>NZ_CP138947.1:0-2592940 GCF_047303415.1 Prochlorococcus sp. MIT 1201
TCTGGATTGAGAAGAGATTGCGAGAGGGGTATGAAATGGGCTATGTTTTTGGACTGCGCGAAGGGCTGAGCCCTGTAGCGCAACCCACGTGGTGCTGATAGCGAAAGCTTGAGGCGTCAGTGGGCGCTTACAAGAGCAGAGGAGCGATCCGCTGGTGTTGTAGGTTTTAGAGGCGATCGCAAGATCGCAGCGCCTGACACTCCTTACAAGGGAGTGGAGGAGCAGAACCTGGACAACTTAAGAGTTTAGGAACTGACGCTTTTGTCGCGTTTAGGCCCGATGAGCAGCGATCAAAAGCTGATCAAAGGGTTTGAGCAGATATGCGACGAGAGTGTGAGGTCCCGTCAAAAGAAATTAGTTGCAGAAACCTGTTACAGCATCAATTTTTGCTTTCACGGGCGAGGATTGATGTCAAAGGTGTGACAGGTGAAAGCAACGACCGGATCTGAGATCCTGGAAAGTCACAGAAGGAAGAGATTCTGAAGTGCACTCTTGTAATCCTTCTGTCAGAGGAAGGGGGCAACAACTGCTTGTCGTACGCCAGTGCGAATGAGTGGGTGAAGCAAATCAGACTGAGTGATGAGCCTGTAAGGGTTGATTGCGAGAGGGTTTGATCTACTACGGAGAGTTTGATCCTGGCTCAGGATGAACGCTGGCGGCGTGCTTAACACATGCAAGTCGAACGAACCTTCGGGTTAGTGGCGGACGGGTGAGTAACGCGTGGGAATCTGCCCTCAGGAGGGGGATAACGGTTGGAAACGGCCGCTAATACCCCATATGCCGAGAGGTGAAATGAATTTCGCCTGAGGATGAGCCCGCGTCTGATTAGCTAGTTGGTGAGGTAATGGCTCACCAAGGCATCGATCAGTAGCTGGTCTGAGAGGATGATCAGCCACACTGGGACTGAGACACGGCCCAGACTCCTACGGGAGGCAGCAGTGGGGAATTTTCCGCAATGGGCGCAAGCCTGACGGAGCAACGCCGCGTGAGGGATGAAGGCCTCTGGGCTGTAAACCTCTTTTCTCAAGGAAGAAGATCTGACGGTACTTGAGGAATAAGCCACGGCTAATTCCGTGCCAGCAGCCGCGGTAATACGGGAGTGGCAAGCGTTATCCGGAATTATTGGGCGTAAAGCGTCCGCAGGCGGCTTTTCAAGTCTGCTGTTAAAGCGTGGAGCTTAACTCCATCAAGGCAGTGGAAACTGATTGGCTTGAGTGTGGTAGGGGCAGAGGGAATTCCCGGTGTAGCGGTGAAATGCGTAGATATCGGGAAGAACACCAGTGGCGAAGGCGCTCTGCTGGGCCATAACTGACGCTCATGGACGAAAGCCAGGGGAGCGAAAGGGATTAGATACCCCTGTAGTCCTGGCCGTAAACGATGAACACTAGGTGTCGGGGGAATCGACCCCCTCGGTGTCGTAGCCAACGCGTTAAGTGTTCCGCCTGGGGAGTACGCACGCAAGTGTGAAACTCAAAGGAATTGACGGGGGCCCGCACAAGCGGTGGAGTATGTGGTTTAATTCGATGCAACGCGAAGAACCTTACCAGGGTTTGACATCCTGCGAATCTCTTGGAAACGAGAGAGTGCCTTTGGGAACGCAGTGACAGGTGGTGCATGGCTGTCGTCAGCTCGTGTCGTGAGATGTTGGGTTAAGTCCCGCAACGAGCGCAACCCACGTTTTTAGTTGCCAGCATTCAGTTGGGCACTCTAGAGAGACCGCCGGTGATAAACCGGAGGAAGGTGTGGATGACGTCAAGTCATCATGCCCCTTACATCCTGGGCTACACACGTACTACAATGCTACGGACAAAGGGCAGCAAGTTCGCGAGGACAAGCAAATCCCATAAACCGTGGCTCAGTTCAGATCGTAGGCTGCAACTCGCCTACGTGAAGAAGGAATCGCTAGTAATCGCAGGTCAGCATACTGCGGTGAATACGTTCCCGGGCCTTGTACACACCGCCCGTCACACCATGGAAGTTGGCCACGCCCGAAGTCGTTACTCCAACCCTTGTGGAGGAGGACGCCGAAGGTGGGGCTGATGACTGGGGTGAAGTCGTAACAAGGTATCCGTACCGGAAGGTGCGGATGGATCACCTCCTAACAGGGAGACAAAACAATGATTTTGATGTCTGAGTATTTTAATTCTTAGGCCGAAATCCTGTCACCTTAGGTCGATCGGTACCTCAAGTTGAGAATCAAAGAAAAGCTGAGTAATCAGCTTGGAGATTGATGATTGATTTTAGTTCCTAAACTTGTCTAGGTCACACCCCGCAAGGGTTACTCCTGGGCCATTAGCTCAGGTGGTTAGAGCGCACCCCTGATAAGGGTGAGGTCCCTGGTTCAAGTCCAGGATGGCCCATTCGGTGTTGGGGGTTTAGCTCAGTTGGTAGAGCGCCTGCTTTGCAAGCAGGATGTCAGCGGTTCGAGTCCGCTAACCTCCACTGACGAATCTTCTGACAACGAGCCAATGGTGAGAATCGTTGTGTGATGTGATTTAGAATTTAAGTTTGCTGGCAGACCCTAGCTTCTTATCATTCCAGGTCTCAATCAATTGAGGTTAGGTTGATAGGACGCTGGGCTCACTGTAATTCGCAAGAATTGCAGAGATGTTCAGCAGAACCTTGACAACTGCATAGGTAAGTCTGGAAAGAATAAAGCATCTCATGGATGCATGATTCTTGGGAATCAGCTAATGCAATCTGCGTCAGTAGAGAGCTGAGGTTGATTAACGAGAATGATGTTTGATTCTTGAGTCAAGAGCCGAGACTCTATAGCGTTCTTTCGATGTCATCGAGGCATCGAGAGTTTGATTGGTGATTCAAACCATCTTCAATGACAAATAATTCAGTTTAACTGGAGAAGTTTGAGATTGAAGCCAGGTGAATTGCTAAGAATACGTATTCAACTACGTGAAGCGTTATAGAGATTAATTGGTCAAGCTACAAAGGGCTCATGGTGGATACCTTGGCACACAGAGGCGATGAAGGACGTAGTTACCTGCGATAAGTCTCGGGGAGCTGGACACACGCTTTGATCCGGGAATTTCCGAATGGGGCAACCCCTAGTACGGCCAGCTGAATCCATAGGCTGGTGCGAGCCAACCCAGCGAACTGAAACATCTTAGTAGCTGGAGGAAAGGAAAGTAAAAACGACTCCCTAAGTAGCGGCGAGCGAACGGGGAAGAGCCTAAACCGATGGTTTCGACCATCGGGGTTGTGGGACAGCAATGTGTATCAGGGATGTTAGGAGAAGTGTTTGAATGGCACACCACAGAGGGTGAAAGTCCCGTAACCGAAAACTGAACTGAACTAGCTGTATCCCGAGTAGCACGGAGCACGTGAAATTCCGTGTGAATCCGCGAGGACCACCTCGTAAGGCTAAGTACTACTGTGTGACCGATAGCGCAACAGTACCGCGAGGGAAAGGTGAAAAGAACCCCGGGAGGGGAGTGAAATAGAACATGAAACCATGAGCCTACAAGCAATGGGAGCCCGACTAAATCGGGTGACCGTGTGCCTGTTGAAGAATGAGCCGGCGACTTATAGGCACTGGCAGGTTAAACCGGAAATGGTGGAGCCATAGCGAAAGCGAGTCTGAATAGGGCGATCGTCAGTGTTTATAGACCCGAACCCGGGTGATCTAACCATGGCCAGGATGAAGCTTGGGTGATACCAAGTGGAGGTCCGAACCGACTGATGTTGAAAAATCAGCGGATGAGCTGTGGTTAGGGGTGAAATGCCAATCGAACCCGGAGCTAGCTGGTTCTCCCCGAAATACGTTGAGGCGTAGCGTCTAGTGCTCCAGCAGGGGGGTAAAGCCACCATTTCGGTGCGGGCTGCGAGAGCGGTACCTAATCGAGATGAACTCTGAATACCCTGTGTGTAACTAGGCAGTCAGACTGTGGGGGATAAGCTCCATGGTCGAAAGGGAAACAGCCCAGACCGCCAGCTAAGGTCCCCAAATCAACACTAAGTGATAAAGGAGGTGGGATTGCCCAGACAACCAGGAGGTTTGCCTAGAAGCAGCCATCCTCAAAGGAGTGCGTAATAGCTCACTGGTCGAGCGATCCTGCGCCGAAAATGAACGGGGCTAAGTGTTGTACCGAAGCTGCGGATTTAACTTGTTAAATGGTAGGGGAGCGTTCTATGTGGGGCGAAGCGTTAGCGTAAGCGGGCGTGGACTGCATAGAAGTGAGAATGTCGGCTTGAGTAGCGAAAACATGGGTGAGAATCCCATGCCCCGAAACCCTAAGGGTTCCTCCGGCAGGCTCGTCCGCGGAGGGTTAGTCTGGACCTAAGGCGAGGCCGAAAGGCGTAGTCGATGGATAACAGGTCAACATTCCTGTACCGGTTATGTTTTGGGAAGGGGGACGGAGAAGGCTAGCCAAGCCAGATGTTGGTTACTGGTTTAAGCGTTCGAGGCGTTGAGGAGCGGCGAAAACGTTCTGAGCTAAGGCGTGAATACGAGCTGCTACGGCAGCGAAGTTGGTGATGTCATGCTTCCAAGAAAAGCCCTATACCCGTTAAGGCATAACTGCCAGTACCCGAAACCGACACAGGTAGGGTGGTAGAGAATACCGAGGGGCGCGAGATAACTCTCTCTAAGGAACTCGGCAAAATGGCCCCGTAACTTCGGGAGAAGGGGTGCCAGCGAGAGCTGGTCGCAGTGAAGAGGCCCAGGCGACTGTTTACCAAAAACACAGGTCTCCGCTAAGTCGCAAGACGATGTATGGGGGCTGACGCCTGCCCAGTGCCGGAAGGTTAAGGAAGCCGGTCAGCGTAAGCGAAGCTGGCGACTGAAGCCCCGGTGAACGGCGGCCGTAACTATAACGGTCCTAAGGTAGCGAAATTCCTTGTCGGGTAAGTTCCGACCCGCACGAAAGGCGTAACGATCTGGGCGCTGTCTCGGAGAGAGGCTCGGCGAAATAGAATTGTCTGTGAAGATGCGGACTACGTACACCCGGACAGAAAGACCCTATGAAGCTTTACTGTAGCTTGGTATTGTGCCCGGGCTCTGAATGCGCAGGATAGGTGGGAGACGTTGAAGTAGTGCTCGTGGGTGCTACTGAGTCAATGGTGAGATACCACTCTTTCAGAGCTAGGGTTCTAACGTTCACCCGTTATCCGGGGAGCGGACAGTATCAGGTGGGCAGTTTGACTGGGGCGGTCGCCTCCTAAAAGGTAACGGAGGCGCGCAAAGGTTCCCTCAGGCTGGTTGGAAATCAGTCGACGAGTGCAAAGGCAGAAGGGAGCTTGACTGTGAGACCTACAAGTCGAACAGGGACGAAAGTCGGCCTTAGTGATCCGACGGTTCTGAGTGGAAGGGCCGTCGCTCAACGGATAAAAGTTACTCTAGGGATAACAGGCTGATCTCCCCCAAGAGTTCACATCGACGGGGAGGTTTGGCACCTCGATGTCGGCTCATCGCAACCTGGGGCTGAAGTCGGTCCCAAGGGTTGGGCTGTTCGCCCATTAAAGCGGTACGCGAGCTGGGTTCAGAACGTCGTGAGACAGTTCGGTCCATATCCGGTGTACGCGCAGGAACATTGAGAGGATTTCTCCCTAGTACGAGAGGACCGGGAGGAACGCACCTCTGGTGTACCAGTTATCGTGCCAACGGTAAACGCTGGGTAGCCATGTGCGGAGTGGATAACCGCTGAAAGCATCTAAGTGGGAAGCCCACCTCAAGATGAGTGTTCCCATGGCATAAGCCAGTAAGGTCACGGGAAGAACACCCGTTGATAGGCTCTACGTGGAAGTCCAGTAATGGATGCAGCGGAGGAGTACTAATAGACCGAGGGCTTGACCATCCATTTGGTTCTTGCCCGAGAAACAAGTTTTATTCAATTCAGAGCATCATTCGCAAGGATGATGACCTATGCAGTTCTCAAGGTTCACTCCTTGGGAATGATTTTATCCTGGTGTTCATGGCGATGTGGAACCACTCCGATCCATCTCGAACTCGGTTGTGAAACGCATCAGCGGCGACGATATTTTGGGGGTAGCCCTCTGAGAAAATAGCTCAATGCCAGGTAAAACATTTCCGCATGTAGATCATCAATCTCGAGAAAGAGTTGTTGATTTACCAAGAAAAAGCCACCCGCAGGGGTGGCTTTTTTGATGGCTAAGTCAGTGTGATTTTTAAAGAAGATAATCAAATAGACTCCAGAGCTCTTTGATTGGCTGGCGCTAGGGTTATTAGCAGTAGATGAATGCCAAGCGTGGAGCTTCGTTGGAAACGTTGGGCTAGATGGTTGGTCGCAAGTTTGTGGCGGGCTTACCTTCGCTGGATGCGTTGTGATTGTGTAGATCTTAGTGCTGCTTTTGCTTATTACACGTTGCAGTCATTTTTCCCAATTCTGTTGATCTCGCTGTCTGTGGCCTCTTGGTTTCTTGGCCGTCAGCATGGTCTTGATCAGCAAATTGTTGACTTTACTGCGCAGGTGCTCCCACCTTCTGTTGTTGGTTTGGTGGAATCAACATTGGTGAAACTTGTCAAACAAGGCTTTGGTGCAGGATTGCTCGGAGCTGTGTTTCTGATGGTGACTGCTGGTAACGCCTATTTAACTTTGCAGCGTGGTGCTGATCGTCTTTGGCGAGACCTGTTGCCCCTGCCTTCAACACCTGCACCATTTGTTGTTCAGCTAACCCGTTTCTTGCGTTCTCGAATTGAGGCTTTTGTGGTCGTAATCCTGGTCGGGCTGCTTGTTGTTGTTGATCAGATCAGCGTCAATGTACGCATGATCCCAGGTGCTGTTTGGGATGAGCTGATTAGCACGACACCATGGCTTGCTGCTTTGTTGTCTCGAGTGCCTGTGCTTCAGGTAGGTCAGTTTGTTGTGCCATTACTTGGCCTCTCTGGGATGGCGTTGTTGTTGCAGGCTTTGCTACCTAGTAGACGTGTCCCACTACGACCCCTTGTGCCTGGGTCTTTTTTGATTGGTACGCTTTTGACGATCCTCAACCTGGTTGTTAGCCGTAGCATTCTTTCGCTGGGCACGCGTTATCAGGCTTATGGCTTCATCGGTGGTGTTCTGGTGCTCACCTTTTGGGTTTGGATGGTCGGTGTGATCCTTTACTTTGGGCAGTGCTGGAGCGTGGTTCTTGCCAGTAGGAGTCGGCATCAATGGGGAGAACCGAACCCGCTAAAAAGCTGATTACACAACGTCTTCAGTCAGCATAAAATTGATTTTTAATTGATTGTTGTGCCTTCTCTGATGCGAGCACGCTCTGCCCGGTTGCCGCCGGCCTTTGCAGGCATGGCTCTATTGAGTATGGCGATAGGTGCGGTTGTGCTGATTACAGGTCTTACTCTTTTGGCCGTGCCTGTAATGCTGCTGATCGGATTTGTGGTAGCCCTGGTTGCCGGAGTCTTTTTTGGAGGCTGGGCTTTGATCGAAGTCTTAGCAGCCTTGGAGTCTTGGATTGAGCGGGATGCCCGCTTCCAGCGTTGAAATGGCCAGGCCTTCTCCTCTGATCTGGTTGGCCCTTCTGCTGATCTTGCTGTTGCCCACTGCAGCCGGGCGGATTTTGCTTGATCTCGCTGGTGGGTTAATGCTTGTCGCGTTGGTCTTACCGTTCATGCTGGCTGGCTTTGGTTGGTTGGGTTGGCGTGTTCTTCAGTCCCGCATGGTGACTTGTCAGGCTTGTGGAGTGCGCACTTTTGGGAGCTCTGGTCAGTGTCCTTTCTGTGGTGCAGGGCTGTCTGATACTTCAGAGTTAGGTGATTTTAAAGATGATGGAGGGATTTCTACCCCTGCTAGTGCGGCCACAATTGATATTACGGCTGAAGATGCTGGTTCAGAGGGTTGATGATCTTTAGATACTAATCAGTGTGTTTATCCGCTCCTATTGAGAAGCATGTTTTTGTTGAATAGGAGGTTAAAAAAAATAAATTAGAGCGATCAACAGTCTATTCCTAGTTCTCAGCATGATTTTCTATTTCTTGTAGCCGACGTTCACGTAGGAAGAGAAATAATGGTGCGGCAAATGCGAAGGCAATTGTGACGCTACTTAAAAGCACGATCCATAGGTGTCGCATTTGAAGTCGTCGACTCTCTACAACGATCCAGATGGTTATAGCACTAGCACCTATGATCAGATCTCGGGATAAAGATTGAGCTGCAGGATTTGCATTCGATAGTGCTACAAATAAGCTGATATCAAAGTCTGGACCGTATTGCTGCATAAAGTCGATGTTGGCTAGTGTAGGAAGGATTGCTCCAGTGATTGCCAGGGTAAAGTAGACCCATTGCAGCAAACCATTTGGTGCTTTCATGCCACTCGTGAGGTGATAGCCTCAACGCTAGTGAAGAAGCCATGTGAAACCACTGATTAGTTGTATATATATGATTACTGGTCTGAGTGTCGCCAGTGCCTTCATAGAGGCGAACTGCTGTTCAAAGCGCTGGGCCTGAAGAACAATTGGCAAAGTCTTGGGAATATCCTTTTGCTTTGCTTGAACAATGCCTAAGATACCCAGTCATTACCTTGACGAATAGTGGCCACAATGTATGACTTTGAAGTGGTCAAAGCTGCTTGTTATTTTGGAGTTTCAATCAAGTTAGAGTAGATGCTTTTCGTTAATTGTCATTATGGAATTGAACTTGGCATTTAGATCATATTTCTCTAGTTAAATTTTGGCTGAAAGATTCTCTTGGCTCATAATTTTTCAGCGTAAATAGATGACTCTCAATGATTACAGATGTCTGTTCTCCATAGCCAAACTCAAAGCGAATGCTGCCTCATGATTATGTTTTTAAGTGGCGTTGCCAATCAAAGTAGAGATCGAATTTTCTTTGATTCTCAGTAGCCGTTAACGAGAAGCATGAAGTTGTTTCTTTAAAGGCCTAAGCTTGAAGGCTGGCTGATGAGTGGTAAATCGATGAAGCAGGCAATTGCTGAGAGAACAGCAGAGATGATCAGCGATCGAGTGGCGAATGTTGTACGGCCACTATTCCTTTGTAAGTCGAAGGCCTTGTTATTTGGAAATAACGGTTGGCAACACCAACCTGCTACCAGTGCGACAAATGGCCAACTGATAAAGGTCAAGAGTATGTAGTTGAGAATCATGCCCATTGATTTGCTTCAGCTGAAACCATTGTAGCGATACTTTAAAGGTTCTATTGATTTTGATATTTAAGAATTTTGAGTGAAATAATTTTGAGCAAGAGTTTCTTGAGGAAGTTTGTTTCCTGTTAGGTGCAAACAGTATCATTGGAGCCATAGTCTCTAGTACTCGTCAAGACGTTTAGATTGGTTATGATTTGAACAGCTGAGCAATCTTGCTAGCCAATCGGAAGCATGATTCATTGGCTATTGCTAGAAGTTGGCTTCAGTGATTGTGACTAGTATTGTTAATGACTCAGGTCTTGGGTTATGGCTAAGTTCGCAACTTTTGCCTTTTCAAAGTATTAATAATAGCTTTTTATTTCCGAATTCTTCCGTGCCTTCTCCGAGGCTAGCCTTCAATAATTGCAGGCTAGTCAATTAGTAATTTATTGAGGGATTGTAAGCATTGATACGTGATGTTCACTTTCTAGGGCTCAAATAGGTGCTTCGAATGCGATTGAATTTAAGCCTACAAAGCCATCAGATAGTCTATTGCTGCTGGTTTATAAAATGTTTTTGGTTGGCTTTATTGGTGATGTGTGGATTGATTCTGGGCCGCATGCCTCTTGCTGCCGTATTAGGTTTTAGTCACAAGACATCATTTGCAGAATCAGTTTACAAAGCTAGTAGTAAGACCTATATAGAAATGTTAGTTTTTCGAGTAAGTGAGAACTCGTGCTTGAATCTCGGTTTGTTGATTGGGTGGTGATTGTTCCTGGCTCTTGCTAAACTAAAGACGATGGAATTTGCATCATTAAGTCTGATCCACCAGGTTTTATATGGATCAGTCGCTTTAAAGAAGAGAGAGTGTGCTGGCATGCTATTCGCATCGCTCGATGCATAGCTCTAAAGAGTAATATTGTGGCTGTTGAATCAGCGCCATTGGGTCGGGGAAGGACTGGAATTGATAAGGTAAAATTCTTAAGAGGTCGCAATAGACTTGTAAGTTCTTTGGGCCAGTAGGATCCAGAAAATTGGAGTCAAGACTGGTCTAAAGTGTAAACCTCTGCTGAATCATGTGTCTGAATTAGGCTTTAGGTTGCTCGCGTCGAGCTGCAGCACGCTTTGTTCGACGGTATTGAGCAGTGCTTCACAGTGCTCAAGGTAGACCTTCCCTTGTAAGTAGTGTCTTTGGAGCTCTTCTACAGGAACGCTGTCATTCTGTAATTGAGTAAGGAGTAAATCGAGCGCTTGTAGAGATTCTTCGTAGCTGAGTGATTTCGCGTCTTGGCGCCATTCTTTCAGCATGCTATCTAGTGTTGATTGCGCAGTATTGATGGCGTGCTTTTGCTGTTTAGAGCCGGAATCTCTCGGCGTCTTCTTAGATGATGAAGTGGCTTTTACCATGTCATGGGCCTTTGCTGATTAATTTCTTCTGCGGTGGCATTGATCTGGCCATCACTGAGTTGGATGGTCAAATTGTCCAGCAGAGATACATCACCCACGCTTCGCAGAGTTTTGCCTTGCTTGTTCTTCACGATGGCAAAACCGCGCATCAACCAGAGTTCTGGTGATAGAGCTTGGAGGAGCTGATGCTTCTGGCTTAAGTGAATGCGCTGAAGCTCTATCTGTTTCATCGGTTGTTGACACTCCAACGCTTTGCCTCGATCTACAAGCCGGTCACGTTTTTTGCGAATGAGCCAATTGCAGTGGTCTTTAAGTCGATGACGGCGTTGGATCAGCACATTTTGAGCTGACTCCCGACTGGGCAACAGGGCCACCATCGCTGCTGTTGGCGTCGCGGCTCTATGGTCAGCAACCAGATCAGCCACTGTTTGGTCATCCTCATGCCCTAGTCCAGTCACCACCGGTATTGGGAAACTGGCCAGGTAACGGCACAGGTGTTCATCATCAAACACCATAAGGTCTTCACGACTTCCACCTCCTCTGGCCAGCACGATCGCTGCAATCCCCAGCTCATCATGCTGATTAGCCAGAGAACGTAAAACGGATTGGATTTGTTTTGCTACATCACCTTGGACTGGAATTGGAATGATCAGCAATTGAGTGAGAGGCCAGCGCTCTTTTGCTGTACGCAGCATGTCTGCTAGGGCGGAACTGGGCACGCTGGTCAAGATGGCTACAACTTCTGGATATTTTGGTAACGCTTTCCGTTTCGATTCGTCGATGATGCCCTCTTTCAGTAGCAGGCCTTTCACAATTTCGAACTGACGCAGCACCGTCGATAGGGACGGACGCAGGTCTATGACCTGCACGGCCAGGCTTGCTCGGGCTGCCCAGAAGTTGAGCTTGCCGACAACCGTTACCCCATCCCCTTCTGTAGGCCTGTAGGTGAGTTGCTGCAGCTTGGAAGCCCAAGCCACTGCTGTGATACTTGCGTTGCCGTCAGTCAGAGTTAGCCAGAGATGCCCTTTTTTGATCTGGGGCTTGGAGACTGACGCTTCCACCAGAAATCGAGGTGCAAAGCCACGTTCCAGCAGAGTGCCAATAGCCGCGTTTAGATCGCGGACTGAATAGTTGGGAAGGGATTCAGCGGTCAAGGCGTCGGTAGGCCATGCCCCAGTAGATGCAGATCACGACGCTAAGCGCAGCAACAGCTTGCCCCCAGGCATGATCCAGTTGGGTGGATGCGATTGTGAAAATCACCAGGGCGCTGCTCAGCAGCCTTGCGCCATCGCGTCGGTTGTTGACGAAGAGTGGGGGCAAGTTAATCACTCCAACGTTTCTCTACTGTGGCCCATCGTTATTGCAGGGCGCGCTTTACGCAAACTTTGTCGTTTTACAGTGATCACCTCATATGGCTGTTACTGCTTGAAGGGTTGCAATGAGATTCAGCCAAGGCCCATCTGAGAGAGAATGCTTTGGCCGGTCAGAAGTTCGGTGCTGAGGCCGATGACGACGCCCATCATGGCTAGACGGCCGTTCCAGGTTTCTGCGAAGTTAACGAAGCCGAAACGGGGCTGAGTGTTGTCTGCCATTTTCAAATCCAAGATCTGATCAATGTAACAAAGCATGGAGATGGCTTGACCGTCTTCATGGCAATAGATTCGCGTTTTTAGGTAACTTTTTTCTCCTTGTATTCATCTCATCCGCCCATGTGCTTTTTGATGCGGGCGGTTGCTTGGGCTTCTCGCGGGTTCTCTGGCCAGGGATGCTTCGGGTAGCGACCGCGCATTTCGCGGCGCACGTCCTGATAGCTATCACTCCAGAAGCCTGCTAGATCTCTTGTCAGCTGCAGAGTACGCCCTGCTGGAGAGAGCAGCTCAAGGGTCACGGGAAGCTTGCCATTGATCAGTTTTGGACCGTCTTCGCAGCCAAACATTTCTTGAAGCTTCACCGATAATTTCACCTCTCCATTGTCATAGTTGAGTACAGCAGACCGACCAGAGGGAATGGTTAGTTGGTTTGGCAGCAGGATGTCTAGTCTCTGGCGCATCTCCCAGGGGAGCTCTCCCCAGAGAGCTTCTATTAGCCCTTCTTCACCCAGCTCATCCAAGCTTTGGCAACCCAACAGCGGTTGATTGAGCCATGAACTTGGCTGATGGACAAGGAATTTAAGGTCGCGAGGTGGCCATGGGGTGCCTAGGTGGCGGTGGGCGAGTTCCAGGCGTGCACGCAGTTGTTGGCTGCGACGGCCCCAGGGGAGTTGCCCTAGACCCTGATGGCACAAGACATCGAGCAGGATCTTGCGACAGTGTTCGGGTTCGGGCTGTGGGAGGCGTTCCCTTTGGATTAGTAGTTCGCCGATCTTCAACAGTCGCTCTGCTCGTATTCGCGAGCTTTTTTCATCCCAGCTCACTGATTCACTCCATTCCCCATCTGTCTGGCTCAGCGTCTCTACCCATTGCATCGGGAGGGGGATTGCGAGCTGGATGAGTGTGTTGGCCTGACCAAGATCCACCCTTGCAACTGCTAGGGCAGGAGAAGATCTGAGAGGGTCATGCTGGCGGAGAATGGCGCCGCGTCCTTGTCGCAATCGATAGTGTCCGGCTTTTCCTGGTCGTTCCAAGGCCAACCATTCCGGGAAGGCTGTGGCAATTAGTTGTGCTGCCAGGGCATGTTCTGAGAGGTCTTTATTTGCTTGTTTGCTGTATTGATCGTCTTGCCTAATGGTCTTGAGTTGACCAAGCAGCCTTTGACTGAGACGGCGCATCTGTTGATGGCCTTGTCTGGCAGATCGATGAATTTCTCGCTGGTCCTGACGTAACCAATCCAGACGAGTCCTCAGGTCTGAGCCAACCTGATGGCTGTTGAGGGGATCTCGATCACCAAGTAAAGCGGCTAGTTCGGCTCCCAGTGCTTCGCATCCCCATCCTTTGGCTTGTAGCAACAGGATCCCTAGCCTGGGGTGTATGCCTAGTTTGCAGAGCTGGCGGCCTAGCGTTGTGATCCGTCCGTCATGGTTGAGGGCGTTCAGATTGATTAGTTGTTGCCTTCCCTTCTGCAACGCTGATTGAGGTGGGGGGTCGATCCATGGCAGGGTTTCTCCTAAGCCAGCGCCCCAGGCCGCTAGCTCAAGCACCACTGGCATGGGATCGGCAACAAGTATTTCTGGAGGGGCATGTTCGGGCTTGCGCAGTTGTTCTGCTAGCGACCAAAGTCGAACGCATTGGCCTGGACCTTGGCGTCCGGCTCGCCCTTGGCGTTGATTAGCGCTTGCCAGGCTGGATGGCACTGTCTCAAGCCCCTCCATGCCAGTGTTGGGGTCAAAGCGACTTTGCCGACTCAGGCCGCTGTCGATGACCAGTCGAACCCCTTCGAGGGTGAGTGAGCTCTCCGCGATAGAACTTGCTAAGACGATCTTGCCTATCCAAGGCGATTCAGCCCTAAGCAATGCCCGCGCTTGCACATGCAGAGGCTGTTGCCCGTGAAGATAGGCAAGATTCCAATGCGTAAGACTTTCTTGAGCCGCCAGTAGTTCTTGGGTGCGTTTGATTTCACGTTGTCCAGGCAGGAACACCAGCACGGTGGGGCGTGAACTGGTGCGATCGCTTGCTTCGCTCAGAGGTAGGGCATGGGCCGTAATGGCCCGCATCACCTGATGGGGTAACGGTTCGTCTGGGCGGGGTGTCTGATGATGGGTCGCGACGGGGAAGGCTTTTCCCTCGCTCTGTAGAAGGGTTGCTTCTGGTAGGCGATCTTGTAATTCGCCAAGATTGAGTGTTGCAGACATGAGCAGAAGCCGTAGCTCTGGATGGAGCAGCGGTCGGGCTTCAAGCAAAAGGGCCAGGGCGAGGTCGCTGTCTCGCCGTCGTTCGTGAAATTCATCAAAGATCACGCAATCAATGCCGTTTAGGCTTGGATCACGCTGAAGGCGACGTAGAAACAAGCCGTCTGTAATGACCTCTAATTGAGTTCGTTTTGAGCGCAGCTGTTCATGTCGTATAGCGAAGCCCACGCGCTGCCCTAATGGCTCTTTCAAACTTGCGGCTAGTCGCGAGGCTGCTGCTTTGACAGCTAATCGTCGGGGTTCCAGCATCCAGATTCGGCCTGGAAGAGGGGTGTGACCATCAAGGGCACCCAAAAGCGCAAGCGGCACTCTGGTGGTTTTCCCTGCCCCTGGTGGCGCTTGCAGCAGCACTGTGGCACTTGCAGTAAGGCTGTGGCAGAGCTGCGTTAGCAGCGAGTCGATCGGGAGATCTCCCAAGCTGCAAAGAAAGAGTTAGCTGATCAGATTGAGAAGAGCTAGCAGCATCAGACTGCTTAGGGCTCCTATCGCAAAGAGAAGCCTCACTAAAGGCGCCGTCGAAAGCTGCAGGCTGCTCATGAAGAAAACCTTAAGAGCCGGAACTGTACTGGTCTAGCCCCTTATCCCTGTTTTTAGCCCTGGTAGTTCGCAGGGCTTCACATCCTTCACAGTCAGCGCACGTGGCGGGTGCCGTCAACGGGGTGATAGTCCTCGCCTGTGAGTTCTTCGTAAACGATTGCTGGTAGTCCTGTTTCAAACATGGTTTGTAGTGCTTCCTTGAGAAAGGGATTCCATCCCCCGGTGCTTACGTCGCCGTGTCGGACCGTCCAATCCCATGTTCCTTGCAAGTCTCTAGGGATGCGTCCTTCCCGGTCGCGCCGAGCCACCAGGTCAAGAGATTCCACCAATCCCACTTGGATCGGCTGTTTGCCGTAAGCAGGGGTGAGGCTGAGTTCAAGCCGAACGGGATCTTCTTTGACCAGCCGCAGTCGAAACCGCGGAGGCAACTTCACTGCTTTGATGACTGCAGCCACGATGCGCGTTCTTTGATCCACCAGGGCTTCCCCAATCGAGTCCAATCCAGTGCCGGCCTTTGACACTGGATTTCTAATTTATTCAGCAGGAGTTTCCGTTGACTGGGGTGGCTCGTTGTCTCCTGAGAAACGAACTGTGAGGAGCTCTTCTTCTGTGAGGCGTCCTTCCTGGTCTAGTAATTCAGGGTGAACGGTCACCAAGCCGGTGCGATCACCTTGTGAGTTCTTCCTAATTGGTTGGCTACGTATTGGTTGCTGGGCGGCGCCGAAACCCTTCCCCATCACGCGGAAGGCTTGCCACAGCAGGATCAGGAAGGCAGCGCCGTAAAGGATCGGGAACAAGGAGTTCTCCATGACGTCTTCATGGTTTGCGATAAAGGCGATTGGGTGGTCGCCACGTTGCGTTCATCATTGCTTGCCTTTGAATGATCGTGCTAATCACGAGGCTCTGACAAAGCTCAGGCCTTTCAAGCTTCACGAAACTCAGGCAAAGGGCTGGTTAGCGCCCAGGATTTGTTGCAACAGTTCATTCAGTTTGGAGCTTGTTGAACTGTTCCGTGGGGGAATGAAGCTTCATGAAGACGAGCTCAGGCGTATTTGGTCACAGCTCTGTCAAGGATTGACACTGTTGTTTGAGAGAGCTCTGTCTACGGTCAAAGTCATCAATTGATTGTCTTTTGGCCAATGTCTGCGTTGCTTGAGGAATCCTCCGCAGAGTTGCGGTTATCCAGCCAATCTTCAGGTTTGAGCAGGGTTTTCCTTGGTGGTCTTCTGCTTGGCACTGGATTGGTTTGTCTGCCTGTGTTGTCGGGGCTTTCCCCTCAACCGCTGCAGGCGGCATCAGCCGCGACAGCCTTGTCCAGGCAGTCGTTTGTAGCGGATGCGGTGGCTCGCAGCGGCCCTGCTGTGGTGACTCTTGAGACGAGTCGGAAGGTCCGTTCTATGGGCATGGCTGGTCTGCCTCAGGGACTGTTAGCAGACCCGCTGTTCCAACATTTCTTTGGTTTGCCTGGCAGGGTCGTTCCCCGCGCGCGGATAGAACGAGGGCAGGGAAGTGGTGTGATTTTTTCGGCGGAAGGATTGGTTCTCACCAATGCTCATGTCGTGGAGAAGACCGATCAGCTGATGGTGGGATTGCCAGATGGTCGAAGGGTGCCTGGGCGACTGGTTGGTCAGGACACGATTACGGATCTGGCTGTAGTGCAGTTGGATGACTCTGGGCCTTGGCCCACAGCTCCATTGGGAGACTCGGACCAACTTCGGGTCGGGGATTGGGCCATAGCCGTTGGCAACCCCTTTGGCCTTGAAAATACGGTGACGTTGGGGATCGTCAGCAACCTCAACCGCAACGTCTCTCAGCTAGGGATCTCTGGCAAGCGGTTGGATTTGATTCAGACCGATGCTGCTATTAATCCAGGCAACTCAGGAGGACCGCTTTTGGATTCTGAGGGAAATGTGGTGGGTATTAATACACTCGTTCGCTCTGGACCAGGAGCTGGGCTGGGTTTTGCTATTCCTATTAATCGGGCTAGGACCATCGCCCAGCAGCTGGTGGAGCGAGGACGGGCCAGTCATCCGATGGTGGGTGTAGGTCTCTCGCCGGTGCCATCTGCTCGTTCTGGGGAAGCCAACTCTCCTGGTGCTGTGATTCGTTCCGTGGTGCCGGGTGGGCCTGCAGCGCGTGCAGGGTTGAAGGTTGATGATGTGATCGTTTCGGTGGAAGGGTTACCGATTGATGGGCCTGCTGAGGTCGTGAGCGCGATTGATCGTCATGGAGTTGGGCGACCAATCACTTTTGGATTAATCCGGGGCGACAGTCGGATTGAGCTGGCGGTTACACCAGTGGAGCTGACGGCGATGCAGGCACCTTGACCCTGTTGTTATGTGCACTACTCCCGACTAGTCCAGTCTCAGGCTCTACAAAAGGATCTAAGACATGTTCAGCCCATGAGCGGGTAGTGATGCAATCTCATTTTGCGGCTGGGGCTAGAAGCTATTCATTCGTCAGTGTCTCGTAACTGCTCCACGCAACGGGTGATGCATTCACCGTCATCCAGCGAGCAGGTGGTGATGCATTCGAAGTAGGTCTCAACGGCATCCCAAGTTTGCTCGTGCTCATGGTTTGCGTCGCTAGTCGAGTTGGAGATATGAAGGTCTTCGGCACGTTGGGTAGGGACGCTTGTCATCAAGTACACATGGCTGTGAAGTCAGCTTATGCACATATTTGCTGTGCTCAAAGGAAAATGAGTCTTCCTGCCTAACCTTCTTTAAAGTTTTTTTGCCAAACGGATAGATTTTGGGTTTAAGCCGCGCCTTTTTTTCTGGCTTGACGCTTTCTTTGGCGATCGCGATTGGCTAAGCGCTTGACTTCTTTTTCTGCCAGGGCCAATGCTGCCGCGGCTGCGGCTTGTTCCTCTGATTTTTTTCCCTGAAAATAAGCGTAGTTGCCTCGGTAAAGGATCAGTTCGCCATCGCGTAATTCCACGATGCGATTGGCTACACGGGAAATGAAGTAGCGATCATGAGAGACCAGCAGGGCGGCGCCTTCGTAAGCCTGCAGTGCGTCCTCCAGCATCTGTTTGGCAGGGATGTCGAGGTGGTTTGTTGGTTCGTCGAGGACCAGCAAATTGCAGGGTTTGACCAGCATTAGGGCTAGGGCTAAGCGAGCCTTTTCTCCACCACTGAGATTTTCGACGTTTTTGAAAACAGCATCATTACTCAAGCAGAAACTGCCGAGTAGAGAGCGCACCTGGGTTTGGGTCCAGTCCGGGACGGCTTCAAACATTGTGTCGATGACGGTTTTCTGCAGGTCCAGAGCTTCTGCTTGGTTCTGTTCGAAATAGCCAGCTATCACGTTGTGTTCTCCGAGGGAAGCCCTGCCGTCATCGGCAGCTTCCAAGCCCATGATCAGACGCAGCAGAGTGGATTTGCCTGCGCCGTTGGGGCCTATGAAAGCAATCCGATCGCCTGGTTCCACCTCCAGATGGGCGCCGAGGAAGAGAATCTTGTCTCCGTAGCTGTGGCTGAGGTCTTCGATCACAGCCACCTGTCGGCCGGATCGTGGAGCGTCTGGGAAGCGAAAGCTGGGGCCGCTGACACTCTTCACTGGAGCTTCGATTCGCTCTACTTTCTCGAGGAGTTTCTCTCGACTTTTGGCTTGGGTGCTGCGCGTGGCACTTGCCCTGAATCGATCGACATAGGCCTGTTGGGCGGCGAGATCTTTCTGCTGGCGTTCAAACGCAGCTTGAGTTGCTTCCTCTTCGAGTGCCTTCTGCTCAAGATGTGCTGTGTAGTTACCGAGATAGGTGCGCGAAATGCCTCTCTCAGTAATCACGATTTGGGTACAGATCCGATCGAGGAACGTCCGGTCGTGGCTGATCACAACCATGGCGGCGGTCTGTTTGAGCAGATAGTCCTCCAACCACTGGATGGTGTCTAGGTCCAGATGGTTTGTGGGCTCGTCGAGTAGGAGCAGATCAGGATCTTGAAGAAGGATCTTGCCGAGAGCAATTCGCATTTGCCATCCCCCGGAATAGTCCCCTACCCGTTGATCGGCCCCATCTGATGTGAAATGGAGTGTTGGCAGTAGTTTTTCGATTCGAGCCTCAAGCTCATAGCCGTGTAGGGCTTCAAAGCAATTCTGTAAACGGCTTAGGTCTTTGATCAGGCTGTCGAGAAAAAAGCTGTCTTCTGCAGCCCGCTTTGTAGCCATGGCGGTTTCTACGAGCCGCTGTTGATGGACAACGGCAGCGGCCTCGCCAAAGGCTTGAAAGAGCTCTTCTCGCACTGTGCGGCAGGGATCAACATCAAACTCTTGTTGTAAGTAGGCGATGCGTGGGTTCCCCTGGCGCACAATCTGGCCACTGCTGGCTTCTTCGAGTCCCGCGATTAATTTGAGCTGTGTGGATTTGCCAGCCCCATTGACTCCTACCAGTCCGATGCGGTCTCCGGGCTTGATTTCCCAGGTGACATCCTTGAGGACTTCATGCGTGGGGTAGACCTTGTTGACGTGCTCAAGTCGCAGCACCGAGGGAAAGCAACCGCAAGAACATCATCCCGCTTCGTATACGGGCAGACTGGAGGATATCCATTCCGGATCACCGGCCATGGTGAAATTCGAACAAATTACTGCTGTTGTGCTTGCTGCTGGCCTAGCGATCCCTAGTTATTGGTTTTTTTGGAGTTTGGCAGGGGGTGGCGGTTACGACCGTCGAGGCATGCAAAACGTCAATCCCGCACAAGTAGAAGAAAGTCGCTCGCGTGAATTAGATCCTGGCCTTAAAGCCCCCCCCGGGCCTTGATGAGCCATTGCTTGGTGTCAGAGTCATCGAGGCTGGCCAAGTGCGCTTTTACTTCGTCAAGCGTGACAGGGAGTCCCATGCTGTGCCCCAGATCGCAGATTGCCTTCAAGGCTCCCTGAGGATCTTGGAGTGCCTGGCGAAATAGGGCTTTGGTGTGTCCAGGATCGTTCTGAATACGTTCGTAGAGCACTGCAGCGTTGCTGCTCATAAGAAGGGAAGTGTCTGTTGCAACTGTATTCAGCCTGAAGTGATTTGACCTGATTCTTGGTTCATGCTGCTTGCTCTACATCAACTTCTGTCATGCCTGTTGCTGATGCGTCTTTCATGCTGCGGGCATCCATGCAGAGGACTTTGCGCAGTTGGGCGAAATTTTTGGCCTGGTATTCGCGTCCGTCCTGAGCGGCGCCGTATTCCGCCCTTTGCAAGACTTGATGGAGATGTGTGAGCAGATAGCTGCTAATTACAGCTGATACCAGCACGTCGCTATTTTCTTGGCTTCGGCTTAAACGCCGACCCTTGCTTGATTTGATACGGCTGTTTGGCTTGATAGGGCTGTTGGATTGGCTAGGGCTGTTGGCCTGTTGAGGTGGATTGAAGCGATTTGAATTTGGAAGTGTGGGTTGGTCCATGGGGCAATCCTGATGTCTGGCTGTTAGTCGAATGAGAGGGGTACTTGAGTTTTAGGGCTGAAAAAGCATTGGGTATTTCGACGGGCCATGGAATTGTTGAACTGGGCCATCGGAATAGACCATTCCGAACTGTGGTCTCAGCATAGTGCTGGATACTATCCTTGCACACCTCTGTACACTTGTAAGTAGGACTTACTTTTTTAGGGTCGTGGCTACCCGTCAAACTTCATCCAGCGGGAAGCCCAAGTCTCCGAGAGTCCAGGTTGTATTGCCTGAAGAGCTTTGTGTGCGCCTCACAGCTCTTGCCGAGCTGGAGTCCCGCACCGTTAGCAATATGGCCAAAGTGCTTATTCAGCAGGGTATTCAGCGTTACGAGCAGGAGCAGAGTTCGGTCGTTTCAGCCCCATCGTTAGCGAGTACAGAAGGCTTTCGATCGGCTCTTGAAGCTCAACAGCCCAGGCGTTTAAGAGGCGCTCCGCGCCGTCTCCGCCTCTATCGTCCCTCTTGAGTTTGGTGGTCTTCGTAGTTCTTCAAAGAACTGCTTGGCCAATCAGGCTGGATCAGCCCTCACACCAAGAACTGCCGCACGCTTGGCCCCTGTTATGGCCGGAGCGTTGCCTGGGTGCTGGAGGCAATGCCACCAGGCCAGTAATGCAAAGGCAAGACCTTCTCGGGCTTCAGCGCTGAGGCCAAGCTCATCGCTATTTCGGAGTCGCATGCCACGGCAGCGTTGTCTTAGTTCGTTCATCAGCACAGGATTTCGGCTTCCTCCACCAGCAACAATGAGTTCCAGGGGACGAACCAGATTTCTAATGCGCAGATTGTCCAGATCCTGTGCCACAACGGCTGCGCTGAAAGCGGTCAATGTGGCGACACGATTGGCCCTCGACAGCTTGGGGAGTTCCTTTAGGCGCTGCTCTAGATCGGCAAGCCCAAACTGCTCTCGGCCTGTTGATTTGGGAGGAGGGAGTTGGAAGAAGGCTTCCTTCAGCCAGCGTTCGATCGTGGTCGTATGCGGATGCCCACTGGCAGCGATGATTCCATCATGATCAAGGGCAAGCTTGCCTTTGCTGATTTGTTGTACAGCAAGATCTATCAGGCTGTTGGCTGGGCCGCAATCCCAGCCCATAACTGAAGCAAGGCGATCCGGACCGCTGCGGGGAGGAATCAGGGTGAGATTGGCAATCCCTCCAAGATTGAGCACCCCACGCCAGCCCCCTACTCGACCTAGCAGTGCGGCATCAGCCATAGGTACCAAAGGTGCTCCCTGGCCTCCTAGTGCCAGGTCTGCGGCTCGGAAGTCGTGAACAACAGGGCGCTTGAGTAGTTCAGCCAGTAGAGGGGCTTGCAGGATTTGCCAGCTGGCGCCGCGATGATTCTTCTGAGGAGGACGATGCCAAACAGTCTGACCATGCGAACCTACGAGCTCAGCTTGTGCGCTGGGGTCACACGCCAGAGCTGCTTGAGCATGAACCTCGGTGATGGACTCAGATAGCTCGAGCCATTCACAGCTATTGAGTCTGATGCCTTGTCCTGCGTTGACAACTGTTTGGCGAAGATCCTCTGGGTAGGGGATGCAGGCAAGATTGAGTAGAGACCATTTTGGTTCAGATGGTGAACCACTGAACTCAGCGAGTACTGCATCAACACCATCAGCACTGGTGCCGCTCATCAGCCCCAGTACGCGCATTGAAGTCAGGTTTTGGGAAGTTTCTTGAGGTCGTCAACCAATCCCATGACGACAAGCACATGCTCTTTTTCGAGCACATACGTTGCGGGAGGGTTGACGTGCAGTCCCTTGGTTGGGCCAGCTGCCAGAACGTTTACCAGGTAGTTCTTGCGGAGGTTGAGGTCTCGTAGGGAATGTCCAACAAACAGATCGGGAACCTTGATTTCTTCGATGCAGGTTTGGTCATCAAGTTGCAAGCGTTCCATCAGGTTGGGCCGCACTAATTCAAGACCTAGCCGCTCCCCCTGCATCCTCGAGGGGAACACCACCCGATCAGCGCCAACCCGCTTCAACATCTTTTCGTGTAGGTCACTGGTGGCTCGGGCAATCACCTGTTGCACTTTGCTGCCCTCGCTGTCCTTGGCGATCAGCGTGGTTGTGATGCTTGCTTCGATTGGTTCGCTGATGCCCACGACAACAGTGCCCATTTCGAGCACACCTGCTTCTCGCATCGATTCCTCGTCAGTGCAGTCCACAACTCTTGCTTCGATCGACGGCTCCAGTTGTCGCAGTTCTTCGATAGACCGTTCTGAACGGTCAACCGCCAGCACGTCTGCACCGTTTTGCATGAGTTCACGACAGACGGCGCTCCCGAAGCGCCCTACTCCCACTACCGCAAAGCCAAGCTGAGGGGTGCCTTGTTGGGGTGACCAGTTCCACCACTCTTTCATTGTGTTTTCTCAGCAAACCAAAGTTCAGACATAAAGATCTTCTCGCGGATAGCCGATGCGATTTTGACGATGGAGCCGATCTTTGTTGACGGCTTCCCAGATTGCGCTGAGTAGCAGAAGGATGCCGAGTCGTCCCACAAACATGCCGACGATCAGCACGAGTTGTCCGAAATGACTCAAATTCTGGGTGACGCCAACATCGAACCCCACAGTGGCAAAGGCTGAAATGCATGTGAATAACATTTCTAGAAAGGTGAAGGCTTGCTCTCCATTCAGGCTGCTGGACATACCCAGTAATAAGGCCATCACAAGCACGAAAAGCAGTGATGCCACTGTGATTCCGACGGCTTTCAAGACCACCTTGTCGGAAATCTGACGATTACGGATGACGACATCGTTCTGGCCACGCAGGGTTGAACGGGTGGCGGCCATTAAGGCGGCCAGGGTGGTGGTTTTGATGCCACCGCCAGTACCTCCGGGACTAGCTCCAATGAACATCAGCGCCATTAGCAGAAGTAGCCCTGAATCGGAAATGCTCTCGAGAGAGAGGTTCACGGTGGTAAATCCAGCGGTTCTGGCACTGATAGAGCCGAATAGCGAGCTCATCAGTCGATCAGACCAACCGATGCTTGAGAGGAAGTGGTCTTGGCTTAGTGATTCAGTTATCACTAGCCCCACGGTTCCGATCAGGATCAGGATCAGGGATGTGCGAATGACCAGACGGGTATGCAGGCTGAGGTTGCGGCGTGTTAGCCGTTTGCGATTGCTCCAGAGATCACTGGTGACTCTCCATCCCAGTCCACCAAGAACGATCAGGACGATGATCACGCTATTGACTACCGCATTGCTGCGGTAGTGCTCCAGGCTGTCAGACCAGAGGCCGAAGCCGGCGTTGTTGTAGGCAGAGATGCTGTGAAAAAGTGCAGCCCACAGTCGCTCTCCATGGTTGGTGATGTCATTGAAGCCAAAGATGTAGAGCACGATCGCGCCAATCAGGATCAGCACTGTTGCGGTGAGGGCAATGCCTCGAAAAGTCGTGCCTACGCCGCCAACCCCGAATTCATCGAGGGTTTTGCCTCGATCAAGCCTGCATCTCAGTTCAGTTCCGCGAACCACAAAACCTTGTAAGAAGGTGGTGATAGCCATCAGCCCAAGGCCACCTGCAAGGATCATCGCTGCAAGAACCCCCTGGCCGACGTTGGTTAGATCTTGACCGATATCAATAATGCAAAGTCCAGTCACGGTCACTGCTGAGGTCGCCGTGAACAATGCTTCCCACAATCCCACCTTGGCGTTGGAGCAGACCGGAGTGGCGAGAAGCAGAGTCCCAGCGATGATCACCAGTAAACCTGTGACCACAGTGAATTGAGGAACCGTTAGCCGACGGTACAAATCCTGAGTGCGATGGACGGATTTAGGAAATGGCACCGATGGGTTCCCGCTTTATCGCGACGAGAGTTAAAGGTTGTCCTGAGGATTCTCCCCAGACGGATAGAACCAGATTCTGCAAATGCTGGCACAGTTCTGCTGTATTCAAGATCCGCCGAAATGCCAAAGGATTAGCCCAGGAATCATCACGGTCATCAGGGCCGTTAGGCCAGCTCCGTAACGGGTGACATCCAGAAATCGATAACGCCCAGGACCGAACACCATCAGGTTTGTCTGATGCCCCATTGGTGTCAGAAAAGACTGGCTTGCACCAAATAGCACGGTGAAGACCAGTGCATTGGGTAGAAGGTCTAGTCCAGGTGCGAGTTGGATGGCCACTGGGACAAGTAGTGCAACGGATGCGGCTGGGCTCATCACCTGGGTGAGGAGCGTGGTGGCCAGAAAGATGACTAGTAAAGCTAAGTAGTTGGACCAGTCATTCAGCAAGGTTTCAAAGCTGCTTGCCAGAGCATCTGCCAGGCCGGTTTTCTGCATTGCCACGCTGAAGCTGGAGAGCGACCCCAGCAGCAGAATCACATCGAGACGAATTGATCGCTGAAGTTCCCCTGGACGAAGGCATCCTCCTGCCACCATCGCTACTGCAGCAAGGAGGACCGCTGCCACCAGTGGCAGGGCAGTCACTGTCGGCATGATCAGCATGGCCAAAGCAATGGCGATCGTCAGTGGTTTGCGGCGCACTGTGGGCAGGTCGTTTTCCAGCTGATCAAGGACCAGCAAATCATTGCTGGCTTGCAGGCCGCGAATGGAGTCCAGTGGGGCTTGCAGCAGCAAGACATCGCCTTCGCGTAGTACAGCTTGTCCAAGACGCTCTTGCACTGTTTGCTGACCACGCCTGAGAGCAAGAATTGTGGCGTTGTGGCGTTGTCGAAATCGCAGTTCACGCAGACTTGCACCAGCCAAAGTTGAGCCTGCCGGTAGGAGGACTTCCACAGTTCTTTGCCCTTCGCCTAGGCCAGATGGGAACAGTGAGGACGGAACGATCGATTCTCTGGTTGCTAGCTGTACGTTGTGTTCTTGTTGGAGACGTAGTAGGTCTGCGCGGGTGACCCTGAGAAGCAGTCGGTCGCCAGGTTCAAGTCTGCGATCAGCCAGGGGCGGTAGGAGTCGTTCTCGACCTCTTTGCAGTTCCAGTACGTCTACATCAAAACGACGTTGTAAACGACTGTTGTGCAGGGATTGTCCTACCAGTTGCGAGTTCTGAGGGATGGTGACCTCTGTGAAGTAACCGGTCTGGTCTTTGTTGTCTCCTAGTTCATCGCTGTTGCTGCCACGGTCTGGCAACAGGGCCTGAGGGGCAAGCATGAGATAGGTGGTTCCGGCGAGCCAGATCGGCACGCCGATGGCTGTGAAGCTGAACAGTTCTAGAGATCCATTGCCCAGTTGCTCGCTGATGTCACTGACCAGCAGATTCACTGAACTCCCCAGCAGTGTGAGTGTGCTGCCGAAAAGCGCTGCGAATGATAGTGGCAGCAGGACTTTAGACGGAGAGATCCGGCGTCGATGACACCAGGCTTCGATGACAGGTAGCAACGAGGCGACGACGGGTGTGTTTGGGAGGACACTCGAAATGGGAGCGACCACTAGGCCTAACAAGGCAATCAACCGGCGTGGGCTGCGAATGCGCTCGGATGCGATTAGTTCGCGCACGCGATCCAGAGCACCACTGCGGAATAAGGCTGCAGAGACGGCGAACAGGCCCATTAGCGTAATCAGTGCAGGCCTGCCAAATCCAGCCAGGGCTTGTTGGGGAGTTAGGACACCTGTGGCCATCAGCAGTGCCATGCTCAGCAGGCCAGTGAGTTCAGGTGCAAGGGCACCGCTGATGAAGAGCACCACCGCCAGCAACAACACCGCCAGGGTGATGAGGGCTTGGGGGTTTTGAATAGCGGTGCTCAGCACAGCCATAGTTAGTTATTTACAGAATGCAGAGGGGCCGATTCTGCTCTGTGACCCCAGAATTGGTTCTTCAGCCAGTGTTTGAGTCCTTGCAGCCCGGCACCTGAGGCCGCGGAGAGATAAATCACCTTCGGGTCGATGCTGCGGATTGTCTCAAGTGCACTGCTATCACAGCGATCAATTTGATTGGCTATCACCTGCCGGATTGATTCGGCGCCAAGGGAATTAAGCAACTGCTGCACTGTGTCAAGTTGGGCTTGCCAGTCTGTGTCTGACAAGTCCACAACCACTAGGAGTAGATCGGCTTCAAGCGTTTCCTCCAGAGTGGCCCGAAAGGCTTCCACTAATGGCGCTGGCAGTTCACGGATGAAGCCCACAGTGTCTGTGATTAGAAGCTCAAGGGGTTTTCCACCTGTCTGAGGAATCAACAATCGTCGGGTGGTTGGATCCAAGGTTGCAAACAGTTTGTTCTCTGCCAGCACTTTGCTGTGCTCGTTTCGACTGCAGAGAGCATTGAGTAGGGATGATTTCCCCGCATTGGTATATCCCACGAGTGCAATCCTTGGCAGACCTTCCCTGCGGTTGCGTAGTCGGGCGCGATGGTTTTGCAGTTGCCTTACCTCACGTAACAAGTGCTCAATGCGTCGTGTAATTGCACGCCGATCTTTCTCGAGTTGGGTCTCGCCGGGCCCGCGTGTGCCGATGCCACCTCCCTGACGGGATAGGCTTCGACCTCGCCCCATCAGCCTTGGCATGCGATAGCGAAGTTGGGCTAGTTCCACTTGCAGGCGTCCTGCTGCACTAGAGGCGCGCTGGGCAAAGATGTCTAGGATTAATTCACTGCGATCCATGACAGGGCAGTCGAGATATCGCTCCAGATTCCTGACTTGAACAGGACTGAGTTCACGGTCTGTGATCACTAGAGAAGCGTTATGTCGCCGAACTTCTAAGGCGGTCTCTTGTAGTTTCCCCTTGCCCCAGAGGGTCTGAGGATTAGGCGCCCCCTGTTTTTGTCGCACAACTGCGACAGGGTGCCCCCCTGCACTGCGCACCAACCCCTCGAGCTCAGCAAGGTCGCGTTCGCTGCGGCTTTGCTCTGGTCCCGTAAGGGTAAGGAGTAGCACCCGTTCCCTACTGTCCTTTGACCGTAGGGGGTTGACTTCTGGCTTGGCGGGTGATCCTTGGCTGTGTTGGCAGAGCTCGCTTAGTTCGTTGGCTTCAATCAAGCTCCATCCCGAGATCTCCTTTGGATCTGGTTGCCAGAGGGCAGCAATCCTGCGACCTCCTCGATCGGCTGTGGGGGCAAAACGTAGCCAGGAGTTCGGTGCTAGATCAAGTGCCACGATTGCATCATGTTGTTCGGGCCTGAGGTTGTTTCGCTGGAGTGTTAGAGAGCAGCTGATTAAGCGCCATCCAGCGGTCTTGCGACGGGGTGACTCAGGAAGATGGGCGAGAAGTTGGCCGGATCCATCGAGAGGACCGACCCAAAGAAGGCGGCACAATCCACGGCTATCCAGCACTAAATGGAGTGGTTGGCATAGCTCAATCACCTTTTCAGCTAGCCGTTCAAGGGTTAGCTGATCGGCGCCTTCCCTTTCGGGATGCCGGCGGTGGCTGAGGCGTTCTAATTGTCTTTGTTGTGAAGGACGTAGTCCCTTGGTGCGGCCAGCGAGGTGGGCTTGTTTCAATGTCCGAGCAGCCAGGCCCCGCCTGAGCGCAGGCCTAGAGACAATCCAGGTAGTTTTGTTAGATAGGCACCCCGGCGAATTTGGAAAGCCAGAGGACCTGCAAGTGTGAAACCCATGCCGGTGAGGGAGGCTTCTCCTACTCCCAGGCTGAGCATTTCGCCAAAATCCTTAAATTCAAAAGGCTGGAGAGGACTGCTTGCTCGTAGTGCCATCACGTTTCGAGCCGCGATCTCCCCTTGTTGAAGTGCGACCTGGGCTGTGGACGGCCATGAGTGGTCTTTGTTGTAAGTGGCATCGCCAAGGCCAAGCACATCACTGAGGCCGATCACTTGTAGGCACGAATCGATAGGCAATTTTGCTTCGGTAAGGACAACGTCGGGGCTGAGTGCTGGGATGACTGGTCTTGTGCCGGCTGTCCAAACAAGACCACTGTGCGTTATTGCTGAACTTATGGCAGGTTCTTTTTGTTTGCTTAGGAGTTCAACCTGGTCTGTCGAGATGGCTCGAACTTGCGTGCGCAAATGAACGTGAACACCACGTTCGCTGAGTGCTCGCTCTGCTTGTTCTTGGTTGAAGGCTTTTGCACTGGGCAGAACCCTTTCGCCAAGCTCAATGAGGTGGAGTTCAGCAGCACCGTCAAGGAGATCTGCCAGCTTGCAGGCCAGTTCCACGCCAGTTGGTCCCGCTCCAACAATCACAAGGTCCTGACGAGGGTTTTTGCGTAATAGAAGTTCTTTAATTCGTTGTCGCAGCACGTCAACGTCGTTTAGACGGTGAAACATCAGGGCGTGTTTACGGACCCCGGGAATGTCGAAATCTGTTGGAGCTGAGCCAGTGCTGAGTACCAGTTGTGCGTAGTTGAGCTTGAGCCCTGAGCTGGTGGTGACCGTTTTCGCTTTGGTGTCGATGCTTTCAACCCGGTCTTCGAGAAGGGCAATACCGCGTTGACTGAGTAGAGAGTGATAAGGAGGTGCGACTTCCCAAGCCTGAAGCTCTCCACTCAAGAGTTCGTAAAGCAAGGGGAGAAAGACGAACCGCTGGCGCGGTTCAATCAGCACGATGGGGGGGCGAGGTTGGCAGTGGCTGAGAGCGAGCGCGGTCGTTAGCCCTGCAAATCCGCCGCCGACAACCACCACGGCATTGGCGTTTGACGGGTTGGGGATCATGCGCGATGAGCCTGGGATGATTCTCGAACCTTAAACACTCTGTTGTGGACGGCGACATTGGAGAATGGGGAGATGACTGATGGCTCCATTGATACGGTTACCACTGCCACGTCTACTGCGGCAGGCCAATTTCCGAGTGTGCAGGTTGCCTCGACTCTCGAGATGCCTCTGGAGGATGCACGGATACACCTTGCCAATCTTTCTGCCCAGAAACGTCTTGAGTGGGCACTGAAGCAGTTTGGTCAAGGCTTTGTTCTGACAACGAGCTTTGGCATTCAATCAGCTGTTCTGCTGCACATGCTCCATAGTCTTGATGGTGGTTCGCTGGTCCCTGTGGTCTGGGTGGATACGGGCTATCTACCAGCTGAGACCTATTTCTATGCCGATCAGCTCACGCGTCAGCTTGGCTTGGATTTAAAGGTGGCTCAAAGCTCAATGTCTCCAGCTCGGATGGAGGCTATCTATGGCCGGCTCTGGGAGACAGGCTCGGTGAAGGATCTGGAGACATATCACCGTATTCGCAAGGTGGAGCCCCTCGAACAGGCTCTGGATGATCTCCATGTGCATTGCTGGGCCAGTGGGGTGCGCAGTGATCAGACCGACTATCGGCGCTCAATGGCTTTTTTGGACGTGATTCGTGATCGCCTTTCATTGAGGCCTTTACTCGACTGGACTCCCAAGCAGGTTTTCTATTACATGCAGGAGCATCAGTTGCCGCAGCATCCTCTGTTTGAAAAGGGTTACTCCACGGTCGGCGATTTACATTCCAGTGCTCCCGATGGGGGGGAGGCGTCTGGACGGGAGACACGCTTTGGAGGTCTTAAGCAGGAATGCGGCCTTCATCTCCCAGGTGTGTTGGGCGAAGGCATCTAAAGGTGGAGGTTGTTAGGCATTGCCTATTGATTGGCAACAGTCGCTGGCATTGGGCCGAGTATCAGGCTGATGCATGGCAGTTTTGCCATAGCGTTCCCAATCCGCTCAAGCTTCAAACGCTTGAGGCCCCTCTTGTGGCATGGGCTGCTGTTGGTCCGATCCCTGCGGGAGTTGTCTTGGATCCGAACCGGCGCTTGGGGTTGGGGGATGTGCCCTTAACCCGAATGCCTGTATGGCTCGGCATTGATCGAGCATTGGCGGCCTGGGGCGCGTTGAGAAGAGCTCACACCAGCGGGATGTCGTCTTCAGGCTTGCTTGTGGCCGATGCCGGAACAGTGTTGAGCTTGACGCGAGTGACGGCCGCTGGTGATTTCGCTGGTGGACAGTTGCTGCCGGGTTTACGTCTGCAGCTACGTGCCATGGCGCAGGGGACCCAAGGTTTGATTGATCCAGGCATTGGCTCAGTTAGTGCTGAACCATTTCCTTTCGCCACGGCCGAGGCCATGCGTCGGGGCAGCCTTCAGGCACTGCTTGGCACTCTTCTAGAGGCTCAGCGTGAGGCGGCACTACCTCTTTGGTTATGTGGAGGTGATGCCTCGGTTCTTAAGGAAGCACTAATTCAGAGGGGTCTTGATGTGGTGCATCATCCGAATCTTGTCTTGGAGGGGATGGTTGACGTGCACGATCGGATTAGTCGAGCCCCAAGTCTTTGAGGATTTGATCGGCCATGGTTGCGGCTTTCACCTTTAGATAAATCAGTTCCAGGTTGCCCTTTGGATCGACGACAAAGCTATGGCGCATCATGCCCATGTATTCGCGTCCCATGAATTTTTTGAGCCCATAGCTTTCGTAGGAGCTGGCCACTGGGCAGGGTTCCGTGTCGCTAAGAAGGGTGAAAGGAATCTGATACTTGTTGATGAATTTGGTGTGGGATGTAGCACCGTCTTTGCTGATACCAAGCACCTTGATGTCATTGGCCACGAAGCGTTCCCATTGGTCTCGGAAATTGCAGGCTTCCTTCGTGCAGCCAGGGGTGTCGTCCTTCGGATAGAAGTAGATCACCACCCGTTGACCTCTTAGTGATGCCAGCTGAACGAGGGTGCCGTCTTGATTGGGGAGATTGAAATCTGGTGCTGGATCACCAATCTGCAGGGTCATTGATGCCGCTTCAACTCAATAGCAGAAGCGTACTGGCGTTGTGGTTATTCCCGATGCAGGCTCCCTTGATGCCGATCAGTACGGAGGAGGAGCAATGGGCTGGGCGATTGTCTGCGGGGCGTTCAAGGCAGTTCAGACAGTCTCGTGGCTATGTACGTCATGCCCTGGCTGATCTGTGGCAAGTGTCTGCACTTGAGATTCCATTGCAGGCCCCTCCAGGCAAACCTCCAGAGCTGGCAAATGGCTGGGGATACATCAGCTTCAGTCACTGTCAAGATGCACTGCTGATGGGTTGGTCGCCTCAACGGCTCGGGGTGGATTTGGAGCGCAGTGACCGTCCTATTGCTGCGGAGTTGCTTGCACGTCGTTATTTCTGTGCTGACGATCAGGCAGCTCTCTGCCATCTGAGGGGTGCGGCTTTGCGGGATGCCGTGCTTGAGCAATGGCTAAGTAAAGAAGCAGCGATTAAATGGCAGCGGGGCAGCCTGGCGGCGGATCTGATTCATTGGCGTTGTGGTGTCGACTCTGCGTTTGCTGTTCATGAGGTGTTGGGGCATCAGGTCGATGTGCATCGAATTCATCACAACATTTGGAGCATGGCGGTGGTGAGTGATTTAAGTGCGATGTCTAATGCCCCAATGCTCTGCTTAGTTTGAGGTTCATTGTTGAGACGCTCATGCTCGGCATGCTGAGCCTGCAGAAAGCCCCATCGCTTGTAGCCGCAGTCCTTTTGGCAGTGATGGGTTTGTTGGGGATGCAACAGGAGCAGGGGCTCATGGTTTCTGGAACTTGGTCGAGCGGTGAAGATGTGACGTCTCGTTTGTCGGAGCGGGAAGCCATTCTCAACCTGCGCAGCGAGGCCGAAGCGTTGTTGTTGTCTTTCACCCGAGCTCAGATGACACGTTTCTATTGGGGTGAGTTTGCCTCGTCGTTGGATGAGCTGGGTCTGACTGTCGGAGAACCTCTCGTCGCACATGTGCAACGATCAAAAAACTTCACCATGTTGTGGTTGGCTCCACAACATGGTGAAGAAGCCTACTTAGCCATTGTTCGTCGTAACAGCAGCGGCACGAGGCTCGAGAGACTTCTTTGTAGAGGCAATGTTTCCAGGTTGAAGAAACCTTTTTTGGGTAGTTGCCCAGATGGATGGAGTGTATTTTTGCCTTTAAACAACATCTGAATGTTGCGATCTCCATTTATTCAGCCCTTGTGTTGATTATATGAAGAGAGATTCTTGATCTCTAAGCATGAGGCATGGAAATTGGGGTTCTTATCTTAGCTGTTTACAAAAGTATGAGTTTGGGAATTGATAAGGCGATTGTGTTGGCGAATCTATCTTTAGCAGCTAGTTTAGATTGGATACCTATTCACAATCGTCCGTGTTCACTCGTCTTGCCGCCGGTTTGCTTGCCGGCGCTTCATTATCGGTCCTAGCGATGCCAGCTCAGGCAGAAACTAATGCCCCCGTACGCTGGAACTCAGGAGGTGCCGTTTGGACTACTACCTCCAATGATTTTGAAACTTTCTTGAGCACTGGTGAGACTAATCTTGATCGGGCTCTTGACCAAGGAATTGACCGCTCAGGTTGGTCTGCTGATGAAATTCAGCAGGGTATGACTAAAACCTATGACGTCGAAGTCATTGACGTCACTCGCTTCCTCTACTCCGATGATGGAGTTGTCTTCCTTAAGAATCAGACGAAGAGCTATTTTCCATATTGGAAAATGACTGATACGGCTGTGCAGGGATTGCGTGCCGCAATCATTGCTGATTCCGCTGATGGCAGTATTTCTTCAGCTGGAATTATGGCCAATTTGCCAGTTTCCTTCCGTCTGGCTGACACCTGTGGCACTTTTGATGGTAGCCAGAATGTTTGTGCAGATGGCAAGTGTCAGGGCGACGCTCAATGCACCTCCCTATTGTCTTGGTATGTCTTCTTGCCTGCATGTGTTCAGGCCAACCAACTTGCACCTAGATGGATTTATGGGGGTAAGACATCAATTCCTATGGGTGGTGAGACTACTTTCTACTAACTAAAAAATGCCTTCTTCAAGGTCTTTGGTTAGGCTTTTTTGAGCATATTTTTCAAGCCCCGGCATTGCCGGGGCTTTTTTTTGCTGTTGGTCTTCCCGATGGCTTGGCAGTGTTAGTGGAGTCTGCGGCTGCCGATGATGCGTTGATGGATCAGGCGTTGGGGTAGTTGTTGTCCTCGCGTGCGCTTGAGCATGAGCTCCAGGTTTTCCAGGACCTCTAACGATGCATGGTTCGCTACTAGGTCTCGGTAGGGTCGCCCTTCGCTGAGCCAGCGATGCTCAAGGCTCTCATCCACCTGCAGCGTCAGGAGTTCCTCCCATCGCTCCCAGGTCAGCTGCCAGCCGCACTCCTTCAGGTTTTGTGCAAGGAGGGAATCGAGGCGCTGGCTTTCAAGCCAGATCTTTTCGCTAGCGATCAGTGGTGCTAGCAGGTTTCTCTCCGCGGGATTGGCTCCTTTGCTTTCTAGTAATTGCAGTAGGGCCTCGGCCGGCCCGATGTCTGCATGGCTGATCAGGAGCCTTAGACCGGTTTCATTGGTGCATCGCTGGCTGATCAGGCTCCAAAGTTTCTTCTGTTCTGTACCTGAAATGTCTTGGCTGGAGAGACGTCCCCCAATCCATTCGAACTGATGTTGTGCTGGTAAGTCTTGGAGTGCATCGCTGCCTCCATCGATCAGTTCAGGGCGGATGATTGGGTCGAGCAGATCGAGCTGAGCGATTAGGCGCGCTTGATCCTGGGCTGTTGCGCAGAGGATTGTGACACCGCCTTCAGGCACTGCTTGAAGCGGATCGAGTGCCCAGAGCAAGGAGCGTCCACCCATCATCAGAACTCGATGGTGGCGTTGGCAAGTCACTCCCGACCAGAGGCGTTCGCGCAGGTGGTTTAGGCGTTCTCCATCTTGGCTGAGCTGGCGTTGCACCCATCTCTCTAGTTCAGGGGTTTCTGGACCACTGCTAACGAGCAATGGGTTCTCCTGGACTGATTCGCTTGCTGCGGCGAGCTGTGCTGCCCTTCGTTCCAGCATGAGCAGGCGCCGGTGCCCTTCCCAGCCTTTTTGGCTCGGTTGCCAGAAGACTTCTCCTTGAAGGGAGGTGGGTAGGTATTGCTGTGAAACCCAGTGTTCTGCAAAAGCATGGGGGTAGCGGTAGCCGACACCATCTCCAAATGCTGCTCCGTCCCGATGGGCATCGCGGAGATGGCTGGGGACGTCTTGATGCTGGGCCTCCCGCACCGTGCGTAGGGCTTCGAAGAAACCCAGCACACTGTTGCTTTTTTCGGCGCAGGCCAAGTAAAGGGTGGCTTGTGCCAGGGGGTAGAGACCCTCCGGTAGGCCGATTCGCTCGAAGGCTGCAGCACAGGCTTCTACAACCACGATCGCCTGGGGATCAGCGAGGCCAATGTCCTCTCCAGCGGCAATGAGCATGCGTCTGAAGATGAAGCGTGGATTTTCACCAGCCTCCACCATGCGCGCTAGCCAGAACAGCGCTGCATCGGGATCTGAGCCTCGTAGGGATTTGATGAAGGCACTGATGGTGTCGAAATGGGCATCCCCATGCTTGTCGTAGAGAACTGCCCGCTCCTGAATTGATTCTTCAGCGATGGCAAGGTTGATATGGATTGAGCCCTGTTCATTGGGACGGCTGCTCTCCACAGCGAGTTCGAGAGCATTGAGCAGACTGCGAGCATCGCCGTTGGCGACATTGACGAGATGGTTTGCAGCTGCTGTGCTGAGCATCACCTGACGATCGCCGTAGCCCCGCTCGCAATCTTGAAGAGCGTGTTTCAGGAGGCGATGAAGATCTTCACTCTCGAGGGCCTGTAGTCGGAACAGCCTGGAGCGGCTTACCAGCGCTTTGTTGACTTCGAAATAGGGGTTTTCCGTGGTGGCACCGATCAGTGTTACGGTGCCGTTCTCTACCCAGGGCAGCAGGGCATCTTGTTGGGCACTGTTAAAGCGGTGGACTTCGTCGATGAACAGAATGGTGCGTAAGCCATGTCGCTCCAGCCGCTGCTTGGCTGCGTCTACTTCTTGGCGAAGTTCTTTAACCCCTGCCAGAACAGCATTGAGGCTGCTGAAGTTGGCACGTGTGTGGCCAGCAATAATCCTGGCCAGGGTGGTTTTACCAACACCTGGAGGACCATGTAGCAGCAAGTTGCCTACACGATCGGCCGCAATGGCTCGGCGTAGGAGACGTCCTTCCGCCAGGATCGAACCCTGGCCAACAAATTCCTCCAGGGTTCTAGGGCGCAGGCGATCAGCTAGTGGTGCATGGCGCTTTAGCTCCTGATCTCCCTGGTATGTGAACAGATCTTGATCCAATGAGCTCAGGCACTGGTGGACAATTCTTGCGCTAGAGGATGACTTGTTGTCGTGAGCTGGAAACTTTCCATAATCAGGCTGTTGAACAAGTCGTTAGTGCCGAATCAGCAGCGCGCTCTTGTCGTTTTTACTGTGCTGTTGCTTTGCGCCTGTGGCAAGGCGAAAATACCTTTCTCGCCGATTACCGTCAGCCAGACCCCTGTGACGACGGCTCAATTCACGGACGATATCGATACGGTGAGTACCTTGGAGGCGAAGGAGGAGGTGCATCTTGCTGCACAAGCTTCTGGTCGAATTATTGAGTTAAAGATTGATCAGGGTGATCAGGTTCAGCCTGGTCAGATGTTGGTTGTGCTTGATCAAGCTCAGATCCGTGCGGAATTGGCAGATTTCAAAGCTCAGGAGCAGAAGAACAAACTCAATTGGCAGCGATATGAATTCTTGGTCCCTCAAGGAGCTGCTTCGGCATTGGATCGAGATGAATACAAGGCCCAGTACATCGCCTCTCGAGAAAAGGTAAAAGCCACAGAAGCAACGCTTGCATATAGCAATTTGCGTTCTCCAATTTCAGGGATTGTGGCTGATGTTGATGTCAAGGTTGGAGATGTTATCCGTTCTGGTGATCCATTCACCAAATTGATCAGAAATAACAGGCTTTTGGCTCGAGTTGAGGTGCCTGCCACATTCTCTGATCGGATTAAGATTGGCTTGCCTGTCTTTCTCAGCAAGACTGGATCGTCAGATGTGATGGCGACTGGTGAAATTAATTCTGTGGACCCGACTGTAAATAGAACTACCCAGGGCTTACTAGTGAAGGCAGCCTTTGAGAATGGTAGTGGATCGTTGCGAAATGGCCAGCGCTTGCGAACGCGGGTTCAATTAGATACGAGAGAGGAGTTGTCTGTTCCGTTTGCTGCTGTAACACAAACTTCGGGCCAGAGCTTTGTTTATCGAGTGGGAAGTTTCCAAGAGCTTGAGGTTTTTTCTGGCAATACTTCTCTTGAGAAACTTCGTAAGTTACCCCACTCCACACTTTTTGCTTTGCAGACCCCTGTGACGTTGGGAAAATTACAGAAGCAGCGCTATGCAGTTACAAAGGGGCTCAAGCTTGGCGAGCAGGTGATCACAACAAATCTTTTGAAATTGAGACATGGTATGCCTATTTCTGTTGAAAACTGAGGCGAATAGATGTCTGCATCAAATAACTTTATTACTCGACCTGTTTTAGCAACAGTTTGCAGTTTGTTGATCGTCATTGCGGGACTGATTTCTATCCCTATTTTGCCAGTTGAAATGCTACCGGATATTGCTCCGCCAACAGTAAAAGTAAATTCAATTTACACCGGTGCCGATGCTGAATCGGTTGAACAGGGTGTGACCAGTGTGCTGGAGCAGGAGATTAATGGTGTGGAGAATATGGACTATTTAACTTCCTCAAGCTCGGCTGATGGGGTGAGCTCGATTGCTGTTGCGTTTGAAAGTGGTAGTAATAGCGCCATTAATCAAGTTAATGTTCAAAACAGGGTTGCGCTGGCAGAGCCACAGTTGCCGGAAGCAGTGCGCAAGGCAGGGGTGAGTGTTAATAAGGCTTCCAATTCCATCTTGCTTCTTTATAATTTTGTTAGCGAAGATCCAAGCACGATTGAATATAGCGTAGAAACGATTAGTGGGCTGCTAGATCTGGGCCTAACGGACGAGGTTAAGCGGGTTAAGGGAGTAGGTGAAGTGACCTACTTTGGTAACCGTAAGGTTGCTTTTAGGCTTTGGCTGGACAATGAAAAGCTTGAGGTCTTTGGCCTGACTTCAGCGGATGTAATGGGGGCGATTGAAAGCCAGAACCGTTTGGTTCCTGCTGGGAATATAGGAGGTGAACCATCTGCAGAAGGGCAGATATTTGCTTTTCCTGTGCAATTAAATGGCCGCCTTGTGAGCATTGGAGACTTTGAAAATATGGTTGTTAGGACAACAGAGGATGGCGGTTTAGTGAGGTTCAGCGATGTCGGTCGTGTTGTGCTTGGTGGTGAAAGCTATTCCAACAGCGCTACAGATTTGCAGGGAGTCCCTGCTGTGAGTATGGCTGTTTATCAATTGAGTGGCAGCAATGCTCTTGAGGTTTCCAATGGAGTAAAAGATGTTCTCGAAGAATTTACCAGCAAAATGCCTGTCGGAATGAAGATGGAGAAAATCTATGACAATACAGACTTTATTAATGCATCAATTAATGGAGTCACCAATTCGCTTAGAGATGCGATCATTTTGGTGGTTCTTATTCTGTTTGTATTTTTACAGAATTGGAAAGCTACTTTGGTGCCTGGTATTGCCATCCCTGTTGCGCTTCTAGGTACATTCTCTCTGGTTTTAGGGTTTGGCTTCTCGCTCAACCAGCTCACCTTATTTGGATTGGTTCTTGCTACAGGATTAGTGGTTGATGATGCAATCACAGTGATTGAAAATACCTCAACTAAGAAGGCATCAGGGATGACTGCCTTGGAAGCTGCGAAGTCAACAATGGATGAGCTTTTCTCTGCAGTTATTGCTACATCATTGGTTCTTTTCTCAGTGTTTTTGCCAGTGTTATTTTTCCCTGGCGCTACGGGTTCGATCTACAAGCAGTTTGCAGCAACGATTATTTTCGCTATCGCGATTTCTACCTTTAATGCTTTAACTTTTTCTCCCATGCTTTCTGCCTTGCTTTTGGGCCGGGAAGGCACAGCTCCGGGACGCAATACATATGCAATTTCTGGAGCAGTCATTGGGTTTATCTACGGACTATTAGTTGTTGGTGGTGGTGCGGCGCTGGCCTTGATCCCTACAGCAATCGCTGCAATTCTTGGCTTTGTGCTGTCTCGCTTGACTGGCCGTTCGTTGAGGCTGCCATTCTCTGTTGCAGGGGCTGTGATTGGCCTTTTCATCGCAGGAGTTTCAAATCCCTTGCCAGTCGTTTTGTTCGCTGGCCTTGGCTTGAGCTTGGGTTGGTATACACCATGGATTTTTAGTCATTTCAATCGCATTTATTCTGTCTTTGAGCAGCGCTATGCCGATCTGCTCGAGTGGGTTCTTTGCCGCCGTTCTCTTGTGATGGGAATTCTTGCGGTAGGCGTTCTGCTTACCGGGGTTGCTTTTACTGCGATTCCAGGTGGATTTGTGCCTACTGAAGACCAGGGCTATGCCATCGGCGTGTTGCAGGCCCCAGAAGGTGTGTCTACTCAGGTCACCGAGAAGATTAATAAGCAAGTTGCTGAGATATTGCGCAGCGAACCCGATATCACTTCAGCAGCAATTTTTAGTGGAGCAAGTTTTGATGGCAATAGCCCTAATAAAGGATTGTTTTTTGTTGGGATGCGTAATTGGGATGAGCGAAAAAATCGTGATCAATCTGCCGATGCAATTGTTGGAAGGCTAAACCAGAAGTTCTTTGGGGCTATTGACGGCGCGAGGATTTTTGTTGTTGAGCCACCTGCGATTCCTGGATACGGTATTGGCAGTGGATTTGAGTTCCAATTACTTGACAAGAGTGGTGGTGCTTATGGCTTAAACAACTTCTTTGCCTCGGCTGGGCAAATGATTCAGCAGGCGAATGCAAATCCATTGTTGAGCAGAGTACGGACTTTATTCTCTCCTGAATCTCCGCAGCTACGAGTTGAGGTTGATAGGGATATTATGGCCTCTCTTGATGTTGACTTCAGCTCTGCAATGCGTGTGTTTAGCGCTAATTTTGCAGGCGCCTATGTTAATGATACCTTCCAAGAAGGTAAGGTTCGTCGTGTTTATGTTCAGGCCGATGAATTGGGTCGCTCTGCACCTGAAAAGCTGGCTTCAATTTACGTTAAGAATCGCTCGGGTGAGCAGATTCAGCTCTCAGAATTTTTAACAGTTGAACCTTCTGTTGGGCCAAGTGTGATCTCTCACTTTAACCTTTACAGATCGATAAAAATAGAAGGATCACCTGCGGCTGGTAAGAGCTCGGGGCAGGCCATTAATGGTATGAAGGAGCTTTTTGCAGCTCAGAATCTTAAGAGCCTCGGATTTGATTGGACAGGGATATCTCGAGAGGAAGTGAAAGCTGGTGCCCTGGCAGTTGTGATTTTTGCCTTAGGGATTCTGGTAGTTTATCTCGTTCTGGCTGCTCAGTACGAGAGTTATTCAGATCCCCTAATTATTTTGATGACAGTTCCTACTGCAATGCTTGGAGCCTTGTTGTTTCTAGCATTGCGTGGCGAGGTTCTCAACATTTATGCACAGGTTGGCCTTGTGATGTTGATTGGTCTAGCTGCTAAAAATGGGATCTTGATTGTTGATTTGGCTAATCAACGCTTGGCTGAGGGAGTTACGGCTCTTGAAGCAGCAAGGCAGGCAGCCAAGTCGAGACTTAGGCCCATCATTATGACTGCTATTTCGTCTCTTTTTGGCTTTATGCCGTTGGTCTTGGCTAGCGGAGCAGGAGCCCGCAGCCAAGCTTCTCTTGGCACGGTTGTATTCGGTGGCCTTTTGGTTGCCACTTTCCTTTCGCTGTTTGTTGTGCCTGTCTTTTACGTCGTTGTTAAAGCTCTTGTAGGCACCTTTAGTGATACAGAACAAGCCAGCACCAATTTACTTAATTCGGGAGACCCCTCTGGGCAGGGATAAACCAATGCATCGCTCTCGCTCAATAAGAAACAAGCCCTTCAGCGGTACGAGGGTATTGATATCGCTGCTGGTGGGGTTCTTGCTCGGAGGTCTTGTTGCCCTCTTTTTGCGTACGGTGATCTCAAACACTCCTGTAGACATTCACAGTCAGAGGCTGAACCTTTTTTTCATCATGGTCACGCTATCTGGAGCTCTTGGAGCAGTGGTCATTGAAAGCATGCGCCAGCTGCAACAAAGCAGCACCGAGGCGGAGTATCACCGCCGCCCACGGGAGCGGTGGCTGCGCTGAGATCAAGTGATCACTGTTGGCCTTTGCATCCCAGTGCGCTTTTGAATTTCGGCAAGCGCATCGATGCCATTGATGAGATCGGCTAGAGCATGCTGGGGATCTTGATTTAAGTTGCCATGACTAGGTTCGTAGCGTTCTAGATAAACGCGCAATGTGGCACCTTTGGTGCCGGTGCCGGAGAGTCGAACCACGACTCTGCTGCCGTCTTCTAGAAGGATCCGCAGCCCTTGTGATTCTGTGACTGAGCCATCCACAGGATCGGTGTAACTGAAGTTGTCCGCCTGACTGACGCTGCGACCAGCAAAAGGCTGGCCAACCAATCCAGGCAGCATTGCTTCCAATCTGTTGTAGAGATCATGGGCAGGCTCACTGGCAATCGCTTCGTAGTCGTGTCGTGAGTAGTAATGGCGTCCAAAACGACTCCAATGCTGCGTCATCACATCAGCGACGCTGCAACGCCGTTTCGCCAGGATCTGGAGCCAGAAGAGAACGGCCCATAGTCCATCTTTCTCACGCACGTGGTTGCTGCCAGTGCCGAAGCTTTCCTCGCCGCACAAGGTGATGCGATCAGCGTCTAGCAGGTTCCCAAAGAATTTCCAGCCTGTCGGGGTCTCAAAGCAATCGATGCCCAGTTCTTTGGCGACGACATCCACTGCAGCGCTCGTGGGCATGGAGCGAGCCACACCGCTAAGGCCATTGGCATAAGCCGGAGCTAGCTCAGCATTGGCAGTGAGGATTGCAAGGCTGTCACTTGGGTTAACGAAGCAACCTCTTCCCAGGATCATGTTGCGGTCGCCATCACCATCGCAGGCGGCACCGAAGCTGTAGGACTTGCCATGGAGGAGGAGGTCTGCCAGTTCAGCGGCGTAGGTGAGGTTGGGGTCTGGGTGGCCTCCACCAAAATCCTCAAGCGGAACTCCGTTGCGCACAGTGCCAGTTGGGGCACCGAGAAGTCCTTCCAGTAGCCGTTGTGCATAGGGACCAGTGACAGCATGCATTGCATCAAACACGACTGGGAAGTCGGTTTTGATGAGGTCTTTGATGCGCCCGAAGTCGAACAACTTCTGCATCAGCTCTACATAGTCTTCAACGCCGTCGATCACGTCTACAGCCATGGCACCGATGGCATGGTGGCCTGGGGTGTCAAGAGGGATTACGTCTGCATCGACAAGGCTGTACCTCTCTAAAGCTTGGCTACATGCGTAGATCGCGTTTGTGAGTGATTCGGCTGCTGGACCACCATTGGCACCGTTGACTTTGACGCCGAAGTCGCCATCTGGACCGCCTTGGTTGTGGCTCGCGGAAAGGATGATTCCTCCGATGGCCTTATTGGCACGGATGAGATGGGATGCTGCAGGCGTGGAGAGAATGCCATTTGTGGTGGTGATCACTCGGCTTAGGCCATGAGCAGCACCCATACGCAGGATCACATCAATGGCGCGGTGATTGCCGTAGCGACCATCTCCCCCCAAGATTAGAGTCCCCCCCTCAACCCCAGGCAGGGTTTGGAAGATTGCTTCAATGAAGCTCTCCAGGTAATTGGTTTGTTCGAATTGCTTGCTGCTTTTGCGTAGGCCGGAGGTCCCTGGTTTTTGGTCGTTGAAGGGTGTGTTCAGATGTACCTGGCGCTGTGTGGGTCCCGTCTGGGCCGAGCTGGTCATCAGAGACGAAGGCAGTTCTTCATCGAACCTAATCAAACGCAATCATCGATCCTGTTTTGGCCGTCTCCAGTTCTCGCGGCTAGTGTTCGCAAAGATCATTGAGAGGAGCTGAGATGCAGCTCAGTTGTTGGGGAATGGGCCGCCAAGCCTATGGGCTGGCTTTGGCATGGTGCCATGCTGCTTTTAACAACTCCGTCGATGGCGTTTAAAGGAATTCGTCAGATCCCTTACCCGCAAGCCGAACAGGTCACGCGTACAGCTGCTGAGGCTGTGATTGTGAGGTCTGGCAGTGAAAGCTGCCTGCGCGGCAAACTTACAAATGCCCTGCTCGATCTCACCATGAGCTGCAGCGCAACAGGCCGGTCGTCCTCATTGTGCAAATTGGCGGTTCAAGTTGCCTCTCAAGAAGGAGATTTTAGTCTTGCTCAGATGACGACGACAGCAGAGACCTTGTTGGATTTACTCGACACTGATTCTGTCGAACCTTGATTGTTGAGCCGAGGGATTAGTTCAGGGTCATGACTGGGAGCCATCTCCTGGATGTTCAGGATTTGGGGTTGCTCTTACACAGCCTGAAACAGGCCAGCTGACTCGCATTTCATTGAGACAGCAGCTGATCAAGATGATCTAAACATCAATCGCTTGATGCGTGCTTGCTGGTTCAGCTTTGTTGGGGGACTAGGCCACCTTTTGGGGAAGGTTTAGGTGCTGTTTGTTTTGCTGGATTGATGCAAATGATGGAGAGTCGTTTAGCGGGCTGATCGATGGCATCCCTACGCTGGAAGCTGTTTTTAGGGACCTTGTTGGCCACCTGAAGCAAATCCCAGACCACATCCTTGCAAGAGGATGGCAAACGAGGGTGGTCTAGTAAAGGATCGATCAATTCTCGGGTGTTGCTGCAGGCTTCCGCATCATTGTCTCGAGAGCAGGCATAGGCCTGAAGCTGGATGCTGCGCAGCTCCTCGTTGCTTGGGAACGGAATGTATTCCACCTCACTGCGTGCAGTAGGTGCAGACATGGCAAACAGGCTGAGTATGGCCAATGCCGGATGGATTTTGAGCGGGCTCATGGGGACATTCTGCCCTGGATGAGTTGATTGTGGCTCAGGCTTTGCGATCGGTGAATGGGTTGTTATCTGGACCTTGGTGAGTTGATCACCAGCATGCTTTTGTCGCTGGTGTGGGCGTCGGCGGGCGACCAGTTGAAGCTGCCGTGGATCACTGGTTTTGCAGGAAACAAGACCGTAATCCATGATTAAATTCCTCCATTTGTAAGGTATGGGTCTTTAATATCGAGTTGTATGGCGGTGTCTCGGAGCAATTGTTCGTCCATTTTGCTGTATCTACCACTATTTAATTGTTCATGAAGAGGTGCTACTTTTTCCACTCTTGAGTTTTTAAGGCATTGCAATATATCCTTGCGTTTACCGATATAAAATAAAATCCTAAGACCAGAACCCCTGTTGCTGGCAGGGGATGGATTTCCGTAAAATTCATATACACCATTGCAATTTTTCAATTGTTTTGGTTCGGTTGCCACTGTGGTGTTGGCAATAGAAGATAGGAGAAATAAGCTGCTTATGTACGATCTTAAAAAGCCCATTTACGGCTGTATTTAAAAGGGCTTTCCATTCTAGTTTAAGAATTAATCAAAGCTTCAACTGTTTTCTCAGTCCATCCTTGATCCACTCCCGCACTTGTCTCGTTGCTGTTCCAGCTTGCGCTGTATCTGAGCCGTGATCCCAAGTTCAGCACCACGCCAGAGACGATTCATCTCACGGGTGAAGTGTTTGGAAAGTTGGGGTGAATGAATCAACAGCAGCGTTTCGTCGTTGGTGTGAGCTGCAGCAGGGCTCCAATTGAATGAGCCTGTGATCACTTTTTTGTTGTCGATCACCGCGAACTTGTGGTGCAGCTTGTCGCCGCTCGCCAGTCTCGGTGTACCTACTCCTTTTAGAGGTACTGCGAATGGTTTGTTGCCTACTTCCAGTTTGCAACGGTGATCTGGAAGCGCAACACCTAATAAGTCCAGTACTTCTGAATAGGAACGGCTGGCAAAGCCAGGGTCGGCGATTAATCGTATCTTCACACCGCGTTGAACTTGCTCCCGCAGTTTGTTAGCCAAACCTTGTGCAGAAAAGATGAACAAGGCCATATCGATGCTTTGTTTTGATGTTTCTATTTGCTTGGCAATGAATTGCAGGCCGTTCATTTTTTGTCGTTTCGCGTGTGGAGCGAAGAGCACTTCAATTCTGGTGCTACCAACCTTTGCAGTTTGAATGCCAGGCGCGTTTTTAGCTAAACCAAACAGGCTGTCTTTTGCACCTCCCGGACCATCGCCCCACATCAAACGGAACTCCTTTTTGAATAGTTCAGCTAGTTCTGTACTGTTAAAGCTCAGCAAGTGGTTGATATTGCCGCGCGTTTGTATCGCTGCGGGATCTCCATGTATGCCTGAATGGCTGAAGTTTGCACTTCCAGTAATCACCCTTTGAGTATCGATAACCAAGAATTTGTGATGCATCAGACCACTTCCTTTGCTGCCGTCTTCGCTGTCATCAATCCAAGGGATGTGATGACGCCTAAGGATTTGCATCGCATCGCCGCGATAGCGTTCTGTGGGGCTTAGCTCCCCGTCGTGATTACGATCTGCCAACATCTTGAGATGGGCCACTCGACGGCGTTCATGCAGGGACATATCTGCTTCATGTAGATCACCCCAGGGCTGGCTAAAGCTGTTTTCGATCACCATTTGCACGGTCACGCCCCGTTGCTTGGCTGCGACGAGTGCGTCTGCTACTCCAGGCAAGCTGAGTTCTTGCACGGCCACAAGAATCTCTTGCTGCGCTTTTTCTATAGCAGTGATGACGAACTTCTCAAGGTTGTCGCCGTTGCGCCACTGATCATCAAGAGGACTGCGGTATCGCGCACCATCGCGATGGTTGAAAACCACCTGGATCCTTTCAGGTAAGGGCAGTTCCGTAGGGGCATTGCCCTGTACAGATCCAACTTTGCTGCAACTTGCTAACCCTAGAAGTACGGGGAGCATCCACTTCCAGGCTTGCTTGCGCACTTTTTGACCTTAACCAGCCGCTAATAGGGTTCCACCTTGATTTCGCCCCAGTTTGTTAATGGGGCATTTCTGCGGTGCGCAGCATGGCGACGAACCAGATAGTGGACACCATCAGCGTCATGAGCACTCCTGCACCGATACCAAGACGGGCCATGCTGAGGGGTACAACGAGAGGGAGGATGATCGCTCCAGCGAGTGGAGTGATGGCGACAAACCTTCTCAACGTCGTCATGATCTGGGGAGCTCATTTAAAACCATTCTGCGACTGCCTGGTCTTCTGGGTTTGTGTTATCGGTGGGTGTTCTCCGTTGGAAGTTCAAGGTGATATTGCGTTTCTGCTCACCGTCGGCCGCAGTGGCCTCAATCGCATAGACCTGCTCTCCGTCGCGGAAGGGAACTTGGATGCGGAAGGTTCCATCATTGGAGAGAGGAATGTCTTCGCCGCCGATGGTTAGGCGGGCAGAAGGATCTGTTGCGCCGTAGATCATCAGCTCAGCGTCGGCAATAAGCCAGAAGGTTTTTGGGCGTGGTGGTACTCCACCCAGTCCGGACTCATTACGACCACTGGCCCAAAGGCCGATGCCTGAAGCGTTCAGACCACGTTGATCGCTATCCAAGCCGCTGTGTTCTTGGAAGACTTCCGAACCGACCCTGCTGCTGCGGAAGTGCTGTGTAGCGCTCTGATAGAGCCGCTCGTGTAGCCCGCTATCGATTGGGTCGCCAATGGGATCATCCTCTAGCTGTGGTGCTTGTGTCGCGGTGGGTGTAGGACTGCTTGTGATGCCCTCAAGGCTGAAGGGAACAAACTGATCGAGGATTTGCTCGCTGGGGTGGAGTGTTGGGACCTTGGCTATCGAGGAAAAGGCCAGGGACATCCAGACAGTACCGACGCGATAGCCGAGTTCAACTCGATAGTCCCTATCAGACATTGGAACAGGTAGGTACCATTCGTTGCTGTGGCTGTCTACAGAGACTTCCTGAAGTGTGTGTGGATGTGCTTTATCGTCATCGATGCCGGTTACGTCGGTTAAACGTAGGCAGAGCCGGTTGGCCCCTTTCGATAGGGCTCGCTTGCGATCAGTTTCGGAGATTTCCCAGAAGACATAAGCCCATTGCGGATCTCGGGGTAGGAAAACCACTCGAGTATCAGACTTGAGTCTTGATGGGGAGTTGAGTTCAGCTTCTACCCCCAGTCGGTTACTTTCTTCTTTTTCCTGACGAACACTAATAGCGTTGAGCAATTGTTCCTTGGTCTTGCGGCTGTAAAGGGTTACGCCCAAATCGCTGGCTACTTGGCGGAGCTGACGGATGGTGAGACGTGCCATAGAAGATAAGGCTTGGGTCACGTCTAAAAACACTCCGTTTTTGTTTGGGATCACATTCTGTGGGCAATTGGTCGTTTACGGGTGGTTAGAGCTCTGGTCGTCAGCATCTACTGACCGCACTGGGATCTGGAGGTGACGCTCAATTGAGTGCACCTAAAAAGCAACAACTCAGCTTTCCTCTTCGTCGTGAATGGGAGCTTCTGTTGATTTGTTCTCGAGCTGGGATGGATCAGAGCTCAATGCTGTGACATCCACCTTGGCCATGCAGATCATTCCGGGGCTGTTCCCTACCCCTTGAATGAGATGCATAGGTGCTTTGCTGGTGAGTGCATCCTGGGAAAGGGCTCCTCTGGTCTGCCTTCACGCGATTTGCAGAAGATTTGACCTTGGGTACTTCCGATGGCAGTGGTCTCAACCACGATCAGGCAGGCAAAATTGCACTTTGTAGGTTTTGCGGTTGCGGTGTTGGTGACCTTGCTCGGACCACCTTGCGCTGATCGACCCAGCGATTGCGCTGGTTTGGGAGGGTGTCGTAGCGGGAAGGATGGAATTATTTTGGCTGTCGCGGATTTGATTGAGCCTGGCTTGGATCTGCCCGAGGGACTTCCAGGCTGAGAGGATGCACCTACTACGTCTCCTGATCAGTCATGTTCTTGAGTTGGCTTGATTTGGAAGCCGCAGCAATTGCCGTATTCCAGACGCCAGTTCACTCGATCAATCAAGCAGTCGGGGAATGTTTGTCTCATCAGCAGTAATTCCTGCTCGCAAACCGATGGATACTCCTCTGCAATTCTTTGCAGGGAACAGTGAAAGTCTTTGATGAACCAGCCAATACCATCTGGAGCGGGCTGCCATTCTGTTGCATAGCCCTCTTGGCGACGTAATTCCACCAGCTTCTCAAGGCGATCCTCGATTGACCCTGAGCCGAGCTGATGGCGGTAGAGGTTGGCTTTTTTGAGTGCTTGTTGACTTAGTAGTGACGTAAATGTCTCGGGAGACAAGGCGGCTTTCATGGACTCCATCAAGCCAAGGGCGAAATTCTCACTGCCATCAGGGAAGTGATGATGTCCCTGCTCTGTCAATTGCCAGAGGTTCGAGGGACGCCCTGGGCCTGTGGGAGTTGGGCTGGCCTCGACCAGACCATCGTCTTCGAGGCTGCGTAGATGGCGTCGCATTGCTTGGACTGAGATGCCCAACGATGCAGCCAGGTTTGCCGCACTACTCTCACCCTGCCGCAATAGCAGAGTGAGGGTTGCTTCGCGGGTAGGTGCCTGCGCCTCTGTGGTCATGGATAGTCAGTACTCCTATAACCATGCCACGCAGAAACAGAAGGTGGCGGCATAGGGTGCGTTAGATCAGTCTCAACGCAGGGTTCAAGCCGCAATCCTATGGACAGAATCTGGTGGCGTCTTGAACATTGCTTCACCAAGCGGCCAGTCACCTCAAGGCCTTTTGCCTTAGGCTTGTCGAAACGAAACCTATTGGTTTCGTTTCTTCTGAGAGCCTTCAACGGCTTCTTGTTTATTCATGTCGTCGTGCCTACGTTGATCGGCCCATCCTCCTTCTCGATGTCATGCCAGATGCGGCCCTCCATATTTCACAAGCCAAGGCCTTTGTCTAGAGGGTTTCAAAACCTTCACTCCCTTCTGATCGGCTATCAATTATGACCAGCCAAAGCCACGTTGGGCAGCTTGTTTCAGAGCCTTATAAGTATGGGTTCGTAACTGACATCGAAACTGAAAAGATCCCTAAGGGTCTTGATGAAGATGTGGTTCGCTTGATTTCGGAGAAGAAAAATGAGCCGCAATTCCTGCTTGATTTTCGGATCAGGGCCTATCGACACTGGCTTAAATTGCAGACGCCTGATTGGGCAGGCCTTGGTTATCCACCGATAGATTATCAAGATATTGTTTATTACGCGGCCCCTAAACAGAAGGAGAAAAAAAATAGCCTTGAAGAGGTTGATCCAACTTTGTTGGAAACTTTTGATAAGCTTGGTATTCCACTTAGTGAACAAAAGCGCTTGTCAAATGTCGCTGTTGATGCCGTATTTGACAGCGTTTCGATTGCAACCACCTATAAAGAAAAGCTTGCCGAGCATGGAGTGGTCTTTTGTTCCATTACTGATGCTGTGAATGAGTATCCAGAATTGGTTCGCAGATACCTTGGCACAGTTGTGCCTTCGAATGATAATTATTTTGCAGCGTTGAACTCAGCTGTGTTCAGTGATGGCTCTTTTGTTTTTATTCCTAGGGGTGTGGAATGCCCGATGGAATTATCTTCTTATTTTCGTATTAATTCTGGCGATATTGGACAATTCGAGCGGACTTTGATTGTTGCAGAAGAGGGGGCGTCTGTAAGTTATCTCGAGGGTTGTACCGCTCCGATGTTTGATACCAATACACTCCATGCTGCTGTTGTGGAGTTGGTGGCACTTGATGATGCTTCGATCAAGTATTCCACGGTGCAAAACTGGTATGCCGGTGATGAGAATGGTGTTGGAGGCATTTATAACTTTGTCACCAAGCGTGGGCATTGCAGTGGCGCTCGCAGTAAAATTAGCTGGTCACAAGTAGAAACAGGCTCAGCGATTACTTGGAAGTATCCAAGTTGCATCTTGCAAGGTGCTGATTCCGTAGGTGAATTTTATTCGGTTGCTCTCACAAATCATCGTCAGCAGGCAGATACTGGCACAAAAATGATCCATCTAGGGCCTCGTACTCGCTCTACAATTGTGAGCAAGGGCATCAGCGCAGGCCATTCGGCGAACAGCTATCGCGGTCTGGTGCAGATGGGTCCAAAGGCTCTCAATGCCAAGAATTACAGCCAGTGCGATTCCATGCTGATTGGTGATCAGGCTGGAGCCAATACCTATCCTTATATACGCAGTCAGCAGCCTGATGCCAGTATTGAACACGAGGCCAGTACCTGCAGAATCTCAGAAGATCAGCTTTTTTATCTTCAGAGCCGGGGAATAGATTTTGAAGCTGCAATTTCGATGATTGTTAGTGGATTTTGTCGAGATGTTTTTAGTCAGTTGCCAATGGAGTTTGCTGCTGAGGCTGATAAGCTATTGGCTCTTAAATTGGAGGGTTCGGTAGGATAATGAATTGCTGCGTTGGCTCAACCTCTCCTAATTCTTTTCGTTTCTTATAGTGATTTCTCCCGATGCTCCAGTACTGATAGAGATACGCGACTTGTCTGCTTGCGTTGATGATCAGCCTATCCTTAATGGAGTAAATCTCACCATCCGTGCAGGCGAGATTCATGCCTTGATGGGTCGTAATGGCAGCGGTAAAAGCACTTTATCTAAGGTGTTGGCAGGGCATCCTGCTTACAAAGTTACCGAGGGCAGTGTTCTTTATCGCGGTGAGGATTTACTCCCTCTTGAGCCAGATGAGCGCTCTCGAATTGGGCTCTTTCTCGGTTTTCAGTACCCGGTTGAGATTCCTGGAGTGAGTAATCTTGAGTTCCTGCGGGTATCCACGAATGCCCGTCGCTTAGCACAAGGCCTGGAGGAATTGGACACCTTTGCGTTCGAAGACTTTGTGCGTGAGCGTCTCGGTTTGGTGCAGATGGACCCAGCTTTTCTAGACCGTTCGGTGAATGAGGGCTTCAGTGGTGGAGAGAAGAAGCGCAATGAGATTTTGCAAATGGCGTTGCTAGAACCTCTTGTAGCGATTCTCGATGAAACCGATTCCGGTTTGGATATCGATGCTTTGCGCATCGTATCTGGGGGTGTCAATCAACTCGCAAATGTTGACAATGCCACCTTGTTGATTACTCATTACCAGCGTCTACTTGATCTCATTCAACCCGACTACGTGCATGTGATGGCCGCGGGGAGGATTGTGCGCTCCGGTGACAAGGCGCTGGCACTTGAGTTGGAGCAACGAGGTTATGAATGGGTTGATCGTGAATTGGATGCATTGGAGATGACCTGATGGTGGAAGCCCCCATCAAGAACTCCTCAGCTCTCGATGACTGGTGTGAGCGGCTCTTGCACAGTCTTGAAGCCCCATCAGGTCCGATGGCTGCCTGCCAGGCTCAGTCGCGCAATCACCTTGAAACCCTCTCTGCTCCTCATCGTCGACAGGAGGCATGGCGTTTTTGTGATCTTGCACCCATCGCTGAACTTGAGCCTCGACAGATTTGCTCTCTAGGTGAGCCATCGGCTCCTTGTGTTTCTGATCAGGTGACACGTCTGGTCTTAGGGACGGGGCAGGATCCTTTTGCTGGAGTGACTCTCCCGAAGGGCCTGTCGCCGCTTAGCGATGCGGAACTCAAGCATTCTCTCGGGCACACTTTGAACCTGGCGACATCCAAAGGCCAATGGCCTGTGGCGTTGAATCAGGCCATCGCTTCACAAGTCATTGGCTTGCGGGTTAGCGGGATAGTGGATAGCCCTCTTGAATTGGTGTGTGATGCCGGCGTCGATCGGGGTGTTTTTGCCGTGCGGGTGCTCTTGCTCCTTGAGGAAAAGGCCAAGCTTGAGTTGCTACAAGTTCAGCTAAGTTCAGGTGCCAATCTCACCAGCGTTTTGGTGGAAGCTCACTTGCAAAGTGAGGCTAAGTTGCGTCATGGCCTTCTAGCTTTCGGCCATCCTCAAGCTGCATTATTGGCTCATCTTGCTGTTGAGCAGGAACCAAGCAGTGATGTTTCCCTGGTGAGTGTCAGTCAAGGTTGGGGTGTGATTCGTCATGAGCCCCAATTGATTCAGTTGAATGGTGGTGCCAAGAGTCAATTGCGGGCCCTTCAACTGGTGCAGGCTAATCAGCTTGCTGATACTCATTCCTGTGTGCGTTTTAATGGCCCGGAAGGAACCTTGGATCAACTCCACAAGGTAGTTGCAGCCGGTCATGGCCGCAGTGTTTTTAACGGGGTGGTGCAGGTGCCTCGTGAGGCGCAGCGTACCGATGCCGCGCAGCTAAGTCGTAGCTTGTTGCTCTCAGATCGGGCCCGAATTGACACCAAGCCTGAGTTGGAAATTGTTGCTGACGATGTCAAATGCGCCCATGGGGCCACAGTGAGCCGGCTTCAGCCGGAGGCACTTTTTTATCTTCAAAGTCGCGGAATTTCACCTGATCAAGCCGCACAGCTTTTACTGCGCGCTTTTTGTGATGAGGTGAGTTGCATGCTCCCATCTATTTCACAGGCCTGGCAGCCGTTAGCTCGATTGTTGGATGGGGTTTGAGCCGATCATGACCTCTTCCGTGAGTTCAGAGCAGAGCATGCCTTTGGCAATGGCAGCTCTAGAAACTTCAGCGAACCTGGCAGAGCTCACGCGAGCGGATTTCCCGCTACTAGGCCAGACCGCCTGCTTAGGTCAGCCCTTGATTTACATGGACCATGCGGCGACAAGTCAGAAGCCACGGCAGGTGCTGGATGCCTTACAGCATTACTACGACCATGACAACGCCAATGTGCACCGTGGTGCCCATCAGTTGAGTGTTCGTGCAACCGAGGATTTTGAAGGAGCACGTCAGAAGGTGGCTGATTTCATCGCTGCCTCAAGCGCGCGGGAAATCGTTTTCACAAGGAATGCGAGTGAGGCGATCAACCTGGTGGCGCGCACTTGGGGAGATGCCAACCTCCATGAAGGTGACGAGGTGCTGCTCACCTTGATGGAGCATCACAGCAACATTGTTCCTTGGCAGATGCTTGCCAAGCGAACAGGTTGCGTGCTGCGCTTTGTCGACCTCACCGATTGCGGGGAGCTTGATTTAAACGATCTTCGGCACAAACTCTCCGAGCGAACTCGTTTAGTCAGCCTGGCTCATTTGAGCAATGTGCTGGGCTGTTTTAACCCGATCTCTGAGGTCACTGCAGAGGCTCATCGCTTTGGTGCTCTGGTGTTGCTGGATGCTTGCCAGAGCTTGCCACATATGCCTGTTGATGTGTCTCGGCTTGGCTGTGACTTTCTCGTGGGTTCTTCCCACAAATTATGCGGTCCTACCGGGATGGGTTTTCTTTGGGCTCGAGAGGAGTTGCTTGATGCTATGCCGCCTTTCCTCGGCGGTGGCGAAATGATTCAGGACGTTTATCTCGACCACAGCAGCTGGGCTGATCTGCCCTACAAGTTTGAAGCAGGTACCCCTGCTATTGGGGAAGCTATTGGTATGGGCGTTGCTCTCGACTACCTGAACCAGGTTGGCCTAGATCGTATTCACGCTTGGGAGCAGCAGCTCACGCTGCAATTGTTTGATCGCCTCCAAGCCATTGATGGGTTGACGATTCTGGGCCCAACTCCTCAGCAGGAGCCTAATCGGGCGGTCTTGGCGGCTTTCACGGTGGATGGTTTGCATCCCAATGATATTGGTGCACTGCTTGATTCAGCAGGGATCTGTATTCGTAGTGGCCACCACTGCACCCAGCCTTTGCATCGTCACTATGGGATCCCTGGATCAGCTCGTGCCAGCTTGAGCTTCACCAACACACCAGAAGAAGTCGATCGTTTTGCTGAGGAATTGGTTGCGACGATCGGCTTCTTAAGGGAGCACAGCTAGAGCTTTAGGTGGCGGCGGAAGAATTGCTCAGTTGCTTCTAAGACTTTGGTCTTGACAGCACTGTCTCGAAAGCCGTGGCCTTCCTGCTCAAAAATGTGTAGTTCAACTGGTATGCCGTTTTCTTTTAAGGCATTGGCCATCCGTTCTGTTTGCTCTGGGGGAACCACTTTGTCTTGAAGTCCCTGAAAGAAGATCACTGGGCATTGGATCTTGTGGGCATGCAGGAGAGGTGAGCGGTTTTCGTAAAGTTGTCTTTGGTCGGGCCAACGGCCTACCAGGTGATCGAGGTATCGAGCTTCAAATCGATGGGTGTCTTCTGCCATGGCGGTGAGATCACTCACTGCATAACGGCAGGCAGCAGCGCGAAAGACATCGGTGAAGCAAAGGCAGGCCAGGGTGGTAAATCCACCGGCACTGCCTCCTTCAATGGCGATTTGTGTTGGGTTTGCCTTGTTGCATTTCACTAGTGCCAGTGCGGCTTCGGCGCAATCCGTTACGTCTGTTTCGCCCCAGCCTCCCCGGAGGCGTTCGCGGTATGCACGGCCAAATCCAGTGGAGCCGCCATAGTTCACATCCACCACTCCCCAGCCTCTGGATGTCCAGAACTGAATGCTGAGGCTTAGACCGCGGTTGGCCATGCTGGTAGGGCCGCTATGGCTTTTGACAAGAAGTGGCGCAGGGCCTTTGCTGCCATTGATTGGCGGGTAATACCAGGCATGGGTTTGCTGCCCATGGCAGCCTTCAAACCAGATAGGCTCCGCAACGCTGATCGCATCAGCATTCAGTAAAGGCTCACTGGCTGGGGTGTGCTTCCAGCTGCCACAGTTGAGGTTGAGCTCTAGTAGCCCAGGGCTCGTGGTGGCATTGCTAGCGATGGCTACGGCTCGACCTTCCTGTGCCTGCAGACCATTTAGATCATCAAAAGGTTGGTTGATGGTGCTGATCTGTCCATCATCGGCCAAGCGGCTCAGCCTCCAAGAACCTTGATCACAGATGGCGGTCAGAATTTGCTCTCCATCCCATGCGCTGCTGCTCATGCCATAAACCCACTGCGGCATGCCGGTTTCGGCTGAAAGCGGCCAGGGGCGTCGCCAAGTGGGTTGGACAGCGGGGTCAGTCGTCAGCTTTGCCACTATCAGATTCCACCAGCCGCTGCTGTCTTCGCTGACAACCAGCTCTCCATTGGGTAGCCAAAGGGGCTGGAAGACGGATGTTTGTTTGTGATCAAGTGGTTTGCTACCAGCTAGACAGGCCGAGCTTGTGATCAACCCCGCAGGGTCGAGGCTGGCCCACCAGATTTGGCTTGCCTCCCAGGGCATGGCCGGTTGTTGCCATTCCACCCAGGCCAGTTGATCTCCATTGGGGCTGAGGATCGCGTAACCAGCAAAATCAGCAGGGCGATGCAACACCGTGGCAGCCTGGTTCTCATGGTTGAGGGAGAAGGTCACCAGCCAGTCCCGCTTGTCTGCTTCCATGATTCCGAGCCAGCGCTGCCGTGGCAGGTCAATCAGACCATCAGCAAGTTGGGCATCGTTTGGTTTTGAGAGGCGAAGCGGAGGATTGAGCGGAGATAATTCCTTCTTCCCTGTGGTGGCCTGGTGGAGGCCCTGCCAGCGCTGGAACCAGAGGCAGCCATCGACATCATCGATCCAGGCCATCAGGAGCTGGTTGTCTTGGCAGGCTGTGGCTAGAACCCCTCCTCCGTAATCGTGAATACGACTACGCAGATTGGCTGGGGCAGGTGTCAGCTCTTGGGGGGGGTGGTCAGATTGACCCCAGGGACGGATAAGGGCAGTGGTGCGACCATGTTCCTGAGGACGTTGCTCCAGCCAAAGCACCCAGTCATCAATCAGGCGCGGTTCTTTGAGGGTGGGTGTTTGTCCGAGAGCGCATTTGGCAGAAAGAGGTTGAGGGGTTTGCTTCGGGTTTCGCTGGTGATGGCTTGTGCTTTCCATGGCGGTTTTGGGTCTGATGTGCGGTGGAGTTGCCTAAACTCAATCAACTGATGCTGAGACTTTTCTTTGGCTCGAAGCTTCGCTCAGCTGGCACGTACGGCCGAAAAAACCAAGGGGTCTGTTGCAGTCCCGAAGGAGCCGCTTGATCATCCGCCTCTTCAAATTCACACTTTGGGCAATGGGGTTTTGCGGCAATCCACTCGTCGGATTGGCAAGGTTGATGAATCTGTGAGGGACTTGGTGAGGGACATGCTTCGCAGCATGTACGCAGCTAAGGGGATTGGTTTGGCTGCCCCGCAGGTGGGAATTCATAAACAGCTCTTGGTCCTTGACCTTGATCTGGAAACCCCTACAACCCCGCCAGTGGTGTTGATTAATCCCGAGATCATTAGCTCCAGTGCAACTGTTGAAACCTATGAGGAAGGCTGTCTGAGCATCCCAGGCGTTTATCTCAATGTGGTGCGGCCTAGTGAGATCGTGCTCAGTTTTCGCGATGAGATGGGACGACCACGCAAAATGAAGGCCGATGGCCTGATGGCTCGCTGCATCCAGCATGAGATGGATCACCTTGAAGGTGTCCTTTTTGTAGACAGGGTCACCGATGAGAATGAGCTCAGCCTTGAGTTAAAGGAGCATGGCTTCAAGCGGGCTGATGTTCGTCCGCTGGTTTGAATGCTTTGGCTGAAGCCTTTGAGGATGCTTTCTTTGAAGGTTTCCTGTGTGTTTGGCGTCGCGCTTTGATTGGTTCTTTCTTTGCCTTGGTTTGAAGCGCTTGAGATCCATCTCTTGTGGCTTGAGCGACTGGCAAGCTTCTGTTGGTTGCAGCTTCAGGCATGGTGGATTCACTGTTGGTCATCATTCGACTCAACAAACCGGCCTGAGGGGGCAGCCGATTGCTCGGCAGACTTTTACGATTCGATCAGAATCTTGCAGGCCTTGATGGCGCGTTATTTCCCCTCTGCAGTTGCTCTGGTCCTTGTGGGTGCGACTGGCCTGACTGGATGGTCGTCATCTGTCCAGGCGCAAGGATCTCTCTTTACAGCAGCTCCTGTTGAGCAGAGTCGATTCATTTTGGTGGCTGCCCCGATTGGCAAGGGTGAAAGGTCGCAGTTGAATATCTACGAACAACGCAGTAGCAAACGAGCCTGTTTTGCAGTTGATGGAAGCTTGCCGGCTGTTGTTGATCCTCTGCTTGCGAGGTTTGATTTCACCGGGATTTGCAATCGATACATTGACGGCAATGGCTATTCGTTGCGGATAGGGAGCGATGACCTAGGAACTCACTATCGCTTGAGTGTGGTGAGGGCTGATGGGGATATGCATTTGCTAGCCATCCCCACTAGGGATACCTCTAGCCCAGCCCTGATCGTGGCCAGGGCTGGTGGTGCTGGGGTTTCTAGCAGTGATTTCCTTAAGTTGAACTTCGAGCCTGGATGGCAATTGATGCGTCGCCAATATGGGCAACGTACGCTTGGGCATCTGTATGTGTTTAGCGAAAGTTGGCCTGGAAGTTCAGATGAAGGTGTCACGGCAGAGGAAGTTGTAGTTGATGAAGTCGTTGAGGAGGAAGCTTTTGAAGAAATAACTCCTGAGACATCAACTGTTGAATCTCTTGATCGATAAGTAGATTCAGCCTGTTACTCTGCCTTTCTCCGAATTTGTTGCTTGCTCAATGAACCAGGCCATGCTTGGAGGAAATTAGTGAAGTTAACTTGTCGGAGCCGTTTTAGTGGCAAGTGTCTAAGAGCATGGTCTTTGCTGGCCTGAAGAGTGCCTTTCTTCACGAAGCTTCTGTGGAGAATGATATTCGTAAGAATCGGAAATATGCTGGCCACAGTGCATTTCACTGGCGTGAGTTTTGGCAGGTTAAGTAATTTTTTTGAGTTGATTGGGCAGTGTCGTTGCCTGTTGAAATGACTCGCATCCTGATTGGCTGTTATGACGTAACTAAAATCACTTCAACGGTCTCTTCGCTATGGTGCACATTGTTAATGGCTTGTGCAAATAAATGGTTTGCCTATGGGCTTGAATATAGCTTGAATGATCTTGGCGAAGATTAATGATCAACTCCATCTGATTCGACTTTAGCGTTGTAGGAATAAGCTTGATACGGCTGATTGCTGAAGACGAAGGGGATTAGCTGGCGAAATCTTCTTTGGCATCGCCATAATCAAAACTACGGAAACACATTGTTTCCGCTATCGCACTTTTATTGACTTTGTCTTGATCATGAAGATCGGCCAGAGATCTAGCGACTCTAAGAACCCTTAGACCGCTGCGGGCACTGAGTCTGCGGTGATTCACAACTTGCTCCCAGAGCTCTAGAGCCTTTTCATCCAGCTGGCCGATTTGCCCTAAATCCTGGGCCGAGAGGTCACGATTGAGCTTGCCATCAGGATTGCGAACAAACATCCGCGCGCGCGCGCGCAAGATCTGCTCGATGCCTATTAACTCTTGATCATTGAGATCAGTGGGAGTGAAGCCGGTAACCGATTTGCGCAGCTGAGCTGCGGGCAGGTGCTTGAGACGCAGTTGTAGATCCAGGCGATCCAATAAGGGGCCAGAGAGGCGGCTCCAATACCGCTGGCGTTGGGATTGGCTACAGCGGCAAGGATGCTCTTCATCTCCAAACCACCCGCATCGGCAGGGATTGGTTGCTGCTACAACGGTGATTTGAGCAGGGAAGGCACATGTCTGCCTGGCTCGATTCAGACGAATGACTCCTTCCTCGAGTGGTTGTCGAAGTTGGTCGAGAACTTTGCGTGGAAATTCAGCTAGTTCATCGAGAAACAACACACCACCATGGGCGAGGCTTAGTTCTCCTGGCCTGGGGTTTGCACCGCCTCCAACGAGTGCAGCAATCGTGCAACTGTGATGGGGAGCCCGGAAGGGTCGCTGTTGTATTAACTGGGGAGTGCTCTTCAGCATTCCTGCTACAGAGTGAATACTGGTGATTTCCAAGGCCTCTTGGCGCGTGAGCGGCGGCAGCAGCTGGGCTAAATGTTGAGCCAAAAGGGTTTTCCCACAGCCAGGTGGCCCCACCATCAGGAGGTGATGGCCCCCGGCGGCAGCCAAGGCAAGGGCTTTATGGCCCAAGGCGCAACCAAGCAGTGGATGAAGTTGATCGTTTGGTCTGGGCGTGATTTTTGCCGTGACGGCCGCTTTGGAGATGTGTTTAGGTGCTAGTGGTTGGGGTTGGTGCAATAGATCTACAACCTCGCTGAGGGAATGAGCAGCTCGTACTGTTAAGCCAGGCACAAGGCTTGCTTCTGCGGCATTGGCTGATGGCACCACTAGCGCTCGTACGTTTTGCGCGGCGGCCAGGTTTGCGATGGCAAGGATTCCTCTGCAGGGCCGCAAGCTGCCATCGAGTCCGAGTTCTCCAGCGCAGCAGAGATTGGCAAGCAACGGACCATCCAGCTGGCCACTGGCTACCAATAGGGCCAGGGCGATAGGGAGATCAAAAGAAGGTCCCTCTTTACGAAGATCGGCAGGAGCCAGGTTCACCACGACTCGCACGAGTGGCCCGCGAAAGCCACTGTTGCGGAGTGCTGATCGCACTCGCTCACGAGATTCCTGTATGGCGGCGTCGGGTAGCCCTACCAGTTGCAGCCCTGGCAGCCCAGGCAATAGATCCACTTCCACGGTGACGGCTAGGGCCTCAATGCCATGCAGAGAACCACTCAGGCAACGTGCCAGCATTTGTAATCAGACGGTGCATGGATTTCATGCCCAAGCCGTCCCATCCTCAGACTGTGACTCAATGGCTGGTGACACTATTTTTGGCCAGATGCTTCGCGGTGAGATTCCTTGTGATGAGGTTTATAGCGATGAGAGATGTCTGGCCTTTCGCGATATTCAGCCTCAGGCCCCGGTTCATGTGCTGGTGATCCCCCGCAAACCTCTGGAAAGCCTGCGGGCCGCTGATTCCACGGACATGGAGTTGCTGGGGCATTTGCTGCTGGTGGCAGCCAGGGTGGCCAAGCAGGAGGGCCTTGATGACTTTCGCACCGTGATCAATAGTGGTAGTCAGGCAGGGCAAACCGTTTTTCATCTTCATGTTCATGTGATCGGTGGCCGTCCGCTGGCCTGGCCTCCCGGTTGAGGCTTGAACTGGCAAGAATGACGCGATGACAACCACCAACAGCAAGGGAACTTCCAAGGGGCTCTCTAGCCAGCTCGGCAAGCTGCAACGACTAGCGCAGCCTTACTTCCTTCCAGTTGAGGAAACTCGCACTTGGCAATTCCTGTTGCTGGTGATTGCTCTGCTGGTACTGGTAGTCGGCGTCACCTTGCTGTTGTTGACGGGGGCTTTAGCTCTCAGTGGTGAGCTGATCCCTGCCATGCAGGATCGATTCCTGCCAGGCGTGCCGGAGCGGCTGGCAGCGATTTGGGACGGATGGATTGGGCCGCTGCTCATCGGTCTCATGATGTTGGGCGCTGGATGTTTCATCGCCTTACGCGGCAAGCTCCGCGAAGGACGTTGGTTGCCTTGGCTGCTGCTGGGCGTGATCTCGTTAATGATTCTGGTGATTAACGGAATCAACGTTGGCATCAGTTTCGTTGCCCGCAATGTGGATAACACCTTGGTTGCTTATGACCGGGATGGTTTTTGGAAGATTGTTGCTATTTATGCTTTTTGTTTGGTATTGGCGCTTCCTATACGTGCCTTTCAGAGTTATCTGATTCCCAAGCTTGGGCTGATGTGGAGAGAATGGCTTAGTGGTCGGCTGCTGATGCGCTACCTGTCTAATCGTGCTTATTATATTCTTAACCCAAATGATGAATCTTCGCCTGAAATTGATAATCCTGACCAGCGAATTTCTGATGATACTCGTAGTTTTACTGGGACAAGCTTGAGCGTTCTGGTGGAGGTAATCTCTGCTCTTCTTACATTCGTGAGTTTTATTATTGTCTTATGGAATATAAATGGGAATCTGGCTTTGCTGCTGCTTGCTTATTCAGTGATTGGAACGTCATTAATCGTTTTTGCTAGTCGACGTTTGGTTGCTCTGAATTATCAGCAGTTGAAGTTGGAGGCGGATTTCAGATATGGCTTGGTTCATATAAGAGATAATGCTGAATCGATTGCATTTTATGGTGGTGAAGCTCAGGAGGGTGTCGAGGCTAATAGGCGTCTCGATGGGGCTATAAGGAATTACGACAGGTTGATTGTTTGGGAAGCTCTGATTAGCGTTATCCAGCGCTCTTATGATTACTTCTCGCGCTTTCTTCCTTGGCTGGTGATCGCACCGATCTATTTTGCTAGAGAGGTTGATTTTGGTGTATTTGGGCAAGCCAGCATTGCCTTTTCGCAGGTTTTATTTTCCGTCAGTTATATCGTTAATAACATTGACCGGCTTGCTGCTTTCTCGGCCAGTATTTCTCGTCTTGAGGGGTTTCAGGGTCGGGTAGAAGAGATTGGTGCAGGCAATGAAGATGGGTTGCCTGGTAAGCCCAAGGTGTCAAATGTGGTTGGCGGAAATCGCCTTCTGCTTAGTCACGTGAATCTCACGCCGCCTGGCAGCGACAGGATGCTGATCCGAGATCTCAGTCTCAGCCTCGAGGAGCAGCAGCGTCTGCTGGTGGTAGGTCCATCGGGCTGCGGAAAAACATCCTTCCTGCGCCTTGTCAGTGGGCTCTGGCCTGGTTCTGGTGGTGGTGAATTGCAGCGACCAGCTGCTGGGGAACTTTTATTCATCCCTCAGAAGCCCTACATGCTGCTAGGGACATTGCGCGAGCAGCTTTGTTATCCAGCTGAGGAAGATCGTTTCAGCGATGATCAATTGAAAGCAGTTTTGGAGGAGGTCAAGCTTGATCAGATGATTGAGCGCTATCCCAATCTTGATGTCAAACAAGATTGGCCGCGGATCCTTTCTCTTGGAGAACAGCAGCGCCTGGCTTTTGGGCGGCTGCTATTGAATGCGCCTCGTTTTGTTGTTCTTGATGAAGCGACGAGTGCTTTGGATGTCAAGCTCGAAAAGCATCTCTACAAGCTGCTAAAGGATCGTGATTTGGCTGTCATCAGTGTCGGTCACCGTCCTACTCTGATCGAATTCCACGACTCAGTGCTGCAACTTGTGGGAGATGGAAGCTGGCGTTTGATCCCTTCCGCAAGCTATGACTTTGATTGATCCTGAGCAGGTTTGATGACCTCAACAAAGCAAAACCTTCCAGGCGATCAGGACCTTCCCAGCGAACAGGCTGTCTTCGAGGAATCCGAGCAGGGTTCTGAAAGTTCAGAGGTCCAGCCACCCATCAATAGTGCGACGACGGGAGACCCCCCCGCTTTTGGTTGGAGTGCCTATGCAGAACGGGTCAATGGACGTTTCGCGATGATTGGATTGGCCGCTGTGCTGCTCATCGAAGTGGTGAGTCGCGACACCTTCGTGCATTGGGCCGGTTTGCTGTCCTGAGTGGTTGGGTGTCGAATCAGCTTGGTAAACGGATCAGGTCCACATCCCAACGACCATCTCGGCTGACTTGAACTGCTAGAAGCCGACCAGATCCATCCAAAATCACATGGCGAGGGATCCCTTTGGCGCTGAGCTCAAGCCGATGAACAGTGCCCATATTGCGGTGATAGAGCAACAGTTCCGTTTGGTCGTCACGCTGTCTTACTAGCGCCAGGCGTTCGCCATTGGCACTCACGCTCACACTGATTGGCTGAGCATCAGGTCGATTCAGGCCTGGAAGTAGTACCGATCTGCGGCTTCGTAGGTCGATCAATTCAATTCTTTCTTTTCCTTGATGGTTGGCCAGAGTGGCCAACCAACGCTTGCCAAGGGCCGGTTGGCGACGACTACTAGCAGATTGGAGCAGTGAGCGATTGATGCCTTGGAGTGGCCTCAATCCTTCTCTTCCGCAAGCAACCAGCCCAAAGCAAAGAAGCAGAGTTGCAAGCCAACTCGGCAGATCTCGTAAGAGCCCATATTTCACGGTCTAAGCTCTTTCGTTGGAGTTGAGCGCTTCAGCCCTCTGATTGGATCTGGTTCAAGGATTTGTGATAGATCGAAGAGCTCTACGCGCCAATGCCCCTGATCGGCTACTTGCAGAGCTAACTGGCGTGCATCTGGTGCCAGGCTGAGGCTCACAGGATCTCTCCCCCCCGGTAGGGGAAGCGGGTGGATTCTTCCGGTTAGACGGTCTTCAATGATCGTTAGACGACGATTGCCTTTTTGTGTGATCACTGCCAGATAACGTCCATTCCAGCTCAGGGAGGGAGAACTGTGAGGTTGGTGACGGGAGAAATGGCGTAGTGGCAGGATCTTTCCGTCTCGAAGATCGCGGAGCTGAACGGTTGGCCTGCCTCGCTGATCGACGATCACTGCCAGCATTTCGCCATTGCCGCTGAGGGCAGGGTCTTGCTGGCTGCGCTGAAGCAGGCCACCTGGTGCTCTCTCAATCGAATTGATGCAGCTCCCAAGGCCCAGGCACCCCAAAAGCAGGATCAGTTGCTGCAGGTTGTTGGCAATGGGCTTCAGTCGTCAAAACGGGAACTGTTGTCGCGAGGTCTTGAACTTCGCGGAGCTGAGCGTCTTGGCTCAGGCATTGATGATGAAGGAGGTGCGGCTTCTGTTCTGGTGGCTGAGGGATTGCCTTGTGGGCGGGAGGGTTTTGATGCTGTGGGCCTGGATCCCGTCGGCCTGGACTTTGCAGGAGAGTAGGCCGCATCTTCAGCCTCGGGACGAATCTGAGACCCCTGAGGTACACCAGGTTTTCTTGATGAGGCGTAGCCCCCTCTAGTCGTAGGCCTTGGCTCGTTGCTTAATTGGGTTCGATTGGTGGTTTGTTGATTGGCTGAGGGACGGCTGCCCCGGCGCTGATCTTGGCGAACATTGCGGCGTTCTCCAAAGTCAGGACGATTGTTTTGTTCATCATCCTGGCGGCCGAATCGGGCCATGCGACGAGAGCGTTCTGAGTCTTCGCCCCAGGACTCTTCCTCCTTGTTGCGGCGACGGCTTGCTGCTTGTTCTGGTATTGCAGCTCTTGTGGTTCTGCGAGGCCTGTATAAGTCTTCTTGAGGGCGATCAGCATCGTCGTTGTCTCGACTGGAGAAGCGTCTTCGAACCGGTTGGGGTTCCTCAAAGCGGTCGTAGGGTTCATCCCAGCCACCCCTTAGGCCACCGCCTCGACCCTGGTTGATAGGCGGAGCTGGTTCATCATCGAAATAGGAGGAGCGCCGAGCCCCCTCGACAGCTACGCCTCTCAACCTGACACTTTCGTAGGCGAAAAACATTGTGGTTCCGGCTAGCAGGAACACGCCGAACTGCAGGATCGGATCCAGGCGCCACCCCTGAAAAAAGAAAACTCCTCCACAAAGGAGGCCGATGGCTGCGAAAAAGACGTCGTAGTCGCGTGCTAAGGCAGGCTTGAACGATCGCATGAAATACAGCAGAGCACCGCCTACTGCAAGCACGATTCCAACAATGCTGCCCCAGTTAAGACTGGCATTGACCACAATTGCGCCCCCTGAAAACGCCTAAACTGGAGGTTGAAAACCAACCTCGTTGGGCTCAGTCTACGAAGTGCGCCAAGGGTGCTTTGAAGTTTCGGTCAACCCGATCACTTGCGATACATCTGGTCGTTTTGACTGATCAACACAAGGGCAACGGCAGCTGGTATTACCACGATTACTGCGGCCCAAACGAGGCTGCTTAGATAATTGGCGAGAGAAGCGGTCATAGCAGTGGTTCTGACTTGGGCGAGGCCATCATGATCTTAATGATCAGGGGTGACTTTCTACGATGGAACTGCTGATGCTTTGAGCTTTGTGACACCAGTTCTGATTCAAGCGCTGCCAACGCTGCATCTGGTTCTGGCCTTTTCGCTTGCGTTTTGGACGCTGACATTTATCTTTCGCATAGTGCTCTCTTGGTATCCCCAGGTAAAGCTCAGCGAGGGGTTTTGGCCTTTGGTGAGTTGGCCCACGGAGCCTCTTTTGGCGATGACCCGCCGTGTGGTGGCTCCCATTGGTGGAGTGGATGTCACTCCCGTGATCTGGGCTGGATTGATCAGTTTGTTGAGGGAGTTGTTGGTTGGCCAGCAAGGACTGCTCTCTCAGATGCTGCTTAAGAGCCAGGCCATTGCTTGAGATTGAGCGAAGGAATTTCAGTCGAGCATGTCTTGTTCGACAAATTTGGTGTGAACATCTCCTCTCAGAAATTCTTCCCGATTGAGCAGTTCGAGATGGAATGCAACTGTGGTGGGGATGCCTGTGACAGCACATTCATTGAGTGCTCTTTTCATTCGTTTGAGTGCCGCGTCTCGGTTATGCCCCCAGGCGATCACCTTGCCAATCAATGAATCATAGAAAGGCGGTATGTCGTAGCCGGTATAGACGTGGCTGTCGATGCGTACCCCTGGTCCTCCTGGTGGTAACCAGCCTGTGATTTGCCCTGGTGAGGGTCGAAAGTTGTGGGTGGAGTCTTCAGCATTGATTCGACACTCGATGGCATGGCCTCTTAGTTGGATGTCCTCTTGTTTGATGCTGATGGGATCGCCTCCGGCGATGTGCAGTTGTTCTGCGATCAAATCGATGCCTGTCACCATTTCTGTGACGGGATGCTCAACCTGAATACGGGTGTTCATTTCCATGAAGTAAAAGTCACCCTTGCGATCAAGGAGGAATTCCACGGTTCCAGCGCCTTCGTAGTTGATGCTCCTTGCGGCGGCCACCGCAGCCTCCCCCATGCGCAGGCGTAATTCGGGGGTGAGGGCTGGGCTGGGGGATTCTTCCAACAGTTTTTGATGACGTCGCTGAATGGAGCAGTCACGCTCGCCGAGGTGGATGACGTTGCCGTGTCGATCCGAGAGGATCTGCACTTCGACGTGTCGGGGCCGGTCAATGAATTTCTCCATGTAGAGCCCAGGATTGCCGAAGGCCGCTTCGGCCTCTCCTTGGGCGGCCTTGAAGAGGTTTTCTAGTTGGTCTGGCGTGGTGACCAGGCGCATGCCGCGGCCACCCCCACCTGCGGTGGCTTTGATCATCACTGGGTAGCCCATGCCCTTCGCCAGCTCAGCTGCTTCTTCTGGACTGGCGAGCAAGCCCTCGCTACCTGGCACAGTCGGAACACCGACTTGTTGCATGGTCGCCTTAGCGGTCGACTTGTCTCCCATGGAGCGGATGGCATGGGGTGAAGGACCGACAAAGGTGATGCCATGGTCACGACAGATTTCGGCGAATCGATCGTTTTCGGCTAGAAATCCATAGCCAGGATGAATTGCATCGACCCCGCGGGAGGTTGCAGCCGCGAGGATATTGGGGACATTGAGATAGCTCTTGCTGCTAGGGGCCTCGCCAACGCAGACGGCTTCATCAGCAAGTTGAACATGCAGCGCATTGCGATCCACGGTGCTGTAAACAGCCACTGTGGGGATATTCAGCTCTCTGCAGCTACGCAGAATTCTGAGGGCAATTTCGCCGCGGTTGGCGATCAGCACCTTGCCGATGGTCATCCCGCAGTAATCAGGCTTTGGGCGGATCGTATCAGCGCTCCTTACCAGGCCACTTTGCAAAACGTTGGACCATTGGCCGGTATGATCCTCGATCGACGAAGCCCGCGAGGTTGAGTCGGCCACGCGGATGTGGTGGAATTGGTAGACACGCACGTTTGAGGGGCGTGTGGCTTCGGCCTTGCGAGTTCAAGTCTCGCCATCCGCATTCTTTCCTTACAACTTGACCTCACTCCCTCCAGCTGTCATTCCGGACACTTCGCTGGCGGTTGTTCTGGTTTCCAATGGTCCGGGGGAACTAGCGACTTGGGTTAGGCCCATTGCTGAGAGCTTGCATCGCAGCATTTTGATGCGTCCTCGCGCTGCAAGCTCGCCTATTGACCTGAGGCTGGTGTTGGTGCCTTGCCCGAATGCCACAGGACAGGAGGCTGATGCGGCTAGGCGATGGATTCAGTTTGAGCAGATCACGCCAGCAAATCAGTTTTGGAATTTGTTGTTCTTTCCCCGACGCTATGGGCAGTGGCCTCGCCAAGGAGTGGTCGTTTTCCTTGGTGGAGATCAGTTCTGGAGCGTGCTTCTTTCAGGCCGCTTGGGCTACCGCCATCTCACCTACGCCGAGTGGGTGGCCCGCTGGCCTCGTTGGAATGACTGCATTGCTGCGATGTCTCCCAAAGTGCGGGATCAGCTGCCACGTCGTTTCCGGGACCGTTGCACTGTGGTGGGAGACCTGATGGCGGATTTGTCTTGTCTTGCAAGAGCTGAAGCTCCGCTGCCACAAGGCGAGTGGGTGGCTTTATTGCCGGGGTCTAAACGGGCCAAGCTCTGCGTGGGGGTTCCTTTCCTGTTGGAGGCGGCTGATCAATTAGCTCGGCTGCGACCTGGATGTCGGTTTTTGCTTCCTGTTGCACCCACCACAAGCGTGAAGGAGTTGGAAAGCTTTATGAGTTCGAGCAATCGCATTGCTGCTGCCTATCGCTCAGCCATTGCCATGGTCAGGCCAGCTGAGCTTGATCAGCCTTGGCGAAGATTGATCACCAGGGCCGGCACGGTCATCTATCTCCAAGAGGACCATCCTGCGCATGGTCCCTTGAGTCAATGTGATTTAGCTCTCACCACTGTGGGGGCAAATACGGCCGAATTGGGGGCGCTTGGTTTGCCAATGATTGTGATCGTGCCCACCCAGCATTTGGCTGTGATGCAGGCATGGGATGGCTGGCTTGGTGTGCTGGCTCGGCTGCCTGGATTGCGTTGGTGCATTGGTGTCTTGCTCAGTGCATGGCGGCTGCGTCGTCATGGATTCCTGGCTTGGCCCAATATCTCTGCTGGACGCATGGTGGTTCCGGAGCGAGTGGGCTCAATTTCGCCACAGGACATTGCTCATGAGGCGTCAGCTTGGCTGGAATCTCCTGAACGGCTCATGGGGATGCGCGAGGATCTGCGCAGCCTGCGTGGGCAACCTGGGGCTGTGTCTGCTCTGGTTCAGCAGGTGCGTCGTTTGCTGCCCAAAGCTCTCGGTGCTTTTTAGATTCGAAGGCTGTTTAGGGTCTTGCAGGTCCTCTTCCTTTTCCCTTCCATGTCCAGGTCTGATGCCTCCGCTTCCGATTCAGTGGATTGGATCAAGCTCAGCCCTGAAGAATGGCAGGCCAGGTTGACTCGTGAGCAGTATCAGGTTGCCCGTAAGGGAGGCACAGAGCGAGCATTTACAGGTGCTTATTGGAACCACAAGGCAGCAGGCATGTATTGCTGTGTCTGTTGTGGGGCCCCACTCTTCAGCTCAGCGACAAAATTCGATTCAGGCACTGGTTGGCCGAGCTTTTCGGATGGAGTCAAGGCAGGTGCGATTACCACCCATCGGGACACGAGTCATGGAATGGAGCGTACTGAGATCAACTGTGCTCGTTGTGGGGCTCATCTGGGCCATGTCTTTAACGACGGACCAGCTCCTACAGGTCAGAGGTACTGCGTGAACAGCGCTTCGCTTGATTTTTCCGAGGAGGCAGAGGTTTGATTTGAATCGAACGTCACCAAGGGTCGTCCAGTTCGGTGCCATTACGGCGCGGTGGGGGCTCCTCTACCTCTGCATCTCGGCCTCGGCCAGCTTGGTCACGTCCTGAAAAGTCGAGGGGCTCCACATCAAGAGGATCACCAAGGCTCTGTACAGGTCGACGTGAGGCTGGTCTTGGTCTCTGGGGTTGTTGATCTTCAAAGGTTCGTCTTGGTTCATAGGCAGCTGGTTCTTCGAAGACTGGCCTTTGTTGATAGGCAGGAGGTTCTTCGAAGGTCATTCTTTCTTCTCTGTCATTGCGATAGCGCGATGGGGAGCTTGAGGGTGTTTCATCGAGATAGCGCTGTTGGGGGATGACTTCCTGTTGACGCTCTTCAAGTTCAACGTATTCAAGTTCTTCTTCCGGCTCAAAGGTTTGTGTGGTGGAAGGTTGGAGCCGGCGCTGTTCCTGTTCAGTGGGCTGTCCTGAGTTGAGCTGGTTTTCCACTGGCACAAGATTCATCCTGTAGCGCTCTCGCTCCTGTTCTTCCCAGCTGGGGCCGCCAACTCCGAGTTTTTCGAGGAAGCCGCTATTCAGTTGCTTGAGCTTCTCTTCTGCGCCTTCATAGACAATGATCCTGTCTGCGCCGCTGCTGACCACCTCGTCTACCGGCATCTCCCAGGTACTCAAGACCCCTTCACCCAATAAGGGCACACCGATTGCTCCAATCACCAGGGTGGTGAGTTCCCCTGTTTCGATGTCGAAGGAGAACCCCAGGACTCTTCCTAGTTGCTGGCCAGATTCTGTGATCACTTGGCAGTTGATCACTCGGCTGTAGCGATCTGGGGTGAAACCCTCTTTGAGTGAGTCAGAGGAATCCACGAGGATGACGTCCCCCACCTGACGGATCCGATCAAGGGGCATCCAACGTGGGAGGCCGGGCAGGTATCGCGTTAGGGGATTGTCTCGCAGGCCTAGGGCCACCACTTCGCGGCGATCAATGTCGACCACGACTTCTCCTACTACGCCGAGACGACGTCCGGTATCACGGGTGATCACGTGGGTCCCCATGAGCTCGGAGCGCAGCCAGAGGCGGTCGCTAGGAACTTTGTCCAGTGGATCGTTCAGGGATGGGTTCGTCGTCAAACGCAGGCCCTCAAAAGGGGGCTAATCGAGTCATTTTGACTCAAGGGCTTGAGGAAACAGCTCACGCCGCATTGGGTAATCCCACGACTTGAGTATGAGCCCCACGGGCCTGGGTTACCCCGATGGTGCGGTTGGAGGCTCCGATCATTGGTCGGCGGTGGCTCACAACCATGAACTGGGCTTGTTCTGCTTGGCGGGCGATTAGAGCTGCCAGGCGTTCAACATTCACCCCATCAAGGAAACTGTCCACTTCGTCGAGGGCATAGAAGGGAGAGGGGCGGAAGCGTTGAAGAGCAAACAGAAAGCTGAGCGCCGTAAGCGATTTTTCTCCACCAGACATAGCCGCAAGGCGTCTCACTGCTTTGCCTTTGGGATGTGCGACCAGGGTGAGGCCGCCTTCGAGGGGGTCGTCAGGGTTGTCGAGTTGTAGGTGGCCATCGCCCTCAGAGAGGCTGGCGAAGATGTCACGGAAATGACCATCAACTGCTTCAAAAGCTTCCATGAAGGCTTCCTGACGAAGAGTGGCGACGGTCTCGATGCGGAGCAGGAGTTCTTCTCGCTCCTGGGAGAGAACCTCAAGCCTTTCGACCAGATCCCCGAGTCGTTGTTCGAGTTGTTCGAGTTCTTCAAGGGCCAGCATATTCACTGGTTCCAGGGCTTCCATCCGGCTTTGAAGCTTCTGCAGATCGGCTTGAAGGGCCTCAAGTCCTGCGCTGCGAAGCTCTGCGGGGATCTCCGGAGGGGGGTCTGGCAAGGCTTGTTGGAGTTCTTTGAGTCGGAGGCTGCCGCTGCGCAGCTCTTCGGCAAGGGCTTGGCGATCCTGTCGGAGGCGTTCCAGGTTCCACTGGGCCTCTTGTAGGCCTTGGCGCTGGTTTGCTACTTCTGCTTCAGCGGCATCCCTGGCGCGCCGTTGTTCGCCAAAGCGAGTCTGTAGGTCTTGTTGTTGGCTTTCTAGTGTTTGTCTTCGCGCTTGCAGTTCTTGCTGCTGGTCACGCCATTGAGCATGGGCAGTGGCCAGCGCCTGGACAGCTTCCTGCAGTCTTTTTTCCTCAGCCTCCAGGCCCTTTTGTTGATCGCTTAGGCGTTCGAGGGCGAGGTGGCGATGCTGCTGGGCAGTCAGCAATTGATCCCGATTCGTTCTGGCTGTCCCAAGTGCGTCATCGGCGGTTTCAAGATCCGCTTGTAAGCGTTGCCAGGTCTCTGCATCGCCATCCGCTTGGGCTTCCTGCTCATGTTGTTCAAGTTGCTGCAGTTCAAGGGTGAGGGGAGAGAGCTTTTCGATGAGAGCGTTCAGTCGTTGCTGCTGTTGTTCTTGATGAGCTTGTAGCTCCTCCACTTTTTGAGAGCGTTGATGACGTCTTTCCATCAAGGGGCCATGGGAGCGGCGGGCTGCGCTGCGTTCGGCTTCCAGAGCGGCTTGGCGCTGTTCAAGATTCCTGAGGCAGGGGCGAGCTTCCTCGAGAACTTGGCTGAGTTGAGATTCCTCTCTGCGGCAGGCCACCAAGGTTTCTCCAAGTTCAAGCAGCCTGCGGCGTAGGGGTTCGGCCTCATCTCCCTCGTTGCTGCTACCAAAGCTAAGGCTGTTGCTACGACCAGAAAAACTGCCGCCTGTCATGGCACCGCTCTTCTCTAGCAGTTCTCCATCAAGAGTTACGGCTCGAGTTCTTCCCAACTGCAGCCGGGCAGATTTCAGGTTGCTAAAGACCAAAGTTTCGCCGAAGACGTAGGCAAAAACCTCGGCATAAATGGGCTCAAAACGAACCAGCTCAAAGGCTTTGCCGATCAGGCCAGTGCTGCTATCAGCGTTGTCAGGCTTTCGCCCTCGCATGAGGGCGCTATTGCTGCTACCTGCAGGTGCTTTGATGCGATTGAGAGGCAAGAAGGTGAGCCGGCCGGCTCGCCTGCTTTTGAGCAGTTCGATGGCTTTGGCGGCAATGCGATCGTCGTCTACGACGACTTGAGCGAGTCGTGCACCCGCAGCGACTTCCAAAGCAAGTCGGTGGCGATCGTCTACCTCCCCAAGTTGGGCAACGGGGCCGTGGATCCCTTCTAGACCTGCTTCAAGCAGCAGCCTTAGAGCTCCTGTGCCACGACTCTCCTGCAGGGTCTCGCGACGACTCTCTAGCCGGGCGATCTCTTTTTCCAAGCGGGTTTGTTCTTGCTCGAGTCGACTGCGGGTCCGTTGCTGCACTGCCAGGGCTTCAGCGGCTTGCTGAACCTGCTCTTTCTTGTCGCTGATGTTCTGGAGGAGTGTTTGCCATTCCTGTTCGAGTTGATCAAGTTGTTTCTGTACCTGCTGATCTTCGGTGCCGTCACGATGCTGCTCTGCTTCGAGTTCCACGCGCCGCTCTTCGTCTTGACGCAGGCGTTCTTGAAGTTGTTGTTGCTCCTGCTGCAGTGGTGTAAGGGTGGATTGAAGTTCCTGACGGCGAGAGCTGCGCTGCCGTTGTTGCTCAAGCCAAGCACCAGAGCGACCGGCGACGTCTCCAAGGCGGCGACGGGAGACCTCTACAGCGGCTTCGGCATCTCTGCAGTGCTTTTCAGCATCTTCTAAGGCCGGGCGATGGGGATCTTCGGTCTGACTGTCAGCCTCCTGTTGCAGTTGTTTGCGGCGGTTGCTTAGGTCTTGGCGAACGCCTTGGAGGCGCTGACCTTCATGTTGGTGTTGCTCTGCTTGGCGCTCGAGTTCACGAGCCTGGGTCTCCAATCCCGCCAGTTCGGCTTGCACCGCTAGCAACTGGTCTTCGCCGAGGGCCTTCACGTTCTCTTGCAGAGTCTTCAGGTTGGCGGCGGCCTTGGCCAGCTTTTCTTCGGCCTCTTGGAGGTTCGCAGCGTCGCGTACCTCTTGCTCGCCAAGCTGTTGCTGCCGGGCTTGAAGATCACGCAAACCTTGCTGGGCTGTTTTAAAGGCCAGCATCAGTTCCTGTTGCCGACCCAATTGAAGTTGCTGCCGGAGTTCCTGGTAGGTGCGGGCTTTAGCGCAGTCTCGTTCCAGGCGTTGCCGTGTGGTCAGCAGTTCCTGTTCCACGATCCGGCAGCGTTCCTGCCGCTCTTGAACATCATCGAGCTTGGCGCGAGTTTGTTCGATGCGGCTGTCGAAGAGTGCTACACCAGCCAGTTCGTCGATCAGGCCGCGGCGATCGCGGTTACTCATCGAGACGATGCGGGTCACATCACCCTGCATCACAACATTGCTGCCTTCTGGGTCGATCCTCAGTCGGCGCAGCTGGGTTTGAAGTTGCTGCAGGTTGCAGGGTTCGCCATCGGCGCTGTAGCTCGTGCTGTAGGAGCCGCCAGGCATGACCCGCAGACGGCGGGTGACGGTCCACTCTTGTTGATCAGCTTTGATCCAAGGACCTTCCTCTGGTGGCTCTAGACCTGCCTCGGCTGGATCGGGCTGCCAGTCGCTGAGGTCAAAGCGCACACTCACCACGGTTTCAGCTGCCTTGCCTGCTCGAAGGATTCGGCTGTTGACAAGATCAGGCAGTCGATCTGCTCGCATCCCCCTGCTTGTGGCAAGACCAAGGCAGAAGAGAACGCCGTCGAGGATGTTGCTCTTGCCCGAACCGTTGGGGCCTGTGACAACTGTGAAGCCCTCTTCGAGGGGGATGGTCATCGACCCCCCGAAGGACTTGAACTGCGTAAGCCCAACCTGATTGATGTGAACCAACAGGTTGCACGGGCTCTTTGCAAGCCAAGTTTACCGAATTTTCTTTGAAGCTCAAGGGGTGCTACTCGGTTCAGATCTGATCCGGCAGAGCCTGTGTTCGATCTCCAAGTGCCCCTTCAGATCAGTGCTTTGCAGGCGCACACTCAAGCGATCTTCGCAGTTGATCGGCAGAGAGCCGCTGAACAGTCCGCCGACGATGCGTTTAGCCCAACCGCGTCCCCCTGAGACGGCGGCGTCATGATGGTCCAGCCAAGCGAGCCGATGGACATTGATAGGAATGGCTTCTACCGCTGGGCCATCTAATCGTGGGATCTGCGGCAATCGCCAGGTTCGACATGAGGGGCCGTCTTCCAAGAGCAAATCAAAATGACATCCGAGCGGATCGTTCGGCGCTCCACGATGTTCCAATAGGACGAATCTATTCAGAGAGAAAAACCTAATTGCAATAGCTTAGTTGAATCAGTAGTAGGAATAGAGCCAGTATTGATCAGCCTTGTATTGATGTTTGCGATCTTTAATGGCTCGCATCTCTCTGTTCTTCTTGGGAGCAGAAGTGCAATTGATCAGTGCTAATGATTGATGTTGTACTCGCGGCTACGCATATACGCTCTCTATTGTATTCACCATATTAACCAGCGATCACATTGACTGCCCTTGCTTAGGTATGGGATTTGGGCACATTTAAGGAAGTCTCTTTGAAAAGGATGCGCAAGCTGCCTTGCCCTGTAAAACGTGATCTTTTCAGCATCGCAGGATGGTTTTGAATATCATGGCTTGAAGCCTTTGTTCTCTAAATTTTGTCCCTCGAGCAACTCCGAGCCTTTCTTGTCAAAATGCAGGATGATGCTGACCTGCGCCAGCAGGTCTTAAGTGCTTCTACGGCGGATGAGGTAGCAAATCTTGCTAGCGGCTTTGGTTATGAATTTTCAGGTGACGAGCTGCTGCGTATCTCTGGACAAAAGGTGGACCGAGTGACTGTTAGAAAACAGGACGTGCCTGGAGAATATAATTAATGTTTTCTTGGAAGACTTGTTGATTTGATACGAAGCCTAAATTTGAGAAGGAGAGTAGAAGTTTAGGGATAAGTTGCATCGGCATAAGGCTCTAGAATTATCATTTTGGGATGGAACTTTGGCATTCCTTTGCTTGGCCTAGTATCTCTTTGTTTTGTCTACTACCTTTTGATTTGCATCTTCTTCGCTTCCGCTAAAACTCGGCAAAGCTCCAGAAGGATCTCTGCCGAGATTGCCAGCAAGCGGATTGATCTAAAGGAGATCATTATTATTTCGCCAGAGGTTCGCTGATGAGCTTGAGCAAATTGGTGTATTGGCTAGACGTTCTTTGAATACGATCAAGAACTAGCAAGGATGTTTCAGTCTGATTGCTGTGGGGTGCAAAAGATCTAGGGCTATCGATCCGCTTGATTCAGTGGTTATAGACAGCAAGCCAATATTGGAGTTGATTCGAGTCAAGTCTTGCTCATCGATGCAGGCAAGATTGTTGTGCTGGTGGAGTAGATGTTTTAGCTCGCGATTCCTTCAGATAGCTCATTAGAGGTTGGTGGGGTGAAGCCAAGGCGCGCAAGGCTTAGTTCAAGCTCTTGGATGCTGATTTGCTGCCGGATGCGCTCTAGGCGAGGAGGAACGATAGGTTGCAAAGTTCCTAGAGGTTCAGCTACGGAATTGCTCATAGACTCCATCAATGCAGAGTTGTGATCATGTAGGAGTTGTAACGCACTAGATCTGGAGATGGTAGTAGCGACAGCTACACCATATCTGGCAAGTTGAGCGAAAGCTTTGTTAGAGGAGCCGTTCTGGAAAGGGCGATTCGTTTCAAGGGGTCGTGCTCAGGATCTTTTGAGTTCTGAGATACCCAAGGATTGTTGATCAACGTTTGAGCAGGTCAGATCCTCTGCAAATTAAAGACGCTTATTCAATGTCACTGCTCGGAGGTGGGTGATGGTTGCAGTGGCAGTTGGTATTCAGGCAGCAGGCTTGAATGCATTCCAGCTACAGGGGGTTTCGCTCTCGCACAGGCCTAACTAGGCTGAGATCAACCGTCTGGAATTCATGGAATCAGAGAATTCCGCATCCGGCGATCAACAGACCCAAGTCAACACTGAGCCTTCGCGTCCTGCAGATCCCTCTGAACTGAGGTTCCGTGAACGATTTGAAAGCTTGTTGCCCACGATCCAAGAGTATTGGCCAGATTTGGCTTGGGACACACTGGAAGCGACACGAGGCAGCCTTGACGAAATGGTTCGTGTGATTTCACAGCATTCGGGATTGACTAGCCATGGTGTGCGTGATCAGCTGGAGGACCTGTTTCAGATTGCTGGTGACCGCACCAGGAATCTGGCCGATAGCCTGGAGCCATTGGAGAAGCAGCTCGAGCAGCTTCTCGATGAGCTGAACAGCACACTGCGGCCGCGGATTGAACGTCCTGTGCGGCAGCGCCCGTTGCTTGCTGTTGCAATGGCTGCTGGAATCGGTGTACTGATTGGAGTTATTTTCGCCGGAGGTCGGCGGTCCTGATGAGCGAAGAGCAACGTTCAAGCGGATCAGGAGCGGGTGCGCGCGTGACGGCGATTGCTGCTTCAGTCATGGATCTGCATGTGCGTATTGCTTTGCAGGAGGTGGATCGAGAGAAACGCCGTTTGATTAGTGGAGGTGTTTTCCTGGCCATGGGAGGCACGTTGATGTTTCTGGCGCTGTTGGCAGTGGAAGTGGCTTTGGTGCTTTGGATGCAGGAGGTTTGGGGCTGGAGCCTGATGAAGGGTTTGCTGGCTATGGCAGTTCTTGATGTTGTTTTGGCAGGAGTGAGTCTGCGCATGGGTGGTCAGCTCGCCAAAGGGCCGTATTTGCCTCAGACCTTGGAGGGTTTGTCGAAAACCACTCGGGCGGTGCTCGGTCGCAAGTGATTCAGCGAATGGCGAAGTTTTCATTCGAGACCTCTGAATGAAAACGGACTCTCTTGCTTTGAATGGAGTGCTTGGTATGAGAGTCGACAAGCAGAAAAGATGGCATCAAATCAAAACATCATGAACAGATTGAATCAGTCTTCAATGAGTCACCGCTCCTACTTTTCAGGCTTTTAATTCAAGATGGATGAATAGGCACAGTAAGATTTGATCTATGACGTTAATTGCCAAAGGAAACCCATCTTCTTCTTGGCTCTAGGGCTTTATTTTTAAGATCACCTCGCACCATCACTCCTAAAAACGACCAAATGATCATGCAATCCTTTTGCGTACTTTTAAGATCACGTAGCCAGCTACAAGGAGTTTGATTGTAAATGCAACAGCAAAAATAACTAGGTTGGTAGGAGTTAAGAGGTGGCTAAGCATCTTTCCAGTTGAGCTTGTCTTTTATTTTAGGGCAACAGCTTGGCAGATTGCAGATTGATGTTTTCTTTGATACCTCGTGGTTCTTGTTGGATGATTAGAGCCTATAAAAAGTGCCGGGAATCTGAAGATTGCTGCTGATAGATCAAGTTTCCCTGCGGTTCAGCGAATGGCGTAGTTCAGCCAGCGGCATTCGATGCCGCCATTGCTGACTGGAATCCGCCGACTCGCTTTCATCTGAAGTGATCGGCTGAGGCTGGGATTGCCGTTTAGCAGCCATAGCTGCCAACCTGATGCATGTTTTTTCGCATACTGGCCGAGGCTTTCATAGAGAGCGGTTAGGTTTTCATCCTGGCCAACTCGGATGCCATAGGGAGGGTTGCAGACCATCACTCCTGGCTGTTTTGGCAGTTCTAGGTTGCGAAAATCACAGGTTTGAATGCCTACAACATGGTCGAGGCCTGCCTCAGACAGGTTGGCTTTTGCTTGTGTTGTGATGCTGGGGTCTCGGTCGCAACCAATGATTACTGGCAGCGATTGATTTCTGCGTTCTCGTTGCTTGGCTCGTGCTTGTTCCTCGCTCCAGAGTTGAGGATCGAAATCTGCCCAACCTTCCAGGAGAAAGGAACGCTGTATCCCTGGTGCAAGGCCAAGCTTCATACTGGCTGCCTCGATCAGCAGGGTGCCTGATCCGCACAGGGGGTCAACTAAGGGTACGCAGCCATCCCAGCCGCTGAGTTTGATCAATCCGGCGGCAAGGTTTTCTTTGAGAGGCGCAGCGCCAACTGCAGCTCGGTAGCCCCTGCGGTGCAGGCTGCCAGCTGAACCGTCCAAGCTCAGGACCGCACAATCTCGACTGAGATGGAGATGTAAACAGAGAGCAGGGTCTTGCAGATCGATATCAGATCGCTCACCCCATAGCTGCCGTTGCAGATCGATCAGCGCATTTTTCACTTGCAGGGCTGTGAAGTGGCTGTGAGTGAGGCCAGAGCCGCTGCCGGTAACATCAACGCGAAAGCTCATTGAGGGATGCAGCCAGCGCTCCCAGTTGAAGGCTGATTGCACACCGGCGTAGAGCTCTTTTGGCCCTTGGCAACGGAATTGGGCAATCTCTCTGAGAAGGCGAAAGGGCAGGCGAGCTTGTAGATGCAGCCGATAGAAGCAGGCCATGTCGGCTTCAAAAGCAGCTGCGCGTCTGAGCGGGCGCACTGCTTTGGCCCCAAGCGTGGTGAGCTCTTTGGCGCCTTCTTCTTCTAATCCTTGGGGGAGTACGGCGATCGCTTGCATTGAGCTTTTACACCCCACGGGTTGTTGAGCGAAAGAACAGCATCCCTGTCAGAATGGAACTGTCCACCTTTTGGCGGACTAGGTGATCCACACCAGTGTCTCGGACAGCGGTTCGATTCCGCTCAGCTCCATTCCTCTTTTGGTGTCTTGGGGCTGCAATGGTTTCGACGGGGTATGAGGAGGGTGACTGAAGCCTGCTCGGTAAGAGCAAATCCGTAACTGCGAACAACATCGTTCGTTTCTCCCGTCAGCCTGCCCTCGTGGCTGCCTGACCCTAATAAGGGAGATGGGGTGAGGTCAGCCTTATCACCCAAATGACCCATGGGGCCTGAGAGGGCCCCTCTTTTATTGCTATGAGAGGGGTTTCAAGGGACACGCGTTTCGGACTGAAACGTCTTCGGGATAAAACTCGGGATAAAATACCCTTCTTCTGGTGCTCATGGGATTGTCTGTACGCTACCAGTAGTGCAGCGCCGTTTTTAAGAGTTATAATTAAGGAGATCAACCGAACCGGCCAAACACACCTCAGTAAGCCCAAATTTTTCGTGCTGCTGCTCTACGAAGCAGTGCAACCTCCGACAGTTTCAGTTTCTGACTGTTGGCTCGAGCAATGGCTGAACGGGTTCCGGCGACAGGTCAATACAAACCGCATAACTCTCATGAATGATCATTCTTTGATCTCTAGTGGCTTGTTGTCGTCTGAATTGATGGCGCAACGGCTTGGGATTCACGTGAAGTCGCTATTGGCGATGCGACGAAGTGCGATTACTCCTTTTAAAGAGGGCCGTGATTATCGCTGGTCCGGTTTAGTCCAAGGAGGCCGTCTGCAATGGAAGCCTGTTGCCACCGAGAAGGCCTTTGAAGTATTCCAGCGTCTACCAGCTGAGGAGATTGAAACATTTGGCGCTCGCTCGAAATTGGCAGCCAGTGCTTGAGCAATAAATAACCCCGGAAGGTTGCATTCCCCGGGCTTCTTTGATGTCCAAAATCAAGAAACTTCTGAACAATGACTAAACACAATTTTTTCTCAGAAAACCCCCTAAGCAAACTTTGTGACCTTGCTGAAGCTGGTGACGAGAGTGCTCTAAAGATGTTTGATGACGCTCGTTTGGCACTAGAGCGTTGCTTTCAGGAGGACCCCTCTGATCAGATTAAGCGCTTTCTGGAGCTGTTGAGGAAGGATCCAAGTTCCACCCGAATCCGTGGGATTCTGCCGAAAGGCAATCACAACGATCGTGGCCGCAAAGGAAAACTTTCCCAGCACCTAATCAAGCAATGGCAATCAGAGGGGCGCAGCATCTATGCCGTCATTGGAAACAACGGCGACAACGACAAGAGTATTACTTCATGCCCAGCTGTTTTTATTGAGCACGATGATTGCAGTCGGCTATGGCAGCTGGACTGCTGGCGTGATCTGGGCTTGCCAGAGCCGACGGTTCAGATTGATACCGGCCATAAGAGCATTCATAGCTATTGGGTGCTCGATCAGCCGCTAGCTCCAGAGCAATGGCGCGATCTGCAGAAGCGCTTGCTGAATTTTGCAGATGCTGATCGCAGCATCAATAATCCCTCCCGGGTAATGCGATTGCCCGGCACCATTCACCCGCAGACAGGCAAGCCATGCCAGATAGCCAATGCTGCTGGGGCTAGTTATTCCGTTGAAGAGATCAGCAAAGCGATTGCCAAGCCAAAGGAGTTGCCTGATCTGTCGAATTTGTTGAGTCGAGATCAGGAACAGTTAGTGGAGAAAGGTGCTCAGGAGGGTGATCGCAACAGCCAGTGTTTCCGGTTGGCCGTTGGAACGATTGCAGTGGAGAATGCCGCCAGGGCAGCTGGAATCAAGTTCAGCGGTTGTTCAGAAGAGATAGTCCGTCAATTCGCGGCTCGATGCGAACCGCGGCTTGGGGAAGACGAGCTGATCAAGGTTTTGCGATCTGCAGAGAGTCGATCGCCAGAACCGGATCCCGGCTGGCCAGGGCGCGAGCGCTTCTGGTTGCGACAACAGCAGGGGCAGGAGTCTGCACCACGATCGTCCGCAATAGCGGAGGACTCCCGTGGCGCAAGGTTGGTTCCAGGTCACCGTCATCGTCTTAAGGCCGATCAGGTCCTTAGCAACTTGCCTTGGGTATTAGGCGGGAAGCCAAGACTGAACATCCGTACAGGTGATGTGTATGTAGCGGATCAGGTTCTGGGAGCCAATGACATCGGCAGGCTGTACGTGAGGCTTTCGACGTCAGCAGAGACTTGGCCAAAAGAGGCAACCTCTGATGCTTTGCAGCTCCTCGCAAAGCAGAACCAGTTTGACCCTGTTCAGGATTATCTCGAGACGATGCTGCGAGTAGACCCTTTGCCGATGAAGCAGTGGCAGCGACTGGATAGGTTCTTGCTGGGAATTGATGATCCGATCGCAGCTGCGTTTCTGCCGCGATATCTCATTTCTGCTGTTGCTCGTATTTTTGAGCCTGGTGCCAGCATTAGACAGACGCCGGTTCTGGTTGGTCCGCAATGGCGGGGCAAGTCAGCTCTTGGTCGAATTCTTTTTGGAGTTGATTACTGGACTGAAGGTCTTGAGGACTTAGGTCGTGATGCGTTGATGAAATGCCGAACCGCATGGGGGGTTGAGCTGGCAGAGCTGGATGGCGTTACTCGTAGAGCGGATCAGGAAAAGCTCAAGGCATTTTTGACTGAGCGGATAGACACCTACCGCGCTCCCTATGAACGTGCTCCTGAACGTCATCCGCGCCGATTCGTATTTTGGGCGACAAGCAACGGGTCTCCTCTAAGAGACGCCACCGGGTCGACTCGATTTGTTTGCATTCGGATTTCTGATCGGATGTTGCCTTTGGCATGGGCGAAGGAGCATCGAGATGCAATCTGGGCTCGTGCCGTCGAGCAGTACCAAGTGGGCGTTCAATGGGACGTTTGCGATGAATTAGAGCGGGATGCGATTGCAGGGCGTAATTGTGACTTCACTGAGATTGATCCGTGGACGGATCAGGTTCTCGACTACTTAAAGCTCCACACACCTGGTCCGGTGAAAAGCCCTGATTTACTGGAGTTTCTCGGTGTCCCTGTTGAGCGTCGCAATAACCAACTCAGTGCCAGGGTGCGGCAAATTGCAGAGCAAGCCGACTGGGAGTGGGGCCGACGTCGTGTCTCTGGGGGACAAAGACTTGCAGGCCTTTGGGCCCCTCAGTCTGGCCAAAGCGGTCACACCGATGGCCATGCCACTGGCCATAGCGAAGATCCAAGTAACAGCAAAGGATCTGCGGTTGTGGTCACACCGGACATATCAAAAACAAAAGAGTTGACTCAGAGGGGGGAGTTAAAGCCTGATGGGGTTGTGTGCGCAGGTACAAATCGAGCGCGAGAAGGTTCTGGCCTAGTTGGTGTGGCCGGGGTGCCTAGGTCGGAGGTCAACAGCATTGCAATGGATCTTGTGACCACACCACCGAGTTCTCAGCGGTATGTCCAAGGCAGCAGTTGGGATATCGACGCCGGTGATGATCCGCATTGGGGGCCACGAAAAGGGATCTCTTAATGAGCAGTTCTGATTGCCAAGTGGTGAGCCTTAGAGAAGCTGCTCGTCGCCTTGGGCTACCACTCACCAGTTTTCGACGGATTGCGCAGGCCGAACCAAGATTGCAGGCCTGCATTCAACCTGGACGTCCAGCGAAAGTGGATCTAAAGCGTTTGTTGATCACTTGGCGTCAATTAGAGCAAGCCGATAACAGGTCACTCAGTCCCCGGCAGGAGTTGGCATTAGAACGTCGTAAAAGACTCTGGTGGCAAAGTCGCTCTTTATTACTACAGCTGCAGGAAGAGGAAAGAAAGTTTTGTAATGCCGAGCAGATTCAGAATGCAGAGAAGGAAGTATTCGCTCTGCTTGAGAAACTAATGAAGAGTTGGGCACAATCGATTGCACCACAGCTGCTTGAGAGTAGGGATGCATATGGCTTAATGCTCTCAAGCATTAACAGCACTTTGCAGGCTGCAAGTGATCAAGCACAAAGAAATGCAGATGTATATCAAGAAACAGAGCGGCCCGTGCAATTAGCTATGCCACCTGAGCTTCCATCGCTGGAGGTGTTACAAGCCGATATTGAACGAGCACGCGGTGGACTTCATCGGCTAAGAGCACAACAGGCGGCAGGTGAAGTGGTTCTGGTTACAGATGTAACTAGCAAACAATTTGATCGCTGCCGCAGGGTGCGAGATCAATTTCTAGCTTTAGCGCCAAGGCTCAGCGGTGTAGCAATCGGCTGGCGAACTATCTCAGAAGCAAAAACGGAATTGATCACAGGAGTATCAACAGTGTTGGCGGCCTGGTGAACCACGAACAACGGCCTGCCGCTAGCGATTTTGAGGGCTGGGAGGCCACCTTGATTAATGCACTCCAGAAGAACCTAAAGGGAGGGGGGTCTCCTCTAACTCCACTTGAGACTGCCTTGGATTTCGCAGTCTTAGCATGGGGTCATGGAAATATTCATTTGACCGCAGTTCGAACTGAATCCATCAGCTTTGCCTACTTAGGTGATTATTGATTGAGAGTTATAGGCCCTATCATGACTCGTTTCTTATCTGACCCTTGAATAAGCACAATCTTTAGGCGGCTATGAATATTTAAGGTTATTGATTGGGTTGTATGAATAAGCAGGCAATACTTCGCACTATTGAATAGCTCAAAAGTGCACTGGCCAAGCCAGTTAAATATATTTTTTGGATATAAAAAGGATGTTTCTTACAACAAGCTTTATTGTTGCTTTGCTTTAACCGGTGAGCGGATCTTGGAATTCAGTGCCAGCAATGTCGTGATCGCTGCTGTCGCTATTGCCATCAGCGCCGATCACACCCACAGCTGTTGGGTTTTCCAGTGATTCAACGAAGTCATTACCCGCTTCTACAGCGTTTTGATCCTTAAAGGCTTGGTTATCCCAGGCGGCATCGCCTGTTGTTCCCTGGCTATCGAGTTCATCCCAAGAAATTTGATCAGAACCGGTAAAGCTTGATTGTGTTCCATTGGAGCTTTGATGCAGGCTTTGGCCCCAATCGGCATCCAAGACAGCTAAATCAGCCATGGAGATCTGGCCATCAAAGTTGGCATCCACTCCTCGCGCCACACTGGCATCAACAACGCCATCATTATTGGCATCAACCTCAGTTGCACTGTCATCAGCACTGACTTGCTGTTGCCTTGCAGCTCCAGCATTGAGATAGGCCAGATCTTTCATCGATACCCGGCCGTCGTAATTCAAATCGCCTTGATAGGTAATCAGGTTTTTGGAACCCTTTTGGTTGCTGAAGAGATCTGATCCATCAGCTTTCAAACTGGCAATGCCTAAGCCGAGATCAACAACATTGCCTGCAGCACCGGTGATCTTGATCGCTGCATGCAGCTCGCCAGATTCTTGCGCTGCTGATTCGAATTCTCCTGTAGTTGAACTAAAGCTGCCGCTGTTGAGGCTGTTGCGCGTGACCTCAATATCGTTCGCGTCGATGCCTTGGTAGGCAAAATAACTCTCGCTTGCTACCAGTTCTGCATTGCTGTTGGTGATGCCTGTGACTTGGATGTTTTGCGCCTCGATATTGCCAAGATTGGTCCAGGTGCTTGTTGTTGAGATCGTGTCACCTGAACGAAGCAAATTTGTTTGTTTTGAGTTATAAGATCCAATATCAAGATCACTACTTAAGATCAAGCCATCGCCTTGTTCTTGTAGATTGATTGTTGCCTCATAAAGGGTGACTTTGGTTCCATCAACAGCTAAATCACCACCCAGTTCGCGCAGGCTCTTGATCTCGCGATTGCTTAACCCTGCAGCATCGGTGAGATCCTTAGAAAATACTGTTTCATCTTGATTGGCACTCAAGCCAAAGAACAGTGGTGTGCTGAGATCGTCAATGCTGCCATCTGAATTTTGATTGAGTTCGGCAAGATTAAGTTCATTGAAATTCAGATCGATCGACGCCAAAACACCACCATCTGAGCCGATGCTCGCTCCGGCATCGGCTAGATGGTTTCCATAGAGATCTCCTGGATCTAGATCTCCAAGACTTGCAGCAGCAATCCGGATTGTTCCCACATCATTATCAATGCGTACCGCATTGGCGATGGGTAGTTGCCCGCCAATCGTGATATCAGAGGCTTGGATCTCATTAAACAGATAAGGATCAAATTCAATCGTGATATCAGCTGTTTCTAAGTCATATCCATCAACAAGGCTCTTGGCTGTGATATCCAGGCGATAGGTGTCTTGCCAATCAACCGAATCACCAAGAACAGCAAGTTGCCTGAGATCAGTTTGCGTGTCAGTGCCGTTGATTGAATGGAGGCTATAACCCAGCTCGATATCACTTTCCAGTGTTGCCTCTGGATTCTCTGCCCATGTATTGACGATCTCGTGGTTGGTTCGGGTTAGATCATCTTCTTCTCCCGTTAGTTGCATATCAATGTCCCCTAACCCCGTAATGCCAGATGATGCATAAACAGTATTGATATCTGCTATCGCACCAGTAATTGTCTTCACAGTGCTAGCATTAATGGTTCCAGAAGAAAAGTGGTTTAATATAATGAGTGTCGTTGCAGTAGCACTTGTATCGGTAAGTGTGATCGCCTCACTCCCTAATCCCTTAATGTCAGGTGACAAATAAGCAGCATTAATCTCGTCAATGGACCCACTGATGTTTCCAACAGAGGAAGCATCAATAGCACTGCTTGTAGCCGTGCCGAGAGTTTTAAGATCAGTCGCAGCAATAGCGACATCTGTCAGAGTTACAGTTTCTACTCCTAGCCCTGTAATTCCATCGGCTGCGTAAGCAGCATTAATCTCGTCAATGGACCCACTGATGTTTCCAACAGAGGAAGCATCAATAGCACCGCTTGTAGCCGTGCCGAGAGTTTTAAGATCAGTCGCAGCAATAGCGACATCTGTCAGAGTTACAGTTTCTACTCCTAGCCCTGTAATTCCATCGGCTGCGTAAGCAGCATTAATCTCGTCAATGGAACCACTGATGCTGCCAACAGAGGAAGCATCAATAGCACCGCTTGTAGCCGTGCCGAGAGTTTTAAGATCAGTCGCAGCAATAGCGACATCTGTCAGAGTTACAGTTTCTACTCCTAGCCCTGTAATTCCATTGGATGCGTAAGCAGCATTAATCTCTTCAATGGAACCAGTGATGGTTTGAATAGCACTTGCATCAATTGCAATATTTGTTGCAGCAGCTAAGGTATTTAGAGCAGTTGCGCTAACAGTTGTATCCTTAACCGTATTGGTGTAAGCATTATTGCCATATGAGTTAGTTAATGAAACAAGAGTTGTCATATCAGTTTCTAGGACGTTTGCAGTTATGATTCCTGTCGTTTTTCTGTCGAGAGCATTGAGATCTGATGCCGAAACTGGAGCACTTAAAGTGAAATTTGTATTCTCCAGCCCGCTAATTCCACTCGATGCGTAAGTAGCATTAATCTCCTCAATGGAACCACTGATGGTTCCAACAGAGCTGGCATCAATTGTTCCATTGATTGTTGTAGCTAATGAGTGAATAGAACTAGCTGTAGTTACCGAATCATTGAGATTTAAATTTGTACTTTTAATATTAAAAACACGAACATGACCACTATCTACTCCATTGCCATCATTTAGATATGCTCCAATAGCGACAATAGAGCCATCTGCTGAAAGACTGACTGTCTCTGCCTGACCAGATTTATCATTAGCGGCTTCTCCATCAATATCACTACCTATTTGCTGCCAGGTTCCATTATCATTTTTAAAAATACGAACATGACCACTATCTGGTCCATTGCCATCGTTTCCATATGCACCAATCGCAACGATTGAACCATCATCAGAAAGACTGACAGATCGACCAAAATTATCCCAATCTGCTTCTCCATCAATATCGCCACCTATTTGCTGCCAGGTATTGTTGTTGTTTTGATAAATTCGTACATGGCCCTTATTTCCTGCCTCATGACCAGGTGCACCAATCGCAACTATGGAACCATTGGAAGATAGACTTGGTGTAAAACCAGAGTAATCACTATCGGCTTCTCCATCAATATCATCCCCTATTTTCTGCCAGGTGTTGTTGTTGTTTTGATAAATTCGCACATGACCACTATCTACCCCATTGCCATCATTGAAGTAAGCACCAATAGCGACAATAGAGCCATCTGCTGACAGACTGATCGATTGTCCAGATTTGTCATTAGCGGCTTCTCCATCAATATCACCACCTATTTGCTGCCAGGTTCCATTATGATTTTTAAAAATACGAACATGACCACTATCTGGTCCATTGCCATCGTTTTGATATGCACCAATAGCGGCAATAGAGCCATCTGCTGAAAGACTGACAGATCGACCAAAATTATCCCAATCTGCTTCTCCATCAATATCATCCCCTATTTGCTGCCAGGTATTGTTGTTGTTTTGATAAATTCGTACATGGCCCTTATTTCCTGCCTCATGACCAGGTGCACCAATCGCAACTATGGAACCATTGGAAGAAAGACTTGAGGTGAATCCAAAGTAATCATCATTCGCTACTCCATCAATATCACTACCGATTTGTGTCCAGTTTCCATTATGATTTTTAAAAATACGAACATGACCACTATCTGCTCCATTGCCATCGTTTTTATACGCACCAATAGCGACAATAGATCCATCTGCTGAAAGACTGACAGATTGTCCAGAACAATCGTTAGCATCTTCTCCATCAATATCATTTCCTATTTGATTAAAAGTACTAAGCCCCTTAATACGAGATGATGCATAAACGGTATTGATCTCATTAATGGAACCTTTGATTGTGGTTACAGAAGTAGCATCAATTTTTCCATTTGTTTTTTCGTTAAGACTATTGAGAGTGCCTGCAGTGGTCGTGGTATCGCTGAGAGTGACCGAAGTATCAGCTAAGCCTGTGATGCCAGATGATGCATAAACGGTATTGATATCATCAATGGAACCCTTGATTGTGGTTACAGAAGTAGCATCAATGGCACCATTTGTTGTTGCTTCAAGATTAATAAGAGTGCCTGCAGTGGTCGTAGTATCGCTGAGAGTGACCGAAGTATCGTCTAAGCCTGTGATACCAGATGATGCATAAACGGTATCGATATCATCAATGGAACCCTTAATTGTGGTTACAGAAGTAGCATCAATGGAACCATCTGTTGTTGCTTCAAGATTAATGAGAGTGCTTGCTGTTGTGGATTTATCGCTGAGAGTGACAGCTACATCATCTAACCCTGTGATGCCAGATGATGTATAAGCTGCATTGATATCTGCTATGGCTCCGGTAATGGCTATGACAGAACTAGCATCAATGGCACTATCCGTAGTCGCATCTAGGTTGTTAAGGGCAGTTGCATCTATGATTGTAGTCGTTAATGATTGATCAATCGAAGTATCATTAATAAGAACCGATTTGGTCTCTAATATTTGTTGAGTATATTCTGAGTCTGAAAACAATTTAATGTCTATCGTTTCTGTTCCCTCAGTTGAAAAATCATTACTTAGCAGATGTGAAAAACGTGCTTGATTGTTTAAAATAAGACTAACATTCTCTAATTCACCTGAATTGAAATCATCAGAATTGATGCCATCTCCTGAAAGCTTTAGATAAATATTACTGCCATCTGATATACCTTCTGTTACAATTGAAGTTGTCAACAACTCGCCTTCATTGATAGAGTTAGCATTTGTTGTTAATGAATAGCTTTGTGTCTCAGAGATAGGAGTATATAAGTCATTATCTTCTCTAGACGTATCATTAATTTCAATTTTTAATGTTTCACTAAGTGAATTACTTCTTTGAGGATCTGAATAGAGATCTATAGATAAAGTTTCTAAGCCTTCAGTCTCATTGTCTTCAAAGAGTGAATGTTCAATAGTTGTTTTTTGATCAACGATTGTACTAAAACCCGAGAGAGAACCTAGACTGAAGTCGTTTTGATTAATGCCATTTCCCGAAAGAGTCCAGAATATATTCTCACCATCGTTCACATTTGTTGTCGTGATATTTGTCGTTATAAGATCACCTTCATTGATCGTCTCTTCATTATTTGTTGTGATCGAATATGTTTTTTCTGGTGCACTAGTTGCATCTTTGATAGTGATGGAAGCCGTATCAATGAAAAATTGTTGTGTACGTGCTGAATCGGAGTAAAAGTTAATATTAAGTGTCTCATCAGCTTCTATTGACTGATCAGTCTTCACATCAAAAGTTAATTGTTTTGGAATACTCTCACCTGTTGGACTCAAACTATCTTTATCGATAGATATAGAACCCTTTAAATAATTTTCAAATAAATTTTTGTAAAAACCATATAAATCATCTATATTAAAATCAGTGTATTCAATACCATTTCCCGATAATTGATAGTAAATAGTTGCCGTGTTATATCTCAGATTCGAACCATCAACACCGATATTTATAGAGTCACCTTCATTCACTTCGATTGAGTTTGATTGGACCCATTCTCCGTCTTCATATTGATAGGGTCTAATTTGATATGTTGGTGGTAGAGGATCTTTTATAATTATTGATGCGTTAGCTAGGGGGGTTACACTTTCATCTTGCCAATTACGATATTGATCATATGTCTCATATAACTTGATTTCTAAGACTTCATCGCCATCAGTTTGTCCGTCATCTTTTATTTCAAGATGAATTGGCATTGCACTACTGTTAGGTGAAAATTGACCTCCAATTAAATTGAAATGATCTAAACTCGCCCATTGATCATCATGTTCGATTCCTGCACCAAATAGACGCCACCATCTAGTTACACCAACTTCTGCTTCAGGTAAGTTTGTAGCCTCAAAGTTGATTGCTAATGTGCCCCCTTCATTAATCGATACTGATGGAGTGGTTGTAATACTGTATAACCCTTGAGAATTGCCAACAGACGTATCCAATATTGTTGTAGAAACAGTTTCTCCAACTTGCGTTGACTTATTTGCATCTAAATAGAATTTAATATCAAGATTCTCGTCTCCTTCATAAATTGAGTCATTTAAAAGGCGTAATTGAAGATATGAAGTCCTCCCTTCATAGGCAGTAATTGTCTGTGAGCCAATTTGACCAGTTGTTGAAAATGTTGAATCTAAATTTAAAACTTTGAGATCTATATTGTCTATACCTTCCCCTGATATGTCGTAGTAGAGTTGTTGTGGATTATCAAATTCAGGTAATCCATCAGGCGTTAATCTCACATAATAGGTCTCACCTTCATTGACGTATGCAGGAGCATCGATGAAATATTGATCGGCAATGCTAGGGATACCTTTTGAGGTATCCCTAATTACAAAACTTGTATTTGCAATTGGTTGATTAGTTAGTTTGTCTGAAAGGCTTGAAAAAAATTCGACATTAACTGTTTCATCTTTTTCACTTTTTAAATCATTGTTTACATCTAGAAAAATAGACGCTTTGTTTTCGTCCCCTGTTAGATTTAATTGGCCTTCAATTGTTTCTCCTTCAAGGAAGGTAACGGCTCCAGGCCTGAAACTCTCTTCTTGCTCAGCAATTTGACGAATACTAGTAAAATCTTGAGCGTTAATATTAGTACCTCTAGCAGTCCAATATAGTTCTGAACTTTGTTCGCCTTTGATATCTACAATACCTTGAATATCAAGTTTTATGCTTTCACCTTCATTGATATAAGATGGTGTAGAGATTGAAACTGAATCTAAATAATCCTCGCGTGGCTTGCCGATTTCTATGCTTTGAAATGAGGGGCTTACTGGATCTTGAAATCCAGGATCTGTATACCAACCGACTTGATAATATTCATTGATGCTATCGCCATCATCTTTGATCGTCAAACTTATATTAGTCGTTATATCCTTATAGATGAACTCTTCTCCATTTAACGCTTCTAAACCTTCAAAATCATCAATAGTTACTGATCGATCAAGATCACTTTCTCCTGGTAGGCTTTCTATTCGCCAATAAAGCTTGGTTGGATCATATTGATTTGATAGCCTTGGTGTAATAGTATGTTTTACTGTTTCTTTCTCGAAAACAGTAGTACTTAGTCTGTTTGGGTTGCTATAGTTTTCAAACTCATAATAGACAGGTGAGGTAGATGTATCTCTAATCTCTATTAATTCTGATGATGCTATGGATTCTTCAGTGGAAAAATTAGGTGTAGAATACCAGTTGATTTGAACATTCTCAGAACCCTCTGACTTTTGATCATCTCTTACAGGGATTTTAAGGCTAACCTTTTCATTGCTTTTTGCGTCAACAGCTCCTTTTATGAAATTATATCGGCCTACGTTTTGAGATGTTGAGCCATCTATTGTCAGATTGTAATCATTTATCCATGTAATTCCTTCTGCTCCAGAGCCTCGTATGTTTTCTTCAAAAACATAAAAGTCCTCATTATTTACATCTCCAACCAAATTGAAATAATATCTTTTATATTCTAGTTGATCGTCAATATCAAAAGGTGTGAACTCATGCTCAATGTATCCATTTTCATCTATTGAATTAGAGATATTATTGATTAAATAACTCTCAGGAATTGACGTATCTTTTATCGTTATCGGATCAGATGAAGCAAGTAGATTTTCATCAGTAAACTTCGCAGTCGAATACCAGTTGACAGTAAATGACTCTGTACCTTCCTGAGAGTCATCTGCTTTTGCCCCTATCCATATTTTATTTTCACCTGGATCATTATCGACCTCGAGAGAGCCACTTAAAGGTGTAATGAAGTCATATGAGTCTAAAGTGTTTTGATTACTTAAAATCTGCCAGTAGATTTCGTCGCCATGATTGCGTATATCTCCACTTGATATATTGAGTGATGCATAAACAATCGAATTATCCTCTCCAGAAAAAGGAGGCCCTTCTTCTATTTCGTCTTTATTATTTATTGCTTCATAGGTAACTTGTTTTGGCTTTGAAGTATCCTTTAAAATAAAACTGCTACTTTTAAGCTCTATTTTATTTTCAGGGTCAGCATACAAGCTAAAATTAAATTTCTCATCGCCTTCTGTTTTATTGTCTGCTTTTGGTAATAGCTCTATTGTTTTAGTTCGATCATTTCTAATTCCGATAGAACCCTCGTAGGAATTTTCATTAAAGTCATAGGAATCTATTTCATCTCCAGAGATGCTCCAGTAAAGAGGAAGGTCTCGAGATCTAGGCAAATCATTTAAATCTCTAGCGGTGATATTGATAAGGATAGGCCCATTTTCACCTCGCCAGCTTGGATTCGATTGACCGATATCAAATGATGCTCCTTCTAATATCGCAGATTTTATTTCTGGATCATGTAAATCGAATGCTGAATCACGTAAACGTGTAATGCCACTTGATACATAAGCGGTATAGATGTCTGATGCTGTTCCTGTGATGCTCGACACAGTGCTGGCATCAATGGTTCCAGAAGTTTTGTTATCTAAGCTATTGAGATCAGAAGCAGCAATAGTTGTATCGCTTAGTGTCACTGCTGGATTCCCCAAACCTGTAATGCCACTTGAGGCATAAGCCGTATTGATGTCTGCTATTGCTCCCCTGATGTTCGTCACATTACTGGCATTAATGAGTCCATTAGTGTTGTTATCTAAGCTATTAAGATAAGCAGCAATAGTTGTATCGCTTAGCGTCACTTCTGGATTCCATAAACCTGTAATACCACTGGAGGAATAAGCCGTATTGATTTCATATGCTGTTCCCATGATGTTCGTCACAGAGCTGGCATCAATGAGTCCAGTCGTGTTGTTATCTAAGGTATTGAGATCGGAAGCAGCAACAGTTGTATCGCTTAGGGCCATTGCTGGATCCCCTAAACCTGTAATGCCACTTGAGGTATATGCAGTATTGATGTCATTTATTGCGCCCGTGATGCTCATCACATTGCCCGCATTAATGAGTCCAGTCGTGTTGTTATCTAAGATATTGAGATCAGAAGCATCAATAGTTGTATCGCTTAGGGTCAATGCTAGATCCCCTAAACCTTTAATGCCACTTGAGGCAAGTGCAGTAAACATGTCATCTATTGAGCCCGTGATGCTCATCACATTGCTCGTGTTAATGAGTCCAGTCGTGTTGTTATCTAAGCTATTTAGATCAGAAGCGGCAATCGTTGTATCGCTTAGGGTAATCGCTTCATCGCCTAGGCGAAGAAATACTGTAATATCCTTACCGGGAATAGGATTATTGATAAGCCAGGTATTGTGCCCATAAACAGTATTAACATCATCTATAACTCCATTGATACTAATAGAATCTATGGTCAAATAATGTTGACTTGGAAGGCTATATATTCTGGGTATTTCTCTTAAAGATAGAAGTTCACTTGCTTGAACTGTATTGTCATCAATATGATAAAAGAAATGGCGACCCAAGGGCGCTATATATTGAAAATCGTCTGGCTCTCTTGCTGTCATAAACTAAAAATCACTTTCGCCAACTAGGCCTTCAAAGTTACCTTGCCAATTTTTTAATGTGTCTTGATCAACCACCAAGGAGAAGAGATTTACCCTCGTAATATTATTGCTATAGATTTCAGCATTATCTCCGGTAACTTGTTGTTGACTGCTAATGATCTTTGTACCAGTAATTGCTTTTAATTTTTGAACCTTTCCTAAATTCTGAGCAGGTTCACAACTCCACAACACCAACCGTTCGAACTGGCAATTAGCTAATTTCTTAGCTTGTTGGAAAACTGCTTTTGTATCAATTAACTGACCCCCCAATCGCATGCCATCTGAACTGCCATTGCCAGACAGATTGCTGGCTTCGCTATTTGGAGCAGACGTGTTAGCAGGGCTGGCATTGCCGTTATTCGTTGCTTCTCCATCAGCCGCAAAGCTTTCTTGGCCTGCATTGATGCTGGCCTGATCGTCTTGTTCGTTGCTGTGATCGAGGCTGCTCATCGCCGCAAGCCTCGCCAGCGGCTTAGCGCTAGACCGTGCCCTTGGCGATGCTCATTCGCTTGGCCTTGCCCTTGCTTATTCCTACGCCCTTGCCTTTGGCCTGCTTCTACCCCACCCACAGCCAGCAGCTTGATCTGCAGGCAGGCTGATCCATCAAGGAGCCCGCTCAGCTCCCTGGCCAAAAGATCAGTATTGGCGGGGGGTAGCACCTTACAAGCGGTTGATCGGCACAATTTCAAGCCTATTTCTAGGGGAAATCGCTTAGCTCAGGCAATCCTCTGCCAGAAGACTTATCGATTCACTGCCGTGATGCTGTTGAGTATGAGTTAGAAGAAGAGATGACTAAAACCTTGCGAGAGCTGCTTTTTTGCCTTTGAGCCTTTTTCTTTGAGCTTTTTAGCCTTGCCTCTGCTTGGCAGCCTGGTCGTTGGCTTTCAGCGCTTATGCCGAGAGCGGATCTTGGAATTCAGTGCCAGCAATGTCGTTATCGCTGCTGTTGCTATTGCCATCAGCACCGATCACACCCACAGCGGTTGGGTTTTCCAGTGATTCAACAAAGTCATTACCCGCTTCTAGGGCATTTTGATCTTTAAAAGCTTGGTTATCCCAGGCGGCATCGCCTGTTGTTCCCTGATTATCGAGTTGATCCCAGGAGATTTGATCAGAACCGGTAAAGCTTGATTGGCTTCCATTGGCCCCATTGATTGGTTGTTGATGCAGGCTTTGGCCCCAATCGGCATCCAAGACAGCTAAATCAGCCATGGAGATCTGGCCATCAAAGTTGGCATCCACTCCTCGCGCCACACTGGCATCAACAAAGCCATCTCCATTGGCATCCACTGCATCGGGATCCTCACTGGCTTGTTGTTGTCTTGCAGCACCAGCATTGAGATAAGCCAGATCTTTCATTGATACCCGGCCGTCGTAATTCAAATCGCCTTGATAGGTAATCAGGTTTTTGGAGCCCTTTTGGTTGCTGAAGAGCTCTGATCCATCAGCTTTCAAACTGGCAATGCCTAAGCCGAGATCCACCACATTGCCTGCAGCACCAGTGATCTTGATCGCTGCATGCAACTGGCCTGATTCTTGATCGGTGGAGTCGAATGCACCTGTGTCTGAACTAAAGCTGCCGCTGTTGAGGCTGTTGCGCGTGACCTGATCACCGTTTGCGCCGATGCCTTGGTAGGCAAAATAACTCTCGCTTGCTACCAGTTCTGCATTGCTGTTGGTGATGCCAGTGACTTGGATGTTTTGCGCCTCGATATTGCCAAGGTTCGTCCAGGTGCTTGTTGTTGAGATCGTGTCACCTGATCGAAGCAAATTTGTTTGTTTTGAGTTATAAGAGCCAATATCCAGATCACTGCTTAAGATCAAGCCATCGCCTTGTTCTTCTAGATTAATTGTTGCCTCATAGAGGGTGACTTTGGTTTCATCAACAGCTAAATCACCGCCAAGATCACGCAGGCTCTTGATCTCGCGATTAGCAAAACCACTTTCATCGTTTAAAGCTTTAGAGAAGACAGTTTCATCTTGATTGGCACTCAAGCCAAAGAACAGTGGTGTGCTGAGATCGTCGATGCTGCCATCTGAATTTTGATTGAGTTCGGCAAGATTAAGTTCATTGAAATTCAGATCGATCGACGCCAAAACAGCAGCATCAGTGCCGATGCTCGCGCCGGCATCGGTTAGATGGTTTCCATAGAGATCACCTGGATCTAGATCTCCAAGACTTGCAGCAGCAATACGGATGGTTCCCACATCATTATCGATGCGCACCGCATTGGCGATGGGTAGCTGCCCGCCAATGGTGATATCAGATGCCTTGATCTCATTAAACAGATAAGGATCAAAGTTGATCGTGATATCTGCTGTTTCTAGGTTGTATCCAGCTGCAAGACTCTTGGCCGTGATATCCAACCTGTAGGTATCACTCCATTTAACTGAATCACCAAGAACGGCTAATTGCTTTCTTGCTATTGCTTGCTCTGCTTCTGTTCCTTCTTTTAAATGCAGGCTATAACCCAGTTCTAGATCACTATCGAGTGTTCGCTCCAGGTGCTCTGCCCAGCTACTGGCTATGTCGGGGTTGGTTCTTACATCTGCTGTCTGGTCTTCTACGTTGTCATCATTAACGGGTTCTTCTCCATCATCATTAACAGAAGAAGCCTCTGCTTCTCCAGGAGTAAACAAGAGCGAGAAGGTTGAACTTGCACCTGGCAGGGCTAATGCTGATTGCTCCGAGGATTCTTGTGGCTTTAATTGCCTGAACTTCAGTGTATATTCTTCTCCTGAACCCGAAGTTAAATAGTCAAGGCTATTGCTGCCTGTTCCAGTAACAGTGCTAATAACATTGTTGTTAGAATCAAGGATCGCGGCTTCATATTCTGCGCCGTCAGCAACATTCACCTCGACATTCATGTTTTGCTGGATACCCGACAACGCTGATGTTTCTATGTTGTAGTAAAGCCATTCGCCATCTTCTGTTGCCGATGAAGGAGAGGTTGTGCCAAGCTCAAGTGTAGGAGCAGAAATCACACCTAATTTGGCCGCTTTGTTTTCTAGGTTGTTGTAATTAAATGATGGAGTTGGATCATTCGGCAGGTTGAATTTTAATGAGGCATTCGGTATTGGTAATCCATTATTTTTAATCTCTAATAAATACTCGGCAACTTCCAGGCCAGCCAAATTAAGCGTATGAGCATCTGATTCAGGCAGTTCAAGTGCACTTTGATCATCTGTGCTGTAGAGATTAAGTTGAAGATCCTTCAAATCATCATCAGTTTCTAAGGTGAAGAGCTTGATCGCGGTGTCTGCTTCTCCAGTATTAACAAGCGTAAATTTAAAGTATTTAGACAGTCCTTCGTCGATTGCCAAGCTGTCGATATCAATATCATTGCCACTGAGACGGCCTAAATGAAAAGCTCCGGAAGCTACGGTATTTTTAGCAGACCAATCATTAACTGGTGTATCAAGCCATTCTGTTGGAATTGCACCAGTTTGGGCTTTTAAAAATTGATCCCACTGAGTATCTTGAATAAATTTTGAATGCTTATCAATGTATGTGAGGTTATTTTCTTGTCCGCCCTGCGGATAGAAAATGGAAATGCCCCGACTTCCTCGGTAATCAAAACTTTTGTTGATAACAGCCGCTTCTACAGCCAAGAAAACTTCTCGGGCAGCATCTCGAACAGTTTGATCCAACTTAGAGGATCTGTATACACCATCCATAAAGGAACCGAGGTCAGCTGTATAATTACCTGGTTGTGGCCCGCTTATGTCATATTCAGCGGCAAATGCTCTGGCTACTTCGATACGGTTGCGATCAATAAGACGTAAGTCTTTTGTTGTATCAACAAAAGCAGATATCTTTGCGGCCAATACATCCAAGTCATCAGTATTAATCGCAGACAATGTATTTTTACGATATCCGGCCTTGTAATCCTCAACAATGGACGAGGCTAATTGTTGAGGTCCAATCTGATACGGATTGTCAACCAGAGAGAGAGCATGGGTGGCATATCTTCCACTTCCAACTCCAGAGATAGCTTCACTGCCGATGGTTACCTGGGCAGAATCCTTTAACTCATAGGCTAATTCTAAGGTGCCTGTAAGGCAACCATCCATTCTCAATATTTCAAGATCAATCGATTCCTCTTGTTTGAGTTTCTCAAGAGATTCTGCAACTTCCTCAACATAGAGATGATCTCCAGCCTCATTATCAGAAATAATGGATTGAAGGCCACTGGAATGGCCATGAATCACTAAGGCCTGATTTTCTGCTGGGGCTTGTTGATTAGCCCATTTAATAAAATCAGTTAATGTTTTAGGGTCACCCATACTCTTTTCATCTAATACTTCAAAATCAGATGAAATCCAATCTTGATGGCCATCGCCGCGCAGCAGGGAGCGGCCAACAGTATTCCATTTAATTGGCTCTCCAGAGCCTGTTGCAGAATTATCATCCAAGTCAACCCAATTAGGTTGATCCCACATCACTGCAAAATTAACATCATCGGATAATTCGAAATTGTTGATCTGGCCTTCTAAATAATTAATCGTCTGATGAATATCAATATCTATATAAGCAGGAAAGTAATACAAGAACTGCCACGCATCCTTGCGATCTGGATCCATAGGCAAATGATATTTAATTTGATAATTATTTTTAGCCTTATTATTAGTATTGGAGTCAGGATTATCTACATCAGGGCCCTCTAAATCAGTACCACTAACTTTAATTGAATACTTGCCTGCAGCAACATCCTCTAGAGATAAGAACGATCCTTTAGAATTTTGTGTTGAAGAAGCGATCAGTTGCTGGCTATCGCGGTCGATCAAATCAAATTGCAATACACCATCGTTTTGGATGTAATCGAGCTTAATGAAATCTGTTTCAATCCCGTCATGCTTGGTTTCAAAGCCTATGTAGTCAACATCATTATTGTCATGAATGGATAATTGTTGTTGGTAGCGAGTGCCTGTAAAGGCACCTAGATCAAAGATTGTCTCTGGGCTGTTATTAATTTCGTAAGGATCAGCAGTTATTGTCTTTATAGGTAGATTAAAGGTTAAATCATAGTCAGCTGAATTATAGTATTGAGACCTGGCTTCAGCTCTAAGGAAATAGTCGCCAACAGGGAGATTATGGAGCGAAATCACCTCGTTATCTGAATTACTAAAAGAACCGTCTATATAAAATGGATAAGGAGAGTTCGCTTCGCTTGTATTTTCGCCGTTCTTGTAGCCATGCTCTGTTTCTATGGCTTGTAAAAACTCCTTATTATTTTGATCATATAGGTATAGATCCAAATCCATATCCCATTGATCAAACTCTGCCTTGATATAGTGATGCTCGTTGCCTGAGTCACGCATCGAGAACTGATAAATATCTCTATCACTTAGGTCATGGATTGCTGTATGAGTCAGTTGCTGCTTGCCTACAAATTTGCCGGAATCTATTAATTGATCGAGCTCAAAATTGTAATCATCAAAATTGAACGGATCAGGATCCTGCCATGAATTAAAACTATCATTTGAATGTTGGTCATCATAAACATCGCCAAGTGGCTCAATATTGATATCATCATTCCATGGATATCGTCTTTCGCTTTCAAAATATTGTCCTTTTCTGCCAGTAAGAAAAGCAAATCTATATGGAGTTACGTCTTTAACTCCATCAGCCCATCTATGATCGTAGCTGCTAACTCTGAAATAATATGTGCCAGGTTGTGCAAGTGGCATTTTCCTGCCTGCTGAGATAAATTCCTGGCCGTTACCAGAACCCTCTACATTCTGATCTCGAGTCCTCTCCCAATGAGGAGAATATATGGGGTTTAATGTTTGATCATCGGGATTTAATCGAAAAGCCTCTAGTCTTAAGCGGCCATCACCCGAGTTGTAATCTAGATAAGCGCCTACACTCTTATCAGCGTTTATTGGATCAGTAATTGTATACTTGTACCAATCTTCTCGATTGTCAGGGCTGAGAGTTTCATAGACATCCTTGAATTGATGGTTATATATACCTGTTGGCATGTATCCATAGAAAGATTTGAAAACTGATTTGATTCGATTCAATTCTTCTTCGTTACGCGTAGCCTCAGGTTCGTAGGCAAGATCATCTTTGTGTTGTTGTAGTGCTCGTTCTATCTCTTCTTGGGTTGTTGAATTATTTAAATTAGCCTCTTGCAAGAGATTTTTAGTTGGCAAATCATAATGAAGGGAATAGTTGTTGTTTTGCCCTCTTCCTATAATCTTGATGATGTAGTCATCAGCAGGCAGATTCAATAAGTCGATACGTTCGCTATTGCCAAAACCGTGTGAATAATCAATGATTTCATCGCCCTCTGAACTCAATAATTCAAGATCAATATTTCCTAGTTGGTCCCAAAAATCAACTTGTATGTAATCCTCTTCTTCTTCAAGCCAATGAGGGCGAGATTTAAATACTGTAGAGAACTTATAATAATCAGTGAAATTGTCTTCAGCAAAAGACAAATTCTTAAGCTCGCCTTGGCTATTGCGTAATGCTGAAGAGGTTAATGCGATTGAATTAGTATCATATACTTGCCCCAACTCAGTATTGGGTTCGCCATCATGATGGCGAATCTGATCAACGAATGAGCCTGTAATCGCGACTGCATTTTCTATGCTGCTATTTTGATAATAAGCCTGAGAGTTAAGATGGTCTGAACTTGTAATCAATTCAAAATCATAGTTCGTAGGCATTCCTGAAACCCTTGCCTGATAGGTTCCTGCTGATAAGCCTTCAAGAGAAATCCACTCATCGTCAGTTGGTTGAGCATAAGCAACAGAATCTGCTGTATTGATCACTTGTTGGTTATCTTTTTGTACTAGCTCGAGTTTGAGATCTCCATCTTGACGATCGAACCTGATTCCTATGCCTTGATCTGTTGAGCCATCTCCAGTAATCGTAAACGCGCGATTGTCGATATCATTTAAAATTATAGCCTGATCTTCTAATCGAAGGATACCATCAACTACGCCTAAATCTACGTTGTCATTTTCATCTTCAAGAGTTTCATATAAGTCATCAGCGTAAAGATGATAATCTTCAGCTATGTTGTTTGCAACTACAGAATAAGCAATCGGATTTGATCCGAAATCACCTTGAGCTTCATCGTAAACAACACTAATAATGTGCTCTCCTGCCGAGTAGCCAGCAAGATTTAGTTGATCACTACCGCCAGCAAATTGAAGTTTGTTTTGTGTTGATTCATGTTCAGTAACGATTTCTATTGATTGAGATGCAACTCCATCTCGCGGCAAAATAAATTTGTAAAAGTCTTTATCGCGTGCATAATGGATCGTTGATTCTTCATAAATAGTTTGATTAGATGATTGGTCAAGCGTTACAGCATTCTCAGCTGTGTCAAAAACATCGCGTTGATCATTTTTATCTCCTTGAATTGGATTTGGTGGCCCATTAAATTCGAGAGAATAGTCTCCTCTCGGGCCTTGCCCTACTTGTAAAATATACTCTCCAGGCCCTAATGGTGGTTTCCCTAATCTCCCCCCCTTATAATTTCCACTTCCGTCAAGAACAATGCTGGCACTTCCATCCGCGCCTTCTTCAACAGCACCGCGCCCCGTAGTTCCTCTGAAACGCCAATATGAATTAAGCCCGTGGTTAATGGGATTATACCAATGAGGGCGTTCATATTCACCATAATTTATGAGTGTTGGAGAATGACTTCCATTTCTATCCCAAACTCCCTGCTCTCGAGTAGGAGTAATATCATTAGAACTTAATTGTATTTTGGGTGTATTACGACCATCAAGAGAATTGATTGTAATATTATCATCAATATCTGGCCAATGATTGAGAGTTAAAGAATAAGTATCAAACGATCCTTTATTGTAAAACCAACCAGGATCCGTTGCACCCCCAATTACTTCGCGTTCTTTATTGTAAAACCAACTCGGATCCTTGTCAGCAGCCCCATTGACTTCGACGGCTTGATTCCAGCGGTCGTCGGCTGCTGTTGATTCCCATTGAACTTTGGCTGAATTCCAGCGGTATTTTGATTCCGATTCAGGATCAGGTGGTATATAAAATCTCAGATCTTCTTCATGCTGGATTTCCAGAGTTAGGTCATCAACTATTACAGGCGATCCATCTTCATGTTCATGTATTAGGCCCAGCGGGGTTATTGCTTGAGTCGCTTGCGGATCAACAGGAGAAGGCACATAAGGTCTACCATCATATAAAACATCATTATGTTCAAACCTATCGGCAGGAAGTGGATCAGCATATATGTTCTGGATATTAACTGTATAGTCTCCAAAATCCTTATCGCCTTCAATGACTCTTTGAGCTTGATTTGGTTGTATTTTTAAATAGTATTCTCCAGGACCTAAATTTTCTTCTACGAGATAGTTAAGATAGTTTATCTCTTTTTCAGACCTATAGTTATCATAGCGAAAACCTTCTGCTAAGACCTGTTTGTCAGCATTGAGCAGGAAAGTATCTACATTGTTTCTATTTTCATATGTTTTATCGGGCCGGGCAACAAAAATTGTTGTTTTTTCTGTATTGTCTTCAATCGAAAATTTGTACCAATCGTCATCTAGCTTGTGATTCAAACTGCCAGTGGTTGAATCCTGAACTCCTTGGTATATATCACTTGCATTGAAGGCTTCTGTTGCCGTTTCAAACGTATCGTTGCCTACTAGCCCTTCATGGCTATCACCATAGCGCATTCCAGTCGTTGGATCAATCGTTATACCAATCCTTGGATCATCCTGATCTAGGTTAATACTAATAGCGTATGAATCAAGATTTTCATCGGAAGTATTATATAAATGATTTCCAAAACTATCACTTCTAACGACTAATCCATACTCACCCGCTGGCATTCCATGCCAGGTGCCAGTGCTTTCGTCGCGCCATCCAGGAAAAGGTTGTTGTATTCTTTCTGAAAAGTCTGATGTCCATATTTCAGGAGTCCCAACGACTTCCTCACTGCTTGAATCAACAATATCAATCGAATGCCACCTCGATGCATCGTTGACTAAATTGAACGTAAAAACATCAACATCATGCTTCCATTCGTGATCAAGTGCATTCTGCACTTGAGCATCGCGGGGATGCAGATCCAATGGCTTACCTGTAGGGTTAAATGGCCCATTATTGAAATACACATGCGAGCTGAACCCACCACTACCCCAGAGCCCATTATCTGGTGGTTTATGGGTTAAGGCTAATTCTTCACCATCAAATGTTAGATCCGTAATGAATCCACTAACAAGATCGCCTAACGGAGTTGCTGTTTCTGGCGTGTCGTTTCTATTATCGCCTTCAAACCTATCTTTATCGGGGAAGAAAGTCTCAGGAGGCAATGGCCCTGCTGGCAGGCTAAATTCGATTTCATAACGCTCTCTATTTTCTATACCTGTAAATCGGTCCGTATAAAAACGAGATAAATCTCCTGCTATTTCAAGATAATAGTCTTTGCCTGCCTTAAGTTGTTGATATTCCTCTGGCCACCAAGAATCTGGCGTTATACTTTCTGTGGGTCCAACAGAGCGTATAGGGGCTACAAAAGGTAGGTGATAGTTATTCCCGTCTTCGTCAACACTAAGGTGGCCTCGGGCATAAGGGCTTACTACTTCTGTACCAGGACCAAATTCAATCCCATCTTCGTCGAATATCCTGATACTTATATCAGCCCCATCTGTAACAGATGCTGTTATTTCTGTAATATCGTTTCTAAACTGGCTAATGTTAGAAGCTCTATCCGCACTCGATTTATAAGAATAATCTCCGATTGCATGTCCGCCATACGGGCGGCTGTAATTGTTTCCAAGAACCCCGTATGACAGCTCATCTGTACTGTATGAGACATCTCCATTATTGTTTGTAGTATCACTAACTTGAAACTTATAATAATCAATATCTTCTGCTGAATGTAATGTTAGATTTGAAAGCTTGAAGCCATCTGAGATCACTCCAAGGTCTACAGCATTTTCTAATTTCTGATTACCTAAGTTATTGCTATCGTATACATCAGCTCCAAATATCTCTTGGGTATATTCCTTTATATTTGAATGTTCGCCAATGCCAATCGAATATTTCGTGGGAACATCTGATTTGAGCTCGACTACATAATCGCCTGCGGCAAGCCCATCCAGCGGAATGATAGTTCTTGAATCAATTTCGATCTGGCCATAACTTCCCGACCCCGTTGACTTGGCATATTCTGCTGCTTTTATGAATGTTGTTCCATCAGCTTCAAGCAGGTTGACTTCTTGACCTTTAAGGCCGGCTAAATCTGTAAAAACAAAATCCTGAGCCGTTCCTTCTGCCAATAAACTAAATTTATATTTATCAATATCGTTTGCATTGTCTATTGTTTTTCCTGTAACAACTCGATTTCCAGTCCCACCCATTGTTCTATCATTTTCTGTTATTACTAAATCAATAATCGACTCCACATTGTTTTGATCTTCTTTGTCTTTTTTGAGATTTACTTCTAAATCACTATAACTTGTCTGGGCTTCAATTGTATATGAATTGGTCGCACCATCGACTCCAGAAACTCTGATGACACCATATGATGGTGCACGAGAAGGATCGCTTGAGTTGTTGTTGAGGATTAGCTCAGAATCATCGTCAAGGCCGGTTAACTGAAGCCCATTTCCAATGATCCCATCCGCGGAAAGATGGGTGTCAGCGTAATAGCGCTGACTGTCTATACCCTGCGATATCCATGGTTGACTTGAATGGGGCCGGATACCACCTTCAATTACATTTAAGGGGCCAGAGCCACGATTAAATTTAACTTCTAATCGATCAACATTGAGCGCGCGATCATCAGGGTGTTTGTAAATATAATAATCAACATCATCTGATGTATTGATTGAAAATTGGCCTAATGTGGATTGCCCAGGCTTTAGTTCTCCTAAATATACTGCATCTTTTAATGTATCATTTCCAGATCCATAGATTGCATCAACATCCCATCTTAGGCTTGGGTTGTCATGGGGATTATCAGGGCCAACATGGCCGACTTGCAACAGCCTATCGTAGCTTTCATACCATTCAGGGCTATCTTTGCTTGCTGTTGGCTTAAAGCTAAGATCATAAAATCCAGCCTCATTATTTGGGCTTGATACAACCAGATCATATGAACCTTGCGGCAAGTTAGCTAGGCTAATCGATTCTATCCAATCAGATTCCGCAACAGGAAACGATTTTGGAATGATATATTCACTTCCATTCCATTTACTTAAGAAATAAGGGTCTGATTCTGAGGTGTAAATAGGCTGATCGCGATCAGCTTGATGTAGCGCTAATTGAAGGTCAGCTTGGCTATGGTCAAATTCTAGAACAACTTCGTTTACCTTTGTATCTTGATCAATTGAGAATCTATAGCGATCAACATCAGTGGCATCATTAATTGCTTTTGATAAAAGTATTGTGTTTTCATCGACACTGCCAAGCTGTAGGGCATGAGAAGATCCTTCTTCATCTGCCTGATCTATCGTAAGTGGCGGCGGTGCATCAAAATGCAAGCCATAAATACCATCTATTTTATCCGCATTTGTTGAATGGTTGATTTCAAGTAGATACTTACCTGCTGTTATGCCATCTAATTCCAATTTAGTTGCGAAGTCTCCACTGGTTCTTGGGAGACCATTCAATCCATATTCAAAGACGCTTGCTACGGAGTTGCCTTGAATATCTGACAACTCCATTGACAAATAATTCTCATCAATAAAATCATCTCTAATTAAATTAATCGAATGCTCTGCAGTCGCATCCGTTTCGAAGGTCAACAAGTACTTATCAGGTTTATCTTGGTAAAGCGTTAAATAAGGATTCGTCCCTGCGAATCCATAGCTTTGTTCACCCGTTACCTTGCCAAGATCATGCTTATATGATCTGCCAACGATCAGTTGATCAAATGGATCCGCCTTTACATTGTTACCAATAACGAAGGGGATGCCTTTTTCACTACTAACGTTCTCCCTATTGTTTGCTTCATATATTGCTTGATCGCTCTGATAATTAATATCACCTACAACAAGATAATATTGCTTGCCATTCTCCATTTTATCGATTGGATTCTCCCCACCATTCCAACCAGATCCTGATTCATATTCGCTCTCATTCTCAACCATCAAGCCTTCGCTATCATAATAAGTTTTAGATACCAGAGATTGTGAGTATGGCTCTATATTCCCGCTATCTTGGCCTGTATATGTGAAAGAATAGACTTTGCGCTCGTTCGCTTCTAGATAACCTGTTGACCTCCACTCTGTTAACGGCTCAACAGTTCCTTGGGTAATTGCATGATCAATTTCGTTTGAAACGTTTGTATTTGCAATTGATCCGATATTGTTTCCCGTAATCGATTGCAATTGCTCTTGGCTAGCTTGCGGTTGTGTATAGCCTGCCTGAAGAGTTTGCCCCGTTTCTATATTGGTATCAGTTTTAAGGTAAACGACATTATCAACGATTCGATAACTCTTGAGTGCAACATCTTCTCCATTGACATTCACATTAAATGCATCTAGAGGAGTATCATTAAAGCGACTTAATGATTGATCAAAGTAGAGAGCAACCTCTTGATAACTATCGGCTCCTCCATTGAGATCATTCCCTGTCCAGGTGCGTGGAATCGCTAATGCATGTGTTAATTGTGCTGTTGATTCTTTTGTTGTACCAGTATTGAACTTTAATGCTGATTGGTTTTCAAGTGCAGCGCTATTTCTGGTTCCATCAAGAATAACTCCTTTGCCATAGCCGATCGTATAGGCTGCATTTTCTCTTAGTGGAGAAGAGGGGTTAACGACGATGAGATTATTCTTTATTGTAACTTGATCAGGGTCATTGATATCAATCTCGATTGTATCGCCATTGTCATTAGAAATTATGAGATTACCTGACCCGGCAAAAACTTGATCATCAAAACTAAATTCAATCCTACTCTTTGGATCTACATCATTGCTCTTGTTATTTGTACTTGCAACATATAATAGAGGAGGTGTTGCGTCAGCACTTATTTCTAATTCGTAGTAGGCATTCCAGGGCCTATGATCTCGTTCCCAGGATACTTGTGCATAATATGTTCCGGCTTCTAGATTCTGCTCTGTTGTGGTTATCTTTTCACCGCTCAATAAGTTACCATCGCTATCCAAAAGCTCAAAAACAGCAGCGCCTTGTGTTGGGGTTGGCCGGTCACTGTTAGAGCCATTGGTGTAAATCTCTTCGTTTTTAATTGCAATCGTATAATTTCTATCTTCTTCTACTATCAATTTTACCCAGTCTACATCGCTAGAATTGGAAAAATTACTGGCCAGTTTGTTATTGGGATCATCAACTGAATGAACATATTCAATCACTGCAGCGGTTGTATTATTGGCCTCAAGATCTATTCCTTCGGTTGAAAAATTCCATTCTGTTGGATCTTGAATGCCAGCATAATAGTTGCCGGATATATCTTTAATGGCTGTCTCGTCGATCAGTACAAAGTAACTCTCATTTGGCTTGAGTTCTTCTCCAACCTTGAATCTTACGTCTGTTGTAAAATTGTAATAATCTCCATCAGTGATTTCTATTGATAATTGTTCAGCATCGCTCACGTCTATTTGTCTTACGTCATCAGAGCCATTGCTTAGCGTGATATATCCACTGCCTCTTTCTACTGCCTCATTAAATTCAATGGGCATCCATTCCAATGAAGTATCAACGTATTGTGCATTGTTTGATAGATTGTAATCTGGTTGCCAAACTGGCGAATCTTCATCATTCCGTTCTTCTATCTTGAATGATAATGTAGTGCCATCATCTAGCCCTTGCCAGTAATTACCTGCTTGATCTTTAATTGCATCATCACTAAATGTAAGTTGATATTCAGTGCCTGGTTCGAAATTGATTGATTGGAAATCTACTCTTTGATCATCAACAAAGCGGCTGGGAGCCCAAGGTAATTCAATTTTTATCCTGCCACCAGAGCTAGATCCGTTGTAGACTTCTATTCCTGGCGTTGTATAAACATAATCTGGCCATGGCCCTGATGGATTAGTGGAATAAAATGCAATCTCATTGTTATATCCATTATTATCTGTAAGAGTTATCGAGCCATTCTCCCCTAGCTCAATGGATTCGTCGAAATAAAACCCAAGCGTTCCAACTTTATCGGTAGTTGGATAATCAAATGTCAGTGGCCCATCCTCCCAGCCACCCACACTCATTTTCAATTGAGGTGGAGTGGTGTCTACAGGGTCTGCAACTGTTGCGGCAACGACAGAATTTGCTGATAGACCTGCTGCGATTGGCGTTGTTACTGCTGCAACGCTAATAGGTGGGCTCAAGCTGAGAACTGGATCAAGGCTGCTGCTACTAACGCTGGTTGCGCTGCTATTGCTGTTATTTGTTGCTTCTCCATCAGCCGCAAAGCTTTCTTGGCCTGCATTGATGCTGGCCTGATCGTCTTGTTCGTTGCTGTGATCGAGGCTGCTCATCGCCGCAAGCCTCGCCAGCGGCTTAGCGCTAGACCGTGCCCTTGGCGATGCTCATTCGCTTGGCCTTGCCCTTGCTTATTCCTACGCCCTTGCCTTTGGCCTGCTTCTACCCCACCCACAGCCAGCAGCTTGATCTGCAGGCAGGCTGATCCATCAAGGAGCCCGCTCAGCTCCCTGGCCAAAAGATCAGTATTGGCGGGGGGTAGCACCTTACAAGCGGTTGATCGGCACAATTTCAAGCCTATTTCTAGGGGAAATCGCTTAGCTCAGGCAATCCTCTGCCAGAAGACTTATCGATTCACTGCCGTGATGCTGTTGAGTATGAGTTAGAAGAAGAGATGACTAAAACCTTGCGAGAGCTGCTTTTTTGCCTTTGAGCCTTTTTCTTTGAGCTTTTTAGCCTTGCCTCTGCTTGGCAGCCTGGTCGTTGGCTTTCAGCGCTTATGCCGAGAGCGGATCTTGGAATTCAGTGCCAGCAATGTCGTTATCGCTGCTGTTGCTATTGCCATCAGCACCGATCACACCCACAGCCGCTGGTGATTCGAGTGCCGTACATCCGCAAATGTGGTTCATCTCAGCGTTGAACTTATTTACTAGTCACTCTCTTGAGGTCTTCCATCATTGGGCTCCAGTCATCCCTATTCATTTGGCTGACTAGCCAAAGGCTTGCTTGAACGAATCACGCATTGTGCGAAAGCTGGTGGTTCTGTAGCTGCGGTTGTGAACTTCTTCTGAGTGGCCCATTGCTGCGCAAAGATCAGCCTTGTGCACCTGCATCGATTCGCACACGAGTGAATAGGTGTCGCGGAAGCTATAGGGCCTCAGCCATTCGCCTTGCGCGGCTTTCTGTTTCACCAGCTCCTGCCAATAGGGCAAACGGCGCAGGGTTTTTCCCAGGTTGGCACCAGTGATTTCCATGCGATTGCCATCGCTGCCGATCGGTAGCTTCAGCTCACAGCGCTGGATTTGACCCACAAGCTCAAAACTCTGGCCGGCTACGGGAACGGCCTCAAGCCAGCGGGGCTCATTTGATCTCTTCACGCCACGTGTTGTGTAGACCTTGCCCTGGCTGCAAAAGAGCTGAGCTTCACCGTCGGCATTGGTTCGAACGATCAGGCAGTTCACTTCCCACATCCGTAGACCGAACACCCGCAGCAGTCTGGCCACATTCGCCCAACCTTCTTCTAGGAGCTCGAATAGTTGCAAGCATTCAGCATCAGATAAGGTCGCCTTGATTCTCCTTTTAGCTGAGCTGCCGCGGAGTTTTTCGTATTCACGTGGGCTGATCAACCAGCACTGGGATTGCCTGTGTTCATGCACGGCGAATTCAAGGAAAAGTTTGAGGGCCAGGCTGCATTCGAGCCTGCTGGCCGGCATGTTGATCCACGGCTTAAGAGGCTCCCCAAATCTCACGCCTGCTTTCTGGTTTGTTCTCTTATGTATAAGGACTTTGTCGGCGAGCTCTTTGCCTGTTTGCGGTTGATTGCGACCGCTCAGGAACTGCAGGGCGATCTTTAGGTATCTGCCATAACTGGCTTGATAGGTGGCGGCCTTGATCTGATTGCGCATGGTGAGCTTGTCGTGGCGAAAGGCCTCGGCGATCACAGGCCATGGGCTCACGACAAGATCTTGCTTTTGATCGCTTCCTGATAAGGCATCGTCGATCGCTTTCTTCAGTGTCAGTTGGCCAGCCATCACTGGGCCATAGATCAAATTGCAGAGCTGGATCACCTCATTGATGGATCCAGGTGCCCATGGGTAGGGAAGAGTGGCAGCAGCGTTGGCAGGCCAGTTGCCAGTGTTAGGGAACTGGAGCTTGAGTCGGACTTTGCCGTAGTGGTTTGAGACCCCCCAGCCACGACGGTTGGTACGAACGGCAGCCCGGAAACCAGCTTGCCAAGCGTTGGCCAATGCTCGGGATAAAACTCGGGATAAAATTACTGCTTACCGCTCCCGCGCACAACCACATACTCCTTGAAATTCCTTTGAGTATTCAATACCTGACTAGGATTCCTGCCCTCGTGGCTGCCTGACCCTAATAAGGGAGATGGGGTGAGGTCAGCCTTATCACCCAAATGACTCATGGGGGCTGGAAGGCCCCTCCTTTATTGCTCCAGGACAGCCGATCTGAAGGGTCTGTTGGTTAGTGCAAAACGCCTCTGTGTCTAAAAGTGTGCCTAAGGGTTTTGGTAAGGCCGAATTTCCACCAATGGGATTTGCGTGAGATCAAGTTGAGGCGATGAGAAACAGAGGAGCCTTTCGGGCATTGCTCCCTTTCCTTGCCTCAGGGGTTACAAAGCGCGGCTCTGAAAGCCCATAGCTCCCAATTGATCAGGCTGGGAGCAATGATTGAATCAAGTCACCAGGATGAGGTTCAGGAGCCCAATCCCCTAAGGGTCGGGGCATGTATGAGCAATGACCGAAGTGCCGGAGAGCTTCCTTATTTCATTCTCCTGCCAATCCCTATTCGTGCGTTAGTTCTACACCCTTAGGGGGTGGGGTGCTTTTGGGTCCTCCTTAGGCTTTTCTGGCTCGGGCGCCTTGCGCGCAATAAAGAGCTAGTGGATGCAATTCTTTTGATTCGCCAGGCACAACGTACGCAAATGTATTGCCTCACTTTCAAAAGATGATTGTTGATTCATGAATCGCGCGGCGATTATTTCAAATACTAATAGGATGCTTCCCAAAGCTTTTCATTTCTACTGACGTCGAATGCTATGCAAATTCTTTGCGTTTCAGACTGGAAGGGCAGAGTCCTGTGAAAAAGCGCTGAGGAAAAAATATTTAAGTCTCTAGCGCTCGGCCGGATTACTCTTCTTTCGAATGCTGAAGTTCCTCTAGGATATTTTGGGCCTTGATGACTGAATTCAATAGCGCCTTCATCTGCATTGGCACCTTCTTCTGGCATTTGCAAATAGAAAGTTCCTGTTAGCCATCCAGTTTCATGGTTATGAGACTTAAGATTTCCGCCTTTATCCATGACGATTGCCCACCCTCTTAGGAGGTATAGATTCTTCTCCCAGTTGACCCTAAAATTTTTGTCGGTATTGATATCGCATGTTTGATTGTAGTTGTCGATCTTTTGAACTAGTAGCTCTTTAAGTACTTGAAATGGCTTTTCAGGTAAATCGAGAATATTTCCAGATGTTTGCAAGCCGTTGGCTAGATGCCCCTGAACTCTTGATTGCAACGATCCGCTTGAAAGTCGAATCAATATTTCCTGAATCAGCGCATCAGAGAATTCCTGCTTATTAATGGGCTGAACAAAAACAGAATCGAGACTGGTTCCATCCAGCCCATTATCTAGCATTTGACCATATAAAATATTGGCGTGATCTATTGCTGCGACACCTTGCTCGCCAAGCCATTGCTTGCTTATTAAATCTTTGGCGCATCGGTTGAATTCGAGCTTCTCGTTCAGACACAGGTAAAGGGAAAGAAGAAGATTGCCTGATTTCTTGCTAGAGATATTACTTATTGCCTTTACCCCGTCACGGTAATTACCAAGATAGTAATAAGTTCGGGCTAATTCGACTGCTGCGTTCTCTTTCGTTTTCTCGCTTTTCATAGCCTTTGTCAGAAAAGCAAGCGCTTGATCGAGCTGCCCGAGATCTTGGTAGATCTCGCCCAGGTTCATGAGGGCATCCGGGTTATCAGGCTTGAGCTCTAGGGATTTAAGGGTTGCTGCAAGAGCTTGATCGAGCTGCCCGAGATTTTTGTAGATCCCGCCCAGGTTCGTGAGGGCATCCGGGTTATCAGGCTTGAGCTCTAGGGATTTAAGGGTTGATGCAAGAGCTTGATCGAGCTGCCCGAGATGTTTGTAGATCCCGCCCAGGTTCATGAGGGCATCCGGGTTATCAGGCTTGAGCTCTAGGGATTTAAGGGTTGATGCAAGAGCTTGATCGAGCTGCCCGAGATCTTTGTAGATCCCGCACAGGTTCATGAGGGCAGTGGGGTTATCAGGCTTGAGCTCTAGGGATTTAAGGGTTGCTGCAAGCGCTTGATCGAGCTGCCCGAGATCTTTGTAGATCCCGCCCAGGTTCATGTGGGCAGTGGGGTTATCAGGCTTGAGCTCTAGGGATTTAAGGGTTGCTGCAAGCGCTTGATCGAGCTGCCCGAGATCTTGGTAGATGCCGCCCAGGTTCATGTGGGCAGTGGGGTTATCAGGCTTGAGCTCTAGAGATTTAAGGGTTGCTGCAAGCGCTTGATCGAGCTGCCCGAGATCTTTGTAGATCCCGCCCAGGTTCATGAGGGCATCCGGGTTATCAGGCTTGAGCTCTAGGGATTTCAGGGTTGCTGCAAGAGCTTGATCGAGCTGCCCGAGATCTTTGTAGATGCCGCCCAGGTTCATGAGGGCATCCGGGTTATCAGGCTTGAGCTCTAGGGATTTAAGGGTTGATGCAAGAGCTTGATCGAGCTGCCCGAGATCTTGGTAGATGCCGCCCAGGTTCATGTGGGCAGTGGGGTTATCAGGCTTGAGCTCTAGGGATTTAAGGGTTGCTGCAAGAGCTTGATCGAGCTGCCCGAGATTTTTGTAGATCCCGCCCAGGTTCGTGAGGGCATCCGGGTTATCAGGCTTGAGCTCTAGGGATTTAAGGGTTGATGCAAGAGCTTGATCGAGCTGCCCGAGATGTTTGTAGATCCCGCCCAGGTTCATGAGGGCATCCGGGTTATCAGGCTTGAGCTCTAGGGATTTAAGGGTTGATGCAAGAGCTTGATCGAGCTGCCCGAGATCTTTGTAGATCCCGCACAGGTTCATGAGGGCAGTGGGGTTATCAGGCTTGAGCTCTAGGGATTTAAGGGTTGCTGCAAGCGCTTGATCGAGCTGCCCGAGATCTTTGTAGATCCCGCCCAGGTTCATGTGGGCAGTGGGGTTATCAGGCTTGAGCTCTAGGGATTTAAGGGTTGCTGCAAGCGCTTGATCGAGCTGCCCGAGATCTTGGTAGATGCCGCCCAGGTTCATGTGGGCAGTGGGGTTATCAGGCTTGAGCTCTAGAGATTTAAGGGTTGCTGCAAGCGCTTGATCGAGCTGCCCGAGATCTTTGTAGATGCCGCCCAGGTTCATGAGGGCATCCGGGTTATCAGGCTTGAGCTCTAGGGATTTCAGGGTTGCTGCAAGAGCTTGATCGAGCTGCCCGAGATCTTTGTAGATCCCGCCCAGGTTCATGAGGGCATCCGGGTTATCAGGCTTGAGCTCTAGGGATTTAAGGGTTGATGCAAGAGCTTGATCGAGCTGCCCGAGATCTTGGTAGATGCCGCCCAGGTTCATGTGATACGGAGCGAATGATTGATCTAAATCTCTGGCTTTTTTGACTAATTGTTCTGCTGCTTCTAGGTTTCCCTGTCGCTTAGCGATTAACCCAAGATTGTTGATTGCTGGTGCGTAATTCTGATCGATCGATAAAGCAGCCTTGTAAAGCCTTATCGCTTCCGCGTCGTTTTGGAGAGCATTGAAAATGTTGCCAATATCCTTCACGATTTCAGGATCATTGCTATCGAGTTGATGAGCTTTAACCAGGCATTGCTGCGCTTTTTCAAATTGTCCTAAAGCAAGTAGTGATTTTCCTGCGTACTTATAGGCATAGATCTCTTCTGGATTGACCTGTAAGGAATTTTGGCAAGCCTGCAGGCATTCTTGATGGCGACCAGCGGCTGAGAGCTCTTGTATCGTCATCAGATCTGTCACGTCATCAAATGGTCGTATTGACAGGATTTTACTTGTGGTTTTAATCGATCCTCGAGGGAGACCAGAACCTCTCTCAAGCTATCTCCAGCCTTGCTCTAACCCACTCACCATCGATCCAGCTTTAATAAGTGATGGAGCCATAGAAAGCAGCTCATGGGTCTCACCAGCGCTATTGATGAGGCTCACTACATCCAAATAACACCTGAATCTTCATCAACGCTTCTCTGGCCTTGGCGGCCTGGTGAACCACGAACAACGGCCTTCCGCTAGCGATTTTGAGGGCTGGGAGGCCACCTTGATTAATGCACTCCAGAAGAACCTAAAGGGAGGGGGGGCTCCTCTAACTCCACTTGAGACTGCCTTGGATTTCGAAGTCTTAGCATGGGACCATGGAAATATTCATTTGACTGCAGTTCGAACTGAATCCATCAGCTTTGCCTACCTTGGTGATTATTGATTGAGAGTTATAGGACCTACCATGACTCGTTTCATATCCGACCCTTGAATAAGCACAATCTTTAGGCGGCTATGATATATAAGGTTATTGATTGGGTTGTATGAATAGGAAGGCAAGACTTCGCACTATTGAATAGCTCAAAAGTGCACTGGCCAAGCCAGTTAAATATATTTTTTGGGTATAAAAAGGATGTTTCTTGCAACAAGCTTTATTGTTGCTTTGCTTTAACCGGTGAGCGGATCTTGGAAATAGTCGCCGCCGATATCTTGATCGCTGCTGTCGCTATTGCCATCAGCGCCGATCACACCCACAGCCGCTGGTGATTCGAGTGCCGTACATCTGCAAATGTGGTTCATCTCAGCGGTGAACTTATTTACTAGTCACTCTCTTGAGGTCTTCCATCATTGGGCTCCAGTCATCCATATTCATTTGGCTGACTAGCCAAAGGCTTGCTTGAACGAATCACGCATTGTGCGAAAGCTGGTGGTTCTGTAGCTGCGGTTGTGAACTTCTTCTGAGTGGCCCATTGCTGCGCAAAGATCAGCCTTGTGCACCTGCATCGATTCGCACACGAGTGAATAGGTGTCGCGGAAGCTATAGGGCCTCAGCCATTCGCCTTGCGCGGCTTTCTGTTTCACCAGCTCCTGCCAATAGGGCAAACGGCGCAGGGTTTTTCCCAGGTTGGCACCAGTGATTTCCATGCGATTGCCATCGCTGCCGATCGGTAGCTTCAGCTCACAGCGCTGGATTTGACCCACAAGCTCAAAACTCTGGCCGGCTACGGGAACGGCCTCAAGCCAGCGGGGCTCATTTGATCTCTTCACGCCACGTGTTGTGTAGACCTTGCCCTGGCTGCAAAAGAGCTGAGCTTCACCGTCGGCATTGGTTCGAACGATCAGGCAGTTCACTTCCCACATCCGTAGACCGAACACCCGCAGCAGTCTGGCCACATTCGCCCAACCTTCTTCTAGGAGGTCGTCGTTGCCATCAGGGTCGCTCTTAGAGCTTGGCAACACGCGACAATGTCTTTGCAGCTCCGATGAATGAGTTGAGTTGACCTGTCCGAAAGCCTTATTTGATGGAGGCTTTGGTGTGATTGACGCCTCCTGATGTATTCGAACCATCGACCGATTGCTTAGAAGGCAGTTGACGAGGCCAGTGGTGATGGAAGTTTTTTTGCGCGAGAGTCTGGGCTCTTGCTGATGCTCGCTTGCGTTTGTAATTCCGTGCAAGCGTGATTTAACGCAAAAGTGAGAGCAGTGCTCTCACCCATCTGCAGTCAATGTTCCGAGTTCTGCAGCACTGTTCCAGCCTTCTTCGTATGCCTTGATGACGTCATGAGCGCCTTCCTGAAAGGCAGCTCCACTCCATTCCCAAGACATTCGTTGTTGGCTGGCAAATCGCCTTCGCTTGTTGCTGCACTGTCGATAGTGCAGATGGCTGTTTTAAGCGATGACGCTTAAGCCGATAGCGGATCCTGGAAATAGTCGCCAGCAATGTCGTTATCGCTGCTGTCGCTATTGCCATCAGCGCCGATCACACCCACAGCCGCTGGTGATTCGAGTGATTCAACAAAGTCATTGCCGGCTTCTACGGCATTTTGATCTTTAAAAGCTTGGTTATCCCAGGCTGCATCGCCTGTTGTTCCCTGATTATCGAGTTCATCCCAGGAGATTTGATCAGAACCGGTAAAGCTTGATTGTGTTCCATTGCCGCCATTAATTGGTTGTTGATGCAGGCTTTGGCCCCAATCGGCATCCAAGACAGCTAGATCTGCCATCGAGATCTGGCCATCAAAGTTGGCATCGACTCCTCGCGCCACACTGGCATCAACAAAGCCATCGCTATTGGCATCCACTGCATCTGGATGCTCACTGGCTTGTTGTTGCCTTGCAGCACCAGCATTGAGATAAGCCAGATCTTTCATTGAAACGCGGCCGTCGTAATTGAGATCGCCTTGGAAGGTGATTAGGTTTTTGGAGCCCTTTTGATTTTTAAAGACGTCTGAGCCGGCTGCTTGAAGGCTGAGGATGCCTTGGCTGAGATCAACAACATTGCCTGCAGCTCCAGTGATCTCGATATCGGCAACCAGTTGCGCTGTTTCTTGGCCTGCTTCCGTAAATACGCCATCAACAAAACTGCCACTCTCGAGGTCTGTTGAGGCTTGATAGCTTTCTGTTGAACTGATATAAAAACTGGAGGTATTCAACAAACTTGCATTGTCATTGGCAACTCCCGTAATCGCTATGTCTTTGGCTTTGATATTACCTACATTTGTCCATTCGCTTGTGGCTGTAATCGTATCGCCAGTTCGTACCAGATTTGTTTGTTTTGAGTTATAAGATCCAATATCAAGATCACTACTTAAGATCAAGCCATCGCCTTGTTCTTCTAGATTTATTGTTGCCTCATACAGGGTGACTTTGGTTCCATCAACAGCCAAATCACCACCGAGATCCCGCAGGCTCTTAATATCGCGATTCACAAAACCGCTGTCATCGTTTAAAGCTTTAGAGAAGACTGTTTCATCTTGATTGGCACTCAAACCAAAGAACAGTGGTGTGCTGAGATCGTCAATGCTGCCATCTGAATTTTGATTGAGTTCGGCAAGATTGAGTTCATTGAAATTCAGGTCAATCGACGCCAAAACAGCAACATCTGAGCCGATGCTCGATCCGGCATCGGCTAGATGGTTTCCATAGAGATCTCCTGGATCTAGATCTCCAAGACTTGCTGCTGCAATACGGATGGTTCCCACATCATTATCGATGCGTACGGCATTGGCGATGGGTAGCTGCCCGCCAATGGTGATATCAGATGCTTTGATCTCATTAAAGAGATAGGGATCAAAATTGATCGTGATATCAGCTGTTTCTAAGTTGTATCCAGCGGCCAGGCTCTTGGCTGTGATGTCTAGCTGATAGATATCACTGAGATCAACAGAATCACCAAGAACGGCTAATTGCTTTCTTGCTGTGGCTTGTTCTGCTTCTGTTCCTTCTTTTAAATGCAGGCTATAGCCAAGTTCTAGATCACTATCGAGTGTTCGCTCCAGGTTCTCTGCCCAGCTACTGACTATGTCGGGGCTGGTTCTTGCGTCTGCTAGGCCATTAACAGCAAGGCTGAATGATTTTTCAAAGGTTAATTGCGAAGAATCGCTAGTTTCTACTCGAATCGTATAACTATCTTTGGATTGATGTTCTGATGAATCATTGGTCTTCAGTTGATTCCCTTCGATTACAAACAAGCTATTGTCGTTGTCGCCTAAGCCAGAGACAAGCGAATAGGCATGGCTATCTCCAAAGTTTTGGTCGCTAGTCGAGAGAGTAGCGACAACGGAGTTAATCGCTAAACTCTCTTCAAATATTAGATTAGAAATATCAATATTATTAGGCGCCTGTTGCTCAAAGCCGGTTGTAATTCGCGAAAGGAATATATCCTCTGAATCAGTATCATCAGGGCCTCCGCTAGAGGCACTGGTTCGAGCGCTGAGATACATCTGTCCATCAGCGACGAAAAGGCTCTTATTAAAGTCAAGAGGGTCAGAGAGATCAAAGGTTAGCTCACGGCTGATCGAACCATCTTTTTCAATCTCAAATAATGTGGTTTTCTTTGGCGTAGCTGATAATTGTATGCCATTGTCTAAATCGTCATAATCTGCCCCAATTGCATAGGCACTGCCTCCATAGGAGACAATGTCTTCTATTCTTTGATCATCAGAATCTCCCCAGTGCTTGTCCCATAATATGTCTCCAGTCTCTAGATCCCGACTGACAAGTCGATAAGAATAATTGCTTCCCCATTTATCTAATGCTGTCGTTCCAGCCGTTAAAAGTTGATCTTCAAAGATCGTTGAACGCATATCGGCACTCCAATTCCCTACCGTTTGTGTGCTAAACCACTCCTCGTTGCCATCTAAATCGACCTTTACAACATGTGCTCCTCTTCCGGCTGCTTTGCCTTTTCCGTGTGACGACGTTCCAAGATAAAGACTTGAACCATCGCTTTCAACATCAACAAAACTACTTAAAGGTGTGTTGTAATCTTTCTGCCAATTGATCTCGCCAGTTTCCGTTTTCAGAGATTTATAGATTGCTTTGCTACTTCCATCTTGAGTACCACCAACAGCATAAAGCTGATCATCAACAACTTTTAGGTCGTAAATAGCATGGTCTTGAGTGAGCGCCTGAGCCCATTGTATTTCACCATCTGTGTTTAGCTTGTTGATCTTAGAATCACCATTAGTTTCACTCCAAGAAATATAGATATTGCCGTCCACATCAGTGGTTGTAGTTGTATTTAAGCCTGCATTGCTACTAACAGGACGAATCCACTTGGTGGATCCATCGAGATCAGTTTTAAGTACTTGAAGTTCATTTGTTTCTTTTTTAACAAGTGGTATGAATAGATCTTCTTGGCTAGAACTTGCTTCGCGTAAAGAAGAATTAGAAAACTGTTCAGTAAATGATTTTATTTTACTATGTTTAAGATGTTTACTCATCACCCAAGCATCTGCCAAGGTTCGATTGCCATCAATAAAGGATAGGTCTTCAATATCAATGAGCATATCTGTACCGTCTGGGGACTCATTGCGTGTATCTATAATTTCAATAGTGTCGTCTACTAAATAGTATTGATAATCAGATTTCTTACCCGTAAAGCGTGCCTTATCTCGACCCAAACCTCCATTAATTCTATCCCTACCAGCTCCACCATGAAAGACTTCGTTTTCTTCACTGCCCTGAAAATGATCTTCACCTGCAAGGCCGAAGATATGAGTCACTCCAGCTCTGCCTATTAAAAGATCATCGCCTTGTGTTGCATTGAGGTCTTGCGTGATATTAATACTGATTGGGATGTCAGTATTGTGATAAAGATTGGAACTATCTGTCGCCCTAAAACTAATTGAATGAAAGCCAAGATCATCTTCATCAATAGGACGACCACTTAGGTTGCCTTGACTATCCAAATGTAGCCAACTTGGGCCCTGAAGATGTGAATACGAAATTGAATCTCTATTAGGATCGACATAACTATCAGCTATCGAGAAGGAATAATCCTTACCTACAGGAACATTACCAATGATCCATTCTTCAGTTTCATCTAAATTTTCTTCCTGCATCTCTAGCAAGTTAATATCTTTTTCTCCAGGGTTGTCAAACAGTGGAGCGCGTTGCCATTGATTATTCCAACTGGTTATAGGAGCAAGGCTAACGACTCGAAAACCAATTTCATCAGATTCAACATCGGCATTATTGCGATGTCCTTCAAAGTTCCATGTGATACGTGAATCTGAGCTAAAGCCTGGATCTTGATCGCGAAAATCTCCGCCTACCCGATAACCACGATTTTCAGTCCATTCATGAACATTACCAGTTTGGTCATAAGTACCATAATGGCTTGGCAAGGCATAGGAGCCAACCGCTTTTGCTTCTCCATTAATATCGCCAAAATTGGCATCATCAGTGGTGATTGTATTGCTTTGCGTCGCATAAGCGAAATAGCCTGATTCTCCATCCTTGCCGCCATTTGGATCACCTGAATAATAAGCAGCTTTATGCCATTCACTTTGATCAGCAATGGCAACAGCTCCACTGCCCCAGAGATTGACATTGTGCCAACGATCTTGATATGAATTATTACTATTTATATTTCCATAGGTGCCAATATCAATGGACCCAGATGTCATCCAATTACTGAACCTTGCTGCATCTTCCCAGCTAACATTGGTAACTGGGTGGCGCTCCATGTCGGCAACACTTTTATAAACCCAATTCCCTTCTTCTCCCTCTCGAGTAATATTTCTTGAAGCCATATTTTGGCTCCATAATCCGTATTCGTCGTTGTAACGCGCTGCATTATTCAGGAAAGTTGCATACTCGTCATTCGTGACTTCATATTTGCCAATGTAATAACCATAGCTAACACTTCCGACGTCGTTTTTGCCGCCAACTGTTTTTTTACCATTTGGGTTATTGATATCACCTACATATACAGATTCGATTTCTAGTGAATCAAAGCTTTTGTCAACTGTAAATTGCCATGTATCACCTAGAACCACAGTGTCATCAGCAATTGAATTTATATCTTCGCCCTGATTAGTTACCGTATCAATTCGCCAGTAATAGGTTTCGCCAGGAGCAAGTACTGATGGTGTAAATATATTATGAAATTTAAGTTGTGAAGCTTGGAATGCTAATTCAGACGGGTCTGTACCTAAATAAATGTTATTAGCAACAGCCTCTCGTCCTTCCAACCACATCAGATCTGCATCAGCCTTAACGGTTAATGATCCATCTGGAGCGATAGGCATCCGCGCTTGATCCGTTTGATGGCCTGGAATCCAATAGGTTGTATCACCAAATTCATAAGGTCCGATATCAGGAGATTGTCCTAGCGTTCCAGCGCTAACTCCTTCAACAGGATCGGTAAACCCTGGTATTGATTTACCAGCATCAATCAGTACCGAGTCATTGCGAAGCCTGAAATCAAGATTGCCTGGATCACGGAGCTCTTGATGGAGAAGTTTTGGTTCTCCTCCATGACCACGGTCAAACGCTGATGAGTTATTTGTTTTGTCCTCGGGGTTCAGAACAGGAAGCCATGGGATCGAATTAGCAGAATTATTGTGAACAACAGAAAGGTGATTGCCCTTTTGGGGTAATGAGGTGTCTCTGCTTATTATCCGATCATGCTTCGTAATTCCATCGCCGTTATAGCCGTAGAATTTTACAGATGGAATACCCAGATCCACTGTATTATTAAAAGCTAGGTTGTTATGTATTTGGTGTTGATCTCCTTTGAGGTAAAAACCACGTCCATTTTGGAAGCTGACGTTATGGTCAACAATTCGGTCAACTCCCCCAGGGTGTCCATCAAGACGAATGCCATTGCGTGGTATGTCATGAACCCAGTTACGTCGAATGACAAGATTGTCAACTGATTGGTTGGCTGTAATACCACCAGTATCAGATGACCACTTTGTGTCATAAATATGATTAAGTTCTAAGTGGTTGTTGTGACCGGGTCTTCCCAGACCACCCCAGCCCATATCATGCACGCTATTACGAATTGCAGTTACATCGCTCTGGCTCATCACAACAGGGCCACCATTGGAACCCCAAAGCATGATATTTGAATTATGAAAATGATTATTTTCAAGGTGAATGTCTGATGCTGAATTTCTGCCACCATCAAATAAAAGTCCATAACTATATGCGAACTCATTATTCTTAAGGGTTAAATCTGAGGCGTGATTTCTTACACCTTTGAATACATTTCCTCCTGGGAAATGATTCTTTCCAAGCATCAGCCCGTTATGGGATGGATAGAGAAGACTGCTATTTGCGTAAGCAATATGATTAGAGTTGACAATAGAGAATGCTCCTGAGAAAAGGTTTACTCCGTCAAACTTTAGATAATTGCTGTTATTGACTTGAAAAATGTAGTTAGCGCCATAATTACCTTTTCCATGAGTTCTGGCCTCTATAATTGCGTCGTTTGGGTTTTGATCATTTTCTAGCCAGGCAAAGAGGTCTCCCGTATTTCTGTCGTAATACCACTCCCGTGGACTATCAAGAAGATCAATATCACCCTCGATAAAATAATCCCCACCACCTAATTTTCCAGTGCTTGTTATATTGTTAGCCTGAGGATTAGACAAGAACTGGCTTTCCCCTGCATCATGCGACGTGATGACAGCAGCACCTTTGCCTTTGATATAAGCAGTAGCACCTTCAACACTGACACCAAGCTCTTCTAGACCGCCATTATCCTCGTAAGAGCCATCAGCAATCTTTTTGGCTGAAGACCAGGTGTGCCAGAAATCAGCATCTGGCTGGTCATAGTCTTTATTGATATTGGGCCAGCGGGCCCCCGTAAGCATCTTGTCATCGATGAATAGCTGAGAGACATCAAACTGAACATCTTCATTCCATACGTTTGTTTTCCAGATGTTCCCTTCGTGAATTGCCCATGGGCTTTTGATTTGCTTGGCTCCAGAGAGCAGAACATCTTCATTGTTGTAATTCTGGAAAGTAATCCAACCATCTTCTGTGCCATGAACACCATCGAGAGTCAAAGCCTCTCGATAGATCCCGCCTCGAATATTAACAACATCGCCTGCCCCAACTTGATTGATCGCATGTTGGATCGTTTCAAATGGTGCATCAATTGTGCCTAAGTTGGCATCATCTCCATCATTAGAAACGTAATACTCAAAAGAGGTATTAGTAGTGCTTGATGCTGTCTCACCCTCACCCTCAGCCTCAGTATTTGTAGTTGGTGCAGACACCTTTTCTGCTAGCTGAAGGCTGGGAATTGGATTGGCGACGCTATCACTGTTGGCGCTGTCATCACTAATAAGGTTTTCGCCAATACCAAGTTGCTCACCAGCACCAGCTTGGCCTGCATTGATGCTGGCCTGATCGTCTTGTTCGTTGCTGTGATCGAGGCTGCTCATCGCCGCAAGCCTCGCCAGCGGCTTAGAACTTGCCCATGCTCATGCCCATCGCCATGTTCATCCGTTTGGCCTTGGCCATGCTCATCCCCTTGACCTGCTTCCACTCGCGCCAACGCTGGCAGCTTGAACTGCATGCAGGCTGATCGATCAAGGAGCCCGCTCAGCTCCCTGGCCAAAAGATCAGTGTTGGCGTGGGGTAGCACCTTACAAGCGGTTGTTCGGCACAACTTCAACCCTATTTCTAGGGGAAAACGCTTATCTCAGGCAATCAGCTGCCAGAAGACTTATCGCTTCACTGCCGTGATGTCGTTGAGTATGAGTTAGCAGAAGAGCTGGCTCAAAGGCTTGCAATAGCTTGCTTTTTAGCCATTTAGCCTTTTATCGTTTTCCTTTTGGCTTGTGAGTCTTGCTTCTGCTTGGCAGGCTTGTCTTTGGCTTTGAGGCCGTTAACCGCTGAGCGGATCTTGGAAATAGTCGCCAGCAATGTCGTTATCGCTGCTGTCGCTATTGCCATCTGCGCCGATCACACCCACAGCTGTTGGTGATTCGAGTGATTCAACGAAATCATTACCCGCTTCTAGGGCATTTTGATCTTTGAAAGCTTGGTTATCCCAAGCCGCATCGCCTGTTGTTCCCTGACTATCCAATTGATCCCAGCTGATCTGATCAGAACCGGTAAAGCTTGATTCTGTGCTAATGGCTCCTGCGTTTGCAGCTTGATGCAGGCTTTGGCCCCAATCGGCATCCAAGACAGCTAAATCTTCCATCGAAATCTGGCCATCAAAGTTGGCATCAACGCCTCGCGCCACACTGGCATCAACAAAGCCATCATTATTGGCATCCACTGCATCGAGATCCTCACTGGCTTGTTGTTGTCTTGCTGCACCAGCATTGAGATAAGCCAGATCTTTCATCGATACCCGGCCGTCGTAGTTCAAATCGCCTTGATAGGTAATCAGGTTTTTGGAGCCCAATTTATTCTCAAAGACGTCTGAGCCTGTTGCTTGAAGGCTGAGGATGCCTTGGCTGAGATCAACAACATTGCCGGCAGCTCCTGTGATTTCAATATCAGCAACCAGTTGCGCGGTTTCTTGGCCTGCTTCCGCAAATACGCCATCAACAAAACTTCCACTCGCGAGGTTTGTTGATGTTTGACTGTCGTCAGGTGAACTGATATAGAAACCAGAGCTTGTTAAACTTGCATTGTCATTCGTTAGGCCAGTAATTTGTATGTCTTTGGCCTGAATGTTGCCAACATTGGTCCATTCACTTGTTGCTGTAATCGTATCGCCAGTTCGTACCAGATTTGTTTGTTTTGAGTTATAAGAGCCAATATCAAGATCACTACTTAAGATCAAGCCATCACCTTGCTCTTCTAGATTGATTGTTGCCTCATAAAGGGTGACTTTGGTTCCATCAACAGCTAAATCACCACCGAGATCCCGCAAGCTCTTGATCTCGCGATTGCTTAACCCTGAAGCATCGGTGAGATCCTTAGAAAATACTGTTTCATCTTGATTGGCACTCAAGCCAAAGAACAGCGGTGTGCTGAGATCGTCAATGCTGCCATCTGAATTTTTAGTCAGTGTCTCAAGGTTATATTCATCGAAATTCAGATCGATCGACGCCAAAACAGCACCATCGGTGCCGATGCTAGCTCCGGCATCGGCTAGATGGTTTGCATAGAGATCTCCTGCCTCTAGATCTCCAAGACTTGCAGCAGCAATACGGATGGTTCCCACATCATTATCGATGCGGACCGCATTGGCGATGGGTAGTTGCCCGCCAATGGTGATATCTGATGCCTTGATCACATTAAACAGATAAGGATCAAAATTGATCGTGATATCAGCTGCTTCTAGGTTGTATCCAGCGGCCAGGCTCTTGGCTGTGATATCCAATCGATAGGTATCTTCCCAATTAACTGAATCGCCAAGAACTGCTAATTGCTTTCTTGCTGTTGCTTGGTCTGCTTCTTCTCCTTCTTTTAAATGCAGTCTATAACCCAGTTCGATATCACTATCCAGGGTTGCCTCTGGATTCTCAGCCCAGCTTTCTGCAATATTTGGATAAAGTCTTTCTTCTGCTAAGCCATTAACCTGAATTGCGACAGGCATAGGGGTATCGTGATACAAACCTGATGTATCAGCAACTCGAAAAGTTGCATAATTAATCCCAATATCTGAACGCGAAGGCGTACCACTCAGGTTGCCCTGAGCATCTAAAGACAGCCATGCAGGACCTTCTACTTTGCTAAACGCAAGTACTGTGCCTTCTGGATCAACAGCGCTATCTTTGATTGAGAAGGAATAGTCTGCTTCAATAACTGCTTCTCCACCAGACCAAGCATCTGCTTGCCATGATGGTGCATAGTTCGTCTTAGGTCCATTGGTGATTGGAGCGAGGCTAGCAACTCGAAATCCTGTATTGATGTCAGCAATACCAGGCTTATCTTTCTCTCTATTTGGATTTTGCAGATAGGTATCGCTTGTATCATCGAATGATCCACCAAGTTGTAGTTTTTTATTTTCAATCCACTCATTAACGTTGCCAGCCTGGTCGTAGGTACCGTAATAGCTTGGTTGATCGTAGTTGCCAACAGGGGTTACCTCTCCTTTGCTATTGAGGTAATTGGCATCTTCCGTTGTGATGCTATTACTTTGCGTTGGATAAAGCCAATAGCCGTCTCCGTCAGCTCCTGTAGGATCTCCGCTGTAATAAGCCGCTTTATACCACTCGTTGTTGTTTGCTAGTGCAACGCCACCACTACCCCAAGCAGCAAGATCTCGTTGAAAAGAATTACTTTTGATATCATTATAAACTCCTTTTTCGGTATTGCCAGTCGTTAACCAGTTAGCGAAACGACAGGCATCAAAATAACTAACAAAATTAACTGGATGATCTTCTCGCCCAGCAATAGTGCTATAGGCATAGTTGCCACTATCACCTGTACGCGTAATGCCTCCGTGTTCAGCCATTCCCTCGTGGTAGAGGGAGTAGTAATCGCTAACGGCTGCACTATTTAAGAATGAGGCATATTCAGCATTCGTAACCTCATATTTACCAATGTGGTATCCATAAGGAACGTCTCCATTCTTTGTAGAATCTCTTGTATTGCCTGCATCGCCCACATAGACGGACTCAATGACAACGTCACTAATTTCAGAAGGGGTAAAGTTCCATAGATCCCCTTTGATAATCCCGTCATCAGTAACGGTATCGATACGCCAATAATATTGCTGGCCTCCGCTCAGCGTTCCAGGAGTGAAAATATTGTTTTCCTGCCTTTGTTTGAATTCTAAATTCTCAGGGTCTGTTCCAAAATATATATCGTTGGCAATCGCATCAACACCCTCTAGCCACATTAAATCTGCATCCGTTTTAACAGTGCCAGAACTATCAAAAGGAATGGGTGTTTTGGCTTTATCAATTTGATGACCAGGGATCCAATAGTTCAAATCTCCATATTCATAAGCACCAATATCCGGATTTTCGCCTATATACCCATCTGTATAACCATCCAGATGCTTGCCGGCATCAACAAATACAGAACTTTCTCGCGGTCTAAAATCAAAGTTGTAAACGTCTCTAAGTTCATCCTCTAGATGGCCGTCTCGGTCTGATCTTCCAGAATTAGCTGTTTTGTCCTGCTCATTAAGAATCGGTATTTTGATCAGCGTATTGGCAGCATTATTATGAGCAATGGAGTTGGCATTGCCTTTATAAGGTTCATCTCCTCTTCTACCCATAAGTCTATCCTCATATTCCATGCTGTCTTCCGTCTCATATCCGTAAAACTTGTCAAAGGATATATTGATGTCATAGCGATCAGTATCAAAAACAGTATTGCCAATAATCATGTGTTGATCTCCTTTGACACGCAGCCCCCTTCTTGCATTGAAGACCACATTGTCTTGCAAAGTACCGCCTATACCCGCCGGATCGCCATCAAAACGAATGCCATTTTTGCTTGGCAATCCATGCAGCCAGTTGTTTCTAATCACCAGGCCATCTTGTATTGATTGATTGGCTGTTATGCCTCCTGTATCGGCCCTAAAATGGAAGTTATAGACATGATTTAATTCTATTAAATTATCCTTTCCTGGCCTCCCCAGGCCACCAAAACCCATCGAGTTAACAGTATTGCGAATGGCTGTTAGGCCTGTTTGACCACTAACAACTGGGCCACCATTGCCTCCTGGGATATAGATCGTGCTGTTGTGAAAATGATTGTTTTCAATCAGGGTGCCCTGGTTGTTAGGAGTGGTAAGCGACAAGCCATAAGAATTAGCAAATTCAGAATTTTTAAAAACCAGATTGTTCTCACCTGGGGTTACCGTAGTGGCTTTATTTCCTGGCATTCGGATGTCAGATTTAAGCATGAAGCCGTGATAGCTAGAATATAAAAATTTGCAGTTATCAAAGGTGGTTTCATCTGCATCGCTTAAGTGAAAAGTTCCTGAATGAAGAGTGATTCCTTCGAAGTCAACAAAGGAAGTATGCTTCATTTCTAAGATGCGATCTTCATAGCCCCTGTTGGTAAGCTCAGTACCTTTTTCCAGATCTCTAGCCTGAATATTTGAATCATTGGGATCTTTATTCTCTTCTAACCACGCATACAGGCCTCCAGTTTCCTTGTCGTAATACCATTCGCGCGGGCTATCTAATAAGTCTAGATGTGCTGTTAGATAGTAATGGTCTCCATCACGGTAGTCTTCAACATATTTGTTAGCTCCAGCATATGTGTTAGCTGCTATTTCAAAAGTAGACTCACCGGCTGTGTGTTGAATGATTTCTGACCTTTGGTCTGAAAAATGGGGTATAAACATTGCACCTTCTAAACTAAAATCCAAGCCAGATAAGTTATGAAGGTCACCAAGATCTTCAAAATTAAGATCGCCAGGTGTGTGTGATTCCAGATTTAGTTTTGCTTGAGTATTTAAATCCCAATAACTGTCTGGTGTGGGGCTATAGCCATTTGAATCATCTGGCTGGTCCCAATCTTTCGTGATGTTCGGCCAACGCGCAGCCGTGAGCATTTTGTCATCAAGGAACAGTTGCGAGACATGGAAATCAACATTTGTTTTCCAGATATTGCCGTCGTAAATTTCCCAGGGTGTTGTGATTTCTTTGGCGCCAGTGATTAAGACATCCTCGCCTTCGTAACCTTTAAATGTAATTCGATTGTCCGCCGTTCCGTGTATATCTTCTAAGAGTAGTTTCTCGCGATAGATACCGCCTCGGATATGAACAACATCGCCTGCTGCAACTTGATTGATCGCATGTTGGATCGTTGCGAATGGTGCATCGATTGTGCCTAGGTTGGCATCATTTCCATCATTAGCAACGTAATACTCATAGGAGCTATGAGCAGGACTCGCTGATTCATCTGCCTGTGCGCTTGTGCTTAGTGCTGATGCCGCCGCGACTGGGTGAAGGCTGACAACCGGCTCTGGGCTGTCAGCACTCAGGCTGTGTTGGCCGGCATGGGCAGGTTCATCGCTGCCCTCGTTGATCTCTGTTGGACCGCTGCCAGGGTCTGCAATCAGTTTGGCTGGCTCTTGTGTGTTGTCGTTACTGAGAGTGCTCATCGCAGCAGGCCATGCAGCAATGCAGAAGCAGGCTGATGTTGCAAACCATCAGCGTCAGCTTGATGAGCAGGCTGGTTGCAGTTGCCAGCTTGGTGTACTCGTGCTCGCAAGACTGGGTATGGAGCCGCTGCGCTCGTGGCCACTCGGCTGTTGTTCCCGCATGCTGATCTGTTAAGGAGCTGGCATGAGCCCCAGGCTGCAAGATCAGAGTGGTTGGCAGTGCGCACCTTAAAAGGCGTTTATAGGTACAATTTCATTGATATATCTAAGGAAAAGAGTATTGATTAGGCAATCTTTTGCCAGAAGACTTATTCATCGCAATTAAGACTATATGATAATTGTATTAATATGATGAATTAGATATAGGTGGCCGCTGTGGTTTGCTTTGTTCACTTTTCAGTGCTTTTAAAGCTTTCCCTTTTGGCTTTTTAGCCTTGCCTCTGCTTGGCAGCCTTGTTGTTGGCTTTCAGCGCTTATGTCGAGAGGGGATCTTGGAAATAGTCGCCAGCAATGTCGTTATCGCTGCTGTCGCTATTGCCATCAGCGCCGATCACACCCACAGCCGCTGGTGATTCGAGTGATTCAACAAAGTCATTGCCGGCTTCTACGGCATTTTGATCTTTAAAAGCTTGGTTATCCCAGGCTGCATCGCCTGTTGTTCCCTGATTATCGAGTTCATCCCAGGAGATTTGATCAGAACCGGTAAAGCTTGATTGTGTTCCATTGCCGCCATTAATTGGTTGTTGATGCAGGCTTTGGCCCCAATCGGCATCCAAGACAGCTAGATCTGCCATCGAGATCTGGCCATCAAAGTTGGCATCGACTCCTCGCGCCACACTGGCATCAACAAAGCCATCGCTATTGGCATCCACTGCATCTGGATGCTCACTGGCTTGTTGTTGCCTTGCAGCACCAGCATTGAGATAAGCCAGATCTTTCATTGAAACGCGGCCGTCGTAATTGAGATCGCCTTGGAAGGTGATTAGGTTTTTGGAGCCCTTTTGATTTTTAAAGACGTCTGAGCCGGCTGCTTGAAGGCTGAGGATGCCTTGGCTGAGATCAACAACATTGCCTGCAGCTCCAGTGATCTCGATATCGGCAACCAGTTGCGCTGTTTCTTGGCCTGCTTCCGTAAATACGCCATCAACAAAACTGCCACTCTCGAGGTCTGTTGAGGCTTGATAGCTTTCTGTTGAACTGATATAAAAACTGGAGGTATTCAACAAACTTGCATTGTCATTGGCAACTCCCGTAATCGCTATGTCTTTGGCTTTGATATTACCTACATTTGTCCATTCGCTTGTGGCTGTAATCGTATCGCCAGTTCGTACCAGATTTGTTTGTTTTGAGTTATAAGATCCAATATCAAGATCACTACTTAAGATCAAGCCATCGCCTTGTTCTTCTAGATTTATTGTTGCCTCATACAGGGTGACTTTGGTTCCATCAACAGCCAAATCACCACCGAGATCCCGCAGGCTCTTAATATCGCGATTCACAAAACCGCTGTCATCGTTTAAAGCTTTAGAGAAGACTGTTTCATCTTGATTGGCACTCAAACCAAAGAACAGTGGTGTGCTGAGATCGTCAATGCTGCCATCTGAATTTTGATTGAGTTCGGCAAGATTGAGTTCATTGAAATTCAGGTCAATCGACGCCAAAACAGCAACATCTGAGCCGATGCTCGATCCGGCATCGGCTAGATGGTTTCCATAGAGATCTCCTGGATCTAGATCTCCAAGACTTGCTGCTGCAATACGGATGGTTCCCACATCATTATCGATGCGTACGGCATTGGCGATGGGTAGCTGCCCGCCAATGGTGATATCAGATGCTTTGATCTCATTAAAGAGATAGGGATCAAAATTGATCGTGATATCAGCTGTTTCTAAGTTGTATCCAGCGGCCAGGCTCTTGGCTGTGATGTCTAGCTGATAGATATCACTGAGATCAACAGAATCACCAAGAACGGCTAATTGCTTTCTTGCTGTGGCTTGTTCTGCTTCTGTTCCTTCTTTTAAATGCAGGCTATAGCCAAGTTCGAGATCAAGCTCTAGTTCATCAAAATCTGCTCTTGCTTTATTCTCTGCCCAGCTACTTGCTATGTCGGGGTTGGTTCTTGTTTCTACAAGGCTATTGACCACTAAGGGAACAGGCACTTCAGTGTCGTCAAAGGATCCAGAGGAATCAGTTACTCGAAGCATCACCTTATGTTTACCTATATCTTCTGCAGAAGGTGTTGCTGTCACTGAGCCATCAACATCTACAGCAATCCATTCGGGTCCACTAAGTAGGGAAAATGACAGGGGATCATTTTCAGGGTCATAAACAGAGTGGATCAGTGATGTCGAGAAATTTTCGCCAGCTATAGATTCACCAAGTGACCATGTGGTCGCTATCCATGATGGAGCTTGATTTTGATAGTCTGGTTCATTAGAACCAATCGGCAAAAGGCTGACGACACGAAATCCTGTATCAACCTCTGCATTGACACGTTTTAGATCTTGACGACTCTCTTTAGATAGATAGGTAAGATTCTTATCGCTATTTGTTGAGCCTCCACGAACAAAAGTTCTTATCGTAGTATTGTCAGCTGCTTCTTCTAGAAGTTCTCTAACGTTGCCTGTTTGATCATAAGTGCCATAGTAACTTGCATAGTCTTCGTAACTGCCTACATCAGTTAATAGGGAAGGAGCCGATCCAATACCATAGTTAGACTCTTCTAAACTGAGATCATTGCTTTGTGTGGCATAGTTCCAGTAACGATTTTCTCCATCATCTTGTCCGGAAAAATATGCAGCTTTATACCATTCATCTTCATTGGCCAGTGCAACACCGCCATTCGCCCAGGCATTTTCACTACGAGGATTTGCTCTGTCAGTAGCTATCCTGTCGTAAATCCCTTCTTCTGTGTCGCCACTTGTCATCCAATTGCAGAAGCGAAGAGCACTCCAATAATTGACGAAATTAACTGGGTGATTTTCACGATCTTCAATCGTGGCGTATGAATAACTACCATCTTCACCACTGCGAATAATAGCACCATACTCTTCCATTTCGGAACCAAATAATGGATATTTCTTGTTGGGCTCAGTCTTTGCTGCGTTATTGAGGAATTCTATATATTGTGAATTGGTTACTTCATATTGTCCGATATGATAAGGGTAGTCTACTGAACCATAGCCATTGACATCACTCTCGTTCCCCTCATTCTCAATGAGTACTGTTGGAATATAAACAGGCTTTTCTGATGGATGAGGAACTGTAAAGTTCCATAGATCGCCTTCAATTACATCATTATCAGTTACGGTATCAACTCGCCAAAAGTATTCATTACCCATCTCTAGATCAGGGGTGAAAATATTATTTTCCTGATTGCTCACTAACTCCAATGTGTTGGCATCTGTGCCAAAGTAAATATTGCTTGAAACAGCATCTCGACCTTCAAGCCACATTAAATCGGCATCTTTTTTTACTGTGAGGGATCCATTGGGTGCGATAGGCATACTTGCTTGCTTTGCTTGATAACCAGGTATCCAATAATTAAGATCTCCATATTCGTAGGGGCCAATGTCTGGAGCATCTCCTAGATAATTATCTGTATATCCTGGAATATGAGTGCCTTGATCTATGAGTAGTGAATTCTCCTTAGGTCTGAAATCAAAGTTATCAGGATCACGTAACTCATTTTGGACATTTTGGCCAAAATCACTTCTCGATATATTGTTTGTGATGTCGTCAGGATTAATAACAGGAGCAATGCTGTTATTGTTTCCAAGATTATTGTGAACGATTGAATAATGATTGCCTTGGTGCAGATCTTTCCCCTCTCTTCGACCATCCGCTCTATTCTCGTAGAGCTCAAAAACATCTTCAGTAAATTTTATATCAGGATCATCATAACCATAAAATTTATCATGTGAAACATGAATGTCAACATGAGTATTGTCAAGGGCTAAATTATTCAAAACAGTATGTTGGTCACCCTTGAGACGAGTGCCACGTTTTACATTAAACATCACGTTATTATTGACTGTTCCTCTCATGCCAGCAGGGTCACCATCAAAGCGAATACCGTTCCGGCCGGGTAGATCGTGAATCCAATTATTGCGAAGAACCAGGCCAGCCACACTCCCTCTATTGACTTGAATGCCTGCATCATCACCATGGAAATGGTAGTCATATATATGAGCAAGCTCGACAAGACCCTCCTGATCTTTTTTTAAGTTGTTCCCATTACCAAATTTTCCAATTCCACCAAAACCTATCGTATGGGCGGTTAACCTACTGACTACATTCCCTCGTGCTACACCAGCAGTCCATACTGCGCCACCACCAGTAGGCTTATTATGAAAATAACAATTTTCGATTAAATAATCCTGACCATGCTTACCATGATTCAATAATGTGTTGTAGGAATAGGCGAATTCAGAATTACGATAACTTATATTGACGGACATATTTGCGACGTCTCCGACAAAGTTCCCCCTTGAATTATGATTATTTTCGTAATTTGAACCTATGTCATATAAAGCATCCGCTCCCAGCATATGAGTGTTGTGGCCTGAATACAAGAATGAACATTCGTCAAAATCTATATCAGTACTTTTCCAAAGTTCAAATGTACCGGTGTGCAATGTGATTCCATTAAAGTTTAAGAATGAGGAGTCATTTACTCGTAGTAATTGATCTTCATTGCGATAGTCGCTAGTTAAATAGCCCCTAGCATTAATATCTCGATGATTAGGATTACCATTGTCATCCATCCATACATAAAGCTCTCCAGAATTCTTGTCGTAATACCACTCTCTAGCTTGATCTAGCAGATCTATGTCAGAAGTTATATAATAGCTATCCTTGTAGGCCCTGTCTAAATCAACATCACCACCTTCTATTATAAAATTAGATTCACCTGCTTTGTGCTCCGTTATATGGCTGACTGACCCTTTGTAAGTGACAAGTAATCCATCTTCAACGCTGAAGTCTAAAGACGCAAGGCTATGCTTTTCTTCTACGTTTTCGAAACTACCATCATCACCAGGCTTTAGCTCGAGACTTGTATTATTGATGTCCCAATAACTATAAGGTGTTGGGTTCTCACCATCCGAATCATCGAGCTGATCCCAATCCTTCGTGATGTTTGGCCAACGGGCAGCCGTGAGCATCTTGTCATCAAGGAACAGTTGTGTGACATCAAAATCAACTGTTGTTTTCCATATGTTGCCTTCGTGTTGTTCCCATTGAGTTGTTATTTCTTTTGCCCCAGTGATTAAGACATCCTCACCTTGATAACCTTTAAATGTTATGGGATGATCCGCCGTTCCATGTATATCTTCTAAGAGTAATTTCTCGCGATAGATGCCGCCTCTGATATTGACAACATCTCCAGCTCTAACTTTTGTGATTGCATGCTGAATTGTTTTGAAAGGATTATCGAACGTGCCTAGATTGTCATCATCTCCATCATTGGAAACGTAATACTCAAAAGAGGTATTAGTAGTGCTTGATGCTGTCTCAGACTCAGACTCAGACTCAGACTCAGACTCAGTATTTGTAGTTAGTGCAGACACCTTTTCTGCTAGGTCATCGCTGGCAATTGGATTGGCGACGCTATCACTGTTGGTGCTGTCATCGCTAACAAGGTTTTCGCCAACACCAAGTTGGTAATCAACATTCGCTTGTCCAGCATTGATGTTGGCCTGATCGTCTTGTTCGTTGCTGTGATCGAGGCTGCTCATCGCCGCAAGCCTCGCCAGCGGCTTAGAGCTTGCCCATGACTTTGGCCATGCCCTTGCTCATTTCCTTGCCCTTGGCCTTGATCATTCCCTTGGCTTTGGCCTTGCCCTTGCTCATTCCTATGCCCTTGCCCTGCTTCTATCTCACCCACAGCCAGCAGCTTGATCTGCATGCAGGCTGATCGATCAAGGAGCCCGCTCAGCTCCCTGGCCAAAAGATCAGTGTTGGCGGGGGGTCGCACCTTACAAGCGGTTGTTCGGCACAATTTCAACCCTATTTCTAGGGGAAAACGCTTATCTCAGGCAATCAGCTGCCAGAAGACTTATCGCTTCACAGCCGTGATGCTGTTGATCATGACTTAGCAGAAGAGCTGGCTCAAAGGCTTGCGAGAGCTGCTTTTTAGCCTTTAAACCTTTTTCTTTTGGCTTTTTTTATCCTTGCCTCTGCCTGGCAGCCTTGTTGTTGGCTTTGAGGCCGTTAAGCGGTGAGCGGATCCTGGAAATAGTCGCCAGCAATGTCGTTATCGCTGCTGTCGCTATTGCCATCAGCGCCGATCACACCCACAGCCGCTGGTGATTCGAGTGATTCAACAAAGTCATTGCCGGCTTCTACGGCATTTTGATCTTTAAAAGCTTGGTTATCCCAGGCTGCATCGCCTGTTGTTCCCTGATTATCGAGTTCATCCCAGGAGATTTGATCAGAACCGGTAAAGCTTGATTGTGTTCCATTGCCGCCATTAATTGGTTGTTGATGCAGGCTTTGGCCCCAATCGGCATCCAAGACAGCTAAATCAGCCATCGAGATCTGGCCATCAAAGTTGGCATCGACTCCTCGCGCCACACTGGCATCAACAAAGCCATCGCTATTGGCATCCACTGCATCTGGATGCTCACTGGCTTGTTGTTGCCTTGCAGCACCAGCATTGAGATAAGCCAGATCTTTCATTGAAACGCGGCCGTCGTAATTGAGATCGCCTTGGAAGGTGATTAGGTTTTTGGAGCCCTTTTGATTTTTAAAGACGTCTGAGCCGGCTGCTTGAAGGCTGAGGATGCCTTGGCTGAGATCAACAACATTGCCTGCAGCACCAGTGATCTTGATTGCTGCATGCAACTGGCCAGATTCTTGCGCGGTGGAGTCAAATTCTCCTGTGTCTGGACTAAATCTGCCGCTGTTGAGGCTGTTGCGCGTGAGCTGATCACCGTTCGCGCCGATGCCTTGGTAGGCAAAATAACTCTCGCTTTCTACCAGTTCTGCATTGCTGTTGGTGATGCCTGTGACTTGGATGTTTTGCGCCTCGATATTGCCAACATTGGTCCAGGTGCTTGTCGTTGAGATGGTGGCACCTGAACGAACCAAATTTGTAGAGATGGGGTCATAGCTACCAATCACACGCTCAGTACTAAGAATCAGGCCATCACCTTGCTCTTCTAGGTTGATGGCGGCTTCATACAGGGTGACTTTGGTTCCATCAACAGCTAAATCACCACCAAGATCGCGCAAACTCTTGATTTCACGATTGCTAAAGCCGCTGCCATTATCTAAGGCTTTAGAGAAAACGGTTTCATCTTGATTTGCACTTAAACCAAAGAACAGTGGTGTACTGGGATCAAGGATCTTGCCATTGGAGTTTTGGGTGAGTGTATCGAGGCGGAACTCGTTGAAATCCAGTTCAATCGACGCCAAAACAGCAGCATCCGCACCGATGTTTGCTACGGCATCGGCGAGATGGTTTCCATAGAGATCTCCTGGATCTAGATCTCCAAGACTTGCAGCAGCAATACGGATGCTGCCGACATCATTATCAACGCGTACCGCATTGGCGATGGGTAGTTGGCCGCCAATCGTGATATCCGATGCTTTGATTTCGTTAAAGAGAAAAGGATCAAAGTTGATCGTGATATCTGCTGTTTCTAGGTTGTATCCAGCTGCCAAGCTCTTGGCTGTGATATCAAGGCGATAGGTATCACTCCAATCAACCGAATCACCAAGCACAGCAAGCTGCTTGAGATCAGTTTGCGAGCTAGTGCCATTGGTTGTATGGAGGCTATAGCTAAGTTCAAGGTCGCTATCTGCTGTGGCTTGTGGATTAGGCGTCCATTGATTGGCAATATCAGGACTGGCTCTGGTTAGGGATATTTCAGCTATGCCTTTGGTTTGGACATCTGGATGATCATTCCAGCGACCAGAGTTCAAATAAAACTCAACTGTTTGATCTGCATTGCCATCATTTAGACCATTCGGCTCTCCTGCCTCCCAGTTCCTATAGAGGCTTGTTTCTCCCGACGCCCATTCATGTACATCGTCATTGCTGTTTTCTTTTAAACCAATATGCAATGAATTTGATGGTTCACCTTTAAATGCATTCAGGAGCCATTCATTCTCTGCTTCATCATTAATCGTGACCAGATTGCCGCCAATGCTTTGGGCATAGGCATCTGCTTCTTGCCATGACGGGCCATCAACAACGACATAAGCCGAATCACCACGAAGAACGTAGTTTGTTGACATCGAAGTATCTTTGATTTCCACAGAGGCTGTATTGCCTACTTGCTCGCTGCGTAAATCATCATTGAACAGTTTGATTTCTAAGTTCTCAGGCCCTTCTCTGGTTTGATCATTCCTGAGCGTATGGGAGAAGGAAAACTTGCCATCAGCATCGGTTTGACCTGACCCTGTTAATGCACCTACTTCAAAGTCTCCTTGATTAATACCAGCACCCGAAATAGACCAATGCAACTCAGTGCCAGGTTCAACAAACGCTGTAGTGATATTCGTAGTTAGAACCTCTCCTTCATAAATAGATTGCGATGATGTGGAAAGGTGATAACTAGCCTCCTGAGACGTATCAAAAATCTCTACGAGAGGGCCATCTGCTGCTAGTTGATTAAAGTCTGGATCAGAATAAACTTGCAGCCTTAAGCTTTCGGTTCCTTCTGTTATTTGATCATTCGCAAATTGATGGTTAACAGTAAATTGCCCATCTGCATTAATAACAGCAGTGCCTGTTAGATCACCAGCCGATAAATCGGCTTCTATAATCAGGCTATCGCCATCAGCAGCAAGCTTCCAATAGAGCTCACTGCCTTCTTCAACATTGGTTGTATTAACAACCGTTGTTAAAGTAAGACCTTCATCCAATGAACTTGGTGAACTGGTAATTTCATAGATCGGCTCTTTTGAGGTATCAACAACTTCAATTGAAAGAGGGATCGGTGTGTCGTGATACAAGCCAGTAGAGTCAGTAGCTCTTATGATTAATTGGCTATCCCCTAAATCATCTACATCTGGTGTGCCACGAATACTGCCATCAGATTCTACTGATATCCAATTGGGACCTTCAATCATTGAGAACGTGATTGGATCATTCTCAGGGTCGCTGACTTTGTCAGAGACGGAATAAGAATACACATCACCAACTCCTGCATCTGCAGCTGGTTTCCAGCCAACTATCTGCCATATGGGCTGAAGATTATCGATTGAATTGAGGCCATTACCGATAGGTTCTAAGCTCGAAAGGCGAAAAGTTAAATTCTTCTGATACGCCGTTGTATATTCACGCTCAGAAGAAGCACTTCCACCTCTTAATATACGTTTATTTTCATCATCAAAACTCTTTGTATCAGTCCACTCCCAGCCTGAATTCTCAATCAGTCCATAATGACTATGACTTTTCCCGTTCGGATCATCACTTGTATTGACCTGAGAGGCTAAATGCCAATAGCCGTCTCCATCAGCACCTTCTTCTTCACCACTATAATAGGCAGCTTTATACCACTCATCTAAGCTGGGCACACTTGCACCACCAGATGCCCACACTTCGGAGTCTCTGCTAATTGATTCTGCTGATCCCGTTAGATCATAAACTCCTTGATTAGTATCACCAGTCGTTGCCCAATTCGCAAATCTCACTGCATCCTCAAAACTAATATACGTTACTGAATCATCTTCTCTCCCTGGATGAGCGATAAAGCTAGAGCCGTCTTTTGCAATTGCCATTTTGTTAACCCAGCTCTCTCCACCAATATCATTTAAATAAGTAGCATATTGAGAATTGGTAATTTCACTCTCAGTGATGTAATAGTCATACTCAACATTTCCATGACCATTATTATCTGCTGAATTGCCTCCATCACTCACCTTGACCACTGGTATAATGAGTTCCGGTCTGTTGCCAACAGAGATATTCAATGCTTGCTCGTGGCTCGCTTCCGCCTTGTCAGTGCTTCTTACGCGTAGATTGTATGAATTTTTTGTCTCGTAATCCGGCGAATGATTGATTACGAGCTTGTCGTCTAATATTGCAAAGAATGTATTGTCTTCATTGCCCAACCCAGCTGCCAATTCATATCTATGGGCATCGTTATTGTCGGGGTCAAGAGTCGATAATTGCCCAATGACTGTACCGCCACTGCTGTTTTCCATGACTGATGCATTGGATATATTTAGGCTGATTGGTTTATCATTTTCATCAGATACTGTCAGTCTGATTGGCTGTTCGTAAGACAAGCCTTTGTTGTCTTTTGACTGTATACGAACAAAATACTCATCTTTTGTTTCGTAGTCTGCAGGTTCTTTAATGACAAGCTGGTCATCAACTATGGAGAATGAGTCATTGTCAAGATCACCGTCACCATCGGCTAATTGATAGCTATGGTTGTCCTCGATATTCGCATCTTGTGTTATTAATTTTGCGAAAATTGTATTACTCGCTGTGTTTTCTGGGATTACTGATTTGGACATAGTGATTCCCGTTGGCCTAACATTGTCATCTAGAACTTCCACTGTGATATTCCGCTGGCGCTTTTTATCGCTTGTATTAGTCGCTATGACACTTACGTTATATATGTTGTCTTCATCAGAATCTAATGGACTTTCCCAATCAGGTGCATCAATAAGGCTTAGTTTGCTGGATAGTACTTGAAATAAATTGCCATCCTCTCCGCCAAGAGTCCAAGCAACCTCCTCATCAGAACTCAACGCAACAACTTCTTTACTATCTTCCATGATTTGTATCTGTTGTCCTTCAGATAAGCCATATATTTGCGGTGCATCAGTATGCAAAACTTGAAGGCTAACTGGATATTCTGTTTCAGCAGTTAGTCCACCAGGATCAGATACCTGGATTACAAACTCATTGACACCTGCTTGCTCTTCGCTTGGTGTTCCTGTTGCCTCTCCATTCGCTTGAATCGTCAGCCATGAAGGACCACTCAGCTTTTGAAATGCCAGTAATTCATCTTCTGAATCAATAGCATGAGACTTAATTGAATAACTATATGATTCATTGACGTATCCGTCCTCCATAGACCATTGGTCGGCTAGCCATGCAGGAGCTGCATTCGTTGGCTGAGGATGGCCATTCCCAATTGGTTTGAGACTAGTAACACGAAACGTCATGTTTTTAGTCCATGATGGTTTTTGACTAGAGCTCTGATTAACTGTTCCAGTCTCTAGCAATAATTGCTGATGAAGCTCTCCATTTTCACCGATATTGAAATTTGAGATAGTATCTGTCCATTCGTATGCTGGTTTGTCGATAAAGCCATAGTGACTCTTCTCTTCTGTTGCCTGATCTATTGAATCAGCCTGTTTTGAAGTATTCCAATAGCCACTTCCATCTGCTGCACCCGTATCAGTTCCACTGTAGTAGGCAGATTTGTACCATTCATCATGACTAGCAACAGCAACACCTCCCTTTTGCCACTCTGCTTCATTGCGGGCAATGATTGAATCTGTTGAGTCTTGTCCATCAATCTTGTATACACCCTTTTGAGGATCACCTGAGCTCAACCAATTAGCAAAACGTGCCGCATTCCAAAAACTAACGTAACTTACAGGATCTTCTTCTACACCCTCATCTGCCAGATAATATCCATCGCTTACTAGCGAGATCTGCATCTTAGGATTAAGACTACCTTCTGGTTTATTGGTTGCAGTAAGAAATGCAGCGTACTCTTCATTAGTGATCTCAGTCTCCGAAATATAGAAGCTATAGTCCACCGAACCAAGATCACTCTGATTTAGATCTCCTGAATTCCCTGGATCACCTATATGTAGATCAGGCACGATAATCTGTTCTTGTTGGTCAGGAGTAAGACTCCAGACATCACCTTCAACAATGAGATCATCCTGGGTTACGGTATCAATTCTCCAGTAATATGTTGTGCCAGGATTTAAACTTCCAGGATCGAAAATATTAGTAGTTTGTTCGGCATAAAAAGTTAATTCATCTGGATCCGTACCCAACCAAACTCGGTTCGCTTTTGCCTCACGAGCAGGTAGCCAGATCAAGTCAGCGTCCTGTTTCTCAAGCGTAATAAAGTGTTGACTGACAGTAGTTGCACCATTGAATGGTATCGGTATTCTTGCCTTTTCGGTCTGATGTCCAGGAATCCAATAGCTCTCTGCTCCATATTCGTAGGCCCCAATATCAGGAGCTGTCCCTATAAAATCATCATTAAACAGTGGAATATGTTTACCCTGATCTATAAAATTAGTAGAGCTGGGTTTCGGCCGAAAGTCATAGCTATGCACATCCATTAATTCATTTTCAATCCCACGCCCCCACCGATGTGGACGTTCCCAGTTATTCGTTTTATTCTCAGGGCTGTCACCCTGAGGTATCCTAAGATTATTATTGCCAGCATTATTATGAGCAACAGAATTGAAATTACCCTTCATTGGGCTGTTCTTGTCTCTAATTAGATTTCCATCAGCATCCCATCCATAAAACTTGTCCTCTGAAATGCCTATATCATATCGAGTATTGTGAAAAGCAAGATTATTCAGCAGCGTGTGCTGATCGCCCTTCCAGCGAGAACCTCGACGATTCCGAAACAACACATTGTGATGCGCCGTTCCGTCAATACCGGCAGGATTTCCATCAAATCGAATACCATTCCGTCCTACAGCATCATGAATCCAGTTGTGATGAATCGTGGTACCAACGGTTGTGTTCCCTGGAACCTGGAGAACAGAGTCATCTCCATCAAAATAAAAGCCATAAAAGTGGTTGTAAGAGACTTCTGAACCTTTAGGAACTTGCATCACACCGCCATAGGCTCCTGTATGCACGGTTGATTGGGTCAGCTTGAAATCAGAAGCGTTTCGAGCGGCTATAAAGCCAGAGCCACGGGCAATATTATGGAAATAGCAATTATCAATTGTGATTCCATTAAAGAATTTAAGCCCACCCATGATGAGCATCCCATCATATGAATTAGCAAATTCGCAATTTCGCCAGGTGAGGTTTGCATCTCCAGAGATATTGTATGTATTATTCGTCGATGTTCTTTTGTCTGACCCCAGCATATATCCTGGCTGGCGTATGTATAGAAATCGACTGTCCTCAAATGTAGTATCAGTAGTGTGATCAAGCTTAAATGCCCCTGTGTATGTATTAATCCCCTTAAGCACCAGATGGGAGCTATTACTTATACTCAACAGGTAATCCTCTCGTGAGGCCTCATAATTGCCGTCTTCAAATACTCTGGCTTCTATATTTAGTCCTGCATCATTAGGGTTCTGGCCATCTGGGAGCCATACATAAAGCTTGTTCTCACTCTCGTCGTAGTGCCACTCAGACGGCTGATCTAAAAGCCCAAGATGGTTTGTAATGTAATAAGAAAAGCCGCCTCGCGCCCATTGCTGGTCGCTATTCCAGACAACTTCGCTATTCTCATTTTTCCAGCTTTTGCTTTGAATAGACTTTTCAGCCTCATCTTCCAATTCAAAAGTATTTGATCCGGCTTGATGGGCGCTGATCTCTGCAGCTGTATAATCAAATCGTTGTAGTGATTTCTGAGGCACCAGCATGGCGCCTGTAAGGCTAATATTTAAATCAGTCAGGCTATATTTCTCTTCATTGTTGTGATACACCCCAAACTCATCAGACGTCGAATTTCTAGCCCATGTATTGAAGTAATTACCGTCTGGTAATTTCCCATTATGAGTAGCGTCAAGATAATCCCAGTCGGTGTCGATGTTTGGCCATCGTGCAGCGGTTAGCATTTTCCCATTCAAAAATAGTTGTGTAATATCCACATCAGACGTCGTTGTCCATATATTGCCTTCATGCCTTTCCCAGGCACTTGTTACTTGCTGTGCTCCTGAAAGAACTACCTCTTCATCTTGGTAGTTTTTGATTGTGATTGGATTATCAACTCTACCGTGAATATTGTCTAACTCGACCTTCTGACGGTAGGTTCCACCGCGTACATTGATAACATCACCAGGTTGAGCAATCGTTGCGGCATAACTGATACTGGCAAATGGAGAAGCCTGACTCCCTTCAGCAGCGTCATTACCAGTTGTTGAAACGAAGTAAACAGCCATTGCTTAGGTAAGCTCCTGGCAAAAGGGTTGGATTGGATGACTGGATCTAATGCAACCGCTTTATCGAATTGACCTTGATCCACGAGAGGGGTAGTAGTCTGTCTTGTTTTGTAGCTCCATAAGCGGATTGAGTTGTTTCTTGTTGCAGCTGTCGTTGGTCTCCTCCGTGTCTCCGATGCTTCTCCATTTATTTACCGGACATCATAGACACTTCGGATTCCATTTTCTTCGGGCTCTGTTGTTTGTTCAACTGGTTGTTAAGCCCATTCGTGCAGGTTTTCTGAGGCAGGCTCAGGTTGTGCGTTTCAGCCCTCAAGCGAGTGTGTCCTGCGGTTGTTCTCCGTAGTACTCCTGATAGCGGCGAGCGAAGTGGCTGCGGCTGGTGAAGCCCATAGTTGCAGCCGTGTCGCCAATCCCGCTGAGCCCTTGGCTGGCACGACGAGCTGGGTCCAGAAGCAGTTGCCGGATGCGGTCCATGCGGACCGAGCGTTGTAATTCAAGGGGTGTCTGTTCGAAATGTTCCTTGGATCCTTTGAACAATGACGTTCGGGATTGGAAGAGCTCGGCGCTGAGTGCTTCATCGGTGGCTGTCTTCATTGGGTTCCTGTCGCACCAGTGCAGCAGGTCGATGGCGGCTTCATGGCGTACCTCCCGTTTGGCGATCAGCCTTGTGCGTGCCATGGGCTCCTCAATCAGCACGGAGGGATACTTTCAATTTAGAGAACATCATTAAGCATGACTATCTCTACTCAAAGTCTCTTTTTTGGCTTCAGCGATCAAACGGTTAATCGTGGACTTGCTTGCTAATGGACTAAGAGCTGTTGCGATCTCTATCTTGCTCAGCCCAGCCTCATAGGCTTCAAATGCAATCTTCTTGACTTGATTACGATCAAACTTCAGGAATCCCATGTCAATGGCCTAGCCAATCAAGACTTAAGTCTTCCTGTTTGAAGATAGTTTTAGTATAGGACGAGAAGATGCTGCTCTGTTAGCGGAAGTGCACTGTTAATGACAAAGGGTTTGCTTAAAAGATTGCACGAATAAATCAGTTAATCGCTTCTAAGTAAATAAAGAACTTCTAAATCCTGTATTGATTCGGCGACTTTGCGCCTCAGGAATGTCAAGGCATCACTATCCATGGCTAAAAGCACAACAGGCGGCAGGTGAAGTGGTTCTGGTTACAGATGTAACTAGCAAACAATTTGATCGCTGCCGCAGGGTGCGAGATCAATTTCTAGCTTTAGCGCCAAGGCTCAGCGGTGTAGCAATCGGCTGGCGAACTATCTCAGAAGCAAAAACGGAATTAATCACAGGAGTATCAACAGTGTTGGCGGCCTGGTGAACCACGAACAACGGCCTGCCGCTAGCGATTTTGAGGGCTGGGAGGCCACCTTGATTAATACACTCCAGAAGAACCTAAGGGGAGGGGGGCTCCTCTAATTCCACTTGAGACTGCCTTGGATTTCGCAGTTTTAGCATGGGGTCATAGAAATATTCATTTGATCGCAGTTCGAACTGAATCAATCAGCTTTGCCTACTTAGGTGATTATTGATTGAGAGTTATAGGACCTACCATGACTCGTTACTTATCCGACCCTTGAATAAGCACAATCTTTAGGCGGCTATGAATATTTAAGGTTATTGATTGGGTTGTATGAATAGGAAGGCAAGACCTCGCACTATTGAATAGCTCAAAAGTGCACTGGCTAAGCCAGTAAAATATATTATGGGGACATGAAAAAGATGTTTCTTGCAATAAGCTTTGCTGCTAGTTTGTTCTAACCACTCAACGGATCCTGGAATTCAGTGCCAGCAATGTCGTTATCGCTGCTGTCGCTATTGCCATCAGCGCCCAGACCTGGCGGGACGCCCAGTTCAGCACCACGCCAGAGACGGTTCATTTCACGGGTGAAGTGTTTCGCAAGTTGGTGTGAATGAATCAACAGCAGCGTTTCCTCGTTGGGGTGAGCTGCAGTAGGGCTCCAATGAAATGAGCCTGTGATCACTTTTTTGTTGTTGATCACGGCGAACTTGTGATGGATCTTGTCGCCGCGGGCGCGGCGCGGGGTGCCGATGCCTCGTGGTTGCAGTGGCTTTGAAGGAATCGCTCAGTAATGCTCAGGGCTCTCCCGACTCCATAAGCCAGAACCCAAGCCAGAAGAGCACTGGATCTCGTGCTGAGATTCCCTAGGGCTAAGAAGAGCTACTGGATCAATGGATCTGGCTTGGCTTTCAGGGATGTCAGCCCTAAGCCCGAATCCCATGCAGCGGAGAGGGATGTTGAAGAAACCACCGAGGGTGAGGGACAACAACGGTGCTCTCCAGATACGGGTGAGGCTTGAGGGGCGAGATTGCGCCAGAGAGGTGGAGAGACACCATCGAACTGGCTAACAGCTAGAGGCCGCTTGGCTCAGGCTGAGTTGATGTTTTCCTAGTGGGGCGCTCCCTCCATTTGACTTCATGCCTCTAAGACACCCCCTCTTTCATCGAACGATTCAGGCGCTGTTTTGGGATGCAAAAGAGGCCGGGTTTGTGCACCCCACACTAGAAAATATCGACAGCTTTAGAGAAGAGCTTTTACGAGAGTTGGAGGAAGGGATCAAGCCGATCATTGAAGAGCGTTGCTATAGGGATCCCACAGTCGAAAGATCAGAAGAAGACTCTCAAATTCCTCAGTGTTAAGACCCCTCCTATCGGTATCCCCAGGAATGGCCCACAGAAGCGTGATCACGTACTCCCCGTGTTGGCCAGTGAAGCCCTCTGCCTGAGAGCAGGGCTTTTCTTATTTGCTTTCTGGCCCTGGGGCGGTGATGACTTTTTGTTTTCATCCTTCACCGCTATCCATAAGTTGACGCAACTTCTTTAAAAACGCAGTGACCTGGCTCATGCCATCGATGAGTTCGAACACAGACTGATCCAAGACATGCTTAGCTTTTTATAAGCAGAGCAAACACCTGACATGAAGAAGGGCACCCGCGTTGGATGCCCTCAAGTCCAGGACAGGTTTTCAGGGTTTCTACGTCCTCGGACTCCTGATCTAGGTCTAAGCAAGCAGGACCAAGGCGTCAGCAGGGATAAATGCTTATTTGTATCAGCCAGCTTCTCATTAGTGCGGCGTTTTGGCGGCTTGCTGGAAATGAATGGATAAGCATCCATGCTCATGGTCGCCCCGAAAGCATTCTGTATTGTTCGCAAGTTGAGAGCGCTAACCACAGCTTGCTACATGCACTCCAAACAGTATTTTCACTTTGGATAAGCACACAGCCATACGAGAGGCAGAGTTGCGTCGTATTGAGGCTTCTCTGATTGCAATGCACCAAGCTGAGCAGGCTTTGAAAAAGGAAAAGAGCAGTGCGCTCTGCCAGCCAACTCACTGGAAGTAGTGTCTGGAGCTGAATAGTCTTCAGTACAGCAACGCCAAGCGAACAGCTCGTGACGGCTGTGGAACTGACACGGTCAACTGGCACAGTGACAGCTTGCATCGTTAAGGTTCATTTGTGAGGAGGACTTCTCCTCGGAGTGGAAACAAGGAAACACTTCCAAAGAGAAGTCTTGAGACCCTGCCTTTGGCGGGGTTTCTTTTTGCCTTTTCATCTAGAGCTCTGAGCCCGAAGAACAATGGTGCCAAGCCTTTTTGCAGAGGGAGTAAGAGAACTGTCTGGTTAGCACCAATGACTCCTCAAGCATCCAGATCTAGACCTGAACAAAGCCACTACAACCCCCTTGGGCTCGAGGGGGCCTGGGCGGGATTCCCGGATGAGGTGGCTTAGGGGCCCTTCTTTCTCGGGCCCCGCAAACAATTGGCAACCCATCAAGCGATAGCCCACCTCCTCGCCTGATTGGCTGAATAGCGATAGCAATCTGTTGCTAGATGCATCCCATGCATCGATAGCACTCAAGCGACGCTTGGCGAGGGTTGAGAACGCAACATCTCAAGGAGGGGATCTGGTTTCATTTCACTTCTGTAGTTTCAGCATTCACCTTTGAATAGAGGCCTGACTTTGCATTCGGTATCAAGGGTGCATCGCTATAGCTACTCAGGTGAATCTCAAGCGCGTGCCCTATGGCAGAGTTGAAGATTGGGCTTCAATTTAATAGCAGTCAATAGTAAGCATAAGTGCTGATGATGTAGTTAATATTGCCAAAGAGCATAAGCAAGATTGCAAAATAAACATGCTCTAGTAAGCTCAACCTTCAGGATATGAATCGTAGGCTTAGCTGGATCAAATGCTGGAGGTAGCAGCTACTTAAAGGTAAAGGTTTCAAGATAGGATTTTGCTACAATTAACTATTTCCACCAAGTTTAAAAATAAGGCCTTTTAGGATCCATTGATCAAGCTGTATCAGTGATTCATCCCTCTTGCGAACTCTCAGCCGAAGGGCCGATCACAATCCAAAGCAGCCATAAGGCCCCAATGAACGGAATCAGAGCGATGAAAATCCATTGCCAATGACGGCCGGTATCGCGGATTCGACGAACCTGCATGGCAATTCCAGGAACAATGCTGGCAACAGCAAACAGTGCATAAATCGAGTAAAATCCTCCTTGCAGCTGCCCTAGAACAAGACCGAGCAGAACATTGACGAGAACAATGGTCCAGTAGTCAATGCGCTTGGTTCGTCCCTTGAAGTCAAAACCCTGAGTCCAGAACGTGCTGTAGCGATCGAGAACTGACACGTTTCAATGTCAAAATATCAATCAATTGTAGCCCCTTTACACTCTCCACTCACTGAAACAAGCAAGCACCAAAATCTTCCAGACCAGCAGTGCTTTCTTTTATTAGGCTCTAGGTTTGTTCTATTCATGGAAGTCAAACCCTCAAGTAAGAAAGACGCCTGCATCGAAGCTTGTGATGAATGGAGTTGAAACGTTCTAAGCCTGATCAGATCGTCTGCTTCCTATAATATTGGGATGAACGTATGGCTTCCGTTTCGTTTGCTGACTAGGCGCGTGATTGGATTCAAGAAATAGGCGGATATTGCAAGCAAGTCTAAAAGTTGAAAACCCTAACTGTATGAAAGGGTTTCAAACTAGCGAAAGTCATCGATTGCGACTTAACGCTGTGCCGGTCGATTATGTTTTGGAGCTACCGAGGTTTAAGGATAAAATTGACCAATGGCCCTTGTTGCGAATTTAGGCCATGAGCTCGGTTCTTTTGAAGGTGTCAATCATCACGAACGGTGTGGCGTAATGGAGCCTGGAATTGTCTCTATTTGAGTGGAAGACGACCATGAATAAATGCGTTGCGACAACTCATGCCTGAAAATGCCCCTACTGTTTGATTGACAGCTGTTGGTATCTGAGATAAGGCAATGCATCCGAGTAAAAGAACGACCCATTTTTGATAGGTAGTCAATGAGACAAAGCCTTTGCTTAGCCTTTTTGTTATGTTTGTAGCCATGGTTTAAGTTCTTGTGTTCGAAATAGGTTGTTGACTATCTAATTTTTGATAGTGGCTTAAAAGGCCAAAATTGCTATGTATTGCTTCATTCCCTGTAGAGGGGTGGCTACATCAATTGGTAACCAGCGCAGAAGCATTACAGAAAAAGAGTTTTAGGTATGCATGAATTTTGCTATTGCATAACGTCTGCCATATTCAACGCTAGATCTTGTCTCATTGGCTTCTTCTGTCGTTTTTTGATTATTTTTGTCTAAATGAGAATCCATGAGAATCACTTTTGAGCTTCCTAAAGCACCTTTGTTAGCAAGCCATCTCGGGGTGTAGGGCTTGGCAGCATTTGCAGAGTGAGGTCTTGATCAGGGATCAAGTGAAGTCGCAACTGGTGAAACAAGCCGACCACCATTAAACGTATTTCAAGTTCTGCTAGTGGTTTGCCTAGGCATACTCGCTCTCCCCCCCCAAAAGGCAGCAGGGTTGCTGAACAGCCATCATCTAGGTGGCGCTGGGGACGAAAGGCTTCCAGATCGCCAGCACCATGACGGTTAGAAGCTGCCAGAGCAACCTGTACCACACGGTTTTTTGGCACTTCCACACCGTCGATGACCAAGGCGCATTTCGTGCGGCGAAAAAACCCTCCCACCGCTGGCGTGAGTCGCATCACCTCAGAAACGACAGCGTCTAGTTTGGGTGCGTTGACCTGGTCGTAGGCAGTGGTGGCCTGCTCGGGTGCTGGAGGCCAGTCAAGTCCATCGATTTCCTCTCGCAGCCATGTTTCCACTTGCGGGTTGAGAAGCAGCTCCCGCATCAGACAGCTGAGCGAAGAAGCCGTGGTTTCGTAGCCTGCGAACAGAAGAAGCAGAAGCTGCTCCACCACGTCTTCGTCCGTTAAAGGAAGTCCTGCTTCATCGAGACCTCCAGCAAGCAGATCAAGACCACCCTTGCCATTGGATGCTTTTAAAAGCACTTTCTGAAGCCTCTTCAACAACCGTTCCCGTGCCTTAAGCGCTTTGGCAAAGGAGCTACCTGGAAGAGCTATCGGTATTGAGAAGAGGGCTCTGGTCCAGATCTCGAAATCAACGAACAACTCATCGCGATCAGTACCCTCCAATCCGAGAACCGTCGTGGCGATCACCGAGAAAGCGAAACGACGCATTCTCTCTGCGAGAGGCAGAGCTGTTTTTGCAGCTTGGAGTTCGTCGGCAAGATCTTGAACCATGCTGATGATGCCAGCGCTGTAGCGCTGTAGTGCTGAGGCCGAGAACAGTTGGCCTATCACTCTTCTGCGTGCTCGATGGGAGGCTCCGTTGCGGTTAGCCAGCGAATGGCTGCCCAACAGCTGCCGCACACTCTCTGGCCACCAACCTTCTACTGCGTTGGGTTGAGCGAGCAGATCACGAATCGCTTGCCCGCCCTGAATGAACACCATTGGCTGTCCGAGCAGTGATGTTTCAAAAACATTCCCGTGACGCTCAAAGCGCTTCTGTGCAAAGGCTGGATCGCGAAAAAATGCAAACGCTTCAAGTACCCCACTCAGGGCCGCTGTATTGGGAAGAGGGCGAAGCTTGGCATCATCAGAACTCGCCATGACATTTGCTATCCAACAGCAAAGCTAATGGGGCGATAGAGCAAACCTTGAAGAATTGACGAAACACCCTGAAGGAAATAAGGGGCTTAATACGTTTCTATTGCTAAATCACACGTCCCAATGCAAAAAATAGCAAACCCTTGGCATGAAGAAGGGCACCCGCTTTGGCTGCCCTCAAGTGCAGGACTCATTCTCAGGGTGTCTGCGTCCTCAGACTCCTCATTCAAATGGAACCAGGTTGGATTAGAGGCGCAGGAGGAATAACTGCTTCTTTTCAGTTGCCTCCATTGCAGAAGCGAACTGCCTCAGCATTGCTCCTGCCTGTGGCGATGGTTTCCTCTACGCAGCCGTTGAATACCTTGCTTTCTTGTTTGATGGAGCAGACACCCAGAGCAATTGCAGCAAGAGAGATTGCGGAGACAACGGTGGCGGTGATCTGAATGACGCCATAAGCAAGCATTGAGCTCTTTTTGCTGATGCAGTCCTTTTTGGTCGTGGTCTCTTCAGTCATGGATAAGCAAATGTCTGCAAATAGCCTATGAAGATCAATGGCTTCAATATGGGATACAGAAGGCCGTAATAACCACACTCATGGGCTTTTTGATCAGCATGGAGGCTTAGACGGCACCGCAAGACTCAACTTTTAACAAATCTCCTCACCTCATAGTGTTGATCCATTGCTAGGCATCAACTACTAGTTTTCAACTGTATCTATGCCTCATATTATTTGTTTTTATCGATAGCTAGATTTCTGTTTGGATAGTTGATTTGGTCACCTCTGGCAACCAGTTCCTCAAGGAGGTAGTTTTTACCTGGTGTTGTCTCCAGAGAAGCTGATTAGCCTTAAGACACATATATCAATGGTGTTTTGGCTGGATGTCAGGCTCGATTCAACGCAAGAAGCTCGCTCTAACAGGCCAAGCCTCAAAGACATAAGCAAAGGATTGCAGTGTGGTTATAGGGCTTCTAGCAAAACCTCTGCAACGTTAATAGTCTTTAGAGATTTATACGTTTTCGCTGAAAAGATTTTGGCTTTAGATATACTAATGGAGAATTGGGGCGATGGATCAATTGCCAGAGGTGTCTCCCGGCGTAGTAGAAACAATTATGGCCTTAATGATCAGTGCTTGGATTTTCATATTGCTAATGCCAACCGATCACAATGAGGACGAGTGATTGGGGAGATTGTTTATTGAAGCCAATTTTCAGGTTCTTTAACTTCTTCTTCTTCTTCATCATTGCGGATTGTTCCCTTTTGCCAGGCTTCTTTGTCTTGAATTGAACGGGCTGATGAGGCCTTGGGGTCAAGTAAGGCAGGGCCTTTGGCTTTTGTTTGTTCTTCTTGCTTCCTGTGGCATCCGATTGGGTATGCCTGTATTGATATTAATAGTGAGTTATGTTTGCGATTAAGCTTCTGGCTTGTGATCGAGATGCCTTTCCAGTTAAGTGACTGTCTAATGACATTAACTTGCATTCAGGCTCCCCAGTGATAATGGCATCTGAGATAATAATTATCAGTTTAATACTTGATGATGAAGTGGTTGGCTGGGAGGTATTGAAAGGCTCAGGGATTGAGGATTGTTTTGCAGATTGTGGTGACCAATCTCAGCATTTCAAAACTCTCAAAACCATTTATTATTGGCGCTCAATGCTGACTTCGATAAAGTTTAGTATTAAGCTCTTGGTCGATAGCGGTTCACATTTATTGCAGTTATTTATGTTCAACTCATCCTTCGGGGTTGTCAATTTTTCTTGGAAGTTATCTGGCTTTTCTGCAACACCTGAAGGGCTCGTCGTGAACCCTCCTGTTCCGATTGCGTGGTGTTGAACATAAAGCTTGAATGACAGACACAACATGTGGCTACAGTTTGCTGATGGACCCTACGCCAACCACGAAGTTCATCACCTACTGCGCTGAGCAAGAATTTGGAGAAGATGCTGAAGTTACAAGAGTGAGAGACGAACAAGGCAGAGCACCTTGCAGGGACAACAAGTACCTCATCGTTAGTGCTCAGAAAAACTTCTATGAGTTCAAAGGGCTGGTCAACATCAATGGCATCACATTCGGATTCAAGGCCAAAACATTCAAAGCTCAGCAGCCCGAGTGGTCGTTCACTCCAGAAGCCCTTCTTAAAGAGCGCAAGAGCTCCTCATAGGTTCCCCTAGGCAACAATGGTGGAATGGAACAAGGGGATCCCGAACCTTTAGCCACCGTTGCAAAAGCGAGTCGCCCTGGGGAGATCGTATTGCTTGTAACTGTGCATCTCAATAATGCAGTAAACCCTGAGAATTGCCTCAGTGGCAACTGGAACTTGGGTTAGGGCGAGCAGGGCCAAGGCTAGTCCTGTTCCTGGGGCATGGATGTTTGCGGTAAACCAAGGCTTTTTTGTCACGGAAGAGCTGTGCGGTTAGAGATGCTTAAAGATCAAGCAACTCTGCCTCATAGATTGGCTTTGCGCTTATCCAATTTTTCAATGCTGGGTGATGTGGCGGTGGTAAACCTTCAGCTGCGCTTCCAACACACAAACCTTGGAGGTGCTAGAGAGATGGCCATAAGTGGAATTACCGCTTAATTTTTAGCCTTCAGGCATCGGCGCTTTGGTGAATACGGCGGCATCAAATCAGCTCACGAATGGCGTTCTCTGGCCAGCATTGCTTGGGGATGTTTCGAAGCATCTTGAAGTCTTCGAAGTCAAAACCTGGACCAACACAGCAGCTCACCAAGGTATAGGCACCTTGGCTGCAAGCAGCTTGCCAACATCCTGCGGGGATCATTTGCATTGGCTGTGCTGCATCCAGAGTCAATCTGACGATTTCATTGCTATTTGGATCTAGTCGCCAAAGAGAGAGCGGTGCTCCCTGAAGGTGAATCCAGATTTCATCTGCACCATCAACGCAATGCCAACAACTTTTATCATCCTTGCCTAAGAGAAAAAAGATCCCTGTGATGGCATTGCGTTGATGACCATCACTTCGCTTTACTGTTAGATCACTTCGGATGACTTCCCGGTACCAGCCTCCCTCGGGATGTGGGGATAACTGGAATTGCTCAATGAGCCTCAAGATGCTGCTGTCTTTCAATTGATCCAAGAGATTTTTTGCATGCCCTCAGAGTAGTCAGAGTGTTCTTGGTGAGAGGAGGTGTAGGCATTTTTATTTCTTTGCGTAAGTCATTTGACTTGTCTCAATAAGAAGGTGAGCATTCAACTTGCTTGGGAAGCTGGTATTTTCTCAGTTAGCAGGATCTCAGGTGCTTGTCAGGCCAATTTCGACACTATTACAGCTGGACTCGTAAGTATTTGATTACTGCTACCAAGTCATGCCTGTGCTGATGTTCATACAAAGATTTCTTTCTGCTTATCCTAGACCAGATAGATTGTGCGGTCTGATTAATGTTCTTATATTCTTTTTTGACTAGATTAATTCATGAACTCAATTGTTTTTAGATGTGTCAAATGCTAGATTGATTACCTCGATGAGCATCAGTTTATGTCGTCATGTCTTGACTCAAAGTCCGCTGTTTGCTCAGCTAATACCAAGATTTTTATACTATTAAATCCCCCAACTATCTCACTATTGATAGTTAATCAAAGGCAGGCGGATCGGTAAGGCGGTTCCCGTAAAATATCAATGGTTCAAAATCTACATCTATCGTTTTAGATATGGGCGCAAGAATGGGAATGATGTCTATTCTATGGCCTAATTAGACATGCAGATGCAAGTTATTGTGGGTGCTTGGATACCGAAGGCCATCTTGGCGGCAAGAGTATTCGTTGCTCTCTTCGCATTGGACTAGTTTAGAGATAAGCCTATTATTAATAGACTTAAGCTTATCTTTTGGATTCTCTATATCTCAGTGAAGCTAAGGATAGGTTTTTTAGCACTCCTTCTTTAAGACGATTGATCTTGCTCTAGGCTAAAAAGTTGTTCACTAAAATGAGGGTTTTGGCAGGTGAGATGAATGAAGTCTATGCTCCAGGAATCAGTCTCTTGCTAGAGTTGGCTACCCTATGATTGACTCATAATGATCAGAAGAATTGGCTGAAGGGAACTTGCGCTATCAATAGCGGTAAATAAACATTTTTTGAATTCAGTAATTAATTGAATAAGGAATCCTTCAGCAGATTTTGCATTTGTGCGGGTGATCATGTAGTATTGAATAAGTCGGGAATTTATGATGACTGATCAAAAGCACGATTCAGAGGCGCCATTGGCAAGATTCATTAATTGGATCAAAGGAGTAATGGGAGGCATGGGAAATGCAGTTGTTTCTGAGAAGAGTAAAAATGTACCGCCCAATATTGGCGCGCAACCATTTAAGGATAAGCCAAAGAAAGGGGTTCTATGAATCGATGAGGAGTCATTAACCCACTATTTATATTCAAAGAAATAAACTTCGATTTGTCCGTATTGACTTTTATGGGCCATCATATTTGGGATGGGAGATTTACGCATTTAACGCCTATCCTGAGGAATAACCTTTTAATTTCACTTAGACAAGGAGAATTTAGAATTAGAAGAATCCTGCTTTGCCAAATTTTAGCTAGCAAGAGATGCTTATAAGCTCTTCATCGATTATTGGCAAGGTACTCCTTATCATCCTCGTCGCTCTCTCTTCAGACCCTTTAAACACAGTAGAAGTGCTCTCTGTTGAGGATGGCGACACACTCAATGTTTTTGTAGCTTCTTGAGCAATCAAAGTGCGTCTCGCTTGCATTGAGGCGCCAGAGAAGTCACTGGCGCCTCAATGCATCACCACAACCACTAAAGGCTCTGCTAAAGGTAGGTTCTGATTTGAATTTACTCCCGAAATCAACAGACCTTTATGGAAGAAGCTTTGTACTTCAGTTCAGCATAGTATCTCCTATCAGCCTAACCTTACAATGCTTTTCAGCGCTTTTTAGGCAGTAGGCTTTTGGTGGTCTTTTTACATTTATTAGGCCCTCTTAAGCGGTTTCTCCACTCAGAGACAACCACCAAAGCTATTAAGCCGTAAGAATTGGAGCAGCAAGCCGAGAAAGGGGCAGAGTGCGAGTTGCCAATGCCTTATAAGAATTAAATTATGGCATTCAATTCAACATCCATCAGACAAGCCATATCGAAGCATTTGAGGAGATAGCTAGGTAACAACCCAAAGAGCTAGGGAAGCCCTGCACGCAAGAAGCAACGATCAGTAGCGCAACCAAGTAGAAAATTACTTACCTGGCATGGGAGCGAATGTACGAAATGAATTGTGCCTGAAGCGAATTAAAATCTTTTATTGATACTTTCTGTCAACCTAGATTCGGGATTTATGGATAAATAGGAAATCAGGTGTAGAGCCTATTTGCCCATAGAGATAGCCAAGATCAAGCAATTCTGCGAAAATCTTTTTTGGATGATTGATATCCAGTGTCCCTGCATGGTCTGACCAGACCTCCATTGTGATAACTGGCTGAAATTCAGCTATCGCTGTTAATCCCCCTTTAATCGCTAAGGGCTCATAGCCCTCAATATCTAATTTTATAAAATCCAGCCTTTTAAGGCCAAGACTATCAATCGTAGTAGTTTCAACCTCTATTTTTTTTGCGTTTGGGTCATGCCATTCTGGCAGACCCATAGGATTATTAGCTAGCCCAGATGCCCCTGGATTTTGAGCAGTAGACCAGCCATAATGAGCTATTGAACTTACATTTGAAAGTGCCTTCTGATGAAGAGTGATGTTCTGAAATCCATTTATCTCAGCATTTTTGGAAAGCAACGAAAAACTACTTGGTAGTGGTTCAAATGCATGCACATGCTGTGCAAGAAATGCAAGCTTTAATGTATGGGAGCCAACATGGCATCCCCCTTCAATGACAACACTATCTTTATCAATAAACCTTTCAAATACATTGTGCAAATATTTTTCCCATACAACATTGCTTCTCAGTTTGTCTGAAATTATGCAGCACCCCTCGCTATAAAGATGGAACCTGCAGGGACAACCATTGTGGAAATTATCTACGGTACAGACCTGCGTCACAAGAATAAAAACAGCGAGAAACTTTCATTCAGCGTAGCTTGGGACACGATATCATGTATAAATAATTACAATTATATGCATTTTAAGGTACATTGCTACTGCTGGGGGATAAGCAAACTACCCCTGACTTTTTATTTGTTGAAGCGCAACTTCTGATAGATCTGAATCACCTGTCTGGATTTGGATAAGCGAGGCCTCTGAGTTGTTCAGATCAACAGATTCCCGCTGATGCTAGTTTCGTGTCGACAAAAGCAAGATTGGTCCGACTTTAGGCGGAGCTTATTTGAATGATGCAAGCAAGATGCCCTGGAGACTATTCTTGAATGGCTGTTGTTCTCTTTGGTGTTGTGATGGTGTTCATAAGAATCTCACGCTCACTCTTTAAGAAGAGACTCATGAGATCTTTTTCAAGGCAAGACTAAAGTGAATTGTTTGAATGTTTCTGAGAGAATCCGGTCATGAGATGAATCAATATCTGCATGCTTTGGGGATAGTGCTTTGCTGGCATGTGATGCTTTTGCTAATTAACACTGTTAGATTTTATTGGCGAATTAACAATAGTAAAGATCGCTTCGTTCCTCTTGGTTTTTTAAAAATATTAATCGTTAACTTCTCTGGCCACAAAGTAAGGCTTTGGTCATCCCATTTGCTGCAGATCGTTAATCTCAAAACAATTATGGAGTTAGATGATGCTACTAATCGCCCTATTCAATTATCCAAATCATTGACATTATAATCCTCTTCGGCTTGGTAAGAGACTTTTTAAAGTCAACTGAAGAATAACTGATGATGGTCTTTGCCTTGTTGCTTAATTTGTAGATCGCGCAGTTCTCAATGTGACATTCAAATAAAGTTTTATGCCTGGGATGAAATATAATTGAATTTTTTAGGCATGTCTTATATGCATTAGATCTTATGTCAAGGAAGTCCCACTTAGGTAATCAACTTAGATATCGGCATTGTCAATGCATCTAGATGATTGACTAATTCTTGATCGCAGCCTAAGCCAACTTTGGTAAGATTAAAAATATAGTGAGAGGGCCTAAACACAACTCGAATGTTTTGGCTAGTCTCACTTTTATAGCCTTTGCTTAAGCGTGATCGTAGTTCTTTAGGCAACTTTGAGCAGTTCTGAGGCAACCTTAAGCTCATTTTCAGAGATACCACGTTCTTGAGCTTCCTCGACGACTTGATTGAGTTGATATCCGAAATTCAGGTATTCGAGTTCAGAATGTTGATTGCTCAGTATTGCCATGATCTTATCTTGGTATTCAGCAGCCAGCTCCTCCTTTGTAAACCCAGTCAGATCTGCATAGCTTGCAGGAAGAACAGTTGCTGTAGTGGTGTACATGGTGCGCTATTTATTGATAAAAATCTAGCTGCGTTCCTTATCTTGGGCTGGATACAGTCAGCAGATCTAGACACAAAGGGAGGCCATAACGGTGCTCATCTGAATGATGAGCAGCCTTTGCTCTTTCTCTGCTCCTATTTTGTTGTCATGCCAACGCTGATGTTGTTTTTTTGATAGCTTTCTCTTTTTGTTTAAGTGTATCTAAAGACTTTTCAAGTGTTATTTTAGCTTTTGATGCTGGGTAACCTCTAAAATGAGATTCTCCGGAGAAGCGTCTTGCTGGAAGCTCTGATTGTTATTAATGCTTATTCACTACGTTTAGGCAGTACAAAGAATCAGTAGGCCGAGCTCGAGGGTGTGCTAATTGAGGTTGGCAGTAAGGCTGTTGCACCAGATCAGGCTTTTGCTTTGATTTTGTGCCTTGGAAGTGATGGAAAGGCTGGGATTTAAGAACATTTCAGCTCTTTCAAATATCTTTTCCGATTTGAACACTTTTGTGGATAAACTTTCAAATGGCAGGTGATCTTCTTGTTTTATTATTCATGCATTAATCAAATCACTTTAGCAACAGTTTTTTCCTGAAAATCAAAAAAAAACTTCAAGACGTAATCTTCTTGCTCAATTTATAGTGCGAGTATATATTTATTGTCACCGTTCCCCTCATGTCATATCTAAAATGTATCTAGCTCTTGGCAATAGAGGTATAGGCGAGCATTGCAAAAGCAAAGTTTACATCATCAAATATCGATTTATTTTTTACTTGCATTCTTTAATGAGTATATGAAAGTCTTGCCAGCGACTACACGTTAACAAGTTGATCAGGGCTTCTTCTCATGCTTGATGAACACGATCAGAGTAAAGCAAGTCTAATAATGGTTTTGTTAGTTAACCAAGACTCCCGGTTCGGAAGCCCTCAACTCCAAGATTCTTTTAGCCATCTGTTCGGGCGGCGATCTGAATGGCGTCAGACTAGGCCGGTTTAAAGCATCATTCCAGTAAACACTCCTTTTTGATGGTCTCTATGGGCGTGGCTGCTGGGAAAATGTATTGAGCGGGGTATGGTGCGGCTTAGTATGCCTGAGAAAAGCATTGGCTTTCCCCCCGCTCAGTGTCTGGTTAGGGCTTTTGCTCATAGCGATTGGCGTGAGCGTGGGGATTGAGTTTCAGGTTCGAGTGGATTCAGATTCAGATTCAGATTCAGATTCAGATTCAGATGACTAGATACCATTGCCCTTTCTGCTCAATTCGCTACCAGATTCATCAGCAACGGGCGGATGGGGTTATGGTCTGCGGCCAATGTGGTGACCCCTTAGTCAAGGTCCCATTCATTAGGCCGACTCAGATCGTTGGGTTAGTAGCCGCTGCAGCATTCATTGCACCCTTGCTGTTGATGGTATTTGTGTTCATTCAAGACGAGCAACGTCCTGAGCTCAAGCGTCCTTTATCTACAATGGCAGTTTTTGCTTCGACTGCTTCTGTAGATCTTTGGTCTTACCGAGGTTGAATTCTTTTAAGTATCTCTTTTGTTAGGTGTAGTTTAAGGTGGCAACTATCAACCAGAAGATGTTCTTCTTGTTTTGATGTGCATACGCCAATGACATAGGTTTGCGACTATTCATCTGTCGGACGTGCTAAGTATTGAGTAGAAGCCAACAAGCATTAAGTTTCTTTCTGCCTCTGTTTCTCTGCATTGTCCATTTCTTGGTGAATGGATCACTCCAGGTCAGAATTCAGCCTGAAAGGGATATGGGATGGAGTTGACCAGTTCACAGACCGTCAAAACTGATCAACCAGCTCAGTTCGGTCGGCCTGCGCACTTACCTGCAGGTGAAGTGGAAAAGGGCTAGAGCTCATACTCCTGCTCAAAACGCTCCAGTAGCCCCTTGTAGAGGGCCAGGGTCCCCTCTGTCTCCTCGCAGAAGCCCTTCAAGACATAGCTCTCTGAGAGGTGAGAGGCTGCGGCGTTGATCTGCTCAAAGCCGGATAAATATTCACCTTGTGTCTCTTCATCGGCGATGTCGTAGATCATTGCCATCACCAGCTCCACCTTTCTTTGAGCCGCTGCGATCTCGGCTTCCATGTCCTTGCTGAGTTTGCGGCGCTTCCTCGGCATCTCTTCCTCTAGATCCAGAAAAGAGATTAAGGGAATGGCCGTTTTCAAGAGGAACCTCTTTGCTCAGAGGATGGTTCTCATAGCGCTTGATGCTGATCTAGAGATCAACCAGTGCTTAAAAGCCCAAAAATTCAATTTTGCTCCGGATCAGAGCTGCCTGCAATCAGCATTAAGACTGATTGCCATCAATGGCTGACAAGGCCAAAGTATGTGCATCGAACACGGAGGCGCCTAATTGGACGACACGCCACCTGAGTACGCAGAAGAAGCAAGCTGACTTCTGGCCCCTGCTCCAACAGTCTCAAAAAATCGTGGGCTAATCGTCTGGTGCGACAAAGTCTATTTGTGCGTCAAACCAGTCGATACTCCTCTGCATCGTCCTAGGTGCCCCAAAAGGAGTTTTACAGCCACACACCTTGACAAATGGCCCCAGGTGCCAATCCTCAGAAGCTTCGCTTAATCACTAAAAGACATTAAAAACCGACCCCCCCTTCTATAGTGGGTCGGTTTTTTTATGCATAGAGCAATCTTTTGTCTTATGCCATGACTTTGCAAGTGGCTTAAATGTGAATTGCAAAGGCCGCTACTTTTGTTAACCACTCATTTAAATTGGATTCAAACTCTGAATGTGGATAGATTGCTCTACTAATTTAGTTGTGCGATGAAGTGCTTGCAAAAGCTGATCACTAATGTGGAAGATCAACACCATGATTCATGTCTGCTAGTAACTTGACTTTTGTTCACATGTATTGAGTGAAATATTACAAAGGTTTACTTACATATCCGGACTCTGAGTTGCTCGTTGCTCCTCTCCTTCATAAGTGCGTTGGCAAGTATCTGCAAAATTGCAAAGAGTTTGATTGAAGTTGGAGGTAGTAGAGGGCTACAAGCTGTGGAGTCATACAGCCCAGTTGAGGATTTATGTGAGCGCAAAGCCAGTTAAAAGACCAATCGCTCAGCTCAGCCAGTGCTCTGGTAGCTGCTCAATCGCAAGTGTTGCTGAAGATTCTAGTGCGGCACTTCTGTCTAGGGCGGTTAGATCCATCAATCAGTCCTACTAGTGATACTCCTTGTGTGGATTTGGTATGCGTTCAAACCCTTAGAGTTAGTTGCGCTCCTGTTGATTCACTGCGAATGAATCCAGTCACATTCACTTATCGCTTGATCAACGCATCGGTTGGGCTTGCTCTTCTTGTTCAGATGGTATAGCGCTAAAACAACTCAGCGAGCATTGCTAGGAGGAGGTTAATTGCAACTTGATGACTTGAATCACCACAAGTGATGCGAGGCTCGCCATTGCAAATCTCCCGTGCATGATCTCGACTTGGCTCAATCGGGCGAAAGTCATGATGGAAAACCCTCCTAACGATCAAAGAGAAGAGCCGTCAGTGCAGAAAGACTGCGGCTTATCTCTATTACATAAAGACAGCTCTCTCAATCTGGGTCAATAGGTCAATGCACTGGATAATTCGTTTGATCGATCGTTGATCTAGTGCAGCAATGCATTAAAGGTATCCAACACCAATGTGCTTGAGCTAGATCCTTGCAACCTTGAGTTCATTCGACTCAACCGATTTCTTCTTGGAAGATTGCGCATATCCTGCAATCAAAATTTTGGGTCTGCAGAGGTTGTGGACTCGTGACTCGCTAGTCTCTTGTTAGAGTCTACGAATACCAAAGGTACTTAGCATTCTCAAGAGGTCCACGTAGGTGTCTTTCTTAATGAGTTCCAGTGCATAGAGAGCTTTGAGAAAAGAACAGAGCCGAACCAACTTAGAACTAGAAAATGTGATTAAAATTGGTCAGTCAATTCCGTGGATAAATCTAGAGTTTGTTGAAAGCCAGGCTAAGATATGTCTCCCAGAAATGATATCTTCCTGGCTTTAAATGTTTGTACAAGATGAGTAGGCATTTTAAGTAATCTCTATCAAATTCCTGGCATTGCTAATTCCATTATTCTGAGGAAGGCCCTTTGCCTGAGACTCCGAAAGTATTCATACATGCTCCAATGATTATGCATATAAGTGCTGTTACTGCAATCCCATAAATTATTGGGGTGATAGATCTTCTGGATATGGCGCAATATATCTGGACAAGAGGAATTCAAGCAGATGACAATGCATAACCCCAGCCAGCGTCCTGTTGACGTTTTCTGAAAGCTAGGATTTGCTGGGCTGAGATTGAATGGACAATTTAACCTGCTCAAGAACTATTTAATAGCACAATATCTTTATTGTCTTCTACATATTGAAGCAAGTCAAGAATAGTAGAGCAAGCAGCAGATGCTGAATTGCAGTTACTGTTACTCATAAGCGTGTAACTTGTTTCAACTCTTTGCTCAATTGTTGGCTGATCATTCCTGAACCCTTTGAGCAGCCAATATGTTTCTGCCTGCAAGCATATATGAAGTAAACTATTGCTGAGAAATTGAAATCAACGTTCTTGCATATTTAGTCTACTCTCTCAGTTTTGCAGGATGTTCGCATCAATACATTTTCTCATCCATTAGTTGCTAAAAATCCGCCTTCTTCAGGGTTGATTAGGATCTCAACTTCTGAAGTTAGAATAAAATAAAGTCCTTAATTTGCCTCTCATGCTTTTTATAGTGCGCAGTAAGAAGTAATTTTGTTAGAGTGTTTTTACTTAATTCATCTGTTGCCTGCAAGCTTCATGCAACGTTTTGCGCTTGTAGACTGAATGTTTCATGAAATAGTGAGATAATTTACTTGGCTTGTGTATCCCTTAGCTAATGCACGTGCTTGACCGCGATATTTTGTTGCCCTCTTATGATGTCTTGGTAGTTGGCGCTGGGATTGGTGGACTAACAGCAGCGGCACTTCTGGCTAAGCGTGGTTACAGAGTTTTGGTGGTAGAGCAGCATTATCTCCCTGGTGGATGCGCGAGTATCTTTCGCCGTCAAGGGTTTACATTTGATGTAGGAGCTTCTCTCTTTTTTGGGTTTGGAGAAAAAGGCTATAACCCACATCAATTTGTGATGAATGAGTTGGAGGAAGACATTACTCTTGTGCCGATGGATGAAACCTTCACTATCCATCTAGATCAGCAAACCAAAGTTTCTATGTATACACAACGTGAAAGATTTTGGGCAGAAATGTGTTCTTGTTTTCCACACCAATCAGAACAAATTAAAGCATTACTAAGTGAATTCGAATCTTTTTATCATGAGTCATTGGATAGCTATGGAGGTCAGTTTTTTGCGCCAGCGGAAACGCCACCGCAACATGGTATCAATTTGATGTTTACGCGACCTTTTTATTTAGCAAGGTTGCTTAATTATCTGCTTTCAACTCAAGAGCAACTATTTCGACGCTTCACACGTGATCCGCAGATTCTCAAACTATTTACGCTTTTAAATCAAAATATGACCACTTGTGGATTGGATCAGACACCTGCCATCGCCGGCCCAATGATCCACGTGGAATCTTACACAGGTGGTTGCTATTATGCTCAAGGCTCACCACAGACTCTGGCGAATAAGCTAGAAAAAGCTATTCATAAATATGGTGGAAAAATATTATATCGTAATCGCATTGACAAGATCTTAATTAAGAATGGGAAGGCGATTGGATGTCAGCTTGAAAATGGCATTAAGATTAAATCTCATACAGTAATCTCAAACACAACCGTCTGGAATCTCTATGGCAAGTTGATCGATTCGCAGCATATCTCCCGCAGAAAAAGAAAGTGGGCAAGGAAATTTAGGCCAAGTTATAGTGTATTTGGTGTTTATCTTGGTGTTAAAGCAGAAGCTGTCCCCACGACGATTAAGCCTACACAAATCCTGCCCTTTAATGACAATGGCTCTTCAAGTTATCTGACAGTCTACGTCACGTCGATGTTGGATCCTGAAGCTTCTCCGCCAGGGACACATACACTCTGTATATTTCTACCGGAATCTACTCCAGAGATCACACTGCCAACCGATGGTAAGGATAAATATCATAACCGTACATATCGAGATCAAAAGCAGAAAAAAGCATCCGCAATTATTGATTACTTAGAAAAGAATTATTTCCCAGAACTTAAAAAACATATCTTGGTTCAGGAAATAGCTACCCCACAGACGATTCAGCGCTATACCCTTAAAAGTCATGGCTCTATTGGTGGTCCACAGGTGAATATGAGCCAAAGTTATATGAGTCGGCTGGCCGCTCGCAGTGATTGGCAAGGGCTTTATTGTGTAGGCGATTCCACCAGTCAAGGGATCGGCGTAGTGTCTGTGACTGTGTCCGCAATAAGTGCAGTCAATGCCATTTTAAAGGATCTTCGTCAACCTCAATATCTACCATTAAAGCATTATCCTAAAAAGTATGTGCATTTTGCTAAAGCCTCTCTATCTCAAAAAGAACATTCTGCAGATTTGATTCCTGACCATCAGAAGATAAAAACTGTGGAATTAGATCCCCGATCTTGTTTGTCTCCGCGCTGCGTTCGGGCGGGTCCAGACAGTACTCATCAAGCCCATATCGCTCGTCTTGTCGAAGCCGGCAATTGGCTAGGTGCTGCCCAGTCCTTACGTGCCGTTAATCCATTTTCAGAAACAACCTCTTACCTTTCTCAATCAGACGATTTTTGTGGCTCGTCATGTTCGCAATCGTTATGTCCTGATGCTTCTATTCCCATTAAGTCATTAAATCGCTATGTATGCGAGAAAGTCCCCAACTACATACCAGAGGCAGCTCCGGATAATGGTAAGCGAATTTCTATTGTTGGGGCTGGCCCTGCTGGTCTAACATGTGCACATTATTTGGCGCGTTTGGGCTACCAAATAGACATTTACGAGAAGAAAAGCGAAGCTGGAGGGATGTTGAAATTGATTGCTCTAGCATCAAGGATTCCTCTGTCAGTATTACATCGTGAAATATCAAACCTATTATTACCTTCTATTAGGATTTATTTTGGTCAATCTTTAGGAGAAGACATTACAATTGCTGAGCTTAGGCTTCAATATGATGCACTCTTTTTAGCCTGTGGTCTAGGAGAGAAGCAAATTCAGACTAAAGATGTCGATCACGATTTTAACTTGATTCATGGGTTGAAGTTTTTAGACCAATTTACTCAGGAGCCAACTATTGTTAGAGGGAAGACATTGACAATAGTTGGCGCTACCTACCTTGCTATGGATATCTCAAAGTTGGCAATTCAAAACGGTGCAAGCAAGGTTTACCTTGTAGATGAACAGGCTCAGCTTCAATTGAAATCTCAGGCTAAGCGTTTAAATGAAATGCAAGAACTTGGAATTGAGATTCACTCCAGAATAGATCCTTCAGCTTTCTCTAAACTCTGTAGTTCTTCTCATCAGGTGATCATGGCAGGTTTGGAACAACAGCGTATTGAGGCTCAATTAAGGGAGCATCTAAGTTCAAGCCTTTTGGTGGACGTTGATGCCTTGGTTAACTTAGACACGCTACAGGTTCAGGGTCACGTCAATGTCTTCGCCGGCGGAGATATCATTAGAGGCTCCAGTAGCATTCATGAGTCAATTAGAGACGGTCGCAAGGCAGCAGCAGAAATTAATCATGCCTTCATGATCAAGCAATCTTGATTCCTGGAATAGACATTTCACGCTTTAACTCATAGCATTATTGAAGATGGAGTATATTTTAGAGGTCAATCAACATGAGCCGACGCTTCTTCGTCTTGAATAATTTTTTGCGATCTTTTTAATTATCACCGATATGAGCTTTATTAGTGTATTGATGCTTGAAGGCCAAGACGGCTTTCTCCGTGCTGAACGGGAATTATTTCAGTGGTGCATTCGGATCGAATCAGAGGATGAGTTTGATGTAGAGCTCAAACAGCTAGCAAAAGAAGAGGCTGATCATCGTAGATCTTTTCATATTCCCAATGGTTGAATGAATTTGATACTTACTATTGATAATGATGAGATTCTAAAGAAGATTTATCAAGCGCCGAATGGAGAGTCAGTCTCCGGAAATGCTTAGCTTTTTTCATTTTTTTCTGCTAACCATTGCCCCCATAAGCACTGTCTGCAAAGGATCATCATCCTTGATAGTTGAAGAGATAATCCGACTTGCCTAAAAGCTTGTTAGTGCGTTCCATGGTTATATTAAATTATTCTTCTAAGTGACTTTTGTAGACTAGAGTGACTTTGAAGGAACTTTAGTCAGATTTTTCAGGCACTACCTTGATACGCATTTTAACATAAACTATAGGAAGAATGCTAATGCAAGGTGATGATTGCAATAGACAGAGTATGGCTTTGATATTAGCATGAAAGTGCTGAGCCTTTCGCCATGAGATTCGGCTTTGATTTAGAGATCAGAATAAACACTTTGTTGATGTTCAAGTGTTCACTTACAAAGCCTTGATTTTCTACTCAATCAGCCTTGGCCTCGAACTTTTAATAAGCCCTTGTCAGCTCAATAAAAAGCAGGCAAGGAGTCATTGGAAAGCGATTGAGGCTACACAGCAGTCCACGGCCACTGATGAACCACCTAACTGGTTTATTTTCTCTTGCGCATCCGTTCTGGAATAAGATGAATGTGAGGTAACTGCTCATGATTCATTTCACTCAAATTTCAACAGCCCTGATCGTCCTCCTTGGCATGGTCTTTATGTCAAAGGTGGTCATGACGCTTGTAGTTGACTTCGCTTTGCTTTCAAGCCTGAAGAGCCTGATGCGCTTGATGGTGAGAGGTAGCTATGTGACAGGCCGCACCTTTGGCATCTTCTATTGGCGATACCTGCATGGTCCGCTCCGTCTGTCTCTGATCCAGCTCGTGGCCATTAACGTCACTCTAGTGATCCTTGCCTACGATGCTTGCAGGCATATCTGGCAGCATCTCCTTAAGGTAAGGCCACCATCAGTTGCCCGATTCACTCCAGCTCATTAAATGATGATTGTATTGCCAGAAAGCTAATGCTAGCTAGGTCATCCCTGTTGATTTAGAATTCCAAAAACCTTCATTAAAACCTTGATTTCTCCCTGATAGTTGCTGCAAGTATTTTACCTAAGCTATTTACGAGTAGGCAGAAACCAGCTTCTGGTTTTTCTCATGCTTGAACAAGGGAGATAGCCTCCATGACAAAACCACTGCGAAGATCCGCTCCACAATAAATGCGCTTAGTACAGCTTAGTGATCCTCATCTTGTTGCCTTTAATCAACGATTGGTGCGAGGTCAAAATCCTCTGTTGAATTTTCAGTGTGCATTGCAACATGGAGCCTCTCATTCCCCGGATCTGCTTTTGATTACTGGTGATCTTTGCCATGACGAAACCTGGTGTGGGTATGTTTTATTGCGTCAAGAATTGCAGAATCTTTCTCCATCAATAAAGGTTGCTGTTCTTCCTGGCAACCATGACAACCCTTTGTTCATCAAGGCGGCTCTTGGACGCCATGCCTTTACAGCCCCAGCAGATTTGAATGTGGATGGTGTACGTCTCATTCTTCTTAGTAGCCATGTCTCAGGTCGAACAGCAGGTCAACTTGGTGAATCACAACTGCAATGGCTCGATGCGCGCTTATCAGATTTTCAAGAATCTGGCAGGCCATTAGTGGTGGCGGTGCATCATCCACCTTTGCCGATTGGCTCTTCCTGGTTGGATGCCATTGGTCTAGTGGATGGTGAGGCGTTGATCAAGCTACTCACTCCTGTAGACGAGTTATGCGCTGTGGTATGTGGTCATATCCATCAGCACTGGCAAGGGGGATTGCCTGGGCGTAAAGATGTGTTGGTGCTTGGCTGCCCTTCCACTCTTTGCAGTTTTAAGGCTGTACAACCATGCCTTCTGGGTCGAGAAGATGAACCTGGTGGGCGTTTGATTGAGTTGGATGAAAGGGGCAACTTTTTTGAAAAGCTCCTACGATGGTCATATCCCGATCTTGACCAGGTTGATGTGGGTCGATAACCAGAGCAGAATCGATGCCCTTATGTTGTGAGTCCTAATATATCTTTCTAAGACATCAACTAATTCTTCACTCACAATACAGTTATTACTACAGAGATTAAGGCTGTTATCTATTGATAAATGCGCGAATTCAATCGATCCTGCTTTGGCAGCGTGTAGACATAATTATAGATCGATTGATACAAGAGAAGATGTTGTCCACTCATCTATTAATGCTGCCCTCTATCAATGAATAATTGCTGTCTGAGGTGGTCTTTGGTTTGCGATAGTAATGCAGAATCTTAGAGGCAAAATCTCTTCATGAACATGGAAGATGTAGGTCAAGCTAGTATTGCCTCTCAGGCTTGACCAACCTCATTATTAGCTCTCTATTTGATACATGTCTTGCCTAGTCACCACTTATTCTTGATGAATAGAAGGTAAGCTATCATTTTGTCTTAAGTCTTTTCCAGTTAGCACGCTTGAGGGCTACTTGTTTTGATTATTGATTGTTCCAATCATCCATCTATTTGCCGGCCGGAATAACCCGTTCTGAGATTCCAGAGCAATCAAGGCTGGTATATGTATCTACGCCAGTTTTTGAATTCTTGCCTGTAGCTCTTGCGCAGAGAGCTTTCTGTTCTTGCCTGTCAAGCAAGGCGTTAGTGAAGTCAGCCCCATCAATTAAAGCACCGGCGAATTCACTCTTCCTTAGATTCGCGTTGCGTAGGATGCTTTCTGAAAGGTCGGCATTGTCAAAACGAGTGGCGTAAGCCAATACATCCTCTAAGTTTGTACCGTGGAGATTGGCATTCTTCAGAGTCGTTATACTGAATGTTGATCCACGTAGATCAGCCTCGCTTAAATCATAGCCGGCAAGATCATACTTTACAAATTCCGCTGTTAAGGGTTTGCCATCCTCAACTGTGTCGAGAAATGGATACTTTTTGCTGAGAGCATCTAGGTTCTTCCTAGTCTCTAACATCGATGGATCAGCTCCACCCTGATCGTTTTCCAACATGCTTGGATAAGTGGCATCAGCAGCCAACGGCAGGATCAGGTAAAGACAAGCGGCAATTGGGATGAGTATCCCCAGTAGTAGAGATCGCAGAACTGAAGACTGAATCTTCTGCATTGGCTTGCATCGTAGAACTATCTGTCGTCTATTAATATCTCATTGGAGTTAAATAATGGCTGTATTCAAGTTGCCAGCCTAACGTAATATTTCTACGGTTTAAGGTGACTCTTGCTACTTATCGCGGCTGGTCTAGTTACTGCTTGTTGTGTGATTTGATAAGTGTTTTTTTATTGCCATTTCTTTCTCCCCTTGAAGCTAAAATGTTTTTCTGGCCAGTGAATGGCCATTGGTTCTTTTTTATGCATTGCAAGAAAATATGATTACTTTATTTTCATGAAAAGTCATTTTATTGGAAAGTTAATTCTCCAAGGCTCTCTCGGATCGCATTTGATTGCTTTAGGTAATTCCAGAATCATGATTATTTTATTCTCAAGTTCCATCTTTAATAGTTGGCAGTAATGCTCCTTGCGGTTGTCAATTCATTATTCTGAAGATATGACTTCTCTGGGTTGGAGGCATTTGCGATATTATTCAATCTCGGCCTTTCCTTAGGCGTTAGTCTACGTCTTTATGTCGATGGCCTTGTGAATTGTTGCGTGAGTTCTTCCTTGGCAACGATAAACCTCTAATCCATTGCATTTCATTTTCTGCCCCATGGAGGTATAGAAATTAGCAGCTTTCGTCAAAATATTGGTAGCAAATGTCGATTGGTCTGTCATTGCTATTCACGCAGCTTCTGTTGATTCTGATGATGAGGTGATGTTGATGATTGCCGCTAATCCAATACATATAACAGTGAGAAAGCCGCAAAGTTCTGTCCAGCCAAGTAGTCCCCATCGAGTTACTGCTAGAGGGGCTACAACGGTGATCACCCCACCAGAGAGAATTGGTTGCAGGATCAATTGTTTGATCGAAAACACAGGTAAGGCTTTTGTCAGGTTGCGGGGATCGGCCAGTCGTAGCAGCAAAAGGCCACTCGCAGCTACTCCAGTGGCCTGTCCGAACTCGGTGATCGAGCGCTCGAACCATTCCTCGCGCAGTGTGAACCTGGCCACAAAGAGCATGATCAATAGATTCCAGGCCAGCCCTGTCACAGACAACACAGTTAGCGGAAGCCAGTCGTGTTGCAGCAGCGGCAGATTCAGGCTTGCCATTGCGGTGGTGATCAGCAGGTCGGTGGCCAGGATGCCGATTTCACGTTGCAATAACTGTGATACCCATTGAGTTTTGCCTGAGACTTCCAGGGCGAGTCGGATCAGTAGTGAACCCCCTAGTGCAAGAGGAAAGACTGGGAAGACGTGAATGACTTGCCGGTAGAACTCCCCCAGCCAAGGGCCCAATAATCGCAGGCCTTCGAGCATCAACACGCCGCAAGCCACAGCGGCTCCAGCAAGGCCAAGATTGACGGCCAGCAGGCGAAGTTGTTGGCCAAAACTCGTTTCTTCTTCAACAGCTCCTGTGTCTCCGATTTCTGTGGGGCTATGGGGGGCAACCCATCCACGCCAACGGCCGAAAATCACCAGGACACTGCCCAGAAGGGTTGATGTGAGCAGGCCCACTGTTGCCATTGCCAGGCCAAGATCTTGGCCACCAGCGAAGCCGAGTTCGCGAAAGCTTTCACCCATAACGGCCGCTGCCCCATGGCCGCCCTCAAAACCCACTTCAATCAGGCAGCCCATGAGCGGATCAACCCCCAACAGGGGAATCAACACCAGTAGGACCGCTAGTCCCCCCACGAGGTATTGACCAAAACCGAGCATCATTCCCAGCATGGCCTGGGATGCCACAGGCTCCCATAAGCCTTGACCTTTCGGGAGGGGGCGCCCGAGCATCAAGGTGGCGAAGACCAGGGTAAGCAACGCTGTTGGGACTTCAGTCCAGATGTCCGTTACGCTCAGTGGCAGCAGGGGTAGGGGGCCATAGGGCCCCAGCAGCAGGCCTGCTGTGCCGGCCAACAGGGCAATAGGCAGGCCTAGTCGCTCCAGTCGCAGGGCAGGCTCGAGCCTTCGCCCCAAGCTCAGCAACAAAGCCAGCACAGTCAGCAGAATTAGGGCCAGCCACAAATTGGTTGGCTGGGTGGCATGGAGCAGGCTTTGCAAGCCGTTAACCATGGGAGCCGTCTAGTGGCTTTAGATCAAAGCAGCGGTTCAGATGGTGTTTTGTGTTCCGGAGAACTTCGATATGTATTGCGCCATCGTGAAAGCCATGACTGTCGTATGCCAAGGGTTTTAATTTCAGCGCTCCTTTTTGGCTTGCATGGCTGGAACTGAGAGCTTGTGCCTGCTCAGGCTTGAGTGTTGTGTCGCTTTTGTATGAGTGGATTGGCGGCGAGTGCTTCATTGCGGGGAGCCATTGGTGTTGCTGTACTTGTTTCTGCTGGGCTAGTTCTTGATGCTGAATCCCCGCTGTTGGCTGAGGCGTTTGCAGTGAGTGGCTTGTCTTCTTTTAACCAACCAGGGTCAGGTAGAGCACTATGCAGGGCGCCCTGCAGTAGATGTCCGATGGCCATGCTCCTGTCTATAGCGTAAACATCGCAATAGTCATCGAGGCAACCCAAGACCTCCTCCTGAAGTGAGATCTCAATTCGCGTAGCTGTGTGACGATCGTTGGGTGGAGTGCTCATCAGTTGTCATCTCGGTGTGTTTATGCCGATTTTCATCGACCAAGCTGGGGAAATGAGTAAGGGGAGGGTATCGCGAAGCGCTTGAGGGTCTATCGACTTGCAAGCTCCCAATCCAGTGATGGGGTATCGCATTGCCCAAAGAAAAGGCATTTCTTTTAAGACAGATCACCTGTTGAACTCAGTAGGGTTGGGGTGGCTTTTGGGATTGTTGTCAGAACGGCGCATCCTGATCTGAAGCTGATGAGCTGTTCAGAGCAGCTTTGACACCCTGCTGGAGACCTTTGCCCCTTGGAAACAATCGAAGCCGATGTGGTGATCGTGGGTGGTGGCCCAGCTGGTTGCAGCTGCGCGCTTTACACATCGCGTGCCGATTTGAAGACAGTCATCCTTGATAAGAATCCTGATGTAGGCGCCTTGGCTATCACTCATCAGATCGCTAATTATCCGGGCGTTTCCAGTGAGATGAGTGGTGAAGCGCTGCTGGCTTTGATGCGTGAGCAGGCCGTTTCTTTCGGCAGCGATTATCGCCGTGCCCAGGTTTTTGGTGTGGACGTAAATGGTGAGTGGAAAACGGTGTATACCCCTGAAGGGACTTTTAAGGCAAGGGCGCTGGTTGTAGCGACTGGCGCTTTGGGGCGCCCAGCATCATTTAAGGGAGAGGCAGAGTACCTTGGCCGTGGCGTGAGCTATTGCGCTACCTGTGATGGTGCTTTCTATAAAGGACGTGAGGTAGCTGTTGTTGGGGCAAACAAAGAGGCTGTTGAGGAAGGACAGGTGCTGACCAAGTTCGCCTCGAGAGTGCATTGGCTTACCACGAGTGACCCCAAGGAAGATGACGCGCACGCGCAAGCGTTGATGACTCAGCCCAATGTTCAACACTGGAGTCGCACAAGATTGATGTTGATCGAGGGAGATGATGCTGGCGTGACTGGCATCAAGTTGAAAAATCGGACTCAGGAGACAGAGCAGGACTTGGCCGTTGAAGGTGTGTTTGTTTACATGAGTGGCTCTAAGCCAATCACTGATTTCTTAGGTGATCAGGTGGCTTTTAAAGAGGATGGTGGCGTTGTGGTCGATGACTTCATGGCCACAACAGTGGACGGGGTATGGGCTATTGGTGATATTCGGAACACCCCGTTTAAGCAGGCAGTAGTGGCCGCATCAGACGGTTGTATTGCAGCAATGGCGATCGATCGCTTCCTGAATAGCCGCAAGGGGATTCGTGTTGATTGGGTGCATTAGTGAGAACGCACCTTTGAGCAGGCCTTGCCTTGCGGATCTTTTCTGCATGGCTGATGATTTGTTCGATCAGGAAATTGACTTTAGAGCTTGAAGAATGAGTTTTTGTGTAGAGTAAGATGAATTAGCAGTCATCTTTAAGGCGATTAATTTAATTGATTTGCATGCTAGCTAAATATTAAATTAGAACCCTGGCAATTCTGGTAATATCAATCCTGGCTTTAATATTTTCTTTTCAAGGCCACATTGCATTGCATACGCAAGGCATCTCTTTTGTGAGTATTCCTCGGCACTTGATAGCAACGTCTTGGTGTTCTTTTTGGGTGCCATGTGCGGAGCGCAGATCGATATAATGAAGCCAAGATCTAACGCTCCCTGCCATATAGATTTTCGTGGGAGTTGCTAGTGGGAGAACTTCTCTTGCGCATTCTTTCGCGACACCAGCTGCAAGCATCTCTTGGTATAGGTCGCGACTTTGTTCAAACAATAAGTTCGCTTTTGAACTCAGTTTTGATACTGTCTCTTGATCAAGATCGTCGATGCTACTTTGCCTGTTTTTTATGTCTTGCCTGCGTAGTGAAGGCGGCTTAGCAAAGGCCATTGTTGAGACATCAGCATAGCGCTGACTAAATTCTTGAAAAGAGAAGCTTCGATGTCTGAGGATTTGCGCTGCTATTGCTCGGGTCGTTCCTATTTCCATCACTATATGGGCCATCTCGAAGGGACTCCAGTGACGATGTTTAATCAGATAGCGGATAAGCCGTTCGCTATCAGGATTGTCTTGATTTTGAGGATTTGAGACTCTCGCACAGTAAGCAATGATTTCTTCTGCCTTGGGCGTTACGGAGATTAAGGATACGCTGTTCATGAATCTGATGATTGGGAGATTGAATAGTTTGGGTTTGTGATTGGCTGTTTTTGGGGATGATGTTGATTGTTGAGCCTTATCTTTCGACTGAGAGCGAAATGGTTGTGCATCCAGCAGGATCATTCTTTGCACGACTTCGGTATTCGTGAGAATGCTTGAGGCGGCTTGACTGGATTGATCCCTGAGTCTTGAACTGCACTGCCATACAAAGATTTAGCAAATTTATTGGGTTGATGAGACCTGATCGAGGAAGTGTTAACAGCTTGCTGAGTTTACCTTATTCTTTCCATTTGAATTTTGTTAGCAGTTGCAGAGAACTTTGCTGTAAAATAAATTCCTTGAAACGGAGCCAAGGCCAGTTGATATCTCAGCCGATAAGTGTTCGTCAGTGAAGCAAGTGATGAACTTAATGAGTCTTCTCGTGAATGATTTAAAAGTGTTGTTGTATTTGCCTTGAGTTGATGTTTTGCATTTATAGTTTCGGCTCTGTTAAGACCTCTTCAAGGGCTTCTCTTTTGCCCATTAAACTTTTGCTGGCAACAATAAATGGCTGAATTGTTTGGGCAAGTGTGACTTGATGGTGTAGCCATTGAATCGCTTATCTCTTGGTTGGTAGATTTAAGCAAGTGACTGAAAAATAGTTCATCTGCGGTAGTGTTGCCTCTTCTTTAGGAAAAGGCGATTGCTTTAGTGATGTTGGCTTGCTCTTTTGTGGAGTTCTCGTTGTTGCATCGCTACGGATGTCTAGGCTTATGCAGGTGATTGTTTGCAGATAATTCTCTGGAATCAAAGTGAAGTTGTCTCATGATTTGTGATTGACTTCCAATATTAAGCTTAAGCTTGATTGGTGCTCATTTAATTGAGATTTTTTCAGGCTATTCCTTTGTTCGTTGGTGTCAAGAATATGTTCATTATTTAGGGCTGGTAGGCATCTTGGCCCAGATTGCTAACTCCTCGATCGATTGCACCCCTTCACGTCGCTGGCCGTCTTCAAGAATCCAGGTGGGATAGGCCTGAATCTCGGCTTTTACGCAGGCTGCTGATTGTTCAGGCAGCTGTTTCGGTTTGCCACATTCCACATAGTTCAGCATCGTGCTCGCCTGCTGGCCGAACAGGTTTTTTTGGAAGAAACAAGCTGGACAGCTCCAGGAGCCGTAGAACACGGCTCCGATGGTGTTGAGATGACGGACCAAGGTCAGTTGTTCGCTGGTTGATGTTTTGAGAGGTTCTCCTAGGGTGTCAGCGCCATCGCCTGCTCGGGTTTTGGCAGTTTGCAGTGAGAGACTCAGCCCCATTGCTGTGAGTAGGGACAGCCCTAACTTCAGGCCATGGTTGCCTTTGAGGATTTGTGGCCGAACCATGGAAGCTGAAGAGTGGGGTTTGGCAAACTTAAGCACTATCAAATCGTTCGGGCTTCCCTCCATGGAGCAAGGCGCAGGGTTACGGCGAAACTGGGAAACTGAACAGATGTAGGGCCTCGGGCCAAATCAACGCCATGGCCGGCAGCGGCTACCGGGATTATTTCAAGGTTCTCGGAGTTGAGCGCAACGCCGATAGCGATGACATCAAGCGAGCATTCCGCAAGCTGGCGCGCCAGTACCACCCTGATGTGAATCCAGGTGATTCTACTGCTGAGGCGAAGTTCAAGGAGGTGAGTGAGGCATATGAGGTGCTTTCCGATCCGGATAAACGCAGTAAATATGAGCAGTTTGGCCGCTATTGGAATCAGGCCAGTGGCATGGGTGGCGGAGGTCCTGCCGGTGCTGGTTTTGAAGTTGACTTTGGTCGTTATGGCAATTTTGACGATTTCATTAATGACCTTTTGGGCCGTTTTGGTGGGCCTCAAGCTGCTGCTGGTTTTGGCGCTGGTTTCCCTGGTGGCGCAGGCTTCCCTAGAGGGAGCTCTCGTGCTCCGGTGAATCTTGATGCCGAAGCCACCTTGAAGGTGAGTTTTGCTGAAGCGTTTCGCGGTACCGAACGCACCCTTTCTGTTAATGAAGAACGAGTGCAGGTGCGCATTCCGCAGGGCATTAAACCTGGTTCGCGCTTACGCCTCAAGGGGAAGGGCAATCTTCAACCTGGTACTGGCCGGCGGGGTGATCTTTTCCTCAATATTGATGTACAAACCCATCCCTTATGGCGGTTGGATGGTGATCAGCTGAGGGCCGATTTGCCCGTTGCTCTCGATGAGTTGGCACTAGGGGGTACGGCGACTGTGATGACTCCTGATGGGGAAGCTCAGGTGACCATTCCTGCAGGAACCTCGCCAGGCCGCAGTCTGCGGCTTAAAGGCAAAGGTTGGCCTTCGCCTGGGGGGCGTGGTGATTTGCTCTTGACCCTCAACCTCAAGTTACCGTCTGAATGGTCTGCCGATGAGCTGGAGTTGTTGAAACGGTTGCAGCAGTCTCGCAGTACTGACCCCCGTCAGGCGTGGCTTCAGATGGCTCCACTCTGAGGCGAGACTTACGCTCACGAGATTGTTATGCGGTTTTGATGGATCTCACTTATCGCCCTCGTCGGCTGCGTCGTACCCCTGCCCTGCGTTCCATGGTGCGGGAGCACAGCCTCACTGCTGCTGACTTTATCTATCCCTTGTTTGTCCATGAGGGAGCTGGTGTTGAGCCGATCGGTGCCATGCCAGGAACCAATCGCTGGAGCCTCGATCGCTTAATGGCAGAAGTTCAACGGGCCTGGGGGCTGGGCATTCGTTGTGTGGTGCTTTTCCCGAAAGTTGCTGAGGGCCTCAAAACTGAAGATGGGGCGGAATGTTTCAATGAGCATGGGTTGATTCCGCGGGCCATCACGCAGCTCAAGCATGAGCTGCCGGACATGACAGTGATGACCGATGTGGCTTTGGATCCCTATTCCTGTGATGGTCATGACGGCATCGTGAGCGCCGAGGGTGTGGTGCTTAACGACGAGACGATTGAACAACTCTGTCGACAGGCGGTGGTTCAGGCTCGTGCTGGTGCTGACCTGATTGGACCCAGCGACATGATGGATGGCCGCGTCGGCGCCATCCGTGAAGCTCTTGACGACGAGGGTTTTGAGCATGTGGGGATCATCAGCTATACAGCGAAATACTCTTCGGCGTACTACGGCCCGTTTCGCGAGGCGCTTGATTCAGCCCCGCGCGTGGCTGGTGGCAAGCCAATCCCTAAAGACAAGAGTACTTATCAAATGGATCCAGCCAATGCTCGTGAGGCCATTACTGAGGCTCAACTCGATGAGCAGGAAGGTGCAGACATTCTCATGGTGAAGCCTGGCCTGGCCTATCTCGACATCATTCATCGTTTAAGCGAAGAATCGGAGTTACCCATCGCTGCTTACAACGTGAGTGGCGAGTATTCGATGGTGAAGGCTGCTGCGGAAAGGGGTTGGCTTGATGAGCGGGCGGTGGTTCTAGAAACCTTGTTGAGTTTCAAGCGAGCTGGTGCCGATTTGATCCTCACCTACCACGCTTGTGATGCAGCCGCTTGGCTACGGCAGGGATGATTGGCTGCTTTCAAGTTCAGTGGGGCGCGACAGCGTTGAAATGAGCGCTGTAGTCATGAGCTCTGAGGTCTCGACTGCTTCGCTTGCCTTTCAGGACACACTCAAGCAGCTTGAATGGCCACGCTTATGTGAACACCTCGCTGGATTTGCCAGCACCTTGCAGGGCCGGCGTCATTGCCAGACTTTGTCGCTGCCTGCCGATTTGTCTGCTAGCCGTTTGCGCTTGGCAGAAACTCTTGAGATCGGTGCTTTGGATGGTCTGATTGATGGAGGCCTCAGCTTTCAGGGTGTCCATGACCTTGGCCATATCCTGGCTCGCTGTACAAAAGGTGGTGTGGCTTCTGGGGAAGAGCTTTTAGCTGTTGCCGACACCCTTGCAGCCGCGCGCCGCTTGCGCCGCCAGATTAATGATCCAGAGCTTCGTCCCACGATCTCGGCACTGTTGCTGGATGTCGCAACGATGCCCGAGCTGGAACGGCGACTCAAATTTGCATTGGAAGAGGGTGGTCGGGTGGCTGATCGCGTCAGCTCCAAGCTCGCTGGCTTGCGACGACAGTGGCAAGGTTTGCGTCAGGAACGTCGCGATTGCCTACAGGAGGTGATCAGGCGTCATGCGGCCATGCTGCAGGACACTGTGATCGCAGATCGCCATGGCCGGCCAGTGCTAGCGGTGAAAGCCGCCGCAGTGTCTCAACTCCCCGGCCTGGTCCACGACAGCTCAGCATCTGGCAGCACAGTCTTTGTTGAGCCTCAGGTTGTGATCACCCTGAGTAATCGTCTTGCTGAATTGGATGGTCGTATCCGAGAGCAGCAGCAGCTCGTCTTGGCGGAGTTGAGTGCGGCGGTGGCTGAGGCCGGCGTATCGATCGGGCGCCTGGCAGAGGTTCTGCTTCAACTCGACTTGGCTCTGGCTCGTGGCCGTTATGGTCAATGGCTTGGTGGGGTCCCCCCTACGTTGCATGCCGAGGCTGCAGCTCCTTTTATCCTTCAGGAGCTGCGACATCCCTTGCTCGTTTGGCAGCATCGCCGTGACCATGGGGAAGCTGTGGTGCCGATCAGCGTTGAGGTCTCCTCCACCCTGAAAGTGGTCGCGATTACAGGACCCAACACCGGTGGAAAGACTGTCACGCTTAAGAGTGTTGGCCTGGCCTTGCTGATGGCTCGGGCGGGTCTCTTGTTGCCTTGCACAGGGAGTCCATCAATGCCTTGGTGTGCTCAGGTGCTTGCTGATATCGGTGATGAACAGTCACTACAACAGAATCTCTCCACTTTTAGTGGCCATGTGAAGCGCATTGGCTGCATTCTTGAAGCCTTGAACGAGGGGCCTGGTCCAGCTTTGGTGCTTCTTGATGAGGTCGGGGCGGGTACTGATCCCAGTGAAGGGACGGCCCTGGCCACAGCCCTGCTGCGCACGCTTGCCGACCGGGCTCGCCTGACCATCGCGACAACTCATTTCGGCAAACTCAAGGCCCTCAAATATGGCGATTCTCGCTTTGAAAACGCTTCTGTGGCCTTTGATGGCGAGACGATGTTGCCCACCTATCGACTGCAATGGGGAATCCCTGGTCGCAGTAATGCCCTCAGTATCGCGATGCGGCTTGGCCTAGACGGCGCAGTGATTGCTCAGGCCCAAGAGCTGCTGGGACCTTGTGGTGATGGAGAGGTGAATGAGGTGATCCGTGGTCTTGAAGAGCAACGCAGCCTTCAACAGGCAGCTGCTGAAGATGCCGCGGCTCTGCTGGCACGCACGGAATTGCTGCATGAGGAACTTCTCAGTCGCTGGCAGAAGCAGCGCAAGCAGTCTGCAGCTTTACAGGAACAAGGCCGCCAGAAGCTGGAGAGCTCCATTCGAGAGGGGCAGAAGGAAGTCCGTCAGTTGATTCGCCGGTTGCGCGAGGGTCGTGCCGATGGTGAGTCCGCACGACGTGCAGGTCAGCGTTTGCGTCGCATTCAGGCTGACCATCGGATTCAGCCTCAACGCAAACAGCACATGGGCTGGCGTCCTGAGGTGGGAGAGCGCATTCGGCTGTTGGCCCTTCGCAAGGCGGCAGAAGTGATTGCTATCTCTGAAGATGGCAAACAACTCACGGTGCGTTGTGGAGTCATGCGCAGCACTGTGGAGCTGTCAGGGGTGGAAAGCCTTGATGGCCTGAAGCCAAGTCCTCCAGAGTTGGTGGTGAAGGTGAAGGTCCGTTCAGGGCTGGGCCGTGGCGCGGAGGTACGCACCACCCGCAACACCGTGGATGTTCGCGGACTGCGGGTGCATGAAGCCGAGGTTGCCGTTGAGGAGCACTTGCGCAGTAGCACTGGTCCGATATGGGTCATTCATGGCATCGGCAGCGGCAAACTCAAGCGAGGGCTACGCCAGTGGCTTGAGACCGTTCCTTATGTGGAACGCGTCAACGATGCCGATCAGGGTGATGGTGGAGCCGGTTGCAGTGTGATTTGGCTGCATTAGCCCAGAATGGGCAAGTGGAGTTTGCGGTCGTTTGGGTCTTGTTCAGTGTTGTCTTGAGCTGTCATTGCGATGGCTTCCCCGTCGGCACCAAACAGTCGCCAGCCTCGAGGATCTGGCTCTAGATGCAGGTTGCTTCCAGCGCTGAGCGAGAGCTCGGGCGAGGCTCTCACTTGAACGAGATGGTTCCCGTCAACAAGTTTGCAGGTGATCAGTTGTTCATTTCCTAAGACTTCCAGATGACTCACGATTGCCGCGAGATTGCGATTGGTGGAAGGAGCGACGCGCAAATGCTCCGGTCGAAGACCAGCGCTGAGCGGTTGCCCCTCTTCCAGATGCAGCAGCGCTTCGGCCATTGGTCCTTCAACCGCTAGGCGACGATCACCTAGTAGGAGCGTATTGGCTGGGCCAACAAATACTGGCAGTACGTTCATGGGCGGACTGCCGATGAACTGCGCAACAAAAAGGTTTGATGGCCATTGATAGAGCTCGATTGGCGTGCCTAATTGCTGTAGTTGCCCTTGATTCAGTACCGCAATCCGATGACCCATCGTCATCGCCTCGACTTGGTCGTGGGTGACGTAGATGGTGGTGGTGCCAAGTTGACGCTGGAGGTCAACGATTTGAGTGCGCGTGCTGTTGCGCAGTTTTGCGTCCAAGTTGCTGAGTGGTTCGTCCATCAGGAATACAGACGGCTCTCTCGCCATTGCCCGGCCGAGAGCAACACGTTGTTTTTGACCGCCAGAGAGTTCTTTGGGTTGGCGATTGAGCAGTTGCTGAAGCTCCAGGGCTTCAGCAACTTCCCTTGTCCGGCGCTCGATTCGCTGCTCTCGGATAGATGAAACCTGCAGAAGTGGAGGAAAGTTGCGGGTCTTGCGATGGAGTTGGTCTTGCAGGAGTTGGCCTAGAGATCGCTGCTGGCTGCGCCGTAGGCCGAAGACCAGGTTGTCTCGCACACTTAAATGGGGATAAAGCGCGTAGCTCTGGAACACCATCGCCACGTCCCTTTGGGCAGGTCGTAGCTGCGAGACAGGTTGTTTGCCTACGTAGATCTCGCCGCTTGTAGGGGCTTCGAGGCCCGCGAGCAGCCTTAGTAGTGTGCTTTTGCCACAGCCGGAGGGGCCAACAAGCACAAGGAATTCACCATCGTTGATTTGTAGATTCAGTTGACGAATGACCTCAACAGAGGGTTCATTCCGCCTGCCTGGGTAGCTCTTGTTGAGAGCCTTGAAGCGAACGCCGGCCACTCACAGTTCCCCGATCAAGCTGATCCTAGGGTTGGAGCTTGGCCAAGCTGGGCGCCTGCAGTGCAGTTCATAGATCAGGCACGTATCACCGTTAGAGCCGGGCGCGGTGGCGATGGGATCATGGCTTTTAGGCGGGAGAAGTATGTGCCGGCTGGCGGTCCCTCTGGTGGGGATGGCGGTAATGGCGGCAACGTCGTTCTGGAAGCGGATGGCAACCTTCAGACCCTGCTGGATTTTAAGTACAAGAGACTTTTCCCAGCGCCTGATGGTCGGCGGGGTGGTCCGAATCGCTGTACCGGCGCTTCAGGTAAAGACTTGATCATCAAGGTGCCATGTGGCACTGAAGTGCGTCATCTCTCCACGGGCATCCTTCTGGGTGACCTCACTCGATCTGAAGATCTACTTGTGGTGGCTTTTGGAGGGCGTGGAGGGCTTGGTAATGCCCATTACCTCAGTAATCGAAACCGTGCTCCTGAGAAATTCACGGAAGGGCGCGATGGGGAGGAATGGTTCCTTCAATTGGAACTCAAGTTATTAGCAGAGGTGGGGATCATTGGTTTGCCGAATGCAGGCAAGAGCACTTTGATTTCTGTGCTTTCGGCAGCCCGGCCCAAGATTGCTGATTATCCCTTCACCACATTGGTGCCTAATCTCGGTGTGGTGCGTCGACCCAGCGGAGATGGCACAGTTTTCGCTGATATCCCTGGTCTGATTGCCGGTGCAGCACAAGGAGCAGGCCTAGGGCATGATTTCCTTCGCCACATCGAACGCACCAGGCTGTTGATTCATGTGTTGGATGGTGGCGCAGAAGATCCAGTTGAAGACTTGCTGGTGGTTGAAAAGGAGCTGGTTGCTTATGGCCATGACTTGGTTGAAAGGCCACGGCTGCTGGTGCTCAATAAACAGGAGTTATTGGATGAACAGCATCAAGATCAGCTGGTTGATGCCCTTCAGGCAGCGAGTGGTCGAAGCTTGATTTTGATTTCTGCGGCCATGGGTCTAGGCCTTGAGGGGCTGTTGGCGAAGGTATGGAAGGAACTTGGCGTCTGAGGTTTTCAGGTCTGCCAGACCATATCCAGACTTGTGTGTTCGCGGGTCATTGGTCATAACTGGAGTGAAACCATTGATGTCATGACCTTTTACAGCTGCTTTGATCAGCAGGGCAAGGAGATTGCCCGTTGCCAGACCCATCAGGAGATTGAGGCTCTGCGGCGGATGGGACGTCCCATTGCTGAAGTTCGAGAAATGAGGAATGAGGAAGCGGTTGTCTGCTCACTCACCAGTAGTCCGTCTGACTTCAATGAGGATGTTTGAACTGGATCAAGATGTTGATCCTCGCTCAGTTCGTTAACAAAAAAGCGGGCTTATGCCCGCTTTAGATCATTCTGAGCCCAGTTTTCTTTTGGGGATCAACTCAGTCGTCGTAGACGCGACACTCGGGCTCATCTGGATTGGCATCGCAGAACAATTCCAGGGCATTGGGGTCGTGTTTATCTTCTGGATGGTGATCCTTGTATTCCTCAAGGGAATGGATTTCGTCGGTGAGATGGCGCACCTTGGCGTCGTTGCCTTGGGCTTTGGCGTCTTGGATCTCAGATTGATCCTTCTGAATGTGCTCGTCGATGGTTTTCATAGGGTCTTGGCCTGCGCCGGCCTCTATCACTGCCACAACATAAGCACTTTGATCGGTTGCGCCATGGGGGGAGGCCAGACTTGGTTTCCGTTACAACACCATTGCCAAGGCTTTTCACCATTGGCTCCTAGCTGATTAGGCAGATTGAGGCTGATGGCATGGTACGGATCAGAGACCGGCAGGATCGCCATTTCATCGATCAGCTGGAAAGGATGTTCTGGATGAACGGGCCAGAAACGTTTTGCGAGCTTTCTGCAAAGAGGCAAAAGCGCAGTGGCCTCAGCTTCGCGGATGTATTGGAGTGGAAGCAATGCGTTTCTTCTGGCTTTCTCAGTCAACGCTTTGGGTCCATTTGAAGCTTGCGAGGCTTCCAATCAAAACCATGTGGATTGGTCGCAAGATCTATATCTGAGACAGATTGGGGAACTGATGGCCCAGCATTGTTCTGTAGATGATTGCCGCCCAACTGCCATGAATTTGGCAGAGGTTGAAGGATACGGGTCAAACTTGTTTTCTGGATCAGTGCCTTAGAGATGCCTCCCTCTGATCAATAGACGGCAACCAGTTGTCAATGTTGTGATACTCCGACTAAATCAGTCTTGTTCGCAAGGACATAAGATGATGCAGAATTGCGCTAGAATCATCGACGTTGGCGCCGTCTTATGCAGTCAGTTCGCTGAGTTCGAGCCAGCGCTCTTCAGCTCTGTGCAATGTTTCGACTAGCTCGGCTAATTGTTGACTAAGCAGAGTTAAATCTTCGTCGCCACCGGACAAAGCAGCCTCAAGGTTAGAACGCTTGGCTTCAAGCAGTGGGATGTCAATGTTTAGCGCTTCTAGTTCACGTGATTCCTTGAAGCTTCTACGTCTTGGCTTGCTGTTTTCTGTGGCTTGGGATGAAGGGCTTTCTGCCGCTTGAGAGAATCTTGTGGATATTCTAGATGGGCCAGAATCCTTTAAAAATCTGCTTGATTTGAGCTCATTTGCTTCGTTTAGCTCTCGCTCTTGTCGTCGTTGCTGTTCAAGAAAGGCGCTGTAATTGCCCTCAAAACGTTTCAATTTTCCATTCTCAAAGTTGAAAAGACGATCAACTGTGCGATCGAGGAAATAGCGGTCATGAGAGACCACGACAACGCAGCCGCGGAAATCCTCAAGGAAATCTTCCAGCACGCTTAGTGTCTGGACATCTAGGTCGTTGGTGGGTTCATCAAGTAGCAGCACATTCGGTGCTTGGATCAGCATCCGGCAGAGTGTGAGTCGGCGTCGTTCTCCCCCAGAGAGCTTCCTCAGCGGGCTGTGTTGCTGAGCCGGTGGAAATAGGAAGCGTTCCAGGAGTTGAGAGGCCGTGATTTGCTCTTTTCCCAGAATGATTTGAGAGGCAGCTTCTTCGACAAAATCGATCACTTTGCGATCTAGGCCCTTGCCTTTGGTGATGTCCTCGGTGTGCTGGTCGAGATATCCCAGGTGCACTGTTTCACCTAATCGCAGTGTTCCACCGTTGGGTTGGCGTCTGCCGGCGATTAAATCAAGCAATGTGGATTTGCCACTGCCATTGGGGCCGATGATGCCAACGCGGTCTTCTGGACTAAAGCTGTAGGTGAAGTTGTCTAGAAGCAGAGGACTGTCGGGCTTGCCATTGGCCGTGACTTGCAGGGCTTCCGCCTCAATCACTAGCTTGCCGATGCGCCTGCTTACGTTCGCCATCTTCAAGGAACCCCGCAGTTGCGGCAACGGTTCTGCGCGCATCTCCTCAATTCGCTGCAGGCGTGCCTTCTGCTTGGTACTGCGTGCTTTGGGACCCTGTCGCAACCAGGCCAGCTCTCGTCTTAAAACCCCTTTAAATTTCTGAGCAGTGGAGGCTTCTGAAGCTTCAAGTTCGGCCTTTTGTTGTAGAAAAGTGCTGTAGTTGCCGGCATAGGTATGGGCTTTGCCTCGGTCTACTTCCACCATGCGGCGTGTCACCCGATCGAGCACGTAGCGATCGTGGGTGACAAGCACCAAAGCGCCTGGAAAGCGATCGAGCCAACTTTGTAGCCACTCCACTGCTGCCGCATCGAGATGGTTGGTGGGCTCATCGAGCAGCAAAACGTCGGGTCTGGCGACCAAGGCGGAGGCAAGAGCGACACGCTTGCGATACCCACCAGAGAGTTCTTCAACCGGCCGCTCTAGATCGGTGATACCAAGACGTTGAAGGACCTCTTGACATTGCTGTTCCAAGCTCCAGGCTTGGGCGTCATCCATCCGCTGGCTGACTTGTCCTAACTCAGCCAAAAGCGTTGCATCGTTGGGGTTGCGGGCCATCGAATTGCTGAGCTCGTTGAAACGCAGCAGCAGCTCTCTCTTTTCACCGCACCCGGCCAAGACTTCTTGCAGCACCGTATGGCCAGGGTTTACAGCGCTCTCCTGTCCCACGAGCTCTACCCGTAATCGCGCTGAGCACCTCCTTTCACCCTCTCCTAGGGGTTCCTCTCCGGCGAGCACCTTCAGTAGCGTCGATTTCCCGGCTCCATTCGGTCCGATCAGCCCTAGACGCTCTCCTTCGTTGATGTGCAGGGTGAGGTCGGCAAACAGGGTGTTGATGCCGAAGTCTTTCGAGGCCTCTATCAGGCTGATCAGGCTCACAGAGCTTCGTTAGCTTGCGGATTGCTCAGGTAAGCAAACACACTCTTGTCACCGACGTCAGCAGCGGCGTCCATGCCGAACTTTCGCAGGGCTAACACCAGCAGCAGTAGAGCGGCAGAGCCCAGTAATCCCATCACGATTGAGCCACTCATTAACCCGCTGAGATGACCCAATAGGGCTATTGGGATGAGCAGGGTGAGACCAATTGCCTCTGGTCGGCCGAAGCAGAAGAATTCTTTGAATCCAACCCCAGTGAGTGCTGCAAATAAAGGGCCGATCGCCCAGATCCAAGCAGGCTCTGCGGTCACCGTTGAGAGCATCGTGTCAGTACCGACACTCCATGCCATCACGACGGCACCTAGGCAGCCCAAGGCCCATAACAACTTCAGTGTCTGGTGTAGCGGGCGGAGGTAGATGTGAATCCAATTAAGAGCTAAGCCCAGACCGATTGACATCGGTAGTAGCCATAGCCATGCCCATGTTGGCCCAATCATCAGCCACTGTCCCAGCCCTGCTGTGAAGGCCACACCGCAGAGCAGTAAAGCAAGGCGGTAGCGCTGCACTTCCAATTCGTCAGTTCTGGTGATCCTGTAGCGGCCATAAACACCCTCAAACTCCTTTTCTGCCATAGCGGCGATGTCTGAATTCAAGGATTGTGTGTTGTTGGTCATCGCTGATCAGGGGCTGATGCATTTACCAGTTTGGCCAGATCAGGACCGGCCGGAACAATATTGCTCGGATGTAGGGGAAAGAGTGCGCCGAAATAGTCCTCACGCCAGGCCTGTGAATCACAGGTTTTGGCTACACCTGGGAGGGCCAGAAGCTTTTGGCGCCAATGCCAGAGATGAGGGAACGCCCAAAGGGGCTTTTGACTGCAGCCAAACAGTGGTGCATAGACCATCTCCCAGCGGATCAAGGTCGGGAACAGCCTCACGTCAGCCAGGGTGAGTTGGTCTCCACAAAGCCATGGACCCTTATTGGAGAGGCTGCGGTCCACTTGCGTAAGGGTGTCGAATAGCTCGTTACAGGCCTTGTCGTAAGCCGCTTGGTTGCGTGCAAAACCACATCGATAGACTCCATCGTTGACAGCGGGCTGAAGAAGCTTTTGCCAGCCATTGATCTCACCTTGAAGATGGGAGGGGGCTAGGTCGGGAGCATCTTTAGCCGCCGGCCAAAGGTTCAAAACTTCCACGAGTTGGGCACTTTCGTTACCGAGTAGCTGCGGTGATTGGGATGTCATCGTGCCTGGATCGACCAGGGCAGGAACAGTGGCGCGATGGCTGGGTGGGGAGCCACAGCGTTGGTAAAGGGCAAGTAGAGAATTGCAGCCCAACCAGGCTGGATCTAATTGCCAACGGCCGGCCTTGTGGTCGGCGCGTGCCAGGTGCAGGGTGAGGCTGCTCTGAAGGTTGCGCAGTTGAAGCACCAGCCAGGTGCGATGTGCCCAAGGGCAGCTGCGCCCAATGATCAGGCGTGGGTATTGGTCTGCTGATCTGTTGCTCAGCTCTTGCTCTGCGGGCAATGTTGCTTGCTGATGCTGGCTGGGGGGGCGCCGATAATTCCCCTTGGCATCTGCTGGAGCAAGACCGTTCATTAATTGAATCCATTGCCAGTGCCAGCCCATGCGTGCTGCGGCAACGATTGCGGGGGGGATCGACATGGTTGTTCCCTTTGCAGCCATTTTCGGTCAGGCTGAGGATTGCGATCGAATCTTGATGTCTGGCCTTCAGGTGCTTCTGGTGGCGGGTACTCATGGCAATGAAATCAACGCTCCCTGGCTTCTCGATCAATGGTCTAAGACCCCTGAGTTGATCAACACCCATGGTGTTGGTGTGGTGCCGGTGATCGGTAATCCAGATGCTCTTGCGTTGGGCCGGCGTTATTTGGATTGCGATCTCAACCGCAGCTTTCGGCTCGACTTGCTCAGATCTCCCAGCATCTTGGATCGAGAGGTTGTTCGCGCCAAGCAGCTGCTTAGTTTTTTTGGCCCAGAGGGATCAACCCCTTGCCAGATCGTTATTGATTTGCACAGCACCACTTCAGCAATGGGAAGCACTCTTGTGGTTTATGGCCGACGGCCGGTTGACCTGGCTTTAGCAGCATTGATTCAGGCTCGCTTGGGTTTGCCTATCTATCTGCATGATGGGGATGATGACCAGCAGGGGTTTATGGTGGAGCGCTGGCCCTGTGGCTTAGTGATTGAAATCGGTCCTGTTCCCCAGGGCCTGTTAAAGGCCTGCATTATTGAACAGACACGACTTGCTGTTCAGGCCTGTCTCGAGGCTCTGAGCAGCGTTGCATCTGGATCGCCGACCTACCCAGATCAGTTTGTGGCGCACTCTCATCTTGGGAGTCTGGACCTGCCCCGTGATGCCTTGGGTCAGCCTGCTGCATGTGTGCATCCATCTCTTCAGGGCCGTGATTGGCAGCCTCTGCATATGGGCGCCCCCTTGTTTCTCTGGCCAGATGGAGAGGTGTTCAGATTTGAAGGTCGAGATTCTCCTATCCCCGTTTTTATCAACGAGGCGGCCTACGTTGAAAAGCAGATCGCCATGAGCCTGACCTGTCGAGAGGTCTGCCCCCTGCCTGAGCAATGGCAAGGGGCCCTACAGCAGTTAGTCGACTGTTAACGAGGGGGGCCGTTGTAGATGATCTGATTGACAGACTTTCCGTCGGGGGCAATTTGAATGACGGTTTCTGTGGTCGGTTCATTGCCATCTTCCGACCAGCCTGGGGCCCCACCTAAGAAGCTATAGGTGTAGCCATTGATGGTGTTTCTGATCAGGCAATCGTTACCGCCATTGCTCGTGGCAAACATGCAAGGCGCCGGTTGGTAAGCCGAAAGACCGCCGTTTTCTTTGACCGCTGTGCCACGGGCCAGGTTGAGGGCGCGGATCTGGGAGGAAGGAAGCTGGTCTTGGGCGTGGGTCGGTGTCGCTAGATCTGCGAAGCAGGCAGTTCCACTAAGGGCTATGACGAGTGAGATTGTGCGAAGAGACATCGCTTTGCCGAAGGCTCAACCCATCTAATAGCAAGAACGCGTTGCTTGATCTGCTCAAAACCGAAGGTTTTTATGGTTGGCGAGGGTGACGCAATGGGCCGTTGTAGGGGACGGAGAGGATGCGATCACCATCACGAGAGATGATCACCTCGGTTTCAAGGGTTGGCTCTGCTGGGATGAGCTGTTGCCAACCTGGAGCCCCCCCTCGGAATTGAAATCGGAATCCTTCATTGGTGGTTGAGGTAAGACATTCTTCGGCTCCGGTGACATACATGCACTGATCGGCTCGATAGGCATCCAGGCCGCCATTGTGCAATTCGGCGCGCATTCGCGCCAGGTTTGCGGCTCTTGGTTGGGCTAGAGGCAGGTTGTTCTGTGCATGGGATAGGCCAGATGACCCGACGACTATCACGGCAGTTGCAAGAGGGGCAGCAGCCCTTAAGCGGGAGGGAAACATCTCATCATCTTTATGTTGTTTCCTAAACCCATCAAAGGTTTATCAGTGTTGGTTTAGAGGTGTGATCGCTTGTGCCTGAAATCAGCCACATGCCCATTGAATCCGCGTCGATTGTTCTTTCGTGCAAAGGAGGTCGCTGTCACTGCCGTCGGCCCAGTAAACCCTTAGGCGGCCATCAGTTGATTCCATGCGAAAGGTGAGTGACTTGACCGGCCCGGCGGGGGTCTTGCTGTTGGTGTCGGTAGCGGAGGGGGTCTTTTGCCCTAGTCGATGCTCGAGCTGATCGAGCCTGAGTTCAAGACGATTGATCGCTTCAGCTTGGCTTTTCGTCCATGAGGGCTGATTTTTTCGACATCCTGTGATGGCCATTAGTCCAGCCACCATCATGAGGGTCGAAAAAAGAGCAGGCGCAATTCTCGGCATGCAATTAGGAGTTGTAAACCACTACTAGTGGGTTCAGCTTGCCTGCGCCAGGCTTTGGCTCCAGTTGTTGAGCTCAGCTTGAGCCTCAAGCCTGTTGCGTCGAGGATGCAGCATGGAGAGTTGGTGCAATCCCTTTAAGGCGACGCCTTGCCTGTTTGCCAGCGGATCAGAGCCAAGAGCTGCTGCAGGGATCCATGGCCAAAAAACTTAAGTTTTCCTGGGGTTTTCTTGTGGATGCCAAGGACTACATCTTTTCCAACGCAATCCATTTACAGATTGCGCAATGTTCCTTTACAATTGGCTCTTGCAGGTTTTGCCTGCGTTTTTAGCTGTCCCTTCGGGGGCTCTTTTTCTTAATTAACTCAATGACCACCACCATTCGCAGTGGTCGCCTCAGTGGCTGGGAGTCCTTCTGCAATTGGGTCACCTCCACCAATAACCGCATTTATGTGGGTTGGTTCGGTGTCCTGATGGTTCCCACGCTGTTGGCAGCTGCCATCTGCTTCACCATTGCCTTTATTGCGGCACCGCCGGTTGATATCGACGGTATCCGTGAGCCTGTTGCTGGCTCTTTCCTTTACGGCAATAACATCATTTCTGGTGCTGTTGTTCCTTCCAGCAACGCCATCGGCCTGCACTTTTATCCCATTTGGGAAGCTGCTTCTGTTGATGAGTGGCTTTACAACGGCGGTCCTTACCAGCTTGTTGTGTTCCACTTCCTGATCGGCATTTGTTGCTGGTTGGGTCGCCAATGGGAACTCTCCTACCGCTTGGGCATGCGCCCTTGGATCTGTGTGGCCTACAGCGCACCGCTGTCGGCAGCCTTTGCTGTTTTCCTGATCTATCCCGTTGGTCAGGGTTCCTTCTCGGATGGCATGCCTTTAGGCATTTCTGGAACCTTCAACTTCATGTTGGTGTTCCAGGCAGAGCACAACATCCTCATGCATCCCTTCCACATGATTGGTGTGGCAGGCATGTTTGGCGGCAGTTTGTTCTCCGCCATGCACGGTTCACTGGTGACCTCATCGTTGATTCGTGAAACCACCGAAACCGAGTCTCAGAACTACGGCTATAAGTTCGGCCAAGAGGAAGAGACCTACAACATCGTGGCTGCCCACGGTTATTTCGGTCGTCTGATCTTCCAGTACGCCAGCTTCAATAACAGCCGCAGCCTGCACTTCTTCCTGGCCGCCTGGCCGGTGATCTGCATCTGGATCACCTCACTGGGTATTAGCACCATGGCCTTCAACTTGAACGGCTTTAACTTCAACCAGTCGGTTCTCGATGCCCAAGGCAGAGTTGTACCAACCTGGGCTGATGTGCTCAACCGCAGCAACCTCGGTATGGAAGTGATGCACGAGCGTAATGCTCATAACTTCCCTCTCGACCTGGCAGCTGCTGAGTCCACACCTGTGGCTCTGATTGCTCCTGCGATTGGCTGATCTGATCATCACCAATACAAGGTTTGGCAGCAGCTGAACCTCACAACCCCCTCTAAGGAGGGGGTTTTTTTATGATTGTTCTGGTGTATTACTCAGATCATTGAACTCAGGGAGCTCCTGAACGAATCAAAACAACAATGTTCCAATCAGGTTTAAAGCCAAAGCCAAAGTCAAAGTCTTAGGTCTTCAGGGAGTCTTGGCTTCAGCTGGTTGAGTTGTCGCTTCATGAGTTCTTTGTTGCATATTTTTTTGCTCCTGATCTATGCCTATTGCTTGTGTTTGAAACTGTTCTTCTTTGTCTTTAATGGTATTTGTGGTGAGTTCTGGAGTGGGATCTTTGATCAGTTTTCCTTCTTTCCCTGTGATCAGATTGGGTTCCTCTGGAGGACCTTCTACAACAACAACGCGTTGAACAATGAGTTGGTAATCCAGCTCTTGGCGTTTGTTGATTTCTTTCTGTACAGCTGAGACCTGCTTGAGACTGGGCTGTGCAGGGTTGGTGACTAATACCACAAGAAGAATCTCTGGTGGGTTCTTTTCCCAGGTGATCTCAAGGCTTGCCACTTTTGCCTTCGCCTCCTTGCCACCGAAGGTCAGGGTCTCTCGCTTCAGAAAGGTCTCAATCGTGCGTTGAATTTGGTCGCGCGTCTGCTCCCTATCCTTTTCGCCAACAAGGCTCACAAACTGTTTGGTTAGGGGGATCAGCAGTAGTGCTGTTAAGCCAAACGTCACTAAAAATTTGGCGGCGCTGAGGTTGCTTTCTCGTAGTCGCTGAAGAAATGAGGGCTCTTTCCAGGCCATCATCACAAGCCCACCGCTAAGAATGCCGAGCAGGTTGGTAGCGAATAGCAATCCGGCCCCAAAGGCATCGGCCCAGTTTTGATAAGAAATTAATAGACCCATCACACAGACCGGTGGAACGAGAGCCACGGCAATGGCTGTGCCTGCGAGGGAACTCACGGCGTCTCTGCGCAACTTTGCGTATATGGCCATTGCACCTGCGACTAAGGCGATGCCTAGATCGAGCAGGTTTGGACTCGTGCGGTCCCAAACTTCCGAACCCAATTTGGGGAGGTTCGCGACTTCTCCCAGCAAGGCGGAGAGCAAGATGGTAATGAACACTCCTACGAAGAGGCTTAGGAGGGCATCCATCAACAGTCTTATGTCGCCAATTAACACGGCGAAGGCACTTGCTCGTAGGGGCTCGATCCATGGGGCGACAACCATCGCTCCAATCACCACCGCAGCACTGTTGGCCTGCAGGCCCAAGGTGGCAATCATGCTGGCGCCGATCGTCAGGACGACAAACACTTCATCGAGTTGGGCGTCCTTTTTGTAACTGTCGTGTATTCGCTTCAAGCGAGTAGATTCCATGCCTCTAATGACCTCGCCTAGGTGAACTTCTAGTTTGTTGGACTATTATCCCAGATATTTAGAGCTATAATTGGTGGAGATCTTGTAACACTTAGGTAGAATGCTGGATTGGATTAACTTCTATGGCAAGGATTAATTATTGCCTTTGAATTGACAGCTATAACAAATCAAGCTTAACAAAGTTTGCTCAGTACTCTCCTTTGAGGATATTCATCCTGTCGAAATTATTGAGTAGTATGATGTTCGATAAAGAATGGTGCCTTTTTTAGTGATGCTTGGAAATTTCTTGTGCCTATGGCAGGCCTAGGTTTGCGAGAATAAGATGATGTAAATGGCTGCTTTTTAATAGTATTAAAGATGAGTACAGGCTATTAGCCTTGTTAGGCTAATTTCGGAAGATTTATGACTGAATGCAAGAGATTGCTATTGGGGCAGTTGAATTCTCTTTGCTGCTGCTCGCTGGGCTTGTTTAGGCATGCAAAGGCCATTACTGGGAGGTAGGTCTGCTTAATGAGCAGCAAAAGCAATGTATTTCAAGAGATCAGCCCTGCCTGCTTTCGCCGGCAGGGCTGATCTCTTGATATGTGATCAATCTCACAATCAGGTTTGATTCAGAACAATGCTTAGTCGGCAGATATGGAAGAGGTTGTTTGCAGCGATTAGAGTCACGCCATGCAAAAGATGAAGCAATCTACTGAGCTTGGTAAAGGAATGATTTCCGTTGTTGTAGCGACCATCATTGGTGCTTCAACAGCGATCTTGTTGGATTCAGTGATTACACAAACTGGAACTGCTTTAATGGTTTTGAGACAGGATCATTTCAGCAAAGTTTTGCTCGAGAGCTAGGCTGAATAGCTCTGCTAATCAGTTCAGAAATCTGGTTTTAATTTAATTTACTTTCTTTGATCAGCAATGATTTTTTTGGAAGGTCTGTTGATTCTTCATAGAGACTTTTGTTGATCTGCTTTGATTTATGGTGCATTTTAGATCGATAGCCAGGGCCGAGCGGAAATCGTCTGGGGCTGTTTTTGGTTTCTTTTGGCAAAAGTGTTTGCTGAACCTCTTTACATGATTCGAGATTTCTTCTCGTATTTCATCTTGTAGGCCATTGTTAAGTGCAACAACATATGAGGCTTACCCTTTTACGTAGTTTTTCAGTGATCAGCTTGCTAAGGGTTAGACGACACAAATCTTGGATGATTCTTTTGGAATAGTATTATACTTGCTTGAAGATTTTCTAAACTAGACGAAGGATTTGAAGGCATTCTGTCTAGTAGATCAGCGATGATTTGGCTAATTGTGGCTCGGATACGTTAAAAGCTGGCGGCTGCTTGAGGATCAATCAGGCCTAAATATGCCTTTTTTAGTATCTTGCTCGTGGTTGGCTTTTGGCTATAGGGATCGCATATACCTTTTTGGGTTTTAAAAGGCATGTTGCTCCAAGGTCTCTGAGAAAGATTGCAAAAGTGATGCCGGTGACGGGAATTGAACCTGCGACCTACTGATTACGAATCAGTTGCTCTACCCCTGAGCTACACCGGCAGTGAGCGGAACTTAACATTCAAGCATTGCGCTTTTGAACTGTTGGGCGATTCTTCTGGTCCTGGCTCAAAGTTGGATCCTGAGCTAAGAGAACGACTGATCCAAGAGTCACTCAGCCCTTGGCGGGGTTTTCGGCGGGTGTTCTGGTTCGCTTTCTTCGCTTCCGCCTGTATCGGTCTGTTGACGATGGGCTTGCGTGCCTCCTCCGGAAGCATTGTTCCCATCTCCGATGTCTCCATTCAGATCGGAGCGCTTCTCCTTACTGGTGGGTTGCTTTGGATTGATCGCCGTCGCGGGACTTGAAGGTGCTGTTAGGAGTTCCGGCATGGTGAGCAGACTCAACCCCAGGCAAAGTCGTTCATGCTGAAGTTGTTCTTCGTTTAGAGAGGGGGCCTGGGCAAGTTCCTGGTCGGAGCGCGTCAGAAGCCAGAGGCTCTGGGTGAGCTGTTGCCACTGCCAAAGAACGAGAGCAAGTAGGGGGGCTGCCGTAAGCAGTGTGACCAATCGAGAGCTGCCTTGTAATGGCGAGAGGTCCATCACCAAAATGGAAGATTGATCGATCCACCAGAACATCGCGAGTAGGGCTGTTGATCCAACCAAGAGGCTCAAGCGAGGGATCAAGCTCTGCTGAAGACCACTGAGCTGACGCTGGGCCTGTGAGCGTTGACTCAGTGGGCGCCGCAGTAGCAGTAGTGAGCCCCAGTCGGCAGGGCGTTTCCAGAGGACGAGGGTTGGTGTTAACACCGCTACAGCCCAGGTGAGTAGACGTTCGAAGACTGGAACAGGCCCCAGATCTGCCCCGGCTAAAACCAGTCTCAGTAAAAGAAACTCTATCGGGATCGCCCCAATAGCGATGAGCTGAAGCCAGAGCAGTGGTTCGCGTTGGGCAATCACAACAAGTTGTAGGTGGGGCGAAACCTCATGAGCTACTCAGCGTGCGTCGCTTGGTCACTAGTTTGTGAGCTTCAATGATGTCGCGTTCTTCCCAGTTAGCAAAGCGATCACAGCCGATGCCGCACTCGAAGCCTGTGGCCACCTCCTTGACGTCGTCTTTGTTGCGGCGCAGGGAGTCGAGATCGCCTTCGAATACCACCTGTTTGGCACGCCGTACGCGCACTCTGCAGTTGCGCTGCAGCTTGCCTGCGGTGATATAACAGCCCGCCACGGCGCTCTTGCCGATGGTAAAGACGGCACGCACTTCTGCTTCTCCAAGCGATTCTTCCACCAGTTCTGGCTCTAGTAGACCTTCCATAGCCATCTGGATGTCTTCCAAAAGCTTGTAGATCACGTCGTAATCACGAACGTCTACACCCGTGGCATCCGCGGCCCGCTTGGCTCCAGAGGCCATGGATGTGTTAAAGCCAACAATCACAGCCCCGGATGCAGCCGCAAGATCCACATCAGTTTCGGTGATTTCACCCGGCGCGGAGAGCAACACGCGAACCTGTACCTCATCCTTCGGCAATTGTTCCAAGGATCCCAAGATGGCTTCCACACTGCCTTGAACGTCGGCTTTGAGAATCAGGTTGAGTTCCTTGAGTTCGCCATCGCTTGCTTGGCCAGACATGGCTGCGAGGGACACCCTCCTTGAGGCCATCTGTTGGGCCAGCCTGGTGGCACGGGCATCGGAGGCGCGTTCTCCCACAACGGCTCTTGCTGACTTCTCATCTGGGTAGACCTCAAATTCATCTCCGGCTGTTGGCACTTCGCTGAAGCCGAGGGCCTCTACGGCACCAGACGGACCAGCTTGTTTGAGTCGGGCTCCGCTGTCGTCGACCATGGCTCGTACCTTGCCAAGCACTGGGCCGGCGGCGAGTACATCTCCGGTTTTGAGGGTGCCGTTCTGGATCAGCAATGTGGCAACAGGCCCTTTGGCCTTGTCGAGGTGAGCCTCGATAACGGTGCCTTTGGCCAGACGGTCAGGGTTGGCCTGTAAATCCTCAACTTCGGTGACCAGCAGAATCATCTCGAGAAGTTTGTCGATGTTCTCGCCCTTGATGGCACTTACTGGAACCATCACTACATCACCTCCCCACTCTTCGGAGAGCAGGTTCTGATCAGAAAGTTCCTGCTTGACCCGTTCTGGAGAGGCTCCCTCCTTGTCCGTTTTGTTGATCGCCACAATGATCGGAACCTTTGCAGCGCGTGCGTGGCTGATGGCCTCCAGGGTTTGAGGGCGTACACCATCGTCAGCAGCAACCACTAGTACGGCTATGTCCGTGACCTTCGTGCCGCGGGCGCGCATGGCAGTGAAAGCCTGGTGGCCTGGTGTGTCAAGGAATGTGATCTTGCGGGGCTGACCGCCATGATCGATCTCCACCTGATAGGCGCCGATGTGCTGGGTGATGCCTCCGGCTTCAACCGCGGCAACCCTGGCTTTGCGGATTGCATCCAGCAGGCTGGTTTTGCCGTGATCGACATGACCCATCACGGTCACCACAGGTGGACGGCGGATCAGGTGGGCTAGATCAGTCTCCTCAATCATCTCCGTTGTCTTTTTGGCTGCCTCCTCGATGTCGTCCTGGAGGACAGGCACCCCGAACTCCTCGGCCACTGCTTCGATCGTGGGAAGATCTAGTGACTGGGTGACTGTGGCGGTAATCCCTTTGAAGAAAAGGGATTTGATGATCTCAGAGCTTTCAATGCTGAGCATGTCTGCCAGCTCCTGCACTGTGAGGTTGGCCTCCGGAACAATCAGCATTTCTGGCCTGACTTGCTTCGCTTCGCGGGCTGCACGCAGCTCCATTGCCCGTCGGCGTTGCCTTTGTCGGGTGGTCTCTTTTTTGCGCTTGCGTAAGGCCGCCACGGGTTTGGAGGCGGGCTTTTTCTGCGATTTTGGTTTGGCGGGCCGGGCCAGGCTTGCCGTCAGAACGACGGCCTGTTGTTCTCCTGCGTAGCCGCTGGTTTCTGCGGTTAGGGCATCATCATTTTCCCCAATGATGTGCACCTTCTGGCGCTGTTTCTGGGGAGACTTGTTGCGTAGGGCTTCCAGCTTGGCGCTGTCGTCCCACTCCGGTCTGCCGGGCCTTCTTGGGGCTCCGGCAGCAGGGGCTTGAGCGGGGCGGTGACCAGGCCTTTTGGGTGCTGTGGGTGGTGTGGCAGTGCGTTCCACTGGTGGAGTGGCTCCCTCGGATCCTCCGCGGGTGCCGACGCTGGTTCCGTCCGGTCGTCGTGGCGGTGGTGTGCCAGGTCGACCGGTGGGCTTTTGAAGCTGCATCAGCTCTCCAGGGGCCACCGGTTTGCGCATGCCGGCAGGCATGCCTGGGCGGGTGGGGGCTCCTGGGCGGTTGTTGCTATCCCGTCCTGCGGAGCCAGCGTCGGATCGATCACGCCGAATGGGCTTGCCCACTAATTCGAGGGTGTTGCCGGCAGAACGAGGCTGTCCTGGTCTGGTTTTGCCTTGCCGTATGGGGGCGCCGGGTCGCTGAGGCGTGTTAGCGCGCTGATTTGGTCCGCCGATCGGTCGTGGACTAATTCCGGGTCGTTTTTTGTCAGGGCGTTGTCTCTCTGGCTCTGGTCGGCTCGGAGGGGCTACGACAGGACGCTTTGGTTTAGGGCGTCCCACCAGTTCTGGCTTTGGAGCTTTGCGATCAGATGGGATTGATGGCTTGGCCGGGGGTGCGCTGCGTCCTGGCGCTGCTGGCGATTGTGGCCTAGAGACGATTTTGGGACGAGGGCCTCCTCCACTAACGGTGGTTGCTTTACTCGAAGTAGACGTCTGACCGGCACGGGGGTCTTTGCCCACCGTGCTTGGAGGCACGGGGGAGGAGGGTTTGTTTGCTGATTTTGGTGTAGGAGCGGTAGGTCGGCTGGGGGTTGCTGGACGACTGATAGGAGCGTTGACAGGACGAGCTGCTGTTTTAGGTGGCGAGCTTGTGGGGGTTGGAGTGGGGTTGACGGGGCGAGTCGGTGGAGCAGGATGAGCGACCGATTCCGTTGAGGGTCGTTCAGGGCTTGTTGGTGTGGGGTTTGCAGGCGCGGATGGCTTGACGTGGCTGATCTCTGAGCTGCTTGTCGCTTTTCGCATTGGTGGCGCAACGTCCTTAATGGCAGTGGGCGCTGCTTTTTTCACCGACAGAATTGTCTTTCCAGGTTCCGACTTGTTTGGTGGAGCTGAATTAGCAGCGGAGCCTTGGCGCAACAGGCCACGGATGCGCTTTGCTTCATCGTCACTGATGGAACTGCTATGGCTCTTGGCCGCAATTGAGAGTTTTTCAGCGGCATGGAGCACGTCCTTGTTCTCAAGGCCTAGGTCCTTGGACAGCTCATAAATTCTGATTTTGCCGCTGCTGGTCATTAAAAGCTCCTGTCGGTCCGGGCACGAAGTGCCTCGGGGCTCCAAGCAAGTCGGGGCCATTGTTTATTTTGCCTCAGCGGCGGAATCAAAGGAGTGATTGAGCCGCTTTTGCAGCACCTCCACAACGCTATTAGGCACCTGGCAACGCAGGGCTTTCTGTAGTCGTTTGCGGCGGAGTGCCTCCTCTAGGCAGACCTCGTTTGGACAGAGATAGGCCGATCGACCCATCCCTGCATCGAGGACTACACCCTCCTGATGGTCGCGTATCACTCGCCAAAGCTGCTGGCGATCCAGCAGTTGGCGACAGGTCACGCAGCAACGCAGGACGGGGCGTTGGTTCACCGGGCTCTGTCCTCTTCCTCTACTGATTCTTCATTTGAGAGTTGTTCGCTTGAGGCGTCAGGTTGGCTGCTCAAGTGGTCAGATTGGCCGTCGGATGCATTTTCGTCTTCAGCCATCGTCTGAGCAGGTTCTTCTTGGTCGTAGTCTTCTTCATCTTCCGGTAGGGGGTAAAGCTCTCTTAGGCGCGCATCCTCTTCTGCTCTGGTGGCTTGTTCAGCAGCCAAACGGGCTTCGGCATCGCGTTGGAGAGCCTCTTCTTCCTCTCTCTGAGAAATCAGCTCGGCGACGGTGGTGTCCTCACTAGCCTGGTCATATTCCTGGGAGTTTTTGATGTCGATTTTCCATCCGGTTAGACGAGCAGCTAGGCGTACATTTTGTCCTTCTCGTCCGATGGCCAGGCTTAGTTGATCTGGGGGGACTAGGACGTGGGCATGCTGCCCTTCTGGATCCACCAGTCGCACTATCTCAACGCGAGCAGGGCTAAGGGAATTGGCAATATATTGACCCGGGTCAGGTGACCAGCGGATCACATCGATTTTTTCGCCGCGTAGTTCATTAACCACTTGCTGAATGCGTGAGCCGCGGGCACCGATGCAGGCGCCGACAGGGTCCACTTCACGTTCAATGCTGTCAACTGCCACCTTGGTGCGTGGGCCCACGGAACGAGACGGAGGATTGGCTTCACGGGCTACGGCCACAATGCGCACTGAGCCTTCTTGGATTTCGGGCACCTCGTTCTCAAACAGGTAAACCACTAGTCCAGCGTTGGAGCGGCTAACGAACAATTGAGGCCCTCGTCGGGGCACTTCACTGACTTCCTTCAGAAAGACTTTAAAGGTGGCATTGGCGCGATAATTGTCGTTGGGGAGCTGGTCTCGGCGTGGGAGCTCGGCCTCCACTTCAGGGCGCCCAAGACCAGAACTCACGGCCATGATCACAGAATGACGTTCAAAACGGATCACACGAGCTGTGAGCACGGGATCTTCTAGATCGGCAAATTCCTCTTGAATCATGCGGCGCTGCTGGTCGCGTAGCTGTTGCGCCAGTACCTGCTTGGTTGTGGCGGCAGCCATCCGGCCGAAGTCTTCCTTCTCGGGGGTGACGTCGAGCACCACGGTGTCACCGATCTGGGCGTCTTCAGCGACTTGCATCACTTCTTGCAGAGCAATCTGGTGGTCTTCGCTCTCCACCTCTTCAACGATGATTTTGCTGGCCAGGACCCGATAGCCTTCATCGTCCAGCTCTAGCCCAACATCGAAGTTACTGAAATACTCTTCTTCGAAAGGGTCCTCACTGATACCTAGATAAAGAGTGCGTCGGTAGCGTTCATAGCCTTTGAGGAGGGCCTCACGCAGGGCTGCTTCCACCACTTGGGTAGGGAGTTTCTTCTCCTCGCTGATGTCTTCGATCAGGTTGTTGAGGCCGGGGAGTAGAACGAGAGCCATCGACGATGGAAAGAGTGGAAAGGTGCTGAAGCTGAGCTGATCGTTAAGGTGATTTATCCCGTGGGGTTTGTAAGGCGAACGCAGGTCACAGCCTTACGTGGTATGCGTTGAATGCGTCCCTTGATGTTGATGTGCACATGTTCGTCGGATCGTTTGTGCAAGAGACCGGCTTGATGAAGGTCTGAATCGTCGTCGCGGAAGCTGATCTCCACAGGGAAGCCTCTGAAAGTCAGGAAGTCCTGATCACTGTGGAGCTGATCTCCGATCCCTGGGCTGCTGATTTCCAGAACATACGCTTCAGTAAAAAGTTGGGAAGCCTCCAGGGCTTCAGCCATAGAAGCGCTGAAATGAGCGCAGTCGTCGAGGGAGACATCACTGCCATCCTTGCGACGGATCTGCACCTGGATGGTCATAGGAATCAGATGGGTGAATACCTGTACACAGCAAAGTTTGTAGCCTTTTTCTGCAGCCGTCGCCGAGGCGAGGGTTTCCAGGTCCGGGAGCAGGGGATGAGGCAAAAGCAGGGGGGTAAGGTTGGACTTCTGGCCCGACCGGCTTCAGAAGTGACCTGCCTCCCGAAGGAGGTACCCGCCAGGCATCAAGACAATCTAGGTGATGGACTCTTCATGCTGTGTTCAACTGATGAAGAGAAGGCCATCAAGCCATCGAGGATCTGGAGAATTCGCTAATCAGTGCCGGCCGGTCGTTTGCAGCGATTGGCTGCGCAGAACTAACGCTTCGCAGAAAATTCAAATCTGTGCGGATGCATCTTGCTTATGCCTCTGATGACACCCCTTCCGTTCAATCTTCAGGTACCGATTGCCGGCCTTGTGTTCGGCATTGTCAGTTGGTTGTTGCTAGATACTTTTGGCAGGAGGTTCCGCTCAGGTTCGTTGCGGCGTGGATTGCTGCTCAGTAGCAGGAAAAGCATTTCTTTCAGTTGCGCACTTTAGGAGTGATTTGTTGGCTGTTGGATTTGTTGGATCCGTCATTGATTCAATTCCCGCGTGATGGTGTTAAGGCGTTTGGAATTCTTGTAGTCATTGGTCTTTTATCGACGCTGCTGTCTTGGAAGAAGGAGCTCAGGCAAAACCAAGACAGTTATGCCACTCAGATGCTGCAGGGCTTTGGTGAAAAAGACAGGCTGTTCCTATTCGATGTTGTTCAGAAGACCATCGGTATTGCAGCCATGCTCATTTTATGCCTGGAGGTGATGCATCTGATGGGCATTTCACCGGCTGTACTGGTTACCGCCGGTGGTGTTGGCGCCGTTGCATTGGGTTTCGGGGCCAAGGGTATTGTTTCGAATTCCTTAAGCGGCCTTAGCCTTTACATTAGCCGCCCCTTTATTGTAAGCGACTTCATCGATATTCCTTCTTAAGATCTTTCTGGAAATGTAGAATATATCGGTTGATTTTATGCCAAATTGCGCTCCTCTGATCGCCAACCAGTGTACATACCAAACAACATCTTTACGTGTAAATCGGTTGTTAATATTGCTGATATAGACAACCACAGGATTTGGATTGAATTTGGTGTTAATTATGGCAATCGTAGAAAGATTGAGTCAATAGTGAGTGATCTTCAAAAGGTTTTAGTTAATCATTCAGATGTAGATCAGAGCAAGAAAATGGCCGTGAATTTCACCGGCTATGGCGATTCGAGTCTGAATCTACGCTTGGTCTGTTATTCCTCTAGTGGAAATCTAAGCGATGCTTGGGCTTTGCAGCAGAGGTTGCTTCTCAAGATTGGTGATGTGGTTGAAGTGCATGGTGCAGGCATGCCATTCCCCACCCACACTTTGATTCATTCAGGCTCGAATCAAAAAACGCAAACGATAAATCCTCTGATAGGAACCAATCAAGAATCGGGAGAAGGTGCAACTTGACCCTCCCCGATTTTCTTGTCAATTTCTAATGGCTTAACTGGATTACCAGCAGCCTTGAACAGAAATTCGGTAGCTGAATCCTGTAGCGCCTGGATCCTTTGCTGTACCTACCTTGAAATTCACTTGACTCACTGCTTTACCAGGAATTGCTTGGATAGGACCAAACATTTTCCCGGTACCCATTGGCGGACGCATGGATTCGTTGACAACTTGAAGGTTGCTGCCATCACTGAACTTGAGGAAGGCTTGAATTGGGTAGCTGGCAGAATCTGTTGAATCTGCAGTGAAGAATAGTTTGTAATTGCGATAGGGCTGATTAACAGCAAAGTCTGTATTCCAGTTTGTGCGGCCAAAGGCACTTCCGATCAAACCCTTTGGTCGCTCTACTCTCTTTTTGACGATCTTGTTGCCATCCCCGCCAATAGGCATCAGGAATTCACATTTGGCGATGGCTGACTGAGGGGTAAGCAGTGAGGCCATCACCAGGCCTACGGCTACAAAGCGTGATTGATCCATAGGACAGGACTAGTCACATCCATAATGATGGCGGGATTGGAATTTTGCAGCGCAATTGTAATTCTAGTCAGCTCTGATCAATCAGATAAAGACCCGCAGGCATCTGTGTGTCTTCATTAAAATGTCGATTAGCAGATGATCTAATTCTACTTTGTATGCACAAAAAAGAGTTGGCCTATGGATTATTGTGATAAAAACTGACTGATCTGGATTCATCTATTGTTGCGAACTGCGTACGATTGCAATTGAAATTTGTCCTAGTGATGGGATTGATGCTTTTTAAGTGAGTCAAGCAATCAAGATCCTCCTTTTGCACAGCGAAAGCCCATATGACATGTGGCAGTGTCAACTGTCTGGCCTTGTAGTGCAGAGGGTCGATAGCGTACGCAGTAATTATCTGCGCATAGAAACGATCCGCCTTTGATAATTCTCCGTTCCTGTTGATCTGTCGCCGCAGGGTAAATAGAGTTGGTCCATTCCCACACATTGCCGCAGACATCCATCAGTCCATAGCCGTTAGCAGGAAAGCTGCCAACGGGCGAGGTCCAGAACCAGCCGTCTAGCTCCTCGTTGTGCCAAGGGAAAGAACCTTGCCAGATGTTCGCCATCCAGCGGTTATTGGGAGTGAGTTCATCCCCCCAGGCATATTGGGCATCGACAAGACCTCCGCGGGCGGCAACTTCCCACTCTTCAGCAGAGGGGAGACGCTTGCCAGCCCAATGGGCATAGGCGATGGCGTCGGCGTAGGCGACATGCACGACAGGGTGATCATCAAGGCCATCGATAGTGCTTTCGGGTCCTTGGGGATGACGCCAATCAGCGCCAGCCACGAGCGACCACCAGCTCAAGGGCTTGCTGCGATCAACCGTTGCTGGAGGCGGTTGAAAGACAACTGATTCAGGGATGCGTTCCTCGGGCGCTAGATCGGGATAGAGCGTTGGATCAGGTGGTAGCTCCGAGACTGTGAGATGTTGCGTGGCGCTAACGAAAGCTCGGAACTGAGCATTGGTGACTGGCCCTACGTCGATCTGGAATGAATCAAGCTGCACTTCTCGCGCGGGTGTTTCTTCCGGATAGCAGCGGACTGAACCATCCGGATAGCAGCGATCACAGCCAACTCGATAGAGCCCTGCAGGGATGGTTACCATCTCTACTGGCAAAGATGTGGTCACAATGAAAGTTTGCAGGTGGAAATGTGTCCATCTTTATTGTTGCCTGAAAGCCAAGATGGCTAAGCATGAGCACATTCAGAGTGCTCAACCAATGTCACTGTGGATAGATCTCCAATGTCACTTTGTTGATGGTCCCATTGAAGGCACTGAAGCGCTGATCCCCAATCACTCGTTGAGTAACAGGTGATCCACGATCCATGCCAACATCAGCACCTTCGTCAATCGAAAAACGTGTGCCAACGGTTGCATCAACCCTGCCAGTTGATGTGACTTTGTCATCAACTAGCAGGCGTACATCTGCACCCTTACCAGCACCTCCCCCGTCGTAATCCATCTCAAAGCGAATTTTTCTGTTGCCAGAAGAGATTTTCTTGTTGCTGCGGAAGGTATGAAGATTGCCCAGGTAATTATAGGCATAGGCCGGATAACCTTCTTCTATATAAAGTGACCATCCGCCAAAGCGGCTCCCTTGGGCCATGATCACGCCGTTGGCATCTTGGCTTGAGTCAATGTCGACCTTGGCTGTAATACTGTTGGAAACATTCTTGATATTGAGGATGGCATCCTCAACAAGATCCCAGGAGCCTGGGTAGAGATCAAGTTGTGTCCTCGACGAGCCCATTATCGTTGGCCGGCCTGCAACAGAAGGCACTAAACGTTGCAACAGACGATCATCTAAGGGCAGCACTTGATTGGCGATTGCTTCTTTCAAGAAGAGTCGTTTCATTGCCTCGAGCCGTTCTGGATACTGAGTTGCCAGGTTGTTAGCTAGGCTGAAATCATTGCGCGTGTCGTATAACTCCCACCCATCATCTTTGGCGACGCTATGCATCTTCTTGGGTGCTTCCCAGGGCAGGCCAACGGTGGCTCTTGCCATCCAGCCATCTTGATAGATTCCACGATTACCAACAACTTCGAAATATTGAACCTTGTGTCGCTCAGGTGCATCAGCGTTATCGAAAGAATAAATAAGGCTGGTTCCTTGCATCGGGATTTGTGCAATCCCATTGATCTGTTCAGGCATGGGTAAGCCAGCAGCTTCAAGGATCGTTGGCGCAACATCAATCACATGGGAAAATTGATCGCGTATCTCTCCTTTTGATTTGATGGCCTCAGGCCAATGAATCACAGTGCCATTGCGTGTACCGCCAAAATCCCCGGCAATTTGTTTGGTAAATGCAAATGGAGTATCAAAGGCAATCGCCCAGCCGACTGCCATATGTGGATAGGTGTTTTGATCACCCCAATTGTCATAATGTTCTAACTGAGCCTCAAGTGTTTCAGGGATGCCGTTAAACATGTGCCCCCAGTTCCAGTTGCCGGTTTGGTTCCCTTCTGAACTTGTGCCGTTATCACCACTGATATAAATAACCAGCGTGTTGTCAAGTTCACCAAGCTCATCAATGGCCTGGATCAGTCGCCCAGCTTGATAGTCTGTGTATTCTGTAAAAGCTGCGAACACCTCTGCTTGTCGTGAAAACATGCGTTTTTGCAGATCACTCAGATCATCCCAGTTCGGCACACTTGCTGGTTTTTTTGCCAGTTGTGTGTTTGGGGGTACAACACCTTTTGCGATCTGATTTGCGAGCGTCTCTTCTCTAATAACATCCCAGCCTTTATCAAACTTTCCCTTGTACTTTTTAATCCATTCAGGTCTTACATGGTGTGGTGCATGTGAGCCAGCAGATGCATAATAGATAAAGAAAGGCTTGTCTGGGCGCAGACCCTGTTGTTGGCGCATCCAGGCAATAGCCTGATCTGTCATGTCTTCAAGGAAGTGGTAATTCTCACGATCTGGGTAATCAATGATTGTGACCCCATCGTGAAGTGATGGTTCATACATATTTTCTTCTGCGCCGATGAAGCCATAAAATTTTTCAAATCCTTGCCGTGTTGGCCAGCGGGTTTGTGGGCCCGCAGCAGTGGTCTCACGACCAGGGGTTTCATGCCATTTACCAAAAGCACCTGTGTTGTAGCCATTGAGCCGTAGGATCTCGGCTACAGGTTCGGCATAGTTAGGCACAAATGTGGTATTGCCCGCATATCCAGTCGCAATTTCAGGGATTGAACCCATGTTCATCACATGGTGATTACGGCCTGCTTTAAGAGCAGCTCGTGTAGGTGCACATAGGGCTGAAGTATGAAATCGGTTATAACTCAGGCCATTGTTTGCTAGTTCCTGCAGGGCCGGCATTTGCACCACTCCGCCAAAGGGCGAAGGAGCACCAAAGCCAACATCATCCAACAAGATGACAACAACATTGGGTGCTCCTTTGGGTGCCTCGACGACATGTTGTCGAGGCATTTTGACTTGACTCGGTAAGCGCTCGTCAACCTTCTGAGGATATGGATCTGCGATCGGAAGTCGCCGACGATTAATCTCTTCTGCGTTGGCGGCGGATGTTGCTGTGAAACTTATGATACATGCAAGCCAAAGAAGCATTCTGAATTTCATGTTTGCTTGGAAGTTAGAGATTTTTTATTGGTGATCACCATTTAATAGCGATGTACCTATATTTTTTTGCAAATCCAAGCCGACTTGTTGCTAAATTTCAAGAAAATGCAGGGATTTGATCGAAAGAAGTCGCTTTCAAGTTGTTGAAGAGACAAGGGAATGCGACTTGTTTAATGATCTGATCCATGGCCGATCAGACTGAGCCATGGCAAACGCATCTCCTGAAGATGCATTAAAGTAATATTATAGTTTCTGAACGTATTGACGCACTGATCGTTTTGCCTCTTGTCAGCGATCAAAAAAGAAGCATAATAACCATTTACTCTTCCCTATTTATTAACGGGAGCCTTCTGGAAAGGTGATCAGTGATGGGCCATAGATTGCTGGTCTGATTTATCACTTTTTCTTAACACTCAATAGGAATTTTCTTTTAAGAGAGGGGATAACATTCTCAAAATCTTTTTAACTAATGGTCAGAATTGCTCCAGTAGTCTTACCACTAAGACGATCTGTACTGACTGCAGGAGTTGCCATCAGTGGCATGGTCATGCAACCGTCTTTTGCTGAGCATCATGACATTGGACCTGAGCAGCCATTTGATTTCTCGGCGTTAACCATTCAAGAGGAGATCGCGCAGGTAGATTCTGTGGGCCCTGAATCGAGCTCACAAGCGAACCTAGAGTCTGGAGCAGATCAAGGCAACACGGAAGATTTGGCCAAGCAAGCCCAGAATCCGATTGCGAGCATGATCAGCTTCCCGATTCAGTGGAATGCTACGCCTGGAACTCAATGGGCGCCTTCATTAATTGACCCGTCGGCACGTGATAATCGCACGCAAAATGTTGTCAATGTGCAACCTGTTGTCCCATTCAAGGTCAGCAATGACCTCACCTTGGTTACACGAACGATTGTGCCAATTATCAATCAGCCATGGGCTGACGGAGTCGATTTTACAGCCATAGGAGATATCAACCCGAGCGTTTTCTTTGTGCCAACTCTTAAGGGGAATCTTACGGTTGGTCTTGGGCCAACTTTGATCATGCCATCGGCAACCGATATTCGTATTAGTTCTCAGCGTTGGAGTGCTGGGCCTTCAGCAGTTGTCGTCTATACCAAGGGCCCATGGGTTCTAGGAGGTCTTGCTAATAATGTCTGGTCCTTTTCAGGACGTGGAGGCAAAGATGTGAACAAGCTTTTGATCCAGCCATTTCTTAACTACAACATGCCGAAGGGTTGGTACATCACGAGTTCACCAGTGATCACTAATGATTGGAATGCTGATGACGGTAAGGGTTGGATGGTCCCTATTGGAGCTGGGATAGGTAGGGTCTTTAAAATTGGTGATCAACCTGTTAATGCTTCGCTAAGTGCCTATTGGAATGCTGTAAGGCCGGAAATCTTTGGTGAAAAACTTCAAGGTGACTTTACGATCCGCACTCAGATTCAGTTCCTATTCCCAACGGGTAGCTGAAAAGCATTCTTTTGATTACTCTCCCGACTAATATAAAAACATGACACCTTCACGACGCTTAACAGCACTGATTGCAATTTCTATTTTTTCAATGTTGTCTTCTGAGGCCTTGGCAGAGCAATCTTTGTATGAGCGCAACCCTGAGCAGGGACAGGTCTTAGTTTCGATAGAACCAGATCAGCTTGAAGATGATGAGGTGGTTGAAGAAAATGAGGATGTATTGGAAGAGGACGATTGGAGAGTTTATTTGGACGTTTATGGAATCCTGCCATTATCGACAACTGGAGACATCACCATCAATGGCAATACTGCACCTATAGACTCGAGTCTCGCCGATATTTTGGCTACGGTTACAGGACTTTTACAGGAAGGGCTTCTGTGGAGTATGGGCGACTGGGCTTCATGGCTGGGATGATTTATGGTACTTCGTCTGAGGATCAGAGTGGTACAAATAGTTTTGATGGTGAGAACTTAATCCTCCAATTGATGGCCTGAATCTTAATAGTAAATCGACTGCAAATTTCAATCAGTTAGTAATTGACCTTGCTTTGCGCTATCGCCTTGGTGCCATTGAACAGCCAGTCATGAAAAAAGGAGACTCCACCTTTATAGGTTTTGTTGGTGCACGAATCATTGATGCAGGCATGGACATGGATATGTCTTTAACAGCGGATGTCAAAGTGAATGGCAGGACGTTAACAAAGAAGGAGATACCAGAGTTGGAGAAGAGTGCAAGTGGATCGATTAATCGAGCCTGGGTTCAGCCTTTGCTTGGCATGCAGGTGACTTATGCGATCAGTCCAGAATGGCAGGCTTTTATGAGGCTGGATGCGGGAGGATTTGGTGTTTCTGGCAAGAAGGATCTTTCTGGAACTGCTCAGGCAGGACTTGCTTATACAGTGGGTAATTCAGCGCAATTCACTCTTTCTTGGAAGTACTTTGGCCTTGAGTACGCTGGTTATAATACTGATAATAGCTATAGTAATTATCAGAATGGTGTCAGCCTTGGCTTGAGATGGTTTTTCCTTTAATGGCCTTTAGTTGCTCCTATTCGGCTTTAGATGTCTTGTCTCTATCAGTCGTTTGTATCGATAGCTCTTGATGTATGGAGATTGATATTAGTGGGAAACTAATACGAGTTTTGCTCCTTTATGCATCGCGGTTGTTATGTGTTATCACCTCTTAAGTTTTGCAGTTTTTCTAATCCTTGCGTTTTGAGCAAAGCTAACTTGCCTTAATTGGTGGGAGTGATTTGTATGATCTTCTATTGCTTTTACTGTGGATAGTACGGCAAGGTTTGATGCCAATTTTCTTCTGCCATCGAAGAACGAATGCGTTTTTCTTTAGGTGGTTTTGTGCTGGCGATTGTTTGTGATTTTATTGATATAGCATTGAATTTCTGGAGTGTCTTTGCTGATCATTTCTTGTTGGAGCCGATCTGATCGTTTTTTGGCTTCAAATCATTAGCCACCTCCTAGGCACGCAAAGTATTGATTTCAGCATTCTTCTGGCAGATCGGTTGCGCAGCTTTGCCTTGCTCCTCTGTTTCGGCTTAGCCTCGCGGTCATGATCTCTTTCAGACTGTTGCTGCAACAGGGTTGCATTGTTTTGAAGCGCTTTTGGGGATTGTTTGTGATGTCCGTGCTGTTCCCTCTTGCTGCAGGGGTTCAGCCTGTTTGGGCTTTGTCTGGTTTAGATGGGACGACTAGCCATAACTTCGTTGCTGATGCGGTAAGTCAGGTGGCGCCTGCAGTGGTTCGCATTGATACGGAACGCACTGTGCAACGTCAGCCTTTTGATCCCACCTTGATTGATCCCTTGCTCAGAGATCTCTTGGGCGAGCCAGGAATTGGGCCAGAGCGTGAGCGCGGTCAGGGTTCGGGTGTCGTGATCGATGATCAGGGGTTGGTGCTGACCAATGCCCACGTGGTTGAACGGGTGGATGCGGTCAGCGTCACCCTTGCCGATGGAGATCAACACGATGGTTCGGTTGTCGGGACGGATCCTGTTACTGATCTGGCTCTTGTGAGACTGGATAGGGGCACACGTCCTGAGGCCGCCCCTCTCGGAGATTCTGATGCCCTTGAGGTAGGCGATTGGGCGATCGCTCTTGGTACCCCCTATGGCCTTGAACGCACCGTCACCCTTGGCATTGTTAGCAGCCTGCATCGCAATATCAGCAGCCTTGGCTTCTCTGATAAACGTTTGGATTTGATTCAGACCGATGCGGCGATTAACCCTGGCAATTCCGGTGGTCCACTCGTTAATGGTCGTGGTGAGGTGATCGGTATCAACACACTGGTTCGTTCTGGTCCAGGCGCTGGTTTGGGATTTGCTATCCCGATCAATTTGGCTCGGCATGTTTCTGAGCAGCTTTTGACCAGTGGGGAGGTGGTGCATCCTTATTTGGGTGTCCAATTGGTGCCGCTGACAGCTCGTATTGCCAGGGAGCACAATCGTGATCCGAATTCGCTGGTGGAATTACCCGAACGCTTTGGGGCGCTTGTGCAGAGTGTTTTGCCGGATAGCCCGGCGGAACGCGCTGGTTTGCGGCGTGGTGATCTTGTGATTGCGGCAGCTGAAACATCAGTCTCTGATCCACAAACTCTGCTTAAACAGGTTGATCAGGCTGAGATCGGTGTCCCCTTCTCATTAAGGATCATGCGCAATGGTCAAGAGATGAGCCTTTCGGTTAATCCAGCCGCATTACCTGGCCTTAGTTGAAACCCTTGCCCTTGCTACCGTCGCGCCGATGATTCAGAAACGATGGCGGACCTTCAAACTCAGATGAAGCAAGCGGTGGCGGCAGCCGCTGTGGAGCAGATCAAAGATGGCATGGTTCTTGGTTTGGGTTCAGGCTCGACGGCAGCTCTGATGATCCAGGCTCTTGGTGCCAAGCTGGCCAGTGGTGAGCTTCGGGACATTGTTGGCGTTACCACATCTTTCCAAGGCGAAGTGATGGCTGCGGAGTTGGGGATTCCCTTGCGCAACCTCACGGCCGTGGATCGCATCGACTTGGCGATCGATGGAGCTGATGAAGTTGATCCCTCTTTTCAGTTAATTAAAGGTGGCGGGGCCTGCCATGTGCAGGAGAAGCTTGTCGCCAGTAGAGCGGATCGCTTTGTGGTTGTTGTTGATTCCACAAAGATTGTTGATCGGCTCAACCTTGGTTTTTTACTTCCGGTTGAGGTCTTGCCTGGTGCTTGGCGACAGGTGCAGGGTCGCTTGGCTGAGTTGGGCGGTATTGCTGATTTGCGGATGGCTCAGCGCAAGGCTGGTCCTGTGGTTACCGATCAGGGCAATCTCGTTTTGGATGTAAGCATGGCCGGAGGTATTGGTGACCCTGAGGATTTGGAGTGTCGAATTAACAATCTTCCGGGTGTCTTAGAGAACGGTTTGTTCGTCAATCTCACCGATGAAGTTTTGGTTGGCCAGATTAGTGATGGTGTTGCGGGAGTGCGTCGTCTACAGCGCAGTGAGTAGAGGGGTTATTCGAAGCGGATACGCACGGATTCAGCATGGCTGTGCAAGCCTTCGCTGCTGGCCAATTCCCTTACGGCGTTAGCAGTGGCCTCAAGGGCAGATCGATTGAATTCGATTAGAGAGGTGTGCCTCAGAAATGTTTCCACGCTCAGGGCGCCGCTGAAGCGGGCCGTTCCGCATGTCGGTAGTGTGTGGTTTGGTCCGGCTAGATAGTCGCCTACCGCTTCAGGGGTCCAGGGGCCGATGAAGATAGCGCCGGCATTTTTGATGCGGTCGGCAATGGTGTGCGGGTGCTCGACCAATAACTCCAAGTGCTCAGGTGCGAAGTGATCGCTGAGTTGAACGCATCTTTCCAGGCTTTCACAGATCACTACCAGCCCCCAGTTGCTTAAAGAGGCTCGGCAGATCTGCTCGCGAGGGTGCCCCTTAAGCTGAGCCTCCAAATGGGATGGGAGCTGTTCGGCGAGGCTTGCTTCGGTGGTGAGTAGTACTGCAGCAGCAAGTGGATCGTGTTCTGATTGGGCCAGTAGGTCGGCGGCCACCTGCTCAACACGAGCACTTTGGTCGGCGATTACTAAAACCTCACTTGGGCCGGCGAGCGAATCAATGCCCACTTGCCCGTAGACGGCCTTTTTCGCAAGGGTGACGTAGAGATTGCCGGGTCCGCTGATCACATCGACCTTTGGCACGGTTTCAGTGCCAAAGGCCAGGGCTGCGATGGCCTGGGCACCACCGAGACGCAAGACCTCACGAATGCCTGCTAGGTGTGCTGCGGCTAGAACGGTTCTGTTGATCTGACCATCCCTTCCCGCGGGTGAAGTCATCACCAGCTGCTCCACACCGGCTACTTGGGCTGGGACTGCATTCATTAGCACTGTGCTCGGATAAGCAGCTCGGCCTCCTGGGATGTAGATCCCGGCTTTTTCTACAGGGCGCCAGCGGCGGCCCAATTGTTCGCCGTGGATGCCTTGCACCATCAGGTCATTCGGTCGCTGATGCTGATGGAAATTCTGGATACGGCGATAGGCCAGCTCCAGAGCAGATTGAAGTTTTTGGGGAGTTTTTCGCCAGGCGTCTTCTAACTCTTCTGGAGCTACGGTCAATGGCTCTGGACGAAAACCGTCAAAGCGCTCGGTCAAGGTGATCAGGGCTTGGTCCCCTTGGCTGCGAACGGTGTCGAGGATGTCCTCCACCGTCGCCATGGCTTGCTTTTGAGAATTGCCGGTAGAGCGGTTGGCCAGCCGCTCTAGTTCACGCTTGGCTTGTTGCCGATCCCGAACACAATGAATCAGGGTTGAGGGAGTCTCTGACTCGGCCTGGCCGCTTTGTGTCAAAGTCTGCAACCTGAATATCTGAAATCAAGTTAGGGCTTGCTCTTCTGGCTTGTCTTAAAGCGCTTGTAATGGCATCTCAAAAATTGGTGCTGGGTTAATGTGATGGATTCTTGAATCAGCGCAAGCATCTGTGGCCAATAAGAAGTCTTCCAAGAAGCGTGTTCAGATTGCCGAGCGCAACCGTCTTGAAAACAAGTCGTATAAATCGGCCATGCGCACATTAATGAAGCGTTGCTTCAGCGCTTGTAGTCATTATTCTCAGCAGCCTGGCGATACAGCTAAAGCGCATGTAAAGGCCAGCATTGATTCGGCTTTCAGCAAAATTGATAAGGCGGTGAAACGTGGAGTTCTGCATCGCAACACCGCTGCCCATCAGAAGTCTCGTCTTAGTGCAGCGGTGAAGCAGGCGATTGAACCGGCGCCAAGCACTTAGGGCTGATTAGGCATGGTCCATTTTGAAAGGGCTTGTTCTTTCCCTTGATGAGGAAAGGCCTGCAAAATGGTGCCAATGATGCGTTTTGGGTTCTGGTGTCGTCTCCGATTCTTATCGATAGTCATTGTCACATCGTCTTTCGCAATTTCGATGATGATCTCGATGAGGTAGCTGCACGCTGGCGACAGGCGGGCGTAGCGAGTCTGCTGCATGCGTGCGTGGAACCCGCAGAGATTCCTGCGATTCGTGCTTTGGCGGATCGTTTCCCTGAACTGCGCTATTCAGTGGGGGTTCATCCCCTCGACACACAGCACTGGAATCCTCAGACGCAGTCGCTGTTGCGAGATGCAGCTCTTGAAGATCCAAGGGTGGTGGCTATTGGTGAACTCGGGCTTGATCTTTACCGGGATTCAAACCTTGAACAGCAGTTGGCTGTGCTGAGACCGCAGTTGGACTTGGCCACGGAGTTAGATCTACCCGTGATCATTCATTGTCGTGATGCATTTGATCCCATGACGTTGGAGTTGCGTCAGCGTCAGAAGGAGGGGCGTTGCCCTAGGGGGGTGATGCATTGCTGGGGCGGCACACCAGAGGATATGGAGGTCTGCTTGGATCTTGGTCTTTACATCAGTTTCAGTGGCACAGTCACCTTCCCGAAGGCTGAGGCCATTCACGCCTGCGCGCGCGAAGTTCCGCAGAATCGTTTTCTAGTCGAGACGGATTGTCCGTTTCTGGCTCCAGTGCCTCGTAGGGGTAAGCGCAATGAGCCTGCCTACGTCGAAGCTGTGGCTTCTCGGGTGGCTGAGCTTCGAGGGGAGTCTTTGGCCTTCGTTGCAAGCAGTAGCACGGCTAATGCAAGACGATTGTTCTCTTTGCCCTGATCTCAAGACATTGGACAGGCGTTTGGCGGTCTACAAGTGTAAAATTATTGACTGGTCTGGCCATGATGCAGTTCTTCTGCGTCCCTGCCGCCCGAAGCGCCCATTGTCTTCTGGTGCATTGTTGACGTCAGTCTTTTTGAATCGAGATCTCTGAGCCCATGAGTACGGCAGCAGCTCCTTGGTACAGGGAGCTGCTGCCGCTGCCTTTTGTGCTGCCGACTCGGATCTAGGCCCGTCGATTGTTCAGGTCTTCCAATTTCACTTCTCAACTGCAGGTCTCCGCATGAGCAGCAGCGCGATTCAGGTCGCCAAGACCGCCACCTACCTGCCTGATCTCGTTGAAGTTCAGCGGGCGAGCTTCAAGTGGTTTCTTGATGAGGGCTTGATCGAGGAGTTGGATAGCTTTTCTCCGATCACGGACTACACAGGCAAGCTTGAACTCCATTTTGTTGGCAATGAATACCGATTGAAGCGGCCTCGCCACGATGTTGAAGAGGCCAAGCGCCGTGATGCGACTTTCGCCTCACAGATGTATGTGACCTGTCGCTTAGTGAATAAGGAAACAGGTGAGATTAAGGAGCAGGAGGTGTTTATTGGCGAGCTTCCTCTGATGACTGAGCGAGGTACGTTCATTATTAATGGTGCAGAGAGGGTTATTGTTAATCAGATTGTGCGCAGCCCAGGGGTATATTTTAAGGATGAACAGGATAAGAATGGACGACGAACATACAATGCCAGTGTTATCCCTAACCGTGGTGCCTGGCTAAAGTTCGAAACAGATAAAAACGCCCTTCTGCATGTGCGTGTTGATAAAACACGCAAAATTAATGCCCATGTTTTAATGCGGGCCATGGGGCTATCAGATAACGATGTAATCGATAAGCTTCGTCACCCCGAGTATTACAAGAAGTCTATTGAGGCTGCAAATGAGGAAGGAATTAGTTCAGAGGATCAGGCTTTGCTTGAGCTTTATAAAAAGCTTCGTCCTGGTGAGCCTCCTTCAGTAAGCGGTGGACAACAGCTTCTGCAGACCCGATTTTTTGATCCCAAGCGTTACGACCTTGGCCGAGTTGGCCGTTACAAGATTAATAAAAAGCTGCGTCTAACAATCCCGGATACGGTGCGGACACTCACCCATGAGGATGTGCTCTCAACCCTTGATTATCTGATCAATTTAGAACTCGATGTGGGTGGTGCCAGCCTTGATGACATTGATCACCTGGGCAATCGTCGAGTGCGTTCAGTGGGTGAACTTTTGCAGAACCAGGTCCGGGTTGGTCTCAATCGCCTGGAGAGGATCATCAAAGAACGGATGACGGTGGGAGAGACCGATTCGCTCACACCAGCTCAGTTGGTGAACCCCAAGCCTCTCGTTGCAGCTGTTAAGGAGTTCTTCGGTTCCAGTCAGCTGAGTCAGTTCATGGATCAGACGAATCCATTGGCTGAACTCACCCACAAACGTCGTATCTCAGCTCTGGGGCCAGGGGGCCTCACTAGGGAGCGTGCCGGCTTCGCGGTGCGTGATATTCACCCCTCCCATTATGGCCGTCTCTGCCCAATTGAGACACCGGAAGGCCCGAATGCAGGTTTGATCAATTCACTGGCTACCCATGCTCGGGTGAATCAGTATGGTTTCATTGAGACTCCCTTCTGGAAGGTTGAGAACGGTCGCCTGATCAAGGAGGGAGACCCCATCTATTTATCAGCCGATCTTGAGGATGAGTGTCGTGTGGCTCCTGGTGATGTGGCTACGGATGCCGATGGAAAGATTCTCGCTGAATTAATTCCGGTGCGTTATCGCCAGGACTTCGAAAAAGTTCCACCTGAGCAGGTGGATTATGTGCAGCTCTCGCCGGTGCAGGTGATCTCTGTCGCCACCTCCTTGATTCCTTTCCTCGAGCACGATGACGCCAATAGGGCTCTGATGGGATCAAATATGCAACGGCAGGCCGTACCACTGTTGCGGCCTGAGCGGCCTTTGGTGGGGACGGGCCTCGAAACTCAGGTGGCTCGTGATTCCGGGATGGTGCCCATCTCCCGTGTTAATGGCAAGGTCACATTCGTTGACGCCACTGCGATCATCGTCCGGGATGAGGATGGGGTTGACCACACCCACTACCTGCAGAAGTATCAGCGTTCAAATCAGGACACCTGTCTCAATCAGCGTCCGATTGTCTGCCAGGGTGATCCGGTGATCGTGGGTCAGGTTCTCGCGGATGGTTCTGCTTGTGAAGGCGGTGAAATTGCTTTAGGTCAGAATGTTTTGGTCGCTTATATGCCTTGGGAGGGTTACAACTACGAGGACGCTATTCTTGTCAGCGAACGATTAGTTAAGGACGACCTCTACACCTCGGTGCATATCGAGAAGTATGAGATCGAGGCACGACAGACAAAGCTCGGTCCTGAGGAGATCACCAGGGAGATACCCAATGTTGCCGAGGAAAGTCTTGGCAATCTTGATGAAATGGGCATCATTCGCATCGGTGCTTTTGTCGAGAGCGGCGACATTTTGGTGGGTAAAGTGACGCCTAAAGGTGAGTCAGATCAGCCTCCAGAAGAGAAGCTTTTGCGTGCCATTTTTGGTGAAAAAGCGCGCGATGTGCGTGATAACTCTCTACGCGTTCCCAGCACTGAACGAGGACGAGTTGTGGACGTTCGTATTTACACTCGTGAACAGGGTGATGAGCTTCCCCCTGGCGCCAATATGGTCGTTCGAGTGTATGTGGCTCAGCGTCGCAAGATCCAGGTTGGCGACAAGATGGCCGGTCGCCACGGCAATAAAGGCATTATCAGTCGCATTCTTCCCCGCGAAGACATGCCTTTTCTGCCCGATGGCACTCCAGTTGACATCGTTTTGAATCCTTTGGGCGTTCCCAGCCGGATGAATGTGGGACAGGTGTTTGAGTGCTTAATGGGATGGGCAGCAGCCAATCTCGACTGTCGCGTCAAGGTAGTGCCTTTTGATGAAATGTATGGAGCTGAAAAGTCTCAGCAGACAGTTGAGGCTTATCTCAAGGAAGCTGCCAAACAGCAAGGTAAGCAATGGGTCTACAACCCTGAAAATCCTGGCAAGCTTCAATTGATTGATGGACGATCGGGTGAACCTTTCGACCAGCCGGTGACTGTTGGTTATGCACAGATTCTGAAGCTTGTTCATCTGGTTGACGATAAGATCCATGCTCGCTCAACAGGTCCTTATTCACTGGTAACCCAGCAACCTCTTGGCGGTAAGGCTCAACAAGGTGGCCAACGTTTAGGTGAGATGGAGGTGTGGGCTCTTGAGGCCTATGGCGCCGCTTACACCCTGCAGGAGCTGCTTACTGTTAAATCAGACGATATGCAGGGTCGTAATGAAGCCCTCAATGCAATCGTGAAGGGCAAGCCTATCCCCAGACCGGGAACACCCGAGTCTTTCAAGGTGTTGATGCGTGAGCTTCAGTCCCTCGGGCTCGATATCGCTGTTTATACCGATGAAGGTAAAGAAGTGGATCTGATGCAGGATGTGAACCCTCGCCGTAGTACTCCTAGCCGACCCACTTACGAATCCCTTGGAGTTGCGGATTACGACGAAGATTAACGGCCTTACCTAACTGCTTTTCGTTTCCCAAACTGTTTGCGATTCGTTCATGACTAACAGCAACCTGCGCACAGAGAACCACTTCGACTACGTCAAAATCACACTTGCTTCACCAGATCGGGTGATGGAGTGGGGTCAGCGCACACTCCCTAATGGGCAGGTTGTGGGTGAAGTGACGAAGCCGGAGACGATCAATTACCGCACCCTTAAGCCTGAGATGGACGGGCTCTTTTGCGAGAAGATCTTCGGCCCTTCAAAGGATTGGGAGTGTCATTGCGGGAAATATAAGCGGGTTCGACACCGTGGCATTGTCTGTGAGCGCTGTGGCGTTGAGGTCACTGAAAGTCGGGTCCGGCGTCATCGCATGGGCTTCATCAAGTTGGCCGCTCCTGTCTCCCACGTTTGGTATTTGAAAGGGATACCTAGTTATGTGGCGATCTTGTTAGATATGCCACTACGTGATGTTGAGCAGATTGTTTACTTCAACTGTTATGTAGTGCTCGATCCTGGCGATCATAAGGAACTCAAGTATAAGCAATTACTGACTGAGGATGAGTGGCTAGAGATCGAAGATGAGATCTATGCGGAAGATTCCACGATTGAGAATGAGCCGATGGTTGGCATCGGTGCTGAAGCCCTAAAGCAATTGCTAGAAGATTTAGAGTTAGCTGATGTAGCTGAACAGTTGAGAGAGGATATTTCCTCTAGTAAGGGGCAGAAACGGGCCAAGTTGATTAAGCGTTTGAGAGTGATTGATAACTTTATTGCTACTAATGCAAGGCCTGAGTGGATGGTGCTGGATGCAATTCCAGTTATTCCCCCGGACCTTCGTCCAATGGTCCAGTTGGATGGCGGACGTTTCGCTACATCCGACCTAAATGATCTCTACCGTCGGGTGATTAACCGCAACAACCGTCTTGCGCGGCTTCAGGAAATCTTGGCTCCTGAAATTATCGTTCGAAATGAGAAGCGGATGCTCCAAGAGGCAGTTGATGCTCTGATCGATAATGGTCGTCGTGGTCGAACTGTTGTTGGTGCTAATAATCGCCCGTTGAAGTCACTTAGTGACATCATTGAGGGCAAACAGGGTCGCTTTCGCCAGAACTTGTTAGGTAAGCGGGTCGACTATTCTGGTCGTTCCGTGATCGTGGTGGGCCCCAAGCTGAAGATGCATCAGTGCGGGTTGCCTAAAGAGATGGCAATCGAGCTATTCCAGCCTTTTGTGATCCATCGCCTGATTCGTCAAAACATTGTCAACAACATCAAAGCTGCTAAGAAGTTGATTCAGCGGGCTGATGATGAGGTGATGCAGGTGCTGCAGGAGGTCATTGAGGGACACCCGATCCTGTTAAACCGCGCTCCAACTCTGCACCGTCTGGGTATACAGGCTTTTGAACCGAAGCTGGTTGCTGGCCGTGCCATTCAGTTACACCCGTTGGTTTGCCCTGCCTTTAACGCCGACTTTGATGGCGACCAAATGGCTGTTCATGTGCCTTTGGCCATTGAGGCTCAGACGGAAGCGCGAATGTTGATGTTGGCCAGCAACAACATCCTTTCACCTGCCACTGGCGATCCGATTATCACGCCTTCTCAGGACATGGTGCTTGGCTCCTATTACCTCACGGCGATTAAGCCGGGAGCTTCTGTTCCTGAGTTTGGCGATCAATCCAGAACCTATGCTGGTTTAGAGGACGTCATCCATGCGTTTGAAGATAAAAGACTCCTGCTGCATGACTGGGTTTGGGTTCGCTTCAACGGTGAGGTAGAGGATGAAGATGAAATTGACAAACCTCTCAAGGCTGAATCACTTAGTGATGGCACTCGCATTGAGCAGTGGACTTATCGCCGAGATCGTTTCGACGAAGACGGAGCGTTGATCAGTCGCTACATCCTTACAACAGTGGGCCGCGTGGTGATGAATTACACAATTATCGATGCGGTGGCCGCCGCCTGAGTCACTCCAAAACCAGCTTTCTTCCCTGACCTGATTCGCGTGTAGCCATGACCTCAACCTCCCCGAAATCCCGCAAGCCTTCGACCAAGACCACCAAGTCCAAGGCCAAGTCGAAGTCCAAGTCCAAGGCCGCGAAGGCTGTTGCGGCAAGTGCTTCGCCAGCACTGGCGAGGACCCCACCGCAGTTTCGTAACCGGGTTATCGATAAGAAGGCCCTCAAGCAACTGGTGGCATGGGCTTACAAGACACACGGCACCGCTGTAACCGCTTCCATGGCGGACAATCTCAAGGACCTTGGCTTTCGCTACGCCACTCAGGCTGCCGTGTCGATTTCCGTGGAAGACCTCAAGGTGCCTGAGGCCAAGCAAGACTTGCTTGGCCAGGCGGAGGCTCAGATCACGGCCACCGAGGAGTGTTATCGCCTTGGTGAAATCACAGAGGTTGAGCGTCATACCAAGGTGATTGATACCTGGACAGAAACCAATGAGCGTTTGGTTGATGCGGTCAAGAAGAATTTCAATCAGAACGACCCGCTGAACTCGGTCTGGATGATGGCCAACTCTGGGGCTCGTGGAAACATGTCTCAGGTTCGCCAGCTTGTTGGTATGCGTGGCCTGATGGCCAATCCGCAGGGGGAGATTATTGATCTGCCGATTCGCACCAATTTCCGTGAGGGGCTAACGGTTACTGAGTACGTGATCTCCTCTTACGGCGCACGTAAGGGTCTGGTCGATACAGCGTTGCGAACAGCCGATTCCGGTTATCTCACGCGGCGTCTGGTGGATGTTGCTCAGGATGTGATCGTTCGTGAGGATGATTGCGGCACCACTAGGGGCATCATTGTGAAGGCGGAAGACGGTGGTTTTGGTAGCCGTCTTGTTGGTCGCCTCACTGCAGAGCAAGTCGTCAATGTTGACGGCGAAATTCTTGCTGAACGCAATACAGAAATCGATCCACTGCTTTCTAGGCGTTTCGAAAAGGCAGCCATCACTGAGGTCATGGTGCGCTCACCGCTTACTTGTGAGGCCAATCGTTCCGTATGTAGGAAGTGTTACGGGTGGGCACTGGCTCATAACGAATTAGCCGATCTCGGCGAAGCCGTCGGCATTATTGCTGCTCAGTCCATCGGTGAACCGGGGACGCAGCTCACCATGCGAACTTTCCATACCGGTGGTGTGTCTACCGCTGAGACTGGCGTGGTTCGCTCCACTGTTGCTGGCACAGTTGAGTTTGGTTCAAAGGCTCGTGTGCGTGGTTATCGCACACCCCATGGTCTAGAGGCTCAGCAGTCTGAAGTGGACTTCACTCTCACTGTGAAGCCTTCAGGCAAGGGTCGTGCACAGAGGATCGACATCACCACCGGATCTTTGCTGTTCGTTAGTGATGGTCAGGAGATCGAGGCAGACGTGACTGTTGTTCAGATCGCGGCTGTTGCGGTGAAAAAGAGCGTGGAGAAGGCCACTAAAGACGTAATTTGTGACCTGGCTGGTCAGGTTCGTTATGAGCAGGTTATTCAGCCCAGGGAAGTTAAAGACCGTCAGGGAAACATCACTCTGAAGGCGCAGCGTTTAGGGAGACTTTGGGTGCTTGCTGGGGATGTCTACAACCTTCCCCCCAATGCCGAGCCTGTAGTCCAGGGCAATGTCAAAGTCGAACGTGGTCAGGTGTTGGCGGAGGCCAGCCAGGCCAGCGAGTTTGGAGGTGAGGTGCGTCTGCGCGATTCGATCGGGGATTCTCGCGAGGTGCAGATCGTGACCACCTCTATGACGATGAAGGACTTCAAGCTGCTCGGAGAGTCCACCCATTCAGGGGAACTTTGGCATCTGGAGGCAAAAGACGGTACCCGTTATCGCTTAAACACCATTCCCGGAAGCAAGATTGGCAATGGTGAAGTGGTGGCTGAGTTGGCTGATGACCGCTTCCGCACTCAGACCGGTGGTCTGGTGCGCTTTGCCCCTGGTCTGGCGATCAAGAAGGCTCGCTCAGCCAAGAATGGCTTTGAGGTGAATAAGGGTGGCACCTTGCTTTGGATCCCTCAGGAGACACATGAGATCAACAAGGACATTTCCTTGTTGATGATCGAGGACGGCCAGTGGATTGAGGCCGGGACTGAGGTTGTCAAGGACATCTTCAGCCAGACCGCCGGGATCGTAACGGTGACTCAGAAGAACGACATCCTGCGCGAAATCATCGTTCGCAGTGGCAGCTTCCACCTTTGTACTGAAACCAAGGCCTTAGAGCGTTTCACAGGTGATGGCCAGATCGTGAACCCAGGCGAGTCGATTGCCAAGGGCATCAATTCTGAAGCCATGGTCTTTGTGCAGACCGTGGACACACCTGAGGGGACTGGTCTGTTGCTAAGACCTATGGAGGAATACACCATCCCAAATGAGGCACAACTCCCTGAGTTGACTCATATCAAGCAGCCGAAGGGCCCTTATCTGGGGATTAAGGCCACCCAGCGACTCGCCTTTAAGGATGGAGAGCTGATCAAATCGGTTGAGGGCGTAGAGCTACTCAAAACTCAACTCATTCTTGAGACGTTTGACACCACTCCTCAGATGACTGTGGATGTAGAGGCTGTGCGTGATAAGCGAGCTAAGACCATCGAAAGATTGCGTTTGGTGATTCTCGAGAGCATCCTTGTGCGTCGCGACACAATCTCCGATTCAAGCCATGGCTCCACTCACACCGAGTTGCAGATTGAGGACGGCCAGTCGGTTAAGGCCAGTGATGTGGTTGCGACAACTCAGATCCTTTGTAAGCAAGAGGGGATCGCCCAGTTGCCTGTTGTCCAGGAGGGTGACCCTGTGCGGCGTTTGATTGTTGAGCGTGATGAAGACACCATTACGGTGACGACCAATGGCAGTCCACTCGTGGAGGTAGGCCAGCGATTGGTCGATGGCGACTCGCTAGCAAAAGATGAGCCGTCTAGTTGTTGCGGAGAGGTAGAGGAGGTTGATGGGAAAGCAATCACCTTGCGCCTTGGACGCCCTTACATGGTGTCTCCAGATTCTGTATTGCATGTTCGCGATGGCGATTTGGTGCAGCGGGGTGATGGTTTGGCGTTGTTGGTGTTTGAACGTCAGAAGACAGGAGACATTGTTCAGGGTTTGCCGCGGATTGAGGAGTTGCTCGAAGCTCGTCGCCCAAGGGAATCTGCTGTGCTCTGTAAGAAGCCAGGCACTGTGGAGATCAAGCAAGGAGAAGACGATGAATCAATCACGGTGACTGTGATTGAGGCAGATGATGCTATTGGCGAATACCCGATTCTTCTAGGTCGTAACGTCATGGTCAGCAATGGGCAGCAGGTCCATGCTGGAGAACTGCTCACTGATGGTCCTATTAACCCTCACGAGCTACTCGATTGCTTTTTCGAGGATTTACGTGGGCGCAAGCCGTTGATGGATGCTGCACAAGAGGCGATCGCCAAACTCCAGCACCGTTTGGTCACAGAGGTTCAGAATGTCTACAAGTCACAGGGTGTCTCGATTGACGACAAACACATTGAGGTGATTGTGCGCCAGATGACTAGCAAGGTGCGGATTGAGGATGCTGGTGATACCACTTTGCTGCCAGGGGAGTTGATCGAATTGCGTCAGGTGGAGGACACCAATCAGGCTATGGCGATCACTGGTGGAGCCCCTTCTGAGTTCACACCTGTTCTGCTGGGAATTACGAAGGCGTCTCTGAACACCGACAGCTTCATCTCGGCGGCTTCTTTCCAAGAGACCACACGAGTGCTCACTGAAGCCGCAATCGAGGGTAAGAGCGATTGGCTACGTGGTCTCAAAGAGAACGTGATCATCGGTCGGTTGATTCCCGCCGGTACTGGCTTTAGTGGCTTCCAGGAAGAGTTGCGAGCCGAGGCGGGGCCTCATCCGGACATCCTCGCCGAGGACCCTGCTGGCTATCGCCGAATGCAGAACTTGCGTCCGGATTACACCGTGGAGATGCCTGCAGCTCCTGCGGCCAGTTCGACTGCTGTGTTGGCTGACCCCAGTGACGCTGATTTGGAGGCCACACGCAGTCGTCATGGGATTGATCCAGCGGCTAGCAACTTCGCTGCTTTTGTTCGTCCTACTGGTGAGAATGAACTCGAGGAGGAACAGCTGCCAGATCCATCCGCTCTCGAGGGTCTTCAGCAGGAGGGGCTGCTCACTGAGGAGTGAGCAAACTTCTCCTGAATGTTCGTTTCTGCTTTGAAAACGCTTGATTGAGGCCTTCATCCATGCTTGAGCCCACCATCATTCCGCAACGGCGAAAGCCTCGTTATGGCTTTCACAGCCATAACGAGAAGCTCAATGGACGTATGGCGATGCTTGGCTTTATTGCCTTAATGGTGGTGGAGGCAACACTCGGGCATGGTTTGTTGATCTGGTGAGCTCTACCCATCTGCCTGGCGGCAATCAGGCGTTACTGGGTTGTAGTGCTAATGAACTAGAGAGCTGGGCTGTGGCAGAAGGCCAGCCAGCCTTCCGGGGCCGTCAGTTGCATGACTGGCTCTATACCAAGGGGGCCAGAAGTTTTGAGGCGATCACAGTGTTGCCAAAGTCATGGCGCCTCTCGTTGCAACAGCGAGGCATCACGATTGGGCGGTTGTTGGAGGTGAATCGGGCTGTTGCGGTGGATGACACGATCAAGTTGCTGCTGGCAACGGTTGATGGCGAAACCATTGAGAGTGTAGGCATCCCAACCCAGCAACGTCTCACAGTGTGCCTATCCAGTCAGGTGGGCTGTCCAATGGCTTGTCGCTTCTGCGCTAGCGGGAAGGGAGGGCTGCAACGATCGCTGGCCACACACGAGATTGTTGATCAGGTGTTGAGCTTGCGCGAGGCGATGGATCGCCGTCCTTCCCACGTTGTCTTTATGGGTATGGGTGAGCCTTTGCTCAACATTGAAGCGGTCTTGGCGGCGATTCGTTGCCTGAATATTGATCTAGGTATTGCTCAGCGCCGTATCACTGTGAGCACCGTGGGTGTCCCCCATACGCTGCCCCAGCTGGCAGAGCTGGCGATGAAACGTCTAGGTCGCGCCCAGTTCACCCTGGCTGTGAGTCTGCATGCTCCCAATCAAGAGTTGCGCGAACGTTTGATTCCTACCGCTTGCGCTTATCCCTTCGAGACTCTGCTTCAAGACTGTCGCCATTATTTGGCAGTGACTGGTCGACGGGTGACTTTTGAGTACATCCTGCTTGGAGCACTTAATGATCAGCCTCAGCATGCAGAAGAACTAGCGGATAGGGTTAGGGGCTTCCAGAGTCATGTGAATCTGATTGCCTACAACCCGATCGACGATGAGGGTTTTCAACGTCCTAATCCAGAGACGATTAAGGCCTTTCGGCGTGTATTGGAGCAGCGTGGGGTGGCAGTGAGTTTGCGTGCAAGTCGAGGTCTGGATCAGAATGCCGCCTGTGGCCAGCTCCGCCGCCAGCACGCAGCCATCGGCTGAGATGGACTAGCTGAGCCACACTGCGATCAACCGCCTAGGGATATGGCTGCCATTGATTGGATGATCCTCGTTGGTTATCTCGCCATCACTCTCGTGATTGGGCTTTGGTTGTCTCGTCGCAATCGAAGTGAGGATGATTACTTTGTTGCTGGACGTCGACTCAGTGGTTGGTTGGCTGGGGCTTCGATGGCCGCAACGACATTTTCGATTGATACCCCTCTTTATGTAGCCGGTCTGATTGGCACACGAGGATTGGCCGGTAATTGGGAATGGTGGAGCTTCGGCCTGGCGCATGTCGCCATGGCAGTTGTCTTTGCTCCGCTCTGGCGACGGAGTGGGGTGCTGACCGATGCTGCATTCACCGAGCTGCGTTATGGCGGAGCACCTGCCGCTTGGCTGCGTGGGATTAAAGCATTTTTGCTCGCACTGCCGGTGAATTGCATCGGTATCGGCTATGCCTTCCTGGCCATGCGCAAGGTCGTAGAAGCCCTGGGCATCGTGTCTGGCAGCCCTGTGGAAGTGCTTGGCGGCGCCCCTGACACCGTTGTGCTGTTGGCAGTCGTGGCTGTGATGGTGCTTGTTTACACCGTTGCTGGGGGCCTCTGGGCTGTCGTGATCACCGATTTCGTGCAGTTGCTCTTGGCTCTTTTGGGAGCGGTGGCGGTGGCGTGGGCCGCCGTTCATGCAGCCGGAGGGATGGACGCCATGCTCGATCAATTGAGGGGGTTGGAGCGACCTGAACTGCTGGCGATCGTGCCCTGGCAATGGAATGGTGATGGCTTTGATTGGATTGGTGGCGCCGAGATCAGTGTGGCCACATTCCTGTCTTATCTCACTGTCCAATGGTGGAGTTTTCGTCGCAGTGACGGTGGTGGTGAGTTCATTCAGCGAATGTTGGCCACGCGGGACGAGCGTCAGGCTCAACTGGCTGGCTGGGTGTTTCTGGTGGTCAACTATCTGGTGCGCAGTTGGTTGTGGGTTTTGGTTGCTCTTGCCGCTTTAGTGCTCTTGCCAGCTCAGGCCGACTGGGAACTCAGTTACCCAACCTTGGCTGTGACCTACCTACCACCAGTGGGGCTTGGTCTTGTAGTGGTCTCTCTGGTGGCGGCTTTCATGAGTACGGTCAGTACCGCTGTGAACTGGGGTGCTAGCTATCTCACCCACGATCTTTACCAGCGCTTTATCAGGCCGGATGCTGATCAGAGAGAGCTGTTGCTGGTCGGTCAATTCACCAGTGTTTTGCTGCTAGTTCTCGGGGTGATCACCGCATTAATTAGCGACAGCATCGGCACAGTGTTTCGTCTGGTGATTGCTATTGGTACCGGGCCCGGAGTGGTGCTTGTGCTGCGTTGGTTCTGGTGGCGGGTCAATGCTGCTGCCGAATTGGCGGCGATGGTTTGTGGTTTTGTGGTGGGCCTTTGTACATCCGTTGTGCCCTTGGTGACAATTCCTGATTACGGCACCAGGTTGATGATCACCACAGCGATTACTGCTGTGGCCTGGGTTGTAGTGATGCTGGTGACTCCGCCTGAATCGCCGCAAGTGCTCGAGAGCTTTGTGAACCAGGTGCAGCCACCAGGCCCAGGCTGGAGTCGCTTGCGTCAACGCCTGGATATAACACCGGTGGATTCCCTCGTAAGTTTGTGTTTGCGCTTCATTCTTAGTGTCGGTGTTCTGTTTGGCGGTCTGCTCGGCACTGGCGCGTTTCTGTTACATCAGCAGCTAGGCGGTTGGATCGGTTTGGTGGTCACCGTGGTCTGTGTGCTGCCTTTAACCCGTGGTTGGCTGCGCAGTCGGATAGGCGTCGCATGATCTCCAACAAGGTCTTGGCTTGGGAGGCAGAATGAGGGAAAGACTTCGTAAGCATTGAATTTCATACGTTCCACCGTGTTGCCTGCTCTGATTGTGGCTTTATTTGGGGTGGCTCTGGTGGCAGTGACTGCTCGTATCTGGTTGCCTGGGGACATGCTCGCGCCGGCTCCAATCGGGTGAGATCAGTCGGCCTAATGCCTCTACGATCAAGGTCATGAGTGAAGCTTCTAGACAGCTAGAGGAAGGTCTGGCCAACCTGGCCATTGATCCTGATGTCTTGGCCAAGGAGTTGGCGGCTGAACAGTTCGTTGATCCGCTTGACGAAATCAATCCTGATAGTTCAGACGTGGCACATGTGTGTGACGCAGGTCTTAACTGGCTGAAGCTTGGCCATGAGGAGCGTCTCCAAGGGCTAAGGGTGTTTTGTGAACATCGGGATCCCAGGGCAGTGGCTTTGCTGTTGCCCTTGTTGAAGGAGCCTTGTCCAGTGGAACGGATGAGTGCTGTTTATGCGTTAGGTCGCAATCCTTCCCCGCCAGCTTTAGAGCCCCTTTTGCAGTTGCTACAGGCTGACTGCAATGCCTATGTGCGTAAGGCAACTGCCTGGAGCCTGGGGAATTACGCCGATGCCCGCGTCCTTAAACCACTCATTCATGTTCTCCAAAATGATGTTGCTGCGGTAAGGCTATGGGCCACCGGCTCATTGGCAGAAGCCGGTGGCACCTCTCCTGCCAATGCTGATATCGCTGCAAGTCAACTACTGATGAGTTTGCAGATCGATGGAGAACCTGTTGTGCGAAGCAACTGCATCTGGGCCCTCGGACGTCTTTACGACAGGTTGGTTGAACCTCGTCGGCAGGAGTTGGTGGAGGCTTTTGTTGATTCCCTGCTCAACGATGCAGAGCTCTCGGTACGTGATGAGGCTCGCATCGCACTTGAACAGTTGGAGAACTCTGAGGTGATTCAGCGGCTGCAAACTCTTGTAGATGAAGGACACTTGACCTGAAGGCTCTCTTGATGTGATTGGTTTTACGGATCTTATGAAAATCAACACGTCAGCTATCGGCCCTGACCGATAGCATTCGTGTCCCTTCCGATGAAGTGGATGCCTCAACAGACTGTGCGATTCCGGATCCGTCAAGACGGACGTGTTGAAGAGAGTGTTGAGGGGGTTGTTGGTGAAGCCTGCCGTCTTCTCACCGAGCGGATTGAAGAATCCATTGGTGTCGTGGAACAAAGCACACCTACAGCCGAGGCGTTTCTCCGTCCACAGGATCAATCCCAGTCCATTCCAGCCGAGCTTCTTTGATGTCGCACTTCAGCACCGTTAAGACACACCTGCGCAAACGAGAGCCCCTGTTACAGGCGCTCAAGGATCTTGGTTATGTCCCCCAAGAAGGAGAGCGTTCTGTTCGCGGCTATCGCGGACAAACAGTCACAGCTGAATTGGCTGTGATCATGCCTGAAGGTGGTGATATTGGTTTCCGTTTGAATTCGACTACCGGGGCCTATGAATTGGTGACCGACCTCGACCTCTGGCGGCAATCTGTTCCGGTGGAACGTTTTCTTGCTCAGCTCACCCAGCGCTACGCCCTTAATACGGTTTTGGCATCAACAGCGCAGGAAGGCTTTGAGGTGGCAGAGCAGCGCAATACTGATGACGGCGCTATCGAACTGGTTGTCACTCGCTGGGATTCCTGATATCCAACCTTGACCATTGATTGATCCATCGGCAGCTTTTCAGGTTTCCGCTCAGCTTGATGAGCGGGCGAATGGATCGGAGCCGCTGCTTGGTGGCCAATTGCGCGAGAAGGCTGTCTGGGTTGATGAGGCTGTCTGCATTGGTTGTCGGTACTGCGCTCATGTAGCGACTAACACCTTTGTGATCGAGCCAACAATGGGTCGCTCGCGGGCCATCCGGCAGGACGGGGATAGTACGGAACGCATTCAGGAAGCCATTGCGACCTGCCCGGTGAACTGCATCAAATGGGTGCAGTTTGAGCAGCTAGATGAATTGCGAGCTCAATTAGCAGCTCTGGAATTGCTTCCTCTCGGATTTCAAAGGACTTCTCGTAAGCGGCGTAATCATGGTTCCTAAGAGTTAATGAAGGCGTCTTTGGAGCAGAGCCCTCTGCCTTGCCGCCGCTTTGGCCGCACCGGTTTATCAATGCCTGTGTTGTCTTTAGGGGGGATGCGCTTTCAGCAGAGCTGGACAGATTTGGAGGCGGAGGTCATTACCTCTGAGTCGCAGCAACTGCTGCAGGACATTTTGGAGCGAGCGGTGGCCTGTGGCTTTCATCATGTGGAGACGGCACGCCATTACGGCAGCTCTGAGCGGCAGTTGGGATGGGCGCTGCGTGATGTTTTGGATCCACAGCGGCTGTTGCAGAGCAAAGTTCCTCCTCGTGAGGATCCCAAAGTCTTTGAGGCTGAGTTGGCACTCAGCTTTGAAAGATTGGGATGTGAACGATTGGATCTAGTTGCCATCCATGGCCTCAACCTTTCGGAGCATCTGGAGCAGACCTTGCGACCAGGAGGCTGCATGGATGTGTTGCGTCGTTGGCAGGGTGATGGACGCATCGGCCATGTGGGTTTTTCCACCCATGGCCCCACAGACCTAATCGTGCAGGCGATCGAGACGGATGCCTTTGATTATGTGAACCTGCACTGGTATTTCATTTATCAAGACAATGATCCTGCACTGGATGCAGCTGCTCGTCATGACCTAGGCGTTTTCATCATTAGCCCTACAGATAAGGGTGGCCATCTGCATAGTCCCTCGTCTCAACTTCTGGAACTCTGTGCTCCTCTTCATCCAATTGTTTTCAACGATCTGTTTTGCTTGAAAGACCCAAGGGTTCATACGATCAGCGTTGGCGCAGCGCGACCCAGTGATCTCGATCGGCATCTCGAGGCGGTGGATCTCTTGCAGAGTGCCGCTGAGTTGCTGCCACCAGTTCAGCAGCGACTCGTTGATGCGGCACAGTTGGCTTTAGGTGAGGCTTGGTGGACCAGTTGGCAGAGGGGCTTGCCGCCTTGGCAGGAGGTTCCAGGCGAGATCAATCTTCCAATTTTGCTTTGGCTTCACAATCTTGTAGAGGCTTGGGGAATGGAGGGTTATGCAAAAGCCCGCTACGGCTTACTTGGCAGTGGCAGCCACTGGTTCCCTGGAGCGAATGCCGAAGCACTAGATGTAGATGTGAGTGAGGCGGCTCTCAGGGAGGTGTTGGTGAACAGCCCTTGGTGTGATCAGATCCCAGGCTTGCTGCGTAGGTTGCGCAGCCGTCTTGGTGGTCATCCTCAGCAGCGATTGACCAGTGTTTAAGACCCGAGCGGGTTCTTGGCAGGTACACCGATTGGACGTGGAAATGTTGTTGGGCAGGGGAGCGTTGCGCGCAGGCGTAATTGGTGACGCACCCCGCGATTGTCAGGAAGTTCGCGACGTTCCATCTTGATCAGATCGGCTTTTAGCAATTTGAGAGTTTTGGCGAGAGCATTTGCATCGTTGGGGCTCCAATGGCCACGAAATAGCAGGGCTTCACCGCTTGGCTTGAGAAGGGGGACGAGGTATTCGGCGACAACCGGTGCTGTGCTAACAGCGCGAGCCATCGCGAGATCAAACAAGCCGCGGCAGCAGGGATCCTGCCCGGTGAGTTCTGCCCGTTCGCTACGTACCGTGACGCGTGATGTTAGCCCTAGCTTTGCCGCCATTGCATTGAGGGCAGCTGTCTTGCGGCCTATCGAATCCACCAAGGTGATCCTTGCGCCTGGTAGTGCGATGGCTAGCACCAGACCGGGGAAGCCACCGCCGCTGCCGATATCGATGCATCGACGTGGTTGTTGGGCGTTCTGCAATTCGCTCTGTAGAGGCCAGAGGCTGTCGAACACCTGCATAATCCAGTAGTCACCACCTTCGACCAGGCGGGTGAGGTTGACCCGGGCATTCCATTGGCGCAGGAGGGCTTGTAGGGCGATCATTTGCTCCAGTTGTTCACTGGAGGGATGCCATCCAAGGGCATTCCAGAGCTCCGGGCCTGGGTTGCTAAAGCAGGCCTGATTTGACATGGGCAATCAGAACATAGTTCTCTCTAGGATGGAATTGTTAACGGGGAAAGGAGATGATGTTCTGCGAGTTGCCGATCAACTTCTGGTTTTGACTCTTGCGAAGAGCCATTACGAGCGTCTGGGAGTTGCACGCTCTGCAGATGTTGAAACCATTCATCTAGCCTTCCGCCGTCGCAGTAAGGTTCTGCATCCGGATACGGCTCCGCTTCCTGCTGAACAGGCTGCTAAGCAGTTTCAGTTGTTGTGTGAGGCTTATGAGCTTCTCACCGACCCGGTGCGACGTCAGGAGTATGACGCCAGCCTGATAGCAGAAGGGTTGTTGGCTGCGAGCTCCAGTGTTGGCAGTGATGCGCTGCCTTCAAGGTCTTCTAGTGCTACGAAGGGGGTTGGCGTGCGCCGTCCTCTTTCCGGGGGGGAGTGGTTTTCTCTGCTTCTTCTGGGAATGACTTTAATGTTCAGCTTGCTGATTGGATTTGGAGTGGCTTGGGCTCATGGACGTGAGCTGCAAGTTTGGCCTAGTTGGCTCAATAGTGAACAGACTGCTGGCAGGATTTCAATAACAGGTGCCATCAATGTCGTCGTTGCCTCCCGAACAGACGCCTTTGGATCGCCATTCCCTCGGTTCTCTTGAGAGTTGGCTGCAGCGGCTAGGTGCTGAGCGCAGTTGTGAGGATCCCTGTCGATGGATTTGGCTCATGCCTGAATGGTCAGCTGAGATCGTTTTGGAGCAGGAAGAATTGAGGGTTGCCTGGGAGCAAGGTGGCCAGCGCAGTCAGTGCTGTTTCCCTTATGGTCTGCCCCGCTCCGATGTGGAGGCTGCTCTTTCGGAAGGCCCTTAAGAACGATGGTGTTGCTTCTGTTGAGCGCTTGAACTCAGAGGGCTTCTAAGCCTAAATGGATGGCTGCATAGCATTGCTCAAGCTGAGCGTCATTGAGGCAGAGCGGAGGCAGCAGATAAACGACCTGACCTAGAGGCCGCAGGAAGACACCATTTTTGATGGCTTGTTGTTTGACGATTCGTCCTGCTGGATTGAGGTAGCCATAGGTTCCGTCGATCGCGAGGTCGAAGGCGGCGATGGTGCCGGTCAGTCTTGGTTGCTGCACCTTTGGATGTTCAGCTAGGGCTTCGAGATGAGGTCGATGCCTAGCCTCAAAGTTGTCGTAGCTTTCTGGGTTGGCCTCCAGTAGATCGAGGCTTGCGTTTGCGGCTGCGCAACCTAGGGGATTAGCAGTGAAGCTATGACCGTGCCAGAGGGTGAGAGATGGATCATCTCCTAAGAAGGCCTCAAACACCTCTTCGCGGGCCATGGTGACGCCCATGGGCAAAAATCCCCCGGTGAGTCCTTTCGATAAAGCGATCAAATCGGGAGCAAGCCCTGCACGCTTGAAGGCGAATAGGGCTCCACAGCGTCCGAAACCAGTCAGAACCTCATCAGCAATCAGCAAGGCTCCCGCAGCACGTACGCGTTGCTCGACTCTTTGTAGGAATTCCGCTCGCACCATGGCCATGCCGCCTGCTCCTTGGACTAATGGCTCCAAGATGACTGCTGCTGTTGGGGTTTGAAGGCATCGTTCCAGTTCAGTTAGAGCAATCCGTTCACGTGTTTCAACCTCTTCATCGCCCCACCAAGTAGCGGGCCAGGGCACCCGTGCTACTGGAAACAACATCTCCTCAAAGGGGGCACTGAATAGGTTGCGCTCCCCCACTGCCATCGCCCCGAACGTGTCGCCGTGGTAGGCCCCGTTGAAGGCGATGAGTTGTTGCCGAGGCTCGCCGCGGTTGTGCCAGAACTGACAAGCGACCTTGAGCGCAACCTCCACGGCGGTAGAGCCGTTGTCGGAGAAAAAAAGGCGTTGAAGGCCTGTTATGGCACTGAGGCGCGCTGCCAGTTGTTCTGCCTGGGGATGAATGAAGTCAGCAAAGATCACCTGCTCCAGTTGCTGTGCCTGGGTTGCGATGGCAGCGGCGATGTTGGGATTGGCATGGCCATGAAGGGTGACCCACCAGCTGCTGATTGCATCAATCAGGGGAGGTGCACCATCCAGCATCAACAGCGCTCCATCTGCCGCGATCACACGTTGCGGTGGTGATGCCGATGCGATCTGAGTGAAGGGAGGCCAGAGATGGGGATGCCAGTTGTTGGCGTTTGGGGCGGCTAGTGGATCGAAGCAATCCATGATCCGATGGGATTGTGTTGCCATCTTGGATCGTGATGTTGCGGCCTGAACCGATCACGATCGCTCTTTGCAATCCTTTGGCTGGAAGTATTGCTTGGTGATTGCACCAACATTTGCACTTTGAGGGTTTTGATATGGTTTGCAAGTGCTTTTAATTAAGTGATGAAATCCTTGTTGTCAAAGTGGTGCTTTGAGTTGTCTTAAGCTATTGCAAGGTGTTCCTCAAGCTTCTTTTTAATGATGTCTTGAAAGGCATTTGAGCCGTTCTGCTGTAAATGATTGTGATTCACTTTGTACTTGATCTATTCTGCTGATTTGGTTTTATTGCTTTTGGGACACGTTTGTAGATGTGCTGACTGAGCAAGAAGGAATGCTGAATTCGCTAAGGCTTGTCGTTGTTGTTGCAGAGAGATTTGCGTTTGAATTCAATTCATCCATCCTTTTGACCTGCTTCAGGTTGTTGCATGGATGAGATGGGCGTGATTCATCGGCAGGCCTCGCTTTGTTGTTCCCCCTGTGTAGCGAGGGGGCCGCAGTTGATCCAGCGCACCATGCCGACTTCAATGTCGGTGAATAGCACAAGGATTCCTCCACAGAGAAGAACAGCTCCAACTGAGGCCCATGACTGACGCTTGTTCATTGAACTTGACTCCAGGATTTCAGTAGCCGTTTGAAGGTAAGGCTCAGATCTTGCAGATGCCACTGCTCTGCGAGTGTTGCTGCGGTGAGATTGGGTAAGTGAGGCAACTGAGCGATGACTGGAACACCACCAAATTGTTCCAGAGTTTTTGGATTGTCTGGGTGGGGTGGACCATTGAGAACCAAACCTAAGACCTTCAGATTGCGCAAGCGCAGTGCTTCAAGGCTGAGCAGGGTGTGGTTGAGGGTACCCAGGCCACTGCGTGCAACGAGGATTAGCGGCAGTTGCCAACGTTCGAGTTGATCGAGTTGTAGCCATTGACGGTTGAGTGGCACCATTAGGCCGCCAGCGGTTTCTATCACCACAGGACCAGATACAGCAGGCAATACAAGTTGATCGGGGTTGATGCAGCAGTTCTCTTGTTCTGCGGCCCAGTGGGGTGATACTGCGGCCTGGAGGTTATAGACCTCTGGGTGCCAACGTTCGGCGGGAAGATTAAGGAGTCGACAAACCCTATTGCGGTCTCCACCGTCTTCCTCTAGGCCACTCTGTATTGGCTTCCAGTAGGTGGCAACTAATCCTTGCACTAGCAATGCACTCACCACGGTCTTGCCAACGTTGGTGTCTGTGCCGCAGACGATTAGAGGAGTCTTTGCCTCAGTCATCGCTGGATTAAAAGCAGTTGGATCAGCCATGTGAGTTGTGCATCTCCACTTTTCTGGCAACGTGGCCAGGCTTGTTTGAGATGGCGCCAGTTGCCAACCCCCATGGTTGGGCAAGGGCTGGCCTGGGCACCAATTTGGCGCATTGGTTTCAAGAGCTGAAAGACTTCAGGACTCTGTTGGGTGAACTGGTGTAGCTGTTGATGGCGGATGCTATTGCTGGACAGAACATCAAGCAATGACGCTTGGGAGGGGAATGGCAGAGCTGTGCAGCTCACGCCTGCCGTTGCTGCTGCTTGGTGCCACTGGGGGAAACTTCCTTGTACTGGTAAGGCCAACGCCAGCCAGCCTTCAGCAGTGAGAGCGGCCATCCATTCATTCAGTCGTTCTAAAGGATTAATCAGCCAGTGAAGGGCAAAACTCGAGGCCAGCAAGCTGGGTGATTTGGGCCATGAGGGAACGCCCAGATTGAGATCCCACAGCAATGTTTGGCTGGAGTGGTGATGATGTTTCAGCATCTCGGGACAGCCATCCACGCGGAGGACGGCTTGGTGGGGATTGCAGGCCTCCAGAGCATCTGCCATTAGGCCTGTACCTGAACCGAGGTCTACCCAGAACCCTGCTGGAATCGGTTGCCGAGCACACTGTCTGGCGAGCCTCCAGGCAACGGCACGCTGTAATTGCGCCTGGCTGTTGTAAGTGGTTGCAGCTTGCTCAAAGTTGCTCAACACTTGTTTTGACCAGCGATTGCTCAAGGGGCTGACTCCAGCCACTTGTGCACGCGCTCAATGAGTTCGGGTATCAGCAAGGCATGCCCTGCTTCAGGCAAGATCCAATGGCAAGGGGGGCTTTGTAGATGGTTGAGCAGGGCTTCTTTCAAGGCGATTCGTGCAGCGGGGGCCACGATTGCGTCTTGTGCAGCTTCGACCACCAGCACCCTGGCTTTGGCAGGAAGCCCTGCTGGTAAGCCATCAGTTTTGATGAGTAACTCGAGATCAGCCTGCAGTTGCTTGCGGCCGTTTGCTGAGAGGCCTTTTTGGATAGGCCCCGCTGGCAAGGCACTAGTGGGCATTGGCTGGGCGGCCCTCGCCAGGAAAGTGTGGAGCATGGCGCTTTCAGCTGCTGTGCCGAGGCGTTCTTTCATGCCCTTTAGGCCAGTGCGTAGGGCACGGTTTGCTGGTCCTTTGGGCAAGAAACCACCGAAGCTTGCCAGCAGCACCAGATCGGTGGCCTGCGCAAGCACTTCGCTGGCGAGCAGGTGTGGGCCTAAAGAATGGCCAACCACTACCCGCCTTTGCTCTGCTTGTGGTTCAGGAGCGTTATGCCATTGGGGTTGAAGCGGTGGCAGTGATGCGTAGCCCTGTTCTTGGCTTTGCCACAACCAGCCATGGGCTTGAAAATGGCGGGCCCAGAGCTGCCAGGTGTTGCTATCGCCACACCATCCGTGCATGGCGATTACCTCTTTCATCCAGTTTCAAGGGCGCTCATCAGCCGTTCCAATGTCTCATCGGGTAGCCCCCTGCGCAGCACAAGCCGAAGGCGCGCCGTGCCTTCTGGAACAGTGGGAGGACGGATGGCCACGCTAAGGAGGCCGGCTTCCTCGAGTTGACTTTGGCGATTCAGAGCTTGTTGGTCGGAACCGATCACCACAGAGAGGATGGGTCCATATCCAGGCGGGCGAGCCCATCCTCTAGCTGTCAATTGACCACGCCATTGCTCGGCACGCTCTTGCAGTTGCTTGCCCCATTGAGGGTGAGATTGGATCAGGTTTAGGGCAGTGAGAGCTGCCGCCGCTAAAGGCGGTGCCAGTGCTGTGGTGTAACGAAAGGCGCCACTGGTTTGCAGAAGGTGATCGCCCATGGCGGAATCACCTGCCAGGAAGGCACCACCACTACCGAATGCTTTGCCGAAGGTGCCGCTGATGATTGACACTGGTGCAGAGAGCCCATGGCAAAGACCTCGCCCTTGAGGACCAATCACACCCAGGGCATGGGCTTCATCCACGAGCAGCCTGGCACCATGCACTTCGCAGAGCTCGGCCATTGTTGAGAGTGGTGGACTGGTGCCCTCCATGCTGAATAGGCTTTCGGTGAGTACAAGCGGCGGTTGATGCGGTTGATGATGCCGGCAGAGCTTGAGGCGCCGCTCAAGGTCTGCCAGGTCATTGTGGGCGTAACGCTGCAACCTGGCGCCACTGGCTTTGACACCCATCAATAGAGAATGGTGAGCGAGGCGATCAGCCAGTACTGGGGTATTGCGGTTGGCCAGTGCGATCACTGCTGCCAGGTTTGCTTGGAAGCCACTTGGGAAAAGCAAGACCCGCTCGCGACCTAGCCAGTCGGCGAGGGCTTCTTCCAGCGCAACATGCACTGGCCGGCTACCAGTGACTAGCCTGGATCCACCTGCTCCAACACCTTCTGAATGCAAGGCCGCTCCGGCGGCTTCGATCAGCTCAGGATGTCTACATAGGCCTAGGTAATCGTTGCTGGCCAGATCTAGTAGAGGTTTTGATTTCTTCTGAGGGGACACCACTGGTTTGAACTCAGCTGGCCCTGGCCCTGGCCGCAAGGTGCGCAGCTGGCGGCGACGTGCTGTGGGCTGGCTTTGCATGGGTCCAGTTTGCAAGCCCTGCGCAGTTCAGGATGGCTTCTTTGGCTTGATTTTGCCTTTTTGGCATGCTGGCTGGTGTCAATGCCAACGATTGCCAGAAGTGGATTGCAGGGCTCTTTAGGATTGAAATCATGAGTTCAGTGGCGCACGTCACGACTGCTTCCGACGTCGCCAAGCTTGAACTGGATCCATTCGCGATCTTTTCTTTTCCGCTGGATGAATTCCAGCTTGAGGCTATTGCCGCACTGAATCATGGACATTCTGTGGTTGTTAGTGCTCCTACGGGATCCGGTAAGACATTGGTGGGCGAATATGCCATCCATAGGGCGATTGCCCATGGGCAGAAGGTTTTTTACACCACGCCTCTGAAGGCTCTTTCAAATCAGAAGTTGCGCGATTTCCGTGAACAGTTTGGTTCGCAGAACGTGGGGCTGATGACCGGTGATCTGAGCGTTAATCGTGAGGCTTCGATTGTGGTGATGACCACCGAGATCTTCCGCAACATGCTTTATGCGGAAGCAGACCAGGCTGACGATCCGTTGGCTGACGTGGAAGCGGTGGTGCTCGATGAGTGCCATTACATGAATGATTCTCAACGGGGCACGGTTTGGGAAGAGTCGATCATTCACTGTCCAGCATCTGTGCAATTGGTGGCGCTTTCTGCAACGTTGGCCAATGCTGGACAGCTCACCGACTGGATCGAGCGGGTGCATGGCCCTACACAGTTGGTGTTCAGCGATTATCGGCCTGTACCACTGCAGTTCAGCTTCTGCAGTGCTAAGGGATTGCATCCTTTGCTCAACGATGCGGGCACAGGACTTCATCCCAACAGCAAGGTGTGGCGTGCTCCTAAGGGGCACAAGCGCAAGGGGCGTTCCCCTAAGCCCCCTCAGCCAGAACCACCGCCCATCAGATTTGTAATTGCGCAGATGGCGGAGCGCGAAATGTTGCCGGCGATTTATTTCATCTTCAGCCGTCGTGGCTGTGATAAATCCGTTAAGGATCTTGGCTCTCAGTGTCTGGTCTCACCGACTCAGCAAGAGCAGATTCGCCAGCGTCTTCGAACCTATAGCGAGACCAATCCAGAGGCTGTTCGTGATGGCATCCATGCTGATGCCCTGCTGCGGGGCATTGCTGCTCATCATGCTGGTGTGCTGCCTGCGTGGAAGGAACTGATCGAGGAGTTGTTTCAGCAGGGGCTTGTGAAGGTGGTGTTTGCTACTGAAACGCTTGCGGCAGGGATCAACATGCCGGCACGTAGCACTGTGATTTCAGCGTTGTCGAAGCGCACTGAGCGTGGCCACCGACCACTGATGGGCAGTGAATTTTTACAGATGGCGGGCCGTGCCGGGCGGCGCGGGTTGGATTCTCAGGGTTATGTGGTCACAGTGCAAAGTCGTTTCGAGGGCGTGCGTGAGGCAGGCCAGCTGGCTACCAGCCCAGCAGATCCTCTTGTGAGTCAGTTCACCCCTAGCTACGGCATGGTGCTGAACTTGTTGCAGCGCCATGACCTCAAGAAGGCAAGGGAACTTGTAGAACGCAGTTTTGGTCGCTATTTAGCCAGCCTGGATTTGGTGTACGAGGAGGAATCGCTGGAACAACTGCGGCTACAGCTGGGGCAACTGCAGGGAGTTGCTGGTGATGTTCCCTGGCAAGACTTTGAGGATTATGAAAAGCGACGCAGTCGATTGCGTGAGGAGCGGCGTTTGTTGCGGATTTTGCAGCAACAGGCTGAGGAGACCTTGGCCAATGAGCTCACCCTGGCTTTGCAGTTTGCCAGTGTTGGCACGTTGGTGAGTCTGAAGGCCCCCCAGTTGCGGGGACGTGTCACTCCAGCTGTGATCGTCGACAAGCTTGAGGGCCCAGGTCAGTTTCCGCTTCTGCTTTGCCTAACCGATGAGAACGTTTGGCTACTGCTGCCCTGTCCGGCGGTTGTCAGTCTGCATGCGGAATTGAGCTGCTTGCAAGTGACTGAAATGATTGAGCCGGATCTGCAGCGCTCTGGTGAACTTCGCCATGGGGATCAGCACAGTGGAAGCCTTGCTCTTGCTGTCGCCCATATGGCCAAGCGTCACGACATGACGACTCCCCAGTACGACCTGGCCGGTGAGGTGTTGGCCCAGGCGCAGCGTGTTCGTGGTCTTGAGGAAGAGTTAGAGCAGCAACCGGCTCATCGTTGGGGGGATCGCAAACAGCTCAAGAAACATCGCCGTCGTATGGAGGAGCTTGAGCTTGAGATCTGCGAACGTCAGCAGTTGCTGCACCAGAGGGCCAACCGTCATTGGGAGACCTTTTTGAGTTTGATCGAGATCTTGCAGCACTTTGGTTGTCTTGATGATTTGGAACCCACGGAGATTGGACGCACTGTGGCGGCGATGCGGGGCGACAACGAACTTTGGCTGGGTCTTTCATTGATGAGTGGCCATTTGGATGACTTGCACCCTGCCAATCTGGCGGCGGTGTTCGAGGCGATCAGCACGGAGGTCAATCGTCCTGATCTTTGGAGTGGCTACCCACCACCGGCGAGTGCGGAGGAGGCCCTCCATGATCTAGCAGGTATTCGCCGAGAGCTCTTGCGGGCACAAGAGCGCTGCCAAGTGGTTGTTCCCGCTTGGTGGGAGCCTGAGCTGATGGGTTTGGTCGATGCCTGGGCCCGTGGTACAGCCTGGAGTGATCTGATTGCTAATACGTCACTGGATGAGGGCGATGTCGTGCGGATCCTCCGCCGCACGGTGGACCTGCTCGCACAGGTGCCTTACTGCGAGGCGATCAGTGAGCAGTTGCGTCGTAATGCACGTTTGGCACTGAAAGCGATCAATCGCTTCCCTGTTTGTGAGGCAGAGGATCTGTTAAATGCGGCTGCAGTTGACGAAGAACTCAATCCTGCTACAGAGCGGGTGGCTTGATCAGGCGAGTTCTGGTTGGTTAGTTAGTGGGCCATGACAAATTTCTCCTTGCGCGGTTTCGTATCTTTTACGCAGAGGGAGAGCCCTGTTGATATGAATATCAGCACCACAACGAGACCATAGCCTTGGAGCTCCTGGCCCGGGGATGGGACCAAGCCCTTAGCAACCCCTACTTGAGCAAGGAAGCCAACAGCGGGCTGAATGAAGACTGGCAGCACCATGACAACGAAGTTCACGAAAGCTAGTTTGACCGCACGGTTATGACGTTTTGCCACGTCGGCTGTCATCACGAAAGCCAGCAGCTGGGAACCTGTTGTCAATCCGAGCGCGATCATCAACATCGCGGTCAACCAAAGCGGGGCTGAGTTCGTCAAGGCAATCGCAACGGCGATCACGGACGACAAGATTGCTCCAGTGACAAAAAGAATCTTGCGGCGCTTCAAGCGATCGGACAAGTGCCCAGTTCCAATTCCTCCGGCGGCGAAACCAATGAAGATGAGAGTAGTGAGCAAACTCGATAGCCGTGTCGACAAACCTGAGTGGATGTGCAGGAAGGTCACTCCCCAAAGATCGCCAATCACTGAGATCGGGAGATATAAACCTGCTGCGGCGAGAGAAAGACACCAGATATTCCGGTCGCGCAATATTTCCTTGATCAGACTCGCGAGTGGCTGCGGACTCTTTGGATCAAACCCGTCTTCTCGCATCAACTCCACGAACCAATTGGGGCGCTTGGGTAGGAGTTTCCACAGCATGAGAGCGATGATCAGACCCGCCCCTGTACAAACCAGCAAAGGGACGCGCCAACCCCATGACTTCGTTAGAATCAGAAGTGGGTATTGAGCGAAAGATGCGCCCAGAGTGCCCATCGCTACGGTTAAACCCGGGACCATCCCATGGCGTTTTGGCGGGAACCAGATCATGGCGAGATAGATGACGCCGAGATAAGCAACTGAACTGCCCAATCCCTGCATCAAGCGCCCTAGTCCCAGCACCACCACATTGTTGGTGCTGGCAAAGAGCAGACAACCCAGGGCTACGACAAGTGCCGCTGGAGCAACGACGGCACGGACTCCGAAGCGATCGAGAAGGCGGCCTACAAGAAGCTGTGAAGGAGCGTATGCGAGAAAATACATTCCCATGGCGAGACCAAACTCTCCTTGGCTCGAGCCGGTGACCCGCATCAATTCGGGTTGTAGGACGCCCGGTGCGACTCGTGCGAAGAACTCGTAGAAATAGAAAAGGGAGCAAACTAGAAAGAGCATCCAGGGTCGCCAACCCCGGCGGGCGCGCTGGGCTTGACCATGAAGATTGCTGATTCGTTGCTGTGCGGAACTCTGGCTCTGGATGCTTCTTGATTCGCCAGAATTTGATGTCATCGGGGGGTCACAGCCGAGCAGATGTCATCAATGCCGGATTAACAATGCGATCGAAGTCTTCTTTGCTCACATAGCCGAGTTTTAGTGCTGCTTCACGCAGGCTGAATCCCTTCTCATGGGCGAGGTGGGCAATCTCACTGGCTTTGTCGTAACCGATTTCTGGGGCTAAAGCTGTCACTAGCATCAGCGATTGCTCTAGATCATGCTGGATCTTGATTCGGTTTGGTTCAATCCCTTGCACCATTGCCAGCCGGTAATTGCGGCAGGCGTCATGTAGCAATTCAATGCTGTGAAGCAGGTTGAAGCCAATCAGGGGTTTGTAGACGTTCATTTGGAGATGACCACTCCCACCTGCCATGGTCACGGCTGAATCAAGCCCGATGACCTGTAAACAGACCATGGCCATGGCCTCGCATTGAGAGGGGTTGACTTTCCCAGGCATGATCGAGCTTCCCGGCTCATTCTCAGGTAGATGCAGCTCTGCCAGGCCGGCCCTTGGGCCACAGGCCAGTAGGCGCAGATCATTGGAGATCTTGAAAAGGGCAACCGCCAACATGCGCAACTGAGCCATTGCATTCACTAACCCGTCATGGCTTGCCATCACGGCGAACTTGTTTTTCGCTGAGCTGAATGGCAGGCCTGTGATGCTGGCAAGTTGCGCAGCTGTTTCTTGACCGAAGCGAGCTGGGGCGTTGAGGCCAGTCCCCACGGCGGTGCCTCCAAGCGGCAGGGGGTAGAGCTCTATCAGGCTTGACTGAATACGACTATGGGCTGAGGCAATTTGATCCCGCCACGCAGAGGCCTCCTGACCAAGGGTGAGAGGTACGGCATCCTGTAGATGAGTGCGACCGATTTTGATGATGTCACTCCAGGCATCGCTTTTTCGGGCAAAGGCTGCGATCAATCGCTCCAGTTCAGGCAGCAAGTTTTTGGTGATCCCCTGGACTGCGGCGATATGTATAGCTGTAGGGAAGGCGTCATTGGTGGACTGGGATCGATTGACATGATCGTTTGGATGCACCGGCCTATGGCTACCTAGGGGTTCGTCGTTTGCCTGAGACGCCAGGTTGCTAATCACCTCGTTGACATTCATGTTTGTGTGGGTACCGCTACCGGTTTGCCACACCCTCAGTGGAAACTGATCGTCGTGAAGACCGGATGCAACAGCAGAGGCGGCCTTGATAATTTGATCGCGCTGGACTTCATCGAGCACACCCAGGCGACAGTTCACGCTGGCGGCAGCTTGTTTGATCAATGCCAAGGCATGGATCAGTTCGACTGGCATGCGGTCTGTGCTGATGGCGAAGTTAAGGAGCGATCGCTGGGTTTGTGCACCCCAGAGAACCCCAGCGGGCACCTCAACAGTGCCCATGCTGTCGTGTTCGATACGCATCAGGTCAGCCATCAAGTTGTCGGCAAGGGGTAGAAGCAGATCACATTGACCTTCACTGGTTTTGTGGGGTTTGAGAGCGCGTTAGAACCCATTCAATGATGGTAAAAAGTCTGGCGAGACTTAAATGACTCAAATCATTCCAATCGGTTTAGACGTCCAGAACATCGGATTCAGAGTCCGAGCCGTTGCCAGATCACGTCCAGGTTGGCTTGGTGTAGCTCTGTGCTGAAGCATTCGGCTAGCGCCTTGGCATTGAGAAGGGTCGATACTTCAGGATCGGCCTCAAGATTGGCGCGGAAGTTACCCCCTTCGGTATTCCACGCAGCATGGGCGTTGCGCTGGACAACACTGTAGGCATCTTCTCTGCTCATGCCGTTCTCAACAAGCGCCAATAGCACCCGCTGACTGAACACCACTCCGCCATAGATATTCATGTTGCGACGCATGTTTGCTGGGTAGATACCAAGGCCCTGCACGACTTGGGTCATCTCTCGCAACATGAAGTGGAGTGTGACGGAGCAATCCGGCAGCATCATTCGCTCAGTGGAGCTGTGACTGATATCACGCTCATGCCAGAGGGCCACGTTTTCGAGTGCTGCGACGACATAGCTGCGTAGGACCCTTGCAAGACCACTAATCCGCTCAGCCCGAATCGGGTTGCGTTTATGTGGCATCGCCGAACTTCCCTTTTGTCCTTTAGCAAAGCTCTCCTCCACTTCCAGTACATCGGTTCGCTGCAAGTTGCGGATCTCTGTCGCGAATCGATCTAGAGACGCCCCCACTAATGCCAGGGTCTGTACATAGTCCGCATGACGATCGCGAGAGATGACCTGGGTACTAGCGGTGTCTGGGATGAGGCAAAGGCGCTCGCATGTGAGCTGCTCAACCTTTGGATCGGTATTGGCGTAGGTGCCCATGGCGCCACTGATTTGGCCTACAGCCACATCCCTCTCTAGCCTTTCCAGTCGCTCGGCATTGCGCATTGTTTCTGCTAGCCAACCGGCCAGTTTGAAACCGAAGGTGATGGGTTCGCCATGGATGGCATGGGAGCGGCCGATCATGACTGTGCCCTTGTGCTCCACTGCCAAGCTGCGGATCGCCTCTTGAAGGCTGCCCAGTTCTTGTTGTAGCAATGCCACAGAGTTTTTTAACTGCAGGGCCAGACCCGTATCCAGCACATCGCTGCTGGTCATGCCGACGTGGATGTAGCGGCCGGCATCCCCTACGTGTTCATTAACGTTGGTCAGGAAGGCGATGACGTCGTGGCGAACCTCTGCCTCAATCTCCAAGATGCGCTGTGGTTCGAAGGTTGCGCGTTCACGAATCTGCTGCATTTCAGCCGCTGGGATCTTCCCCAGTTGACAGTTGGCCTCACAAGCGGCGATCTCTACATCTAGCCAGCTTTGATACTTGGCCCTGTCGGTCCAAATCTCGCCCATTTCGGGCAGTGTGTAGCGCTCGATCAAGGGCTCACAGATGGGCGGTTGATTCTTGAACTTAAGTCTTTGGATTCAGGCTGACTTGAGTCGGCGGTGTTCAACTTCCCAATGAACATGTTTCCCCCAGGCCTGTTGCCGTACCCAGCAACGGCCACCTTTGCATTGGATCAATTGGAATGGCGGTAGATCGTTGGGTTGATTTTCAAGGGTCACAAAGCTGCCCGGCGGAAGTAGCTCCAGCACTGTGGCGAGTTGCTTTTGAGGAACAACATGGTGATTGCTGCGGCTTTGGTACCGATGGAGAGCTATGGGTTGTGGAGGTTGGCCTTGAGACACGTCCTTGCGGGCGAGTTGCGGTGATCTTCTCGGAAGCTTTCGCTTTTTGCGGTAGTTAAGAGGTTTTTGTTTCGTTTTCAAGTCTGCTTTTATGACGAAATGTCCCACAAACAGCGTCTTGATCTGCAGCTGCTGATGAAGGGCTTGGCGAGTTCTCGCCATCAGGCTCAGCAGCTGATCCGCGCCGGCAAGGTGCGAGATGGTAATGGCCAGCTGCTTGATAAGCCTGGTCATGAGGTGTCGCAGGAGCTTGAGCTTCAGGTGGAGCAGCCACCGAGATTCGTGTCTCGTGGCGGGGAAAAGTTGCTGGGTGCTCTGCGGGAGTTTCCTCTCAATGTTGAGGGACGAGTGTGCCTGGATGGCGGCATCTCGACAGGAGGTTTCACCGATTGCCTGTTGCAGCATGGTGCCGCTCGGGTTTATGGAATCGATGTGGGCTATGGCCAGACGGCCTGGGATTTGCGCAACGACCCTCGTGTGGTGCTCAGAGAGCGCACCAACCTGCGCACCCTCAGCCCTGATCAGCTCTACGGGGCTGAGGAGCCTTTGCCGAGCCTTGCTGTTGCTGATCTTGCCTTCATCTCCTTGCGGCTTGTGCTGCCAGCCATCAAGAAACTACTTAAGCCAGACCACTCGGAGGCAGTGCTGCTGGTGAAGCCCCAGTTTGAGGTTGGACGTGAGCGGGTGGGTAAAGGTGGAGTGGTCAGGGATGCCTTGGCCCATGTGGATGCCTTGAAGAGCGTGATCGATACATCAAGGTCTTTGGGTTGGTGGCCCAAGGGACTTATCGCCTCTCCGATCACTGGGCCGGCGGGTAATCATGAATACCTGCTCTGGCTGGGTGACGAGACCCTCGTAGATCTTCCAGTTCTTGAGAGACTTGTGGCTCAGACGTTGGCCTAGAGGGCCTTGCTGTCACGCTCGCCGGTACGGATACGTACTACGGAATCCACTGGAGAGATGAAAATCTTGCCGTCACCGATTTCGCCTGTTTTGGCAGCTTCTGCAATTGCGTTCACGACAGCTTCCACCTTGTCGTCGTCGACGACCACTTCGACCTTTAACTTCTGCAGGAATTCAACGGTGAATTCCGAGCCCCGATAGCGCTCAACTTGGCCTTTCTGGCGTCCGAAGCCTCTCACTTCACTCACAGTCATGCCGATGATCTCGGCATTGACTAATGCAAGCTTGACGTCCTCAAGCTTGAAGGGACGGACAATCGCCTCGACTTTCTTCATGACGGCTTGATGTTGCTCGTTCAGAGATAAAGGAAGTGTGTCAGAAACGGCCTGGAACTGATAGGGCAGATAGATGTCCGAGGCTCATTCCTGCGTTCTTTGCATCCTGGGAAAGGGCTTCCGCGTCCAATTGAGGAAGTCTGACTTGGCTTGAAGCAAGCGCTTCCCAGTGGGCATCTTCAAAATGGGTCTGTAGCCAGAGCATTCCGTGGATGCTGGCAGGGCGGATCTGGATACTGTCACCAGTACCGATTAACCAGATGTCCATGAACTGGGCCCGTGAGTGAACCCATTAGGGCTTTTTCAACGGGCCTGGGTTGTTGCTGTTGTTACCGATTTAGCTGTTGCAGCTTGTTGCGGCGTCATTTTGGCGGTGATGGTAGACCTGGCCGCGATAATTGAGTTCCACCTCGGTATCAGCAGGTCGTGCGTCATGCTTGAGGGGAGCCTCATAGCGCTGTCCGCGGTAGACATGCTTCACGGCGCTGTTACTGGGCTGCTCGTGGTCAGCAGTCTTGTAGGTGACGCCGCGATAGGTGCGTTCTTGAGTGGTCATGGGATGAGCCTCGAAGGGATGGGGTTTCTTGCCTTGATGGCAGAGGTGCCGCTTCGTGGAAAGGAGCGTTGCTTCGCCTTGCGGAGGGCTACTTCCGGCTGATGGATCAACGACGATGCGATGACCTAGCTCAACGTTTTGTCCTTCAATTCCTTTTTACAGCGATCACGCTGTTCATGGTGAACGTTTTCGACTTTGTTATCTGAAGAGTTTCTTAAGTTGGGGCTTTGATGAGCGTTGCTGCGGTTTGCGTTGACTCCAAAGCAGATTCTTTCTCCTCTAAGGCCGAGCTAGGAGGCGAGATCTAGGGTCCGTTTTAGGCATCGTTCCATCCCCGTGAGCAGTACTCAAGCGCAGGCATCTAAAACCCTCTATGGCGAACGGGTGATTGCTGAGGGTGAGCTGATCTGCTTTGACAATCCGAGGCCTGAGCGGCCCTATGAGATCTCAATTGAGTTGCCTGAGTTCACCTGTCAATGTCCGTTCTCTGGGTATCCCGACTTTGCTGTGCTACGTCTGCTTTATCAGCCAGGCCCGAGAGTGATTGAGCTCAAAGCGATCAAGCTCTATGTGAATAGCTATCGGAATTGCACGATTTCACATGAGGAGGCCGCAAACAAGATCCTTGATGATTTGGTTGTCGCCTGTAATCCGGTCTGGATGCAATTAGAAGCAGATTTCAATCCGCGCGGCAATGTGCATACGGTGGTGCGGGTTAGCCATGGCAGTCGTCAGCCCTGCTAGTCACTTAAGCAATAGAGATGGCTGGTTTTATGCCCAGTCAGATTGATAGCGTAATTTTGCTAAAGAGTCTTATGGCTTGATGATGGCGAGCAAGTCACTTACACCTCGTCAAAATGATGCTGGCAGTATAATTAATACTGATCCAAGTGTTTCAGGCGAAAATGCTTATTTCATTGAACATTGCTATGTAAGTCATGCCACAATAGAAGACTCAGGCGGTAGAATAACTGCTCTCAAGCATTGGCAATCTCTTTTTGATCAATGACGGAGTAATTAATAGCGACTACAATGCAGGGCTTCATAATATTTGCATCTTGAATCACTATGGTGATGGCAAGAAAGGTAATAATGGATTGACAGAAAATAAGATTGGTGCGGAGGCGCTTTTGAATGCAAGAGTGTGATTTGAAAATCATCAACTAAGAGGAATGCTCCTTTAAGGCATGCTTAAAGAAAGTGTGAAGTTTTCATTTAAATGGTTTTGGAATAACCATTTAAATGAAAACTGTTTACACTAATCTAGGTTTATTGGCTTTCCTTGTGCTGGTTGATCTAAGGTCAGAGAATTAAAAAAATAATGGGAATATTGTCAATATAGATTCTTATTGCTGTGGTATTGCTGCTGCAAGCAGGCTGGGCAGCTCATTAGCGAAGCCGGTCAGATTGCGGTTGCAGAGACCGCCAACGTGTAGGCATTCATTCTCAGGGTCGCCTACCGCCCAGAGTTGGCGTGTGGCAATCATGCTCAGTCCCCCACCCACCAGGGTGATCAAGAAACCGATGTAGACCAGAGGCACGCCCGGATCGCGCTTGAGAAGCAGGCCGCTGGCGGGTAGAACATCGACGACGCGGATTGGTATTCCCTTCACTTCTGCGGTTGGACCTGCTGGTCGCAGGCTGGCCAATCGCTCACCGGTGGCATCGAACACTTGTACTGGCCCTGCTTCGCTGGTGAGGCTTAGAAGGACTGGCTCGCTGCCATCAGGATTGGTCGGTAGTACGAGCCCCCAGACCTGTTCACCCAGCTCTGGGAAAGTGCGCAGAGGCAGCTGCAGCTGAGGGCTGCGGCCAAGTTGCAGTGTGATGGCAGCTAGAGACCAGTCTGCTTGATAGACAGTTAAGCCATGGAAGCGCAGTGGATGGTTGACACTGACTTCGTGCAGCTTGGCAGTGTCTTGACCAGGCTCAAGCAGCTCTAGTTGTGAGCGGAACTGTTCAGGTCGACCCGCTGGGTCTCTTTCAATTCCAAAGTTTGTCAGGGTGAGTTTGAGATGGCTGTTCCCATCACGGTTTAACAAGTCGAGGGAACGCCCCGGGGCGAGGAATTGCTCCAAACGATTTCCACCCAAGGAACCCCAGACGGCCCCTAGCATCAGCAGCACTAGGCCCAGATGCACAAGCATTGGCCCTGCTCGGCCGATAATCCCGCGCCGCGCGGCAAGCCTGCCAGGCTGTTGTTGGACTTGCCATCCCTGTTGATGGAGATGGGCTGCCAGTTTGTCGATACTTTCGTTTTGGGGTGGGCTTGAGATTGTTTCGGCGATGGCCAGTTTGCTTAATTGACGCGGCTCCTGGTAGTCGATCCATTGCAGAGCTGCTTGCAGAGCAGGCCATTGTCTTCGCCAGCTGCAGAGGATCAGTGCAAGCCCAAGCCAGGCCAACAGCGCTAAAAACCAGCTGCTGGTGTAAACGTGATCCAACTGCAGGCGCAGAATCATCGAACCGTTGACAAAGCCCAGCCAGGGTTTGTCGCTATAGCCTTCCAGGTAGCTCTCTCGGAGTTCTCCTTGGGGTATCGCAGTACCTAGGGCACTTGCGAGTGCGATAACGAGTAGCAAACCTATGGCTATTCGTAGGTCGGAGATCCAGGCAAGAAGGCGTTTAAAGGTGGCCATAGGTTCAGCTCCAGCGGGCCAACAGAGTGAGAACGCCCGTCGTGAGTAGAACGGCTCCGCTCATGGGGGGGATCCAGCGGCCTAATGGTCGCAGTGCCAGTAATTTCGGCAGGATGGCAGCTGCGCTTCCTGCTAGTAGCAGTGGTAGGACCTGCCCAATGCCAAAGCAGGTGAGTAGCACGATTCCTACCAAAGGTTGACCACTCTGGGCGATCCATCCCAGTAGTACAGCCAGCACAGGTGTCGTACAGGGGGAGGCGGCTAGGCCGAAGGCCAACCCGGCGGCCACTGGGGCAAGTGGAGCTGGAACGCGTTGCCGCCAAAGATCTGGATCTGGTCCTGCAGGCAGGGGCAGTTTTAGGAGGCCTAGCAGATTCAGTCCCATGACTACTGCCAGCAGTGCTACCAAGGTGGGCACCACTCCAGGCACCTGGCCGTAAATCCGTCCGATCAGACCACTAAGACTGCCAAGCAGTACCAGGGAACCCACAATGCCGCCACAGAATGCGATGCTGCGGCGCCAGGGGGCCTGATTGCTATCAAAACCTGCCAGATAGGCCAGGGTGACGGGTAGTAGGGAAAGGGAGCAGGGGCCTAGGCTGGTTAGAAAGCCGGCAGCAAAAACGAGGGCCAGGGTGAGCGGACCTTGATTGCTTAGCCCGTGGCTGAGCATTTGCTCACCGTTGCGGGCTAGATCTGAGAGAACCAGGTCCAGAGCAGGGATGGGTAGAGCCGGTTCAGCCGGATCAAATTACGGTATTTACCCTATCGACTGACGTCGCTGTCGAGGGGATCTGCCACCAAGGAGCCCTGTTGATTCAAGGGAACAACGGATCAAAAGACCGGCAATCATGACGCTTGAGAGCAGTGAATTGCCTCCATAACTCACCATTGGCAAGGGCAAGCCGGTTGTGGGCATCACGCCTGAGGCCACGGCCACATTGATCACGGCTTGACCCACCAGGATCGTTGTGCAGCCGATAGCAACCAATCGCGACTGGTTGGTTCTGCAACTCAGAGCTACCCTTAGGCCGAGGAAAGCAACCAACATCAGGAAGAGCAACATCATCACCGAGCCCACGAAACCAAATTCCTCGGCAAAAACGGCATAGATGAAATCAGTGCTTTGTATGGGCAGGTATTGCAGTTTTTGGGTGGAGAGGCCGAAGCCCTCGCCAAACCACCCCCCGGAGCCGATGGCAAGCAGGCTTTGTACGAGCTGATAACCACTCCCTTGTGGGTCTTGCCATGGGTCGAGGAAGGAGATCACGCGTATGCGCTGATACTCATTGATCAGAATGCTGGTTGTGCCAAGCAGGCCGCCTGCCATGGCGGTTGCCAGCAAAGTGCGCAACCTCAGACCAGCGGCCAGTGCCATCAGCCATAACAACATGCCCGTCAGTGCGGCAGTGCTGAGGTTGGGCTGTTTGAGAATCAGTAGAAGTAGGGCCCCGAAGATGCCAAGCCAGAGCAATTTCTCATCTGATCTGATGCGCTGCCAGTGGGCAAACAGGTTGGCGGCTTGCAGCACCACAAAGGGTTTGACTAGTTCTGATGGCTGGATCTGGAGAGGGCCGATCACTAACCAGCGACTGGCCCCATTGACGGTGCTACCGATGACTAGGGTCGCTGCGACGAGGAAGCAACTGAGCCAGAGGGCTGGTCCTGCAAGTTTTAGCCAACGGCGCAGACTGGTAGAGACAGCCAGGCCAAGCAGGCTCCAGCTGGCAGCCATCCATATCAGTTGTCGTTTGAGGTAATAAGCACCTTCTCCCATTTCTCGAGTGGCTACCCACCAGCTAGCCGAGCCAAGCACCATCAGCCCTGCCAGGCTCCAGAAGGCAAAAAGGGTAAGTAGTAAACGGCCTTCAGCGGGCCAGAGTGCCCAGGGGAGGGGGAGACGTTTTTGCCAGAAAGACAACTGATCGCTTCCATCATTACGGCTACGCCGTAATGCCCCTTGCCGTTGTTTTTGACTCCGGCGGGATAGGACGGAGGAGCTGCTCAAGAGGGGAGGTCTTAGTCAAGTTGACCTATTGAGACGTGTTAATAGCACTTTGCCAAGTCTTAATTGACAACAAAAAACTGCTTAAAACATTATTGGACAAGAGAAGTTCAAGGGCATTCAGGAGATGTCATAGGTTCGATTTTTGCTCTTCACAATCTTCTTTCTAGAAACGAGTTTGATTTTGTCGATTCAGCTTTCTTCGCTTTGGGATATTTGCTGTAGGGGATGTCCTGACTCCCCTCGGGGGAGGCCATGAAATGCTCGCTTTGTTGCCAGCTCCCTTTCGATGTCCTCTGCTGCTCAGCCGTGCGATGAGGCCACACCTGTTGTCAGTGCTTTTTATGACCGGTTCCCTTACCCAGGAGATCCTTTGCAGGACGGGCCGCCGCCTGGATACAACTGGCGTTGGTGTGTGGATATGGCCTATGCGGTCTGTACCGGTTCTGTTGTCCGAAAATGTGCTGGTAGTGAGCCTCTAAAAATCCTTGATGCCGGATGCGGTACGGGTGTTAGTACCGATTACCTAGCCCATCTCAATCCCGGCGCGGAGATTCTGGCTGTGGACATTTCCCGCGGCGCGCTGGAGGTGGCTCGAGAGCGTTTACAGCGTTCCGGAGGCAACGATCAGGCGCATGTTCGTATCGAGAACCAAAGCTTGCTCGAGCTTGAAGATGAGGGGCAATTTGACTACATCAATTCCGTTGGTGCGCTGCACCACTTGCGACAGCCAGAAGCTGGACTCAAAGCTCTGGCATCACGTTTAAAGCCAGGGGCTTTGCTGCACCTTTTCCTTTATGCCGAAGCTGGTCGATGGGAAATTCATCGCATTCAGCGGTTTCTTTCGTCCCTGGGATTGGGCACTGATGAGCAGGGCCTGAGATTGGCCCGGCAGCTTTTTGAAATCTTGCCTGAGCACAATCGCCTCAGGCTTAATCATGAACAGCGCTGGGCTATCGACTGCGTAGCAGACGTGAACTTTGCAGATATGTATCTCCATCCCCAGGAGACGAGTTACAACCTTGAACGACTTTTTGCTTTTGTCGCTTCAGCTGATTTGGAGTTTGTGGGTTTTTCTAATCCCAAGGTTTGGGATCCAGTAAGGCTGTTGCAGGGTGAATTGCTAGAGATGGCTTTGGCGTTAACGCAGCGTCAGCAATGGCAACTGATGGAACAGCTAGATCCAGACATCAGTCATTTCGAGTTCTTCCTCTCCAAGGGGCCACAGGCCTCCCTGGGTTGGACAGATGATCAGGAGTTGCTTGCTGCTACGGGAAAGCTTTCTATCTGTCTCTGGGGCTGGCCTGGCCAGTCTTTGCTGGATTTCGAGATGGCTCCTCTAGAGCTAAGTGTTGAGCAAGTTGAGTTGCTTAAGGCAATCGAGGCGGCGCCTGATACAGCTCTCGGATGTTTGCCGCTTGGCTGGGATTCGAAGCGGATCAGCTCTTTGGCCAGGGATTTGCAACGGCGGCAGGTGCTCTTGCTTTCGCCTGGAAATGTTGCATCTACATGATAGATTCCGCGGGCCTTTATCCAAGAGCCTCGGCGCCCTTGCTGGCATCCCCGCTGCTCCAGCCTGAAATTGACCCTCCAAAGGAGGGACAGGGTGGACTGGAAACAGCTGTGGAGGCTAGCCCTAACACTGAGCTCTCTATGGATCCTGAGTTGTCAGCTGTGGTTTCTACGGCTTCATCTGACGACTATGCGCAGCTACAGCGGCGCTACATCCTGGCAACGTTGACCGTCTCCGCTTTTGCGGTGGCCGTCACCGCACTTTTCTTCGATCTTCACATCGCTAGCAGTGTGCTAGTCGGTGCTTTGTCTGGAGTTCTCTACCTGCGGCTTTTAGCTCGCAGCGTTGGCAAGCTGGGCAACGGATCGAAGAGTGTGAGCAAGTTTCAGCTTCTCGTTCCCGTTTTGCTTGTACTTGCGGTTTCTCGTTTGCCTCAGCTTGAGCTTCTGCCGGCCCTGCTCGGTTTTCTGCTCTATAAGCCCGCCATGATCCTGCAGGTTTTGCTTGAGTCATGAACTTGAACCAAACCTGGATCAACTGAATTGCCGGTTTGCCGGCTTCTCCTCAAACCGTCGTTTTCTCGACACCGAATTTCCAGCCTGATGGGTTTCTTGCCAATTGCTCTTCCCTTTGCCGAACTGGAGGTGGGTCAACACCTTTACTGGCAGATTGGCAATCTTCAGCTCCATGGCCAGGTGTTCATGACATCCTGGATTGTGATTGGCGCCATTCTTGCCCTTGTTGTTGTGGGCACACGCAAGATGGAGCGTGATCCACACGGTGTTCAAAATCTTCTCGAGTTCCTCTGGGATTACATCCGTGATTTAGCTCGCACCCAGATTGGTGAGAAGGCTTATCGCGATTGGATGCCGTTCATTGGCACCTTGTTCTTGTTCATCTTTGTAAGCAATTGGGGCGGGTCTTTGGTCCCATGGAAATTAATCCACCTCCCCAGTGGGGAGTTGGGTGCTCCTACTGCTGATATCAATACCACCGTGGCACTTGCTCTACTTGTGTCGCTCTCTTACTTCTATGCCGGTTTGAGTCGCAAGGGATTGCGGTACTTCGAGTACTACGTCCATCCAACCCCGATCATGATCCCCTTCAAGATCGTGGAGGATTTCACCAAGCCTTTATCACTCTCCTTTCGTCTGTTTGGAAACATCCTTGCTGATGAATTGGTTGTTGCAGTTTTGGTTTTCCTGGTTCCCCTCTTCCTGCCAGTCCCGGTCATGTTCCTTGGCCTGTTCACCAGTGCCATTCAGGCTCTAATCTTCGCCACCCTCGCCGCCTATTACATCGGTGAAGCGGTAGAAGAGCACCATTGATCAAACTCTGATCTAGCCAGGCCTAACCCCTCGGTCTGGCAAACTCCATGCGCGCAGGTCCGGCTTGTTCGGGCCCATCTCACAATCTCCGAGATGTCCCTGGCGCTGGTATCAACCTCTCGGTCCCCATACGCGCTGTTTTAGCGCCCCACACCTTTAGTTCAACCATGGATTCCATTACCACCGCCGCGTCTGTTGTTGCCGCTGGTCTAGCTGTAGGCCTCGGGGCCATCGGCCCAGGTATCGGTCAGGGCACCGCTGCAGGCGGCGCTGTTGAGGGCATTGCCCGCCAGCCTGAAGCTGAAGGCAAGATTCGCGGCACCCTGCTGCTCTCTTTTGCCTTTATGGAATCTCTCACCATCTATGGCCTTGTGGTCGCCTTGGTGTTGCTGTTCGCCAATCCCTTCGCTGGTTGATCCAGACCGGAGTCGCTAGCTGGCTGCTCTCATCACCTCACGGCCATGGTTGTGAGTTGATCGGAACTCTTCCCAGGGGCATTCATCGCCCTCCAGCCTTCACTCCGTTCTGAGTCCTGCTTCAACTGCTGTCACTCTCGCCTCATGACCAGCTTGCTTCTGTTCGGTGCTGGAGGTCTATTTGACTTCGATGCCACTCTGCCGCTCATGGCGTTGCAGGTGGTGCTCCTCACCTTCATCCTCAATGCTCTCTTCTTCAGACCCGTTGGTCGGGTCGTTGAGGAACGAGAGGTCTATGTCACAACCAGTCGCGCTGAGGCAAAGCAAAAGCTTGCGGAGGCGGAGAAGCTGGAGTTAGAGCTTAAGGAACAGCTCAAGTCAGCCCGTATCGCTGCCCAGCAGTTAATTCAAGAAGCTGAAAAGGATTCTGAACAGCTCTACCGAGAAGCCCTCGCTATTGCAAATGCTGATGCGAATGCAGCTCGGGAGAAGGCTCGTCGTGAGATTGATGCTCAGAGGGATTCGGCCCTGAGTCAACTTAAGGGTGATGCAGAAAAGCTTGGTGATCTCATCGTTAACCGCCTGCTGGCAGCCAAATGATTAGTCCTTTGTTCTTTGCCAGTGAGGGTGGTTTCGGCCTGAACCTCGACTTGTTTGACGCCAACATTGTCAATCTGGCGATTGTTATTTTCGGTCTCTACAAATTCCTTCCTCCTTTTATAGGGGGGATCCTTGAGCGCCGCCGTGTCGCGATTATGGCTGATCTTCAGGATGCTGAAGATCGTCTGCTTAAGGCCACCGAGGCTTTGGCAGCTGCCAAAAAGGATTTGGCAGCTGCCCATCAGAAAGCCGAACAGATCCGCGAGGATTGCAAGCTTCGTGCGGAAGCCATTCGTCTTGACAGTGAAAAACGCACGGTTGAGGAGATGGCACGTGTTAAGCAGGGTGCTACAGCAGATCTCAATGCTGAAGCCAGTCGTGCTAGCGCTCAATTACGTCGAGAAGCTGCCCGTATGGCGATAGAGAATGCACTATCTGCTTTACCTGGGAAACTCAATACCGAGGCTCAATCCAAGTTGGTGAGTCAGTCCATCAAAAACCTTGGGGAAGCCTGATGCCACTGCTTAACACCATCACCACCCCCTATGCCGAGGCCTTTCTTCAAGTGGCTGAAAGCCGCAAGGAAGTCGATCAGGTGGTTGATCAGGCAAAGGCAGTTCTGGCCTTGTGGAACGACTGCCCTGAGTTAAGTGGGGCAATGGCCTCACCCGTTTTGGAAGTGGAGGCTAAGAAGGCTGCCTTGCAAAAGCTGTTTGCTAATCAGGTCACACCTTCTTTCCTCAACCTGCTGAAGCTGCTCGCCGATCGTCAGCGAATCGGCGTTTTGGATGCGGTGCTTGAGCGCTTGATTGAGCTCTATCGCGAGCAACGCAACATCGCTCTCGCCACAGTGACTTCTGCTGCTGAACTCAGTGAGCAGCAACAGGCTGCGCTGCAAAAGAAAGTGCAGGCTGTGGCTAATACCGACAAGTTGGAGATCAACCTCAAAATTGATCCAGATTTAATCGGTGGTTTCGTTGTCAACGTCGGCTCCAAGGTGATCGACGCCAGCGTTGCTGGACAGGTTCGACGTCTTGGCCTGGCACTGGCCAAGGTGAGCTAGCTCCCTACCTTTTTCTCTTTCTCACCCTCTTCCTCAACACCAACGCCTCCCATGGTTTCCATTCGCCCCGACGAGATCAGCGCGATTCTCAAGCAGCAGATCTCCGACTATGACAAGTCGGTTTCCGTCAGCAACGTCGGCACTGTTCTGCAGATTGGTGACGGTATCGCTCGTGTCTATGGCCTTGAGCAGGTCATGGCTGGCGAACTGGTGGAATTTGAGGATGGCACTGAAGGTATCGCCCTCAATTTGGAGGACGACAACGTTGGTGCGGTGTTGATGGGTGAGGGTGTTGGTATTCAGGAAGGCAGTACCGTCAAAGCCACTGGCAAGATTGCCTCAGTGCCCGTCAGCGATGAGATGCTGGGCAGAGTGGTGACTCCTTTGGGTCAACCGATGGATGGCAAAGGCGACATCCCCAGCACTGAGAGTCGCTTGATTGAGTCGATAGCTCCAGGCATCATTAAACGTAAGTCGGTGCATGAGCCGCTGCAGACAGGGATTACATCAATCGATTCGATGATTCCTATCGGTAGGGGTCAGCGTGAGTTGATCATTGGTGACCGTCAGACAGGTAAGACTGCGATCGCAATCGACACGATCATCAACCAGAAGGGAGAAGATGTTGTCTGTGTTTATGTAGCTGTCGGCCAGAAGGCTGCCTCTGTGGCCAACGTAGTTGAGGTGCTTCGCGAGAAGGGCGCTCTCGATTACACCGTGATTGTGGCAGCTAGCGCTTCCGACCCTGCTGCTTTGCAGTACCTGGCTCCTTACACGGGCGCAGCTATTGCTGAGTCGTTCATGTACAAGGGCAAGGCGACTTTGGTCATCTACGACGATCTAACTAAGCAGGCCCAGGCCTATCGTCAGATGTCACTGCTGCTGCGTCGTCCTCCCGGTCGTGAAGCCTATCCAGGAGATGTCTTCTATCTCCACAGCCGCCTTCTTGAGAGGGCAGCAAAGCTTTCTGATGCGATGGGTAGCGGTTCGATGACGGCACTGCCGATCATTGAAACCCAAGCAGGAGACGTGTCGGCTTATATCCCTACCAATGTGATTTCAATCACGGATGGTCAGATTTTCTTGAGTTCAGATCTTTTCAACTCAGGATTGCGTCCTGCCATCAACGTTGGCATTTCAGTGAGCCGGGTTGGTGGTGCTGCGCAAACCAAAGCGATCAAAAAGATTGCCGGCACGTTGAAGCTTGAGTTGGCTCAGTTTGATGAATTGGCTGCTTTCTCTCAGTTCGCCTCTGATTTAGATGAAGCAACTCAGAAGCAGTTGGGGCGTGGTAAGCGACTGCGCGAGCTGCTTAAGCAGCCTCAGTTTGCACCGCTGAATTTGGCTGAGCAGGTTGCGATCGTTTATGCAGGAGTGAAAGGCTTGATTGATGAGGTGCCTGAGGATCAGGTCACTCAGTTTTCACGTGAATTGCGTGATTACCTCAAGACCAACAAGCCCGAGTACATCACCAAAGTTCAGACTGAGAAGGTGCTCAACGAGGATGCTGAGACCATTCTCAAGGCCGCCATCAACGAGGTGAAGTCGTCGATGCTGGCCTCGGCCTGACCCTGAAGGTAAACCCGGAGAACCCTATCCATGGCGAACCTCAAGGACATCCGAGACCGGATCGTTTCCGTTAAGAACACCAGAAAGATTACTGAGGCGATGCGTCTCGTAGCGGCTGCGAAAGTGCGTCGAGCACAGGAACAGGTGTTGCGAAGTCGCCCTTTCGCCGACCGGTTGGCTCGCGTGTTGGAGAACATTCAATCGCGAATGAGTTTTGAGATGGCAGATGCGCCTCTCTTGAAGACCAGCGATCTCAAAACCATTACCCTGCTTGCTGTTACAGGTGATCGTGGCCTTTGCGGAGGCTACAACTCCAACATCATTAAGCGCACTGAGCAGCGCTATGCCGAGTTGAATGGCCAGGGATACAAGGTTGATCTTGTCTTAATTGGTCGCAAGGCAATCACCTATTTCAGCAATCGATCAAGCCAGTACACGATTCGGGCTACCTTCACTGGCCTTGAGCAAGTTCCAACCTCTGACGACGCAGAGTCGATCACCACTGAGGTTTTAGCCGAATTCCTTTCTCAAAGCACAGATCGAATCGAGGTGATTTACACCAAGTTCATTAACCTTGTGAGCTGCAATCCTGTGGTGCAAACCCTCTTGCCGCTTGATCCCCAGGGCATCGCCGAAGCTGATGATGAGATCTTCCGGCTGACGACAAAGGATAGTCGTCTCACAGTTGAGAAAGGTGTTGGGCCTGCTAATGAGCAGCCTCCGCTGCCTTCGGACATCATTTTTGAACAGAGTCCTGAGCAACTGCTCAATGCTTTGTTGCCTCTCTATCTGCAAAATCAGATGCTGCGTGCCCTCCAGGAATCGGCGGCTTCCGAGTTGGCCAGTCGGATGACGGCGATGAACAATGCCAGCGACAACGCCAAGGCCTTAGCTAAGACTCTCACGCTTGACTACAACAAAGCACGTCAGGCAGCAATTACTCAGGAGATTCTGGAAGTTGTAGGTGGGTCTTGTACCTAGTTTTGCGCTTGATTTAACTTCAGTGAGCCGGTCTTTTGAGACCGGCTTTTTGATGGTTTGAGTTTTTGCGATGCAGAACGGGTGAGCGGTGATCTTGGCGGTGTTTTTCGAGAGTGACTTCAACGGTGGCCTGAGTGTTGAGCCTTTCTCCTGAGAGGCTTGAGCAGCATGATGCATTTTGATCTAGATCTCTGTCACAGCTTTTGGCGTAGCTTTGCTGACACCAATGAGATTGATGGCTCGGAGCACAGCTTTTTTTTTGCCAGTTTTGTGGTGGCAGGATGTCTTCAATGAAGCCCAGTTTGGTGAGCATCTGAAGTGAGCTTGAATTTGTGTGTGATGCAGCTTGAGCTGGTCTGGTCTGCGCAGTTGCCTTTGCATCAGTTGCGGCCCTGGTTACGAGAACAGCTCGCTGCACATGGAGAGCCCTTGCGATGGGCGATCACAGCAGTGGAATCCACTGGTGACCACTCTCGCAAGTTGAAGATTGAGGCGGTTGTGGTTAGTTCTGACACGTAAGGGGATGACGTTTTGATCCCTTCTTTTCTTCTCTCTGCAAGCGTATCGATCCCGCCTCCATTGCCTACCTTGCTGGTGGTGCCTACGGGGATTGGCTGTGAGATTGGTGGCTATGCCGGTGATGCTTTGCCTAGTGCTCGGCTGTTAGCAGCAGCTAGCGGTTGCTTGATCACCCATCCGAATGTGATCAATGGAGCGGCGCTTTATTGGAGCGACCCGCGCATTCAATACGTCGAGGGCTACAGCTTGGATCGTTTTGCGGTTGGTGAGCTTGGCTTGCGACCTGTGCGTCAGCAACGGATTGGTCTGTTGTTGGATGCTGGCATCGAACCGGAGTTGCGGCAGAGGCAATGGCAGGTTGCTGAGGGTTGTCGCGCCAGTCTTGGCTTGAATCTCGGGCCAGTGGTCACCACAGACGTTCCCTTGGAGGTGCGCTTACGCGAGGGGAGTAGTGGGGCGAGCTGGGGTGAATTAGGCCAGCCCGATGCGCTGCTGCGGGCTGGCGAGCAGCTTCGCGATGCCGGTGCCAGCGCAATCGCTGTGGTTGCCCGTTTCCCGGAGGATCCTCAAAGCGAGGCTCTGAGGGCCTATCGCCAGGGCAGTGGTGTTGATGCGCTTGCCGGTGCCGAGGCGGTGATTAGCCATTTGTTGGTGCGTGAGCTCGGCTTGCCTTGCGCTCATGCGCCGGCTTTGTCTCCACTGCCATGCGATCCACTTTTGGATCCACGTGCTGCTGGTGAGGAGTTGGGCTATACATTTTTGGCCTGTGTATTGGTGGGATTAAGTCGAGCACCCGATCTGGTGCCACTCACAACTGAAGAGGCATTGCCGGCAGGAGCAGAGCTGTTGCATGCTGAGCAGCTTGGTGCGGTAGTGGCCCCGGAGGGTGCTCTTGGCGGTGAAGCGGTGTTGGCTTGCTTGGAGCGGGGTGTCCCTTTGATCACCGTGACCAACCCGAGCGTGTTGAAGGTGACGCCAGAGGCGCTGGGAATCACATCCGGAGTGCAGAGAGCTCGTAGTTATGCGGAAGCTGCAGGATTGCTACTGGCTCTCAGGGAGGGGATTGCGCAGGACTCCCTGCAGAGGCCTTTGGATCGGTTGAGTGAGATCTCATCCAGTTCTGATACGCCACTGTCGTGATGCTGATTAAAAGCGTTGCGAAGCGGTGTTTTTGAGAGCTGGTTTTGTGGTGAAGGCTGTTTAGCGTAAGCATGCCATTGGGTGCCTTGGTGGTAGCCCTAGGGCCTTGGCGACACCCGGATGACAAACGGAGCCTTGAATTGTGTTGAGCCCGGAAAGAAGTTCGGGACGTTCGGTGACGGCCTCCTCAAGGCCCCGCCCGGCAATGCCAAGGATGTAGGGCAGGGTCACACTCACCAGAGCTTCAGTGGAGGTAAAAGGCACCGCACCTGGCATGTTGCCGACGGCGTAGTGCTGGACGCCGTGGATGGTCACGGTGGGATGGGTATGGGTGGTTTCTTGGCTGGTGGCCACACAACCTCCCTGATCGATCGCTACATCCACGATCACTGAATTGGGCTTCATTTGTTTCACCATCTCTTCATCGACGAGGGTGGGTGCTCGACCTCCGGGCGTCAGGACGGCACCGATCAAAAGGTCTGCAGTGGGGATGAGTCGCTCCAGCAGGCCACGGCTGTTGACAACGCTAATCAGCCTGCCGCGGCGGCTTGTCTCAAGGCTACGCAACCGTTCAGGTGAGCGGTCTAGCAACATCACTTCGGCATCCATGGCGGCGGCCAGCCTGGCTGCATTCCAGCCCACGGTGCCAGCGCCCAACACGACCACCCGGGCCGGTTGCACGCCGGTGCAGCCTCCGATCAGCACGCCGCGTCCGCCATGAGGTCGTTCGAGCAAATGGGCGCCCACTTGTGCGGCTAGACGGCCGGCGATTTCGCTCATTGGTGCCAGTAGCGGCAGGCTGCCGTTTTCTAGTTGCACCGTTTCGTAACCCACACCGGTGGTGCCAGCATTGAGTAGCGCTTCACCCACCTTTGGGTAGGCGGCTAGGTGTAGGTAAGTGAAGAGCACCATGTCTTGCCTGAGTAGACAGAACTCCTCTTCCTGAGGCTCCTTCACCTTCACGACGAGATGGGCTGCCCAGGCCTCCTCGCGGTTGACAAGCTTGGCACCGGCATCAGCGAAGGCCTCATCACCAATGCCCGCTCCAGCCCCGGCGCCAGCCTGAACCCTTACTTCTAGCCCCTTGTTGACCAGTTCTTTCACCCCGTCAGGAGTAAGTGCCACTCTCAGCTCATCGGCTTTAATTTCGGTCGGTACCCCGATGCTGGCTATTGGGGCCGAAAGAATAGAGGAGTCCATGGACGCCAATGACTTGTTTTAGGTTGGCGACATCAGGGCAGCCTGACCAGGTTTTGTGGTGATTATTCGGCGGCGATCGGTAGCCGCCAGCCGCTGCCAAAGGCTTGTGAACTCACCTTCAGCAGGGGTGGGGCCTGTCGCCGTTTGAACTCGGCCCGTCGCAGTAATTGCTGCACCCGCTCGATGAGGGCAGGGTCATGTCCTCTGCTGACAAGTTGCTCCGTACTGAGGCGTTCTTCAATCAGAGCTTTAAGCAGAGGGTCGAGGAGGGCGTAGTCGGGTAGTGAATCGCTATCGCGTTGGTTCGGGCGCAATTCGGCGCTGGGAGGCTTTTGGCGGATTGTCGTACCGATCAGTTCGCCTTTAGTTGGTAGTCCTACCTCTTTGCGGCATGTTTCGGCGGCAGGGCTGTCAAGCCAATCACAGAGCCTAAAGACGTTGGTTTTGTAGACATCTCCAATCACGGCTAGGCCGCCGTTCATATCGCCATAGAGGGTGCAGTAGCCCACTGCTAGTTCGGATTTGTTGCCAGTGGATAGCAGCAGCTGGTCTTGTTGGTTGGCCAATGCCATCAGTAAGGTGCCGCGGATGCGGGATTGGAGGTTCTCTGCAGTAACGCCCTCGGGTGGCTTGCCGAGAGGAGGGATGAGGGCGGCCTCAAAATTCGTCATCAAGGTCGCAATCGACACAGTTTGGGTAGCCATTCTTAGTCGTTTGGCTAGAGCTAGGGCATCATCAATTGAACCAGCTGAACTCCAGGGTGAAGGCATCAGTAGGGATGTCACCTGATCGGCACCTATGGCCGCTGCAGCGATCACGGCCACCAGGGCCGAATCGATACCACCGCTGAGGCCAAGCAGGGCACGTTTAAAGCCACATTTGCCAGCGTAGTCACGCACACCTAGAACCAATGCCCGGAATAATTTCTCCAGTGGTTCGATCGTAGGAATGTCGAGATGGGTGGCTGTAGAGGTTGCATCCCAGATGGCTAGTGCTTCGCGACAACTGGGCAATTGCAGGGCAAGCTCAGCATGTTCATCGACGACGAAACTGGCGCCATCAAAGACCAGCTCGTCGTTGCCGCCCACTTGATTCACATAGATCACCGGAGCGCTCAGTCTCTGCGCAGCCCTAGCGGCCAAGCGCTGGCGCAGAAGTTCTTTGGATTGGCTGAATGGCGAAGCTGAGAGATTAAGTAGTAGGTCGATGTTTTGTGGCAGGAGCGCTGCGATGGGGTCAGGGCCGGCAATGCGCTTGCCCTGCAGTGCTTCTTCCACCCAGAGGTCTTCGCAGATTGTGAGCCCAAGGCGCCAGCGACGCCCATCGCGTTCAAACTCCAACACAGCCGGAGTGCCTGCCGGGCGGAAATAGCGTTTTTCATCGAAGACGTCATAGGTGGGTAGCAGTTGCTTGCGAGCTACCACCTGCCATTGGGAGCTTTTGATCAGGGCTAGAGCATTGAAGAGCTGGGGCAGTTGAGGGTCATGGGCTTGCTCAGCTAGGCCCACGACCACTGCCAGCTCAGGGGCTTCGCGGGCCAGGATGCTCGCCATCTGGTTGAGCACATCGCTTTGTTGAACGAGATGGTTGTGGCTAAGCAACAGATCTCGGGGTGGATATCCCCACAGGGAAAGCTCAGGCGTGAGTACCAGATCTGCACCGAGATCAGCAGCCTCACGGCAGGCAGCCAGAATCTTTTCGCCGTTGCCAGCCAGATCGCCTACAAGTGGATTGAGCTGGGCTAGAGCAAGGCGCATCAGGGACTGGTGGCGAGGCCGTAGAGGTTTTGTTCCAGAACCAATGGCCACAATGCTGCAGGGATCTGGGCCGGCTTGGGTTGACTGCGCACCTCAGAACTTGAGGTGGCGGGGATTTGCATTGGTAGCAGCTCGATACGACCACCCAAGCATTCCAGGGCTTCGAGTTGCTGTAGCTGTAGTGGCCAACCTTGACGAGGAGCAATGGCGAGGCGGGCGAGTTGCAAGACAGCTCGAGCATCTTTCCAGTGGGGGATTTGGCCGGCCAGATCACTGCCAACCACAAACACCAATTCGCTGCTAGGCCAGCGAGTGTTTGCACGTTTCAGAGTCGTGATCGCCCATGGACTGCTGAGTTCTTGCATCAGCTCTAGCTGCGGATTAGCGATCGCCTTCACCAAAGTAGCCAACAGAGCTTTTCGCTTATCCAATGGGGCGCAGTGGCGTTTCATCGGGTTGTCGCTAGCCCAGGTGGCGACCTTTGGGAACATCGCCACCAAGCCTTCCAACAGTGCTTGGTGGCCGCAGGTTGGGGGGTCGGCGCTGGTGCCAAACAGGGCGATGGTGCCCTGATGCTTGCTCATGGAAGCAGGGTCTGAAGTTGGCACGCTTCGTTGGCCGCCAGCTCTGGCCAATCGATCAGCCAGCGCCGGACTTGAGGGTCGTTGGCAGCCAGGCGCCTTAGCAGTGCAGCGGGTTGGGCCTCGCGTCGTTGGCTGCCAAGCAGTAGTTCTCGTGCTGCTAGGCGGCCGGTGCGTCGTGTTGTGTGCACGGCGAGGGCTGCTTGAGCGAGGGCAACTGGGGCTGCTGGCGCCAGGCTTAAACCGCCGGTGAAGGGGACTGCCAGCAGCAGCAACTGACGCACTGCGCTGAGCGCCAGTTGAATGCCCAACTGAGCACCTCCTAGAAGGGCATTGTGGCTTGAGAGTCGGCCGAGTAGTTGCCGGGCTGCAGGGCCGCCGATCTGCAGGCCATAGAGCTGGCAAAGCTTGACGACCAGAGCAGTGTCACAAGCCATACCTCCGGCTAGATCCAGCAGCACTAGAGGATTGGCCGCCACACCGGAAGCTTTGATGGCGGCAAAACGGCCGATTAAGCCTTGGGCTGCAGCCTTGCTTCGCTGCAACCGTCCTCGCTTGAGGACCTGGTAAAAACGATCGGCCTGGCGTAAGGCATTGAGAGCCAAAAGCAACTCACCCTGCTCCATCAGGAGCTGAATCAGGGCTTTGCGCAGCGGCTCCACTTGAGGGGGGCAGATCTTGCTACGCACAAGGCCATCAGCACGAAGCTGGGGCTCACGTGGCGCGGCGGCCACAGCATGGAGTTGTAGTTGGAGAGCTGCAGCGGGTAGGCGGCTGCGAATACTTGCCAAAAGTGCATTGCGCTGCTCTGGCGACCAGCAATCGCAGCGGTTGAGCACAAGCACGATCGGCCTGCCACTTTTGAGCAGGGTCTTGAGGGCAGCTGCTTCGATGGTGGTGAGGTCGCTGTCAAGAACCAGCAGCACCAGATCGGCCTGCAGAGCTACCCTCGCCGCTAGCCGTGCCCTGCCGGCAGCAGCGATCTCATCGATGCCGGGAGTGTCGACCAGCTCTACAGAATCAAGATTATTAATCGGTTGGCACCAATCCACCGCTTGTTGGTGACGGGTGCAGCCATGGGCTACATCGGTGGCAAAGATGTTCTGGCCCAGCAGTGCATTGAGCAGGCTTGATTTGCCGACTCCTACTCGACCAAACACTGCGATGCGCAAGCGACGCTGCTCCAATCGCTTGAGTTGGCGATTGAGTGCGATCAGCTCCCCAGCGAATTGGTTGTATTCGCGGTTACTCAGCGATAGTTGTTTGACCCACTGGCTGAGTAGAAGGTGACAGCGCTCGGGGGTGGAGGGGGGTTGCGTCATCAGCTTGACTTCCTCCACCAGCCGGCCAGTACGGCCAAGACCGCTTCGGCACCGATCACGCCCACGAAACCGCCAAACTCATCAACCACCACTCTCACGCCGCTGTTGTCACGACGGAAGCCAGTGAGTAGTCGATCGGCGCGAATCATTTCAGGTACAAATTCCACCGTTTCACTGAGGTCTGCAGGGGTGAGGTGACCCTGATCCTGCAGAAGGGCGGTGAGCAGCCTTTCGCGGCTGGCCACGCCAAGAACTTTATCGACTTCTTTGCCAAGCACGACCCACCACTCGGCGTTGTGGGTGAGCAGTTCAGGGCGAAGTGTTTCAAGGTTGGCAGCAGCATCGAGGGTGGGAGCTGCTACCCGGGGGATCATCAGGTCGCGGGCTGTGAGGTCGTTGAGTTGGAACACCTTGGCGATCATGGCAGCTTCATCGGCTTCGATCTGCCCTTTTTGCGACCCCAGCCTTGCCAGCAGCCTGATTTCATTCTCATTCGTGCTCAGTTCGTTCTCGGCGGTAATTGCTGGCAATAACCGCTCGAGCAAAACCACCACAGGACGCATCAGCAGGCCCAGCAGGTGCAGCACTGGGGCACTGGAGAGGGAAACCGATAGGGCCAGGCGGCTGCCGAGAGATTTCGGCAGGATCTCGCCCAGCACGATCACGAGCAATGTGAGACCTATCGAAAACAACGGCAAGGCCACATCACTGATGTTGTGCTTCTCAAAGACATAAGCCGCAAAGGCTCCAAGCATCAGGCTGCCGAAAATGTTGAAGCCGTTGTTGGCGATCACCAGTACAGAGAGAGTGCGTCCCAGCCTTTGACGGAGTTGGGCTAAGCGTCTGGAGCCAGCGATTGGTTGGGGCCGTGCGGCCAGCTCATGCACTTGCACAGGATTCACTGTGAGCAGTGCTGCCTCCACACCTGAGCACAAGGCAGAACCGGTGATAACGACAACGACCAATAGCGTTAAGACCAGCAGGTCGTTGCTCATGCCTGGCGGGGGGGAGTAAGGATGTCGTGGTTGATCACGACAAGTCGTAAATGCTTTGGCCACTCCTGATCATGGCCACGCAGTGTCACCGTCTTAGGCATCAGGATTAGTGGTGATCCGCTAATGGCGGACGATGGCATGGAGGGTTCCCCCTGCATGGTGTTCTGCTGCCATCCTGACGTCCAAATGCTGTTGTGTCTCTTGCCGTGACCGATCTGTGTATCTTCCATCAGCGTCGCGCTTGCTTGATGGCGCAATTGGGGGGTGTGGCAGCGGTAATTCCAGCGGCTTCGTTCGTGACGCATCACGCCGATTGCGAGTATCCGTTTCGTCAAAACAGTGACTTCTGGTATCTCACGGGTCTGGATGAGCCTGATGCGGTGGCTTTGCTTTTGCCCTATCGGCCTGAAGGTGAGCGTTTTGTGCTGTTTGTGCAACCCAAAGAGCCAACGACCGAGGTATGGAATGGCTTCCGTTGGGGTGTCGAGGGAGCAGTGGCGCAGTTTGGCGCTGATCGAGCTCATCCAATAGCTGAATTATCTCAGCTGTTGGGCGATTACCTCAAAGGCGCTGAAGCGATTGGCTTCAGGGTGGGAAAGCACCCAAAGGTGGAGCCGCTGGTTCTTGAGGCTTGGGCCAAGCAACTCGATCAGGCCCCACGCAGCGGCGTATCAGCGCTTGGTCTTGTGGCCCCTTGCCCTTTCATCCATCAGTTGAGGTTGCGCAAGGGAGCAGAGGAAATCGAGCGCATGCGTGAGACGGCTCGGATTTCTGCGCAAGCTCATCAGCTGGCTAGGAATACGGCGCGTCCGGGCATGAATGAGCGACAGCTGCAGGCTGTAATCGAGCAGCATTTTCTTGAGCAAGGCGCGCGCGGCCCTGCCTATGGATCGATCGTGGCCGGTGGCGATAACGCCTGCGTGTTGCATTACACCGCTAACAATGCTCCGCTTGTTGATGGCGAGCTGGTGTTGATCGATGCAGGCTGTTCGCTCGTTGATTACTACAACGGAGATATCACTCGTACATTCCCTGTTAACGGACGCTTTAGCGCTGAGCAAAGCGCTCTCTACGAGCTGGTTTTAGCAGCGCAGCAGGCAGCGATCGCTGAGGTAAGACCGGGTGGCACTGCTGATCGCGTGCATGATCTTGCGGTGCGGGTGCTCGTTGAAGGGCTTGTGGAGTTGGGTTTATTGCTTGGCAGTGTTGATGGACTGATTGAGCAAGGGGGCTACCGACACCTTTATATGCATCGCACTGGCCATTGGCTTGGTCTTGATGTTCATGATGTAGGCGCCTATCGCCTTGGTGAGCATCCGGTGGATCTTGAGCCCGGCATGGTGTTAACAGTGGAACCGGGTTTGTATGTCAGTGACCGTTTGCCAGTGCCAGAGGGGCAACCTGCGATTGCTGATCGTTGGAAGGGGATCGGCATTCGTATTGAAGATGATGTGCTGGTGAGTGAGCAGGGGAATGAGGTGCTCACATCGTTAGCGGAGAAAAGTGTTGAAGCCATGCAGCGATAAGCGAATCACTGTTGCTCTGGCGAGATCCATTACTGCAGTTGAAGAGGCCTGACAGCTGCAAGCAAAAATATTCGAGATAATCAATGATCTTTTAAGCGTCTAATCCCAGTGCAGCGTTCCCTTCATCTTCCTCTGTCGCTTGCTGGTGTTGCTGCTCTTGCACTGGCTAGCACTCCCATCCAGCCAGTCGCTGCTCAAGAGGATGGCAATGCAGCAGATCTCGGGGTGATGGAGATCAACCTCAAAGATGCTGTGCAGTTCAACTGGGGTTTTCAAGGAGCACTGCAAGGAGCCGGAACACCCAATCAAGCCGGTATTGGAGCGTTTCTTCCGATTGCCGTTGGTGAGAACAGCGTTTGGTTTATTGATGCTTTAGCCAATGCCAACTTCTCTGATCGAGATAGTGAAAGCAGCATCGTTAATACCGATGTCGCTGGTACAACCATCTCCACCTCAACCCGTTTGGGTTACCGCTGGCTCAATGGTGATCGCAGCTGGATGTATGGAGTGAATGCTGGCTATGACAGCCGGCCAATGAATACAGGTGATGCTGATACCAGCGTCAATGTCTTTGATAAGCGTGATGTCTTCTTCTCTCAAGTTGCTGCAGGTTTAGAAGCAGTCTCTGATATCTGGAACTTCAATGCCTATGCATTGGTTCCAATCGGTGATGTCGAACACAAACTGAACAGCCATTACGACGGTGGTGCTCTTGATACCTACGGCTTAGATGTTGGCTACAGCATCACACCAGATTTCAATGCTTCTGTTGGTTATTACTATCAGCAAGGTGATCTCGATGATGCTGATGGTTCTGGTGTTAAAGGAAGACTCGCCTACAACATCAGCAATGGTTTAACTCTTGGAGCCAATCTTTCTTACGACGAGGCTTTTGATACACGCTTTACAGCAGACATTAAATATCGCTTTGGCTCTAATGGCTATGGATCACCAAGCAAGAAACAACCAGCAGTGATGCCCGCAATTCAAACGTTATCTACAACACCAGCCAATCGGGATGTAAGGGTGCACGACTGCGGTGTGGAAACCTGTGAGTGTCATGACGGAACCTGGAATTGTGTATGCTATGTGTGCTAGGAGGTAGATTGATAAATAAACTGGAACCGACAATACCTACAGAGAAATCCGATTATATGTACACGCTTGTGAAAAAATGAATCCGATGACCATTGTGTGAGTGATGATACCCTCTAAAAGCCCCTGCATTAGCCGGGGCTTGCTGACTCTTCAACCACCTCGCTATTGGCTTGAAACAACCATCGATACCTGGCGCGTTGACTTGCAAAAAGTTGCCTTGATGTCTTCTTTAGCAGGTAAAAATCAGCAATAGTTTTTTGCATTCATGACAAATCTATCGTCAACTTTATCTGCCAGAAAACTACTTATATTGCCCAACTAATCACCACAGCTTGAGAGTCTGATCTCCATCTCTGATGCCATTGGCTTTTCTAAATCTCACCGCTACTTGATGCCAATCCTCTGGGATTTGATTGAGACGAATATCGAACGCAAACGGTAGCTGTTGTTGGCCTGGAGAAACCCTCTTCTTCTTACTTCTAGTTCTTGCACTGCTCACCAGTCGTTTAAGCATGCGGCTGCCCCAATGGCACTTAGGAGCGCCTTTACTCTTATGGCGATAGCGCTGGCAGAAACGCTCATAGCGCTTGGCGCAGCCATCAAGCGTTGCCGATAGCTTTAAAAAGGCAGGACTCCATTCGCTGATGCCATCTGATTGCAACCTGCTGTAGTGGCCATAGTTGCTATAGGGATCAAAGAATCCTTTCCTTACACCTGCTGCTTTGGGATTGGCATGGATATACCTCAAGGTATTCAGCATTCGCCGGTGATCTTTGGGGTGGATCGGCGTTGAGAAATACCTGGCCTCCCAGAAGTGCCCGCAACGTCCGCTCAAGCGGTTGAGTGCCATGGCGGAGTACCAAGCGAACCAATGCATCAACCTCGGCAAATCCTTGGCATTGGTTGGCTTAAGCAGCAAGTGAAGGTGGTTAGCCATCAGGCATAGCCCATAGACCCTCACGGCAAATTTCTGCTGGGCGTTGTTAAGTACCGCCAACAACACATCACGCCTTAACCCTGTAGCAATCAAGAACTGCCGGCTATTGCAACGCAGCGTGATATGGAAACTGCAGCCAGATGGCAGTAAGCGTTTTGCGCGAGCCATGGGCTGGCGGCATCAGCGCGCAAGCATTAGCCATGCTTTCACCCAAATTCCTTAGCAGCACTACGCGAGATCAAGCAGATGGCCGAACCTGGCCAGACGACATCTTCACCAGTTTTTGAGGGTCTCGATCGCATCGGTTGTGCAGCTCAGAATGTGATCGGCGCCGGCCTGCTTCAGTCGATCTTCATAGGCGTTGCGTGCTTCTTGTTGCTCGATCCCATGCAAATGGGGTGGCGCGACTGCCAGGCTCATCCATTGCTGCTCGGGTTGTTGCTGGCGGGCATTGATCACTGTGCGCACATCGGCCACCGTGTCGCCTAGGTAGGCGACTGTTGGAACGCCTTGACCCAATCTCCTACCAGCAAGTTGGCTGGCTAGTTGAAGCAGGCCAGTGGGATCTGGTTTGTCAGGTGCTTCGCCCATGGCGATCAAGGCTGGATGCTTGAGCCCCAAGCGTTGTTCCAATACAAATCGGGCAGAAGGAGGCTCAGCACCGCTAACAAACCCCCAGGCGAAGCCGAGCGAACTCAGCTCCTCAAAGAATCTTTGATTAACTAGCAGTGGCTCATTGCGGATAAAGCCCTGCCAATTGCTGGGGTCGCCATTGGGATCACCGCCAAAATAAAAACGACTAAACACGTCTATGAGCTGCTCGCGGCTCGGTAGGTCTAGGGCTTGGTTACGGCTTTTCTGATCACGTCTGAGGAGCTCCAGGCTGGCGTCCCAGTCGTTATTCCAGATGCCTTCTGTTTTGAGTGCGTCGATCACGGCGACGCTGGGACGCCAGCCGCTGTAATGGTGCACTGTTTCCTGGATGGCGCGGCGGTAGCTGGCTGCTACATCGCGGATCACGCCGTCGATGTCAAACAGCAGCAGGCCTTGCAGGTTCAGTGGATAGAGAGTGTTGAGCGACTGTTAGGTTAGTTGTTTGTTCAGATTCCTTGAGCGCAGAGAGCATGACGGTTTCCGAAGGCGCTGCCGCTGATCAAGAGGTCGCGAGCACGGCCGCTGCAGTGGCTGAGGCACATCCACAGGCCACGACGGACGTCGTTGAGGATCAGGCGCAACCCAAGGAGGAGCCTCAGGAAGGCCGTCCTATGATGCGTGGTGGCAGTGCTGCTCTAGCGACTGCAACGATCGATGCTGATGGTGTGCCTTCTGGATATACCCCAAAGGCCGATGAAGGTCGCTTCTTGCTGAAGATTCTGTGGCTGCCAGACAACGTGGCTCTGGCTGTTGATCAAATCGTTGGCGGTGGTCCCAGCCCTCTTACGGCTTACTTTTTCTGGCCTCGCGAAGATGCATGGGAAACACTTAAAGGTGAGCTAGAAGGCAAGAGCTGGATCACCGATAACGAGCGCGTTGAGGTGCTCAATAAGGCCACGGAAGTGATCAACTACTGGCAGGAAGAGGGCAAGGGTAAGAATCTCGAAGAAGCCAAGCTCAAGTTTCCAGACGTCACCTTTTGCGGTACGGCTTAATCAAGCCAGCCGAACGAATGAATTCTGCAGACCCGCTCCGCCTCTAAGGCGGAGTTTTTTAATGGCAAGACTGAAGCGGAGGTTGCATGGGCTAGCGTGCAGTTCAGGCTCCAGAGCATGCGTCTTGCTCAAACGCAGCAGCAGAATCCAAGGTGGCCTTGACCTCAAACAGCTCCTCAGCCAGCTCAGCACTGATCGTGAAGGTGTCGATTCCTGCTGCCGCCAAATGGCTGAGATCACGACGACTGCGCAAACTAGCCACCAGAAGTTTGCAGCTGCTGCCAACTCCTTCTAGGGCTCGTTGCATCGCTATCAATTCGGTGTAGCCATCAAGGCCTTGATCGTTAATCCGTCCGAGGTAGGGGGCGATATGTTGAGCGCCCAAGGCCGCAGCGATCAAGACCTGGGAGGCTTCAAAACAGGCCGTGAATGTGATGGGGATTTCTGCGGCGATCAGGGTGCTTGCTGCTTGGCTTCCTGCTTGGGTAATCGGCAGTTTGACGTGAACAGTGAGAGCTGGAGTCGTCAATTGGGCCAAGGCAGCGCCGCATTCTGCTAGCTCGATGGCATGCTTTCCCCATGCTTGAAGATGTAGCTCTAAACAACCCAGTCGTTCGGCAGCAGCAGCCAAGCTCTTGAGATGATCAAGTTGGCAGGGTTGTTGGGCTCGTCTCAGCAGTGTTGGGTTGGTTGTGATGCCACCAAAAAGACCTGTAGGAAGCCATGCTTCCCATTTGCTTGGGTCTGCGCTGTCGAGTAAGAGCTGTAGCGTCAACTCAATGCCCTCAGCAGCTGCCTATTGATTGGCTTATTTAGTGGCTTGAACTCGTGCTCGGGCGCGATTGAAGTTCTGTTGTGCCTTTATTTTTTCGGTTGAGGCTTCCTGGCCTTCCATTTGGCTCACTTTGGCCTTGGCCTGCTCTAGCTCTGCTTCAGCCGTTGTTGTATCAATGCTCTTGCCGAGTTCGGCACCATTCACCAACACGGTGACATCGTCTGCTTCAACTTCGGCGAATCCACCCATCAGGGCAATGGAGTTCCAGGCCCCATTGGTTCGAACCCTCATCACACCGATATCCAGGGCCGTGACAAGCGATATGTGGCCTGGCAGGATGCCAATCAGGCCTGTGGTACTAGGAAGAATCACCTCTTCAGCAGTGCCGTCGAACACACTCTGGTCAGGTGCCAGAACGCGGAGGGTGAGAGACATGGTTCGGAGGCTTGGGTTTGAAGTGGAGAAATTGAATGGGGATGAAAGTGATTAGCGGGGAGATGTCTCACTCCCCGTTGGGCTTTAACCCTTTGCTTCTGAAGCCATCTTCTCGGCCTTAGCTTTGACCTCGTCGATGTTGCCAACAAGGTAAAAGGCTTGCTCAGGTAGATGGTCTAGTTCACCGGACATGATCATATTGAAGCCGGCGATGGTTTCTTCCAGCTTGACGTACTTGCCGGACATGCCGGTGAAAATCTCGGCGACAAAGAAGGGCTGGGAGAGGAACTTCTCAATCTTGCGGGCACGATCTACTGTGCGGCGATCATCTTCTGAGAGTTCGTCGAGACCAAGGATGGCAATGATGTCTTGCAGTTCCTTGTAGCGCTGCAGTGTGGCTTGCACGCTTCGTGCTGTGCGGTAATGCTCATCGCCAACAACTGATGGCTGAAGCATGGTGCTGGTGGAATCCAAAGGATCCACAGCTGGGTAAATGCCCTTGGCGGCCAATGCACGAGCCAGCACAGTTGTGGCGTCTAAGTGGGCAAATGTTGTGGCTGGTGCGGGGTCGGTGAGGTCATCTGCGGGAACGTAGACGGCCTGAATCGAGGTAATCGATCCCTCTAGGGTTGAGGTGATGCGCTCTTGAAGTGCACCAACGTCGGTGCCAAGGGTGGGCTGGTAGCCCACGGCGGAAGGCATGCGACCCAATAAAGCAGAGACTTCTGATCCGGCCTGCACAAAACGGAAGATGTTGTCGATGAACAGCAGCACGTCTTGCTTGTTCACGTCGCGGAAGTGCTCAGCCATGGTGAGAGCTGAAAGACCAACGCGCATCCGGGCGCCAGGGGGCTCATTCATCTGCCCGAAGCAAAGAGCGACCTTCGACTTCGATAGGTCGTCGGAGTTGATCACTCCGGATTCTTTGAATTCCTCGTAGAGGTCGTTGCCTTCACGAGTGCGCTCGCCCACACCACCAAAGACAGACACACCACCGTGTTCTTTGGCGATGTTATTGATCAGCTCCTGAATCAGCACGGTCTTGCCCACACCGGCACCACCGAAGAGGCCAACCTTGCCGCCTTGACGGTAAGGAGCCAGGAGATCAATCACCTTGATGCCAGTTTCAAAAACTGTTGGTTTGGTCTCTAGCTCAGTGAGTTTTGGTGATGGTCTGTGAATCGGGGCAGTTGCATCGGTTGTAACAGGACCCTGCTCATCAACTGGTTCGCCGAGCACGTTGAAGATCCTGCCCAGAGTGGCTTCACCAACGGGCACGGAAATTGCAGCGCCGGTGTCGAGGGCTTCCATGCCACGAACCAGACCATCCGTGCTGCTCATGGAGACCGCACGCACTCGATGGTCGCCGAGGAGTTGCTGCACTTCGGCAGTGATGGCAACATCCTGACCGGATGGGTTCTTGCCCTCAATGCGAAGGGCATTGAGGATCTTGGGCAGCTTGCCGGCAGGGAATTCCACATCCAGAACCGGGCCAATCACCTGACGAATGACGCCCTTGGTGCCGGCGGTGGCGGTAGCTGCAGCGGCCATAAGAAAATAGAGTTTTGCAAGGGGTTGCGTGTCTAACGCATTCCCTTTCAGAGCGGCGCAACATTACCACTGCATGGCGAGATCTTCTCAGGGTTCGGTGACCCGCACAGGTATCGACTAGTCGGCACAGCATCAACACACATAGGGTTGGCACTCAATGGCCACGAGTGCTACTCCAGGTCGTTATGTGGTGCTTCGGCGCCCTGTTCTTGCTCTTTCAATACACCCATGGCAGCTGTTTCTCTCAGCGTCTCCACCGTTAAGCCTCTCGGAGATCGCGTTTTTGTGAAAGTCTCTGAATCAGAGGAGAAAACTGCGGGCGGCATCCTTTTGCCTGATACCGCCAAGGAAAAGCCCCAGGTGGGCGAGGTGGTTCAAGTTGGCCCTGGAAAGCGCAATGACGATGGTTCCCGCCAGGCTCCCGAAGTGGGAGTTGGTGACAAGGTTCTTTACAGCAAGTACGCAGGTACAGACATCAAGCTCAGCACAGATGAGTACGTGCTGTTGTCCGAGAAGGACATCCTTGCTGTCGTCAACTGAGCTTTGCGGCTGACTCTGACTTTCAGCAGACATCGGCTTTCAACTGACCAAATCCATCATTTTTAAAGGACAACGCCTCCCATGGCTAAGCGCATTATTTACAACGAGCAAGCTCGACGTGCCCTTGAGCGCGGCATTGACATCCTGGCCGAATCCGTGGCCGTCACATTGGGCCCCAAAGGCCGCAATGTGGTGCTTGAGAAAAAGTTTGGTGCACCCCAAATCATCAACGATGGCGTCACCATCGCTAAAGAGATTGAGCTTGAAGATCACATTGAGAACACTGGTGTTGCTCTGATCCGTCAGGCAGCTTCGAAGACCAATGACGCTGCAGGTGATGGCACGACCACAGCCACTGTTTTGGCCCATGCCATGGTGAAGGCCGGCTTGCGCAATGTGGCGGCTGGTGCCAATGCAATCTCCTTGAAAAAGGGGATCGACAAGGCTTCCGACTTCCTCGTGAGCAAGATTGAGGAGCTCGCCAAGCCGATCAGTGACAGCAACGCCATCGCTCAGTGTGGAACCATTGCTGCCGGCAACGACGAGGAAGTGGGTCAGATGATTGCTGACGCCATGGACAAAGTCGGCAAGGAAGGTGTGATCTCTCTTGAAGAGGGCAAGTCGATGACCACTGAACTGGAGGTCACCGAGGGGATGCGTTTCGATAAGGGCTACATCTCCCCTTACTTCGCCACTGACACTGAGCGGATGGAGGCTGTGCTGGATGAGCCCTACATTCTCCTCACTGACAAGAAGATTGGCTTGGTACAGGATCTGGTGCCTGTGCTCGAACAGATTGCCCGCACTGGCAAGCCCCTGCTGATCATTGCTGAGGACATTGAGAAGGAAGCTCTCGCAACCTTGGTGGTCAATCGTCTTCGTGGTGTGCTGAATGTGGCTGCCGTGAAGGCGCCTGGGTTTGGTGATCGCCGTAAGGCCATGCTCGAAGACATGGCAGTGCTGACCAATGGTCAGTTGATCACCGAAGACGCCGGTCTTAAATTGGACAATGCCAAGCTGGAAATGCTTGGTACAGCTCGCCGTGTGACCATCAATAAGGACACCACAACGATCGTTGCCGAAGGCAATGAGACGGCGGTGAAAGGGCGTTGCGAGCAGATCAAAAAGCAGATGGACGAGACTGACTCGACCTACGACAAGGAGAAGCTGCAGGAACGACTTGCCAAGCTGGCCGGTGGCGTTGCTGTTGTGAAGGTTGGTGCTGCCACCGAAACCGAGATGAAGGACAAGAAGCTCCGTCTTGAAGATGCCATCAACGCCACCAAGGCAGCAGTTGAGGAAGGCATCGTCCCAGGTGGCGGCACCACACTGACTCACCTCGCTTCTGATCTGCAGAAGTGGGCTAATAGCAACCTCAGCGGTGAGGAGCTGATCGGTTCCAACATTGTGGAGGCTTCCCTGGCTGCTCCCTTGATGCGCATTGCTGAGAATGCAGGCGCCAATGGTGCTGTCGTGGCCGAGAACGTCAAGAGCAGGCCTATCAGTGACGGCTATAACGCTGCTACTGGGGATTACATCGACATGCTTGCTGCAGGCATTGTTGACCCTGCCAAAGTCACCCGTTCTGGTTTGCAGAATGCGGCCTCGATTGCTGGCATGGTGCTGACCACTGAGTGCATCGTTGCTGATTTGCCCGAGAAGAAGGAGGCAGCTCCTGCAGGCGGTGGCGGCATGGGTGGTGACTTCGACTACTGATCAAAGCCGGGACTCTTCGGAGTCCCACAAGTCACATGTCATCAAGAACAGATCAAAAGCACCCTTCTGGGTGCTTTTTTTTCGATATGAAGGACGATCACTGGTAGCAGCGATGAGCGAGTTGTGCTGATCAATAGGCATGATCATTGCAGCCTTAATGCTTGCATTGCAAGATCAATTTGAAGCTAAATTTACTCTAGAAATGTTCATGATATCGCTTTCCTTAATGCATAGACAGCGGCACCAGTGCGTTCGTAAATGTGCGCTTTTGGGCGCTTCATTTCGATGCCATATGGATTAGTGAAGATCGCAAATAGTATGCGTGCAAATCTAAATAAATTCTTCTTTGTTGACGTTTTGCTTGCGTCTTCCTGTTTGACCAGTAACAGTATCTCTTCGGTAATAATTTTGTGGTCGCCAAATGCTTTCAGCATCTTTTCTTTCTCTGAACTGTTGATCGTATCGAGGATGATCCTTAGGCCTCTGATTGAGTCTCGGTCACCTCTTGTAATCTCCCTGGTAATACTTTGATAGAGATTCTCCCATTTGTATGGCTCTTCTTTAAATAGATATGCAGCCCGATTGCTTGAGCTTGCCTTTGACAATCTCGCCTTTTCATCTTCTTCATTTTGTTGTGATTTCCAGTAATCATATAAAGGAGAAGCCTTCTCTATGATTGTTGCAAGTTCTTTTCCTTTGGGAGGCATTTGGTTTTCAGGGTAAATGATTTTTTATGGAGCACTGATTTTTGGCAAGAATGCCACTGAATGGGTTGGCAGCCTCTCGCTGAGCTGCAGACTGGCTAATTATTTGACGCTTTGATGGTCAATACCTGTTTCTTTCTCATAGGCAATGACTAGGTCGACCAATTCTTTCTTGAGTAATCCTTTTAGCTTATCATTTGACTCCTTGGCGGGAACTATTTGCTTTTCATCCGTTTGTGTGTCTTTCGTTACCCCAGCATTAAGCAGAGAGACAAGCCTTTTCAATGAGTCAAAAATAATAAAAGTAATCCTGATAAGAAGTAAGATGATTGTATCGGTTGTGATCTTTTCTTCTGGCGCCTTTGATGTTTTCTCCTCTGGTGCCTTTGCCATTTTGGGTTTCCGATAAATGTCTTGTCGATAAGAAATCAGGAGAGCAAGTCGCCATTGCCAACGCTTTGATTATAGCTTGAATCCCATTTGTGGCATAGTCTTTAGCCTCTTGATTTTAGCAAAGGAGCTTTGACTTGCTTTTGGGTGCCAGAAGCTTTGATGCTTGATTTTTCATCCCTTCGCTTTGTTGTTGTATTCATTGTAAGCCGCAGAAGCGTATTGTAATTCTTCGTCTATGCATCAGAGATCCTCTCTTTATTGTTTTTGCCGCTTATCGTATACAACATAGCTTGATGTTTTATTTCAGCCATCTGTGCTTGCTTGATCATCACTAAAATTGCTTTGTTGGCTCAGTGATGAGATTCTTGTTGTGCTCAAGATCACCTTTGCATTGCTACTGCTGCTTTAGGCCAGAGCATGTTGTTGATCGATGACAATTGCCTATTTTAAATAATAACTTAAGGCAGGCAATCTTTTGAATAAGCTATGTCTATGCTAAATCGCGGTGAGTTTGGATAGGCCTGCTTCCCTTCCTGTTGCCATCCTCAACTTTCTTTTTTGCTTTGAGGTGTATTCCACTAGCTGCCTTACTTCTGAGTTATGCAGGAGGGGTTAAGTTGTAGTTTGGCATGCAAAAACATGGTGATGAGTTCGATCTCGATTGGCGAGGTTAATCACATGTTTGTTCAACCCTTTTGGCAATGATCTTGCTTGCCTACGGAGGAATCAAAGCTCAGCTCAAGTGAGCCAGCCAGCGCTAAGGATCACTGCAAGAGTGAGGAAGATGGCTAGGCATGTCCAGGTGATCCTGTCCAAGGTTGCCTCGGCGCTGCTGGTGCTTGTGAAACTGGAGCTGCCGCTAGCGGATATCCCTCCCATGCCACCACCCTTGGGGCTATGCAACAGGACCAACAACATCAAGAGAACGCCAGAAGCGACCCAGACCCAGGAGAGAAAAGAGGTAATCATGGCCTCAGTCTAGGGATGTGTTGATCATGCTCTGACTTCGGCTCGCGATCGTTCGCCTCAAACGGGTTGAGGGAGTCGTGCAGAGGGCGTTGGTGAATCAATGGCTTGAATCAACGATAAGCCTGACATGGCATCGGGCTTAGGTAAATCCAGCAGTTGCAGCAGCGTAGGTGCGATGTCAGCCAGGCCACCACCTTCACGCAGCTGGATGTCATTGCCGTAGCCAGCCAGCTTGCGTTTCTCTCCTTCTACCAAGATCACAGGTACGGGATTCGTGGTGTGAGCCGTCCAAGCCTGACCATCTGAACCTTGCATCAGTTCGGCATTGCCATGGTCTGCCGTGATCAACAGAGTGCCGCCCATTCGTCCGGTCGAATCCAGCAATCGGCCGATGCAGCGGTCCACGGTGCTGATGGCTTCCTGAGCGGCTCCCATCACACCGGTGTGCCCAACCATATCTGGATTGGCGTAGTTGATGACGACCAGTGAATACACACCACTCTCAATCGCGTTCACACAACTCTCGGTCAGTGTGTCAGCAGCCATCGCTGGAGCCAGGTCGTAGGTAGCCACGCGGGGGGATGGCACAAGATGACGCTCCTCGCCTGCTAGTGGCTGTTCGATGCCACCATTCATGAAATATGTGACGTGGGGATACTTCTCTGTTTCTGCGGTGCGGTATTGGCGTAGGCCGTGTTCAGAGACCACCTGACCGAGCAGATCATCGAGTGATTCGGCGGGGAACGCTACTCCTACAGGGAGATCGTGTTCGTACTGGGTGAAGGTAACGACATCGAGGCTGGGCTGATTGGCTCGAGGGAAACCATCGAAGTCTGGAAGAGTGAGGGCTTGCACCAATTGCCTGGCGCGGTCAGGACGGAAGTTGAACATCACGAGGCCATCCCCGTCTTTGAAGTAGTTATTGCTAAGACGTGTGGGTTCTAGGAATTCGTCGGTGGTTCCGTTGGCATAACTTGCGCTAAGAACGTCTTCGGCAGTGACTCTGCTGATCGATTGATTTGGGTCGGTGAGTACCTCATAGGCCCTGATCGTGCGCTCCCAGCGGTGGTCACGGTCCATGGCCCAATAGCGGCCGCAGAGGCTGGCTAACTCACCTACTCCACTGGCGTTGATGGTGTCTTCGATTTGGTGTAGGTATTTGCTTGCACTTTGAATCGGGGTGTCTCGTCCATCGGTGATGAGATGCACTGCCACTTTGTTGAGGCCAGCGGCGGCAGCCCAGTGCAAAAGACCGCAGAGATGGTTGATATGGCTATGAACACCACCATCGGAGCAGAGTCCCAACAGGTGAAGCGTGCTGTCAGACTTGCGCAACCGTTCGGCTAGGGCAATCAGGGCAGGAGTTTGCCCCAGCCTTCCGGCTTGTACGGTTTCACTGATGCGAACGAGTTCCTGACGGATCACCCGGCCAGCACCGATGGTGAGATGACCGACCTCAGAGTTGCCCATCTGGTTGTCTGGCAGCCCGACAGCGGCACCACTGGCTTCGATCAGGGTGTGGGGGTAGGAATGCCATAGGGCATCCATGATTGGAGTCTCAGCACTACGGATGGAGTTGTGCTCAACTTCCTCACGATGTCCCCAGCCATCAAGGATCGCCAGCACTACAGGTGCAACTCGGTTGAAATGCCTTGATTTTCCGGAACTGCTGCTGGGCATGTTCACACGCGGCTATTGCTTATTAAGGACTTCTCCAGATTGAAGTTACTTCCTCCTTTGGTCTTGGTCTGCATTTGTGCTGACTTCCGTCAGCTTTTACGCATTGATTGTTGTTGGAGGCAAGAGAAGATCGGCATAAACTCACGTCTTAATCGTCACGACCATGATCGACAAAGGTAGTGATGAACGGGTTGAGATCCTCTCTGACCAGGAGCTCGGTCGCACCCTTTCGCGCCTTGCTTCTCAAGTACTCGAGTCTGTTGCTGATAGCCGGGAGCTTTTGTTTCTGGGAATTCCTACGCGAGGCGTGCATCTGTCTCGTGTCTTGGCCAAAGAGTTGGAACCCATTGCTGGCCATAGTATTGATCAGGGAAGTTTGGACCCCACCTTTCATCGTGATGATCTGGGTCGAGTCGGTACTCGGATGGTGCAACCCACCGATCTCCCCAACAGCGTTGAGGGGCGAGAGGTTGTGTTGGTGGATGATGTGATTTTTACCGGACGCACAGTGCGCGCTGCTCTTGAAGCTCTTCAGGCCTGGGGCCGGCCTCAGCGGGTGATGTTGTTGGTGATGGTGGATCGCGGGCATCGGGAAGTGCCGATTCAACCAGATTTCTGTGGTCGCAAAGTTCCGACTCGTCGCACGGAAAGCATCGAATTGCGCCTCTCTGATGTGGATGGAGAAGAGGGGGTTTACTTGCGCCAGTTGCCTTGATGAGGACAACACGCTGAGCTGGTGAACTTTGTGTTCATGCATCGGCGTTGTTCGTCTTGATGACAGAGGTCAGTTCAGCCCATGGTCGTCTTGCCTTTGGATTGCGTTGAGGTTGGTGTGGATGAATCAGTTACTGCACGGTGCCAAGCTTTTGCTTGCCTAGCCGCTCACCACTGCGTAGATCTAGCCCCTCCATCTGCAGCTGGGCATCGTCATCGATGGAGAATTGCAACCTCAGGCAGTCTTGCCCCGGCTGACCGGGTGGTTGTAGTGCAAGCGAAGCTGTAGGGCAGGTTCCTGGCCAGGGATGCAGTTTGCGCTCTGCTGGCTTTGATTGCAGGGTTGGCATTCCATCGATGTAGATGACCTCATGGCTCTCGTTGATGTCTGGCTCAGCAAGCACCACCTCTAGCTCCAGTTGATCGATCCGGCTGGCGGCCAGCACAAGCTCAAGGGGGGCGGTTGTTGGCCAGGGCTGACCAGCGAGGAACAGCGGATGCCAATGATGTTGTCCACCTCGCTGATCCCAGCAGCGCAGAGAGACTCCGCGGTGCAGTACATCCTGAACTTTGACCCCCGGTGTGAGTTGCAGGGCTCCAACAGCAACGGCCTCTATGGGGGGAGGCGTGAGGAGTGGGACTGGTTGCGTTTGCTGCTGCAACCAACTGCGAACGAGGGGGATTTGTGCGCCGCCGCCGACGGCTACGACCCCCTGAAGATCTTTGAGTTCGCAACCATTGCCACGCCCCCTTGCCAGGGTTTCATTGAGCAGGCTGGCCAGGCTGTTAAGCAAGCCTCTGGCGATGAGCAGCTCTTCCAGCTCCCTGCGGCAGAGACGTAGAGGCAGGACTTCATTGCCTTCTGAATCGGCGGCAATCTCCAGCTGGGTGGCCTCAGCGCGAAGATCCACCTGGCTAAGGCGGCATTTGAGCCTCTCTGCAGCATTGAGGAGTGTTTCTGAGAGCGGAACGTCGGGATAAAGATGATTGGCAATCCAATGATCGAGGTCCCGTCCACCCAGCTTCAGTCCAGCCTTGCCAAGCACGCGTGCGCAGCGCAGGGCTTGTTTGCTGCTGTCCTCAAGATCTTGGCCAGCAAATCGAAGTAATTGGGCGATTGGAGCCGCCCGTCCTTCTCCACCTTCGAGGGCCACGAGGGATAGATCAATGGTGCTGCCACCGATGTCCATCACCAACAGCTTGGAGCCTGGGGGTAGGCCGGCACCCATGGCAGCAGCGGTGGGTTCATCAACCAGGGCGATCTCTTCAACCGGCAGTGTTGTGCAGACCTGATTCAGCCAGGTTCTATAGGCGCGATAGCTCTCCACTGGCGCAGTGAGCACAAGACGTCGCACCTCGATATGGGGAGGGAGTCGGCGCCAGATCTGCTGCAGCAAGATTTCTCCGGCCTGTTCTGGCGAGAGGCAAGAACCATCGCTTTTGTTTGGATGAGGTGCACCGATCCAGCGCTTGAAGTCTCTGCTCAAGCTTGTGTGACCCTGCCCCACCAGGCCTGCTTCGTCCACTTGCTGCCCCACTAGAGGGTTGGGGTCATTGCCTTGGCCGGCCCAGATCAAACTGGGGACTTCTCCTGGGCGACGGCTGATTGGTGGTAGATCGAGGAGTTGAGGGCTGGCAGCACGTTCAGCCTGGAAGGCCACAACCGTGGTGGTGTTCCCAAGGTCAATGGCAAGGGTGCCAACTTGTTGGAAAACCTGAAGCTTTTCTTCGCCCTCTGGGGGCATGTCCATGGCCATGGCCAGGTTGTAGTCATTACTAGGCTAAGAGACAATGGCGATGGATCGGTTGCAGCGCCTGGTGCTCTCTTTTTATCGAGAGGACCCTTGCATTGAGGCAGAGCTCGAACCGCTGCTCGATTGCCGCATGACCCGCAGTTGGGGGAGCATCCGGATTGAGTGTGTGGATGCAGAGCACTTGGAGGAAGTCAGCGCCTTGCTGAGCCATCTGAGGCTTCCCTTGGCGGCCTTGGGACTTGGCCGGCAGATTGTTTTGCGGGTGCCCGGTTCTTTACAACGGAGCTATCCCATGCATGTGCCCTTTCACAGTGATCTATTGGCCTAATGCTGAGCAGCGCTCGCCTACAGTGACCTTGAGAGATAAGAAGTTTCTGTGATCACATCGGGAGTGGAACCCAAAGACCTTGCCAAGCGTGGGGAGAGTCTCATCCGTCAGTCGAGCAACCGCTACCTCACTACGGTTCGAATTGCGTTTCGGGCGAAGCAGCGCCGTTTCGATGATTTTGATGGCCTTTTGGAGGAATCGAGTGTGAAGCCGGTTCAGCGAGCCATCGTTGAACTAAGCGACGAGCAGGACCAACCGGATCTGCTGCCTGGCTGAGGCGATGATTCAACAGGAGGGCCCTGGCTGGCGACTTGCCAGGGACCCTGCTAGGACAGCCTTCCCAGTGTTGATTGGAGGGGAAGGCTGGGCTATCGAGCTCACTCAAGATGAGTGGCAGTGTTTGCAGTCTCTGGTTGTTGAACTCACTGATCAACATCAGCAGCTTGTTGATCAGCTGCTGGCAGAGGAATCTGTCTGCCTGGAGATGGAACGTCAGCCGTGGTGGGCTTGTCTGGATGGTGATCGTCACAGCTGGAGCTTGCAGGTGATTTTGCAGGGCGATGGCGAGAAGGCCCGTGGCGCTGAAGGATGTTGGTCGGTACCTGCTGCGCAAGAGATGGCCACTGCGATGAGAACCACCTGGGACTTTGATCAATGATTAGAGAGGCTGATCGATAGCGGGATCATTGATCTTTCCCCGAGCTTGCACAGGGTAATTCACAGTTTTTCCACAACTTGCAGGTTTGAATCGCCCTATCGGCTCAGCTATGTGGAAAAAGGTCTGCTTAGATGCTTGCCCCCTTGACGTGGATCGTTCTTGCTTCCAATCGGCACTGCATGCTGACAGCCTTGCTGAGGAAGGCTGTCAGGGCGTTGTTCTCGCCATGAGATTGATTGAGATGAGGTCTTTGGGTAGGCCTTGACGGGAATGGTTCAGGTGTGGAGAACTGGTGTCGTGTTCTGGAGCCAAGATGCACTTGAGGGATGTCCAAGAGATCGCAGAAGAAACTGTGAGACAACCGATGGTGCAAGCTCAGAAGGTGCAATCCCAGGAGGTTGTGCAGGATGGTGTGGTCAGCTTCCAGGCCGAACTGCCTCTGCCTCTGCAAGAGGCCATGGCAGGCTTTATCGAGACATGTCCCAATTGGGATCAGTATCGGTTGATCAAAGCAGCTTTGGCTGGCTTCCTTGTGCAGAACGGGGTGGATTCAAGAGAGATCACCCGTCTTTACGTGGCCAACATGTTTCGCAGCGATTCACTGATGCAGGGATTTTGAATGCTGCTGCTGGCTTATTCTTTAGTGGCAGCAGGGTGCGCCTTACTTGGCTGAAGACTCTTTAGCTGGCTTGTGGTTCGAGCCTCAGACATGTTCTTGGCATCTGGTCTGACGACAAGAGCAGCTTTTCAGTGATTGGTTTTGAGGAAGGCTTAGTGGAGTGGTCCAAGCCATTGCAGCAGATCATTGGCAGTGCTTTTGGGAATCGGCAAGATTGAGAGGCGATTGCCCTTGCGAAGCACTGGTAGTTGCTCAGCGCTGTATTTGTCCCGCAGACTTTCTAGACTTAGGAGTTCGCTAAAGCGTCCGAGATAATGCAGTCGAACGCAATCCCAGCGCGGCTTGTCTGGTGATGACTTCGGGTCGTAGTACTTGGCTTTTGGATCAAATTGTGTGGGGTCCACCAGGCCGGTTTCAATGACCTCCATGAGCCCTACGATTCCAGGAGGCTTGCAGTTTGAGTGATAAAAGAATGCCTTGTCTCCTATGAGCATCGAACGCATAAAATTGCGTGCTTGGTAGTTGCGAATCCCATCCCAGAGGGTGCTGCCTTCTTTTTGGAGGTGGTCGATGCCGTAGGCATCGGGCTCGCTTTTCATCAACCAGTAGTTAGGGTCTTGTTTTGCCATGGGATCTCAAAAGAAAGTGGTGGTTTGGATAAAGTTTTGCTAGCCCCCTTCCTCGGGGTCTTATTCGTTATGAACCTTTCTAGCTAATCGAGCTATAGAGGCATTCCTTTGAAAAGGTAATTAACTTGATGCCAATCCCTATTGAAAATCTGTGTCTTTGGATCTGATTGCTTGCTATCGCAACACTGGTTTCGAGGCTGTTGCTGATGGGGTGATGTCATTCTTTGATCGGCGCCTTGATCTTCAACATAGTGGAGTCGCATTCGGCAATAACTCATCTTCATCCCAGGCAGAACCAGCCAAAGTGTCAACCGATATCAGCCTTGTTGCAATTGATCGCTCAGATCCAGAGGCATTTGCTCTTGCAGATGTGATTGTTCGAGGTGTTACTGCTGCTCTCGATCAATATGTTAAGGATCGTCCGTTATTTAGAGAGTGCTCTCCAGAACAGTCTCTGTTTGTTATTCCGATTTTTAATATCCAACGTTATGGTCCTGGGGAAGGTTTCAAACGCTGGCATTGTGATTGGACTATCAGCGATGAGGCAACAGAGCCTGTTCATAGAATGCTTGCTTGGATCCTTTATTGCAATGATCTTGATTCGGCTGGTACTGAGTTTTATTGGCAGCAACATCATGAAACTGCAGAGCGAGGAAAGCTAGTTATTTTCCCTGCAGGCCCATCTCATATTCATCGTGGCCGAGTGAATCATAAAAGCACTAAAACGATTGCTACAGGATGGATTAATGCAGGCAGTAGAGACTCTTATCTTTCACGTTTGGCAGCCTCTTGAAACTTTGGTTCAAAAGCAAATTCTCAGCCCAAGACTCATAAATTTTTTTACACTGAGTTCGTTAAATGTTGATTCTGCGACTCTTTAGTGAATTGTTGCCTTTGCTGGCACTCGGCTATTTGATTGGTCGCTTTAAAGCAGAACTTGCATCTCAAATAGCGTCACCTCTTATCAACTTTGGTATACCAGTAAGCCTGATGGGTCTTCTGCTCAAGAGTGGGATGGATTGGCGCCTTTTTGAGGCCCTTGCGATGTCATTTCTTGCGATTGGATTGCTGATAGTTGTTATTAGAACTTTCCCAAAAATCAGAACTATTATTGGTAATCGAAGTTTGCTTTTGGGTAGTGTCTTTGGGAATTCAGGCCATTTAGGGATTCCTGTTTCATTGGCTCTTCTGCCAAGTCAAGCACTCAGTTTTAGTATTGGTTATGACCTTGCCTCCACGTTACTTGTATGGAGTTTAGGACCCATACTTTTCGCAAACTCCTCATCCGAATTGAAGGGCAGAGCTGCTTGGACTAATCTTTTAGGTGTTCTGACTAGTAGTCCTGCGACGAAGGGATTGGTTGGGGCGTTTTTTGTTCAGTTGACTCCATGGAATGATCAAATCACCTCTGCTCTTTGGGCCCCATCCAGAATTGTGATTGTTCTAGCTCTAATGATTGTTGGGATCCGTTTGGGCTCTTTTGGGTCTGTTAATAATCCAGGAATTAGAAACTTGTTCTCAATACTTGGGCCTAGCTTGCTGGTAAAGTTGATGTTTCTTCCTGCCTTAATGTTGACTCTTGCAAAGGCTTTTGGCTTGTCAACTTTGATGTCTAATGCCCTTGTCTTGCAGGCGGCTACACCCACAGCTATATCTGTTTTGTTGTTAGCGGAAGCAAGTGGTAAAGAGCAACACGTTGCGGCTTCTTTAGTGGCTTGGAGTACTTTGATTTCATTGGCGACAATCCCTATTTGCTATTTACTTCTTCAATCGATTAATTAATTCAAGAATTGAAGTTATTCTCAAAAAATCATAGAGGCGACTTCTTGTTAATGAATTGCCTGAGTTGGTTAACGATTTTTAATTCCCTAAGTATCTTTGCTCTCTTTCAAAAGGAAGTTTTCACTGCTTACTCGTTGATGGTCTGTCTTATGTTGGCCATGGTTGAGATTTGAGGAATTGATGTTTGCGCTGCTGCTAAGGTGTATTTTGAAAACATTTCTCGATGAGTTTTAGTGAATGCTAATTGTAGTAGCAGTGATAAGATCTAGGCCTACAGCTTATCAGCAATGAGTTTATATCAACGATGTTAAGTTGTCTCAGCAATTGCAGTGCTTGATTAGAGCGGGAATGAGGTATACCCATCTGGGCTTTTACTTGTTAAGTTCTTCGCGCTTGCAAGTTCTAAGCGCACTATGATGAGCGCGAGCAGTCTGCAAATCTTACCGATGGATTTTTCTGGTCCGGGTGCAATTGATCAAGCGATTGAGGCAGGGATAGATCTTGATGGCAGCCCAATTCCTGTGGAGATGCTCAAACTCTACAAGGAAGTCATGGATCAAGAAGGTGCTAGAAAGAGGAGTGGAGTCAAGAAGTCTATGCGTAATCGAATCGTCCGTTCAGGAGTCAAGCATTTCGATCAAGAGACCCTCAATCAACGTCTTATCGCTGCTGGATGGGAAGGATTGAAGTCAAAGGAGATTGCATTTTTCTTTGGCTGATTGAGACTGCATAAGTGCGATATATTTGATAAACGATTTGTCGGTCGTTAACCTTTTGATGGCTACCTCTATGCCGAGAGTTGTTGTCAAATAGATACTTATATTCGTCAATAGATTTTGATTTGACTATTCCTCTATGCCTTGGTGTGATTAAATTGATTAGCATGAGGGTGATTGTTCTTTGTCTAGCCGCGAAGTCAAGCATGAAAGCAGATTGACAAGTCTTCCTGCTTCACAGGAGCTTTTAAAGCTTGAAGCCTCGGCGAGAAAGAAAGGCAGCGGGATTGAGATTAATTCACTCAATGGACTTTGGAAGTTTGTATCTGTTTGGAAGCAAGGTAAAGAGAAAAAAGACTTCTTCTCTTCTTTGATGCTTCGATTTTTTTCTGCGAGCCTAGATCTCAGGCAAGAGAATGGGAGTCATGAATGCATGCCTTTGGTGATTGCTAACTCTGTTGGCATTGGCTTGCTCAAGCTTGAATTCACAGGTCGAGGAGAACTCAAGGGATCGCAGCCTCTACTACCTTTCTTTTTTGATCGAATCACAGTTAGTTTTGCTTCAAGGGTTTTATGGAGCCGCTCGCTTGATGTGCCAGAAGAGAAAGAAAGGCCTTTCTTTGCTCTGATCTCAATGGCCTCGAACGGAGAGTGGTTGGCGGCTAGAGGCCGTGGGGGCGGCCTTGCTCTTTGGCTCAAGGGCTAAATCAATCAAGCAGCCCATTAAGGTTTAATATTGCACTGGCTATTAGTAATCGATAAACCAGTAGGATTGTCCTTGCAAGTAGAGCACCAGTCGCATCATTATCGAACAAAGGAATGAGTATGAAGTTGAGGCTAGTGATCAGTTGGCCGTAGATTAGGCCGTTAAATGTGGTGCAATTAGGTTGCGGAAATGTTCGCCGCGGGCTTCGAAATCTTGGTATTGATCAAAACTTGCGCAGGCAGGTGAAAGCAACAGGCAAGCGGCTTGTCGCTCTAGGCCCAGTGGAATGGCCAAAGTCACAGCAGCGTTGAGGTCGCTGCAGCAATGCAACTCACCACTGAAGCCAGACGTTTTGATCAGCTCTTGCAGTTCTGAAGCGCCTGCACCAAACAGGATTACAGCGCAGGCGTTCTGATCCAATTGCTTGAGCCATCCAGAAGCATCGCCCTGTTTGGTTTGCCCACCTGCCAGCACAACGGCAGGAGCAGGGACGGCCTTGAGGCCCACACAGGCGGCGTCATAGTTCGTGGCCTTGCTGTCGTTGTAGACGCTCATTTGCTGGATATGCCCAAGCTGTTCGAGTCTGTGAGGCACGCCTGGGAACGAGCGCAGGCTGGCTTCGATGGCCTTTGCTGGCAAACCCGTTTGCCGGGCTGCGGCTGTCACCAGCAGCAGGTTTTGAAGATTGTGTTGTCCAGGCATGGCCAAAGCCGAAGCGGCAAAAAGCGTTCCTTGCGGTTCCCTAACCAGCCCGTCCGCATCAATCCACAAGTCGGCGCGATGATTTGCAGTACCAGGCCCTTCGCTGCTCACCCACAGCCCCTTGTCCCAGCTGGATCTTTGGCTGCGCAGATCTGGATCATCGCCATTGAAGATGCGGATCTCTGAGCGCTCCAGTAGGCCACGTTTGATCGTTCGGTAAGCATCAAGGGTGCCGTGGCGTTCGAGGTGGTCGGGGGTGAGGTTGGTCCAAATGCCAATGTGTGGGGCAATATCAGGGGCGGCTTCGATCTGGTAACTGCTGAGCTCCATGACCAGCCAGTCGGGGCGCTGTGCGTTTGGTTGCCGCCATTTGAGTGCGATTTCAGCCGCGGCATGGCCAACATTGCCGCCCATTGGTGCTCTGAGGCCATTGCTTTCAAGCACATGATTGAGCAGGTGGGTCACTGTTGTTTTGCCATTCGTGCCGGTAATGGCGATCCATGGCAGATGGCTCAGGCTTCGCCAGGCCACTGCCATCTCTCCATCGATGTCGATGCCGCGTTGACGCAGTGCAATCAGTGTTGGGTGGTCCCAGGCGATGCCAGGGCTGATGACCACGGCATCAAGTTGATCCAGCCAAGGGATGAAGCTGGTCAGCTCTAGAGGTTTGCCTAGCTCGACAGCAATTCCCTGCAGACGTAGATCAGTTGCCAAGCTTTGGAGATGGGGCTCGATGCTGCGCTCAAGCACTGTGACTTGATGTCCCTCTGCTTGCAGAAGTCGTGCCGCACCTATGCCGGAGCGTCCAAGCCCCACGACCACAGTGCGTGCCATCGATGAGTCCTGTGCTTGTAAGGGGAGTGGGCGATACTGGAATCGAACCAGTGACTCCTACCGTGTCAAGGTAGTGCTCTACCTCTGAGCTAATCGCCCGCGGGGCCCTTCGATAAGAGTGAGTGGTGACCGGTGGCTTTTCAAGAAGCGAAGCTAGCAGCCTGGCGATACGAATCTTCAGTGCCGCAGCATTTCCACCCGCCAGCGCTGACGCTTGGTCATTTCCAGCGCCAGCACCTTGAGCGTGCCTCGACCCTGAAGTTGCAGGCGATCGCCCACTACAAGTTCTCGACTTGTTTGTCGGACTGGTTCCCAGTTCAAACGCAGGTGACCTTGCTTGATTTGATTGACCACCTTGGCCCGCGACAGACCAAAGCCGGCCGAGGCGATTGCATCGATCCTGCAAGAGGCCTCAACACTGTTCAATCGGCGGGTCAGGCGGTGAGCTGGTGGCTGCAGTTGAGCCAATGCCACGGCTTCACAGGTGATCTCTACCTCTCGCACCTTGCTGCTGCGGCCGTCGAGATTGACGGCTAACTCAGGAGTGCAAAGTGCTTGTGCACCGCGATCACCGCGAATCCACAGATCTCCAAGTTGTTCTGGTTGAGCGTCGATCGCCTCTAGGGCTTGGCGGAGATCTGTGGGGCTGGGGGAATCAAATAAAAAGTTGCCATGCAGCAGCAGACCTTGAATCGGGGCTGCTTGTGAGGGAGTGGGGTGATGGTGATCCTCGCTGCGCCAGCAAAACAGCCGCTGGCGTTCAGCACCAGGGTGACCACCGTCAGCGTGCCAGTGCAGATCAGTGAGGGTGGAAAACCGATGCAGGGCTTGCTCCCGCAAGGGAGCAGAAACAAACGCACTCCAGCTGGGCTGCCAGGTCCGTAACACAGTTTCTGCCTGGACCAGCAGGGCTTCCATGCCTTGTGGATCCAGGCAACCTTTGAGCAGCTCTTGCCGCGGCAAGATCACAGTTCGCTGAGGCTCGTTAATGCGAGGGGATTTGCGTCTCGTAGCACTTTCCAGGGCAAATCGATGCCCATTGGGGTCTCTAGCAGCAGCAGCCACTGGCCTTGGTCATGGCGATTGCGCAGGATGCGAACGTCTTCAGCGTTTGGAATTTTGACGCTGATTGCGGCTGCATAACTACCCATCCAACCTGAGACGAGGCCCAGCAGTCCTCCGATGATTGATGCACCCAGGTTGCCGTAACTGGCAAAGGTATCCATGTCTGTACTGAGCGTGATGAAGATGCCGAAGATGAAGCCAAACGGCAGCAACCAGACGGCCATCAGTTTTTGACGACGGCTACGGGTCAGCTTGGGGCTCAGCCTCTCGATTGAATCAATGTCCATCGATTGGAGTGGGTTGCCATTTCCCTTGGGCTCTGAGGCCGTTCTCTCAGGTTGTGTTTCTGAGTTGGTTGCCGGCTGAATCAGCTCACAACGGGTTAGCGGGGTCTCTGCTGCCTTGAGTTGTTCATTCAATTGATCTGCGTGGTCTCTTTCGGCGAGAACAAGAACGCAAATAGCCATACAACACACCTCAATCGTTTGAATTCTGAACCCTGTTTTGTGATCTGCAGGGCTTGGAGCATGTAGATCTCTACAGTGCCCTGCTGCAGTCTTGCGACGGTTGATGACGAAAGTTCTGGTTTCAGACCCTATCGACCAAGCGGGAATTGACATCCTCGCTCAGGTTGCACAGGTGGATCAGCGTGTGGGCCTGTCAGAGGATGACCTCAAGGCGATGATCGGCGACTACGACGCTCTGATGATTCGTTCTGGCACGCAGGTCACGGCGGATGTGATCAAAGCCGGCGCACGTTTGCGCATCATTGGTCGGGCGGGTGTTGGCGTCGATAATGTTGATGTGCCGACGGCCACCCAACAGGGTGTTCTGGTGGTGAATTCGCCGGAAGGCAACACTATTGCTGCTGCCGAACAAGCGTTGGCTTTAATGCTTTCGCTCTCTCGGCATGTGCCTCAGGCTCACGCCAGCACGATGGCTGGGGGTTGGGATCGCAAGAAATATGTAGGGAACGAGCTCTATAAGAAAGTTCTTGGCGTGGTTGGGCTCGGCAAGATCGGCTCCCATGTGGCCCGGGTCTGCAATGCCATGGGTATGGAGGTCATCGCTTACGACCCCTTCATCTCTGCGGACCGTGCTCAACAGATGCAGGTGCGACTCTCAAGCTTGGAGAATCTTTTTGAGCAGGCCGACTACATCACCTTGCATCTCCCTCGTACTCCCGATACCGAGAATTTGGTCAATGCGGAATTGCTGGGCAAGATGAAGTCCACAGCAAGGCTCGTGAACTGTGCTCGCGGTGGCATCATCGATGAGTCGGCTCTGGCTGATGCCTTGACGGCTGGAGTGATTGGCGGGGCTGCCTTGGATGTTTATGCCCAGGAGCCATTGGCTACCGATTCGCCGCTGCGCTCTGTGCAGGATCGCTTGATCCTTACGCCCCACCTTGGAGCTTCGACGACGGAGGCGCAGGAGAACGTGGCTGTGGATGTGGCGGAACAGATCCGAGACGTCCTGCTTGGCCTTCCTGCCCGTAGTGCCGTGAACATCCCTGGCCTCAGTGCAGAGATCATGGAGCGGCTCAAGCCTCATTTGCAATTAGCCGAGACCCTGGGGCTGTTGGTGAGCCAGCTCTCCGGAGGACAGTTGCAGGAGCTTGAAGTTCGTCTTCAGGGGGAGTTCGCTCAGCATCCCTCTCAGCCTCTGGTGATTGCTGCTCTCAAGGGCGTGCTGACCAGTGCCCTTGGCGATCGGATCAATTACGTGAATGCGTCCTTAGAAGCCAAGGGCCGTGGCATTCGTGTCTTGGAGGTCAAGGACGAGACAAGTAAGGATTTTGCCGGGGGGTCCTTGCAACTGACGACTCGTGGTGACCAGGGCGGTCACAGCGTGACGGGTGCGGTGTTTGCCAATGGCGATCTGCGCATCACCACCATTGATGAATTCCCGGTCAATGTGTCGCCTAGTCGACACATGCTGTTGACCAGGCACCGCGATATGCCTGGGATCATCGGTCAGTTGGGCTCCGTGCTTGGTGAACACAACGTCAACATTGCATCGATGCAGGTGGGGCGTCGCATTGTGCGCGGTGATGCGGTGATGGTGCTGAGCATTGATGATCCAATTCCGCCCAGCTTGCTGGTCACCATCCATGCGATCAATGGCATTAAGGAAGCCCATCCGGTCACCCTCTGATCAGGGCTGATGAGATGAATTCTGCTTCTGCTCTTCGCTGGTGGCGTCTTTCTCTGCCCATTGCAGTTGAGCTGGAAGAGTCGCTCATCTGGAAGCTGACAGATCTGGGTCTCTGCCGACTTGCTGTTCAACATGCGCCTGAGAACTCTGAGCGCACTCTTTTGGCATGGTTGCCATCGTCTGAGTGGTCCGAGTCGGACAGAGATCAGCTGATGGACAACCTGCGTCCTCTGGCAGAACCGTTTGGCCTGAAATTAGCCAACCCCACTTGGTGCGAGGTGGCCGATGAAGACTGGAGTTTGAACTGGAAGCAAGATTGGCAACCCGATCCGGTGGGGCAGCGTTTGTTGATCTTGCCGGCTTGGTTGGATCTGCCGCGGGAGTATGCCGATCGGTTTGTTGTGCGACTAGACCCTGGCAGTGCTTTTGGCACTGGCAGCCACCCAAGCACTCGCCTTTGCCTGGAGGCGCTGGAAAGGAACCCACCGCTGGGCTTGAGGGTTGCAGATCTCGGCTGTGGCAGTGGGGTGTTGGGTTTCGCCGCACTTGCGTTTGGAGCTAGACAGGTGCTGGCCGCTGATACGGATTGCCAGGCTGTCTGCGCCTCTAGAGCTAATACAGAGTTCAATCAGCTCGATTTAGATCGTTTAAGGGTTGTGCATGGTTCTGTGGAGGCTTTGTCAGCGCAGCTAGAGGGACAGACCGTCGACCTGCTGCTCTGCAACATCCTGGCGCCTGTGATTGAGGTTTTGGCTCCAAGCTTTGATCAGTTGTTGAGTGCTAATGGTCGAGGTTTGCTCAGTGGTTTGTTGGTGAAGCAAGCGCCAAGGCTTCAGATGGTTTTGGAGGCGCTGGGATGGCGGGTGAATTGCCTGACTGAGCAGGGCTGCTGGGGGCTTTTAGATGTGTCTAAGCGGTAATTCAGCGCAAATTTTTATATAAGCCAGAGTTATCGGTACTCGTTTTTTGATTGGCCTTAGCCGGGCAGATTGCACGATCAGACTGAATTTTTGCCGGGAGGGTGTTAGAAGGAGCGGTCCAGGGGCGTTTTACTTCTGGATTTCTATGCGTTTCCATCCATTCCATGGCTTCCTACAAAGTCACCTTGATCAGCGAGAGCGAGGGCCTGAACAAGACCATTGAGGTTCCCGATGATCAGTACATCCTTGATGCTGCTGAAGAGCAGGGCATCGACCTGCCCTATTCCTGTCGTGCTGGGGCCTGCTCCACATGTGCAGGCAAGCTCACAGGTGGTTCTGTGGACCAGTCTGATCAGAGCTTCCTCGATGACGATCAGCTTGAAGCTGGTTTCGTGTTGACCTGCGTTGCTTATCCAACCTCTGATTGCACCATCAAGACCCATGCTGAGGAAGAGCTCTATTGAGCTCAGGGCAGTTGTTTCTGTTCCCGATCAGTGCTTGCGAATCTGGATCCCATCAGCCACCCTCAGCGGGTGGCTTTTTGCTTCAAGGTGGTGCTGATGACTCTGTTTTAGATGTGACGTCTGTTGCCCCTGCCAGAGCGGATGTCGATGTTGTGTTGGCGCACGGCAGTATTCACACCAGTCCTGGTGGGCAATACAGTTTTCGTGTGATCGGTTCTTGTTGCCGGCTGTTTGATCGCGAGGAACTGCCGTGGCCTTGCTGTCGCCTTGCCTGGCGGAGCAAGGAGCCCAGTTGGCGACGTGTGGGCCGGCGCTTTGTTGCTGATGTAGCGGCTCGTCGTTGTCCGTCTTATGTCGTCGAGCTATTGCAGCCTGGTTCAAAGCCCACAGTCACAGTGCTGACGTTGTTTTCTCAGCGTTTGACGCCGGGTTTGCAGGAGTGGTGGTATAGCCGTGGGCAGCTCTCCAAGGACCCAGCAAATCTGCTGCCAGCTTCGATGCTGCTTGCAAGCGAAGAGGCCCCATAGTGTTGCTCGGCTCAGGGGTGATTGGCTACTTGCTTGGCATTTTGATCAACGGCCAACTTGTTATGAGTGCGATTCACTTGGACAGCTGATCGAAGTTATTGATAGAGCATTTGCCAGCTTTGGATTGCATCAAACAGAAGCCAAAGCAGCTTTTTTTGAACGAGGCTTTGCGTATAGAAGCAGCAAATGATTTGCTGAGAAGGAGCGTATTGATAAAATTATCAACCTGGAAATTGCTATTGATTGTGCTGAGCAGGCTATGTAAAAGCCTTGTTGAGGCATGATTGGGTCATCAGTGAAAACAGGCTTCGATTCTCACCTCAAAGTTACAGCTTGGGTCTTGAGAAGCTTGTCTGATCGCCACAAGAAGAAATGAGATCACTGTCCTCATGATTTGGTTTGGCTGGGAATGGGATGACATTTGTTTGTCTCCATCTCTCAGCTCAAGCGGTTGTAAGTAAAGTCAGAAATGCGGAAGTTCGTTCATCCATTCATGCCAAATCAGTTGGCGGCTGGAGGCATTGCTGCGCCATGCTTTGCCTTGCGATTGATGATTCATTTTTGTTTTGCCTGGCCATAGATGCCAAAGACTTTTGTTGATAACTGCAGGCCATGCTTCTGCTAGAAGTGATGCTGGCCAGCTGATTAGTAGCTTCAATGAGAGGTTAAAGAGAGCCCTTTTTGAATGGCTCATCTTTACTTTCAGTTTTGCAATCCAAATGCTTAAGCAAGGTGTTCTTGAGCAAGCTTTTGAGAAGGCTTGATCGCTGTAAGGCTTGTCTTTTGCGGCAATCCTTGAGCTATGAGCAGCAGATCTTTGTGTAGAGCGCAGGCGAAGCCTCTCAGAGGAGATTGTTCTGAAGATCGGCGCCTTATTCAGGCCAAGCCTTCAAGCCAATCATTCCTCCCAGCGCGCGAGCGACAGGGCAGGCGGAATCAGTCTTGAGGCAGACCCTCGCCTGCAACCTGCTCATTTGATCTAGGGCGATTTGCTAGTTCCCCTGGGAGGTTGAGAGTGTGTAGCTGACAAGCCTTGTCTCGCAGAAGAGATGTCTCTCAATCAGCTTGTTCAATCAGTGATTAAGACAGGAACAAACACTGAAGTTTTAGATCGCTATTGCAGACAACACTCTTTCAAACGAGATGATGGCCAGATTTGTCAGGCAAAAAAAAGGACCTCAGCTTTCGCTGAGATCCACTGATTGTTTTTTGCTTCTTGAGTGATCAGAAGTAGATCTTGCCACCACCCCATTGGTCGCCCTGTACTTTCTCAGCCGTGAGGATGTAACCGGCGATTAGGCGCAGGTCTTCATCGTTGAGCGTACGCATCTGAACGTAGACATCGCTGCTGCTGATGCCTGGGTGGGTGTCGGCAATGCTGTATTCCCCGTCATATGACATGGGATTTTTCAGGAATTCGACCAGGCCGTCCACGTTGTCACGAGGAGGTGATGCCAGTGAGAGAGCCTCAAGGTCCAGACCAACGTTTTGATTGGTCTTGGTGACGCCTTGGTTATGGCAGGTGGCGCAGTTGCTTTTGAAGAGCTTGCTAGCGCTCTTGATTTCTGACTCGCTGAAGGTCACCTGCTGTCCGCCTGAGCCTGCGGGAACGGTGAGGGTCTCGGCATCCCATTGGGCAGCCATGGCCGGAGAGCTAATGCTCAAGCCAATTATTACGGGCAAAACGATCAATAGTTTGATCAGGGACCGTCCCAGGGATGCAAAGAGAGAGGCCATGGAATACGCCAGTTACTGACAGAAGCGACAACACCTTGTATCACGGGGCGGGAGCTCTAAGGGCCGTAATCAAGAACTGTTGCAGCTCGGAGCGACTTCAAAACTGAGGAAATCCTTGGCGAGGATGGTGTTCGAAAAGATCGCTTGAGCTTCTCGTAGCAGGTCATTTGGGGTAACCGGATTGCCTGGCGCATAGCGGGGACTGAGGTGGGTCAATACGAGTTTCCCGACGCCGGCTTCGGCAGCTGTTTGGGCCGCCATGGTGCTGGTGGAGTGCTGCTTCTGATAAGCCATTTCTGCTTCGCTATGGGCGAAGGTTGCTTCGTGGATCAGCAGGTCCGCGCCTGCGGCTAGCGAGACAGCAGCTTCTGAAAACACCGTATCGGTGCAGAACACGATGCTGGCGCCTGGGCGTTCTGGTCCACAGAAGTCCCGGCCATCCACCACGCGGCCATCATCGAGGCTGACCTGTTCACCACGCTTTAAGGCGGCATAGACGGGGCCTGGCGGGATGCCGAGGCTTTGGGCTCGTTCAAGGTTGAAATGGCCTGGCTTGGGTTTTTGTTCCACGCGATAGGCGTAGGCCGGCACTCGATGGGTGAGCGGGGTGCAGCGCACCAGGATGTCTTTGTCTTCAAACACAATCAGGTTCTGCTCTGCTGCGTCTCGCACGCGATGAACCTTGAGGGGGTATCCGATCCTGGTGGAGCTATTGCGCAGCACGCCTTGCAGATAGCTTTCCAGTGGATCGGGGCCGTAGAGATCCACTCCGTTGCTGTTGCCGGATAGGCCGAGGCTGGCCAACAGACCCGGCAGGCCAAACACATGGTCGCCATGCATGTGGCTAACGAACACTCGTCTGAGTTGAGACAGACGCAGATCGCTGCGCAGGAACTGATGCTGAGTGCCTTCTCCGCAATCAAACAGCCACAACTCAGCACGTTGGGGCAGCCGCAGAGCCACGGCAGAAACATTGCGGGCTCGTGTCGGTACGCCCGAGCTGGTGCCGAGAAAGGTGACCTGCAAGGCCTTGCACACCCCAAAGACCATGCTGCCATGGCTTGGGGCCTGGCCTGGTTGTTGTGATCGGGGCACACTGAATGTCCTTGTTGAACATGTTGATTGGCTTTGCCAGCGCCGCTATGGGCTATGGGATTGGTCGGCGGGGTCACACTCACGGCCGTAAGCCCTGCTGCCGAGGTGATTGCTGTGCAGGAGCCAGTGATGCGGGTGCTGGTGCTGGAAGCATCAGCTCTGCGTCTGCGGGCTGATGCTGAGCAGCCTTTGCTTGTGGCAGGCCTGGGTTCGAGGGAGCAGAGGCTGAGGGCGCTTTCTGTTCGCAAGCAGCGCGGTCAGCTGCGGCTGACCCTTGAGGGGCGGTCGCGGCGATCGCTATCGCTTGCTTTGCAGCGTGAGCTCAGGGTTCGCAGTGCAGACCCACGCGGGATATGGCTGGGCAAGCGTCGCTATCGCGGTGAGTTGAGGGTTCGATCAGTTGGTGCAGGCTTGCAGGTGGTGAACCACCTGCGCGTTGAGGACTATCTGGCCAGTGTGGTGGGCAGTGAGATGCCGGAATCCTGGCCTCTGGCTGCACTGCAGGCCCAGGCGGTGGCCGCTCGCACCTATGCCCTCGCTCAACACGGCAAAGCAGGTGGTTTTGATCTCAAGGCCACCGTTGCCAGTCAGGTGTATCGCGGTGTGGAATCTGAAACCGCCAACACTCTGAAGGCGGTGGAAAGCACCCATTCGCTGGTTTTAGTGCATGGCGGCAAGTTGATCGATGCTGTTTTCCACAGCAGCTCTGGAGGGGCAACAGAAGCCAGCGGGGCGGTATGGAGCAAGCAGCTGCCTTATCTGGTCAGCGTGCCGGACCACGATCAACACAGCCCTGTGCATCAGTGGGACGTGTGGTTTGAGCCGCATCAGTTGCGAAGAGCGTTCCGCGAAACCGGTGGTGTGAGCAGCATTGCTGTGTTGGGCACCACGGGCACGGGCAGAATTCGCCAGGCTCGTGTGCAGGGTCCTCGTGGTGATTTGCTGCTGAGCGGCAAGCAGCTGCGCCAGCGTTTGGGTTTGAAGAGCACCTTGGTGCGCTTTGAAATGCTTGCTTCGAAGTCTGCAAAGCCTGGCGCAGGCGTTGGCCTTAAGCGCTTTGAGCACAGCTTTGGAGATAGAAAATCTTCTGGCGCTGGAACGGTTTTGATGGGGTCTTGGCGTGATCGAACAACAGCCAGCGTTGATGCCAATGCCAGTTTCATGGGCCTGACCCCGCCGCCGCCTGTGCCGCCTCTGCCGCTTCACTCAACACGCCGTTCGCGCCATCAGCCGCTGATGTTGCTGGCTATGGGGCAAGGTTTTGGCCATGGCGTCGGCATGAGTCAGTGGGGTGCCCATGGCCTGGCGCAACGGGGTGCAGATTTCCGCCAAATCCTCAATCACTACTACCGAGGCGCAAAGATTGTTCCCTATCGGCAGCTACAGAATTCCTCTTTGGCCTTCCTGTGGCGCTCTCCCCAGCCTGGAAGAGTTGAGAGCATGGGAGACGCCTAATTGAACCTCTTGCGGTCTTCTGTCGCCTCTGAGCAAGGGTTCGCGAGCACGATCACGCTGCGAGAGAACCTGCCAAGCCTTGTGGAAGCGGTTGTTGATGCCCTAGAGGGGCATCTAAGGCAGCGGCTGGGGGAGCAGAGGCCGAAACCGCTTGGCTTGGCCACTGGCCGCACGATGGTGCCGATCTATGCCGCACTGGTGGCCCGTGTGCAGCGTTGGCCCGCTGATGAGCTGGAGCATCTGCGGCGCAGTTGGTGCAGCTTCAATCTCGATGAGTATGTGGGCTTGGGGTTAGCTGATAGGCGCAGCTTTGCGGCCTATATGACGCGTCATTTAGGCAAGCCGTTGCAATTGAGCCCGCAGCAGTTGCATCTTCCCGATGGCGAGGCGATCAATCCAGAGCAGCAGGCTGGCAGTTATGCCGCTCAGTTGCAGAGTTTTGGTGGTGTTGGGTTGCAGTTGTTGGGCTTAGGCAGCAATGGCCATGTGGGCTTCAATGAGCCGCCTTGTGGCCCAGAGGCGTCTTGCCGGGTGGTGTCGTTATCGCAGTCCACCCGGAAACAGAATGTTGCTGCTTTTGGTGGTAATCCCAGTCAGGTGCCATCTCAAGCACTCACGCTTGGATTAAAAGAAATTCTCGCGGCAGATGAAATTCATTTGATCGTGACGGGTTCAGCCAAAGCAGAAATTCTCAAGGCCTTGCTTAATTCGCCATGCACGGATCAGTTGCCGGCCAGTTGGTTGCGCAATCATGCTCGGGTTGCACTTTGGGCAGATCAAGCAGCTCTTAATCGAGAGAAAGTCCCTGAAGCGAATTTCAGTTAAAAGTTGATTTGAGTTGTTCGTCTTTCTTGCTTGCAAGCAAGAAAATCACTAGTGAAAATAGACAATTAAGAGTATCATGGTAAGGCGCTATTTGACATAGTATTTACCTTGTTGAAGACGTTTGCTTAGGAGAAGAGACGTTAGATCTTAAATGTCTACATTGGCGTTGTACATGGCCAATGAACTATTGCGATAATATTGTCAGATTAAGATCGGCTACACCTTCACTGATAAAACGGTGTCAGTTGAATCGAATCAAGAAAGCCAGAACGGCTTGCTTGTCGAAGCTGGAGTTGATTACACGGTCAACAATTTCGGAACCACTTCATTCAAGTTGTATGGGCGTGGAGTCCTTGAGTTCTGGGATGCAATCGCGGCACCGATTGGCGTACCTCCGGTGGTGTCACCTTCCAGTTCTAAGCATCACGCTTAAGCGTTCAACTGAAACCACTGGGGTCGTGATCACGGCCTCAGCGGTTTTTTAGTCGTCCTATCCCTTGGCTTTCTTTTACAGACTTCGTGGCGTTGCTGATGCCTCAGTCATCTCGCCATTCTGCCTTGCTAGCTCTCCAGGTTTGAGCTGATGTGATGCACATCGTCGAGTTCATCTAGTGCATCCAGTAATTGCAGGCATTGGTCTTCGCTTTTTTGATCTGCTTGGCTGATCGTGGTGAGTGGTCTCCAGCAGTGTTGCCATCCCTCAACAATCCAGCCTTGATCTTTGAGCCCAGCCTGCAGGCCTTCTAGAGCTTGAAACGGGCCATACACCACAGCGCCATCGTCGATCAATTGATAGCCATCAGCTTCAAGCTCTAAAAGGTTTTCCAGCAGTGCATCTTCTGAAACTTTGCCCCCGCCTTGCGCAGACTGCGCACTCAAATACACTTCGCTGCGTTGCTCAAACAAGTAGGCCACGCAGCCGCTTTCGCCGAGCTTGCCGCCGTGTTTATTGAAGGTTAGGCGTAGGTCTGCGGCCGTGCGATTGCGGTTGTCGGTTAATGCTTCGATCAGAACCGCGACGCCACCAGGGCCATAGCCTTCATAGCGGATGGCTTCCAATTGGCATGCGCCGTTTTGGTCGTGGCCTGAACCTTTTGCAATCGCGCGCTCAATATTGGCCGCAGGCATTCTTGCGGCTTTGGCTTTGTTGATTGCGGTACGCAGTTGAAAATTACCGTTTGGGTCTCCGCCGGATCTCGCTGCCAAAGTGATCTCGCGTGCTAGGCGGGTGAACACAGCACCTCGCTTGGCATCCACCACCGCTTTGCTGCGTTTGATTTGAGACCATTTGCTATGGCCGGCCATGGCGGAGGCTGATGAGGTCGTTGCTTGACCATCAACGCTAGGGGCGTTCGCGTTGAACGACAGTGTTGCGATCATCCCCGTGCGTTGAACACAACTTTGGGCTTAAGTGTTGTGTTGTCTTCCCAGTAGGCCATGCCGGAAACTTCGCCTCTGCAGTCGAGTACCACGAGCATGGGCTTGTTTGCGCTTGGCTCAGTTTGGTTTGGATCAGATTCTTGCTGATCAGAGGCCAGAGGTTTGGGTGCTGGTTGGCATTGATCTGGATGGGCGGTAATGCGTCGCCCGCAGCTCCAGCTCTCCTGTTCTTCTTCGTTGAGTTGTAGTCTTGGCAGGTGTGCAAGGGCCGTGAGTGGCGGTAACACAGCAGGCGGAGTCGTTAGGGCTGGATTGTCTCGATCGGGTAGTGGTACGGCTTGTTGCTCGTGAAACCCCAGTGCCTGGGTTCGCTTTAACCACCCCAGACAAGCGCCGCAGCCAATTAATTCGCCTAGATCTCGTGCGAGAGAGCGAATGTATGTGCCTGATGAGCAATGCACGTTGAAGTCGATTTGGCCCAGTTGTTGGTTCCAGCTGAGTAGCTGCAAGCGATCAATCGTGATCGTTCGCGCTGGAATTTCCATCGTTTCTCCCCTGCGGGCACGTGCATGGGCGCGTTCCCCTTGCACATGCACGGCTGAAACTTGCGGTGGCCGTTGCTGAATCCTGCCGCGAAACGGCTCGAGATAGGTCTCGATCTCTGCTGTGTTCAATTCAGGCCAGGCTTGCTTGGAGATCAGATCCCCTTGTTGATCGTCGCTACTGGTGCGTTGGCCCAGTTGGATGCTGCCGCGATAGCTCTTGGCGCCGGGTAGATAGGGCAGCAGCCTGGTGGCATGCCCTAGGGCGATGGGCAAAACTCCTGTTACGCCAGGATCAAGCGTGCCGCCGTGGCCCACGCGCTTGATGCCAAACACGCGCCGCATTCGGCTCACACAGTCGTGGGAGGTGAGGCCAGCAGGCTTGTCGATCACCACAAAGCCGAAGGGCACCGTCACCTGATAAGCAGCGTTCAGTTTGTGACTGCTGCTGCCCGCATTGTCTGGAAAGGCTGAGATTGTTCAGCTGGAGGCAACCACACTGATGCGCTTGCGGTTGCGCAGGCTGCGGCGAATGCTTTCGAAGATCACCACACCATCGGTTAGAGCGAAGAGGGTGTCATCTTTGCCCTGGCCAACGTTGACCCCTGGCAACACTGAGGTGCCGCGTTGGCGAATCAGGATCGACCCTGCTGTAACGGTTTCGCCGCCATAGGCCTTCACGCCAAGACGCTTGGAATTTGAATCGCGGCCGTTGCGTGTGGAGCCTGTGCCTTTCTTATGAGCCATGGTGATTTAAGCGGTATTGAGAGCAGTGTATGGAGGGGGTGGTTAGCTGAGTGCTTTGCCGTCTATTGAAATGGATTGAACCATCACTCGCGTGAGTTCTTGGCGGTGTCCATTTTTGCGTCTTGTCTTCTTCTTGGGGCGCATTTTGTAGACGATGATCTTGGGGCCACGGCGGTGGTCCATCACCTTCAGTTCCACGCTGGCGCCCTTCACGTAAGGCTGGCCAACTGTGGCGTCATTCTTGCCATCCTTGATCAGCAGTACCTTCTCAAGCGTGACGGTGTCATCAACAGCCGCTTGCAGACGGTCTAGGTCGTAGTAACGGTTGGGTTGTAACCAAAACTGCTGGCCAGAGGCCTCAACGATGGCGTATGAATCACTTTGGTCTTTAGCTTCAGCTTTGGCTGCAGTGGCTTTTGGCTTTGCAGCGGGTTTCTCGGCCATGGGTGCTTTAAGACGCGTTCAGGCTCGGAATCTGCAGAGCTGGGCTGATAAGCGCCGCACCACTTTGACCGATTTGGCCTGACTCGCAATCGAGAGTCAAACAAAGATCTTCCCGCGTTTAGGCGCCTTTAGTCAAGATTGAACGCTGATCCCTGAGCGTCAAAACCTCGGAGCGAAGTCGACTTTGATCATTGCTTCTCTTGCGGCGCAACACACCAGCATTCTTTGATGTTTGCTGTGATTGGTGTTTTGCCAGCCCTGCTCTGCCTGAGGATGTTGTGCTCGCAGGCCTAGAGAGTCTCTGATCAGCTTGTTGCAGCCTCAGTTGTCTTGAGGAGAGGTTTTCGTTGATGCAGAGATCGATGCATGAGTGATTTTCGAGATTCTTGCGCTGTTCCCCTGGCCCTAGATCGCGAGTTGATCGGCATTGTTTGCTGCTTGATCGATCACCTAGGTTGTGGAGATCCATATGGATCTCATTGACGCTTTCTGGCAACAGTTCAGACTTGAGTTGCATGAGAGAGAGTCATCGCCGGGCGTTCTGTTCGCATTGCTCGATCTGTCAAAACACCTTTGGGTGATGCTTCAACACTCGCTTTCCGCAGAAGTACCCCTTTCGTTGATATCAATCAGTTCCGATTTAGAAGATGCTTCTGAGATGCAATTATGAGCCCAAGAAAAACCTACATCCTCAAGTTGTACGTAGCAGGGAATACCCCTAATTCGATGCGGGCGCTTAAAACTCTGCGCGACATTCTCGAGAACGAGTTCCGTGGCGTGTATGCGCTCAAGGTGATCGATGTGCTCAAGAATCCTCAGCTTGCAGAGGAAGACAAAATTCTGGCGACACCAACCTTGGCCAAGATCCTGCCGCCACCGGTGCGCAGGATCATTGGTGACCTCTCAGATCGCGAACGGGTTTTGATTGGTCTTGACCTCCTCTATGACGAGATCTATGACGAGATTCCTGAGGAGATGCTCGGCTCAGCGGAGTTCGATACGTTGGCAGACGATGACATTGCGTCGCCAGATTCTTAAGGCTCGCGGTGCAGCGCTTTGTTCTAGGGCTGATTCTCTCTAGCGTTTGAGTAGAACGTCCTAGCTATGCAGTCTTTTAGTGCCGGTGGCTCCTCCCAGATGCAGGTGCAGAAGCTGCCTACTGGGATCGAAGGTTTTGATGACATCTGTCATGGCGGCTTGCCGACGGGGCGTAGCACGCTGATCAGTGGCACGTCGGGTACAGGCAAGACAGTTTTTTCACTTCATTTTTTACACAACGGCATTACCCAGTTCGATGAGCCTGGAATCTTCGTGACCTTTGAAGAGTCTCCATCAGATATTTTGCGAAATTCCGTCAGCTTTGGTTGGAATCTTCAAGAGATGGTGGAGCAGGATAAATTATTCATACTCGATGCTTCACCGGATCCTGATGGTCAGGATGTTGCAGGCAGCTTTGACCTTTCAGGGTTAATTGAAAGGATTAATTATGCCATTGTTAAATATAAAGCGAAACGGGTGGCAATCGATTCAATGACAGCCGTTTTCCAACAGTACGACGCAATTTCTGTGGTGCGTAGGGAAATCTTTCGCTTGATTGCACGTCTTAAGGTGATTGGCGTTACCACCGTAATGACCACAGAACGGATTGATGAATATGGCCCAATTGCACGCTATGGGGTAGAGGAGTTTGTCTCCGACAACGTCGTCATCCTACGCAATGTTCTTGAGACTGAGAAGCGTCGACGTACCGTTGAGATTCTCAAGTTACGTGGCACAACTCACATGAAGGGTGAGTTCCCATTCACCATGGGCAGCCAAGGCGTCAGCGTCTTTCCTTTAGGCGCAATGCGGCTTACGCAGCGTTCCTCCAACGTGCGGATTAGTTCTGGTGTTCCTCATCTTGATGAGATGTGTGGTGGAGGTTTCTTCAAGGATTCGATCATTCTTGTTACTGGTGCAACGGGCACTGGTAAAACCCTTTTGGTGTCGAAGTTTATTGAGGATGCTTTCCGAAATAAGGAACGCGCAGTTTTGTTTGCCTATGAGGAGTCGCGAGCCCAACTTCTGCGTAATGCCACCAGTTGGGGGATTGATTTTGAAGAGATGGAAAGTGAAGGCCTGTTGAAGATTATTTGTGCTTATCCAGAGTCGACTGGTCTGGAAGATCATCTGGAGATTATTAAAACTGAGATTGGACAATTCAAGCCATCGAGGATGGCGATTGATTCACTTTCGGCCCTTGCACGTGGCGTGAGCCTCAACGCCTTTAGACAGTTTGTGATTGGAGTAACAGGCTATGCAAAGCAGGAGGAAATAGCGGGATTCTTTACCAATACCGCTGAAGAGTTTATGGGAAGTCATTCGATTACCGACTCCCATATCTCCACAATCACAGATACTATTCTGCTGCTTCAGTATGTGGAGATCCGCGGCGAGATGGCCAGAGCTGTGAATGTATTCAAGATGCGTGGCTCATGGCACGACAAGAGAATTCGTGAGTATGTTATTACTGATAATGGCCCACAGATTAAAGACTCATTCTCTAACTTCGAACGGATCTTCAGTGGTGCTCCTCATCGTATTGCTGACGACGAACGCGCTTAATGTCCCTTCGATGTAAGGGCCTTAAAGCCACTATTTGATTCATTTTATTGGCTGAATTAGAGTTCTAAACCTTGTTCTTGTTGCCGAGTTGTTCGTACTGATTGCACGATAAGCTCGTCGGCATCTGTTTGCTCAAGAGGTAGATCAAACCAAAAGGTTGTGCCCAGCTCAACCTCACTGGCCATTCGTATTTGGCCGCCATGCTTTTCGATGATGCCGCGTACGATTGATAGTCCAAGACCTGTGCCGGCTTCTGTATGCACGGCATTTTCCACACGATAGAAGCGGTCAAAAATATGTTGTTGGTCATCCTGATTGATGCCATGGCCTGTGTCCGCAACTTCTACGCGCAGCTTGGGGAGTGGTGAGAAAAATTCGCAATGTGGTGCTGATTTGCTGCTCTCGATTGGAGACATTTTGCAGCTATCAGGCCATGTGTAGGCTCGCACCATCAGGCTTCCACCAGCACGACTAAACTTGAGCCCATTGCCAACTAAATTGTCGAGCACTTGGAGTAATAGATCCCAATTTCCCAGGATTGTTGGTAGCTCATCATCTGTATTGAGCTCAATATGAATCTGCTTGTCATCTGCATTAAGCCGATAGTTGCGCAGGGTTTGCTCGATGGCAGGGCGAAGATCCATGGGCTCGAACTGCACGGTCCGTCCGGATTCCAAGCGCGAAAGGTCGAGCACATCATTAACGAGTCGAGCCAGCCTATCGGTTTCGGAATTAGCAATACCTAAAAATTCTTTCTTTTCTTCTTCGCTGAGTTGATCACCGAGATCATGCAGTGTTTCTACATAGCTTTTGATATTGAACAGTGGTGTTCTAAGTTCATGTGAAACGTTGCTAATGAAGCGGCTTTGGGCTGCATTGAGCTCTACTTCTCTGGTGAGGTCCTGCACTGTGATTGCGATGCCTTTAAGGGTTTCACCGCTTTGATCGCGCACTGACTGCAACACGATGCGAAGTGTGCGTGATGGTTCTTCAAGACTGCAACGCAGATCGTTACTTTCACCGATATTGCGCAGCAGAGATTGAAGGGGATCATGCAGTTCGTTTGCGATGATCTCTGGCAACTCATTGAGCAGTTCCTGGCCCTCAAGATTTCGACCCTCCCAGCGAAATAGCCGCCGTGCTGTTGGGTTGGCCAGCACGATTTGTCCAACTTCATCGAGCAGTAAAGCGCCATCGGCCATCGTGGCAATCAGCGATTGTTGCTTCACTTGGGCGGCAGTGAGCTCTTCAATATTGGCGGCGTCATAGGCCTCCAGTTGGGACGCCATGGCGTTGAAGCCATTCAGGAGTTCTCCCAGTTCTCCTCCCATCGGTAGAGCGATTCGAGCTTCGAAATTGCCGGCAGCAATGGCCCTTACGCCGCGCAGAAGCTCCTTCACAGGCTGGGTGATCGTTAGAGCATTGAAAACGGCGCCGAGAATTACAAGCACCCAGATGGAGATGAAGACGGCAATCGTCACCTGTCGCGTGAGAGCCGCGCTGGCAAGAGCTGTGTCGTTGGGGTTGACCCCCAGAGCCAGTGTTCCCAGGTAATCGCCTTTCCACACCAGTGGAACGAAGACATCGGTGAGTTGACCTTGAGGGGTGAGGTGCTGGCGAATCAGTGCGTTTTCTGGTCGTGATGGCAGCTCTGCTGGCAGTTCCAAGCGATGGTTGAGTTGCAGATCGTTATCACCGCTGACAGGGGAAGCGCTAATGGGGATTCCCAGATAGATCAAGCCATCTGGGTCGGCGAAGAAGATGTAACGAAGGCTGCGCGAGCGCCAGAATTGTTCGGCAACAGTTGCCAGTTCCCTGTCACGTCCTTGGGCGACAAGTTCAGTGACGTTTCCGGAAAGGAGGAGTCCTAGATCTCTGGCGTAACGCGTGTCATTCATCCCTGCATCCCTTTGGATGCCGTTGAGGACGAAGAAGGTGACGCCTGTCATCAGCAGGCTTACCACCAGTGTGGCGATTGCCAACAGCTTGGTCTGCAGGCTGAATTCTGCCCACCAGAGATAGATGCGTTCCCCCCAGCCGGGTGGCTCTGGTGGGGGTTGGCCATCTCCTGGGGGAGCCCACTCTGCGATGGCTTGCGAAGTACTGCTGGCCATCAACCCATTCAGCGTCTCTTCACCCTAGGACTGGCGCACTTGGTGACCGATGTCCCGGCGGTAAGTGATCCCTTCGAAATACACCTGATCAAGACCTTGGTATGCGTTTGAGAAGGCCTGATCAAAATCGTTTGCTTGAGCCACAACCGCCAACACTCTGCCGCCATTGGTCAGTTGATCTCCCTCTTCAGTGCAGCGGGTGCCAGCATGGAAAAGCTGTAGGGATGGGCCTGGCTGCAGCTGAATGTTGAGGCGGTCACCCTTGCGGGGTGCATTGGGGTAGCCCGCTGCTGCTGCCACGACACATGCACTGCAGCGGTCCTCGATCAATAGCTCTGGTGCTTGATCGAGGCAACCAAGTGCACAAGCCTGCAGAACTTTTGCCAGCTCTGGACCCATCAGTGGCATGAGGGTCTGGCATTCGGGATCGCCGAAGCGACAGTTGAATTCAATCACCTGCAGCCCAGAGGGGGTGAGCATCAATCCGGCATAGATGACACCTCGATAGTCGATGCCTCGCTGCTTCAGGGTCGCAAGGGTTGGCTCAAGGACAACCCTGCGCACAAGGTCGAGTCCTGCTGCATCGAGCAGGGGAGCCGGGGCATAAGCCCCCATGCCCCCGGTGTTAGGGCCCCTGTCGCCGTCTTCTAGACGTTTGTGATCTTGAGCAGGGGGCAGCAATAACAATTGCTCGCCATCGCAGAGTGCGAAGACGGATACTTCTGGCCCCTCTAGTCGCTCTTCAAGCACCAATTGGCAACCGGCAGCTCCGAATCGGCCGCTGAAGACCTCCTGGATCGCTTCAGCTGTTGCTTCGATGCTGTCGGCTACGCAGACCCCTTTGCCTGCTGCTAAACCATCGGCCTTAACAACCAAGGGTTGTTGCACTTGATTCAGCACGCTCAGAGCGTCTGCTGCTGTGCTCACTGTCCAGTGTTTTGCTGTTGGCACGCCGGCTTGAGCCATAAGGGTTTTGGACCAGGCTTTGCTGGCTTCCAGCTGGGCACCCTCGGCCCCTGGCCCAAATACAGCTAGCCCGGCCTTGCGTAGTTCGTCAGCCACGCCAGCGGCCAGTGGAGCTTCCGGCCCTATTACCACTAGATCGATCTGAAGCGATTGGCAGGCATCAATCAGGCCATTGACGTCGGTTTCTGCGATCGCCAGGCACCCACAGCCCTGCTGCTCTTTTGTGCCCCCATTCCCTGGTGTGACCCAGACGTCTTCTATGCCGGAACAGCGTCGTAGTGCCCATGCAAGGGCGTTTTCACGCCCACCACTACCAACCACAAGCAGCCGCTCTAAAGGGGGGAGATGATGGGGACGGGTGCTGGACATGGCCATAGGAACAAGCAGGGACGGGGAAGACCCCTAGGTTTGAGCAGGTCGGATCTCGTCAGAGGAATCCGTTGCCCTCTTCCATCTTTGTTGAACGACTCAACTCCATGGGGATTCATTCGCTGCCGCTGACTGTGCTGCTGTTGGCTGCCGTTAATCAGGCTGCGCCTCTTAATTCTGCGCCTGGCCCCCGTGCTCCCGCTAGGGAGCCCATGGCTGAACTGGTCTATCGGCAAGTGTTGCTTGATGGGGCGATACCAGAGCTCAAAACAGCTTGTGCTGACGCAGCCCTGTTTGGCTTCAACTTGCGTCTGCAGGAACTTCGTAATCGCCTGATTGACATTGCTCCTGCACCTCAACCCTTTGAGGTTGTGATTGCCAATGCTGAAGCATTGATGGTCTGCAAGGCTCCAGCTAGCACGCAGACGGTGCTCAGTCGTATCAGCCCAGCGCCAGGCAGTCAGCGTCGCGCTTGGTTGCTGCTCTCCTGGCAGGCTGCCAACGCATCTTTGGATCATGCTCAGGCGGCCCTTGCTCTGCGACGCCTGGCAAATGGTGATCTCACGTCATTGAATTTTGAGCAGCTCACCGTTGGCTATGGAGATGATGGCCTGCCGCTGACCCGAGCTGCTCTTGATCTCTTGGTGGAACATGAGCTTTCCCTGGATCGTTCGGCTGAGGCGGTCATGGTGCTGTTGGCTGGCCGTGAGCGTGGCGCATTGGGGGCCCGCCGTCTTGCTCTGGCCGCTGAGTTGCTTCAAGGTCTAGGCAACGATCAGCACTCAACACTGTTGGAATCAGCCCTTGACCAGGCGGCGGCAGATCAAGCTTGGGGGCTGGCAGAAGACTTGCTGCGATTGCAATTGAAGTTCGATTTAGCAGCGGGTGGTGACGGCTTAAGGCCCCGACAACGTCTAGAGCGTCTCGCTAATCGCCTCGATGACCGCTACACCCTGTGGGAGTTGGTTCGGGGGGATCTAGATCAGCAGGATTCTGCAACTCTGCTAGAGCAAGAGCTGCGCTCGCCGCGTCAGCCTGGCGGCCATGCTGCTGTTGAAGCGCATCAAAGTGCGCCTCCTGTTTCAGTTCCATCAGAATTCAAATGACGCCAGATCATGGCCCTCTGCTCTATGAGGGCAAGGCCAAAAGGGTCTTCGCTGCGGATCAGCCCGATCGTGTGTTGGTGGAGTTCAAGAATGACGCCACGGCGTTTAATGCACTCAAACGGGCTGAACTCGAGGGCAAGGGGCGACTGAACTGTCAGATCTCGGCACGACTGTTCGAGATGCTTGAGCGCGAGGGTGTGCCCACTCACTACCTCGGCCTGGCCGCCGAAACCTGGATGCTTGTTCAGCATGTTGATGTGATTCCCCTAGAGGTTGTGATTCGCAACGTGGCGACTGGATCGCTTTGTCAACAAACGCCGATTGCGGCTGGTACTGAGCTTTCGCCCGCTTTGTTGGACCTCTACTACAAGGACGACAATTTGGGAGATCCCTTGCTGAGCGAATCAAGGCTGCAGCTGCTTGGATTGATCAGTTCGCAGCAGCGTTTAGAGATCGAACAGTTGGCCCGTCGGGTGAATCAGCTGTTGCTGTCATTTTTTGAGAGCTTGGATCTGTTGTTGGTGGACTTCAAGCTCGAACTTGGACTCAACAGTGCAGGCACTCTGCTTGTGGCGGATGAAATCAGTCCTGATACCTGCAGGCTTTGGGACCATCGAAATAGCGACCCCCAGGCCCGCATCCTGGATAAGGATCGCTTCCGCCAGGACCTTGGTGGAGTGATTGAAGCCTACGGGGAGATCTTCAAACGGGTCCAAGGGGTATGAGCTAATCCCTTCAACTGCAGGTAATGTCAGCGCACATTTGGCGGCTTTGTAGCCGGATTCTTATCACCTATGGCCAGCTTCCTATCTAGCGGACCCTCGGATGCCTTGCGGCGAGGTGCATTTGGCCTGGTTCTGACCTTGCCGCTTCTTGCTGCTCCTGCGCGTGCTCAGACACCCGAGCAGGACACTCAGCCCCCAGCTACGGAGATCTTGGTTGCCGATGATGTGCAGGTGGAGGCCACTCCTGAAGGCGTCGTCGAGGAAAGCCTTGAGGTCGAGCAGATTCAGGTCACCCCTGCTGAGCAGCAAGAGCTGCCTCTCAACGCATCTGAACAGTTGCCTGAGGAGCCTCGTGTCTTGATCACCGAGGTGATCATCGAAGGGATTGCAGGCCATCCGGAGCAAGAGCGTGTAGAACTCGCCGCTTATGACGCCATGGTTGTGCGTCCCGGTAGTCGTGTGACTCGAGATGAGCTCAAACGTGATCTCGATGCGATTTACGCCACGGGCTGGTTTTCTGATGTGCGCATTGAGCCGAGTGACGGCCCTTTAGGGGTTCAGCTCGTGGTGCAGGTGCAGCCCAATCCATTGCTCACCAAAGTGGAACTTGATCCACCTGATGTTGAGCTTTCTGAATCTGTGATTGAGGAAACATTCAGCCCCGACTACGGCAGGACTCTCAATCTCAATGAACTGCAGGCTCGTATGAAGGAGTTGCAGCAGTGGTACGCAAACGAGGGCTATTCCCTGGCTCGGGTCACCGGCCCTACGCGCGTTTCTCCAGATGGAGTGGTGCAGCTCAAGGTGATCCAGGGCACGGTGGCAGGGGTTGAGGTGCAGTTCCTCAATAAGGAAGGTGATTCCACCGATGAGAAGGGTGAGCCGATTAATGGCAAGACCAAGCCCTGGGTGATTACACGAGAGATATCAATCAAGCCTGGCGAAGCATTTAATCGAAATCAGCTTGAGTCTGATATTAAGCGTCTCTATGGCACATCTCTTTTCAGTGATGTCAAAGTCACCTTGAAACCGGTTGCTGGTGAACCTGGCAATGTGACAATCATTCTTGGCATTGTTGAGCAGTCCACCGGTTCGTTGTCAGGTGGTCTGGGTTATAGCCAGAGTCAGGGTGTTTTTGGCCAGATACAACTTCAGGACAGCAATCTTCTTGGTCGTGCCTGGAATATGGCATTGAACATTACTTATGGTCAGTATGGAGGCTTGGGAAGCATCTCATTTACAGATCCATGGATTAAGGGTGATGCTCACCGCACGTCATTCCGTACCTCTTTATTCCTCAGTCGTGAGGTTCCGCAAGTTTTTCAGAGCCAGAATAATGGCAATATTCGTACCCTTAAAGATTACTATGATGGTGGTTCTAGTTACGTATATGATATAGATAACAGCAATAATCCTGCGGGAAGGAAATTTGATTCGGTTTCTGATGCAGAGAATGCAGACTCAAATACTAGTTGGTTTGACTATGAAGGGAATTCTGTTGCTTTGCAAAGAATTGGTGGAAACATAATTTTTGCAAGACCTCTAAATGGTGGCGATCCATATAAGAAAGCACCATGGAATGTCTTGGCTGGCTTAAATATTCAGAAGGTCAGGCCGATTAATTTCTCTGGTGATAGCCGTCCATACGGGGTTAGCTCTGACGATAGAGAGAGTAATGGTGCGCCTAATGACGACGTGATTTGTATCGCATTTGACTGTGCAGATGAAAACAATCTTCTTGGTGTAAGAGTTGCGGCTACTTATAATAATTTGAATGATCCTCGTAATCCAACTTCTGGTAACTTTTTTAGTTTCGGTACGGAGCAATTTGTATCTGTTGGGGAGCATTCACCGACCTTTAACCGTCTTCGGACTAGCTATACACATTTCATTCCAGTTAATTGGTTGAAACTTGCCAAGGGCTGCCGTCCTAAGCCAGGGGAGCCGGAAAATTGTCCTCAGGCCCTTGCTTTTCAGGTTAAGGCAGGCACAGTTTTAGGCGATCTGCCTCCTTATGAAGCCTTCTGTCTTGGTGGATCTAATTCCGTAAGAGGTTGGAGTGATTGTGATTTATCTGTGGGACGAAGCTTTGTTGAAGCGACGATTGAATATCGATTCCCGATTTGGAATATCGTTTCTGGTGAGGTTTTCGTTGATGGCGGTACTGATTTAGGTTCCCAAGAGAATGTTCCTGGTAAGCCAGGCAAACTTCTCGACAAGCCTGGTTCTGGATTCTCGATCGGTTCTGGTCTGATTGTTACCACTCCAGTAGGGCCATTGCGCCTTGAGGTGGCAACCCAAGATTTCACCGATGAGTGGCGCTTTAATCTCGGGGTTGGCTGGAAGTTCTAGTGGCTTTTTGGCCCACCAGTTATGACCGTGCTTGGACCCTAGGCGGAGCTGTCTCAAGACGAGGCATTGGGCTTCATGGTGGGGAGGTCGCCGAAGTGCGCTTACAGCCTTCGGCGCAAGTTGGCTTCCATGTCTCCTGGCTGGACAACAGCGACCCACCAGTCACTTTGGGGCCACATCAGGTTCGCGATAGTCAGCTTTGCACCACTTTGGAACTGGGCGACCGCCATTTAGGCACGGTCGAACATCTACTTGCGGCCTTGGCTGGCTGTGGCTTGACCCATGTGGAGATCCAGGTTGGTGGTGAGGAAATACCGCTTCTTGATGGTTCAGCTCTGGGCTGGGTGGAGGCGATAGCCGAGGTGGGCCTTACTCCTGCTGCAACCCCGCGTGCCGATCCGCTCGTGCTTGAGCGTGCTTTGGTGTGTCATCGCGGTAGCAGTGTGATCACAGCGACACCTGCCGAGCGCTTCAATGTTGTTGGTGTGATTGATTTCCCACAAGCTGCTATTGGTCATCAGATGCTGGCGATTGAGCTCACTCCAGAGGGGTTTACTGAACAGATTGCTCCGGCGAGAACATTTGGGTTTCGCGAACAGGTGGATCAGCTCTTGGCGGCGGGCCTTATCCAGGGGGGTGCCCTAGACAATGCCTTGGTTTGTGATGGTGATCACTGGTTGAACCCGCCACTGCGATTTGCTGATGAACCAGTGCGCCATAAGCTCTTGGACTTGATCGGAGATCTTGCACTTGTGGGATTCCCTCAGGCTCAGGTTCTCGTCTATCGGGGCTCCCATGGACTCCATAACGATCTGGCGAATGCTCTCCTTGCCGTCTGTCCTGTGACTGTCTCTTGACCGATCCCTCTCCTAATACTGCTGTGTTAACAAGTGAGCAGATCATGGGGCTGCTGCCTCATCGATATCCGTTTGCACTGGTTGATCGTGTTGTGCTCCATGAACCTGGCCAGCGGGCTGTTGCGATCAAAAATGTGACCCTCAATGAACCTCAGTTCCAGGGTCATTTTCCTGGTCGTCCTTTGATGCCTGGGGTCTTGATTGTTGAGGCGATGGCCCAGGTGGGTGGTTTGATCGTGGCCCAGATGCCAGATCTGCCCAAGGGGTTATTCGTATTTGCAGGGATCGATGCAGTTCGTTTTCGCCGTCCGGTGGTGCCAGGAGATCAGCTCATAATTAGCTGTGAGCTGCTTAGCTTGAAGCGGCAGCGCTTTGGCAAGGTCAGAGGGGAAGCCAGGGTGGAGGGCCAGCTGGTTTGCTCTGGTGAGTTGATGTTTTCCTTGGTGGACTGAGGATCATGAGCGAGGTGAGCAAACTCTCAGCGATCACTGCCGAAAAAAAGGCTCAGGTTCACCCTGCGGCTGTGGTGGATCCTCGTGCTGAGCTCGCTTCCGGTGTCGTTGTTGGGCCGGGAGCAGTGATTGGACCTGACGTGAAGATTGGTCCTGATACCTGGATTGGTCCCCATGTGGTGCTCGATGGCCGTTTGACCCTTGGCGCCAAGAACCGGGTCTTCCCCGGTGCCTGCCTTGGTCTTGAGCCACAGGACCTCAAGTATCGCGGCGCACCCACAGAAGTGGTGATTGGCGATGCCAACACAATTAGGGAATCCGTCACCATCAACCGGGCCACAGAGGAAGGTGAACAGACCAAGATCGGTGACCACAACTTGTTGATGGCCTATTGCCACCTTGGTCACAACTGTGAGCTGGGCAATGGGATTGTGATGTCGAATGGAATTCAAGTGGCTGGTCATGTCGTGGTCGAAGACCGGGCCGTGATCGGCGGCTGCTTAGGAATTCACCAATTCGTTCACATTGGCAGTCTTGCCATGGTTGGAGGTATGACAAGGGTTGATCGCGATGTCCCCCCGTACTGCCTCGCCGAAGGGCATCCAGGTCGATTGAGGGGGCTTAATCGTGTTGGCCTGCGACGCAGTGGTCTGCAGACTCAAGAGGGAGGAGAGCTTGGCCAGTTGCAGGAGATTTGGAATCTGCTGTTTCGATCTGACTATGTCTTTGTTGAGGGGTTGCGGCTTGCTCGACAAGAGCAGTTGATGCCAGCGGCTGCACACCTCTGTGCCTTTCTGGAGGCCTCGATTGAGAAGGGACGTCGCGGTCCTATGCCTGCGATGTCTTTGAGTCGCTGATGGTGCGCCTGCTGATCAGCACTGGCGAGGTCTCTGGTGATTTGCAGGGAAGTCTCTTGATTCAAGCTCTCCAAAGGGAGGTTGAACGGCGATCCTTACCGCTTGAGTTGATGGCCCTTGGAGGTCCCCGCATGCAGGCTTCTGGTGCAGAACTGCTTGCTGATACGGCTCCGATGGGTGCGATTGGACTTTGGGAGGCCCTGCCTCTGGTGCTCCCCACTTTGCGACTTCAGTCTCGGGTGGATCACGTGCTCAAGCAGCGACCACCCGATGCCGTGGTGCTGATCGATTACATGGGCGCCAACGTGCGCTTGGGGCACAAGTTACGGCGCTGGTTTCCCAGGGTGCCCATCATTTACTACATCGCTCCTCAGGAATGGGCTTGGCGTTTTGGCGATGGCGGCACCACTCAGCTGCTGAGTTTCACCGACAGAATTTTGGCGATCTTTCCCGTTGAAGCTGAGTTCTATTCCCAGCGGGGGGCCAAGGTGACTTGGGTCGGTCATCCATTACTCGATACGGTGAGTGTGTTGCCTGATCGTCAGCAGGCGCGTGAGCGGCTTGGCTTGAAGCCTGGCCAAAGATTGTTGTTGCTTTTACCGGCTTCCCGGCAACAGGAACTTCGTTACTTGATGCCCACTCTCGCCAAGGCAGCAGCTTTGCTTCAGCAGCGTGACCCATCCCTTGAGGTGATTGTTCCTGCAGGATTAGCAAGTTTTGAGACGTCTTTGCAGGAGGCTCTTGAGGCGGCGGCAGTTCGAGGGCGAGTGCTTTCGGCTCAGCAGGCCGATGAACTCAAACCAATGCTTTATGCGGCGGCGGATCTTGCCCTCGGCAAATCAGGCACCGTCAATATGGAGCTGGCCTTGCGTGGTGTTCCCCAGGTGGTGGGCTACAAGGTGAGTCGGATCACAGCATTTGTGGCTCGACACTTTTTGCGCTTTCGGGTGGACCATATCTCGCCGGTGAATCTGTTGCTGAAGGAACGGCTTGTGCCGGAATTACTACAGGATGAGTTGACTGCAGAAGCACTTGTGCTGGCAGCTATCCCTTTATTGGAGGATCCTGCCCAGCGCAATGAGATGCTCGAGGGCTATCGGCGATTGCAGCAGACGCTTGGCGTTCCAGGTGTTACCGATAGGGCAGCCAAGGAAATCCTTGATTTAACCAAGACATGAAGACAACGTTTCGACCTTTGAGGAGATGGTGGATTGCCATCTTTCTCTGTGTTGCCTTACTTGGCTTGCCGCTTCAAGTTTTGGCGTCAGTCGAGGAAGCCGTTTTTGCCGGGGGCTGCTTCTGGTGTCTTGAGCATGATCTGGAGGGATTGACCGGTGTGATTTCTGCTGAGAGTGGTTACACAGGTGGTGATTTGCCTCGCCCCACCTATCGCCAGGTGAGCTCTAAGACCACAGGTCATCAAGAGGCCGTACAGGTGCGATTTGATGCCTCTCAAATCAGCTATGCAGAGCTATTACGCAGCTATTGGCGCAATGTTGACCCTCTTGATGGTGATGGCCAATTTTGTGATCAAGGTGACTCCTATCGACCTGTGATCTTTACCCGAGATGACCAGCAGGCCAGCGAGGCTCGTGAGAGTGCTGATGCTGCGGCTTTGGAACTGGCCCAGCCCATGAGCAATCTGAGAGTTGAGATCAAACCTTCAAGCGAATTCTGGCTGGCTGAGGATTACCACCAGAATTACGCGGAGCTCAATAGCATCAAATACAACTTCTATCGATACAGCTGTGGCCGCGACCGCCGGCTAGATCAGCTATGGGGAGACAGAGCACGAACCGGCTTGCCATGGCAGCGCCCAGATCAAGCAAATCTAAGGAAAAAATAAAATCAGGATGACCTTTGGGATCGTGCAGTTCGCAGTGAAGATGCGGGTTTCCACCCATCCCTTCTGCTGAAAAAGCTGCTTAACATCTACTGGAGATTTAAGTAGGAGATGTATGTATCTGCTGACCGTTAAGGATGGACTAGTGACTCGGCATGTTGGCCCGTATCCGTCTCCGAAGCAGGCTTCCGATGACTTGGAAAGGGTTTTGGCATCTTTTTCTGAACGAGCACGTTGGCAGATTCATGCGTTGGAATCCCCCAAGACCCTTTCGCTTTCAGAGCGGATTCATGCCAGGAATGGGGCGATGAATGCTGCAGCCTCTTGAGTTAGACGGTCTTTCCTTCTCCCTCCGGCTTTGATGCCCAAAGCTTCTTTGATCAGATCGCTATCGAATACCAGGTCAAGGACTGTCGTCATTCAAGCCAGCTCAATATCCCGAATCAAAATTAAGGGCCCCGATTCTGATCAAGCAAGCGAAAACTCTTTGCTGATCAATTTTCTGGATAGGTTGCTAGCTCTAGGTATGAGCATTGCCAACCCTGCGCGACCTTGAGCGATCAACGTTGTACTCGTGTTGTGATTCCTTCTTTGGCTCGTTTTTCGCTGAGTTGAATGCAAAGCCTCTTGACTCAAGACTGACTACAAATCCAATTCACCAAAGTGCGAACCCCGTAGCCGGTGGCACCAGATGGATTGAGGCCTTGGCCCTTTTCAGACCAGACCGTTCCGGCGATGTCGATGTGGGCCCATGGGATGGAGGCCTCAACAAACTCTTTGAGGAAAAGGGCCGCGGTAATTGATCCTCCAGGACGAGGTCCTGTGTTCTTGAGGTCAGCGAGGTTGGATTTGAGACCCTCTCGATAGGAGCTTGGCAATGGCATGCGCCACAGGCCTTCGCCGGCTGCCTCGGCGGCAGCGGTTAGGCCCGCAGCCAGGGGATCATTAGCTGTCCAAAGGCCAGCGATCTCTTCGCCAAGTGCGATAACGCAAGCCCCTGTAAGGGTTGCTAAATCCACGATTGCGTCTGGTTCGAGTCCGCAGGTGTATACCAGTGCATCGGCAAGGGTCAGACGGCCTTCGGCATCGGTGTTGTTGATCTCGATGGTGGTGCCGTTAGAGGCCCGCACGATGTCTCCTGGATGGACAGCGGATCCATTCACCATGTTTTCGCAGGCGGCCACGATCACATGCACTTCCACTCCCTTGGGTCGCAGTTCTGCAATCGCTCGGGCGGCTCCAAGTACAGCTGCGCTGCCTCCCATGTCGAACTTCATCAGATCGATCTGGGCAGCTCCAACTTTGAGGTTGTATCCACCGGAATCGAAGGTCAGTCCCTTGCCTACAAGGGCCAGTCGTCGTTGAACTGGTCCTTGAGGGCGATAGGTGAGGTGAATGAATTTTGGCTCCAGATCAGAACCTTGAGAGACTGCTAGGTAGGCACCCATTTCCCGTTCGGCGCATTCAGATCGCTCCAGCACAGTGCACTCGAGGCCGTGTTCGTGGGCAAGTTGAATCGCTGTTTGGGCGAGGGCCGCAGGGGTAAGACTGTTGGCAGGAGCCGCAACCAGCTGCCTTGCTAGCTCAACTCCCGCACAGGTGGGGTGAACGGCTTGAAGATCTTTGCTGGCTGAGTCGGGCAGACCAATGAGCTCCAGTTTTGTTGGCGTAGAGCGGGGCTCAGGAGCACTGCGAAAGCGGAGGTCTTTATAGAGGGAAAGGCGAACGGCTTCTGCGACGGCCCTTGCGGCAGATGCCGCATCCAAGGGCTCCCAGGGGAGCATCATCCCCAGGGTTCCACTGCATCCGAGGCTTGCTTTCGCTCCCAGGGCAGCCGCCTTGCGAAGGTCGTCAAGCCTCATGTTCTGGGGTTCTCCGAGCCCTACGAGCACCAGCAGGTTTGGCTTGTTTTGGAGCAGTTGAACGGTGGCGATTTCTCCGGATTTGCCTTTGAACATCTGCTTCTCAAGGCTCTGCATCAGAGAGCCTTTGCAGAGTGTTTCCAGCTCGTTTAAACGTTCCTTCATCTTTCCCTCAAGCATGCCCACCATGAGCACATCGCCAGTCCAGCTCTGCAAGGTTGCTGGAAAAAGGCAAATTTCCATGGGATGTTGATGAGGTGGCGCGATGTTAGCCGTGCCGTTTAGCTGCATTCAGCTGTGAACGGGGTGCTCCAGCGAGCTCTTGTTTCTTTGTTGAACGGTGGCAGCCAGTGCTGGATCAGTTGTTGCTCGAGCTTTCGACGGGCTTTGGTGCTCTCGGGAACATCGCTCCAAAAACGGATGCTGAGCTGGCTTGTTAGTCCTGCCTTGGCCAGGGCTTCGGCATAGGCCGCCAGGTAGGCCTTGCAATCATGCTCACCCTTCCAGCGGCGATCTGCAGCAATCGTTTCGCCCACATAAAGCAATAAAGGAGTGTTGAGGTCTGCTGGGCGGTCCATCACCAGATAAACGGCTGGGCCATGGTGAGGGCTGTTAGGCCAGCGCCAGAAGCTCAGGGGGAGAGGGGTGAGCTGCAGGGGCTTCAATTGGTCGATGACTGTTTCTTGATCGCTACCAAACAGCGAGCTCTGCCGAGCGATATCTGGCTCTCCTTGGAATAGATCGGCTTGATGGCCTTGAATGCGCCTCTGCCAGCTTTGTAAAAGGTCGCGGCTAAGAATGAGCTCCTGGCGGGGGGCGAGCCCTGCGGATGGAACTTGGTTTGGGAATAGGTGGCCCTGACCACGCGCGGTTTGCATTGATTGATCACCTTTGCGGAAGCTTTGGAGCTGCGCTTGTTGGCTCAAAGTGCAAGATGCCAATCACCCTTTGGGGATCGCTCATTGAGGGGACGTTACCGAGTCAGTGAAGGCAGCGTTATTGCCAACGTGGCAGTCTTTGAGGTAACTCCACCAGCCCATCACGAAAAGCCACCACCACAGCATGGGTGCGATCTCGTGCTGGTAATTTTTGCAGCAGGCTGTGCACATGGCTCTTGACCGTATCGATCGAGAGATAGAGCTCATCGGCAATGTTTTGATTGCTCATCCCTTTACAGATTCCTCGAAGCACATCTCCCTCGCGCAAGCTGAGGTTGTCGATTTGGCTGCTGGTCTTGCCATTGCCGAGACGACCGTGACGTAAAACTCCTGCAACCACACTGTCTAAGTAGGTGCCATCGCTTTCGATTGCGCTTAGAGCTGCTAGCAGGGTGCCACTGCCGACGAGCTCATGGGCACAGAGGCCATCGCAATGGGCTTCTATTGCATCCAGCAGGGTGCGTAATACAGGTCGTTGAATCAGCATCAGGGCCTTGAGATCAGGCTTGAGCTGTTTTGCTTTACGGACCAGGCTTGGGCCATTCCCGCTCTCCAGTAGATCGGTGCAGATCAGGAGATCTGCATTAGAGCTTTTCAGGCAACTGAGGGTCTCGTCCTCACTGGTTGCAGCCCCCACTAGGGGACCCAGGCAATCAAACCAGCCCACCCAACTTGTGATTAAGACGCGATCGGCTGTGGCGACAACAGTGCGACTGCGACGTAGCAGGGGATGGCTTTGTTGACTTGTTTTCTGGAGAGAAGAGATTCGGGGAGTGATGTCCACTGGTTGCAACCAGGTAACAGGAGCGGTTAGAGCCTCATTGTGGAGATTACGTTGATCCGCACTGTTTCTGACGACGAGAATTTTGCACAATTCCAACCAACAAGCCCAGGGCGTTCATGGCCTTCTTTGAATCGGAGATTGTTCAGGAGGAGGCCAAGCGGCTGTTCACCGACTATCAACAGCTGATGCAACTCGGTTCTGAATATGGAAAGTTTGATCGGGAGGGTAAAAAAAAGTTCATCGACACCATGGAGGAGTTGATGCAGCGCTATCGCGTGTTTATGAAGCGTTTTGAGCTCTCCGAGGATTTTCAAGCAAAGATGACTGTTGAACAGCTGCGCACTCAGTTGGGCCAGTTCGGGATTACGCCTGAACAGATGTTTGAGCAGATGAATCAAACCTTGACCCGGATGAAGAAAGAGCTTGAGCAGGACTCTGGCTGAAAGTGATGACTGGCTGACTTGCTACCCGTACGATCCGCTCAGCTAGAGATCCTCTAACCATGCCGGAGACGCCGATCACCATGCCGGCCTGGTTGGAGCGGGGCATGGTTGACTTGTTCCCTTCAGGCCAATGGGGGGATGCTGATCAGCAACTTGCGACTCGTCTTGAAGAGGCTCGAGAACAAAACCGACCCCTAAGGGTCAAGCTTGGTATTGATCCCACTGGTCGTGATATCCATCTGGGACACAGCATCCTGTTTCGCAAACTCAGAGCTTTTCAGGATGCGGGCCATACAGCAGTGTTGATTATTGGCGATTTCACTGCACGAATCGGTGACCCAACCGGCAAGAGCATCACCAGAGTGCAGCTCACCTCTGAGCAGATTGAGGCCAATGCGACAACCTATCTTGCCCAGCTGGGTAAGGGGCAGTCAGAGGAAAGAGCGCTGCTCGATTTCACAACCCCTGGGCGCCTGGAAGTGCGACGTAATACTGAGTGGTTGGCTGACTTGGATTTGCCCGAGGTGATTGGTTTGTTGGGCACTGCCACGGTTGGGCAAATGCTGGCTAAAGAAGACTTTGGCAATCGGTATGGCTCAGGTGTTCCGATAGCTCTGCATGAGTTTCTGTATCCCCTCTTGCAGGGTTACGACTCGGTAGCGGTGCAGGCAGATGTTGAACTTGGGGGGACTGATCAGAAATTCAATGTCGCCATGGGGCGGGATCTTCAGCGTCATTTCGATCAGCGCCCTCAGTTTGGGCTCCTACTCCCAATCTTGGCTGGCCTGGATGGGGTGCAGAAGATGAGCAAGAGTCTCTCTAACACTGTGGGACTGAATGAGGATCCCCTTTCCATGTATTCCAAGTTGGAGAAGGTTCCTGATGCCCTTGTCAGCAGTTACGTGGTTTTGCTTACCGATCTCGACCCTGAAGCTTTACCTGTCAATCCGCGTGAACGGCAGAAGGCCATGGCTCTTGCGGTCACGGCCAGCCGTCATGGCATCGCGGCGGCTGAAGCAGCCCAGAATGATGCAGCCAGATTGGTTTCCGGCTCTCAAGATGACGCTGCATCTGTGCCAGAAGCGTTGCTTTCGGATGTGAATTTTCCGGCCAAGGCCTTTTATCTGCTAAGTGCGATTGGACTTTGTGCGAGCAGTAGCGAGGCTCGGCGTCAAATCAAGGGTGGTGCGGTACGCCTGGATGGCGAAAAAATTACCGATCCCAATTTGGAATTCACTGACTCGAGCCTGCTGATGGGCAAGGTGCTGCAAGTGGGCAAGAAAACCTTTCGTCGTTTGACGCGTTGAGTGAAGGACCAACCCCTGCTGTGATGACCTCGCCATTGACTCCTGCTGATCAACTGATCATTGCTCTTGATGGCATGGAGCGGGCTGAGGCCCTTGCATTCAGCTCAAAGTTGCCAGAGGTCAGTTGGGTCAAGGTGGGCCTGGAACTGTTTGTTAGTGCGGGGCCAGAGGTTTTGGCTGATCTACGGGAGCAAGGGTTGCGGATTTTTCTTGATCTCAAGTTTCACGATATCCCTGCCACCATGGCAGGAGCTTGTCGCCGAGCAGCGAGCTTTGGCGCTGAGTTGATCACGGTGCATGCCTGTGCTGGCCGTGCTGCCCTTGCTGAAGCTCAGAGGGCTGCTTGCGAGGGGGCTGCGGAGGTTGGCTTGTCAGCACCCCGGCTGTTGGCCGTCACTGTGCTCACCAGTTGGGATCAGAAGCGTCTAGCGAATGAGCTGTGCATTCCTCAGTCTATTCAGGCCAGGGTGGAGTGGTTGGCTGAGTTGGCTGCGGAGTCAGGGTTGGGCGGCTGCGTGTGTTCTCCCTGGGAAGTCAGCGGCTTACGCCGACTTCATCCCTCGCCATTTGAGTTGGTGACTCCTGGTATTCGCCCCTCGGGGGCTGAATTGGCGGATCAGGTCAGGGTCATGAGTCCTGCAGCGGCGCTGAATGCAGGAGCTTCACGTTTGGTGATTGGCCGGCCGATTACCCGTGCTGTTGATCCGGCAGAGGCATTTGCACGCTGCTGCTTTGAGATTGAACAGCGTCAGCTGGACTGACCGAGGCGAGGTTCGGTGCCCGCCAGTAAGCGTTGCAGATTGGAGCGGTGTCGCCACACCACCATTGCCATGGCGGCAAAGGCCACCGCCAGGTAAGCCGGCGGTGAGTTGCCTTGAAAGCGCAAGATCATCAGCAACGGCAAGCTGAGGGCGGCGATGATGCTCGATAACGACACGATCCTGCTGAAGCTCAGCACAGTGAGGAAGATGCCGAAACAGGCCAGCCCTACAGGCCAGGAGATGCCTAGCAGCATCCCAAGACCTGTTGCGACAGCTTTGCCACCTTTCCATCCCAGCCACACAGGCCAGATGTGACCTGCCAAGGCTGCTAGACCTGCCGCAACTTGCCAGCCATCATCCAGCTCAAGTGCCCTAGCAACAAGTACGGCGGTTGTGCCTTTGCCAACATCGATAAGGAAAACGGCTAGGGCAGGACCTTTACCCACCTGGCGCAACACATTGGTGGCCCCGGTTGATCCCGAACCCTTCTCACGCAGGTCGATTCCTGCCAGCCATTGGGCTGCAAGATATCCGCTGGGTAGTGAACCGAGCAGATATCCCATGATTAGGGAGAGAAGATTCCTAAATAGAGAGTTGAACATCATCAGAGCAGTTCTTCGTCTTCGAACCGTTCTTGCGGCCCAGCTGCAAAGGCTAGCCATAGCGGGAACTGAAGCACGGGGATCTCTACGCTGCGTTGGGCTGCATCAATCAGGATGAGGGGAACTTCCCCTCGTTCCTCAAGTCGGTCGGCGCGTTCTACAAGAGCTTCGCCGCGTTCAAAAAGAACAATGCCGCTGCTAGGGCCGAAGTCTTCTCGAGCGAGGCCTAGAGCATCTTGAAGGCCACGTCGCCATTCGCCAAGCCGCTCTGGTTCGCCGGCAAGCACCAGGCTTTGGAATCGGTCGCCATAGAGTTCACCGAGGATGGCAATCAGGGCTGCAGCTACAAGGATGTTGCGTGTTCGGCTGTTTCTGCTTGGCTGTGCTCCTCGCCCACCCTGATTGAAAAACCAGTCTTCTAGGAGTTCTTTGTCCCTGGGATCAAGGCTGCGTCGCAATTTCCAAGGATCGGCGTAGAAGTCTGGTTGACTTAGAAATTGCTCCAGACATTCACGGATCAGGCTTTCGTCTGGTTTAAAGGTGTCAGCAACAGCTAGGGCGTTGTCCTGAGCGCCGGCTTCGGGCGTTGACTTGGGTTGGTCTAGGGGAGAAGGTTGGACCACAACAGGCTGCACAACCAGTTCAAGTTGCTCCACTGATTGGGCTAGGTCTTGCAGAGCGCCTGTGAGGTAGTCCTGGAAGCCTTTGACCCGCCTGGCAATAGCATCGGACTGGCCAGCGAAGGAACTGCTGAGCTCCTTTTCCAGTTGGGATTTGCGGTTGGAGAGGTCTTTGATTTCTGCTTCGAGTTGATCGCGATGTTGCTGCAGCTCCGTCAAGGCCACTTGCAGGAGTGGAGCAAGATCTGGTTTGTCTTGAGGAGCAGCTAGGAGATCGGATTGAGAGTCTGCTGAGTTCTGCGAGGGCTGTTCAGGCGCAAGCTGTTGAGGAGAAGGCTGTTCAGGCGATAGCTGTTCAGGAGAAGTCTGCCCAGGGGGAGGCTGTTTGCGGAGGGGGAGGTCGGCTTCAGGCATGAACCAGGCAGGCAGTGGTGGTCTTGCTCTCAGGAGAGATGTTGGGTCTGTTTGGGGAGTTAATGAGAGAGGGCCGATCTGAACCCATCACTGATTTGGGGGCGATAAGGGGGTAAGCAGGATTTGTCAATAGCTGTGCGTTTGCTTGTGGGCCTTGATGACATCAGCTGAAAAGAATCTGGGTGAGCAACACATCCATCAAAGACACTGTGACCAGGGTCATCACAACAGCGCCAGTGGTGCTGGTGCCAACTTCTTTTGGACCACCACGCGTTGTGAGGCCCCACCCGCAAGCCAGAACAGCTATCTGAAGGCCGAAAACCAATGATTTGATCAGCATGAATGGCAAATCATCCGCAGTCAGCCAGGTGCGCACGGAATTCCAGAAGACCTCTGGTGGAATTTGATAAAGATTGGTGCTGCTGACCTGGCCGCTCCAGAGGGCTATACCGAAGAACAGCATGCATTGCACCGGTGCCATGACCACCATGGCGATCACTCTTGGAACCACCAAGTACTCAACCGGTTCAGTTTGCAACATGGTGATGGCATCGATCTGTTCAGTGACCTTCATGGTCCCCAGCTGAGCTGCATAGGCCGTGGCTACCTTGCCAGTGAGCAGCGTGGCGGTGAGCAGAGGGGCGATTTCCCTTGCCATCCCAATGGCGAGAATCCCTCCTACCGTGGATCCAGCACCTTGTCTGCTCAGTTCTGCGGCGACCTGGATGTTGAAGACCGTTCCTGCGGCTAAGCCTGTGATCAGCACAATCAGGAAGCTGCCTGGACCGGCCTCCATCAGCTGATCAAACAGGTCGACCTTGTTGATACGACCTCGGGCGGTGGCTGCCACTGCCTGGCCTCCGATGATGAGGCTGCTGCCCAGTCGCTTCAGCCAGCGAGGAGTCGTCATGACATGGCTGCCTGGTTGTGAGAGTTCCTTTCGGGCCAGCCTCGCATCACCACAAGACCCAACGCCACAAGTACTGCGGGAATGAATCCCATGCACATGCGAATGGTGATCAGAGCGGATTCGGGTTGATCCGAGTAGCTCAGTGCTCCGCCTGCTTCTACCACTGAGCGATAGCCAGACAGTGAAAGCAGAATGCCGAGTAGTTGGATGCTCACACCAATACCGATTTTCTGAACTAGCACCATCCAGGCGGTGTAGAGGCCTGCTGGCTTGTCAGGGTCAGCATCAATTGCATCTGGTAGCAGACACCAAGGGATGAGATAAGCATTTGCGGCTCCAAACCCCACGATGCCAATGGTGGCTAACAAAGCCATCAATCTCAGACCATCAGTGCCGGCTGTAGGCCAGAGGTTGGCGAGGGATGCATCAGCGGAGAGAGGGGGGAGCAGCATCGAAACAACACAAGCAGCTATCCATAGACACCCACCCCAGCACAGGGCCCTGATTCGCCCATGGCGATTGGCATACATGCTCCAGACCTGAAGGCCGATCAGGGCGCAGAGCTGGAAGGGCAGCAACATCCAGGTGGCCAGTTCTGCGGGTACGCGCATCAACTGAACCAGGTAAATCAGAGCAACAGGCTGCATCAACTGCAAAGCGCACCAGAGCAATAGGTAAAGCCCCAGAACTTTGAGGAAGCGTCTGTTGCTGATGATCCTCACAAGCTGTCGACGTAGGGGCTCGTGATGGCAACGGGGGCGCCTGGCGGTTTTTGTGAAAGGGGCCAGCCCCCAGCAGCAGGCGAGGGTGGCTAAAGCTGCGATTGTGCCGGTGATGCGGCCCATGGCCAAGTAACCGTTGGCACCGTTGACCAGCAGTAAAGGCGTCACAATTAAGCCACTTGCACCGGCGATGATTGATCCGGTGAATCTGGCGGCGTTGAGACGGTTGCGCACAGATGTGTCTTCTGTGAGCTCTGTGGAGAGGGCGGAGTAAGGCAGATTGACGCTGGTGTAGGCGGTCATCAGCAGAATCGCCATCACGATGTAATACATCGTTTTCTGGGCAACGTCTCCGGGAGGAACCCACCACATGGCAGCCAGGCTGATGCCGAGGGGGAGTGCTGCGCCAAGCATCCAGGGAATCCTTGGGCCCCAACGAGTTTGGGTGTGATCGCTCAGCCAGCCGATCATTGGGTCATTGATCCCATCCCAGAGCTTGATCACCATCAGCAGTGAGCCGGCAACAATGGCAGGCAGCCCGGCGGTCCCGGTAAAAAAAACGAAGAGGTAGAAGCCGAGCAGAGTTGCTGCCAGCCCGGTGCCTGCATCGCCAAGGCCATAGGAGATCATCAGCCGGCGGCGTGATCCCTCTTGAAGCGCTGTGGATTTCGTCAAGCTGCAAAAAGGGGGATGCGCAAGGTCATAATGCAGGGGCGCTGAAACGCAGATCCATTTCGTCTATCGCGATGGTTCTGCTGTGCTAGTGCGGGCGTTGTGTAGTGGTAAGACCTCAGCCTTCCAAGCTGATGACGCGGGTTCGATTCCCGCCGCCCGCTTTTTTGATTTTGCCTTTTAGAGCTTGAGTTTTGAGGCGTATTCCTCTGCCAGCAAGATCAACATGCTGCGGTTCTGCAGATCAATGTCCTCTGAAGTCCATGCATTAGGTCTTGCGGGTAGATCATCAGGGCTAGGACGTGCTGTGTCCAGGATGCGGTGCCAGGCAGAAGTCGGTTCAGGCAGATCAAAGTGCATGGCTTTGCTGTAGGCGTTGAAGCCCATCCACATCACCGCACCGCTGAAGCCTCGATTCAGGCTGTAGCAGATGGTATGGGACCAGCTGCCCCAATCGGGCTTGTCGATCTCAACACCATGCCATTGCAGCCAGAGATCGTCTGGACTCTGCTGAAGACGTACGGGCATCTCCTCAGGGGGGTGATTGATGGGAGAGAAGAGTTCCGAAAGTTGGTGGCGAATCATCAGCAGCCTGCTGACGAAGAGGTGCAAATCCATATCGCATTGTTCAGGGTTCCAGAGCATCCAGCCGAGCGGGTTGTCCTGACACCAGCTGTTGTTGTTCCCCCCCTGGCTGCGGCCCACTTCATCTCCCATTAAAAGCATTGGCACTCCTCTTGAAAGCAACAGGGTGGCGATCAGATTGCGCATCTGGCGATGGCGGAGGGCCTGCACGGCATGGTCACTGCAGGGGCCTTCAATGCCGTTGTTCCAGCTGTTGTTGTGATTTTCACCGTCGCGGTTGCTCTCTCCATTGGCGAGATTGTGTTTGCGGTTGAAACTCACCAGGTCATTGAGGGTGAAGCCATCGTGTGCAGTGATGAAGTTCAGGGAACGTCCCAGCGGAGCTGGTTCACCTTTGTAGAGATCAGCATTTCCGCTTAGGCGTTGTCCCATCCTCCAGGCGCTGTCTTCGTCTCCTTTCCAGAAGGCACGTAGGTCATCTCGGTAATGGCCATTCCATGTTCCGATTCGTTGTGCTGGGAAATCGCTGAGTCGATAGAGGCCACCGCAATCCCATGGTTCGCTCAACAGTTTTAAATCGCTGAGCTCTGGATCAGCTTCAATCTCTTCAAATAGGGGAGGGTGTTCGAGCGGCTTTAGGCCTTCGCCTCGGCTCAGGGCAATCCCTAGATCGAAGCGGAAGCCATCGACTCCTAGTTCGATGGCCCAGCAACGCATCGACTCGAGAATCAGCTGCCTCACGATTGGACGATTGGCGGCGATGCTGTTGCCGCAACCACTTACATCCAGGTATTCGCCACTGTCGTTTTGGTGGTAATAGAGAGCATCGCTGAAGCCTCGCCAGCTGAGTGTGGGGCCATCAAGGCTGCCTTCTGTGGTGTGGTTGTAGACCACGTCAAGGATGACTTCAATACCCTCGTCATGACAGGCCGCAACCAGCTCGCGGACTTGTTGGCGAGCCTGCAATGGATCGTCACCATGAACATATTTGGGATGGGGAGTGAACCAGTTCAGAGGGCTGTAGCCCCAGTAGTTGTCCCGCCCCGTTGGCGCATCAGAGGGATCGAAAGCAAAAATAGGTAGCAGCTCTATGGCGGTGATACCCAGTTTTCGCAGATAGGGAAGTTTGTCAATGAGTCCCAGGAAGGTGCCTTGGCGCTGAGGTGTTACCTCTGACTTCGTGCCGCTGCTGAACCCTCCTACATGCAGTTCGTAGATCACGCTGCGGTTCCATGGGGTCCTGGGGCGTGGATGGGATGCGAAGTCAAAATGTTCTCGTTCGCACACCACTCCCTTTAGGCAGGCTTGGATATTGGGCGACGATCCTTTGGCCTGTTCTCTTTGATAGATGTCCCAGCCACTGATGGCTCTTGTGCAGGGATCAAGCAGCACCTTGGAGGGGTGAAAGCTATTGCTGTCAGGGTTGTGGGGGCCGAAGATCCGATAGCCATAACAGCAGCCAGTTTGCAATCCTTCCACCTCAACATGCCAGTAGTCGCCGGATCGATGGCAAGGCTGGAGCTCGAGGATGTGTTCTGGCTGCGTGGCATTTGCATCGGCAAACAGCAGCAGCTCCACGCGCTTTGCAGTTGGGGCGGCCACAGAGAAATTGACGCCTCGTGTTGTGATCGTGCTGCCCAGGGGCCAAGGAGTGCCGAGATGCATCTTGCTTACAGCTGTGTCTGCGGCGAGGCAGAAAGCATTGGGCACAAGCGAAGAAGTTCAGCCCGTTTCACAATGTCATGACGTTGTCCCAAGCATTGGAGTCGGGCAATCCTCCAGAGCAGCTGAGCGGGCCCCTCTGGGTTTTCCCACCCAATGGAGACTGTGACGGGGGTACAGCATGGTGGCTGGGATGTGACCCCGAACCCGTCTTAATCGACTGTCCGCCTTTAACGACAACCACTCTTGAGGCTCTAAAACAGCTCGCCTCGGGTCGCACGGCCCGGATCTTGCTGACCAGTCGAGAGGGGCATGGCAGGGTGCGTGCGTTTCAGGATGCACTCGGATGGCCTGTCTTGGTGCAGGAGCAGGAGGCTTATCTCCTGCCCGGGCTGACTTCGCTGGACAGCTTTGTTGATCAACACACCACCGCTGCGGGGCTGCGGTTGCTTTGGACGCCTGGGCCAACACCAGGGAGCTGCGTGGTTTTTGCTCCTGATCCTTGGAACGTACTTTTCTGTGGACGTTTGTTGATTCCTGTCGCGTTTGTTCAATTGGCTCCATTGGCGCATCGGCGGACTTTTCATTGGCCTCGCCAGCTCAGAAGCTTGCAAAAATTGCGCCAATGGATTCCTTCAGATTCAAGGCCTGCACTGGCTTCTGGTGCTCCCCTTGGGCCCCTCCGAGGAGAGAAATTGGCCCCATGGGATGCCTGGACATTGCAGGCAAATCAGTGAATCAAATTGTTCAATTTTCGTATAAAGCGTTGCGCCACGGTCCCTTTCGGTTGCCGGCAGCGGCTTGAGTCCATACGATTAGCGCGAATCGGGATAGCAGGGACGGATTTCGTCTTCTGCTCTGTCACTGAACAGTTTCCGTACCATCACCCCTTTCCTATGAACAAAGCTGACCTGGTCAACCTCGTCGCAGCCCGTACTGAGCTAACGAAAACAGATGTCTCCTTGGTGGTGGATGCTGCCATCGATACCATCATCGATTCCGTAGTGGAGGGGAAGAAGGTCTCCATCCTTGGCTTCGGATCCTTTGAGCCTCGTGATCGTTCCGCTCGTCAGGGTCTGAACCCCAAGACAGGGCAGAAGATCAAAATCCCTGCCAAGCGTGTGCCTGCTTTTACCGCAGGAAAGATGTTCAAAGATCGCGTTCAGGGCTGATTGTTTAGCCCTTGTTTGCAGACGGGCGGTCGTCACGGCCGCCTTTTATTTGTGGGCCTACTGAGTCAGGGCTCCTTCCATTGATTCAATGGCCACGTCCTCTGAACTGCCTGATCATCTGTATGAGCAGATGGAAGCGGGGCAGCGCCTTAGGAATCAGGGCTATCGGGGCAGGTTTGCCCCGTCTCCGACGGGACCATTACACCTGGGCAATCTGTGCACTGCTCTGGTGTCTTGGTTGCAAGCGCGCTTGGCTAATGGGGCTTGGCTGTTACGGGTGGATGACCTGGATCAACCTCGCAATCGTGTGGGAGCGGTTGAGAGCCTCCAGCAGGATTTGCACTGGCTAGGCCTTGATTGGGATGGCCCCGTGGTGTTTCAGAGCCGCCGCCGTGGGCTTTACAACTCTTTCCTCTCGGCTCTGCGGCGTCAGGGGAAGTTATATGCCTGTCGATGTAGCCGGCGAATGTTGGCTGATATCTCAGCACCAGCTGGGCGGCATTTGGTTTACCCAGGCACGTGTCGAGATCTGGAGCTGTTTTGGGGGTGGCATGAGGGCAGGCTGCCCAGTTGGCGTTTAAGGGTGAGCAAAGAGTTCTCCCATACCAGTGGGGACGTGATTTTGCGGCGCGCTGATGGTTTTATCGCTTATCACTTGGCGACGGTTGTTGATGAACTGACTCTCGGGATTAGCGAGGTGGTACGCGGTGAAGATTTGCTTGACGCCATGAATGCACAGCTCGCTTTGATCAATGCGATTTCAGAGCGGGCTGTGATCTATCGCCACGTGCCGTTGTTGTGTGATGACCAAGGCCGAAAGTTGGCCAAGCGAGAGGGACATGCTGGTTTGGACAGCCTGCGTTCCGAGGGACTAGGGCCTTCTCATGTAGTGGGCTGGCTTGCTGCTAGCCAGAGCCTTGTCCCTTTTGGCGCTGAACTCACGGTAGGGGAGTTATTGAGTGAGTTGAAGAAGAAGGAGGGGGGGTTGAAAAGCGTGCTGACACCTTAAAGGCGCAACGGCTCCAATTCTTAACGAAGCCTTCGGGATCGCAAGCGCAAAAATGTATGAAAATAAATAGCCACTTAATGCACACAATCAATGTCGATCTGCCCTAACTGCGGAGGTAGTGGCATTCAACGCATCAGTCACTTGAGGTTTCGTACCTGCTTGGACTGTCTTGGCCAGGGGAGCGTCATAGAAGAGCTGAACACTGGTTACGCGCTGAAGTCTCCAGCTGGAGATCTTCAAGCAGAACAGACGATCAAGACTCCTATGGCTGCTTCTGTGGTGAGCTGATTGAGATTAGTTAAGCTTTTGCAAGCGATTAAGATTATGCAGCTCCCTTAAGAAAGGGGAAGGTTGATCAATACATCAATGTTGTGCATTAAGACAAGTATGAGTTGAGAGCTTCGGTCAATTGAGCTTTAGTTCCTTGATGCTATTGACAACGCTCAGTGGCGCGATCAAGCGCTTGAAACGCTTTCCCCAGTGGTATCTCTATGCACGCCAAGGGTGTTTCTAATTGTCACTAGGTTGGCCGGATTTTCAAAACGCTTGTGAGCAACTGCAAGAAAGAACTAGAAGCAAGAAGAAGAGTGCCTCGCCAGGTGAGTCGCGATGGCATTGGATTCTCGATCTTCGCTCAATCAGAGGGCGCTGGTTGGTGTGATGTGGTTGCAGGGCAATCATCTGGCATCAGTTGATGAGAAGGCATTGACCATCGGCTTGGGGCTGCCAACGTGAAGTGACATTCAGTTGGAATCAATGAGCCCCACCTCTCGCATAAAGGGCGTTTCCTTTATGTCTTTGGTGGCTTTAAGCCTGGGATTGCAGGGAGCGCAGGCACAAGGCATGCTGCCCGGATGCCGACTTGAGAATGGCAGTCTTCAGTGCGTTCCTGGGCTCACTGCTTCCCCTCAGGAACAGATTCATGTTTTAGAAGGCCGCATTTCAGAGGATCAAAAGCCTGAAGAGCAGGTCGAGCAAAACATCGAAGGTTTAAGTCGTTTTGTTTTGGAAGGAGATGCTTTTTAAGGGCAACTGCTGAAGGCGGACCTGATGCTGGATGGTGACGCCATTGAATCGGTTCACATTCACTGGTATCGCCGCAAAGGTAACGGACATTGGCAGCTTGTAGCGATCGCTTCTGAAACCACCTATCAGCTTGGAAGCGACGATCTAGGACGTTCTCTGATGGCCGTCTTGACTGTTTCTACAAGTGATGGAAATGTGAAGCGAACTAATAGCAACGTGATTGGCCCGATTACTGCTAGATGATTCAGCTGATCAGGAGATTTCATTTTCTGCTTGTGGGCGGCTACCTATCAATGACTTGAATAGACTTTCAATTCTAGGTCGAGATCCATCAGCGCACTGATAATGAAGTTACTGCTTTTTGTGAGTCAACGACTAAAGCTTTTTGGCTAATATTTATTATTCCAATGGTTCAGCTTTTATTTGTCCTCAAGATGAACAGCTATAGTGTGATATGCCACCAGCATTAAAGAATGCCTTAGGTTTTAGGCGATAGTATTTATCTTCTATTTCTTTTGATTGCTCATCATATGGATGACTTAGCACTTCTTGTAGCTCTTTCACTAAGGAATAGTCGCCTTCTTCGGCCTGCTGATAGGCAGGGGCAATTAACCACTCTCGCCAAGTATATTTTGGATTGGTCAGTTTCATGATTTTTGATGTCTCTGTTGAATTGCCATTGTTGATGACGCGCTCGCGCCAGCTTTGTAGCCAAGATTGCCATTGCTCATCGATTTGTTGTGAAGTTTGGAAGTAGAAGCTCTTTTTTAATGCTGATAAATCATTTGGTATATGAGATAGCTCGCGAAAGAAGATCGTGTAATCCACTTTTGAATTGATCATTAACTGCGATAATTCCTCAAATAGATTGGAGTTGTATTCTTTCAAGCCAAGCTTGGCTGCCCACATTTTTTGGATTTGTTTATCCATGGCTTGTGCAAAGCCATCACGCGCTTGGTCAAACTCTTTTAGGGCTTTAGCATCTTCTTCAAGTAGCGGCCTTAAAGCTTTCCAAAACATATGATAATTTGCTTCCGCCGCGATTGGCTGATTGAAGTATGAAAAGTGTTCGCCGCCGCCAGTCCAAGGCTGAAATGCTGGATCAAAGATTTCACAAAATCCAAATGGTCCATAGTCGAGGGTGAAGCCACCTGCGGCGCAATTGTCACTGTTGAAATTGCCTTGGCAGTAGCCAATGCGGAGCCAATTTGCTGCCAATAAATTAAGGCGATCACGAAAGAGCCGCGCCAACTCCACCAATTGAACTGTAAAAGAAAGGTTTTGATTAATGTCATTTTTGTATTCTCGTTCAATTAAATGCGACACAATCATGCGCAACTCTTCTAATGCTCTTGGATGACTATTGCTGCGAGCGCGACGCGCAAATAATTCTAGTTGACCAACTCGCAAAAAGGATGGTGCGACGCGAGTTGAAATTGCTACAGGATTATCCACCAAAATATCAGGGTCGGTGGATTGGGTGTGTTGAGAATACCAAGGCCGGGTGATTGTCTCAGATTTAGAAACATAGAGTGTTAACGAACGCGATGTTGGAACACCTAAAGCCTGCATATATTCTTGCGCTAGAAATTCACGCACACTTGAACGTAGTACTGCGCGTCCGTCGGCACCACGGCAGTAAGGCGTTGGACCACCACCTTTTAATTGCATTTCCCAGCGTTTGCCATTAATGATTCCTTCAAATACAGATATCGCTCGGCCATCGCCATATCCATTACCAGTGCCAAATGGACATTGTTGGTTGTATTCTCTGCCATAAATCGATAGTGCATAACCAGTTGCCCAGCCAACCTGTCGCATAGGCTCACGCGTAGCAGAGAGGTCACCTGAAAATAACTTGCAAAATCTTTCATTAAATGCCAGCTCGTTGTTTAAGCCAAGCTCATTAAAAAATGTGGTGCTATGAGTTACATATTCTGGGTTTTTAAGCGGCGTGGGTGTTACAGGTACGAAATGACCAGAACAAACTTGTCGGGCGAGGTGATCATCACCATCTACCTTGGAATCAGGGTCAGTATTTAAACTATCCATCAGAGAATAATCCGCCAGCTTCTCAAACTCATCGACTGTTGTTACCCAGCGAGAAGCAGATGGTTCAGATGGATGCGACATTCTTGTTAAAAGTGACTTAGGAGGCCCGCCAACGGTCCTTTATGTGTTTTGAACACCAGCGCATAAGCAAAAACGTTGAGTCTAAGGAACTTCTCTAGGGTGTTTTCTTGAAATTCGTTTTGCTGCAGTGGGCTGCTAAGCCTGATTTAGGCATCAACCCACCTTAGTATTCAACGATTACTCTCCTAATGGCTTTAAGCCCTTTGCTTTTTTGGTGGGTAGAGGTGTGCTGTCTTCACATACAGGATGCGGGAACACGTTGCACCAAATAACACTATTGAGCCTGCAAGAAGAACGTTCCAAAAGAAAGGAGGGATGTCAAAAAGAAGGTAGTGGAGAATCATCCAGCTCACCCATGCTTAAACAGCACTTCTAGATATAGCAATGCAATGCCATCCTGGCTGCTGAAGCCAGCCCTTACCTGCTCGATTCGTTATCTGGGCTACTGGTTTGGTGTGGGATGCCTGAAGGAGAAGCCTTTTGATTTGAATGCCACCGTATACAGAGAGAAGACCTGTCTCCCGTTACTGCTGAGGTCTACACCCTATGGGTAAACAAGAGAGAAGAGCACGCTTCAAAGCGATGGCGAGCTCTGAGAGGAAAGCTCTGATCAGGAAAAAAATGAAAGCAGCAGGGCTAGTAGAAGGCAGTGGGGTACCTGGGACAACCTTGTCTTCATACGATCAAGAGCAAGTAAGGGAACTGATCCGAATTACCAGCTGTTTCCCTGAGATGCGCACCGATTAGGGAGATGCACTCCACCGTTAACAAGGGGCCAGCCTGTTGGTTCACGACCGTTAACAGGATTTTGGTTCTTTTGTCTGACCAAAATTGACACTGTGACCCCTTTCCGTCTCCGTTGAATCGTCACTAGGCTGCTCCTGACGCAATCACCAAGACATGCTTCGCTCGTTGACAACCGCTGCAGCGGCAGCAGTTCTGATGTGCACCCCTGCGATGGCATGCAGCAATCAGTCTGAGCAATTGGTTTCACAGTCTCAAGAGAGTGACGTTTACTTCCGGCGTAAGAGCAACCAGCCGCTGGTGAATGAACAGACCAGCATTGATGCAGAGAACTGCACTGCCAACGCAGATGGAGGTTTCACCTGTGACACCAAGGTGGTTAACCCCGTAAGCCCAGATAACAAATACAGGAACTAAGTGGACAAAAAGCCCTTTTGGGAACCAAGGATGATCTGGCGAGCGGTTGTGATCGATGTTGTGCTGTGCGTGCTCATGCTCACCCTCTCGGTCATGTCTGATGAACAGTTCTGGCGTGTGTTCTATGCATCCGGTTCCCTGCTAGCGATCATTGATGCGATATGGGCATCGCGTGTACTTGATGCTGTAGAGGAAGAGCAAGACTAAATACACAGCTGACGCCACTTCCTCGTCTAAGGCTCATTGCTAGGCATGTCAAAACCATGAAAAAGACGCCCTCATCGAGCAGCGCCCATACCGACAAACTTGTGTGAGGAGTGTCGTGTCTCGATGCTACTCCTCTATTGGGCTCTTAATTAACGAAAAGTGAGTGTATGAAGAGTGTTCGTTTTTCTGTCATCATATTTTGATTAAAAAATCTTCTATAGTTCAATCTAAGGCTGATGAGTTTAAGAACCGACGAAATTGAATAAAGTTGATGCGTCAGGCTGAAAACAGATAGAATCAGTTAATGTTGCTCAGTTTTCTTAAGTCTTTCGTCAATATTGGATTGATGTTCCAAGCGCCATGAGCGTTTCTGCCATAAATATCGCCATAAGAGTAAAGGCGCTCCCAAATGCTACTGGGGTAGTCGCATGCTCAAAAAGCTGGTGAGCAGTGCAAGAACTACAAGGAAGAAGAAGGTTTCTCCTGGCCAACAGCAATTGCCATGGGCTTGGGATGTTCGCCTCAATCAAATCCCTGACAAGTGGCATCAAGTTGTGGTGAGATTTAGAAGAGCAAATGGCATCCGCGAATAAGGGTAGAAATAAGGGAGAAGAATATTCAGGCTTTTCGCTGGTGTGCCTTGCAGTTTCGGGTTGATGCACTGAGTGTCAGGGAGCGTCAGTATTCAGGCTGTGTTGATGGCAATGGTGCCAGCTCTTGGAGGTTAATTTGCGGCTTTATGCGGGTGATTGAAGAAACAAAAAGCCCCAGCGATTGCGGGGCTTATGAAGGGTATCCTCATTCTTACCTTCCCCATTTAAGGGTCACCAACGTTCAGTCTTGCTTGGAGGAAATGAGGCCACTCCACAGGACCAAATCGTGCAATCATCGTGCACCCTCACATCTCGATTGACTGGTGTTGTAGATAACGCTTGAATTGCAGGCATCGCTGCTGGTTCACTCTTGCTTGGTGCTCCATAACCATTGCTGCCAAAGCGATATTTAATGTCTGCCGTAAAGTGAGTATCAAAGGCTTCATCGTAAGAAAGATTGGTGCCAAGCGTTAAACCATTGCTGATGCTGTATGCGAGTCTTCCTTTAACACCAGAACCATCAGCATTATCGAGATCTCCTTGCTGATAGTAATAACCAACAGAGGCATTGAGATCAGGTGCGATGCTGTAGCCAATATCTAAGCAGTAGGTATCAAGAGCACCACCGTCGTAATGGCTGTTCAGCCTGTGTTAGTCATCACCAATGGGAACCAGTGCATAGGCATTGAAGTTCCAAGTGTCTGAGACTGCTTCTAAGCCTGCAGCAACCTGAGAGAAGAAGACCTCACGCGTATCAAAGATATGCACGTTGGTATCAGCATCACCTGTATTCATCGGCCGGCTCTCATAGCCAGCATTGATGCCATACATCCAAGAGCGGTCACCATTCAGCCAGCGATAACCCAAACGGGTTGATGTGCTGATCGAGGTACCAGCAACCTCTGTATTGATGATGCTGCTTTAGCCATCAAAATCAGAGAAGTTGGCATTGGCTAAAGCATCAATAAACCAAACGCTGTTCTCACCAACAGCAATCGGAAGAAAGGCTCCAATGCCGGCTTGATTGGGTGTGCCTGCTCCTTGAAGTGCTCCTTGAAAACCCCAGTTGAACTGCACAGCGTCTTTGAGGTTGATCTCCATCACGCCAAGATCTGCTGCACTGCCTTCGTCTTCAGAAGCTGCTGGCTGTATAGGAGAACTAGCTAAGGCAAGAGCAGCAGCACCAGCAAGCGACAGAGGAAGACGAACCGAACGCTGCATGGGGATTGAACGCTTAAAAGTTCAGCCAAAATCGCTTTAAAAACTGAGGTGTAGAGCAGAGCTTGAGGCAGTCTTTTGGTTGGCACTGCTGGCCCTCATTTCTACGCTGCAGACAGCGCCTTTGCATCAGGCTGTGCTTTGGTCACATCAACTGAAGAAAAAGGCACTTTCTTGATGAGCGGCATGCAAATTACTTTTGAGCATTTGCGATAGACCCATTAATTTGAGTTGAAATAAGCACCCTTCTTGCAAAGGAATCATGTTGCTTTCAGGGCAGGAGTCGCAGAGATGCTGCCTCTTGCTGCAGCTTGTGCTCTGTGGTTCTCTTCCACTCCTAGGGATGATTCCTGTAAGAGCGGCTGAGCTTCCAGGCCTAAGGCCGCTAGCACTCGCATGCTTTGAATCTGGTCAGCTAAACGCATGCCAAGCCGCGTTGCTGCGGGCGGAAGCCCTGCAGAGACGTGCAGGCGCTCAGAGCAACTATCCCTGTCAGACCTTGCTGCTTGGCTTGCAAGCCGATGTGATCATGAGTCAGCTTCGGGCTGGCCGTGGTGATGATGCTGTGATCATGCTGGAAGAGGTCAGCAATAGTTGTCGAGGTTTGTGATCTAAGAGAGCAGAACTAGTGATCTCTTGAATTGCTTTTAAACGTCTTTAGTGTTGCCCTGGTAACCCTGATCGGCAGTTCAAGCATTGATTTGATCTTCATGCGCTCCTTGATCCTCCCAGGGCAGATGCAGCACGAGCCTTGCGAACTGATTCTTGGAGATGGGCTTGTCACCTCTGGCCGCAGAAATATTGGAGTTCCTTTTCTTGTAGCTAAGCTTAGAAGACTTGATTCTTCATTTCGTTGCAGATCGGAAGCAGTTCATTCCCAGCTTTTGGAGTAATCACATCTTTTGCTGCTGCTTGACTAATGTCTAAGTTTGTGGATTTTAATCGACCTGTATCGAGCTATGCAATGGTTCACAACATCTAATTTAGTTTGCCAGTGGCTCTAAAGAACCTTTCCTGCCTGTCTATTGACTTTCAGTATTGAGCCTCTTGCTCGCGATTAGCTCTATGAAAAACTATGATTTTGTTGATTAATGACTTGAAGTATCCCTGCAAACTCCAAGGTATTTGCATACGGGGGTCGCTGATAATTATTGGCCCCTTAATGTTGTGACCTTTCAAGTCTGGTGAGCTGATGCTATAATGGTTTTTAAGGGTTAAAACTCTTTTCCTGCCTCCTTCCATCGTCGACACTTGTTAATGATGGAAGCTGTGATCTACTTGTTGATCCATGTTCAGAAATCTGCTCCTTGCGTTGCCTGTTGAGCAAGACATTTTGATTCAAATTGTTTTGGCGTTTATTGGCCTATTTGTTTGGCTGTGGGCCGTTGGCAGAGGAGGGAGTTGGGCTTTTGGTGCATTTGTAGTAGCGCTTTGGTTCTTGACAGCTATTGGGCTGATTAGCTGGAATTTTTCGGAATAGCAAGCAGCTCAATCCCCTCTTATGGATAGAGGTTTGCGGAGAAAACACTTGTTTTTCAATCCGCTTGAACAAGCCACAGCTGTTGTATTTCCATGCAAGTGCTGAGTGTGTCGCCGTTTAAGCCTTGTGATCCTTCGCTGCTTGCTAATCGCGCCAACCATGCTTTGCCTTGCTTGAGTCGAGCTGTTCTGTTCCCTTGTGGTTTCTTGGCGCTTTGCGGGGCTGGGCTCATCAATGAGGCTTGTACTTCAATTCATGTTTGCAACAGCGAAAGCATGAAAAGGCGCTAGTCTTAATAGACGCTTGCTTTTGCGATCAATGAATTCTGCACTCTCAAGAAGTTCAGGCCTCAACTGGGCTCAGAAGACATTGGCCACTCTGTTTGCGTCGACTCTCTTCATTTATGGCTTGGATCGCACAGTACCAGGCGTTCACAACTTCTTGATGGGTGCCTTCTCCTGCCACGGTGGCTGAGTCTCTAGTTTGAATAGTCAATTTGTATTCAAAGACCCGGATTTTTGATCCGGGTCTTTTTTTGTGCGGGCAAAAAAATCAAAATGGGCTATCAAAATTGCGTTGACGTTCAAGGAACAGCAGATGATCCTCTTAGAAAATAGTTTGCTATTAACACCATAATCCTGATGTGGATTTTGCTCTTCAGAGCAAGGAAATTTGCATGAGATGAATCATTTCTATCCCTGTGAAGAGGCTCAGTCTCAGCTTCAGCCAGTTTTCGCAGCGTTAAAGCTCAGATCAAAATAACCCCTTCGTTTTCAAGACACGCTCCAGAGATTCCTGCTTTGCTTCGCTGTAGTCGAGACAGCTTTCAGAAGCCTCTGGCCTGAAAGAACGATTGATTGCCAACATCACCTTCTTTTGTCTTTGTCATGGCCTCAATCTCGTCAGTTTGAGATTCTCTTGAGCTTGCTGACGGGGCTCATCAGCTAGATGGTGAAACCAGAGATTGCTTGGAGGTAAGGGCGTAGCGTTTGCCGGGTTCTGGGTCAATGAACTTGACCTGAGCAGGCATCATTTCGGCAACGTCTTTTGCTGATCCCTCCATCTGCATAAAGCTGCTCAGCAGCCCCTCGAAGCGCACATTCCCTCCAGCAGTGCTAGCAAGGACGGTGCTTGGCTCAAATCTTTTGAGCAATTCAGGCAGGACTTGACGGCCTTTCACAAAAGCCCCTGCAAGAGGTAGACCAAGATCAACCACCGGGGTGATCACCGCATCAACGGATTGTGATTCGATTTTGCTGTCGAGAAAACCATGAGGTTCAAGGTAGATCTTGCCGTCAGCATGGCTGATGAGATAACCGTTTTCCATCGAGGGCACCATGGCTCCAGCGGTCGCGCGGATGGTGAGTCCAGCGATGTTGGTGCTCTCTCCAGGATGCAATGGCGTTACTTGTGTAAACCCCAAGCGCCCAACTAGTTTTGCGGCCGAGGGGGAGCCAACGATCTTGAGATCCCTGGGAAGAAGTTGCAGTGTTTCTGGGTGGGCATGATCTGGTAAACCCTGGCTTAAAAGCAGCAGATCAAGGTTGTCAGGCACAGCCCAGTCGCAGGGCAGTCGGCCATTCAGCAACCAGGGGCCTGGTGGGAAGGAGAGTTGGCCGGTGAGCCAGGGATCCACTAATACCCTGCAGGCACCAAACTCCAGCAACCAACCGTTGGCACCAAAATAGGTCGCTGCCAGGTTCATGATCTGCTCAGGCTCTGAGATCTGACCCTATCGGGGATCTGGTATCGATTGCTGGATGCACCCGTCTTGCAGGTAGGAATTCTTTTAACTGGCAGCTGCCATCTCCTTTTAAAGAGATCATGCTCTGCATGGCGATCATGTCCAAGTCGCATGCTGTTGAGTCGTGATCTGTCGTTGATAGAGCTAGGCATGCGAGCTCTGCCTTAGAACAATCAAATTTTGGTGCAGGTCTCTTTCTCAATGAACTTTCATCCATTGATAACGCCTGTCCTCACAAGTAAAGACGACGATCCCAACTTAATCGATTGGCGAGACATCTGCTTTGGAAGTCGAATATTTAGGCGACTCATCAAGAGCCTTTTAAGGTGGCTGGAAAATAAAAAAAGTATTAATAAGTCAGTAGAGATTGGCTTGGAATTGTGATGATTGTTTGATTTATTGCTCTTGTTCAATTCATCTATTCTCCCTAGAATACCGCAGATCTAGCTTCATTCTCTTGGTTATTTAGAGATATCTTTTGATCTGTAAATCTTGTGAAATGATGATATAAAATGCATGCTAAATTCGAAGTCAAGCATTTATAGGCTTTTGCTTTGATGTAGAGATGGTGAACGAAAATCTGGGTAGATCTATTGCTATCACATCAAACTGATCAGATTGTCCGATCGTGAATTCCGTCAGGAATGGCGCCTGTTGTAATTTTTAGCGGAGCCCAGCTTCATTTTTTCTAAATGTGGTAAGGTTCGGCGTCTTCAAGTAAAGGCTGCTAAAAAATTATGCCTCCAGTTCTTGGCAGTTTCGGCTCCCCTGTCATCGTCCTTACCGGGACTCTCGGTTGGCAGTTCTATTTGGTATGTGTCTTCGTGATCGTTGGCCTTATCCTCACTGGTTATATCTTGCCCTCTTCCGGCGTGTATGGCTCTCTGAGAGGTTGGGGCACAGGGACTCCATGGCTAGTCGGCATTGTGCTACTGGCTAGCGTTGTGACGGTGGTAGAGGTGGCTCGCGGTCTGGTTGGCCCCTCCTTGGCTGTTGGCCTATTTATGCTCATCCTTGGATTGCTTGTCCTAGACCAGTTGGGTCGGCAACTCTCTAGGTCTGGTGGTTGATTGCTCGCCAATTTTCTTCTTGGTGCTCGCATGAGCAGTTAGATCTAAATTGATAGGCACTTTTCATTGGTACTGATTGGATCAACCAATCTCTCAGAAGTATCATCACTGGATTTAATTAGCGTTGATATCACTAAAAAGCCCAGCTTTTAAAGCTGGGCTTTTTTTATTGTTTTTCCCGTATAGCTTTGTCGACTTTTTGTTTTCGTGATCCACCGCTTTTGGCAGGTTCTTGCATCTTCATTTGAGAGGCAGTGGGCTGGCTGAATACCAGTGGTGAGTTTGATCACAGGGCTGATTGCTCAGCATGCTTCTAGTGCTTTCACTGTCTTCAGGTTGATGACAGTGGCATCTGGGGCTTCAATAGCAGGTGCGCTATCAGCATTAGATCAAACGAACCTTTAGGGATCACCAAGCGCATTCACAGTCTTGGCCGTTCTGATTAAGCAGGGTGGTATTGATGTGGTCACACAAAGCAGTTGTTCTTCTTGCCATCGTCGCTGCTGCGATGGGTCAGCGTGATGGACGAGCACATTGAGACCTTTCATGAGCTTGCTGCCTTGCCTGATGGCTAGCTTTTTAAAGAGGTCAATATTGCCCCCAAGCCGAAAGCTGTCGAGTTCTTAGTGTCCGCACCAGAGTGCACAGGTTGCAGTCACAACAGCGATGACCAGCCCGCCCCATTTGATGACCTTCTGAGGAGCATTGAATGTGGTGCCCACCAGGATTGCGGAAAGGTTGATCACCATGAGTTGATCAGCTGAAGGCGAGATGCCGAAAGGCCCTGCAGTGGCGAGCAAGTTCATCATGAGTGTTGACAGTAAAAAGACATTAGAGCAAATATCCTCTGGGATACAGTTCAGTTGTGTTTATTTTCCTGGGTTGAGTTAGCAAGGCTGCTCCCAATCAGATGGCGACCTAGATAATCAATATTCCGTAGACATGAAACTTTTCATGGTAGTAGTGAAACAATTTAAACCCATTTGCTATAGGAATACAGGTGACACCTTGCGCAGGGGGGATGCTTCCTAAGTATCCATTTTTGGCAGGGATATCAAACTCTATTGCCAGTGATGGGATACTCGCGTTAGCAAGATCCTCAAGAGGGATGCAGACTCCTGGCCTTGCCGGTGAGGGCTTCCTTCCCCAATCATTAGGAAGTTGTTGAGCGTCATGATCACCCGACCAAGTCGATTCGTGATAGTAGACAGGAGACTCACGATGGCGAATATATTTTACAATGTTCATTGAATTGCTCAAAAATCGAATGATCATCCTCTAGCAGTATTGGCTGAGCAGTCGTCAAGAGCAGCGATTTGTTTTTAGGAGAACCTCATCTTCGATAGGTCTGTATGCCGGCGTATTTGGCTTTAAGTGCTAACCAATTCATGCATAGGGGAAATCTGCTCAATCAAGTGTGCCAAGTTGTTCAGCTTCTGGATACCAGGGGTGTTCAGAATTATTCTGAGTGATGAGTGTTAATGACCTCGATAAAAAAACTGTGGTGGCATTCCAGTAGAGCTTTCATTGGTGCACCTATATGATCTTTTGTCTTGGCTAGGTGATTGGCCTGTTGAGATGCTTTTTCTCGCATTCGTTATGCACTGGTTAGGAGCAACTCTTAGCTTTTAGCTCATCACGTTGGTGTTAATCAGGATGGTGTAAAGATTGGGGGGGGGCTGGTTGATTTTGAGGGATTGTTTTAAGTTTTTAAGCACCCAGGAAGCTGACGCCAACCTGTCGTCGTCGTGGGCCGTCTAACTCCACCAGGATGACGTCTTGATATCGACCTAGCACGAGTTGGGCATCCTGGACAGAAACCGTGAGGTGATTCCCGAGCAGCAACGCCTGTAAGTGTGCATGGGCATTTCGCGGTTCATCCTCAGGGATATTGGGGCGAAGATGAAGGTCGTTGTGTTTCCAGGTCAGATCCGCTGGGGCCAATTGATTGAGCCAATGCTTGATGTCTTCAAGTAGGCGTTCTTCCCATTCATTCACTATCAGGGCTGTGGTGGTGTGCAGACCGGCCAGCACTAGAGCACCCTCCCTGTAACCCTGTTGCTCGATAAGTTGCTGCAGGGGTTCGCTGATGCGATGAAAGGCCAATGGCCCTTCGGTCATCACCGTGATAAGACCCTTATTCCGCTCAAGAGTGTTGATCTCATTAGTAGGCATGGGGCCAAACCTCGTCAGTGATGAAATTAGCTGCATTGCTATTTTGTCGCTGAATATTGGTTCATATGCAAGTCAGTCTTTGCGACCACCTCTAGCTTCTGAACTATGAACACAGCTTTGAGGACTCATCAATTAGCCATCATTCAGCACCCAAGCCGATTGAATCGAATGGCATAGTCATTGCTCCATTAAAGATGAGCGCTTTTGATTCCTGAATTTTATTGAAGGCTGCTTGTCGTTAATGGATATGTGCGTGATCGTCTAAGTGCGTCAAAAGGAGGTTCATGGCCGCTCTAGTTGTTTTTGTGCTTATTCTTCTTTCTTTTGGGGGCATTGTTTTAGGAGTTGGGGCTTTGATCCTGCTGCTCAATAAAGGTGAAAAGGCTGAGGAGATAAAAGCCCTCCTTGAGGGCATGTGGATTGACCTTAAAGACCTTTTCGTTAGATTTGTAAGATTATATAATCTTCTTGTGGCATTTGTCAAAGAGCTAATTCAGCGTGAACCAGAGGGAATTGATGAAGTTGCAAAAGCTGAAGATGTGACTTCTGTCGCATTAGCCAGCGAAGCCGATGATGCGGTCATGCATGAATGTGTCGCTGAAGAGAAAAGCAATGATGATCGATCTTAGTACTGGATAGGCAAGTCAATGGGTTTAAGAATAGATCGTTATTCGGATATAGATTGCAATCCATGCTCATGCTCGTCCAGTTATTCCTTAATCAAATCAGCAGCAATTTCATGTTGATCTCTGCGGAAATGCCTTGGCTTTTTATTGGTGTACCTTTGTGATTTCGTGCAGCAACTGCTGCTCTTGAACTCACTCGCCGGAATATTTTTACTTGACTTATTATTCTTGGATTGACGGTTAATATTCCTGGCGAGCGTAAGTGGATGAATAATCTTGTTTGCTAGGTAATTTTAAGTGCTGCGAACAGAATAAAGGAACATGCGCTCAAGGCTTTTGCTAACTCAAAAGAAAAATCCCTCTAGCAATCATCCGCTGAAGTGCAGAATATCTTCAAATTGCACCGCTGCGGGGCTCACTAGTGCCAAGCTGAGATAGAAGATGTTATCCGCTCAATGATGCATGGCTTTTCACTAAAGTAAAAATTAAGCGCGCTCATTGCAAAAAAGCTGGGGTGCGGTTGTAGAACTCAACTCCTCAACTCGTTTCCTCTGACTGACGCCCATTGATGGATTCAAACCATCGATCGACTACTTAGAAGGCATATGTCTCAGCTGCTGTAATCAGATTTCTGGACTGGGTTTATGGGCGCCCGCTCCTACTCCGTTTGCAGGATTGTTTGTATTTGTGACGCGTCAGGGGGGGTGTTTGCAAACGCAGGGACCCACTGCTGATCAGGCAGTCGGTCCCTCGCCCAGGATTCGACCAGCAGATCGCGCTGCAGGTGGTGGTGCCCGGTTACTTGGTGAACTCAGGGCCGCTGGAGCCCATGGCAACTAGCAGTGATCCCAGCGTCATCCGAACCCTGGGCTGCGAAAGAAAGGCCTGCCTGATGGGGTGGGGGTGGCGCTAGCCAGAAAATAGCCAGAACTAATAAATCGCAATCGCTGAGATCTCAACGCCCCCTGATGGATTCGAACCATCGACCGACTGCTTAGAAGGCAGTTGCTCTATCCAGCTGAGCTAAGGGAGCACTAGATCATTTTGACAGTCATTGTTGCGTTGGCCGCTTATGGTTAGGCGCTGCGAACTTGCATTCGATGGCGGCCAGCCGGCTCAGCGACAGCCAGAAATCTGAGCTTGTGGAGCGCTACAGGGCAGGTGATGCCACTGCAAGCCTTGCCAAGGCTTACGGCTGCAGTCCTAATACTGTCACTCGCACCGTTAAAACGCTGCTTTCAGAGAAGGACTACGTCGCGGTGAAGGCTTCTCGTGCCCAGCGTGGTGCCATCTCTAAGCCTCTCTCTATTGTTGGAGAAGCAACCGTTAATGATCCATCAGAGTCGAGCTCATCGACGCTGAATTCGTTTGATGAGGTGAATCTTGAAGAGGGGAAGGTGGATGGGCTCGCGTTGGACGACGAAGCTGTAGGTGTTCTTGCTCTCGATGATGCGGATGACTTTGGTGATGATCCGGAAGAGGACTCGAGCGAAGAAGGAGATCTCGAGGCGGACATGGGCGATCTGCCTGAGTCCGAGGTGTTTCGCGAGCTGGTTCCTTTAGTCGCAGATTCTGTTGCTTTCAGTGATCGTCCAACGGTGAAATGTGAGCCTCTCTTGCCTGGCTTGTTACCTAGCAGCGTTTATATGCTTGTCGACAAGACAGTTGAACTTGATGCACGCCCTCTGAAGGAGTTCTCTGAGTTGGGTTTGCTAGCCGATGATGATAAAGACAGACGGGCTCTTTGTTTGTTTGCGAATCCTCGTTCTGCCAAACGTCAGTGTGGACGTAGTCAAAGGGTGATCAAGGTACCTGATACAAGCGTTTTTGAGCTCACCATCTCCTATCTGTTGGCTCGCGGAATCACTCGTTTGGTGCTGGAGGGTTCACTTATTGCCCTTGATTCTCAAGCCCCATCGGTCTGAACGGTTCTTGATTCGTCGCTTCAGCAGTCAGAGTCGTTCAGGCTCTTGGCTTGGGCAGCAGCAGAGCGGCTGTACTGCCGCCACTAATGACACCTGCGATGATTGAAATCCCTACCAGAAAACCTGTGGGGAGCTCTGCGCTTTTGGCATCACCCAGCCTGAGACTGTGGCGATCATTGAGATTTTGGGCTCCCAAGCAGAGCACGACCAGGAGCAATCCGCCGCTGACAAGACTGGTTGTTAGCAGCCGCAGCCGCAGCAGCATGATGTGTTTTCGATGGTTCCCCTTAGTTTGCCCTTTCTAGGAGTTCACTCGCTCTCGTTTTCTACCATTTGGTGTACAAGGGCATAGAGAGCCCTTCTGGATTGTCCTGATTGTTGAGCGAGTTGTCGAGCGGCATCGCTTGCACTTGCTCCACTGGCCATCAATGCTGTCAATTCCGCTCGCCAATGCGCGTCACTTTGCTGATCTGGTCCTGAAATTGGAGCACCTCCTAGAACAAGAGTGCATTCCCCTAGAGGCTTGTTTTCAAGAAAATGCTGTAGGGCTGCTGCGATCGTTGGCCCTACTTGTTGTTCATGGCGTTTGGTGAGTTCCCTGGCCACCTGTAAGGGCCGCTCATCCCCGCAAAGTTGCGCCAATTCTTTCAGCAGTTGCACCAGACGGTGTGGCGCTTCGTAAAGAATGGTTGTTCGGGTCTCGCTGGCGACCGCTGCCAGCTGCTGCCGTCGTTCCTTGCCTCTGGAGGCTAGAAAACCTTCAAAACAAAAGCGGCCACATGGAAGTCCGCTGCTCACTAAGGCTGTTGTTGCTGCACAGGGGCCGGGAATACAGATCACCTGGTGCCCAGCGGCCCTAGCGGCTGCGACGAGTTGTTCGCCGGGATCGCTGATTCCCGGCAGCCCAGCATCACTGATTAAAGCCAGGCTTTGCCCTTCGTTGAGCAGTTGAAGTAGTTGGGGGAGGCGAGCTTTGGTGTTGTGTTGGTGGAAGCTGAAACGTTGATTCTGCGCGCCCAGGCCGTTGAGTAGATGGCCGCTATGGCGTGTGTCTTCACAGGCGATGGCAGAGACATTCGTGAGCACAGAGCGTGCTCTGGGGGAGAGATCTCCGAGGTGACCAATGGGCGTCCCAACCACATAGAGCACCCCTGGTGCTGGTTCCTCTCGCTGGCTCAAAATGAGGCTTGCACGTGTCTATTCATGATGCCGAACGCACCTCTTCTCCCTGTTGGTGTGGATCTGGAGGTTTTGTTGCAGCACTTGAGGCGATTGAGCTGGGGTGCTGCAGACATCCTGCTGGCCTATGCCAGGGGAGAACAGCCACCGCATGGATTTTCTAAGGCTCTGAGTGTTGACGATGGTGGTGAGGGGCCTGTTTCTGCCGCTGACCTTGCGGTGAACCGTTGGCTTCTGGATGGCTTAGAAGCGAATTTCCCCTTGGCAGATTGGACTCTATTGAGTGAGGAGACGGCCAAGGAGCAACTCACTGCAGGCGAACCCTTAGCGGCGGAATGGTTGTGGATCCTGGATCCCTTGGATGGCACAAAGGACTTCTTGCAGGGCACAGGTGAATACGCCGTGCATCTCGCTTTGGTGCGTGGTCAACGCCCAGTGCTTGGCGTGGTACTCCTGCCAGAAGCCGAGGAGCTTTGGTTCGGTGTGATTGGTTCTGGGGCTTGGTGCGAAGACCGGCAGGGACAACGTTCGCCGGTGCGTTTTAGTCAGCGCCAGGCTGTTGGTGAGTTGATGCTGGTAGCGAGTCGCAACCACCGCGACAACAGGCTTGAACAACTGCTAGAGAGTCTTGCTCTTGGTGGTAGCAAGGCTGTGGGCAGTGTGGGTTGCAAGGTGACCACGATTTTGCGCGGAGAAACAGATTTGTATATCTCTCTTTCAGGTCGTAGTGCTCCAAAAGATTGGGATATGGCGGCTCCAGAGGCGGTGCTGATGGCGGCAGGGGGATGTTTAACTCATGCTGATGGACGCCAGCTTGCTTACAACAGCGGTGATGTACGTCAGGCTGGATGTTTGATCGCCAGCCATGGCATCGCCCACGCCCAGCTTTGTGAAGCAGCGGCGCGGGCGATGCAAGAGATTGATCCCGGCTTTCAGGTTTGAATTGACCTGTAGCCCCTCAGTTGAGAGGTGCTACAGGAGTTGGAGCTGGCTCTGAGTGAGTCTCTTCGCCGTTCTGAGGCACGCCTCTGAGTGTGAGGTTGATACGGCCACGATTGTCAATCTCTCGGATCCGTACTGTCACCTCATCACCTACTTTTACGACGTCGTCGACCTTCTCCACGCGAGCCTCTGACAGCTGGGAGATGTGGATCATGCCCTCTTTGCCGGGCAGGATCTCTACGAAAGCCCCGATCGGAATGATCCTTGTGATGGTTCCGGTGAACACCTCCCCCTCGTTTACTTTGCGGGTGAGTCCTTCGATGATGCGTTGGGCTGCCTCTGCAGCAGCCCCGTCATGAGAAGCAATCGTGACGATGCCACCGTCTTCAATGTCGATCTTGGTGTTCGTGCGTTCTGTGATGCCCTTGATTGTGCGACCTCCAGGGCCAATCACTGTGCCGATCAGTTCTGGATCGATTCTGAAGCTCAGCAGGCGCGGGGCATGGGGAGAGAGGGTAGTTCTGGGAGCGTCGATGGCTTCCAGCATCTTCTCGAGGATGTGGATCCTGGCAGGGCGGGCCTGATTGACAGCTTCTGCAATGGTTTTGACCGGAAGGCCGGTGATCTTCATGTCCATCTGCAGAGCCGTGATGCCATCTTTTGTTCCAGCCACCTTGAAGTCCATATCACCGAGGAAGTCCTCGATTCCCTGGATGTCAGTGAGGATGCGAATCTCAGCATCTTCCTTGATCAAGCCCATGGCGGCTCCGCTGACTGGAGCCTTCAGTGGAACACCTGCATCCATGAGGGCCAGGGTGCTGCCGCAGACCGAGCCCATCGAGGTGGACCCATTGGAGCTGAGGACTTCGCTCACCACCCTGAGCACGTAAGGGAAGGTGTCCTTGGGAGGCAGGACTGGAATGATGGCGCGTTCAGCGAGGGAACCATGGCCTACCTCACGGCGCCCGGGCGATCGCATTGGACGTGTCTCGCCAACGGAATAGGGGGGAAAGTTGTAGTGGTGTAGATAGGTCTTCTCAGGTCCAGGGTTGAGGTCATCCATCTCCTGGGCATCGCTGGGTGTGCCCAGGGTGGCGGTGGACAGTACCTGGGTGAGTCCGCGTTGGAAGAGTCCGGATCCGTGCACGCGTTTTGGCAGCACGCCTGCGGCGGAAGTGATGGTGCGGACCTCATCGAGCTTGCGACCATCGACACGTTTGCCTTGTTTGATGATCTGCTCACGCATCAATTTTTTTGTGAGCGCCTTGAAGTTGTTGCTCAAGACTTTGCTGTTGGCATTCACTGACTTGCGAACGGCATCGTCTTCTTTGAGGCTGTCAATGGCTTCAGCTGTTTTCGCTTTGATGGCATCCAACTTGCTATCGCGTTCAGCTTTGGTCTGCTCAAATTGCTTAAGCACTTCCCCGATGCTCTTGCTGCAATTTTTTTCCAGATAAGTCGACAGTTGGGTGTCTTGAGTGGGGGGTTCCGGCTGTACCTGCTCAATCCCTGCATCCTTGAGGATGGTTTGCTGTGCCTTGATTAATTCGCAGACGGCTTCATAGCCAAAGTCGATGGCTTCGATGACGTCCCCTTCTGGCAGCTGGTTTGCACCGGCTTCAACCATGACAACCCCATCTGGGGTGCCAGCTACCACGAGATCGAGATCGCCACGTTCGATTTCTCGATAGCTGGGATTCAGAACGAAATCATCACCGAGAAGCCCTACCCTTACTGCAGCCATTGGCCCCTGGAAGGGGATGCCTGCTAGCAAGGTGGCCATGGAAGCTCCCGTAACGGCCAGCACATCTGCTGGAACCCGTTCATCGAGAGAGAGGCATGTTGCCACGATCTGAAGGTCGTCCCTCATCCAGCTAGGGAATAAGGGCCTCATGGGGCGGTCGATTAGACGAGCGATCAGTGTGGCTCTCTCTGGCGGGCGTCCTTCACGTCGCATGAAACTGCCAGGAATGCGGCCAGCGGCATAGAGCCGCTCCTCGTAGTCGCAAATCAGGGGAAGAAAATCGATGCCTTCGCGGCCTGTCGATCTGGTGGCGGTTACCAGGACGGAGGTGTCGCCGCATTCCATCATCACGGAACCACCGGCCTGGGGGGCATATCGCCCTGTGGTCAGCCGAATCTCCCGACCATCAAAGGAGATCGACTGTGTCTGACCTTGCACGTTCTCTTATGTTTTTTTGTCAAGCACCATACTGGCACTTTGCCGAGTCAACTTTCGTGGAATTTTGGAATTGATTCCTGTTGGTTCAGTTGCTAAGCAATAAAAAAGAGGGATGGATGACTTCAATCCCTCTTGCGAATTAGTAAGAGCTTTCCACTCCTATAGATGCAGAAATGGTTTGAGAGTTACCAGCTGGACTTGACGACTCCAGGAAGTTCGCCCTTGTGAGCTCGTTCTCTGAGCTGGTTGCGGCATAGCCCGAAGTCGCGATAGACGCCTCTTGGCTTTCCTGTGGCCCAGCAACGATTGCGGATGCGGGTTGGAGCACTGTTGCGCGGGAGAGCTTGAATCTTGCGGTGGATCTCAAGACGTTGCATTGGATCCTTGGCTGCATCGAATGCTGCCATTAGAGCCGCTCTCTTGGCTGCGTAGCGCTCAACAATCTTCTTGCGCTTTACATCACGGGCGATCATTGACTTTTTAGCCATGCGGCAGTTTTGAAGCGCGAGGGTAGATAACGAACTTTACCTTCCAACTGCTGCAATTGTTTTGCTTGCCCAGTTTTCAGCTGCTCAGGCTCTTGCAAATAGGGCAGATCAGTGACCGATCAGCTGTTGCACCACAGATAGTTGAGTGGTGTCGCGAACGATCAGCACCACACTGAGACCTACCAATAAAAAAAAGCCTGATTGCATGAAAGCCATCTGGATGCGCTCCGGAATTGGTCGCCCACGCACGCCTTCTAATAGCAGTAGCAACAGTTGGCCGCCATCAAGTAGGGGTAGCGGAATGGCATTGAGTACGGCGAGATTGATCGAAAGCAATGCCGCGAAGAGCACTAGGCCAGAACTACCCTGGCTAGTTAGCTGGGCGCCCATTTCGACAATCTTCACAGGGCCACTGACTTGTTGGGCTGTGGTTGCGAAATCGGTGATGAGTCCTGAATAGCCCTTAACGGTTCGACTGAGTAGGGAAATGAATTGGCTGTCAACATGGTTTAGAACCTCTCCGGGGCCCTGGGCCCGGCGGGTTTTGCCTGTGACGTTGGCCTGCAATTGGGCGCCCACCCTGCCATTGCCTTGTTGCTCAGCGGGGATGAGCACAATCTTGCTGCGTTGATCCGAACGGACTCTGTCCAGGTGAATTTTGCTGCCTGGTGACTCTTTGATTTGACTCACCAGGGCCTGGATCGCTTCTTGACCTCGCCCTAGCTCGTTGCCATCCACGCTGAGGATTCGATCGCCAGCGGCTAGCCCTGCAGCAGCAGCGGCTTCTCCGGGTTGAACGGCTACAACGATGACACCTGGATCAGGTTGGCTTGGCAGCCCGATCATGACGGCTTGGCCCATTAGCACCAGCCATGCCAGCAGAAGATTGGCCATGACCCCTGCACAGATCACCAGGGCTCGTTGTCTGATCGGCCGGTTGCGTAGTAGGTCGGGATCATCAGGGGGGATTTCGCTGTTTTCGTCGTCATCAGGAAATGAAACGAAGCCTCCTAAAGGCAGAACTCGCAGCGCATATGTGACACCCCTTCGTTGTCGTTTGATCAGCGCCGGTCCAAACCCGATCGAAAATCCATTCACACGGATTCCCTGAGCAGTGGCAGCCAGAAAGTGCCCAGCTTCATGAATGATGATCAGCAGGGCTAGAACCGTCAGCGCCGCAAAAACGTTCATTCAGCTTCTAGTAATGGGTTCATTCTGGCTCTAGGCGATCGTTGCCGAAATAAGGCACAAGTGCCTTGGGGAGGAGGACACTCCCATCAGATTGCTGGCCTGTTTCGAGAAGGGCAGCCATGGTGCGTCCTACCGCTAGGCCACTGCCGTTGAGGGTGTGGATGAGTCGGGTACCTTTTTCGTCTTTGGTGCGAATAGCAGATCGCCGTGCTTGGAAGTCTCCACAGATACTGCAACTTGAAATTTCCCTGAAGGCGCCTGCTCCTGGTAGCCAGACTTCGAGGTCGTAGGTGCGTGAGGAAGAAAACCCTAGATCACCTGTGCAAAGCTCAATCACGCGGTAGGGCAATTCCAAGGCCTGCAGCACGGCTTCGGCATCGGCTGTGATCTGAGCGTGGGCCGCCTGCGAATGGTCTGGATGGACGAACCAATAGAGCTCCACCTTGTTGAATTGATGCAGCCGGATCAGGCCACGGGTGTCTCTTCCATAGCTGCCAGCTTCGCGGCGAAAACATGGACTGTAAGCGGCGTATCGCAGTGGCAGTTGCTCAGCGGGGATGATTTCATCGCGGTGCAGAGATGTCACCGGCACCTCTGCAGTTGGTGTTAGCCAGAGGTCGTCTTCAGCGCAGCGGAAGCTTTCTTCGGCGAATTTTGGCAGCTGACCAGAGCCCGTAAGGCTGGCGGTATTCACCAGTACCGGAGGCATCACTTCTCGATATCCCTTTGAGGTGTGAAGGTCGAGCATGAAGTTGATGAGTGCTCGTTCCAGTCGTGCACCCTGACCCATCAGGGTTACGAAGCGACTTTGGGCAATCCGTACAGAGCGTTCTGTTTCGAAAAGTTTGAGCCTCTCGGCAATTGACCAGTGCTCAAGAAGGTCTTTCCCTTCACGTGGCTTGCCCCAACAGTGTCTTTCCTGGTTGTCGTTCTCGTCGCGTCCTTCAGGACAATCAGGGGAGGGCAGGTTTGGCAAGCTCAGCAGTTGCTCTCGCAATCGGGCTGATAGTTGTTTCTCCTCGTCTTCTAAAACGGCTACCTTTTGCTTGATTAGGTTGCCTTGCTGTCTTAGTTCTGCCACGTCGCTGGCTTTTGGGTCGCTTCCTTGCTGGATCCGTTGACCGACTTCCTTGCCGATCCGATTCCCTTCTGCTTGGAGGCTGCTGCGCTGTTCCTCGAGATTTCTTTGTTGCTGGGCGATCAGTTGTAGGCCAGTTAGATCTAACGTCATGCCCCTTCGGCCCAGTTCGTTGGCAATCAGGTCGGGGTTGTCCCGCACCAGGCGCTGGTCAAGCACGAGGGTTTTCAAGTCAGCGCGGGCAGCCTAAGTGTTGTTGGCCAAGCAAATGAATTCTGTTTGGTTTCGCCTATGCAGCCTGGAGATTGGAAGCAACAGAAGATGCTGCTCGGGCTCTTCCGCTAGCGGCCCATTCCTTAAGGGCGTTGAGCTGTTCTCGGGCTGTGCGGGAGAGCGGCACCAGTTGGCTGGCAGCAAGAATTAGGTCGGTCTCTCCAAGTTCTCGGCGTTCGGCGAAGGCCAAGTGCATGGCCTCAATCACAGTCTGTTCGAGTTCGGCACCTGAGAAGCCTTCGCTTCGATCGATTACCGCCCCCAAGGGCAGCTTTAAGTTCGGTCTTCGTCGCTGTATATGGAGCTCAAGGATGTTGCGGCGTTCCTCGCTGAATGGCAGGTCAAGCAAAAAGATTTCGTCGAAACGACCTTTGCGCAGAAGCTCTCCAGGTAAGCGTTCTACGCCATTAGCGGTAGCGACGACAAAGACCGCGGAGGTTTTCTCCGCCATCCAGGTGAGCACGTTGGCAAGGACACGTTGACTGGTGCCGCCATCACTTCGGGCATCACCACCAAAACCTTTGTCGATCTCATCGATCCAGAGAACACAAGGAGACATGGCTTCTGCCCGCTGGATCGTCTCTCTGGTACGTGCCTCGCTAGCACCCACTAGCCCGGCAAATAGGCGGCCTACATCGAGGCGCAGCAGTGGCATCGACCAGTTGTGGGCGATGGCCTTGGCGGTGAGCGATTTGCCTGTGCCTTGGGGGCCGATCAGTAGAACGCCGCGGGGCAGTGGCAAGCCAAAGTGACGAGCTTCGTCGGAGAATGCCTGATGGCGTTGCTCTAGCCAACCCTTAAGGCTATCGAGGCCGCCTATGTCGGCAAGCGAGGCTTCTGTAACGCAGTACTCCAGAACCTCGCTGCGAGCAACCGTCTGACGCTTTTCCTCAAGGACTTCGGCGAGATCTGCCCAACCTAGTTTGCCCCGCTGTGCTAGGGCTCGGGCTGCTACCTGACGCACCCTCATTTCGCTGAGGCCGCTGCAAGCGTGGGTGAGCTCTTCTAAAACGTCTGCTGAAAGGGGGGAGCCGCTTGCCTGGGCAATGTTCTCCAGCAGTGTTCGTAGTTCTGGTTCCTGAGGTAGCGGAAGATCGAGAATGGTCAGGGAATCATCAAGATCGCTGGGCGGAGTCCATGGCCCTGAGCAGAGCACCACAGTGTGGGGTTGATGGCGCAAGTGAACCGATAAGTTGCGCAACATGCGTGCGATACCAGCGTCTTCGCAGAAGTGATAAAAATCTTTGACTAGCAATAGGGTTGGACTACTGGCATCAAGTTGTTGCAGCCATTGCAGGACGGCCATCGGTTGACGTGCCCCAAGCCCTTCTTCGTTAAGCACGCCTTTAAGGCCGCCAATAAAATCCCAGCTGGCAAGGCGACGGGGCTGTAGTCGTTTTGCGGCTTGCTCAAGCAGCACTTCAACACGCTCCTCTTCGCTGCTGCGAATCCAAAGGAGAGGTGTTCTGGCTCTGATTAGCAGATCCAGGTGGTTATCCCAGCTCGTCATGGCGAGGTGAGTTTGTGTAATGCTGCCCAGCGTGGATCGAGATCAGTTCCCTCAGGTTTCACGGCAGTGGTTTGGGCTGAGGGCTGCAGTTGAGCTGGACCGGGACAATCGGCCCCACAACGTTTGACTAAAGGCATCCGCAGACTCAGTTGTTCGAAAACCCAACGTTCTGGGTCAAAGCTGCCAAGAGGGTCAAGGCACTCCATCAGTGCATCCATATCCTCGGAATGGCTCGAGGCATTGAGTTCGTTTGGTTTTGGACCATTGCCCTTCAGCCAGATCAGTTCTTCGGTGTTACAGGCGAGGGTTTGATTGAATTCGCTTAGGCATCGATCACAGCAAAGGGTGACGATGGTTTGGAATTTCCCTTTCACTTCAAGAATGCTGCCTTGATGCTCGGCGCTGATGCTGCCTCTCAATGGGGTGAGAGAAGACATCTCGTCCAGATGTCCCTCGATCGACCAGTGCCGAGGAGCAGCCAAGGCTTTTAGGTCTTGCAATGAAATGGGTTGGAGCCCTGGGATCATTTACTACGTTTTTTTGGTTCAAAGGGAAGACGATCTGATCCACCGATTGCTTCTGTTGCTAACGCAGGTTTGGACAGCTGGTCATTGAGGATTTTCTGCAGGTTCTCAGGTAGGGCTTCACGACTAAGCAGAAAAGTCTGACCTGCTTGAAAGATGTTTGCGATCACCATATACAGCAATACACCTGCTGGTAGTGGAAAGAACAAAAACATGCCCGTGATCATCACTGGCGTGATCTTGTTGGCTGTTGATTGTTGAGGGTTCGCAGGCAGCCCCCTGCCGGACAGGACTTGCGAGACCAAAAGCGTCAAGCCGAAACCACCAACCAGAATTGCGATATCCCAGTTGATTTCCCCATCAACGTAGAAACCAACTTGACCAAGGGCCTTAATGAATAGAAAGCCACTTTGGGCAGCAAGGCCAGGAATTTTGCCTTGAACAGTTGCATCGCCTTCAGCCAAAGCCTGGACAGTGCCATCCGCAGATACCTTGACAAGATCATCCCCCTTGGTGACGCTCCAGGTTGGCGTGAACTTGGTTCCACCTTCTACGTCAGAAAGCCTGCTTGTGAAGCTTTCGCCAGTGAGTGTTTGCAGCTTGATTTGGGCCTTGTCTCCTACTCCTAATTTTGTGCCTCTTGGCAGAGAGGCAATGACTGGGAAATGCTTGGTTTCACTGATGAAAATCGAATGCTTGCTACTGGTAAATGGCTTTGGCTCAATGGCTGCAATTTGGTCGCTAGGCAGCACCTTGAGGTTCACCAAGTAGGGCACATCAGCAAAAGGTGATCCTCTAAGGGTTGCAAACAGGGCGAAGAGAATTGGCATCTGTACCAATAGGGGTAGGCACCCTGAGAGAGGGTTGCCGAACTCCTTCATGACTTTCCCCAGTTCCTCCTGTTGCTTCTGAGGGTCTTTGGCATAACGGCTCTTGATTTCATCCTGGCGCTTCTTCATCGCCGGCTGGGCGATCCGCATGCGACGAGCGCTACGAATGGATCCAGCACTTAAGGGGAACAGTGCCAATCGGATGACCACTGTGAGGGCGACGATGGCGAGGCCATAGCTCGGCACTAATCCGTAGAAGAAATCCAGGATCGGGAGCAGAATGTTGTCGGAGATGTACCCGATCACGGTCGATTGCTGAGGGTGGATGGAACTGTGATGCCAGTGTGCATCAGCACCTATATGGCTGAGTTACAGGCTGGGGTCTATTTAAGCCGCAAAGCCCTTTAGATCCTGGGGTGAACCTTTGGCCCTGCGGGCGCTAATCCGCGCATTGATGTATTTCTCGGTTTCTCTGAAGCTAGGTAAAGAGCGCATCTCAAGTCTTGAACCATCGTTGAGTACCAGTACCATGTCGCCCCAGGAGCCCAGGCCACGAGGCACTGAGCGCACCTCCTTGATTTGGCTATACACGACTTGGGTCTTATCGCGTCCCAGCCATCCCCCAGTCACCGACACGCGTCGATTGGTAATGCGAAAGCGCAGCCACAACGCTCGAATCACAGCTCCAATGGTGAAAGGAAGGCCAATCAGTGTTAGCCCCATCAATAGGTTGATGATGAGATCGCTTTGAGCGGGGCCTCCCTCATAGAAGACCTCTTCTGAGGTTGTGATCATGACAACAAACCTGCTTGATGGAGCAATCTGTCGCATTCTTCTAGCAATGGAGACGCCTCTATTGCGGAGGCGACTGGCTTGAGGCTGATCAGCACCCAGTGATTGCAATGCTCGGGTGCAACCTCAAGCCTGCTTCTTAGGTGATCGTGCAGAAGTCGACGCAGACGGTTGCGAATGACGGCCCGTTTGCTCACTTTGCTGCTGATCACAACGGCACAACGGCATGCCGTGGAGTTGTGGTGCCGATGGGGTGCTTTGAGCAGTTGGGGATCTGCTTCGATGACACGGAGCACCATTGAAGTTCCATAAAAGCGATAGCCCCACTTCTGAAGGCGCTGAAAACATCGACTTCCCCTTAATCGCATTGATGCTGGCAGCACCATTGGAGGCTGGCTTCCTGAGCAAGTGGCGTGATTTGAGTGGTTGACCCGCACGCAGTGTTATTGATTAGACCGCGAGACGTGTGCGACCACGTTTTCGGCGACTGCGGATCACTCTTCGACCAGTGTGAGTTCGCATGCGCACACGAAATCCTGAGACGCGTTTTCGCTTGCGGCTGGTTCCACCAAAGGTTCTTTTTGTCATTGAAGGAGAACGGCGTACAGCCTTTTGTCAGTCGACCAACTTATCAGTTCAGTTGATGTCAATTAGCCAGCTGCCAAGGTACCCGCCCATTGGCACATCTCCAGGAGCTTGGGCAAGGGCATTGAACTGGAACATTCCACGTTGATTGGGATTAAAGATTTTCATGACCACCGCATAGGTGCCTTCTGTAGGGATGGGGGTGTCCGGGAAGACTTCAATGCTTGTTTGGTCTTCAGAGATTTCGAAAATTGCAGGAACCTCTTCTTTGCAGCGGGTGCGTGACAGCATGCCTCCTAGATGGACAAGGCAAAGGTTCAGCTTGTTTGGTTTGATCTTTGCATCGAAATAATCAGGTACAGAGATGCTTAGCTTGAGGATCGCAGTTTTGCGGTCCTTGGGTTTCAGCATCAGGTAATAGGTTGCTCTGTCACGCCTGATGGTTGAGCTTTGCCAGTAATAGAGCTTTTTATAGTCTTTAGAGTTCTCCCAGCGAAATTCAAGTAGCGCTGGTGTTGCCTGGGCTCGAGCCTTTGGTGGTGTGATGCTTTCAAGCATCACACTGGAACCGATCAAACCCGCAGTGAGGCCTCCTAACGCAAGGGTGCCTGGAATACAAAACCTGAAGAGCTGCTTAACCATGAGATCAAAGCGGGTGTGTTGGTAACCACCAGCACTAAAAAGTACATCGATTCTCCTTTGCTCTCCTCGATGAATCACAACGACTAGGACGGCCTAGTAGTTGGCAGCTTTTGGTGCTGCAAGTGATTCAGCATCGATCTGGACGCAGTAGCGAGGTTTGGCCAAGGTAGGGATGTTGGGGGGGCTGATCTGAGGGCAGCCAGGCATGGGCAAGCATGCGGATGCAGCGTTTGAGATCTCCCTCGACATACATTTGCTGGCAGTCCAGCAGTGCTATCGACTCCCATCCTGCTTGTCGGCGCGCGATCGCTGCAGGGAAACAGGCGTTTAGGTCTGCCGTTACAGAGAACGTGATGGACACGATGTCTGCAGGGTTGAGTTGATTGCGTTGCATTAGCGCTTCCACGAGCTCGCTGACGGCTGCCTCGATGGCTTGGGTCGTGTTGGCAGAGCTTGTTGTGGCACCTCTGAGCCCGTGTAAGTGGAGGCCGCCATAAGGGATGGCAGTGGTCATGGCAGAAAGAGCCAGAGCACCTGACCATTGTTGCCAAGCTCAAGGTTGAGAAGCTCAGCAAGTTTGGATAGGAGTTTGCTGCCTGGCAGAAATCCCGCCAGCCGTTTTTTGGGCCGCCCAAGTTTGAGTGTTTGGGTGTTGGCTTCATCAAGGTCCGCCAGCTTGGCCGCAAGTTTTCGAGCATGTTCTTCATCTCCCAGCTCATCGACGAGTCCGAGTTCATGGGCCTGAGCTCCGCTGAACACGCGGCCGTCGGCGAAGTTGCGCACCTCTTCGGCACTGAGATGGCGGCCTTTTGCTACCGCGTTCACAAATTGCTCATAGCTGCTATCGATCAGTGATTGCAGGAGCTGACGCTCCTCTGCTGTGAGTGCGCGATCAGGCGAGAGAATGTCCTTGTAGGTGCCGCTTTTTACTGTCTCGAAGCGGATGCCGATTCGCTCTAGCAATTTGGAGAGGTTGTTGCCCCGCAAGATGACCCCGATTGAGCCAGTGATTGTGCCGGGATTGGCAACAATTTTTTCTGCAGCTACCCCGACATAAACACCGCCGGAGGCGGATACATTGCCGAAGCTCGCTACGACATGACAACCCTTTTCTCTAAGCCTGAGCAGGGCCGCATGGATTTCCTGACTGTCACCAACAGTTCCTCCTGGGCTGTCGATGCGCAACAGAAGAGCGGGAAACTCTCTATCTTCAACTTCCTTGATCGCTTTCAGCACCCGCTCACGCGTTGCACCGCTGATTGCTCCGTCAATGGTGATGTGTGCGATCCTTCGGCGAGATTTGCGTCGCCAGAGCCAGCCCATTCAATTTCTTCGTAGAGGATTGGATCTTAAAAAGGAACCTGCTTGTTGCCTTCATGTTGTCAATACGGCACTGGCTGTTGATGGTCCTGCCCTTTGCCCTTTGGGGTACGGCCATGGCTGCGATGACACCTCTGGTGATTTCGGGCGGACCGCTTCTCGTCGCTTGTCTGCGCCTTTTGCCAGCAGGAGTTGTCATCCTGCTGGCCTTGCCGTCGTTGGGTCGGCACTGGGCTATCGCCTCAACTGACAGGATTTGGTTCCTGGTCTTTACGGTTGTTGATGCATGTCTTTTCCAAATGTTCCTGGTCAAGGGCTTGGCCTACACCGGAGCAGGGATGGGATCGGTGCTGATTGACTCCCAGCCATTGCTGGTAGCTCTGCTGGCACGCAGCCTCTTTGGAGAGTCCATCAACCCAGTTGGCTGGATGGGTTTGATGTTCGGTTTGGTCGGAATTATCTGCCTTGGGGCCCCGCCGGATTTGTTGCGCCATTGGTGGTTGCTAGGCGAACAGGCGTCTGGTTCCAGTTTGTTGGAGCAAGGGGAAGGCTGGATGCTCGCAGCAGCCATCGCCATGGCCTTAGGCACAGTGCTGAGCAGGTATGCCTGCCGGAGCAGTGATCCCGTTGCGGTCACTGGTTGGCACATGGTCTTAGGCAGCTTGCCGTTACTGCTCTGGCACAGTTTTGATCGCAGATGGCCTTTGTGGCCTGATTGGACTGGCTTTGATTGGGGATTGATGGCCTACGCCAGCTTGTTTGGCAGTGCCCTGGCCTATGGATTGTTCTTTTGGCTCGTCAATCGGGAGGAGCTCACAAGCTTTAGCACCCTGGCATTCCTTACACCGGTGTTTGCCCTTGCTGCTGGTGGCGTTTGGCTAGGAGAACGGCTTCAGCCTCTGCAATGGTTCGGGGTGGCTTTGGTCCTACTTTCGGTGCTTGTTGTGAGTCAGCGTCGTCGACTATGGGAACCGGTTGAAGTTGACTCGGATGTGTTGCCGAGGGAAATCGGCTGATGTTATTTCGTGACTTGCGTTTGGATGGAGATGGTCCACTCTGCTGGCCTGCCCCTATGGCACTTCAGAAGATATTGAGTCTGCTCAGGAACATCGCCAGGGATGCCACCATCACTAGATGGTGCTGACGTTTGCTGCGAAGGTGTTGCTGTCTCCTCTTCAACGGCGTCGAGGTCTGCTGCTGATCCTGGCTTTTGGGTTAGCTCTCTGCCTTTGGCAGTTAGGAGACTCTGGTTTGGTTGATGAAACCCCGCCTCTCTTTGCCGCTGCAGGTCGTGCCATGAGTACGTCAGGAGATTGGCTGACGCCGAGGGTTAATGGTCTGCCTCGCTTCGACAAGCCTCCTCTGGTTTATTGGCTAATGGGGTTGATTTATGCCTTGCCCGGCCATGAGGTTTGGGACCCATTAGGGACATGGGCGGCACGTCTTCCTTCTGCGCTTGCATCTGTCTTGATGATGCTGGCCCTTGGCGACACTGTGATGTGTTGGCCCCAGAAGAATGACGCTTGTCCACGCCGAACAGCTGTTGCGGTGGCCTTGGCCTTTGCTCTTTCGCCACTGGTCATGGTCTGGAGTCGGGTTGCTGTTAGCGATGCCTTGTTTTGCAGCACCTTGGGGGTGAGTTTGCTTCTGCAGTGGCGCCGCTTTGCTGCCCCGAGTACCCAGCCATGGTGGTTGGCCTGGCTTGTTTTGGGTTTAGCAGTGCTGACCAAAGGACCAGCGGCTGTCGTGCTGACTGGCATGGTGCTTGTTCTATTTGCTTTGCTGCAGTGGAATCTGGCCAGCCTTTGGCAGCGGTTGCGCCCTCTGCCTGGTTTGTTGATTACTGCTCTGATCAGCCTGCCTTGGTATGTGGCGGAATTGCTTGTGGAGGGACAACCTTTTTGGGATAGCTTCTTCGGCTATCACAACTTTCAACGCTTCACATCAGTAGTCAATAGTCACCTGCAGCCCTGGTGGTTTTTCGGACCTGTCTTGGTGGTTGCGTCCCTGCCATTTACCCCCTTGCTGATCCTTGGGCTGTTGCAGGCCTTCGTTCCAGTCAGGAAGGGTGGTGCGCTTTGCCAGTCAGAGCCTGAGGGATCTCTGCAGAGTTTTGCAGCCTGTTGGCTGCTAGCTGTGTTGCTGCTATTCACTTGCGCAGCCACAAAATTGCCAAGTTATTGGTTGCCTGCGACACCGGCGGCCGCGTTATTGATTGGATTGGCTGCAAGTGTTTCCCCTCAACAGCGACCAGGCCTTGTTTGGGCATGGGGCGGATCAGTTGTTTTGGCGGGATTGTTAGCGGCAGGGCTTTGGGCTTCACCGTTCTGGGTTGAATGGATTGATGACCCGGAGATGCCCACCCTTGCGGCAGAACTGCTGGCTAGTCGTCTTGTACTCAGGGCAGCAGTTTTTTTCAGCCTTTCGGTGCTACTTGGGATCTGGTTGGCTTTGCGGCCACGGCCTGGGCGATTGCTGGCCCTTCAAGGGCCATTGGTTGCTTTCCAATTGTTTTCGTTCTTACCGATGTGGGCGTTGGGTGACAAGGTGCGCCAGTTGCCTGTAAGGCAAGTTGCTCAACTGTTGGTCGCTTCTCAGAAGTCTCGCGAACCCTTGGTGATGGTTGGGGCAATCAAACCTTCACTTCACTTCTATACCGATCAGGTGGTGGTTTATGAGGGGCGCTCTGCGGGGGCGTTAGTGAACCTGGATGATCGATTACGAGACGAAGAGCGCAGGGGATGGTCAGGTCTGCCTATTGAGGGGCCCATGGGATCTTCAACCGCTCTCGTGGTGATTGATCAGGGCACAACGCAGAGGAGGCATTGGCAGGACCTTCAGCCTGAGCTGCTTGGCAAGTTCGGGATCTATAGGGTTTGGCGGTTGGATCGTCGGACTCTTGAGAAGCGAGCGAATCAGCTCAAAGCTGAAGGTTTCCAAACTGATTGGCGGCAACCACGACCTGAGCGTTTCTGATGTTTTGGTTGTCTTCATTGCAGGATGAAGTGGCGGCTTCGCCCTGCTCTTGTCATTTGCTTTTGGACCACCATGCGAGCAAGACGTCTTGGATGGTGCGTGAGCAGGATTTAAGCGTTGCTCTCCGATTGGGGCGGGTCAGCAAGTTGCAGTCTTCTACAGAAACCACAGCGTCCCCAGAGGGCCATTTCTCCAGCTGGGGCAGGACTACCGCAGGCCTGACATGCGGCCATGCCATGAACATCAATTCTGCTTGGATGTCGTGCCCAGATGCTGGCTTCACTTTCCAGCTTTGGGGTACTTCCGGGGTGGTGTTGTTGAATGCGTAGATCTTTGATGTCATGGCCCGCGGCACGCAGGGCTGCCAAGAGTTGGGGGCGGTTATAGAGCAGGGCCTGCCTCCACTGAGGATGGCTGGCGCCGATGATCAAAACCCCTTGGCGAATGTTGAGTGGGCGGCAGTGAGGAGCAAGCAGGGGGCCTGCCAGTCGGGGCCATTCTTGCCAGAGACCAGCCATGGAGCCTTGTCGCTTCCAGTCACGCTTAATGGATTCAAGGCAGTTGCAGAGGGCTGTGACTGGGGCAGGAGGCGCTTCTTGCAGCACTTCTCCTCGACCAAGCCGTTTGCGTTGCTGATCAGGAGCTATGGCCATCTCAAAAGCCTAAGTGGAGTCTGGGCTCCAGCTCGCTAGCCTCCGAGAGGTCTTTTCAATGCCTCGATGGGCTTCTTTGACCGGTTAAGCCGCTTATTACGTGCCAATCTCAACGATCTTGTGAGTAAGGCCGAGGATCCCGTCAAGATCCTTGATCAATCGGTTGCAGACATGCAAGCCGATTTGGTCAAGTTGCGACAGGCTGTTGCTATGGCTATCGCCAGTCAGAAGCGGCTTCGCAATCAGGCTGATCAGGCTGAGGGTCAAGTTAGAACCTGGTACGAACGTGCTGAACTGGCTCTTCAGAAGGGTGAGGAGGATCTCGCGAAGGAAGCCCTTACTCGCCGTAAGGGTTTCCAGGAATCTTCTACGGCGCTCACCAACCAGCTCAAGGGGCAGGAAGGGCAGGTGGAGACTCTCAAGCGCAGCCTAGTGGCTCTTGAGGGCAAGATCGCCGAGGCCAGAACCAAGAAGGACATGCTCAAGGCCCGAGCACAGGCGGCAAAGGCCCAGCAGCAATTACAGAGCGCTGTGGGCAATCTCGGCACTAACTCTGCAATGGCGGCCTTTGATCGCATGGAAGACAAGGTCCAGGCCTTGGAAGCCAGTAGTCAGGCTGCCGCGGAGCTCGCCGGTGCTGATCTTGAGAGTCAGTTTGCTGCTCTGGAAGGTGGGAACGATGTCGATGATGAACTGTCTGCTCTTCGTCAGCGTCTTGAGGGGGGGGATGAGGTAGTGGCTTTGCCCGCCGCGGAGACGTCTTCACTTGAGAAGAGTAAGGATGCCAATGGCCCAGAGGTGGAGGCTGTCAAGGTGGCTGAGGTGGATGCTGAGTTGGAGGAACTGAAGCGCGCCATCGACAAGCTCTGAAAGGGGATGGATTTCATCGGCAGAGCATTGCGCGGCAAGATTTCTTGCCTCATTTGCGGAGTTCTTAACGGCTGCTTATTTGATGTAGTAACCGATCACCAAAACACAGTTTTGGCTTTCCGTTGATGGCGACTTCAAGGCGTCTAGGCAGATTGGGTCGTGGCGTTTTTGACCGCAATGACCGCCGTAAGCAGGCTTATCGCCTCGCTAACTCAGGCCCTCAACGTTTGTCTCTGCTGGATTTGTCACTGGGGTCCACAGACTTATCACCTCCAGTGGTGGCACTTGAGGCTATTGAAGTTGCTCTAAGGGCACCTGAGAGCTCTTCCTATTGCTTGCATGCTTCGACGAGGTCCTTTCGGGAGGCTGTCGCTGCGTGGAGTCAGAGGCGCTTCGGTGTCAGCGTTGATCCAGACCGGGAAGTGTTGTTGTTGGTCGGTTCACAGGAGGGAACGGCCCACCTGCCTTTGGCAGTTTTGGATCCTGGGGATTCTGCCTTGATTTTGGATCCTGCTTATCCTTCACATCGCGGTGGCTTGATTTTGGCCGATGCCCGTATTGAACGACTGCTGCTACGACCGGAGCAGGAATGGCGACCTGACTTCAAGGCTTTAAGCAACAGTCAGTGGGACCAGCTGCGGATGATGGTTTTTGGGTTTCCTCATAACCCCACAGCCCAGGTAGGAGAACAGAGCTGGTTGGCGGAAGCGATGGATCGGGGCATCCGTCATCAAGTGGTGGTTGCTCACGACAATCCTTATGTGGATTTGGCACTAGACGGTGAGGCGCCAGCTCTGTTGCGTTGTCCTGGTTGGAGGGAATGCGGGATTGAGTTTTTCTCCTTCTCCAAGGCCTGGTGCTTGGGTGGGTTCCGATTGGCCTTTGCGATTGGTGCTGAGCATTTGATTACAGCCCTACGTGAGCTCAAGGGTGTCGTGGATTTCAACCAATCCTTGGCTTTACAGAGAGGCGCCATAGCGGCCCTTACCGATGCCCAAGATTGGCCTCAAGAGATTCTTGGGGTGGACCGGGAGCGCAGAGACAGAACCCTGGCAGCTCTCCATGCATTGGGTTGGCATGCTCCTTGTCCATCAATGGCGCTTTATCTTTGGTTGCCGATTCCAGCCTGGGCAAAGCAGCAGAACTACAACGATGAGACTTTGGCAGCAGATCTTTTGGATCAGACTGGAGTTGCCTTGACGCCTGGATCAGGTTTTGGTTCTGGCGGGGATGGTTGGCTGCGCCTAGCCCTGGTCCATCCGGTGGAAGATTTGGAGGCGGCAGTTGCCCGGATGTGGCCTTGGTGGCATGCGCACATCTGAGTCATGGACTGGTGCTGCTGCGGTTGCTCGTTTGTGGCGTAAGCAGTCTTGTGGAGCTAGGCCATGGCAGTTGCGATGGCAGCCGGTCTGTGCGAGTACTGAGTTGATGTTGTCTGGTTGGCTGAAGCAGCAGCCTTGTTCAGCTCAGCAGCCTCGGGCCTTGTTTGCTGATCGCCAGACCCATGGGAGGGGACAGCGTGGTCGGGTCTGGCAGTCACCGATCGGTGGGGTTTGGATCAGTGCCGCTTTGCCCTGGTTTGATGCTCAGTGCTCTGCCGGTATTTTTGGAGTAGCGGTGGCTGTGGCGCTGGCTGAAAGGCTCGAGCGGCGGGGAGTGCCCGTGAGTATCAAGTGGCCTAACGATTTGATGGTGGGGGACCGTAAATTGGCTGGTCTCTTGCCGCGATTGGTGCACCGTGGCAGTCGCGTCAGGCTGGCACGTATTGGTCTTGGCTTGAATGTTTGCAACCGTGTGCCCAGAGAAGGGATTGCCTTAGATGAGTTGCTTCGATCCGGCCAGTGTCAGCCTCTGGTCTGGATGGCAGAAGTGTTATGCGCTCTTGATCGAACCATGGAGTTGGCTGGTCGAGCCGATTGGGTTTGCGCCGAAGCTGAGCGACGCCTGTGGACAAAGCAGGTTCGTGATCCGAAGGGTGGTGAATTCTGGGACGTGATCGGACTGGGACTGGATGGGTCGCTTTTGCTGAGCCAGGGTTCTCGGACCATGCGCTGGACACGTTGGTGATAACTGAGTTGGACTTTTTCTATAGTTTTTCTCGTCTGAGGATCCGATCGGGTGCCGTTTCGCTGGTTCGCTGCTGCATGGCTGCTTTCAGTGCCTGTCCTTGCCAAGCCAATGGATCCTGTTGCTCAAGCGGTTCGGCAAGCACCGTTGTTACCTGCGCGTGAGGCTAGTCAGCTTGCGCGGCCGCAAAGGTTTGATCAATCTCTTGAAGAGCTGGAGCGCAACAAGGTGATCACTTCAGCGGAACGCCGACAGTTGGAGGGGCATGGGGTGGGTTTGACGATCGATGTGCCTCGGATGCAGCAGGCCTGTCGTAGTGGTGCTCTGTCAGCCAAGGAATGTGCCAGTGGCGTTGCTCTGCGGTCTAGGGGGCGTCGAGGTCGTTCCCAGTTCAGCTTGCTGCGCCGTGGTCCTGGCGGTCGGCCATTGCCGCCGCTTACGGTTCCGGTTTCGGCATTGTTGGCAGGCTCTGGGAGTGGCTTCAGCTTGGCTTCAGTGTTTGCGGTGACTCCGAGGCCCAAGCCCCTGCGAGGGAATCGAGATCGTCAGCTTCTTTTCCCGATCATGGGTGGGGCTTTTACCAGTAGTGAATTCGGCATGCGTTTGCATCCTGTGATTGGCCGTTGGTTGATGCATGCGGGTAAAGACCTAGCCGCACCAGAAGGTGCTCCGGTGGTGGCTGCATTAACGGGAACTGTTGTCAGTAGCGGCCTAGCTGGGGGCTATGGCATTGCTGTTGAACTGGAACATGATGCTCCTCGCAGGCGCACGCTTTATGGGCATCTTTCAGAGATTTATCTGCGGCCGGGCCAGCAGGTTCGTCAAGGGGAGGTGATTGGTCGGGTTGGTAGTACTGGCTTAAGCACTGGTCCACATCTCCATTTCGAATTGAGACGCCCTCAGGGTGGCGGTTGGGTTGCGATGGATCCCGGTGAGTTGGATCTCAATCCACTCATGGCTTCAGGTGTCGACCCGGTTTCGCTGTTGGTCGGTCAGTTGATCGAGAGCCTCGAACGGCCTTAATCAATTAATGCTTTTCTTCTCGAAGGATGAAGCCAACCCCGCGAACTGTGTGAATCAAAGTAGGAGCACATTTTTGTTCAATCTTTTGGCGCAGATAGCGGATGTAAACGTCTAGAAGATTGTCATCTCCGAAGAAGTCCTCTCCCCATACAGCTTTCATAATGGCTTCACGCTCGTGAACTTTTCCTGCTCCAACCATTAGGAAATGTAGCAATTCATATTCTTTTACCGAAAGTTGAATCGTGCGATTGTCGCGCGTTACATCTCTTGTGCTGGTGTTCATCTTTAAGTCCGCCACTTGTATGGTCTCTGGTTGATGCTCGATGCCAGAATCTCCTGAGAATTGCTCTGCTCTGCGTTGCATGGCTCGTAATCTGGCCATGAGCTCTTCAATGGAGAAGGGTTTGGTTAGATAGTCATCAACTCCACTATCCAGTGCCTTGACGCGATCGGTGACATCGTCATGCCCTGTGAGCATCAAGATCGGTGTCTTAATGCCACTAGAACGAATGCGTTGACAAATGTCGATACCTGTGAAATCAGGAAGGTTCCAATCAAGAATGATTAGGTTTGGGGATGGATCACTTCGAGCTTTGATCAACCCTGAGGCGTCGTCCTCCGCCACGCTGACCTCATAACCCTCAACATCCAGCTCTAGGCGTAGAAGTTCTGTCAGCCTCGGTTCATCATCCACCAATAGGACTCTGGTTCTCGGTGATGATGCGTTAGTCATTCATGCAATCAACCTGTTGGCTACTTAAGCAGTTTCGAGGGATCTAGACCTTTTGCAATCAATGGTTATTCCGGGGCCTCTTCCCTCAGGGTGAGGATCCATTGAGGAGGGCGGGAAGTCTCTCGAAGAGGTCTGGTTTGATGACATAGCTTTCAGCACCGGCCTTGAGGACCTGGCGATGCTTGATTGGGTCACTGAGAGCGGATATAACAACAATTCTTGGCAATTTGTGATGAAAAGCTTGTCGATGATGCAGTTGCTGCAAGCATTCCAGCCCATTCATGCCTGGCATCATCAGGTCTAGTAGCACTAAATCAATGCTCTCCAAAGAGCTGTTGTCAAGAAAGCTTTCGGCCGATTCAAAGCTCAAGACGTGATGGCCTTCGTCTTGAATTTCCTCCTTGAGCAACTCACGAACTCTGGGATCGTCATCCACTATCGCCATGGTAAGAGGATGGGTTTTACCCGATAATTTGATGCGATTAGGGGCATCGGTTGGGTTCATTCTTTTATCGATCTGATATCAGTAGCAGCCAGCCCAGCGCTTCAGTCCCGAACGACTTGACCATCATGGAAGCGCGCCACTCGGTCAGCCCTTTCGGAAACATCGTTTTCGTGGGTGACCAATACCAAGGTGATCCCCTGATGATGTAACTCATCGAAAAGGTTGAGAACATCGTCTGTCGTTCTTGAGTCGAGAGCACCCGTGGGTTCATCAGCCAGAAGTAGAGCTGGTTGGTTGATAATTGCTCGGGCAATTGCAACCCGCTGCTGCTGACCTCCCGAGAGTTGATTGGGGCGGTTTCCCATTTGTTTGCTGAGACCTACTCGCTCGAGAGCTTGTTCAGCTCGCTCTTTTCGTTGGATAGCAGGCACCCCGGCATAGATCATTGGCAGCATTACATTCTCCAGGGCTGAGGCCTGAGGCAGTAGGTGAAACTGCTGAAAAACAAAGCCCAGTTCTTGATTGCGCAGATTGGCCAGCTCGTCATCATCGAGATCTTCGACTGCTACCCCGTTAAGCCGATAGCTGCCGCTGGTGGGGCGATCCAGGCAACCGAGAATGTTCATGGCTGTGCTCTTGCCAGAACCGCTGGCACCCATCACGGCTAAATAATCGCCTTGATACACGATCAGATTGAGATGGTCTAGAGCTTTTACTGTTCCAGCTCCTTGTCCGTAGAGCTTGCTGACTTCGCTCAGCACGGCGACGGGTGTGCTGCTTGCGGTTGGATTAGCCAATGGATCGTTGGCTGCCTAGAGCAATGGCTTCCTGGAGAAGCGGCGTGCCGGCTACGGCACTATTAGCCCATTGAAAGAGAGGATTGGAAAGGATCCCACCAACTGCTGTTACAACAACGCAACCCACAAGTGCTATTCGAAGTGGAGGCATGCCAATCGTTGACCATTGGATCGATGGATAGGACTTCACGACTTCGGAAGCTTCTTTAGGTTCTTTGACCACCATCATTTTGATGACAGAGATGTAGTAATAAATCGACACTACGGAGGTCACTAGGCCAACAACGACGAGGAGGTATTGATGGTCTGCCCAGCCAGCAAAGAAAAGATAGATCTTGCCAAAAAACCCGAGCATCGGAGGTATTCCACCCAAGGAAAGAAGGCAGAGGCTGAGTCCCAGCGTTATCAACGGATCCTTTTGATAGAGACCTGCATAGTCAGAAATTCGATCACTTCCCGTGCGGATTGAGAAGAGGATGATGCATGCAAAGGCGCCCAGGTTCATGAATAGATAGGCCGCCATATAGAGCACCATTGCGGCGAAGCCATCTTCGGTTCCGCACACCAAGCCAATCATCACGAAACCTGCCTGGCCGATGGAGCTGTACGCCAGCATTCGTTTCATTGATGTCTGCGCCAGCGCGACGACGTTGCCCAGGGTCATGCTCAACACAGCAAGCACGGTGAAAAGCAATTTCCATTGGTTGTCGAAGGCACCGAAGCAACCAACCAACAACCTCAGTGCAAGAGCAAAGCCAGCAGCTTTAGATCCCACTGAGAGAAATGCGACCACTGGAGTTGGCGATCCTTCATAGACATCCGGGGTCCATTGGTGGAAAGGCACCGCAGCAATTTTGAAGGCCACCGTGGCAAGTACGAAGACCAGTGATAGTGCTGCCAGTGGAGTAGGGCTGGTGAGTAAAGCAATGCCGATAGCCTGCAAGCTTGTGGTGCCGCTGAGCCCGTAGAGAAGAGAAGCGCCGTAGAGAAAGACTGCTGCCGCGGCGGAGCCCACCAGCAGATATTTGAGTGCTGCTTCGGAACTACGGGCATCTCGTTTCATGTAGCCAGCCAGGAGGTAGCTCGCCACGGAGAGGGTCTCGAGGGAGACGAACACGCTCACAAGATCAGTTGAGCCGCAAAGGAGCATTGCTCCGAGGGTTGCGGCCAGAAGGATGGCGGCATATTCACCAATTGGCGTGCCGCTCTGTTCCGCGTAACGCCAGCTGATCAGTAGTGACAGCAAGGTAGAGAGCGCCACCACGGCCCGAAAGGCAATGGCCAGGTTGTCAGCCAGAAAAGCTCCAAGGAACGAGGGTTCCAGAGGGGCATTCCATTGCTGGGCGAGGAGCACGAGTGCTGTGCCAAGGCCGGCATAACAAATGGGGGGTACCCAGCGGGCTGCAGCCTGCTCACCGGCTAAGTCCACAAGTAGGGTCGCCAGCATTGCGACGAGAACAGCCCCTTCAGGGGCAATCGCACCAGCATTCAGTGCAAGGTTGAGCAGTTCACCTGGAGCTGCCACGGCCTGGGTGGCGAGAAGAAATACACCCATTTCGGGCATGACGCGTGCACGATCAGACCAATTTGCGTGACTGTAGCTGTGCTGCCTTGCTATACCTTATTGAGAACATCGCATCATGCAGCTCGCTTGTCGGTGCGATAAAGATTGGAACGGTTACATCTCGTCTGTGGCGAACACTCTGGTCATTGTCGAAAGCCCTACCAAGGCGAGAACCATTCGAGGGTTTCTGCCCAAGGACTTCCGTGTGGAGGCCTCTATGGGCCATGTGCGCGACTTGCCCAACAATGCCAGTGAGATCCCTGCGGCCCAAAAGGGGCAGAAATGGGCCAATCTTGGCGTGAACACCACCGCGGATTTCGAACCTCTTTATGTGGTTCCGAAGGACAAAAAGAAGGTGGTCAAGGAGCTGAAGGCAGCTTTGAAGGAGGCTGATCAGCTGTTGTTGGCAACTGACGAAGATCGAGAGGGCGAAAGCATCAGCTGGCATTTGCTGCAGCTGTTGGCTCCCAAAGTGCCTGTCAAGCGGATGGTGTTTCACGAGATCACCAAAGAAGCCATTGCTAAGGCTCTGGATCAGCCCCGAGATCTCGACATGGAGCTGGTCCATGCCCAGGAGACGCGACGGATTCTTGACCGTTTGGTGGGCTACACGCTTTCGCCTCTGTTGTGGAAGAAGGTGGCATGGGGACTCTCCGCCGGTCGGGTGCAGTCCGTAGCAGTGCGGTTGCTTGTGCAGCGTGAACGTGCCCGTAGGGCTTTCCGTAGCGGCAGCTACTGGGATCTAAAGGCCAAACTTGCTAAGGGTGGTGGTCAATTTGAGGCAAAGCTCACCAGTCTGGCTGGCCAGAAGATCGCTACCGGCAGTGATTTCGATGAAACGACAGGTGCTTTAAAGGCTGGCAGAAATGTTCGTCTGCTTGGCGAATCAGATGCGCTCACTCTTTCCGAGTCCGTTCGCAGCAGTCAGTGGCGGGTTGAGGCGGTGGAAGAGAAGCCAACGGTACGTAAACCGGTGCCTCCTTTCACGACAAGCACTTTGCAGCAGGAGGCAAATCGCAAGTTGAGGTTTTCGGCTAGGGAAACGATGCGGTGTGCCCAGGGGCTTTATGAGCGTGGCTTCATCACCTATATGAGAACTGACTCTGTGCATCTATCCGACCAGGCTATTCAGGCTGCTCGGAGCTGCGTGGGGTCACGCTATGGCGACGATTATCTGAGCAAAACCCCACGTCAATTCAGCACTAAGTCACGCAATGCCCAGGAGGCTCACGAAGCGATACGACCAGCGGGTGAAAGCTTCCGTTCCCCAAGTGAATCTGGACTTGAAGGGCGCGACATGGCCCTATATGAGTTGATTTGGAAGCGAACAGTGGCCAGTCAGATGGCCGAGGCTCGACTCACCATGCTGGCGGTTGATCTTCGTGTGGCTGATGCCAAATTTCGGGCCACGGGTAAGCGCATTGATTTCCCAGGTTTCTTTCGCGCTTACGTGGAGGGCAGTGATGATCCAGACGCTGCCTTGGAAGGCCAGGAAGTTTTGTTGCCTGATTTAGCTGTCGACGATTCGCCCACGCTGCAGGATGTGGAGGCCCTCGGTCACCAGACTCAGCCGCCGGCTCGCTATAGCGAGGCTTCACTGGTGAAGATGCTCGAGAAGGAGGGCATTGGCAGGCCTTCCACCTACGCCAGCATCATCGGCACCATCGTTGATCGGGGTTATGCAGCATTGCAAAACAACTCCCTTACTCCCAGTTTTACTGCTTTTGCTGTAACCGCTCTTCTGGAGGAGCATTTCCCCGATCTTGTCGACACCAGCTTTACGGCTCGGATGGAATTCACGCTTGATGAGATTTCCACGGGCAAGGTGCAGTGGTTGCCTTATCTCGAAGGGTTCTACAAGGGCGAACAGGGCCTTGAGAGTCAGGTTCAGCAGCGTGAAGGTGACATCGACTCCAGTGTTTCTCGCACTGTGGATCTGGAGGGATTGCCCTGTGTGGTGCGCATCGGTCGTTTTGGGGCCTATCTGGAAGCCAAACGAGTGGGTGATGACGGCGAGGAGGAATCGCTTAAGGCCACCCTCCCTCAAGAGATCACCCCTGCTGATCTTGATGCAGAGAAAGCCGAGCTGATTCTCAAGCAGAAAGCTGATGGCCCGGAATCGATTGGGGAAGATCCGGAAACCGGTGATCAGGTTTACCTCCTTTTTGGTCAGTACGGGCCTTATGTGCAGCGAGGCCAGGTGGGTGAGGACAACCCCAAGCCGAAGCGGGCATCCTTGCCCAAAGGCAAGAAGCCTGATGAGCTCAGCCTTGATGAGGCACTGGGCTTATTGCGTCTGCCGCGCTTACTGGGAGAGCATCCCGATGGTGGACGAATTCAGGCGGGTTTGGGTCGCTTCGGACCCTATGTGGTCTGGGATAAGAGCAAGGGAGAGAAGGACTATCGCTCCCTTAAGGCGGAGGATGACGTGTTGGCGGTGGGGCTGAGCCGTGCACTAGAGCTTTTGGCGATGCCCAAGCGGGGCAGGGGCGGCCGGACTGCGTTGAAAGATCTTGGCATCCCGGATGGGAGTGAGGAGAAGGTGCAGGTTTTTGACGGTCCCTATGGCTTGTATGTCAAGCAGGGCAAGCTCAATGCCTCGTTACCTGAAGGGAAGGGCGTCGACGACATTTCTCTTGATGTAGCAGTGGAGCTATTGGCTGCCAAGGCTTTAAGTAAGAAGACAAGTCGACGCAAAAAGAGCACTTCAACAACCACTAAAAAAACCGCCGCAAGCAAACCAAAAACTCGTAAACCTCCTGCGACTACAAAGACAGGTCGGTTGCGAGCCAGTGCTGTTCGGGTCATCAAGCCTGGTGAGGTTTGATGCTCAAGGTGAGTGCAAGGGGCTTACTTGCTGATGGGTTAAGCCTGTTTGTTCCGCTGCTTATGTTGATGTTGCAGTCCTGCGCCAATACGCCGTTTGGTCAGGAACTTGCGAACAGTTTTGATGCTCCCATGCAGGAGCCTGTGCCTGTCGCACCTGTTTCCAGTGATCCAGAACCCACGAACTCTTCATCTGACTCAAGAGTTCCTGATCAGGACGTGAGCAATCCTGAAGCTGCTAATCCTCAGACATTGAGACAGGTTGAGCAGAAGCCAGAGTTGGCTAGTAACCCTGTCACCCCGCAGCCTTATCGCATCACCATCAAGTTGTCCGGTGCCGATCCATCGGCGCCGGCAGAAGCCGTCACTCAGGCCTTACGAATGGCTGGAGTGACTTTTGAGGTTGAGACGATTGAACGGGTCAAGGATCAGTCTTTGATCAGAGTGCCGCCTTCAGGTATGGGAGCCCAGCCTTGATCTGGTTTGGTGGCTTGCGCAAGGGTTCGAGAGCTGCTCAACCCATAAGCCGTCGCCAGGCCCTGAGAATGATGGAGACTTCTTACCTTGCGGCTGCTTCAGCTCTGATCTGGGTGGCGCTCTATTACCTCCCTGTTGGTGGAGCCCTATTTCGGCTGGCGTTGCCGTTGCCTTTAGCCCTGCTGCATGTGCGTCGCGGTTCTAAGGCAGGGCTAGAGGGCGTTGCCCTGGCGGTGCTTTTGTTGATTGCCTTGATGGGGCCTGTTCGTGGTCCCTTGGTGCTGTTCCCTTATGGCTTTCTAGCGCTCTGGCTTGGCTGGAGTTGGCATCGTGGGCTGAGCTGGTGGGTGAGTTGGGGGTGTGGAGTTGTGATTGGAACAGCGGGTTTTCTGGTAAGGGTTGTGGTGCTGTCGCTTTTGGTGGGTGAGAACCTTTGGGTGGTGATCACCCGAGCAGGATCAGGTCTGCTTGATCGATTGGTGGACCTGCTCAATCTCCCTCTGGCGCCAGATCTCAATCATGTGCAGCTGATGGCGTTTGCTTTGGTGGTTTTTCAAGAGTTGGTCTACGTGCTTGTTCTTCATGCGCTGGCCTTCTGGATTTTTCCTCGGCTGCAGGGACCAATTCCCGAGCCCCCCAGACTTCTGCATGGCCTCGTTGCCCTGGACCCCCTCTAATTTCAAGCCGGGTTCGCCTCTTAGAGGTCTGCCTTTAGCTTGTAAAGCCTTTGGTGCAGGTGCATCTCCAGCCGCGCAGGAGAGATGGTTAATGCCCTGGCGGGATGGGGGCCTGGGGTTTTCTTTACTGTTGGTGTTGGCTGGCACGCGTACTGCCGAGGTGGAGGGCATTTCGGCGGCAGGTGCTACCTCAGCTGCCCGTCGCTACACAGCTGTGGCAGATGCGGAACTGCTGCTTAAGGGCCCTGATAGGCCAAGGCTGTGCTCGCTTCCACCTCTTCCTGCAGGGATCTCACCGGCCCTGATTAGTTATGTTGCCGCTCGTTGGATTGGCGTAGACCCATTGGTGGCGGCGGTGGGCTTAACCCTGTCGCCACCATTCCCCCATTTGCGTCTGGAGGCGCCGGGAATGGGTCCGGCTGCTTGTTTGAGTACTGGGGAGGCGATGGGTCTGTCGCGTGTGGATGCTCTCTGGCAGCGTGGCTTTTGCCTTGGGCGAGGTCTTCGTCGTCCTTTGGTATTGGCCGAATGTGTCCCTGGAGGCACTACCACGGCTCAGGCTGTACTCACCGGGCTTGGCTTGCAGGTTGCTGATCTGATCAGTGGTAGTGCTCGTCAGGCACCGATGGTCTTGAAACAGGAGTTGGTTGATCGTGGATTGAGTCAAGCGGCCTTGGGGTGTAACCCTCCACCTCAGCGAGTGATTGCGGCCTTAGGTGATCCTTTTCAGCCCGTAGCTGTTGGGCTGCTACTTGGTGCAAGAGAGGCGGGTCAGCCTGTCATGCTTGGCGGTGGAAGTCAGATGGTGGCTGTGCTGGCTCTGGCCTTGGCAGCTATGGAACCATCCCATCGCCAGGACATGGTTGATGGGATAGTGCTGGGTACCACGTCTTGGCTGGCAGAGGAGGCTAAGCGTTCAGATGGCAGGACAGGTGCACTTGAGTGTCTGATCGATTGTGTAGGGGAGTTTTTCGGTGTTCGCCTTTTGGGTTTGGCCACAGGGCTGCGTTTCCATAACAGTCAGCATCGGGCTCTTCAGGATTATGAGCTTGGATATGTCAAAGAAGGTGTTGGTGCTGGAGCCCTGGCGCTATTGGCTCAGCTTCAAGGGGCTTCCTGTGAGCAGCTGTTGGAGGCGTGTGATCAAGCTATGAACCAATTGTTGGGGACGTCTTGCTCATGAGATTTTCTCCGCCCCGTAGGGTCTGATCGATGAGTGGCGCCATGCTTGAACAAAGGCAGCTTGGACGAAGAGAGCTGCTAAAACTGGGCTTGATGGCTGGGCTGATGGGCTTAGCGAGCTGTGGACGTGCCTCAGCAGCCCCTTTGTTGAGAGCAACTCCGGAAACGTTGCCAAAGAAATGGCGGCGCAGTTTGCCCGTGCCTTGGAGCTATCAACCGATTGAAGTTGATGCAGGTAGTAATCCTTTCATCGCCGTACTCGAGCAGGGCAATGACCTGTTGGCTCTTGGTGATGGTTGGCTGACGAGTTTGCCCGCAAAAACCTTGCAGCGGATTGAAGCGCCTGGGCTTCAAGACCGGCTCGATGGTCAGGCGAGGGCCTTTGAAGCCAGCCTGGGACCAGCCCTTCAGTCTCGAGTTCTGCCTGTTGGGGTAAGCCCTTGGGTGTTGCTCTTTCGTCAGGGTGATCCTTGGGCATTACAGGCAAGGTCTGGCTGGCAGGTTTTGTTAGATCCGGCGCTTAAGGGGCGGGTGGTGTTACCCCAGAGCCCCCGTCTTGTGATGTCTCTGGCTGAGAGGATGCAGGTTGCTGATGGATTGCGGCAGCTGCGTGCTCAGGCCTACACCTTTGATGATCGGCAGGGCCTCAACTGGTTAATTCAAGGGAAAGCTCGGGTCGCGGTATTGCCGCTACAGCGCTGCTTGCCGAGCTTGCGTCGTGACCCAAGGCTCAGTGTGGTACTCCCCAACAGTGGAGCACCATTGAACTGGACTGTTCTTGTACGGTCTGCCTTGACCCGGGAGCCATTGCCACAGCAATGGGTCGAGCAGTCTTGGCAGGAGCCTCTGCTGGGACAATTGCTTGCCGGTGGTTGGATCCCTCCGTTGCCACGTGCAGAGTTGCGTCTTGCTTTAAGAGCAATTCCTAAGGCCTATCGCTCCATTGTGTTTCCATCCAAGGAGGTCTGGTCGCGTTGTTGGTCCTTACCAGTGCTGACAGCTGTTCAGCAGATGGAGCTGGATCAGCGTTGGAGCCAATCAACCCCATAGCCTGCGCCTCGGAGCTGCCGCTAGGCGTTGGTGCGTGTCAGCGAGGAGATCCGGGATCGGCAGGTGATGGGGGCAGCGGGGTAAGCATTTGCCACAGCGCTCGCAGGCGCTGCCATCAATACCTTCCCACCAGTGTCCTGCTCGTCCGATCAGGTTGTAACGTTCTTCTGCAAAGGCTTGAAGGTTATGGCCTACGGCCAGATTTCGTAGTCGTAGTAGATCTGGTATGGGTACAGATTTTGGGCAGGGTAGGCAGGCTTTGCACTGGCCGCATCGGTTTTCACCTAGGCGGCGTTCACCTTGTTGGCGGAGTTGGTTGAGGGCTCTTTGCTCGCGTTGATTGAGTGGCCCATCGGCGTTGGCCAACTGCGCAGCAAGTGTCAGGTCCTCTGGCTGAGCAGCACCAAGGCTGAGGGTGCTGATCTTTGCAGCTAGCAGGAAGCGATAGGCAAGTTGGAGAGGCGAGAGTGGGCTGCAGTCCTCAACCAGGGTTGGGCTTGGGTCCTGAAGCCGTCCTCCTTTATCAGCAGGGGAGATTGCCATGACACCCATGCCTGATGCAAGGGCCTCCCGTGCCAGGGGAATACGTTCGGGATCTAGTAGGTGCAGATGCAGGCTGCAGAATTGAAAACGACCGCTTGCTAAGGCTTCCTTGATGAGGGGAGATGAGCCATGGCTAGTGAATCCCACTTGAACAACAAGATCCTCTTCCTCAGCCCAACGCAGTAGCGCTGCGCCGTCTCCCCTTAGGGCCCACTCCAGGTGTTCAGGGCGATTGAGGCCATGAACTGCAAGGTTTTCAAGCTTGGGTCGTCCAAGTCGCGCCAAAAGGTTGTGCAATTCGCACTGCCCTTCTTTCAGGCTTAGCCCTGGTAGAAGTTTGCTGGTGATGACCCAGCCTCCAGAAGGTTCAGCTTGGTTTTGGTGCAGCTGTCGCAGAGCAGTGCCAAGAAAACTTTCTGCCGGGCCATAGGCCGGGGAGGTTTCGATGTGGTTAATGCCAGCGGCCTGGGCAGCTTTAACAACGCCATACATTTGCTCGGCTGAGCCGATTGCCCTCATCGTCCCAAGGGTGAACAGGCTCACTGCCGGTCCCCGACCAAAGGGGCGTCGTATTGGCATCATTCCTGGTGGTCGGGATCTGGATCTGGAGAATTGAAGGGTTCGTCTGTTTCACTTTCACGGGTTTGGAGGTGACGGACCAGAGCCGCAGGACTCACTTCATCAAGGAAGCGGCGGAATTCGTTCTGATCTTCTGCGTCAGCCTCGGCATCTACAGGAATTGAGGCTTCTGCTACGACCTCCTCGAGCATCCAGATGCTGCTTTTGGTGCGGACTGCAAGGGCGATGGCATCACTAGGACGAGCATCAATTTCAAGCAGCAGTGTTGATTCCTCAGGAGTCTTCTCTTCCTCCGGTTCTTCCTCTGATGCCTTGAGACGAAGTTTGAGTACAGCCTGGAATGTGTTGTCTTCAATCGCGTGGATGATGACCCTCTCAAGTTGAAGATTTCCTGCTTTGAGTAGGGCCACCATGAGGTCGTGGCTCAGTGGTCTTGGTATAGGTGAGTCCTGAATCCCGGCCATGATGTTGTGCGCCTGGGCTTGATCGATCCAGATCGGCACCTGTCTTCGTCCGGATGGATCCCTGAGCAGCACGATTGGGCTGCGGCTGGACGCGTCGAGTGCGAGACCGGCAACGCTCATCTCGACCACTGACCCCCCATCTCCCTTTTGTCCGATTATGGCCAGTGATGTTGCCACATACGGCCTGCCATGTTTACGGGGCTAGTTCAGGCGGTGGGACGGGTGCAGCGTCGAGCGACGGGCTTGTTGGTGCAAGGCTGTTCCCCATTAGCACCTCTGGCAGAGGGAGACAGTGTGGCTGTTGATGGGGTCTGCCTGACGGTGGCTGAATTGATCGCGGATGGTTTTCGTGCTGATGTCAGTGAGGAGACGCTTTGTCGAACCAGCCTTGGGGCCAAGGCGGATCGCGGTGGGGTTGTGAACCTTGAACCAGCCCTGCGCCTCTGCGACCGTCTCGGAGGCCATCTGGTCAGTGGCCATGTTGATGGATCTGGAGAGGTGGTGGCTCTGGATGCTCGCTCAACGTCCTGGTATCTGGAGGTCTGCTGGCAAGATCCTGCCTTCGGACGCTATGTCTGCGAAAAAGCCAGCATTGCTTTAGATGGCATCAGTCTCACTGTTGCGGGATGCGTTGAAGACGGCAGCCGCTTCTGGATAGCGGTGATAGCTCATACCTGGATGAGCACGTCTTTACAACAGTTGCAGGTTGGAGCTGTGGTGAATCTGGAGGCCGATCTGTTGGCTAAATACACCGAGCGTCTTTTGGCAGGGGCACCTCATTTACCAATGGCAAGCAACAGGAACACTCAAGAGATCTCAACGGAGTGGCTTGCCAGCCATGGGTGGAGCTGAGTCGCTACGTCTTTTGCACAGGCAGCTTATAAAGCATGGCCGGATCAGGAGACCCTCAATAGCGTTCAGATGCTGTTCATTTTGAACATCTCATGACCGTTGATGACAGGGGATAGTTTGTGATGGAGACTGGGTTTGAGCGGATTTCTTCCGCTTTGGTCTACCATCAGTCTACCCTATGTCCACCAGTCACATCACGCTTCCGAAAGTCCCAACAAGAATCAAGGCAACTAACACCAAGTCCGAGATTCTTACCTCTTACAGGTACAGGGTCATAGAACAGGAGCTAAACGAGATTCAGCAGAAGCAAACTGTTTTATTTGCTGTAGTTGCTCTCCTTATTTGCCTCCTTGTCATCTAACCATTCTCACCTACCCTTCACAAAGGTAGGTTTTTCTTGAGTAGTTATGCCTACACTACACAAACAAGAGCCTGTATTGGATGGTAGAGGTTCTGTAGTCTCTTACACCAGAGACCCATCTGTTTATTACTACCGAGAGCGGGTCTCAAGTAAGAGAGGATACAGAAGTAGGAAGATTGATGGTGCCAAGACTATGGATGAAGCGAAAAGACTAGCGATTGATATAGCTTTTGAGTTTTCAGGTAGGGCGCCATCTGGTAATCAAACTGAAAAGAGTATTGAGAAGCGTTTGCGGACACAACCCATAGATAGAGCTGTAGAGAACTTCCTTGAGTATGAGCGCGAAAGACTTGAGGCAGGATTGATAAAGGAAAGAACATATAGGAACAAGCAAAACTACCTGCGTAATCACCTAATACCCTATCTACTGGATATGGGAATAACTAAAACTAGACAGATAGGAGATGATACATTCTCCAAGTATTTGATATTCCGTAAAGAGGCCAAGAAGTTCACTCTGATAAATGAGATAACTGTAATAAAGGAGTTCTTGAGTGTTTGGCTGGTAAAGAAAAGATTGATAGAACCAGAGGTGGTAGCAAACAAGAAGCTATTCCCTGATATAAACATCAAAATGACTGACCTAATGGCAAACCCAGCTATATCTCAAAACGATTGGACTATTATCAATAATGAGATTAGGAAATGGGTCAGGTCTTCTTCAGATAATATCAATCACCGAGTCCATCTCTGGAGAACATTATTCTGGCACTTCACACTCATCAGCAAGAACAGCGGAGCAAGGCCAGAGGAGTTGAGGAAGTTGAGATGGCGTGATGTTGAGGTGGTAGATGTAGGGAGAATATCTGAATCAAAAAAGCAGGATGAAATAGAGGAACTAAAGAGTGAAGGTATTGATTTAACAGATGATGGTTTTATTAGTGGCTCTGAATGGGCTGATAGTATTGAATCAATAGGAAGGGAAACAAGGTTAGTAGCATACATAACCGTATCAAGCTCTAAAACAGGGGCAATACGAGAGATACCCACTAACACAGGTTATGCCTTTGTAAGGTGGAGGGACTACTTGAATAACTATTATCAAAACCACTATCCGTTCACTAATCGCTCTGTAAAGGCTAACGATTTAGTATTTGGAAATGTGTATAACGATAAGGAGCATCAGCACGATATGTTCGGGTTTGCTTGGAGAACGATTCGGAAATCAGTTGAGGACAGATTAGAAGGACACAAGTTTTCTGATAAACCCTATACTATCTACTCTATGCGCTCTACATTTATAGAGAATAAGCTGATAGAAGGATTAGACCTGTTTTTACTTGCTCGTATAGCAGGACACGACCCGAAGATTCTTCTCAAGCACTACGAGAGAATGAACATCAGAGAGAGAGCTGAAGAAATAACGACAATAAACTATGGAAAGAGAAAGAAGAACATTCAGAAAGTAAACCTCTACAACGAATAAAAAGGATTGAAACTATGATTACCATTATGATGGATGATTCAAGTGTAAGATTTGCCTTACCAACAGACCAAGCACGAAGACTAATAACGAAGAACCCAAGCTGTAAAAGTAGTCTCGCTGATGATAGAACTACGCTGGAATACAAGAGAGACGAGATAGTGGCACTTACTTCTTTACTCAAATACAAGAGCTGCCCAAATAGGTAGCCACACTCACGTCACAGGCATGCTACTGGTTCAAGTGTATTAGTTCTTGCGGGCTCGCAATAAGAAGGTATTGTTTCTGTTAGACACGGGCCGGCAAGTTGACCACCTCCGCTATTCAAAGGCTAAGCGACGTTGACGTATCTGGAGTGGTGCTCAACGAGAATGCTGTCAAAGGCTTAAGCCAGGACGAAAGAGGCCTGCTGAAGGCAAGAGTCGTCATTGCAAATGAGGCGTGGGATACCGCTGGGAACTCAGTAAGGGCATGCGCTCAAGTCCTGTGCGATATCCAGGTCAACGCTAAAAGCAAAGGCAACTGGACCGCCTTGCTTGACTCTGGCGATCTCCACTTCTCCAAGAGCGTTGCCCAAGATCTAGTTGCTGCCAATAAGTGGTTGTCTGAGCATCAAGTGCCTGACAGGTTCTTGACTAACATTTCTGCTAGAACGCTTGGCACAATTGCTCGCGTAAATGACAAAGGCATACAGCAGAAGCTAACTCAAAAGATTGTTGAAGTAGAAGGCGCAGGGATCAGCGAAGCAGAGGTTAAAAAGATACTTAGGGAGTCAAGACCGAAGAAAGCTCTTAAGGAATCAAAGAAGGCAATCAAAACGCTTAGCGAAGGCGCCACTAAAGAGGAGGCAATCAAGCATTACCAAGGGATTGTTGAAGGATTAGAGACTAAATTAAATAGTTCAATGTCCAAAATATCTAGACTTGAAAACTCAAATGCAGAGCTTCAAGGTGAGCTTGCCAAGGTGAAGGCTACATGGAAGGCCAAGACTGAAGCGCTTGAGGAGGAACTGGCTAAGACGAAGGATTCGGGTCATAGCATATAACATGTAAACTCAATAGGCCTGATTATGCGATTCTGATGACAAATAATTTCGCATTACTCGCCTTTAACTTCTTGTTTAAGTAATATTGGAAGTAAATTAGCTAATATATCAAAGTATACATGGAAATGAATTAAAAGTAGAACTTTGGTCGTAAGTGCTTATACTGCTTGAACGCATCAATCACGGTTCCAGTGCATAGATTACTTTTTGCCGCAGCTTCATTATTCTCGGCCTCATCAATTTTCTGTGGAGCAGTTGAGGCTGATGAGAACGCATTATTTTCCTGTATTAACAAGTACAAGTCGCTTGGCATTTCGCCTGATGCAGCCCTGAACGAATGCAAAGAGAAGTCGCTGGCAAATTGTATTAAAAGCTTAATGGGAAAAGAAAAGGTAGAATCATCAGCAGGGAAAGTAAGAGAAGGCTACTTGATTGATTTGGGTGATGACAATAGTGTCTGGATGGATGGACCTGAATGGCGGGATAGAGGCTGCAAGCCAGTAACAAAAGGACAAAGCAGAACGACAAGAATAGGAGACCCTTGGAATGGATTTCTTAAACTGGAATGGTTCCGTCAAGGAACTTGCTCCAAAAGTGAGCTAAAGCTAGGAGGGACTTATTCGTTAGGGGAAGCAAAGAATGCTTGTGAATTAAAAGCTATAGAGGAAGATTGACATATATTATTTTCTATGCTATAATGTATTAGTCCCGACGACTTGGGACTCAGAATTTGCCACACGATCCAGCTCTAACAGGGCTTATCAACTGAGTAAAGGAAGATAACTAGCTGCAGCAAGAGATAAAGTAATACGAAATGAGTGTGAAGTACCTATTGATATGAAGCATTCATTCATTGCGTTACCTCCTGCTGAATCGGGACATCTATACACCACCACCTACGATGAACCTACCCAATGTCACGTATCTTTTTACAGACCCTGATCAAAAGGCTACCGTCATCACCAAGCAACATCTTAAGAACGAGATCTTCGAAGCCTATCAAGCTTCCCAGAATCAACTCAAGCAAGCACGAGAGGAGTTACTACCAGCAGCAATATTTGGAGGTCTTGTCACTCTGCTACTTACTGGAGCATTAACAAACTAATAATTAATGAGCAGGTATTAATTTAATCAATGCCTGCTCTTTATATTTCATATAAGGTAACTAGAACGTCTGCAGTCACCTTTATATCGCTCCAGGTCACAGAGTGTCAAGACAAGCTCAGGGAAGTGGGTAGAGGGTGCATAAGGATTAAGTTATTTGCTAAATATGAAGAATAGAAGTATTCTTTAAATATCTAATGATTTGGTCCATGAATATCAAGTTAAAGACCTTTGGGCTATTTCTAACTCCTGTGCTTATTGGACTCTCTTCTTCTAATCCTGCTAAAGCTGATTTAGGAGGGGCCGATGTATCTGGAGGAGTCGGCAGTGCCCCATCATCTAAAGTCTATGATGCTTGGTGTGGCATAGAATATAATGATTGCAAAGTTAAGTTTAGAGATGGAAGATTAATAGTTGACTCTGGAACTGGTATCACAAGTTCCCAGCTTGTCTCAGTAACTAAGTTGTCTATTTGCAGGCTCCACTCTGCTGGAGCAAGTTGGGGGGGAGGATGTTCAAATGCTTATGGAGCAGTTTTCACAGGTCTATTTAACAAGGAATACACAATTGAATACAATTCAAAAGATGGATATAGAAGTGCTCTTATTACTTTTCGCCACAATGATACCGATATTAAATTTAATAGAGATATAGAAACTTGGATGGGAGAAGTTATGGAGCCTACATCACCAAAGACAAAGAAAACTAGAGTAAGACAAGCACGTGTCGAGACTAAGATCCCTGAAGAAGAGATTAGATGCAGCCCTAGACTTAAGAAATATAAGTGTAGCTACAATTCCTACCTCGATGCTAATCCAGGTATGAAGAAGTGGGCTGAATTAAATCCAGAAATGGCTAATAATGAACGAATTAAGCTAGAATCAATTGATTAATATAACCCTCTACTAACAGATTGGAAGGGTTAGGCTACTGAACAGAAACCCAACTTGATCACCAGAGACCCCTAGGAGCCCCTGTAGCGCTTTTAATGCTTACCCAGCAGGGAATCCCACCTAGCAACTCCTTTCAACTGACTGAGGACCATGCAGGGGGGGTCTGGCGACCAGTTGCGTATACAGGCGAAGTTTGGTGACTGACGTATACAGAGATAACCGACCAGTTATGTCTACAGAGAGAACTGACCACTTACATATACAGAGAGAATTCACATCAGTTACGTATAAAGGGAGAACTGATGACTTACATATACAGGGAGAACCAATGACACACCTATACAGGGCAATAGAGCGGTAACGGACCTATACAGGGGAAAGGTCGACCAATTCCATATACAGGGATAAACAAAGTCAAGTTGGACTTTAAACGAAATGACATAACTAATGAGAAACCATTAGTGCGTAAGTTTAGTTATCTTCCATAAAATAACTGTGCTGACAGTCATGCTACTGTTGAAATTAAAGTTAAGTCTTAGATCAAAGTATCTAGTCCTGCTTTCTTTCCAGGTTTTAGGGTTCCTGATTTGTTTGCTGTATTCCTTGGTGACGTCTTTGATTTAAGACTTAACTACATAGGGTTTTTAGTCCTTTCTTTCACTTGCCTCGCCTGGTGACATATAAATACTTTAATTCATCAACACAACCCTAGGCTTGACAAATAGCGTACTTAGCTTACAGAGCCGGTATAGATACAAGTACTTCAGAAGGGTGGACTGATCTACTTTCGATGTGCAATTCATCTTTGGCTCATTACCCACAACATAAATACCAATGGCACGTAACCAATTAAGCTCAACTAAGGGAAGGCAACTGAAAGTCCAGCAACTGCTAATACCTGAAATAGAAAAGCTACAACAACAGGAACAGCAAGAGCAACAACGGCTTACGATTAATAAACCAATCAAAGAGATCCCTAAACAGACTGTAAAGCAGACACATAAAAAAAGAGCCAACCGTCTTGAGGCTCCCTATACAACACCTAATCCAGCTAAGCCTGGTAAGCCATCACCAGCTGAACTTAAAAAACAAAAGCAGGAAATGTTGGACTGGTTGAATAATGTGAGGATTGGCTAGAGTATTTTTTTATTTCTAGTCAGCTGTACCTAAGATCTCGACTCTTCGTCCGCAACCCCAATCTTATTAGCTCTACTCCGTTCTTATTGCTCCCCTGTCAATATCAACCTTATTAGCTCTCTTCCAATCTTTTAGTGTCCCTGCATAACCTGAACCTTTTGGATCCACAAAACCCATTGGCGAGGATCCCGGGTTCGGCTCATTATAGACGAAACTACTACTCACACTAGGATTAGGATTTGCATAAGGCCCTCGAGGCAAGTTAATCCCACCACTAACAGCTTTCAAGTCGTCAGTTGAGAGTTCCTCGTTGATTTCTTCGTTGGTCTCGTTGGGTTCAGTCATTAGGTGTAAATACTCTCATAGTTAGTATAGCCAACCTTGAGAGTATTTGCCAGAACTGGAATATTGGAGGAAACTGACTGAGATTACCTGATCATTTAAACTCTGCTAGTTAAGGGAACTACATTGGATCTGGCAATGGACCGGATACTACATCAAGTCCAACTTTATAAATAGGATCAACAATATAATTTGGATGGATAATCACTCTCCGTTGATTTGAGCGTGAAATTCTTGAACTGAAGCCGTCCAACTTCGCAAATACACCACCACCGTTGATGGACTGTAGCTCTTCAAGCGTAAGTTCGTTGTTAGTCATTGGTTTGAATGGGTTGAGAGAGATCTATCCCTCGGATGAACACATCATCTACCAATTCCTCTACTAAGTCATTGATCCGAATCATTGCCAGTTGTGATGTTGGTCACAGGTCCTGAGAGGAATTAAGAGAACTAGAATATTTTTAGGACCTACCTGAGATTACATAGTTTCTATTCATCAAGTTCTTGCCAGGTATCGGATGTCTTTTTAAGCGAATATGGAAGTCGTTGAATAAATAAAAAGCCCCCTCAGGGCTTTGTGTGTGTAGGCTGTGGCCGTTTAGTTATCCTTCAGGGTTTACTCTGCAGCGTTAGTTGTTATGGATCTTCGATCTTGACCAGGTTCCAGGTTGGGTTGATCCACCAGACAGGATTTACTCTGAGGTTGCTCGTCGGCACCCCCCACAGCAAACAGCAGCCAGGTTGCTCGTCAGCGTACATAATCCCCCCCCAGCCATACCTTCCAGATCATCATCAGACAGGGTTTGGCGATGCTCTTTTAAGTCTTCTGTGGTGATGGAGAAGCCTGCAGCTTTGGCAATAGCAACAGGGTCTGCACCATCAGCCTTTAACTGTTCCTGCAATGAGGTATCGGCTTGAACCTTGGCGATGAATGCCTTGAGTTGTTCTTCTGACACTTGTTTTTAGTTGCTTTTATTATTATATCATCGCCCTTTATTTGTGCCTATTGTTATCAATAAAGCTTACAGATTTGATGAAGCGGCTTGAGAATAAATAATCAAATAGTCTTACTTGATATTTCTTGCCCCTTCTAATCCTTCTCATCATTCCTATTGTTGAACAGATAGAGCCAAAGCAGGATACTTCCGACAATCAAAACACTTATAAGTGTTGTATTACCTGAGATGATAATAAACACAGTTCAGAAGGTAATACAACAATATTCCAATCCATACCGATGTATATCCATTCCAGCTTTACAGGTAATCCTACCAAGACTCCTAACCATATCCATTACTATCCAATCCGTATCAGAAGGAAACTGGAAGAAGGAGAAGTTGAACCAAATGAATCAACAACTAATAACCAAGACTTTCACACGATGATGGTCTCAAAGGAGCTTGCTACACACTCACGATTCAGATGTGCGAGAGAAGCTACTTATTTAGGGTTCTGAATCGTATCAAATAAGAGATGTAGTGGTAGCAAGGGTTCTCAAGGATGGTTATTTTGGTCTGTATTGGCAGGAATCCAGTCCATAACTACATTCTTTGATTTACTGCCTATAACGAGGTTGTATTTATGTATGTTAGTACAGTTTATGCAAATAGAATTATAGAAAAAATCAAGTTCACCTTTATCATATACCTCCCACGGTGTTAGTCCATTGTCAGGTCATGCCTGTGAGGGGGGCCGATGACATTGGGGGGAAGGTTGATTACTCCTCCGTCACCACCAACACCACCGTCAACACCTTCTAGGTCTTCATCAGAGAGTTCTACCTTTTCTTCATCCTTTGGTGAGAGTTTCTCATCCTTTGGTTCTTTGGGGTTACTCATTGTCGAGATTGAGAAACAGGGACATATGTGTCTTCATCGGTATGGGCAATAAAAACACCACCACCGTCAACACCTTCCAAGTCTGTGTCGGTGAGTTCTACCTTCTCCTCATCCCAACACTTGTCTAGGTTCACACTGTCTTTGTGTTCTTTGGGGTTATTCATAATGGGTCGGAAGTCCATCTTCACCTGGGTTTAGAAGTTCACCTGTGAGAGGGTCGAGGACCGTTCCTCCCTCACCACCAACACCACCGTCAACACCTTCTAAGTCTTCATCAGAGAGTTCTACCTTCCCTTCATCCTTTGGTTCTTTGGGGTCAGTCATTAATCGATAAAACCAGAAGTGACGTTGGAGTTAACATCAACTAGAAGTTGTCTCTATTCAGGAGGTTTACTACCATAGAGTATTTTCTCCTCCCATCCATCACCACCACCACTAACATTATCTAAGTCTTCATCAGATAGTTCTATTTTCCCTTCATCCTAAGGAGGTTTCACACCGTCTTTCTTGGGGTTGGGTTTAGTCATTAGGTGTAAATACTCTTGATGTAGTCTAATCGTTATTAGAGGTTTTGACCAAAAAAAATTAAATAAATGTTTGAAGGGCCTTATCGGATATAGATGGCCTCCATATGCCCCATAGTCCCCCCTTTGGAATCCAGATATTCTACAGAGAGTAAGTTGATTTCCCTATATATCTCTCATTTTGTCTACCAGTTACACTTATTCAGTCTATTTACCCGCTGAAATCCCTGTTATTACTCAAAACTACTGACCTTCTACAGAGGTATGCGCACAGAATGTCCTGCTTTGTGAGGCTTTATTAGTTCTTTAGTTCTACTTTGGTGCATCACCTCCAAAGTTCTTCGTCCTCTGTTTGTCGTGCATCGGCTCTATTGACCCTCCCTTCTGGCGAGTATATATACCTATTAGTCTACCCTTGGTCTACCACCGATTTTCGGCTAGAGTCTAGTAATGTTACGGAACTACCGATGGTTGATGAACGTCAGGATTCTTTGGTCACTTTCAAGGCCTTTGCGATTGCTGAAGGCATTGTGTTGATCGTGCTTGGTGTGTTGGCTTTGATCTTTCCGGTGGTCGCTGCAAGTTGGACGACCGGGTTGATTGCTGTGTTGTTTCTGGTGGGCGGCATCGTTGGCTGGATTAGCAACCTTGCTCGCTCTTCCCGGATGGCTCGTTGGGTTTGTTTTTGGCGTCTAGTGGTATCAACACTGTTCTTGGTAGCAGGCGCATCGATGATCTCCAATATGAAGAACCCTGCTGAGGCAGCTGTTCAGGTGGCGACATTTGCCTTGGCGATTGGCATCGTGTTTTTGGCAGAGGGTGTCGTGGCTTTCTTTACTGGACTGGCGCACGCAAAACGCGCTGGGTCTGGCTGGGCAATTGCCAATGGGGTGATCACTTTTCTTCTTGGCTTGTTGATTGTGACAATGAAGTTTTGGCAGCTGTCTTGGGTCCTCGGAGTATTGGTGGGAATCAGCTTTCTGTTTAGTGGCATTGACTTGATTGCCTTTAGCTCAACCCTGCACGACGACAATCAGCCTCCTGCTCTCACCTGAAATGGCTAAAAAAGATCTATTCAGTTGTGCCAATTGCTAATTTTCGGGTGTCTCTAAGGCGATGTTGATAATGGATAGACCAAAGCATTAAGGAGGGTGCAAATTACTTCTTGTCACCCTCATTATCTAGTGGTAGCAACCAGATAGCACCTGATTCTCGGTGGATTTCGATGCGGAACTCTTGGCCAGGTTCTAGGCCGAGTCTGCGTGTATAGGCGTGCCCAATAAGCAGGTTGCCATTTCCGTGGACCCGAGTGCGAAACTCGGCTTGACGACCGCGTGAAGCCGCTGGCCCTCCACTGCTGGAGGGAAGCTTGTAACCCTTGGCTTCCACGAGAGCTCGATAGAAACTCTTGCGCAAGACACGTCCACTTGGCCCCACGTATCCGCAGCCACGAGCAATCTCATCCTCAGGACGGTTGCTGAGTGACCTGGCCTTGTCTAGAAGTTCTTTTCCGACGAGCATTTCGCCAGGTTTATTCGTGTTGATTCTGACGAATTCTTCCGACCGTGGCAAGTTATTGATCGAACTTCTCTTGATTGAGATGTAGGGCCTTGGCTTTAGAGAAGGTAGAAGATGATGAATAAGATCACCCAGATGCCGTCTACGAAGTGCCAATAGAGCTCAGCGGCTTCGAGGGGGAAATGGTTTTCACTGGTGACACGACCGCCTGGTGAACGAGCCTGCCACCAGACGATCAAGATCATGATCGTCCCTAGGGTGACGTGTAGCCCGTGAAAGCCTGTAACGGCATAGAAGGTGCTGGCGTAAAGGTTGTCTGTGAGGCCAAATGGCAGTGTGAAGTACTCGACCATTTGGCTGGCTAGAAAGGCCAGCCCAAGGCCAGCAGTGATGAACAGCCAACGTTGACATTGGCCTGATTGGTTGCGCTTCAGAGCTTGTCCAGCTCGATGGAAAGTGGCGCTGCTCACGAGGAGTAACACCGTATTCAAGGTGGGGAGGGGCAGCTCTAATTGATAAACCGCATCAGGCAGCAGGGGATTGACAGCCCGAAATGTGAGATAGGCGACAAAAAAGCCCGCGAAGGTCATGCCATCAGCCACTAGGAAGGTGGCTAGGCCGAACATGCGGTGATCAGCATGTTCCTCTCCACGCTCAGCATGTTCATCTTCTAGATCAGCCTGCACCTCATCGTCATGGTCGATCGTTGGGAGGGATGTCATTGGCTTTTGCTCCCTAGATCACTATCACTGTTGCTGGTTTTTTCTAGGTTGAGCGGCTCCTCAGCTACGCCATAGCCATAGGGCTCTGTTACCAGAGGGGCTTTGCCGCTCCAGTTTTCCACTGGTGGTGGGGAGCTGGTGAGCCATTCAGGAGTAAGCGCCCTCCAGGGGTTGTCTCCGGCAATGGCACCGCTCAATGCACTCTGCACGACGTTCCAGAGAAAGGGCAGCGTGCTGATGGCCATCAGCAAGGCCCCAACACTGCTGATTTGATTGATTACGGTGAATTGCGGGTCGTATTCCGCCACACGGCGGGGCATGCCGTTGAGGCCTAGCCAATGCTGTGGGGCAAAGCAGAGATTGAAGCCGATGAAAGTGATTAAAAAATGAAACCGCCCCAGAGACTCATTGAGCATGCGCCCAGTGAATTTTGGATACCAGTGATAAATAGAGGCAAAGATCACAAACACCGAACCTCCATAGACGATGTAGTGAAAATGGGCAACAACAAAGTAGGTATCATGCACGTGAATGTCGAATGGAACTTGTGCAAGTGCTACGCCAGTAATGCCGCCAAGCACAAAGTTGACAATGAAGCCACAGGAGAAAAGTACAGCACTGTTTAGAGAGATGCGCCCTCCCCAGAGTGTTGCCAGCCAGTTGAAGAACTTAATTCCTGTAGGTACGGCAATGAAGGATGTGGCAATGGTGAAAAAGAGGCGCATCCAAGGAGGTGTTCCACTGGTGAACATGTGATGTGCCCAAACCACGAGGCCAAGGATCACGATGGTCATGATTGAATACACCATTGAGGTGTAGCCAAAAAGTGGTTTGCGGCAGTGAACAGGAAGGATTTCGCTGACCAATCCGAAGGCTGGCAGCACCATGATGTATACAGCTGGGTGGGAATAAAACCAGAAAAGATGTTGGTAGACGACTGCGTTTCCACCCAGGCTGGGGTTGAAGAATCCTGTATGGGCAACGATGTCGAAACTTAAAAGAACCAGTGTTCCAGCCAATACTGGCGTGGAGAGCACCACCAGGATGCTTGTGCCGAGCATCGCCCAGCAGTACATGGGTAGTTGCATTAGCTTGAGTCCGGGCTGCCGCAGCTTGAGGATGGTGGCGATGAAGTTGATGCCACCAAAGATTGAGCTACCGCCAAGCAAGAGCACACTGAGAATCCATAAGATCTGTCCTGCGGCGGGGGTGGTGATACTCAGCGGTGGATAGGCCGTCCAGCCGGATTGAGCAGCACCGGTAATGAAGTAGCTACTGATCAGCAACAGGCCAGCAGGAGGGATCATCCAGAAGGCCACGGCATTGAGTCGAGGGAAGGCCATATCACGGGCTCCCACATAAAACGGAATGAGATAGTTGCCGAAGGCACCGTTCACGACCGGCACGATCCACAGGAAGATCATCACTGTGCCGTGCAGCGTTAGCACCTGGTTGTAGACATCCCTGGCCATGAAGTCGGCGATGGGGCTTGCTAGTTCGATGCGGATGGCGCCACCAAGCACTCCGCCGATTAGGTAGAAGATGAATCCGCAAACCAAGTACTGCAGACCAATGACCTTGTGGTCAAGGCTGAAGCTGAAGTAACGCAACCAGCCAGTTGGTTGAAGACCATCTGATTGCTTTTTGCTGGGAGGGGAGATGGCAACCGTCATGCTTCTGAAACCGTTGTTTTGGCGTTGTTGCTGAACCAGGTGTCGTAGTCACCGGGCGCTTCGACAATCACTTTCGTATGCATGTTCCCGTGGTATGGACCGCAGAGTTCGGCGCAGATGATTGGATAGCGTCCTGGCTTGGTTGCGGTGAAGTTCAAGAGAGTGGGCTGACCAGGAATGATGTCTTGCTTGATGCGGAATTCGGGAACCCAGAAGGCATGGATGACATCCTTGGATTCCATGCGCAGTGTCACAGGTTGGCCTAGAGGCACGTGCAACTCGCCAGAAATGATGTCGCCTTGGGGATAGTGGAAGAGGAAGGCATACTGCATTGCGGTGACTTCCACCGCTAATGAGGTAAGGCTGTTGTCAGCACTGGAGGCATCGGCGACAGAACCGATCCCTCCCCAGATTTGTTCCTTCATGTCCATCATCTGATGGTCATGGGCGTCATGGGCTAATGGAACCATTCCGCCCATGCGGTCGTAGATGTCGAAGCTGTAAAGCCCAACAAACAACACGACCACAGCAGGTACAGCTGTCCAAAAGATTTCAAGGGGGAGATTGCCTTCAATGGCGAGGCCGTCCTCCAATTGACCAGGACGTCTGCGGAACTTAATCAGGCTGAATACAACCAACCCGACAATGCCGAGAAAAAGGATTGCTCCGATGCTGAAAAGGACTCGGAAGAGTTCGTCGTATACGGGTGCATTCGCACTTGCATCAACAGGGAGCAGATTGACGTTCTGGCCAATCCATAGGCCTCCAAGTACAAGGGCAATGACCAACGCCAGCGTCAGGATGGCAAAGGGAGTCCGCACGGAATCTATTTGGATCTTTTAAGGCTATGGAGATCGCTCCAAAGCAACATGCAGTGATTATTAAGTCGTCGCAAATTTTGCAAGAAATCCTTATTTTGCAAGGTGTTTGATGAGCTTAGTTTTTTTTGCCTAAGCGCTTCTGTCAGGGATGGGTGATTTGGCGACCAGTGGTGATGTCGCAGTCGTCTAGACAAGGTGAATCTGATGATTCAATCGCTACATTCTCAGAGATAACAAGCGTGATCTTTGGGACTAAAGCCTCTTCATCGACTTACGTTATTTCATTATTGCATAGTAGCATGATATCGCCTCTGCCTCGGGTTCGCTGGCGTCTTGCGCAGTTGGCTGTACATCTTGTTGTTGCCCTGATTGCGCTGGTTGTGATTGGAGGAGCGACGCGTGTGATGGAGGCAGGGTTGGCTTGTCCGGATTGGCCGCTCTGTTATGGCTCTCTTCTGCCTGGGCGTCAGATGAATGTCCAGGTTTTTCTTGAGTGGTTTCATCGCCTTGATGCCTTTGTGGTGGGCCTTGCCCTGTTAGCGCAATTAGGGGCTGCTATCTGTTGGCGTTCTCAGTTGCCCGCTTGGCTTCCCTGGGTCTGCGGCGGCCTGGTGGTTTTAGTTTTAGTCCAGGGAGCTCTTGGAGCCCTGACTGTCTTGCAGCTTTTGCCTTCTGGTGTGGTGACGGCGCATCTGGCATTTGCGCTCACACTTGTGGCGGCGGTGAGTGCTCTAGCTCAGGGCTTGTTGTCCTCTTCTGTTGAGTCACCGCCTTTGTGGTGGCGCCTAATGGGTGGAGCCTCCTTGTTGGCAGTGATAGGTCAGTGTCTTCTTGGTGGTCGTATGGCCACGGCCTGGGCGGCCCAGCGTTGCCTGAATGGCGGACAGGCCTGTCAATGGCTGGATTGGCACCGTATTTCTGCCACACCCGTTGCGGCATGCGTAGTGATCTTTGTTGGCACTGCTCTCTTGGTCGGTGGCTGGCCTCGACGCCAGTGGCCTTTTTTGATATCTGCTTTAGCACTTGTTGTGACCCAGGTAGGCCTTGGATTTCTTACCTTGCAGCTTGGACTATCCCAGCCTGCAGTGACGGTTTGCCATCAGCTAGTTGCAACTCTGCTTGTGGCCTTGCTTGCCGCCCTTACCTTCCGTAATCCGGAAGGATCACCTTTGGCGGTGTCTGCCGTTGGTGATGCATCCTCGATAGACCATTGTCATGGTTAGTTCAACGCCAGAGATGCTCCAGGGGGGGGTGACCCGGGAGCAGATCGTGCCTTCTCGCAAGCGGATCAAGCTGCCCGCTTGGTTGGAGATTGCCAAACCACGCTTAATTCCACTGCTTTTGGCGACAACCCTTGGTGGGATGGCGTTATCCGAAGGTTGGCCCCTACCTTCTCTCAGGCTGGCCTGCACCCTAGGAGGAGGAGCTCTGGCTGCTGCTGCTGCTGGTGTTCTCAACTGCATTTGGGAACAGGATCTTGATGGCCGCATGCAACGCACAAGTGGTAGGGCTTTGCCTTCAGGACGCTTGTCTCCAACTGCGGCGTTCATCGGTGCCATCTCTTGCACCTTGGCGGCAGCGGCTCTGTTGGTAAGTGGTGTGAACTGTCTTGCGGCTGGCCTGTCTTTGCTTGGTTTGTGCAGTTACGTGCTGCTTTACACGGCAATCTTGAAGCCCCGCACGCCCCAAAACATTGTCATCGGAGGGGTTGCTGGAGCGATCCCCCCTCTCGTGGGTGCGGCTGCGGCCAGCGGGCATGTGGGGCTTAGTGGATGGTGGTTGTTCTCCCTGGTAATGCTTTGGACCCCAGCGCATTTTTGGGCACTGGCCCTGTTGCTGCGAGACGACTACAAGGCTGTTGGGATACCCATGCTTCCTGTTGTTAAGGGCCCTGTGGTCACCGTCAGAGCCATTTCTCGTTATGGCTGGGCCACGGTTCTACTCAGCGGTTTTGGTGTCTGGGCCTTGCCGGAGGGGGGCTTGCTCTACGGACTTTTGTTGATCCCTTTTAATGCTCGTCTGCTGCAAATGGTTCATCAGCTAGGTGCTGCTCCTGAGAATGTTGATCGAGCCAAGGGGCTCTTCCGTTGGTCGATCTTCTATATGTTTGGTATCTGCATTCTTCTGGTGGTTAGTCGTTTGCCCATGGCGGCTAATTTTGATCTTCAGGCCTGGTCTTTGCTTCAGCAGATGGCGAGCAGCGGGAAGTTCATCTAAACAGAAGTCACTAGAGACCCCCTGGAGGGTCTGGTAGCTCTATATAGCTGCCTAGATTTTTAAGACTTGTACTACGTTCCCTCTTGATGCCGATGATTGAACTGAAGCAGCTTGAGAAGTCCTATGGAACGGTTCAAGCCCTAAAAGGTCTCAGCCTAAAGGTGCCTCGGGGATGTCTTTATGGTTTGCTTGGTCCAAATGGTGCAGGCAAAACAACCACTCTCAGGATTCTTTGCACCCTTCTGGCTCCTGATTCAGGCACGGTCAGCGTGGCTGGCCTCAATGCTTTAAGTGATCCTCGTGCTGTGCGGCTCGAATTGGGCTATGTGGCACAAGAGGTTGCTATCGACAAGATCCTCACAGGTAGGGAGTTGTTGCAGTTGCAGGGGGATTTGTATCACTTGCGCTCTAGCGATAGGGATGGACGCATTGCTGAATTGATTGATTGCCTTGGCATGCAGGATTGGATTGATCGACGTTGCGGCACCTATTCGGGTGGCATGCGTCGCCGGATAGACCTGGCCTCAGGTTTGTTGCATCAACCACAGTTGCTGGTGTTGGATGAGCCCACCGTTGGTTTGGACATCGAGAGTCGTTCAGCGATTTGGCAATTGTTGCGTGAGTTGAGGGCCCAAGGCACCACCGTGCTCCTTAGTAGCCATTACCTTGAGGAGGTTGAGGCCCTTGCTGATCGGATGGCGATCATTGATGACGGGCGAGTGATCGCAGAGGGAACTCCTGATCAGCTCAAGCAGCAACTTGGAGGTGATCGGGTGACTCTGCGTGTGAAGGAATTCAGCGATGATCGTGAGGCCGAGCAGGTCAGGCAGCTTCTCCAAGGTGTGGATGGTGTGCGCCAGGTGGTGGTCAATCGGGTACAGGGTTTTTCCCTCAACCTTGTTGTAGAGAATGAACAGGTTGTGCCTCGTTTGCGTGAGCAACTTGATGGTGCTCAGCTGCCTGTCTTTGCCCTCGCTCACAGTCGCCCGAGCTTGGATGATGTTTATTTGCAGGCCACTGGCCGAACCCTGATGGACGCTGAGTTAGCTGTAGCTGGTCAACGAGACTCAAAGCTGGAGCGTAAAAAAGCGATGCGTTGATCCCTTTCGTTCGTTTTATTGAGTTGGATCTGCCTTAATCCACCCTTTTCTCATTCGTTCTGCTGACAGTCACTCCATGACTAGCCCTGTTGCCGCTGTTACTACCCGTGCTGCAGAGCAGGGGCCATTGGTTGATCTTGTGCAGGAAACTTTGGCCCTCACTCGCAGACTTTTCTTGCAGCTGTTGCGACGCCCTTCGACCTTGATTGCTGGCATCCTTCAGCCCTTGATCTGGTTGGTGTTGTTTGGTGCTTTGTTCTCTAATGCTCCGGATGGTTTGTTGCCAGGAGGCATGAGCTACGGGCGGTTCTTAGGGGCTGGTGTGATTGTGTTCACCGCGTTCAGTGGTGCACTCAATGCTGGATTGCCAGTGATGTTTGATCGTGAATTTGGTTTTTTAAACCGTCTTCTGGTGGCTCCGCTGCGCAGTCGCAGCTCGATCGTGCTTGCTTCTGTGATCTACATCACATCTCTAAGTCTTCTGCAGAGCCTGGCGATCATGGCAACGGCTGCCTTGCTGGGTTACGGCTGGCCAGGTGTTTCGGGACTGGTCTTGGTGTTGTTCACCTTGTTGTTGCTGGTTTTTGCGTTCACTGCCTTGAGCCTTGGCCTGGCTTTTGCTCTGCCAGGTCACATTGAATTGATTGCAGTGATCTTTGTGGCCAATTTGCCTTTGTTGTTTGCGAGCACGGCTCTGGCGCCGCTTTCCTTTATGCCTGGTTGGCTTGGCTGGCTTGCGGCCCTAAATCCTCTTACTTTTGCGATTGAGCCCATACGAGCTGCCTATGCCGGTCCGCTTGATCTTGGTGTCGTTCTGCTTGATGCTCCTTACGGGAATGTGAGTGGTTATGGATGTTTGACCGTGTTGATGGTGGTCACCGTTGTCTTGTTCCTGATGATTCGTCCTTTGTTGAACCGTAAACTCGCCTGATTTAGTGCGCCACTCCACTGCTTGCCATGCTTGACGTCCAGCAGGTGTATCGCTATTTCGTCATGACATTGCTGAGTCTGTGGCAGATGCAATGGTTCTTTGATTTTCAGGACTGTTTAGAGGTTTTCGTTCAAGGGCAGGAGCCTCTGTCGGAGCAATCCCCGACGGTCCTGAACTCGTTGTTAGTACTACCTTCTCCTGCTTTTGCTCTAAACCATTTGCCGCATCATTACTCGCCAATCACGAATGCAGAGCTGTCAAAGGCATCCTGAGCATGTCTTTGCCTGCTTTTGAAACTCTCAGGCGGGGGTTGATTGTCTCTGTTCAGGCGCCTGAGGGTTCACCGATGCGTCATCCTCAGGTGATCGCGGCCATGGCTGAAGCCAGTCTTTGCAATGGCGCGGTTGGGGTGCGTTTGGAAAGTCCGGAACACATTGGTGCCGTTCGACGCCGTTGTCCGGACGCCTTGATTATTGGGCTTTGGAAGCGTTCCTTCCCTGATAGTGCTGTCTACATCACGCCAGGATGGGAGGAGGTTCAGGCTGTCTGGTCGGCGGGAGCAGATGTCGTAGCTCTCGATGCTACGCAGCGTCATCGGCCAGGGGGGATCACTCTTGAGCAGCTGGTGAGTCGGGTTCGGGAAGATTTGGGAGCTCCTCTGATGGCAGATGTCGATTCGATCGAGAATGGTTTACGTGCAGCAGAGCTTGGTTGCAGCCTGGTAGGCACCACTCTTTATGGCTATACCGAAGTAACTGCTGTTAAGCGGCCTCCAGGTTTGTGTTTGTTGGGGCCGTTGCGGCAGCAACTTGATTCAGATGTCAAGCTCATCTGCGAAGGCGGGCTTGATTCTCCTCAGATAGCACTAGAAGCACTTTCTTCAGGTGCAGACATGGTGGTAGTCGGTACAGCGATTACCGGTCTCGACCTGCAGGTGGAAAACTATTGCCGAACATTGGCGGCTTAACTTCCAAAGCTTTTTTGGCATCAACCGAACTGTGGGACTTGATTTGGGTTGTGACTTGTCCAGGCAGAGCCACAACGCATGAGACTTGTCCATGCGTTGTGGCGGCGTTCTTTTTCTAGCCCTAGGGAAAGCTTTGGGGCAGGACTACATCATGCCTGGCATTCCCATGCCACCCATGCCACCCATGCCACCCATGCCACCCATGCCACCCATGCCACCCATGCCACCCATCGGGTCTCCACCGCCATCGCCGGCGGGAGCAGGAGGCTCGGGTTTGTCTGCAATCACGAGCTCTGTGGTCACCATCATCGAAGCGATTGAGACTGCGTCCTGAAGTGCCAGGCGCACCACCTTGGTGGCATCGAGAATGCCTGCTTCCAAAAGGTCTTCGTAGGTGCTGGAGATGGCGTTAAAGCCCTTGTTAAGGCGTTGTATCTCAGAGATCACTACATCACCATTCTCGCCAGCATTGATGGCAATCTGGCGTGCAGGTGCTGAGAGTGCTCGCTGCACAATTTCTACGCCGGTGCGTTGATCGCCGTTGAGCTGTTCGGCCAGTTTGCTCAGCCCTTTGCTTAAGCGCAGGAGCGTGGTGCCACCACCGGCCACAATCCCCTCTTCAACTGCAGCACGGGTGGCGTTGAGCGCATCCTCAATGCGCAGCTTGCGGTTTTTGAGTTCCGTTTCGGTAGGGGCCCCAACCTTGATGACGGCTACACCACCGGCCAGCTTGGCAATGCGTTCATTGAGTTTCTCGCGGTCGTATTCGGAGTCAGTTTCATCTAATTCTCTTTTGATAGAGGCCACTCGGGCGTTAACGGCATCGCGGTTCTCATCCTTGGCGACAATGGTTGTGTTGTCTTTGCTGATTGTGATTCGTCGGACCTGCCCTAGATCGTCTTGGCTGACTTTCTCAAGGGTCATGGCGCGGTCTTCACTAATGACAGTTCCCCCAGTTAGAACTGCGATGTCGGCCAGGGCAGCTTTGCGGCGATCTCCGAAGGATGGTGCACGAACAGCTGCTACCTGCAAGACCCCTCGGTTTTTGTTGACGACCAGGGTGGCAAGGGCCTCACCCTCTACCTCCTCCGCAATGATGACGAGAGGGGAGCCACTTTTCTGCAGGCTTTCCAAGATGGGCACAAGATCGGAAACTGAACTGATCTTGCGGTCTGTGAGCAACAGCAGGGCATTCTCAAATTCGCAGATCTGACGGTCTGCATCGGTAACAAAGTAAGGGGAGCTGTAACCGCGGTCAAAGGCCATGCCTTCAGTGACTTCTAGCTCGGTGGCGAGAGATTTGGATTCCTCAACAGTGATCACTCCATCGGCGCTTACTTTGTCCATGGCTTCAGACACCATCCGGCCCACTTCCTGGTCTCCCCCTGAGCTAACGGTGGCGACCTGATGGATGGCATTACCTCCAACAGCTTGGCTGAGCTGGGCAAGCTCTTCTACCAATTGGGCCACGGCCTTTTCCATGCCACGCCGCAGTTCGATTGGACTGGCGCCAGCGGCCACATTGCGTAGGCCTTCATGCACCATCGCTTGGGCAAGCACTGTGGCGGTTGTGGTGCCATCCCCTGCCTTGTCTTTTGTCTTGGATGCGACCTGTTGAATCAGCTTGGCACCAAGGTTTTCAAATGGATCGTCAAGTTCGATCTCTTTGGCGATGGTGACGCCGTCATTAACGATGTCTGGGGCGCCAAATTTTTTCTCAAGCACCACGTTGCGGCCACGGGGGCCGATGGTGACGCGCACGGCATCGGCTAGTGAATTAACACCGCGCTCAAGCGCCCTGCGGGAGTCATCCGAAAAACTGAGGAGTTTGGCCATGGTCTGCTGGTACCCGCTCGTCAATGTCCCATAGGACGTTCACTGCGGGCGAGGGGGCATAAGTGGGGAAAGCCGAATCCTTGCTGTTATGAGTGGGCTTGCAGGGGATTGGGTGGGTATGGTCCAGCTATGAATGACACTGGGGCGCTGTTTTTTGTGATCATGGCCGGCCTGGCCGGAATCATGGCTTTGGTGTATGTGCCCTTGCGTCTCTTCCTGACAGCCACTGCCAGGAGCAGACGGTTAAGACTTCTTCAGCGCATCCGGCGCTTGCGAGATGAACTGGGACAGCCGCTGGAATCCTGAACGTCTGATCCAGCAGTAGCTTCTCAGCCCATCAGCATGCCGCCATCAACTTGTAGCACTTGTCCAGTGATGTAAGCCGCTGCAGGGTCGGCTGCCAAGAAGCGCACAGCTCCAGCGACTTGCTCTGGGGTGCCAAAGGATCCCAAGGGGATAGCGGCAAGAATTGGCTCTGAATCCAACTCTTTTGTCATGTCTGTTGTGATGAAACCTGGGGCTACAGCATTGACAGTGATTCCCCGGCTGGCAACTTCCTTGGCTGTACTTTTCGTGAGGCCCACCACTCCTGCTTTGGCTGCTGCGTAATTGGCTTGGCCTGCATTGCCCATCAGGCCCACCACGGAGGTGATATTGATAATTCTGCCGCTTTTTTGCTTAAGCATCGTGCGAGCAACAGCCCGAGTGCATAGAAACACACCTGTGAGGTTGAGATTGACGACGGCTTGCCAGTCTTCTTTTTTCATTCGCATCAACAGGCCATCGCGAGTTATGCCTGCATTGTTGATCAAAATATCCAGGCTGCTGCTGCGTTCAAGCACGGTTTTGATCAGTTGGTCTACGGCGTCTTCTTCTGCCACATTGGCTTTGATGGCATAGGCAGAGCCACCGTTGCTGGTGATCGTTTGAACAACTTCTTCTGCTGCATCAGCTGAGCTTGAGTAGTTCACGACTACTTCGGCGCCTGCCTCTGCTAGGGCAAGGGCTACAGCACGACCGATCCCGCGACTGGCTCCTGTGATCAGGGCGGTTTGGCCAGTTAGGGGGGGAGAAGAGGTCATGGCGTGATTCGTTCTCGCAGGATCGTACGGACCCATTGCAGTTCTTCTCAACTAGCCATCTTTTCGATGGTGTCCAATGCTTCGCCGAGTAATTCACGTAAGCGGATGAGTTGAGCTTTGCTGCCTAGGACAACAAGTAACTGACCTGGGGCCAGTTCGACTTCGCTACTGGGGTTGGCCATCAGGGAAGAGCCGTCTCGGATGGCCAGCACCATTGCTCCACTGCGTCGGCCCAGTTGAAGTTTTGCCAGGCTGCGGTGGCTCAGTTTGTTGAACTTCAGTGGGTCTTGGCTGAGTTGGAATTCTTCGATTTCATAATCCGATCCAGCCAACAGATCCATGAAGTCCACAGCTAGGGGGCGCAGCGCTGTGGCAGCCATGGTGCGGCCTGCGGCGACATAGGGGCTCACTACCACGCTGGCACCTGCCAGTTTCAGCTTGACGGCAGCTTCTTCACTATCGGCCCGTGAGATCAGTCGACAGTGGGGTTGCATGCTTTTGGCACTTAAGACCACATAGAGGTTTGCTGCATTGTTGGGTAAAGCAGCTACCAGGCTGCGGCAATGGTCTAAGCCAGCTTCAAGCAACGTCTCATCCAAGGTGGCATCAGCTTGTAAAACGTTTAGGCCTTGTTCTTCTGCTGCTTGTTTGTTGGCTGGATCTATTTCCACGACAAGCACTGGGACCTGCTCGAGTTGCAGCTTTGAGGCGATTTCTTGGCCGATGCGGCCGTAGCCGCAGACGATGACGTGATCACGCATACGCCGCAAGACCCTGCGAAACCTCAGCTCCCGCAGCTGGCGGAAGTAGCCGGATTCTGTCAGCCGTAGTGCCCGTTGAATCGTGAGCTGAACCACGACCACCCCCCCGGCAATGATCAGCACAGTGACCAGTCGCCCAGCTTGCGAGAGCGGCTCCACCTCCCCATAACCGATGGTGCTGATGGTGATGAGCACCATCCAGAGACAATCTCCCCAGTCCCATCCTTCGGTGAGGCGATAGCCCAAGGCTCCTATCAAGATCACCACGGCTAGGGCCAGGATTGGCCCTAGCCAGGGTTTGGCGAGCACTCGCAACGGCAGGTTTGCAAGCGGAGCTCGTTTGAATGGGTACCACCAACTTTTCATTGGAAGCCCAGTGCGTTGAGAACCTCCTGCTGGTTGATTGAGTTGATGTCTGCATGACTGGCACCCAGGCAACGGATTTCATCTCGTTTAGGTAAGGCGTCGGCCGGAGTGCCTAGGGCAACCAAAGGAACGCCTTTATAAACGGCAAGCAGTTGGGTGATTGGACAGCTGCTGAGTACGACATCAGCGCAGGCCACTTCGGCAGCGCGATGGATTAGGGGTGCTTTTAAAGGCAGCGTGATGCTTCTGAGATTGGGTAATTTGCCTTTGATTGCCTTTGGCAGGCTTAACCATTGCTGAGTTGGCCAGTCTCCATCGTTGCCATTTGGAGCCAGCAGTAGGAGGGGGCCTTCTCCAGTGGGGTGTTGATCACGAACCTTCTGAAGGCTGTCGTCTGGCAGGAACAGCCGGAAGCTGTCGGCGTCAAGAGTGAGGCCAATCGCTTGGAGGTAGCAGTCCAATTGTTGGGCAGGCCAACCTTGGCTGGGCTCAACGAGGGCTGTGCTTGCAAAGCCTTGTTCCGCAATCCTGATGGGGATGTGGCTCATGGAGAGCATCAAATTCACTTGTTGCCCTTGGGCGAAATTGAAGCAAACCTGAAAATCCCCTTCTCTTACAGATCCGAGCAGATTGGTCCAGTCGGCGAGGGATGGGCTGGAGTCAAAGGCGATTGGGATTACCTTTTCTATCGCTGGCAACAGACTCCACAAAGCTTGATGGGTGGGATCGCAGGCCAGCTGCAGTTTGCCTTGCAGCTGGTTGGCTGCGGCTGCTAGGGCTGGAAGCCTCTGAAGCTGTTGGATTAAAGGACCCGGACTGAGGGCGAGAACTCGCATCGATCCAGAGGCAGAGGCGTTGCGAGCTGATTGTATGGAGGAGGTTTCAGCCTGCTTGCGGCAGGAGGCGCATATGCATCTGTTGATTGTCGCGGCAGGAAGCGGAAGCCGTATGGGAGCGGATCGCAACAAATTGCTTTTGCCCCTGGCAGGACGCCCTGTTCTTGCTTGGACGATTGATGCGGTGATGGAAGCCGATTCGATCAATTGGGTTGGCATTGTTGGCCAACCTGTGGACCGAGCAATGATCATGGAGTTATTGGCTGAGGCAGCCAAACCCGTTGTTTGGATTGAGGGGGGCAGCACAAGGCAGGAATCCGTAGAGCGTGGATTACAGGCGTTGCCTTCAGTTGCGCAGCATGTTCTTATTCATGATGGGGCTAGATGTTTAGCTGAAGCGGCTTTGATCAATCGCTGCGCTGAGGCGGTGGTGGCTGGCGAAGCTGTGATTGCGGCAACTCCGGTTACCGACACGATCAAGCGCGTTGATGGTCAAGGGATTATTACGGGCACACCAGATCGTGCGGAACTTTGGGCGGCCCAGACTCCGCAGGGCTTTGCTGTGGAGCAGCTCAAACAAGGTCATGCTGAGGCTCAGGCCAAGGGTTGGACAGTAACTGACGATGCCTCGCTTTATGAACGCCTGGGATGGCCGGTGCAGGTGTTGGAGGCCAGTCCTGCCAATATCAAAGTCACAACTCCGTTTGACCTCACGGTGGCCGAAGCAGTGCTTGCGCTTAGGGCAAAAGGCAGATAGGTATCTAGAAAGTGAGCTATAAATTAGAAGTAGTGAAGCATGAGAAATTGCTCAAGGAACTCACCCCTATTTCTCTTCTTGTAAGTGGAATATTATTTCCAGCAGGCGCTTTAAGTAATGATGTCTTGATGAGTTGCTCTACTTCAAGCAATGTCGCTCATCACTATTCCTCTCCTTACTCCTCGAGAAAGCCTGAACGGAGACTTGTAATTAATGTGAAGCAGAGGCAGGTGACAGATGTTTCTAGTAATCGTCTGCTGCGAGTTCCGGCGCCTTACAAGGTGGTCAAAATTACTCCATCTTTAATCGAATTCAAGGACTCCAATAATTCAGAAGTCGCCTATCGGATAGATAGATATAATTTGAGTTATATTGAATCAAGGAAAGATTATGAGCATAAATGCAAGGATGTTTGTCTCGATAGGAGTTATCAAGGCAACCAAATGTCCAAGGATATATTGGATCTATATTTAGATATCAAGATTCAAAGTCCCCGTGCATATTGCAAGTCCTGTTCAATAAGGGGCCAGTTGCTAACTGGGAGATGTAAAATCCTTCGAGAGGGGCAGAGCTTAATTGCTGCCCCTCAGATTTGAGTTCCATAGAAGTAGTCTATATTTTGAAGTAGTCGCTCGAGCCAGAGTTGCCTGCCGACCTGGATCGGTGTTGAATTTGGCTAGTTTCTTTCATGGTAAACACAAAAAGTCCCCATGCTTTTGCATGGCTTTATTGTCTTGTCCTTATTGGGTTTAGTTCAAATCTTTTTATGCGACTTCAATGTCCTGTTTTTTGTGAATTAGTAGCTTTGGGAATGTAATCTTTATGTGTTGGTCCTGTCAGATAATTTAGTGACCAGATCTACTCTTAAGTGGTTTTTGCTTAGCGCCTTAATGGATGAGGTGCCTCATTTATCTATTCCTGCCTAATTCGTAGTCGCTGGGCCCCCTTGTGTGATCAAATGGTTCTAAGCGATGGCCAGGTTTCTTTTAGGAAAAAGTTTGCCAAAAGTGTGAGCTTTACGTATTTGAAAACTTGCGCACTGATTGTATTGCAAATGCCACTATAAATAAATATGTTGGATGGTGTCAATCTTTCACTTGGGCGAATAGGCTAAATGCATTGAGCGAAAAGATGACGCTTGTTTTTGATGAACTTATAGGTGAAATGACCAGCCGTCCAGTTGGAGGTTGCAATTGCCTTTTCTGTAGGTCAGAGATATTGCCTGTGGCTGAGCTTCCTGACTCAGCCACAAGGAAGCTTTCTGCTGATGCTCTTCTTGCTGAGATCCCTGGTAGCTCAGGTGCTCACATCTATGATCACACTCGTGATGCTGTATTGAATGATGGAGATGAAATCCTTAATTACTATATTGATAAATCATTTGGATGGGATTATTTGCAAGAAGCAAATGACTCGCTGGATACTTCGTATCACAGTAGTGGTCATTCGATAGCAGAAGTGGCTTTTATTGAGGATATATTCAACAAGCTTGATCCTTTGATCGATTTAGACTTTCAGCGGCAATATACATACTATGGCACTGAGATTGATATCTATTCAGTTAATTATGTTGGCGATTGGGGATATAATTCGACAGTAGGACAAGCTAAGCCTAAGGGCGGAAGGTACGGAGGTGGTTTCGCATGGTTTGATGTCTTATGGAAGGACACTGACAGCTCGCCTGCATTAAATGACTTTGACAGAAATACAATTGTTCATGAGATAGGTCATGCGCTTGGCTTGTCACATCCTCATCAAGACCCCTTCAATGGCAGCTGGAATACTGATGACACAGTGATGTCATATAACATGAGTCCTGATGGCTGGGATTACTGGTTCTCCAGTACTGATATTGCTGCTCTTCAAGCTATTTGGGGAGTTGAGAATGATGTTCTTGTGTAGGTTAATAAGTTCAGCAATGCGCAACTAGCAATCTATCTATGATGAGGGTGTTGGTTATTCCCAGCCACTCCTATGTTTAATGTAATGCCAAGGCCTCCTTTGCTGGGCAGCCTTTATGTTGTCTATCTTTATTTAGTGTCTAAAGGTTTTGATCAGAGTTTTCCTCTGAAGAACTCTTGAATAGTGTTGATTCCATTTTGCCTTAGCAGGTCAGCGAAAGTGTTTTAATGGCGGCCATGCGAAAGGTCTCTAGATCTATAATAATTTTATTTATTGCCTGGCTGTAATAAGGACTAGGTTGGGAATTGTTGTTGGTTTTTGTTTGGTTAATGGGTGGAAATAATTCCGTCAGTTTTAAATGATCTCGATAAATTGCTGATGGATGATGCTTTTATGAGAGCCAGCCATGTTAAGTACGAGAGGTGCTGAGCGTATGATATTTTTTAAAGATAATCTACTTTTTGTCAGGGCAATTGCTCATTCATTCTCTTTGTAGACATTCTGAATATTTATCGTACTTTGATCTGTTGTTGCTGACAAGTCCCCTGCTTTATTGATCATTGAAATACTTAGAATCAGCGCAGAAGCATTAGTCGACCATGGTTGCCATCTAGCTGGGTTTGTCGTCCAAGTGGTAAGGCAGCATTGCCGCAGCAATGACCAACTGGGAGTTTGCCGACGACAGGAATTCCGAGGTCAACACTGCGTTCTTTGAGGACTTCCTCAAGCTGGAAGGTTTGATGCCCAGGCATCTGTTCAGGTGCTTCACATCCCTCAAAGCTGCCGAATCCGAGGCCGGCCAGTCTTTGTAGTAGGCCTGCGAGGCGCCAGTGGGTCAGCATGCGGTCGATGCGATAGGGCGCTTCATCAACATCTTCCAGAATCAAGATTGCACCGTTGAGATCGGGTACGTGGCTACTGCCTAGCAAATGGGAGGCCACAGTGAGATTGGCGACCACCAATGGCCCGCTAGCTACTCCACCCATCCAGGGCTGCCCTTCAAGGTCTGGGATGTGTTTGCCGAAGAGAAGATCATGCAGTCGGACTTGGCTCCAGGCGGGTTCCTTGGCAAGTGTGGTTAGTAAGGGGCCATGCACGCAGCCGTCGAACCCGTCCGCCAAACGTGCCCAGAGTAGGGCGGTGACATCTGAAAACCCCATTAGCCAGCCTGGTTGCCAGGTTTGGTTGTGTTCCAGTAAACGTGCAGCTCCCCAGCCGCCGCGAGCACAAGCAAGAAGAGCAGCAGGGGACTCAGGATTTAGCTCGCGCTGGCGGCTGGCATCATCACCCGCCAGGTACCCCCAGCGGCGTTCACTCACTTGCTCCGACCGGCAGACTAATCCCCATCCTTCAAGGACTTTGAGGCCTTCGAGCAGTGATTGTTCATCCTCCAGCGCTGAACTCGCAGCCACTGTGATCACCTCGTCGCCACGTTGAAGCGCTGGTGTGAGCAGGTCAGATCGGAGCTGCACCATGCTTCAGCTGATGCGCCCCAGGATCAATCCGAGCAGCAACATCGCGCCTAGCAGAACTTGATGCTGAAAGTGCTGCCCGTAGGTCGTCATTGGTTGATTGGAACCTCGCAGGGTCCACGTTTCTTTTTGCATGCCGATGCTGGCGATGAGCCAGAAGGGCCAAAAGGCCCAGCCCACTCCTGCGCTCATTGCTGCACTGGCCAGAAAGGTGCATGCCAGTGCATAACTAAACGCGACAGTTTTAAGTGAATGGCTCCCCAAGCTCAAAGCACTGCTTTTTAAGGCCAGCTTGGCATCGTCACGACGATCCGCCATGGCGTAAACCGTGTCAAAGCCGAACGTCCACATCAGAGTGGCCAACCAGCAGCCCAGCAGTGGCCAGCCTCCGTTGAGATTGGCCTGGCTTGCTGCCCAGGGGATCAGTACGGCAAACCCCCAGCAGAGGGCAAGCACCGCTTGTGGATAGGCAAACCAGCGCTTGGCCGAGGGGTAGAGCAGGATCGGTGGCAAGGCCAGGATGGCTAGAGCAAGGCATAGGCCCCGGCTTTGCGTTGGCAGGGAGACCACGACCAAAAGACTGAGCAGCAACAACACAATCAATAAGCCCACAGCAGTGGAAATTCGAAGGCTGCCCGTTGCTAGTGGCCGTTTCCTGGTGCGCTCCACCTGGCGATCAATGCGTCGATCCCAGAGATCGTTGGCAATGCAACCGGCGCCGCTCACCATCAGTCCTCCAACGACGATCAGACTTACAAGCTCTGCTAAAGGAGGTGCATCCGGAGTGAGCCAAAGGCTCCAACCTGCTGGTACGAGAAGGATGAGCCGACCACTGGGTTTGTGCCATCGCAGCAGCTCTAGCCATTGTCTTAAGCCATTAGAGACGGATCTGCTGGTCACGGGTTTCTGGGTTTGAAGAACCCTAGGGAGGGACCTCCAGACATCGTTGGCTGATGGCAAAGTGGTCTCGTTCCAGGCTCCTGTATTTCATGCCAGGTGTCGAGCCATTGCCTTTCGGTGTGGTTGATGTCGAGCAGGAGGAGGCCAGGTACGCCAGTGCTGGTCAGCTCCGTTCTGAGCGAGAGCTCCGCAATGTTGCCGCGATTGATATTGGAACCAATTCCACCCATCTCTTGGTGGCGACGGTTGATCCTTCCCTGCACACCTTCAGCGTTGATCTTGCAGAGAAATCAACTACAAGACTGGGTGAGCGAGACCCTGACTCTGGAGAGCTCACGGGGCCTGCTATGGAGCGGGTATTTGAAACACTCAAACGTTTTAAGGAGCTAGCCGCCAGCCATCAGGTGGAGCAGGTGGTTGCGTCGGCGACTAGCGCAGTACGTGAAGCCTCAAATGGGCGGGATTTTTTGCAACGGATTCAGGATCAACTCGGCCTTGAGGTGGATCTGTTGAGCGGTGCTGAGGAAGCACGACTGATCTATTTGGGTGTTTTGTCTGGCATGCCTTTTGGGGAGTGTCCCCATCTTTTGCTCGATATCGGTGGCGGTTCCACAGAGCTCATCCTCGCGGATGGTCGCGATGCTCGGGCTCTGACAAGCACGCGGGTTGGTGCGGTTCGGCTACAGAGGGATTTTGTCAAGCATGAACCAATCCCCCCTCAACGGCGTTCCTTTTTGCAGACATTTATTCAGGGTTCTTTAGAGCCAGCTGTTGATAAGGTCTGCCGTCGCATCAAGCCTGGGGAGAGCCCTGTGATGGTTGCCACCAGTGGAACCTCCATGGCCATCGGTGCTTTGTTGGCTAGCGAAGACGATCGCCCTCCGTTGAGATTGCATGGCTATCGAATCACACGGCACCGGCTTGATGGCCTGGTTGAGAAGCTTATAGCGATGACGCCTGAGCAGCGTCGCATCCAGACGCCGATTAATGATCGCCGTGCCGAAATCATCGTTCCGGGTGCGCTGATTCTTCAAACCGCCATGCAGATGCTCGCTGCTGATGAGCTGGTGCTGAGTGAAAGGGCTCTGAGGGAGGGTTTGATCGTTGACTGGATGCTGCGACATGGCCTCCTGGAGGATCGCTTTAGTTTTCAGAGCAGTATTCGTCAGCGCACCGTGATTCATCAGGTGCAGCGTTTTGCAGTGAATCACCGCCGTGCAGAGCGTGTAGCCAGCCATGCACTCAGCCTTTACGACCACACACATGGTGTTCTTCATCACGATGATGGAGGTGGTCGGGATCTGCTTTGGGCATCGGCAATGTTGCATGCCTGTGGTCAGCACATCAATCTCAGTGCTTATCACAAGCATTCCTGGTATCTCATTCGTCATGGCGAGTTGCTCGGCTATTCGGAAGCGGAGCATTTGATGGTTGCGGCTATTGCGCGCTATCACCGCCGCAGTCTTCCCAAGAAGCGTCATCTGGAATGGCAGGCTTTAGCCACCCGGGAGCATCGTCGCCTCGTTGCCGAGATGGTTTTGTTGCTGCGCTTAGCAGCAGCCATTGATCGCCGTCCTGAGCCAGTGGTGGCTGCAATAAGAGTGGAGTCCGCTGATGATGATCAGGTTGTCTTTGAACTAGTGCCGGAAGGATTGAATCAGAACCTCAGCCTTGAACAATGGAGCTTGAAGAGCTGTGCTTCGGTTGTGAAAGAAGCAAGCGGTGTAACCATGAAAGTTGTCGTTAAGGAGTAAACTTAGTTCAGTATTAGGTTGTTGTTGGTTAATTGATGCCAGCGGATCTTTCTAATTGCACCCAGAGCAGTAGGCGGTTTTCGATTATGAGTTATATGAATCAGATCAGGATGCCCTGCAAAGATTTCTAGGGCTTCCTCTAGTGGATAGCTGAGAGGCTCGCTAAGGGTGCCTTCAAAAACAATCTCAGCTTCACTGTTGGGGGTTGGAGTTGGTGCCTGGCTGTGTTTTTGGCTGTTCAGTTGAAGCTGGTTGATTATTATTATTTGTTTTTTTTAGCCCTGCTGGAGATGTTGATGGCAAATTTTGGTTAGGTGTTGCAACTGCAGGCTGAGAGATTAGCTCGGTGTCCTTAGGCTCATCTTTTACATCCTTTGAACGAGTCGAAGACCTAAAGATCATGCCGTCGGCAGTGTTGTTGATTGAAATGATTGCGTTGTTGATGCTTGTTTGGATGCGGGTAAAGGTGTTGGGGTTGCTGTAATAGGTGATGGCTAGTCCTGCTGCAGTCAATCCAATTAATCCTCCCGAAAAGGCCAATGCAGGTATCACTTTTAGGTTTGGACTAGATGCTTTGCTCTTTGATTGGCGTAGGGCTTCGGATCTTGAGGGAATGAGGACCTGAATTTGCTGCACAAGGGCAGTCGCATCGAGGTTGAGTCGCTCGGCGACCCGGCGCACCATGGCTCTGATAAAAACCGGCTCAGGTAGTAGGTCTGTGTTTCCATTCTCCAGGGCTATTAGTTGCTCTTTGCCTATTCGAAGACTTCCCGCGATTTCTGCTATTGAAAACCCCCGTTTTTCGCGGGCTTCTCTAAGCAACGCACCAACTGGAATCAGTGGTGTGGAGATTTGCTCTGAGTGGGATTGGTCACTCAAGAAGTCCTGAGGGTGCTCCGGCATTAAGGAAGAGGAGTGTTGACCTGCATTCATTTGACCTTAGTTGGAAGCACTGAGCTTGTCAGGCATCATTTGTTCCCATGTATATGGGATCACTTGGTTTTGATGATGAGCAGATCAAGCAAATGCTTGGCATTAAAACTTATGGGCGATGCGGGATTCGAACCCACGACCCCTTCCGTGTGAAGGAAGTGCGCTACCACTGTGCTAATCGCCCGCACTACTGGATTTTAAAACACTCTCTTTAGCCCTTTTGGCGAAAGAGATGTTTGTGGCTTGGAGAATACAGCTTCGAACGTTGGCGTCCTGCAGCTAGGGCCGGACTAACGACATAAAGGGTGGTGCGAATCAGCTCGTGTTCACGGGAGGTCGTAGCCATTTGCTTCAAAGGCACCACGCTTAACCATTGATCGGGCCAGCTCACCCTGTAGCCTATAGCTACTGGAGTTTCAGCTGAATAGTGCTGCAGCAGTGTGGCTTGTACTTCCTCCACATGGCGTGCACTGAGGTAGAGGCATAGAGAGGCTCCAAGTGATGCCAGATGTTGGAGGTTTTCGCGCTCGGGAACACCGGTGCGTCCTCCTGCTCTGCTGAGAACTATGGTTTGGACAAGGCCAGGGATGGTGAGTTCAGCTTTTAGTGCTGCGGCTGTCGCTTGGTAAGCACTCAGACCCGGCACAACCTCTACTTCAATGCCTGCGTCAGCAAGGCCACAGATCTGTTCCGACAGGGCCCCATAAAGGCAGGGGTCTCCGTCGTGAAGACGGACCACCCGCTTGCCTGCTTGTGCCCTGTTCACCAGAAGCGGAAGAACTTCCTCGAGGGTCATTGAGCTGGTGCGGATTCGTTCACAGGATTCAGGTGCCAATGCTGCAATATCTGGTGAAACCAGTGAATCGGTCCATACAAGGACCTCAGCCTGCTTGAGATGTTCTGCGGCACGCAGGGTTAGCAGATCAGTCGCGCCTGGACCTGCACCAACGATGGAGATTCTGCTCATCAAGCGAATGACCTAGGCCTACCAGGGTCCGGTAGCTTTCGTTTGCGACCATAGAGCCACCAGAGGCCAAAACCTCCAACTGCCATCATCGCCAAACTCATCAGCTGGGCAATACGCAGGCCCCCTTCACAGGAAGGTGGTAAGGCGCCTAGGCAGAGGGGATCAGTTCGAAGTGCTTCGATCCAGACTCTGCCTAGGCTGTAAGTGATCAGGTAGATGCAGCTCAACGCTCCGGCGGGAAGCTTCAGTAGTCCTTTGCTGCTGCGTTGAAAAAGAACAATTAGCAGCGTGAAGACTAGAAGATTCCAAATTGATTCGTAGAGGAATGTCGGATGGAAAAACTCGTTATTGGCATAATTAAGTGGACGATTCACGAATGGGATGAACAATTTCCAAGCAAGGTCGCCCTTGATTGGAACACCGAAGGCTTCGTTATTGAAAAAATTTCCCCAGCGTCCGATTGCCTGGCCAAGGGCAATGGATGGGACAAGCACATCAAGAACATCCCAGAAGGCTTGGCGACGCCAACGGCAGAAGATCAATACTGCAAGGGTGCCAGCAAGCAGGGCCCCATGAATAGCGATTCCTCCACCCCAAATTTCCACGGCACTTGGGATTGGGATGGCGAGTCCAAAGATATTGATCGAGCTCCAAAAATTGTTTCCGCTGTAGTTCCTCCACTCAAATGCGACGTAGTAGATGCGTGCTCCAACAACGGAAGTTAATACGAGAATGGGCAGCAGATCACTGATCAAGCCCTGCTCAAGGCCTCGTTTACGGGCCAGGCTGCTGGACAGATTGAGGCCGATCAGTACGGCGATGGCAATTAGCAATCCATACCATCGCAAGGCAAAGGGCCCGAGCTGAAAGAGCTCGGGCCCTGGAGAGGTAAAGGTCGCGATGAATGCGTCCATTGAGTTGAGATGAATGGGGATCAGATCCCCTCAGCTGCCTGAACTTTTTCGACTTGCTTCTTCTTCAATACAAGTAAGATCTGAGCGAGAGAAACTGCTACAAAGAATGCCAAGAGTCCATAGATTCGAACTGGATTCTGGAGCACAACCTCGGTATCGAGTTGTCCGAAGCCACCACTATTGGGGTCGCTAGTTAAGGGGGCGCCAGCCTCTACTTTGTCATCTACTTTTACCAATAGGCTTGGACCAGCTGGAATGGTTTCACTGATAACTTTTCCGCTGTCAGTTTTGAGCTTGATGTCGCTTTCCCCATTTTTACCAGACTTAATAGATGTAATTGTGCCAGCTTCAGTTGCTGTGAACGCGTTGTTATTGGTTTTTTCACCAGTAGGCAATATTTGGCCTCGTCCACGGTTGCCTCCAACGTGGATGGAATATTTGCCGAATTGAATACTGCTGTCAGTCGCAGGATCAGGTGAAAGTATTGGGAAAACAATTTCTTTGTTGTTGTCACCAGGAAGCGGGCCAACAAGGAGGATGTTCTCCTTGTCTTCGCTGTATTGAGTGAAGAAGACTCCTTTGGTTTCTTCTTTTATCTCTTCGCTCCAGCGATCCTGTGGGGCCAGCTTGAATCCATCAGGAAGCATGACAACGGCACCCACTTGGAGGGGCACATCACTGCCATCGGAGCTGATCTCTGTTGTGTCTTTCTTGTAGGGGATTTTCACCACTGCTTTGAAGACGCTGTCGGGTAGTACTGATTGAGGTACTTCTGCCTGAGTGGTTTTTTGGGCCAGATGACAGTTCGCACAGACGATCTTGCCAGTAGCTTCTCGGGGGTTGTCGTAGTTCTGTTGAGCCCAGAAGGGATAGGCCCAGCTGGCAGCTGGAGCAACAAGAATCGACAAACTAAGAACCAGTGAGCCGAGAAGGATGGGGATGAGGCGACGCATGATGCGAGGGGATAGGAGAGCTGGAACGACGATGGTGCGTTTGGTTGTCAGATTCAGGTCCACCAGGGCTTCTCGCCCGTGCGGAAGTCTGTCTCGGTCCATTGGCTTACAAAGACGTTGTCGTTCTCGACAGCGATGTTGGCCAATGCGAGAGAGAGGGGTGCCGGCCCCCTTACGACCTTTCCGGTGGAGTTGTATTGGCTGCCGTGACACGGGCAGACGAATTTATTAACCCCGCTGTTCCAAGGCACCACGCAGCCGAGGTGGGTGCAGATCGCGTTGATTCCGTAACTGCCAATGGCATCATCACCTTCAACAATCAGGTAGGTGGGATCACCTTTCAGCCCTTGGACAAGGCTGCGGTCACCATCTGAATGGTTCGCAAGCCAGCCGCTTGCTGTGACCGAATTGCCAAGTTCATCCTTGGCGCTCGTGCCACCTCCGCTCCCGGAGGCACGAGGTGGAATGAAGTACTTCACCACTGGATAGAGGGATCCAAGCGCAACGCCAGTCACTGACCCGAAAGTGAGCAGGTTCATGAACTGCCGACGACCCATCCCGGGCACATCACTCGAGGTCATTTGTGTCATGACGGATGTTCGATCTGCGCAGAATGGAGACCATTATGGACTGTGAAGGGCCCGTCACGCTTTGCAAAGACTGGGCTTTTCAATGCAATCGTTGCATCATTCTGTGCTTTGGCTAATCCTTGACGATGCTCTGTTGCCTCTAGAGCTAGGAGAGGGAATTGCTTGCTTAAGGAATTGTCTGCAAACTTTCTAAGGCATGCACTTGTTGGTGTGCCGCCAGAGTCTCTACTTGCAGGAGATCTGGGCGTATTTGAGCAGCAATCTTTATGTTCTGGATCAACAGGCTTATCGCCATCATCTCGGCGAGGCGCTTTAGGCGGTCATTCGACTGGGCTTGGCAGAGGTCGTCTGGGAATTGCTGGCGCGCACAACAGAAAGATCAAGCTTCTCAATTTGTGGCTGTAGGAGGCTGGTCGCTTTCGCTTGCAGGCATGTCTGGCCTGAATTGATCAGTTAGCGCCACTAGGCCTACTCCAATCAGGAAAAGGGCTGTAATGGCTCCAGCCAGCAGCAGCATGGTGATTGGATCAGTGGATGGGGTCAATACAGCTCCAGCCAAGGCGGCACCAAGCACGACCCATCGCCAGGCACTCAACATGGGTTGCCAGTGCAATAACCCCAGAATTCCTAATATCAACTGGAGCACAGGTAGCTGAAAGGCCAGGCCGGTAGCCAGCATCAGCAGAAGCACAAAATCGAGATACCGCTCAATTGACCACAGTGGCTCGACTACATCGGCGCCATAACTCACCAGAAACTTCAGAGCTGCTGGTGCTAGGGCCCACCAGGCGAAGGCAAGGCCGGCTAGAAACAAGATCGCTGATCCAGCTACTGCTGGCGCGATCAGACGTCGTTCCCGTTGAGTGAGGCCAGGCAATACAAATCCAAGCCCTTGGTAGAGCACATAGGGCAGTGCAAGTGTTAAGCCTGCGTAGCCTGCCACCTTGATTGAGACGAATAGAAACTCTCCTGGGGCCAGCTGAAGAAAGTGAATGGATCCAGCCGGAGCTTCCAACAGCCGTACGAGCGGCTTAACCATGAGCAGGCAGACACCTGCCGCTAAAACAACAGCAAGCAGACTGCGCAGCACTCGCTGCCGTAATTCCTCCAGGTGATCAACCAGAGGCATTTCCACGTCGTGGGGTAGTTCGGTGTGCTTGATTCCCTGCTCGACGTGAATCGGGGTAGGGGGTGGAAGAACCGAACCTGTGGGCTGATCGGGACTGGTCAGAACAGGCGCCGCTTGGTTTTCATCAGACTAAGAGTTCTGAGGCAGAGAGGTGTTGAAGCCCTCGGTCTGGTTCAGCCCAGCAAAGGTTTCCGTCCCGGTATCGCACGGTCCCTGGGCCTGCTCCTGGGATTCGCTGCAGGTTGCTTGTGGGCACCATCACCACAGGTACGCGTTGATTGCCTCTAGCACGACTGAAGTGAGCGGCCAGGTCTGCAGCTAGTTGCAGGTCGGCCTCCTCAGCATGGCCATTGGAGGCCTTGAGAACGACATGGCTGCCTGGACATTCCTGGGCATGAAACCAAAGATCACCAGGGCGAGCTTGGCGAAGGCTGATCCAATCGTTTTGGCGGTGGTTGCGACCAACCTGAACGATGAGTCCACCAGGAGTGGTCAGTTCGAGGGGGCTTGGGGGTTGTTGATTGCGACGGCCCCGCTTCTGGCGATTGCGGGATTGAGAGATCAGCAACTCGTCTAGCTCCTGCCGCAACTCCTGCAGCCTTATCGACCGTTCTCGCCGTCCTTCCCAGCTGGTTCCAAGCAGATCTTCCAGAAATGTTTCACTGCCTTGGATCAGCTGCAGCCTTTGCTGGTGATGTTCAATCCGTGTTTTCAGCACGGTCACTGAGCGGCGGAATTTTTGAGCTTTTCGGTAGAGCTTTTGGGTTTGGTTGATCAGATCCTTGCTCGGCGAAGGCAGGCAAAGCATGGCGTCGGCTTGTTGTTGAAGAGAATTGCTTTGACTGGTTTCCTTGAGTCGACCCTGTTGTTCGCCAAGGGCCTGCTCCTCTCGTTGTCGCCACTGAAAAAGTCTTTTCTGGAGGTCTTCGGCTAGTTGATTGAGAGATTGGGTTTCAAGATGCCTTCGGTAATAACTCCCGAGAGTGAGGCTGAGCCCATCGGTGAAGGAGGAGGAGGTTGAGGTGTCACAGTCCCAGACGCGGTAGCTGCTTGGACCGTCAAACCTCATCGTGAAGCGCTCTTTCTCAAGGCAGTCCAGCCATCGACTCCAGCGGTGGTAAAGGAGTTGCCATTGCTCGTCGGTGATCTCAAGTACTGAAAGCTCCAGCAGGGCATGTGCTTTTTTTGCATCGTCGTCAACCAGCTGCAAAGCGAGTGCAGGACTGATGCCTTGGTAACACTGCTGCAGAGCGCTACGTAGCTTGGTTGGCACAAGGCAGAGAATGTCTTTCCAGCGTTTTAGGGATTCCTTTGAGCTTGGTTCTCTGCCTTGCATCGGCGGTGGAGCGACATAGATGTCTGCAGTTCCGATTGGTCTCACTCTTGATTGATGGTTGCGTACCTGGCGTCCAAGGGTGATTACCTGGCGTTGACGATCAAGCAGAAGCAGGTTGCTGTGGCGTCCCATCAGTTCCAGCACAAGAGTGCGCTCGATAGGTTCGCCGGGGCGGTGGGCGAGGCCGCACTCCACCACGCGATCAAATCCTTTCTGTTTCAGTTCAATGAGCGCCATCTGTCGAAGGCCATGTTGAATCTGCTGGGCCAAAGTGCTGCCGCTGCCTAGGCGGGGAGGAGGGGTGATCTTGACCAGTCGGGGACAATCAGCACGCCAACTGAGTTCCAGCCACACAAGACCTTTGAGTGTGCGCAGCCCCAGTTGGAGGGTATGAGGTTCTGGTTGTTGGACCTTTTCGAAGCGGCTTGGCAGCACCTCCTTGCGGAGCTCGCTCAGTACAGCGCGCAAGCTTGAGAGGTCCATGACCTGTAGGGCAGCAGGGGCCATCGATTCAGTCGGGACCTGGATTGCACGCAGCCTTCCTACTCTGCGATCCGATTCAATGCAATGCAATCAATGGCTTCATCCGCCGCTGAAGGAAAGCTCACGGTGATTACTGGGCCCAGTGGCGTTGGCAAGGGTTCGTTGGTGAAGCAACTCCTAGAGCTCCATCCAGAGATCTGGCTGTCTATTTCGGCGACAACGCGTGAAGCCAGGCAAGGCGAGATTGAGGGTGATCATTACTTCTTCTTGAACCGTGATCGCTTTGCAGAACTGGTTCAAGCTGGCGGTTGTCTTGAATGGGCTGAATTTGCAGGCAATCGCTATGGCACCCCACGCCAACCTGTTGAGGAGCAGCTTTCATTAGGCCGTCCGGTTTTGCTTGAGATTGAACTGGAAGGGGCCCGACAGGTGCGGCGCAGTTTCCCTGAAGCTTTTCAGATTTTTTTGGCGCCGCCCAGTTTCGAGGAGCTTGAACGACGCATTCGCGGACGCGCCACTGATCCTGAAGAGGCAATTCAGCGACGTTTAGCTAGGGCGCGGGAGGAATTGATGGCTCAGCAGGAGTTTGATGCAGTGGTGATTAATGACAACCTGCAGGTTGCTGTGATTGAGCTGGAGTCTTTGATGGGTCTGAGCTGTTGATGCGAAGACTTTTTCCTGACCTTAAAGCGTTATTTGACAACATAGGCCAATAAAAAAAGCCCCTTTAGAGGGCTTTTTGAAGGGGTTTAGCCAAGAAGCTAATTTGTTTCTTGGCTGTAGTTGTTGATGCTCTTCAGCTCTTCAAAGACCCATTGGGTGGAAGAGAAGATCTGGGTAGAAGCGGTTGAATTCAACAATGATTCCCGCTGTGAGCCATACCCAGAGAACGGCAGCCATTGGCCAGCTTTCGAAGAATTTTCTCATCTTGATAAAGGGGAAATGGGGTGGTTGTTAAGAGGAGAATATTGCTCAGCGTGGTGAAACTGTGATCTTGTCGTCGCTCTCACGGAGGCTGCCATTTTGGCCTTCAATATGAGCGAGCCACGGCCAGGCAGAAGCTCTGAGCATGCAATTGAAAGCCAGGGTTATATCGAGATGGATCTCATTGTCTAAGGCTGCTTTGTGGCCTTTGGCTTTGATGGCCTGGAGATAAGAACGACCAGCCCAACCAATGATTCCAGCGATATAGATGAAAATCACCCCTGGGATCATGATTTCGCCTTCATGGCCGCGAATAAAGGACATCGCAAACGGCTCAGTTGGCGCTGGGATTAGAGCGTGTGGGAGTCCGTCATCACCGCACAAGGATTTGCTGTAGCGGTCAAAGCGGGCAATGGCCTGTGGAGTGTCTGCAGCACTGGCTCGCTGCTGAAAACGGGCATTCTCAGCGCAAGGGGTTAGGCCAGCTATGTCAGCTTTAGCAACGGGTGCAAAGCCGAGAACCAGCAGAGCCGAGAGCACAACGGCGAAGAGACGACGCATCGGTTTCGATTCCTGTAAGACCTGCTCCGGAACGGCAGGATGTCACAAGTAAAATGTAAATGAGGCTTCCCACAACTATGCCGACGGTGCTTGCCCTCGAAACAAGTTGTGACGAGTCGGCTGCCGCAGTTCTACGTCTAAATAACGGGTGTTTGCAGGTTGTCGCTAGCCGAATTGCTTCTCAGGTGGAGAAACATGCCCAGTGGGGAGGCGTGGTACCGGAAGTGGCCTCTCGCTTGCATGTGGAGGCTCTGCCTCATCTTGTAGAGGAGGTTTTGCAGGAGGCGGGACAGTCGATGGCTCGCTTTGATGCTGTAGCGGCAACGGTGACCCCTGGGCTGGCCGGAGCACTGATGGTGGGATCGGTGACAGGCCGATCTTTGGCTGCTCTCCATGCGCTGCCTTTTTTTGGCATTCATCACCTGGAGGGGCATTTGGCTTCAGTGCGCTTGGCGGAACATCCTCCACGCCCTCCTTATCTGGTGCTACTTGTGAGCGGGGGACACACTGAGTTGATTCGGGTCGGGGCAGAGAGTGAGATGGTGCGTCTTGGACGTAGCCATGATGATGCTGCTGGAGAGGCTTTTGACAAAGTTGGCCGTTTGCTCGGTTTGGCCTATCCAGGTGGCCCCGCTATTCAGGCGTTGGCCGCGACTGGAGACTCTGGCAGATTTTCTTTGCCCAAAGGACGGGTCTCTAAGCCTGGTGGTGGATTTCATCCTTACGATTTCTCTTTCAGCGGATTGAAGACTGCCATGCTGCGCCTGGTTCAGGCTCTTTCAGAGGCTGATGAAGACCTGCCCCGCGCAGATCTTGCTGCCAGTTTTGAGCAAGTGGTTGCAGATGTTTTGGTCGAGCGCAGCTTGCTCTGCGCTAATGACCAGGGCCTAAAAACTGTGGTGATGGTTGGAGGAGTCGCTGCTAACCGCCGCCTAAGAGAACTGATGAGCAAACGTGGACAAGAACAGGGAATTGAAGTGCACACGGCACCGCTTCGATACTGCACGGATAATGCCGCCATGATTGGAGCAGCGGCCCTGCAGCGCTTGGTGTCTGGGGTTAATGGCAGCTCTCTTGAGCTGGGAGTGGCAGCCCGATGGCCATTGGACAAAACCGAGGTTTTGTACCATTCACCTCCCCCATTTTGAAGAAGCGAATTAGCTTGACCTTGTCTGCTGTGCAGCGATGGCTTCTGAATCTCCACTTGATTCCAACACCTCTGCGGAACCTGTCAGTAGTGAAGAGCTAAACGCTTGGCGACGAGGGTTCACTCCACAGGCCGAGATATGGAATGGTCGTATGGCAATGGCGGGATTGATTATTGGGATCAGTGTGTTGTTGTTGTTGCGTCTAGTGATGCCTGCTGATTGCAGAGCCTGGCTGAATTAGGTGTGGTTCAATTGCGGCCACGAATGCTTTGGGCTAGTTCGTTGGGTTTAAAGCTTGCGGCGACTGCAATCTCTGGTTCTACCCGGCCACTATCGACAAGATTCAGCAATGATTGATTGGCTGTGATTATGCCATCAAAGCTGCTGCGTTCCATGATCTCCTCAACATCCTCAAGTGCTCCTCTTTGGATGTAGTCCTTGCAAGCATCGGTATTAATCAGGATGTCGTGGTAGGCAGCTCGCTTGTTGTCGGTTGTTCGGATCAACCCTTGGGCAATCACCCCCAGCAGTGATTCTGAAAGGGAGCGACGCATGCACTCTTGATCTTCTGGGGCATACATGCCCAGGACTCTCTCAATGGTCTTGACTGCCGAGTTGGTATGCAGAGTGCCAAACACCAGGTGCCCCGTTTGGGAGGCCTCAATCGCTGTGGCCAGGGTTTCTTGATCACGGATCTCACCGATCAGGATCACATCTGGGTCTTCTCGTAGGGCTGCTTTCAGGGCGTTGTGGAACTTCAGGGTGTGTTTCCCCAGTTCTCGATGTTTGACAAGGGATTGCTTGCTCTTGTGTACAAACTCCACAGGATCCTCGATGGTGAGGATGTGGCGGGGTTGATTTCTATTGATCCAGTCGATCATGGCTGCCAGGGTGGTGCTTTTCCCTGACCCGGTTGAGCCGGTCACCAAGACAAGTCCTTTGGGCTTGGATGAGAGGCCCTTCAGGACATCAGGGAGTTGCAGTTGCTCAAGGGTGAGAATTGTTTGGGGAATGATGCGAAGCACCATCGCTGGTCCCGTGAGGGAATCCAGCAGGTTGATCCGGACTCTTGCGAAGGGAAAGGCATGGGAGCCGTCGAATTCTTTGCTTCTAAAGAATTCATCGATCTGATTCGCGGAGAGGATCTCTTGCAACCAGCTTTGAAATCTTTCTGGATCGGTTACAGGCCAATCTGTGCTTTGCATTTCGCCGCGGTCTCGGAAACGGGGCACTTCGCCAACGCCTAGGTGTACATCGGAATGTCCTTCTTGATAGGCGATTCGTACGATCTCCTCCAAGTTGGGAGAGACCCCAGGCGTGGCTCCAGCGAATGGGGTTAATCCCTCTGTAGAAGATCTTGATATCGGCTCCGCCGACTGAGAGGCGGACTTTGGTGCTTGAGGGGGGAAGTTGGGCGGAAAGACCGGTTGACTCACGAGGGGATTGTGGCCGCTCTCTTCAGCTTCGTCACGGCGAAGCTCTTGGCAAGTCCGTGCGCACTTTTGATGATCAGCAAGCACTCTTAGGATCCTTTCAAGATTGCTTCTGTTATGGCTGGCTTGCCCCGCGTCACGATTGTGCTGGGCACCCGTCCAGAGGCGATCAAGTTGGCACCGGTGATCCAGGCGTTTCAGGCCTGTGACGCTTTGACGACTCGAGTTGTGCTTACTGGCCAGCACCGCGAGATGGTTGCTCAGGTCATGGATCTATTTGGTCTTTCAGCCAATCATGATCTCGATCTGATGGCCCCTCTGCAGACCCTCACTCACGTGACCTGTGCAGCATTGCAAGGCCTCAAGGATGAATTCAAGGCCTACCCTCCCCAGCTGGTGCTTGTCCAGGGAGATACCACTACAGCATTTGCAGCTGCCCTTGCTGCTTTTTATGAGCAGATTCCGGTTGGTCATGTTGAGGCTGGTTTGCGCACAGACAACCTGTTAGATCCGTTTCCTGAAGAGGCAAACCGGCGCCTGATTTCTCAGATCTCCCAGCTTCATTTCGCTCCAACGCCTCGCTCTCAAGCCAATCTGACCAGTTCAGGGGTTGTTGGTCAGATCTTTGTTACGGGCAACACAGTGATTGATGCTCTTTTGTTGATGGCTGAGCAGGCGCCGCCTATCGAATTTGATGGTCTCGACTGGGCGCATCAGCGCGTCATTTTGGCCACCGTGCATCGACGGGAGAATTGGGGAGATCGGCTTCAAGACATAGCCGAGGGCCTCAGAAGGGTTCTTGACCTCCATCCCGACACGGCTTTACTTCTGCCTTTGCATCGCAATCCAACCGTTCGAGAACCAATGCAGGCCCTTTTGGGGACCCATCCGAGGGTGGTACTCACCGAGCCTCTCGATTACGACCGTTTGGTTGCTGCGATGAGGGCCTGCACGCTTCTGCTCACTGATTCTGGTGGGCTCCAAGAAGAAGCTCCTGCACTGGGTAAGCCAGTTTTGGTTTTGAGACGGACCACCGAACGACCAGAGGCTGTTGAAGCGGGTACGGCCAGGCTGGTTGGTACCGATCCGGAGATGATCGTGACTGAGACAGCTTCCTTGCTTGATGATTCAAGCGCTTACGAGGCGATGGCACGTGCTGTCAATCCCTTCGGCGACGGTCAGGCCAGCCGTCGCATTCTTGAGGCAAGTTGTGCATTCCTGGGCGTCTGAGGCTGCCTTTAGTTCTTGTGGTCACTACCGCTGGTGGTTGAAGCGCAGCCTTGGGCAATGCGAACGCACGTTGCTTTTCATTGGCTTGAATCCCTCCACCGCTACAGCGTCAGAGGATGATCCAACCTTGCGGCGGTTGCTGGGGTTTTGCCGCTCCTGGGGTTATGGACACCTTCTTGTTGTGAATCTATTTGCGCGGATCAGTCAATCCCCAGCGCTGCTTAGGCACTGTGCTGATCCGATTGGTGATGCAAATGATGATCAGCTTTTGACTCGGGCACGCCAGTGGTCTGAGAGCCCTAATTGGGACCTTTGGTTTGGTTGGGGGTGCGGTGGAACTTTGCGTCGACGTGATCTTGCCGTCCAGGCTTTGTTGGAGCGTCATCGCCAGAACCGCATCAGCAATATTCCTGATGCTCGCGGCCCTCTCTCGCTTGGTTTGACGCGTGAGGGAAACCCCTGCCATCCCCTTTACATGCCTGGCAAAGAGGTCCTTCGACCATTCAATTGGGCAAGTGGGGCAACTATCGGCCATCCTGAGTTGATGGACCTTGGCATTACGGTTCACTGATGACACGCACCCCACGCCGCTATGCGGTGTACCTCCATCTCTCCGGGGGGCAGACCGAAGAGGTTCATTTCCCTACTCTTGAGACGTTTCAGCAGTGGTATCAGGGAATCGTCAACGACTCAGGCAGTGGGGGGTTCGTGAACGTACCGCTTAGCGAGCTCGATGGAGAGTATCTGGGGGTGCGTCCAGAGGCTGTGATCGGTGTGAGAGTGGAACCTCAGTTCGCAGCCCTCGATGACGCCTGAGCGGTTAGGCCTGCTTTGGGGGATCACCGTCTTTGCAGGTGCCGGAGCTCGGATTTTGTCTGCTCTCTCTGGCCTTCCTGGTGTGGTGCTGTTGTTGCTATCTGGCCTGCTGATTGGTCGATCGGGCCTTGGTTTGGTTGAACCGCTAGATCTTGGTCAAGGACTTGAGACGATCGTTGGTCTGCTGGTGAGCCTTGTGCTCTTTGACGGTGGTCTCAATCTGCGCCTCCCTGGCGACACCATCAAGTCAACGGTGCTGCGCATCTTGCTGATCCGACTAGTGATTTCACTGGCCGCGGGTCTGTTGGCGGCGCATTGGCTGGCTGGTTTGGGTTGGTCAGTGGCAGCGGTTTACAGCGCCATCGTGCTGGCTACTGGTCCGACTGTTGTGACCCCGTTGGTGCAGCAGATCCGTTTAGCTTCTCCTCTAGGGGATGTCCTTGAGGCAGAGGGATTGGTGCTTGAGCCAGTGGGTGCTGTGCTGGCCTTGCTTTTGCTGGAGTTATTGCTGGGCGATTTGCATGGTTGGCGGGAGGTTGCCTTCGGGTTGCTGGCCCGCCTGGGTGGAGGCGTGTTGATGGGGGCTGCTGCTGGTTGGCTTTTGTCAGAGGGATTGCGGCGTTTAAAACCGGACCCTTCGGTAGGGCTGAGGTTGCAGCTCACCTTGGGTGTGTTGTTCCTCTTGTACGCAGTTTGTGAATGGTTGTTGCCGGAGTCGGGATTGCCGGCTTCTGTAGCAGCGGGGGTGGTGGTCGGTCGCAGGCCTGTTACCCAGTCCGATCAGCTCGATGAGTTGATCCGGGAGCTGGCCCGTCTTGCTATCACAATGTTATTTCCACTTTTGGCTGCTGATGTCTCTTGGGGTGAGCTAAGTCCGCTTGGCTGGGGGGGGGTCAGTTGTGTGCTCGTACTGATGTTGGTTGTGCGTCCTGTTGCTGTAAGCCTGGCGACGATTGGCTTGCCTCTTGATTTCAGGCAGCGATTGTTTCTTGGTTGGCTTGCACCACGTGGGATTGTTACGGCCGCCGTGGCCTCTTTGTTTGCGATTCGCCTTGAGCAGGCTGGGATTTTAGGAGCCGGTCGGTTGCAAGGTTTGGTCTTTCTCACCATTCTGATGACAGTTGGTATTCAAGGCCTCACGGCCCAGCCGCTGGCCAAGGCCCTGGGTTTAATCGCTCCTGAAGATTCAAACGAAGACGACTGCTCAGAGACAACGACGCAGCCTGTTCAAGTCTTGCCCGATCCTGGCCAGTAATCCCCATGTTGTGATTAGGTCTGGCCCTTGTAGGCGGCCTAGAAGCGCAGCTCTGAGGCTTTTCATGATCACACCTTTTTTGACGTTGGCAGCCTGAGCAGCATTCGTTAGCAGTTGTTGTGCTTGCTTGACATCAAAACCGTCCCAGGAAGTGCGATCCAGCTGATCGAGAAGATTGCTAAGGCCTGCCTTGGCTCCGTCCACGGCAAGTTGTTCCAGGCCATCAGCTTGCAGCGTTGGTTCTTCGAAAAAAGGGCGAGCTTGATCGACACCATCCTTGAGCAGTGTCAGCGATGGTCCAAGCAGCTCGGCTAGATCCAAACACCAGTTTTCTTCTGGCAGAGCCCAGCCAGCCTTAGACCACAAGGGTTTGAGTTCATGCAACAGTTGATCTTTAGGCAAGTCATGTAGCACTTGAGAGTTGAGCCAGTTGAGTTTGTCCCAGTCAAACTTTGCTCCTGCTTTATTGACTCGGTCAAAACTGAAGACGGTTGCAGCTTGCTGAAGAGTGAACCGTTCGTCAGTCCCTTCGGGGACTGACCAACCCAGCAGGGTCATGTAGTTGGCCATAGCTTCGGCTGTGTATCCCATGGCTTGGAAGTCACTGATCGAGGTCACTCCATCCCGCTTGGAGAGTTTGCGTCCTTCGGAATTGAGAATGAGCGGGGTATGGGCGAATTGAGGTATTGGTAATCCAAGGGCCTCATAGATCAGCACTTGTTTGGCCGTGTTTGCGATGTGATCTTCGCCGCGGATCACATGCGAGATACTCATGGCGGCGTCATCAACCACCACAACAAGGTTATAGAGCGGGTCGCCAATTTCCTTGGCTGGAGCCCGACGTGAGATCACCATGTCGCCGCCCAAATCTGATCCCTTCCAGTGCATTGGACCGCGCACCAGGTCCTTCCAACTGATGGCCGCATCATCATCGATACGGAAGCGCACCACGGCAGTTCTGCCTTCAGATTGGAAGGCGGCTTCTTGCTCGGGACTGAGATCTCGGTGACGGTTGTCGTAGCGAGGGGCCTTGCCCTGGGCCTTTTGTGTTTCTCGCATGGCCTCCAGTTCAGTCTCGCTGGCGTAGCAGCGGTAGGCCAGGTCACGATCGAGCAGCTTTTGGATTGCTGCGCGATGGTCATCCACATGCTGGCTTTGAATGATGGGCTGTTCATCCCAGTTGAGGCCAAGCCACTTCAGACCTTCGAGGATGTTGGTGGTGAATTCAGGCTTGGATCGTTCTTTGTCGGTGTCCTCGATGCGCAAGAGGAATTGTCCTCCCTGATGGCGTGCAAAGAGCCAGTTGAAAACTGCCGTTCTTGCCGTGCCGATGTGAAGTGTGCCTGTTGGACTCGGGGCCAGCCGAACGCGCACCTTCACAATGACTCTCAGGATTAGGAATAAGAACGGGACCGACGGGGTTCGAACCCGCAACTTCCGCCGTGACAGGGCGGTGCTCTAACCAATTGAACTACGGTCCCAGATGAGTTCAGGTCCAGTCGGGAGCTCGCCGCATGGAAGCTGACCTGTGTCGCTTATGCGACCAAGAAAGTATCAACCTCTGCCCTGCCTGCCGTCAACTCGCTGGCGGTGGTCTTGTGATCCTTTTGAGGATGGATCGATTCGAATGAAATTGAAGACTTCGGATCTGCTTTTTGGGACGCTTGTTCTCGATGACGAAATAAAGACATCCCTAGTGGTGTTTCAGGTAGGGAACTCAGATAGAGAGCAAGTCGAAAAGTTGGAATCACTGTCCCTCTGATTAGGGACGGAATCCTGCGGGTTCGATTAGGCGTACTTGGTTCCCGCGGGCTGTGAATTCGCGTCCCTGATCGCTTTGCACGACCACACGACCACCAGATTTGACTCGAATGACGCGTGCACGAACCCAACCAAGAGCGGCTGACTCGAGCACTTTGACGACATCACCAGGTTGAAGATCTAACTCCATTCTCGGAACGAGGAAACTGCAGGATGGGCCATCGGACGCGCCGTGGAGGACTTGAACCCCCGACATCAGGTTTTGGAGACCTGCGTTCTACCAACTGAACTAACGGCGCAAGGCGATGGACCCGTCGACCATCACAGAGGTGATGGCATTTGGATTGAACGAGGCCGAAACCTCAGCGGTCGAAGCGCTGCTTCACGCGGGTGGCCTTACCCACCCGTTCCCGCAGATAGAAAAGCTTCGCTCTTCGCACTTTACCTCGCCGCTCCACCTTGATGGAGGCCACCTGAGGGCTATGCAGCATGAAAACACGCTCGACACCGATGCCTTGGAAGATCCTGCGCACGGTGATGGTTTCATGAATTCCGCCGTGGCGCTTTGCAATAACAACACCCTCATAGGGTTGGATCCGTTCCTTATTGCCTTCACTGATGCGTACTCCTACTCGGACGGTGTCTCCCACGTAGATGTCATTTAAATCACTTTTCTGCTGTGAGGCCTCGAACTCTTTGATCAGGGCGTCAGGGCTGAGCCTGACGTTTGGGGCACTTTTGCTTGTTACATCAGTCACCATGGCTGAGCTGTTCTCAATTGCTGTTGCCGTTTCAGTGTTGTCTTCGCTCATGGAGGTGTCTTTCGAATCCGCCGTCATCCCAGCTCCGGGTTAACTAGCCAAACGACAACTCTACCTGCTGATCATTCTTGCCTTGAGTAGTTTTGCCATTGCTTGGCGGTGAAAGCTCCTTAGTCGATGCTTGGCCATTGCGAGGGGTCAGCTCACAAGCTTTCTGGGAATTTCACTTAGTCAGGAAGCCTTCGGCAGCATTCTTGCGCCTGTGATCAGTATCCATAGCAGTTAAAGGGCATGGCGTAGAACCTCCTTTAGCTCAGCTTGGGAGCAGGACATTCATCTTCATGCACGGTGGTCATTCTTAGCCAATGACTTTGTTTATCGGACATTTCTTGCAAGTGACGCAACAAGGGATATGTGCCTCATGAAGTCATCTTGAGATCAGCAAAGAAATCACCACTCATGGACCCAGCAAGCCAGCGATGCGGCTAGCAGGGTTGCTTGAAGCGGTTCATTCGCGCCGTTCCTAGGACAAAGATTGATAGCGTGACGAATGGAAAGATGGAAGTCGGGCAGAGCCGATAACCGTTCATTTGATTTTTTCATATCAGTTTTTCTTCAGCCCTATGAACCTCTTCGCTGATCTGCTGGCCTCAACTTCAGAGGCGCGCGCAACGGCTACAGGGCCTCGAATACAACAGCGTCGAGGAGTGGAAATCAAGTCTTCAAGGGAGTTGGCGATCATGCGCAAGGCAAGCCACATCGTGGCCACGGTTCTGCGCGAGATCATGGAGATGGCCGAGCCTGGCCAGACGACTGCTGATCTTGACGTTTATGCCGAGCGCAGGATTCGTGAGATGGGCGCAACCCCTAGTTTCAAGGGCTATCACGGCTTCCCTGCCTCGATCTGCGCGAGCATCAACAATGAAGTTGTGCATGGCATTCCAGGCCCTAAGCGAGTGATCAAGTCCGGGGATCTTCTCAAAGTCGACACCGGGGCTTACTACGAGGGATATCACGGTGACAGTTGCATCACCATTTGCGTTGGGGAGGTGCCTGAATCTGGGCAGAAACTTAGTCGCGTGGCCCAAGAATCCTTGATGGCAGGGCTCTCTAAGATTCGAGCCGGCAACACTCTTCTTGATATCGCAGGAGCTGTTGAGGATCATGTCAAGGCTCATGGCTACAGCGTGGTGGAGGATTACACCGGCCACGGTGTGGGTCGCAACTTGCATGAAGAGCCTTCCGTTTTCAACTTCCGCACGGATGACCTGCCCAATATCACTTTGCGTTCAGGGATGACTTTGGCCGTCGAGCCGATACTCAATGCTGGCAGTAAGGCTTGCCGCACACTTAAAGATCGCTGGACTGTTGTGACTCAAGACGGCAGTCTTTCGGCTCAGTGGGAGCACACCATCGTGGTCACCTCAGATGGCTGCGACATCCTCACTGATCGGGGCGACTAATGCTGGAGTCGACTTGTTATTGATTGTCTGTGGATCCACTACCTAACAACCGGGAGTAAATCATTCGCCCTAGTTCGGTCAGGGGCATCAGTAGATACGTGAGAGGGTTGGGGGTGACGATGATCAGATTGAGGCCAAGGTCGGCTTGTTGAACAATTTGGCTGGCTACTAGATCAGCAGACATTAATCCGATTGGATTGAGCTCTGAGCGGAAGGGGCCAAGTACAAGCTTGCGGATTTTGAAGACTTTGCGTTGATTCGAGGTGAGGTTGTTCCAGCGCAGGCTGACCAGCTGACCGATCAACCGCTTGCTGATTTCATAGGTGGGGCTGAGGGCTGGTTGGATTTCAGCTTCTGATGTGTTCACCCATAGCTCGCGGGGGCGTGTGGAAGGTTCTGCGTTGAGGGCGAGGCTTTCAAAGAGTTCCATTAAGCGCCAGCTGCTCAGAGCATTCACCTCTAAAGCCGCTTTGATGTCTTTCTGTGTCTGACGTCCCTGCGGGTTGATGCCGTGATTGAGCACGAGCACGTCAAGGCTCACAAGGGTGCTTTTGAGGGATGCTTCTTGGCTGCATTCCCATTGCACCCATTCCTGGGGTGCATCGTCTGATGGCTCTGCGGAGGGAATCGGTCCATGGGTCAATCCGATCACAACAGCTCCCCGAGAGCGCAACTTTTGGGTTAGGGCCCTGCCAAGACTTCCACTGGCTCCAGTGATGCCGATGCGGCAGTTTGACCAATGGTTGTTGAGAGTTGTGATCTGTCCCATTTCTTCAGCTTGGGGCATCCTTTGTTGTGAGCTTCAAGTTGACGTTGCCAATTCCCTCCGAAGCGGCCCAATTGGCCTTGTTTGCACCCTATTGCGGTGGCCTTTCCAGGCAGGCTGATTTGCAGCGAGCCCTGCGGCTCTTGGCTCAGAGCTCATTGAAAGGAGAGCGACCTCTTCAAGGTGGTCGTGTTCATCGCTTCACTCTTCGTTGGCAGGGAGCTAGGTCGCCACTGGAGCTGTGTTCTTGTCAGTTGTGTTTCCCAGACATCCAAGCTTTGACCTACACCTTTGATGTGTCTACGCATCAACTTGTGGATTGGTTGATGGACTGGCCTGAGTTTGAGGGGTAGGGAGACCTGCCCAATCGATTCTGGAAGTGGCTGCTGTTGGGTTCTGAAGAGTCTGTGGGTGACGCCTAAATTGCTCAGCTATAGGAACACGGAGTCCACTGATGGGCAAGACCTTGCTGATTGGCTCTTGTGAGCCATTCAGTGGTAAATCGGCATTGGTTCTTGGTCTCGCTCGCCAGTTGATAGCGGCGAATCAGCCCATTCGCTTTGGGAAGCCTTTGGCCACGAGTGTGGAATGGGATCCCGCAGTTTCCCCTCTGCCCGAACCTTTAATTGATGATGATGTTCGTTTTGTTGGTGCAACCCTGGGTTTGTCTGAGGATCAGCTGATTCCCTCTTTGCATCTTCTGGCAAAGGCAACGGCTGATCACCGTTTGGCCATGTCTCAAATCGATGCTGGCAAAGGATTTGAGGACCTATGCAAACAGCTCGATCTTCATGCTCAGGGCCTCACCATTCTTGAAGCAGCCGGTAGTTTGCATGAAGGCCTGCTTTACGGTCTCAGTCTTGGTCAGCTGGCCCATGGCTTGGATGCCCGCGTCGTGCTGGTGCATCTCTGGCAGGACAGCCGCAGTGTCGATGCTTTGTTAGCGGCGAAGGAGCAGCTTGGAGATCATCTGGTGGGCATCGTTTTGAATGCGGTAAAACCAGATGAAATTGATGATCTAGAAACCAATGTGGTGCCTGCCCTGGAGGCCCTTGGACTGGCGGTGTTCGGAGTGATGCCCCATTCGCCACTCTTGCGCAGCGTGACTGTGGGTGAGTTGGTTAGGCGCCTAGGAGCCCGGGTGATCTGTTGCTCTGAGCGACTTGAGCTTCTGGTTGAGACTCTCAGTATCGGAGCCATGAATGTGAATTCCGCCATGGACTTTTTCCGTTGTCGTCGCAACATGGCTGTGGTGACTGGTGCTGACCGTACTGATATTCAGTTGGCGGCCCTTGAGGCTTCGACTCAGTGCTTGATCCTCACTGGTGCAGGGCAACCTTTGCCGCAGTTGATTAGTAGGGCAGAAGAACTTGAGGTTCCTTTACTCAAGGTGGATCACGACACACTGTCTACCGTGGAAGTGATTGAGCAGGCCTTTGGTCATGTGCGACTGCATGAGGCCGTTAAAGCAACCTATTCCTTCCGATTGGTGGATGAACACTGTGACTTGGACCGTTTGTTTGATGTTCTGGGGTTGCCTATGCAGGGTCGATGACCACTGCTAGCTTCGATCCATCGTCATGGGGATGTCCTTGAGTCAGTCTCTGGATCTCCCTGACCTTGATCGGGTCGATACCCTTGCCCAAGAGCTGGCTCTCTTGCAGGACAAGGGCAAACGCCGCATTGCCATGCTTGGCAGTCGCCATGTGCCGGTGGTCGCGATACATCTTGTTGAATTGATGGCACGCTCCCTTGCGCAAGAGGGTCATTCTCTGATCACCTCAGGTTCACAGGGGGTGAATGCGGCGGTGATCCGTGGGGTATTGGAGGCGGATGCCTCTTGCCTCACTGTGTTGCTTCCCCAGAGCCTTGATCGTCAAGCCCCTGAGATTCGCGATCAGCTCGACTCTGTGCTTCATCTCATCGAAAAACCTGAGCACGATGAGCTGTCGTTACCGATGGCTAGCAGTCTTTGCAATCAGGAGATCATCAGTCGCTGTGACCAATTGATCTGCTTTGCTTTCCATGACAGTGAGACGTTATTGACTAGTTGTCGCAGTGCTGAGGATATGGGCAAGGTTGTGAGTCTTTTGTTCTTTGATTGAGTTCAGCGACGCGGCAGTGGCAGAACCTGTAATTGTGTGCCTTCACGGCCCATCACCACGACCTGATCACCGGCGTTTATTGGAGTCTCCAGGTCGATCGAACTGGCGGCCCAGCTTTGCCCATGCCAACGCACACGCCCATCTCCTCCAGCTTTGATTGGTGTCAGAACTTCGGCGATATCCTCGCGTTGGCGAAGCCCATCTGGACTGGGGTTGCGGCGGGCTGACCAACGAGTCAGCCAGAGAGTCCCTAAAACCGTGATCAGCAGGCAGAAGATCATCTGCAAAATCAGTGGCATGGGAGTGATTGCAGTCAAAATCGATACCACTAAGGCCCCAAGCGCTGCGAACATCAGGCCATCGAAGCTCGGTTGAGCCAGCTCAATGGCTAGGAGTAGGCCAGCTACGGCGAGCCAGATCATTGGAATCCAGGTGGGCGAAGGCAAGGGATAGGGTGCAGCGCTTTCTCTATCTACTTTGGAGAAGAGAAAGCTGTTTGGAAGGGCTTTGCCGTGGTTCGTTTACGGACCTAGGTTTTGCCTACACAGGAAGAACATTGTGGAAGCGTTTCTTGGTTTGCCAGCTCTCTTGCTAGTTGCCTTGTTGGGAAGTGGCAGTGTCAAAATTACGAGTGGTGGACGCTCGCGCTTGGTGGAGCGGCTCGGCAAGTTCGATCGTGAACTGCAGCCTGGCCTTTCTTTTGTTCTCCCCATGGTTGAAAAGGTGGTCAGTTACGAGTCGTTGAAGGAGAGAGTTTTGGATATTCCTCCTCAGCAATGCATCACTCGTGACAACGTTTCGATCGAGGTGGATGCGGTGGTGTATTGGCAGCTACTTGAACACTCTCGTGCTTATTACTCGGTGGATAATCTGCAGGCGGCGATGGTGAATCTCGTTCTCACTCAGATCCGAGCCGAGATGGGCAAGCTTGATCTTGACCAGACATTTACCACCCGTACAGAAGTGAACGAATGCCTTCTCAGGGAGTTGGATGAGGCCACAGATCCCTGGGGGGTCAAAGTCACGCGAGTGGAAATGCGAGACATTGTTCCATCGCGAGGAGTGCAGCAAGCGATGGAACAACAGATGACAGCAGAGCGGGAAAAACGTGCTGCCATTCTTCGTTCTGAGGGCGAGAAAGAGGCTCAGCTCAATGAGGCTCGTGGTCATGCTGAAGCGTTGGTATTAGATGCTCGCGCTCAGCAGGAAGCCCTGTTGTTAGAAGCTGACGCCCAGGCAAAGCAGCAGTCAACCCTTGCTCGCGCCAAGGCGGAAGCCGCCCTGGAGATTGCTCGGGCTTTGGAGGCCAGCCCCAGAGCAGAGGAGGCTTTGAGGCTTTTGTTGGCTAAAGAATGGATGGCTATGGGCGAGCAGATGGCTGCTGCACCAGCAGGAAGTGTCTTGATGGTTGATCCTCAAAGCCCAGCTGCTTTGCTTTCGGCACTCAAGGCTTTTCAGAAATCAGATAGCTGAGTTTGTTATGGCTGTTCGCTAGCTGGTTTAGCTCTTAAGCACTCGGCTAGGTCAGGGTTATTGGTCATACGGTTCAAAGGGTTCTGTTTTGTGAGTGTGCGTAGTGGTTGCCTTGAGTTTTAAGCAGAGAAGCCATCCCTTGCGCTGGATTTAGATCCTGCAGCAGGGTTGGCTAGGGAACTTTGCTTCAGGATCTAAATCATGAGAAGCAACAAAAAAGCCCTTGCTGATGACGCCGGGCCTTGCTGATGGGACTTTTTCTCGTTATTGGATCGTGAGGGGCCATTCAACCCTGCCTGTTCGAGAGTTCCCGCCATCTCCATATGTAGTAGTTGTTACTTGCCTTAGTGGCAAAAGAAGCGCCATGAGCAGTGTTTTTGCGCATGACAGATCCCTAAATAGTCACTACTCTCTGCGTGGCCGGGTGATGGGGATCAATCGGTTCCAGGACAATGGAAACCTCAGGCTGATCACTGGGGGATTCACTAGTGCTTCAATTGAGTTGGCTGAAGGATGCAAAGCTGTTTTGTTGGGCTTAGTTCGCAGGCTTTCTTGTCTCTGGCAGACATTTTAAATATCGCTTTCAGCAGTCATGCGCTTCGCCTGGATGTTGGCCAAGTAACCGAGAACGACCGAGTGAACCATGAGAAGGGATTTTCGCTAATTAGGGCCTGAAAATGCTTAGTTCCTCAAAACAAAGGTTCTCTAGGCTGTGTCAATACCGTTAATGGGTTGATGGTAGAGAGTTCTCTGTTTAGAAGCGGACCGTGTATCAGGTAGTGGTGAAGGGATTGATCCACTTTTGGCAACGCCTGGGGCGATCGGAACTCCGCACCGCCAACGCCTCCTTTGCTTGATTTGAGATGGACGACTCAAAGAGAGATCTGGAAAAATTCCAGCAGGAGATTGATGAAGCGCAGGCCAAGGTCCGCAGGGTCAGCGAAGGAGGCTCATCTTTGATCAAGAAGCCCGCGAATTTGGATGTGGTTCTCGTGGTTGCCTGCGGACTTGGAGTGATTGCAGCTGGTGTTCACTTCGTTGGCCAGATGACCGATCAGCATCGTTTTGCGTTGATGACTGGGATGGATGGCGCTGGAATTGGCTTGGTTGCAGGCTTCGCTATCGGGGCAAACCGCAAAGAATCCTGAGCCTTTCGCCCATATGAGCAAGATCAGGCCAAGTTGGGCCTGATCTTGCTGAGATGTTGGGTAGGTTGATCTCAGAACCGTTTCTAGATATGGCGACCTATTCCTTTGATGTTGTCTCGGACTTTGATCGTCAGGAGTTGGTGAATGCGTTGGATCAGGTTCGTCGGGATGTTGGACAGCGCTACGACCTTAAGGATTCAAATACTGAGATCGAGTTAACACAGAGCGAAGTGTTGATCACTACTGCCAGCGATATGACGTTGAAGGCGGTGGAGGACGTGCTGCGAGCTAAGGCCACCAAACGAAACCTCTCGCTCAAGATCTTCGATTTTCAGACGCCGGAGGCGGTTGGTGGCAGCCGGGTGAAGCAGGTGGTGAAGCTGCGCAAGGGTTTAAGCCAGGAGTTCGCCAAGAAGTTGAGCAAGTCCGTGCGCGATGAGCTCAAGAAGGTGACCGTGGCGATTCAAGGAGAGAGTTTGAGGATCACCGGCAAAAACAAGGATGATCTGCAAGCAGCGATTCAGTTAGTCAAAAGCAAGGAAGATGATTTAGATGTGCCGCTTCAGTTTGAAAATTATCGATAATGAAATATTCTTGTGAATGTTGATGTGTGTATAATACTGATAGTAAAATTCTTTGTTTAAGTATTAGATATGAATCATTCGAAGGGGGAGAAGATATTTAACCAAGGTATAAGGCTTGTGCTTGCTCTGAGCATGGCTTGTCTTATGGCTGAGAAGTCTATGGCCAACCAGTTTGGTAGTCAGAAATTTGGGATTAAGGAGTCTACAATTGAATCCATTCATGATGCTTTTAATGAGAGAGAGATTGATTGCAAGCAATTAATTCAGAGCTATTTACATCGAATCAAGAAGTATAATTTTAGCCTCGAAAGAGGAGCTCCGCTTAATGCATTTGTTGCACTTAATCCGAATGCAGTCAGACAGGCAAAGGCTCTGGATAGGCATTTTAAACAGAGCAATCAATTGATTGGCCCTTTACATTGCATCCCGATTGCTGTTAAAGACAATATTGATACCGTTGACACTCCTTCCACTTCTGGGTCGTTGGCTTTACTTGGCTCTCAGCCAATCAGTAATGCTTTTTTGGTGAATAAATTGCGAGCCGCTGGCGGCATCATTATTGGTAAAGCCGCTATGGATGAATTTGCTTCTGGCGGGGAAGGGATTAGTGGCCGCAGCGGAAGGATTGGCAATGCTTATGACCCTAATCAAAATCCAGGTGGCTCAAGCGGAGGCTCTGCAGTTGCAGTGAGTGCGAACTTTGCTGTGTTGGGGATCGGTACGGATAATAGTGGCTCGGTCAGAGTGCCTGCAGTCTTCAACGGGGTTTATGCCATTCGCCCAAGCACGGGGCTGATCAGTCATTCAGGAATTCTCCCGAGAGGCAACCTGGATGGAGTCGCTGGCGTGATGGCAAGGTCGATTCCTGATCTTGCTATTGGCCTTGCTGCGATAGCAAACACATCTGATCCTGATGATCATTTAACGAAGCAAGTGCCGCGCACAGATTCTTATGCAAATAATTTAAAAACTGCTTCCCTTGATGGAAGGCGAATTGGCGTGATTCGCAGTGTTGCAGGCAATGATGTCTTTGACGCCACCGACAAGACTTCAATGGCTATATTCAATCAGGTCACAGCCAGGCTTGAGAGAAAGGGCGCATCACTTGTTGAAATCAATCTGCCCTTATTCGACACGAACAGAGACAATAATATGGCGGGCGAGGCTGAAGATATTGATCAATACCTAGGTTCTTTTGCCTCTACCAGAAGGAGTCTTCAGGACATATGTTTATCTGGTCGCACACGGCTAGGCGAGAAAGCCTGCATAGGCTATATGGAAAGCATTGCGCCAAAGTATAGCGATCGATATGATTCTGCGTTAAAGACTTTTGAGAAGAATAGAAACTATGTAGAGGGATTGATGCGAGAAGATGGCATTGATGCTTTGCTAATGCCACTTAGTTCTTGGCAACCCCCAATTTATTACGATGATATGTATCGCACAGCCACAACGGAATCGCCGGTTGCGTCAAACTCCGGATTGCCGGCAATTGCTTTGATTGCTGGTTGGACATCGGCAACTCCAGCAATGCCGATTGGCTTTGAGTTGATTGGTTTTCAATATGGAGAGGGGGGGTTGATCGGCCTTGCGCAGGCTTATTCTTCTGGTCTTCCAGGCAGGCCTTTGCCTGAATTAAGCGCAGATAATAATGACTCTCCTTTCGAGGATATTTGTGTTCAAGGAATCAATTACTTTATTACTCAGGCTGGTTGGCATAGTTATAAGCAGTTCCTAAAGGATGCTAATGGTCAGAATATTGAGCCAGCTGCTTACCAAAGGTTTTTTGAGCAGCAAACGCAAAAATTCTCTCAGGCAAATCAACAGTCTGTCCAAGCTTGTGAATAACTGCTCTGCTTATCCAGCTTTTTCCTGTTCTTGAGAGGCTTCTGCTCCGCGAACACAGGCAGAATTAGCGCTTGCTAAAAAACGAGAATTGAATTAACTCTCGCTTCTCAACTTTTAGTTCTAGATGTAACACCTTAGCTTCGGCTCGTTTGTATTTGCGCAAGAGAGCTGTAAGAACAGCTCTCTATTTTCGTTGTCTGTTCACGCCACTGCTGCAAAACTCTCGCGGAATGCCTTCAAGGTGGTTTCGATGTCTGCTTCGGAATGGGCAAGGGATGTGAAGCCTGCTTCGAAGGCACTTGGGGCTAGGTAGATGCCCCTTTCGAGCATGGCCCGATGCAGCTTGCCGAAGAGTTCGGCATCGGTTGCTTTGGCATCTTCGAAATTGCGTACTGGGCCTTCGCAAAGGAAGAAACCGAACATCGCACCGATGCTGTTGCCCGTAATGGGAACCTCTGCTGCTTTGGCTGCTTCGAGAATGCCTTTAATTAAGCGCTCCGTTGTGCTTTCTAGGCGCTCATAAGTGCCTTCTTGCTTGAGTAGCTCAAGGGTCTTGATGCCAGCCGTCATGGCAAGCGGGTTGCCACTCAGCGTGCCGGCTTGGTACATGGGGCCTGCGGGGGCCACCATCTCCATGATCTCGGCTCTGCCGCCATAAGCACCAACGGGGAGCCCACCACCGATCACTTTCCCCATGGTGGTTAGATCAGGCGTAACGCCAAAGCGGGCCTGAGCACCTCCGTAGCTGATGCGGAAACCACTCATGACTTCATCAAACACAAGTAAGGCTCCGTGTTCACGGGTGAGTTCTCGTAAACCTTCCAGGAAACCAGGCTCTGGAGTAATGAATCCGGCATTTCCTACGACCGGCTCAAGGATCACCCCGCTGATTGCGTCAGGATTCTCGGCAAACAGCTCTTTGACTGCCTCGAGATCGTTGTAGGGCGCAGTGAGGGTGTTACTGGTGGTGCTGCGGGGCACCCCTGGTGAGTCGGGTAGACCGAGAGTTGCCACCCCGGACCCAGCTTTCACCAAAAACATGTCGGCGTGCCCGTGATAGCAGCCTTCGAATTTGATGAGCTTGTCGCGGCCAGTGAATGCGCGCATCAGCCGCAGTACAGACATGCAGGCCTCAGTGCCGCTATTCACAAAACGGACCATCTCGACGCTGGGTACGGCGTCGATCACCATTTCAGCTAGTTGATTCTCTAGCTCACATGGGGCACCAAAGCTTGTGCCCTTTTCAAGCGCATCTTGTAGAGCAGCGATGACTTCTGGGTGGGCATGCCCGCAGATTGCGGGCCCCCAGCTGCCGATGTAGTCGATGAAGCGATTGCCATCGACGTCCCAGGCGTAGGCACCCTTTACGCGGTCAAACACGATCGGTTGACCGCCTACGGAGCGGAATGCTCGCACTGGAGAACTAACGCCACCAGGCATTAAGCGCTGGGCGGCGCTGAAAATCGCTTGGGAGCGGCTGGTGTTCAAGGCTGAAGCTGTCACAGGGACCGAAGCCAAGTGGCTGATACGAACCGTTCGCCATCTTGACCCAAAAAGGTCAGAAGCGGATGAACTGTGTCAGGCCATCCGTTTACTTCAGTGTTTGCTGCCTAGGTTGTTGGACAGATGCGCGGGCATGGTGTCCCACGACTGGACTGCTCTAGACAGGGACTTAAGGCGATTTTTGCCGAAGAAGTCGGTGGTCTCCAAGCGGCAAGAGTTGCTCGTTTACGACTGTGACGGGTTAACCATCGATCGTCATTGTCCTCCTTTGGCAGTGTTGCCCGAGACCACTGAGGAGGTGTCTCAGGTCTTGGCTTGTTGTCATCGCTATGGCATCCCTTTTGTCGCTAGGGGTAGTGGTACGGGGCTCTCGGGAGGTGCATTAGTTGAGCAAGAGGCGCTGTTGGTGGTGACTAGTCGCATGCGCAGGATCCTTTCGATGGACTTTGATAACCACACCGTTACGGTGCAGCCAGGAGTGATCAATAGTTGGGTGACTCGGGCGGTCGCTGGGGAAGGGTTTTATTACGCCCCTGATCCTTCCAGTCAGGTGGTGTGCAGCATCGGCGGCAATGTGGCCGAGAACTCTGGTGGTGTGCACTGTCTCAAATATGGCGTCACCAGTAATCATGTGCTGGGGCTTGAGGTTGTGCTTGCTGATGGCACGGTGACCCTTCTCGGTGGTGGATTGTCGGAGCATGCGGAGCTCGACCTGCGTGGGGCCTTTATTGGCAGCGAAGGCACCCTGGGGATCGCCACAGCGATCACTCTGCGGCTCTTGCGGGCGCCGCAACATGTGACTGTGCTGCTCGCAGATTTCCCCACCATGGAGTCTGCTGGCGAGGCGGTCTGCCAGGTCACCGCTGCCGGAGTTTTACCTGCAGGAATGGAGATCATGGACAACTTCATGATTAATGCAGTCAATGATCTGTTTGGCTTCGACGAATACCCTCGTGATGCCGCGGCTGTGCTGCTGATTGAGCTCGATGGTCAGGCGGCGGAAGTCACTGTGGCCGCAGACCAGGCCAGTGGACTTTGTAGCAAGGCAGGAGCGAGGACCATTCGTCGTGCAGAAGAGGCTGCTGACCGTGCCTTGCTTTGGAAGGGACGCAAGTCAGCATTTGCTGCGGTTGGGCAGATTTCACCCACCTATTACGTGCAGGACGGTGTCGTGCCACGCAGCACTTTGCCGAGGGTGCTGACGGCAATAAAGAGGCTTAGTCGAGAGTATGAGTTGCCGGTGGCCAATGTTTTTCATGCTGGCGATGGCAATTTGCATCCTTTAATCCTCTACAACGCAGACACGCCTGATGTGGAGTCTCGTGTTCGGGATCTGGGGTCGGCCATTCTGCGTGAGTGTCTTGATGTTGGCGGCAGCATCACTGGTGAACATGGGGTTGGGGCTGATAAGCGCTGTTATCTCGATTGGATGTTTGCAGCGGATGATCTGTCCACAATGAAACTGCTACGAAGAGCCTTCGATCCAGATGGACGGGCCAATCCTGACAAAATTTTCCCCACTCCAAAAAGCTGTGGTGAGTCGGCTCGGCGGCAGGTCATCTTGACTTCAGAAGGTCTTGAGATGCCTTCAGAAGCCAAGGCATTCTGACTCTCAGGAGGTGAATCCTTGACTGCGACTATTGCCTTAAATAGCCATGTCCTTCAATTGCTGAACAGTTCCGGCATCTCCTCATCGTCATCAGTTGGAGGCCAGTTGAGATCTACGCTTACCGGGGCATGATCACTAGGCTTTTCATGGCCCCTTAGATGCTTTTGAATCACACAGCTTCTGGCCTGACTGAGAAGCTCATCGCATAGGTAGATGTGATCAATACGCCAACCCTGATCACGGTCCCAGGCACCACTTCGATAGTCCCACCAGCTCCAATGGTTGGCATCTGGTTCGAACACGCGGAACACGTCGTGGAGCCGGTCTCCTAAAACCTTTAGAAGAGCCTCTCTTTCAAGCTCGCTAGCCATAATCCCTCCCGTTAGTCGTTCGGGATGATGAATGTCTCTTGCTTCCAAGGCGATATTGAAATCCCCAACGAGGCAGAGGGGTTCATCCCGTTTCGCTTGTGCGCTCAGATAGCGGTTTAGGCAGCGCAGCCATTCGAGTTTGTAGGGATATTTCTCCGATCTCAGAGCGGAACCGTTGGGAACGTAGACATTAACGATACGAATGTTGTTGACGAGCGCGCTGATGACGCGCTTTTGCTCTCCCAGTTGCAAGGCTTCGGCATCCTCTGGGAGCTCACCAGTGAAGCCCCGGCGCACATCTTCGAGAGGTTGACGGCTAACGATTGCAACGCCGTTATAGGCCTTCTGTCCGTGAAAGTGCACTTGATAGCCCTGAGCTTCAAAGACCTCGTGAGGGAACTGCGGATCATCCACTTTTGTCTCCTGGAGGCAAAGCAGATCGGGTTGGGCATCCTGTAGCCAAGCTTGCACCTGATCGAGGCGGGTGCGAATTGAGTTGACGTTCCAGGTAGCGATCTGCACAGGTCATGGAAATCTGATCATGACAATTAGCATTAGCCTTGCTGAACTTGGGGATGCGTCATTGATCAACCGAGCCCCCTTAGGTCTTCATCCCTTGTGCAAGCTTGGCTTGGCTGCACTGCCAATTGCCTTGCTCAGCCTGACAACAGTTGTCGATCGTGCTGAAGCACAGCTTTCAGGTGACTATCAGACACCACAGGAGCGTGATCTTTACAACACCGTTCCGGGGAACAACGACAAAGGAACGATTCTCGATGCCACCAATCCGATGGACCTTATGAATCGTTTGCGAAGGTCCACAGCTATGGACGATGCCACAGCTCCTTCTGATGCAATCGATGCAGCCCTCAAGGCCCTGGAATTGGAGAGTTCTGAGGCTTCGGCGAATCAGCCCTGAGGACACTGTTTGAACCTTTTGTGCGGATTGAGTTAAGCCTCCACTGACTCGCCAGGCCATCAATCAAGGGATCAGCTTCGCCTGGTTTGTTACGGCGTTCTCTAGCTTCTTGAAGCAGAGTTTGTGCTTGCTGGTCTTGGCCTTGCTCCTGCCGCATGAGAGCAAGGGCGAGCAAGGGACGTGCGTCTGTTGGTGACTCATTTGATAGAACGCGATAGAGCGCAGCGGCAGCCTTGGTTTGTCCTATCTGGCGCTGCAAATCTGCCAGGAGAAGCCCTATGGGTATGCGCTTGCCTTTCGTTTTGGACTCAAATCTCTTTTTGAGTTCAGTAACGGCTGCTTTTTCTCTCCCGGCCTCTAGGTCAAGCAAGATCTTCAATTGCAGGACCTCAAGGTTGTGAGGCTGGATGGTCATTAGCTGGTTGATGTCCTTCTGGGCTCCATCGCGATCTCCCTGTTCGCGCTTTAGTTCCGCGAGCATCAACTTCCATAACCAGGTTTTTGGCTGCCTGGCCATTAGCAGTTCAATTTGGGTCATTGCCTCCTCGTTGCGGCCTAGTACCAGCAATCGCTCCAGCAGCTTCTGCTGTTCTTCTGTGTTCAGATCACCATTATTTTGTTGATCTAGCAGATCTTTCACCTGCCGATTGAGGATCTCCCGATTGCCCAGAGCTCTTGACTCAGGTGCGATCAATTGCGCTCCAAACCAGGCCAGTGCTGAGGCGGTTATGAGCCCAGTGATTAGAAGGATCATCCCGCGGGAGGGCAGAATCCTTTCGGGCTTAAGCACTTCAGCGAGCAGAAAATTACCTGGTCAGTCTGGGACGGTTCACGAATGCTGGCTAGATTTCCAATTGGGCCAGTGGATGCCCTTTTTTTCGATGCGCGACCATCCGATTCCTGCGGCCACTGAGCCGTTGCAGTACAGGGCCATCGGTGTCGTAAGAGGCACTTATCGGCCGCAAGATTCTGAGAAGTTCACTCGAGGTTTCCTGGTGGATTCTGACGGGGTTGAGATTGAGGCTGTTGTCCTAGGCCGGGTGCTCACTTTGATGCGTCGTCATCTAGCCATGGATCAACCTCATCTATGGGTCGTCTATCCCCGCTGCCGCGAAGCGGATCATCTGCATCTACAGATTTCTGGAATCTGGGAGCCCAGCACCCTCAAACAAACCTTGCTTGATGAAAGTGATTCAGAGCGTTCGAGTGATTCCAACTTGGAAATTGAAGATCAGCTTCCTCAAGGGGACGACTACTTTTCTATTCGTGGTGAATTGATCTATACCAGGCCTGAAACCGGTGACCTGGTTTTGAAGGTTCGCCAGAAACCTAGGGCTGATGGCAGTAGACCATTGCCGTTCAAATTGCAATTAAAAGGGGATGTGCCCCTCAGTAACCTGCGTCATTTTGTGAGCTTGGAGGTGCGACGTCATGGGCAGCAGCTTCACCTTGAAGACTATGAAGTGATGGGGCCGATGCCTACTCGCGGTGGCAAGGGGCGAGGAGGAAGAGGTTCCCTTGTTCGACGGGATGGACGCGGTAGCCAGCCCAATAACTGAATGTCGTTGATCCAACCTTTCTGCTTAAGCCTTGGTGTTAGATCCTTCGCTGCATTGGCTGCCTATTTAGGCGTTGCGATTGCTATTGGTTTGGCTGTGGACAAGCTGTATTGGCAGTCTGTTCATGTTTTGTTTGGTCAGTTTCCCAAGGGACTTCCTCAGGGGCAATGACGGCCCTGTTTGTTGACTGCCCAACTGGTCTGGCTGGTGACATGCTCCTGGCCGCATTTTTGGATCTGGGTGTGCCTCGGGCCGTGATTGAGGCTCCCCTTGCAGGACTTGGCCTTGAGAAGGGTTATGCCCTTACGGTCGCAGAGGACCGCAGCGCCGGCTTGAGGGGGCTGCGGTTATCCGTCGAAGGGCTCGACTTGGAGCCTCCTCATCGGCTTTGGCATGACATCAGAGCGCTGATCATGGAGGCTGATTGGTCAGAACCTTTGCGCACCAAGGTGTTGACGGTGTTCAAGGCTTTGGCGGAAGCAGAGGCTGCGGTTCATGGTCACCCGATCGAGCAGGTGCATTTTCATGAAGTGGGCATGATCGATGCTTTGGTTGAAGTGGTGGGCGTTTGTGCGGCTGTTGAGCACTTGGCCCCCGAACAGATTGTCTGCGCCGTACCTCCGGCGGGGCGAGGCAAGACGGCAACAGCTCATGGCTTCTTGCCGGTTCCAGTCCCGGCCGTTTTGGAACTAGCCCGAAGACATCAAATCTGCCTCGAGGTTGGTGATGACCTCCCGGCTTGTGAACTCACCACTCCGACGGGGCTTGCCTTGATGGCGGTGCTGGCAGAGCGCTTTTGTCAGCCTCCCTCGCTAAGAATCAACGCGATTGGCGTGGGTTTGGGACACCGCAATCTTGATCGCCCAAACATCCTGCGAATCTGTGAGCTCGATGGTTTCGCGAGTGAGCGATCTGAAGAAGAGATGGCTGGTTTGAGATGGCAGCCGGTGGTTGTGCAGGAAGCCTGGATTGATGACGCCACGCCTGAGGACGTTGCCGTTTTCAGTGATCAGTTGAGGGATGCCGGAGCGTTGGATGTTGTTTCTGAGCAAGTGCAGATGAAAAAAGGTCGCCAGGGGGTCAGTGTGAAGGCATTGGTGACTGCTGAACAGGCTCCTGGGTTGCGAGTGGTGTGGTTCTCTCAGGGAACGACTCTGGGGTTGCGGGAGCACTCTCATGGGCGGTGGTTGCTGCCTCGTCGTGGGGGATCCTGTCCCACGCCATGGGGCTCAGTGCGTGTCAAGCAGGTACGGCGACCTCAAGGGATCCTCACTGTCAAGCCGGAGCATGACGATCTCCTTCGCCTCAGTGTTGAGACGGGCCATTCTATGGAGGAGTTACGCCGTGAAGTGTTGTTGGCTTCGGAGGATTTTGTTGCAGATGAGGATTGGACATGGTGATCTCAGGCTTGATTCGCCATGGGCGGGGTTTGAGGTTTTGGCTGGGCAAGGTTGCTCTCCCAGGTGGGTTTCGACTCTGGATCACGCTCGCAAGTCTTGCCTTTGTGGTGGTGGCATTGGTCAGCCATGGGGCACAGTTGCGTCAGCTTTCCCTGAGTGGCCTGGCCTGCTGGTGGCTGGTGCTTGGCGTGGGCATCAGCTGGTCGAGCCTTGTGGTGAATGCACTCGCCTGGCGAGTGTTGGTGGGTTGGTTGGGCCATCGACCCAGGCAAATATCACTGATTCCCCTTTTCCTGAGTAGCAATCTGCTCAAGTATCTGCCTGGCGGGATCTGGCATTTGGTTGAGCGAATGCGGGTGTTAAGGTCCCATCTGGGGGCCGGGCCTGCATTGGCTTCTGTGTTGCTCGAGCCCTTGCTCATGGCCGTAGCGGCCCTGCTTTGGGTTCCCTTCGGAGGTTGGCAGTCAGGCCTTGCGATGGCCTGTTGCTTGCCAGCAATGTTGTTGATACCTCGCTGGAGAGAGCCCCTGCTCAGACGCTTAGAACGTGCCAAAGCCAAGCAGCTCGATCGGGTTGATGCGGATCTGGTTGGTGTTGTTTCAGCAGAATCATTGGGCAGTGGACGAGACGACTACCCCTGGAGTTCGCTGGTGATGGAGATGCTCTTCGTGGCGTTTCGCTTTGCTGGATTTTGGTGTTGTGTGATGGCGTTTTCGCTGAGCACCAGCTTGTCGATGGGGGAATGGTTGGCAGCGTTTGCCTTGGCTTGGACTGTGGGCTTGGTCGTTCCTGCAGCTCCTGGAGGGCTAGGGGTTTTTGAAGCCACTCTTTTGTTGCGAGTGGGCTCTGAGGTGCCGGAAGCTCCCTTGTTAGCGGCGGTGCTCTGCTACAGGGTGATCGCAACGATTGCCGATGGGCTTGCCGCTGCTGCGGTTGCGGGGGATCGTGCGTTATGGAAGCGACAGATGGTGCATTAGCGAGGCAGACGGCGAATGCAATGAGGTGATGAGATGTCTCAGCTTTTAAAAATTAAATTGTCTATAAAAGTCTGAAACCTTTATTGTTAATGTCAGCTTGGCGGCAGCATTGATAAATCTCCGGCTCTAAGTCGCACGTTCTCTGTGTTGTTGAGTTGAGATAAATCGGGGTGCATTGTCGCTTGAAATGGTTCGGCATTTATCCTTTCTGAATGACTGAAAAGGCTGAGTCAATGATCGGAATCAATGGCACTTCTTGTTGCAGAGTTGCTTGCGCCTTGTGTTAGAGAGTGCTGGAGAGATTCAGGTTTCTTGGGGTATTCTAGGGGTAGGATTTCGCTTAATGACTGTCAAACTATAAAATCATGGCCGGAGGCTAAGGCCTTGGAAGAGAGGCTTCTGGGCTAAAAGTTCTCTTTGAGCTCAAAGAATAGTAGCTTGCTAATCCTCTTTGATGCAGTGACTTTTACACTTTGCTCGTCATCGCTTCTGGCGAAAATTTTCAATTTGATTGGATTGGTTTGAACTGCAAGAAGTTCTCTGAAATCTTCTTATGTCCGTAGATTTTGCTAAGCACCGGTTCGTTGTGAACATAAATTTGTATCGCATGCATCACACTGTTGCTAGTAAAGAAACTGAACATGGATGTTCTTGACCTTTTCCCAAGGTCCATCCTCAAGGGGGAGCTTGAACCCTCAGTGCTCAGCAGCCTGCAGAGTCTTGCGGCTCAGGTGCTCGCGAATCCAGAAAACAGCCCTGATGCATCGGCAAAGCTGGCTGGGCAACTCAACCAACAAAGAGAGCTTGCTCTCAAGCAACTAGAAGTTCAGAATTTTTGCAATCAAGCTGTCTTGCCTGGTTGTGAACGTTGGATTCGTCATGTGATTGATCGGCAACCTCAGCAAGGACGTGGCCCATGGACACCAGGCCGCTATCGGCTGCAGATGGTGGATGTTTGGTTAAACAGTCAACGTGCTGGTGATTACAACCCGACCCATACCCATGGTGGAAGTTTTTCGGGTGTTGCATTCCTGCAAGTGCCATCTCAGATTAGGCCAGACAGTTTTGATGGTCAGCTTTGTTTTCATGGCCCTGAGGAATGGCACATCCAAAGTTTTCGCACGGGAATGGCGCACTATGTTTTGCCAGTGCCAGGTGAGTTTTATGTTTTCCCGGCATGGCAACCTCATTCTGTGATGCCTTTCCGAGGTGAAGGAGAGCGCTGGTCATTGGCTTTTAATGTTTTGGCATTGCCTAAGGCAAAGGATCAGCCCAGGCCACAGGATCAGCCCAGGCCACAGGATCAGCCCATTACCTCTCAGATCAATCGAAACGTGTCCCTTTCATCCCAGAGGGCTGAGGTGAAAGGCTTCTAGCTCATTTTTTGATTGAGAAACCAATACTTCTCCTTGGCCATCAAAAGCTGTAATGGCTTGGATAGAATTAAATCAGGAGCAGCAATTTTGTTGAAATAAAGACGCCTAGTAGTGATCTGGTATCAGAGCTAATAGAAGCAAATGTAAATATCAGAGGCTCTATATCTTATTGACTCTAAGGAGCTTAAGCCACGCTCAAGGTTTAGATCTAAGAGAGAATTCGCTTGATTGTGTGTTTAGCCAAGCGGTGCATTGGTTGTATACCAAATAGGCGAACCCATTTCAACTGTAGCCCCGACTAATCGTAGTGAAAGGAAAGCGGCTATGCCGAGAAATAGGCGTATTAGAAACACGCTATTGGATTTTTCCATGACTTGGTAGTCAATCAAAAGATGCCAATATCTTAGTCTTCGCATGCTGCTAATCTCGTATTAAATAAGAGGTTAATCTGTAGCAAGTGTTGCAGAGGAGAGACTTTTTTGTCTGTCGAGTCTCTCTTTGCAATTTTCGCTTTTATGAGTCTGTGGTTTTGAATGGGGTCTGCCTATCTGAAGCTGACCCAAAACTCTTGTTGAAGATCATTTGAAGTATTGAAAACTAAGTGAGTGGTTCTTTCCTTAAAGGAGGCTTTTTTCGTTCCCCTTGATCGAGCCCTGGGACCAATGCCAGCGAAGCGATTAATCCCAGAGCGATGATAATCAGTGCTGGTAAGATGGATTCCGCCATGCGTTCATCTGCGGCGTATTGGTACAGCCGTACAGAAAGGGTGTCGAAATCAAAGGGTCTCAGAACAAATGTGAGAGGTAGTTCTTTAACCGTGTCGACAAAAACCAAAAGTGCTCCTACCGCTAGGGGACCTTTCAGCAAAGGCAGATGAACGCGTCGAAGCACCTCTTGCCATTGACAGCCAAGTCCAGTAGCGGCCTCATCCAGGCTTGGGGAGAGGCGCTCGAAGGCAGCGTCGAGTCCTCCTTTTGCAACTGCCAAGAAGCGATCGCTATAGCCCCACAGCAGCAGCAGAATCCAGGCGAGGTTCCATGGAGCACCGTTGAATGGCATCAGCGCAATGGCCATTACAGCTCCTGGAATGGCATAACCAATACCTGCCATAAATGAGAGGTTGCCCATCCATCGTGTTGATGACCAACGCTTGGCGATTGCAAGGATCAGACCTGCTACCACGGCCAGGCTTGCTGCTGCCAGCCCAAGTCCAAGACTGCGTTCTGTCAGTGGGATTAGATCAGGATCTATCCCTTGTTCGAGTTGATCGAGATTGAGGATGGCCCACAGTAGGGGGACGCCCAAAGTGATCGTGGGAGGAAGGAGGGCTAGGCACTGAGCGCACAGAGCGCGACCACCCTGCAGCTGCCAGGCTGGAGAATCGCCACCAGCGACACCCTCTGTCCAGCGGCGGCTGCGTCGTCTCAGTCTGCGTTCATACCCCACCAGTGACATCACGATGATCAGCGCGATCATGGCTAGTCCAATTGCACCGGCAGGATTGCCTTCCATTTGCCAGGTCTCAACGATGCCAGCTGACAGGCTTGGGATGGCGAGTAGTGCTACAGCCCCGAGTTCATTGACGACTTCCATGCCCATCAGGGCAATCCCGGCACCAATCGCTGGCAAAGCCATGGGCAGAGCAATGCGTCGAAAACTGTTCCACGGTCCAACCCCAAGACTGCGACAGGCTTCCAGTTGGCGGCGTCCGCAGATTGAAAAGCTTTCAGTGCTGAGGAGAAAAACGTAGGGATAGGTTGTCAGCGCCATGATCAAAATCCCCCAGCCCATGCCATGAATTCGGATGGCATTGCGACTGCCAAGGTCGATCAGGATGGCCGAGAGTAGGTAGGCGGGTGTTGCGAGGGGCAATAGCTGAGCCACTCGTAGGGCTCGACGTCCTGGGAAGCGGCAGTTTGCTAATAACCAGCCGTTTGCAGTTCCAAGTAGGCCACCCAATAAAGATGTCCCGATCAGCAGAGTTAAGGTCCCTTGAATCTGTTGTGGGCCATCGACTCCAAGGCTGGCCGATCCATTGATGAATCCCTGCAGTGCTTCACGGATCAGACCAATCAGAGGCCAGAGAGCAAGCACAGCAAGCAGAATGGCCATGCTGTTGAGAAGCAGGCGGTCTGGTTGCCAATGGCGTTTGCGCAGGCGGTTCGAGCCGTAGTTTGAGGGGACGGCGTCTTGGGTCATCAGGCGATCAATCTCAACCGTTAGAGGCCATCAGGGAGAAGGTTTTGATGTTGAGCAAGTGAAGTTGGGTGGAATTGGCAGAGGTCTGCAGCGGTGAAGACTTTTCTCAGCATGCTCTCAACTGCGTTCAACAGCATTGTGAGTCACGACATTCTTTTTGCTGTGCGATGACTTTGAAAGCTGGCCTGCCGCTTCTTTTTGTGCTCGAGTTCCCTTCCAGCTTGTTGATTGAGGGGTGGTTTTCTAGGGGCGTCGCTCGCGTACCGGAATAGGCACAAGTGAGGGTTCCATCAGTCCGCCGCCGCTGTTGTCGTCATCGGAATCGGCCAATAACCAAAAGGCCAGCATCACGAGGGCCAGGGCGGTGATGGCGGTCAGCAGTTCAAGCATGGCCCTCTCCGTTGAAGAAACACTTTAGCCAGGTAGATCTCAATCAGAAGTATTAGAAGCTTGATTTTGTTCATACTGAAGTATCAATTCAGCACAGCAAACATAACCAGCGAGTGTGCAGTCGTTTTTATTGCCTCAGAATTGAGTGCGCTGTTGATCAAGCTGTTGGTCAGCTTCTCCTCCTGGCGCGGGTTGAGTAACGGCCATTGATGCAGCTGTTGAGTAGCAAGCAGTGGGCGAAGTTGTCGATCTGTTTGCCTGTTGGTTGGAGTCAGCTGAACCCTTTGCCGGCGTCCTTGGCTACGCAGGCCTGAAGTTGGCGTCGCAGGGTGTCGTGATCGAGTTGGCGTCCAATCAAAACCAGTTGGTTCTTGCGCTCAGCGGGCCAGTCGCTGTCATCAATGGAGAAGCGCTTGCCGGCTAAATGAAAGATGTGGCGGCGTTCGCTCTCGTTGAACCAGAGAATCCCTTTGGCACGAAAGACTTCTGCAGGAAGTTGATTGTCTAAGAAATTTTGGAACTTCCGCAGCGCAAAAGGGTCATCGCTGCTGAAGGATAGGGATGTGAAGCCTTCGATTGCTAGGTGATCAGGGTGGTCGTCGTGTTGATGACTGTGATCGTCGTGGTGATGACTGTGATGACTGTGATGACTGTGATGACTGTGATGACTGTGATGACTGTGGTCGTGGCTCTCTGCAACGTCTGCTGGTTGTACGCGATCGGTTTCAAACAGGCCCACGCTTAGTAGCAGCGGTAAGGGCACATCTCCTTTGATTGATCGAAGGATGCGGGGATTTTGTTTGAGGTCTGCCAACTTGGATTCAACCTCTTTTAATCGCTCCTCAGGGACGAGATCTGTTTTGTTGAGCAGCAGGATGTCGCCATAGATCACCTGGGCTCTGCCGACTTCGCTTTCCAGGAGTTGGTCGTTAAAGTTTTCCGCGTCGATCAAGGTAATGATCGAATCCAAGCGGGTTTGATCTCGCAGTTCACTGCCAAGAAAGGTCATGGCAACGGGGAGCGGATCTGCCAGGCCTGTGGTTTCCACAACGAGGTAATCGATTGGGTCTGGACGTTCGAGAATCCGATCAACCGCTTCGAGCAGCTCCCCATTGATCGAGCAGCAGATGCAGCCATTGCTGAGTTCAACCATGTCCTCGCTGGTGCTGACGATCAACTCGTTGTCGATTCCAATCTCACCGAATTCATTAACCAATACGGCGGTTTTTAGGCTCTTCTGATTGCTGAGGATGTGGTTGAGCAGGGTGGTTTTGCCGGCGCCTAGGAAGCCAGTGAGGATTGTTACCGGTACGCACCGGTCTTGCTCGAGCGCTTCGCCATGATCAGGTTGAGTGGTTGCTTCGGATGCGATTGCGTCGTTCATGGGCTTGCCGTCAGGGGAACGGGAGGGTGCTGGAACCACAGCCGCTCGTTGATTCCATGCTGGCAGCAGTTTCGCCTGAGTGAGTTTTGATCAGCCAGGCTCAAGCAAATTGATTGCTTCGGCGAGCTTCAAATCACGATCGCTCAATCCGTTGACGTCATGGGTCGTCAACTCGATCGTCACAGTGGCATAGACGTTGCTCCATTCCGGGTGATGATTCATGGCTTCGGCTAGCAGTGCTACACGGGTCATAAAACCGAAGGCTTCCACAAAGTTGCGAAAGCGCCATTGCCTTTGCAGCCGTTGATCCGCCAGGGTCCACCCCGGCAGCTTTTCAGCTACGGAAGAGAGCTGTTCAGCAGTAAGCAGGGTTGCCGTCATGAGGTTGTGTTGTGAGCTTTGCAGTCATTCTTGTCTGTGATGGTTGCTGTGTTGTGTTGCTCTACTGATGCAATGGCTGAAGGGTGATTTGATGTTGTCCCCTAGGAGTGATTGCGGCAGTTGAGAATCCAATGCTGTTGTCCGAGTTGGTCGGATACTGTTCAACAATTTTTTTGAACCAGCCGCAGTATTGAGCGCTGTGGTGCGTTGTCGATAGGTTGTCTTGTCAGAGCATCGATTAACGATGCAAATTGGACAGTGCATTTGTGCGGTTCAGGTTTGATCTGTTGGCATCGATTGCTCCTGATCTGGTGATTCAGCTAGATCGTGGAGACGATCAACGAGCAGATCCACGTCGGTCTCAGCACCACCATCTTCAGCCCAGGCATCAGGTTTGTGGCGTTGCTGCACCAACTGGTTGATTTTGGAACCATTGCGGCGTGCGAATAAGTTGGCTGTGCTGCTTGGTGCTGCTTCTTTGTGGCCAGCAGTTGGCTTGACTGGCTTGGACTTCGAGAGATCAGGAATGGCGAGATTGAGGGCTCCTCGTAGTAGATGCTCGATGGCTTGTTTTTGATCCATGCCGTGCATCGCGGCATAACGATCAAGTTGCTTTAACAATTCATCAGGCAGATCATTCATGGCTGTTCATTTCGCCAATCGCGTGGATCGCCACCCGCCTGTGGCTTCCATGCCGGCGATGTTCCCAGAGATAAATCGCCTGCCAGATGCCTAGTAGCAGCCTGCCTTGATCAATGCTGAGGCTAAGAGTGCTGCAGGTGAGAGCTGTGCGGATATGCGCGGGCATATCGTCTGGCCCTTCATCGTCATGGAGATAGGAACGCCGCTCGCCTAGGCCGTTGATCGGCCGGAAGCCCTCTTCTGGCACGAGAGCCTTGAGATAAGCCGAGAGATCTGTGAGCACTCGTGGGTCTGCGTTTTCGTTGATGGTGAGGCTGCAGCTGGTGTGCAATGCCGTGAGGTGGAGAACGCCACGCTTAATTCTCGAGGAGGTAATCCAATGATTGAGTTGGGCAGTGAGGTCTGTGAAGCCTTCTCCTGTCGTGACGATCTCCAGCTGGTGTAACGCTTGCTGAAGAGACATCGCTGTTGGGGGGAGTGACTGGCTGCCTAAGTTTGGTCTACACAGTTGACCTAGCAGCAATGGGGCGTGCTGTTTTGCTGAAAGGGTCTGCTGGCGATCATTGCTTTGCTTGCTGCGCTTGCGAGTGGCTGTGCCTCTCTCCATCTGCAGCGGGGGCTGAAGCAGCTGAAAAATATCTACCCGATGGCTTGTCTCGAAACCTTTTGCTGGCAAAGACAACACTTGCCAATGGATGACCTATGCCTTGATGGCCAGCAATGGTGAGGAATTCCCTTGTGGTTGGATGACCTTGACTGATGACTGATGCCGCAAGGAATGCACCTGGAACAGGAGATGACCGTCAATGTTGAACCTGAGCTCACCCTCTTGTTTGACGGGGCTTGTCCTTTTTGTTGCCGTGAAGTGAGCTTTTTACGCGCTCATGATCGTCACGGCCGCTTGAATTTTGTTGATATTGATTCCCCTGACTATGAGCCTGAGGCCTTTGCTGGCATCAGTTATCGGCAGGCGATGGGGCGCATGCATGCGTTGCGTCGCAATGGTGAAGTCGTGCGAGATGTCGCGGTCTTTCGTGAGGCTTATCAATTGGTGGATTGGGGATGGCTCTATGCACCCACGGCCTGGCCTGGTGTTGCTCGAGTTGTGGATGGGGTCTACAAGATCTGGGCTCGATTACGCCTGCGGCTCACTGGCCGCGAATCCCTCGATCAGCTATGCCGCTGCCGCATGAAGCGGCTTTAGTGTTTTGCTTCTCTTTTGCCTAACGCTTAAGGGATAAGGGGGAGTCAAGCTCGACGAACTTTTGGCCTTAGGGCACTCGTCTGTTTAAGGTTGATGAAGTCATGGATCCAGCCCTTGCCTGCGCTGGCTTGGCAACGACTTGGTGAATATCTGCACGAGACCCAGCTTTTGGGTTCGATTCAAAGCACCCTTTATTGGGATCAGAACACCAGGATGCCTTCTGCTGGCGCTGCTTGGCGTGGTGAGCAGCTCAGTCTTTTGGCCAAGCAACTGCATGCTCGTCAAAGCAGTCAGCAATTTGAGGGGCTGTTGGTGGAGGCTCGCGCTGAATTTGAGCAAGCTCGTTTGGCGGGGGAGTTGGAGCCAAGCCAGGTTGTTGAGCGAGCTCGCAACCTGGAGCTGCTTGAGCAAGACCTCAGGCGACAGCAGCGCCTAGATCCTGCTTTGGTGGGAGCGCTCGCGACTGCGAAGGCAAAGGGATATGCCCGATGGCAGCAAGCCAAATCAACGGCTGATTTTTCCTTCTTCGCGCCGGCTTTGCAGCATCTGATCAGTTTGCGGCAGCAACAGGCGCAGCAGCTGGCAGAACAACGCAGCTGCTGGGAAAGTTTGGCCCAACCTTTTGAGCCAGATCTGACCTTGTCGCGTTTAAAGGAGCTGTTTGCTCCATTACGTCAACGATTGCCTGATTTAGTTGAGAAGGCACGCGCTTGGACTCGTTCTCGTGCGGTGTCATTGGGATGGGATTTGTATGACACCAGTCAGCAGGATCTTTGTGAGCGCTTGCTGCAGCGATGGGGTCGGGATCTGAGCATCACTTGCGTGGCGCGATCACCCCATCCGTTTTCAACCACCCTTGGACCTCAGGATTTTCGACTCACGACAAGAGTGGTGCCTGGGCAGCCCTTGTCGTGTTTTTTGGCCACCGCCCATGAATGGGGACACTCCCTCTACGAACAGGGTCTACCTGCTCAAAGTCATCAATGGTTTGCCTGGCCGTTGGGCCAGGCCACGTCGATGGCGGTGCATGAGAGTCAGTCTCTGTTTTGGGAGAACAGAATTGCTCGCAGTAGGGCTTTTTGCGAATGCTGGTGGCCTCATTTTGCCTCTGTAGGCGCGCCACTCAGCTCTGCTGATGAGCTTTGGCTGGCGATGAATCCATTAACACCAGGATTGAATCGCGTGGAAGCCGATGAACTCAGTTATGGCTTGCATATTTTAATTCGAACAGATCTTGAAATTGCGCTGCTAGAAGAAGGCTTGCCGGTGGAGGATTTGCCTGATCAATGGAACCAGCGCTATAGCAATTTGCTTGGTGTGATTCCCGAAAATGATGGTGAGGGTTGTCTGCAAGATGTGCATTGGAGTGAAGGTTTATTTGGCTATTTCCCTTCTTATCTGATGGGGCATCTGATTAGTGCGCAGCTATCAGAAGCGATGCAGCAGGCGATTGGACCACTTGAGGAACATGTTTCTCATGGTAATGAGCATCAGCTGTTGGCTTGGTTGCGAGAGCATGTTCACCCGATTGGCCGGATGATGAATGCTGAGCAATTGGTGGAGCAAGTAACCGGAAAATCTTTATCGAGCAAGCCTTTCCTTGATTACTTAGAAGACAAGCTTGAGCATCTGCAAGAACCTTAATAGATACTCCTGGCCTGGATTTGGCGCTATGTTGAAAACGTCTGCTGCCGTTACTAGATAAAATCAATTGCTTTGAAGTGAAGGGCATTGGGTGAATGGCATCTTTCTTTGCTCTTAGATGTTCTTACTAATTATTTGCTTTCTTCTGGGATTTCTCCAGAGTCCGTTATGCTTGATACAGCAGAACGTGGCAAATGAAAGGTGTTAACGGCATATTGGCTGCCATTGGCGTGATGCTTTTGGTGTTTATTGTTATCACCATGGGGATAATTCCTGGAGGTAATGTTATCACTAAGCAAGTTACTGAAAGTCAGCTTGATGCTAGGGGAGTAGCTATTGATCAATTGAAGAATAATCAAGTGGCAATTAATCCAGCAGCCACTAATCCAGCAGCCACTAATCCAGCAGCCACTAATTCGCTGGCTATGCAGCGAGTGCCAGCTAATTTACTAACCAGTCAGCGAGTACCGAATGATCAAGTGTCAACAGATGAGACCGCTGTTGAACAGCCGGGCTCTAAATGTGCGCCTGGCTGGGTAGAAACAGGCGATGGCATTTTATGTGTGCCTGGATTGTTTAAGATGCTTGATGTTGCTGATACGGGCGGTCCGGGCGAGAAGAATTGTTGGGCTGGAGGGATGGTGCTTAATTGCCGTGACTAAAGAATCTTATGCGACTCTATACATTGTAGTCGCATAAGTTGGTTGGATCTATTTAGAGTTAAACTCCTAGAGTACCTCTTTGTTGGTATGATTGCCTTGATTAATTCACAGTGTCTGCACTGAAATAGCAATAGATAGTTTTGAGGTTTGGAAAACTAGTTTGGTCAAAGCTGGCGACAGCTGGTTGTGCTTTTGAGGGTTGGCTAAGGCCTCGATAAAGAAGACGCTGTTATCACCAACAGCAATTGGAAGAAATGCCCTATGCCGGCTTGATTGGGTGTGCCTGCTCCTTGCAGTGTTCCTTGAAACTCCCAGTTGAACTGCACAGCGTCTTTAAGCTTGATCTCCATCACGCCTAGATCTGCTGCATTGCTGTCTTCTTCTTGTTGAGCAGCAACAGGCTGGATGGGAGTGTTGGCTAAGGCAAGAGCAGCAGCCCCAGTGAGCGATAACGCGAGGCGAAGCGAACACTGCACTGAGATTGAGCAGTTCAATGCTGTCAACAGCATGACGGCAAGATGTGGCTTTCGACCTGCCCACATCTTTTTCACCAAAATGATCGGCAGGATCGGCTCCTCTTTTGCGCAGTTTTTGCTGTGGGTAATGAGCGCATGAGTTGCTGGTCTTGTATCAATAGGGCAGTAGATCTTGTCCAATGCAGAGCAAGCCATTCACTCAAAAAGAAGACAAGCCGTTGTGGCTTCAAGTTTTCATTGTCACTAGATGGCCCTTCGCTCTGGTGATTTCGATCGGTGTGCTTTCGGCAACAGCGCTGCAGTTGCTCAGCCGGCCGATTCCAATTCGCATCGTCGGTGGATTGCAAGTGGATCAGATTGCTTTGCCCACCGTTGAGATCAACGCCGAACAGCCACTCGCTGTGAACGGTGATGTGGCTGTGAAGAATGGTGTGACGATTAACTCCAATAAAGCTCTACCGATCCTCGGCCAAGTGTTGGTAGAAGAGATTAAAGGAAGCGTGAGTGTTGATGAAATTCGAACACCGGTGGATGTGGTGAATTCATCTCCTCTACAAGTGCAAGGTAGAGTTAATATTGATGGCAAGGTCAATGTGGAAGGGAGTGTGGGTGCTTCTGTTAAGCCCAAAATCTTCTGACTTGTTTCATGGAAGTAAAGAAGATGATTAGCTAGAGGCCTCTCTTTTAAAGTAGTTGTTGATTGATGTTTAGATGGTCAATCATTAATCTTTTTATTTGTTCTTTTAATCAAGCCAACTGCTCTGCCAGCTATTGGCTTATTTCCCTCTTGAAGATTTGGATCGTGTTAAGCATCGTTTGTTGAATTAATCACTTTGGATTCGTTGCGGCGATGAGCTTGATCGCGGCGCCCCCGTAGGATGCGGCGCTGGCGACTTCGCTACTTATGGCCAACATCGATCAGGCTCCAAGCCGCAGCACTCCCAACCTCTTGCATGTGTTGCCTGCCTTTGCCGATGAATCGGAATTGCGGCTCAACACGATCGTGGAGCTCAACTCCAACACGATCAACAAATATGAGCTGATCACGGAAACAGGCCACCTCAAGCTTGATCGTGTCGGCTACTCCTCCCTGGCCTATCCCTTTGCCTACGGTTGTATTCCTCGTACATGGGACGAAGACGGTGATCCACTCGACATCGAAATCGTCAGTGTCACAGAGCCGCTGGTGCCTGGCTCGATTGTTGAGGCAAGGATCATTGGCATCATGACCTTTGATGATGGTGGTGAAGTCGACGACAAAGTGATTGCTGTGCTGGCTGATGACAAGCGCATGGACCACATCACCAGCTTTGAACAGCTCGGAGAGCAATGGCTGAAGGAGACCCAGTACTACTGGGAGCACTACAAGGACCTTAAAAAGCCTGGTACCTGCAGGGTGAACGGCTTCTTAGGGGTGCAAAAGGCTGTCGAGATTATCAAGGCCTGCGAAGCCCGTTATCTCGCTGAGATCGATCCAAAATTGGTTGATTGAAACGTTGTTCCGGCAGACGATCCAGGAAGGCCGTGATAAGCCCGCCTTCCTGCATGGCTTGTCGCAGGAGACATATTTAACAGCGGTGCCCTACAGGTGTTGGCTTGCTAATCTTATAATAGAGCTCTGCTTGGTCAGAGATCACTATTTCATGCGCCCTTGTTTGTGCAACAGTCACTAATAAGGCCAAGAAGATTGTGGTAAATCAATAAATTCTATGCAAATATGGGCTGACTAAGTATATTTTGAAAAATAGCTTCAAGCATGTTTAAGTTTTCATGGCTAACGCTGGTTACGTTGTCATGGATGATAGCCGTTGCCCCGCTGCCTAAAGCATTTTCTTCTACATTAGAGAATCAAAAGTTCAGCAATATTAATTCTATCGTAAATTGTTTGAAAAAATTTAACGAAAGCGTAGTTGGCGCATTCAGGACAAGCGGGTCTGAGGAATTAACCGCTTCAAGCGAATTAGCACAATTATGCAAAACCCAGTTAGCATTAATAAGAGGTGAAGAAAATAAGTTCAATCGAGATTCTGATGACCCTACCTCTTTCAAGCAAGAGCTTTTCAAGGCGCTTGCCAGATCATTCACACTGGAAGAAAAAGCTTTAGGATATAGCCAATCGATAGATTCACTCAATCAGGAAATTGCCCTTCGTAATCCTACTGTTTCTTTGAATCTCGACTTTTCTCTTTACTCAGAAAGCTTCCTTCAATGCACAGAGAATATTGATGCATTAATTGGAGAGACTTGTGATGAGGTTGATTCTTTTGCGGAATATGCGAAACCCCTTAACTCCTACCAGCTTGGAAGTGTAGACACTCCAAGCATAATGGCAAGCTATGACTTGATTAATTATCAACAGGATATGCAAATCATGGCGGCAAAGGCAAATGTTGAGAGCGAAAGTAATAAATTGAACAAATCATTTCAAGATTTTTCGAGACAGACACTTGATAAATTAGATGAGATTGTTCAAGCCAAGCAGAAAATTGTGATTCAGAAATCAAACGAAATGCTTTATGAGAAAAGTTTAGAGATTTCTCTGTACCAGCTTAAGATTGGCTATAAAACAATTGTCGAAATCGATAAGCTTAGGGGTAAACTGGCAAAAGCTAAAAGCTCTGTATTGAAGGCTATATCTGAATATAATCAGAAGATCTATGAGTTCAAAACATTTACGTCCAGTCAAAATATACCTTTGCCAGGCATTTTGTTTATTCGTAATGTATTTGATTACGTGCCACTTGATGATAGGAATCAATTGATTCGTGAGGCAGTATCTTTGAATCCTCAGTTCGCTGAGATAGAGTCAAAACTGACTGAAATTGGTTACACTTTACAGGCTGAAAAAGCCAAAAAGTTACCAACCATATCATTGTCACTTGGTTATGGACTAGAGAAAACAGGAGTTGTCAGTGAGAGAGCTTTTTTGCTGAATTCCGAGATGTCACAATTGTCTGGAGTTCTAGGTATCAAGTGGGATTTATTTGATTCTGGATTAACTAGCTCTGCGGTTGGCAAGCAGAAGAAGGAACTTGAGAAAGCCAAGATACAATTGGCTCAGCTTACTTTAAGTACTTCAAATAAAATTAATAGCTTGATAGATAGGATCCATGCTTCTAATGAAGAACTATTGAACCGCATCCAAGCTGTGCGAGCTTCTGAAAAGGCAATGCTTGGTACTGAGAAGCGAATGTTGGCTGGATTCGAGGATGCTACGTCTTTGATTCAAAGTGTTCAGGAATACATTACAGCAGAGGATCAATTGGTTGATAACACTTTAAAAAGTTCTAAATTGTATCGAGAATTAGCCTTTCTGACTCAAAATCTTAAGGAGTCTGGAATAGAACGCGATTTGCTTGAAACCTTGGAAGATCACAAGCATAATGCTGATAACAGCTAGATATTAGCCAATCAATGACTGATAGTAACGATGAAAACACTCAAGATAAAGTGCAGAGGTTTGAACAAGAATTTTACCCTCTAAAAATCGTTCAGCCATATGCTTGGCTAGGAATTGTGGCTGTTCTTGTTGGCTTCAGTGGTGCTCTTACTTGGGCATTAATAGGCACAGTTCGGCAATCTGTATCTGCAGTAGGTGTCGTAACTTATCCAGGAGGTCTTAGACAAGTTTTTTCACCCAGCACTGAACGTATTGGTTCTATAGAGGTAAAACCTGGCCAGCAAATTCACAAGGGTCAAACCATTGCTATCCTTGAAGATGAAACTCAGCAGAAAAAAATTAAAGCAGCTGAGAAAGAACTTGAAAAACTGCAAAGAGCTGATAACGATCTCCAAAAACTAGTGGATACTAGAATCCAGCAAGCCAAAATCACTGAAGCATCTCTACAGAGTGTATATAAACCTCTGGCTGATGAAGCAGAGGATCTCTTTCAACAAAGATTGATTACTGCAGTTAGTTATGGCTCGACTAAGAAGAATTTTCTTGATACGCGTCAAGCTTATCTGCAGCAAATAACCAGCCTTAGAGAGCTAAGAAGAACTCTAGATATCCAAATCATTGAAAAAGAGGCAAACGTTTTTCAATTAAAATCTGAACTAAAAGAAAAATATTATATTAACAGCCCTATCTCGGGCCAAATTATTAATATCAACTATCAAACCGGAGATTACCCTTCCAATGACGTTGCATTGGCCACGATCATCAAGAACAAGAGGTCGCTTAATAAGAATAATATTGTTGTAGCAACTGCTAAGTCTGGCGATATTGATAAATTGGCTGAGGGGAATCATGCAATTTTCACACCAGACAATGTTGAACGAAATAGGTTTGGAGGAATTGTTGCTAAGGTTGTTAAAATTCAGCGTACTCCCATTACCCCTGAGTTCCTCACAAATTTAATCGGTAGCAAACAGATTGCAGACAAATTAAGCGACGATCAAAAACTCTTTTATATGGAGTTACAACTTGCACGAGATCCAAGTACGCCAACAGGTTACAAATGGTCTTCTGGAAAAGGTCCAGATGGCAGAACGATTATTTTTTTGAATCTTCTTGGTAAAGCAACTGTCTACTATGAAGAGCGTTCACCCATTACATATGTAATGCCCTTTATAAGAAAATTTGTTGGATTGCAAGATAACCCCTCTAATCAATAATCATGAGTAATATCAAATCTATAGTCACATTTCGGATGAAAAAAAGGGTTTACCAAGAATGCCCCTCTGTTACGCAAATAATGGAATCAGAATGTGGGCCGGCTGCCTTATCAATGTTACTTGGTTATTATAAAAAATTTGTTCCTTTAGGAGTTCTAACTGATAAATGCTCTGTAACACGAGATGGCTCCTCTGCAAGCAAAATTATAAGTGTAGCTGAAGAATTTAATGTTAAACTTCAAGGCAAGGGATATCGATTAGAAAGGCTAAAGGATCCTTCCTTGATGCCTTGCATTGTATTATGGAATTATAGCCATTGGATAGTATTAGAGGGTTACAATGAGAATGGCTTCTTTATTAATGATCCGGCTTCAGGAAGAAGATTCGAGCCCAACGAGACTTTTTCGATTTCTTATTCTCATATAGCTTTACTGGGTAAGCCTGGCCCAGGCTTTTATCGAAGTGGAAATAGATTTCAGGAAGACATCAATATGTTTGAGACATGGAAACCGGTTATTCGACATCTTATCTTTATAACGTTTTTTGCATCAATGGTTGCAATCCCTAATCTAGTGATTGCTTTTATTACTGGTATATTTGTTCAAAACGTATTACAAGATGGCTGGCTAAATTGGTTTAGGCCATCTGTTTCTTTACTACTTTTGATGGCACTTTTGATGACTGCAATCAAATTTTATCAATTCTATTTGCAGCGAAGAATAAGGCTTAAACTACTCAAAGTTTCAATTGAAAAATTTTTTAATTCGCTTCTTGAAAAACCAATTGACTTTTTTGACCAACGACAACCTGGAGAGGTGGCATCCAGGCTTGGTCAACTTACAAATACAGTACTGCTCACAACAGGACAGTTTGTTGAAGGCATGTCTTCAATCATCAGTGTGTTCATTTATCTCATAGCAATATCATTAATCAACCCAACAATATTTATTGCAATCCTGCTCTCAATAATCTTTTATTTTATTTATATTTTATTAGCAGCGCCTATTTTGATTGAAAAATCAAAAAGAGTTGCAGTTACTGGTGGCTATGCCTTTTCATCAACATTGTCAGCTATTGACTCTATTGACACCGTCAAATCAATGAGTTTGCAAGTAGGTGTACTCGACCAATTTCTAGAAAACTTTAATAAGCAGTCTTCTATTAAGCAAGAAGTAACAATATTGTCCCAATCAGTAGATGCCTTGGCAGACGTTTTAAGTAACATAATGAAACTCATATTGATTGGACTTGGAAGTCATCTTGTTATTAAAGGAGAGATGCAATTGAGTGGTCTCGTAACAATAAGTATGTTACTACAACAAGTTATTGACCCTGCTCTTACAAAAAGCGTTTCCTATATTAGAAACCTTGGTACATCCTATGGCGATGTTGCTAGGTTAGCAGATGTTTATCTAGATCGATCTAAGGTTAAACCAGATACCTCACAGCTTGCAGAGTATAATGCAAATCAAATTATTTTTGAGCAAGTTGAACGAAGGCAAATAGATAAGATCGACAATGCCTCTTTCTCAATAATAATAGAGAAAGGCAGTCAATTCTATTATATCGATCCAATCAAGTTCAACCTTGGCTTTAATCAGCAACTCAAATTCGATCCAGGAGGAGTATATTTATTTAAGGGACCACATGGTTCCGGAAAGACAACATTCTCTAATATTCTTTTGGGCAACCTTAAATTTAATACAGGTAATGCTGTCTTTCAAGTCAAAGATAAATCTGGTCAGACCAATAACTTATCTTTAAGTTCTCCTGGTATTATGAGCTCTTATGTTAATGAATCCTCCTCATTTTTTCCGGGACCAATTTCTGATTCAATCACCTATTTTGGTCAATTACATAATCTTGAGACTTTCACTGATGTTGCCAGTGAATTAGGCATTACGGAGCTTATTGATAGCATTCCTGGAAAGCTTTCATATCAATTAAATGCTACAAGTAGTAATATAAGCTCCAGACTTCTGAAAATGATTGAGATTACTAGAACTGTAGCTTTAAATCCAAATCTAGTTATTTTTGATTATGCTTTTGATAGCTTAGACTCTAAATTCTGTCAAAGAGTGATTGATTGCCTTTCAAGAAGAGGCTCAATTGTAGTAATTATAGCACACTCCTTGTCATTTATTGATAGCTACCAAACTATCACAATGTCACCATTGGAGGCATCTGAATTATGACTCAAACTATCCACGATATCTATAGGAACGAAGAAATTCCGATTCAAAGAAAATACAGACAATTAATGGGTCAAGATCTTCTAACAAAGAGTATAAACCCTGCCTTCCTTAACGAATTTGAGCTTGTTGTTAGTTTTGTGTTTTTCTATTTTGGCATACCCTTAAAATATTCTGAGATTGATGTTCCTGAACTTGAATCACATGCAGAAGGGCACCATCTTCTATCTAAATACCTTAGAGATCACGAATGTATTGTCAAACATGAGTACTTTAACCCTGACGATTCAACTTTGATTAACAGTCAACTGCTTATTGTCTTTGATTCTAAAACTAATCTACCTTATGTTCTAACTAAGCCTAATGGAATCAATCTATTTGTTTTTGATTCAACTAAATCCACTAACATTAAAGTCCCCAATTTAAATGAATATGATTTCAAAAGAGATGTCTTAAATATTACCTATACAGACCTAAATAATAAGCAATCCTTTTTTGACTTAATAAAATACTCTGCTAAACACTTAGGCCCTATTTTTTTGGTCCTATCACTTAGCCTTGTCACCGCATCAGTCTTTGGAATATTCTATCCCATTATTCTTTCAACATTAATTAATACTGTTATCCCTCAAGGTTTGACTAATCAATTATTGCCACTTTCGGCATTGTTTGTTGCGATAACGGCTGGCTTTGTTATTGCGCAATTTGCTTCGATCTATGCTTTTATTTTTGCTGATGCTGTTATTGATGTTCGTTTGCAAGTAACAACGTTTAGACGTTTGTTTGAGATGCCTATTAGTTTCTTCCAGAGCTATCGTAGTGGTGACTTAATGGCAAGAGCACAAGCAATCACACAGATACGCTCCATACTATCTGGATCATTTATAGATACATTAGTCCATGGATCTATCATAGTTACTACTCTTCTTGTAATGATAATCTTTAGCTGGAAACTAACAATACTTATAGCAATAATTACCCTGTTATATATTATATTTACATGTTTCTTTGGATTTCTCGAGGCAGGTTCTAAGATCGGTGAACTAAGGTCGAAGGGGCTAAATATTGGCTATATCTTTAACTCCTTAAAACTATATACTCAGATCAAAGCAGAGAAAAGAGAAAAACTTCTCAGCAATCAGTTTGGAAGACTTATTTTTCGACAAATCAAATCAAGTTTTAGGGCTGAGATGTATGGTCAGTACGCTGATCTAATTGATGTCATCTTAAAAACATTTGGTCTTTTTGCACTATTTGTATTTGGCTATCACCTAGCGACTTCTACAAATAAAGCAGGACTCACAGATCTAAATATTGGTAAATTTGTAGCTTATATTAGTTTATACATTACATATGTAGCCTCTTTGTACAAATTGGCACGCTCTATTTCTAAAAATGCCAGTACTTTAAATGCACTCTGGCTACGCACTGATCCAATCTTCTCTTTTGATAGTGAAAGACTAGATAACGAATTTCCACTTTTAGAAAATATATGCTCACTTCGTTTTAGTAATGTTACGTTTTCATATCCTTCACAAACAAGACCACTGTTCGATAATTATTCCCTTTTGATAGAGAAAGGGGCTACCGTAAAAATTCAAGGTGGCCTCGCATCAGGTAAAACAACGTTACTAAACCTTTTACTCGGTTTTGATTATTCATCTTCAGGCTCAGTCGAAATAAATAATATTGACATACGAAGTATTGATTTATTTGATCTCCGCAGGAAATTTGGCGTAGTACCTCAATCTAGAGAAATTCTTCCAGGTTTTTTGAAAGATTATTTGCTTAATGGCAGTCAATTCACTGAAAATAATGTTCTGCAAACAATGGAAGCATTAGATTTTTTAGAAGAGTTTAAAAAATATCCTTTGGGGCTTAATACTCCTTTGGCCTATGGTGGATTTAATTTTCCATCTGCATTTCGAGAGATGCTTTTGATAACAAGAGCATTGCTATCAAAGCCTCAGGTGTTTTTTGCTGACGATTCGCTTTTAAGTTCAGATTCAAGCCTTATCAGGAATATAAGAGAATACCTTGGCATAGATGCAATTATAATTATTACCACACAGTCTGACACTTATAATAGTCAATTTACGAATATAATTCAAATTGACTAAATCCATTAACCTGTTATTTCAATACCTATTTTATTTCCATCAAGATCAATTGCTTTGATACTTAGATCATGACACAGCAGTTCAATGGTCTCGAAGTAATTTATTCTATAGCGTATCGGTTTTGAAATAAAAGGTTGAAGCGAGGCGCAATAACTCACTATATGTTGAGCAAGTAATGATCGACCTTCATTTTTATCTTTATGGTTTTTCCATACCTTGTTGACCAAATAATTCGAGTAATCCTCGAAATTCCCCTGAGCTTGTGCAACCCTCCAACTTGAACCATAGTAATCACTTTTAAATAATCTATTACCTTCGAACTCTTTTCTTCTCATTTTAATCTTATTTGCTGAATCCGCCAAATTTAATAACATCAACCATTTTTTTAAATATGCCGTATATATCATTTCGTAGCCTTGATAATGCTTGCAATCCTGAACGATTCTCAATCCTCTAATAATAGGGATTATTGCATCAATGCGCTTTCTGTGAATTAGAAGACGTGCCATATTCAAACTTCCAATATGCTGATAAAATATCTTCTCTGTGTTTAGTATTATATTAATCTCATGTTTTATAGCCATTTCAATCTGTCCTGTCATTGCACAGCAAAATGCTGACTGGTTTTCAATTAGGAAGTATTTCTCTTCATACTCTTCGGGCAGGCATTTCTTTTTAGAATATAAATTTAGATTGTTCATTAACATAAAGCATTGGAATCTATCTTTTGTTGTAATAGCTTTCATGTAATTGATTAAACTCTTGCTTTTCATTGACAAATGTTTGGCTCCAATGTACTTTATTAGATCCAAACATAGAGAATATTCTTGTGCATTCGTTAGGACCGTAATCAGCTCTTCTAATACTTCACTGGCAGAGTCTGTATCTATTAAGCCGAACTTATATTCGGCCAGTAGATATTCAACTACTGTACTTAAGTAGCCTTCTTCTATGCAGCCCAGTAGTACCTTCTCAAACTTATCGTCAGAGATAGATGTCATTTTATATTTTTTGTCTCTAGAAATCTGTTCTTTAGTAAATGAATGAGCGCTAGTTATATCCCACTTCATTTCCTTGAGGATGTCCCAGTAGTGCATCAAACTCTTTCTTAGAATTTTGAAGTTGTCTATACTCTCGGTGTCGCCATCCTTTAAAACTTGTTCCCAATGGCTTCTAAGTTTTTCATTTGTTTGACCAAAGCGAAGTTTAATTTTCTTACCTATTTCTTCCAAGCAACTACGACAAGGATGATTTTCGTTATTCTTTAGTTGATCAATAGAATTTGCGATACTCAGGATCTCAAGGCAGCCTATACCTTCATATTCCATCCAGTATTTAATTAGATCCTGATTAGCCTGGCGTATGCTTTCCAAAACCTACCTCTAGTACCGGTGTTTCAATATGTTCATCCACTCCTAGTAATTTTGTGATTGCCTTTGTAGGGCCTGTACCTCCTGGGCAACAACCAATGTTCAGCGAACGACATGCTTCATAAAAACTTGATAGAGCGCAACCTGCATTAAGCAACATTAGCCTATATGCAATATTATTATATTTATAACTTAATGCTGGATAAATACCTGTAATTAACAATATATATGCTGGCGCCTCGCTTGAGACCCAACAACGTTTTAGATAACTTTCAATTAATTGCTGCAGTTTTTCATTCCCTTCCTGACTAACGAAATTACGGTATGAACAATTGTAGTTCATAACCCTTGCCGATTTTTCCGAATTTTTACTCTCTGTTTTTAGTAGATAAAACTTTTGCTCGTATATTCCGCCTGCACTGGGATAAGGCCTATGTAATATATCAAAATTATACTTTTCACTATTCCCGCAATCATTTGTATTTTTCGCTTTAAGATTAGCGAAAGCCCTATTAAATAATTCTAGTAGTTCTTTTGTATCTATTTCTGCGCACTTTGATTTTGGTATGCGCTGCGAATATGGAGGCAACCCTCTTTGAATATGATACTGAAGTGGCTCCAGGGCATTATTACGATCTAATCGACTTAACCATTCATTTTTTCTTCCAAATCGATAACTGCCTGTTCTGTCAGTTAAGTCATCATGATCCCTTGTCATTTTATTGAAACTTATATCATGTCTTGCCCACATCGAATTCACCAATTCATTATTAATTTCGCTTTCCATATTTAACACCAATAGATTATACACTTCGTTCTTCCATTCGTCCTCCCATTTGTCCAAACCTTCCATTACTTCTGTTATGTATCCAGTTATTGTTGCCTCGCTTTTTTTCCATTTGACTATGATCTTGCTGAGACTATTCTCAAGCTGCCATTTATCATTGCGGCAATTCATGCTCATGAGATCTATTGATAAATTTAATTTTTCTGGTCTCAATGTTAGTATTTTTGCTGCATAAGAATTTTCTTCTATTTTACAATAGCAACTTCCACCTTCGCCGATTAGCTTTACATCAAGCATTGAGGATGCGAACATATAATTGACGATTTTTATATAGTTTGATCTTGCCAATAATCCTAAATTTGATCTTAAGTCTTTGTAAATGCTAATCTGCGTATCCTTGGTTAGGATTTCTTTTACTCTAGCCACTTCCTCTGCGCCCCCTATTTTTATTGCCATCTTGTTTTTATTTGTACCTTTTTTTGATACGAATACTCTCTCCTTACTGCAACTAATCGATGTATCTGGTTTAGGAGAAATGCAGATGCTGTACATCTAGAAGAAAAATCCAGTTTGATTTAACTCGCTTTCGCTTTTTGGCTTTTTTAGATACCCTAATTTGACAGGAACATCGTATAATCTTCCTGGCCCATAACGAGGCCAAAAATGACGCATTCCTGGAATGAACACTTTCGCTACTGGAAAGCCTATACTACTCGATGTATAGTTAGCCCCATATATTTCCAGCCCTTTATTATCTATTTCTTTAAGAATCCAATGTAACTCATCTTCGATAAAACTAAAGTTATGTGTTTCCATGCTTTCCTCTTCTACAAACTCTGTCTTGCTTGCTTTTAGGTACTGGTGCTCATTAACGTTTTCTTTTATTAACCATTGCTGTACAATACGATCAATTCCACCATTACCATCAGGGTCTACTTTTCTGTCGATATTACTCATTTCTCTGCATAGCATTTGATACATTTCAGTGACGGCTCTTGAGACGGCAATTGCGTAATTTGCATGACATCCAAGCCCTAAGCATATATTTTTCCCATTCATTCTATGACTTATACTTGCTACTACGGCTACAGGAAAGTCTGTAGGGAGCCAAAGCAATTGAAAAGTTCTCTCTAGCTTTTTCATCTCTACTTTTATATTCCCCAAATAGTCCTCAAGTATTTTTGGCTCTCTTGCTGCTTTTAATGTAAGTTTATTATACCACCAAATAGCGCAACTATCGCGTTCAATCACTTCGTATATTCCTTGTATCAAAGCCTCCGCGATTGTATTTCCTGAAGATAGACCATTGCTACAGCAAATTGTTGTACCAGGCTGCATATTTTTTTGGTAGTTGAATCCGAGTATTGATGTTGGGAAAAACTTACTTTCTGTAGGCCGGATTAAGTTAATCAATGGTGTCCATAATATTGGATCATTTTCATTAAAAACCTTAGGGACTGTATGAATCAAACCGATGCTACTTGCATTAATTTCATCTCTATTTCTATATTGACTTTCACTATATTGCATTATTTTGTTTGGGTGGATACAACAATTTTTATTTTCAATATAACTAAGTTTTCTTTCAGGCACCTTTAAGATTGAATAATTTGCTGAATACCGTTCCAATGCTTCCGCAATACAGCTGACTTGAGATTGGTAGGCTGTTCTCCCCTTCCCTGATGCGCTGACTGGAAATCCTGTAGCACGCGAAGTGTTACCAGTTTGTTTCATTGCTCTAGTTTTCCTACCAAATACTTTTGAGCCATCGTAAGTATAAATTAATTTGTTTATTGATGTTAATTGTAATTTTTCTAGGATACCTGTTACATCGTCTACAAATGGTTTAATCTGCTCTCGCGTCTTTGCAGTTGATTTAATCCGTCTCCCTCCATCAATTATATTACAGTCCTTCTTTTTACCTCTAGTCAGAGTATTGATTGTCGGCACTTTTGTAATCTCATAATCGTACTGACTGAGTTCTTTTCTTATTTTTTGAAAAGTTTTAATTTTAACGACTTCCTCCCTCCTTAACAGCTGCTCACTCACTTCCTCCTTGATTATATGTATTCTCTTCTCTTGTATATGTTGATGTGTCTTGAAGTTAATTGTAGGACTTTCGATTATTTCCCTGTCAATTGACCATACTAAATCTTGGCTTGCTTCCAGGCATTCTATATTTACTATTCTTTCTTCAATGATGTGGTTCAAGGCTTCGAGTATTGCATTCCACGTCTCTTCTCTTGGCATAAGACAACTTGGGGGAACAAAAGGCAGCTGATTTCCGAGCACATGAGCAGCTCCTGCTCTCATTTTGACTCGTTCATTGAGTATCTCTACATACTTCTTTTGCTTTGATGTGTAGATTGGGCCTATTTCAATTTTGCTTGCACTGTATATTATTGGAACAATGATTCCTCTTTCATCAATGTTAGCATCTGTTTTGTACGATTGCATATCTACACGATTTGCGTGCACAATCAGATTGATAGATTCATGCTTTGACCCCAGGAATGCTATGTATTTTCTTCCAATATCTTCTTCCAGTCTGTTCTTGATATAATTAGCAATTTTAATCCGCCCCGCGTGTTGATACCCTCCATAACCAAATATTTTAACTTGACTTGTTTTATAGTTGTTTGATTTATTTTTGCTGATTGCTTGAATAGGTTCTGCCTCGAAACTGTTGTTTGTTAAATTAACAAACCAACTTTTTTGCTCATCCGTCACTTCTTCTTCTTGGGTAACTAACAAATTATTGCTGACAAGCCAATCCTTCAGGATGTAGGCTTGTGGCTTGTGTCTAAACCATTTTGTATTTTCTAAATCTTCAATATCGTTTGATGATGTTAGTAATTCAGCTATAAATTTAGCATGATTGTCGTTAAAGATATATTCTTTTTCTTTATTGATTAGATAGAGTACATCTTCCTCAAGCAAAAAGGCTTGTGTGCCCTTGACAAGACAACGATTTTCATCCATCATTGTAAAATTAATTGTATTTAATGCTAGAAGTTTTCACTCATGCCTGTTGTTCCAAATAGACGAGTATACTTTCTAAGCTAATGAGGCTTTCTTGCTTTGGCCTAACCTGTTCAGCAGGATGAGCAGGAGCAGCAGCAGCTTCCACCGCCGCTAGTTTCGAGTTGCTCTGGCGTCAGGTTTTCTTCAAAATAGTCTTGGAATTGGCTTTCCGTAAAGTTAAATCCGTAACTGGTAGCAATCTCTGAACATTCTTTTGCGCTCTTTGCATTGTTCAATTTATCGTGAATAGCGTCCCAGTCTGTTCCCGAATCAGCTGGGTGACCTATGAAGTCTGCAACAGTTTTGACAGTATAAGTCGATGGATGATCGGTTGAGTTAGGCATGATTTTTAACAGAATAATTTAATTATACATTAACCGCTCAGACCAGCCCTCCTTCTCCTTTAATGTTTTCTTTGTTTTTATGTTTACGCGTCTGTTCGCATGTTTAATTATGTATTTCTTTCGATCTTGTTTTTGTTTTCTTTTTCTATCTTATTGCACGATGCAATCTTATTTCTGAAGTCTTTGCTCTCGATTTGATAAGAAAAACTTATACACTGCCATCTCTTCCGCTCTCGAAGTTCCCATTGGGGTTGGCTTGTTTCGCTAGTCTATGCCTTTATCTTTTGGTTTGTTTTTGGTACGGGGGCATCTATGCCTAGTTGCCTTTTCTAACCTTCTCCCCTTTTTGTCTTGTTTTAACTTTTGCATGTTATTCAAATTAAAAGTTTGTCTTAGATTCTTGTCTGTTCTTGAGTCATCTGTCTCTGAGGGTTATCTTTGAAGTATAAACAATTGCTATTGGTTTATTCTTTTCTATTTGACTCCTCTTATTTTCTAAGATACTAAAAGTATTGGATAATCTTGCTATTAGATGTTTCTATGCCTTCCTTTGAGTCAGTTTTGATTTCCTGTGTTCCTTAATGTATCGCCATACCTTTTGTTTTAATTAACTGTTGATAAGTTTTCCTTCCTTGAGACCTAGCAACTCTGTAAAAGACCCATTTTTTTGTCATCTCACCATTTAATATCTCCCCCATTACAGTCTTAAAGCTCAACATCGATCAGGCTCCAAGCCGCAGCACTCCCAACCTCTTGCATGTGTTGCCTGCCTTTGCCGATGAATCGGAATTGCGGCTCAACACGATCGTGGAGCTCAACTCCAACACGATCAACAAATATGAGCTGATCACGGAAACAGGCCACCTCAAGCTTGATCGTGTCGGCTACTCCTCCCTGGCCTATCCCTTTGCCTACGGTTGTATTCCTCGTACATGGGACGAAGACGGTGATCCACTCGACATCGAAATCGTCAGTGTCACAGAGCCGCTGGTGCCTGGCTCGATTGTTGAGGCAAGGATCATTGGCATCATGACCTTTGATGATGGTGGTGAAGTCGACGACAAAGTGATTGCTGTGCTGGCTGATGACAAGCGCATGGACCACATCACCAGCTTTGAACAGCTCGGAGAGCAATGGCTGAAGGAGACCCAGTACTACTGGGAGCACTACAAGGACCTTAAAAAGCCTGGTACCTGCAGGGTGAACGGCTTCTTAGGGGTGCAAAAGGCTGTCGAGATTATCAAGGCCTGCGAAGCCCGTTATCTCGCTGAGATTGATCCAAAATTGGTTGATTGATCCTTGCGGTAATGGTCGTTGGCAGCGAATGGACATTGCCTGAACGGTTTTGTTGCTCGCTGTTTATCTTGAGACTGATCAGTCTTTGCTGGCCCGTGTCAAGCCTGTTGTGTCGTCCGTTTTCGCTGTTGCCTGTTTCATTGATCTTGGCGTGAGCTGTTGCTTTGCCAGGCATGGTTCAAGCATCTGCTGAGATCTCAGCGGATAACACTGAAGCGTCTGCATCGCCTGAAGCCCCAGCGGATAACTCTGAAGTGTCTGTATCGCCTGAGATCAGTACGAAAGTTGTCTCGCTGCTTGGTCGTCGTGTAATCAGTGTGATCCGCGATGGAGAGAAGCTTGGCCCCTGGCCGGTTGCTATTGGTGATCCTCGTACGCCTACTCCTACTAGTGTCTTTAAGGTGGAGAACAAAGTGACCAATCCGCAATATCAGAGCACCAAATCTGGGCGATTGAATCCTGCGATTGGGGTTGCTAGCCCGTTTGGCGATCGCTGGATTGGCTTTCTGCAAAGTGGTCAGAGCAAATTCGGCATTCATGGCACCCCATGGCCCTACTGGGTCAATGCAAAAGGTGCAGTCACCAATGGTTGTGTGCGCATGAAGCATGCGCATGTACGTCAGTTGTTTGACGTCGTCGAGGTGTGAACAGCTGTGGAAATCCTGCGCTGATCCTTTTCAGCGCAGCCAATAGACTTATGAGTGGTTGATTGATCTAGCTAGCTGGCTCAATAGAGATTGAGAGGAGTTCAGGTTTCTGGCCTGACAGCAGCGAAGATCTCCGCAAGGATCTCTCCAGCACCTTGAGATTTCAGGGTTTCAGCGAGTTCCTTGCCGATGGTTTCACAGTGATCAAGTGGGCCGCGCTGCTGATCACGTATCAACCGCTTGCCATCCAAGCTGGCAACCATGCCCGTGAGCAGTAATTCATTGGCTTCGATGCGGCTATTGACTCCGATGGGGACCTGGCAGCCCCCTTCTAGTTCTCTCAGTAAGGCCCGCTCAGCAAGGCAGCGCTGTGCTGTTGGTTTGTGTTCCAGTGCCTTGATGACCTCGAGGACTTCGGGGTGTCCCTCCACGCATTCAATGCCTAGGGCTCCCTGGCCAACGGCATGAAGGGAGATCTCGCTGGGAATCAACTGATGAATGCGATCTCCAAAGCCAAGCCTTGTCAGACCTGCTGCTGCAAGGATCAGGCAGTCATAGTTGCCGGCATCCAGCTTTTCAAGGCGGGTGATCACATTGCCGCGCACATCCTTAAACACCAGATGGGGGTAGTGATGCCGCAATTGGGCGAGACGCCGTAGCGAGCTTGTGCCAACGATTGCCCCTTCAGGCAGGGTGCTGAGTTGATGATCGGCATTCTTTTGATTCACTACCAGAGCGTCGGCTGGGTCTTCTCGCTCAGTCACGCACCCAAGCATGAGCCCTTCGGGAAGATTGGTGGGTAGATCTTTGAGGGAATGAACAGCGATATCGGCACGGCCGATCAGCATCTGAGCTTCAAGCTCTTTGGTGAACAGGCCCTTGTCGCCGATCTTGGCAAGGGCGACATCGAGGATTTTGTCTCCCTGGGTTGCCATCGCTTCCACGGAGATGGAAAGGCCAGGGTGTGCTTTCTCCAGTTCCGCTTGCACCCAATTGGTTTGCACCATGGCCAGCTGGCTTCGGCGGGAGGCGATGCGCAGTTGGGTGAGGACCATGTGTTCAGAACTCCAGCCCTCCAGATTAAGCAGTCGACCCCACGATCTTCGCGATGGGCTGATAATCCGTTAATGCTCTGAGGGAAGGGAGGTTTTTCGGTTGTCTGCTCAATCAATAGGACTTGTTCATTTCCTTTCCCAAGACCAGCAAGAGATGTAAGAGCTTCTGCTTGGAAAGCAAATATCACTTCCCAGCTATTGAAAAAGTGATAAGAAATATCTTTAGCTTGTCTCCGGATTGCATGCTGAAAAAATAAAGTCGTTCCTGGTGAGTGACTTTATTGAATTTAACGTGGAGGCGCTAACTTGATGGCCAGATTTTGATTTCTATCAGAAAGATGGAGGTGTTCTATGCCTAACATGAATGGTCATAGTGGTTAAAGTATTTTTAGTGCCTTTGATCGGATTGAGACTTGTTGCTTTTTTCGTGGCCTTAACCTAAATATCTTCGCTGCTCTACTGGTATTAGGAATTAAAGATATCAGTGGCTGAAAGGTCTTGGTCGCCTGCATTGAAAAAGGGGGCTTAAGCCCCCTTTTTTGATTGACTTTTAAATTGATTACTTGATGTATTCCTTTAAGACACCATTGCGGTTCGGGTGGCGAAGTTTGCGCAGGGCTTTTGCTTCAATCTGACGGATGCGCTCTCGTGTGACCTCAAAGATTTGTCCAATTTCCTCGAGGGTTTTCATGCGGCCATCGTCAAGGCCATAGCGCAGACGCAGAACATCACGTTCGCGGGGGCTGAGGGTTGCGAGAACACCTTCTAGATCTTCTCGCAAGAGAGTTTTGGCGACATCTTGTTCAGGATTCTCAGTATCAGATTCGATGAAATCACCAAGTCTGGAGTCTTCCTCTTTGCCAATCGGAGTCTCGAGGGAGATGGGTAGTTGAGCACTTTTTGCGATGAATCGAAGTTTTTCGATTGTCATCTCCATGCTTTCGGCAATTTCCTCTTCTGTTGGTTTACGGCCAAATTCCTGGCTCAGCACTTTGGTTGTTTTTTTGATGCGTGAGATTGTTTCGTAGAGGTGAACAGGAAGACGGATTGTGCGGCTCTGATCCGCAATTGCTCGGGTGATGGCTTGACGGATCCACCAGGTGGCATAGGTGGAGAATTTGTACCCTTTCTCGTGGTCGAATTTTTCGGCAGCACGAATTAATCCCAGGCTGCCTTCTTGGATTAGATCCTGGAAGGACAGGCCTCGATTCATGTATTTTTTGGCGATCGAAACCACCAGCCGCAGGTTGGATTGCACCATCTTTTCCTTGGCTCGGCGCCCCAGCATTAGGCGACGGCGGAATTTGATGTTGGGCATTTCAACAAGGGCAGCCCATTCCTTGTTGTTGGGGTAGTGACCGTGATCACTATTGAACTGCTCTGCCAGTTCCTCTAGATGCAGGAGGTCAGCAATTTTGCGGGCTAGTTCAATCTCCTCGTCTGGACGCAACAGGCGGATACGGCCGATCTCCTGGAGATAAACCCGGATGGAATCTTCGGTGTAGACGCCTTTAGGACCGATCTTGATATTGGCTAGAGCTCTGGCCTTCGCGTCTGCTTCGCTGGTTGCTTTAGCAGCAGCTTGGCTGCTTTCAGTTTCAGCGCTGGCCTTAGGGGCGCTTGCCGCTGCTGTAGCAAGAAGTTGGTCAGCCGTTAAATCAAGGTTTTTGCTGACAGTAGGGGTAGGGGTGGCTTTTGCTTTTTTTGCTTTGGGGCTGGACGCTTTAGCAGCAGAGCTAACCGGCTTGGCAGCAGTCTTTGCCTTAGGTGTTGTTGCCTTGACTTTCTTGGCTTTGGCTTTAACCGTGCTTTTGGCCACTTGGGGTTTGGCAGTCTTTGCAGAGGCTTTTGGCTTGGCCTTTGCAGCTGCTGCTTGGGTGGCTGCAGGACTCATGGCAGGTGAGGGAATTACAGAGGAAAGTGGGAATGAGGGAGCAGAACCCAGGCTTATGCAAAACCATGCAAAAGTGGCCACTGCAGCACCGACGGCTCAAAGCATCAGATCAGAACCTCATAAACAAGTGATCATCTGAGCTAGAAGTAGCCTGACGATCCTGTGATCCAGGTTGAGACTTGGGATGCTCTGATTTGGAGCGAAAGGAACAGGGAATGTTTTTGTGGACCAAAGCAGGGCTGTCAGGGGCTTTCTCAGACCGACCGAACTTTTATAGAGGGTTCCCTATAGAGGCTCGAATTTCGTGTCTTCCCACTGGACGGAACTCTGCTTGGTTCCGACGACAGCCTTTGGACTGTCCAACATTCACATTCTAAAAAAAACTTGTGACGCCTGCAAGTCTTGATCCGGCTGAACTGGCCCACTGCCCTTCCGAACGCTGCGCAGAGGTGGACGTATGGGTGGAGGCAGGTCGTGAAGGGCGGTGTTTCACCTATGTGGACAGCAGACGGTTAGGGGTGGATTTAGGGGATCTCGTGGTCGTTCGCCTGCGGGGACGAAGGATGCACGGCCTCGTGATGGATCGGCGGATCTCGTCTCCTGTTGATCGTGGCCAGGACTCTGGGAGTGAAGCACCGCCGCGTCACTTAGAGGCCATCGAGGCTCTTGTGCAGTCTGCGGCGGTAGATCCTCTCTGGTTTGGCTGGATTGAAGCGATGGCTGTTCATTGCCATATCAGTTCATTTCGCATGCTTAAAGCAGCTTTGCCGCCTGGTTGGCTCGGTCAGCGGCAGTCTCATCAGACGGAGCCCCGTCGACTCTGGTGGATTCAACTCGAATCTTCTGCGATCAATCCCCAGAATCTTCCTCAGCGTCAGGCTGATTTGCAGGCGGCCTTGGCTGCAGGGGGTGGTGGTGCATGGCAGAGGGATCTTCAGGCTGCTGGCTTCGGCTCTGGTCTTGTCAATGGCCTCATCAAGCGAGGTCTCATTCGTAGGGAAAAGCGTCAACCTACTGATGCCTCCAACGGGCTTTCCTGCTCAGATGCTTGTGATCAGGATTTGGAGGTGCCTCAGTCTCTGACTGTTGAACAGCAGGAGGTTGTGGAGGCTTTCCAATCCCAGCTTCTTGGCACTGGGATGCTGCTTTGGGGGGTGACAGGCTCGGGCAAGACAGAGGTTTACTTGCAGCTTGCGGCAAGAGAACTGCAAGCCGGTCGTCATTGCTTGATTCTCACGCCGGAGATTGGTTTGATCCCTCAGTTGGTCGATCGTTTCCGTCGCCGTTTCGGAACCAAGGTTCTGGAATATCACAGTGGCTGTTCCGATCGTGAACGGGTGAGCACCTGGCGGCAGGGGCTTACTGCTGCCACTCCATTGGTGGTGGTTGGTACTCGTTCAGCAGTCTTTTTGCCATTGGCACCATTGGGTTTGATCGTGCTTGATGAGGAACACGACAGTTCTTACAAGCAGGAGTCACCCATGCCTTGCTACCACGCCCGTGATATGGCCATGGATAGGGCCAGGCGAACTGGCGCCAGGGTGGTGCTGGGAAGCGCTACGCCTTCGCTTGTCAGCTGGAAGAACCTCGCTCCTCAAGGCCAGCTTGTCTTGGCTCGACTGACCCGTCGCATTTTCGATCAGCCCTTACCGCCTGTGCATGTGGTTGATATGCGACAGGAATTGGCCGATGGCCATCGTCGCTTGATCAGCCGTCCATTGATGGAACGTCTTTCGGCATTGCCTGAGGCCGGTGAACAGGCGGTGGTGTTGGTGCCACGACGCGGCTACAGCAGCTTTTTGAGTTGTCGTAGCTGTGGAGAGGTCGTGCAGTGTCCTAACTGCGATGTGGCGCTTACGGTGCATCGCAGTCGTCAAGGGCACCAGTGGTTGCGTTGCCATTGGTGTGACTATCGCGCTGAGGTTGAGTCCAGTTGCCATAAATGTGGATCGAAGGCTTTCAAACCCTTCGGTGCAGGCACGCAGCGCGTGATGGAGCATCTCGTTGAGGAGCTTCAGGGTCTGAGGTTGTTGCGTTTCGATCGTGACAGCACCGCTGGGCGTGATGGGCATCGCCGTTTACTGGAGCAATTTGCAGCAGGGGAGGCAGATGTGCTGGTTGGCACCCAGATGTTGGCCAAGGGTATGGATTTGCCTCGGGTCACTCTTGCGGCGGTGTTGGCAGCAGATGGTTTGCTGCATCGCCCTGATTTACAAGCTGGAGAGCAGAGCTTGCAACTCTTGATGCAATTGGCTGGTCGTGCAGGACGTGGCGAGCGGCCAGGTCATGTGCTCGTTCAGACCTATTGCCCTGATCATCCTGTGATTCACCATTTGGTGGATGGTCGCTATGGAGAGTTTCTGAAAGAAGAGGCCTGTCTTCGTCATGAGGCTGGTTTGGTGCCTTATAGCCGGGCCTGCTTGTTGCGTTTGTCAGGTGATTCAGCTGCCGTGACAGCAACAGCTGCTGCGGTCCTCGCTGAACAGATCAAACCCCTTTGTGAGGCTCAGGGTTGGTGTCTTGTAGGACCAGCGCCAGCTCCGATTGCACGGGTCGCTGGTCGAAGTCGTTGGCAACTGCTATTGCATGGTCCGGAGGAGAGTCGTTTGCCGCTGCCATCAGGATCGACTCTTTGGAATGGATTGCCCCGTGGGGTTTCCTTAGCGGTGGACCCAGATCCAATTCAGCTTTGATTAGGCCATCATCTTCAATGGTTGATGTTGTTGGAGGTCCGTTCGAGGGGCATTTTGAGCACGCCGAAGCCGAGTCTGAGCTGAACGTTTTGCAGGATCAGGCTGGTCTTCAACAGCTCCATGACCCAAGGGTTGCCAACCTCGAGTCGGCTGGAGCGTTTGCGATCAAGGTCTAGCTGCTGAGGGTCGCCTTGCTGTAGAGGCCAACTCAGATCCCCGTCAGGGTTGTTGGTGAGTCTTTGGCTGGTTACTGGGTTCACTCGTTTGGCCTTAATAGGCTCATCTCGGTGGTATGGCCAAGCCACTGAGCAGCATGGTTAACCCGATGAGAACGAGCAAGACCAAGATTAAGAAGCCCAGATTGGGGGCTTTTGTTGGTCCGGTGGCTGGCGGTGGCGGCGGCGCTGGCCGCAGTGAAGGTCGACGGGCTGAGACAGGGCGTGCAGCCGTTGTGGCTGTCATGTTTAAGTTCGGCAAGCGTATCGACCAGTTGGCAGGCCGTTGCAAGCTTGGTGCTTCCAACACGATCAGTAGCTGTTTTGCGTTCTGGCGAAGTTCGAGGTCTTTGCAGCGGGTGAGAAGACGACAGGTTGCGAGGGCCTTGCGCTCGTCACCTTGCCCCATCCAAGCAGTAACCATCAACATTCTGATCCTGGCCCCCTCCGCATGGGGCAGTGGATGGCTTGCTGCCAAAGGCTCTAATAGAGCAAGGCTTTGGCCATAGTCTCCGCGGGCGAGGGCGGCTTCAGCCTCGGCCAGATTCGCGTGCATCGCTCAGCTGCGACCAACCACCATGGTGCCGATGCCGGCGTCGGTGAATACCTCGAGAAGCAGGGCGTGTGGAACACGTCCATCGATGATATGGGCAGCGCCGACCCCTTGAGCTAAAGCTCTGATGCAGCATTCGGTTTTTGGGGTCATGCCGCCAGCCACCACCCCTTCAGTGATGAGCTGGCGTGCTTCAGAGAGACGCAACTGATGAACAAGGGAACTTGGATCATCCCGATCTAGCAAGATGCCTGGGGTGTCGGTTAGTAGGATTAGTTTCTCTGCTTCAAGAGCGGCGGCGATCTCACCTGCGACCGTGTCTGCATTGATGTTGTGTGAGTAGCCCTCAACAGTGGCGGCCACGCTTGAGATCACTGGTACATAACCCTTTGCGAGAATTGGTTCAAGTACATCGGTGTTGACTCGGGCTACATCTCCGACGAAGCCATGGCTGCCGTCGCCCCAGGGTCGGGCTTCAACCAGACTCCCGTCACTTCCACTAAGGCCAACAGCCTTGGCCCCCAGTTGGTTGAGGCCATTAACGATTTGCTTGTTAACGCGTCCAACTAAGACCATTTCCACCACGTCCATGGTGTCTGCATCGGTAACGCGAAGGCCGTCGCGGAATTGGGCTGGAATCTCAAGCCTTTCCAGCCATTGATTGATCTCTGGTCCGCCGCCATGAACCACAACGGGCTGTACGCCCACGCTGACGAGTAGGGCAAGGTCGCGAAAAACCGCTTCCTGCAAATTGGCGTGGGCCATGGCGGCTCCGCCGTATTTGATAACAATGCGCCGTCCGCTAAAACGTTGGATGTAAGGGAGGGCTTCGCTAAGCACAGAAACCCTGAGGGAGTCATCCTCTGTAAGCCTTCTCGCGGAGTTGGTTTGGCAGGGCTCAACCAGCGCTGCAGCAGATTTAGCTGACTCCATCTTGACCTGCTAGTTCATCATCCTTGTTGATTGGCAGCAGGATGAGATCCAGGACCCCCGCGCTTGGAGATTTCAGTTCGGCGTGCAGGCCTTTGGCAAAGAAGCGGCCCAATCGTTCCTGGCGTTCCTGCCAGAGATCGAGTGGCACAGCACCCAGCTTGAATCTCAACCGTACGCCGTACCCTGCTGCAGTTTCTAGTTCTTCAATTTCTTGGAGCTGAGGGGGGTTGTCTTTATCCCAGAGTTTGAGCGCTTCTAAGGACGTCTCAAGATGGGCTTTCTGTCCATAACGCCAGCGGGTTACATCCCAGACGAGTTTGCCCAGTTCCGGTGCTCCCTTCTCCCTGGCTTGACGCAGAACTGCGGCTGGAGTGACGCGTTTAGCAGGGGGAAGTTCAGAGGATTTTAGTGCTAGTCCTCCTATGAGGATGGGCACTCCATAGAAGATGGTTGGGAGGCTTAGGTTGGCATCGCCATTTGTGTAGGCCACCGCACCAACAACTGCAAGTACACCACCTGCCACGGTGACGAGGCTGCCTGGAGAGAACAGATCATTCATGGCGTTTATTCTGACGCTTTAGCCTCCAGGCTGAGGGTAAGGATCCGTTGAAATGGCTTCAGCTCATCCCTTTGATAGCGACTTATCTGAGTTGATCACTCAGTTGGATGCTGATCGAGCTTGGTTGCTGGAGCAGATTGATCGTGGTCGTTGGGTTGAGTTGCGCCTTGACTTGGCTGCTCTGGAGAGGGAATTGGGCCAGCTGTTGACTCGAGCTGCCGAGGGCCTTGAAGACGAGAACAGCTTCGGGTAATGAATGCGTTCAGAAGGGAATGTCATCGGTGTCTGGCACCAGTGGGGCACTATTCCAGCTGGCAGCTTCTGATTCTGCAGTTGTTACCGGTTTGGGTGTTGGCGTCTCGGCTATCGGTATAGGTCGTGAGGTCTGGTTGGTTGTATTGCTAGTAGATCGTTCTGGGCTACTAGCAGTTTGACCAGCTTGGCCGGAGAGGGAATGAAGACGCGCGAGTGTGAATTCGGCGCGCTTTTCCTTGGTGCCATCTTGACGGGGAACTGTGTTCATTCGTAGTCGACCTTCAATCACAAGCCTTTGTCCAACTTGGACGCGGTTTTGTAGATCCTGGGCAAGGTTGCCCCATCCCACCACTTTGAGTTGACCAGGGGCAGTGTCGACACGAAGTGCATCGAAGCGCACCTCCATTTCGGCGATCGGTGTTTGGTTGTCTTGGGTATAACGAATGGTTGGTGCCTGGATCACTTCCACTTCAAGTACGCAGTGGTTCATGTCCTTCCCTTGGAGTGAGAGTCATTTTGATGCAAGCTTGCAGGAATGACCAGCCGCATGTCTGGTTGCTATCTGGGACTGGTGAAGGACCTGTTTTGGTGGCCGCTTTGGTGGCTCAGGGATGGCGAGTCAGTGTCAGTGTCGTCAGTGCTAGCGCCGCAGGGGCCTACGCAGGTCTGTCCTTGGAAGATCTTTGGACGGGCCCCCTCGACGGAGTGGAAGGGATACTCGGGGTGCTTGATCAGGCTTGTCATCGCCATCAAGGTTTTGATTGGGTGGTGGATGCGACCCATCCCTTTGCAGTCAAGATCAGTACGGATCTGCAGCGTGCCTGTCAGGAATTCGCTCAGCCTTTGTTGCGCTTTGAGCGTCCCATGGAGGGTTGTGGAGAAGCATCCCTGATCGCGAGCTCGGCTGATTTGGCAAGGCAAACATTGCAAGGAAGTCGATTGTTGATGGCTCTTGGGGCAAGGCATCTTGGCCAGGCTGTCAGGGCAGCTCGTCAGGCTGGAGCTCAAGTGTTTGCCCGTGTGCTTCCTTCGCCGGAAAGTCTTCGACATGCTTTGGCGAGTGGCTTGCCCGAGCACCATCTGGCTGTGGTGCGTCCGCTGCAGGGGCAATCTCATGGCGAACTGGAGTCAGCCTTGTGCCGGCGCTGGTCGATTACAGCAGTGGTTTGCAGGCAGTCGGGGGGGGGGACGGAGCAGCTCTGGCACAAGATCTGTCGGCAGCAGGGGCTTGGCCTTTGGTTGATCTCCCGGCCACAACCCTGCGTTGCAGTAGAAGCCATCGGTAGCGTTGAGAGCCTGCTCAATCGGCTTTCAACCAATCCAGTAGCTCCACTTTGCTGACGTTCTTCGCAAAGGTCTTCATGGTTGATCGAAGATCCTCATCGACACTGGTTTTGGTGTTGACCACAGAGGCAAACGCAAATCTGGCCGAGGGATTGGCCAATGAGCTCTTGGCTCGCAGGTTGGCGGCCTGCGTGAGTTTGCAGCAGATTCAATCCCACTACTGTTGGCAGGGGAAGCTGGAACGAGCGCAGGAAGTGCAATTGCTGATCAAGACCAGTCAGGATCAGCTGGATGCACTGCATCAGACGATTAAAGAGTTACACAGCTATGAGACCCCAGAGTGGATTTACTGGTCAGCCACTGCAAGTGATCCTTACGCTGCTTGGGTAGCAGCAGCTGTGGAACCTGTTGAAGGGTGAAACAGCCCTTTAATTAGTTCAGATGCTTCGCTACTAATTCCGGAAGCGACACCTGTGAGCGAGGACCGAGTTGAGTGATCACCTGGCCGGCGCAGATGGATCCAATTTGTCCACAGGTTTCCAAAGGGGTTCCCTGGGTGTAACCGTGTAGGAAGCCACCGGCGTAGAGATCACCTGCACCTGTGGTGTCAACCACGTTGCCAAGTTTGTAGGCAGGAATATCCCAGCGTTGATCACCAGCGAGCACGACAGATCCGTGCTCGCTGCGGGTGAGGGCTGCCACCTTGCAGCGGCCTTTCACTTCTTCCAATGCAGCCTCGAAGCTGACACTCTTGTAAAGAGAGGTGATTTCGCTGTCGTTAGCAAACAGCAGATCAACGTGGCTATCAACCAGCTCGAGAAAGCTGTCGCGATGCCGATCAACGCAGAAGCCATCGGAAAGAGAGAGGGCTACTTGGCCTCCTGAGTCACGACAGACTTGTGCGGCAGCGATGAAGGCTTTTTTGGCTGCCGGACTGTCCCATAGATACCCCTCGAGGTAGAGCACCTTGGCTTGGCGAACCATTGACAGGTCTAAATCTTCAGGGTCCAGCTGTACCGAAGCTCCTAGATAGGTACACATGGTGCGTTGCGCATCAGGGGTGACCAGGATCAGACAGCGAGCCGTAGAAGGACCATCACTTGCTGGTGGAGTCTCGAATCGAGCGCCTACTGAACGGATGTCGTGGCTAAAAATGCTGCCTAGTTGATCATTTTTGACACGACCGATGAAGCCTGCCTTCCCGCCGAGCTGCGCCAGACCTACCAGGGTGTTGGCGGCGGATCCACCTGAAGTCTCTAGACCTGGTCCACTGATGGAGTAAAGCGCTTCTGCTTGGGCTTCATCCACCAAGGCCATATTGCCTTTACTCAGACTGTGCGCATCAAGGAAGGCATCGTCTGCCTGCACCAGCACGTCCACGATGGCATTGCCTATTCCAACCACATCGAGAGGACGATCACTGAACCTGGGGATAGCCATGGAGGGATGCATGGGAAACCTCAGAAGTATCGATCCCCGTCCACCAACTGTTTTGAGGAAGGGTTTAGGCGCTTAGGAGAGCCCGTTTGGGACCGTGGATCGGATCTTCTACAACGATTGTTTGATCACGGTTGGCACCTAGGGAGACGATGGCAATCGGCACTTCCATCAGGTCGGCGAGGAAGCGCAGATAGTCCATCGCTGTGGTTGGTAGGTCTTCAAGACGGCGGCAGTCTGCAGTGGAGCATTGCCAGCCTGGCAGGGTCTCGAAGATTGGATGACAGCTGGCAAAGTCTTCTGCGCTGCTAGGGAAGTGTTCAATTCGTTCACCATTGAGTTCGTAGGCCACGCACACTCGGATTTCGTCGAGCTCATCAAGCACATCGAGTTTGGTAATCGCCAGGCAATCCAGGCCATTCACTGCTACTGCGTAACGACCAATGACTCCATCGAACCAGCCGCAGCGTCTGCGGCGGCCTGTGGTGGTGCCGAATTCACCTCCCCGGTCACAGAGCTGTTCATTGATGCTTCCTTCCAGTTCTGTAGGAAAAGGACCTTCTCCTACACGGGTGGTGTAAGCCTTGGCAACACCGATCACTCGATCGATCAGCGTGGGTCCGACTCCAGCTCCGATGCATGCACCGCCTGAGATTGGATTGGAGGAGGTGACATATGGATAGGTGCCGTGATCAAGGTCTAAAAGGGTCCCTTGAGCTCCTTCAAAAAGAATGTTTTTGCGGCTGCGGGCAGCTTGATGAATAGTTTGAATACAGTCGACAACGTGTGGAGCAAGCCTTTGGCCATAGCCGAGGTATTCCTCGATCACCTGCTCTGAGTCAAGTGGTGCTACTCCATAAATTTGTTCGAGTAGACGATTCTTTTCTTGTAGAGGGCCACGCAGTCGTTCTCGTAGTCGTTGGCTATCTAAAAGATCAAGTACGCGAATGCCGTTGCGTTGGGATTTATCGGCATAGGTGGGACCGATGCCCCGTCCAGTAGTGCCGATACGGTGATCGCCACGTTGTTGCTCCATCGCCTCATCCAAGAGGCGGTGATACGGCATCGTTACGTGGGCAGTCGACGCCAGTTGAAGACCTGAGATATCAATGCTGTTCTCAAGCAGCATGTCTAGCTCCTTGAGCATCACTTTGGGATCGATGACTGTGCCAGAGCCGATGAGGCAGATTGTTTCTTGGTAAAGGATTCCTGAGGGAATGAGGTGCAGTTTGAGCACCTGGTCATCCACAACGATTGTGTGGCCGGCATTGACGCCACCTTGATAGCGGACGACAACATCAGCTGAACGGCTTAGGAGATCGGTGATCTTGCCTTTTCCTTCGTCACCCCACTGCGCACCGATGACGACAACATTGGCCAAGGACACTGCGGCCCGAAGCCGCCGTTATTCACAAACGGGGATCTTCCCAGATATCCCTGCCTTAAGTCAAACAGTGATTACCTAGCAGTTGATTTATCTGCCTCTTAATACAGTTTGTTCTGCCTTGGCAAGTTCTTTAGTGATCCGATTTTGAAGTTCTTCCGGTAGGGGGCGGTTGGCGAAGTTGTTGTAATGACCAGCTAGAGAATTGAGGGCTGTCTGCATGGTGGTGAAGGACTGCAGGTTATTCACCTTGGAGCGAGGCCGATATCGGGCGATGTAGTTGTAGCTCAGGTCACGAGCCTCCTCTTGCGCTGCTGAAAAGCCTTCGTCGTCCGAGGACAGGGCGATTGCGTCTTGCAGGTTGTGAGCCACGTTGACTGTGTCGTCTACATAGTTTCCGGACAATTGGATCTCGGCTGCATTGGCGCTTCCGTTGGCTGTGAGCATCAGGCAAAGGACAAGGCAGATTGCCAATCCTGCCCGCATCAACTGCTTGGCCATGTGATGCAAGGCAGTAGTCATCCGGTTCATTCCATTCCCAAGAATTTTAAATGGCTGGTCAGACCCTTGTGTTTTGGTTCGCTGCTATCTCTTTAACCAGTGCGGTAAAGGCCTGTTTTGCAGTAAGTATTTGAACCTTGCGGCTGGATCTTTGAATCAGTTCCACCTGCCCCTTGACGGCATCTCTGCCAACCACGACTCGCCAAGGGATACCGATCAGATCAGCATCTTTGAATTTCACGCCGGCGCGTTCAGTCCTGTCATCAAGTAGCGCTTCGATATCAGCTGCTTGTAGTTCGCTGTAAAGCTGTTCGGCCAGCTTTTGCTGAACCTCATCCTGGATGTTGGCTACCACGATGATGACCTCAAATGGGGCTATAGCCAGAGGCCAATTCATGCCAGCTTCGTCATGGTGTTGTTCCACAGCGGCCTGGGCAAGTCTGGAAATCCCGATGCCGTAACACCCCATCCAGAAAGGCTCCTGAGTGCCCTGGTCATTGGTGAAACAGGCCTCTAGGGCTTCTGAGTACTTGCGACCTAATTGGAAAATGTGTCCTACCTCAATGCCTCTTCTCTCCTCCAGAATCTGGCTGGAGTCATGGATACAGCGATCGCCAGCCTGCGATTTGCGTAGATCGACGCTTTTGGGCACTTCCCCGAGTTTTGACCAGGTCATGCCAGTTCGATGCTGATTGCTTTGATTGGCACCGCAGACAAAACAGTTCAGCTCAGTAGCTGTCGGGTCAGCTAGGCGTAGGAAATGTTTTGTCCAGCTTGTGGCTCCGCTTAACAGGGCATCGTCTAGGTCAGGCCCTATCGCCCCAAAGGGCCAGGCGTCAAGCTTTTGTGCAGTGATTTGATCGGCGCTGATGGGGGCCACATCGAGCACCCCCTTGTTTAGTTCCCTGCTTAGGGCGTTGATCAGCTTTACCTCATTGAGTTGCTGGTCTCCTCGGATGCTTACAAGGACTGGTTGAAGTTCACCATCTTCGATGCGGGCCAGCATGACCAGCACCTTCACCACTTGAGACGGAACAAGGCCCTGGGCGGTACACAGTGTCTCGATCGTTCCCTGTTCGGGTGTATCAAGCAAGGCAACTTGTGAAGCAGGCAGGGGGATGGCTTTTGGTGGATGAGAGACGGCCTTTTCTTGGTTGGCGGCGTAGAGGCCATCACCACTGATCAGGATCAGGTCTTCGCCAGCATCCGCTGTGACCATAAATTCTTGAGACGAGGCTCCACCGATGGCTCCGCTGTCGGCTTCCACGGCGACGGTTTCGAGTCCGCAACGGGAGAAGATTCGTTGATAGGCCTCATCCATGGCTCTGTAGGTCATGGCGAGGTCTGCTTCGCAGGAATGGAAGGAATAGGCGTCCTTCATGATGAATTCGCGGCCGCGCATCAGGCCAAAACGTGGGCGGATCTCATCGCGGAATTTGCTTTGGATCTGATAGAGCGTTACAGGAAGCTGTCGATATGAGCGCAGCAGGTCTCCGGCAAGACTTGTGATCACCTCTTCATGGGTGGGGCCGAGTCCGAGTTCTCGTCCTTGGCGGTCTTCAAGGTGGAACATCAGGCCTTCGCCGGCCGTATACCCCTGCCATCGGCCACTACGCCGCCAGAGTTCTGCAGGCTGCAATTGAGGTAACAAGGTCTCCAGAGCACCAGTGGCATCCATTTCCTCCTGCACAATCGCTGTGATTTTGCGCAGGACCCGCCACATCAGGGGTAGGTAGGCATAAATGCCTGAAGTCACACGACGGATATATCCCCCTCTGAGCAGCAATTGATGGGAGGCGATTTCCGCGTCAGCTGGTATGTCGCGCAACGTCACCAGCATCAGGCGGGAGACGCGCATGAATCGGACCTCAGTGGATCGGGGAAGCTACCATCCGCGGTCTAAAAAAGCCGATCGCCAAACTGTCTCAAGGCGCCGAATCGGCCTGTACGAGATGAGTCTCACCTGCTAATGTCGCGCAACATTAAGAAGCTGGTAGTAGATCTCATGTCTGATGGCTCGGTCAATTCTGATTCTCCTCTGCCCAGCCCTTCTTCAGATTTAAGCAAAGATATTAATGCTGTGATGGCTCAATCTGATGCGCTTGTTGGGATCGATGACGTTCAGAAGTCTTTGAATCGTTCAAGGGCTTCGGTGTATCGCTACACAAATACAGATCCACGCAACCTCAATCCTTCGTTTAATCCTCGCAAGCTCAATCCTGAGTATCGAAGCGATCAGAAAGATCCCCTTCTTTTTCATCCAAATGAAGTCGCCCGTTTCGCAAAGGATGTTTTAAGGATCAAAGAAGTCACTGTTGAGGTTCTTAATTCCCCCTCAACAGCAACGCAACAGGTTCTTGGATCAATCCTTGAGGAGCTGCGTGCGATTAGGTCACAGCTTGATGGATTGAATGATGCACCGTCAGATTTGGCCGCCCATCGAGAGCGGCAGGATCGTCCTGCTGCATAACGTCTCTTTCGGTGACAGAATATTTTGTAGCGGTTTCCGGCAATGGCTTGCCCAGGCCCTGAAATCGCCCCGATGAAGGTGGCTGATGCTATCCCCTACACCGGGTCGTTCTAAACCACCCCTGCATGGATCCTGACCCAGCCTCAGTTTCAAGCCCCTCGTCTAAGGGTGAGGAGCCGTCCAGATCACATCATGATTCTGGTCTCATTGGACCAGATCCTGAAGATCCTTTCAGTTTGAGTGCGCCTTCGATTGCGTTGCTGGGTTTGACTATTGCCATCGCAACCGTTGGAGTACCCCTCGCGGCAGTTTTGACAGATCGGTCTGCGGGGAGGGAAAGCATGGTTCCCACAGCCTTGGAGAAAGATGGATCTAAGCTCTCTACTCCCATCTCCTTCACCCGGGTTGGTCAACCTGTTGGTGGAGATTCCGGCGGGAAGCCGGAACAAGTACGAATATTTCGATGAGGCTGGTGTGATGGCCCTCGATAGGGTTCTTCATTCCTCGGTTCGCTACCCGTTTGATTACGGCTTCATCCCCAACACCCTTGCTGAAGATGGTGCACCTCTCGATGCAATGGTGATCATGGAGGAACCCACATTTGCTGGCTGTCTGATTAGGGCACGACCAATCGGGGTGCTTGATATGCATGATTCCGGGGCTTATGACGGCAAGTTGTTGTGTGTTCCCGTTGCTGATCCCCGTCAACGGTCGATCAGCAGCATTCGGCAGATTTCAGCCAGTCAACTGGAGGATGTGGCTGAATTCTTCCGCACTTACAAAAATCTTGAGGGGCGAGTTGTTGATATCGGTGGCTGGAGAGATTCAGAAGCTGTTGAGCCTCTGTTGGAGACCTGCGCCAAAGCTGCGCAGGTTAAGCTGAAAAAGTAACTATGAACCCTAATCGCTTGATTGAACGAGTTCATTCTTTGCTGGCCAGTTAAATCATGCTCAACTCAATAAGGATTTATAGCTATTCGCGCTGTGCTACTTGTCGGAAGGCCTTGGCTTGGCTGCAGGAGCATCAAATTGTGCATGATCTTTTCGACATCGTTGAGACACCTCCTAGTCGAGAGATGCTTCGTGGCGCCAGTAAGCAGTTAGTAAGCCGCAAACTTCTCTTCAACACAAGTGGTGTAAGTTATCGCTCGCTTGGCGCGGATGCAGTCAAGGCCATGAGCGATGACGAGGCGCTCGATGCACTTGCCTCCGATGGCAAGTTGATTAAACGTCCTTTCTTGATCACTGAAAATGGCAGTGTATTGGTGGGCTTTAAGCCGGATGCCTGGGCTGAGGCGTTGCTGCCTTGAAGAGAAAACCCTTAGCAATAGGAGTATATTTCGGCAAAAATAAATGTTGTTTTGATGCGATGAATTTTTTGTAGGGCTGCTAAAGGGAAAATGACAAAAACAGATCGCAAACGATGGGCGTGCGATTATTGCTATTCGCAATTTGTAAAAGCCAGTAATCAATAGCCTGAAGGATGATTCATATATTGTTTTTTCCTGGGGGATTGACTGCCATGGCGATAGCAGGTGTATGACGAGCCATGAGTCATCCCTGTGCGCGAATATAATGGCCTTGCCTAAGTATTTATCTACTTTATCTGCAAGTTGATGGCAGCCTGTAAAGGATAGGGCTTGTTGTCTATTCATACTGGTGGAAGGAGATGGTTTGCGTTGGATATTTTCTAGATAAAGCAGCAAGTTTTTTCAAAGAAGTTCAATTAAGTGGATCCGGATCAGGCCCAAAAAGTCAAGAGATTAAGGTCGCTGAGGGCTCGCTATGCAATATTAAATGCGGAGACAATTTTAATCTTTGTGGCCGTTTATCTTGTCGCTATTTTGTTTTCTTTTGTTTACGTATTTCAGGCTCTTGCTGTCTTTGGATTTCTTCTAATGGTAGCTTGCATGATATCTTATAGTGTTATTTTATTGCTAGATTCTTGCTTTTAGCTTGTCGTTTTCGCCTCGCTGAAGTTAAGACCATCGAGCTCACTGATCAATTCATTAACCCCACCTTGTTCTCTGAGCTGGCGGAAGCTGGAGCGCTTGAACTCTTCAAGGAAGGCCACCATTAGTTCTTGACTACGTTCGAGAACGGGGCCCTGCTCGAGGGTGCGAGCGAGCTCTTCCCAGAAGCGATCAATCGTATCGACTCCTAGTTGCTCTAGCACCATATCTTTGCGGCCAAGTTGGTCGCCGGCATTGCGAGAGAGCTGCAGAAATGTATCGATCATTCCGGCTGCAAGTTGCCGGCTTAGTTCCGATTCGGCCTTTTCAATGACGGCAAGCCCTTTGAGTGGAGTGGGCACGATCACGCCATCCATACTTCGCTGCAAGGCGTGACTAAAGAGTGCCAAAAGTTGGGGGCGCATGCTTGGCCCTACCTCACTGAGGATTAGCGGTAGCCAGAGCCGAAGCAATTCGGCTAGTTCACGTTCTTCGTTCTTGTCCACAGATTGATGACTACAAAGACTGCGGATTCGTTGCGGCAGATGTGGTGAGCGAATGATTTCTTGCATCGCATCCACGATGCGTAAGGTGAGAACTTCAAACAGCTCCAGGGCTAATAGGGCTACGACGCCCCTGCTGATGACAGCGCGCAAAGGTTCCAGCTGAATGAGCCCAGCGCTGGATAGGCGCTCGGTAACGGGCACTACCCGCAAGAGTCTCCAGAATGGCAGCAGTAGAGGCAGGTCGATCCAGCGTCGCAGCAGGGCCTCTCGCCAGCTAATACCGGGGAAGCGACGCTTCAGGCGCATAGCCCTTAGCAGGATGTCGAGGAGAAAGAGAAGTTGGAAGGGAGTGTCGAGGCGCCAGGCATCGTCAACAGGCTGCCCGTTTTCGTTGATCGATCGCCAATAGTTGGTGGCGATCAGGGGAAGAATCTTCTCGGTCCAGAACAGTCTTTCTTGCTGCCAATCGAGGTTGTTGAGGTATTTGTTTCCCAAGAGATGGGCGGCTGCCTGCTTGGAGGAATCCATCCCAGCCCTTGCACGCAGCAGGCTTTTTAGTTTTTCAAGGGTGCCGACGTTGCCAGAGCTGACGAACGGATTCTCATCGATCAGTTGAGTCGTGAGCTCGACTTGATTAAGGCGTAGTTGTTGTGACGCAGGACTATTGATTCCTTGTCTTGCTGCGGTTTGATCGAGTTGGCTGAAACGTTTGATATAAAGCTGGGTATCTCTATGCGGTTTGATGCCTTTAACAACGTCATAGAAAGGCGTCACGTTCGGCACCCATGGCAACGGCACCATCAACGATGTCGAGGGCAGTAGATAGAGATTGCGGTGTAACCAGAAATTGCGTAGCGGAATGTAGGTAACGTCGAAGAGGATCCAACTCAAGTTGGTGGCAGCGATTAGCGCCAAAACTTGATCCCAGCGCTGCCAGAACTTACGCGAGGGGGAGGGTTTCAACCCTTGCCAGCGGGGACGCACCATGGGCTGAGGTTGCTTTGATCACGCTAAGGGGCCGGACAGGCTGGCCTTATCGTTAAGCATCGAATTCATAACAGGGCTGAGTTGTCTGACGCGCAGCAGCAGGACCATCCCACAAACGATAAGGCGTCTGCTCCCCGGGGAGCATCAACCTCTAAACCTCATCCATTTTGGGATTTCTGGGGACCAGTCTTCTTCACTTTGGGCCTGTATTTCGGCATTCGTCATTACGTCGCTGAGGCGAGATACATTCCCTCTGAATCGATGATCCCAGGGCTGCAAGTCCAGGATCGTTTGCTGGTTGAGAAAGTCAGCCTTCGCAGTCGATCTCCACGTCGAGGCGAGATTGTGGTTTTCAACACTCCTTCTTCTTTTAATTCAAAATTAATTAAGCAGCTCGAGAGGCGTCGTTTGCGTGATGGTGAGATCGCAATTCCTTGCTTGCTAGTCAACCTTCCCTTTATGAACTGGATTGGACTAAATAATCCTAGCTGTGATGCCTATATCAAGCGTGTTGTGGCTGTGGGTGGAGATCAGTTTTCCATTAGTCTAAGAGGAGAAGTGAGCGTGAATGGAAAGAAGATTGAGGAGCCCTATGTGACTAACTATTGCCCTATTTCAATGCAGGGAAGGGGTTCATGTAAAGCATTTATCGCGACTGTTCCTAGGGATCATGTCTTGGTGTTAGGTGACAATCGAAGCAGTAGCTCTGATGGACGAATTTGGGGATTTCTGCCTGAGAAAGAGATCCTCGGGCGTGCCTTATGGCGTTTTTGGCCTTTTGATCGTTTCGGCTCACTTATTCCCTGAGTCCACATGCCACGACACGGCCTTGTAGTTGGCAGCCCTGCCAGGGTTGATTAGCGGCTTTGGGGGCATCATCACTGTGTCGATCTTGGATCCAGAGCTGATCAGGGTCGAACATCAGCCAGCGCCGGCTGCCAACGGTCAAGCGTTCTTCGGGCAGGTTGAGCATTTTTGACGGTCCAAAACTCAGAGCATGCCAAAGCTGCTCTACAGACCAACCAGCTTTGACCACAAGCTCTTGCCAAAGCGCAGGCAGCACGAGTTGATGGCCTGCTAGGCCAGGCTCAAGCTGATTGGGAGGCAGTTGGGTATCTTCCTCATCCAGGGGTATGGCATGGACAGCCACGGCCGTGAGGGTGCCATTGGCGAGGGCCTTGATCAAGGCGGCTCGATCTCTAGGACTGCCAAGAGATGGGCTGACCCTCCATCCAAGCTCTGTGGGATCAAGTTTGCTTTGGTCAGTCACCAGATGCCACCAGCACACGCTGGCCATAGGCCGGGAGGGACAGGACCCCAAGATGGCGACTCCAGGGGCAGTGGCCAGGTTCATCAGTCTTAGGGAACGTTCAGGGTGCTGCCGATGAAGTTCGAGAAGTTGTCCCAGGGGGAGGGTTTCGCTGGCGAAGGGGTCAGGTGCCCAGCCCGCTCGTAGTGTTTCAACGCCTTCGCGCACCATCCCGCCACCTTGAATTTTTTCATCTCTGGGGGCGATTAACACAGGGGCTGACCCCATTTCGCCTAGCACCAGTCCTCGCTGTAGGAGAGCGATCGGCAGGATTAGATCGTCGTTTGCCAGCCCTACGGCACCGTGTTGCACTAAATCCGCGTGGGGGGATAGTTCGCTGCCGGCACCATCTCTGCTAAAGCTGCCCCACAAGTGAATGTCGACATCGCTATTTGGATTTAAAAATCCCTGCAATCTTTCGGGGCGATCACGCCAGGAGGAACTGCGGGGTAGCAGAGCTAGTTGGCCATAACCGGCAGCAGCAGCTGCATGTCTCAGGCTTGCAAGGGTTTCGCAATGACCACTGATTGGATCTTCAAGGATGGAATGGGGGTCTACAAGACAGGGGGCGAGTAGTTGTTGGCTGGCTGATTTGGGGGGCAGCCCGAGCTGTTGAGCCTGTATACGTGCCTTCGCTCCAAAGGCGATCAGATGGTTGTCTCTGATCAGCACAGCATCTTCAACGACAGGTTGATCCGACCCGTGCAGGATCCTTATGGGGTCTAGAAGTTGTGCCTCGGGCATCACGTTAGAGCGCCCCAGCAGCTGTGCGATCGAGCACACCACCAAGGTGAGAGGTGAGGTTGAGAGAGGTCACCACTGCAGGTTGGCCGGGATCTGTAGCGATGTCGACCACCGTGACACCTCCATTCCCTTGTTTGACTGCCCAGATATCAGCCGGGGTCATTCCGAGTAGATGGCAGAGAATCGTTTTGTTGACAGCGTCATGAGCCACCACGAGCGCTGTTGCTTCTGGAGCCAGGCTGTTGGCGATCTTGTTCCAGCAGGCCACTGAACGCTTCCATACATCCTGGATTGTTTCGCCTTCGGGCATCTGCACCGTCTGCGGAGCTTGTTTCCAGGCCTCTAGCAGTTCAGGCCAGCCGGCTTCAATGTCTGATTCCAGCTTCCCTTCCCAAAGGCCATGGCCGATTTCCACCAGCCCCTGGGTGACTTCGAGTTGGACATCTGGATGGTGCTTGAGGATGGCTTCCGCCGTTTGTCTTGGTCGGGTCATCGAACTGCTGTAGGCCTGATCGATCAACACATCGCTTAGGAATGCACCGGCTGCGGCGGCTTGCGCGAAGCCATTTTTATTCAGCGGGATGTCGATTTGGCCTTGGAACCGGCCTTGTTGGTTCCAGTCGGTTTCACCATGGCGCACAAGGATCAGTCTCGGCCCCTTCCCTTTGCTGGGTAGTTGCTGATGCAAGTGAACGGTGCTGTTGAGGCATTCGACTTGTGCTTGATGGGATTGCTCTGAGAGGGGTATCAGGTTGAACACCGAGAGTGAGGCGTTATCGAGGCGCAGTCGTCGCAAGCCTTGGTCTGGCTCACCAAGGAGAACAAGGATTAAGCAGCGCAGGATGCAATTGTGCGAAACAACCAGAACTGTTTCGTCACCCTCCATTGGGTGACGTTGAATGAGTTTCCGTAGGAATTCACGAGCCTGTTCCATCAGCTCGCCAATGGGTTTATAGGGATTGCCGTCTTCTCGCTTGAGAACCAATTCCTGTGGTTGTTGCTTCCAGGTGCGATAGGCATCTGGGAACATGCTCTTTACCTCATTGCTGCAGAGACCACTCCATGGAGCCAGGTCGATTTCCAGTAACCCATCATCGAAGCAAGGTCTGAGATCACTGCCTTTGCTTGCTAGTAGGTTTGTTGTTGTGGATGCGGCACGCTTCAGAGGGGAGCTGTAAACAGCATTGATTTGGATTTCTTTTAGGGCTTGTCCAGTTTGACGGGCCTGTTCTTGGCCTTGCGAGGTGAGCGTGGAAAGATCACTGCGACCCTGAATCCGTCGCTCGCGGTTGAAGCTGCTCAGCCCATGACGGACGAGGAGAAGACGCAGGGGCACCGGCAAAGATGTTTTGACGCGGCCATCGTATGGGGCCCCCTGCCAGCGCAGTATGGGATGGTCGTCGGAGATGCCCTTGAGGGAGTGTTGAACAGCTGTCAGCGCGCTGTGCTGCGGCCAGCGAGAATCAGTTTCAATTGATGCCTGGTCGTTGAGCTTTGATCCCCTGTTCAGCCTGATCAGGCGATACACCCGTGAGCCGCTTTGGAAAGTCGGACTGGCTTTCGTATCACTGATGTTTGCGGTTTTGATTTGGTTTGTGGGGTTGCAAGACAGCTTCAGCAGGCCGTCAGTGACCCCAACCATCTCCATGCAGCAACAGGAGATGGCTTTGCTTGCTGATCAGGCCGTCCCTGCAGCCATTAGGCCTCTGCTTGTGGGTGAGGATCCAACATTGGCTTTGCAAGAAGCTCTCGGTGAGATCCCTCTCAGTCAGATGAATGACCGCCAGAGGCTGTTGCTCGCCGGACTCCAATCTTCAGAGGCAGAACGTCGTGAGCTCCTGGCTGCTTCAGTGCAGTCACCGTTACTGATCCCTCTAGAGCAGGCGCTACTGGCTAGTAAGCAAGAAGGGGGCTTGTCACTTGCTGATCGTGAGGCGCTTGGCTCATTAAGCGGGGACCCTTTGCTTCAGCAGGTTGGTTGCTTTGCTCTTGGCGGGGATCGCGATGACTGCGTGAATCCCCGTGTCGCATCGAGCATGGCTTTGCGGCTGGTCTTGAGCGTGGTGTTACCGGCGGCGGCTCTACTTGCCGGTACTGCGCTTTTGTTGCGTCATCTTTGGATGTTGTTGCGCAAGTCTGTTGTTCCCTGGCCACCGCTTCAGGCCTTACCACTTTCCTTAACGGACATGGTGCTCCTGATTGCCTGTGGATTTGTGGTCTTGGGTGAGGTGATTGCTCCCGCTTTCGTGGCTCCGCTGAGTGCCTTGATGACGAGGGGGATGGACAGCCCCTTGAGCAAAGCATTGACAGTGGTGATTGGCTACGGCGCGTTGGCACTACCGCCATTGTTGATTCTGCGTCAGCAGCTGCGCAGTCTGCAGGCAACTGATCGGCCCGTTGATGGATGGTTGCAGTGGCGTCTGCAGCCTTGGGGTTCAGCGTTGCTGAAGGCAGGTCGAGGCTGGTTGATGGTGATGCCGTTGGTTCTCTTGACTGGATGGCTGATGGGATTGCTGTTGGGGGATCAAGGGGGAAGTAACCCCTTATTGGAACTGGTACTGCGCAGCAAGGATCCATTGGCCTTGATGTTGCTAGCCACCACCGCTGTGATTCTGGCGCCTCTCTTTGAGGAGTTGGTTTTTCGTGGTGCGCTTCTGCCTGTATTGGCGAAATCTTTTGGTCCGCTATGGGGTGTGGTAACTAGCGCGTTGGTGTTTGGTGTGGCTCACTTGAGTGTTGGTGAATTACCACCGCTGTTTGTGTTGGGCTTGGGACTCGGTCTATTAAGGCTTAGTTCAGGTCGTCTTTTGCCTTGCGTGCTGATGCATGCCCTCTGGAATGGGGTTACTTTCATCAATCTTTTGCTGCTTGGCGGATAACTGAACTCTTCAATCAGCCTTGATTGTTAGCGACTTAGCCTTGCGGAGGCCTATTGAGGGTGGTTCACTGATTTATTAGAGTGGCTTATTAGGTGGTTGCCGCACTTCAACAGCGTTCGGTAACGGCTAACCGTGCTGTTTCTCGGGCACGTTCTGTCCGCACACTTGAGCTGATCCAGGGATCCTTGTCTTCAAGGAAGGTGGCTCGCCAGTCGCCAGTCCTGGCAGGACTGCATCGGGCTGCTGATGGTGCATTGATCGGTGTTTTGGTTGCTGCGGCATTGATGTCCGCTCTCACGCTGCATTGGCAGCATCGTTGGACGATTGCTTTCAACAGGCTGGAGACCACTCGCTCATTGGCTCATCGTCTTACGGAGTCAACAGCGATGATTGAGCGTCACTTGTTGGTTGAAACCAGGTTGCCTCAGTCGATGGTTCCCACAAAGGTTGCCAACCTTCTTTACCTCGATCGCTCTGCGAATCCGTCTGGTGGTGTTGTTTCTGGAGAGTCGCAACTGCTTAGCCAATTGATGGGCCAACCCATTAATCACGGCTACTGATGCCTGCCTCAAAGGCTCGTCGCTCACGAAGCTCCAGGAGGCGTGCCCAGGACGTGATTGCGTTGGAATCAGTTCCTGCTCATCGGATGCGATGGGTGTTTTCCATCCTCTGCGTTGGGCTGATTGGACTTGTGGGCCGGATGGCTTGGCTGCAGGTTCTGCAAGCACCGGAACTTGAAGCCCGTGCAAGGGCTTTGCAGACCCAGCGAACCCAACCGATTGGGACACGGCGTTCAATTGTGGACCGCAATGGACGGCTGGTGGCTCTCGATGAGGAACGCTTTCGACTTTGGGCTCATCCTCGTTATTTTAATTTCCCCGGGGATGATCCCGGTTTGATTCGTAAGCCACTGGATGTTGCTCGCAAGCTCTCCGGGGTGTTGGCGATTCCTGTTACCGAATTGGTGCAGCGATTTGGCGACCGTCCTTCTGGTGTGAAGCTTGCTGAAGGATTGGATCAGGACATCGTCAATGAAATCCGTAACCTTGGTATCAGTGGTTTAGATCTTGAGGCTTATCCACAGCGGCTCTATCCGCAGGGCTCTCTGTTTGCCAACGTGGTGGGTTTTCTTAATTTGGATCGCGTCCCACAGGCGGGATTGGAGCAAAGTCGCCACGAGGATTTGTTGCGTCATGAACAGGTTCGCAGCCTGCGCCGAGGAGCGGATGGCACCCCCCTTCCTGACGACCTGGCTCCGGGAGTGTTTTATGGCGATCATCTAAGCCTGCAGCTCACTTTGGATGCTCGTTTGCAGGAGCTGGCGGGGCAGGCACTTGTGGCCCAGGTCAAAGAGTGGAAGGCAAAGAAGGGAGTGGCCATCGTGATTGATGTCACCAATGGAGAGTTGCTGGCGCTGGCGTCCACACCCACATATGACCCAAACAAGTATTGGAAATATTCGCCCTCTCTCTTTCGCGAGTGGTCCGTTCAGGACCTTTATGAACCTGGTTCTACCTTCAAGCCGATCAACCTTGCCCTTGCTCTTCAAGAAGGTGTGATTGAGCCGGGGGGAATGGTGAATGACAACGGATCACTGAAGATCGGTGGATGGCCAATCTCCAACCATGATCGTAAGAGCCATGGGGTGATCGACTACGCCAAGGTGCTGCAGGTTTCTAGCAACGTCGGCATGGTGAAGATCATGCGTCAGCTCAAACCCTCGCTGTACTGGGATTGGTTGCGACGGCTAGGACTTGATGTCAAGCCCGATACCGATCTGCCGGGGGCTATTGCAGGTCAGTTAAAGACGAAGGAGCAATTCGTGGCTCAGCCAATTGAGCCGGCCACGGCGGCATTTGGACAGGGACTGTCGCTCACGCCACTGAAGCTGGCTCAGTTGCATGCCTTGATTGCCAATGGTGGCCGACTGGTGAGTCCCCACATCACCAGGGGATTGCGGGCGGGAGAAGCGTTGGCTCCACGCGCCGCCGCAACAACTGGACATCAACTACTGCGCCCAGATGTCACCAGGATTGTGCGGGACTGGATGGAATCGGTTGTAGAGACAGGGAGTGGGGAAGGGGCGAAAACACCTGGTTATCGCATTGGTGGCAAGACCGGCACTGCTCAGAAAGCACTGAATGGGGTTTATTTGCCGGGAGCAAAGATTTGCAGTTTTGTTGCCCATCTGCCGGTTGACAATCCTCGCTATGTGGTGGTCGTTGTGGTGGATGAACCCCAGGGAGGCAATGCTTATGGGTCCACGGTGGCGGTGCCTGTGGCGAAGCAGATCATTGATGCTTTGCTGGTGCTTGAAAAAATCCCACCTAGCACTGAGCAGACCCATTCTCAGCCGGCCAAAGGCTAAGTCTTGGCAAATCTTCGATGGTGAGTTCTGAACCTGGGCTGTCAGCAAAAAAAACGCCGCTAGCTTAAAGATCTTGCGAGACGTTCTGCTTCATGGCCACACTCCTTGAGCAGCTTTCCACCATGACCGTGGTCGTGGCGGATACCGGTGATTTGGACGCGATTAGAAAGTTCACCCCCAGGGATGCCACGACCAACCCTTCATTGATCCTTGCGGCGGCTCAGATTCCTGCTTATCAGAGTTTGATCGATGAGGCTCTTCACTCCTCCCGTCAGTTATTGGGCAACTCTGCAGCTGTGGAGGAGGTGGTCCATGAGGCTCTCGATGAGATTTGTGTAATCTTTGGAAAGGAAATTCTCAAGATTGTTCCTGGCCGTGTTTCCACTGAAGTGGATGCTCGCCTCAGTTTCAATACTGAAGCAACAATCGCTAAGGCTCACAAACTCATTGGCCTATATAACGACGCTGGCATTACTAATGATCGCGTTTTGATCAAGATAGCTTCTACTTGGGAGGGTATAAAAGCGGCTGAGGTTTTGGAGAAGGATGGAATTCATTGCAACTTAACTCTGCTGTTTGGCTTTTCTCAGGCTGTCGCTTGTGCAGAAGCAGGAGTCACTTTGATCTCTCCTTTTGTTGGGCGAATCCTTGATTGGTACAAAGCATCTACTGGTCGGGATTCTTATGCAGGTCCAGAAGATCCTGGTGTGATCTCGGTTACCAAGATCTTTAATTACTTCAAAACCTATGATTATAAGACTGAGATCATGGGTGCGAGTTTTCGCAATCTTGACGAAATCATTGAATTGGCTGGATGTGATTTGTTGACCATCTCACCAAAGCTTTTGGATCAGCTGGGTAGTACAGAGGCTCCGCTGATGCGTAAGTTGGATGCGGTCAATCCTGTTGCTGCAGAGTCTCAGGTCCATGTCGATATGGAGAGTTTTGAGTCAATGATGAGGGCTGATCGCATGGCTTTTGAGAAGTTGGATGAAGGGATTCGCGGCTTTAGCAAGGCGATTGAAACTCTTGAGGCTCAGTTGGCGCATCGATTAGCTGTTTTGGAGGGAGGAGCGGCCTTCTGCCATGTTGTTCAGGAGATTTTCATGCTCAATGATCTCGATGGTGATGGTTGTATTACTAGAGAAGAATGGCTCGGTAGTGATGCGGTATTTGATGCCTTGGATCATGACCATGATGGCCGACTTCTTCAAGAAGATGTTCGTTCCGGGCTGGGTGCTGCTTTGGCACTAACAACAGCTTGAAGTCTTGCTTAATAAGTTAATAAGGTGATGAGTATTTGTCATCATTCCTTGTAATATTGAAAAATACTCTGCTTTGCCTGAGTTGAAGCTGGAGAGTTTTTTCTGCCATCTAGAAAGGACTAATTCTCTGAATCCCAAGATCGGTATCCTTTGATCAGAGCATGAGTGAGATCAGGGTTGGCAATCCTGCCAATCCAGCTGGCATGCGTGCAAAGATACTCTCTCGCTATAAAGTTATTCTCTAAATAGGCTTCTGCTTTCTCTGCTCTTGGCGACCTATCTGATCACAGGAACGAATCGCGGCATTGGCTATGAATATTGTCGTCAGCTTCATGCTCGTGGTGACGTGGTTGTGGCTGCATGCCGTAAGCCTTCGCAGCAATTGGAAGGCTTAGGCGTGCGTATTGAGGCCGGAGTCGAGATCACTTCAGATGGATCGATTGCGCGCTTGAAGCAACGGCTTCGCAGCTTGCCGATCGATGTGCTGATCCACAATGCCGGCATTTTGGAAAGCACGACTTTGAAAGATTTTGATCCCGAGAGCCTTCGTCGTCAGTTCGAGGTCAACGCCATTGGGCCATTACGTGTCACACATGCTCTCATGGATCATCTACTTCCTGGGGCCAAAGTCATTTTGATGACTAGCCGAATGGGCTCGATCGATGACAACAGTTCCGGCGGTTCTTATGGCTACAGGATGTCGAAGGTGGCTTTGTGTATGGCAGGAAAGTCATTAGCCATCGACCTTAAATCTCAAGGCATTGCCGTGGCGCTTCTTCATCCAGGGCTTGTGCGTACCCGCATGACAGGGTTCACTGATCAAGGCATTACTCCAGAAGAATCAGTTGATGGCTTGTTGGCTCGTATTGACAATCTCAATTTGGAAAACTCAGGCACTTTTTGGCATGCCAATGGGGAGATTCTTCCTTGGTAACAATTGGTTTGGTGAAGAAGTGATTGACGTTGCTTTTGGCCTGTGATTTTGCATTCTTCGTAATCACTTGAGAGCACTTCACTGCTCACGCTGAAATTTATTTTAAATTAGAAATGCTTGAATGCTAGTTATCGAACTTCGTTCGGCTAATCTTCATTCTTTTATGTAATTAACGTTGCAATAGCAACCGTTTAATCACACGCTGGGCAATGTCGCCATATCCCATCTCTCCAGAAAGGATCTGAGCAATCCGTTGTGGAGCTGTTGGCCTTTTGATCCCAAGCTGATATCCCACCTTGGGGAATCGATAAAACACCTGAGCAATCCTCTTGCCCCAGGCCATGGAGTCTCCCCACCGTTGTCGCATGGTTTGGCTGTAATCAGCCAGGTTGTTGGTATCACCGTTCAACCAATGATTCAGGCAGCGGGCTGCTTCACATCCACTCATCAACGCTGGGCGCAGACCTTCTGCCAGGAAAGGATCGCATAGTGATGCCGCATCTCCCACGGCGACGACACCATCGCCATGCAGTGCTTGATGGCCGTTCCATACCCGTAAAGATGCTTCTTGTCGTTTGCCTGCTTGCGGGTCAAATCCCAGGTTCGGTAGCAGTTGTTCCAAGACGGCATCACTATCGGCGGCATTGCGGCCGATGAACGTACCTACGCCTACATTCACGCCTCCTGCCAAGGGGAAAGCCCAGGCAAAACCATGATGAACCAGCCCAAATTCAAATCGGGCTGAACCAGTTTTGAGGTTGCCTCGACCCTCCAGGCGTACAGACATGGTGCTCGCGTGATGCAGGGTTTTTGGTCCCAATCCCAAGGCTTCAGGCCAAGCTGACTGGGAGCCATTCGCCAGTACGACCGCTCTTGCTTCAAGTTGTCTGCCGTCATCGGCTGTGACTTGCCATCGTTCTTTTTGTCTTTGCAAGCTTTTGACCGTAAAGGGCCGGAGCAGTTCGGCGCCTGCATCAATCGCCTGGCTTGTTAGGAGGGCATCAAGCTTTTCTCGCCGCACAATCCAAAACGGGGCGGAATCTTGCAGGTCGGCCACGACGGGATCACTGAGCTGCCAGCTGAACTCAACCCTTTCAATGACTTCATCAACGACCGATTGCAAATCAAATGGAAACCACTCCTGCACCGCAGCTGCCATGCCTCCGCCACAGGGTTTGATCGTTTGGTGTGCATTCTGTTCGAGCAGTGTGACGCTTTGGCCGGCTGCAGCCAGATGGAAAGCTGCCGCAGATCCAGCGGCGCCTGCTCCGATGACCAGCACATCGCGAGTGCTCAAACCTTGAGAATGTCGGCTTCTTTTTCGGCGAGGTATTTTTCGATTTCAGTGATGAATGTGTCGGTGAGTTTTTGTATCCCATCCTGTTCATCATGGCTCTGATCTTTAGAGAGCTCAGCATCTTTTTCTAGCTTTTTCACTTTATCAATTGCATCGCGACGGATGTTGCGCAGGGCTACTTTGCCTTCTTCTGCATATCTTGCTGCCAGTTTGCAGAACTCTTTGCGGCGCTCTTCAGTTAGCGGCGGCACATTGATGCGAATGATCTTGCCGTCATTGTTGGGTGTCAAGCCCAAATCACTAGTGGCAATGGCTTTTTCAATCAGGCCCATTGATCCATTATCAAAGGGCTGTATGGCAATCGTCTGTGAATCAGGGGTGGATATTGTTGCTAGAGATTTCAGGGGCGTTTCTGTGCCGTAATACTCAACGTTGATTCGATCAAGTAGGGACGGGTTGGCGCGTCCAGTACGGATGGTGGCGAAGTTGCGCTGTGTGGCCTCCACTGATTTGTGCATGTTGTCTTTGAGTTCCTGGTTCGACATGGCTTCAGAGAGGCGAAGGCTGGGTGAAGGGATGAGTTGGGATGGCCTGTTTAGGTTGCATTGCTGATACGGGAGCCGATTGCTTCGCCAGCCACTGCTTTGCCGATGTTGCCAGGTTCAAAGAGGTCAAATACAACGATCGGGATATTGTTGTCTTTGCATAGGGCAATGGCAGTGCTGTCCATCACCGCCAGCTCGCCGCTTAGCACTTGCTGGAAGGTGAGTGAGTCGTAGCGTTTTGCATCAGGGAAGTGTTTGGGATCACGGTCATAAACCCCATCCACCTTCGTGGCTTTGAACACCACATCAGCGTTGATTTCCGCAGCCCGAAGTGAGGCCGTGGTGTCAGTTGTGAAGAATGGATTACCGCAGCCTCCACCAAACACAACCACTCGGCCTTTCTCTAGATGACGAATGGCTCGCCGACGGATGTAAGGCTCCGCCACCTCTTGCATTTCGATTGCAGTTTGTACTCGGGTTGGTACCCCCGCTCGCTCTAAGCCGTCCTGCAATGTGATGGCATTCATCACTGTGGCCAACATGCCGACGTAGTCGGCCGTGGCCCGATCCATGCCCGCGGCAGAACCCTTTAGGCCTCGAAAAATGTTGCCACCGCCCACCACGATCGCCAATTGGGTGCCCTTGGCCACCACTTTGGCTACATCCTCTGCGATGGATTGAACAATTGCTGGATCGATGCCATAACTCTGATTGCCCATCAGCGCTTCGCCGCTGAGTTTTAGAAGGACTCGCGCGTAGGCCATTCATCGTCCAGATCCCGAAGAGAGTAGCAAGCCTTCTCCGAATCGTCCTTGAGCTGGATGGTCTGAAGGGTTGTCGATTCTCAGATTCGCTTGGATGAAGTCATCATTCCTGATCGATGCGAGAGAACGTGCTTTGTCGCAGCGATGTGATGGCCCGTCTGAGCTGTTGAGCGCTTGAAGGCATCAGACAGGATCCTTCTTGTTGGAGCGAGCTCATTGTGCACAGAGCTTTGCTGGTGAACGGTCTGTCGGTTTTTGTTGCTACAGATCAGCTATTGGATGTGCATTTAGAGGTGAGATGATTGATTGCTTCAAAACTCAATGCCTGCTTGTGCTTTGACGCCTTGCTCCTTGAAGGGGTGGTGCACCAAGGTCATTTCTGTGACCAGATCTGCACATTCAATGAGCTCCTTTGGTGCGCCTCGGCCAGTGAGTGCTACGTGGGTTAGGGGTGGCCTTTCCGTGATCCCCTCTAGTACTTCTTCTACCTTGAGATATCCCAGTTTCATCGCCACATTGACCTCATCAAGCACTACAAGTTTGTGGGTGTTGCTGTGGAGGTAAATCAGAGCCTGTTGCCAGGCTTTTGATACCAATTGCTGATCTCTTTCCCGGTCTTGGGTTGTCCAGGTGAAGCCCTCTCCAAACGCATGCCAGCTCAATGCGTCACCAAAAACTTTTAACGCTTTTGCTTCGCCTGGCTGCCAACTCCCTTTAATGAATTGCACGACTGCAACATGCTCGCCATGGCCAAGGGTGCGTAAGGCTAGCCCTAGCGCTGCTGTGGTTTTGCCTTTGCCATGTCCTGTGAACACAAGGATTAGGCCTTTCTCTTTGTCTCGTTCTCCTACACGTTGGCGCTGAATGTCTTGTCGGCGCTGCATGCGTTTGCGGTAGCTCTGTTGGTCGGTTTCGGGGGCTAAATGCCCGCCTATGCCGAGAACTTCTGCGCTGTGATCGAGTTCGGTTGAAGAGGGCGAATGCGGAGCTGGCGGCTTGGTCATCAAAGTGTTGGCAAGGTCTTGAGCATGCTTTGAGTTGGGCTGCTTATGGAAGGCGGGCTGTGATTCGTTGTAGTGCTCGGCCTGCTAATAGTTCTTGCTCAATAGTGCTGTAACCCATCTCCCGAAGTTGCTTGGGCAAGTCTGCTTGCAGCATTGTGAGAGCGGTTTCAGTTTCGAACAGGGCACAAAACAACTGTTGGGGCAGTTTGAGGCAGGGGCCTGCTGGATGGAGGTCTATCAGCACTAGCCAACCCCCCGGTTGCAATAGGCGCATGCAGGCTTTGAGCACTTGTTGTCGTTCTTCTGAGCTGAATTCGTGCAAGGCCAGGCTGATTTGGATGGCCGCAAATTGGCCGGTGTTCAGCGGTGGCTTTTCTGCCATGCCCTCGATGCATTGCAGTTGGGGGGTTCGTTCAGCTGCTAGTGCCAGTGCCTTTGGTGAAAGATCTAAACCTGTTACAGCGAAACCAGCCTCGATCCATGGTGCTGCTGTTTCGCCAGACCCACAGCAAAGATCCAAAACTGGTGCTCCTTTAGAAATCTTGTCTTGAAGAGCAGTCAGCCCTAAGGACCTCAACCGCTTTGCACCCCCTACGCTGAGGGCCGAAATGGTTGTCACTAGGTCATAAAACCAGCGATGCTCGTAGGCAAAGGTTCTTAGTGGTGAGGTCATGGGCTGAGCTGTCGAGCTAGGGCTGCATCTACCGCTTGTTGTTGGTCACGTCGGGTGATCCAGTGGTGATAGGTGCGGGTATGAATAGCCACTGAATGGCCCATCATTCTTGCTGCAACTGTGTCTGGAAGGCCGATGTGGATTGTGCGTACCGCCCAGGCATGCCGCAGGTTGTAGGGGGTGAGGGGCAGTTGATAGCGTCGGAATTGTTCCGACACTCTTCTCCCCACCTGTTGGAGTGTGGTGTGACGCAGATCGACATTCACCGGCGGCAGGGCCTGGGCATTGTTTGCTAGTTGTTCAAGTTCAAAATGCTCGACCCAGTCTGGATGAAACGGCCAAACCTGATGCTCGCCGGTTTTTGTGTTTGGTAGGACCCGCAGCACCTGATCTTCCCCCTTCGCTAAAGCAGCAAGGTCGCAGAAGAACACCTCGTGATTGCGCAGGCCGTAAGTGGCCATTAGTCCATAGGCAAGTCGCCATCCTGGGTTGGGGATGCGCTCCACCGCCTCGATGATCTGCTTGTCGCTGGGTAGTTGACGAAAGCGCGCCTGATGCAGGCCATATCCATCCGCTTCTGCGCGCCAATCTTCCGGCAGTGCCATTTCCAGGTGGCGTGCCAATGCAGCTAGGGCCGTGGCGCATTGCTGTCGGCTTCGGCTGCCATCTGCATAACTGGCCAGAGTGTCTTTTAAAAGGTCTGAATCAAAACAGCTCTGCTTGTTAACAGCTAGGGCTTTGAGTCGTCGTAAGTAAGGAAGGTAAGCGGACGTCCATGTGCTGCGGCTACCGGCCGGTGACCGTCGGCGATATGGATCAGTAAAGAATGCTTCTTCAAAGCTGACTAAAGCTTCTCTAAGACCTGTCGCTATCTGTTCAGGTTGTTTCCGTGTTGATTTGGTCGTCCACTGGGACCAGTCGAATTGTTTGCGTTGCAGTTGGTAGTGCACAAGTTGCACAATTCGCTCAGCCTCTTTCAATCCTTTTTGTTCTGCCAAAAGCTGCAAACTGATTCGTTGAGTTTTGATCAATCCAGTTCCATTCCGGCAGGGCAGTGCGCCGCGTAAATTGAGCCACTGGCCTCGCTGTTCAATTCTCAGGTTGATGCCGCTGTCAGCCAGGGCACGGTTGATGTTGATTAGCTCGTTGCTCAGCTCCATGGCCTTGTAGGGATGGTGCCACCTTGGCGTTGATGGCAGCTACCCTCAAGTCCCTCTAAAGAACTCTCTTCTCTATGGCCCGGGTCGGTGTCCTCTTGATGAACCTAGGGGGGCCTGAACGTATCCAGGATGTAGGGCCTTTTCTCTTTAATATTTTTGCCGATCCGGAGATCATTCGGCTGCCTAACCCCGCTCTTCAGAGGCCTTTGGCCTGGTTGATAAGCACGCTGCGCAGCAGTAAATCCGAGCAGGCTTACCGCTCAATCGGGGGCGGTTCACCTCTGCGGCGGATCACTGAACAACAGGCTCGAGAGTTGCAGAGCTTGCTTCGGCAACGCGGTATCGATGCCACGAGCTATGTGGCGATGCGTTATTGGCATCCATTCACAGAATCCGCTGTCGCAGATATCAAAGCTGATGGGATTGATCAGGTGGTGGTGCTTCCCCTCTACCCTCATTTTTCGATTAGTACCAGTGGCTCGAGTTTTCGAGAGTTGCAGCGCTTGCGACAGACGGATGAATCTTTCCGCAAGCTGCCAATACGTTGTATCCGCAGCTGGTACGACCACCCTGGATATGTTCGTGCCATGGCGGAGTTGATCGCTGAGCAGGTTCGGCTGAGTGATGTGCCTGAAGAAGCTCAAGTGTTTTTTAGTGCTCATGGAGTGCCCAAGAGCTATGTCGAACAAGCAGGTGATCCATATCAGAAGGAGATCGAGGCTTGTACGACTTTGATCATGGCTGAGCTGGAAAACCTTCTTGGCTATGGCAATCCTCATTCCCTTGCCTATCAAAGCCGAGTGGGGCCAGAGGAATGGATTCAGCCCTATACCGATCAAGTTATTGCGCAGCTTGGTGAGGCTGGTACACGGGATTTAGTGGTTGTGCCGATCAGCTTTGTGAGCGAACACATCGAAACTCTCGCCGAGCTTGATATCGAATACCGCGAGCTGGCGACCGAAGCAGGGATTGTTCATTTCAGGCGGGTGCCTGCTCTTGATACTTACCCCACATTCATTGAGGGTCTGGCCGATCTGGTTGGATCCAGTCTTGAGGGGCCAGAGATCAATCTCGATGAGGCTGCCAAGCTGGCCGGTCGAGTGAAGTTCTATCCCCAGGAGAGATGGCAATGGGGCTTGAATACCAGTTCTGAAGCATGGAATGGACGCATAGCCATGCTTGGGTTTGCGGCTTTTTTGTTGGAGCTGATCAGTGGCCATGGCCCTTTGCACGCGATCGGTCTGCTCTGAGTGTTGGCTCGTTAAGGGTCGTCTCACTCTTCTTGTTGGTTCGTCTGTGGGATGACTGTTCTCAACGGAGTCCATTTGTATTGGGGCATTCGCCCTCAGGCAGCAGGCTCACTTACGGATTGATTTTGCTGGTGATGGTGAAGAACCAATAGGCAATCTGTACGGCAGGCCCTTAATCTTTAGGAGCAGACCATGCTTTGCCACTGCCGTGACCTTGACTTCTTCAACCACGGCTCTCGGTGGTTCATCACAACAAGTGCAAAAGCTTATGACGGGCGCCGATGCCCTGATGGATGCTCTTCGCCGCAACGGTGTGGAGATCATCTTTGGTTATCCAGGTGGTGCAATCCTTCCGATTTACGACGCCGTTTATAAGGCTGAGCAGCAGGGATGGTTGAAGCACATCCTTGTTCGCCATGAGCAGGGGGGCGCCCATGCGGCTGATGGCTATGCAAGGGCTACAGGTCGTGTTGGAGTTTGCTTTGGAACCTCTGGGCCAGGCGCAACCAATCTCGTTACTGGTATCGCCACGGCTCAGATGGATTCAGTTCCAATGGTGGTGATTACAGGACAGGTCCCTCGACCATGCATTGGTACAGATGCTTTTCAGGAAACTGATATTTTCGGGATCACTCTGCCTATCGTGAAACACTCCTGGGTTGTTCGCGATCCGGGTGATTTGGCTTCAGTTGTTGCTCAAGCATTTTTTATTGCAGCTTCTGGGAGACCTGGTCCGGTGTTGATTGATATCCCTAAGGATGTGGGCCAGGAGGAATTCAACTATCAGCCAGTTGAACCTGGATCGGTAGTGCCTGCAGGATTTCACCGATTCCCGGCTCCAGAACTTTCCTCAATTGAGGCGGCTCTCGATTTAATTGATGATGCTCAGAGGCCTCTCCTTTACGTTGGCGGAGGAGTTATTTCTGCCGGAGCTCACGAGAGTCTTAAGGGTTTTGCAGAACGTCACCAGATACCTGTCACCACCACATTGATGGGTAAGGGGGCGTTTGATGAGCGACATCCTTTGGCTTTGGGGATGTTGGGAATGCATGGCACTGCCTATGCCAACTTTGCAGTTACTGAATGTGATTTGTTGATCGCTGTCGGTGCACGTTTCGATGACCGTGTTACAGGCAAGCTTGATACTTTTGCGCCCCGCGCAAGAGTGATTCATTTTGAAATTGATCCAGCAGAAGTAGCTAAGAACCGACGTCCTGATGTTGCGGTATTGGGTGATGTTGGTGTCAGCTTGGTGAAGTTATTGGACTTGAGTAAGCAAAAGTCTGTTGAGTTGAGGACTTCAGCGTGGCTAACTCGTATTGAGAGTTGGAAGAACCTTTACCCCTTGATGACTCCGCCTGAGGAGGGGCCAATTTATCCTCAGGAGGTGCTCTTGGCAATAAGGGACTTGGCTCCTGAGGCCTACATAACAACTGATGTGGGCCAGCATCAGATGTGGGCGGCTCAATATTTACGGAATGGGCCTCGTCAGTGGATTAGTAGCGCGGGATTGGGAACGATGGGTTTCGGGATGCCAGCTGCTATTGGTGTTCAAATTGCTTTGCCAGATGAACAGGTTGTTTGTATCGCTGGTGATTCCAGCATCCTGATGAATATTCAGGAGTTGGGAACACTGATTGAGTACAACATCCCAGCCAAGATTGTGATTGTGAACAACCACTGGCAAGGGATGGTTCGTCAGTGGCAGCAAAGCTTCTACGAAGATCGTTATTCAGCCACTGACATGCTTCCGGGCATGCCTGATTTCGTGGCATTGGCGAAGGCCTTTAGGGTTGGTGGGGTGTTGATCACTGAGCGAAAGGATCTCAGGTCAAGTTTGAAGCAGGCCCTTGCGACTCCAGGTCCGATGCTCATCGACGTGCATGTGCGACGTGATGAAAATTGCTATCCGATGGTTCCTCCTGGCAAGAGCAACGCTCAAATGGTGGGTTTATCTAACCACCCTGAACTTTCTGGGGTTTCTCTGTGATGCAACGACTGCAGTTTGTTCTTCTAAGCATTCTGCTTGTTTTGTTCATCGCACCATTGCCTGTCATGGCGGCGGAAGTGCTGCGTGTGAGTAGCTCCTCGTTGCTCCTGGTTGGTGACCACAACCGAACCTATACCGTTCGTCTTGCTTGTTTGCAGGTGGATCCATCTGATGAGGCGGAAGCGATGGCTTGGTTGAAGTCAGAGCTACCCAGGCGCCGGCGGGTCAATCTGCGCCCAGAAGGTTCTAGCGAAGGTGTGCTTTTGGCGCGGGTGACCTCCATCGGCAGCGATGTAGATCTCAGTGCAGGGCTAGCGGCTGCTGGTTTAGGTCGTTTAACGTGCGATTCGCCTCAGGCTTGAGATAGGAGTGGCTCTGCAAGATCAAATTGTTTCTCTAGAAAGATCTTGTGATAAAGCCAGAGGTGTCTGATCCATCAGCCCTACTCTGATGACGTTGGGTCTTCAGGATCATGGCCCCCTCCCAAGCGGCCCCTTCAAGTGGTTCGTCTTTGGCTGCAGATTCCATTGCAAGTGGGTCTTGGAGGCAAAGGTTCTTTAAGGCTCCCTGGCGGAGCTGGTTGATGATTTTTGCCAGCCTCCTTGGCTGTCAGGCGGTTTCGGCAAGTGGGCTGCTGTCTCCATCTGTGGTGGTTCTGTTGCCAAAGGGCTCTGCTGTAGAAGGTGCCAATGAGATCTTCCTCAAGGGCTTCCAGTTGGGAGAGGAGAAGGTAAGAGGTTGCGGTCTTTCGCTGGCGTCTGTGAAGTTGCGTCTTCTCAATCTGGATGATGATCCTGCTGTGGCTTTGTCAGGTAACCCGCGGTTGAAGTTGGTCGTGGCGCCTCCTGCTGCGGATCTTCGTGCTTTTTCTGCTCTGGCGTCTAAGCGCAATCTCAGTGTGGTGTTGCCTTATCAGCGGGGCGCTTCGTTACGAAGTCTTGGTGAGCTGGATGCACGTTCACGCCTGTGGTTCTTGGTGGCACCTGTTCGCGATGATCATCAGGCCATGGCTCAGCGAGTGATGGAGCAGGGTTGGCGCCGCGTCATGGTGGTGCGAGATCCATCTGAGCTTGGTGTTGCTGCAGCGAAATCTTTTATTGAAGCCTTTGAAATCCTTGGGGGGAGGGTGGAGAGCTACGAGCCCGAGTTGGTGCAGAGCGTGAATCCTGACGATGGCGAACGACTTAAGCGTTTGCAGCAGGACCTGGTCTGGCTAGGACCTGATGCTCTTGTCTTGGCGTCTCGCCCATCAGGTCCTCTTGCGCAGGCTTTGAAAAAGGCGCAGATGGATGGATCGCTTGGACGGGGACCACAACATCCAGCCTGGGTATGGCTTGCATCATCGGATTTGGCGAGTGATATCGGTCCAGAAGCCTGGGAGCAGCTCTTGTTGAAGCAATCCTCACGGGGGCCTGGTTGGCAGAAATTTTCTGAATCGTTTGAGCAGCATTGGGGGCAGGCGCCCGATTTGTTGGCCGCTGCTGGCTTTGATACTGCTCGAATAATTGCGCTGTCAACGATGTCTGCTTCTCTAGCTTCTGCAGAGGGAAGCGCTGATCCTCTTGGATGGGTTGATGCAGAAAGTGAACCCCAGCCTCTTTGCAAAGCTTTGCGCTTGCGGCTCGAAGGCAAACAAGTGCGTTTGGAGGGTGCCGCTAGCAGTTTTGCTTTGCGAGCAGGACAGACACCTTCTGGGACAACAGTTTTTACACGAGTTTCTGCTTTGGGGCCTGACTGAGGCAGAACTCGAATCTGCTGGGATTGAATCAGGATTGGATGGAGCTGATGCGCTTTACGTGTGAGGTGATGACGTGTTGCGGTTGAGTGAGTTGAAGCTTCCCCTTGATCATTCGCCAGAGGCGATCGAAGCAGTCATCCTTAAGCGGTTGCGTATTCCGCCTTCCCAGCTCATCAATCACAGGCTGGTGAAACGAAGTATTGACGCTCGACATCATGAGCGGATCCAGTTCATCTACAGCGCGGATGTGAAGGTTCGAGGGGAAGCAGCTCTGTTGAAACGCCACGCAGGCAATCAAAAGATTCGTAAGGCTCCAGACACCCGCTATTACCCAGTTGCGCAGGCGCCAACAGATTTCCCTCAAGTAGAAACGCAGCGGCCGGTTGTGGTGGGTGCAGGCCCTTGTGGTTACTTCGCAGCTCTGCTTCTGGCACAGATGGGTTTCAAGCCTTTGCTGTTGGAGCGCGGTCAGTCGATCAAAAAGCGCACGCTAGAAACCTTTGCTTTCTGGAGGGGACAGCGGCCTTTCAATCCTGATTCCAATGCCCAATTCGGTGAAGGTGGGGCGGGGACTTTCTCAGACGGAAAGCTTTATAGCCAGGTGAGTGACCCTGAACACTATGGGCGCAAGGTGCTTGAAGAATTGGTGGCCAGTGGAGCCAATCCAGAGATCCTTACGGTGCACCGACCTCACATTGGCACCTACAAATTGGCCACGGTGGTGCGTGGAATGCGCGCCAGAATTGAGGAGCTTGGTGGTGAGATTCGATTTGAGACTCGAGTTGATGAATTGCTGCTGCGGCGAGATTTAGATCATTCACGCACTGGCAAGCCTTTGCAGGTGGTAGGGCTGAAGCTTGCCGATGGCAGCACAATTAGCAGTCGGCATGTGTTATTTGCCCTGGGTCATTCAGCCCGGGACAGCTTCGCCATGTTGGAAAGGGTTGGCGTGAAGCTTGAGGCCAAGCCCTTTTCTGTAGGACTCCGCATCGAACACCCCCAGCCTCTGATCGATCGCGCGCGCTGGGGTCCAATGGTGGGTCATCCACAACTCGGCCATGCGGAATACAAGTTGGTTCATCACGCTCGTAATGGCCGCTCTGTCTATAGCTTCTGCATGTGTCCGGGGGGAGTTGTGGTGGGTGCTACATCGCAAGCAGATTGCGTGGTTACCAATGGCATGAGTCAACACACGCGCAATGAACGCAATGCCAACAGTGCCTTGGTTGTGAATTTGGAGCATCAGGATTTGTGCAGTTATGAGCGTTGGCCAGGAGATCCTTTGGCAGGAGTGGCCTTGCAGCGGGACTTGGAACGAAGGGCTTTTCAGCTTGGAGGGGGTGGATATTGCGCCCCTGCTCAGCGCCAGGAGGATTTCCTGGCGGGCAGGCCTACAACTTGCCTCGGTGAGGTGATTCCCTCTTATCTGCCAGGGATCACGTTGGTTGACCTCAAACAGATGTTGCCGGCTCCGTTGATTGAGGCTTTAAGAGAGGCCTTGCCGGCCTTCGCTAGGCGTTTACCAGGCTATGAGCATCCTGATGCTGTACTCACTGGGGTTGAGACCCGTACCTCATCGCCTGTGCGTATTCCCAGGGATAACTCCTTTGAGTCGCTTAACACCACTGGGCTGATTCCTGCTGGAGAAGGGGCTGGTTATGCCGGAGGCATCCTTTCGGCTGGCATTGATGGGATTAGGGCTGCAGAAGCCCTGGCGAAACAGCTTGTGGTTGCTCAGTCTTCAGCTTGAGCAACGATTCCACTCCACTGCACAGCTTTGATGTGGTCCCTGCGCCATGAGTAAAAGAGGCTGGGCTCTGCCACTGTGCATAGCGGGCAACTGCTGATCTGCTCGCTGCTTAACCCAGCTCGTTTTAGTTGTTCAGCAGCAGCTAAGCGAATGTCGAGACGCAGTCGCTGTGGCTGTTTTTCTGCATCGAGAATGCCTCGTTCTTTTAGTGCGGAGAGCCGTTTCTCCAGCTGGATTGCTGGGTTGTTTGGATCTGCTTCGAGGCTTTTGGCCACAGCTTCTGCAACATCAACTTGAATCTGATAGTTGGAACCGCTTACGGCTGGTCCTAGCGCAACAAGCAGAGTCTCGATTTTTGCTCCTCGAGATTCCAACTTTGCTAGAGCTTCCTGCAGGATTTTGGCGGCTACGCCTCGCCAGCCCACATGACATGCGGCTGCATGCCCCGTGGACTGGTCGGCAATCAGTATTGGAGTGCAGTCGGCAGTGCAGACCCAGAGACTTTGTCCACCCCTGTCGCTGACGAGGCCATCAGCCTCTGGCCAGGGTGGGCGGTTGGCTTGTGAGGCTTGGAGCACCTTGCCGCCATGAACTTGTTGGGGTCTATGAACGCTAATGCCTGCGCTTAGGTAACCAGCTAGTTGATCGGGGCCTCGATCTTGCCAGCGTCGCGTGAAGAATCCATGTTCGAAACCAGCCTTTTGTAGAAGGTCGGCCTGCAGGTAGTAGCCCCCATAGCAACCAACCCAGGTCCATCCTTTGAGTTGGTTGAAAAGGGTATCTGGAGTAGCAAGCGGGTCTTGGTTGTCAGTTTCCGTTGCCGGCCCCAGCGATGTCATGGTTGCGGCAGGTCACGCAGCATCCAGAAACCAGCAAATCGTTTTTCCTCTGGGGAGGTCTGCACAGAGATGAATTGCAGTCCGCCGGCTTGCTCTCTTGCCTCTAGGAGGCTCTGTTGAACTGCCGTGGCTGTTTTGTCATCTAAATCCGTCACCAGCCAGCGATCGTCTTGACCTGCTTCAAGCATCAGCTGCGTGCCATCGACGGCCAAGCAAACTGGTTCCAGGCCTCCAAGCCAGCCTGCTAGAGCCAAAGCACGGGTTTGACTGAACATTCGTACACCTGGCACGGGGATGTTGTCGTTGTCGTTTACTCCAACTGGGAGTAGGCCGCCGAAGCCGATTGGCCACTCTTGGGCTTCGCGTAGCAAACCTAAGGGTAGGGAGGCCCAGCTCCAGGCGTCTCCCCTTACGGCCTCAGGTAGAGGCACTGGGGGTGTTGGTATCGGAGTTGGGGGAGGAGCCAGTGGACCAGCCATGTAGCCCTCCTCAAGGGGGTAGACATCCCGTTCTCGCTCGGCGAGCCAGTCGAGTAGGGCATAGGTTCTGCGGCTTGGAATGACTTCGATGCCAAGCTCTGCGGCAGCCCGTTGCACCATGGTGCGCATCGATATACGCCAACAGCGAAGCCTGAGAGGGGCCTCCCAGCCTTGTTCCTGAGAGTCTTTCAGGGCCTCTCTCAGGGCATCAGTCAGCCACAGTGAATTGACTTCTCCTGCAGGGCAGCGTTTTACCCAGCGGAATGGTGCAGTTCCTGACGGGTCCTGGGAGCTGCTAATTAACAACTCCCAACGTTTTTTGCCGTCAGATTCAAGGATTGGTCGCGAGTAGAAGTCGAGCTCCCAGTCAGTCTTAGGGTGTTGGTCTGTGATGTTGGGCGTATTGGCAGCAATCATCCTGCTGACTGTTCCTGCTGCCTAAGGACGTTACGAGCTTTGTTGGCTCGATCAGTCGCTTCAGCCATAACCTTATCTTTTTCGATTAGGAGTTCGCCCGGTTGTCCTTCCAGTAGGGCTGTGTTCAGGGCAATGCGTCCGCGACCAGGGTCCATTTCGGTGATCAAGGCTTTGACTCGATCGCCTTGGTTGAATACCTCCCGCAGGGATCTAAGACTGCCACCGGTGATCATGGATTGGTGAAGGAGGCCACTCACACCGCCTAGGTCTATGAAGAAACCGTAGGGCTTCACTGCTACGACTTGACCTTCCACGAGCTGTCCTACTTCAAGTTCAGAGAAGCGGGCGGCGGTAGCGGCCCGCTTCTCTGAAAGCACCAGCTTGCGGGTTTCTGGATTGACTTCCAGGAATGCCACACCAAGGGTTTTTCCGACAAGCGCTTCGTGATTCTCTCCATTTTGGAGCTGAGAGCGGGGGATAAATCCTCTCAGGCCTTCAAGGTCGCAGGTCACTCCACCACGGTTGAATCCATTGACCTTGACCTGGGCGACCTTGCCTTCCTTCTCCATCTGCTGCACCTTGCTCCAGCTCTTACGCAGCTCTAGAGCTCGACAGCTGATGGTGACCATCCCATCGGCATTTTGCTCTCGAGTGACGAGTACTTCGACCTCTAAACCCTTTGGGAAGCGCTCTTTGAGGTTGGTAATCACGCCAAGGCCGCATTCATTTTTGGGCATAAAGCCTGGTGCTTTCCCGCCGATGTCGACGTAAACACCATCACTTTCCAAAGCGATGACCTTGCCTGTAGCCACTTCCCCTGTGGTTCCAATTGGTTCGTTTTCATCTAGAGCAGCCAAGAAGGCGTCTTCATCGAAGTCGAAATCGTCGACACTGCGTGCTGGGTTGGATTGCCCTTCTTCGTTGCGATGATCGATGCCCTTGGGGGCCGAAGCGCCTCGGTGTGACTGATCGGCCGGACCAAGTAGATCGGCCATCGTCATGTTTTGCAGTTCGCCGAGATCAAAACGACTCTCATCTGAGGCTGCATCAGCTGAGACGGATCGATTGGGGGCGTTGCTGAGCTGGCCTGATGCTGCAGTTGCTTCGCTGCCAGGTGAAGTTATTTCGGCGGCTTCTCGCACTAGCTTGTCTTGTTCCCCACGCTTGCTGATGTGCATGACCTGCAGGGGCTTGCGAGGGGCTTCCGCTGCGGGTTTAGGGGGCTTTGGTCTATTGGGCTGCGGACTGCCTGATCCCGCCATGGGGGCCTTGGGGTCGTCGATCAAGCATTCTGACAGGCAGGGTGGGGTTCTGTTCGCAGATTGGGGCTGATGTCTATTTCTTGCAGGCGTTTTGACCATCTCAGCTGGCCAGAGGCTGCAGAGGCGGTGGGTCTGGAGGGATCCACCTTGGTTTGGCCATTCGGGGCCTGTGAACAGCATGGTCCGCATTTGCCTCTGATAACGGACGCTTTTTTCGCAGAGCGGATGTTGGTAGAGGTCCTTGAACGCTTGCCTGCTGACCTGCCGATCTGGATGTTGCCAGCCCAGTCATTGGGATTTTCTCCGGAACATGAGGCATTCCCAGGAACTCTTTCCCTTTCAGCGAACCTGATGTTTCAGCTGGTCATCGAAGTTGGTCAGCAATTGGCGGCCATGGGAGTTCGTCGTTTGCTGCTTTTCAATGCACATGGAGGCCAGATTGGCTTATTGCATGTGGCGGCTCGGCAGCTTCGTGCTCAATGCCCTGAGATGGCTGTATTGCCCTGTTTTCTCTGGAGTGGTGTGGGGGCATTAAAGGATTTGCTCCCTGAAAGTGAGCGTGAGGTAGGCCTGCATGCTGGTCTGGCTGAGACCAGCCTGATGCTGTCCATGGCGCCTGAGCTGGTAGGGCTTGATCGCCCTGTCGATGGTGACCACTACACCCCTGGCCTATCTACCACTCCGCCGATGGGTTGGAGCCTTGAGGGCCATTCTCCATGTGCTTGGCTTACGGACGATTTCAGTGAGTCCGGGGTGATCGGTGATAGTCGAGAGGCTAATGCTGCGCTAGGGAAAGCATTGGAGCAGGCTTTGGTTGATCACTGGGTTAATTTGCTGATCAGCCTGATGGGAAGCCAATGGCCTCCGGTGAGAGAACCAGAATGCTTGTGATTTAAAGGGCGGCTTGAGTCAATTTCCCCTAGTAGAGGGTTAAAGTCTCTCGACTTACGACTTTTAAAAGATCCATGCCTACGCTAGAGATGCCTGTGGCAGCTGTTCTTGACAGCACTGTTGGATCTTCAGAAGCCCTGCCAGACTTCACTTCAGATAGTTATAAGGATGCCTACAGCAGAATCAACGCAATAGTCATTGAGGGCGAACAGGAAGCCCATGACAATTACATCGCGATTGGCACGCTGCTTCCCGATCATGTCGAAGAGCTCAAGCGGCTTGCCAAGATGGAGATGAGGCACAAGAAGGGCTTTACAGCTTGCGGCAAGAACCTTGGCGTTGAGGCTGACATGGACTTCGCAAGGGAGTTTTTTGCTCCTTTGCGTGACAACTTCCAGACAGCTTTAGAGCAGGGGAAAACACCTACCTGCTTGCTGATCCAGGCGCTCTTGATTGAAGCCTTTGCTATTTCGGCTTATCACACCTATATCCCTGTTTCTGACCCCTTTGCTCGCAAGATTACTGAAGGTGTCGTGAAGGACGAGTACACACACCTCAATTATGGCGAGGCTTGGCTCAAGGCCAATTTGGAGAGTTGCCGTGAGGAGTTGCTTGAGGCCAATCGCGAGAACCTGCCTCTGATTCGCCGGATGCTTGATCAGGTAGCAGGGGATGCTGCCGTGCTGCAGATGGATAAGGAAGATCTGATTGAAGATTTCTTAATCGCCTACCAGGAATCTCTCACTGAGATTGGCTTTAACACTCGTGAAATTACCCGTATGGCAGCGGCAGCCCTTGTGAGCTGAACTGCTGCTTATGGGCCTTCCTTTCCCCTTATATCCATTTGTGAGCAGCTTGGTCGAAGTTCAAACACTGGACCGTAAAGACCAGCATTCATGGGATTATGGTTGACTTGGACCTCGTCAGGGCTTATAGGGTGGGCTCAGTTTTTTCGTATGTCAGCACTACATGTTTGGTCTGATCGGTCATTCCACCAGTTTTGAAGATGCCAGGAAGACGGCACTTCAGATTGGCTATGACCATCTAGATGGAGACCTGGATGTTTGGTGCAGTGCTCCTCCGCAGTTTTTGGAAGAGATTGAGGTAGAAAGCCTTACAGGAAAGAAAATAGAAGGCGCTTATATCGATTCATGTTTTGTGCCAGAAATGTTGAGTCGGTTCAAAACTGCCCGTCGCAAAGTTCTCAATGCCATGGAAATGGCCCAGAAGAGAGGAATTCGGATCAGTGCCCTAGGCGGATTTACCTCAATTATTTTTGAGAACTTCAATCTTCTTAAGCATCAACATGTACGAAACACCACGCTTGAATGGGAGCGATTCACAACCGGCAACACTCATACGGCTTGGGTTATTTGCCGTCAGCTTGAGAACAATGCCCCACTTTTGGGCATTGATTTAAGCAAGGCGCGTGTAGCGGTAGTTGGTGCAACTGGCGATATAGGTAGTGCTGTTTGCCGTTGGCTTTCCTCTCGAACTGGTGTCGCTGAACTTCTTTTGGTGGCTAGACAGCAACAACCTCTTATAGATCTTCAAACTGAATTGGCTGGCGGCAGAATATTGAGTCTTGAAGAGGCCTTGCCTGAAGCTGATGTTGTGGTTTGGGTTGCCAGCATGCCTAGAACCCTGGAAATCGATATGGAGAGTTTGCGCAAGCCTTGCTTGATGATTGATGGGGGCTATCCGAAGAACCTAGATGCAAAGTTTGCTGGTAGTGGGGTGCATGTTCTCAAAGGAGGAATCGTTGAGTTCTGCAATGACATCAGCTGGGATGTTGGCTGGATTGCAGAGATGGATAAGCCTGCGAGGCAAATGTTTGCCTGTTTTGCAGAAGCAATGCTGTTGGAGTTTGAGAATTGCCACACAAACTTCAGTTGGGGGCGTAACCAGATCACCCTTGAGAAAATGGATTTTATCGGCATGGCGTCTTTGCGTCATGGTTTTTCAAGCCTCAATCTCAATCACCAACTTCAGGCTGCAGCAGCCTGAACCTTGTTTCCGGATCTTCTCTTGTTATGGCTCGTCGTTATCTGTTTGAGTTCGAAAAGCCATTGGTAGAACTAGAGCAGCAGATTGAGCAGATCCGAGAGCTTGCACGCGATTCCGAAGTCGATGTCAGTCAGCAGTTGCTCCAGTTAGAAACTTTGGCGGCTCGTAGACGGGAGGAAATTTTTCAAGCTCTTACACCGGCCGAAAAAATACAAGTCGCGCGACATCCTCACCGGCCGAGCACTTTGGATTTTATCCAAATGTTTTGCGACGACTGGGTTGAGTTGCATGGTGACCGTCGTGGTAGCGACGACCAGGCGTTGGTTGGTGGTGTGGGCCGTATTGGTAAACGCTCTGTGCTGCTGATCGGACATCAAAAGGGCAGGGATACAAAAGAAAATGTGGCTAGAAACTTTGGGATGGCTACGCCTGGTGGTTACCGCAAGGCTCTTCGTCTGATGGATCATGCCGATCGTTTTCGTTTACCCATCCTCACTTTCATCGATACGCCGGGTGCATATGCAGGCCTGCTTGCCGAGGAGCAGGGGCAAGGTGAAGCCATTGCAGTCAACTTGCGTGAAATGTTCCGTTTGCGCGTGCCTGTGATTGCCACGGTGATTGGTGAAGGAGGCTCGGGTGGCGCTCTTGGAATTGGCGTAGCTGATCGTTTGCTCATGTTTGAGCACAGCGTCTACACCGTGGCCAGTCCGGAAGCCTGTGCTTCGATTCTTTGGAGAGATGCCGCCAAAGCTCCTGAGGCAGCTGCTGCTTTGAAGATCACTGGTCCAGACCTCCTTAACTTAGGAGTGGTGGATGAAGTGCTGCCAGAACCAGCTGGAGGCAACAACTGGGCCCCTCTTCAGGCGGGAGAGGTGCTCAGAGAGGCTATCGAGCGGCACCTCGATGAGCTTCTTGGTTTAAAGGTTAATCAGCTTCGCGAAGCGCGGTATCGAAAATTCCGGGCTATGGGTCGTGTTCTCGATCTAAGCTCGTCGGAAACCGGCTTGCCTGCCTAGGGTTATTGGGGTTGCATTCGCTCCTTGCCTACTGCCCTGATCACTGGAGCGTCCCGCGGTATCGGAGAAGCAGCTGCGAGGTTGTTTGCCAATTCCGGTTGGGATTTGATGTTGGTAGCCCGCAGCCAAGATGCACTTCAGGCACTTTCCCAAGAGCTAAAAAGTACAGGCCAGAATGTTCTTTTTAAATCAATCGATTTGGCTGATCCAGAAGCCATCGCTCCTGGTATCGAGGATTTGCTTGGACGGGGACATTCCCCATCAGTGTTGATCAACAATGCTGGGGCGGCTTGGACAGGGGATCTTCTATCCATGCCTTTGAAGCGTTGGCAATGGTTGCTTCAGATGAATCTCACTAGTGTCTTCCAGTTGTGTTCTGTTGTGGTGCCTGCGATGCGTGCTAGCGGTGGATTGGTGATCAATGTGAGCAGTCATGCCTCTCGCAATGCTTTCCCACAGTGGGGTGCATACTGCACCACCAAGGCAGCATTGGCTACTTTTACTAGTTGCTTGGCGGCGGAGGAGCGCAATCATGGGATACGTGCTTGCACCCTTACGCTTGGTTCGGTCAATACCCCTCTTTGGGATACTGAAACCGTGCAAAGTAGCTTCGACCGTGACGCCATGCTTTCTGTTGAGCAGGCTGCCACTGCCCTTCTTCACTTGGCCCAACAGCCACCATCACAGGTGATTGAAGATCTAACTCTGATGCCAGCCACTGGCGCCTTTTGAACCAGCCTTTAATGACTTCTCTCATCCCAGCATCATCTAAAGACCTAGGTCAGCAACGCAATAGCTTGCCTGGGAATGGTCAGTCAAAAAATGAAAACAAGATCTCTGAACGTATACGTGCCCGCCTTGTTGCAGAAGATGTTTCCTTCCTCGCTAACGACAATATTGCAGAACATATTCAACCTGGAGAGTTGAAGGAACTTGAAGTAGAAGTTGCCGATCGCGTGCGAGAACTGCTCCAAAGCCTAGTGATTGATATTGATAATGACCACAACACACAAGAGACTGCCGAGCGGGTTGCTCGCATGTATTTAAATGAAGTATTTAAAGGCCGATTCTATAAGCAGCCAGATGTTACTAGCTTTCCAAATACAAAAGATTTAGATGAAATTTATACTGTTGGCCCCATAACTGTTCGTTCTGCTTGCTCTCATCATTTGGTTCCTATTCTTGGTAACTGTTGGATTGGCATTAAGCCAGGCAGTCGTGTAATTGGGCTCTCAAAATTTGCAAGAGTGGCTGACTGGGTCTTCTCGCGGCCACATATTCAAGAAGAGGCTGTGATGATTCTTGCTGATGAAATAGAGCGTTTATGTGAGCCTAAGGGTTTAGGAATAATAGTAAAAGCGCAGCACTATTGTATGAAATGGCGAGGAGTGAAAGAGCCAAGTACCAGCATGGTCAATTCTGTTGTTAGAGGCGTTTTTCGTCATGATCCTAGTCTTAAGCAGGAATTCTTCGAGCTTGTTCGTCAGCAGGAGTCCACGCTAGCAACTTAAAAGTTTTTCCTAGGTCTTTTAGAGGTATAAGGCTTAACGATGGCCATGTCTGATTAACATGTGTGTATCGACTTCGCTTGTTGCTAGCCAAGTCGATGAAGCTCTGCCAAGCTAATTCTTGTATTTACAATTTAGAGGTCAATGCCTTCACCTTTGCTTGCAATGGCTCTTAATCTGAGCCCATTAGCGATTGGAGTGATTGTAGTTGCAACTGTCTTGGTGTTAGGCGCGAATGTTTTTTTTGGAATTCAACAAAGACAGGAACAGCTTAACGATCAAGCTAAAAAATAATTAGCAGCAACCTTCAGTTGGGGTCTTGCTCGTCTCATTGGCCAAAGTTTTGGCTAGGCATACTTTATTGATTTGATTGAAATTCTTATTGTCTATTCGCTCTTTATTATTGAAATTCAATTTCAACCCATTGAAAAAATCTGCTGCAGCTCAAATTGTTTAAGAGCTTTGATTGCATCATTGAATCTATTTTTGCTGCTGACGTACCGCTTCAACCAGGGCCTCAACCAGTTTTAGATCCTTGATCCCTGGCGAAATCTCGAGACGGCTTGAGGCGTCCAAGCCCCATGGATTCACCTGGCTCAAAAGTTCTGGAATCCACTCTGCGGAGACACCACCCGCTAACCACCAGGGCAGTTCAAAAGAGGCTTGATGCAGCCAGTTCAGGGGAAGTCGATGGCCTGTGCCACCAAGTTGTCCAGGCCTCCATGCATCGAGAAGGAGTGCGTCGACCTGGCCTGTATAGGTATGAGCAAGGGAGAGATCCTCATGGCTACGGATGCGCAGGGCTTTCCACCACTGCGTGTTCGGGTGTTGGATGCGCAGGTTTGCGCAGTGTTCTGGAGTTTCTTGGCCGTGAAGCTGGATTGCCGAAGGTGCACCTTCTCCTTGCAGGGCTTCGGATAGGTCGGTGTCATCTGGATCAGCGACCACCCAGACTCGTTGGAGTTCTGGCTTGAAGCTGTTGAGTTGAGCGAAAAGGTCTCGTCGTGGCTGTTCTGCAACAAAGCGGGGTGAGTTTGCTACGCCGATTACGCCAATTGCTTCGACACCCAGCGCTGCAATCGATTTGGCTTGGTCAATGTTGGTAAGACCGCAGATCTTCACTGCGGTGGATGTGGGAGATCCCATAGGCAAGACCATTGGCTCGAGACTTTTCTAAGATTGATTTGCTACTGGCCGCTGATCCGGCTCGATGGAGATGAAAGGGTGGGCGAAGGCTGGGAGCTGATGAAGATTCGGGGAATCCCTTTAAGGGTTCATCCCAGCTGGTTTGTGATCCTGTTGCTTTTTACTTGGATTTCACAAAACCAGGTGTCCGCTGCAGCTGAATCTTCGCTTCCAGCTTGGATCAGCTGGGGTCTGGGGTTGATCACGGCCCTGCTGTTGTTTTTGTCTGTTCTCCTGCATGAGTTAGGCCACTCTTTGGTTGCACTGCGTGAGGGGGTCAAGGTTCGCAGCATCACCCTTTTTTTCCTGGGAGGTGTTGCCAGCGTTGAGAGGGAGTGCTCGACACCGATGGCCTCTTTAAGGGTTGCTGCAGCGGGACCATTGGTCAGCTTGGTCTTGGCTGTTGCCTTGCTGACGGGAGGGGTGTATGCAGCTGATCACGTCAATCCGCTGCTTGCCAATCTCGTTGGTCAGTTGGGTGGACTCAATTTGTTGCTAGCCCTTTTTAATTTGCTGCCTGGGTTGCCTCTTGATGGAGGCTTGATCCTTAAGGCTTTGGTCTGGCAGTGGACTGGCAGTCAGAGGAAGGGTGTCCAGGTCGCCACCGCAACTGGCCGTGCCCTTTCTCTCTCGGCAATGGTGTTGGGGGGTTGGTTGCTCTTCTTTAAAGGTGGTGGGATTGGTGGGCTTTGGCTGTTGATGCTCGGTTGGTTTGGTCTCGGTGCATCTCGCTCTCAAACCCAGCTACTTGCCTTGCAGAAGGTCTTGCGTGAGCTCAACGTAGGCCAGGCGGCTGGGCGCAACTTCCGTGTGCTTGAAGATGACCAGTCGCTGCGCAGGCTTAGTCAGTTGCGTTTGTCTGGCAGCGAGGAGCAGTCTCCTCAGGAGTGGGTTTTGGTTTGTCGCTCTGGTCGATGGGTTGGTTACATGACGGACCAACCCTTAAAAGAATTGCCTGTGCAGCAATGGGATAGGCAATGCCTGGCGGATCACATGAAGCCGATATCTGAGTTGCCTTCCATTGGCGAGAAAGCCCCGTTATGGCAGGCGGTGATGGCACTAGAACAGGCTGAGGAGGGCAGGCTTCTTGTTTTTAATGTTGCTGGTCTTCCTTGCGGAACATTAGATCGAATTGACCTCTCCGAAGCTGTGCTTAAGCGTCTTGGTGTAAGGCTTCCTGCTCAGTTTCTCGAAGCTGCTCGCCGTCAGAACACCTATCCCCTGGGAATGGCACTGCCTAAAGTTGTGGAGTCGATGGTCTCGGGCGGATTGGTTGAGCAGCCTGAGGCATCCAGCAGTACTTCATAGTTCGGTGCTTTGTTGGCAACTGAGCTCCATTCATCGTTAGTGATAGGGCTCTCTTGCCAGTTCACCTCTGGCCAACAGGAGCAAAACGTTATTTGCAGGAGATGGCTCAGCTCTTGCCTGGGGATTGATGCTGGTGCGTCGCTAGGTGGTTCGCAATCGAAGACATCTCGCCAGAGTCTTTGAGGGGGATTCAGGATGATTTCGCCATGTTGAAGGAGATGACCCTGACGCCAGAATTGTGCACTGCCGATGCGTTTGTGACCCTGAGAATCCACAAGATCAGCGGCTGTGGCTGTGGCGAAGCAGTTACTCTCGTTGGCCCCCCTGGCTGGGTGATCGCCAAATTGCAAAGGTAATCCGAGCTTTTTAAAGCCCCTTATGAGCCATTGACAAGCTTGTTTATAGGCTTGTTGTCTCTGGCGGGGAGGAGAGGGCCAGATCAGTGCATAAGTGAGCCCTCCTGCATGCAGGACTGCACTACCGCCACTGGGTCGCCGAACCAGCTGTAGATCTCCTCGTTTGGCCAGGGCATTCCAGTGCTCTGGCCAGTGGCGTTGGTTGCGACCAAGGGAAAGCCATGGACCGTTCCATTGATAGAAGCGCAGTGTTGGTAGTGGTTTCACATCTGCTTGGTAAGCCTCGAGCAGCACCTCATCGAGGGCCATCTGTTCTGGGCCAGACAATTGCAAAGGGGAGATCAAGCGGCCGCGACCTGGCGAGATGGGTAGGCAGGATGCGGCTGTCGGCATAGAGCAGTGATGGTGTTGTGGGACTGGGTGGTGTTTGTGCCTTTGGGGCTGTTGGCTGGTGGTCTGGCTGGTCTGCTGGGCATTGGCGGTGGTCTGATCTTTGCGCCCCTCCTGTTGTGGATGGGGCTTAGCCCTCACCAGGCTTTAGCAACCAGTACTTTCGCCATTGTTCCTACTGCGTTGAGTGGCTCGCTGACCCACCTTTTCGCTGGAGGATTTCAGCTTCAGGCTGGATTGAGCATCGCAGTGGCCGCATTTTTGTCTTCACTGCTGTTCAGCAAGATTGGTTTAGATGTTTCTGGCTGGCTTTTGCTGACCCTTCAGGTGGGGCTCTATCTCGTGGTGGCTGCCACGATTCGTTCAGAGCCTCAGCAAGCAGGTCAGCAGCTCAAATCCACTCTTTTTTTGCCGGGTCTTGCGCTCGTTGGCGGTGTCGCAGGGTTTTCAGCAGGCTTGCTTGGTTTGGGGGGTGGTTTGTTGATGGTGCCTTTGATGGTGAATGGTTTGGCTGTTCATATTCACTTGGCGATCCGTTTAAGCACCCTGGCTGTGACATGTTCAGCGACTGCGGCCTCTTTACAGTTTCTTAGCGAGGGTCGGGGCTCTGTAGGGATTGGGCTGTTGCTCGGTGGCGTGGCGGCTCTGGCCGCTTATTGGTCAGCGTCTCGACTTCAACGGGTTTCTGGCAATCGTCTGGCATGGATGTTGAGAACACTTGTGCTGTTGCTTGCTTTTGGCACTGGCCGTCAGGCCCTGACCCTTGCGATGGGGCATTAACTATTCCTCGTGCAAGTTTCAGTGCTAAGCCTCGAGTTTCAAGAGCTCATGTTTTTTGCTGCAAGGCGTTATTGATGAGTTGATCTCAGGAACACTTTTTCTCCGAGAAAGTCGCTGCGAGAGCTTGCTCTCAAGGGGCTTTGAGAGGCGTCTTTCTGGTCAGTGGATGGTGGGGAGATTGATCGATCAATGCCATTCGACGGAGGAGTTGCCATTGATAGGTGTGACAGGCCTTTGCGAAGACTGGTCTTAGGTGCCGTTTTGCGAGGAGAATATGGATGCTTCTAGCGTTCCCCTTTCATCATGGGCATCACTGATATTGCAAATGTCGACTTGGCCGGTTTGTGCCTCGTGGTTGTTTTTCATTGCGGTGTGCTAGCTCTTCGCCTTGGCGTAACCCTTCATGAGGCTTGATTGAGGCCCTAAAACTAATTGGGTCTAGCCCCTTGGCAGTTGAGGTTTGCTGCGCTACAAGAGCTCAACCGTTGAATAAACTTGGGCTCCTCCCTGGCTAGACCCAGGTCAAAACAGAACAGCACAGCTCGGCGACGCCGTAAGCAGATGCATCCTGAGGTGATGGATGCAGTCACTATGGCGTCTACTTTGCAGCTGCAAGAGCAGCGCAGAGAGATTAATTTCAGCCTTTTGGCATTGACAATGAAGCTGGGACTGGTTTCCCTTTGTGTTGTGACTCTGGTCAAGCTCTCAATCGCTTATCAGGAACGTCTTGATCGTCATGGTGAACTTGTCGCCGTGTTGAACCTTGAATCTGCTCAGCTGAATACCCTTCAGCAACGTTTTGATCGCTTGTTCACCCTTGGAGGCGGCATTCGTCTGATGGACGAGCATGATCAGTGGATCGCCCCGAATCGCTTGAGGGTCATCTGGCGCTGAGTTTTGTTTTGCTTGCGTCGAGAGTGAAGCTCAGCGCTTAGTTTTATATCTATACCAACCTGCTGCTCTCAAGGCTGCGTCGATGGCTTCTTCTCAAGCTTCTCCAGGCACCGTCTTAATCACGGGCACGACCTCTGGCGTCGGGTTGTATGCCTGCAAGGCACTCGTCTATCGAGGCTGGCAGGTGATCACTGCAAATCGACATCCATTGCGAGCTGTTGCCGCTGCCGAGAGGGTTGGTATTCCAGCCGCTCAACTTACTCATCTAAGGATGGATTTGAGTGATCTCCAGAGCGTTCGCGATGGAGTCGAGACCCTTCTCGGCTCGCTTGAGCAGCCGCTGGATGCGCTTGTTTGTAATGCCGCGGTCTATCAGCCCAGGCTGCGCAGGCCGAAACGCTCAGCTCAGGGCTATGAGCTTTCGATGGCAACCAATCATTTCGGCCATTTCTTGCTGATTCAACTTTTGCTTGAGAACCTCGGCAAAGCAAAAGTCTTTCAATCAGCGCGTGGCTCTTATTTGTCTGCTGCCCGAGTGGTCATTCTTGGCACAGTTACTGCAAATTATAAGGAGCTTGGCGGCAAGATCCCGATTCCTGCACCGGCTGATCTGGGTAATCTTTCAGGTTTTGAACAAGGCTTTCATGCGCCTATCAGTATGGCGAGTGGCAAAAGCTTCAAGCCTGGCAAGGCATATAAAGACAGCAAGCTCTGCAACATGATCACCACGCAGGAGCTTCACCGGCGTCTACATGAACAATCAGGGATTTTATTTACCTCTCTTTATCCTGGTTGTGTTGCTGATACACCGTTATTCCGCTACACACCAAAAATCTTCCGGTTTTTGTTTCCTATATTCCAGAGGCTGATTACTGGTGGATATGTCACCCAGGCCAAGGCTGGGCAGCGGGTTGCACAGGTTGTAACTAATCCAGAGTTTGGTGTATCAGGTGTGCATTGGAGTTGGGGCAATCGTCAGAAGAAGAACCGCGAAAGTTTCCGACAGGAACTATCGGAAAGGGCGACAGATCCCATCACCGCAAAACGGGTCTGGGAATTGTCGATGAAATTGGTTGGTTTGACTTAAATAATCAAGGGCTTTGCTCCTTTTAGAGGTTAGTCAAAGCCAAGTAGGTCAAAAATTTCACGATCTTTGAGAGGTTCCGCTTCAAGAGGCTCAACATTATCGAGCATTTTTTGTGCTAGTGAAAGATATTCATTTTGACATTCCATTACCCCCTCGTCTGATGAGTCCATCTCGAAAATTGTGCATTTCTTAAGTCTTGATCTTCGTATTGCATCAACGTTTTTAAAATGAGCCATAGTTTTTAGCCCTGTCTGTTGATTGAATTTTTCTATTTGATCTAATTCGGCAGAACGATTTGCAATGACTCCGCCAAGGCGAACTTTGTAGTTCTTAGCTTTGGCGTTAATTGCAGCGACAATGCGATTCATCGCAAAAATCGAATCAAAGTCGTTAGCGGTGACGATTAAGCAGTAGTTGGCATGTTGCAAGGGTGCAGCGAAGCCGCCACAGACCACGTCTCCAAGGACATCGAAGATCACCACATCGGTGTCTTCCAGCAGGTGATGCTCTTTAAGCAGCTTTACGGTCTGCCCAGTCACGTAACCACCGCAACCGGTGCCGGCTGGAGGTCCACCACTCTCGACACACTTGACTCCATTGAAGCCTTCAAACATGAAGTCATCTGGTCGCAACTCTTCGCTATGGAAATCAACCTCTTCAAGGATGTCGATCACCGTAGGCACCATGCGATGCGTAAGCGTGAAAGTACTGTCGTGCTTGGGATCACAACCAATTTGCAGCACTCGCTTGCCGAGTTTGGAGAATGCGGCTGAAAGATTGGAGGAGGTGGTGGATTTACCAATTCCGCCTTTCCCATAGACCGCGATTACCAGGGCTCCTTCCTGAATGCGAACAGAAGCATCCTGTTGAACTTGCACACTGCCTTCACCATCGGCTGGTCGTGTCAGGGTCGTGGTCATTGAGTGATCTTGCTCAAGTTCTTATTGTTATTCAAGGCCAATGGATCTATCTCTGCTGGTTCCTAACAAATTCGATACAACTGCTCCCATGGTTTGCTTGCTTTTCGAGACAAAGGTATTCACTATTGGGCAAAGGGAATGAGTGTTTGCACTCATTCCCTTTGCCCCTTGTAATGACTAGAAGATTCTTTATTTTTTCTGATAGTCAAGCCCGGAAGTGGACTTTTGCGTCGTAAACGGTTTCGCTGTCGATACATCTGCAACCAGCCTGGCGCGCATACTTTTCCGTATTGCGGCGAACCTTTCCGCGTACAAAGAAGGGGATCTTTGCGAGCTCTGCTTCTCCCTCTGGGGTCCAGAGAGGTGATTCCTCAGATGAGGAATCTGCATTTGATTGCGTTGATGGATTGGTTGCTGCTTGGCTTTGTTGCTGTTCCGTTTGGCTCTGATGTCCGCCTAGGTGCCCTAGGTGGCTTTGATGGCCATCCACAAATTCAAAGTCATGGCGGAACATACCGATTAGATGCTCCTCAAGGCCCATCATCAATGGATGCACCCAGCTATCGAAAATGACGTTTGCACCTTCCCATCCCATTTGTGGGCTGTATCTGGCAGGGACGTCTTGCACGTGCATCGGTGTGCTGATGACTGCACAGGGAATACCCAGTCGTTTGGCACTGTGCCGCTCCATCTGTGTGCCAAGCACAAGTTCGGGAGCTGCCTCTGCCATGGCAGCTTCCACGGCAAGGTAGTCATCGCTGATGAGTGCTTCAAGTCCTAGTTCTTTGGCTGCAGCTCGCACCGGTCTGGCCATTTCGCGGCTGTAGGTGCCAAGACCCACCACTTTGAAACCGAGCTCTTGATCAGCAATCCTTGCTGCGGCAAGGGCATGAGTGCCATCGCCAAAAATGAACACGCGCTTGCCGGTGAGGTAGTTGGAATCCACAGACTGTGAATACCAAGGCAGTCTCGATTGCTCTGCACCTTCGCCTGGATTGGGTGCAGGCATCTCTAACAATTGATGGAGTTCCTCTAAAAAGTCTTTGGTAGCACCCACTCCGATCGGCACTGTTTTGGAGAACGGCATGCCGTAATTGCGCTCAAGCCAGAGACAAGTTGCTTCTGCGATTTCAGGGTAAAGACAGACATTCAGATCAGCATTGGGCAGCCGCATTAGATCGGCTGGTCTTGCTTCAAGTGGAGCCACAACATGTACATCAATGCCGTGTTCGTTAAGAAGTTTTTCCAATTCGAGAATGTCGTCTCTACAGCGGAAGCCGAGCAGGGTTGGGCCCAAGAGATTCACTCTGGGCCGGCGTCCTTCGCTTTTCCATGCAGCAGGGCTATGACTGACGCCAGATTGCTCAGAAGGCTGCTTGCTGAGGATGCCTCGCACGAGTTGATAGAACGTTTCTGAGGCTCCCCAATTTTCTTTCTTGCTGTAGGCCGGTAGTTCTATACCCACAACAGGCATGTTGAAACCCATGCCTGAAGCAAGTGAGCCGGGTTGGTCTTGAATGAGTTCAGCGGTGCAACTTTCACCCACTAAGAGTGCTTCGGGGTTAAAGCGCTCCACGGCTTCACGCAGATGACCTTTGACCAATTCAGCCGTATCTCCTCCTAGATCCCTGGCTTGAAAGGTGGTGTAGGTCACGGGCGGCCTGCGCCCGCGCCGCTCGATCATCGTGAACAGCAGATCCGCGTAAGTGTCTCCTTGCGGGGCATGCAACACATAATGCACTCCTTCCATCGAGGAAGCGATACGCATGGCTCCTACGTGAGGAGGCCCTTCATAGGTCCAGAGAGTGAGTTCCATTGGTTTTTTAGACGCTTACGAGGAGTTGGTTGTTGAGAAGGTTGCGGCGATGCAGTGGCCTTGCAAACAGTTCGGCGAGGTCTGCGGCTTGATCAATGCCGTGGATGGGGCTAAAGATCAATTCGATTGACCATTTCGTAGCAATCTCTTCCGCTTCAAGGGGATTTGCCAAACCCATACCGCAGACAACTAGATCGGGCCGCTGCTCCCTAACCCTGTCGAGCTGCTTCTCGACATGTTGTCCTTCCATTACTGGAGTGTTGTGCGGCAGCAGTTCCAATTCAGACTGCATCATCTCTCGATTGAGATAAGGAACTCCAACTTCTACAAGTTCCATTCCACATTCTCTGTGAAGGAAACGCGCTAGTGGAATTTCCAACTGGGATTCAGGCATCAGGAAAATTCGCTTTCCAACCAGTTGCTCTTTGTAGGGCGATAAAGCCTTTTGGGCGCGCACCATCAAAGGTTCAAGGATGGTTGCAACGTGACTGCCATTGATACCAAAAGCGTGGGCTGCCGCTTCCATCCAGAGTCGGCTTCCCTCAGCTCCCAGAGGGAAAGGCGCTTGAAGGATCTCGGCGCCTCTGTCTTTGAGTTCCCTAGCCGTGTCAGTTAAGTAGGGCTGGGTTAGCAGAACACGGGTGCCAGGCCCTACGGATGGCAGATCAGTCGACTGCCTGGGCGGCAAGCTGGACACTGAGGGGATGCCGAGGCGCTCGAAGAGATGCTTGAGACGATCTTCAACTGCGTTGGCCATGGTGCCAACAAGCAGAAGCTGGGCTTCGTTGCTATTAGGCATCAACGGCACCATGGCTTTGAGCGCACCGTCCTCACCTTGGGTAAAGGTGGTTTCAATGCCGCTGCCTGAGTAATTCAGCACGCGAACGCCGCCTTGAAGCTGTCCATTGAGTCGCTCGGCAACTCTTGCTAGATCTAACTTGATCACTTCGCTGGGGCAGGAACCCACCAGAAAGAGGGTGCGAATTTCAGGACGTCTCGCCAACAAGTCGTTGATCACCCGATCAAGCTCTTCATGGGCGTCTGCGAGTCCAGCGAGGTCTCGCTCTTCCAGGATGGCAGTGCCAAAACGCGGCTCGGCAAAGATCATCACGCCTGCGGCGCTTTGGATCAGATGGGCGCAGGTGCGTGAGCCCACCACGAGGAAGAAGGCATCGGGCATCCGTCGATGCAGCCAAACAATTGACGTCAAGCCACAGAAAACCTCCCGAGGTCCGCTTTCCTTTAGCAGCGTCGTGCTGCCCATGGGCTGCTCCAAAATCGCTATAACAATTTGCTTGATGAATGAACAGATTTGCGGGAGTTAATAAACTCTTTGGGATCAGGAAAAGCTTTTTGTTGTAGAGGCCGGACAAATTGCTTCTCTTGCCATAGAGGAGGGGCCCACAGCCAGATATTGTTTTGTTCGAGTCAAGTGGGAAGGAGCACTACGTTTTGGCATTGATCCATGGATTTCATCTGCGCAATGTTCGCGGAGATCTATTAGGCGGATTGACCGCTGCGGTGGTGGCGCTGCCTTTAGCCCTCGCATTTGGCAATGCTGCCCTTGGCGATGGAGGCGCGATCTACGGCCTCTACGGAGCGGTGATTGTTGGCTTCTTCGCAGCGCTGTTTGGAGGCACTCCGTCTCAGGTCAGCGGCCCCACTGGTCCGATGAGCGTCACCGTGGCAGGAGTGGTCGCCGCTCTTGCTGCTGTTGGTATCTCCACAGCGTTGCCAACGGTTGATGGTCCAGGCGAGCTTTTGCCCCTGGTGATGGCCGCAGTTGTTGTGGGAGGTCTATTCCAAATTCTTTTTGGGGTCTTACGACTGGGGCGTTACATCACGCTTGTGCCCTATTCAGTGGTGTCTGGCTTCATGTCTGGGATTGGGGTGATCATCCTCATTCTTCAGATTGGACCTCTCTTTGGCATCTCAACCAAGGGCGGTGTGATTGCTTGCCTTACGCAGTTATCGGCAAACTTTCAACCCAACTGGGGCGCGGTAGCAGTGGCTGTGATGACCTTGGCCATTGTCTTTTTGGCACCTCGGCGACTCACCGAGGTGGTGCCTTCACCGCTGTTGGCTTTGTTGATCGTTACGCCTCTTTCGGTTGTGCTGTTCAATGACGCGAACCTTTCAGCGCGAGGCATCGATGAGCTGCCGCGTATCGGCACGATCCCTGAAGGTGGCCTGGGCTTTTCTTTGCCCAGCTGGGACCCAGCATTTCTTCCTTTGATTATCAAATCAGGCTTAGTGCTTGCGGTGTTGGGAGCAATCGATTCGCTGTTGACATCCCTTGTTGCAGACAACATTACCCAGACTCGTCATAACTCTGACCGAGAGCTGATTGGCCAAGGAATTGGCAACTCTCTTGCTGGGCTGTTTAACGGATTGCCTGGCGCCGGTGCAACGATGCGGACTGTGATCAATGTCAAATCTGGAGGCAGCACGCCACTCTCTGGAATGGTGCATTCCATCGTGCTGTTGATTGTTTTGTATGGAGCAGGTCAGTTCGCGGCTTTAATTCCAACTGCCTTGCTTGCAGGAATATTGGTCAAGGTAGGTCTCGACATCATTGATTGGAGCTTCTTACTTAGAGCTCATCGCCTCTCGATTAAGACAGCTGTTGTCATGTATGGCGTCTTGCTGATGACAGTTTTCTGGGATTTAATCTCAGCAGTTTTGGTTGGGGTGTTTGTTGCAAACCTATTAACAATTGATTCGTTGACACAAGCACAATTGGAAGGAATGGATGCCGATAATCGTTTGATGGATGGTGATTTTGACAACAAATCAACTGATGCTTCTGCTAATACTGAAGAGCCATCTTTGCCCCCTTCAGAACAAGCATTGCTTGATCGTTGTGGCGGGCAGGTGATGTTATTTCGCCTGCGCGGACCATTGAGCTTTGGAGCTGCTTCGGGGATCACAGAACGAATGGCTTTGGTACGTAATTACAAGGTTTTGATTCTTGACATTACTGAAGTTCCTCGCCTTGGCATTACTGCAACTTTGGCCATTGAACAGATGGTTCAAGAGGCAAAAAACCATTCAAGGAAAGCTTATGTTGTGGCTGCAAACGACAGGGTCCGCAACAGACTTGAGAAGTTTGATGTGCAAGGGTTGATGACTAATCGAACTCAAGCCCTTGAAGCCGCCCTGGCTGACTTATAAGAGCAAGTGAGAACTTATTAGAGATCCCAGCTTCATGAGACCACCTTCATGGGATTGGGATCTTTGATAAAAATAATGATACAATCTTCCTTGTAAAATCTTCAGATTTGAATGGTCTGAAAAATTTCTACTCTTCTTTTAGTCACATCTTGCCAAGTCATTATCTAAAACTGACCAGATTTCCCTGCAACTTCTTTATATGATCACAGCAACCGCAACAGCACTTGACGCAGGGCTCGTACTGGCCAATGTTTTATCACCAAAGGTTTTATTTTTTTTCTTGGGTGCGATTGCGGTTTTATTGAATGCTGACCTTGAGATTCCTGCGCCGCTGCCGAAATTATTTTCACTTTATCTGTTGATGGCCGTTGGCTTTAGGGGTGGCATGGCTTTGGCGAAAGATGGTCTCGGTGGCCAAGTCATCACAACTATTGCTGTTTCTGTGTTAATGGCGGCGGTCATCCCGCTGATTTGCTTCTGTATTTTGCGATTGAGGTTTGATGTCTTTAATGCAGCAGCAATATCAGCTACATACGGCTCAATTAGCGCAGTGACCTTTATCGCTGCTGAGAGTTTTCTTCAGGCTCAAAATATTTCTTATGACGGATTTATGGTGGCCCCACTGGCGTTAATGGAATCACCGGCAATCATCGTTGGCTTGGTCCTAGTTCGGCTTGGTTCCCGTCAGGCACGTCCTGGTTCTGATGGAATGAATTGGCGCAAGGTTCTGCATGAATCGATGCTGAATGGCTATGTCTATTTGATTGCAGGTAGCCTTGTAATTGGTTTCATTGCTTCTATCTATAGCCCTGCTGGTGTAGAGAAGATGGAACCATTCGTTTATAAGTTTTTCTATGGAGTCTTGTGCTTCTTCTTGCTGGACATGGGAATCGTTGCGGCGCAGCGTTTTAAAGACCTCAAAAAAGCAGGAGCGTTTCTTATCTTTTTTGCCATTCTGATGCCAATGTTCAATGCGTTAATCGGAGGCCTTGTTGCTAGGGCACTTGGTTTAGGCTATGGCAATGCACTCTTGTTTATTATTTTGTGCTCTAGTGCCTCATATATTGCCGTCCCTACGGCAATGCGAATGACAGTTCCAGAGGCCAACCCAAGGTATTACATTTCTAGCGCCTTGGGATTAACTTTCCCTTTTAATCATACGATTGGGATTCCACTATATATGGGTTTGGTTTACAAGTTAATCCCTGCATCAATTTAAAATCATGAAGCGACTAGATTTAATTGTAAGTGAGAGAGAGCTTGAGTCAGTGATTAAAGCTCTTGATCAAGCTGGGGCACCTGGCTATTCAGTCATTAGGCCTGTAACTGGTAGAGGGCCTGATACTTATGTGACAGAGGGCATGGATTTTAGTGGCCTTGGTGCAAATGCTCATGTGATTGTCTTTTGCGAGATAGAAGTTCTTGAGAAGTTGCGTGTATCGATAAACCCCATACTTAATTATTATGGTGGTGTAGCTTATGTCGCGGAGGCTTCTCCACTCTGACAATCTTTTGAAAATATAAATAATAACGATATGGGTTTTGTGCGGCTTAGTAGTAGCCGCAACTGATGCCGCCTTAAAGGTTTAAGTTTTTTCCCTCACGCTAGAGGGGTAACTTTTTCTTTGAAGTTAGCTTGATTGATGTGAGAGTACCTATTCTCTTTCTGGTAACCAAGTCATGGCTGAATGCAATGATTCCAACTGGCAAGGAAAGAAATAATTAAAATATCGCATGTGAATCTAAATATAAGCTTCTAAAATAAAGTGGTTTTTTCAATGACTTCTCCCCTCTCTACCATTAGAACAGTATTAGTGGTGTTATTTGGATGTTGTCAAGAGATACTCGCCTGCGTTTGCAAGAGATTCTTGCTCGAGTCGCAAGCGATCAGCCCGTTAGCTTAAGTGAACGGATTTATATTCATAAGTTTGCTGACCGAAACCAGACTGTTGCAACCTGGTTGCATAGAGCGAGGAGAGAACAACAGAAATTGCAACCTCGAGATGGTATTGATCAGTTGCTCGATGCTCTTCAACTTGGCTCGTCCGAACCAGATGATCACTACTGCTCGGAGGATGACGACCTTGGCGAATGGTTTGGTGGAGCTCCGTCCTGGTTAGGTAGGAGCTGAACTTCGATCGTAGGTTTTTCTATCACAATGCAATCTGTCTGCACTTAGATTTTTTTAATTGCAGACGAAACATGACTAAATTTACGAGAATCGATTTTTTGGATTGATGGCTGCAGTTCGCTTTTTACCGTCTGTTTTGGCTTGATCTCTCACTCTTGCTTCTTGCGAGTCATCTAGCCAGAAAGTAACCAATGATGAAATCCAATTGGCTGATTGTGCTGAGCTGGTGTTCTCTGCTCGAAATCAAGTTGATCAGGCTGTAGCGGTGGTCAATGTGCTGACTCCTTAACCCACGATTGCCCAGGCTGAATTCAGTGAGTATCGTGACCAGGTGAAGATCTTCTGCGACGCTGTCGAGGAGATACGTGAGTAGAAGGATCTGACTTTTGCTGAAGCTGCTGATCAGCAAAAGGGCAAAGTGACTACTGTGATTGCGGCCAGAGAACAATTGATGGCAACACGGTCTGCATCGATGTTGAACAGTCGGCTAAAAGAGAGTCAGACGATGAAGACGAGTCAGAAGATGAATGATTAAAGACAATCTCTTCTGGAGATTGATCAGTTTGATGATTAATTTTTAAGGGATTCAAAGGCGGCGACGGAATCCATCGCCGCTAAATCCATCAACATTGCGCTCTGGAGTTTTGTCGGAACTGCTGAGCTTCCAAACGTTTCTGCTGACTCGCCTTGCGATCAGCCCTCCTCGTCTGACTTCCTTTGAGCCGGGTCTAGCGCCAAGAAGTTTTGCCACCTCGGCTGTGCTCAGTGGAGCACCAGTTTGAATGGCCAAAGATGTGAGCTCGAGGCGTTGTCGCAGAGCTAAAAGATCGGCTTGTCCGCCAGTCTCAGCTTGAGACCATGTCCATTCACTTGCACCTTCCCGCATTTTTTGCATCAGGCCCAAACCAATTAAACCCAAGGCTTGCTCTGCTTTTAGGTCTGTTGGAAGGTTTGTAGATTCAGATTTTTTTTCTTGCATGGTGGCCATAGTCCATCCCAATCATTGATTTGGACGGTATCGGCTCTAAGGCCACTTGCAAGAGCAGTGCATTTGAAAGATATGTTCAATCACAAGGTATTATCCCCGCCATGCAGCGATTTGCGGGCTTAGAAATTCGGGAGCGGCGTCAAGGTGGAAGCTCGCTGGTGACAGGAACTGAGGTTTTGCCTCAGGCCTCAGGGGCAAGCTGCGTCATTACGACTGATTCGGAGACAGCAAGGGTTGGCCGTCAAAATAGTCATGTGCAGCAAATTGAATTGCGCACGTATGTTTTCCTCGATTCACTTCAGCCTCAGCTAGCTGCCTACATGGGCACGGTGAGTCAAGGCTTTTTACCGATTCCTGGTGATGCTTGCCTGTGGATGGAGGTCTCACCAGGCATGGCTGTCCATCGAGTGACTGATATTGCCCTTAAGGCCAGCAATGTGCGACTAGGCCAGATGGTCGTTGAAAGGGCTTTTGGTTCTTTGGCCCTATACCACCGTGATCAGAGCACTGTGCTCCATTCCGGTGATGTTGTTTTGGATGCCATTGGCAGCACTGTTAGCCAGAGAAGTTCTTGTGATGTGAGCTGGACCGAGGTGATCCGTGCGATAACCCCAGATCACGCTGTTTTGATTAATCGCCAAAATCGTCGTGGTTCGATGATTGAAGCTGGAATGAGCATGTTCATTCTTGAAACCGAACCGGCTGGTTATGTATTAATTGCTGCCAATGAAGCTGAGAAGGCATCCAATATCACCATCGTTGACGTGAAAGGCGTGGGAGCCTTTGGCAGGCTCACATTGGCGGGGAAAGAAGGTGATGTAGAGGAGGCTGCTGCTGCTGCAATGCGAGCCATCGATCAAATCAATCGCTAGCTAAACAATCTGATCAAGTCCTAGTTGTTCTCGCAGGCAAGGGGCTAGTGCTCTAGCCGCTTTTCCTCGACTACCAAGCCTTGAAAGCTGTTGATTATTGAGTTCTCCGTAGGTGCAGTTCGCTTCGCGAACCCAAAACAGCGATTCGAACTCGCCTCCTTCATAGGCAGGCGATCTAAGTAGTTCTCCCCAGCAAATCCCCTCTGCTGCTTTAAGAAGCTTCCCCTTGGAATTGCATAGAACCATCACACTGCGGAAGCGAGCACTCCGATATGGGTTGTTTTCAAGGGCCGCAAGGATTTTCTTGATTTTTTCTTGATTGCTGGCAGCAAAGCGGGCCGAATAAAGCCCCGGGGCTCCATCCAGGGCATCAACTTCTAATCCGGAGTCGTCAGCAATGGTCCAGTTTCCAACTCGTTTTGCGACTGCTCGAGCTTTGAGTAGGGCATTGTCTAGATAAGTGGAGCCCGTTTCCTCGACATCTAGATCTTGCGGTTGCCTCTGCACATCGATTGGGAGTGGACCAAGCATTGCTTCGATCTCGGCGACCTTGCGAGGGTTTCCACTCGCAATGGTTAGCAGTGGTTTAGCCAAAATCAAAAAAACTATCGCTCTTATTCTGCTTTAGGGGGTGGAAGTTCTCTCTTGGGAAGATCTGAGGCAGGATTTTTGATTGTTTCTGCTCCCCTTGGACAAGCGATAGAAGCTCCTGGAGTCGATCAATTGAGACTTTCGCGCGGCTTGGCAACCAAATGTGGCCAAGAGCTGACAGAAAAACGAACAGTCGTTTAAAACAGTCGTAGCAAGGGTGATTAGCCGAGCTTATGGAAAGGGCTACGGATGGTGATCTCCGTTTCGGCTGAATTTGCTTGACGGAAGTTGCCTGCGCAGAGCATTCTCCTTCCCGAACATTCAATCTCCTACTACAGGTAAGCAATGGCTAGCGAAACCATGGGCATCGCCCTAGGCATGATCGAAACCCGCGGCCTCGTGCCAGCAATTGAAGCTGCTGACGCCATGACCAAGGCAGCTGAAGTGCGCCTGATTGGTCGCGAGTTTGTCGGTGGTGGATATGTCACCGTGCTCGTGCGTGGTGAGACAGGTGCTGTGAACGCCGCCGTTCGTGCTGGCGCTGATGCTTGTGAGCGTGTTGGTGACGGCCTTGTCGCAGCGCACATCATTGCTCGCCCTCATCGTGAAGTTGAGCCTGCGCTAGGCAACGGCAATTTCTTAGGTCAGAAGGACTGAGGCCTTCTGCGATGGCTCTAAGAGCTTCGCCATCTCAACCTTCTATACCGACTTAAAAGGAGCTATTCCATGAGCAAGAAGTATGACGCAGGGGTTAAGGAGTACAGAGACACCTACTGGACTCCCGATTATGTACCCCTAGACACTGACTTACTGGCCTGTTTTAAATGCACTGGCCAGGAAGGAGTACCCAGAGAGGAAGTTGCTGCGGCTGTAGCGGCTGAATCTTCAACCGGTACTTGGTCCACAGTTTGGTCAGAGCTATTAACTGATCTTGAATTTTACAAGGGCCGTTGCTATCGCATCGAGGATGTCCCTGGAGACAAGGAGTCCTTTTACGCTTTTATTGCTTACCCTCTAGACCTTTTTGAAGAAGGTTCAATCACTAACGTTCTGACCTCTTTGGTCGGTAATGTTTTTGGCTTCAAAGCATTACGCCATCTGCGTTTAGAAGATATCCGCTTCCCGATGGCCTTCATCAAGACATGCGGTGGTCCTCCTAATGGCATTGTCGTAGAACGTGACCGTTTGAATAAGTACGGTCGCCCCTTACTTGGTTGCACCATTAAGCCAAAGCTTGGCCTTTCTGGTAAAAACTATGGACGGGTTGTTTATGAGTGTCTGCGTGGTGGTCTTGACTTAACCAAAGACGACGAAAACATCAACTCTCAGCCTTTCCAGCGTTGGCGCGAGCGCTTTGAGTTTGTTGCTGAGGCTGTCAAGCTTGCACAGCAAGAAACTGGAGAAGTCAAAGGTCATTATCTCAATTGCACTGCGACAACTCCTGAGGAGATGTATGAGCGTGCTGAGTTCGCTAAAGAACTCGACATGCCAATCATCATGCATGACTACATCACTGGTGGATTTACCGCCAACACAGGTTTGGCGAATTGGTGCCGTAAAAACGGCATGCTGTTGCATATCCACCGTGCCATGCATGCGGTGATTGACCGTCATCCCAAGCATGGAATTCACTTCCGTGTGCTTGCCAAGTGCCTGCGTCTTTCCGGTGGAGATCAACTCCATACAGGAACTGTGGTTGGCAAGCTGGAAGGTGATCGTCAGACCACCCTTGGTTATATCGACAACCTGCGTGAGTCTTTTGTTCCAGAAGATCGCAGTCGCGGTAACTTCTTTGACCAAGACTGGGGTTCCATGCCTGGTGTTTTTGCTGTGGCCTCTGGTGGTATCCACGTTTGGCATATGCCAGCATTGTTAGCAATTTTTGGAGACGACTCCTGTCTACAGTTTGGTGGTGGTACTCATGGTCATCCATGGGGGTCTGCTGCTGGTGCCGCGGCTAACCGAGTGGCACTTGAAGCTTGTGTGAAAGCACGCAATGCCGGTCGTGAGATCGAGAAGGAAAGTCGCGACATCCTTATGGAAGCGGCGAAGCATAGCCCTGAGCTGGCCATCGCACTTGAGACTTGGAAAGAAATCAAGTTCGAGTTCGATACTGTCGACAAGCTCGACGTTCAGTAGAAAGTTTCATCAGAGGAGGCATCTGTCTCCTCAAAATCTTTCTTCAGATTTATTAGGCCAACACTTAGTCGTATTGGCCCTTAAACATCCACAATCCAAGGTTCACCATGCCTTTCCAGAGCACAGTTGGTGACTATCAAACAGTCGCCACCCTGGAAACCTTCGGCTTCTTACCGCCGATGACCCAGGACGAAATTTACGATCAAATTGCTTACATCATTGCTCAGGGATGGAGCCCTGTCATTGAGCACGTCCATCCAAGTGGTTCCATGCAGACCTATTGGTCTTACTGGAAGTTACCTTTCTTTGGCGAGAAGGATCTGAACATGGTTGTAAGTGAGCTAGAAGCTTGCCATCGTGCATATCCAGACCACCATGTGCGCATGGTTGGTTATGACGCATACACCCAAAGTCAAGGAACCGCATTCGTGGTATTTGAAGGCCGTTGATTTAGTTTCGGTGTCTATCTCTTAATAGCCTCGATTTATTTTCGGGGCTATTAATCAACTCTCAGAGGCGACAAGCTTCTTCTTCCCTTACGACGTTTTTATTGGTTGGACATGGCAAAACAATCCAGTCGAGAGCTAGCGCTTGAACGCCGTAAGGCCCTGAGTAATTCAGGTAAGAAATCAACCACATTAAATGGATCAAGTCCTAATCGCATCCGTACTGCCTCTGATGCACGTCTAACCAGGACTGATCAATCTTTCGTTAAGGCTGGGAAAGAATCTTTGCAGCTAACCGCTCCTAAGAGAGAGCAACTAGATACGTCTTTTGTTGCTTCTAGAGAATCATCCGGAGCTTCGCGCCGTCAAGTCAAAACGATCCGAAATTCAAGCAGAGAATTGGTTTTGGCCCGTCGTGATGAGCTTTCTCGCCGCGGTCAGCCAGCGGCAAAAAGTAAAGATAGAACTCGTGCAGAAGTTGAGAAAATCTCTTCAAAGGTTAGCCAGCAGGATGCTGCAAAAAAGCAGGTTAAGGATTTAGCCTCTGATCAGAAAGGTGTTGATGAATCTTCTTCAAGGTCTTTGAAGAGTTTGGACACTGTCTCAAGATTAAGTTCAAGGAATTCAACTAGTCGTCCTTCTGCTAAACGTAGATCGATACAAAATCCAAGTCGTGCTTTGGTCCTTGCACGCCGTGAAGCACAATCGAAGCACGGTAAAACGGCAGCCAATCAACCGACCTCTGCAGCATCAGTCGCTCGCCAGGGAGACCCTGACCTTTCAAGTCGAGAGATTTCACAGAGAGTGCGTGAATTGCGTAGTAAAAGTGGTGCTACTGGCAAAAAACGTTCTGGTGCTTGTCGTCCCTGTGGTCCCAATCGCAATGGCTCCAAGCAGGCTGTCGCAGCAGATGCTCATTGGAAAGTTGGTTTAAGTGAAACCAGTACAGGTCAGGTTGTGACTGGTACTCAAGCAAACCGCTCATCTAAAACTACTGGCAACGAAGCGAGTACTTGTCGTTCAATTACAGGTACTCAATATTTAGGTTCAGAGGTGTTTGATGCCTTTTGTCAGTCGGCTCCTCAACCAGGTCAACCTTTAAAAGTTGCAGTTACAAATACAAGCCACGGAAATCGGGTGACCGGTAATGAAGTTGGTCGCTCAGAGAAAGTCACTGGTGATGAACCTGGGACTTGTAAGACTTTGACCGGCACTGAATATATTTCAGCTAATCAGGCCAATCAATATTGTGGAGTTAGCCAACCTTCTCCAAGAAAAGTTGGTCAGAGTGTTACAGAAGATGGTCGCAAGGTTAGTGGTGTAATGGTTGGACGCTCCGAGAAGGTTACAGGCGACGAGGCTGGTTCTAATCGTCAATTGACTGGTGATCAATACCTTGGAGTTGATCCACTTCCTGAAGGGAGGTCTGCAGAGAAAGTAGGTTCATTTAATACACTTCGTGGTGCAGGAGTTACTGGTACAAATGTTGCCCGCTCTGAGTACGTTACAGGCAATGAACCAGGTAGTTGTAAAAGAGTGACTGGTGACGAATATGTGGGCCCTCAGCAATACAAAACTTTTTGTGGCGGCAAGCCAAACCCTGAGGCTGCCAAGGTCGGTTTAAGTCTTACAAATAAGTCGCAAACTGTTAGTGGAACTCTTACAGGTCGCTCGGAGCTTGTAACAGGCGATGAACCTGGAACTTGTAAAGCGGTAACTGGAACTCCCTATAGCGGTGTTGAACAGGCTTCAGGTTGGTGTGATACAAATTCTGTAAGAGAAATTCAGGATCGAACTCCAAAATTGTTGGGTACACCTGGCGCTGTGATGACAGGTCTTCAGCCTGGAGTAGGTGGAGTGATGACAGGAGCAGAGAAAGGTGCTTGTGAACCTTTAACTGGCACCCCATATGTAGGTGGAGATCAACTTGTTCAAGCATGTGGAAGTGATGCTCCCGCTGGTAGTAATGATCACCAGGGTTCATCAGAATCATCTCCTTGGACTCACTTTAGTGTTCAGTCTCCTGCGAGAGCGATGCAGCTAAAGCGTGATCCTCGCTCTGGTGTAACAGGAACAAGTTATGAGCAGGGCTCTCAGATTACGGGTCCTTTTAATATGGCGATTGATAAAATTACTGGCACTGAGCAGTTCCGTTTTGACCGCAAACAACGTCATTTCAAGTCAGTTCGTGTTGAAGCAACCCCCAATGATGTAAGTCAAACACGCCCAGAATCTCGAGTTACAGGAGAAGGCCAATCTGCCGGCCTCAATATTACTGGTGATGATTGGGATCGCAGTGAAAGGGTAACTGGTACCGAAGGAGCTTCTGCTCGTCGCCGTAATCCAACTCGGCCAGGCCCGATGTCTGCGATGCCGGCTGCTGATTTAAAGCGTAATGAGGAACTTTCTCAACCAATGAGTCGAGTAACAGGGTCAAGTGGTAACACTGATCAAGGCTCCTTGATCACAGTCTCTGGCGGCGCAAGGGGTTGATTGATTGATGGCCTATCGCAATCGCAATTTGGCCTCTCAAACGCAAAGACCCTTGGCGCCGACTGCTCCAAGGAGGAGGCCTGTGGTAACACCTCAGATCTCTGATCGCTCAAGGCTAAGAGGGTTTGCCAATGTTGGTTCAGGACCTTGCCACCCTCTCACAGACAGAGCTGCAAATCAGCATCTGCAGACTTATGAAGCCAATGTCAAAGGCTCTTTTGAGCTGATTGTTCCTTTGCTTAAAAGGATCTCAGCACTTCAGCATGATCAGGATTTTGTCTCAAAGTCCCAAAGTCTTGCTCGCTCTGAACTTGGTTTTGATTTGCCTAGCCACCTTTTGGAACAGGCTTGGGTACGAGCATTAGATATGAGGGCCTTATTTGCTTGGTGTGTGTTTCAGTCTCATCAGCATGTGAGTGACCACTTTTTTCAAGAAGACCCTCTGCAAGGGGGAGAAGGCAGCATTCAAGCAAAGCATTTTCAATCATTCCTTGTTGATTGTGGTTTTCATCTCCTTGATGTCTCTCCCTGCGCTGATGGACGCTTGGCACATACGATTGCTTATGCATTACGGATTCCATTTAGTTCAGTAAGACGTCGCTCCCATGCAGGTGCTCTGTTTGATGTTGAGAAAACTGTCAACCGTTGGATTAAGACAGAACACAGACGTTATCGAGAAGGTGTTCCAAATTCAGCCGACTCTCCAACGCGTTATCTCAAGGTTGTTACCTATCATTTTAGTTCCCTTGATCCATCTCATCAAGGATGTGCGGCTCATGGGAGTGATGATGCCTTGGCAGCTTCTGCTGGTCAACAGCGCCTGCTTGATTTTCGTGAATCCGTCGAAAATAGTTTCTGTTGTGGTGCATCAGTAGACCTTCTTTTGATCGGGCTTGATACCGATACTGATGCTATTCGCGTCCATGTTCCTGCGGCAGATGGTTCAATTGTTTTAGATGAGTGGCTTTCCGCGGAAGATCTCTATCACGAGACGCTTTCTCTAACTTCAGATGAGGCGATGCAACATATTGCAGAACGTGTTGAAGCCATTGCGCCTAAGAAACCCGACGAGGGGATGGTGGCATTCATTGTGAAATTGATTGCAAACAACTTTTCTCAGATTGACTACGTGAAGCAATCACATGCTGGACCCTACCCAGATGCTGGGCATGCAGAGCGTTTTATTGGAGTTGGAATAGGTTTTAAGGAAGTGCATCTTCGCAACCTAACTTATTTCGCCCATTTGGATACTGTCGAAGTAGGTGCCCCAGATTTAGATGTAGGAGTGAAAATTTTTAAAGGGTTGAATGTTTCTCGAGATCTGCCAATTCCTGTTGTTGTTCGTTTTGATTATTCTGGCCGAGTCCCAGGGGCAAGGGATCGGGCTGTAACTGATTGCTATCGAGTAAATCAAGCCATTGCTGAGCGTTATTCTGAACTTTTCGATCAGGGTCTTCTTCATACATTCTTGACCATTCGTGATCGTGATAAAAAAGATACTTCAGAGGTAGTCGGTTCCTCCTTGGAGCCTGTTCATCAGGAGGCACACTGACATGTTGATCTGCAAGGTTCTTAAGCCGCTTGTTTCCACCAATCGAATCCCTGGATTCGAACACAAACACCTTCAAGTTGTTCTTGATGGAAGTTCCAAGAAGGTTGCAGTCGATGCTGTGGGTTGTAAGCCAGATGACTGGGTAATTTGTGTTGGCAGCTCAGCAGCGAGAGAGGCTGCAGGAAGTAAATCCTATCCTAGTGATCTTACGATTGTAGGCATTATTGACCATTGGGATCCAGGCGCCCCGAAGCCAGTTTCAGGGGGCTCAGCTTGATGGAAATCATGCAGGTGATGGGCCGTTTGGTTTGTACGCAAAGGGTTGACGGTCTTGGTCATATGCATCTGCGTATCCTGCGTAATAACGCTGGCAAGCAGTTGGTGGCTGTTGATCCTGTTGGAGCTCGAGAGGGCAATTGGGTGTTCACCTCCAGTGGATCAGCTGCACGTTTTGCATGTCCAGATCCCAACACTCAAACAGATCTGACAATTGGAGGAATTATTGATTACTGGCTGCCTGATGGATAGCTAATAAATGATTCGGATTCGATCCATTTATTCTCTTCTTCTTAAACCTTTTATCCATGCCAAAACCTTCTTCCTCTAGTTCTTCAGACAGCCCCTCGTTGACGACAGCGAAACCTGCTGGCTCTGAAGTTGCCAAAAAAGTTCTTCCTGCCAAGGCAACACAAACTGTTGATGTTTCTGCTTCAACATCGTCCTCATCAAGTTCAAAGTCGACTACGAGCAGAAGCGCTGCCACAGGGCGTAGATCCGCCAGCCGAGCAACGGCTTCGACGCCTGCATCAAGGGGCGGTAAGAGTGCTGCGGGTTCCAGTGGCAGTGGTTCTGCGTCTGGTGGTGCTATCAAGCCACCCGCCTCTTCCTCCGTGCCTTCTTTTGTTCAGGGGATTGCACTCGGAATGATTGAAACTCGTGGCATGGTTCCTGCCATTGAAGCGGCTGATGCAATGACAAAAGCTGCTGAGGTTAATCTCATCTCTAGGGAATATGTTGGTGGTGGTTATGTCACTGTGATGGTGCGTGGCGAAACAGGAGCTGTGAATGCAGCCGTTCGTGCTGGTGCAGATGCCTGTGAACGGGTTGGTGATGGCCTTGTTGCAGCCCATATTATTGCTCGTCCTCATCAGGAAGTTGAGCCAGCATTAAGACCCACTCATGCAAAGCGCCGCAGCTAAGTTGGGTACACCCTAATTTTTAGCTTTCTAATTTGCGGGTTTCTTCTGTGGCGAAGTTATTCGGAAATCTGGTTTGATCAACTTTGATGACAAGCATTAAGGTTATTCTTTAACTTCGAACAATCCATCTCCCAACTGTTGTGATGAATCAATGGCAGAAGCGCTCTCGTCCAATACGACTCGAACGGCGATTTGAATTCGAAACCTATGCTGAAACCAGGGATTTTTTAGACCGTCTTGGCGAGCACACTGAAGCCGCAAAGCGCTTCCCTGATATAAGTTTTGGACGTACCTATGTCAATATTACTTTGCGGCCGGAGGATGAAGAAGAAGAGGTTGAGTTAAATGATGATGATTATAAATTTGCAGCTGAGATAGATGGACTCCTCAATTGATCTCTCTTTGGCTTATGCCGATTCCGGAGTTGGAGAGGTACTAGATCAGTTGGATTGCGAGCTGATTGGCTTGAGGCCGGTGAAGACGAGGATTCGAGAAATTGCCGCTTTGTTGTTAGTTGATCGGGCCAGGAAAGATCTCGATCTTGCTAGCACGATGCCAAGCCTTCATATGTCTTTTACTGGACGACCTGGCACTGGAAAGACAACTGTTGCAATCAGAATTTCTCAGATTCTTCATCGCCTTGGATACCTCCGCAAAGGACATGTTGTAACTGTCACCCGTGACGACTTAGTTGGTCAGTACGTTGGCCACACGGCACCAAAAACTCGGGAGATGATTAAACGTGCGCAGGGAGGTGTGTTGTTTATAGATGAGGCATATTACCTTTATAAACCAGGTAATGAAAGAGATTATGGAGCAGAAGCAATCGAAATATTGCTACAGGATATGGAGAGCCGGCGAGGTGATTTTGTTGTTATTTTTGCTGGTTATAAAGATAAGATGGATGCTTTCTATCAATCTAATCCGGGCCTTTCTTCGAGGGTTGCTCACCATATTGATTTCCCGGATTACAGCAACCGGGAGTTGTTGGCTATCGCTCAGTTATTCCTGGTCCAGCAGAACTATTACTTTGGCGACGAAGCTGAGGGCATTTTCGAGGATTACATCGAACGTCGCCGTCAGCTTCCTTTCTTTGCTAATGCCCGCTCAATTCGCAATGCTCTGGACCGTACCCGTTTGAGGCAGGCGAACCGATTGTTTGCACGCATGGGAGAACCGCTCAGTCGTGATGAACTGATGACGATCGAACCTGCTGATATCTTGGCGAGTCGTGTATTCCAAGGCGAGGTGGAAGGCCGGCATCCGACTCAACCCCTGATGGAATCGTCTGAATGAGGATTGAAGATGGCTGTTTGGATGAAAACCTTTCTCTACTTTGGTTGTTCCAGATCCCGTCTGATCAGCACAAGCAAATAAGACGGTGCCTTGTAACGGCTGGGGAGGCAACGATTGAGGGTTTCAAGATGGCTCCAACAAACTGTGCGCTCTATCTCTTGGGTGCTACGACCTTCCTGCAGCAGTCGCCTTAGGGCCTTGCAGTAAAGGGGATAACCCGCCTCGAGTTCGCCAATGGTCAACTTGGCTTCGGCCATGGTTTCTCGCAGTACGCCTCTAAACCTATGCAATCTTCAGACTACTCAGCGGACTGTCCGTCATGGCGGATTCGGCTTTTGCTTTCTGGTTCGGCCAATCATTTTTGATCCTTTCAACGTTAGGGAAAGTCACAGGAGTTAGCAGTAACCCCTCTTCAGCCGTAAATCAAAATGATTAGGGATGATCGGATCTCAGAACTCCTGCTAGCTCAGGGACAAGATTTTTTTCTTGAGTCGCTACACGCTTTATCAAAGCGCTTCACGTTTCCACTGGTTGTTTTCAGCCGAGCCAAGCAACGCAATCGATTTCCACTCGCCCACCTTTTGGAAGGGCGGCTACTTGAACACATGCTCTTGCTGGGCTGATGCCATCCCCGAAGATCTCGCCATAGAGAGCGTTAACCCTTTGAAAGTCCGCCAGATCCGTGAGGTAAACCGTGGTACGAATCACTTGCCTTGGCTCAGCACCGGCTGCTGTGAGCACAGCCATCAGATTGCTAAGGACTTGGCGGGTTTCAGCTTCCACATCACCTTGCCCAACCATCACCCCGTTGGTTGGATCAAGGGCAATTTGACCAGAGCAGTACAGCCATCCTCCTGCTAGTACAGCCTGGTTATAGGGCCCGACTGGTGCTGGAGCTGATGCTGTGGTGATTGCTTGCACAGAAGGGGCGTTCATGGTCTGCTCTGAGCATGAATGTTGCATCATCGCTGTCAGCTTTTGTTTCTGTTGAAAATTCTCTGGGTGTGAGGCCGCTTCGTTCATGTTCCAGCGGCCTTGATCTCAATGGATTGCAATCTCACTAGCTGTTGGTCCTGTTCCATTGCAACAGGACTGCCTTGTTGCTGAGTCAGATATTTGTGCTTAGTTTCGCCATTGATCCTTGTGGTGGCGAAGTTCTGCTAGCTCTTTGCTGTTCTGAGCACGCACGAAGAGGTTGGTACGTTGTTCTTCTGAAATGTTGCTAGGCAGGCTCAGGGCACCCCTCTGGCGGCGACTTGAAACGTCTGCCAGTCGTTCGCTGATAGCAACATCTTCTGGATGCAGGGCGGAGGCCCAGCGCAGATTTGCTTCGGTGTATTCGTGAGCGCAATACACACGGGTCTTCGCTGGCAGGCAACTGAGACGTTGAAGAGCCTTGAACATGTCTTCGGCAGTTCCTTCAAACAGTCGGCCACATCCAGCTCCGAAAAGGGTGTCACCACAGAACACTGCTGGATCTTCAAGATCTTCCTTGTTTGTGGGCAGGTAATAAGCAATGTGTGCTCTGGTATGACCCGCAACAGCGAGCACTTCAACACTGCTGTTGAGAAGAGAAATCTTGTCTCTATCACGAACGGAGATCGTCTGGAAGGGAATGCGATCACGGTCTTCAGCGGCTGCTACCACGGCTGCGTTAGGCCAGTCGCTAAGCAGCTCAAGGGTGCCACCAATGTGATCAGCATGGTGATGGGTTTGAAGTACTGCTGCGAGTGAGAGCTTTCGATTTCGCAGCCATGTCTTGACTGGTTCTGCGATTGCTGGATCCACAACGACAGCCTGGTTGCCTTTAATCCAGATCCAGATGATGTTGTCCTGAAGAACAGGAAGGGCATGGATCGATGAACGTTGTTTATCGCTAGTCGCAGCTGTTGAGGTTGCCTCCATCGTTAAAGTCCAGTTCGACGCATCGCTCCATGATCACTGTCGCGCTTGCAAAAGGAGCTTTGCTGAATGATTCGGTTGCTCGTTTTCAATCTGCTGGGTTGGATTTTTCAGCTGTACTTGATCCAGGCAACCGTCAGTTAATGGTGCCTTCCCATTGTGGCCGGGCCCGGGCACTGTTGGTGCGCAACGGGGATGTGCCCGTCTATGTTGCCTATGGTCAGGCCCAGTTGGGAGTTGTTGGTTACGACGTGCTGCGGGAGCATCAGATGCCCGTTGCTCAGTTGGTTGATCTTGGCTTCGGGGGCTGCCGTATGGCTGTGGCAGTGAAGGCCAGCAGTGGCTATCAGCACGCAGCTGATCTGCCTCCCCATTGTCGAGTTGCTAGCAAGTTTACCCATTGTGCTCGAGAATTTTTCGATGCTCTCGATCTGCCTGTAGAGCTTGTTCACCTGACCGGTTCGGTGGAACTTGGCCCTTTAACAGGCATTGCTGAAGCAATTGTCGATTTGGTCGCGACAGGCCGTACCCTTCGCGACAATGGCTTAGTGGCCATTGAGGAGCTATTTCAGTCTTCGGCTCGCTTGATCGGTCATCCATTGGCCTTGAGGTTGGACCGTGGAGACCTTCAGTTGATTGTGGAGGCTATGCGCATTCAGGAATCATTACCTAAAAATCCAGCTTGATGTCTGTTACTGATTTTCAGCGGGTTCGGCGTCTGGGGCGCTATCTCCGTGAGGACCACCGGCGTCTATGGATGGTGCTTGTCCTCTTGGTGCCGGTAGCTCTTGCTGGTGCGATTCAACCCTTCTTGGTTGGCCAGGCAATCAGTGTTTTGAAGCAAGAGTCAACCTTCCCTTGGCTCAGTCATCTGCCAGTGAGCTCAGCAATAAGAGTTTTGGTGGGGATTCTGCTGATTTCTGTGCTTCTGCGCTTGGGTCTGCAGGGCTTTCAGTCTTTCAATATCGAGGCCTTAGGGCAACGGCTAACGGCGCGTATTCGTAACGATCTCTTTGGCCACGCCATGGCCCTTTCGCTGCGCTTTCACGATCGAATGCCTGTGGGCAAGTTGTTGACTCGGCTGACCAGTGATGTGAATGCACTATCGGAGGTTTTTGGCAGTGGGGCAGTAGGAGTTTTGGGGGATCTCGTCAGCCTTGTGGTGATTGCAGTCACCATGATTTTGATTGATTGGCGCCTGGGGGGGTTGCTGCTGGTGACGCAGGTACCAGTCACCTTGGTGATCCTTTGGTTGCAACGCCGATACCGGAAAGCCAATTACCGCGTGAGGGAGGAACTCTCTCAGCTCAATGCCGATTTTCAGGAAAACCTTCAGGGGCTTGAGGTTGTCCAGATGTTTCGTCGAGAAACGTTTAATGGGCAGCTATTTGATCGCACTGGCTCGGCCTACAGGCAAGCCGTGAATGGAACGATCTTTTATGACAGCAGCATTTCAGCTTTTATCGAATGGGTGGCCCTGGCAGCCGTGGCTGTGGTGTTGGCGCTTGGGGGATGGATGGTAACTGCCGAGACAATGGGCCTTGGCACCTTGACAACATTCATCCTTTATTCCCAGCGTTTGTTTGATCCCCTGCGTCAACTTGCTGATCGCTTCACTCAGATTCAGGGGGGCCTGACTGCTGTTGAAAGGATTGGCGAGTTGCTGGAGCAGCCACTGGACATTGTCGATGCAAAGCCTGTTAAAGACGAACCCAGCGTTGTTAGGCCCTCGGCTTCTGCTGCTTGCGGTGAGGTGGTGTTTGAGGGGGTGAGCTTCGCCTATCGGCCAGACGAGCCGATTCTCCAGGACCTTAGTTTTCGCATTTCTGCTGGTGAACATGTTGCCCTGGTAGGACCAACCGGTTCAGGCAAGACGACCCTGATCCGCTTGCTTTGTCGTCTTTACGAGCCTCAAGTCGGGCGGATCATGCTTGATGGTGTTGACATCAAAACAATCCCTCTTTGGCAGCTACGCAAACAACTGGGGGTTGTGCTTCAGGACACCTTTCTATTTAGCGGCAATGTTGCAGATAACCTCCGATTGGATTCCTCGATTGAGGATGACCGTTTGCGGGCGATCTGTAGAGATCTTGGCCTTGATCCTTTGCTCAATCGGCTACCCAACGGCTTGGAGACTGAGCTCAGGGAGCGTGGCGGCAATTTGTCATCGGGAGAGAGACAGCTCTTAGCAGTTGCAAGGGTGGCCATTCGCAACCCCACTGTGCTGGTTATGGATGAGGCGACCGCTTTCATGGACCCTTCTACGGAAGCGACATTGCAAAGGGATCTAGATCGCTTGCTTGAACGTCGCACCGCGGTTGTTATTGCCCATCGCTTGGCCACTGTGGAAGCAGCCGATCGAATCATGGTGCTTCGGCGGGGCAAGCTGATTGAGCAGGGAACCCACCTTGAGCTTCGTGCCAAGGGAGGCCTTTATTCTCAGTTAGCGGAACTACAGGAAAGGGGACTGGCGAAACTTTGAATTTAGTTTTTGCTTTCAGCGATTGGATCTTGATTTCAGCTTCACGCTTAATGGCTATGGGCCTTGGTGAAGCAGGATCAAGACAGTTGAGCACTGCCGTGTGATCAGCTCCTGTTCGCTAACGCCGGAGGTTCTTGAGCAGGCCTATGGGCATGGAGCAAGAGAGTGCCCGTCTTCGAATGAGCAGATCAAGCTTGTCTTCAGTCAAGACCGTTCATTCGATCTTGTTGAGCTTGAACAATTGCTGGAGGCTGTGGGTTGGAGTCGCCGGCCGATGCGTCGAGTGCGTCTTGCACTTGATCACACTCTCTTGAAAGTGGGCCTTTGGCGCCATGATCCCCTGTTGCCCCGTTTGGTTGGTTTTGCTCGCTGTACAGGTGATGGAGTTCTTGAAGCCACAGTGTGGGATGTGGCGATTCACCCCATTTATCAGGGGGTGGGATTGGGTAAGCATCTAATGGATTACACCCTTGAATCTCTTAAGGAGATGGGTGTTAAACGAGTCACGCTCTTTGCTGATCCAGGTGTTGTCGATTTCTATGAGCGACAGGGTTGGACGCTGGAGCCTGATGGCCACAAATGTGCTTTTTGGTATGCCTAAGGATTATCGGTAATAGTCTTTTGACAGCTGCTTGGCTGCCTCTCCTCTGCGCCAGCGTCTACGCAATTGGGCGTTTTGCCAGGCTTGATTCAGTAGACCTAGCCGTTGCAAACGGCGGCCATCGGTGTAAAGGGGTAATCCCAGGCTTAGCAACCTGACTTGGCAAGAGAGTCGCTGCACCAAATCGAGATCTTCCATCAAAGGGATGGGTTTGTATCCCCCGATGTGTTGGTAGAGCCTTTTGCTGATGAGCAAGCCTTGATCGCCATAGGGCCTTTGCAGCCAATGACTGCGAAGGGCCACAGCTAGTTCCAATAGACGCAGTTTTGTTCCCTTCCCTTGGATTTTGTAGTCGAAGAACCAAGCCTTCAGCTCTCCTGCTGACTGAGTAATCACTGCTTCAACGACAGCGGGCCAATGGGGGGGGAGTCGGCTGTCGGCATGCAGGAACATCAACCAAGTTCCTTTTGCATAGCAGGCCCCATGACTGAGCTGAGCACCCCGATTGGGATTGGCTACTCGCAGTACTTGAGCTCCTGAGAGTTGGGCAGCGAGTTCTGTGTCATCACAGCTGCCAGCATCAACGATCCAAATATCCAGGGGTGTAGGCCAGCGTTGGAGATCGGCCAACAGCAGTGGTAGACGGCTGGCTTCATTGAGGCTCGGTACGATGACGCTGAGGCTGGGCACTTCGCTGATGTTTGATGTGATAGAAACTTGCCTGCTTTGATTACATAGACCCCTGTAAACAGGGTTGAGTTGCTGGTTGGTTAAGCAACTGTATGGCAAGATCTCACAAGCTGTATTGGTGGAACTCTTCTTAAGGAAATTGCTTTTGCACTACTTACAGAGTACATCTGCTTGAGCTAAAGAGTGGCTAGGGTGCTTAAATCAATGGATTAGCCAGCAGGCTTCGGCTCATTAAATACTGAAGAGGATAAACAGTTTTATCTTGGCCATTATCATGGAATGCCATGAAACTTTGTTACGCAGAAATTGACACAGAGGGAGCCTTCTTCGCTTAGGCTTTGGAGCTGTATTATTGTGAAATTTCAGTAAAATGTAGATTGGTCTTTTGCCTGCATGTGTTGCCATTGGGATTCGGCTTGACAGTCTTTGATTTTCACCTAATAAAAGAGATTCGATCTGTAACCTGTGGGTTAAGTAAGCCTATAAAGTGCTATCTGTGTCTAGAAGGATTTTGGATTTTGAGCATGTTCTAATGATCGTTCCATTCATACTTTTACCCTAGTAATCGACTCTCTCATTTAAGGGGAAGGCTCACTTTCTGTATCTCCTGCAGGTGATGCGTTTTGAAGCTCATTGTTCTGGGATGCTTTTAAGATGTTCCCCATGGATCAACACGCTCTTTCCCAATTGTTCGACCGAAGTGATGATTTACCGCATTTTGTCTTTTGATGTAGGGCGAAGATGATAAGTCTTGAGTGGCAATGCTTCCCTTTTGAAAGGGCCATCTTGTTGTTTCTCGACGCGTTTCTCTAGCTTTAAACGAGTTATTCCCTGGCTCATACCCTTGTCATATCAATCATTTTTTGCATGCTAGCCATGGCGCAAGATCTTCAAGGCAATCGAGATCGTTTTGATGCCTGAGTAAGCAAGGCATCACGCCTGCATCCGCTGCTTTCTGCAGTGTGACTTGCTTCACTTGATTGCTCCCCCAAGGAATGCCGCAGAAGGGCCAGCGTGTCACGGGCTGTACCAATCGCCCTGAGAGTCCAAGTAACCAGTAGCCCCCATCAGTAGCGGGTCCAAGTACGAACTCATGCTCTTGCAAAGCCTCTAGGGCCTGAAGCAGATCCCGATCACAGAGATTTGGCAGGTCCGTGCCGATCAGCAGTGTGGTGCGGCCCATTGTGATTTGTGGATGGTGTCGTTGCTGCACTCGCAAAACCTGTCGACGCATCCGTTCACCCAGGCTTCCCTTGCCTTGAAGCTCCACTGTGCTAACACCATGATCGTGTGCCCAGCGCTTGGCTGCCTTGGGAGCGAGGCCAGTGATCGCGAATTGCAGCTCGACCAGGCCTCTATTGGCCAGATGATTGGCCACGCTCAGAGTGTGTTTGGTAAGCCTGGCCTGGATTGATGCTGCACGCACTATTCCAAGAGTGTCGGCCAGTCTTCGTTTGCATCTGCCTGCTGCCGGCCAGCGGGCCATCACCACCAGTGCAGGTTTTGCCATTTCAATTCACCCCTGCCGGGGTAGCTCTGCTGGTTTCACGATTAATTCGATCGTCTTGTTGTTTCGTTCAAGGGTGAGCGGCATGGGCTTGCCAACCTCCCCACGATCAACGGCAAGTTGTACTTGTGAAGGGTCGCGGACGACCTCACCATTGACTTCACGAATTAAGTCGCATTGGCGCACGCCGGCTTTGTCTGCAGGGCTGCGAGACATCACTTCAACAACGAGAACAGCATTAACTTCAGGCACTTGACATGCCCCTCCTGTTGCGTTGATTTCTTTAGCTAGCTGGGGGGTAAGGCTCTGCAGCCTTACCCCGATATAGGGATGAGAAGCTTGCCCTCTCCCCACGATTTGTTGGGCAATTCGTTTGGCCAGGTTGATCGGTACTGCAAAACTCAGCCCGCCTCCCGGCGCAACTTTGATGGCAGTATTAATTCCGATCACCTGTCCTGAGGCATTGATGAGTGGTCCTCCGCTATTGCCAGGGTTTACGGCGGCGTCCGTTTGGATGTAAGGAACTCGTTGCCCCCCCCCTAAGGCGTTGGTGCGGTCGACGGAGCTGATGATGCCTGCAGTAACGGTGTTGTTGAGTCCAAGAGGATTGCCGATCGCGATTGCCCATTGCCCAGGCTTGATGTTGTTGGAATTGCCGAGGGGGGCTACGGGAAGTTTCTTCGCTACGACTTTGACCACGGCTACATCTGTAAGGGGATCACCACCAAGCACTTTGCCGCTGTAATTGCGTCCATCTGGAAGGGTTACTGATACCTGTTCTGCCCCATCAACCACATGAGCATTGGTGAAGATCAGCCCGTCAGAGCGTGTGATGAAACCTGACCCTTGGCCGGCTTGCCGTTGGATGGGAGGTCCGCCGCCGAAAAAGTTGCCAAGGGGGTTTGCGATCCGTTTCACCGTGTCGATGCGCACCACTGCCGGACCAACTTGTTCCACCGCAATCACGATCACATTGGTGCCAGGTTGCAGAGGCGCTGACTTGGGTGGATCACTGACGACAGGGGTCTTGTCTGGGCTTGTCTTAGAACCAATGCCGATGCGTTGACGTAACCCTTCGTTGCAGCCACTTAGGTTGATGCTGATGAGGATCAAGCCAAGCCATCTGAGCGGATGCAGCCTGTGGGCAGATAGGGCAAGGGTCATGACAAACGCAGGTGCCAGGGAACGAGAACATCAGGGTCTTATTAAAGACGGCTTGCTCGATAGAAGTTGCGTAGATTCAGCCATCGCAGAGGAAAGGATGTGGTGCTAACGGGCAATGAGCTGTGGTCCAAGGTGCAGCAGGCCCTTCAGCACAATCTCAGCAAACCTACTTTTGAGACATGGATTCGTCCTGCCATTTGTAGTGGTTTTCGGGACGGGGAGTTGACTCTGATTGCTCCAAATAGCTTTGCAAGTAACTGGCTTCGCAAGAATTACGTTCAGACAATCGAGGCGGCTGCGGCCAAGATTTACGGCCAGTCAGTGAGGGTGTCCGTTCAGGCTCAGGAGGAAGACTCTGCTGAGAGGGTGTTGCCACCAATGACATCGGCGCCCATCCCTTCACCTTTGCCTACTGCAGAAACAACCACTGCCTCTGTAGCCCCTTCTAGTGGCCCTCGGCGGATTCTTCCAGGCCTGAACCTGCGCTATGTCTTCAATCGGTTCGTCGTGGGGCCAAACAGTCGCATGGCCCATGCTGCTGCGCTAGCCGTTGCAGAAGCTCCTGGGCGAGAGTTCAATCCTTTATTCATTTGCGGCGGTGTTGGCCTGGGCAAGACTCATCTGATGCAGGCTATTGGTCACTACAGGCTTGAGATCAATCCTGAAGCAAAGGTGGCTTATGTTTCTACAGAGACCTTCACGAATGACTTAATTCAAGCTATTCGGAAGGATGGTATGCAAGCTTTCCGAGATCGATATCGGGCCACTGATTTGATTTTGGTTGACGATATTCAGTTTATTGAAGGCAAGGAATACACCCAGGAAGAGTTCTTTCATACCTTTAATGCTCTCCATGAAGCAGGTAGGCAGATTGTGATCGCTAGTGATAGACCTCCAAGTCAGATTCCAAAGCTTCAAGAACGCCTAATCTCTCGATTCTCTATGGGCTTGATCGCTGATATTCAGTCGCCTGACCTTGAGACTCGCATGGCAATTTTGCAGAAGAAGGCGGAACAGGAACGCATGATGCTGCCTCGCGATTTAATTCAGTACATCGCTGGGCGCTTTACCTCCAATATCCGTGAACTTGAGGGGGCTTTGACCAGGGCAGTTGCCTTTGCTTCGATCACGGGGCTGCCGATGACAGTTGAATCGGTAGCGCCAATGCTTGACCCTAATGGTCAAGGTGTGGACGTTACCCCACAACAAGTGATTGATAAGGTCTCTGAGGTTTTTGACGTGACTCCTCAAGACATGCGTAGCAGCAGTCGAAGGCGGGCCGTTAGCCATGCTCGGCAGGTGGGCATGTACCTGATGCGTCAGGGCACGGATTTGAGCTTGCCTCGGATCGGTGAGACTTTTGGGGGAAAGGACCACACCACAGTGATGTATGCCATCGAGCAAGTGGAGAAAAGGTTGTCCAGTGATCCTCAGTTGGCTAGTCAGGTTCGGCGTGTGAGAGATCTGCTGCAGATCGATTCACGCCGTCGGCGATAGGTTTCAACAATTTGATTATTTGACAAGATTAGATGAGGTGTATGAGATTTTGTTTGCATCAACATCAGCCTTGCAATGCCTTTCCCTCAAAGCGTTCCAGATGTCACCTTCAAGACTCGCGTGCGCGATGAATCTGTGCCCGGGTCTAATCCATTCCGCTGGCAAGACCTGACTAGTGCTGAAATCTTTAAGGGGCGCAAGGTGGTGGTGTTAGCCCTGCCAGGAGCTTTTACACCTACGTGCTCATCCAATCATTTGCCACGTTATGAGGAGTTGCATGCAGAACTTGTTGCCCAAGGTGTTGATCAGATTGTCTGTCTTTCAGTGAATGATGCTTTTGTAATGTTCCAGTGGAGCAAACATTTGGGTACCAAGAATATCTTTATGCTCCCTGATGGGAATGGAGAGTTCACTCGTAAAATGGGCATGCTTGTTGAGAAATCCAACCTAGGTTTTGGTTTGCGTTCCTGGCGCTATTCGATGCTAGTGAATGATTGTAATATTGAAAAGATGTTTGTTGAGCCTGGCTTTAGTGATAATGCTGATGGTGACCCGTTTGAGGTCTCGGATGCTGATACGATGCTCGCTTACATGAAGGGTGTGCAATCAGCTGGTGTTAGTTCCCCGCGCCGTGAGTTTGAGGGTTAAACCCTTCACTTCTCACACTCTTGCCTGTTTATTACATATAAAACTGATTATCTGTTTTCCTGCTTCACTCTATATCTTACGTAACAAGTAGCAATCCTCTTCTAGGACTGAGTCTTTGTCGACAAGCTCTTTGACTTCGTCAAGTTGCTTTGAGAGGCTGATGTAATTTGCTTGACCGATCAATTTGTAGCCTAAGAGATTCTCGTGGAATGTTTCGCTGAGTGTATTGGGGGAAAGTTTCCTATCCCGTAGCCTTTCTCGCTGAATTTCCTTAGCCTTTGAAACATTGCCTTGTAAGTTTCGCTTGGTTTGAATGCATTCAGTGCGAGAAGGCTTCCGGCTATTTGTGTTTGCTGTAGATGTTTAAAAAGTGAATTGACTGAGTCTTGCGAAAGCCAGTATAAAAGCCCTTCCATGAGGATAAATGATTGGCGTGATCCTATCCATTGGCTTAATGAGTCGAATAGTTTTTTGTTTTCGCTGCTGTTATTGAGGTCTGTTGTACAGAGGAATAGAATGTCTCTTTCTGGGAGCTGCTGAGAGGATTGAAGCTTCTGTATTCTTTGCTGCTTTGACTTGATCAGGTTGGGCTTGTCTACTTCGCAGGATGCTATGGGAGTGTTGATTAGATAGGGGTAATTGGTGAACCCGGCGCCAATATTGATAAACACTCCATTTGTTGCTTGAATGTGGAACTCTCGAAGCCTTTCTAGAAAAAATCGATGTCTGAGGCAGTGGGCAATATCTTCGGATTCACCTACCTCCTTAAGGTATCGATTCGCAAGCTTCTCAGCTGGTTTGCTGACCCATAAATGTGCAAAGTTGTCGAGGCTAATGTTGGTATATTTTGCCCTAAAGCAATTAACCACATGCGCTGAGGCGTCTACTCCAGGGAGCACGTTCTTTTGTTTGTTGCAATCACTTTAGCGAGCTGTTGATCTTTCATGGCATCAGAGTCATCAAGAGATGCTTGAGGAAGGAGAAGCTATGGACAGCGCAGCTTGCTGATTAACAGGCTCAAAAGTAGAGCGGCTGCTCGATGACCTTGTAAAAGTGTTTGCCAAGGATTCAATCCGACAAGAGGTGGCTTAAGCAGGCTTGAGGGGCTGCCTCCTACAACGTCGCCATGCCAGCAAGTTTGGATGCCTAGACATGGCAGGAGTCGATGTAGGCAATGCCGATGTCACAACTAGAGAGAATTGCTTTCAACGTGGCCACCAATCCAGGCTGTCTCTAGGAAAAAACCCATGAGTAGGAATGGGCTTGCATCAGAAATAATCAGTAGAGCAGGCATTAATTGCTGCTTGCTGACTATTAGTCGCTGCATTTATTTCTCTCGGTAGAAAGTCATCAGTGCTAACCCCCCGTTGCTTCCTGCAAAAGCTGTAAGGCAAATGCTGTTTAAAAAGGATTGATAGCTCTGCGATAGATCACCAGAAAGGATCATCGGCGAACTCCACCTTGAGTTGGCATGACTTCGTTCTGGGAACGATGGCGATGCAGGCTCTCACCACTTCTCCATTCACTTCAATCTCACAAGCACCACAGCTCCCTTGTAAGCAACCTGTGGGAATGATGATTCCTGCGTCTCGAGCAACCTGGAGCCAATCAATCCCTGGTTCTGTAAGGGAGCTTGTGCCATTGGGCCATTGAATCTCAATCTTAGAGATCGTCATGTTCCCAGCAGTGGGTTGATGTTGACATGTTCTTCGAAAACATCGGTGAGACGATTGAGTAGTTGTTCTCTTTGTTGCTCATGGTTGGATATATCGGTCGGCAAGTCTGCTAAGCCCTTTTGCTTCCGTATCAGATTGAGCCACAGCCTTCGCCAGCGACCATTCTCGAAAATCCCGTGCAGGTAAGTTCCCGCGACTTGGCCGCAGCTCTGATTTTTACTGACCCAACCCATTGAGGGATCGTCAGCCATAGGGAGGACAGACTCATGGCTCCCTTGAATGAGTTGGCTATTTCCATGGTGTAATTCAAACCCCTTCACCTTGGCATTGTCTGGCCACTGGGTAATCCTTTGGCATTGTCTTAGAGCCTTGCTGCGTTTGAAAACGGTATCTAGAGGCAGCAGATTGAGTCCTGCCATGCTGCTTGATGGTTCTGTTGTTGTGACGCCTTCCAGACCTAGTGGATCTGCCAGAGTTCGCCCAAGCATTTGCATGCCGCCACAGATGCCAAACACATGCCCACCGCTTTGGGCGTAGGTTTGCAACTGACGTCCTAAACCACTGCGGTTTAGCGAATTTAGATCGCGCAGTGTCTGCTTGCTGCCGGGAATGATGACAGCATCTGGTATCCCGAGGAATGTGCCGGGTTCAACCCATCGCAGCTGAACTGTGGGTTCTGCTTCTAATGGATCGAGATCGGAAAAATTACTTAGGGATGGCAATTTCAAGACAGCGATTTCGATCTCGGCATCATTTTTTTTGCCTCTTCTCTCCAGTAGATCAAGGGAGTCTTCGGGCGGGAAGAGCTCTTCCAGCCATGGCATTACACCGATGACGGGAATTCCGGTTTCGGCTTCTAGCCAATCGCGCCCTTTATCAAAAAGTTCGCGTCGGCCACGGAAACGATTGATGAGTAGCCCGCGTATCAACTGCTTTTCTACCGGCTTCAGTAAAGACAGGGTTCCCATGATCTGGGCAAAAACACCACCGCGTTCGATATCGGCAACGAGCAAACAGCGGGCACGCAGGAACTGAGCCAATCGCAGGTTGGTGAGGTCTCGCCGTTGCAGGTTGACTTCCACTGGGCTGCCTGCACCTTCCAAGACAAGCCGGCCATGGGTGTAAGAGCATTGAAGGTCTTTTAGCGCCTCACGGATGACGCTCCATCCAGGACGGAACCATTGCTCGTAGTAGGTCTCGGCACGTGCCGTGCCAACGCTTTGACCCAGATGGATGACTTCACTGGTGCTGTCTCCCTGGGGTTTGAGCAGCACAGGGTTCATGGCGCATTGTGGCTTGAGTCCTGCCGCCCAAGCTTGCAGGGCTTGTGAATAGGCCATCTCTCCGCCGCTCTCATCAACCCAGGCGTTGTTGCTCATGTTTTGCCCTTTGAAGGGTATGGGAGTTTCGCCTCGCCGAAGCAGCAGCCTGCAGAGAGCGGCAGACATTAATGATTTACCAGCTCCACTGGATGTGCCTAACACCATCAGGGGAGTCGACATCCCATCGGGGCTCATTGTCTGGGCCAAAGTCGACGCAGATTGTGTTGTAGTCGTTCGAAAATCCCAGCTCGTTGTGTTGGTAACCCTGGTGTCTGTTCAAGTAGCTGGCGGCCCAAGGGGGTGAGACGTATTTTCGCTGTCAACCCCTGCCCATCGACTTCACGGCGCAACACACCAACGGTAATTAACCAGCGAAAATCGGCTTCAACAGCATCAGCACGCTGAAACCAGCTGCATCCAGGCAAGCAGTATTGCCGGGATTGTTGCCAAACGCTCTCAGCATTGAGCCCTGTTGCTTGGGCATCGGTATAAAACCTGGTGTCAAACCGAAGACATCGCATGGCTTGGGCAGCACGTTTTTTGCTGCGCATGTCAAGCAATTCCATCTCGCTTGTCATGGCAACGGAGGCAAGGTCGACCATTAATGGCAGCCTAAGAACTTGTTCTCGCTGCTGTAATTATGTTGATGCTTGCCTCGGCTTCTCCAGCCCGCCGTCGACTGCTTCAACAGGCCGCGATTCCCCATCAGGTGATGGTGAGTGGTGTTGATGAAGAGACTATCCACCATCTTGATCCAGTGCGACTTGTCCAGCATTTAGCGGAGGCGAAGGCTGGGGTGGTGCATCAACAAATTAAGGCGGCTTTGCCGGTGCTTGGCTGCGATTCAGTGTTGGAGTTTGATGGCACAGTGTTTGGCAAGCCAGGCACGGCGGTGGAAGCCAGTAGCCGTTGGCAGCGAATGGCTGGGGCGTGGGGGCTTTTGCATACCGGTCACTGTTTGCTCAGTGTTAATGGTGAGCGCCTCAGCGAAACAGTAACGACACGTGTGCTGTTTGCTGCCTTGAGTGATTCTGAGATCGAGGCTTATGTGGCTACTGGTGAACCATTGTTATGCGCGGGTGGCTTTGCTCTTGAGGGTCAGGGTGGCTTGATGGTGGAGCGCCTTGAGGGTTGTTTTAGCAATGTGATTGGCTTGAGTTTGCCTCTGTTGCGTCGCTGGTTGCTAGTTATTAATGAATAAGTTGGATTAACTGATAGTGAGTTATTGAAAGCTTGGCGTTGATTTTTCCATTGTTAAGGTTGACCATTGCTGTGGTTTTTTGAGGCAAGTTGTTGTTCTTCAGGTTCTATTGAGCATGTGATTGTTGCGCTGTGTTTTTTTTGATGTCCTTTGGCTTCATGAAAAAAAACCCTCGCCGCAATGGCGAGGGTTGAAGGTTTTCCCGATTAACAAGATCGATGCTTGATGTTGAGAATCAGTCCAGATCAGGCATTGACAAGGCTGGTTCGGTCTTACGATCGATGCCTTTTTCAAACCCGGCTGCAACAGCCCTGGCGCGACCAGCATGGAACCAGTGCCCCACGATGGTGAACCAAGCTAGGAAGAACGCATGACCAGCTAACCACTGGCGAAGGTTCACGAAGTTAACCGAGTTGGGCTCGGTGATGATTCCACCTACTGAATTGATGGAGGCGTTGGGGGCGTGGGTCATGTATTCAGCTGCACGGCGCACTTGCCATGGCTGAACATCGTTCTGAAGCTTTTCAAGGCTCAGGCCGTTAGGGCCACGCAGTGGTTCTAACCAAGGACCACGGAAGTCCCAGAAGCGCATCGTTTCTCCACCAAAGATGATTTCACCAGTGGGAGAACGCATCAGGTACTTACCAAGGCCAGTTGGCCCCATGGCAGTACCAATATTTGCTCCAAGGCGTTGGTCACGAACAAGGAAGGTGAAGCTCTGGGCTTGAGAGGCTTCGGCGTTCGATGGACCGTAGAACTCTGATGGATAGGCGGTGACGTTGAACCATATGTAGGCCGTGGCAATGAAACCACAACAGCTCAGGCCAGCAAGGGCGTAGCTGAGGTAGGCCTCTCCGTTCCAGATGAAGGCTCTACGAACCCATCCCCATGGCTTGGTGGCAATGTGGAAATGGCCGCCAACGAATAGAAGAGCAGCAACGTAAATGTGGCCGCCAATCAGGTCTTCCATTGAGTTGACACCAGTGATCCAACCGGTACCTCCCCAAGGAGAACTGAACACGTATCCAAAGATCACGCCGGGATCAAGTGTGGGGCTGGTGATTAATCTCACGTCGCCACCACCTGGAGCCCAGGTGTCATAGATGCCGCCAAAGAAGCAGGCCTTGAGAACCAGAGCAAGAGCTCCCCAGCCTAGAAAAATCAGGTTGTAACCAAGAATGTTGGTCATCTGATTCTTGTCTTTCCAATCAAGCCTGAAAAATGGAGAGCTGTAATCCTGCAGTTTTTCAGGGCCGACCAAGGCGTGATAGACCCCACCTAAGCCGAACACAGCAGAGATGATTAAGTGCATCACCCCGCAATGGAAGAACGGGTAGATGTCTACGATTTCGCCACCTGTACCAACGCCATAACCAAGCGCTGCCACATGTGGCATGCAGATCAGGCCTTGTTCGAAAATTGGCTTGTCGAAGGTGAAGTGACTGACTTCGAACAGGATCATGGCTCCTGCCCAGAAAGTCATCAGACCTGCATGGGCAACGTGGGCGCCAAGGAGGCGTCCAGAAAGGTTGATAAACCGGGCATTACCTGCCCACCATGCATAACCGGTGGATTCAAGGCTGTATCCCCCGGCATTCTGCAGTATGGAACCAGATTTAAAGGGCGTTTCCACGTGGCATTACCTCTTCAGGGAATACAAAGTTTTCGTGAGGTTGGTCCGCAACGGACATCCAGGCTCGGATACCTTCGTTAAGAAGAACGTTCTTGGTGTAGAAGGTCTCGAATTCGGGGTCTTCAGCGGCGCGTACTTCCTGCGACACGAAGTCGTAGGCACGCAGGTTGACTGCTAAGCCAACGATGCCAACCGAAGGCGTCCACATGCCCATGACAGGCACGAAGAGCATGAAGAAGTGCAGCCAGCGTTTGTTGGAGAAGGCGATTCCGAAAATCTGGCTCCAGAAACGGTTGGCGGTGACCATTGAATAGGTCTCTTCTTCCTGGGTGGGATCAAACCCTTTAAAGGTGTTTGACATAGCGCCATCCTCGAACAAGGTGTTCTGCACCGTTGCGCCATGGATGCCACAAAGCAAGGCTCCACCGAGGATTCCTGCTACTCCCATCATGTGGAAGGGATTCAGAGTCCAGTTATGGAAGCCCTGCAAGAAGAGAATGAAGCGGAAGATTGCTGCAACCCCAAACGAGGGAGCAAAGAACCAGCTGTGTTGTCCTAGGGGGTAAATGAGGAAACACGCCAGGAAGACAACGACTGGGCCTGAGAAGGCAAGTGCGTTGTAGGGGCGGATGCCAACCAAACGGGCAATCTCGAACTGTCTCAGCATGAAGCCGATCAGAGCGAAGGAGCCGTGAAGGGCTACGAAGGTCCAGAGGCCACCAAGCTGACACCAGCGCACGAAATCACCCTGAGCTTCAGGGCCCCATAGCAGCAGCAAGCTATGACCCATCGCATCTGCGGGGGTGCTTACAGCGGCGCTAAGGAAATTGCAGCCTTCCAGATAGGAACTTGCAATGCCGTGGGTGTACCAGGAGGTAACGAAGGTGGTGCCGGTAAACCAGCCTCCTAGGGCCAAATAGGCCGTAGGGAACAAGAGAAGGCCAGACCAGCCAACAAAAACGAAGCGGTCGCGCTTGAGCCAATCATCGAGGACGTCAAACCATCCCCGCTGAGGCGCGCGTCCTACAGCGATCGTCATGGGAAAAAAAAACGGTGCGGTTCTGCCGCAAGCTGTGGGATACCCAAAGACTTTAACAATCCCCAAGGGGCCTTTGGGAGTGAGTTGCCTTGAGCTGAAACCCCTTGTAGTGGTGTTGCACCTTTGGCTTGCTTCAAATCTGCCCGTTGTGGGCTGTAGCAGTCCAGAATGGAGATTCATATTGGGTAGTCATGTCAGCTGATCTCCAGGAAACCCCTAAGGCCGGAGATGCTTCTCTAGAGCGGCTTGAGCAATCGGTTCTCGGTTTTCGACGTCTCTCCAATCAGCTCTTGGCCGTCATCGTCACAATCGGCGGCCTTGGCTTCACACTGACTTGTCTGTCTAGTTATTTGGGGCGAGATCTTCTTCCCATCGGCAGTCCTTCGACTCTCCTATTCGTGCCTCAGGGCTTGGTGATGGGTCTCTATGGCATCGCAGGTTTGCTGCTTGCGAGTTACCTCTGGGTGATGATCAACATCAATTTGGGTGCAGGTAGCAACAACTTTGACAAGGCTTCCGGGATGGTGAAAATTTGCCGTCGCGGATATTTCAAGCTGATCAGCGCTGAGTTCCCCCTCAAGGATGTCAAAGCCGTCAAGGTTGAGGTACGTGATGGTTTCAATCCCCTTCGCCGCTTGTCCTTGCGGGTTCAAGGTCGGCGAGACATCACTCTTACCCGCGTCGGTCAGCCTCTCCCCCTCGCACAGTTAGAACAGGATGGTGCTGAGCTAGCGCGTTTTCTTGACGTGAATCTTGAAGGGCTCTGAATTGTGCTGCTCTCATCCCTTGCGCGTTTGATTCGGCGTCAAGAAATCAGGGGAATTCTGCTTTGTGTGCCCTTATTGGTTGGCTGCAGCAAGTCCACAACGGCATCGATCAAGGCGGTTTGTTCCTCGCTGACTAGCCCCTGCTTGCAAGGCAAGGCCAATGTGCTGATGAGTACGAATCGAGGCGCAATCACCCTTGAGGTGGATGGTGATGCTGCTCCTGTTACCGCAGGTAATTTTGTCGATCTTGTTAAACGTGGTGTCTATAACGGCACTGTTTTTCATCGGGTCGTGAAAGAGCCCGTTTCCTTTGTTATTCAGGGCGGTGATCCTGCTTCAAAGGACCCTAAAACGCTCAAGACCAATTACGGGAAGGGTAGTTTCATCGATCCCGCCAGTGCTCAGGCCCGCTTCATTCCTTTTGAAGTGAAGTTGAAAACAGATGACCAGCCTCGCTATGGAAAGTTGATCACCAACCCCAGAGAGTTGCTGCAATTGCAATTGACTCATAAGAAAGGGGCCCTGGCGATGGCTCGTTCTCCGGCGCCGGATTCAGCCAGTGCTCAGTTTTACATTGCTTTGCGCCCTTTACCCGAACTTGATGGCCGTTATGCCGTTTTCGGCAGGGTGATCAAGGGGTTGGAGGTGGTGGATGCGATTCAGCAGGGTGATCGTATTTTTAAAGCCAGCCTGGTAATTGCGAAATAAAAACCCTGAATGCATTGCCAATCACTTAGGCCGGTATTCGGCTGCCGCTCGGAGAGACCTTTAAGAGTTCGGTGTTGACCCCTGAGGCCCTTACCAGAGCGACCTTGCCGGTACGGGCGATTTCGATGATCCCGTAAGGGGTTAGCAAGCTTTCGAGCGCTACCAGCTTGCCTGGGTCACCCACCACCTCAAGGGTAAGCGCGCCATCGGCCACATCAACCACTTTCGCTCGGAAGACCTGAACGAGATCGAAAATGGAGCTGCGCTGGTGAGCGGGTGCGGAAACTTTGAGCAGCATGAGTTCTCGTTCGACTGCAGGTTGCCTGGTTAGATCAAGCACCTGAAGGACGTTGACGAGTTTGTCGAGCTGTTTGCTCATCTGTTGAAGGGCATGATCGTCTCCCTCTACAACCATCGTCAGTCGGGATTGTCCAGGCGTTTCGGCTGGGCCCACCGCAAGGCTGTCGATGTTGAAACCACGGCGTGCAAAAAGTCCTGCGATCCGGCTTAGAGCTCCGGATTCGTCTTCGACTAGCACTGAAAGGGTGTGCTTCATGCCCTTTATTGTTCATTACCTAAATTAAGGTTCAGCCAGCTGAACACGGCTTGATCAAAAGCCTGGGTGGATTCGTCATGGGGGCAATGGCCAGTTTCATCAAGCACTGAAAGCGTTATCCATGGGTATTGATGCTGCAGTCGATGGCCAATTTTTAATGGCACAAAACGGTCTTCTCGTCCCCAGAGAAGCAATATGGGGGGGCGACCGGGCTTGCTAGCCAGGCGCTTTAGTAAGCGAGGAGCTGTGCAGCCAACTGGTCGCAGTGTCATGCCAACGCACATCGCTCGTAGGGCGCGAGCTGCCGAGGGTCGCCTTGCAGGTTGGGCGATCAGGTCTAGTAGCTCATGGTCTAGCTGGATGGAGTGGTGGTAGCCCATTTGAAGAGCTGCTTTAAGGAGTGGCGTTCGTGCGATGAGAGGAACAATCAGTTCCAGGGGCAAGAGGCGGAAGATGATTGCGATCAACTTGTGCTTCAACCTGCGCCACCAGCGGGTGGGGCGGAAGCTCAATGGTTCAACCAATGCAGGATCCGGTAATGGAGCTGCTACCACAGCTCCAACAAGGTCTGGGCGGAATGCGGCTGTGGTGAGAGCCGTTAGTGCTCCTAGAGAATTGCCTATTAGTAATGCTTGTTGAGAGGGGCTGGCCTGGACAATTTGCTCAAGAAAGGCTGCTAATTGTTTGCCCCACAGTCGATTGTCGAGGCGTCGAAATTGCTTTAGTCCTGGCTGGGCTGAAGCTCCAAAACCGATCAGATCAAGGCTGAAGACGCGGAATCCTGCCGCTTTTAGGGGTTCAGCATTGTGTCGCCAATGAGCGCTGCTGGCACCGAATCCGTGGATGAGCACGAGTGGCCGTGCATCCTCTGCTCCCAGTACACGCCAGTGACAACGTAGGCCTTGCCAATACCAATCATGGGATTCGCCCCAGTCCGCACCTGTCTCTTGAATGGCTCGCTCGGCAGTCTGGAAGTCAGTTGCAAACAAAGCGGCTTGAACCAACCCACCACCCACTATCGCGAAGGCTCAGTCGTTTTGGAGCCAGGAGGTGGTTTCTTCCGCCCAGAGTCTCGTCCTTCCCGTGATCTTTCGGTTTTATTGGCTGCTTTTCAGCAGCAGAGGAGAGAGACGTTTTCGCCTGCTTTGCGCTGGTTGGACCTTATGGCTGGTTGCGGTATTCGTGCTTTGCGCTGGGGGTTGGAGGCTGTTAAACCCTCATTGTTGGCGTCAGGAGTAGAGCAGCTGCCAGAGCTGTGGGTGAATGATGCCGATCTTGAGCGCGCTTCTCTTTTGGAGAGGAATTTGGCCCCTCTGCGCCAAGAGCAAATTTCGCTAAAGCTTTTTCATCAGCCCGCTGAGGTCCTGCTGAGCCGAGCCTATCTCGATCAGTGTCGTTTTGATCTGATTGATCTCGATTGTTTTGGTTGTCCGAATGCGTTTCTGCAACCTGTGTTGCAGGTTCTCGCTTCTGAGGGGTTGTTGCTGCTTGCAAGTAGTGATGGTCGCTCTCCCACAGGTCATGACCGGCCAGGAGCAATTCGCAGTTTGGCTGCTGCGGCTCGGGTGCATCCAGCCAGCTGGGAGATCGCTTTGAGGCTGCAGCTTGGGGTTCTTGCACGACATGCCTGGCTGCTAGGGCTTGGATTGGAGCCCCTGGTGAGCTTTAGTGAAGGTCGTACTTTTCGTGTTGCGGTAAGGATCAAGCGTCGAATTGCTGCTGGTGAGGAGAGTCAGCTTGGACTTTTAGCTCGCTGTGATGCTTGTGGTGCTCAGCTTGCTCAACCACTGCTCTCCCTGCAGGGATGGTCAGGGTGTATTTGTTCTCAAGGAGGTGGCCGCTGGGCGGTGAGCGGTCCCCTTTGGTTGGGCCCCCTTCAGTCGCCAGTTGTGTTGGCCGATTTGTTGGTGTTAGCAGAACAGTCGATCGTTCCGATCGCATCCGCCACACTTCGGCTGTTGCATCGCTTGCAGTCTGATATCGGCTTGCCGGTCTATTGCTGGTCCACAGCTGAACTGGCCAAGCGTCTGGTTTTGTCTGGCCCGCCGTCTGTTTTGGCATTGGTCAGGGCTTTGCGTTTTGCTGGCCATGAGGCTTGCGGCAGTGCCGTGATGGCAGGACAACTACGAACCGATGCGACAGTGACCGAGCTTTTGCGGATTTGCCACGAGATGTGTCAGGAAGGGCGTTAAATGGTGTGCGTGATTCAAATGCCCATTCATGGCTTCGGAGATTTTCGGGATTGCTGCCGTCTTCTGGGTGTTGATCCCAGTTGGTCTTGCAGGTGGTGCTCTCTTGTTGAAGCTTCAGGGGGACTGAAGTTCGCAGACTGGAGTCGCTCGATATAGGCTCCTTGCTTGTATTGAAGGGCCCTATGCAGGTTCTGGTGGTTGGTGGAACTGGCACCCTTGGTCGGCAGATAGCTCGTCGTGCCATTGATGCTGGCCATCAGGTCCGCTGCATGGTCCGTAAACCTCGTAAAGCGGCTTTCCTGCAGGAGTGGGGTTGCGAGCTCACCTGCGGCGATCTGCTTGATCCGGAGACTATTGATTACGCTCTTGATGGCATCGATGCGGTCATTGATGCGGCCACGAGCCGTCCAGATGATTCTGAGAGTGTCTACACAACCGATTGGGATGGAAAGCTCAATCTGCTGAGGGCTTGTGAGACAGCAGGAGTGAAGCGCTACGTCTTTCTTTCTTTGTTGGCAGCTGAGAAGCATCTCAACGTGCCACTGATGGACATCAAATTCTGCACTGAGAGGCTGTTGGCAGATTCGTCATTCGATTACACGATTTTGCAGGGTGTGGCCTTTATGCAGGGGTTGATCGGTCAAATCGCCATACCTGTTCTTGAAAACCAGACGGTTTGGGTGAGTGAAACGCCTACAGCAGTTGCATACATGAATACCCAAGACGTCGCCCGTTTTGCTGTGGCTGCTTTGGAGCGTCCTGAAACGATCCGCCGCAGCTTTCCTGTCGTGGGTCCGAAGGCTTGGACCTCCGAAGAAATTGTGCAATTTTGCGAAAAGTCCAGCAGTAAAACAGCCAAGGTGATTCGTGTGTCACCTTTTCTGATCGGATTGAGCCAGAGGGTGGTCTCATTCTTTGAACAGTCAGTGAATATGGCTGAAAGGCTTGCTTTTGCAGAGGTCACTGGAGGAGGAATTGCTTTGGATGCACCGATGGATGACACCTATTCCTGCTTTGGCTTGGATCCTTCGGAAACCACCCCTCTTGAAAGTTATATCTCCGAGTACTACGACACGATCCTCAAGCGTCTGCGTGAGATGGAGGCAGATCTCGACGAGGAAAGCAGGAAAAAGCTGCCTTTCTAAGGAATCTTCCATCCAGCACTGGCACGAGGATGGTTTATTTGTACTATTTGCGTATCTGTTTTGCTCCTGCTGGCATGTCTGTTGTTCAAGTTAAAAACCTGCAGCGCCGACTAGACAATTTGTCTTGTGAGGCTATTCAGGAGCTCGATCGGGCTTGTGGGCATGAGCTTTGGCGCAACCTTGGATTCGATGCCTTTGACGGCCTCGAGGATGCTGAGCGCCGGGCTAGGGCCAATTACTACTACGGCCAGTTGCAGACAGTGAATGAGCTGCTGGAGGCCTTGGGCTAATGCCCTTGGGTCATGCAGGTTTAGCCACCGATTCTTTCCCTGTCGACAACAATGGATTGATCTTTCTTGAAGGGCTTGATTCATGAGCAGTAGTTGCTGTAGTCCCTCTGCTTCAGGCCCTGGAGCTGATGCGTTAGATCAGACGCAGGCTGTAGAGGAGCGCTATGGAGCTGCAGCGCATGCCCAGGAAGCTTGTTTGTGTACCCCGGTAGCTTTCGACCTCAGCCTGCTTAAGGCCATCCCTCGTGAAGTTGTGGAGCGCGATTACGGCTGCGGTGACCCAACTCGCTGGGTTAAGCCTGGTGACACTGTGCTTGATCTTGGCAGTGGCAGTGGCAAGAACGCCTTCATTTGTGCCCAGTTGATCGGTTCGGCGGGTGCCGTGATTGGGGTGGATCGCAATGTTGAGATGCTCAACCTGGCTCGACAGGCCGCACCAGTTGTGGCTGAGCGGATTGGCTTTGCCAATGTGCGCTTTGTGGAGGGCGCTATCGAAGCGCTTGAAGCCCCTCAGGTTGATGGGGCTCCGCTTATTGCAGATCGGTCGATTGATGTGGTGTTGAGCAACTGTGTGCTCAATTTGGTGAATCCTGCAGATCGTGAGAATCTGCTGGCCAACATTCGCAGGGTTTTGCGGCCAGGTGGACGGCTTGCTGTTAGCGATATCGTCTGTGATAAGCCAGTACCCCTTGCTCTTCAGCAGGATCCGGAACTCTGGAGTGGCTGCATTAGTGGTGCCTGGCAGGAAGAGGCCTTCCTGCAGGATTTTCGTGCTTTGGGCTTTGAGAAGGTGAGCTATGCCGATCGTTCTGATCAACCCTGGCAGGTGGTTGAAGACATTGAATTTCGCGCTGTCACGCTTGTGGGTCAGCTGCCGGATGATTGAGGAGGGACAGCAGGAGGTTGGTCTCTCTTGATGAGACCTGCCTCCATTGGCCAGGATCCATCCCTTCAATGCTGAGGGGTGGCTCACCATCCACAAGCTCGATGCGATGACGGATCAAGCGAAGGGTTGGCAGCCCTACGGCTGCTGTCATCCGTCGAACCTGTCTGTTTCTCCCTTCTTTTAACTTCAATTCAAGCCAGCTAGTGGGGATGCTTTGCCGCACACGGATGGGTGGTTCACGCTCTCTCACGATCGGAGCAACGTTTCCCTTCAGCCAGCTCGCTAGGGCAGGACGGGTTCTCTTTCCCTTGATGATCACTCCTGAGGCAAGTTTTTGTAGTTGACTTTCACTAGGTGAACCCTCTACTTGCACCCAATAAACCCGCCAGTGGCTCAAATGGGGATTGGTGAGTCGATGCTGCAGGCGCCCATGGGAAGTGAGAACCAAGAGGCCTTCGCTGTCAGCATCTATGCGGCCTGCCGCATACACCCTGGGTATGGGGATCAAGTCTGCTAAGCACCTCCACTGGCTGCCTGGTTCTGGGGTGAGCTGGCTTAGGAAGCCGTAGGGCTTGTTCAACAGAAGGGTCGTGAAGTCGTCTGCTTGGGTGGTCAGCTGATCAGTCAGTAGACGCGAGCAGTATCAGCATAGATAAATCGTTGTAGGGATCGTCAGCGCTTGATTGCTTCAATAGAAATGAGTCATCGTTTAAGCCTGAGTCTTAACGGTTGACCATCATGGAGCGTGGCGAAATGACAATCGGCCCTAGAGACTTTTTGACTCTGCCGTGTTTGCAGAGGCCGCAACCTAAACTCCGATTGAACCAATGAGCCACGGCACAACCGCATGATCGAAACCTCGGGTGTGATTGAGAAGGAACAAGGCAACGGGTTCTATCTGGTCACCCTTGAGCAGCCCGCCGGTCATCAGTGTTTATGTCGTGCCGCCGGCAAGCTCACCAAGTTCCGCATCAAATTGCTCGCTGGTGACAAGGTGCTGGTGGAGATCAGTCCCTATGACCTCACTCGAGGCAGAATCACTTATCGAGAGCGAAATGCTGGAGCCCCAGGGGGGCGCCCGGGTGGAAATCGCCCTGGTGGCCCACGACGACGTTAATCAGCTTCATAAGAATATATGGGCTGGGCTTGAATCCTTATAAGGATTGACAGTGCTGCTTGTTAGGTTTTGCCACTTCAACTTTCATGTGATAATGATACAAGCTGTTTTTTACTGGTAGACACATCTTTGTTGCTTGATCCCAATTTTGTTCTAAGGAATTGCTTGTTGTCTTGATCAATTAAATAGCCTAGATGATGATATTGTTGGTGACAACAACTCTGGTAATAATCTCTGAGAAGTGATAATTTTGCTCTCATGAGTTGAGGCTTTCATTGCTTCTCTGATGGCTTGACTTCAGCGTGTAAAATATTTCAAGTCAGCAGAAATCACTGGTTAAATTTGCCTAGATCTCTAGGGCCTCGTCTGCGTCGCTTGTTTTGTCGTAGGAATGGCTTTTGCTGGAAAGGTTCGGCACCGCAAGAACTGAGGCCTCAAGTAGTTCGTGATGTCCACCTGGACATGTGATCCACTCGCGGAATTCTTGGGTGATGGCGTAACTGTCTTCGTAGCTCTCTTTGCTGTCTAGTAAGGCGATTCTGGCGGATGCCCAACACGTTGAAACGCTTATACGTCGTCGAATAGCTGTGTTCATGATTGGTCCCCATTGGCCAGAGAATTGCATGTAAGTGGTCTGTATTTGGTTTGATTTTATAGAACGTCGCATTTTTCTTTTGGAAAAGTTGTCGTCAACGCTGCAAAAAACTGGGCAGATTTGGTGTGCGTAGTCGGATGACAGCACCTGCTCCATCGTTGACTGCTTCGAGTGGCAGGCTTGGGCCTCGCCAGTGAACCATCGTTGTGTTTTCCTCTGCTTTCGCTTCGCTGTCTCTGATGAGATATGGCTCTGTCTTCGACCAGCTTCGGGCATGGCCCATCAGTAAGGGATCTGCAGGTGCAAAGACATAGGAAGGGTGACGAGGTACCGGCTCTAACGATGCTCTTGCTGTGGAGATCCTTACCGCGCGAGTGATTCCCTGTATGAATCGGCTGCGCGTTACCACCGTTGTGAGATAAGCAACCACGCGAAGTCTTGGGGCATCGAATCCCTCGGCACACATGTCGATGCTGACTAACCAGTCGGCTTTGCTTGTTTGGAAGGCTGCCAGGCGAGCACTGGCATCACGGTCTTGGGAGTGCACCAGCTCGACACGATCGCCTTCCTCTTGCAGGAGCTGGGCGATGCCACCAGCGTGTTCGATATCTCTAGCGATCACAAGGCCTGCTGCATCGTGATGGTGACAACGTACCTTCTTAAGTTGACGTCGTGCACGTAGTAACAGTTGCAAGGCAATACTGCTTGAGTCTGAGATCCGAATAGCCCTACGTAGATTGCGGGCTCGCCAGCTTTCACGCACTTCAGCAGAGAGGGGTGAGACATCTCGATCGGGCTGTCCAGGACGGCTGTGTTCCACCCAGCCATCCTGGAAGCGGAATTCGAGGGGGCGCACATCTCCAGCATGAATCAGCTCACTGGGTTCCACGCAGAGGTCTGGGCTGATCTGCTCCACCAGAGCCCCCTCGGCTTCTACGCGCACTCTTCGGGCTGCACAGAAGGCCAGATTGTCGGCGCGGAAGGGCGTGCCAGTCAGACCAAGCCGTATTTTGCTGCTGCCAGTGAGAGCAAGAAAGGTGCGTCCCCAGGCTGGGCCCTGAGGTTCATCTGGATTCATCCCGAGGTGGTGGGCTTCATCGGCAATAGCGAGTAAGCCGTCACCGGCCCAGTCTTTTAGCTCTGCTATCAGGGTCTCTAACTGAAGACCGGCACCTTGATAGGTCACTGCCCAGCCGTCTGCTTGTTTGAGGATCTCGGGTTGTTCTGGGCAGGCTTCCCAGTCCTGCAAGTTGAGGCCTAGTTGTTTAGATGCTTGGTGCCATTGATTCAGGATCGAGTTGCGGTGGCAAAAAACTATGAATCGCTTTAAGCCACCGCCTCGCTGCATGGCCTCGAAGCTGAGGAGGGCGCCGAGGGTTTTGCCTGCACCTGGGCCGGCATGCACAAGCACATCTCGCCCTTGAATTGCCTGTGGAGACAGTCTGCGACGAAGCAGCTGAATCAGCTGTTGCTGCCAAATCCGGGGTCGGATTTTGGGTTGGCAGGACTCTCTCAGCAGTTCAAAGGAAGGCTTGGAGATGACATTGCACGAGAAGATAGGTCTTTCTAACCATTTATTTCGCTGCTGGCATCTTTAACTTCTGGCCAAGATCTTCTGGGGTTTTCGGCCCCCTGGCACCATGGCCAAGCGCCGCCATTCATCACAGTTTATTTTTCAGCAACGCCGCAGCCTGGAGCAGTGCTGGCTCCATGAATTTGACATTGATCCGTTGATCCTGAGAGCACGCTGGCTCCATAGCCAAGGGTTGAGGCTTGAGGCCTTGGCTATGGAACAGGAGTTGTTACCAATTGTCTGACTGAGTTCAGAGCGCTTCGGTGTGGTTTACGAGCAGGTGCTCAACCTCATTGAGGCCTTCGCTTGCGGCAGTGTGTGCGATTTCGAAGTTGCCCTGAGCCTCATCCATGAGTTGACCAGCTAAGCGATCGAGCAATTGCTCCTTTTTCTCCTTGAGCATCGTTAGCAATTCGTTTTCGATCAGCTTTTGAACGGCTGATGCCCTCAGGGTGTCTGAACCGGCTTCAGCAAAGGTTCCCTGAACCAGTTCTTGAATGAACAGTCTGTGGACTTCACTGCTGCGGAGGAAACTCTCGGTGGCGTTGATAATCCCGTCTACCAAAGCCTTGTCAGGCTCCGACTCCTGTTTGTCGAGCTTGAATTCCCAATCCAAATGGCGTCGCTGCCATCCTGCGGAATGGAGGCTCGGCATCACTGTTTGGGAGAAGGTATCCACCGAAATCTCGTAGATCCGTTCTGCCAGGCGTTCACACCATTCTCTCCCATGTCCCTGGAGGTTGTGCTGCATTGTGGAGCGCTCCACGGCATGGCCTCCGTGATGGCTATGGCAAACACCATCTGGACATTCGATTGCGGTTAGGCCCATTGAGGCAGTTGGAGTCAACACTCCTTCATAGCTAAAAGTTCAGCTAAAAAAACTTTTCTTCAGGAAAGCTCCCGGTATCGGGAGGTCGACCCCGTAATCTCGCCTGGTTAAACCAGTCTTCTCTCTTGCCCAGACTCTTAATTCAGCTGGAATCGGCGATGGGAGAAACCCGTGTTGCGGCTTCGCCGGACACGGTGAAAAAGTTTCTTTCTCTGGGCAGCAAGGTTGCCATTGAGCGGGGTGCCGGCCTTGCCGCAGGTTTTGTTGATGCTGCTTATGGAAACGTTGGTGCTGAGCTGGTCACCCCTGGGGATGAACAGTTCTGGGGTCAGACGGATTTACTCCTCTGTGTGCATGCACCGTCTGAAATCTCATTGCAGAAGCTGCGGCCTGGAGCCACCATTGTTGGCTTGCTGGCCCCTTACAGCAATTCTGCTTTGGCGGCGGCGCTGAAATCGGCCAAGCTCTCAGCGATGGCCCTAGAGCTTCTGCCGAGAATTAGTCGGGCACAGTCTGCGGATGCTCTTTCCTCTCAGGCCAATATTGCTGGCTACAAGGCGGTGCTGTTGGCTGCAGCTGCCCTTGATCGTTACTTCCCGATGTTGATGACGGCAGCTGGCACAGTGCAGCCAGCACGGGTCGTGGTATTGGGTGCTGGTGTGGCTGGATTGCAGGCAGTTGCTACGGCAAAGCGGCTGGGTGCGGTGGTCTACGTCAGTGATGTTCGCTCTGCCGTGAAGGAGCAGGTGGAGTCACTTGGAGCACGCTTTATCGATCCCCCTGAGATTGAGCAGAGGCCAGATGAGTCTGGTGGCTATGCCAAGCAGGCTTCTGAGGCTTTCCTGGCGGCTCAGCGTGAGCAGCTCTCCAATCAGTTGGCGGAGGCCGATGTGGTGATCTGTACTGCTCAGGTGCCTGGGAGAAAAGCTCCCAGATTGATCAGTGATCTCATGCTCGATCGCATGCGCCCAGGAGCTGTGGTGGTCGATCTTGCCGTTGAACAGGGTGGAAATTGTGCGAATACGCGTCCTGGTGAAACAGTCGATCGCAACGGCGTGAAGTTGATCGGTGCCTCCGATCTCCCTTGCAGTGTGCCCAATCACGCTAGTGCTCTTTACTCCCGCAATTTGGTGGCTCTGTTGGAGCCCGTTTTGAAGGACGGCCAGCTCAGTCTCAACATTGAGGATGAGTTAATTGCCGGGTGCCTGATCAGTCACAACGGTGAGATTCGCCATAACAATGTGTTCAACATGGGAGGGGCCAACTGATGTCGTTCTTGAGTGAGGCCCTTTGGGTGCTGCTGCTTGGCAGCTTGCTTGGCCTTGAACTGATCGGCAAGGTGCCCCCCACTTTGCATACGCCTTTGATGAGTGGTGCCAATGCGATCTCGGGGATCACGATGTTGGCCGCTCTCACCCTGATCATCAAGGCCGGTAACAACATCCCTCTGCTGGCGATGGGGGCTGTTGCTCTTGGTTTCGCCTTGTTCAACGTGATTGGCGGATTTCTCGTGACTGATCGGATGCTGGCCATGTTCAGCCGCAAGTCCGCTCGCCGTAAGGACAACCACTGATGAATATTGCTGAGATCCTCAAGTTCGCGATTGATCTGGTCGCGGTTTTACTCCTTGCCCTTGGGATCAAGGGCCTTTCGAAGGTGCGCTCTGCTCGTGAGGCCAATCTCCTTGCAGCTTTTGCCATGGCGCTTGCCGTGGTGGGTTTGATCGTGAACTATCTCGGCACCAGCGGTATCGCTGCTGAAGCCTGGATTTGGATCATCTTCGGCACGGTGGTCGGTGGATGTCTCGGTGCGATCACAGCGCAGCGAGTGCCGATGACCTCCATGCCGGAGACCGTTGCTCTGTTTAACGGCTGCGGAGGCATGTCGTCGTTGTTGGTGGCTCTCGGCGTTGCAATCTTCCCGACAGCCGCTGGTGCTGGCGAAGCAGGCAGCGCAGTGGTTGAAGACATCTCGATTGTGGTGTCTGTTTTTGTTGGCTCGATCACCTTCTCAGGATCCATCGTGGCGATGGCAAAGCTGCAGGGCTGGCTGTCAACACCCCCTTGGATGCAGAGCAGGGTTCGGCATGCCGTGAACATTGCGCTTGCTGTGATGTCTTTAGTGGCTGCCATCGAACTTGGCCGCCGTGGCGACAACGTCAGTGCGCTTTGGTTGCTGGTGATCGGGTCTGGTTTGTTGGGAATCGGCGTAACGCTACCGATCGGCGGCGCTGATATGCCAGTGGTGATCTCACTTTTGAACAGTTATTCGGGAGTTGCGGCGGCGGCTGCAGGTTTCGTTGTTGGTAGTCAGTTGCTGATTGTGGCTGGCGCCATGGTTGGAGCTGCTGGTCTGATCCTTACTCAGGTGATGTGCAACGGCATGAATCGCTCGTTGGTATCCGTGTTGTTTGGTGGAGCGTTAGGAGCAAGCGCTGCTTCTGGCGGCGGTGGCGAATATAAAAACATCACCAGTTGCAGCGCTGAAGAGTGTGCGCTCACCCTTGAGGCAGCAGAGCGGGTTGTCATCGTTCCCGGTTACGGCCTGGCTGTAGCACAGGCCCAGCACACGCTTAGGGAAGTCACCCGTGCTTTGGAGGCAGCTGGAGTTGAGGTCAGCTATGCCATCCATCCGGTTGCTGGTCGGATGCCTGGTCATATGAACGTTCTCTTGGCGGAGGCTGATGTTCCTTATGAGCAGCTCAAGGAGATGGATGTGATTAATCCTGAGTTCCCAGCCACTGACGTGGTGCTGGTGCTAGGGGCGAACGACGTTGTGAATCCTCAGGCCAAGACCGATACAAGTTCACCTCTTTATGGCATGCCTGTGCTTGATGTGCAGGAAGCTCGCACGGTGTTCGTGGTGAAGCGGGGCATGAGTGCGGGCTACTCAGGGATTAAGAATGATCTGTTTGAACTTGCCAATACTTCCATGGTGTTTGGTGATGCCAAGAAAGTGTTGGGTGATCTTTTGGTTGAACTAAAGGAGCTTGGTGTTGGCAAGAAGGGGTGAACCCCATCCCGAGCTGCTTCAGCAGCTCGGGATGCCTTCTTTTAGACAGAGATTGCCTTGGCTTGGCGGTGATTTGCAGACCCTCAGGGACACTCTGAGACCGGTGCGCTTGCCGAGTGATCGAGGCGAAGCGATTGAAATTGCAGTACCTGCCTTGCCGAGCGGTATGGCGGGTTCGGGTCATTTATTGGCTTTGTTTGATCGCCCTCAAAGCACCCGCCAGGCGCGTGGCTTGGTTTTGCTGCTGCATGGATTGGGGGGCTCTAGTCGACGTGAAGGCCTACGACGCATGGCCTGCGCTCTTCAGACGGCTGGTTTCGCTGTGCTGCGTTTGAATTTGCGTGGTGCAGACCCTGGCCGGCATCTCTCAGCAGGGACCTATGCCGCTGACTGCAACAGCGATCTTGGCCCGGTGTTGTTACGGGCCAGGCAGCTCTGTGATCAGCTGGGGCGCGAGGGTGTTGCTTCGAGAGGGGCAGTCCCTCTGCTTGGGGCAGGCATTTCCCTTGGGGGCACGATGCTTCTCAATGCCTGTCTTGAGCCAAGCCACGCGCGCGCGCCTGGCCAAGCGGTTTTGGATGGATTGGTTTGTACCAGTAGTCCCCTTGATTTAGCGGCTTGCAGTGCCTCAATCGAGCGTCCCCGCAATAGGGTTTATCAGCGTTGGTTGCTGCAGCGATTGATTCGTCAAACCTTGGCGGATCCCTTCGGCGTGACTGTGCAGGAAAGGGGAGTGCTCAATGGGGAGAAGGGTCAGAGCCCGCCAGCAACGATCCGAGAGTTTGATGCTGCCATCACAGCACCGCGCTGGGGTTATGTCGATGTTGATGCTTACTACGCTGGCGCCTCACCGTTGATCGCCTTGCTTGAGAACCCCAGTCGCCTGCCGCCAACACTGCTCCTGCAAGCGCTAGATGATCCCTGGGTGCCAGCAGAAGCCGCTCAACAGTTGGCAGCGAATATGTCTCCATCCAGTGAGCAGCGAATCCAAGTGTTGTTGACAGCTCACGGCGGCCACAATGGTTTCCATGCCATCGGAGGCTGCTGGGGGGATCAGGTGGTGGCCCGTTGGCTGTCAAAGTTTGGAGCTTGACTAAAAACCCAGTAAAAATTCAGGGATGTCTCTGCTGCTGAGGGGTCCGGCGGATGATCCAGGCTTCGATTGGTTGGCCGCCAAGCACATGCTCTTTCACGATTGATTCGATTCGTTCTGGTGTCACTCCGCCATACCAGATCCCGTCTGGCCAGATCAGCAGGATTGGTCCGTCGTTGCAGATGCGAAGACAGTCAACCTTGCTACGCAGAACCACACCTTCTGGACGATCGATGTTTTCGAGGTCATGATATTTGATTTGTTTTTTGAGATTGGCCCAGCTGGCGTTGCCGACATCTGCACTGCAACAGGCCGCCTTGTTGGCTGTGGCGCAAAGAAGTAGGTGATGACTCACCTTGAAATTCATGCTGTCAAGGCTGGCAGTGGCAGGCGACGGGTGCCCCGTTTCACCTGCTCTTGTACGGCCTTGCGTGCCCATGCATCGACGGCAAGCACGTCATCAAGCTGGGGTTGTGTCTGCAGGTCGGGCTTGTGGCGTTCACAGGCAGCCTCGATCACTTCCGGGATGTCAAGAAAATGGATGCGCTCCTCAAGGAACTGGGCCACTGCTTCTTCATTGGCAGCATTGAGGACGGCTGGCATGGTTCCGCCGGCCCGTCCTGCGGCGTAGGCAAGTTTCATGCAGGGGTATTTTTTGGTATCAGGGGCGCGGAAGGTGAGTTCGCCTACTTCGGCGAGATTTAGTCGCCGCCAAGGAGTTTCGAGCCGCTCCGGCCAGCTCAGGCAGTAGAGGATAGGTAGTTTCATGTCTGGCCAGCCGAGCTGCCCCAGCACGGAGGAATCAGCCAGCTCGATCATCGAGTGGATGATGCTTTGAGGGTGGATCACGATCTCGATTTGGTCGTAATCGATGCCAAAGAGGTAATGGGCTTCGATGACCTCTAGCCCTTTATTCATCAAGGTGGCTGAATCCACGGTGATTTTGCGTCCCATGCTCCAGTTGGGGTGGCTGGTTGCATCGGCAATGGTGGCTTTCTCGAGATCTTTTGTTGACCAGTCGCGGAAGGCACCTCCAGATGCTGTGAGCTGGATGTGGCGCAGTCCAGGGGTAGGAACTCCTGTGGAGAGACGTGCGTTTTCCGCCCAGGGTGTTCCTTGCAGACACTGAAAAATGGCCGAGTGTTCGGAATCTGCTGGAAGCAGCCTGCTGCCGCTGCGTTTTAATTCCGGCAGCACGACAGGTGCTGCAGCGATCAGGGTTTCTTTGTTGGCGAGGGCAAGATCCTTGCCGGCTTTGATTGCTGCCAGTGTTGGCAGTAGCCCAGCACAGCCGACGATGCCGCTGACCACGAGATCAGCGCTATCCCATGAGGCGGCCACATTGAGCCCTTCTGGGCCCGCTAACAACTGAGGTAAGTGAGGTGGTTGTTGCTCGCTAGGCAGTGCGTTGAGTTGCTGCTTCAGCTCTGGCAGTAGCGACGCGTCGGCGAGCGCTACAACCTCGGGATGATGTCGTTGGATCTGCTCCACGACAAGAGAGACGTTCGTGCCGGCCGTGAGTGCCACCACCCTGAAGCGCTCAGGGAATTCTTCGGCAATCTCGAGGGTTTGAGTACCGATCGAACCTGTGGAGCCCAGCACGCTGATGGCTTTCACACTGTTCCGGCAGTTGAAGCCAGTCTCCCACTAGATGGCCAGACACTGGCAAGCTTGTCTTAACAAGGAGCTCCAGTCATGGCAGTTCGGGAACATTGGCGATCGGGCGTGGGCTTTGTGCTTGCCGCTGCAGGCAGTGCCGTGGGGCTTGGCAATCTCTGGGGCTTCGCTTATCGATCCTCTCAGGGGGGTGGGGCGGCTTTTCTGCTTCTCTATGTCGTGATTGTGTTGGTGGTTTGCCTGCCGGTGTTGATTGCCGAGATGGTGCTTGGCCGCAGTACGGGCAAAAGCCCTCTGCTAGCTCCGGTTGCAGCAGCTGGGGCCCGTTGGCAACCGATGGGCTGGCTGTTTGTGATTGCCCCTTGCGGAATTTTGGCTTTTTATGCCGTGTTGATGGGTTGGACCGGTCACACTCTGTTTCATGCCCTGTTGGTGGGTTTGCCCGCTGACATGACGGAGGCGGAGAGCTTCTTCGGCGTCGTGAGCAAGGGCAGCAACGCCCTATGGGGGCAGATGGTCAGCTTGGTTCTTACTGCTTTGGTTGTGGCAGCCGGTGTTCGTGGTGGTATTGAGCGCCTCTCTCGCTGGGGGCTGCCTTTGCTTTTTTTGTTGCTGATTGCACTGGCGTGTTGGGCGTCCACTCTCGAGGGAGCCTTGCAGGGCTATCACACCTTCCTGTTCCGCTGGGACGCTGATCAGTTGTTCAATACCACGACGGTGCGCAACGCCTTTAACCAAGCCTTCTTTTCAATTGGCACTGGTATTGGCTGCATCCTTGCCTATGCAGCCTATTTGGATCGCCGCAATCACCTGCCTCGCGAAGCGGTAGCAGTGGTGAGCATGGACACAGCCGTGGGTTTGTTGGCAGGGATGATCACCTTCCCAGTGGTGATGACGTTTGCTCTCAAGGATGTGATCAGCGATTCCACCGTTGGAGCCTTATTCATTTCTATCCCTACGGGGTTGGCTTCTCTCGGAGACACTGGTCGTGTTGTGGCTGTGCTTTTTTTCGCGCTTGCTTACATCGCTGCGATCACCTCTGCGGTGTCTTTGCTTGAGGTGCCAGTGGCTTGCCTGATCGATCGCTTTGGTTGCAGCCGTATTCGGGCGGTATGGCTTTCTGTAGCAGTGATTTTTGTGCTCGGTCTACCGGCGGCTACATCAACGGATGTTCTCGGCTGGATGGATTCTTTGCTGAATCTATTGTTAATTCTTGGCGGATTACTGCTGGCTCTTTTGTTGGGTTGGGTGGTGCCCCGTCGCTTCAAGGAGGATCTTGCTGGTTGTGAGACACCGTTTGGGTTAAGTCGCTTGTTGCTATTCATGCTGCGTTGGGTGTCACCACCTGTTGTTGCCTTTGGTTTGATCGTTAGCGTCGTGGATCTGCTGCAGACATGGACTGGGACCTGATCAAGCGTTCACGGTTGGGGCTCATGGACTCAGTTCTCTAAAGCAGAGGTGGGTATTGTCGATTTGGATGAAGCGTTTGTATCCCTAGAGCTGGCGAAGCCGAAGTCGCTCATCGAGGCGCGGATGATGATCAGCTGCTGATCCAGTCTGTGAGGCCTCCTGGTTTATCGATCAGTTCGATGCCTTGGGCGCGCAGCTCGTCGCGGATGCGATCGGCTTTGGCGAAATCACGGGCAGATTTGGCCTCTTTGCGAGCGGCAATGGCGCGTTGGATATGGTTTTCATCAACCCTGTTGTTTCTCTCGGGGTCCGTTTGCGCGGCTTTTTCGGCCTCAAGCCCGAGCACATTGGCCAGCTCCACCAGCAGTTGCCAACGTGGGAGCAAGTTCAGGTGCGCTGTTTCTTGAATTGCCTTTGTGTCACCACGCTCCAAGCGGTTCGCTAGGGCACGCAGGGGGCGGGCAAGATCGAACAGCACGGCGATGGCCCCTGAGCTATTGAGGTCATCGTCCAGTGCATCGATGAAGTGTTGACGTATTTCGTTGCATTGCTCCTGATTGGAGGAATGGGCGGCTTGAATGACTCCTTGCGGTAGGGGTTTGTATTCAGGCCAGTTCAGGGTTTTGGCATAGATGTTCCCGAGGCCAAGGCCTGCGTTAAGACCTTTCCATCCGGTGGCTGCAGCGTTGATGGCATCGGTAGTGAAGTCGAGCGGTTTGCGGTAATGGGCCTGCAGGATGAACAGGCGTAGCGTCATTGGGGAGACGCCGCTTTCTAGTAGGGCTCTGATCGTGGTGAAGTTGCCGAGCGACTTGCTCATTTTCTGACCGCCGACATTCACCATGCCGTTGTGTAGCCAATAGCGAGCAAGCTGCTTGCCTGTAGCTGCCTCAGATTGAGCGATCTCGTTTTCGTGATGAGGAAAGATCAGGTCAGCTCCCCCCAGGTGGATGTCGATTGTTTCGCCCAATTCCTCGCGCACCATGGCGGAGCACTCGATATGCCAGCCCGGGCGCCCTGCTCCCCAGGGTGAGGGAAAGCTTGGCTCTCCGCTTTTAGCTCCCTTCCATAGTGCGAAATCAAAGGAGTGTTGCTTGCGCGCCTCTTCGGCATCGGCCACACGACCATCGGCGTTTTGCTGCTGCTCATTGAGGTTACGACCACTGAGCTTGCCGTAGCCGTGATGTTTCATCACGGCGAAGTAGACATCGCCATCGACGGAGTAGGCAGCCCCACTGGCTTCCAATTCTCCGATCAAGCTGCGTATCCCGTCTAGGCATTGGGTGGCGCGGGGCATGCGATCGGGCCGCAGGATACCTAGGGCATCCATGTCTTGATGGAAGGCTTCGATGTTTTGCTCGCTGATCTCCTGCATGGAGCATTTCTTTTCAGCGGCACGCTTGAGGATTTTGTCGTCGATATCAGTGAAGTTCTGCACGAAGGTGACTGAGTAGCCACGCCAGATCAAATAGCGACGCAGCACATCCCAGGCGATGTAGCTGCGGGCATGGCCGAGATGGCAGAGGTCGTAGACCGTGACGCCGCAGCAGTAAATGCTGACGTGCCCGTCTTTGAGCGGAGTGAAGGGTTCCGTGCGGCGAGTGAGGGTGTTTGTGAGCCGCAGTGACACTGGCAGGGCTGGAGTTTGCTTTGAGGCTAGGGCCACGCGTTCTGAACCTGCGTTCGGCTCGGGCTGATTCTTAGCTCGCGTTGGGGTGAGGCAGCCTTAGTTCTTCGCGCCATTGCACAAGTGGCCGCTCCCAGCCTTCTTCAAGTTTGTGAGCAATAACTAAGTCAGCATCCAGTCCCATCTGGAAGCCTTGGCTTAGAGCCTGAAGCAGCGGGCCAAGCGGCTCATCGTCTTGCAGTGCGTTGAGCATGCCGCCAAAGATCAACATCACGGCCAGGGGTGAATGGTTCTGAGCAAGGTTGAACCCTTGCAGGCCAAGCTCACTGACCCCATCGATACCGAAGCCTGTTAGCACGTGAACGATGTCGTGCGTTTCCTTGAGGCGATGCACGATGAACTCCTTGGGGGAAGTCACAGGTGTTGGATCAATCAGCGCATTTGGATCGATGCCTTGGCTGAGGAGTTGATCGGCGTAGCTGCGGCCAAGGCTTCCTTGCGGAAGCTTCTGCAGATCGTTGAGGTCTATCGGTTTTGGCCGCCAACCCTCGTCAACGATGGCCTTAAAGCGTGCATTCGCCATCAGGTGGCGTTCCATCTTCTCGGCCAGGGGGCTGTCTTGAAGACTGCCTGCAACTGCAAACACGCTGTCCAGGCCAGGATCTTTTAAAAAGTTGGCCAGACCGGCTACAAGTTTTAGATTTTGCAGTCGTTTGCGCAGGTTGAGATTCATCAGCAGGATTGCCTTGTGGAGGGTTTTATTGAATCAGGGAATATGGCTAGTTCTTTTCAGACATATCGGATGAGGATTATGGAAGAGTTGATTCTAACAAATCTATTCTTCGTTCGATTTAAGAATATCTAGTCAACTCTAAAACTATTGCTGGGCTGCCTTTTTGGCTTGTAGTACCCAAGACTTTCTCTCTCAGGCTTGCGATTTTATTGTTTGGATGAACCATCAATTTAGATCCACAGATTCAGTAGATCCACAGATTTAGATCTCTTGCAAGGCTCGCTTAGCGGGCCTTTTTATTGCTTAAACGCATGCTCTGAATTGATACAAACAAGTGTTTGCTTGGCCTTGCTGATGGAGGTCAACTGCCGTCTAGTTTTTTTGTCTGTTGAGGTTTTTATTTCGCGTCCATCCAGTTATCGCCAATGCCTGTTTCCACCACGAGTGGCACGCTCAGTTCAACAGCCTTTTCCATCGTTTGCATCACCAACTGCTGAACATCTTCAAGTGCGGTGGGGTCTACTTCTAACACCAGTTCGTCGTGCACCTGTAGCAGCAGGCGTGCCGGTAGATCTGCTGCCGTTAGCTGTTGTTGCAACTGCACCATCGCCACTTTGATGATGTCGGCACTGGAACCCTGGATCGGTGCATTGGCTGCCGCCCTGAGCTGTTGGGCTTCCATGCCACCGCGGCGGGCTACGTCGAGATCAATGTCCATTGGATCTTTGCCCAGCAATCGGCCTAATCCGTTGCGATCGAAATGGAAGGGCCGCCGCCGCCCTAACAGGGTTTCTACATAGCCTTTGCTGAGTGCAAGCCGCTCTTGCAGTTCGAGGAAGGTAAACACTTTCGCGTAGCGCTGTTTGTAACGGCTAAGAAAGTCTTTGGCCTCCGCTTGGCTAAGGCCGGTTGAACGTGAAAAGCGTTGGGCGCCCATGCCATAGATCACGCCGAAGTTGATGGTTTTGCCGAGTCGACGTTCATCAGAGCTGACTTCATCTTTGTCCAGCAGCAGCCTTGCGGTGAGAGCGTGCACGTCATCGCCATTGCGGAAGGCCTCTTGCAAAACCTCCTCTCCAGAGAGGTGGGTGAGGATGCGCAATTCGATCTGTGAATAGTCCGCACTGAGCAGTTTCCAGTTCTCTTGGGGAAGAAAAGCCTTGCGGATACGCCGGCTGAATTCCGTGCGGATGGGGATGTTTTGCAGGTTGGGGTTGCTACTGCTCAGCCGGCCTGTTGCCGTAACCGCTTGGTTGAAATCGGTGTGCACCCTGCCCGTCTCTGATTCCACCAGCTGCGGCAAGGCATCCACGTAGGTGCTGCGCAGTTTGCTGAGCACTCTGTGCTCCAGCACCAACGGCACCACGGGATGATCAGCTTCGAGTTTTTCCAGCACGTTGGCATCGGTGCTCCAGCCCGTTTTGGTGCGCCTGGATTTTTTGCGATTGAGCCCAAGTGTTTCGAATAGCAGCTCTCCTAATTGCTTGGGGGAGGCCAGATTGAAGTTCACCCCTGCGGCCTCTTGGGCTTGTTGCTCAAGTTTCTCCAGGGTGTTGCCTAGTTCAACCGAGAGTTCCTTTAAATAAGGCAGGTCGATGCGGATCCCAGTGGCTTCCATCAGCGCCAAAACCGGTTCTAGGGGTTGCTCAACTTGCTCCAGTAGGGGAAGCAGCTTGGCTCCCATGTTCTCAAGTTGCGCTCTCAGTCGGATGGCAAGTCGTCGGGTGAGATGCACGTCCATGCCGCAGTAGAGGCTGGCCGTTGGGATTGCGACATCAGCAAAGGTTTGGCCCTTGCCAACCAGCTCGCTGAAGCCGGTTGGCGTGATCTTGAATTCACGTTCTGCCATCACTTCCAGGCCGTGTTTGGCGGCGGCATCACGGAGGTAGTCGGCCAGCAACGTGTCCATCACGACCGCCTCGAGTGCGAGTCCATGGCGCAAAAGGATGAGCCTGTCGTATTTGGCGTTCTGCAGTGCTTTGGGGTGGTCGTTACTCGCTAACCAAGGAGCTATCGCTTTGAGCACAGCCTCTAGGGGGAGTTGGCATGCAGCGTCTGCATCCAGTAGTGCGGCAGGCGGATGGTGTCCGATCGGGATGTAGGCCAGGTCTTGCAGCCCCTCACCCCAACAGACGCCTAAGCCCACCAGTTCGGCGCAAAAGGGATTGAGGGCGGTTGTTTCTGTGTCGATTGCCACTGGCTTGAGGCGATCTCGACAGCCCATCAGCCGTTTGACAAGCTCTTGCAGCTCTTCTGGATTGGTAATCAGTTGTGGCTCTAGCGCCGGTAGTTCGTTGTCGTTTGTAGCCTTTGTTTCTGTTGAAGATTCAGGTTCTGCTGCGCTTGTCGCAGATCTGGATGGTTCAAGTTCGTGGCGATTGGCTTTGAATCCCCCGCTGGAGAAGGTGGCCACGAAATTTGGTACTTGGCGCACCAGGCTGTTGAGTTCCAGGGCGCTCAGGCGGTCAGTGAGTCCATCATTGTCAACGCTGCCCAGCTCTAGGCGTGGCGCTTTTGGCAGGGGGATATCGACCAGGATCTCTGCGAGATGGAGCGACAGATAGGCGTTATCACGATCGTTGCTGAGCTTGCTTTTGAGTGCTCCTTTAATGGCACCGCGGCTGGCTTTCTCGCCTTCTGCTTCCACTTCAGCCAGCGCGTTGTAGATGCCATCGAGATCGCCATTCTCCTTAAGAAGGGTGATGGCTGTTTTAGGACCCACACCTTTGACCCCGGGGATGTTGTCGGAGCTGTCGCCAGTGAGGGCCTTGAGCTCAACCACCTTGCTTGGGATGACACCAAGTTTGCTGAGCACCCCAGCTTCATCGATCAGGCTGGGACCACTGTTTTTGGCGTACGGTCCACCACCCATATAGAGCACGGCAATGTCGCGCTGATCATCAACCAGCTGAAAGAGGTCACGGTCGCCGGAGAGGATGCGTACACCCCAACCATCTCTGCTCGCTTGGTTGGCGAGGGTGCCGAGCACATCATCGGCTTCATAGCCAGGGGCAAGGCAAAGGGGAAGTTGCAGGTTGTTTTCAAGGATCTCTTGCAGTTGTTTGAGGTCCTGAAAAAAGATGTCTGGCGCAACATCACGATTGGCCTTGTAGTTGATATCTGCTTGATGGCGGAAGGTTGGCTCAGCTGTATCAAAGGCGATCACAATCCCTTGCGGGCTAAGGCCCTTGCAGTTGTCCAGCAGGGCTTTTAGGAAGCCATAGGTAACGCTGGTAGGGGTACCGTCTTTTGTGGCCAATCCCCCTTCGCCACCTTTGCTGAAGGCATAAAAGCTGCGGAAGGCCAGCGAGTGGCCATCCACCAGCAGCAACAGTGGCTTGTTAGCAGCCTCAGGCATGAGGCGGATTGATGGGGGTTGGCATCAGTCGCGTTTTGGTTTGGCCCATGGGGGCAGATCGATAAAAATTCGCGTGCCGGGCTTGAGCCCGCTCAGGATGGCTGTTTTGCTGCCACTACTGGTGCCTAGTTCCACCGCTTGAAAGCGTGGTTGATTTTTTTGGCCCACCAGAAGCACTCCAGGTTTGCCCTTTTCAGTCACAATCGCCACGGTGGGAACCAACGTGCTGGGTGCAGTCTTGCCCGTTTGAAAATCCACGTCTGCGGACATGCCTATCAGCAGTTGGGGCGAAGGCTTGATCAGGTTGAGCTTGACTGCGAAAGAGATGACATTCTCAGTTTTTGCTGCCCTCGGGGCGATCTCGCTGACGCGGGCCATAAAACGTTGTTCTGGGAAGGCGTCAACACGCACGCTGGCATTTTGGCCGATGCGGATGCGGCCGATGTCGCTTTCGGGCACTTTGGCGTTCACCTCCATTCCTTCTGAGAGTTCAACCAGGGAGGAGCTGCTGGCGCCGGCAGTTGCAGAGGCTGCTGTTGTTGGGGTCACAAAGGCTCCTGGCTCCGCATAACGGGCTGTGATCACACCACTGAAGGGTGCTCTGATCAGCAGTTCGCTCCCTTCAGTAATGCGTTGTTGAACACGCTCTTGTGCGGCGGCAAGGTTGGCGCGGCTGGTCAGGTAGAGGCGGCGATATTTGCTCGCGTCGTCGGCTGAGATGGCTCCTTGTTGGTAGAGGTTGTCGCGCCGCTCATGGTCTGCTTTTCTCGTTTCGTATTCAGCTTGCTCTTTTCTTTCAAGGGCCTTCGCTTCATCTAAGCGGTCGTTGTAGTCGCCACTATCCATGCGAGCGAGCACCTCTCCCTTTTTGACCTCGTCGCCTTGATCGACATAGAGCTCTTTCAGCAAACCTGCTTTTTTGGGACTGACATTCACGCTCCGCTTCGCCTGTAATTCGCCGTTGGAGTTCACGATCCCAGGAAGGGTGCCCCTCTCGGTTTCTACGGTGTAATTGCTGAGATCGCGACCCAAGCGCTGCTGGGAGCTGAACCTCCATGCCATCCCCCCTGCGGTGATTAGCACCACAGCTGCACTGAGGCTGATCAAGCGTTTGCGTTGCCCTAAAGCACCTTTGAGTTGTGTGAGATGGACCAATCCCTGCTCCTGATGTGCCGATATGGGCGAGGCCTTTGTACTGGCCATCAACCCACCAACGATGTCAAGCAGTCTCGCTGGTCAGCGAGCCTGACTGCAGCAAGGCACGATTACGTTGCTGTTAAGTATCTATAGCGTTGCTGTATAGTGCCATCTTGCTTTTGCAATGGTTCCTGGCATGGGCACGGCTAGATTTGTCCTCATGCTTAAAGCCGGAATTGTTGGACTACCAAATGTGGGTAAGTCCACGCTTTTCAATGCACTTGTGGCCAACGCGCAGGCTCAAGCTGCCAACTTTCCCTTCTGCACCATTGAACCGAATGTGGGCAGCGTTGCGGTACCTGATGAGCGCTTGCAGCTGCTTTGCGATCTAAGCAAGAGCAAGGAGCTGATTCCAACGCGCATGGAGTTTGTTGATATCGCTGGTTTGGTCAAGGGGGCTAGTGAGGGAGAGGGGTTGGGCAACAAATTTCTTGCCAATATTCGCGAGGTTGACGCCATCGTGCATGTGGTGCGTTGCTTTGAAGACGAGGATGTGATCCATGTCTCTGGATCAGTTGGCCCTTCTAGGGATGCTGAGGTCATCAACCTTGAACTCGGCTTTGCAGATCTCAGTCAGATCGAGAAACGGCGCTTGCGCTTGAAAAAACAGACGCGCACAAGCAATGACGCCCAGCTCGAAGATGCTGCGCTTGAGCGGATTCAATCTGTGCTTGAGCAAGGTGGTGCTGCTCGTGCTGTAGAACTCAGTGATGAAGAAGCAAAGATGATTAAACCGCTTGGCCTGTTGACAGCGAAGCCGATTATCTATGCCACCAATGTGAGCGAAGATGATCTTGCCGACGGCAATGCCTACTGTGAGGAGGTGACGACCTTGGCGACGCGTGAGGATGCTGAATGCGTGCGCATTTCAGCTCAGGTGGAGGCTGAGTTAATTGAACTCGGCGAAGCAGAGCGTATTGATTACCTAGAAGGCCTCGGAGTGAGTGAGGGGGGGCTGAAGAGTTTGATCAAGGCGACCTATCGGCTTCTAGGTCTTCGTACCTACTTCACCACAGGGGAGAAGGAAACCCGTGCTTGGACGTTTAAGGCTGGCATGACGGCGCCGCAGACAGCTGGTGTGATCCATACTGACTTCGAGCGTGGTTTCATACGTGCTCAAACGATTGCTTACCAGAAGTTGCTTGAGGCCGGTTCCTTTGCTGAAGCACGCAACAAGGGCTGGCTGCGTAGTGAGGGTAAGGACTACCTCGTAGAGGAGGGTGATGTTATGGAGTTTCTCTTTAACGTCTAGTTTTTATTTTTCTGGGGCATACTTTCTATCCGACCAAAAAAAGCAAACCAAACCATAGCCCTGAAGGTAAGCAAAACTCTTGGTTTGTTGATTGATCAAGTCAATCTAATTTCTATTCAGTTCACCTTGAGTTCTGAACTCACTAAGCTGAACTCGCATAGATGATCTACCTGGCAAACGGTAATTTAAAAGACTTGAACAGGTGGTAAGAGCACCAATAAAGGCTTCTTGCCAGTTTGTTGAATGTGATGAGCTTGTCGCCATCAGCCAAATGCCAGTATCTATGGAATAGCTCTTTCAAGAGACTAGGGAGGGCTTTGAAATAAATTCTTCCAATTACGGCCCATACCAAGCGGCGCCTAGGTGTTTACACCTAAGCCTTTAGAGGTCGTGGAATTTTTGCTTGATTCAGGCTTGTGCAGTCCAAGCCTTTTGAGGCTTTGATGCAAGTTCTAAAATTGAGAGAGCGGTTGAGCAAGCATGGACGGAGTGCTCTTTTGAGCATTCATTAGTCGCCTGCCTCTATATTGAGTTAGATAGAGAAATGATAGAGGCTTAAGTTTCTAAACTCTCTTACAAGAATAGTGAGAAGAATTCAAATCCAATAGGCTTGGTGATGTTTACATTATTAAATGTTGGCAAGGAGCTATTGATGCTGCCATGAATGATTGAGATCATATGAGCCAAGGTGTCCAAAAAAACATCTTAGTAATATAAATTCGCGCATATTTCTAAAATTATCTTCTTTTAATGCATTAATTTGAGAGCTTGGCGATAAGATATAGACATGTAAATTCCCTGCTTTGAAGGGAGTTTTGAGAGCTTTAAGCCGGTGAAGCTGCCCCTGCAAACAGGATCGTCACACTTCGCAACCTCTTGTGTTAAGCTTTTGTAACGAAGGCCGGAGCGCTGGTCTTCGTGATCAAAGGGACCTGAACTCAAATTCCTTCTTATGAAAAAAACACCCAAGACCAATAGGGTCGAAAATCAGAAGTTAACCGCTGAGCGTGTTAATGGAATGGCCGCAATGATGGGATTTTGGGCTGCGGTCGGAGCCTATCTAACGACAGGCCAAATTATTCCTGGTGTGGTTTAAGCAGAAAGATCATGACTTCTTCTACAAATGTCATCACTGAAGACGGTGGACGTCAGAACATGTATGCAAGCGAACCTCGCATGCAAATTGATCCTGAATACACCGCTTTTAGTAAAGAAGCAGAACTGGCCAACGGACGTTGGGCAATGATTGGCTTCTTATCTGCTGTCGTGGCTTATTTGTTCACAGGGCAAATCTTACCCGGCATTTTTTGATTTTAATGATCATTATTCAGGCTAATCATCTTTTTTAAACAGTGGATTAGCGGAGAATATGCCATTGACTCTCCTTCTTGTCTGATTGCCAATTGGCATGAGACCTTTTTGCCTTTCCTGACCTTTCCTTACACAATTCCTCTACCTCTCAATCATCATGAATGAAAATGCAGAGCTACAAAACGGCCGCTGGGCAATGATTGGCTTTATTGGAGCACTCGCCAGTTATGCGGCTACAGGGCAGATTATCCCTGGATTATTTTAAGCAATTTATAGACATTAATGCCCTTAAGTGAAAACTTAAGGGCATTAATAATCTCTTCTTACTTATTATGGAATTCAATCCCCTTAACTCTCTCAAGAAATTCACAAAAAGGCTTGTTAAAAAGTCTAATCGCTATGATTATGCACTGACTGGCTGGATTATTCCAGGCATCTTTTGAAAAATTCTTTTTAGCTAGAGGCCGCTCCTCTTCTCTGGACTAGGGCCTCTAGCTATTAAGGATAGTCTGTTGAGTATGTATTGATAGTTTTGTTTAGATGATCAATTCAAGGCTTGGTTGTTACTTGCCTTTTTCATTAACGGTATCCAATCTTCTTGGAGGTTTCTTCAAGAGAAGCTCGTTGCTTTGATGAGTTTGTATTACCCTTGCAATGGCTGCTGAGGTGGGATTGATTGTGCTAACTCAGCTCTGATTGCTCTTAAATAAACCTTTTTCAGGCTTGTCTTGCTTTATACCAGAGAGGTTACTAATCCAATTGGATAGAAAATGGTTTTGAATGTTAGGCTTTCAATAACCGTTTTAGACCTTTTAGATTCTATTTGAAGAGAATGTTAGCTTGATAGGTTCAGCTTGTAAATCCTTGAAAACTAAGCCATCTTGCCGCGCATCTTCATTCCATAACTTGCGAGCATTTAGGCCGGAGTGCAAGCTGCTTTCTTGGCTAGAGTCAATTTTATAACTTTGCTTACGATTTTCGACTCCTTATTTATGCCCAGCAGAAATGGCGCCATGAGTGTAGATCGTGAACGGATTAGCCTTGGAAATGCCTTGATTCGTTTTGCTCTTAAGCAAGGCGATGCAACGGCTATTTCTCGGACTACGCTTCAGCTTTGTAAGGGAGATAGAGAGAAGGCAGATCTACTTTCTCTCTGGTTTATTGATGTTGGTAAAAGTTGCAAGGAATATCTTGGGACCATGACGGACAATCAAGTATTTATGCGCATGTGGATGCTAGGTAATGTAGACATCAAGCAGGTCTCAGAATCAGGTGAGCCAATCTTTATTTTAACAAAGAAAGGTGTCGAAAGAGTTAGGCATTCGCCGAAAGAGAAATGGTTCTATAAACTTTTATGGGATAATCATCAGGCCTCTAGGGACGAGGAATGCGTCATTTCTTAGCAGGATTAGTGTTATTGCTCTTGCTTGTAGTACATAGTGAATCTGCTTTCGCTGATGGGGCACAAGAAGAATTCACGAACCACATGCTGGAATGGAGAGAAAAGAGTGAGTTGGCTCAGGATAATTTAAGAGGAGCGGAGGAGGAATTAAAGGCTGGCTCTAAGTATAAAGCCTGTATCAAGCAAAGAATCGCAAGCAAGTATGGCGTCGAGGCATTTCAAGCATTAATTAAAGCCCAACAAATCAATGACTCAGAAAATGAGTTTGACAACTTAGAAGAAAATTTCGCCAAGTGGAATGATCTACGTGATTGTAATGCTGATGGTTCGTTATTGAACTAACCTTATATGTATAGACGTTGAGAAGATCTCTTTTGCTTGGCCTGATTGAGCTAGCTCTTTACTGATGATTGTTGTAAGCCGATCTCATTCTGATAAAAGTCAAAGCAGTATTTGTATTGAGCAACGCATTTGATCCAGGTTTCTTTGAGTCGTCGACTTATTAAGAATGCCTTATCAACAAGCTTGGTGGTGGTGGAGAACTGAGTGGCTTCCAGTTCACCAACGCGGGCTTGGCCATCAACACGGCCTTGAGGATGGCGAGCTCCTGCTCGAATTCGTTGAGCAGACGACGCAGTTCGTCGGTGACTTCAGTGATGCGATCGAGGCATGCATTCAATAGAGCAGCCGCTTCAAAGCGGGTCATTGCTCTGTTGCCCAGGTAGCTACCACTTGGATAGCCAGCCACACAGCCGTAGCGCTCAATCAGGTTGCTCAGCGCCTGATAAGCCCAATCGGTTGGGTAAACATCTTGGAATTGGGAGATGCTGGTGACCTGCTCGCTGGAGGCCGAATAATCGGACACACCTTTGATGTCTAGGTCTGCGGCATTAGCAGCCATAGGAGCCATCAGGCCCAAGGCAGCAGGTGCCACCAGCAATTGCTGGAAGAGTTTCATTTGGTTCCTCACACAGATAGGCGCAATGCGCCGATTGAATATTGGCCATTAACCTCTCTTTAAACACATCTAGGTGTGAAAATCAGGCCTGTAGTGCTTAATGTTTCGTGAATTTATCTCTAGAATTAATTTTAAAGTTTGCTTATTAGATGTTCAAGAGAAATGTTTGTGGCTAATCAATGCCTTTGCCTGTACTTGTTCGTGAATAAGTATCGGCTTTTCTGGCGAACATTGTTTAGCAGTCATTTTTCATTGCAACCTAATTCTTCCTTGTAGTTTATCTAGCCTCTTCGAATTTAGAGCCCCTGTGGGCAGCATGAGTTGATTCGTTGATGCTATTTGTTTATGTTCTCATGTCTTCTTCGAGAGTGTTCCGTATTGGTGGCTGAATGTAAATATCGAGTTATGATTGGCGGCTAATTGTTATTCGTCTTCTTGTGTATTGGATGGTTTGCTTTTGCTTGGAATGTCCTGATTCCAGATGTCTATGTATTGATTGGTAGGCATCAGCTTATTAATGAACTATGCCTTTGGTAAGCCTTGGGTCGAACTGGCCTTTGTTTGATTGTATTTTATGCTATTAATTTTTCTTCTGAGGCTATTTATTTAAAGTTGAATTCATTGAAAATCTGGCCTTTCTCTAGGCTTGTGTAATTACAAACAACTTTTCGGAACGTTTATCTATATCGGTTGATGTTTATGACTTCTGGTGATCTGTTCTATGCCTAGAGCACTTCTTGGTCTGGGGCAGGAGTGGCTTGAGTGTCGTTGCTAGAAGCTTGTGACGCTTCAGCTTCGCCACTCACTGGAGCCACTGCTGTTGTTGCTGGAGCTGCGGCTGCGGCCTCAGCAGCCTTTTTGGCGGCTGCCGCTTCCGCAGCAGCTTTGGCAGCAGCTTGTTCAGCAGCCTGTTTGGCGGCAGCTTCTGCGGCAGCTTTGGCAGCAGCTTCGTCAGCAGCCTGTTTGGCTGCAGCTTCTGCGGCTTTCTTGGCTTTACTACCGCCTGTGGTTAGGTTGTTTAGCGCCCAAAAAACACCAATAATAATGGGGATATGCACCAAACCGCCCATTACGACTTGAGAATCGGGGTAAGCCATCTTTGGTGCTTAGGCAAACATGACAAATAATAGGCTGTCCTAGAGCCATTCCAGAGGCTTTGATTACTTATCTTATCTTTGTCAGTTGAATTGCATTTCTTCCTTCGCGCTAGTGGTTTGCCTGTTGTCTACGCTTTTTGTATCCCTTGGCCAGGCTAACGGTCTAGTTCATATGCTTTAGGAGAGGCTTGTTTATAGATTTTTGTTTTACTGATCTTTTTCCCGATTAGAAGTATTTCTATAGCTAATCTTTGATTAGACGATTGATGGCTTCGATGCTCATCTTCGTCGATGTGCAGGCAGCATTAAGTGTAGGGCTCAAGATTGAGGTTGCTTTGATGACCTGAGGATTGTCAAGGACTTCAGGGCTAATGCCAACCTCGAGAAGTGATAAGGGTAATGTCTCTTTTGCAATCCTCTTGCTCAGTTGTCCGCTTTTGACGAGACATTCGCTAGCGGCAGATGTCCCAATTGCAAAGGCGCGAATGCTCACCACAAGTTGTTTGCTGGCGTTTTTGATTTGAAGGTTGGTTTCATTGGCGGAGGCTGCGGATGTAATCAGAAGTGCTATAGCAGTTGTTGCGCCTAATAGCATTCTCATGTTGCTTGGATGTTGTCTTTTATAGGGGTGGAAATTGCTGGCAATCATAATGTATTTTATAAATTGCATTTGCGTGCGCAAATATTTCCTTGTACCATTCTTCCTACCCTTTAATGCTCGCTTGTTGCTTGGATCGCCCTTCATTGTTTGATTCGTCTCTTCTGCTGGCGTGTCTGGTGCTCTAGCAAGAGAGCCGCTTTAATTTGAAAATGATATAGCCGGATGGTTTTCGGCTACAGATCTCATGCGAGGTGTTTGGGGGCAATGATTGTTGTTATTCGCTGTGTTGATTATTCAGGTATAGGTGTTGACGAGATTGTTCATTGGTAGCTCTTTCGCGGCTAATTGGTTCGCTTGGCAAATGGCGGAAACTGCTAATAAGTCGTTTCTCGCCTGGCTTGAGCAGAAGTTGGAAGCTCAATGGCGGCATCTGATCTGTCGATGGCACCCAGGAGCACCATTCACTGATCCGATCTAAGCCCTTCAAGGCTTGAGTGAAAATGGTTTGACTTGTTAGCGGTATTCGGCGTTGGCATTAACACGCCCAATTGGACAGCGGATTGTGATTGGGCTATTCGGCGCTTTGCTGTTCGGATTTGCTGGAGTATCGCCGCTGAGAGCTGCCGAGCGATTGGAGGTGCAGCTTGAGGGGATGGTGATACCGGTTTGGATTAGGGAGTTGGTCGATTTGGGGCGGCCTGGGGGCAGCAGCAGTTCTGAACTCATCCCCTGGCTCAATTTGCTCGATGCCGATAGCCGCTTCGATCTCTTTGAGCTGCTTCAGGCATCTTTGCTTACAGATCAGAGCATGGCTCGACAGATGCTGCGTAGTTGGGCAGGACGTCAGCTGCTTGATGCCGTTAGTGATTTGGTGAGGGTCGATGCCGACAGTAGTGGCATTGTCTTGTTCAACACTCTGGAACTGCTCTTGAACAGTCAGTCAGAGGTGACCGCTCTGGACTTGCTTGAGGAGCTCCCTGCTGAAAATGTACGCCTCGATCTTGATGCTCTACTTCAGGTAGCAAGTCGCTGGCGGCGTCAGTTGCAACAGCAGCAGCAGTTGGTGTTAGCGCTCGGGAGGTTTCCCGCCACACAAGTTCCAGTTTTGCAAGAGCTGGCAGGTAAGGAAGTTTTTGCCGCAGGCCCTGAGTTCAAATCTTTGCCAGTGGCTCATCGCACCAAGCCCCTCCAGCTAGAGCTGTGGCGCCCACCTGATGGCACTCCGTTGCGGTCGAGCTGGGTGGTGCTCATGCCAGGCTTGGGTGGAAGCCAGGATCATTTTCGTTGGTTGGCTCTCAGCCTTCACCGTAAGGGCTGGCCGGTTGTGGTGCTTGAGCATCCAGGTAGTGATGCCAAAGCGGTGCATGCCCTGCTGAAGGGGCAACGACTTGCACCTGGAGCAGAGGTGTTGCCTGACCGCTTGGCGGATCTGCAGGCTGTCCTGCAGGCACGAGAGCAAGGCACGTTGGTATTGCCTGGTCAGAAGTTGGTGCTGATGGGTCACTCCCTCGGGGCACTGACGGCTGTATTGGCTGCTGGTATGACCCCGGAGCCTGGTTTGTATACCCGTTGTCGTAAGGCTCTAGACGATCTTCCTCTCACCAATCTCTCGCGCTTATTGCAATGTCAGTTGGTTGATGTGCAAATACCAAAACTGCAGTCAATCCCCCAGCTAGAGGCAATCGTGGCTCTCAACAGTTTTGGTAGCTTGCTGTGGCCTCGTGATGGGGCTGTGCCTTTGTCGGTTCCAGTGTTACTGACTGGCGGCACCCTTGATTTGATTACTCCTCCGCTGAGTGAGCAGCTCGATTTGCTTTTGGCAATCTCACCCCATCCCGCTAGTCGAGTCGTGCTTGTGGAGGGCGCTAGCCATTTTTCACCAGTGCGGGTTGAAGGTCAGATGGGTGAGGGTCGTGGCGATGATCTCTTTCAACTAGGCGAAGAGCTGGTAGGGCGTGAGCCGCTAGCTGTGCAGCGATTGTTGGCAGTGGAGATTCAAATCTTTTTGGAGCAGGTTGAGGCTGGCGAAGCCCTTCAGGGCTCCACACATCAGCAGGTCGGGGATTTGCGGCTTCATCGTTTGGATCGCAACGCAGCAGAGAGACTTCGCAAATCTCAGTAGCGGACGCGGGGATCAATCAGAGCAACGAGCAGATCCACGCTCACGCTTACCAGCACCATCAGGGCAGCCACGACAACCACAATCCCTTGAACCACTGGGTAGTCGCGTTGGTTGATTGCTTCTTGGAGCCGTAGGGCGATGCCTGGCCAGGAGAAGGTGACTTCAATTAACAGTGCGCCGCCAATCAGCGATGCCACTGTGATCCCAGCAATGGTGAGTACTGGCAGAAGGGCATTAGGGAGGGCATGGTTGAGCACCACCTGTTGCTCATTCAGCCCCCGGCTACGGGCAGCTTCAACGTAATCGGATTGCAGTGTGCGGCCTAGATTGAGTCGCAGGGTACGGGTGAAAATCCCACTGAGGAGAAGGCCTAGGGTCCCTGCCGGTAACACCAGGTGTCTCACTGCTCCTTGAAGAGATATCCAGTCGCTGCTCCGCAGACTGTCGAGGATCAGGAAGCCGCTCCCCTCTGGTGGCAGCAAGCTCGGGGGAAAACGTCCGCCAATTGGTAGCCAACCGAGAATGACTGCAAACAGCAGTTGAACGATCATCGCGGCCCAGAACGGTGGCAGGGCATAGGTGCCAATGCCGTAGAGGCGGCCTGCGAGATCTAGCTTGCCTTCCGGGCGGGCAATACCACTGAAACCAACGACCAGACCAACCACTGCTGCAATCAATAGTGCCGTCAGGCTTAGTTCCAAGCTGGCTGGTAGGGCTCTGGCAATGATCTTGCTCACTGGTTCCTGGTTGAGAAGAGCTTGGCCTAGATCGCCATGAATTAAGTCTTTGATGAAGTGCAGGTATTGATGCAAAAGCGGTTGATCCAGTCCAAGCTTGGTGCGCAGAGCAGCGCGGGCTGCAGCTGGCGCTCGATTGCCTAATACGGCATCGACTGGGTCTCCTGGTGCCACCCGTAGGAGGAGAAACACCATGCTGGCAATGAGCCAGAGCATCACCGGTGCCAGGGCCAAGCGGGTGGAGCTGTAGCGCAGTAGTTCTCTCCCGCGGCCCATCAGTGCAGCTCCCGTAGACGCTGGAGCATTAAATGGCCGCTCCCGTCAAACTCTGGCTTGGATAAGCGCCGCTGGGCCCAAGCTCGTGGAGCTACCAGCCAGATTGGTAGATAGGCCGCTCCGCCGGCGGCGGAGCGTTCGATCTCTTTGAGCTGGTGGAGACGATCGGGTCCGCGAAGTTCATCGCTGTGGCGAAGGCTCGTTTCCAGCCCATCTGTGGTCCAGAAGCTGCCGCTAATTGCCGCTTCCCCTTCTTCGCATACAGATCCATTGGCTTTGCTGCAGCTTAATAATGGAGCTAAATAGGCTTCCGGGTCGGGATAGGCGCCTCGCCACTCAAGGATGACGGCCTGGAATGCGCCTTCCCCCAGTTGGCGGTAAACGGTAGTCGATTCGACGCTATTGAGCTTCAGTGTCAGGCAATCCGAGAGATCATGTTCCACCTGTGCCTGCCATGTAAGTGCCAATAACTTGTCTGCTGGCACGTTGGAACGGAAAGTAAAAGGGAGTGTCAGCTTTTGAGTTGCGCAATAGCCTGCCTTTTTCAGCAGTTGCTTGGCTCGTTGAGGGTTGTAGCTGGGCCAAGGTGTGAGTGGTTCAGCCTGCAAGTTTGGCGGCACTAAAGACCGCAGCGGGCGTCTTAGTCCATAGCTCACGCGCTTCACCATCAGCTGACGGTCGAGGCTGTAGGCGAGGGCCTGACGTAAGAGGGGTTGATTGAGTGGAGGGGCATTACTGAGGAGAGTGATGTAGCCGATCTCAAGTGCTGGCCCCTCTCCTTCGCGGAGCTTCCCTTGCTTGGCAAGGTGATGGAGCGCAAGGCGTTGGTCTTCGTCCAGTGAATTGGAGAGGAGTACATCCACTTCACCGCTTCGTAGAGCACCAAATAGGGCAGTGGAGTTGCTCAGATTAATGAAATCGATTCCAGCATTACTGGCCTGGGTACTCCAGTACTGCAGAAAAGGCTCAAGGCGTTGTTGCTGGGTTTGAAAGCTAGTGAGTCGGTAAGGGCCGGTTCCAATGAATTGTTTATTGAGGAACTGATCTCTGTGCTTGGCGTAAGCAGTTGGTGATATCGGCGTCAGATTGATTGAGGTGAGTAGTCCCTCTAGAGAAGTTGAGGGTCGCGTTAATCGAAGGCGTAGCAGGTAGGGACTGGCTGTCTCCACGGTGGCAATCCGTCCCCCTATCACGTAGTTGAGGGTGCCGATACGCAGAAATCGCCGCAGACTGAACGCCATCGCGGCGGCATTGAAGTGGGTGCCATCGTGAAACAGCACATCCTTCCGCAGAGGGATCGAGATGGTGAGGCCGCCATCACTGATCTGAGGCGGAGCGGATGCCAGACGTGGCTCTAGGTCCCCTTTGTGATTAAGCCGGTAGAGGGGCTCCCCCAGGGCGCTCAGCAGTTGCAGAGCATCAAAAGTACTGGCCTGGGCAGGATCGAGGGATGTGATCTTGCCAGCACTAGCCACGATGAGTCGCTGACTATGGCGAGCAGGCTGACAGGCAATTTGGCTCAGCGCTAGGGAGCAAGCAAAGAGAGCAGCGTCCCAGCGTAGAGAATTACGACGGCCGGAGCTGGGCACAACGCGTGCGGATCGGATGGCCTTGATTCAAAGATTTGCTAGTGAGTGTCGTTGTGTTTTATGGGAAGAGCAGGTGATGTGTTGCATCGACACTTCAAACACCGGGGATCCATTGGGCAGTAGTGGCCAACGTCTCACCCAACAGCGATTGTGGTCATCGTCGATTCCGATTACTTGGAATTGGTCTTTACCATTGAGGAGTTGAACACAGTCACCTTGATGGAGATCCATGATGGGTCGGAAGTCCGGCTTGGAAAAGAGTTGGACTCTTGATATCATCGAAGCGGTAGACATGAACCTTTGGGGGCACAGGTCAGCGTCTGCAGACTTGCCTCTCAACTTGTTTTATAACTCTTACGTAAGCAGGGGGCTCGTCCTCAGGGGGGCTGGAAGTTAAAGGCAGCTGAGATGGGCGGCAACTCCTTTGACCTCAGCCATAGAGGTGATTGCAGTCAGGGCATCTTGCATCTGGCCTTGGCTTATTTCATGGGTAATCACAACGATTTCGGCGCCGGTCTCTGAGGCATCGAATTGCACGATTGATTGAATCGAGATGCCACGATCGCCGAAGCAGCTACCGATCCGACCGATCACTCCTGGGGTGTCTTCTGCGTTGAAGCGCACATAGTTGCGCTGACGGATTGCGCTTGGATCAACGAGGTGACAGGAACGCCAACTGCTTGCGGCAAGAAGGGGGTCGAGGCTGCCGTTGATTTCCCCTAATTGGCGTATGCCAGCGATGTTGAGGATGTCCGCCACCACAGCTGAGGCGGTGGGTCCAGAGCCTGCTCCTGGGCCATAAAACATCACGCGGCCGATCGGATCGCCCTCAACCAGGATGGCGTTGTTCACGCCATTCACGCCAGCAAGAGGGTGGTCGAGAGGAATCATGGTTGGCTGCACCCTTACAGCTAAGGGCAAGGACTGACTGGTCTGAGCGTCTGAGTTGAGACGTTCGGCGATAGCCAATAGTTTCACCCTGTAGCCAAGCTGTGTGGCGTAGTCCACATCGCGGCTTTGAAGGTTGTTGATGCCTTGGGTGGGAATTGAGTCACGGTCGACAGGTCCACCGAAGGCGAGCCCAGTGAGGATGGCAATCTTGTCGGCCGCATCGAACCCCTCAACGTCGGCAGCTGGATCTGCCTCTGCGTAGCCAAGATCTTGGGCGGTCTTGAGCACGTCGTCATAGGCCACCCCTTCCTGTGCCATGCGGCTGAGGATGTAGTTGGTGGTGCCGTTGATGATGCCGCTCACGCGTTCGATCCGGTTGCCACCTAGTGATTGCTTAAGTGGCTCGATGATCGGGATGCCACCGCCGACGGCAGCTTCGATCAGGACGTAGACCCCAGCAGCAGCAGCAGCAGAGGCAATCTCTTCGCCATGTCTTGCAATCACCGCTTTGTTAGCTGTAACGACCGCTTTGCCGGCGGCAATGGCTCGCATGATCAGGGTTCGGGCTGGTTCGATCCCTCCCATGACTTCAACAACCACGTGAACAGAGGGATCATCAACAACGGCCTGTGGGTTGTTGGTCAGTAAGGATGGGCGGAGCTCAATCGGGCGAGGTCGTTGCAGATCTCGAACCGCTACACGGACCAGTTCAAGCTCAGCCACCAGTGGATGCCGCCCTTCAGGGGCTTGGAGGATGCCTGCTACACCTGCGCCTACTGTTCCAAGCCCCAGGAGACCGATTCCTAATTTCGTGCCCATGGCAGCTGTGTCCAGTCGTGTAATTGCTGGCCGGACTCTAAGAAGTTGTGGAAGACGAAACCCTGGCAAGTTGCTGTGCCTGGGCCTTCATGTTGAGGAGGATATTGAGGAATCCGTTAGCTCTTGATGGGGTGAGGCTGCCTTGAAGGCCTGTGGCTTCAATGAAGCTTGGGTCCACGGCCATGACTTGCTCAGGTGTGAGATTGCTGAGGCCTTGAATCAGCATTGCCAGCAAACCTCTTGTAATCAGTGCGTCGGAGTCTCCCTGCCAGTGAAGCCGTCCTTCCACGAGTTCACCAAGCACATGGACCTGAGAAACGCATCCCTTGACCTTGACGGCGTCGGTTTGTAATTCCGGGGACATTGGTGGCAGCTTTTTGGCCAGCCATAGAACATATTCGTAGCGGCGGCGGGGATCAGAGGTGCCGTTAAGTCTCTCGACCATGCTGTCTAGGGCTTCACTGCCAAAGCTTGAGGGTGCGGCGGTGGGCTCAGCCATGGCGAAGGATCAGAATTTGAGGCGCTGCTCACGCACGCTAAACAAAACACCTGCAAGACCAAGCAGGAGAGGCGAGCCAGTGCTGATCAGGAACGATGGTGTTTGTGGAGTCTTGGGTTGGCTGACCACCTCATCCAGCTGCACCTTGCCTGAGCGGATTGGCAGCATCAGATAGTCACGGTGACCTGGGCCAGCATCCACCTGCAGGTCGAGGGTGCCTTCCTGCATGACTGGCAGGCTCAAGCTCAGTTTTCCCTGTTGATCCATTCGACCCAGCTCTCGGCCTGGTGTTCCGTTGGCTTCTAAGACGCGTACCACTGCTCCCTCAACAGGTGTTCCTGTTGAGAATTGGCTGTGAAGTTCCAGGCTGCCATCGAGGTAGTTGAGAGTGCTTTCAATGGCATGGGCTTTCGCTGGCTGACCTTGCCCGAGACCAAGAGATGTTGTTGCGATCAATAGAAACAAAGGCTGGATTAGGGTCCGCATTGAATGATCTCTGAAAACTCTGAAAATCATTTTGAGAGATTTTTGCAGGATTGACTAGTACCTGCGTGGCAGCCTTGGAGACGTGTGATTATTGTCGTACGAAATATTTACAAGAGGCGAATATTTTGCTGATAAAAAATGGCAGCAATGGCGTGTTGAATATTTTTTTTGAGACCAATTCTTGGAATTAGATTTGATTCGAATCCAATTCACTTTGTTTTGGCTTTCAATTGATCAATGACCCATGTGCAACGAATGAGCTATTTCTTCATGATCACGACCTCAAACAGGAGTTGGATGTTGTAAGTCGATATTCCATTGAATTTCAGTGCCTTCAGTAGCAAGGCCTGGATGAAGTTGATTAACCCCTTGAAGCATGAGGTCTTTTAAAAAGCTATCTTGAGTCGCAGAGCCTTGCAGTCCGCTGACAAAATAAGAGCTGAAAATATTTTCTATCTTCCCGCTGCCATGGGCAGACTTTTCAACGCTAGCAAGGGTTAGTAAACCACTATTGGTGTCTTTATCCCTGATAGGGATGAATGCAGCCTCTTCTTTAGTGAATTCATATAAATTACCTTGTGGTGTGGTGATGTTCCCCCGAAAAAGCCATTTGAGTTCATCAACATAGATGTTTCCCTCTCCTGTAATAGGGTCGATCGCTCCTCCAACTTGGCCGACTTCTACTTCTCCTGTAAGGTCAAGAGTGTAGCCTAGTAAAGACGTATTAAATGACCTTTGAGGGTAAATAAATGAAAGAATATTTCCCTGGCTATCCGTCTCGACTGAAGCGATTGATTGCCCAAATAACAGTTCTCCAGGATTGTCTACTATAGGATCGTATTGAAAAATAACATCCTCTGCTTCTAGCAGCAAGTTCACTTCTGAGTCTAAGGAATGATTTTCGTGAAGCTCAATATCTTCCTCATATAGCACCACGGCATTCTCCATGCCTTCCTCGAATTCCTCATCGCTAATCTGATTGTCATTATTTTGGTCGAGAATCTCAACGATTGCAGCGGCATCATCATTCTCGAGTTCCAGGGTTATGTTTGGCCCTTGATCATTAACAGCAGCCTCAAAGGTGAAGTCTTTGCCTTTGATGGTGGCCTGGAATGCATAATGATCACCCTCGTCCAATGAATGGAATAAGTTAGAGCCAATAGCTGGCCTAATGGTGACAATGTCTTCTTTGCCATCTATCTCTATGGACTGAACTATTGCGTACGAATTTAGTGCCCGTGGTGGCATTGCGCTTGATAGCTTAGTCCTTAAAAGGCTAATAGAAAGATTCCTAGTGTCAAGAAAGTATTGAATTCAAGCCTTGTCTCTTTGTGATAGCAGGGCTTTCTTGATGCATTTTTATTCGTAATTTGGGAGCCGAATCTAAGTTTTTTTATTTTACTCTGAAAACTCCTGTTTCACTAATCCAGCCATCAAGGGGCACATCCCAACTGTCGCGAGGCAGTAAGTCTGTTGATACGCAGGCTTGTGGCAAGACTGCAAGCGATGGAACTTTGCGCCAAGCCAAATTGCTTCTGAAGCGGTCGAAGAAACCGCCTCCATAGCCGAGTCTGATCCCACGTTGATCCATCGCCAGAGCAGGTATCAGCAATAGGCCTAATTCATCAGCTTCAAGGGCAGCCTCATCCACCGGTGCAGGAATCATGCAGGTATCTTTCCGCAGTGGAGTGTGTGCCCATGGGTGGTAACTGAGACTTCTGTCCTCTCCACTGACTGGTAGAGCTAAGGGTAACTTCAAATTGAGTTTCAGTTCGCGGAGGTCTATTTCTCCGCTAAGCGGCCAATAAACACCAATGTGCCCTCGTAGCTTCCCAGCTTTTAAGTAACCCTGAATAGCGTTGACAACCTGCTGAATGATTGTGTCTTGAACCGCAGGTAATTGTTGAGCGCGTAGGGCCTTGAATTGACGACGAAGCTTGGCTTTGGCGCTGGCTTGATTCATTGCGTTAGATAACCCCAGCGGCCCATGAGTGGAAAGATCAGGGGGATTGTTGTTTGATCTGCTGGCCAGAGTCTCTGCAGTTCCATGCTGAGTTGTGGCAGCAAATCATGTCCCTCCTGCGTTGCTTTCCTCAAAGCTGACCAGGTTCCTATGTAACCGATCAGCTGATCACAGCTCCATTTGAGGGAGATGCAGAGCTCTTGGGGCAAAGATTTGCTGATGGCGGGGAATGGCAGGTTCTGATAGTGGTTGTCGACATGCTGACGCTGGGGAGGCCACCAGCTCGATAGCCTTTCGCCGTAAAGCTGTTCTAGCCACAACTGCAATGCAGGGGGAGCCCCTTGCGGGGGGTCATAGCCCACCCAGACCATCAGTCCACCTGGGCGTGCCACCTTTACTGCTTCTTCGTTGAATCGGGGTACATCTAGCCAGTGAATGGCGGCAGCCACCACAATTGCGTCCATGCATGCGTTGGGAAACCCGGAATCTTCAGCCGCTGCTACTTGGTAATGAATGTTTGAGTGAGCTGGTGCGGCATCAACCTGAGCGGGGCTGAGATCGGTTGCATCGACGCGATCAAAGTGCCTTGCAAGCCCTAGAGAGGCCTGGCCGCTACCACAGGCCACGTCCCAGCAACGTTGGTGGCCGGCGGCTTTGCTGCTTATCCAGGTAAACAGGGATTCCGGGTAATAGGGGCGCTGTTGGGCGTAGGACTCAGCCACGCTGTCAAACCAGCCGTGTTTTGGTGAGCAGGAGGAGTCCATCAGTGGTTTTAGCGCTGGAACCAACCTGTGAGTGCTATGGCCAGGGCGTCGGCGGCATCATCGGGTCGGGGCGGCTGATCAAGATTCAATTCACGCATCACCGCATCGAGCACTTCATCTTTTTCAGCATGGCCTGAGCCCGCCAGAGCAAGCTTGATCTGCATCGGTGGAAATTCCATCACTGGCACTCGAAAGCGTGCCAGGGTCATGATGATGACTCCACGTGCCTGGACCACGCTGATTGTCGTGCTGGAGCGGTAGAAGAAGAATTTCTCCACAGCGGCCAGTTGGGGCTTCCAACGACGGATGAGCTGGCGTAGATCGCTGGCGATTTCCACCATCCGTTCACCATCGTCAATGCCTGGATTGGTGCGGATGATGCCGCAATCGAGCATCTGCTGTTGTCCGTTGCTGGTGTCGATGACCCCGTAGCCCACCCTGGCAATGCCAGGGTCGATGCCAAGGATGCGCAAGCGTTCAGCCTGCTTGAGTTGTTAGCGCGAAGTCAGCCTGATCGCTGTTCTCGCTGCGTTCGAACACTTTGCAGAAAATTTTGACGACCCGATCCCCTGAATCAATCTGCTCGAGGGGGTCTTTTCGCAATCGATGGCGTAGAGAGCAAGAGATCACGCGTGCCACATCTTCTTCCGAAACCTCTGTTCGTCCTGCAAAGGCTGCTAGAGCCCTGGCGGCACGGTTTGTGACGATATCGCCACGTAGTCCATCTACATCTAGTTCGCCACAGACAGCCGAGATTCGTAGGCGCAAATCGTTGTCGAGGCTCACCTGTTCAAGACGTTGCTGGGCCTCAATAACACGTTGTTGTAAGGCGTCTTGGTTGGCTTGCACCGATGTAGCAAAGGTATCGGGATCGCTATCAAAGGCGGTGCGCTGATCAACCACCTGCACCCGTAGATCTGGATCGCGGACAGTGCGCACCTCAACACTCATGCCAAAGCGATCAAGGAGTTGGGGGCGTAGCTCGCCCTCCTCGGGGTTGCCGGAGCCGATCAGTACGAATCGGGCAGGGTGTCGCACTGATACCCCTTCACGTTCCACCGTGTTCCATCCTGATGCTGCTGAATCCAGCAGCACATCGACAAGATGGTCGTCAAGCAGATTGACTTCATCGACGTAGAGCAAGCCGCGGTTGGCCTTGGCCAGCAGGCCTGGCTCGAATGCACGAACTCCTTCGCTGAGGGCCTTCTCGATGTCGATGGTGCCGCAAAGACGATCTTCAGTGGCACCGAGAGGCAAATCCACCATCGGCACCTGTCGCTCCTCAGTGGCAAGGCTTTCACCATGTTCAATGCGTTGGCGCACGTCACTGCTCTGTAGATCCGGATCAGTGGGTGAGCTGTTGTAAGGGTCGCCAGCGACGACATCAATCCCTGGAAGGAGATCTGCTAGGGCTCGGATCGCGGTGGACTTGCCCGTGCCTCGATCTCCCATGATCATGACTCCGCCGATTCGCGGGTCGATCACGTTGAGCAGCAGAGCCAGTTTCATCTCTTCCTGGCCAATCACGGCGGTAAAGGGAAAGACCCTGCGCTTGCGGGTTGAGCTCACGGGTTGATGTCTGGAGTTGTTTTGGATTGTTTCACAGGCAGGAGTGTGAGCACTTGCGGTGGGGTGGCATCAGCGGGGTAGATCAGTCGAATTCGGACATCTCTAGTTTCTCCTGGCGTCAAGCTGATGCGACCAAGGTCTGGCCCCATCTGCCCCTGCCGCAGGACTAGGTGGAAGCGGCGACGGCCCATGGGTCGACTGGACTCGCTATCGAGTCCACTGACCTCGATTAGCCCTCGATACATCACAGGTCCGCTGGCTGAAACGCGAAAGTCCAGGCTTGTGTTGTTGTTGTCCTTCTTTAAGGGGGACTCAAGGGTCAGCAAGAAGGATTTTTCCTGCTTTGATCCGTTGTGTAGCGGCAGGGTGAGGTCATATTCAACTCCGTAGTTGCCATGGGCAGCCCATGCAGTGTTGTCGTAGTGCGCTTGTAATTCAGCAGTTTGGACCTGATCTGTGCCGAGGCTGCCCCTCTCGAGGCTGCTGATAGGCCAGGAGATGGGAGTGTTGATTGCGCTTAGCACGGTGCTATCAGGATCAGTCAGGGTTGTCTTCCATGTGCTGCCCAATTGGATTCCGCTAACGCGCGAATACACGATCTTGCCGCTGCTACCTCGAGGCGTGGGGTGATGTTCCTTGGGGCTGAGTTCGCCGCTTTCAAGCAGCTCAATCCAGCGAGAGAGTGGAGGGGCTGCTTTGGGATTGCCGTATGCAGCCACGGTTGCCAGTGAGATGGGGCCGGAGCTATGCAGCCGCATCTGAAGGTTGCGACCGTTGAGCAGTGGATCGAGACCTGCTACGGGAATGGGGAGTACCAATAGGGCACTTGGGCTGCCTGGCAGGAGTTCCCATCGCTCTGGCAGCTCTTGAGCTCGCTCTCCCCGCAGCAGATCGCCAGCTACCCTGCTGCCTGGGCCAGCGGCAATAGGGGTCGTGGTTTCGGCAATCACTTTCGGCAGAGGCAGAAATGGTGCAGCTGTCTGTCCTGCTTCGGTGGCTTGCGATAGGGAGGTGCTGCCTCTCAATAGGGTCAGTTGCACAGGCTCGTCACCCCGTGGCTGAGCCAGCACTGCTAGCCAGAGGGTGGATTCGAGATGATCAGGAAGGCCGGCATACACGTGGTGACTGAATAGATCGAAACGACCATCGAGTGGCACGGCCAGGTTGCTTTTGTCAGCTTTGGCGCTTGAGCTTTGTGTGTTTTTGGTAGGGAAGGTGGAGAGCAGAATCCCTTCGCCTGTAATGAGTTCGGGATTGTTGTCATTAACCATCAGCACCTTGTCAAGCCCGCCTGGTAGGGGCCTGACCTGTTGCTGTCTTTGTTTGACGGTTGGAGCAGCAATCAGAGCGGGGGTGTCAAGCACTGCTCCGGATAAGTTGAAAAGCGCAACTGACAAAAGGGCGGGGATCTTCATGGCTGATTGCTGTTTGTTGATTCCGTTCGAGGTGTCGATGGCTTTGGCTTGAGTACTGGAGCCATAGCGGCTGCCATGTCGCGGATCAGTTCTGTGGAGCGGGGGTCGTTGAAGGGGCCTTTCACCATGAACCCTGCCACTGCACGACTGCCATCAGGTAGTTCGATCAGGCCAGCATCTGCATAAGCGATGCCGATGTCGCCGGTTTTGTTGTAGATGCGGTAGCCCTTTGCCAGGAGGCTGTTGTCAGGCTCTCCTTGCTTGCCGCCCAGTCCCTTAAGAAATCCACCAGGTAATAGGCGGTTGCTGACGGAGGTGCTCATTGCCTCCCTGAATAGATCCCGTGTGCGTGGGCTAAGGGCTTTCCCAGTATCGACAAGTGCGATAGCCCGTGCCAGATCGTGGCTGCTGGTGGTATTGGTGCCTTGTAGATCCGGCAACCAGTTATTCACCACCGTGGAGCTCAGGCCGAGAGCATTGAAGCGTGCATTGAGGACGTCCTTGCCACCAATTCGTTGAATCAGCAGATTGGTGGCGGTGTTATCGCTCACCCGAATCATCTCGGTGGCAACTTCGTGGGCAGGGAATTGGCTGCCAAGCGGCTTGCTGGCCATCCAGCCAGCACCACCACCAATAATCTCTTTGGTGAGCTTCAGTGGTTCATTCCAGCTGAGCTGACCGGAATCGATGAGTTCGAGAGCTACCAGCAGGATTGCTGTTTTGATTGAGCTAGCTGCAGGCAGTGCTGTCTCGGCGGAGAGCTCGGCATAGCGTCCATCATCAAGCACTAGCAAGAATGCGCTTGCTTGTAAGTCTTTTTGTTGCTTGGCCAGTTCTCTCCAGCGGTTGCTCAACGTTGTGAGTTCTTGCTTCGTCTGGAAATTGCCAAGTTGCAAACTATTCCCATTGCTGAGCATGGGGTTTGTGGCTTCCTCAACGATGTTGAAGCGACTGGGGAGGCCCTTCAGGGAAATCCAATTTCGCCCAGGAAGCCACTCCGGCAAGTCCAGTTTGCCCTGCTTCACCTGTGGGCCGAGCATCTTGAGCGCTGAACCTGTAATCACGCCTAGGCCGATGCCCATCAAGATCAGACGCAACAAAAGCCGTAGGGGTCCAGCCCCGTTTGAGCGGTTGCGGTAAGGGCGACTGCTTGACAAGGAAGTGAAGATCAGTGAGTTCGGCTGAGGTTAAGAGTGACGAGAATGGATGGCCCAGCGCAGTTGCCTCACCATCCCTCTCAGCAGGGCTACTTCCTCGGGACGGACGGCAGCGCGTTGAAGTAAACCACGGACTTTGGCCATGCGGGCTTGGGCCGTATGGCTCAAAAGAAATCCCACCTCTAACAGGAGATCCTGGGCGTCTGTTAAGCATGCGTCGAGTTGACGAGGTGATGCTGGGTCGGGCCATGCCGATTGCCCTTCCCTGAGCGTCCCTTGCCCTTTGCAACGTTGTAGCTCATGCAGCACGATCGCTACTGCATGCGAGAGGTTGAGGGATGGATATCCATGGGAGCTGTGCAGAGTGAGTACACGTTGGGCGAGTTGAAGTTCCTCGTTGGTTAGGCCCCTGTCTTCACGGCCAAATACCAGTGCCACAGGTGCTGCACCCATGCTCTCTAATAACCATGACACTGCTTGTTCGGGGGTTTGCAGGGGGATGTTGCCATGATCCAATCGGCCGGAGCTGGCTATAACTCTGTGACAGTCAGCTACGGCATCGAGCAAGCATGAGAATTGTTTTGCCTGCTCAAGCATTGCTACGCCATGGACAGCCATGCGTCGTGCCTCGGGATCAGCAGGGTCGCAGCGGGGCGAGACCAGGCGTAGTTCTTGTACTCCGAAGTTGGCGCAGAGTCTGGCCACACTGCCCAGATTCAGTGGACCAATTGGCTCAACCAGAACAACAGTCGTTTGGATTGAGCGGATGTCCTTGTTCAATTCAGGGAATTTAAATAAGCCAGTAGGTCGGCCATTTCTTGAGGCTCCAGCTGGAACCTGGGCATGGGCGGCGTATTGCCGCTTACCACTTGCCTGATCAGCTGGGCATCGTTGCGGCGTTCGCTCACGTCAAGGAGATTCGGGCCTAAGTTTCCTTGGGCAGTAATCCCGTGGCAGCCAGCGCAGTTGATGCGGAACAGCTGACCTCCTTGCTCCAAAGATCCCTCCAAATCAAGGGTGGCGTTGACGTAGGGGTCTCGTTGTGAGTGCCCTAGTACCCATAACAAAATTGCAATGCAGACAGCTGCTGCCAGTACCACTAGGGCTCCAATGAACCCGTTTTTGCTTTGATTGTTTGATGACGGGCCCGTCACGGTGAGTTCAGGAGCATGAAACAATTGTGCTTAATCTTTCAACTGGGCGCGAGGCCATGATCGAACCACTTCTCTGCGGAATCGTTCTGGGTTTAATTCCGGTCACTTTGCTTGGATTGTTTGTGGATGCTTGGAATCAGTATCGTCGCGATACTGTTCTGGGGGATTGGTGAACAGTAAGGCGCTGCTGCCATAGATACGGCGATCTTGTTCAAGCCACTGCATTGGGGTTTCCACGCTGTTGTTCGTGGCATGCTCACAGATCACGAGGGCATCTCTCTGCAGCCAATGGCCTGAAAGCAGGGCTTTGAAGACTTCTGAATAGAGTTTTGAAGAATAAGGTGGATCGAGGTAGACCAGGTTGAAACCAGGGTTTTCCCCTTCCCAAGGTTGATTGAACTTGGCGGCATGGCAACCTCTCTTCAGCCAGCTCAGTACGTCATGGCGGATCACTTCAATGTTGGTCTGCTGGGAGAGGCCAGAGGCGGTGGCAATTAGGTTGGCCTGACAGACTTTGGCTGTCTTCGCGTTTCGTTCAACAGCTACTACACGTCGTGCGCCGCTTTGCAACGCCTCACAGCCCATGACTCCACTGCCGCTAAATAGGTCAAGCCAGTGGCAGTCATGCAAGCGTGGGGCTAGCACGTTCATCACTGCTTCACGAACACGACTCGTCGTGGGTCTAGTGCCTTGGCCAGCGGGACTCTGAAGCTTGCGCCCTCCGGAAAGCCTTAGCTGGCTACTCATGGCACAGGTTTTGCGCCGGTCTCCAGCCAATTCAGCCAACGCCGCAGCATGCGCTCGCCGGCTGCGGCGGATTTCTCTGGGTGAAACTGACAGGCCCCTAGTCGGCCTTTCCAGACCATCGCTGTGATGTTGTCTCGGCCAAACGGCGCTATGGCCGCAAGATCACTGTTTTGCCTGGGGACTGCAGCATAGGAATGCACGAAATACATCCAGCTGTCTGGATCTTCCTTGTCAAGCAGCGGGCAGTCGTTTCGATATTCTAGAGCAGCCCAGCCCATGTGGGGAATGCGTTCGCCTTGATTGGAGGGCAGTCGTTGAACGTGGCCCTTAAGCAACCCTAGGCCGGTGGCATTTCCTTCGTCACTCGATTCGAACAACAGCTGCAGGCCCAGACAGATGCCTAGCAGAGGTCGTCCTCCTTTCACCCAACTCTTTAGGTCTGGAACCAATCTGGTCTGCTCAAGGTGCACCATGGCGGGATCAAAGGCACCGACTCCAGGCAAGATCAAGGCATCACAGCCGCTTAGGTCGGCGGGCTGCCTCACTATGTGAAGAGCCTTGTGGAGCCTTTCAAAGGCAATCTGCACAGAGCGCAGATTGCCCATGCCGTAATCAATTAAGCCTAGACGTGTAATCAAAGAAACCCTCCGCAATCTGGCCTTTTAGCCATGTGAGGCATTGAATCAGGCCAATGGTGATCTAGGAGTGCTGGAATCGAAGTTGGATCAAGCTTCAGAGGTACTTTGAAATGGTTCCAGAAAGAGTGGCTTTGGGCACTGCACCAACAACTGTGTCGACTTTTTGACCTCCTTTGAACACCATCAGGGTGGGGATACTGCGAATACCGTATTGGCTGGCGACGTTGGGGTTTTCGTCAGTGTTGAGCTTGAAGACTTTGATCTTGCTCTCGAATTCCTTGGCAATCTCATCGACGATCGGAGCAACCATGCGACATGGGCCACACCAAGGCGCCCAGAAATCAACTAGCACAGGCACGTCGCTTTGAAGGACGTCCTGCTCGAAGGAGGCGTCGGTAACTGCGGCGGCATTGGACATTCCTTAGGTCGTTGATTTTGCGGAAATTTAGCAATCGTTTGTATTTTATTCATGCTTAAGAGCCTCCACAGGTAGGAACTGTGACGGTCTCTTGCACAGAAGACGAAAAGCCCGAGCTCGTCGGGCCGGTGTGTGTGAGGAGTGTGTGGGCCGTAGCCCTCACGAATTCATACTAGCCATGGCCTCTCTCGGATCCAATTGGTTTTCGTCTGCGATCGGAATGTTTACTTGCCCATGCCTAGCTGCTGGGCTTTCTGATAAACCTTCCCTTCGGTCAGCAGAGATGGGGCGATGACGACCTCAACCTGTTGCATCTCTTTGATCGTACGGGCCCCAAGAGTGCCCATGGACGTTTTGAGAGCTCCTAGAAGGTTATGGGTGCCATCGTCTAGCAGAGCAGGCCCTCTAAGGATGCGTTCCAGGCTGCCTGTGCTGCCCACCTTGATTCTTGTGCCCCTTGGCAGTACTGGACTGGGAGTGGCCATGCCCCAGTGGAAGCCACGACCAGGAGCCTCCACTGCTCGGGCGATCGGAGAGCCGATCATGACCGCATCGGCACCGCAGGCAATGCATTTACAGACGTCCCCTCCTGTGATGATGCCGCCATCTGCGACGATCGGAACGTAGCGACCACTCTCTCGCTCGTAGTCCTCACGGGCGGCAGCACAGTCCGCTACGGCGGTGGCCTGGGGGATGCCCACGCCAAGAACCCCACGAGAGGTGCAAGCAGCACCAGGGCCGATGCCAACCATCACCCCTGCGGCACCTGCACGCATGAGTTGCAGAGCGACCTCGTAGGTGACGCAATTACCCATCACCACAGGGACCCCCATGCCTTGACAAAGGGCTTCGAGATCGAGAGTTTGTTGACCTTCAGGACCAATGTGTTCGGTTGAGACCACTGTCGCCTGCACAAAGAAGAGGTCAGCACCCGCTTCTGCAATGGTTTTGCTAAAGCGCATTGCTGCCACGGGTGTGCCACTTACAGCAGCAATGCCCCCCTGATTTTTGATCTCTTTGATGCGTTGATAGATCAGGGCTTCTTGCACAGGTTTGCTGTAGATCTCCTGCATCAGTGGCACGAAGGCGTCCTTTCCGATTGAGGAGATCCGATCCAGTACTGGGTTGGGGTCTTTGTAGCGGGTTTGGACTCCTTCCAGATTCATTACGCCGAGGGCTCCAAGGCGAGATAGTGCAACAGCCATATCGACATTGACAACGCTATCCATAGCGCTCGCAATGATCGGTATCTCACGTTCGATGCCTGCAAGGTTCCAGCAGGTGTCAGTGATCTCCGGGTCTACGGTTCGTCCACCCGGAACAAGGGCGGTTTCGTCGATGCCATAGGCCCGGCGAACGACCTTGGTGCGTCCGAGCTGAATGTTCACCACAGACCGAATAAAGTCACGCCAAGTTACCAACTGGGGTGATTCAAATTTTGCCTTGAGGAAAAGGAGCTTTGGCTAGGGCTTGTTGTCAGTTGTTCCACGGAAGGCTTCCCATCGGGTGCGCACTTTGGAGATCACATCCTGTCGATCTTCGCTGCGGATCAGGCGGGTGATTGAAAACCATGTCAGCCAAAGGATGCCGGCCAGTTCGAAGAGAGATGGAGCCAGAGGAACGCTCTCAATCGTGGACAAAATACCGCCGTAGATACGAACAAAAATCACAAGGGTGATCAATGCCGCAATGAGAAGAACGGGGCGTCTCAGTTGTTGCCATGGGCTTGTCTGATCGTCTTGCTTAATCCAGTTGCTCAACTTGAAGAAGTTGCGCAGTCTCTCCAAAAGCAGCTTCAACTCCTCTCCTTGATCAAGACCTTCGGGCTCGTTTGAGGGTTTGGGAGTTGGTGTTGGGCTTGAGGGGATGGTGCTTGGCTTGGAGATAGCAGGGCTGTCTTGAACTGGAGCAGGTTGTTGTTGAGCTGGTGTCTTAGGGACAGCAGGGTTGGCTTGTGAGGGAGCAGCTTGGGCTGCACTCACTTTGAGGTCATCTGAAGCGTCTGAGGGTTTGGGAGTTGGTGTTGGGCTTGAGGGGATGGTGCTTGGCTTGGAGATAGCAGGGCTGTCTTGAACTGGAGCAGGTTGTTGTTGAGCTGGTGTCTTAGGGACAGCAGGGTTGGCTTGTGAGGGAGCAGCTTGGGCTGCATTCACTTTGAGGTCATCTGAAGCGTCTGAGGGTTTGGGAGTTGGTGTTGGGCTTGAGGGGATGGTGCTTGGCTTGGAGATAGCAGGGCTGTCTTGAACTGGAGCAGGTTGTTGTTGAGCTGGTGTCTTAGGGACAGCAGGGTTGGCTTGTGAGGGAGCAGCTTGGGCTGCACTCACTTTGAGGTCATCTGAAGCGTCTGAGGGTTTGGGAGTTGGTGTTGGGCTTGAGGGGATGGTGCTTGGCTTGGAGATAGCAGGGCTGTCTTGAACTGGAGCAGGTTGTTGTTGAGCTGGTGTCTTAGGGACAGCAGGGTTGGCTTGTGAGGGAGCAGCTTGGGCTGCACTCACTTTGAGGTCATTTGCAGCAGCTGAGGACTCAGCGGGTTCAGATGAGGACTCGGTGCCTTCCGTTGCTTCGGAGGTTCCTTCTGCTTTGGATTCCTCAGCCGAGCTCATGGTCCAAATATCACACTCTAAATAGTTTAAGAGGCCTCTTTAATACTGAGCCTTTAGCTGTATTAAGCCCTAACAGTGCAGAGGCTGGTTTTTGTTGATGCTGGTGGCTCAATTCTTCAGCTTCCGAGATAACCTGAATATTGGCAACCAGCTCTTTTATGGCGGATCCATTGGGACCCAGTGACGGCGGTCCCGGCGAGTCCGACGATCGGATCATCCAGACGGACCTGCGCATTGAAATGTCGCGCTCCTATCTGGAGTACGCGATGAGTGTGATCGTTGGGCGTGCGTTGCCCGACGCTCGCGATGGTCTCAAGCCTGTGCATAGGCGCATCCTTTATGCGATGTATGAGTTGGGCCTGACCAGCGATCGGCCTTATCGAAAGTGTGCCCGAGTTGTTGGTGAGGTTCTGGGTAAATACCATCCCCATGGGGATACAGCCGTCTACGACGCGCTGGTTCGCATGGCTCAGGATTTTTCCATGCAAATGCCGTTGATTGATGGTCACGGCAATTTTGGTTCGGTCGATAACGATCCACCTGCGGCCATGCGATACACCGAATCGCGTCTTCAGTCGCTTACGACAGACAGTCTGCTTGAGGATATCGAAGCAGAGACAGTTGACTACGCGGACAACTTTGATGGCTCCCAACAGGAGCCAATGGTATTGCCAGCACGTATTCCTCAGTTGCTGCTGAATGGCTCCTCAGGGATCGCCGTTGGCATGGCTACCAATATTCCACCGCACAATCTCAGTGAATTAATCGATGGTCTGCAGGCTCTGATCAGTAATCCCGAGCTAAGTGATTCTGAGTTGATGACGCTTATCCCTGGGCCGGACTTTCCAACTGGTGGTCAGATTCTTGGTCGTAGTGGTATTCGTGAAACCTATCTCACCGGTCGTGGTTCGGTAACGATGCGCGGCGTGGCAAATATTGAGACGATTGAACATCCCGGTCGAGCAGACCGGGATGCAGTGATCATTACTGAATTGCCCTATCAGACCAATAAAGCAGCGCTTATTGAGCGGATTGCAGAGATGGTTAATGATAAGAAGCTGGAGGGTATTTCTGATATTCGCGACGAAAGCGATCGCGATGGCATGCGTATTGTCGTGGAGCTGCGACGTGATGCCTACCCTCAGGTAGTGCTTAATAATCTTTTCAAGCTCACTCCTCTTCAGAGCAACTTTAGTGCCCATATGTTGGCGCTAGTCAATGGCGAGCCGGTGCTGCTCACCCTGCGCAAGATGCTGCAGGTATTCCTCGATTTTCGCGTTGATACTGTTGAACGTCGGACCCGCTATTTCCTTCGTAAAGCTGAGGAACGCGACCACATCTTGTTGGGTCTTCTGCTTGCTCTCGATCAGCTTGATCCAATCATCGCGTTGATTCGTGCTGCCTCTGATACGGCTACAGCTCGTCAACAGTTGCAGGAGCATCATGGTCTCACGGAGATTCAGGCGGATGCCATCCTGCAGATGCAGTTGCGGCGTCTGACCGCTTTAGAGGCTGACAAGATTCGTTTGGAACACGAGGATCTTGTCACCAAGATCGCCAATTACAAGGACATCCTTGGCCGACGTGAGCGTGTTTTCGGTCTAATTGAGGACGAATTGACCAAGCTGCGCGAGAAGCATTGCTTGCCTCGGCGCACCGAGATCCTCGATTTAGGAGGGGGGCTCGAAGACATCGACTTGATTGCCAACGAGCGATCTGTGGTGTTGCTCACTGAGACCGGTTATCTCAAGCGCATGCCGGTAAGCGAGTTTGAGGCCACTAGTCGTGGGACACGAGGCAAGGCAGGCACTCGCAGTCAAGGTGAGGAGGCGGTGAAGCTGTTTATTAGCTGCAATGACCATGACACGTTGCTGTTGTTCAGTGACCGCGGTGTCTCCTATGCCCTTCCTGCTTATCGTGTGCCTCAGTGCAGCCGCACAGCGAAGGGAACACCTGTCGTACAGCTCTTGCCCATTCCCCGTGAAGAGGCAATTACCTCCCTTCTGTCAGTTATATCCTTCGATGACGACACCCACTTGTTGATGTTGACGAAGGGTGGCTTTATCAAGCGCACCTCTCTATCAGCTTTCAGCAAGATTCGTTCCAATGGTTTGATTGCCATTGGTCTGGAGGAGGGTGATGCTCTTACTTGGGTGAGGTTGGCAGTTCCTGGTGACAGTGTTTTGATTGCTTCTAGGGCTGGAATGACCATTCATTTCCGACTCTGTGATGAGGAGTTACGACCCTTAGGACGAACTGCTCGTGGCGTGCGTGCCATGAATTTACGAGGCGGCGATTCCTTGGTGAGCATGGATGTATTGCCTGTCGAGCTTGCCGATCAGGTCGCCAAGAGTCTTGAGGATGATCAGGATGAAAGCGGCGAGACCGTTGTCGTTAGTGATGGACCATGGGTGCTTGTTGCTTCCGCTAGTGGACTGGGTAAGCGGGTACCGGTCAATCAGTTCCGTTTGCAGAAACGTGCAGGCATGGGTCTGCGTGCCATCAAGTTCAGGCGCGAAGGAGACGAGTTGGTGGGTTTAAGGGTGCTTGGCTACGGAGAAGAGCTTTTGTTGGTAAGCGAGCGTGGAGTGATTGTGCGTACCAGTGCCGATAAAATTCCTCAGCAGTCAAGGGCTGCTACTGGTGTTCGGCTTCAGCGCTTGGATGCAGGTGATCGCCTCTCTGAGGTGGTGCTTGTGCCGCCTGATTCTGAGGATCAGGACCAGCCAGATGATCGATCTGATCCCAGTGAAGTGGCTGGGGTTGACGACGCTCCTTCCAGCTGACATTGACCAGTCGTACGGATGTTTTAGTGATGGGAGCTGGTCCGGCGGCTCTCTGTATCGTTGCTGAGTTAGTCGAGCAAGGCTTGGCAGTGACTGCCCTCGCCTCGCATACACCTGAGCAGCCATGGCCCAATACTTATGGAATCTGGGCTGAGGAGCTTGAGTCTCTTGGGATGGCTTCTTTACTGGGCCAGCGTTGGACCAACACAGTTAGCTATTTCGGTGATGGTGATAATGAGGAGGGTCTTGCTCCAATTCACCATCATTTCGACTACGGCCTTTTCGATCCAGCCGCATTACAAGATTCATTGCTGAGTCGTTGTGGTGAGTTGAGTTGGAATGTTGAAACCGCTGTGAGCATTAAGGTGTTGGGGAGAGATACGGAAGTTCTCTGTCACTCTGGCAACGCTTATCGAGCACGGGTTGTCATTGATGCCAGTGGTCATCGCAGTCGATTTATCCGTCGCCCTGATCATGGGCCCGTAGCGGAGCAGGCGGCCTATGGCGTCGTGGGACGCTTCAGTTCATCACCAGTGGAGTCTGGTCAGTTCGTATTAATGGATTTTCGTCCCGACCATCTCAGTGATGAACAACGAGAGAAACCCCCCAGCTTTCTCTATGCCATGGATTTTGGTGAGGGAATCTTTTTTGTTGAGGAGACTTCGCTTGCCTGCGCGCCTCCATTGTCTTGGAGTGAATTAAGGGAAAGGCTGCATGCACGCTTGTCTCACCGCGGGGTGGAGATTAAAGAAGTGATCCATGAGGAATATTGCCTGTTCCCGATGAACTTGCCTTTGCCTGATCGTCGTCAACCTTTGCTCGCGTTTGGTGGTGCAGCAAGCATGGTCCATCCTGCTTCGGGCTACATGGTTGGAGCTCTTTTACGTCGAGCTCCGGCATTGGCAAAGCATTTGGCAATGGCTATGGCTGTGGAGCCTCCTCTGGATTCTTCCGCTCTTGCTCGGGAAGGGTGGCAGGTGCTTTGGTCGCCGGAGCTTGTGCAGCGTCATCGCCTTTATCAGTTTGGTTTGCGGCGACTGATGAGCTTTGACGAAGCTCGCTTGCGCAGCTTCTTTGCCACTTTCTTTCGGTTGCCACGTGAGGATTGGGCAGGTTTTCTGGCCAACACGCTGCCACTACCTCGTCTTCTGATGGTGATGCTGCGGTTGTTCTTGCTTTCCTCCTGGGAGATTCGGTTGGGGATGCTTTTTGGGGCCTCTTCGACCTAGTCACGAATGCGAGCCCAGTCCGTCGCTTGAATGAATGGGAAGAGGCCATCTTCCGATTCGAGTGTGATCAGCCAGTCTTCGGGCAGATGTTGCTTGTCATTGATGGCCTGCATTAATTGCCAGAAACGGTTGAGGTGGCGATGGATGCGTTCCTTCGCAAGCTCCGTGGTTGTGCCTGCTCGCAGAATGAAACTCCAGTCGGAGGACTGGGCCAGGAGGAGTTCTCGAGCAGCCTGTTGCAGCAGCCGTAGGTCCGATTCTCGAGCCACTCCTAGGCTGCATCTCTCCACCATTGCTTTTCCGGCTCGGCTCCACTCAGGAACTACCCATGCATTGCTGTCATTGAGCCAATAGTCGTGGTAGCCACCTTGCCCCCAGCTTGAGGGACATGGTTCACAAAGTTGGAGTTGGGGGTTTGATGTGAGGACGTCTCGAAGCCTGGTGAAATACACCTGCTCCTTGCTGGCCTGGCGGAAGATTTCGGCAAGGAAAGTTGGCCCCTCAAACCACCAGTGTCCAAAGAGCTCTGCGTCGAAGGGAGCCACTAACAATGGCTCGATGGCCATGGTGTTAGCTAATTGATCGAGTTGGATACGGCGACCCTTTAGGTAGAGCTGAGCGTGTTCTTTGGTACGTGCGCAAGCTATGGCGGGCTCATAAACTGCTTTGGCCTCAAGGGGTGACGTTTGGTCTGTCACTCGATGCAGTTTCAGCCCTAAGGGTCTGGGTTCCTTTAGCCCGATCCCATGGAGTTGTTCGATTGGTAGGTCCCAACCAAGATCCCTATGAAATTCACGGTAAAAAGGGTCGCCTGGATACCCTTGCTCTGCTGACCAGACAGGAAGCGTGGCATCACTGTCTCTGCCGAAGAAGGCCACGCCATTTCGGCTGCAGATTGGGGCATATACGCCATAACGCGGACGAGGAGTGGCATGCAGGAGGCCATGCCCGTCGAGCACGGTGTAGCGCAGTCCAGCATCGAGTATCCAACGGTCCAGCCCTTCGTAGTAGGCACATTCCGGCAGCCAGATTCCCAAGGGGTGCTCTCCTAGTAGGCGGTGGTGCTCGCGTACGGCAGTGCGCAACTGACCACGCACTGCCTCAGGGTGTTCCCTCAGTAATGGCATGTAGCCATGGGTGGCTCCGCAGGTGAGCAGGTCGACAACCTTTGACCTTTGAAGTTGGGCAAAGCGACCAATGAGATCGCCTTCGCATGCCAACCACTGATGCAGATGTCGTTGGATGATCTCAGCGAGGTGGTCCGCTGCAGGTTGTAGGTCTGAGGAGGTTTGGGCTAGGAGGTCCAGACGAACAGCGAGCCAGGCGGGGAATCGGTGTTTTAGATCGTCGTCACTGAGTAGGGAGAGCAGGGTCGGAGAAAGGCTGATCGTGAGCCTGGGGTGTTGGTTGGGTGCTGCGGCAGCTTCTTCCAGAACCTGGAGAAGAGGTAAATAGCACTCAATCAGGGCTTGAAAAAACCAGTCTTCTTCCAATGAACCGGGCTCTGCCGATCGCACATATGGGAGATGGGCATGGAGAACCAGGGCCAGAGCACCTTTGCCCACGTTCTGATTTCAGTGGAGTTGAATTTAGAACGACTTTGTTGATAAAGCCGACCTTGGTTTGCTGAGTTGTCGCTTCGCAGTAGGCAGTCCCCCCTTAGACTCGCTTAACTCATAGTCATTTCGACTAACTCCCTGAAGGGTGCTGTCATGGCCAAGGATCCAGGCCGCGTTTTGATTTTTGACACCACCCTCAGGGATGGAGAGCAGTCCCCTGGGGCAAGTCTCAATCTTGAGGAAAAGCTGGCTATTGCCCAGCAACTCGCTCGTTTGGGTGTGGATGTGATTGAAGCTGGCTTTCCTTTTGCCAGCCAGGGCGATTTTGCTGCCGTGCAACGTATTGCCCAGCAGGTTGGTGGGGATGAAGGGCCAATCATTTGTGGCTTGGCTAGGGCTTCGCGTGCTGATATCAAGGCTTGTGCTGATGCCGTTGCCCCAGCACCTCGACGACGAATTCACACATTCATTGCCACGAGTGATATTCACTTGGAGCACAAGCTGCGTAAATCTCGGGCGGAGGTTCTGGCGATTGTTCCAGAGATGGTTGCCTACGCCCGCTCACTTGTTGATGATGTTGAGTTCTCTTGTGAGGACGCCGCTCGAAGCGATCCTGAGTTTCTTTATGAGGTGATCGAGGCTGCGATTGCTGCGGGGGCGGGCACCATCAATATCCCCGACACAGTTGGTTTTACAACTCCCTCGGAGTTCGGGGCGTTGATTGCTGGTATCGATTGCCATGTTCCAAACATGAATGAGGCGGTTATTTCTGTTCATGGTCACAACGACCTCGGACTGGCTGTAGCCAATTTTTTAGAAGCTGTGAAGAGTGGAGCCCGGCAGTTTGAATGCACAATCAACGGCATTGGAGAGCGGGCAGGGAATGCTGCGCTTGAGGAGTTGGTGATGGCTTTGTATGTGAGGCGGCGTTATTTCAATCCCTTCTTTGGGCGTGAACCTGATAGTCCTACACCTCTAACAGCCGTTCGCACGGAGGAAATCACCAAGACCTCTCGATTGGTCTCAAATCTCACCGGCATGGTGGTGCAGCCCAATAAGGCGATTGTAGGCAGCAATGCTTTCGCCCATGAGTCAGGTATTCATCAAGATGGTGTGCTTAAAAATCGTCTGACTTATGAAATTGTTGATGCCCGTACGGTTGGGCTGAGCGACAATCGGATCTCGCTGGGCAAGCTAAGTGGCCGCAGTGCCGTCCGAGCTCGCCTTGAGGAGCTCGGTTACGACTTGACTCGGGAGGATCTTGACGAGGCCTTTGCACGATTTAAGGATCTGGCCGATCGCAAGCGCGATATAACAGATCGAGATCTTGAGGCCATTGTCAGCGAACAGGTTCAGCAGTCTGAAGCTCGTTTTCAGTTACGACTGGTGCAAGTCAGTTGCGGTAGCAGTCTTAGGCCTACGGCTACTGTCATTCTTGCGCAAGAGGATGGACATGAGCAGACTGCCGCTGCAGTGGGCACCGGTCCAGTAGATGCTGTCTGTCGTGCATTGAATGCTCTAGCTGGCGAACCTAATGAGCTGATCGAGTTCTCGGTGAAGTCGGTAACGGAAGGGATTGATGCGATGGGTGAAGTCACGATTCGGCTACGTCGGGATGGGCAGCTTTTCTCAGGTCATTCCGCTGACACTGATGTGGTTGTTGCTGCAGCTCAAGCATTTGTGAATGCGCTTAATCGGCTGGTGGCAGGTTGCGGTCGCGAGTCTCTTCATCCCCAACATGATGCTGTGCTAGCTGATCTACGGTCAGGCATCTAAACAATGGGGCGTTTTCCCTATGTGGAGATCAGGCGTAAGAGCTTGGCTTTGCCACTGCTGAAAGGTCTTCAGTTAGGGGTCCTTATCGTGTTAGCGCTTGTCATTCTCCTTCCATTGCTTTGGCTGGTAAGCACGTCCTTGAAAGGGCCCGCTGAAGAGATTTTTACTAGTCCTCCAGCCTTACTACCTGCCGAACCGAGCCTGATGGCGTATTGGCGACTATTCGCCGACAATCCGCTAGGGATTTATTTGCTCAACAGCACAGTAGTGAGCTGTTTGGCGGTGGTAGCCAATCTGCTTTTCTGCTCCCTGGCGGCCTATCCACTCGCTCGGATGCGCTTTGCCGGAAGAGGTCTGGTCTTGGCCCTTGTGGTGGCAACCATCCTCATTCCTTTTCAGGTGGTGATGATCCCTTTGTATCTTTTGATGGTGCAGTTGGGATTGCGTAACTCTCTGATGGCCTTGGTGATTCCACAGGCCGCAACAGCCTTTGGGCTCTATCTCTTGCGACAGAGTTTTTTGACGGTGCCCGTGGAACTTGAAGAGGCTGCGCGAATCGATGGTTGTAGTCGATTGGGTGAATGGTGGAACGTGATGATTCCGGCTGCTCGTGCTGATCTAATCACCCTGGCCATGTTTGTGTTTATCGGCACTTGGAGCGATTTCCTCTGGCCTTTGGTGATCTTGGATGACCCCAGCCTTTATACCCTTCCACTCGGCCTACAGCAGCTCGCCAGCAGCTTCTCTCTTGACTGGAGAATTGTGGCGGCTGGGTCGGTGGTGTCGATTTTGCCGGTGCTGGCACTCTTCATTCTTTTGCAGCGTTTTATTCTCCCAAGTGCAAGTGGGGATGCGGTGAAGGGATAGGTTTTTGATCGCCAAGAATCAATCCCAGGTTCTTGTCAAGACTTTTAGGGCTCTATGAAGCTCAAGGTTGTGGTGACAGCCTTGGAGCTGATGGTGTAGCTGGAGGGTCAGGTTGCATTCGCCATGGGTCAGATTGACTGTGGATGGACTCTTTTTGCGGCTTGGTGATCTGTCGTTGTTGTTCGATGAGTGCGTTAAGCCTTTCCCCTTGATTATTGAGCCGGATCTGAAGGCTGTGTAGTTGCTCGCCCAGCAAACGGCTGCTGCTTGTTTGTGGTTTTTGTTCAAGCTCACTCAGCCGTTCCATAACTTGGTTAAGAGTGTTGGTCTGCTTGGCAACCGCTTGCCAAATCACGATAAAAAGCACTGTCAGCATGCTCATCCCTCCGGCACCAATCAGCCGCCAGCCTTTCCAGTTCTTCATGCCGTCGTTAAGGAGACTTTATGGGTGTAGCGGTTCTGTGTTGACTTTGCATCTATGCAGCTACAAATTCAGGCATGCTTGAACGCATCATCTGCCAATTTGCTGCTGGCTGATGTAGACCGATCACTCTCGCATTGGGGTCGTGTCGATTAAGGACCTAGACCGTCTGTTGGCTTTAAGGGAGGAGGATCCATTGCTCGATAAGCAACTTGAGGACGCTATCGAGGTTGAGCAGTTCCTGGAGTTAGCGCAGGACCGTGGGCTTGATGTGACGGAAGCTGATCTTTTTGCTGCTCAACAACGCGATGAGGGTTCTCTTTCTGCTGTGGAATTGCAACGCCGCATGGCTGAAGAGTCTCGTCGTTTGCGTCACTTCATCCAAGGCTGACAAGATTAATGAGGATGGCGACTAAGCAAGACGACTCCATAGAAGTTTGTGTGCTGGCTGCCTAAAGTTAATGTGGCGCCATAAATTCGACTTTGACCTTTTCGATTGACTGGCTATTAATTCAGTATGACTTTGAATCATTGATGATTGCATACATGCTTTTAGAGATAAATACAGTAGTTATTTTATGGCAATAACAGGATTTACCCCGTAAATATCTCGTGGCAAATCCTAAAATTCGACCTGCGATTGTTGCTGCAGGAACCAATTGCTCAAAGGCTGGAGGTTGAAATGTGAACAGCTAGTGGTTGCTTGATCTTCACTGGCCTTCTGGATGTATAGAAGTGTATTTTTCATTGAAAAAGAGTTTGTGTGGCAGTCTTGTTGATCAAGTTATGGCAGGCTCAGTAGAGAGAAAGGTTTTTGGCAGGGAAGAACACTGCTAGAGAGATCGTTTTCTGGTTTTGCAAGTTTTTCCACAATCGTGAGATTATGCGTGTGTTGAGCAAATGAAGAAATATGGCGCCCCAACGACTGCTTTACAGGTTGGTTGCTCTTGATGGAACTCCCCTCCCTGTTCTGGATTCTCCATATGACTCAGATGAAGCAGCTCTTGCCGCTGCAAAGAATTGGCGTGATGGACAGGGGCTTAACTGCTCAATCAGTCAAAGGGCTATTGGTGTTGAAGTGATGACGCGTAGAGGGTCTTGCCGAACTGTGGGCTATCCCAGAAATTGAGGCTGACCCATTGTGCCAACTTGATACTCGAGTGGCTAAATATACAGTTAGGGCCTTGGCGATGATGTATAAACACAAATTAAATACAAGAGGCGTTACTCCTATTGCTGCTAAGGATGTCGTGGACCTGGTTAACTGTTGATTGCCTGATCTTGAGTCCGGTTGTCAGTCCAGCGGCTATTCATTGGCTGGGTTGACTAGACGCTATTTCATGAGCCAATTTTACAACATTTGGATGAGTGAAATGCTCATCCTTAAGGGATTAGAGGTGTAGAGGCGTCACGACGCCTGATCCCAGATTCCTCCCTGAGCGCTTGGCGGCGTTGTGCGAAAGGAAGGTCGTCAAACATTGCCGAATCGAAGGTTTCCTCTGGCATGTTGGTGTTGCTAAGGATGTCATCCTGCTTGGCATAGTCCAAGGCAGCCCAGCTTGGTTGCATTGGTAGCAGAATCAAAAGAGCTCCTGTCAGTGCAGTGAAAGCCCTAATAATCAGGCTGAGCTGATTGCGCAGCTGCGCGCGATGGCTTTGTGGTTGGTTCTTTTGTGACACCTTGGAGACAGTGCTGAAATGTCTTTTTAACAAATGGCCAGCCTTTCTGGTTGGAAAACTATAGGTTCTATTGGGTGCTTGGGTTGGCAGTGCATTGACTTGTAAAAGTGTGGCGAGTGCTAGGAGGGCTATTTTAATTTTAATAGATTTTCTATCTTAGGCAAGAAGAATGCATGAAAAGTTTGGCAAGGTCCAGTGGTAAAATTTTCTGTACTGATGCTTTTGAAGGCAGGGTTTGAAGTCTGATTCGAGCAAAAGTTGGCTTTATTTTTAAATATTCAAGAATACTTGCCTTGGTCTTTTGGTGATTCTTTGTAGCTTTTTCTCAAGGGGGCTTGTCGACATGTACTGCAAGGATAGGATGAAAATAAGGGTTTGAATTGGTGACGGACTCTTTTGGCTTCAAGATTTAGTCTGCGGAGATTTGAATTTCATCTGACTTGTATCGGCAAAGCTTTTTTCTTTGATTTCCGCAGAAGTTTTAGGCGGATTGTATTTAGGGATTTGCAGGGTTTTTCTTGAAGAGATTCCTGGAGGGATAGGCCTAAGAAATGATTTAATCTTTGGGATTCTTGTGAGCCTGATTGGCAAGGCTTTCCGATCAGGCCTTGAACGACTAACTCGTGACTCGTCTTGGTTGAATGTGGGGACGCTCCCGCCCCTTCCTCTGGCTGATAAGGGCCCTGCTCAGCGCATTTGGTCAACCCCATGCTGAATCGGTCATTGCGTTGAGGATCCCTAGGGGACTTTTGCTCTGAGGAGCTTGAATGAAAACCGAGAAGTTCGGTGCATTGAAGCAACCAACGCGGCCGATCTGTATCCAATAAGAACAGAGGATTGCCCGATTGGCTGTGGTGTTATTGCGATGGTTGGGATGTTTGCTGGTTTCCGTGTCTGGTTTGGCTTGGCTTGATGTTTGCAATGCCAGTAGTTGGGAGCAGATTGGTCGTTATCAAAACCTTTTGCAGCAGGCTGGTACGAATACTCTGGTAGTGGGTGACTGTCCATCAGGATTGATGGGTGCTTTTCATGTTGGCAGGAATGCAGTGCTGCTTTGTGCCAACAACCTTGAGGATGATCCGACAGAGGTTTGGACAGTGCTTGCCCATGAGTCGGCCCATGTGATGCAAGCTTGCAAGGACGGTCCCTTGTTGGCAGATCATCAGCTAGGCAAAGCACTTTTAACTGTGCAACGGAGCTCTCCGGAGGTGGTGAGGGAGCTTCGCCTCTATCACCAGACTCAACAACGTGAGGAGGTTGAGGCACGCCTTGTGCAGGCCCTTGCTTTTGAGGAAGTGAAAAGTCTTTTTTTGCAGTACTGTGCTGACCGCTTAGAGCCTTAGCTCATTGAGATTGGTCCACCGCGCCATAGATGGTCATGGCAGATGATTTGACCACGTCTCTAATAGGGCCAACGATTGATAGCGAAAGTCTGCTCACTTACCTGGGCGAAGATTGGCGCCGTTATGTGGTGTTGGAGTTTGATGGCGATGATCTTGGCCTGCAACGTTTTACCCAAGTATCGAAAGCTCTTCGCTAACTAAGGCGGCTGATCCAGGAGATTGAAAGCCTTTGCTTGGGCTCGATAGAGTGGGTCATGGCCTCTCCTCTAGGATGTAAAGAAGCTATAGCACTGTTGTTTTCCACTCTTGAGAGTGCAGGAGAAGTCTCTAGCGATGAGGCCGCAAACAATGACGCCGCGGCTGAAAAGTCTTCTCAAGGTGGCATTCTTGTCGATCAGCGAGCTCAGTCCAATTCCTGAATCAACCTGATTTCTTTTAGAAGCGTCTAGTAGGCCTGCTTACGTTGGCAGTAGTCAGGGTCTTTGTGATGAGTGCTGTGGTTCGTGGTTATTGGTTGATGGCCTGGATCGGCTTGCTAGCCAACGTGGCGGCCCTCCCCATTATTGGAGTGGTTGCATTTACTAATCAGGCTCTGCAGACAACCAATATCAGCCTCGCCTTTAGCCTCGCCTGGCCGGCTGCCATCGTTGGCATCGTTGCATCTGCTGGCCTTTTGGCTGAGCGGCGATGGGGCGTCATCGTTGCCATTGTTGCTTTATCGATGGCCTTAGCAGCGTCGTTGCCTTACGGAATTGTCCGCCTGGTTTTGGATAAGGCATTGATGGTGCCTGACTCTCAGGCTCTTGGTGGCTTGTCCCTGCTGATGTTCGTTTTGAATCTGCTGGCGCTGCTTTATTGGTGTCGTCCGATTCATCGTCAAGGAGGACGACTTTGATCTCAGTTGTTGATGATTTTTTGATCAGTTTTCACTGCCTGTTCATTGAGCTCGCGTGGGCTTAATTAATGAGGATTTTATTTCAGGATTCCTGGCTAATAGCTGTGGAGAAGCCACCAGGCTTATTGAGTCAGCCTGGTCTTGGTGTTGATCAGCACGATTCTCTGATTGGTCGCATGCAGTTTATTGACCCTGAGCTGCGATTGGTGCATCGCCTTGATCGAGACACCTCAGGGTTGTTGTTGTTGGCGCGAGGGGCGGAGAGCTTGCGGCGTTGCAGCATGCTTTTTTCAGCGCGTCGAGTGCGCAAGCTTTATTTGGCAGTGGTGGTTGGCCGGATGAATCGCAATGCTGGAACGATCAGCTTCCCGATAGCTCGGCTACAGAAGAATCCGCCTCTATATGGCAAGAACCCGCAAGGGAAAGAAAGCCGATCCCAATGGAGGCTTAGAAGCTGCCACGCAAACGGCTCAACGTTATGGCTTTGGCCCTTGACAGGTCGATCCCATCAATTGCGCGCACACTTAGCAAGTGTTGGACATCCGATTTTGGGTGATCCGATTTATGGCAAAGACGTTTTCTTTGAAAGGATGTATCTACATGCGACAGCCTTGAGCTTTCGACATCCTTTTACAGGTCTGAGGCTTCGTCTACGAAGTAGGGCTCCATTCCTTCCTGCTCAGGAAAATTAAGTAAGAGAAAAGTACAGCTTCAAAAATGTAGATAGGTCTTTGTTGGTTGTTGCTGAAATAGATGAATGTCCAGCAAATTAGACAGTGCCTTTAATCGGGGAAAGCCTTTTGTGCAGGTATCGGGTAAGGGATACGGCGATGGCGCATTCGTCGCCAGACGCGTACGAAAGCTCGTACAACGAGTTCTACTTCGCCTCGGCTGAGGCTGCTTTTATTCAGTTGGCCATCCCGTTGCCGCTCCTCAATAATCCTCTTCACGGTGGAGTGTGCCTCGCGATCAGAGGTGTTCGGTGGTAGGGATCGAAGGCATGCTTCACAGCCGTCGGCCAGCATTAAAATTCCGGTCTCGCGGGAACGAGGTATCGGTCCGCGGTAGCGGAAGTTTTTTTCAGCAACGGAGGGGTCCAGTTCTCTTGCACGATGAAGGAAATACCCCATCTTCAAGGTGCCTTGATGCTCAGGGATGAAGTCCGCTACTCGGCGCGGTAGGCGGTAGCGACGGGCAAGTTTTAATCCCTCATCCACATGGGCTTGAAGGACCTCTGCGCTGGCGAAGGGATTGTTCAGTTGATCGTGAGGGTTTTTTTCTCCTTCGACCTGATTCTCTATAAACCATTTAGGAGCGTGGAGCTTGCCAACATCGTGGTACAAGGCTCCGGTTCGGATCAGGTCTACATCGGCACCGATTGCTCTGGCCCCTTCCTCTGCAAGTCCGCAGATCATTAATGTGTGTTCGAAAGTCCCTGCAGCTTCTGAGGAGAGGCGGCGCAGAAGGGGACGCTCTTGATCGGCTAGTTCCATCAAGCGGGCTCTGGTGAGCAGGCCAAAAGAGGTCTCCAAAATTGGGATCAGTAGGATCGCTAGCATCAGCAAGATCCCCATTAGCAGTGCTTCTGAGAGAAGTTCGTTGCCATTGGGTGCAAATCGACCCCAGGCCCCGCTGCCGCCGGCACTCAGGAGCAGCCACTCAGCCAGTAGGGCTCCTAAGGGCAACAAAAATGCCATTTGCAGCAGCTGTGCTCTGCTCCGTAGGCGGCGGCTATATATAGCTGCCACTGCAGCGATTGCACAGGCAATGATCATTCGGCCTTCGCCAAGGCCGTTGACTGGCATAGGCCATAGCAGGCTCTCTATCGCCATCCAAGCCAAGCCACAGGTTGTACCAAGACCTTGGGCGAGCAGGAGTGTCGGCGGAACGATTACGGCTAGGGGGCTCACAGTAGGAACGAACCAGAGCTTGCTGGCCTGAGTGACCAATAGCAATCCCACTGCCAGTAGGCCATGACGTGCTTCTAGGCAGGGACGTTCCCGTCGCATGATCAGCAGCATCACGCCACAGCCGGCAAGGGCTGTACTGAATCGGCTGAGCAAAGGACCCCATTCGGGGCCTCGACTGACAAGAGCGAAGTGATTTAAAACGGCATAGGCCCTTGGGCTGATGGGGTCTCCTTTGCTGGTGATCAGATCGCCGCGGCGGACTTCAATGATTGGAATGTCTTGTTTGGTGATCAGCTCTTCAATGAGGCGTTGGCTGAGGGCTGGATCTGTGCGCAGATTGCTACTGCCTTGATAGGTGCTGGCGAGCAGCTTGCTGCTAAGGCTTCTCGCAGGACCGTTCCGCTCCCCTCGGTCGGCTAATTGAATTGCGGCCGCCTCTTGTAGCTGCTCAAGGGCGAGATTGTTCAGTCCTTGACTGAGCATGCGTTCGGAGGCACGGCGGATGGCCATATCCCAGCGTTTTCGTTCTTGTTGGGAGCGCGTTTGGAGCCAGATTTGTTCTTCGGCGCTGAGATTGACAGGCCCTATCCGTCCTGCATCACTGTTGCGTGCAACACGTTCCAGCTCAGCGAGATTGCGCTCTAGCCGTTGTTTGAGTCGGGTTGTTTCTTGTTGATCGATCACTTGCACAAAGGTGCTCTGTACGAGCTGAGATCGCCTTTGTTCGTGAGCTTCACTGTCAACGACGCGAGCATCCCTGGGGGCTCGCGCCTCAAATGGAGCTGGAAGTCCTGGGCTCAAATTCGGTTGAAACAACCAGGGCCAGCTAGAGATGATTGCTACAGCAAAGCAACTCATCAGGAGCGCAGCCTTGTGGGGCATCGACCAGCGGAGCACCGGACGCCGCGGCGACTCGCTGCGTAACCAGCTCTGCCAGAGCCTGTTTAAGGTTGGAAGACGGACCACAGAAGCTGGCACTTGTCCTAAACGCTAGCTCTCTTCTGCGTGCATGCTTGGGGAAGCATCGGATCGCTGAATGGCCCTTAGGCTTGATGGCAAACAACTGGCCGCAGAATTGGAGCAGCGTCTCCAAGCTGAAATTGCGGCTGGCTTGGTGCAAGCCGGAAGGCCGCCAGGGTTGGCTGTATTGCGTATTGGGGACGACCCCGCCAGTGGGGTGTATGTGGCCAACAAGCAGAAAGCTTGTGGGCGTATTGGCGTGGCCAGCCATCTAACTCATTTGCCGGAAACGGTTTCAGCTGCAAAGGTTTTGTCCACGATCCAGGCCTTAAACATCGATGAGCGAGTGGACGGAATTCTTTTGCAATTGCCTTTGCCAAAGGGCCTTGATGAAGGGCCTTTGCTTGCTGCGATTGATCCCGAGAAGGATGCCGATGGTCTGCATACCCTCAACCTTGGCCGATTGTTGAAAGGTGAACCTGGGCCGCGCAGTTGTACCCCTGTCGGTGTGATGGCCTTGTTGGCACGCCATCAGATTTCTTTGGAGGGGAAAAGGGCTGTTGTGATTGGGCGCAGCATCCTGGTAGGCCAACCAATGGCATTGATGCTTCAGGCTGCAAATGCCACCGTGAGCGTGGCCCATTCTCATACCGGTGATCTGGCCTCGTTAACTCAGCAGGCTGATGTGTTGGTGGTAGCGGCAGGGCGGCCACAAATGATTGGCTCAGAGCATGTCAAGCCAGGAGCAGTGGTTGTCGATGTTGGCATTCATCGCCTTCCTGCAGATCCTGAACTAGGGACGCAAGCCAAGGCCAGGTTGTGTGGAGATGTACGAACGCAAGAAGTTGAACCTTTAGCAAGTGCATTGACCCCTGTTCCTGGTGGTGTAGGTCCGATGACCGTGACCATGCTCTTGGTGAATACCGTGGCTAGATGGCAGCAGCATTGCGGTTTGCCCTTCGGCCTGAGAGATTTGCTTGTTTGAGACTGGTTGGCCTGAGAGAATCCCATGAACGAGACAAGGTTCATGGCGGCGGCGGTCAGCACCTTCTTCGACTTCCCTGCTTATTTGGCTGCGGCCAAAGCCAGCGTTGAAGAGGCTTTGGATGATTCGCTTGGCCCTGAGCGCCCTGAGCAACTCAGGGAGGCCATGCGCTACTCCCTTTTGGCGGGTGGTAAGCGTTTACGCCCCATCCTTTGCCTGGCAGCTTGCGAACTTGCTGGAGGTGAACCGGCACAGGCTCTGCCGACAGCAGTGGCTTTGGAAATGATTCACACGATGTCGCTGATTCATGACGATCTCCCCGCAATGGATAACGACGATCTACGCCGCGGTCGTCCCACCAATCACAAGGTGTATGGAGACGCCGTTGCCATCCTCGCGGGTGATGCGTTGCTTACACGTTCCTTTGAGATGGTTGCCTTGCGCAGCCAGGGTGTAGCGCCTGAGCGGCTGTTGAAGGTTGTTGGCGAGCTTTCGCTGGTTGCTGGTGCTCCTGGTTTAGTGGGGGGGCAGGTTGTCGATCTGGAGTGTGAGGGCAAAGAGGTGGATCTGGAGACTTTGGAGTTCATTCATCTCCATAAGACCGGGGCCTTGCTGAGTGCTTGTGTGATCTGTGGAGCGTTGATTGGTGGAGCAGAAGACGATTTGATTGATGCGCTACGCATCTATGCCAGAGGGATTGGTTTGGCGTTTCAGATCATTGATGACATCCTTGATGTAACGGCGAGTAGCGATGTTCTTGGCAAAACTGCTGGCAAGGATCTGCTTGCCGATAAGACCACATATCCCAAATTGTTGGGTCTAGAGGAATCCCGCCGGCGTGCAGAGCTCCTTGTGAGCGAAGCCAAGGCAGCACTAGAGCCTTGGCAAGCTTCTGCTGCACCTTTGCTTGCACTAGCCGATTACATCACCAGCCGCGATCGATGATTGTCAGCGATTCTTCCCCATCAGCGTGGCTTGGACTTTTAGATAATGCTGTATTGGCTTGGGGGCTTGCCGCTTGTGGCTTGGCTCAGCTTTCCAAGCTGATTGTGGAGTTAATTTTTTATCGTCGCTGGCGACCTGCAGTGCTTCTTGAAACGGGTGGCATGCCTTCGAGCCATTCGGCCCTTGTAACTGGTACAGCAGCAGGTGTGGGATGGGAGATGGGTTTTGATCATTCAGGATTTGCTCTTGCAGCCACTGTGGCTTTTGTGGTCATGTATGACGCCAGTGGGATTAGACGTGCTGCGGGATTTACCGCAGCACGGGTGAATCTTTTGCCTGTGGAGACCTGGCCCACTCCACCAGAAAAACAGCTTAAGGAAAGCCTTGGTCACACTCGTTTTGAAGTGTTAGTGGGCAGTTTGATCGGCCCTGCAGTGGCTTTACCGGGATTGGTTTTTGTTGGTTCTCCACTCCATCTCAGCCAGTTATTGGGTATGACATTGGGGTGACGCAGTCTTCTTTAGATCCTGCGACTGTTGAGCTCACCGCAGATCAGCAGCAGGCTGCCGAAGCGTTCAGTTCTTGGTTGGATGATGCGAATCATGGCAATCCCTTTGTTCTGAGTGGTTTCGCCGGCAGTGGTAAGACGTTTCTTTCAATGCGATTGTTGCGTCAGGTTGAGGACGCTGGACTGTGTTGGACAGTTGTTGCGCCAACTCACAAGGCTGTTGGTGTGCTTCGTCAGGCTTTGGACCTTGAAGGCCTCAGGCCCACCTGGTATCCCTCCACGATTCATAGGCTGCTTCGCCTGAAATTGAAGCGGCAGGGTGATCTTGAGCTGTGTGAGTCAACAGAGCAAACGGCCCAGTCTCTAGAGCAATTGGGCCTGGTTCTGATCGATGAATCTTCGATGATTGACAGCACCCTGCTCGGTCTTGCTCTGCAGTGTGCCCACCCCTTTCGGACACGTCTCGTTTTTGTAGGCGATCCTGCTCAACTGCCTCCTATCGGTGAGGCTCAAAGTCCTGTGTTTTCGATGCATAGAGCCTGTACAGCAACATTGCAGCAGGTGGTGCGTCATCAGGGCCCTGTGTTGCGATTAGCGAGTCGTCTTCGCGATGGCAGCTTGCCCTGTCAGTCCCCGCCATGCTTTCCCTTGATTGAGGATGAGCTGGGCCGGGTTGGATGCATGGATCAAAACAACTGGCTGAAGCGAGCTCAGGCTGCCTTGCAATCCGCGGCGACTCAGGACAATCCTGATGCAGCAAGGATTCTTTGCTACACGAATCGCAGCTTGGAGCAATTGGTTCCCCATGTAAGGCGGGCGATTCATGGTGATATGGCCGATCAGTTGCCGGTACTCCCCGGAGAGGTCTTGATTGCACGCAAAGCAGTCATGGCACCGGCTTCTCGTAGTGGTGCCGAGACTGGCGAGGAACCCGACATGGTGCTCGGATCAAACCGAGAGGTGGTTGTCCGTGACGTCACTCCGGAACGCTGTGACCTTGCAGAGTTTGGTTTAGAAGGACAAAGTGATTGGTCTGTGCCGGTGGTTGACACCCTGACGGCCAAAGTTCGAGCAGGTGAGCTTGATTTGGAGTTGCGTTTGCAGCCGCCAGTTGGTTCTGAGGGCAGACGTTTGCTCGATACCACGTTGCAAAGGCTCAGGGTTGAGGCAAAAGCGGCGGGCAAAAGGGATGGTCGCTCTTTGTGGCGGCGTTTTTTTCTGCTTCGAGATGCCTTCGCATCATTGGGGCCTGCGGCGGTTCTTACCGTCCATCGCAGCCAGGGGAGCAGCTTCGGGGAGGTGTTTGTTGCTGGTGATGTTTTCTGGCCTCAAGATCTCAGCTTGAGACGGCAATTGGTTTATGTGGCTGTTAGTCGTGCCCGTACAGGTGTGTGGCTTGTGGGGAAAACAGGAGCCGCCGCCTCACAAGGTCGCTGGTTGGATCAACTCAGATCACAATCGTCAGACCGCTGATTCCTTGCCAACCAAGGTAGGCACCTAGAGCAAAACTCACCCCACCAACGATTAAGTCACCTTTGGCAAATAAAAGTTGTTTGCCAGATTGCAGCAAGGGAATCACGCGTTCTCTGCCAATGATCACGGCGACTAGGGGGATCAGTAGCAGCAGGCTCGAGCCAAATGTGAAAAACACCAAGCCAACGATTTCTTGCCAGCTGGGGAGGCTTGCGGCTAGTACCACGGCTGAAGTCTTGGCAAATAGGAAGAGGTCATCTGGGCTGATGAGTTCTGTTAGCGCACCAACGGCGATCAAAAGCGGCAGCGGCAAATTGATAATTCGTTCGATCGTATGGGTCCAGGCTGGTTTCTCTTCTCCTGCAGCAAACGAACGCAAGAGCTCCTTTAATCCCAACGAGATCAAAGCTCCTCCGCCAAGAAGGTCGAGAGCTGTTCGATGATGAGATCCTTGGGTCATGTCCAACACCAAGCTGTGGCCCACAGTCAGTAGCAGGATGACGGTGACCAGAGTGGTTACGATCCAGCCAGTAACGAACCAACTTCCCCGCTGAATCGGTTTAGGCCCTAGCAGTAGGAGAAGTAGGACACCTAAATGGATCGGCGAGAGAGCTAAGCCGGTGCCAAAGGCCAATAGTTCGGCCCATAGGGTGGTGTCAGCCATTGAGGCGATCAGGTGAGCTTGTCAATATTCGCTCATGATCAATGGTCAACCTTGGCGCAAGAACCTTTCGTTGTTCGATTTAGAACTTGCCACTGCAAAGGGCATTCCAGCGTGTGATCACGCGCTGTTCTCTTTCGAAACCAAGAATGCAAATGCTGCCGGTATCGAGTCTGAACAGTCGTCCGGCTGCGGCTCCAAGGCCTAGCCAGGTGCCAGTTAGGGCTCGCAAGATATGTCCATGGGCGAAGAGAACGATGTCACCGTTGTTTGAGATGCCGAGGGCATGTTCAATGATTCGTTCACAACGCTCTTGCACGGCAGTAGCGTGCTCGCCACCAGGACAACCTTGGTCCCAAATGGTCCACTCAGGAACGGTTTGACGGATCTCTGCTGTGGTGATGCCTTCATAGTTTCCGTAGTTCCACTCGATCAGCTCCGGCAGGATTTCAGCGGGCATTTCAAGCTCAGCCAGCGCACAGGTGCGCATGGCTCGTTGCAGGGGAGATGACAACACAGCGGCAAATCTCACGCCTTTGAGCACAGGAGCAAGAGCCTTCGCCTCTTCTTCCCCTTGGGGTAGCAAGGGGAGGTTGGTGCTACCGGTATGGCGGCCTTGGAGTGCCCATTCGGTAGCCCCATGGCGGATGATCCAAAGTTGACGAGATGTCATGCAGGACGGTTGCTGCTGGCTGAATTTTGACGAGCATCTTCAAATGATGTCTTCCTGGGTTTGTGCTGTTCAGAAATTACTTGTTGCTGGGATTGATTGCGGCTCGAGTGCGGCTCGCCATCGACGGGAGATCATTGAGCAGCTCGCCCAGTGGAGGTGCACCCAGCTGGCATGCAATGTCTGATGGCTCCATCCTTCTTTGTGTTGCGGCACCCGCCACCCTTGAACTTGCCATAGAGAGCTTGGCTTGTTGATCTTGTGTGGTCGATCAAGAGGTTTTTTTAAGCTTTTGTTAGGGCCCGTGGGGTGGAGTTCCCAGCGGTGGAATTCATGGCCCATCAGTCGATCACCTTTGCGAATAACAAGACTGTCTTCTGTGCCATCAAGGCTGCGATAACCCACTTGAAGGGAGCCTTTTTTGGCATGAAAAGGAAGTAGGCCTGTCATTGGATGGGCTTGTCCTTCCAGATCAGTGAGGGTCTGTCCAAGCAGCAGCATCCCGCCACATTCGGCATAAATCGGGCGCCGTCCATACCAGGCTCGTAGGTCAGCCATGCTGCGATCACATTGACTAAGACTCGCCGCATATTGTTCGGGGAAGCCGCCTGGAAGGATCACACCTTTCGCTTGTGCAGGTAGGGGTTCATCCTCCAGTGGTTTCCAGGGCAGGACTGGCATCCCAAGAGCTTCAAGGCAATCTTTGGTTTCTGGATAGCGAAAGTGAAAGGCATCGTCTTGAGCTACTGCTACAGGCCGTAGTGGTTGTGGTGATTGGATGCTCTTTTCTCCAAGCAGGGCATCAATTGGATCTATTGCCGGGGTAGGCGCGCGGAGCAACGTTTTGAAGCTCGTTAGATCGAGATGAGTCTCTGCGAGGGCACTCCAGGCTTGTAGTCGAGCCTCCAATCGCTCAAGCTCATGGGCTGGAGCAAGGCCGAGATGTCTGCTGGGAAGATTGAGTTCAGGATCTCGGGGCAAGCAACCGAGCACTTTCACCTCAATGCTGTTGAGGACTTCTTTCAGTAATTCTTTGTGGCGATTGCTGTTGACCCGGTTCAACACCACCCCGGCTAGAGTCAGTTGTGGATCGTGGTCTCGGAAGCCTTTAACAAGGGCCGCTAGGGAGCCTGCTTGGCCGCTTGCATCCACGACAAGCACGACTGGTAGTTGCAGATGACGAGCTACGGCAGCAGTACTGCCTTGCTGCGATGTGCCGACACCATCGAATAGGCCCATGACGCCTTCCACCAGCGCAAGGTCGGCAGCTGCACCAAAGCCATGAAAGCTGTTTTGCACCCAGTCGGGGCCACAGAGCAGTAGGTCAAGGTTTCGACAGGGTCTACCGGAAGCAACTGTTAGTTGTTGCGGGTCGAGATAGTCGGGCCCCACCTTGAATGGTTGGAGGCTTAGATCACGGCTGCGTGCCCAGGCTGTGAGGGTGAGGCTTAGTAAGGTTTTTCCAGTGCCACTGGCTGGGGCAGCAATCACACAGGCCATGACGGGTGGCGGCTGAAAAAGGGCTTCGCCAAAGGGGGGTCTTAGCTAAGCAGCTTGGCAGCAAGGGGGGCTGCAGCGGCAAGCAGGGGGGTGGTGGTGTTATGGCCACCAGCGAGGAGTCTGGCTACATCCATCTCTACAGAGGCGACCTGCATGGGGACGACTTCTTCAATCAGCTCCATGCTGGCCATGCCACCTGCTTCGAGTCTCATGCAGCCGCCAGATTCGGCACAGAGAATCACGCAAACGGCATGTTCGAGTTGTGCATCTGGCTTGCAGATCAACCTGACCCCCACGATCTGGCCAGGATGAATGCTCGGTTGCCCCATGGGTACAGGCATAAGGCGAAAATGAACAGTGGTGCCATCGGTTCGGCGGAATTCGGCAGCAATGCCTTCTCCTTTTATTGTCTGGGTGGCTTGTAATTGCCATCCCAGTCGATCGGCGATCCAGGCGGCTAACAACAGCCCCTGGACGGGGTGATGACCCTCAACGTCGATTTCGAGCTGATCAACATGACTAAGGGCATTGCGGCGGTGTGGTGGGTCAAACACCATTGCGAGGTGTTCTCGCCAAGTGCGCAGCCTTAACCAATTCAGATCATTCACCGCTCGGCCTGCTTCCACATGGGCCTTGAGCAGCTCAATGCAGCGATGGGGATCTCCTAGTGCTGTATCGATCACCAGGCGCCGTGGGGTCACAGCCAGCCGCTCGAGCAATTCGGGGGCTTCGTCCAGGCTGCCGTTCCACCAGACCCAGGAGGGCAGTTCTGCAGGTAGTAGAGGTTGAAGGATTCCCAGCCCATCTGTTAGGGCGTGATGGTCACCGCGAAGCACCACCACATCTCCGCAGGCGCTGTTTCCTCCTCCTTCTTCTGGTAATGGGCAATAGGCAGCCACGAGTGTCTCGAGGTCATGCCCCTTCTCGAGGGTTGGTGCCAGTGTGATCAGGCGTCGGGGTTCTAAGGCACTGATGGCAGCATCAATGTGTTGCCCACGTAAATCCTCGCCATGTTGATTGCCTTTGCGATTGGCAAGGACTCCTGCAACACTTGAATCCAGAGGAGGTGTGCTGTGGGGTAGATCACCTTCGGTAACGGCTTGGCGGGCAGCTTGGATCAGCTCTTGGCTCTGCGATCCAATGATCGGGCCATCAATCTGGCCGGTTCTAACCAGCTGCTGTTCGACCCAGGCCGGCTGCCAAACCAGCAGGGAGAATGTTTTGGCGCCTGTGTTGCCAGGTTGATCGTTTAACCAGAGCTGCTCGAGATAGCTAGGGACCTCACTAGGAGGGAGTTGCAGAGGGCTCTGAAGCGTGAGCTGGGGGGACATGGATAGAGCTGAGTAATCAAGATGAGATAAGCCAGGCGGGATCAGGGTCGGCGCCAGAGCAATCCGTCATTGGCAAGCAGGGTATCGGCAGCAGCGGGCCCCCAGGTACGTGATTCATAGGGATGAATGGGCAATTGCCATGGGCTGTCTTCAATCAGTTCCAGGAGAGGGGTGTAAAGGCGCCACGCTGCCTCAACCTCATCACTGCGGGTGAATAAAGTTGGGTCACTGAGCATGGCATCGGCCAAAAGTCGGACGTATCCCTCATCGGATGGCTCACCGAAGGATTCGTCATAGGAGAATTCCATCTCTACTGGTCGGCTGCGCATGCCTGAACCAGGTGACTTCACCTCAAAGCGCCACTCGGCTCCTTCATCCGGTTGGATTCGCAGGATGAGTTGGTTTGCTGTAGGGCTGCCGCCAGCGGCATCGAAAAGGTGCACGGGTGCTTCTCGAAAGGTGAGAACCACTTCACTAAGACGCTTTGCCAGTCGTTTGCCAGTGCGAACGTAAAAGGGCACTCCCTGCCAGCGCCAGTTGTCGATGAAAAGTTTCATCGCTACATAGGTCTCGGTGGTGCTGCTGGGATCGACACCCGGCTCCTGTCGGTAGCCTGCTATCGGAGCTTCCTTGGTGCCGCCAGGTGCGTACTGGCCACGGATGCAGCAGTTCCAAGGTTCCAACTCATCCGCTAGGCGAGCCGCTAGCAAAACCTTGGCTTTTTCATTGCGGATTGCCTCAGGGTCAAAGCGCCCTGGCGGTTCCATCGTGGTGATGGCCAGCATCTGGGTGAGATGGTTTTGCACCATGTCGCGCAGGGCCCCTGACGATTCGTAGTAGTTGGCTCGTTCTTCAACACCTACGGTTTCAGCGGCTGTGATTTGAACGCTGGAGATGTAATTCCGGTTCCAGATTGGTTCAAAGATGGTATTTGCGAATCGCAGCACAAGGATGTTCTGGACTGTTTCTTTGCCGAGGTAGTGGTCGATGCGGAAGATTTGATTTTCTTGGCCACAGCTTTGGACGATTTGATTTAAAGACTGAGCACTGGCGTAATCACGCCCGAATGGTTTTTCGATGACCACTCGACTGCGTTTTGGATCGCTTAGAAGACCGGCATTAGCAAGAGCTTTGCAGCCACTGCCGTAGAACTTTGGTGACACCGAAAGATAGAAGGTGCGATTGCTGCGGGTGGCGCGGAGTCGATCAATCTCTTCCAGCCGATGGCTGAGTTTGATGAGGTCTTCTGGCTTCTGTAGATCGACAGGTTCGTAAAAAAGGCCAGCGGCGAATTGATCCCAAGCAAGCTGGTTTTCGTTGATAGTCTCGCCGAGGGCTTCAGCCATTTTTTGGCGAAATATTTCGTTGCTCCAAGGACGTCGCGCGCAGCCAAGTAGGGCGAATTCACTCGGTAGCCGCCGTTGTTTGTATAGCTCGAAAAGGGCTGGAACCAATTTGCGGTGGGTCAGATCGCCACTTGCACCAAAGATGACTAGGCACTGTGGTGCAATAACCCGCTCTTGACGTAGTCCAACCCGTAAAGGGTTGGTGATCGTGGTGCTCATGGAACACAGACCTCTTCTGACGGGTAACCAAGGATCTGTGAATTCAAAGTGCTCCAGACCATCCCGGCATGCTTTGTCGTCGTATGCCCAAAAAAATGTGAGGAAGCATAAAAAGACCCGCCCATTTGGGCGGGTGTTTTTATCAGGTTAAAAAACCTGGAGAGTGCAGGATTAATAGGTTTCCACGTGCCAGCGATGAGCTTTCTTCAGCTGGGGTCGTAACTCTGACCAATCGATCCCCTTAGCAGTTGCTGCTGCGGTCATGGCTTCGTCGATGCCAGGCTCCATGCCCTTGAGGCCGCACATATAAACATGGGTTTTGGGGTTCTCAATCATTTTGAAGATCTGATCGGAATACTCCATCACCCTGTCTTGGATATACATCCTGCCGCCTTTAGGATTCTGCTGTTCACGGCTGATGGCTTTGGTATAGATGAAGTTGTCGGGAAACTCTCTGAGATAACGCTCAAAGTCTTCGTCATAAAGCAGATTGGCTGTGTAGGGAGCTCCCATGAAGAGCCATGCTTTGCCACGGAATTTCCAGCCATTCTTGGAGCGCTCTGTGGGCTCAAACATGCGGCGAAGATAGGCACGCATTGGAGCGATGCCGGTTCCAGTGGCCAACATGATCACGTTGGCCTCTTCATCATCAGGTAGAAGCATTTCTTTGCCTACCGGTCCGGTGATCTTCGTTTTGGCTCCAGGCTTGATGTCGCAGAGATAGGTCGAGCAGACACCGTCGATCGTTTTGCCGTCTAGCTCGTATTGGAGCTGACGAACACATAAAGAGACTGTTTTGCCCTCTAGGTTGTCGCCATGGCGGGTGCTGGCAATGGAATACAAGCGGAGCTTATGGGGCTTGCCGTTGGCGTCTGTACCAGCAGGAATGATGCCAATGCTCTGGCCTTCTACATAACTGAGATGGGGATCACTCCCTGCCAGGTCGAAAGTGATGTGATTGACCCTGCCAACAGCACCTTCTTTGACTAGGCTGTAGTTCTCTAGAACAGTCCCTTCAAAGGGAGCCTTCGGCTTGTAAAGGTTAATGGGTATCGATTTTTGAGCGGGTGGGCTTTTGGTGTCAGGCTTTTCGGTTGAGGTGGTTGTCGATGATGATTTTCTTTGAGCTGCTTGGCGGTAAGAAAAGCTAAAAGGAGCTAACTCTCCGTCTTGGCCTCGGTAAAAGAGTGCTTTGACAACGTAGAAAGCGCCAATAACAAGAGGGATATGGGCGATTCCACCGAGAACTACTTCAGTTTGGTTGAAAGCCATCAAGAGCAAGAGCGTGACGGCGAGAATACCTTAGAAGGTGTGATGGTATGCATACTCATCCGTGTTTTCGGGTTACGTTTAGCGATTGGCACAGCTCAGTCTCTGGGCATTGGCTCAACGGTCATTGAATTCTTTCGGTATTCTTAGGCGTCTTGAGCACAGCCTCTTCTTGTGGTACCTATCCAGGATCTTCAACCACGTTCGGGTTCCGTGCTCATAGCCTCACCAGAGTCGGTCTCTGTGAAGCGACAGGCCATCGAGCAGACGATGGAACGATTGCCTCATGGGGCGCGACGACTGGCGGTCCAGTTGAGAACGCCGATCAAAGAGTCTGTGTTATGGGACGTTCTGACCGATTACGACAAACTTAGTGAATTCATCCCAAACCTTGCCAGCAGCACAGTGTTGGAACGCACTGGCAATCGAGTGCGGCTGAACCAGGTGGGTTCTCAACAGTTGCTGGGGCTGAGGTTTTCAGCTCAGGTTCAGTTGGAGTTGGTGGAATATCGATCTGAGGGCCAGTTGCAGTTCCATTTGCTTAAAGGGGACTTCAGACGTTTTGAGGGAAATTGGATCATGCGCGAGCTGGCTGAGGGAACGTCCACTTCCCTTCTCTACGAGCTCACTGTTCAGGGCTGCATTGGTATGCCAGTTGCCTTGATTGAACAGCGATTGAGAGATGATCTCACTGCAAATCTACTTGCAGTGGAGAAGGAGGGCTTGCGTCGCCAGTCCTTGGTTTGAACATCTCAAAATATGGAGATGATCTTGAGCAGCGTTTGTTTAAATTGCTCGAGCTAAGGGTCTACGAAAAAGGTCATTGCTTTTGCGAATAGAACCCACCTTTAGCAAGCTCAATCCGTTATCAGCTGATACCCCCAAGGGGATTCGAACCCCTGTCGCCTCCGTGAAAGGGAGGTGTCCTAGGCCTCTAGACGATGGGGGCGAGGCCGTAATCAAAGCTGTCTGTGCTTGTGATCACTCGGGAAAACTACGTTTAAGCCTGACCCTCCGTCAAGGCAAGCGCAGTTCAATCTTGTCCATTTCGTTGCCAGACTGGAACTGTTAAGTAAAAGCATGCGCCCTTGTCGGGTTCTGAGACAACCCAGATTTTGCCCCCATGGACCTCCACGATGCGGCGGCATACCGATAGGCCGACTCCGAATCCAGATGTTGAAACTGAAGTTTGTGGCAAGCGCACTCGGTCAAGAAAAATCCGCTCTTGCTCATCTTCTGGAATCCCTGGCCCGTTGTCACAGATGCTCACCTGCACCCATTGACTTGTGCGGTGCAGCATGGTCAGTGAAACTTCTCCGCCATCCTCAGTGAACTTCAGGGCATTTTCCAGCAGGTTGAGCAGCACCTGTCGCATGCGTCTCTGATCAGCAAAGACCTTGGGTAGGTCGGAGGGAATGTCTGTACGGATCTCGATGTTTCGATCAAGCCATAGCTTTTCGAGCTCTAGGATCGCTTCAGCGGCGATATTGCCTAGATCAAGATTTTGTGGATTGAAAAGGTCTTCCCATTTCGTGCTTTTTACTTCCAGCAGGTCTTTTGATAGCAATTCGATTTCATCAAGACGCCGTTTGACGACATCCTGAAAGTGTTCAATATTGATTTGCCCCAGCTGTTGACTCTGCAACGCTAGGACTGCTGCGGTTAGAGGAGTTCTTAACTCATGAGCCACCATTCTCAGTGTTCTTTCCTGTGCATTGAGGCGGTCGATCAGGGTTTCGTTCTCCTGGCGCAATACCAGCAGCTGATCTTCCAGTTGCAATTCCCTTTGAGTACGGCTGCCATCTAGTTCTGTTGGCCTCAAGCTCAGGCCCAGGCCAGTGACGACGATGTCTTGCTGCCAGCGAGTGATCCAGTTTTGTAGTTGCTGGAAAATACTGCTGCCTGCGAACACTTGCTTTGGCGTTGGCGATAGCTTGATTAGTGCAGGGGTTGCCACTAGTCGATGCAGTTCAAGCAACTCCGGCTGTTCACTTGGATCAGCCATCTGCAGCGTGACATTGAAGCCGCAGTCTTCATTCTCCAGAAACTGGATCATTGATCGCAGATCGCTTCTGGAGAGCTGATGGCGAGCTGCTACAAGCAGGAGCTGAAGCTGTTGTCGCTGATTGGCTTTGACCCCATCCACTTTGGCGGGTGCCTGGCAAGGTTGAGGTTCACATTATGGGTTTTTACTTGAACTGGTAGAGCTGCTAACACCTTGATGAACAGTCTGTTGCTCAGTGGGCGTTGCTGATAGCTCTCTTCCCATTGCAAGAATTGGTTGCTCCCACATGTGGATCAGTTGATCCGCGTGGAGGTTGTTGCATAAGCCAAAGAGGGTGATAGCCGGTATCGCTGTAGCTGTTGGCCATACAAGCAGTGCGACTTATTGACGAAAAACCTGGCGATGAGTGGGACGGACTGATTGAAGAGGAGGGTTTGTCCACCATTAGAATTTGCTTGAGCGGGCATCAGCCTCGATTCAGAAGGGATAGGAGTTGATTCGACTCTCTAAAGCTTTGATATGTCATAACTGACTCAGTTGGGGTGGTTAAACCCTTGTCGGATAGGGCACCATGGCGAAGTCTTGAAGACCAGATCCATTGCAAACCCTTTCCCGTCGACTTCGTCCAGTTTTGGCGGCTTCGTTGTTGATGCCCCTCAGTTTGATTAGTTCTGCTGCGTTTGCTCAGCAGGCTGGTGGGTCCAAAGCAACACCGGCTAGCAACGAAGACATCTTTCTCTATCGAGGCATTGGCTCTTCGTATGTTTGTAATGCACGTGCCGCTGGCGTGGAATTTCCCAAGGCCGTTGGTATCGCTGCCGCTACGTACGCGCAGATCCTTACGGGCCGCCATGGTGGATTAGTGGCTTCGGCAGGAACTAGCAAACTCACCACCAAACAGCTTTTCGCTGGTGCTGAGTTTCAGATCATCACTGGGGCTATTCAGTACTGCCCTAAGGAGGTGCCAGCAGATGTGAAGGCCAAGGTTGAGGAGGCTGTCAAGAAACAACAGGACAGCAAGTAGACGAGGTGAGGTTTCAGGTGCTGTTTAACAGCTGCATCTAAATGCAGCTGTTAAACAGCTTTGCATGCAAATTGCGCTTAAAGCTGGAGAAAGCATCTTTGATGAGTAGCTCATGATTGAGAGCATCAACTTCTTCTTGCAGGCTGATTAAGCCGCTGTCAACTTGTTGACTAATAAATGCTGATGATGTTCGATGCAGCATTCATCACTGTGATCAATCTCACTGCAGTATTTGAGCAAGGTTAGAACAGATGTAGTTGATCTGATGGATGGTGTGTGCAGCCATCAGTCCTAGATCATGACTGCAAAACACTTCGCTGTTGTCGGTGCTCAATTGCTGACTGCAACCGCTATTGGTACCGCTCCGCTGATCTGGGCAATTGCTGCTCATCCAAGCTTGTCAGCCTTTTAGGGTTTGTTTTGATAACAGACTTCCTTAAGGATTGACCGCTTGCCCTGGTTATCTGAATATCAACCTATTGCGCTCATCTTTTGTTTATGTCATAAATCATGAACTTGTAGTAATGCCTAGAATCTGTTTCGGCCACTTCAACCAGGATCTTTAATCATTGGCTAATCGATAGTTTTGAGGTCCAATACTTATGATTCAGAATCAGGAAGAGTATCCAGGCTGAATCGATAGCCCTGCTGGCGCATGGTGGTGATGCCACCTCCTTCGCCAAGCCCAGCTTGCTCAAGTTTGCGTCGCAAGGTAAGGATCTGGGTGTCTACAGAACGAGGCCCGCCGCTGAAGGGAGGCCAAGCCATTCGCAATAATTCCTGGCGGCTTCGTACGATACCTGGAGGCATTAAAAGTGCACAGAGAAGTGCAAATTCTCTGGGGCTTAATTCCACAGGTTTATCGCTCAGAGTCACTTGCCTGAGCAACAAGTGGACTTCAAGGGGGCCCACTGTGACGCGCTCCTGTAAACCGCTATGTCCCCGTTTCAGCAAGGTGCGACAGCGTGCGGCGAGTTCTTCAAGTCCAAATGGTTTGCGCAACACATCGTCGGCGCCTTCATTGAGGAGGCCCACCATGGGCTCTGTGCCTGTTCGAGCTGTTAACACGATCACAGGGCAACGGAGCTGATGAGAGAGTCGCATTGCAGAACTCCTCTCAAGTAACTCAGCACTAACGAGAAGATCCGGTGATTGATCTCGGCAGACGTCAAGGGCTTCCACGGCAGATGCCACTGCAGCGGTGAGATGGCCGTCCTGACGGAGGCGATGGACCAGCACCGTGCGAAGAGTTTGGTGAGGTTCCACCACAAGGACCCTTGAGGGCTGCTTTGGCGTGGTCTGCATCTGCAAAGACCCCGATGAAGACACTTGGGTGTCCTCATTGGAATGAAGATTGCGGGGAATGGAGGTCACATGTGATCACAGATCGCGCTTACGCTAAACCCAATCCAATGGCAAGCTGCCAAAAGAGGCTGCCGTGATCTCCGACCATGACATCTCTTGATCACCCTGAGGCGATTAGACACTTCCAGTCGCTTTGTGATGCCTGTCAGGAACTGACCAGTCGTTACCACAGTCAGTCGGAGCTGCGGCTCTATGCAGACGGCTACATTCATGCTCTAAGGCGTAGTGGACAACTGGAGATAAGGGATCAGGCCAGGTTTGAAGATCTTGTCGATCGTTGGATTTTGGATCCCTCCAGCTTTATTGGCCCAGATGGCGATATGGGAACTCTTTATCGCAAAAAAGAAGCGGGTTGGTAATTCCTTTTTGGAATTCCAGCAGCCTTTGCAGACCAGCTGGCCAGGGCAAGCTCCCTGTTTACATCCCAGGGATTGGGTAGCTGCCTTTTGTTTTCGCTAGCTGTGTTGGCCATGATTGGCTCGGTGGCGACCAACATGGGCCTGGTCCCCTAAGTTTTGGAGAGGTATCTCGTTTAAGCCCATCACCCCAAGCCTCTCTAGGGCTGATGGGGATGCCCTACGGGGGCAATGCTGCTGAGTCGTTCAGTCCTTTTTAAGGCCAAACAATTTCTTCCAGCCTCGCCAAACCAGCGGGTTATTGCCTTTGGTGATCACTGTGATCGCTCGACCCAAAAACCAGGAACCAGCAAAAAATCCGATCACAGCCACTCCATAGAGGAGATTTGCTTGCACGGTTGTGGCGAGTAGTAACGGCATTTAATTGCTAAGACTTAACGAATTAAAGCTTGAGATCTTAGCTGTTAAGAGCGATTTCAAGCTTCTCGGCCAATTCTCCCGCGTTGTACATCTCAATCAAGATATCTGATCCGCCGATAAATTCTCCTTTTACATAAACCTGGGGAATTGTCGGCCAATTGGAGTAGTCCTTGATCCCTTGGCGAATTTCCATGTCGGAGAGCACATCAAAGGTTTCGAAGCTCATGCCGAGGGAGTTGAGGATCTGCACGCAATTGTTGGAGAAGCCGCACTGAGGCATCAGTTTTGTGCCTTTCATGAACACCATGATCGGGCTTGATTGGATCAGGGCTTCAATACGTGTTTTGGTGGTGGGATCCATCGAAAACGAGGGGGAGAGGGTTTAGTTGGGAGTAGAGGTGCTTAAGGCCAGGGCATGGATAACTTCACTGGCGAGCTGATCTTTGAGGGCCCCATAGACCAACTGATGCTGACGGATTCTGGAAAGGCCAGCGAAGGCGTTTGAGATGACGCTCACCTGTAGATGGTCGCCGCCACCAGTGAGGTCTTCAACGGTGACTTGGGCATCAGGTAGGGCTAGCCGGATCGCTGCACCGACCTCGTCGGATTGAACCATGGAGACTAATGTTGACTTCAAAGCTTGATGCTGGCAGATCCAAGTCGAAAGTTGACTCAGTTGGGAGCTGTCAGCTTGGCGCCGGCATAGGGGGTTTCTACGAAGCCCAGCTCCAGAAGGCTCTGATAGGCCTTTTGGCCTTCGGGGCGGGAGGGCGACATCACTCTCACCACTTCTACCAACACCGGTACAGCGACCTCAGGTTGGTTTTGTTGGCGGAAAAGTGCTGCAAGGCGAAGGTTGGCCTGGGCAAGGAGCCCCATGGCTTTACGCCCTTTGGCATCCATTTCGCGTGGGATACGAGCATCCAGTCCGCGGAAGGCTCCACTGAGGTCTCGATAAAAGGCAAGCAGCTGCTTTGCAGCATCGCGAGCGTTGTCGTAGTCATTTCGGGCTTCAGTGAGATTTCCAGCGGATACAGCAGCATCTCCTTGATTCAGGAGGGCTTGAACTGCTGCCACATTGAATCCACCGCCCGCTTGGGCCAGCACCTTGTCATTGGATGAAGCTGCTGTTTGAGCTAGTGCTGAACCAGATGAGAGAAGTAGGCCAGCAGAAAGAGCCAGGGCCGTCAGCGGAAGGCGACAACGCATGAACTGAAGAACAGATGGGCGAAACTTTAAGGTGCTTTCTTGAGACGGCCTACTGCATGGAGGGCCGCTTGTTCAGCTGCATGCATCTTTTCTGACAGCTCAGCATTGAAGCTTTTCACCGCTTCACGACCAGTCTCCAAGACCTTCATCGGTTCTGCGAAGCAAATTGATGCCCGTCCACAGGCTTTGGGAATGACTTCGCTATAGCCAAGACCAACTGGTACGACTTGGACATCAATATTTTGGCTTTTTGCAAGTTGAGCCAGACGTGCCAAACCTTGATAGAGCTTGATGGGTTTTTCTGTGCGATTGATTGTTCCTTCTGGAAAAACCACGACCTGTTGTCCATCGGCCATCAGATCAATCGCATAGCGCAGGCTGGTGAGCGAAGGTTTGCTCTGATTCACCGGGAAACATCCCAAGCGATGGAGAAACCACCCCTGTAGGCCCTTCATTTCATCAACAGTGACCATAAATCGACAATCACGACCCGTAACCCGACGGCCAGCGGCCATGGGCAACATCAATGCATCCCAGCGTGAACGATGGGTGGGAGCCAGCAACACTGGCCCTTGCATGGGCAGATTCTCTTGACCCAGAACGATGCGCTCTCGAAAGTATTGGCGCAGGACGATGTCTTGAGTCGCCACCATGGCAACGGGGGCTAAAAAAGGGTCTATTGCGAGACCCAGGGAGTTTTCACGAGTCGCTAGGGCCGAGGACACCGTCTCTGGCGAGTTCAAACATCCGAAGTTAAAGGCCAAGAACCTCTGAACCCAATGTTGATTGGGCAGTTGAACCGGCGGTCAAATCCCTTAGAGAATAGAAGGCGGTCAATTATCCCCAATAGGATCAGGCCTGTTTCCCTTTCTTTATGGCCAGCCTCGGGGTCAACATCGACCACATTGCCAATGTGCGCCAGGCTCGCCAAACCGTGGAACCCGATCCAGTGCCGATGGCTCTATTGGCGGAACTTGGTGGAGCCGATGGCATCACAGTTCACTTAAGAGAAGATCGCCGTCATATTCAGGATCGAGACCTGGACCTGCTTCGGGCAACAGTGCGCAGTCGTCTTAATTTGGAGATGGCAGCCACTGCTGAAATGGTTGGGATTGCTTTAAAAATTCAACCTGACATGGTGACACTCGTACCAGAGCGACGGCAGGAGGTGACCACAGAAGGAGGTTTGGATGTTGCTGCCCAGCAGGGATCCTTGAAAGGCATGGTTGATCAGCTGCAGGTTGCAGGGATTCCCGTCAGCTTGTTTGTAGATCCTGTTTCTCAACAACTGGAGGCAGCTTGTAAGAGTGGTGCTCGTTGGGTGGAGCTGCACACTGGCGCTTACGCCGAAGCCTGTTGGGCTGATCAATCCTTTGAACTTGCACGCTTGACTGAAGCGACAGCAAGAGCGCGCAGCCTTGGCTTACGGGTGAATGCTGGGCATGGCCTCACTTATCAGAATGTAGAAGCCGTGGCTGCGATTGAAGGGATTGAAGAATTGAATATTGGTCATACAATTGTGGCTCGCTCGATCGCTGTAGGCCTTCAAGAAGCTGTAAGAGAGATGAAGCGTCTTGTCCAGAATCCCCGACGAGAGCTTCTTTTTGGGTAGCCAGTAAGGATGAGTAGGCATTATTTAATCGTTGCAAATCAATGGTTACTCAGGAATCTTTGATGTCGGACATGTTGACTGAGTAAAAAAGATGAATCTGCCTGCAGTGATGGTGGTCTCGATCGTTACTGATCCTTCTACTGAAGCCTAAAACAGGCCCTCCAACATTTAGCAATCAGAATCTGAACAACCCTAGGAAGGTGCGACGTCCAGTCGAATTCTCTGCGGAGGCTCGATCGTCTTGTTTGTAACGGGGCTTGGTTTCACCGATGGTAATCAGGGCCTCTTTCTCCTTCCACCAGATCCAGTCACGGATTGGTGGTGTGGTCATCAAATCTTCCCGGGTGAGACCAAGCTCAAGCTGGGCTGCCGCACCTAGAAGGACGTCAATCATGGAGTCTGCATCCTCGCAACGTGCCAAAGCTTCATTGGTGCGCTCAGCACCATTGAGGGATTTGACGAGTAAGTCGACTCGTTTGATGACCGGCAACGTGCGTGGATCCAAATCAACCACTTCAAGACTGTTCACCGTACGCAGTAGCGCTGACATATGGCTACTGCCAAGTCAGAATCTTGAAGAGAATGCTGCTGCGATTGTGAAGTCACCCCGCGAATTTCACTGGGTGATTGGGGATGTCCATGGCTGTTATCAATCCTTGGTAGAGCTCATCGCCTTGCTCCCCAGCTCAGACCAGCTCGTGTTTTGTGGAGATGTGATCAATCGAGGGCCGGCCATTGAGGCCACCATGTTGCTTGCCTGGGAAATGGTCTGTGGAGGTCGTGCTCATTGGTTGTGTGGAAACCATGAACAACACCTGATCGATTGTCTGGAGGTCGACCCTCAAGATGGCCAGGCTGCTTTGCTGGTGATTGACACGTACCGGCAATTGGGTGATCGCCAGGCTCGAGAGTGGTTAAGCCGCTTGAAAGGGCTTCCTCTTGTTTACAAAGCCAAGGGATGGATTGCGACTCACGCTGGCTTTGACCTCGATGGCAATCCTGATTTGAGCATTCGTCAGCGATTCTGGGAGGATTACGACGGTCGCTATGGACGCGTGATCGTGGCTCATACCCCTCGACCGCAGGTGGAGCGCCATCGCCATCTTGTGATGATTGATACGGGAGCTTGCTACGGGGGCTTGCTGAGCGCCTATTGCCCAGAACGCGATGCTGTTGTTCAGGTCTGCGGTGACCGCAAGTTGAATCAGTATCTTGCATGCGATGTCGACAAGCTCAAAGAGTCGTTCACTCAAGAGATGACTACATCATCATCCCTGGTTTCTACTAAGCCTTGCTGACGATCTACCGCAGCAACAGAGCGGAGTGGTTAGCTCGAGTGTTGGCGGAGCAGCTGCGTCTGGCACCACCAGGTCTATTTGACTCAGTGGATGTCGTGGTGAACACCTGGCCCACAAGCCGCTGGCTGGGGGAACAGTTGGCAAGTGTGAATGGCATCAGTGCTTTGGTGCGATTCCCTTTCCCAGGATCACGTTTAAGGCAATTGGTTCGGATGATATTGGGGATCGATAGTGATGCTGAAGATCCCTGGCGGGCTAGTCGACTCGTTTGGCCTCTGCTTGATTTGTTGCCACAGCTTTTGGAGACTGAAGAAGCTGCGCCATTGAGAGAATGGGTCAATCGGCAGCCATCTCGGCCAGGCCACCTCAACCGAGTGCAATGGCAGTTAGCCAGAAGCATTGCCGATGCCTTTGACGACTATGCGCTTTACCGCCCCAAGTTGATCCATCAATGGCTTGAGGGCAGTGATCGGCTTTTGAACTCATCGCAGGAGATGCCTTTAACCCTGCGCTGGCAACCCCAGTTGCTGCGTTTATTGGCTGAACGTTTGCAGGTTGAACCGTTCGGGATTCAGGTGCATAGGGCTGTTTTAAAGCTGCGCAGCGGAGACAACCCCGCCATGGCATTGCCAAGTCAACTGCGGCTTTTTGGTCTGAGCAGTCTTGCTCCGGTGCAAGTGGAGTTGATTCAGGCCCTCTCTGGTTTTGTGGACGTACAGATGTTTCTGCTGACCCCCTGCCCGGATCTTTGGCAGCGATGTCGTAGCAGAAGGGAGACGTTGGGGAATCAGTGGACTGAGCCGGCTGATGGTTTGTGGATGCTCGAAGCGCCGCGCTTAGAAGCCATCCTTGGACGCATGGGCGCGGAATTTCAGCAGTTGCTGGAAGGTGGCGGTGAGAGTCAGCTTGGCCAGTGGCAGGAGGGTGATCTATTCGCCGCGCCGGCCACCATGGCTTGTGAATCCGGGCAAGAACCTACGTTGCTTGAGCAGCTTCAGCAGCAGCTTGTCTCGCCGGAGGATCATCAACCTCTGCGGCGCAGGCAAGAGGACAGTTCTTTGCAGTTTTTGGCTTGCCCTGGGCAATGGCGCCAGGTGCAGTTGGTCCGCGATCAGATCTTGCAATGGTTTGCTGCCGACCCCAGCCTCGAACCCCGTGATGTGTTGGTGATGACCCCACAGGTCAATCGTTTTGCTCCTCTGCTCGCCTCGGTGTTCAACGATGCTGCCGCCACTGGCGTGGAGCTTCCTTGGCGGCTCACAGATCGCAGCCAGCAGGACAGCCCTGGGCTGACGCAGGGGATGTTGCAACTGCTTCAGATCGCAGGTGAGCGATTGACTGCCACCGCCCTTGAAGGCTTGCTCGCTAATCCGGCAATACAGCAGCAGCAAGGTTTCAGCCAGGACGATGCCAGTAGCCTTAGTCGCTGTTTGCAGCGCACAGGATTTCGCTGGGGACTAGATGCCGAGGAGCGTGGTGGTGATGAGACCCATAGCCTCAGCTGGTGCTTGGATCGCTGGCTGCTTGGCTTGGTGTTGCCCAGCACACCAGGTCTGGCCCCTGGAGGAGCAGCACCCTTCGCAGAAGGGCTGGAACCAGCACAGCTTGCGAAGTGGTGGCAGCTTTTGGCTCAGTTCTGCCGGCAGCTGAAAGAGTTTCGTCGTGCTCGAACTTGTGGAGCTTGGGTAGAGCTTCTACAGGATTTTGTCGAGGAGTTGTTTGGTGATGGTGGCTCTTGGGCCTGGGAGCGGCAGTGCCTGCTGATTGCTTTGGAGGATTGGCGTCAGATTGGTGCTGACTGCACGTTGTTGCTGGAAGCGGCTGTTGTAGCAGATGTGTTGAATGAAGCTCTCTCTGCAGATAGCGGGCGGTTTGGACATCGCACTGGTGCCCTCACAGTGAGTGCTCTGGAGCCGATGCGTGCCATCCCTCATCGTGTGATCGTGCTGATGGGATTGGACGCCGATGTTTTCCCTCGCCATCGCGAGCGAGCTGGCTTTCATCTATTGGAGCAGCAGCGTCAGCTAGGTGATCCACGTAGTAGTGATCAAGATCGTTATGTGCTTTTGGAAGCATTGATGTCGACCCGACAGCATCTGCTGATCACATGGAACAGCCGCGATGAGCACACGGGCGAATGTCGCCCAGCTGCTAGCCCTGTGCAGCAATGGCTTGGATGGCTGCAGCATGAGCTCAGCGATGAGACATTTGAGGGCCTATGTCGAGAACCAGCCGCCAATCCCCTTGAGCGCAGTAATTTTCTATCTCAGGGGAGCCAACCACCTCCTAGCTGTGACCGTCGCCATTTCGAGGCGCGCCGCTGGTTGGATAAAACTCTAGCGCCACTACCCCTTGCCCTTGCGCTGCCTTTGCATTGGAATTCGGTGTCATTGGAGGCTTCTGCGGTTATCTCATCTGAATTGTTGTTGCGCTGGTTAATCGCTCCCCAGTTGATTTGGCTGGAGCAATTTCAGGTAACACCACGTGAATGGTTTGATCCTGTTGAAGACTTTGAGGCCCTCGATCTAGATGAATGGCATCGGCATGGTTTGCTCAGGCAACGCTTGTCAGAGCTGCTTGGCCATCTCCCTACGGATGAGAAGGCATTGCTGCAGGAATCAGAAGCAGGTGATTGGAAGCATCGCTATGCCGGCCAAGGCACCCTTCCACCAGGAGCAGCTGCGACGTTGGAGTGCGAACGACTCGAGATGCGTTGGCAACATTTACAGGCAACGCTACTGAGCATGGGACCATGCTCGACACGACGTCTTGAATTGGCTGATGGCTCCAGGCAAATGCTTTGGGCTGGGGACACGGTCGTGGTGGTGCAACCAGGTCAGTTGAAGTCAAGGGGGGTGATGGAGGGATGGCTAAGCCATTTGCAGGTCTGCGCAAATCACACGCTTACCTCGGCAACTGTCGTCGTAGCCCGTTGTGGATCAGCAGCCAAGAAGGATCAATTTGAGATAGCTCTGCGTTGGCAGCCACTTCCAGCCGAGCAAGCAAGAGAACAACTCATTGCTTTGCAGGCTTTAGCCTGTCAGGGTTTGAGTCAGTGTTGGCCGGTGCCACCGATGAGTGGTTGGGCCTACGCCAACGCCAACAACAAATCGGCTGGTAGGGGTGAACAAGCCTTCCGTCAGTCTTGGAGTGGCGGATTTAATGCTCAGGGTGAGCGTGAACGGGCTGAGATGCAGCTCTGTTTTGGTCTGAACTGCGAAGCTTCAGAGCTTCTCAACACCCCTGGTTTTGAGCAGGCATACACAAGCCTCTATGGCCCTTTGGTTGAGGCATTGGTGATCTAGAAGTCATTGCGGCTGATCATTGATTTGAAGTTCATGCAAGCTTTTTGCTATTCAGTCTGCGCAGACTTGTGTGAACAGATCAAGGGATGGCTCAGATGTCAAATGCTTCAAAGCAAAGCCCAGCAGAGTCTCTGGGTATGGCTTTTTCTGGTTGGGGCCTGAGTTGGGGAGGCTGGCTGGATAATCGCCAGGGTGAGTGGTGGCTGTTGGCACAGATCATCCTGATTGCTGCCCATCTCTTGCCCCCTTGGCCTGCTTTAGAGCGTTGGGGATATCGCTGGCCATTGCCAATTACCATTTTTGGCGCCTGCCTATTTGGTGTGGGGGTGTTGTTAGCGGTTCAAGCGTTTTGGCGTCTTGGCGCAAGCCTTTCACCACTGCCTGATCCAAAGCCCGCTGCAGCCCTGGTAACGATGGGTGCCTATCGACGCTGCCGCCATCCGCTTTATCAAGCGCTGTTGCTGTGTTCCGCTGGAGTTGCCATTGCCCTTGGCAGCCTGTTGCATGTGGCGTTGTTCCTTGCGCTGTGCCTTTTGCTGAGGGGTAAGGCTCGGCGGGAGGAGCGAAAGTTAATGATCTTGCATACTGAATACAGTGCCTATCGCGCTAGTACTGCAGCGATTATTCCAGGGTTTCCTCTGCTGGACTGGAGAAGCTGATTGGGATTAAAAGTTACTTTTTTGGGTTGGATGTGTATTGGATAGAGGCGCATAATTGGGGCTGAGTTGTTTAAAAAACCAGCTTCATTCTGTATGATACTTAATGCCTGAGATTTTAAGACACGCCAGCTTCCTGAAATTGAGATCAGCAATGATGACTTGAGAAGTTACGCCAAAATCTATCCTGCCCATTATTGTTAAGCTTTTTGCCCTTGGTGTTCTTGGCCGCAAAAGTAACTTGAATGGGGAGTGGGCGATGCTCACGAGATTCTCGCCAACTTTTACGGAGTTATTTTGATACAAAAAAACTGAAAATAATCATGGCCCCTTCAACCTTATGGTCGTTGCAGGTAGCTGTGCTACTGCAATCGGGCTTGGCATAGGCCGCTTTGATTTTGGGGCAGTTGGACGCTTCATGATCGATGACGCTTGGATCAGTACCACAGGAATGGGAGATTTTGCAGGCTTAAATCTTGGTGCTTATTTATTGGGCTCTTTGCACCATTCGCAGATACGCAATCGAAAAGTTGTTCTGCGTATGATGATACTTGCATTATTGCTGCTGCCGCTGTCTTTCTGGCTGGAGGCATTTGAATCGAGTTTTTTGTGGCAAGTAGTTGCTCGAATTTGTGCAGGCTTTGCAGCCGGCCATTTGATTAGTGGAATTCCAGCGATTGCTCTTGCTGGTTTGCATTCGCGTCATCGACGCCGAGGTTCAGGTTTGGTTCTGGCTGGAGGAGGGATTGGAGCATTGCTTGGGGCCTCTGCAATTGGCCTCTTTGCCCATCATTCGGCGATGATCGCCTGGGTCATTTTGGCCTTGTTGTCGATGGCATTGGCATTGCCTGTGCTTTGGTTGCTTAGCAAGTCAATACAGTCTCAATCTGCTCCTGAACAATCTCAATCTGCTGAGAGCTCAACTGACTTAAGTGCAATAAAACCAGGTAATCGTTGACGAGTTGTGGTTCTGTTAGTAGGTGGAGGGCTGTTAATAGGAGCGGGGCAAGTGCCGATTTCACTTTATGCACCGATCGTTGTTGCTCAGAAATTTGGTGGAGCCTCTTCTTTGAGCAGCGACTCTTTAGCTGTACTTGGATTGGGATCTACGGGTGGGGCACTCACTGCAGCCTTTTTACCGCGCCGATGGCCGACATCCTTGATGCTCCCATTGGTGTCTTGTATTGGACTTCTCGCCAGCGTATTGTTTTTATTTAGCGATGAAGTCTCAATCATCCTTTTAGCAACGTTTCTGATTGGTGTATGGATTTGGATGACAGTCACTCTTACTTATGACAGGCTTGGAGAGTTTTTGCCATCTCCAGATGTTCATCTTCGTGTGTGGGCTTTTGTGGTTTCTTCAGCAGGTTTTGACTATGCAGCCTTTTCTCTCTCATTCGCTCATCTTGCGAGTGCCAACCTAAATTTAGTGCTTTTAATAGGCATTGGAGTACTTGGACTTCAGTTGATCATGGAATTACTGCAAAGATTAGGCTCTGTAAAAGTTCCTAGTCATTGAGACTTGTGTTACGATTTGGCCAATTTTGATGAGATTATATGCCTGAGATGTAAGTGGAGAGATCAATTCTATTGATGCTGCATTGGAATGCTTAGACAGTGGAACACGGGAATCATTGAGGTGTGTTATATATGTTATCGTTTTTATATAAGCCCAGTGCATAATCAGTAGGTAGCAAGATTGATGATTAATATCCTTCAGCAATCGATTAGGTAACCTGTGACTGCCTGAGCTTGTTTGGGATGGAGCGATCTTTGGCAGATTAGACTAGGTAATGAACAATAATTATATTTGAAGCTACTAGTCAACAATTGTTTTAAGGTGTTTGGTAAATTGAGTTTTTCAACGCCTTTAGGCCCTTTTGGTAAATACGATGTCAAAGGCAGAGAATGATCGGTGAGATTTACCAATTAGCTCTGCTGCACTGCAATGGCTAATGTCAGCCGTGAACCTGAATATTGTTTCCAGTCCAATGATTACCCCCTCGGACCTGGCTTGCGCTTACTAGAAGCCAGTGCAGGAACAGGCAAGACTTTTGCTCTTGCTCATCTGGTTTTACGACTGCTCACTGAAGGCGGCCACCAAATTAGTGAACTATTGGTGGTGACTTTCACTGAAGCTGCAGCAGCAGAGCTGCGCTCTCGCATTGGCCAACGCCTTGAGGATGCTCTTGAAGGTCTTGAAGCCCTCGATCAGGGCGCCACTCATAAGTCGCCTGATCTTGTTCTCGAGCAATGGCTTCAGCGCAAAGGCCACGATGGCTCTCAAAGGCATCAATGGATCTCCTCCCTCTTGATAGCACTTGAGAGCCTTGATCTGGCTGATATCACCACCATCCATGGCTTCTGCAGGCGTACCTTGCGGCGTCAGGCTCTTGAGAGTGGTGCTGTCATGGACCCACGCCTGGATGACTCAGGACAACAACTTGTTCAAGATGTTGTTCATGATTATTGGCAGCAACAGGTCTTAGCTCTCGATGCCCAGCATCTACGCGGTCTTCTCCATGCTGGCTTGAGCGTTGAGAACTTGGCAAAGGCTTTGCTCAAACTCGATAGCGATCCCAGCTTGCCTCTCGAAACTCACCCCAGCAATCTGCAGTCTTCACAACCGCTAGCAAGCCAGTTCGATGCCTACCTTAAGCAGTGCTGGCAACAGTTTGTTGATCACTGGCAACGACACGGCTCTGAATTGGATATCGCATTATCGAGTCGCGCTGCTGATTGGCGATCTCTGGGCGCTAAAGATACAAAACCCTTTAGCCCTAAACCCAAAAAAGATCGTTTCGCCATCCTCAATCACTGGCTTGAAGCTTTCTCCCAATCACCACAACATTCTGATCAGCCTTTTACTCCTGGCTACGCAGCGATCCGTGATCAACCCTTACTCACGGATTACTTTCATCCAGCTGTTGTTTGCACTGTTGCTCGGCGTTGCGGCGAAGAAAACCCCAATCCTCTGATCCCTGCATTGCAGAGATCAATTGCTGATCTTTGTGATGGCCCTGCTGAACAGGTGTGGAATCATGCCTTGCATTGGGGGCTGTCTGCGTTAGCTGAGCGCCGCAGGCAGCGTGGTGTGATGAGCTACGCAGAGCTTCTCTCTGCACTGGACCCCAAACCTCAACCCGAGTCCATGGCTCAACTCCATCCTGATCAACAAGCACCATGGCTTGAGGCGTTAAGACAGCGTTATCGCGTCGCGTTGATTGATGAGTTTCAAGACACGGATCCTGTGCAATGGCGTCTGCTTGAAGGGGCCTTTGCGCATAGCCCTGACCATCTTCTGTTGATGGTGGGTGACCCTAAGCAGGCGATTTATCGATTTCGTGGTGGTGATCTAAACACCTATATGCATGCACGTTCAAAGGTTGATCGCATCGACGCCTTACTTGACAACTTCCGTACAACGACTTCATTGCTTGATGGATTGAACCACTTGATGGCTCCAGGCTTGAGGCGTTCAAAACTAAATGTTCCATCTTTGACTGCTTGTAGTCAAGCAACACCAAGGCCTTTGCTCCTTGGTGTTAACCCACTTCAACTGCTCAATCTTGATGAAGCTACTCATCAAACAGGAGCGCAACCTGCTCCACTGACCTCTAAAACCAACCTGGAAGAACAGATCCCAACGGCTGTTGCCCATGCTGTTTTGGATCTGCTTCAGAGTGATTCATACAACTTCAGCCCTTCTGATATCTGCATACTTGTTGGTCGTCATCGACAGGCAGCCAGCATTCGCCAGGGCCTTGCTGTCGCGGCAGTGCCCACCCGGCTTGTTAGCCAGGGGGATGTTCTCACCAGTGAAGCGGCCCAGGTCTTACAACGTTTTCTGGATTGTTTGGCCAGACCCTCCCACAGCAGCAGTTTGAAGCTTGTGGCCTGTTCAGCTCTGATGCAATGGAAGACAGAGCAGCTCGCTCATGCTGAATGCAATGGTGAGCTCGATCAATTAGCCCTTCGCTTCAGGGATTGGACCATTAATCTTCCCCGCCTTGGTCTTATGGGCTGCCTAGCGGAGTTACTTGAAGGCCGCACAATTGCTGATCTCTCAGAACGCGGACGTCTTTTAGGCGACTTATATCAATGTGCGCAGCTTGTACAGGAGGTGATTCATCGCCAAGGATTGGATGCGTCTACTGCAGCCGATTGGTTGCGTCGCCAACGACTACAACCTGTTGATCCGGTTCCAGAGGTTCGACAACCTCACAGTGATGTGGCCGAGAGTGCGGTTGCTGTGGTTACAGTGCATCGCAGCAAGGGGATGGAATATCCCGTTGTGATTTGTCCCTACCTCTGGCAAGCCCCCTCCCTCCCCCACGGCCCCCTGTGGAGATCCAGCTCAGAGTCGCGTTGGTGTGTAGCACTCAGCACCCGCTGGGGGAAAGGATGGCAGCTTTCACAGCAGGCTCATCAAGCATCCCTGCAGGAAGCCGAACGTCTTGCCTATGTGGCGATCACCAGAGCCTGCTCTCTGTTGATGTTGATTTGGGCTCGGGGCGCCAAACAGGAAGGCAATCCCCTCAGCGCTTGGCTGTTTGGTGTTGATGCCATCGATGCAGCGATGCAGGATCTCACTCCAGAACGAATGAGTGCTTGGCTTGATCGCCAGCAGTTGCCGATCACTGTTGTTCCGGCTCAGCTGAAATCGGTGCAACAGCGCTGGCAACCGCCGCCGCTTCATGGTGAGTTAACTCTTGGTCCAACACCGCAACGGCGCCTTGATCTTTCTTGGGGTCGCAGTAGTTATTCCGCTTGGGTGTCTGCTACACACACTTATGACGGCAGTGCTCCGGCTGATCCTTTGGAGTTGGAAGAAGGTCGAGATAGCGATCAGCAGAAGCTTGAACCCATGCTCAAACTTCAAGATCAGAGTGCGATTGCTGATGCCTCTCGCTCAACTCCAACGTTGAACTGGTCTGACCAGAGCCCTCTGGGGCAATTCCCTCGTGGTGCTGCAGCAGGGGATTGCTTACACCGGATTCTTGAACGACTGGATTTTTGCAAGCCATTGCAAGATCCGAATGCCGTCATCGTGATTGAAGAAGAGCTACGAAGCGCAGGCCTTGACAGCACTCTGCTCGCCTCAGTTCAGGATGGTCTTGAGAGGGTGTTGAGTACTCCAATTGGTGGTTCTCTTGGAGGCTTGCGACTGAATCAACTGCATGGTCAACGTCGCATTCATGAACTCAGCTTCGATTTGCCAATTGCTCATCAAGGCAAGGTGTTGCGTTCGTTTGATCTAGCCAGTGTTTTTCATCTGAATCCATTGGCTCGCTTTGGCTTGCCCTATGCCGAAATGATTACAGGTCTCAATGTTTGCAGTCGTGGTTTTCTTACCGGTTCGATTGATCTTGTGTTCACCGATTCAGAAGAATCTTTAGAAGCTCGTTGGTGGGTTGCTGATTGGAAAAGCAACTGGATCGGTCGGCGTGATCCAGAGGGGCAGGCTGTCGCTTGTGGTCCGCTCCATTACGACGATTCCGCAATGGAGCAGCAGATGCTCCTTCATCATTACCCTCTTCAAGCCCATCTTTATTTGGTCGCACTCCATCGTTTTCTGCGTTGGAGGTTGCCAAGTTACGAACCACAGCGCCATCTAGGCGGATACGTCTACGTTTTTCTTAGAGGTCTACCAGGCGCTAAGGCCATCAACGGTCACTCCTTTACTAAACCAGTGCCTGGCTTGATTGTGGAGCCCGCACCATTGGAGCGGGTTTTGCTTTTGGATCGCTTGCTCAAGAACGGAGGACAATGACTCGCAGCGATTCATCCACTTGGCCATCAGGTTTTCCCAGAGCACTGCATCAAACGTTGTTGAGGCGTCTCCCGCCCAAGGCTTCATCAATTCATCTCGAGGACTTGGTCAACGCCTTGATGGATTCATTAGCCCGCGGTGAGCTGCAGCTGAATCTCACTCCGATGTCTCCCCCTAAAGAACTCAAAGCGATGGGATGGCCTGAGGCTCATTGTCAGGCCCTGCTGGCTAGTGGCTGGCTGGAGGGCGCGGCTTCTCCGATGGTTTTAAACGGCAATCAATTGAGTTGGCGTCGTTGGCATGGTGACATGGACGTTGTGATCAAGGAGTTGATCAACAGGTCAAATGTTGTTCAACCGACTTCAATCTGCACCACACCATCCCATCATCCTGCTTTGTTGGATGGGCTTAACCCTGAACAGCAGGCTGCCGTAGAAGCCATCGATAACCATGGCGTGGTGTTGTTGAGTGGCGGTCCGGGTACGGGCAAAACCAGCACCATCGTGCAAATGTTGGCGCGGGCAGTCACGTTGAGACCAGGCCTGAAGATTGGTCTTGCTGCTCCCACAGGTAAAGCGGCAAGACGCCTAGAGGAGGCTGTTCGCAAGGGGCTTGAGACAATCTCTCCCCCCCAGCGGCAGGCATTGACCAGCCTGCCTTGTAGCACCCTTCACCGCTGGCTTCAGGCCAGGCCTGGTGGGTTTGCTAGGCATCAACAACACCCCCTAATGCTTGATCTCCTCGTTATTGATGAGATGTCGATGGTGGATCTCACCCTGATGCAGGCGTTATTAAACGCCCTTCCTGTTGATAGTCAGCTTGTAATGATTGGCGATCCCGATCAGTTGCCTCCAGTTGGTAGTGGAGCGGTTTGGCATCAACTCCAACAGGCTGATATTCGCCAACAGTTCAATCATGGTGCCATTCACCTGCATCAGCTCTATCGCAACCGCGGTTCACTAGCAACGTTGAGCAGAGTTCTGTGTGATCAGGGCCTGTCTGCTTTTTGGCAACAACTTTCTCTTCTACCGAAATCAGCGAACGTTGAGCAGCATCAATGCAACCTCAGCAGCATGCCAAGGTTTTTTGTTCAGCACTTGCAGGAGCACAGCAGAACACTGCAACGACTCACTGCCGAACTGATGCTCGAGCTGCCAGATGATGCTTATACCTCAACCATGATCAATACCAATTTTGCTGTTGCAGCTGAGTCTTTGCTGGATTCTCTCGAGCGGTTGATGGTGCTTTGTCCGAAACGTCGTGGTTTTTGGGGAGTCGATCATGTGCATCGCGCATTGTTGGGTCAAAGCCTTGAGGCTGGAGTAATGCGTTGGCCGTTGGGAACGCCGGTGATGTGTTGCGAGAACCAAGCGGAACTGGGGCTAGCAAACGGTGACGTTGGCTTGGTGGTTGGTCAAGGAGACAATCTGCGCATCCTGTTTCGCGTGATCTCTGAGCAGGGAGGACTGACCACACGCTTCATCCACCCGGCCCGATTGAGCATGGTGGAGCCAGCTTTGGCTCTTACGGTTCATAAGTCTCAGGGGAGTGAGGCTGACCATGTCATTCTTCTCTGGCCGGAAATCACAGCTGTGTCGGCTACGAGCGCTGATGGTTGTGAGAGCGCTTCTCGCTTCGAGAGGAAACTTCTCTACACTGCTATCACGCGCGCGCGAAAGCGAGTGGATCTCATTACTGCAATGCCATCTGCTCGTAGTGACGGCTGAGGCTGACGCCGCCATGCTGAACGCAACTGCTAGCAGAGGCATGAGCAAGGCCCCCCAGAGAGTTGAGCGTCCTTGGGGTTGGTATGAAGATCTGCTCGAAGGAGAGGGCTATAAGGTCAAGCTTTTTTTGGTCTTTGCCGGTCAACAGCTCAGCCTTCAGCGCCATCAACATCGCAGTGAAAATTGGACTGTGGTCTCAGGCCAGGGGCAGCTTTTCTGTAAAAACACTTGGCACGATGCTCAAGCTGGCACCACGTTGTATATCCCTCTGGGAGTGCTTCACCGAGCTCGTGGAGGCCAAAGCGATTTGGTGGTCATTGAGGTTCAGCATGGTCAGCTATTGCAGGAATCAGATATTGAACGCCTCGAGGATGACTACGGACGGGTGATAAGTTAGGCAATCAACCTTTGAAGAAAAGGCGAGGCAGCACAACGCGGGTATCCGCGTATGGGGCGTTGTCTGCCTGATTTAAAGGATCAATCAGGTAGACAACGCCTTCTCTCGATGACCCATACAAAAGCGCACGAGGATGTCTCGTGCTCCCCTGAAAAGAGTGCGTCTGAGATCTCTTCAACGAGCGCAGATGATGGTTTAACCACTGTGGCTGAGGCCACCAATCAAAACTATTCAGGCGATGGCTCGGTCGCAGTAGCCGCTGAGGCCTGTGAAGAGACTGAAGCGACAGAGTTAGTTTCCGAATTCGATTGTTTTGGCTTTAGCGAGCCGTTGCTCAAGACCCTTGCAGAAAAGGGTTATAAGCAACCCTCCCCAATTCAGAAAGCTGCTATTCCAGAATTGATGCTGGGTCGTGATCTAGTTGGTCAGGCTCAGACTGGAACAGGCAAAACAGCCGCTTTTGCGTTGCCCCTGATCGAGCGGCTTCATGATCATGGCAGTCGTCCCCAAGTGTTGGTGCTTGCCCCGACCAGGGAGTTGGCGATGCAGGTCGCGGATTCGTTCCGTGCTTATGCCGTTGGCCATCCGCATCTCAAAGTTTTAGCGGTATATGGCGGAGCCGATTTCCGCTCTCAGATCAATACCCTCAAGCGTGGCGTGGATGTCGTGGTAGGCACCCCGGGCCGCTTGATGGATCACATGCGGCAGGGCACTCTCGACACCTCTGGTTTGAGGTGTTTGGTGCTTGACGAAGCCGATGAAATGCTGCGCATGGGTTTCATCGATGATGTCGAATGGATCTTGGAGCAGTTGCCTGAGGAGCGCCAGATGGTGCTGTTTTCGGCAACGATGCCATCAGAGATCCGTCGACTTTCGAAGCGTTACCTACACGAACCAGCAGAGATCACGATCAAGAGCCGTGATCAGGAGGCTCGTCTCATCCGTCAGCGATGTATCACTCTCCAGAACAGCCACAAACTTGAAGCCCTTAGAAGGGTTCTTGAGGCTTTCACTGGTGAGGGAGTGATTATTTTTGCCCGCACCAAGGTGATCACTCTCACCGTTGCTGAGGCACTAGAAGCCGCTGGACACGATGTTGCCGTACTGAACGGGGATGTCCCTCAAAACCAACGGGAACGAACGGTTGAACGTTTGCGCAAAGGCAGCGTGAATATCTTGGTTGCTACTGATGTTGCCGCTCGAGGTCTAGATGTCGATCGCATCAGCCTGGTGATCAACTACGACATCCCCTTTGATAGCGAAGCCTATGTGCATCGCATCGGACGTACCGGCCGGGCTGGCCGCAGTGGAGAGGCCATTTTGTTCGTGAACCCTAGGGAGCGTCGCTTTGTGGGCGGCTTTGAACGTGCTGTAGGTCAACCCATCGAACCGATGGATATCCCCAACAATGCAGCGATTAACCAGAGTCGTCTTGATCGCCTTCGTCAACGTCTCACCACTGCCGCTAAGACGGAGAGAGATAACTCCGAGGAGACAGCCCTTCTCCAGGAGCTAATCCAGCGTGTTGTGCAGGAGCTTAGCCTCAGTCCAGAGCAATTGGCTCTAGCAGCATTAGAGCTTGCTGTTGGCCCAGGCCCAATCTTGGTGCAGGCTGATGAGGGTTGGTTGCAGCAGTCAACTCAGCGAAACCGTCGCAACGATCGTCACGAAAGTCGTGGAGGCTCTGGCCGAAGGCCTGATCGTTCATCGAGACCGCCGGAAGATCACATGGAGCGCTATCGTGTGGAAGTCGGTCATCGCGATCGTGTCAAGCCTGGCAATCTGGTTGGTGCCATCGCCAATGAATCCGGGCTGGAAGGACGGATGATTGGTCGCATTCAGATTTTTGAGTCGCACAGTCTTGTGGATCTTCCCAAAGGAATGCCTGAGGATGTTTTTAAAGATCTAAAACGTCTCAAGGTGATGAATCGAGAGTTGCATATCCAGCGTGCTTCTTAATTCAGCGTCGATGGCTCTTTTGCAGCGAATCTGTCTATCTATCAGTCTGAGCAGTGTCCTTTTTGCTATGGCTACGGCTGATGGTTTAGCTCAAAGCAGCGAGGATGAGAACGCTATCACCACAATGTGTTTGCTGGGTTTTAACGCAGCTATGGCCAATGCAGGTAAGACGCCCCCTGCAGGGATGGGTCAGTTCACCTGTCAATGTTTCCTAGATCAGGTGAATGCCGGGGAATTCATCAGTTCAGCGCAGTCCAAATGCCAAGCCAAGGCAGGTGCTCACTACGACATTTAAACCTGCTTTTAATGTATTGGTCTGAACATTGGCCTGAAAGCGATTTAGATCAAGAACCTCAGTCATTCTGATCAATTCGAACGCTACTTCTTCAATAGTTCTGTTCTGCTGATAAGAATGGTAGGCCGATTCTGATGAGTCCCTTGGTTCAGCACACTATCGCAGCTGCAACCAAGATTGAGAAGAAGGACAATCCACTCTAGATCTCGTGATTGGCCACTCTTGACAATCGCCTGTTTTTGTCTCCAGACAACAGCTTGTTTGTATGTCTTATGGCTTTTTGAGAGCTTTTGACTCGCTCCCCTGTAACTTAGGTGAGCATCAGCATCAGCTCACCGGCCCCAAACGGCTCGCTCCCTAGGCTTCGGCTTTCCAGCTCCAGCATTCAAGGACTTTCCTTTTCGGACCAAGGCTTCACTGATCAAATCCCATCGGTCCTTTTAGGAATGACCATTTACATAGGCAACCTCTCTTTCCAGGCGGAACAGGAGGACTTGCTCGACCTGTTCAGCCAATACGGCGAAGTCAAGACATGCAGCCTCCCTCTCGATCGAGAGACGGGGCGCAAGCGTGGTTTTGCCTTCGTTGAGATGACAAACGATGCCGACGAACAAAAAGCGATTGACGATCTTCAGGACGTTGAATGGATGGGGCGAATGATTCGCGTGAATAAAGCAACACCACGTGAACGCACAGGTGGCGGTGGTGGCCGTGGTGGCTACGGCGGTGGCGGTGGCGGTGGCGGTGGCTACGGCGGTGGCGGTGGCTACGGCGGTGGCGGTGGCGGTGGCGGCAACCGCTGGTAAATCAGTAGCCTTAGCCCTTTCAATAAGGCCACCCACAGGGTGGCCTTATTCGTCTTAATAACTTTCTTCTGGATCGATTAATTCGAGCATTAGATCCTTTTGCCAAGCCCGTTGGTGGGGCTCTTTGCGGTGGTTAACCGCTTCATTGCCAGAACGAATGTCGTCTTGCAGATTTGGAACCGCTGCTCGAAGGCTGAACCTGCGTTTCTTTGCGGTGAAGCGATGGAATCGATTGAACGCTCTCGAACGGGTCATCGAACCTCCTTCAAGTCTTTGAGTTCTACCCCCTTTCAGGCCAAATGAACAGTTCAGACGGGATTGCTCAGCAAGGTTTCAGCTCAATGCTTTGATCCGAAACCTTGTAGCGCTTGAATGAAGGCAGTGCCCAAGGTTTATGGATTCTCGCGTTCGGCGCACTGCAAGTCCCCTGAGAAGGCTGCTCAGCAGCCTTAAGCCTCATCGGCGCCTGATTCTTGCGGCAACCACTTGCTCCATTCTCAACAAACTGTTTGATCTCGCCCCGCCGGTACTCATCGGTTTGGCCATTGACGTCGTCGTACACGAGCAGACCTCCTGGTTGGCGAATCTTGGCTTTAGCACTGTCCCTAGCCAATTGGGATTTCTTGCGTTGCTCTCCTTTCTGATCTGGAGTGCTGAATCCTTCTTTGAATATCTTTATGGTGTGTTGTGGCGCAATCTCGCCCAGACAACTCAACACAATCTTCGCCTGAAGGCCTATAACCACCTCCAGCATTTGGAGATGGCGTTTTTCGAGGCAGATAGCAGTGGGCGGCTGATGGCTGTTCTTAATGACGACATCAACCAATTAGAACGATTTCTCGACTACGGGGCCAATCAGATCTTGCAGTTGATTACAACTGTGCTGTTGGTAGGTGGGGCGATGCTGTTCGTCGCTCCAGGCGTTGCCTTGTTCGCCTTTTTGCCTATCCCAGTGATCTTATGGGGATCAATTCAATTTCAGCGGCGGTTGGCTCCGCGTTACCGCGAGGTCAGAGATAAAGCTGGTGAGCTGGCTGCTCATCTCAGCAACAACCTCGGTGGGATGTTCACAATCAAGAGTTTCGCTACAGAAGCCTGGGAACTAGAGCAAATTCGCTATCGCAGTGAGGCCTATCGCTGCAGCAATAAGCAGGCAATCAAACTTTCAGCAGCCTTCATCCCTCTGATTCGCTTTGCCATTTTGTTTGCCTTTTTGGCCATCTTGGTGATCGGAGGCCTTCAGGCATGGAAGGGGCAAATGGCTGTTGGGCTTTACAGCGTGCTCGTTTTTATTACACAACGCTTGCTGTGGCCTCTTACAACCCTTGGCCGCACACTTGATGAATATCAGCGTTCAATGGCCTCTACCAATCGTGTGCTGGATTTGATCGATACTCCGATTACCATCGTTGAAGGATCACAGCCGTTGATAACAGCACGAGTGCGGGGCGCTTTGTGCTTTGAGGATGTGGGCTTCCATTACCAAGGCCGTGCTCCTCTTCTAACTCACTTTAATCTTGATATTCCCGCTGGCTGCACGATCGGAATTGTGGGAGCTACAGGGTCAGGAAAAAGTACCCTCGTGAAACTCTTGCTGAGGCTTTATCCACTCAGCTCTGGACGGATTCTTCTGGATGGACAGCCGATTGACAGGCTCAAGTTAAGGGATCTACGTCGTTCAATCGCACTGGTCAGTCAAGAAGTTTATTTATTTCATGGAACAGTTTCTGAAAACATTGCGTATGGCAGTCCCGAGACAACTCAGGAAACAATTGATGATGCGGCAGATTTGGCTGAAGCCTCAGAGTTTATTAAAGCCCTCCCGCATGGTTTCAATACGTTGGTGGGTGAACGTGGGCAACGTCTTTCTGGTGGTCAGCGTCAACGAATTGCCCTGGCTAGGGCAATTCTCAAGCAGGCACCGATTCTGATCTTGGATGAGGCCACCGCTGCCGTTGATAATGAGACAGAAGCAGCGATTCAACGTTCATTGATGCATATCACCAAAAACCGAACCACTGTTGTGATTGCTCATCGTCTTAGTACTGTGAGGCATGCAGATCAGATTATTGTTATGGATCAAGGTAATATTGTCGAGCAAGGTACTCACGATTCACTTTTGAAGCAATCAGGTATCTATAGGGATCTCTGGCGAGTTCAGGCTGGGTTACGTGCTGACGAATTGCTGTTGACCTGAATCAACCCTTGTGGAGTCTTTGGTCTATCATATTTGTGAGATATCTTCTGATTAGCGCAATATCCACATGGCAGGATTATTTCGTTGTTAATCAACTACAATATGGCTCATTTGCTTCTCTTGTCGACACAGGCTGCCAAAAAGAGGTTTGATTTTCTGAAAGTTTTCGCTTCTTCTACTGAGAAATAAAAGCAGCATCTTCTTTGCACTGATTAAAGATCTTGAAGCAAGCAACAGTTAGTAATTCAAATTGAGCTTATGATTAACTCTAGATGTTTAACTAGATGTTCAACACAATTGAGCACTGGCTAGAGTGTTGTTTAAAGCGGCAGGCTACTTTTATTAGAGAAAAATCTAAAGGGCTCTAAGATGGTGATATGACTCCCAAGCATCAAGGCAGTTCTGGTTGGCGTTCTATGACCACTGCCATTGGCGTGGGCTTGATCGCAGGCCTGTTCCTTTCAATTCCACTCAGTCGATCACTCACGCAAAAGACTGCAGGCACAATCACTCCCCTTTTCCCGATTAGCAATCCCTTCAATGCCTGGCAGGGCTTTGGTAATCGTGATGTGGTGGTGCTTGGCATGGATGCAGGGCGTGGTAACACTGATGTGATCTTCACAATTCGAGTTACGGGGGGCGAAACAAGAATCACCCAGATTCCACGTGATAGTTATATCAATTCGCGTAATTTTGGGCCAATGAAAGTTAATGCTTTGTATGCATATGGTGGTGTCGAGGCGGTAAAAAGTGAGTTAACTCGGCTGATGCACCGTCCCATTAGCCATCACATCCTTGTTAATCTTGAAGGAATCAGAACTATTGCAGACTTATTGGGAGGCATTGAGGTTGATGTGCCTAAGCGTCTTTATTACCAAGATCAATCCCAGGGTCTTTATATTGATCTTCAAGCTGGCCCTCAGGTCTTGAAAGGTAAAGATCTCGAGGGGTTTTTGCGGTGGCGCCATGATGGTGAAGGCGACTTTGGTCGTCTGGGTCGTCAACAATTAGTCCTCAAGAGTCTCTTTAGTAAGCTCACTCGAGCTGAGAATCTTATTAGACTGCCAGCATTGATAAGTGCTGCAGGCCGTAACATCAAGACAGATATGGGGCCTTTGGAGCTAGGAGGCTTAATGACAGCAATGGGTACTACTGAACTTGAAACAACGCGGCTAGCAGCTACGCCATTCTTTAGTAATGGCATCAGTTACCTAGATACTGAATGGCCAGATGCTGCGGAAGCCAATGGCTCACTTTACCGATTCCTATTTTAAATCGATCGGTGGCAGATCAAAGCTGAATCATTCCTTTCTCCTTGAGCTCTTAATGGGAAATTTGATATGAAGTGTTTGTTCAGCTTTAACTCCATGATAGGCAAGAAATAGCAATAAAGATTAGAAGTTGGCTTTTGCATCCAATTTATTGGCATTGAACAATAAACTATTGCTGTTATGTGTTTTCTTTTACGGCCTTTAATGATCAGATTAAGAATGTAAATGATGTGATTACCTCTTTGAACAGCCCCTTGACTTTATTCCATCTAAACTCGTTAGTGCTTGCTGCTAATGTATATAAACGCCCCCGATCAACGACCACTGTTGCTAGCTCATGGCGTTCTCGATCTTCAAGATGAACGGTATACTCCAAATCGTAAAAGATGTGTCCTCCTGCTTCACGCTGATTGGCGTCTACTAACTCAGCCTCTCGCCCACTGCCTTGAGGTGCAATCACTTCACGGCTTAAACGTTCCCCAATTGCTATTGGACTCCCTAGGGTTTGCAGATCTCCCTTTTCGTCAACTTTCGAAACAGCCAAACTTAGTGTTTCGTCGCTGTTGATTAAGTCGTGAAATACCACCTGAGGCCCTCCATTCATGCTCACACGGCTCCATCCATTGGGATAAAGGAATGCATAACGACCATCCGGGCTCTGGAAGGAGTTCATGCCTGCATATGAACCACTGCAGGCAGCGAGCAACATCACAAGCGCACAAGCGAAACCCACACGTGAAATGGTTCGCACAAGTTCAAGCATTGGAACAGAACCGGACTTGCTTACCATTCTGCCGGCGTACGGTCTTGGCTTGATCAACAATTGCCACCTGGTGAACTGCCAAGATTCTCAGTATCTGCGGCGGACCCCTGAGCGGCTTTACTCGACCCCTGGCTCGCTTGATCGACCAGTTCGAGCGTCTGCCTGGGATTGGGCCACGAACGGCCCAGAGACTTGCCTTGCATCTGTTGAGACAACCAGAAGATCAAATCCGCGCTTTTGCTGATGCACTCCTCGCGGCCCGTTCTCAAGTGGGTCAATGTCAGACCTGTTTTCATCTCAGCGCGGAGCCTCTTTGCGACATTTGCCGTGATGGCAAGCGATGCGATCAATTGCTTTGTGTGGTGGCTGATTCCCGAGATCTGTTAGCTCTCGAAAGAACCAGGGAATATAAGGGCCGTTATCACGTCCTCGGCGGACTGATCTCACCAATGGATGGTATCGGGCCGGACATGCTGCAGATCCCCAGCTTGATTCAACGCGTTGATCGTGATGGCATTAGCGAGGTCATTCTCGCTCTCACTCCCAGTGTGGAAGGTGATACCACTAGCCTTTACCTGGCACGGTTATTAAAGCCGTTTACTCAAGTGAGTCGAATCGCCTACGGCCTTCCTGTTGGCAGTGAGTTGGAGTATGCCGACGAAGTCACCCTGACTCGTGCGCTTGAAGGGCGTCGAGCGATGCAATAAAGCAATGTCTTCCACCCATCGCCCAACCCAATACAGCACCATTTTGCCTGCGGAGCGCCTTCCGGAATGGTTGCGGCGCCCCATCGGCAGCGTCTCCCAATTGGAGCAGATGCAGCAGCTGGTGAAGGGGAATCAGCTTCACACCATTTGTGAGGAAGGGCGTTGTCCCAATCGCGGCGAGTGTTACGCAGCCGGCACAGCAACTTTTCTCCTGGGCGGATCGATCTGTACGCGTAGTTGTGCTTTCTGCCAGGTCATGAAAGGCCAATCTCCTCAGGCAATCGATCCACTCGAAGCAGAGCGAGTTGCAGATGCGGTGCAGCAGATGGGTCTTCGTTATGTGGTTCTTACTTCAGTAGCAAGGGATGATTTGCCCGACCATGGTGTCAGTATTTTTACTGAGACCATGGCGGCCATTCGCCAGCGCAATCCTCTTATTGAGATAGAAGTGCTGACGCCGGATTTTTGGGGCGGAGTCGCTGATCTGGCCAAGGCATTAGAGGCCCAGAGAGAACGGCTCACGCAGTTGCTCATGGCTGCACCAGTTTGTTTCAACCACAACCTCGAAACCGTTGAAAGGCTTCAGAGCAAGGTTCGACGGGGAGCTACGTATCACCATTCTCTCAATCTGCTGGCTGCAGCGCGGGAACTTGCTCCCAACATCCCTACCAAATCAGGCTTGATGTTGGGACTAGGAGAAGAGCAAGAAGAGGTGATTCAGACTCTTGAGGATCTCCGTTCTGTTGACTGTCAACGGGTCACATTGGGTCAGTATCTGCGCCCTTCATTGGCACATATTCCGGTGCATCGTTATTGGCATCCCGAGGATTTCAAGAACTTGGCTGAAGTTGCTCGCAAGCTTGGATTTGCTCAGGTGCGTAGTGGGCCTCTAGTGCGTAGTAGTTATCACGCTGGTGAAGAATGATCTCTGTGATCCAATCCCCGGCAGGTTTGCCAACGACGCTGATTACGCTCCAGCACCTCACTACAGCTTCCAACCATTAACGCTCCGGCTCCCCCCCAGATCATCCTGAGTGGGAAATCCATTGGGGCTGCTCCTAGCTCTCGGATAGTAAGAAATCCACGTTGCCGGAAATAACGAATTAAGCGATGGTGCTGGCGCCCTTCATCACAAATTGCCAGTAGTCGAGCCTGTTTACAAGGAGTGGCTTCAAGTGCCCAGGTCATGGTGCCAACCCAGATGAGATCCCCTACTCCGGTGGGTGCTTCAGGATGAACACGCATTGTGTCGAGCTGTAATCCCTTCTCGCCTGCATAGGCCCAAGCCTTCATCTCACCCCAAAGTTGTATACGTTCCTGATCGAGAGCTTGTGCGACGACTAATTTTAAGGACCAGAGATTGAGTGGTCTTCTCACCTGCAACCTCAAGAGCAGGCCGGCATCAGAGGCCTGCTTTTCTAACTCAATTAGACTTAGTTGAGTCATGGCAAGGGAATGAGAGTGACAGATTTTTGAGGAGTCAAGTCAATACAGTCTAGTTACGAATGGCAAGCTGATCAGAGTAATCGTAGAATTCAAGATGAAATTCAGCTTCTACTCTCTGCAGCCTGTCTGTTTTAATTGGCGGACTTTTTCCGGCAGAAGTTGATTTAGTGGTTCTTGACGATAGTATGTCTAAGTTCAGAATAATAGAGCAGCATTTAACTGCAATATATGCTCAGAGCTATCATCTTCTCAAATTAAGCCATCGCTCTGTATATGAAATATCAGTACAAAGTTTTGCCAAGTAGCCGGTTAATATAAGCATAGAGTCTTGTCTTTGCTAATCTCGTTTTAGGCTTATTAGCTGTCTATTGAAACTTTAAATACAAACGATCTTTTGCGAAAGGAATCAGATGTATTGAGGTCAGTAATGCAAGCCATTAAGGTTGCTTGAGTAATGAGCGTGAAACGGCAATGCTTAACATTTTTATTTCGTAGCTTAAGCTTATTACTAGTCAAGTCAAGCTAGTTTCTTTTGATGGCTTTGATTTCAGGTTGTGGAAACGAATGATTGGGCTGTTCTATAGTTTTTGTAGAAGGTTTCTCAAGAGTCTGTTTGAGTTTCTTCTTGCGCCACACTTTTATCGATAAGCAATGGTCTTGTGAATAGGTCTTAGGGTCTTGTCTAGTTGAAATGCCTTTGCCCTAATAATGAAGCATTTAAAGAGCAAGCAAGTTGGGATTAATTGAAAAGGCCTAGAGGGTTAAGGCTTATTGATTTTGCTTCGATTTTTTAGTGCCTAAAACATTGATGAGCTGCTCTAAGAAGAGTCATCTCTATTGCTTGGCAGCAAATTTTAGACTTAATCTCAGGGTTATCCTCTAAACATTGAGCTCACAGAGCTTTCCTCATGGATGCGCCAAATCGCTTCGCCAAGCATATTGGCCACTGAAAGTACCTGCAATTGAGGGAAGTGTCGTTCCGCAGCGATGGGAATGCTGTTGGTAACCAAGACTTGTTCGAATAAGCCTTCTTCGGATAATCGTTCGCAGGCGGGGGGCGAAAACACGGCATGAGAGGCACAGGCAATCACCCGTTTAGCCCCTTGTTGTCGAAGAAGACGAGCCCCTGAGCAAATGGTTCCCCCAGTGTCGATCATGTCGTCGATCAGGATGGCTGTTTTCCCAGCCACATCGCCGATCACTGTGAGACTTTCGGCAACGTTGTGACCTGATCGGCGCTTATCAATAATTGCCAGTGGCGCATCCCTCATTTGTTTCGCAAAGGCTCGGGCTCGTGCGACTCCTCCAACATCTGGAGACACCACCACGACTTCGTTAAGTTCTTGTGCTGCGAGGTAATCAACCAAGACTGGTGAGCCGTAGATGTGATCGCAAGGGATGTCAAAGTAGCCCTGGATTTGGGCGGAATGCAGATCCATGGCGAGGACTCTGTTCACGCCAGATTTCACCAGCAGGTTTGCGGTGAGCTTGGCAGTGATTGACTCGCGACCAGCCGTTTTGCGGTCGGCTCTTGCATAGCCGTAGTAGGGAACTACCGCAGTGATCTGCCTGGCAGAGGCGCGCTGACAGGCATCAACCATGATCAGCAGCTCCATCAAATTGTCGTTCACTGGCGCGCAGGTGGGCTGAATCAGGAAGACGTCACAACCTCGGATCGATTCCTGGATTTGTACATAGAGTTCACCATCTGCGAACCGTTTGCAGATCCTTGGACCATCGGGAACACCTAGGTAGGCCGCAATCTCTCTTGCAAGAGCTGGATTTGAGGTGCCGCTGAACAAGCGCAGACGCTGCATGTCATAGCTGATGCTCTCTTGTTCGGTACGGGCTGCGGTCAGAAAACTCGTCACGTCGCCAGCGAGCAATATCAGCTGTACTCCGATGCTAGTGCTGCAAAGGCTCTCATCTCAACTTCTTCTCTATGTAGGGTCGCCTGATGATTGCTCCCATCCCTTTTCTGGTTGGTGCAGGCCCCCTCCCTGATGCTCGGATGCGGGCTGGTTGCTTGCTTTTGGCTAGCGCTTGGGGAGTTGAGTTGAGCCATCATCGCTGTTCTGAAAATCCCCATCAGGTTCTTGGTTTGTTGTCTGCGGAGATGGGAATGGTGCAACTGAGTGGTGATCCAGCCATGTTTCATCCAGATGGTGGTAGCTGGCTGGAGGCTCTCGGAGCATGGCGCCAGCCCACCATTTTGATGGTGTCGCCTTTGCCCTCTGGGGAGATTCCTGGAGTGGCACCTGCTTATGTAGCGCTCTGTGCGGTCCTCGATGTTCCTCTGATTGGGGTTCTGCAATTGGGTGGCCCATGGAACCCCAGCCTTCGCCGCTCGGATGGTTTGCCGTGGTTCGGTTTGCTTCCAGATGATCCCTCAGCTTTGTCAGCAGTCCCTAATGGGGGCGGCTTGCAGCAGGGGCCCTCTATGGAGGAGCTCGTGGTGCAATTGCGTCGACGGCTGCTGCTGTCGTCCGATTGATGAGGCCCTGTTAGTTGCCCTGCGGCCAGAGCGGCATGGGGTGGCTTGCCTTGAGTTGCCGCAGGGTTTGTTCCCCGGCTCGTGGGGCTAGAGGTAATTCGCTGATGATTGGGAATTGATTGTTGCTAAGAGCAGCTGCCGTGAGGCTTAACAACTCACGAGGGGTTAAATCGGTTTGCACTTCTTTTGAAAACTCTTTCAGAAGTTTGGGGAGTTTTGCGAGGGTGTTTGGCTGTCGCAATTGTCTAGACAGACCGTTCAGGATCCATTGTTGCCTTTGACGCCGACCGCTTTCTTCTTCAGGACCAGCGCGGTAGCGAACCAGTTGTTCTACCTGGCCTCCATTGAGTCTCTGCCGTCCTGCTTGCAAGTCCACCGAATAGTTCTGGGCATTGTCTTGGTGTTTAAAAGGCGCGTTGAGGTTGACCTCCACATCTCCGAGTCCATCTACAAGGACTCTTAGAGCTTTGCGGGGGATCACCACAAAGCGGTGGGGTTGTCCTTTTGTAAGGCCGAGGATTTCCGCAATCACATCGGCTGTAAGGGCAATCCCCCCCCGCCCGTAACTTGACGCTAGTGGTTGCATCCCATTGCTTCCAGGCAGGGTCACAGCGAGTTCAATCGGCAGCTGAAGCACTTCAACAGGTTGCTTGGCCGCTACCTTCACGAGCATCAGGCTGTCTGCATTGGCTGAACCCATCGGTGCAGCTTGGTTTGTGAGATCGTTCAGTTGGTCCGAATCAATGCCCACTAACAAGATGATGATTGGTTGTTTGGGAAGCGGCGCTAGGGAGGTTGCTTTGTCCACTGATGGATCGCCTTTGGCGACTTGATCTGGCTTCGGCCAGAGCAGCCCCAGGGCCGTGCTTGCCAGCCAAAGACCACCCAGAGTCGCAGCCAGGCGTAGCAAGGTACGGCCTGGATATTTCCCCATCCAGTGACCCACGCTTGATGGCGTTGTCGTTCTGCCTGAATCTTGCGTAGGCATCAACCGTGTTGAGGACAGCGGCATCACAGTCTTGCTCAACTACAGCTCTTTAGGGTTAAAAGTCCAATGGCTTTTGGACTAACCGAGACTTCTGACAAGGCATCTTGCGAGTATGTAACGACCCGCCTAAGCCCTTCCAAGATTGATTGGGGCTAATGGCTGATCTAGATGCTGACTTCGATCAGATTCCACTGTTGTTTTTATTTTCTGGTGTTTTTTGATGGTTGAGGGCAGTTCAGCGTTAGTCCGCACGACCGGGGTGTTACTTCATCCCACAGCACTGCCTGTCAGTCCAGTTTGCGGCAGTTTCGGTGCCCCTTCAAGGGTTTGGTTGCAATCACTTGCTCGCCATGACATCGGTGTGTGGCAGTTGTTGCCTTTGGCTCCTCCTGATGCGACAGGGTCTCCCTACAGCTCCCCTTCAAGTTTTGCTCTGAACCCTTGGTTGCTTGATGCCTATGATCTTGTTGATGAGGATTTCCTGTCCGCATCCGTTCTGCGTGAGTTGCCAGGAACAGTTCCTATCCAGGAGCCTTGCGCCTCGGTTGATTTTGCTCTGGCTGACCTTCGCAGTCAGCGACTTGGCATAGCCTTAAGGGAGGCTTGGTCTGAGCAGGCTAGAGATCATCATCTTGCCTTTGAGAGTTGGTGTGGCAAGCAGTTCTGGCTTGAGGACCATGTTTTATTTATGGAGCTCCGTCGTCAGCATCAAGGCCTTCCTTGGTGGGAATGGCCGGCAGGCTTGGCAGCTCATCAACGTAGTGCCCTCAATGCCTGGAAAGGTCATCATCAGGAGGCTCTGCTTGAACATCGTTTGCTGCAATGGCAGCTTGATCGGCAGTGGCAAGCACTGAGACATCTAGCAGGCGAGCTTGGCGTTTTGTTGTTTGGTGATCTGCCTTTCTATGTTGCACGCGATAGCGCTGACGTCTGGAGTCATCAGGGCCTGTTTTCGATTCTTCAAGGCGGGGAGCTTGAGATCCAAAGTGGTGTTCCCCCTGATTATTTCTCCAGTACAGGACAACTCTGGGGCACGCCTGTTTATCGCTGGTGGCGGCATCGCTTGAGTGGATTCCATTGGTGGCGAAGCCGCTTTGTGCGTCAATGGCAACAGGTGGATCTTTTACGCCTCGACCATTTCAGGGCGCTTGCGTCTTATTGGGCAGTTCCTGGATCCGATTCGACAGCGGAGCACGGGGAGTGGCGGTCTTCTCCAGGGGCATCTCTATTGAAGCGGCTAAGGCGTGATGCTGGTGGCAGCTTGCCACTGGTTGCAGAAGATCTGGGAGTGATTACTCCTGATGTGGAAGCGCTACGAGACCAATTTGGTTTGCCTGGAATGAAAATTCTCCAGTTTGCTTTTGATGGCAATCCCAGTAATCCCTATCTACCTGAAAATATTCAGGGTCATCACTGGGTGGTTTATACAGGCACTCACGACAATCCAACGACGCTGGGTTGGTGGCAGCAGCTTGATCTCGACGCCCGTGAGCGGGTCGCAGATCGATTGAAGGGTGCAGTTGATGCCCCTGGTTGGCAGTTGCTGGAGCTGGGCCTAGCGACAGAGGCGAGTTTAGTGATGACCCCAGTGCAGGATTTGCTTCATTTAGATGATGCAGCTCGTTTCAACACCCCTGGCACTGTCGAGGGAAATTGGTGTTGGCGGTTGTCTTGCTTTGATTCAGCTCTTGATGGAGCCCTGAGCGGCTATGGCGAGAGAGGAGCTGTCTGGGGACGTTCGCTTGAATCGGCATCCGGTTTGCTGACGGCATCTGCGAGTCGGTAAATCCCAGGATGATTGGGTTCGGGAGTATGCGCCTGGCCCTTCCAAATGACGCTGTCCTCAGGAGCTGCTGGAGGCTTGATTTCTAGTAGGAGGGGTGGCCGCAATTGAAGAGTGAGTGTCCCCTGAGCTTCTCTGAGATTTGTGAGATCCTTTCCAGCGCTGTTGATTTTGAGCATACGTGGCTGACTGAGATTGATCTCCAGTAGACCCATCTCATCCTGAGCTTGGTGCTGGATAAGGGTTGCGTTGAGCCATTGCTCTGGAGATCGTTTTCGTGCTTCTTCCAGGGGTCTTAGGCCATCAAGGGCGGGGTTGGCTGTCTCGCTTGCGTGCTGATCATCAAGGGACTCAAGGCTGACTGTGATTGGCGAGAGTGTTTGACTGTTGAGTGCAGCAAGATGGTTTTGCTGGTGATTGAGGGCCAAGAGGCTGCTGAGCATGACCACGGCATAAATCACACTCCCTTGCCAGGTAGTGAAGACATCGATGCTGCCGGGGGTGAATCGCGTCAGGCCCCTGTTGGAATGAGTTTGGTTCCTGGCATTGCGTTCTGGCATGGCCCCGTTGAGGCTGCCTGGGGCTAGTTCAAGATGCTGTTCCAGCAGCGGCAGCATTGAGCACAGATAGGCTGGTTCTGGTAGTCGTTTGACCCACCCCCGTTCAATTGCTTCTAAAACGGGGGTAGTGATTCGTGTTTCTTCAGCTAAATCACGCAGGCTCATTCCACACTGTTCGCGACGCTCTCTGAGTTGTCGACCAGCTTCCAGTAATGAACTCTGGAATATCTGTTGTGGATCTTGTCTGGTTTCGACTTCAGATCTTGATTTTTGCCATGGAAGGTTTAGTCGCATCGGTGTTTCAATTGGATGGCTTTATCAAGCGCATCAACACATTGAGGGCTTGGTGATTTTCAGTAGGGGAGTCCATTCTCTCTCGTCAAGAGCGCGCCAGCACCCTTCTGGTAATGCGTCTAGGGCAACATTTGCAATCGCAGTGCGTTGAAGGTCTAATACGGGGTGACCTAGTTGTTCGGCTACGCGACGGATTTGCCGGTTGCGGCCTTCCCTTAGAACAATCTTCAAAAGGCTTTGGCTTGAGTGTGATTGCAAAAGCTCAAGTTCAGCGGGCAAGGTTGTTTTCCCATCAAGCATGACGCCATGTCGCCAGCTTGAGAGCACTAGGGCTGAGGGTTTACCTTCCACCAAGACTTGGTAAGTCTTGTGATGTGCATAGCGTGGATGGGTCAATCGCAGCGTGAGCTCTCCTTGGTTGGTGATTAGCAGAGCTCCTCGGCTATCGGCATCAAGTCTGCCTACAGGATGAAGACCCTTGCAAAGTTTGTCGGGCAGCATGCTGAAGACAGTCACTCGCCCGTGGGGATCATGACAACTAGTGATCACCCCCGCAGGTTTGTTGAACAGCAACACTCTTGTTTCGGTGTTGGAATTGAGCACACTCCCATCTACAGAGATCTTGTCAAGCTCTGGATCGGCCTTGTCGCCAAGCTTGGCAAGATGGCCATTCAACGTTACCCGCTCTTGCAGGAGGAGTTGCTCGGCATGGCGCCGGGAGCAGAGTCCTGACGCTGCAATCAGCTTTTGCAGTCTTTGTTGCTTCATGCCAATGTTGTCAGCATGGTTTTCAGCGGGCGCCGAGAACCAGCTGCACCATATCCATCTCCAAACATTTAATAGTTGGAAGAGTGTTTTGGAAGATGTGGAGAGGTTTTCGAGGGCATCATTATAGATAAGGATTTGCAAGTGCTTGGCGCATCAAAAGACTGTCTCTATTGATGGCGCTTGAAGATAAAACGTTAATTCTCGATTTTAAAGCCTTCTTCATTTTGGCAATGGTGTGGAATTCGTCCGCAAGGCATTGATTTGCTCGTGGCAAACGATGGTAAATTAGGAAACCTAGTTGTTTCGTTATTTAGTATGGCTCCGTTGGCTGTGCTTTCAGATGTCGACCTGGTGCGTTCATACCTGCGCGATATCGGTCGAGTGCCGCTGCTGAGCCATGAGCAGGAGATCACGTTGGGTCGTCAGGTGCAGGAGTTGATGTCTTTAGAGCAGCTTGAGTCTGAACTGGAAGGTAAAAAAGGTGAGCCAGCGAGTCGTCAAGAGCTAGCGAAGGCAGCTGGATTGAGTGCGTTGCAGCTCAAGAAGAAGTTGCAGAGCGGACGACGTGCGAAGGAGCGGATGGTGTCTGCGAACCTGCGCTTAGTGGTGAGTGTTGCCAAGAAGTACACCAAACGGAATATGGAGCTGCTTGATTTGATCCAAGAGGGAACGATCGGCTTGGTGAGGGGAGTAGAGAAGTTCGACCCAACCCGTGGCTACAAGTTTTCGACCTATGCGTATTGGTGGATTCGTCAGGGGATCACGCGTGCGATTGCGGAGAAGAGCCGGACGATCCGTCTGCCGATCCACATCACGGAGATGCTGAACAAGCTCAAGAAAGGCCAGCGAGAATTAAGTCAGGAGATGGGGCGCACGCCAACAGTGAGCGAACTTGCAGAGTTTGTGGAGTTGCCCGAGGAGGAGGTGAAGGATCTGATGTGCCGTGCCCGTCAGCCGATGAGTTTGGAGATGAAGGTGGGAGATGGGGATGAAACGGAGTTGCTTGAGTTGCTTGCAGGGGAAGAGGAGTTGCCGAGTGAGAAGGTGGAAGTGGATTGCATGAAAGGCGATTTACGTACCTTGCTAGAAAAGTTGCCCGAGCTGCAGGGTCGTGTGCTGCGGATGCGTTATGGAATCGACGGAGGCGAGCCGATGAACCTCACCGGGATTGCTAAGACTTTAGGAATGAGTCGCGATCGAACACGCCGTCTGGAGAGGGAAGGCTTGGCGTTGATGCGAACCTCTTCGTTTGAGCTTGAGGCTTATATGGCGGTTTGAAACTTGTTTTTTAGTTTTCTGAGAGTCGACAACCAAAGCTAAGGTTTAGGGATTATTCCTGGATTAATTTATCCCAACTCTCGTCCGTATTAGTTGCATATTCTCTTCCCTTTGTCATTATCTGTTTAGCATGGGATGAATATAACTTAGTTGGATTGTTGCTAAATCTTCGTGCTAATCGATAGATAGCTATTGTGGAATCAGAGCATTGATGAATGGCAGAGACTTGTATTGTTGAGTAGTTTCTTTCCCCTCTATCGATTGTTATTCTTTATGCCCATGTTTAGGTGGTTCGTGGAGTAAGGGTTTGCAGCATGCCATTTGCGATTTTGCGAGGGCTGAAGGTTCGCCTTATCAGGCTCATTAAGGCCTTGATATCAGATGCGCTTAAATGCTCGTCTTTGATCAATGTCATCAGTAGACGACTACGCAAAGTGGATCCATCTGGGCCAAGTAGCAGTTTTAGGCCTGCTCCTGCTACAGGGATTAGTTCTGCATCTGGTGCTACAGCGTCTTGGCTTATCACTTTCAGTAAACTTTCAATTCGCTCCAGGCGCAGGTGCCCATGATTATCAAAAATCACCTCCATCAGTTTCTCTCGCATCTCCATTGAGTCTCCTGCCAGTAGACGTTTGGCCACATATGGGTAGGCAATTGCGATGATCTTGAACTCTGGATCTAGCCTTAATGCAAGACCTTCTTGACTAACAACAGCTCGGATGATCAAGGCAAATCTCGCCGGGACTCTGAAGGGATAATCGAACATCAGTTCTGAGAAACGATCGGTGATTGCCTTGAAGTTGAAGGACTCCACTGATTCACCAAGAGAGCCACCAAGTACTTCTTCTAGTGCCGGTATGATTGTCGTTAGATCACTTTTTAGACTAAGGAAGCCCAGCTTTTGAAAGTCTTTAGCTAGCGCATTGAAATCGTTGTTGATTAGGTGAACTACTGCTCCAGTAAGAGTGAGACGATCGTCATCACTAATTGAATCCATCATGCCGAAATCGCAGTAGGCAAGATGGCCCATCTTTTTACTTTGACCACTGAGGGCAAAAATGTTGCCTGGGTGAGGATCAGCATGGAAATAGCCGAACTCAAAAAGTTGTTGAAGACCGCTGATGACGGCCGTCCTGATCAGTGCTGTTGGATTAAGAAGTTGGGCTTTTAACTCCTTGCGGTCTCGTAGCTTCGTGCCCTCGATCCAGCTTGTGGTTAGTACACGACGGGATGATAACAATCGCTCCACCCTCGGGACCGTCACCGTTGGGTCTTTGGCGAAAAGAGCCGCAAATCGTTCAGCATTGTTAGCTTCTTGTTCGTAATCAATCTCCTCAAATAGGCTGCGACCAAATTCATCAATGATGTTGCCTAGTCCAAAGCCCAGGTTGAGCGGGAGCAAAGGTGCTGACAGCACGCCGAGTAGGCGGATAATGACGAGATCGCGGCGCAAGATGAACGCCAGTTGAGGACGTTGTACTTTCACGGCTACCCATTGATTGCCGTGTAGGCGAGCTTTGTAGACCTGGCCCAGGCTGGCTGCAGCAATTGGTTGGCTAGGAAACTCTTCAAAGAGTTGACTAGCTGGAGCCCCAAGATCTTCTGCCAACGTGGCGAGGGCCGTGGCATGGTTGAAGGCGGGCAAATTGTCTTGGAGGCTGGTGAGTTCCTCGAGCCATTCACGCTTGATTAGGTCTGGTCGGGTGGAAAGGGCTTGGCCCACCTTGATAAAGCAAGGCCCGAGGTTGGTGAGGGTGATGAGCAGTTTTTTTGCGAGCCTTTTTTGTGCCTCTTCGTCGTTGTTAGAGCCCTGAGCCAGCACTCTCACCGCCAGTGTGAGCAGTGAGGTGAGCACATGAATCAATCGAGGTATCCACACCCAGGGCCTGGCTAGCAACCAGAGCAGATCCTGAGTCGCGTCGTAACGCATCGGGGCTTTGCGGGATGCTGAAGCGGACGATGGATTGGAGCTGTTCAACAGACCGCCCGGGCACGTTGATCATCAGACTTTAGAAACGGCGATTCACCTTCATGGGCTTTCTTCCCCTGTTGACTCGCGACCGTGGTCGCAGCTTGCATCTCCCCGCTCATGGTCGTGGGGCTGGCTTGCCTGATGATCTGCGTGCAATGTTGCGCCATCGAGCTGGCATCTGGGATCTGCCGGAACTTCCTGAGTTGGGTGGGCCATTGATGCAGCAGGGGGCGGTGGCAGAGAGTCAAAGGCAGGCAGCGATTGCTATCGGGGCTGAGCGGGGTTGGTATGGCGTCAATGGCGCGACAGGCCTCTTGCAGGCTGCTCTCTTGGCAATAGCAAGGCCTGGTCAGGCTGTGTTGATGCCTCGCAATGTCCATCGCAGTCTCATTCAGGCTTGTGTTTTGGGCGATCTCACGCCTGTCTTGTTTGACCTGCCTTTCATGGTTGATCGGGGTCATGTGTTTCCCCCTGATGGACCTTGGTTGAAGGACGTTTTGAATGAACTTCCCATCGCTGGTGTTGAGATCGCTGCAGCTGTGTTGGTGCATCCCACTTATCAGGGCTATGCGACGGATCTCAAGCCCATGGTTGTTGAGCTTCATTCTCGGGGTTGGCCGGTATTAGTGGATGAGGCTCATGGTGCTCATTTCGCCAGTCGGGTGGATGAATCTTTACCTGATTCTGCGATCACAGCAGGTGCTGACTTAATCGTTCACTCATTGCACAAATCTGCTGCCGGTTTGACTCAGACGGCAGTGCTTTGGAGTCAAGGGGATCGCGTTGATCCCAAAGCTGTCGAGCGCAGTCTCGGCTGGTTGCAAACCACCAGTCCAAGCGCACTCTTGCTGGCTTCTTGTGAAGCGTCGCTGAGTGACTTGTGCAAGCCTGCAGGCTTGCACAAGCTGGGAACGCGCCTCAAGGATGCTCGCGAATTGGCGGTTCAACTTCGTCAGTTGGGATTGCCTTTGCTTGAAAACCAGGATCCCTTGCGGCTGATTTTGCACACCGCTGCAGAGGGTATCAGCGGACTTGAAGCAGATGCTTGGCTGATGGCCAGGGGGCTGGTGGGCGAACTTCCAGAACCAGGCTGCCTAACGTTCTGTCTTGGCTTGGCGCCCCAGCGTGGATTGGTCAGGTTGATGCATCGTCGCTGGCGGGGACTCCTTGCGGCCCAAGGTAAGGGCCTACCCTTGCCAGTCTTTACGCCCCCGCCACTGCCGCGCATTACAGCACCATCAATGGCTTGTGGCTTGGCTTGGCGCGCTCAAAGTCGGAGAGTGTCGATTGCTGATGCGGTAGGGAGAGTCGCGGCGGAGTTAATCTGTCCCTACCCTCCAGGGATTCCCTTGCTAGTGCCGGGTGAGAAGCTGGATCACAGACGTGTGGACTGGCTTTTAGAGCAGCAGAACCTTTGGCCCGAGCAGATCGCTGGTACGGTAAAAGTTCTGGCCTTGTAAGACCATCAATGGTGTGGGCGTGAGAGCAGAGGCCTTTCGATGGAGATTGGTTGCAGCCGGATCTTCCAGCCAGCGGATTATCAGTGGCCTGGCTGCTGGAGCTTTCGGTTTGGTGGTGGTTGCTTTAGGCGGTTGGTGGTTCACGGTTGGTTTGGGTGTGATCGTGCACTTTGCTTTGCTTGAGTTTTTCCGCATGGCGAAGTTCACCGGAATCAGGCCGGCGACGAAAACGACTCTTGTGGCCTGTCAGTTGTTGCTGATCAGTACACAGTGGGGAGTGGTTGGCGGGTTGCCATCTGATCTTGCTGCAGCAGTGCTGCCTCTTTCTGGCGCCGCCATTTGCGGTTGGTTGTTGCTTCAGCCGATCACCGGCTCCATTGCCGATATCGCCGCCTCGATCTTTGGGTTGTTTTACTTGGGTTTTTTACCCAGTCATTGGTTGCGATTGCGTAATTTGAGTGCTATCGATCTTGCTCCTGGGCTGGGTCAGCTTCCTGGCTGGTGTGCAGGCTGGTTGACTTCTGGGATGGCTATCACTTTGGTGGCTTGCCTGATGATCGTCGCTAGTGATATTGGCTCTTATGAATTGGGACGTCGTTTTGGACGCCTACCTTTATCTTCTATTTCGCCTGGCAAAACTGTGGAAGGTGCTGTCGGAGGCCTGTTTTGCGCAATGACTATAGGGGCAGTTGCCGGTGAGCTTTTGGCTTGGCCATTGGGGTTTTTGCTGGGCGTGCTGCTTGGCGTTTTGGTTGCATTATTTGCGCTGGTTGGAGACCTGATCGAGTCGATGATGAAACGAGATGCGGGTCTTAAGGATTCTGGTGATGCGCTGCCTGGTCATGGCGGCATCCTTGATCGCATTGATAGCTATCTCTTCACTCCTGCAGTGGTGTATTACGCAGTAACGCTGATCCTGCCTGTCATGAGTTAATGCGATCAGGGTGTTACTGATGCGCGACCCTTGAGGTGAAGTTGTCCACCGTTCAGAACGGCTTCTTCAATGTGAATAGCAGGGTCCATGGGTAGTGAAGCTTCTAGATCCACATCCTGGTGTCTAATCAGCACGGTTCCTTGATCCGCTCTGATTAGAAAACGTCGTCTTGCAGGTTCTTGTTGACCAATCACTGGAGCCTGTAATTCCAAGGTGTCGTTGTTGATTTGAAGTCCTCCAAGAGGCGTTATGCCAATGAGCTCTTCTGCTAGCCAATCTCCAAGCCATCTCCATGGATCTGATAGCAGGACCTGATTGAGGTCTTTGTCCGTGATTGATACAGTTCCCTGAAGATCGAAGCTTTGCTCGAGAGTCACAGCCTGGGCTGATTTGCCGAGGTTCATGTTCAGCCTGAGGGGGCCGCTTTTCAATTCGGCGTAATGCAATGGCAGGCCTTGAAAGATCACCTCCTTGGCCATGAGACTGACTCCTGAAAGACGACCTCTCAACAGCTCCAGAGCAGATCCGTGCAGTTCCAGCTTCAGTTCACCAACGGCATCGCATTGTCGGCGGACCCAAATCTTTAGACCATTGGCGAGGAGTTGCAGTAATGGGCCGCTACTGGTGGTGGTGGATGAAGGATCTCCCATTGCTAGGACAAAGCTTGAAGCCAGCGTTGAGCGACAATCTTGGGATGGTCGAGATGTGGTAAATGGCCGCAGTTGTCAAGTTCTTCCACTTGAGACCCCAGCAGGGTGAGGGCTTCCCGTCTCTGAGGTCCATTGAGAATACGGTCGTTGGCACCCCAGATCACATGAAGTGGTTGCTGGGGTAGCGGTGTTCCGCAATTGGCGATCCCTCCACTGCGGGCAAAGGCAGTTAGTGATCTTCTCCAGCCTGATACCTGTAGATGAAGGGAAGCGATTTGTTCCTCAGCATCTCCGACAGAGTTTTTGGGATCAGCGAAGGCTTGGCGGCAGATGCTTCGTCGCACGGCCGGTTGACTAAGGATCCATGCGCCCAGTTGATCTAGGCCTGGAGGGATAGGTTTTGGCCGTCCTGTTAATCCTGCAGGCGAAAGTAAGAGCAAGCGGTTGATTTGTTTTGGATGACGTCGAGCAAGCTCCATGGCAATAGCACCTCCCATTGATGCTCCGATGACTCCCACTGAAGTATTAGAGGGCAGATGGGCTAGCAGTTCATCGAGGTGACGGATGAGCGCCTCTTGTCCATAGTCAGCTTCAGGGGGACGGGGAGTGAAGCCAAAACCATACAAATCCGGAATCACAAGCTGATGGTGAGGGCTTAATAACGGAGCTAGGCGTCGGAATTCAAGGAAGCTGCTATCAAACCCATGCAGCAGCAGCACTGGAGCTCCCTCGCCAGTGATGGCTACTGGGTAGGACTCAGGCTCTGAGTTCGAGCATGGGACAAGCCCCGGTAAAGACCACCACTGAACTTGATTGGCCAGGTCACGGGCTAATGGATCCAGAAGTTGTGGTGTGAGCTGACGTAAAAGGGCTTCTGACGAGGCGATTTTTTGGGCTGCCATTCCAGTTTTGAGGTTCAAGAGGCTGCCATTCGCTTGGTGACTGTGGATTCGACGGGGACCGGGCCATTGTCGCTAGCGCCGAGGAGTGCTTCGAGTAGGGCTCTGGAATTGACGGGAAACGGCAGCTGGTATAGGTCAGAGCCTTTTTGACAGGCGAATTGGCAGACCTCATGCAGCTCGTGAAGACTCAAATTCGATAGGCCCAGATCCTCAAGATTTACAGGCAGATCAAGTCCTTTGAGGAATGGAATCAGCTGTCGCCTTGCTTGTCCGGCCAGTTGATGGCCTCCAATAATCTCCTCAAGACGCAACTGTACGAGAATCCCGTAACCAACCTTTTCTCCATGAAGGACCTCATGGCAATCTTTTAATTGCGTGAGTGCGTTGTGTATCGCGTGGGCAGCGGCAGTACGGCAGCGAGAACCGCCAATCCCTCCGATCAGCCCTGCAGTTAGTGCGCAGGCTTCTGCAACCCTGATCCAGGCCAGGCTGTTTTGATCTTTCAGCGCTTCAGGCCCATCAAGCAGCAGCTGATCGCGCAAGACCCTTGCCATCTGCACAGCTTGTTGAATTAAGCCATCGTTGCTGGAGCCATTGCTGACAGACGCTTCGTACCATTTGGCGATTGCATCTGCGATGCCGCTTGCGAGAGTCCTAGGAGGAGCCTGACGCACGAGACCATGATCAAAGATCATCAGATGTGGACATCGATCCAGAACTTGATCGCGTTGAAAAGCACCTGTTGGTGAATAGATATTGGCGAGGGCGGTCCAACCGGCACAGGTGGCTGCACTCAGTGGAACTGTGATGCATGGGATGCTTAGCCGATGGGCCAAAAGCTTCCCGGCATCTAGCACCTTGCCCCCACCTGCGGCAATCACACCGTCGCAGGAGTTGTCCAAGGCAAGAGCATTGATCCGCTTGAGATCCATCTCGCAGCAATCGTGCTTGAGCTCAGCAGAAACTGTGTTGAGTCCAAGGTCTCTGAGGTTGTTGAGTAATCCCTGGCGTAACTCAGCCGTGGCGATGCTGCGTCCAAGAAGTAAAGGTGAGCGGCAAATCGAGGCAATGAGTTGATGGCTTTCTTCCCACGCCCTTTCACCCCTAACAACCTTTGCGGGGGCGATGGAGTGAGCGCAGTGAGAGACCTCCTCAGGCAAATTGTTTTTGTTCATTGATGTTGGAGAGGTGTCAGACGCCTGCTCCAGCGAGTTCCGGTGTGGCAGTAGTTTTGCTGACATGGCGTACAACGATTTGCTTGTTGTCATCCACATCCATCTCCGCAGCATCACCGTCCTTGATGCGGCCAGTAAGCACTTCCTCGGCAAGACTGTCTTCCATGAGTCGCATGACAGCCCTTCGTAGCGGCCTCGCTCCATAAGAGGGGTTGTATCCCTCTTCTACTAGTCGTTCTTTGAATGCATCTGAAACAGTGAGAGTGATCCCTTTGTCTTGCATGCGAGAGAACACTTCTTGAAGCATGATCTCAGCGATTTCTTTCACCTCATTTCTGCTGAGTTGGCGGAAGACGATAATTTCATCGAGACGGTTCAGAAATTCAGGACGGAAGTATTGTTTTAGTTCTTCGTTGACAAGGGATTTGATTCGGTTGTATTGACTGTCTTCTGCATTTTCACCTGAGAATTCGAAGCCAAGTCCTCCGCCTCCTTTCTCAATTACTTTTGAACCGATATTCGAAGTCATAATGATCAAGGTATTCTTGAAGTCCACTGTTCTTCCTTTGGAGTCAGTTAGTCGACCATCTTCCAATAATTGAAGCAGCAGGTTAAAAACATCTGGGTGTGCCTTTTCGATTTCGTCGAAGAGCACAACGGTATAAGGTCTGCGACGAACTGCTTCGGTGAGTTGTCCCCCTTCGTTGAACCCCACATAGCCAGGAGGTGATCCGATCAGCTTGCTGACCGTATGTCGCTCCATGAATTCCGACATGTCTAGTCGGATCATGGCTTCTTCGCTACCAAAGAAGTAGGTGGCGAGAGCTTTGGTTAGTTCGGTTTTGCCCACGCCAGTAGGGCCTGAAAAGATGAAACTGGCAATGGGGCGATTGGGGTTTTTGAGGCCCACCCTGGCTCGACGGATGGCTTTCGAGACTGCTTTGACGGCTTCATCTTGGCCAATCAGCCTCTGGTGGAGGGTTTCCTCCATGTTTAGGAGCTTCACTGATTCGCTTTCGGTGAGCTTTTGTACAGGTACTCCGGTCCAAGCCGCCACGATGTTGGCAATATCTTCTTCTGTCACCAGTGGTGTGGTGAGATGAGGAATTAATGCAGCTGTTGTGTCTTTTTCAGGTTGAGGCGTTGGCGTCTCATCGCTGGAACGAACAGCATTTTCCGCCTCAGCGGGGGGCGATTCCTCACTGCCTTGGCGACTGCTTTGAAGCAGAGTGCGGATCCTCTCTCTTAGCTCAACTTCTTTTTCACGTAATTCTCCGGCTTTGGCGAAGTCCTGATCACGAACGGCATCTTCTTTTTCCTTTTGAACCTTGCGTAATTCTTTGTCAACCTCTTTTGCCGCAGGGGGGAGTTTGGAGTTAAGCAAACGCACGCGGCTGCCAGCTTCATCGATTAAGTCGATGGCCTTATCCGGCAGGAAGCGGTCAGAGATATAGCGATCGCCTAGGTTTGCTGCGGCATCTAGGGCTTCGTCTGTGATTTTTAGGCGGTGATGCTGTTCGTAGCGCTCCCTTAATCCTTGCAGGATCTCAATGGTTTCAGCGATCGATGGCTCGCCAACCATGACCGGCTGAAATCGGCGTTCTAGGGCAGCATCCCGTTCGATGTGTTTTCGATATTCGTCAAGAGTGGTGGCACCAATGCACTGCAGTTCTCCTCTAGCTAGCGCTGGTTTGAGAATGTTGGCGGCATCGATGGCACCTTCTGCAGCGCCTGCCCCAATCAGTGTGTGCACTTCATCGATGACCAGGATCACGTTGCCTGCGGCTTTGATCTCTTCCATGATCTTTTTGAGCCGTTCTTCGAACTCTCCCCGGTATTTGGTTCCAGCAACTAGCAGGCCGATGTCGAGGGTTAGAACCCTCTTCTCTTCAAGGATGTCGGGAATATCTCCCTGTTGGATGCGTTGAGCGAGGCCTTCAGCAATTGCTGTTTTCCCAACTCCAGGCTCTCCAATCAGTACAGGGTTGTTCTTTGTGCGTCTTCCGAGGATCTGAATAACACGATCGATTTCATTTTGTCGCCCGACAACAGGATCAAGCTTGGATTCATTGGCTAGCTGGGTCAGGTTGCTGCCGAATTCATCAAGTGTGGCTGTCTTTGTTGAGCCTTTGCCTCCACCTCCGCCTGCAGTGACCTCGGCGGTTTCTCCGAGCATGCGGATTACTTGGGTGCGCACCTTTGCTAGGTCTACACCAAGGTTTTCGAGGACTCTGGCTGCTACACCCTCTCCTTCTCGGATGAGACCAAGCAGTAAATGTTCTGTACCGATGTAATTGTGGCCAAGTTGTCGGGCTTCTTCTAGAGAGAGTTCTAGTACGCGCTTTGCTCTGGGAGTAAAGGGTATTTCTACTGCGACGAAGCCTGAACCACGGCCAATGATCTTTTCAACTTCAACGCGGGCGTCTTTAAGGTTCACGCTCATTGACTTGAGAACCTTCGCTGCCACACCTGTGCCCTCACCGATCAATCCCAAAAGAATCTGCTCGGTGCCCACGAAATTATGACCAAGACGCCGGGCCTCTTCCTGGGCCAGCATGATCACCTTGATGGCCTTCTCGGTAAACCGCTCGAACATGGTCCGGGGCACGTGAATCTATATCTAACTTATCAGGGTTGGTGTTGGAATGTGAGCTGTTGGATTATTTGTCCTAGTCCCTTTGCTGCAAGGGAGTTAGTGGTTTCAATAGTAACAATGAAGTAGCTAAGATGTTTGTCTTCGTTGTATTTCCCGGACGGTAATCCGTACTTATTCAAATCTTTTGTCTTGGCTCAGCCTGCTTCCCTAAGCTTCGCCACTGGATCAGAGCATCTTGGCCGTTGCTGTAATAGTGATGACGACATCCTGCTGTCTTGAATCCGCAGCTTTCGTAAAGCCCTCTGGCCGCCGAATTGTTTCTGGCAACTTCGAGTGTGGCGTGGATGGCTCCTGTTCGTTGCCCTTGCTCGAGCAACTTTGATAACAGCAGACGGGCAAGGCCCTGTCTGCGATGTTGAGGATGAACGCCTATTGCGGTGAGATGAAGTTCGTCTACCACTAGCCAGCCACAGGCCAAAGCAAGCAGTGTTGAAGACTTGAGCACTCCCATGCAGAGACTGCGGGAATCGATCAATTCCTGAATCCATTGCTGTTTGCTCCAGAGTCCATTGAGTGCGAGTTGATTCAGCTCCATGCACGCATTGATCTGTTCCGGCCCTAGATGGATGACTTCCATTGCTTGGATGTCGTGCTTCAACATGCCTAACCCCTTCCTTGGGGGGATTGATCCCTACATTGATCCCTCTAACTAATTTCCTCGTCCATCGCCATGATGTCATCCAGCCCCTATGAGCCTGGGCGGGATCCCCTTAGCCCCAATTGCAACCTCGCGCCGATTACAACCGAACTTGATGCGCAATCACGCTTGATCGTTGGAGGCTGTCAACTGAGCGAATTGGCGGAGTGTTATGGCACCCCTCTCTATGTGCTTGATGAAGCCACTTTGAGGGCAGCTTGTCAGTCATACCGTGGGGCATTACAGCGTCACTATCCAGGGCCATCTCTTCCTATCTATGCCTCTAAGGCCAATAGCTCATTGATGATGAGCTGCCTGGTGGCTTCAGAAGGTTTTGGGTTGGATGTGGTCTCAGCAGGTGAGTTGCTTACCGCTTTGAAGGGAGGTGTGCCAGGCGATTGCATTGTGCTTCATGGCAACAACAAATCTGATCAGGAGCTGCTGCTTGCCTATCGCAATGGCGTGACAATCGTTGCTGATAATCAGCATGATCTGGATCGCCTCTCACAACTGGTGCCTGTTGGAGCAGATCCTGCAAAGTTGATGTTGCGTTTCACTCCGGGTATCGAATGCCATACCCATGAGTACATCCGCACCGGCCATCTTGATAGCAAGTTTGGTTTTGATCCAGATCAGCTTGAATCAGTTCTGAATCAGTTACTCGGCTGTCGCTGGGCACGCTTAACGGGACTCCACGCTCATATTGGATCGCAGATCTTTGAATTGGAACCTCATCAGGATCTGGCAGATGTGATGGCTGGTGCTCTGCAACTGGCTAGGCGCCTGGGGCATCCAGTCATGGATCTCAACGTTGGAGGAGGCCTAGGTGTCAGATATGTCAGCTCTGATGATCCACCTTCAATTGATAACTGGGTCAAGGTGGTTGCCGAGGCAGTGAATCAAGCCTGTCGTTCTCGCAACCTGGATTTGCCCCGGTTGATGTGTGAGCCGGGTCGCTCTCTGGTCGCTGCTGCCGGAGTCACCCTTTATCGGGTTGGATCACGCAAGACCATCCCAGGGCTGCGCACCTATCTTTCTGTCGATGGAGGGATGAGTGATAACCCCCGCCCAATCACGTATCAATCTCTCTATACGGCTTGCCTTGCTGACCGACCGTTGGCCTCGCCAGACGAGACGATCACTCTGGTTGGCAAGCATTGTGAATCTGGGGATGTTCTGCTTAAGGACCTTGCTTTGCCATATGCCAGCAGTGGAGACGTCTTGGTGGTGTTTGCGACAGGGGCTTACAACGTCTCTATGAGTTCTAACTACAACCGCATCCCACGACCTGCAGCGGTACTTGTTCATTCAGGCCACTCGGAGTTGGTGCAGAGGCGGGAGCAGCCAGAAGATCTTCTGCGATATGACGTTATGCCGGAACGATTTTTAGCGTTAGGCTGAGCAAGCAAGGCTGGGGAGTGGGAGTGAACTTGTGGGGGGTGGTAGATCCGCGCCTGCTCGATGTTTTGTTTGCTTCGGCCCTTGGCGTCTTGCTTTTTTCTAGGGTTAATGAGCGGCGCACCCTGTGGTTGTTGAGGGGCTACCTCTTTTTGGTTGCCTTGGCTTGGTTTGTGCAGCGCTTTGAAAATCTTCCGCTCACTTCAAAGTTGGTGGATGCGCTGGTTTTGGCTTGTTCTTTGTCATTAGCGATCCTTTGGCAGGGGGAACTGAGACGTTTGATGGAATTACTGGGAACAGGTCGTCTGGCCGTTCTTCTTGGCAATCCTCAGAACGAGTTACGGGCCACCGCCAGCACCGTTGCCCAGCTTACTGAGGCGGCTGGACGTTTATCTCAGAGCCGCCGTGGAGCATTGGTTGTTGTTGATATGGGTAGTGATCTTCGTCCAGAAGACTTCCTTAACCCTGGTGTGCTGATCGATGCCCAGCTAAGTAGTGAGTTGCTGCTGAATCTTTTTGCATCTGATACGCCCCTTCATGACGGGGCCGTACTTGTAAAGGGGAATCGGATCGTTTCTGCTGGTGTGATTCTGCCCCTCTCGCGGCAGGGCATCAGCCGTTATGGCACGAGACATTTAGCCGCTTTGGGGATAACAGAACGTTTTGATCGCTGTATTTGTGTGGTGGTTTCCGAAGAGACTGGAACATTGTCTCTTGCAAGCCAGGGCCGGCTTGAACGGCCTATCACCAGTAGTCGTCTGGAGGATTTGCTTAAGGAGTTGCTTGGTTCCTCATTAGGAGCAGCAGCTACGAAGGGGGCCTCTAGTCCAGTCAAAGCTTCGGCTGTTGCTACACAAGCTTCATCCAGGCTTAGCGTGAGCAGCTCTATCGAGGAACCACTCCCGTGAGCCGCCGTTCGGCCACTAGTTCAGGCCCTCCAAAGGTCTGTGCATGTCCCTCGGGGCTTGATCCCTATCGGCTACCTAACCATGTGGCTGTGATTATGGATGGGAACGGACGCTGGGCCAAGGCCAGGGGCCTGCCTAGGATGGTTGGCCATCGCGCTGGCGTAGAAGCTCTCAAGAGAACCCTTCGTCTTTGCAGTGACTGGGGCATTGGCGCCCTTACGGCTTATGCCTTTTCTACGGAGAATTGGTCTCGCCCTGGAGATGAGGTGAATTTCTTGATGACTCTGTTTGAGCGTGTGCTGCAGAGGGAGTTGGAGTCACTTGAACGTGAAAAGGTACGGATTCGTTTCCTGGGAGACCTTGAGGGTCTCCCATCAGGTCTGCAGGAGTTGATCAGTGAGGCCACCGAGCTCACTGTTAGGAACAATGGCATTCACTTCAATGTTTGCACCAATTACGGTGGTCGACGTGAACTGGTGCTAGCGGCACAGAAACTTGCACAACGCGCTGCAAGAGGGGATCTTGATCCAACTTTGATTGATGAGAACAGTTTCGAGGCTGAGTTGCTCACAGCTGGTGAGGTTGATCCAGACCTGCTGATCCGCACCAGTGGTGAGCGACGGATCAGTAATTTTCTGCTCTGGCAACTCGCCTATGCAGAAATTCACGTCACCGATGTGTGCTGGCCTGATTTTGATGAAGTAGCTTTGACAAAAGCTCTTTTTGATTACCAGTCACGCTGTCGTCGTTTCGGCGGTTTGGATCCAATCGCAGCGAATCATCTGGGATCTTGACCGTTGGCTCCAGTCGTTCCATGACCGTGCTTATTGCCAAGGATCTCACCTTTGAACCCGTTGTTCATCGTTATGACTGGACAGTGGATGAAGTGCGGGAACTTTTGCAGCGACCACTTATGGACTTGCTCTGGCAGGCCCAGCTTGTGCATCGGACGGCAAATCCTGGCTATCGGGTTCAGCTGGCTTCTTTGCTCAGCGTGAAGACGGGAGGATGCCAGGAGGATTGCGCTTATTGCCCCCAGTCCATGCACAACAGTAGTGATGTTGAAGGGCAGCCCGATCTAGTGGTTCAGATCCAAACAGTGCTTGAGCGCGCACGGGCCGCCAAAGATGCTGGTGCGGATCGCTTCTGCATGGGATGGGCTTGGCGGGAGATCAGAGATGGTGCCCAGTTTGAAGCCATGCTTGCGATGGTGAGTGGTGTACGGGAGTTGGGACTAGAGGCCTGTGTTACTGCCGGCATGCTGACTGAAAAGCAGGCTTCTCGGTTGGCAGATGCGGGATTGACTGCCTACAACCACAATCTCGATACCAGCCCTGAGTACTACGACCAGATCATCACAACGCGCACTTACCAAGAGCGAATCGAAACCCTTCAGAAGGTTCGTTCAGCTGGCATCACTCTTTGCTGTGGGGGCATTATCGGGATGGGGGAATCAACGCTGGATCGAGCCTCTCTTCTTTGTGTACTAGCCAATATCAACCCTCATCCTGAGAGTGTTCCAATTAATGGTCTGGTGGCAGTGGAGGGCACGCCATTGCAGGACCTCCCTGCGGTGGATCCTTTAGAGATGGTGCGCATGGTTGCGACGGCTCGAATTCTGATGCCTCGCAGTCGTGTGCGTCTAAGCGCAGGGCGTGAGCAGCTTGGTCGAGAGGCTCAGATCCTTTGTCTCCAAGCGGGAGCTGATTCGATCTTTTACGGCGATAGTTTGCTAACTACCAGCAATCCTGATGTAAAAACTGATCGCGAACTTCTCTCTCAGGCAGGAGTTCATGCGAATTGGGAGGAGAGTGACGAATGAATCTGCAAGATGATCAGACCTCTGCAGATCTATTTCAGGTAGCGACTTTCTATTCCTTTACTGCTTGGCCTGAGGTCACTATTGCCTGCTTATTGCAGGATCTGCTGAGCCTTGGGGATGAACATCAACTGATGGGAACTGTGCTGTTAGCAGAGGAAGGGGTGAATGGAACGATTTGTGGATCGGTTGGTGGTGTTAGCGCTTTGCTTGAGAGGTTAGAACGCGATTTGGTCGAGGGTTTGTTTGAACTGAAAATTAGCTGGACGCCTGAGCAGGCTTTTCGTCGCTTCAAGGTTCGCCGTAAGGCAGAGATTGTGACCATGGGTCTTGCCGGCCTGAATCCATCAAAGACGGTGGGGATTTATGTGGACGCTCATGAATGGAATGATCTACTTGATGATCCAGATACTCTTTTGATCGATACGCGAAATGACTATGAGATTGCGATTGGGGAATTTAAAGGAGCAATAAACCCCAAAACGAAGTGCTTCCGCGACTTTCCTGCTTGGGTAGAACAGCAGTTGCGTTCGATGGTTAAAGCACAAACTCCAGCACGAATAGCCATGTATTGCACAGGTGGCATTCGCTGTGAGAAGGCTACGTCTTATCTGCTTGAGAAGGGCTTTACTAACGTCCATCATCTTCGTGGTGGCATCCTTCGTTATTTTGAGGAGGTATCTCAAGCTGAAAGTCGCTGGCAAGGAGAGTGTTTTGTTTTTGATCAACGTGTGGCTTTGAATCATCAGCTTTCACCTGGTGTCCATTGTCTTTGTCATGCCTGTGGAATGCCCCTCACCCCTGAGGATCAGACGATGAATAGTTATCTGCCTGGTGTTCAATGTCGCCACTGCGTGGATCAATTTAGTGATACGGACCGTATTCGTTTTGCTGAAAGACAACGGCAGATGGAACACAGTTCTAGGAAGTAGACAACACAGCGATGAAGAAAGTGTGTCTGTATGGTTTTTAGTTAGAGATTGGCTAAGCTTAGACCAAGAGCAGTTGAATATCTCCAAGCAGGTTTTCCAGTAATGTGGCTCTTGTTGAAGTGAAGTTTTTTTGTTGGCTACTCTCACGAAGGAATGCTAGTTAAATGGATGCATGAACAGTTGGTTTTGTTCGAGCAATGAATCTTGCAATGTTGAATGAATCACTTGCTTGCATTGATTAGAGAAGTCTGGTTAGAGACTCAGTATTTTTCTGCCGGAACATCTTCGTGGAAAGGCAAGTAGCATGTATGGCTCCAACTCTCATGGATTTAAGAGAGTTGGAGCCATACATGCCTAACTGATCTAAAGCAGTAAATAAGAGGACAATTTTGAGGATTTAAAGTTGATTTGATCTAAGCTTAGCTCCAATTCTTTGATTGTTTGCTCTGCCTTTGCGATGGCCATGCTTAAGGTGTGATTGCATAGGCTCTAGCCCCATGTTCTTTAGGGTGGCATTGATTTTTTTGCGGCGTTGCTCTTTTAAGGCTCTATGAGATTGCCATCCTTTTTGTTTACAGTTTCGAAAAGCTTCTGGTGTTTGGGCAGCATCAAAACAGTTTTGGGAAGCGTTGATGATGGCAATCCGATTGTCTGCACTACTTAGTTCCCATTCTTTGCGGGCTTCAAAAAGCTTCTGTTGCTGAGCTTCGCTAAGTTTGGCTGCAAAACTTTGGCCACCTTTGTTGGCGTCAGCATCGCGGACGACAAAGGCCGAACCAGTGAGGGCAAAACAAGGAATCAGCCAAAGGGCTTTAGAACGTATGGAAAAGTTCATCGAGAACTCCAAAAGTTGACCTTTTTATCTTGCGCGGATGCACATGCAAAAATCTGACCAGAAGCACTGCAAAGCATGACTAAGTTTGACCGTGGTCTTCATGTAGACCTTTGCCCATAGGCCAGACAAAAACACTTGTTGCGATCAATGCCTTTTGGATTGTCCGATGGTCTGAGTGTTAGCAAGGATATGTAGGGGCTCAATAACGATTAAGTGCGATTGGTTTCGTTCTTTCATCTCTTTTGCTTCTTTGTTAGCAAGCAGGCTATTTGTGCTCATCTTTCAGGACTAGATACCTTTCTACAACTTCAACCCTTCTCCACGCTTTGCTTAAATCCTATTTTTGGTTGATTCTCGCGTCATGCCAAGAAATATGCCATGCCCTGATAACACGATGCCATTACTCAGCTTTTGGTGGCGCTATCCCTACTTGAGAGTGTTAGTGGTTGTGTTGTTGATGACTTCTCAACCATGCGCAATTTCAGCGCAGGCATCAACTTCCCCATCAGTGGCCCAATCAAGCTTGCGACATTTAAGTGATCAGTTGCCGATTGTTGGTGTTTGGATGACCAATAGTCCGAGCCCTCTTTATTACAGCCGTAACTTGATGCATAAGGCGGTGAAAGATCTCTATAGCGCAGGCTTCACGGCGCTCTATCTCAATGTTTGGAGTCGGGGGTCTACCTTCCATCGCAGCAACTATGCCCCTGTAGAAGGGCCCCTTCAGAAAGCAGGCTTGGCTCTCGACCCTATTTGCACCCTGAGTCGAGAAGGTCATGCCCGCGGCATGAAGGTGGTGCCATGGTTTGAATACGGGCTGATGGAGCCTGATGACGCAGAGGTGGTTAAGCTTCATCCCGACTGGGTTCTTGCCAGAGCTGATGGCAACCCAGTTGTGAAGATGCATGGGAATCACCAGCGGGTTTGGCTTAATCCAGCCCATCCAGAGGTGCGTGCGCGATTCATTGGTGTAGTGATTGAGGTCATGAAGCGCTGCAAGATGGATGGCGTTCAGCTTGATGATCATTTTGCTTGGCCGGTGCAGCTTGGTTATGACCCTTACACCGTGGCTCTTTATCAACAAGAAACCGGCTCCTCTCCGCCCCGGGACTACAGCGACCGCTTTTGGATGCAATGGAGAAGGCGGAAACTGACCGGTTTGCTTAGAGAACTGAGGCAAGCATTGGAGAAGGAAAAGCTACCTGTCAACATCAGCCTTGCCCCTGGGCCTTTCAGGTTTGCTTACAACAACTGGCTTCAAGACTGGGAGCTTTGGACTGTAGGCAAATTGATAGACGAGTTGGTTGTGCAGAACTACGCCTACTCGCTCAAGGGATTTGCGAAGGATCTCGACCAGCCGGCCTTACGCAAAGCACCTCAATTGGGTGTCCCTGTGCATATTGGTGTGCTGGCAGGATTCGGCAAACGCACCACGCCCATGTCGATTTTGGCTGAAAAGGTTCGAATGGCAGCTGAGCGCGGCCATGGAGTGATTTATTTTTATTGGGAGGGGCTCTGGGGACAGCACGCTGGGATAGAGGGTGGAATTGAGCGCCTCAGGCAGTTCAAGCAATTGCATGAGAAGAAAAACTAGGCTTACTTCTAGTGTTCTGGCTGCATGAGCGTGACCACTTCTCTGGTGTTTGCAGACAGCTCTGCACTGGCCAGTTGATCGATGGCTTGGTGCATCGCCTCTTTCCTTGAGGGAGAATAAGTTTGCCAACGACTGAACACTTTCACCATGCGTGAAGCAGTGATTGGGTTGCGTTGATCAATGGCAATGAGCTGTTCAGCCATGAAGTTGTAACCACTTCCATCAATAGCGTGAAATACAGGTGGATTTGAAGCGAGACCACCAAGGACAGCCCTTATCGCGTTGGGTGCCATTGGGTCAAAGCGGGGATGATCTAGTAACTGTTTGATTCGTTCAAGCCCATCTGACCGTGGAGTGGATGCCTCCAGAGCAAACCAGGTATCTAGGATCACTGGTCGATCTTGCCAGCGCTCGTAAAAGCTTTTGAGAGCTTCGTCTCGCTCAGTACATTCAACGGGTTGTAGTGCCCGAAGGGCCGCTCGAGCCAAAGACATCGAGGGTCCGTTGACTGCTTCAGCTGCTTCCTTGCGAACTTCGCAATCACCAGCAGCCGCTAACCAGCTCCAGGTCAGTCCTGTGAGCATGCGTTCACCTTGTCCAGCTGGCCATTGAGCCCCCCAATTCAATCGACTACGTTCAAGCAGATTCTGGAGCGGATCTGAAAGCTTGACTCCCAACCATGACTTGAGTGATTGATAGACCTGATAGAGCATCAATGGATCGGCGACATCCTGGGCGGCCTCCAGTTCAGCTAGTCCTGGCATTCCAAATAACATCGCCAGAAAAGAGGGATCACTCTCCCCTCCACTGGTGATCAGTTGATTTAGCGCTAGAGCTAAACGTTCTTCAAGTGGCTTGTCAGCTTGCTTGCGAGCCCTTGCTAAAAGGATCTTTCTCCATAATCTCTGGCCTGCTTCCCATCGAGCAACGGGATCGTCATCCAGAGCAAGTAGCTGCAACGATTCGTCGACTGAGACGTCCATCTGCAACGTGATCGGAGCTGAAAAACGACGAAAGATCGATAGAGCTGGAGGCTTTGCTTGCCTTGGTAGATCCCTTAGTGAGACGCTCTGCGTGTCTTGGTCCAACACAACCAGTTTCTCTTCGCCGATGCGTCCATTTGGGCCGATCACGGCGAGGGCCATCGGAATGACTAGAGGTGCTTTTGAGGGTTGACCAGGCGTTGGTGGTGTGAATTGGCTGACCTCAAGTGTGAGTGTTCCGACTTGAGAATCCCAGTGGCGTTTGACGCAGACTTGAGGAGTTCCGCTTTGGTGATACCAACGCTGAAATTGATCAAGATCAAACCCAAGTTGTTCCCCATTTGCGCAGGCTCCTTCAGCAATGGAGTGGATAAAATCTTCTGTGGTGGCAGCAGTGCCATCAAAACGCTGCACATATAACGCCATTCCTGCCATGAAGCGTTGCTGCCCAAGTAGGGTGTGAAGCATGCGGATTAACTCTGCACCTTTTTCATAAATAGTTGTGGTGTAGAAGTTATCAATCGCCTTGTACTCACTAGGTTTAACTGGATGAGATGTAGGGCCTGAATCTTCACGAAATTGGGTGTTTCGCAGCATTGATACATCCTCGATGCGTTTCACTGCTTTTGAATGCAGATCCGCTGTGAAGCTCTGATCCCGGAATACAGTGAGACCTTCTTTTAGGGAGAGCTGAAACCAGTCCCTGCAGGTGATACGGTTGCCAGTCCAGTTGTGAAAATATTCATGAGCAACAACACTTTCGATTCGTTCAAGTTCACCATCGGTGGCACATTCGGAGTCAGCTAATACAAGTTTTGAGTTGAATATATTTAAGCTTTTATTTTCCATTGCACCCATGTTGAAGTGGCGCACTGCCACAATGTTGTATTCATCCAGGTCGTACTCCAGCCCATAGACCTTTTCATCCCAGGCCATAGCTTTTTTCAGAGAATCCAAGGCGTGAGAGGTGTAGGCCTCATCTCCCTTCTCAACATGCAAACGCAATAGAACTGAGCGTCCAGATGTGGTTTTGAAATGAGCCTGAACTTCCTGAAGTGCCCCTGCAACCAAAGCAAAGAGATAGGCAGGCTTGGGATAGGGATCGTCCCAAATTGCCTCATGTCGCATTGGATCTTTAGCTAAAGGCCCTTTGCTCACAAGATTTCCGTTCGAGAGCAACACTGGATAGCGCGTCCGATCCGCCTCAATTCGTACTCGATAGCGACTGAGCACATCCGGACGATCAGGATGGAAGCAGATGCGACGGAAGCCTTCTGCCTCACATTGGCTTGTGAGCATGCTCTCGCTGGCATAAAGCCCTTCTAGTGAGGTGTTGTTGAAGGGATCAATTCGGCAGATGATCTTCAACTCAAAAGGATGAATTGGTGGCTGATGGAGAACTAACTCACTGCTAGATAGGCTGTAGGCATCCGTTGGTACAGAACTGCCGTTTATAACAATGGAGTCCAACTCCAGGTTTAACCCCTGAAGGACTAAAGGAACTTTGGTTGTCAAGGCAGGCTCGATCTGCATGGAGCTGGAGATCGCGATGTGCTGTTCTTCGACAACAACATCCAGTTCAATGTTAGGAATCTGGTAGGGATATGGACTGTAATCTGCTAATCGGGTGGTTGCTGTTGTCATGGGGGAGTGATTGTTTGTAGAGATTTTTGAGCTTGAGCTTGAGCTTCCTCGCTAATTTCCTGATGACAGCAATTGAGATGTGCTAGCCATACCGCGGAACAATTTCTGTTGCTGCCTTGCGCTTCAAGTTCGTTTGGGTAGCGATTGTCTTCTATGAAGATCTAGAAGATGGCTCAATTGGGCAGGGCCCAGGGGTTGATCCCTAAATCGGCACCGATGAGATGGGAGCAGGCAAAGCCACTAAAAGCAACTGCATTTAGGCCTTGGCCAGGGAAACAAGAGTCGCCGACGCAATAAAGCCCTTTGATTCCAGTGCGGTTAAAGGGCATGGTGAGAAGTCCTGGTAAACGACTTGAGGGGATTGGCCCATAGCTACCCTGAAATCGTCCTAGGAAACGTCGATGGCTACGAGGAGTGCCCACCTCTCGGTGAACGATGGCTTGACTTAGGCCAGGCAAGATTTTTTCGAGTTTCCTGATTAGACGATCAGCATCAGCTTGCTTTTTGCTGTTGTAGGTCGCAGGGCTTAGGTCTTGCCATGCCTGCATTGAGGATGGTGTGAAGGCGTGGACGATGTGATGTCCCTCTGGCGCCAGGGATGGATCCAGGAGAGTCGGCATAGAGACGAATGCGACACCCTGTTCACTCTCCATTTCATCCCAGCTTTCTAGGAGCAGATGGTGGCAGTGGCTGTTGGCTGGAATGGCATCGTTACGGACTCCAAGGTGAAGAGAGAGGAAGGATGGCGAGGGCACATAGCGGCGTCGCCAGGTCTGCTCCGCTGCGGGTGTGTGTTCTGCATCCACCAGGGCCTGTTTGGACCCCTCACCGCTGAATGTGTCCCAGCGAGTGGCGTTGGATATCACCCTGCGGGCGTGGATGATTTCTCCATTTGCTAGCTGTACACCAACAGCACGGTTATCTTTTAGCACCACTCGTGTGACCCGTGCCTTGTAGCGGATCTCACCACCATGACGTTGCATGCCTTTGACGAGCTTTTGGGCTATCACACCAACGCCTCCTTTGGGGTAGTTGATGCCACCTGCATGGCGATCTGAAAACACCATGCCAGCATTGATCATCGGTGTGAGGTCTGCAGGCATCACTGACCAGCAGAAGCATTCAATGTCGATGAACCGCAACAGTTCTGGGTCTTTGATGTGACGCCTGGCTACATCACCCACGTTGACGGGCAACCAGCGCGCAAGACCGAGACAGGCCAGGGGGGACTTGAAAAAAACTTTGGCCAGATAAGTGGGATCCTCGATCGATAGCAGTGGCATTGCATCCAGGCAGTTGAACACTTGCCAACAGATGTCGTAAAAGTGACGGATCCCCTTCGCTTCGTGGGGGAAGCGTGCGGTGAGATCAGCAATGAACTGCTCGTATTTCCGATCAACTGCGAGCTCTAATCCTCCAGGAAGGTGGTAGGCGAGTTGGGCGGGGTCCGGCAGGGTGTCACAGTGCTCCCCCACATCGGCCAAGGCTCGGGTTAGCAGGTTGGTGTATCCCTTTTCTCCGAACCCGAAGATCATTGATGCGCCTACATCAAAGGTGTAGCCCTCTCGCTGGAATGAGCCGCTACTACCACCTGGGATTGTGTAGCTCTCCAGAACAAGAACCTTGGCACCTTTGACAGCTAGCTGACTGGCGGTGACCAGGCCGCCGATGCCCGAACCGATAACCACAGCATCCCAAGGCTGTGTTGCGTCTTTTTCGATGCGGATAGGTTCCATGGCATGGTCTCAACAGCTTGACGCTAAGGGCTTGTATGCAACTCTGAACCCGTCAACTCTGACTGTGAAGTTTGCGGCAGCTTTGCTGGAGAGATTAAAGAATCAGTTTGATGCTTGCCCTGCTCGAGACGATGATGAACTCCCTATCTGGACAGGGGCCTTTCTCGTGCCCCATTGTTGCTGGGCTTCCTCAAGCATCTTGAGCGCCCTATCTCGGTAGGCACCGTAGCGTGCGCGTTTAGCGTGGATTCGCTCTGCAAGTTCTGGCAGAAGGCCGAAATTTGCGGGCATCGGCTGGAACTCACCTTTGCGGCCCCTAAAGCAGTCGCTGTCACTCACAAAGTGTGTAAGGGCACCGATCATTGTTGTAGAAGGAAGCGTAATGGTGTTGAGACCCATTGCCAATCTCGCTGCATTGTTTCCAGCAAGCCAGCCTCCAGCTACTGCAGCGGTATAACCCTCTGTGCCGGTGATCTGTCCAGCAGCGAGGAGGTTGGATCGTTTGCTGAATTGCAGGGTTGGTTCAAGTAGCTGCGGGGCTTCGAGAAAGGTATTGCGGTGCATGACCCCAAAACGCACGAATTCAGCCTGGTTCAGGCCTGGAATCATTTTTAGAACTCGCTTTTGTTCGCTCCATTTGAGATTGGTCTGAAAGCCCACCAGATTCCAGAGACGACCCTCGTGGTCTTCTTTGCGCAGTTGCACAACTGCATAAGCCCGCTTGGAGCGACGCACGTCTCGATCATTGAGATCGCCCCAACGGGGATCCCAGAGTCCGATTGGTTTGAGTGGGCCATAGCGCATTGTGTCTTCGCCGCGACGAGCAAGCTCTTCGATTGGTAGGCAGCCCTCGAAAAACTTGGCAGATTCCTTATCGAACTCTTTGAGTTCGGCTTGCTCAGCATTGAGCAGTGCTTCCCGAAAGGCAAGGTATTGCCCTTTGTCCATCGGGCAATTCATGTAGTCAGCGTCACCTTTGTCGTAGCGGCTTGCCCGAAATGCCAGCGTGAGATCGATACTTTCGCCTTCGATAATTGGACTGGCGGCATCAAAGAAGTGGCATTCGCTACGGCCGGTGAAGGTTCGTAGGTTTTCTGCAAGCAATTCACTGGTCAGAGGACCCGTTGCCAGAACAGTGATTTGTCCTTCATCTGGAAGGTGTTCCTGCTCTTGACGCTCGATCGTGATGAGTGGATGGGCAGAGAGTTCTTTGGTAAGGGATGCACTGAAGGAAGCCCTATTGACAGCTAGTGCACCACCAGCAGGTACGGCGTGGCTATCGGCTGTGCGGATCACGATTGAGCCCAGCCGGCGCAGCTCTTCCTTGAGTAGGCCGGCTGCACGATCGCTACTCAGAGCACCAAAGCTATTACTGCAGACCAGCTCTGCACATTCACTGCTGTAGTGAGCTGGTGAGTGCTTGATCGGCCGCATCTCTATCAGCCTGACAGGCACGCCTGCTTGTGCTATTTGCCATGCAGCTTCGGAACCAGCCAGGCCAGCTCCTATGACAAGCACAGTAGGGAGGGAACTCAAGAGTTCAGGTCATTCGGGATTTGGCCTGAACTCGAGCTTAGGTAGTGGCCATTTGGGGATGGCCATTGCGGATTTTTAGCCTTTGTTTTTGCTGACAAGCCCCAAGCCCTGTTGCTTTAAAGCAGCACCGCGGATGTTGATAAAGGCCCAGGTGGCGGCAAGTAAAATAGGGAGGAGAACGATGAGAATCATGAGAGGGCTGATCGCTTAGTGGATTTTGCAGAGAACCGATTCTACGGACTTACATAAGGCCAAGCATGCTTGGCCTCAGCAGCTGATCGAATTTTCATCAACCACTTTAGGTCCTTAATCTTCAGTTGATGCGGTGGCTGCATGGATACTTTCCCAAGGTGTCCTTTTTGCTCGATAGGCTGCATGATAATTTTTCATGCGTGCCTGAATGGCATGCCCAAAGGGCGGGTCGCTAGCTCAGCGGTAGAGCATTCGGCTTTTAACCGACTGGTCCTGCGTTCGAATCGCAGGCGACCCACTTCAGTCAGGCCAGTGGACCTCAGGGAAAACCCTTGAAGTCACTGGCTTTTTTCTTGCCTTGAAGAGCCATCAAAGACTTCGGAGTACTTCGTTGGGAATCGGCTCATGTCGAGCATTGCGACATGGACTTAGGCGCGGATAGGAAGAATCAACCCTTATCTTGAGAGGTAAAATCGTATTAAAAGGAACAATGGCGACAGCCGCTGAAAAACGTGAGGACATCAAAAGCAAGCTCCAAATTCTGCGCAAGGAATTGCGGGAGATCCATTCGAAAGTGATGGAGGAAAGCACGATGCCCGAACCCAGCGAGGTGCGTGCCTCGATGGCCAAATTGGAAGAGCTGCTTGAAGTACTTGAACCCAAGTCAGCGAAGAAGTCGAAGAAGTAAACCTCATGAGCTGACATTCTTGAGAGGATTTGTAAAGACCACTAGGACTTCGCCACTGTCTTCGTCATCTTCGATGACCTAGCTCCAGCTGTATGCGTCGAGAGCTACGAGTGGATTTTCGATGAGGACTGGCTTGAGTTGCGTCGCATCTTCGAAGGCTCTTGCAACTTCTGCTTTGACTGGCTTGTCGGAGTCAATGGCTATTGCAACGTCATCGTTCTGGGAGTTGAGTCATTTGATTTCTTTCGATCATCCTTGATTCGTTTGTTGATTCAGTTCTCGGCTCTTGCTCACATCCACTTTGGTCTTTAGTTCCCCTGGCTTGAGTGCCAAATCCCAAGCCCAAACCTTTTGATAGGTTAAAATGCCTAGATTAAGTAGCTTCGGAATGCCTAAGGCAACGGGATAAACCCCTTTGGTTGAGGGGGAGGGGATCGCGTTCGTGTCAATGGACGCGTAAGTTTTGTCGTACTTTTTCGTTGGAGCAGCGCATCTCAGGGTTTCCATCCGGCTTTTTGAACCGGCTGGCCCTGCGTTCGAATCGCACGCGACCCATCTCAATCACACCAAGGGGCTAGGGCCAAAAAGCTTTGGCCCTTTTGCGTTTGAACGCTGTGATGGTGGTTTTGTTGAGATTGTTGTGGTCAGTTTGCAAAACTCGTGCGTGCCTTGTCACTCCTGAGCGACTTTCTTGAAGACCACTAGGAATTCGTCACTATCTTCGTCATCTTCGACGACCCAGCTCCAGCTTGATGCGTCGATTGCTACGAGTGGATTTTCGATGAGGACTGGCTTGAGTTGCGTCGCCTCTTCGAAGGTTCTTGCCACTTCTTCTTTGATTGGCTTGTCGGGGTCAATGGCTATTTCAACGTCATAGCCCAGGGAATAGCTTCTTTCCCCTTTGACCGACCCATGGAGTAGCTCGTTTTTCAATCCAGTTCTCGGTTCTGGTGGACAAATGCACTCTGTTGCGTATTTGTGCTCATGAGTGTTAGACGACACACTTCCCGACAAAGTGCAGAGGCCTTTTCGGAAAAGAGTTTCTCGATGTCTACAGCAAGTGAGACACGTAGAAGAGGTCAAGGTCAAGTTTCAGGGCCTCCGCAAGGCCTTGCGGGTCATGCATGCAGGGGCGCTTGAAGAAACAGTGCTCCCTCACCCTGGTGATGTTTGATTTACTATGGCCCAGTTGGAAGCTCTACTCGAACTGTTAGAAAGCAAATCAGCTAGAAAATCGAGGTCGAAAGAGTCAGCCAAATCATTTAGAGCTGTTTTTTGTCAATCCTCACTGTTGTATGCATGATCTATTCGGAACTGTGCTCAGCTGTGAGCCTGGATACACTTCGATAGGGGGTGGAAACCAGATTTATGTCCTGCATGAGGAGTGATGCATGCATTAAAAATAACCGTTTAGGGGGGTACTGAGAGGATACTTGCAACTGGAATAGCCTGAAATTTCAAAAGTTATCAAGCTCTTATAGGCGGTCTCTATGTAAGTTTTTTATCTTTAGATTGATCATCATTACTTCCCTTGAACAAACATTTTTTACGTTGACCAACGCAATGATTTAAGCAGTGGAACAAAACTATAAGAATTAATGATTAAAGATTTAAACGCCTGCTACTTATTGACTTTGGCAGTGAGGTTGTTGGCAGTTGATCTTGTTGTCTTGCTAAAGTGCTAAATAGCATGTTGAAAATCAACAATTGGCAGACTTCCAGGCTGCTTGAGAGGCAATAAAGAGAACCTGGCTGGTTGGCGGGTGATGAGGAGAGCCAACCTTGGAAAGCTTCTCTTTAATGACATGAAAGATTATAAGCAGGCTCAAGATAAACTCTGAACTTGCTTGCAGTGCTATCTAAAACACCCTAATAACTGACAGACAGAGTCTGCTTTCCAGGGCCCATTGCTGCGGATTGCAGAACCACTACGTCCCCTGGACTGTTGATGGATCCACGCTGATGACCTTTGGTGTATCCATCTCTATTTTGAAGACACACCGATCAAACCCTGTGTTGATCCTTCGCTGCCGATAGCTTTGGTTCTTTAGTCTAAAAGGATCTTGGCAATACATGCTCCCGGTGTGTTGTTTAATTGATCATTGAGACTGATTGGAGCAATGGAACTCCCTGAAAATAATTTCGAGATAGATACTCAAACCGTTTGCTCCGCGAGTAGTTTCTCTGCTGATTTTGCCAATCCATGCAAGATCAATTGCAGCGTATAGGAGAAAATAATTTTAAGGAGGAGATGTAGAAGAATGATGCGCTTGATTGCTGGAGATCTGAAGTCTGCGTAGTAATACCTCAAAGCCTTACGAATTCCCCTAACAGTAAATGACTTTTCTGAGGAGTTTTTGATGTTCTAATCATGCGCAAACAGCAAAGCTTTTGCAGGTAATAATTTGCCTTGAGAAGGGGTTTTCAAAAGATCTTGCAAAGGGGAGACCTTGCATTCCTCTTCTTCCACCCATCATGTGATCAAGATCACGAAGATGAGTGAGAGGCAACAAGGTTTCTTCTGCTTCATGAAATCAGGCTGGTAGACAACGGGCATAGAGCCCTCACTCTATCCAAAAGATGAAATCACAGCTCGCCGTCACATGTCTTTTAATTGCCATGGGAATATGTATTCAGGACCAATATCCCCAACAGATGAACGCTAAAGCAGAGTCGCGCAGAGTTCTTTGTTCAAAGCAAATTGGCATCCCATTTGGCACCGACAATATGACCGACCTTCAGTGGCAGAAATTCGGGCAATGCATTCGTGAATCTTTTTCCTGAGAGTTGTTTGAACTCCGCTCTTGTACCGCAAAGGAGTAGGGATGATCCTTGGCCTAATTGCGGTTTGACCTGTTGAGGAGGCTTCGCCTACGTTGACGGATCTCTGAGGAGTCCGCTCAGATTGATCTCATCAGCATCGTGTTTGGGTAGTTTCAAGATGATGCGGATCTAGTTCCGTGATTCATTGCTAGACCGTAAGGGAGTCTTGGTGCTTCCGAGCCCATCTTTTTGTTGAGACTTGGTTGCGACTTAGTGCATTTGTGGCGAGATTTGTGTAGTGGTGCACACCTCATTAAAGCAATGGCTATTCGCTCGCTTATTACAGTTACCCTTAATCGAGTTAAGGAAACCATTGATCGCTAACCACTGGGGAAGTAGTACGCCTGGAGTAGAGGATTAAATTGCAGAAGTATGCAATTCACATTTCGTTTATTGCTGTCATGTTGAGCAAAGCCATTCGAAATCGATCGGAGCTGAAATGAAATGCACTTATTGAACGAAGCGGGTGGTCCAAGCACTCTTACTATTGCCGCAGTGGTGCTTGCTATGCTTACTTCAAGTTGGTTGTTTGGCGCATTGATAACCCTCCTCATTAAAAGTAAAAAATAACCTTACTTGGCAAAAAAAATTGAGTGTTGAGAATCAATGAGCCATACACTTTTTCATTTCATTGCCTAGTGAAAGCCCATGATTGGACTAGGAACTAATATTAGTTTTCTAATCATGTTTATTGACTTGATTCTTTTTATAAGAAACATCCAAGCAAAGGAACTGAATGGATCCCTTTGGCGATCCAAGAGATTTACCCCTTCACAAGTATGCAGAAAACCTCGTAACTTGAGTATTTTTACTAGATAAGTCATTATGACAGGGCTAATATTAGCTTGATCTAAGCTGATGAGTTGATAAATTGTTTTTACATTGATTTAGCCAAAGATCCACCTTCAGCTATGTGAGGCTCATTAGCTTGGCTGTTTTCAACAGATTATTGAAGTGCCACTAGTGGATTTTCTCGGAATCAGATCAGATGCTTCTTTATAGCGTTGTTAAGACACGCATAGAAACTGAACGATGACAAAAGCTGATTCTCAAGAGATTGGGGAATCGATTTCCAGCGAGGGTTTGGTACCTCTCCTCTGGAAACGGTTGAACTGAAATCTCTAGCAAAAAACGCACCTTATTTTCTGGACCTGGAAGGCCTATGTCTTCAAGACTTGATCTTGCCTGAACCATGGCAGGCCTTATGAGTGGATTGCGAGGGATCCGCCCTTTAGCAAGAATCACCTCTAAAAGTCAGCAGAGTGTGCCAGTAAGCTGACCGACAGTGAGCAATTATACCTAAAAAATCGATTTTTTTAGCATAAATGCCTAGGTAATTAGCACTAATTTGCCGCTCAAGTGGAGTCTTGTTACAGGTTCTAGGTGAATCCCTTAGTAAAGGTTCATAATGCTGCTGGCGTTTCTCTTGCTCCGTTCTCGTGCAAACTTATGGAAATCCTAACCCCACCTATGGGTGGTGGGCAGGAAATGCAGGAACTACAAATCGATCAGGAAAATTCCTGGCAGCGCATATTGCCCACACAGGTTTGATGGCCTTCTGGGCAGGATCGTTCACCTTATTTGAACTTTCCCGTTATGACCCCTCAGTACCCATGGGGCATCAGCCTCTGGTTGCCCTCCCTCATCTGGCAACTCTTGGAATAGGCGTCGGTGATGGTGGTGTCATAACTGATACTTACCCAATTGTTGTGACGGCAGTCCTGCACCTGGTTCTATCCATGGTTTATGCAGCTGGCGGACTTATGCACTCCCTCCTATTCAATGGAGACATTGGCGAAATGGGAGTTAAGTGGGCTAGAAAGTTTGACTTTAAGTGGGATGATCCAGACAAGTTGACCTTTATTCTTGGTCATCACCTATTCCTATTAGGCCTTGGCAACGTTCAATTTGTTGAATGGGCTAAGTATTACGGCCTGTATGACAATGCAGAAGGGGTAGTACGAACTGTAGTACCAAACCTGAACATTGGCATGGTATGGAATGCTCAGTTTAATTTCCTAGCTATTAATAGCCTTGAAGATGTAATGGGCGGCCATGCCTTCCTCGCATTGTTCATGATGTCTGGTGGCCTTTGGCACATTGTTACCAAGCAAGCTGGTGAGTACACCACATTTAAAGGCAAAGGAATCCTTAGTGCTGAAGCTCAGCTCTCATGGGCCCTTGCAGGTGTAGGTTGGATGGCTTTAGTTGCTGCCTTCTGGTGTGCTTCTAACACAACCATTTATCCAGATACATTCTTCGGTGAAGTTCTAGATCTCAAATTCAGTATCTCCCCTTATTGGGTTGACACTGCAAATCTTCCTGAAGGAACCTACACATCACGTGCTTGGTTGACCAACATTCACTACTACTTGGGATTCTTCTATATCCAAGGTCATCTGTGGCATGCCCTCAGAGCTCTCGGATTTGATTTCAAGAGAGTTTCCAATGCTATCGGCAATGCCGACAGCGCAACAATTACTCTGAACTGATAGTTCTCCAGTAATTCAATTAAGCCCTGCACTCACGTGCAGGGCTTTTTTTTTGCTTAGGAATAGTCTGATTTGTCCATTAATTGAATATTCCCTTTTACGTTTTTACAGATTTTTCTAAGCTGAATCCTGCTATCTATGAAGTTCAGGGCTAAACGGGACTCAAACAAATACTTGGGATGGTTTTGCTGGTCCTGATTTTATGAATGTATAACTCTCAAGCTAAACAGAACACATCTAAAAATCTCATCATTTTAAAAAGCCTCCAGTCTTATTTCTCACGAATAGGGTTGGACTATTTTGGTTTTGTAGATTATGCCATTTTTGGTTATGGCTTAAACCCACTAACCCATCTGACTCCTTCTTCTTGGTGGGGGCGTAGCTTTTGTGGATAGATAGATTGATTTTTTTTGCAAAAGAAAAACCCTGCACATAAGTGCAGGGTTTAATTGAACCTATTTGAATTTTAAATTCATTAGGACTTATCGTGGATTCTCTTGTTATCAGGCACCACTGAAATTTAACAGCCAGCCTAGCCCTAGGCATTTCCATTCTGCCGGGCAACTTGCAACGGATCCAATGCCATTGGGATCAGCATTTACGCCAAAGAACCAAAGGACCATTACAAATAAAGCAGGCCCACCAAGTAAAAGTGCATGAATGGCACTAACTTGTTGATCCTCTACACCACGCCACCAAATAATAGGTGGAGCCAGCCACCGCTGCATCCACTTAGGAGCACCGTCGAGTGGGTCAATTGGATCACCTACATTTCGTCCCATAATTCCAGGGGTGAGCGAAGACCTCATAGTTCTAGCATTTCTTGGGCGAATTAGAATTATCTGATTGCAAAGTTGAAGTTACTCTTCATTGCTTGTGATGCCCCATCTGTAGGTCTAAATTTATCAGAATATCTTGATACCAGATTGGTGATGGGCTGTTTACAAGCAATGCCTTTGTATGCGCTGTTTAAATGATCTGGATTGTTTTTTCATCGCAGCACTGTTTGGTGATTTTTTATCGAAGGGTCCTTGCAGCACGAATTGGCTTTTCGGGCTGGCCTTGACCTTGAGTTTTTTGGCGCACCCATAAGGCTTCTTGCCTTGCGACTTACAACGAATCCATTATGTGCAGCTCGCCTAATGCCCTAAGCGATAACGATCGTATAAGGCTTATTAAACCAAGCAGATTTGAAAACATGGTAGAAATGGTGCTTAAGGCTGGGCTTTATAGTGTATAATTAACCGGCTTTGCATTCTAATTCAAATGATTCCTTCAGCTGCAATCCTTGGAGTCCTTGGCATTCTTGGTTTTGCTTTCTTCTTCTGGCTGGCCGTTAACGATCCAGCAGACGCCTGAAAATAAATTACTTAATTGGGCAGAGTCTTTCTCTGCCCAATTTCTTTTTGATTCTTGTATGGTTTCTTGGAACTCATGCATAGAAAACCATTGCCAAATTCATTTTCAAAAGCTGGTAAAATTTGATTCTCTCCTGATGTGTAAAAAGCTCTTGGCTTGACTTCATCTTGAGAAAACAGAACTGCTATGAAAGCTAGAGATACTAGAATCTCACGCAGTTACACGAATCAAAATTATCTCAATATAGCAAGGCACACCTTTAATAGCTTAGTGTGTGCAAATCACTCTATTTCCTTGTTTGTATAACCGGAAATGATACCGGTTTGGCAACTTTTTTGATCAATCTTAGACCTTTGCCTATAAAGAACTTTGCCTTTCATTCATGAATGAATTGTGATTTGAACACAGAATTCAGATCAGATAGCATTTGCGGATGTGTTTAAGTAAGATATGAAGAGTACATCAATGAATTCTCTTTTTTGTCGACATACAAGAAACGCTTTTGCCTTTTCTTAAGTCTTAATCACACCATTTATGTTTGAGCCTTAGATCAGAATTTCTTGCTTAATCATGAGAGGAGACTCACCTGAAAAGACCATTCTTTTAGTTATTTGGCATGATCGTAAAAGCCCAAGAAACATCTAACATGCGTGTGATACTAGCGGGCCTCGTTGGTAACGTGATCGAGTGGTATGACTTTGCTTTGTATGGATACTTTGCCAACGTTATTGGACAACAGTTCTTTCCCTCAAGTAATCCTTCTGTTTCTCTAATTGCTGCTTTCGGAGCGTTTGCCGTCGGCTTTCTAGTTCGGCCCTTTGGAGGACTTTTGTTCGGACGTATCGCTGATTTGCTGGGACGAAAACAGGCTCTTATCCTTACCTTGATGGCTATGGCTATTCCAACAGTGCTAATGGCCTGTATGCCCAACTACAGCAGGATTGGCATAGCTGCCCCGATCATAGTTGTTTTGTTGCGTATCATCCAAGGATTATCAGTCGGCGGCGAGTACACAACATCGATTGTCTATCTCGTTGAGAATGCCCCTCATCAACGACGAGGCTTCTTTGCTATTTGGGGGCTATGGGGTGCAGTATTGGGAATTCTGTTGGCTTCAGCAGTCGCCAGTTTTCTTGCGAATATTCTTGATCATCAACAGCTAGATATCTGGGGCTGGAGAGTGCCTTTTGCTCTTGGTTCTCTTGTCGCATTAATAGGACTTTTAATTCGTCGTGGCCTTGTTAGCGATGTATCTACTGAAGTATCCAGAGACCCAGTACAACAGGTTTTTGGAAAATACCGTATGCAGGTATTACGCTTGTTCTTGCTTAATATTGGTGGTGGTGTTGGCTTCTATGCAGCTTTTGTGTATGTTGTGAGTTATATAAAAGAAATAGATATGGTGTCTGAACGCATAGCTTTGAATATAAATACAGTTTCTATGGCAATACTTTTACTACTTTATCCATTAACAGCTTGGCTTTCAGACCGTATTGGACGCAAGCCCTTGTTGCTCGCTGGGGGTGGCATGTTGATGTTTGGCTCGATTCCACTGTTTGAATTGATTCACACCACTGATCCTTCTCTAATTTTCGCAGGGCAGCTTGGATTTGTGATTGCACTCGCAACTCTTTCGGGAGGATTAAATGTCGCGAATGTGGAGCTAATGCCTAAGGTGGTTCGCTGTACCGGCCTGGCCTTTGCCTACAACACTTCTATGGGAATTTTTGGTGGTACAACACCATTAATAGCGACCTGGTTAATTCAGGGAAGTGGAAATCCAATTAGCCCTGCTTACTGGGTAGCGGGCAGTGCTTCGATCACTTTATTAACAAGTATCTTTTGGGTTAGAGAGACGAGACTTTCATGCCTGTCTTGAAAATAGAAAAAACAAATCAAGCACCGCTATTCCCCAATCAAGGTTATTTACTCGCCCATCATTAACCTGGGGAGATACCCTCAAATTGTTTGGTTTGTGTTCTATTGCTGACAGAATAAGCGGAGGGAGGGCTGGCCTCAAGCGCAATTTGTTGCATTATAAGTATTAGACCACACAGGCAGGATTCGTTTAATATCCTCTGAGGTAAGGAACCAGCCATTCGTTTGCGCCATGGATTTGTCAACAGTACTTCTATGGGCTTCTTTACCATTTGCACTGATAACGCTTTATTTTGGAACTAGAAATGGATATTACGACAGTGATTTGTATGAGGGAGATGGATGCGCACATGACGTGCAGAGATGATACTCTTTTCATTGCTAGCTTTTATTAATATTGAGATGCTCTGACTCTTCCTCGTTTGACTTGTGTCTAATTCATAGAAATTTTTGAATTGTAGAAATAAATACTGAGATTCAAATCAATTAAATTATAGTTTCCCTCTTTATATACACATCGGCTGTACTTCTAATGTAGATATGATAATTAAGCTTTTTAGCGAAATTGATTCAAGACGAGAACTTGGATTTATGATTTTTTATAAACTATTGCTGGACTAGACTTTCTTTGTCATGAGTCTTGATTTGGGTTCAGCGTATTACTTTTCTTAATCAGTCTGTAAATAGTTTATTGTAGCTTTAGCTGTTCTATTCAGGAATGCTTATTTTTGTAGGGTTAGTTGATTTCACATTTATTCGTGGCCACCATTACAACTCATCACTTTTATCGGAAGATCAGCTTTATTCATTCCATCATTATTTGAAGTCGATTCAATACATTCATTCTGTGACTTAGCCCAACGTGCAATCGGCTCAAGCCCTTCAGCAATCGGCTCAAGCCTAGAGACACCAACGACTAGGGCGATCGTGCTGATTGCTGCCATCAATGTGTAGGCGAGATCTTTGGCAATTTCTAGTTTGTTAACTTTACGACGTTCTGGCTGTGTGATTTTTGGGGAGGCCTCAATTGCCTTCCAATTAAAACGCGTTTGCGAGGTAGTGATTAGATCTGAGTTGAGTTTTGTTTGCGAGTTAGCTCTTGGCTTTGTGTCATGAGTCGATCGAGAGGTAAGGGTTGGATATGAAGAAGCAGGAATTGCTTGCATTTGAGGGATCTGATCATTGTTGCTAGTCGTTGATTTAGAAGCTTTTGATCGTGGCCTCCATCCTGCAATGGTGATCAAAAGCGAGACAGCCGCTACAAATAACGAGCGCAGGCTTTTCAAAGCATCACGGAGCTCCATCGACAGGCGTCCTCTGTCTTCAAAAAAGTCCGGGGTTGTTTCTTTGGTCATGCCTCCTTTTAGCTTATTTCATCCTTTGTGAGAAGTCGCTTTGAACGTCGATTTGTCTCTTCAGGAGAAAAGCCTGTATTTCTTCAATTGTAAGACATCACTAGCGAAGTCAGTTCATTGCCACTCAGCTTTTTTGTCAAGATAGAAAACCCTTTTGATCTTGCTTCACCGAGGCACATTGCTTATTGACGTTTATTCTAGTCTGTTTAATTGGTGCAGGTCTAGTCAGGTTGAGATGGTTGATCTGCAGGACCGTCGCTAATCTGACTCTCTCAATGAAGACTTATATGCTCATGATAGTAGCAATTCCTACTTCGTTTAGATCATTGCCAATGATTTGACAACCTCATAATTGTCTTGTATCTGATGTGCTAACAACTGTCTAATCTTTAAGCCGTTAGGGCCTAATTTATATGATGGCAACCTTTTGGATAAACGACTGAAAATCGTCAAACTCATGACATCTGCCTTTGCAACAACATTTGTTTTCATTGGATTGCCGATGTCCGCAGTCGGAAAATATCATCACCATGACCATTATGTATGTGCTATCGGTTACCACTATGTTGGCGATGGTGTTTGTCGGCGCAACGGGCTTTGGTATCAGGGAAGACGCCATGAGCGTGGTTTGGAATACCGCCCTGAACCCAGAGGAACTGTTGAGTTGTTTGATGGAGCTCTAAAAATTAAATTTCAATAGTTAGCTCTTAAGAAAGGTTAGTGCCTTTCACTATTAGTCCTTATCCATTCTTACATCTGTGTAAATAACTATCAAGTGCTAGCTCATCATGTCTAGAGTTCCTTTGAAGATCATTGATGAGCTAGAGTCTATAATGTTAAGCTTTTAGTAAAACCTGAACACTCCAAATCTCAACGCTCTTGTTAATAGCGGAAGCGTTTAATTACTTTTGCTGGCTCATGGTTAGAACCCTCTTGATAGAGGATCCATTGGTTCGTTTCTAGATCATGATCACAGCCAAATTCAAGGCTTTCCTTATAGGATTCCCATTTTATGAAGTGGCAGGCTTGGTCTGCTTCAAAGGCTGAACGGTAACTAGTAAAAAATAAAAAAATCATCACGCCAGCGGCGAGAACAATAATGGTAATGAAGCCGACTTTCATTTTTGCTCTGATCTGTGTCTTGAGTACATGGATGATATTGGCACAGATGATGGAATATTGGCTGAGATGAAGTCAGTTCTTGATTTTAATCCAATGAACGGCACCTTCTTAAATCAAAGGATAAATCTGATGTTTGACACTTGCCGCATAAAGTTTGTTTATTCGTTACATCTTTATAACCTCTTCCTTTGGAATAAGAACAATACCAACAACAGTGTTCCCCAGATTGGTAATAGATAAATAGCGGTAAAAACCCCCATTACGAAAATCGTAGAGGCAACAATTATGGCGGCTCCGATTCCAGCCCAAAGTAACCAGCGACGCAGTCTTTTCGGCCATACTTGCCCGGTGAGTCGATCTAGTTGATTCTGTAGCTCCCTACGTTCTTGAGTCATCTCCTGCAGACGGCTCTGATGCCAGGAAACTGAGTTTCGAGCTGATGATTCTACGACCTTTTGCTGTATACCTCCCAAAAAATCTGAGGATCCAGAAAACATTGAGCGCACACTAACCGCTTGAGCTTGAATGAGTGCACGGCTGGTTTCGCCGATTGCTCGATCGAGCCTCTCTAGTCGAGCCTGCAAAGACTGCACAGGGTCAGCATTGCGCGAGAGGTCGATCCTTTGCAGGGCGACGACTTTGTTGGGTCTGCTAAAAATCCCTTGAATGAGGCGCAAATGGTTGGTTCCGGACCCTTACATTATGGGTGTGCTCGTCAACACGCTCTATCGCTAGGCCTCTATGGGCCTCCACTGGTTGGGAGCTTTAGCCATGGATGTGTTGAGTCTGCCTGAGTCTGCTTGAAACGCAGGTTTTTTAGAATCCGTCCAGCCGCGCTAAAACACCGTTGGTAGTGCCTGGGGGAGTGTAAACACTCCAGCGCATCCACTCATGACGTTCGTTTTGCTGTTGACTAAAACGGAATTAGAGCCAAGGACAGGGTGATGGATGGAGAGGTCGGTCCTAAAAGGCTTTAGGGGCCTACTTTGTGGGCCCCCGCTAACAACGGTTGGAGTCAAGCAATGGCAAGCCAAAGCTCAGATAGCAAACAAAAATCCAGACAATCAGTTTCTTATTCAACAAACGATGCCCTTAGAGCTGACTGCCGTGAGATTCGTCGCCTGGATTTGAAACAAAGCTTGGGGTATTGCTCTATTGACGTGAATGTATGGAGCGTGAATTAGAAGCAATTAAGGCAGCCTTGAGCACATTGGAAGCTCAGATGCAGAGAAATGTCGTCTATGAGCAGCTCTCTATCTGTCATAAATCCTCTCCTTAATTACCATTGATTTGTTGTTATTATTAATTTAGATATCATAAGACGTTCTAGAAATTTTCAGCTGTGATTCGTATTTCTTCTGCTTTCCTTTGGAGGGTTCTGCGCAAGATGGCAAGAGTTAATCTGATCGGAGCTGAGTAAATAAGCCTTTCCTCATCGTCCTTCCTGTACAGGTTCATGCTTTTGAGGGCATGCCTAACGACGACACCTTTTAGAATTTATCATTCATTTGATCGGTGACCTTCTTCAGGCGCTTTCATATACTTCTTTGCGATCAACTCTGTAAGAAATATTCTCTTGTTATTGTGCTAATGCAATGATGCCAAGGGTAAGTTGTTCCTTTTTATTATTTTTTTAGATAAATAGCTGAAGTCGTTTTCTCTACAGCTTCTTTCCCAAATTTGTCCTTTGAAAACTGGGTTAGGGCCATTCGTCGAAGTAGTCCTGATCTGCTAGGGAGCTCTGTTGATCGTTTTGAATTTTGCCCTCTGCTCGATCAATTGAGCTCAATGATTTCTCAACATAGGTTCTTACGTAAGCAGCTCGCTTCTGTTGGTAATGCATGTGACGAAGGGTACGAGTTAACTCATGACGTCGAACGCGTCGCCACTGATGCATGAATCGTTCGAGAATTGTTGGACGGCGACGGCTCATCGATCTAGTCGCTTCCTAACCCAGATTGTATTCAGTTTTCTTGGTGCAGTGAAGAATGCTGCAAGATCATTTGCTGATGGTTGCAGATGGCTAATCAAAGGCCAGGCATTGCTCGTCATTGATGATGCATCCTGTGGTGCTCTCGCGATCACAAGGGTGTTGAGCAGAGTGGGCTTGCGCCGCTCTCCTATGACGAGGTTGTGATCTGTTTGCTGGTGATGTAGGCAGTCCTGCTCAAGTTCACGGTCATCAGGAGGTGAAGCGGCTCAACTCGAGGCTTCACAACATCAGTAAGGTTTGAAGCCTGCAGGTATGCGTTGAAGAAGGTCACTTGGGGCCTTTCACGGAAGATAGGTATGGGAGTGAAGTGAAGTCGTATCAGTGGACCCCTGCTTAGAACTGCTTTAGGCAGGCTTGTCGTACGAGGGAAGTCAATCAGCTCCAGCTGAACTCCATAGCGATCCCTTCTTCGAGGCTACGTTTTACTGGGCAGGTATCAACCACCCTTTGAAGCAGCTTGACCTGTTCATCGCTCAGTTCAGGCGGCATGCTAATTCGAAGTTTCAGGGCTTTGATACTGCGCTGGCCTTCACTGGTCATGATCTTCTCAACCTCAACTGCTGCACCCTCGATTCTCCAGCCCTTGCGACGGGCAGTGATGCCCATCACGGTGAGCACGCAGGTGCCAAGAGCTGTTGCAACTAGGTCTGTAGGTGAGAAGGCCTCGCCCTTGCCTTCGTGATCGATGGGGGCATCGGTGCTAAGACGATCCCCAGAAGGGGTATGTAGGGCTTCACAGCGCAGATTGCCCTTGTAGCAACACGAGATTGTGGTCATCGTCATTCAGCTCTGAACTGATTATTCTGCGATTGGATGTCTTTGAGAACCTCCTCGAATAAAAAATCAAAGGCCCCAGTAGCCTGCAACGATTAATTAAACTCTTGATCACATCAAGGTTGATTTGATCTGATCATCTTGGATTCAACCTCAAGTAAGCCCAATTGCTATGGCGCTCATTGTTTAAGGCCTACTAACTAGAGATGGATCAATACAAATCAGGCTTTTGTATCGGCCCATTCAAATATCCTGTTGTTATGGAAAAGAAAAAACAAGAGGAGACTTCACCTCCAGATCAAAACCACCCCCTCTATGCGAGTGATCGTGATCGAGTTGATGCTCTCTTAGGGCATAAGGGGCATCCCAACGAAGACCAGCTCACCACGGCAGCGATGCTTCTCAACCGTTACGACGGCTTCCAAGGTGCGATGGACTTGCAGGAAGATCTGACAAAGGTGGTTAAGAGTTGGGGTTTTGATCGTGAAGCCCTTAATGCCAAGACCAGAGCGATCTGGTCCAGTGGTTGGCGACCAGGCACTGCCACTTCTGGCGATGACGTTGGCTCAGGAGCCGACGTCGTTGACAAGGAGACCTGATTGGTACTGCCGCTCAAGGTTGATACTGCTATTGATGTTCCCCTTGCATCGATGAGCGCTGCTTACCAGGAAGGCAGGAGAATGAGCCCATGCGAAATGGTTAGATCCCATGCTTTTCCCGTCTTGGCTGCTTTAAGTACTATCAGCCTCATCGTGATCGCCTGGTCGCTTATCCCAATTTCTAGACAGGCAGCCCGTTGGAACGGATGTTTTGAGGAATCCTTACGCTGGCAACGTAGGGACTTCCCAAAGGAGTCCAAAACGATTTCGAAGTTGTGGGCGACTCGCTACTGCAATGGTGGCTCTCTACCAATGCCAAAGAAGTAAACGAAGCCTCACCGTTTTTGCGTAAGTTGCAAGAATTGATTGTGCCTGATAAGCCGTTTGAGCATCCTATTTAGATGGAAAGTCGATGAGTAGTTCCAAGAGAAAACAGATGCCTTGACAGATATCAGATTTTAAGTCTTTAGAAAGGATGCGAACGCCTACTGAATTAATCCAAGGCACAACTTCTTTCACAGATTCAGAAAAGCCTTTAAAGTTAGTAAAGGCTCTCTGTTGATAAGCAAGTACAAATTAGTCATGAAGAGAACCTTTAGGCCTCTGCTTAGATAAAAATTCAAAGAGTTACTTTGAGTGTCTGTGTTATCGGCTTAAGATCATTTTCTCTGTATTTAGCATAACAAAAAACATGTATGAGTCAGTTGTGGTTTTGATTTTATTTGATCAGCCTCTCTATGAGCTTCATCCATTATTGCATGAAGCTCATAGAGTATGATTTTGTTGAGGTAAACTTTTAAGTGGATACTTGATTGCGATTGTTGTGGCTTTAGTTGGCTTTAATATTACCCTCTAGCCAGCCGCAATCATTGAAGATAAAAATTCCGGGATTGGCAGCTTAGTCATGAGTGAAGAAAGAAGATTCATATTGAACTTGTGGACGGCTGGAATGGTGCGATCCAGAATAAAAATTGCTAGGTATGGAATGTTCATCGCGATTTGCCAACGCCATTTGAAGGTCAGGATCCCCCAGGCCTTTTTGGCGTAAGCCTTTTGAGGATCAGTTAGGCGCTCCCATCTCTGATTGCCAAAAGCGGTGATACGTTCCTTGAGAGAGGCTTGAGACAGTGAACCTGTTGACTGCATTTTATGTCTTGAGATGGAGGCCTTTATAGCACATAGGGGTTTTTACCCATGCCTGATGGGTCTTGGTTGCCGATTCGCGGCGATGTTGTTCAGGCAGATACATAGCTAGAATGAATGACTGATTCAATTAAGCTTGCTTGTGCCTGATCTTTCCAATGGCTTAGATCCCTTCTCTCCTTGGGGAATCGCACTTTTAACTTTTGGGGTGGTTTTTACCTTTTGTATTCCCTTCTTTTTGATTAAAAGTGATGATTTTAACCCAGACAAAGATAGCAAAGCCTATCAGGATGAGATGAGAGCAAAAAAAATAGCTAGTCTCTATCCGAAAAAACCTTAGCCTGAGAAATACCCTAATAGCTATCAACCAATTCTACTTTGCACCAGCATTGATAGTGCTGACTTACGTATGCTTTACCATAAGAGTCTTGTCAATAGTTATGGATTTTTTATTGTCTAGTTTTTCTGTTGGCTAGACTTGCTGATTAATTGATAAGCCAAATTGCTTTAGATTTTTCCATGAAGTTATTGTTTTTGGCGCAAGAAATTTGGATCTGATAAATGCGTAGATATCAATAAGCTGGCATTTTTTGGTCTTCCAGTTAGTGATAGGTGTTGCTGTTAGAGAGTTTTCAGATGATAGAAATTAGTGCAGTATTGATGGCATTGCTATCTATAGGGATTTGATCTCTTCACGCGCCTTGCATCGATCAAGGAACTTATTCCAAGATTTTGGCCACCTCCAGCGAACGATTAGAGCCAAATAGAAGAGGTAGGCCATCCCCTCCACGGGATGCTTGATAATCGATAAGAGAGATAGTGCCTGTTCGACTGGTGAGGCCATGGCTGAGGGAGTTCGATACCCATAATTAGACAGGAAACTCTTGGTTGTGTCTGAACTGTTTCTAACCGTCGTAGCTTTTGGTGGTTTTGAGTTGCGGTGCCCATAGGCTCTGCTCGACTCGCCTCTTGTTGCACCCAGTGCTAACCATATGTCCTCCCATGCATTGGTTCGTCCTAGGCCGAATTTTGCTAAACAGATGATTTCCCTAGCGATCTGCCCCGGCGCTTGCTAGACGCACTGAAAGCAAAAGCTCCTTGAATAGTGTTTTGCTAGCACTTCCTCTGATTAGTTGGATGGCCTCTCTTGCTTTTCCTCAAATGCTTTGACGAGTCTCTGCTTATTTTCTTTTAAAGGCCTTCGTTCTGATTGCATCTCAAGGCTTGAGAAACAGCGTTGATGGTTTTGAGGGCTTTCTACCTGTCCAGCACCTATTTTGAGGGGGCATGCTCTTTACAGGCAAGCTTCTCCAGTTGTTCGCTTGGATCAACTGTTGAACCAGCGATCTCTGGCTAGAAGGTAGGTGTATTCATCGAGGCCTATGACTAGCATAATCAGATGCCGATACTGTGGAATTCCTTTGTCGTCGTCATACGAATGGGAGCTCGAGGCCCTGATCGCTAGTGGGAGTTGTCTGGAGTGCGTGGAGCGAATTGAGAAAGGAGACCTTATTATTCAACGACGCATCAGCACTCCTAAAGATCAGTGTGATGATTAGCGGCCAACGAGCTAATCAAGATCTTCATTCTTGATAGTGAGTTCTTCGAGGTCCCGCCCGTTTCTATCGCTTGTATTGGGTGGAGAATTGAGTCGATAGGTTTAATGAATGATTTTTATTTAGACCTGTTTTGATTGATAATAAGTCTCGACTATTCCTCTCAATATTCGTGCGGGATTGCTAGCTGCTTTAATCCTTAGTCAATCTAGAAAATAGACTGTCAACTCTTTTCTTATTCACGCCTAGATCTGAAACACCAACTCTTGAAGCTGATCGAACTTGGATAACCTTTTCGTTTGGTATTTGAAGAATCTCCAGGTCGTCTGGGAATCGAAAAACTAGGCTTCTAACAACAGCATGCCAATAATTGTTGGTTTGCTCGAGGACCTTAGTTCTTGGTAGTTGAGATGCAATGCCTAAGAGATCCTCATAGGACTTCTTCACTTCGCTGACTTCCCATTCAACTAGCACACAGTTTGTGTCAACTACGCATTCGGATAACCTTCCTTCCCCAGAGAATGCCATGGCGGGATCACTGTGAATGGTGATGAGCGTTATCAAAAGGCAAGGAATCAGACTGTATGCTAGACGTTTCATTGAAAAGCAATCATTTAATAGAAACCTACAGGTTTTAGGCTGTTGTCAGGCCGTATTTTAAGAACACAACTTTGTCTGATGTCTTGATTGGAGCAATGAGTGATAGTTGGCATCCACCGATGACCGTTCAAAAACCTCTTTCAGACAACGTCTCTGCATCGATGCAAGACCCCGACCGTAAAGACCAGAACCTCAATCCGATTGAAGGGCTTGGATCTCACTCTTATGTGATTTTGGCTACTTTATGTACTGTTAGCTTGATCGTTATTGCCTGGTCTCTTGTTCCAATCTCTAGGCAGGCAACACGCTGGAACGGATGTTTTCAGGAGTCTTTTCGTTGGGACCGCAGAACGTTCCCAACGGATCCACAGTTGGTTTCGAAGTTGTGGGCGACTCGCTACTGCAATGGTGGATCACTATCAATGCCTAGGGAGTAGTCGCTGCTGACTTTGATGCAGAGTCACCATGGTTGCACTCAGCCTCGATTTCTTTTGAGGTGCTCTCATGGATCAAATTAACTGCGGATGAGCAGGATCACCTTTGAATGGACCGACCACTTGGGATGTGATCCATCCTCCATAGAATTGTCCGGGTTGGGGTATCACTGTCTCTCCATTGACGCTGCAATGATCCATGCGTCCGGGGTATAGCGCGTACCAGCCCGTAAGGGCTCTAAATGTTGGGGTGGGATCTGGATATGACCAGATTGCACCCTCGAGACGTTTGTCTGCAATCACCAGATCCCAGTAGTTTGCGATTCCCTTCCATTCGCAGAAACTGCTGCGACGGCTGCGTATCAGTAGATCCTTCCGCATCGCCTTTGGAGGAAGATAGTAGGTGGGTGGATGGAATGTCTCCAGCACACGCAGGCAGTGATGGGTTTCGCAGATACGCGTACCGAGGGCCTCCACAATGACGTGGTCTGAGCAGGCCACAAGAGCTGGCGGACGTGGGTACTCAGCAACAATTTCAAGGCTCATTAGCTCTCCGTTGAGATAGTGACTTTGTTTAAGGGGGTGAGTGATGACATTTGAGCCTGGTTGCACATGCCAGAGATGTCGTGGACTGGGCTTTGACAAAAGGGTTAAAAACCAGGCCTTTTAAGCAGAATTGGTTCGTCGCAAGGATGACGCCAGAAGCTGCCAAATGATTAGCGTTCGAGACTCTCTAGCAGTAGGCGCCAACCTAGGGCGGAAGCTTCAGCGGCGAAGCTTTCTCTTTCTTCGCACATAAAACCATGATCGGCGCCAATGATCTCTACGTAGCGCAGTCGCTCTTCATCAGGATCCTGCATGCGTAATGCCGCTTGGATTGCTTGCCGATCTGAAGTTGGGATCAACGGATCTGCTGTACCGCACAGACATGTCAGTCGGCCTGAGACGTGCGGTAATAATTCGAGGCTTGGTGCACCACCTCCCGGGCGGGTTTTGCTTACACTGGCACCATAAAAATTGAAGGTTTCGCTCACCTCGGTCATGGTTGCAGTGATCAGAGCAGCGTGTCCGCCGAAACAGAAGCCAATCACAGTGATTTGTGGTTGATCAAGCTGTTTGTTAAGCCAGCAAATAGCTGTGTAGGTATCGGTAAGGATTTGTTCCATTGAGGTTGAGTCCTTGTGACGTCGCCCTTCGATCAGGTTGTCTTCGCTATAGCCAAGCTCTAGCTCCGGTGCGGTGCGAGAAAATAGTGGCATCGCCAGGGCTGGGATGCCTCTGGTGGCGAGGCGATCGGCCACACTGCGAACCCAGTTATTGACTCCGAAGATTTCTGGTAACACCAGGGCAACACGATTCGGCCCTTCACCGATTTCATCACGACCTTGACTCGGTTTTGACCACCAGCAGCGCAGGGGGACTGAGCCTTCTTTGATCACAATCCATTCGCTTTTCATTTGAGCAGCTGTCTCATGAGTCGTCGGTGTGAAGTCTTCTGCCAGATTTCTGCAGTATGGGGCCTTTAGCTGGCTGATCTAGGAGTTGCTTTGCCTAGATCACTGGGTAGATGTGCCAGGCTTTCTAGGAGTGGATGGTTTGCCTTGATAAGGGCTTTTGTGATCTTGTTTGGATCTCAAACAGCCTCTTCTATGACCAATTGTGCCGATGGACTCAATGGCTTGTGGAGCTCGTAGCTCTTAACACTGCCCTTGCTTGGGACGATTCGTCAACGAAGACCGGTCTCCTTGCTGGTGATGGCGAACTTTGGGCTAGTCACTACTCAGCAATCTGGTGAGATTCCAGTTCATCAAAGCTTTGCTCCATATTTGCTTTGAGGCTATTTAATGGCTTGATGGATCCTTTAGACCCTTTAAGCCAGACTGGAAGACACCTTCCATTAGCAATTCTGCTGGTTACAACAGCGTTTGGAGCGTTTTTTGGAGGCGCACTCATCACTGCATTGATCCGCGCCAGATCTGAGCTTGGCTGGTTTAAGAGGGAAGAGGAATGAACACTTTTGCTGCCACTTATGTTGGTTTTGTTTAGGCCATCGGGGCACTGGTGATCTTTGGTGTTGCTGCTTATGCAATCAAACAGATGCTGCTTAAGCTTCAACAGGCAATCGATGAGCCAGATATCCGAGTTGAGGTGACAAGACGATGAGCTTTCACAAGCTTGCTGTTTTGGTTGTCTCGATGGAGGTGCTTACTGGTTCAAGCGGCGAGCTTATGAATTTCTCATTGCCTTGATGATCATACATAGGCTCATTGTGAAATGTTTGGGAACGAGATTTCTAGGCCATCAAGTAACATCTGAACAGCAATAGATGTAAGCACTATTCCCATTACTTTTGTTAGCACTTACAAGGCTGATACACTAATCTTGGATGAAAGCATCTCGGCTGCATCAAAAATAAGATAGATTATCAAAGACAGTAGTAAAACTATTAAGCTCAATGAAATTTTGCCATCGATGGAAGAATTCACCGGGTCGGCAATTGCAATCTTCAGTGTGCCAGGGCCTGCAAGAAGGGGAATGCCGATAGGCACGATTCCTTTCCCTGAAGAACTCTTGTCCCGATCAATCGAGGCTGGGTCATGGTGCTCCTCTGGTGGTTTGGATCGGAGCATGGAAAGGCCGATCAGAATAACAATTAACCCACCAGATATTTGAAAGGCTCCTTGGCTTATGCCGAAAATTGCCAGCAAATCATTCCCGAGCCATGTAGCCAAGAGAAGTGCGATCAAGAAGGTGAAGGCACTGTTGCGTGCGATTGCCTTGTCGGTTTTTTGATCTCCATCTGTAAATGAAAGATAGATCGGCAGATTGCCAATAGGGTTAGCAACAGTAAAGATTCCAATGGCAGTGTTTAGAAGAGACATAAAGATCGGAAATAGTTGATTTTGTTGCTAACATTTACAGGTCTGATTGAACCGCAGATGTTAATTCTATGCCAGGTATTTTTGATCTGTAAGCGCCTCTATTGGCAGCAGATCGCGATCAGCAATGGGTTTGATTGCAAAAGGCTTATTAGGTAGGCTACTTATACTCGGCTGAGATTACCTCGTGCAAGACGGATTGTTTCAGGAATGATAAATGCTTTAATAACTTCATGTTGAGAAGGTGGTTCTTCTCTTTTAGTCGGTCAGTATCTTATGGATTTGGTCATTTGAGATTTCCATTCCATTCTGGTAAATAATGGACGAACCTTTAACTCGATCGACGTGAACTCTTTGTCCTCAAGCAAACACCCTCAACCTGGCACGCAGATCGATGCTGTGCTGGATCCTGTGATTCCAGAACTTAACGAGTTGGTGGCGAAGACGCCAGGGACCCTTTCGCTGGCCCAAGGCATGGTGAATTGGGCTCCACCCGTTGCCGTAAAACTGGCAATGAACAATGCTCTGTTGAATCAAGAATCAAGCCTTAATCGTTATGGCCCGGTTCGAGGTGATCCTGATCTGCTTGAGCTAATTAAGCAAAAATTGATGATCCAGAACGGTTTGGATTTGGCCGAAAGCATGGTCATGGTCACTGCAGGTAGCAACATGGCATTTCATGCCATTGCTCAGGTTCTCTGTGACCCTGGTGATGAGGTCATTCTGCCGCTGCCTTATTACTTTAATCATTTTATGGCTATTCAGTTGGCCGGTGGAGTGCCTGTGCCTGTGAATGCTGGTTTAATACCTAACCCTGAGCTCATAGAGGCTGCGATTACAAAACGCACCCGTGCCATTGTCACGATAAGCCCTAATAATCCAAGCGGAATCGTTTTCCCTCAAACCTTACTTGCTGCCATCAATGGGATCTGTGCCCAGCATGGTTTGCTGCACATCAGCGATGAAGCTTATGAGGATTTTGTGTTTGGTGATGTACCTCATTGGAGCCCTGGATCTCTTCCTGACGCAGGGAACCATACTGTTTCGCTCTATTCGTTCTCCAAGGCCTATGGCATGGCCGGATGGCGTCTTGGTTATATGTCTGTTCCTATTGGCTGGAGTAATGCTTTGGCCAAGGTTCAAGACACAGTCTTGATCTGTCCACCTCGTTTTTGCCAACGAGCAGCGATTGCCGCCTTGTTGGATGGTTCTGATTGGGTGCGGCAGAATGTCTCTCAATTGATGAGTCGATATCAGTTGCTCTTGAAGCGTTTTGCCGCTAGTAACGATCGACCCTGGCGCTTTTTACATCAACCCAATGGAGCTTTTTATTGCTTACTTGAAGTGGATTGTGGTTGCAATGGAGACACCTTGATGCGTCAGCTGGTAAGAGATTATCGAGTTGCCACGATTGGAGGTTGTAGTTTTGGTTTTAAGAACGAGAGTTGTGTACTGCGCATCAGCGTGGGGATGCTTGAAGGCGCTGAATTGATAGATGCCTTTGATCGCTTGGAGGCAGGCTTGCTTAATGCTGTTCAACAAGGAGACCGTACCACCTGAATAATAAAGTTAATTCCAATTTATTTTTTTATTTTATTGAAGATAGCAATCAGCACTTGCTGAGTAATGACTGCGTGGTGAATTTTGATCAGCTCTGCAGCATCGAGTTTTGCTGCTGAAACCTTACTCAAATCATGTAATAAGCCAATGGTCTTAAGATTATTAATGGCTGCATTTATTTCTATGAGATTCTATCCATTGCCCTAAACACTTGCATCATTTTGTAGATATGATTTAATAACTTTCTTGCCTGTTAAGCAATTCAATTTTTTAAGTAAGTCTTTGATTTGATCCGCTTATTGCTAGCCATAATGCCTCCTATGGCTTTTTACCATAATTGATTGGAAGGTAAATAGTGATCAGAATTCTTGCTCCTAACTCTATGGGAATGATTGTAGGGGCTGATTGCCTTTGTCTAGCATGCTTTTTGGCAATGTTGACTATTTTTCGTCATCACTCTTTGAGAACCAATGAAGTGATAAAGCATTCGTCTGTTGATGAGAACATCAATAATGCTGCGAGAATGCATGGATCGAATTTTAGAGGCTTTTGTTTTCATCCTTAGATGTCTAATCCCACCCATTCTCTTCTCGTATGCAAATAAATTTAGACCTTTTAGCAATTCTACATGTCTCTATTGTGTCAGGCTAACTTCGATGATTGAAATTATTTTTTTTCGTCAGTATCCAAGCCTAATGCTGACACAATAAGGGTATTTTCTAATACTTTTGGATATAGCAATACGCCAACGATTACCGATATGATCGCTGTGACAATGAATGTTGTGACTTGGCCTATTGAACCTGGCAAGTAGATTTCAGAGTTCAGAAATGGCAAATCAATCAGAGAGCCTATGGTTCCCCAAATCAATACCCATGCAGACACATATCCAATGCCGAACCAGTCTTTCTTTGACATGTGACCTCAGAAAACACAGAACAATTTTTGAATACTAGCTGATAGACACGCATAGGCTTAATAAAGTGGCAACTCTGATGTGCAGCTTGTCTGACCAGTGACAACACCTAGGCCCTGCTGCCAATGACTTGCCCAAGTCTTGCCGTGGCTGTTTTTGCTTGCTGCAGCGTCTCTTCATCTTCTTTCTCTTGGCGTTGGAGCGCAGATTGATCCACGTTAGCTGCTACCGCAAAGTGGTTTGATTCTGTTGAATGAGGTCTTGGCATAACTGAGCAAATGATTGGTTTGTCTCATTCAACAGACAAACTTAGCTGCATATAAGAGTTTGCTCTCGTTAGCATCTTTGCTTTTATTCGTCATCTTTACAGAAATCTGAAGCTTCCGCTCCGTTTTCTTGTTAAACAATTCATCAGGCCTGCTACTAGGTTCAAGAGAGTTTCCCTTCGACCCGCCCATGGCGATTAGCGTTACCTCTGCATGTCCAGAGAGCACAATTAATGAACTGGGCATCCGGCAATGGCCCATTTGGACATGTGAGGCCAGCACTTTTCCTTGGACCTATGCTGAACAGGAAACCTGCTTGTTGTTGGAAGGCGAGGTGACCGTTAAGCCCGAAGGCGGAAAGCCCGTGCGCTTTGGTGCAGGTGATCTGGTGGTGTTCCCTGCTGGAATGTCATGCATTTGGGAGGTTCATCAGGCAGTTCGTAAGCACTATCGCGTTGGTTGATGTATGAGGTATGACGGCTAGCTGTGAAGTGACCTCGCTGAAGACGGGATCAATGCATGGTCTAAGAAATGCAAATGATTCGTTGATTGCTCTCGGGAAACATTAAGCAGACCAGGTAGGTAAATAACAGTAGCGCTATAATGCAGTAGTGCTACTGTCCAGGGCGCGAACTGTTGAAGGAGGGTATTTTCGTCGTTCAGTTTTGCTACATAGGCTTTGTGCTTTTTGCTTGGCCTACTCAAGATTCATCTGACGTTCTTCGCGTTGCTGAGAATCAATGCTGTATTCACATCAAGGCCATGGTGAAGACGGAGCGTAATCACACATGCCAATGGCTCAGCCAATCGAGATTATCTTGCTGTTGCTTGATCTGAAGCATTGCACATTCTTTCTCTGAACGACTCGATTTTGACTGGGTTTTCTGCTGAGCAGCCTGTGCTGCGACATGAGCCTGTCGGCCAAAGCTCTCCTCTGTTGTAGGCCTCAATGATGGATTCGTAGTGGTCTTCTCTTTGTCTTGTTTGATGTGCCATGTACTCATGTATTTTCTTTGCTTGAATGAAAGCGCATCAACCTGCAATGCGCGATCGGAGGGAATACTCAATACGAGCGATCCCTCCCTTAGACAGGTCTACTCAGGCCTCGTTGTTTGAGGGGCTCCATAGGAGAAGGCCCTGGAACTTGACAAAGCTAGATAATGGAATGAATGAAAAACAAACTATGGCTGGAGTCATTGCCGGGGCAATTTCTCTATCACTTCATTTATTCTGGAAGTTTAGAACAGCCAATAGCGTGAGAGCCAAGTGGAAGATCTTGATACCTGCCTTATGGATCCCTCACCAATGTGTAACATTTTCATCATTATCTCAGCTTTCGTGGCTGGCTAACAAGAACATTTCTTCTGGGCGACTGAAACACTAGCTTGATAGATTAAATCAGTATAATCCACGCTGCTTAAACTTTAGATCTCCGCTGTCTTCGATATTAGTTTGAATGTTTACGCTTAAGCGGTAATTGCTATAAGTGCCTGAGTTGCATTGATTCGAGACATTCGAATGTCTTTGCTTTATTGCTGTTTGACAAGTATCAAGTGGTGAAAAGTAATTTGCAAGTTTTTTGAAAAGTAGGTGTTTTTGGTTTTTTTATTTGCCTGCGTACATGTGTGGATCTATTTGTGCTAGTCGTTTTTGTTTTCCATATTCATTAATCTTTTTGTATCTTTTTAATGAAGTCATTGTGATTGTGCCTTTATTGATATGTTTTTTTATTGCTCAAGCTTTGTTGTTGATTTGAGTTTCCGTTGATGATTTTACTGAAATAGCCGTAAACCGCCAGGCTTGCAATGTATCCCCCCAGTAATTGCTAGGCAGACCAGCTTTCTTTTTGAGCTGCCCTACGAATTCAGTCTTCTCCGGAAGACTTTCCCAGACCTGCGGTAGAAAAACACTACGTTTTCCTTGGTCAGAGATGATCAGACCGTCGACATTTTGACGCAGTTGTTGCATGAAATCTGCTTCATCTGAGAATGTCATTCTTTCAAAAGGGCTGAGAAGCGAGATTGAGACCTCAAGCTCTGAGGCCTCTTCTAGCTTTATAGGAGAAAACCGCGGATCTTTCATTGCAGCTTTATAGGCATTATCGACGACATCCTCGATGAGTGGTCGATAGGCCTGGACTGTACCGATACAGCCTCGTAAATTCCCGTTTTTATTTAATGTGACAAAAGTGGCGCGCTTTTGTTGAAGTTCTGGCGGGAAAGAAGCGATGTCTACAGCAGGAGGATGACCATTTTTAATCGAATAGGCCACGGTCTGTGCTGCAATTCGGATAAGACGCCCTGCTTCACGATTCAGTAGACCCCAATCATCTTCCCCTCGTAGAGAATTGCTTTGATCGATTTTCTTGCATGCGGCCCAGGAACCATAACCAACGACTCGTTCTTTGTTGCCTGCTGTGTCACCAGAGTTTTGCAAAGCAAGTCGCTTAACAGAGAGGCCATATTTGCGTGCTGCAATCAGCATTCCGGCAACTGGAATACAACCACATGCTTTTTCTGGGCTAAGTATGTCTGGATTCAAACTCTCGATAGATTGAGCCGTTTCTCTATCAATCTTTTGGGCATTTTTGTAGTCCTTGAAATGGCTGAGATCAGTGCTGATGAGAAACCGTGTTGAATCACTGCCCCAGAGCCGTTCAATGACTTCGGCAACCTGTTTTCCGGAAACGGCACCAACCACAAGTGGTAGCAATTTGAAGTCGCCAAGAACTTTCTGGAGAAATGGAAGATGGACCTCAAGTGAATGTTCCGGGCGGTGTGCTTCGTCATTGACGCTGATCTGAGGTAAGTCAAGAATTGCGGTGATGGCTTCACGGTCAATCTCAACTTCACCCAACGGTGTTTGAAAGGCATCTACTGATGGCACAGCAATGCCCTGTAGGGCGATGCGATGAGCAGGGCCGATCAAAACAACACGTTCAATTTTGTCTTTTTGACTTTGCCAGGTGATATAGGCATTTGCCGCGACCTGGCCTGAGTAAACGTAACCTGCATGTGGAGCGATTAGCGCCTTGGGCTGCAAGGGATTTGTTGTGTCGGCATTCGCGATCAATCTGGCGACGTCGCTTGCGAGCGTTTCTCTATCAGCTGAGTAAAAAACTCCAGCTACTGCAGGGGCTCTCACCTTACCCATTGCTTTAAGACTCTTTCCTTAGCTGGCCAAAGGCTTGTACTGGAAGGCGTTGATTCGTGACATTCCCCCATCTATGCAGTTCCGTCGGCAATAGTCCATATCGATTCGATCTGCTTAAAGGATATTTGATTTGAGTCTAACTTGGAAATTTTCATGATTAATGCAGCCTCAATATCAGCTCAAATACATTCATTTCGGCGGCATTGTCTGAGACAGGTGTTGGCAACCTTCCATCGCTGAGTTATTGGCCAATACGTACCGGTTGTCGTTTCCGGCCCCATTGACCAGGAGTGGCATCAAAGTGACCAGGGATCCTGGTGCCGCATTGTGCACATGTTCCTTTCACTGTTGTGGAGAGGCCCCACTGACCCAATGCATACCAGTCGCGCTCGATGACCAAATGGTTGCAATCAGGGCAACGTGTGTTGTCTCCGGCTGGGTCGTGCACGTTACCTGTGTAGACAAATTGCAGGCCTTCCTCAATAGCGATCAACCTTGCCTTGGTCAATGTTGATGGAGGAGTTTTGGGCCGATTGAGCTTGTAGTCTGGGTGATAAGCAGAAAAATGAATCGGAATATTTGGGCGTAGCTCTTCGCGGACCCATGCTGCCAGTTGGCGGATTTCGTCATCGCCATCGTTTTCTTCCGGGATCAATAGGGTTGTGATCTCAACCCAAGTATCAGTTTCATGCACCAGATAGCGAAGGGTGTCTTTGACTGGTTCAATCTCGCTTGCACATAAGTCTCGGTAAAAGCGTTGAGTGAAGGCTTTGAGATCTACGTTGACTGCATCCATCACTTCGAAGAACTCTGCTCGAGCATTTGCGGTGATGTAGCCGGCAGTGACGGCCACATTTTTGATCCCGCGCGCTCGATTTGCTTGTGCCACGTCGATGGCATATTCCGCAAAGATCACAGGGTCGTTGTAGGTAAAAGCTACTGAGCGGCAGCCGTGTTGTTGAGCAGTCGCAGCTAGCCCCTCGGGTGAGGCAGCATCCATCAAACGATCCATCTCTCGAGATTTCGAGATGTCCCAGTTTTGACAGAACTTGCAACCAAGATTGCAGCCTGCTGTTCCGAACGAAAGCACCGAAGAACCTGGAAAAAAATGATTCAGCGGTTTCTTTTCGATCGGGTCGATGCAAAAACCACTTGACCGGCCGTAAGTGGTTAGGGCCATGCCTTCAGCAGTGGCTTGTCGCACAAAACAAAACCCTCGCTGCCCTGGTTTCATTCGACAATGACGTGGGCAGAGATCGCATCGGATTTTTTCACCATCTTGCGACCACCATCGACCTAGGTGTAATGGGGCAGTATTAGTCATGATGTGACGTGCTTAGTGATCAAGAGATCATTGAGTTCCATCAATACAATCGTATTGCCAATCTCTAGGAATTCATTCTATCTCTAATTTGTTTATGAGTGTTTAGAAATTGCCATTGAAATGCTAAAGGATATTGCTAGGACTTATTAGAACCACAAGAGAGTCAAGTCATCTTGAGTCTCCAAACAGCACTGCCTTGATCACACTCACCACATAAACAGGTTGGAGAGGTTGCCTTGCTCACATGATCCAGATGCCTTCAAGGAGAGAGATTAGATTGACTGAGTCTCCTTTATTGATAGTGATGTGAATGAGCTCGCAAAGCGAGCGATTGAACCCCCACCTTTCATACAATTTACTTGCCTAGTTTGACTTCAAGTAAATCTATATGAGGCGGCTTCATATTGACCAACTCAGAAGTCATGATCTTTGTTTAGATGTTAGATATTTGTGACAAGGGGCTATTTCTGCATAGTGTTCTACCATAAGTATTTAGCTAGGGCCAGACTTCGGGGTACTCAATAATGATTTCAGGATCCTTAGGCTTAGAGGCGCACTCTTCTTTGACCACTCTTTCTACGAATGTTCTAGACCATCTGTCAAACCTTCTTGCATATGTGGTCTTACATACCTCTACGAAGACTTTTCCTCTAGCTTCTGATTGTGTTACTGCCGATTTAGTAATGCATACGTATTGATGCTCTCCTTTGATTAGATCATATACTTCTCGGCTACATTGACGGATTGAGTTTTTAAATCCCTGAGCATTGACACTATCCTGCATCACTAATAATAGTAGGATTAAAGTGCTAAGTGATAAATTCACGGCAATAGCATGTCTCTAAAATTAGTTGCTCTTACTCTTTATCCTTAGGTCGCTGTCTTAGGATATAGAGCCAAGCAACTGTCGCTAGTGCGACTGTAAACTCTGTAAGTATTGTTGCATTGCCCGCAAAGAAATCGTTCCAGCTAGAGGTGTTGTTCAAGTATTGATCTTTTGGCTGCTCATAGTCTAGCCCTAAGCCAGTACAAAGCGCTACCAATATATGGCTGGTGGTTGGGTTCCCGGTGACAGGCACGAATCAATAACTTTTCACCTGTATTGTTGAATTGAAGCCGCATGCAATCTGAGATTTCAGTACTGGAGATTTCGTAGGCAGTTTGTGTATGGTTGATTTGCTCATAAAGACCACACACCATTTACGAAAGACACAACAGCTCTTTAGCTCCCTATTGCTGATCGTGCGGTGAACGAGCGAGCAAAGCGAGCGAGTGAACCACCATCTTGAATACAACTTCCTTTTATTAGGTTTAACTTATAAAGCGATGCTCCTAATAGCTCTACTCATCGCCCAAAGCAACAATACTTTATGAGTTCGTGAAGTGTCCAGTATTTCCTGTAAAGTAGTATTCATTCAAAAGGAAATTAAGATGAAGTCGTTGGCCAATCTACTTGTCGCAACTTCTATTATTTTAAGCATAAGTCCAATTGAGCCAGTATCATCAAAGCCTGCTTACTGTAATGATCCACTCCGCAGCCGTGGTTTGCCTCCGGCTAAGCAGAAAATATGCGATGAGGGTGGCTCTGGGAAATATTCAAAAGGTGAGATTGATTCTGATACGGGCCTCAATGTTGTAATTATTCAGAGAGATGACGATTGGGACCAAAGTGAAAGACCATCGATACCTTTTTCAAGACCAGTTAAAAATAGTTTCCGAATTTGACAGTGAAGCCGAGTATGCAGTTTTTGACAAGAACTGGAAGAAGACATACCCAACAGAGCGTGGAGTTATTACGAAATCGACTACTGACTATATTTCAGGCGTCACTTACTTGAGAACAGGTTGCGGATTGCTAACATGTGCTGCTGGACAGACTATTATGGGAGGGAGGCTAAAGTCGCCTCTGGAAATAAAAGTTAGTTCTGAACAATATACTCTATATGGTGATGATGGTAAATTCATACTTCCATCCTCTATGATTGAGCAAATAAGAAAAAGTTCTACATCTGCACCGCCAAAGTTAACGATACGAACAGATAGAAATGTAATCCCAATTGGCGCTGGCACTGTTAAAAGCCTTATTAAGATATTTTCAAAAACAACTAGAGAATGGGATCGTCCAGATATAGAAATCCACCCTCAGCAGATAGAAGATGAAATAACAACTAAGGCACTTGCCGGCAGATCATTGCCAAGCGTAGTTAAGCTTGAAGCAGGAAGCTCAACTGGGAGTGGTTTTATAATAGGTGATGGGTATTATTTGCTTACTAACCGCCATGTGGTAGGGAGTTCTCCTAGAAAGAAGATTAGAGTTGAATTTTCAAACGGATCTTACGGTCAGGCTAAAACAGTCTATGTCAGTAGGACGGATGACTTTGCTGTCCTTAAGCTTAATGTGAGAAAGAAAGACTCAACTATGCCAATTTGCTATGCAAGTTATCCATTGACTGGAGAGGATGTTTTGGCAATTGGTAGTCCAAGAGGTTTAGCTAATACTCTCACTAGAGGTATTGTAAGTGCAGTTCGTAGATCTGATTCTAATCTAAAATCAGCTGTTCCCCAAGGCTCAACGATAATCCAAACCGATGCAGCTGTTAATCCTGGTAATAGTGGTGGTCCATTAGTGAATTCCAATGGAGAAGTTATTGGAATCGTTACATTTCAGAAGTCTGGCGCAGAAGGCTTAAACTTTGCAATCTCAATAATTGATATTTTCGAAGAGTTAGGTGTGAGCAAGCCTGTCGTCATAAAGAAGGTAAATACTTGTGGAAACTATATTGCCATGAGTTGAATGGAATTATATTTATAATATTTCTTTCTCCCATAATATGTTGTCCCATCAGAATGAACAAACGCATACCTTACAAAATACCAGAAGCAATACAAAAGAGTAAGCAAGGATTAAAGGTAAAGCCACTGCAAACTCCATGCAAACGACAGGAGCAGTCTCATCCTAAATCCAACGATCTAACTAAGAACAAAACCAATCCACAAGACCAGAAAGCGAAAGCAAAAGCAAAAGAGATGTTGGAGTATCTTCAGAATCTACGTCTCTACTGAGAATAAATAACCCATATTTGAGAGGCTAGATAACGTAGATGAATTATCTAATATCTCCCCAGAGCCCCCTGCAAAGCACGGCCTATTTCTTTGAGACATGATCTGTTAGGGCGAACAAGGTGCGTTGAGTCATTACTAATAGACAACAAATGGCCTGTCGGCCTATGTCCGTATTCAGCGTAAGCGCCTATTTGATAGCCCCTCAAAAGCCTTACAGCACAACCATTCTCAGTCTAGGTTGTGTATCCGCGTTGATATGGGCGTAAGTCTGATTGTTCTGAGGCCTACTAGGTCGTACAGACGATCTCGGCTTAAAAAGGATCTAAAGACTTAACCAGGACTAATCTGTTGCCGTTAATGTAATACTGTTCAGCTGTTGAAATGCCTAAATTAAAGCAGGAAGGGTTAACTGCTCCCCTTCTTGCTTGATTCCTGTTGGGCAATCTTGAACCACAGCACAATGAAGTAAACCGACGAGATGCCTAGGAAGATCAACGTCAAGATCATCCATGTCCCCATGCTTAGGCCAAGTACGCCTGCATTGCGTGCGTCGCCGATTGTGGCGTAGGCCAGAAGAGTGGGGAAAGTCAATGGGATCAGTTTGTTCTGGTTATCAGTTCAGCACGGCTCGGTGGTTGGTCGTTGAACCTTGCGCATCAAGCAAAGGAGCCCCTTTGCTTGATGGAGGCGCACTGAGGTAAAAAGCCGACTGCTCACCATCACCCAGCCACGCTGACACTAGGAACAGGCTTGCAACCTGCCATGCGTAGAAACACTACTACTGGTGCCACTTGTACTTTCTTTAAGCCGAAGCGCTATTTGTAGGGGCTTGCGTCAATAAGCTCTTTCCCTTAGAAATAAAGCTCCCCATCACCCAGGCCCGTCGCGTCACGCGAGGGTCTTTTTTTTTTGTTGATCAGCCCCCCATGGGGCTGCAATGAGCTTCCTTTTTGGTGGAGGGCATAATGCAGAAAGCTTGATGAGCGGTGATTCGATGAACGAACCGCAGCCGAAAGAGAGTTTGCTCAAGAAGAGTGGACGAATCGGCGCAATCCTTGGTTTTGCCTGGATTGCTCTGAATATTGTTGTGCCTTTGGCTTTGTTGCGTGTGCCTGCGGTGCAACGCTGGCTCGTGGCATTTGACAACAAGCTTCCTTTTCACATTCCAGGAATTGGCTAGCTGCTTTTTGTTCCCGATTGCTGTGGTCCCCATGATTGGACAGGTGCTCACGCCCTCTCCAAGGTCAATAGCCTTGGACAACTCATCTGTTTACAGAACAAAACCTGATGAGCCGAATTTTTGAACCTTTGGGCGGGTCTATAAGACGTTAAGTACAAGGGTGCGGCAGGCTGGCGTGATGGGTAACGACTCCTCGAAATGAAGAGATGACGCACGAGGTCTCTCTTGCTGTGCTGGAAAGCGATGGTCGCTGGCTCCTTCAGCTTCGTGATGACATCGAAGGAATCTTGTTTCCAGGTCATTGGGGATTATTTGGAGGTCACTTGAATGCAGGGGAAACGCCTTTTCAGGCCGTGAACCGTGAACTTGTCGAGGAAATCAACTGGGCACCTGAAAATCTCCTCGTTCCTTGGTTCAGCAACCACAGCAGCACGCTTGTGGTACATGTATTTCGAGGGCCACTGTGTGTTTCCCTTGGCCAATTGCAGTTGCTTGAGGGTCAGGATATGACCCTGGCGACTATGGAGGAGCTGGCGAGTGGTGCTATCTGGAGCCCCAGACTTGGGGAGTTCAGACCGATTGCGCCAGGCCTGGATATCGTGCTGCAGCGTCAGCTCTTAGATAAAGACTGAAGCCAGGTTGTGTGGAGCAATATTTTGAGGTTTTGCGGAATTTCGATGCAGAAGATCTTGTAGGCCGAGCCCTTGCCAAGACAGCATGACAGGACTCTCTCTTTGTTGGGCTTTAGGGAAATTGAGGGGGGATGGCAGCCGCTAGTTCAATGATGATGATCACCTCAGTCAAGTGGGCGACTTCATGGAGGAGCTTTCCCCTCAGTTCAGTTGGGCAACTATGAATGTCGTGGCTCTGGTCAGCTAGTTGCTTGAACCAAGAGGCTATGCAGAGACAAACACTGCTCTTCATCAGAGAGGCACAGCCCCACTCGCTGGTGGCCATCAAGGTTGGAATTCAGATGGCATCCTTAAAGTCATTGTGCTGATACCAATTTCATGACCATTCCTGTGCTTCCAGCCGTTGTCACCTTGGCTGCCGCGATCGTCTACCAAGGAACCATGTTTGCAGTGGCATTTGCACGAAGCCAGCACAAAGTAAAAGCTCCAGCAACGAGTGGGCCAGAAGAATTTGAGCGAGTGCTACGTGTTCAGCAGAACACCCTTGAACAGATGATGTTCTTCCTGCCGGTGTTCTGGCTAGCAGCTCTTTCTAGCAACACGTCTGTTGCCTGCTTGATTGGCTTCATCTGGGTGGGCGCACGTATTGCTTATGGCATTGGCTATTGGAAAGCGGCCAAGCTGAGAGGGCCAGGCTTTGCCATTAGCCTCCTTGCCAGCGCAGTTCTTCTGGTGATGGCAATTGTTGGTCTATTTAACTCATAGTTGGCGATCTTATAGGAAGCTTCCCTCGGCAATAGTGGCCTCTTCTGCCAGAAGTCAACATTGTGAGCTTCGTTTGCAGAGGCTGCGCACCTTTGGCTAATTGATTGGTTAGAAGAGAATAGGCTGAAAGATAGAGATGCCTTACTTTATCTAGCCAACTACAGCTTAAACTCTCATCTTTCAACTTTTGCCTGAAAACAAGGATTTGATTGTTTGATATTATGAACCAACTGCCGTGTGTCGATTTCTAAGTAATGCTTTCCTAAGCAGATTCCTCAAGATTCTTCTTTTGCACAGCAATTGATTCGCTAAAACCTGCGGCAAGAATTCCTGCAGGTATTGCGATGGCGCCAATTCCCATAAGAGAAGTTACTGAAGCGATAATCTTGCCTACCGCACTAATTGGTACTGAATCTCCATGCCCCACTGAGCTGACTGCATTAATTGACCACCAGAGGCATCTTGGTATTGACCCTAATAGATCAGGCTGAATAGATGATTCTGCAAGATACATCAATGTGCTGCTAATGAGTAAAAGTAATAATGTATAAACAGTAGATATCTGCAGCTCTTGGCTCTTGGATCTGAGTGCATAGTTGAAATGAAGCATGCTTTGCTTGAATCTTTCGCTGCGGCCAATCTTTAGAATCGTAAGAAGACGAATAATTCTCAGGATCTTTAGTTCTGTTCTTACGCCGATAAAGGAGGGGACGATTGCAATCAGATCAACAATGGCCATTGCTGAGAACATGTAGCGAATCGCGCCTTCTACACCTTCTCCATATTTGCCCTCAAGTGGGGCAGTCCACACTCGACAAAAATATTCAATGCAAAACAGACAGCCAATGATCCAATCGATTGCATCTATTTGTCCGCCAAACTGAAAATCAATTTGATTTTCAGTGCTTAGAACTGCAAAAAAGATTGAAACAGCAATTGTTGCGCCACTTAACTTATTGAATATCGATGTATTGCCTCCTGGGGATTGATTGATTATCTGTTCATGCAGTTTGAGGCGGAATCCCATGATGGTCCCCAAGGTTCCCTCTCCCTTTTGATTTCAATCCATCCTAGGCATGGGTCGATCCAGCGAGCCTTAGCGTGCCAGTTGTCCGGAGATTTCCTGGTAGGTGTGAGTAAGGATCTAGTTTGCTTAATTCTTCGGCTTTGACCTCGATCTGAGAGGATGATGAAGATGCCTTGCAGATCGTCATGCCTGCTCTTGTTTTCGCGATGGCTCTTGACTTGAGTCCACTGACGATTGGAGTGATTGTGGTTGTCGGAGTATTATTCATTGCGATGTTCGGGATTAGCTCGGCATTTGGTGGCTATCAGGGAATCTTCGATTGGACGCAGGAGAAGCCAGGTGATCAAAAGAAAAGGTGAGAAATAAAGCAATTCTAAACGATACTTCTCTTTCTTTAAGTAATAGATTGGGCGATATCTCATGCCTAATCTATAGTGGTAATGGTTTTTAAGTTACCTGGTCTGAGAATGGATGCTCATGGGGTATTTGCAATCGTGGTTGTTTATAAAGTGTGCTTTTAATACTCAAGAAACCACGTCTTGCTGAAAGTGCTATGCCCATTATTGTAGGTCTTTTGCATTCAACCAGCACCATATTGGTCGGAGGCCTAAACAAAGTGACCATTGCTAATTAGTGCACCTCAATCGCTCAGCAGTTATTTGGTTCGTTTTAAAGTTTGAATTGAGCCATCAATGGCTTTGACTTGATTTGTTTTTTTATGTCTTCTGCAGTGGCAGCATTCTCTGAGTGGAGATTGGATTTGATTGCCCACCACAAAGCTATTGCTGAGACACCTCTCAGCGAAATAGCCTGATTAGTATTTGGACTAAGTGAAGCAAAGGCTTCAATAGCGAGTTAAAGGATTTCAGAGATTGATTAAGAACTGATAGATCACACAAGGCTTATACGCTTAAGTATTACTTAAGCGTATAATTGGTAGTCTTTTCTTGTTTAGATCTGCAGTCGTGCGATACGTACGGGCTAGTATCGACTCTATGCCCGGATTGACTTCAGGAGATCTGATGAACGCACTCCGCCAAGCATGAGCTGAGTAAGTAGTCGGCAAGACTTGTGCCTCAACCTATTCACATCAATTGTGCGTTCTCAATTTGAATGAGTGAGAACAGTCCCTCTGAACCTGTTGCAGGGGGGTGTGCTTTATTCGTTTGGAAACCCGTTCGCCATGATTTTTTGCCCGAAGCAATTGGGACGAGGTTTGGCAAATTAGATGGGGGTCATTGCTGCCTTGATAGGTCCTTGTTTTGATAGAACTTCTCAAGATGTGTGGGCCCATCACAACAACTCATGGTGCAGGTCTTTTTGAACAAGTGGTGAGTTCAGTAGAACAGTCGGTGGGTTTTGGTAGATTTTGCCTGGTTAGAACTTGGCAGGATGCAGCAGTGGATCTTGAGCGGACTAGGGATTGCCTGAGAAGACATTTTGCATAAATAAGGTGTCTGTCTCGTAAACAACACTTGCCTTTGGTCTTTGCTTGTCAAATTGGCCCCTCTTGGGATCGATCGCGACTGATTTGTAGCGAACTAAGGTCTTTAACGGAATCAGCAAAGGAATGTCTGAGCGTAATGATCCTGTTGAGCCAGAGTGAAGAGAGCAATCAGCGGTTCACTGCCTAGCCGTGTTGGTGAAAATCAGGAACCAGGCGTGTCTGGTTTGCTGTTCTGGAGCGATCGAGACCCCAAAGATGGCCCCTCTCTGAGGCAATCAGGATGGCCTCGTAGAGATCGCTGTTCCTGGCTTTGAATTGGCTTTTCTTCATGTAGGTAAAAATACCGACAGGAGTGGCCTTGGATCAATGGAAATTCCAAATCCTGATGCCTTGCATAGGCTTGCTTTATTGATCAGATCTCCAATTCTCAAGGTGATGCCGCACACCTTTTTGTTGTGTTGGTGAATTTCTCACGAGAGGTGGCCTGGTAAATTCGTTGATTGGTTGAATTTGCTTATGGCTCAGGTCACGGTAGGGGAGAATGAGGGCGTTGAATCGGCCCTGCGTCGCTTTAAGCGAGCAGTCTCTAAGGCTGGGATTTTTTCTGATCTCAAGCGCATTCGTCACCACGAGACCCCAGTCGAAAAGTACAAACGCAAGGCTCAGCAACGTCGTCGTAGTCGCAGACGTTGAGTCCATTCCAATCGAGCAGCTGATCCCTCCTGGTAGCTCTTGCCTTGATGACTAATGACTGCTGGTTGGGTCCAAGAAGATTCTCCTGGGAATGATTTTTTTGCTGATTTGCTATTAGAGCTGCGACAGCATTGACGCATCCATTGCTTATTGGCGCCCATTGAGCTGGAGGTGAATCTGCTCGGTTTGATGCTTCAACTGAAGCCATACCTCCTTGCTCCAGTTCCTTGTTACTGGTGCAAGCGGTGCGCCGAGACAACGGTGAACGTCGTTTCTGCACGGCTTGTGTGAATGGTTGTCACTGGCTGTGGAACGCTCAATCCCAGCTGGTCAAGTTGAGATCAAGTTCCTATGAGCTGTTCTGTCTCTGGGTGCGTTTCGGCCGAGGGGAGGCGAACGAATTTTTGCGCGGCACGTGGTCCCCTAGGCAATCAACCATGGCTACCATTGCACCATCAGCACGGCGAAAAGCTCTTATTCCTTAGTTAGTACGCCAAATATGGTATTCGTGTTGCAAAACAGCCCTAAACAAGGGGCAAGAGTTTCAAGGATATCCCTGACCTCTAGCCACCAGCTGGATGGTTGACGAAGGCTGAGCCCTAAGGCTCAAATTGTTGTTCTAGCTTGAGCGAAGAATGTGATCAATCGCATTTGGATGCTCATGGACGAATTTGATCGTTTCCATGGCAACCTGTCTTGCCTCAAAAGAGTCATTCGCATAGGCACAGAATTCGCACCGATGACTCTGAGCATCGCGATAGCTGATGGTGTAACCGTGGCGGCTCATTAGTCCAGCCATTCAATTGATCATTTACATCCTTGCTCAGCAGAGTATGGAGTTGCCACTAATTGTTCAAAGAAGTGAGCGAATGCACAAGAACCAAACTTTGCTCTTCTTCACCACATCAACTTCCGGATCAGTGACCATTGGTCTATTGAGCGTGGGCCTCTTTCCATAGCCTTGTGAGGGCTCACTGACAGACTCTGGCAAAGGCACATCGTGATTTGCTGCAGTGGAAGGGTTACCTGGATGATCCATGAAGAAGGTCTCCTCCGTCGGCTTGGCAATTGCCGCAAATGTCTTTCTATTCGTTTGGGCTGCGATCAATAGCCCCGTTGGTTAAAGATTTAAATCGCTCTGCCTAGCAGCAACAATCACCTCAACCATCAAAGGTAGTGAAGGCTTTTGTTGAAGCGCAGGCAAAAGCCCTGCTATTAAGACGGGGATTTGCTTATTCGTTTCACCCTTAGGGCAGTGAACCCTTTTTCTTGTCGTCCTTGACCTGTGACCATAGGGTCTGCTCGCTTCTATAGAAATGCAGTGGCTTGGATCAAGTTCAGCACTGAGTTTGATCCCAGCGCTCTGGCACTGCAGACTGAACCGGTTTGTGGCATTGAAGTCTCATGCCAAAAAGGCGTTGCACTGCCAGCTTTGTTCATGGTCAACTTTCGTTGATGAGAAACGCTCAACCAAGCGTTTCCAATTTGATTGCTTCCATCAAAGCAGCCGTTTCAGCAGCTATTTGATTTGTCTTGCTGTCTTCACTCCTCACACGATGCAGTTCTCTATGGATTCGCTTTTCTCGTTGATTATCGGCTTAGGGCTGAGAGCTGATTGAGTGCTTAATTGAGCTGGTAAGAGTGATATTTGTATCCCTTTTGAGAATCTTTTGTTTGCAGAACTCCTGCATTTGTTTGCTGGGTTTAAGCAGGTTGAAGAACGCTGATGGCATAGACGCCTTCTTCTCCAATGGCAACCATGGCAAGCGCTCGATAGGGATCAATTGAAAGATCAGGAGGGCTTAGAGCGCATCGTTGGTCTGTTTGGCGGCGTGAGGTTTGTTCCAGCACTGGCGAGCGGGCGCGCACAATAATTCCTACGGTTGGGGAGCATTCGCGGTGTAATTAGCTACCCGCTCGGCTTTTGCCTGTTGGATGTAAGGCTTTTGCCAGCTCAGGGGGATCTCTAGTAGGGCTTTGGGGCCGGTGATTGCTTCTGCCAGGAAGATCACCGCCGCAAGACTATTGGCTGTGATGTGCAGCCATCGCCAACGCAGATCACGCAGGATTTCTTGTCGGGATGCCAGCGAGAACAGCATCAGCCCAACGAGACCAATGCCACCCCAGAAATGCGATTGCCAGAATTCTGCTTTGAAGGGGTTGTCACCGAGGCGGAATACTTCCGGCTGCATCCCAAGGACGATTACGCCTGCCCAGCAGAGTAAGGAGAAGCCTGCTCGATAGGCGGGTCTTTTGTCTCGCCAGGTTGTCAGCAAGGCGATGCAACATCCAATGAGTACCAGTAGAAGCAATCCAGCACGGATCAGACCTCCCTCAAACTCCGTTAGCGGATGTTCAGTGCTGATCATCACCACCAGAGCAAGCAGCACGATTGCGATCACTCCGACTGAGAGCCATCGTCCGAGATTGCTGTGCACACTCCCGACATTGGCTGGACTTTCGTTCTGACGTTTTAGCCGACGACTGCGGGTTTGAAGTGACAGGTTTAGGACTACCCCCAGTAGGGGGTAGATCAAGGCTACGGCGAAAATCGGGTGTAGCAACCAGATCCAGTCAAGGGTCTGCATGGTGAGGGTCTGGCCGGGGAATCAAAAGGGAGACACAATTGGATTTAGCAATGGTGCTAAAAGCATGCACGCCATCGCTTAGAGCTTATTGAGTTGAACTGGATAGAGAATCTCTCCGTTTCTGGGTCCCTGATTCTCTTCCTATCGAAGGAGCTTATGGGGATTCAGGTGGTTGATGTTACTCAGTAATTCTACAAACCTGCCTAATTCTTGAGAGTGAATGATTATTTTCGCTGCTTGGCTAGCTGAGTAAGCATTTTGAATTAGTTCAAACCCCTTTGCCGTTGCAACAGTGATGAATAGAACTTGATTGGGATCTAAGAGGATATAGTTCAAGCCATCAGGAATGTTTCTGAGGTGCCATGTCTTTGCTGATATAAGCAGGAGCGATCATGAGCATAGGCCAGCAATTGTCAATGGGGTTCGAGTGAAGAACTGAGCCTGTGATTGTGGCGATACTTTGCTGCTGTTATTAGTCCGCATCAAAACCAATACATGAATAAGGGGCTTGGGGGAGGTTTTTAGCCGAGTGGCGAATGAACGAGATACGTTCTTTGATTAGCCCCGCAATGCTGATCGGTTGAATCAAATTTCGCTTGCCTAGCCTTGGTTTTGGCTTGCCTAAATGCTAAGAGCTACTTTTTTGCAGATGTTGAAAGGAAGAGCTAAGTCGAAGGCAATGCAGTCATGCGCATCAGATGGGGCCCCTTGCGTAAAAAATAAGGCGAAGGCGGAACTGTTGCTACTAATGATTTAGGGCTTGCTGGTCATAGGTGAGGTGAGCTACGACTAGCTCCTAACTGAGGCGATAGATGAGGGGCATTTTTGAGCTGTTGCTGGCCTGGCGTTGGCCGCTAGCCGTTATCGTGAGCACAGCCTTTTTAAGCAAGGCTTTAATCGCGATTACTCGCGCGGGCATTCGTGTTGAGATTTTCACCAGACGTCCTATCAAGGTTTCCACTGGACCATCAGCGATTCAGGCCGAGGTCACCAAAGTAAGGCTTTAGTGGCTGAAATCTTTGTGACCTAGGTAGGGGAAGACTCTGTTGATCCCGTTAAATATACAATGATTTCGAAGAACTAACTTCTTTCTTTTGATAGACAAAACAATCAATATCTATCGCCATGATCAACAATGTTTATTCCCAATACTGTCTACTATCTTTATAGCCTGATTGGTAGTATTTGTTATCCAATTAATTCCTCTTTGAGCCTTTCTCACTCCACGCAGCCATGCCTGATCGCAAAGACAGCTGCTTGAGTTCGATCGCATAAATCAAGCTTGTTGATGATTGTACTTTGGGGCAAAGTATCGTAGTGCTTGCGATGTTATTGAGCTTCCATCAAGGTATCCTTAAAGATTAATCTTAGAGTTCTGCAAGGATAATTTCAAAAGGGGAATTTAAAACCTTGATGCTCGTCTAGCCTTCTTTTGTCTGGCTAATATAAAGAGAAGCTATTGCTTAGACGTGCTTAATGCAAACTGTGGCCTTCCATAGAAATATGGAAAAACCTAAGTGGAGAGTGTAAGTCGCCAGAGCTGCAAAACTTGGTTTTTAAACACGATCGACTGACGTTGATCGAAAAAAGCTTCTGCCGTTCCTTCCAGATCAACTTATGGATTCGTGCGTGAGCAAGAAAAGACCCTTGGATGATCCGGGTACCCAAGGGAGTGAGTCGCTGTATCTCCACGCATGGAGATCATGAATGATCCAGAAAAAACCGATGTAGGCAATGATCCAAAGACATGTATTCGTGATTACCACTTGGTTGATGATGTTGGAGTGATCGAACATTTACGCGATCAAGTGAGCTTTGATCAACCCTTGTAAAACAAGGGCCATCCGCTTGGCTGATCCTCAAAGGCCTCTCTATTGCCTTGAGATTTGGCGAGCGGATGGCCAATCGGCAAATGGTGAAATTGGCGTGGAAGGCATCACTGATGAGCCAATGGGCAACGTGGTGATCGGCATGAACGAACTGATGCAGTCACAAAAATGCCTTTCTGGGATGGCGGTCAGGAGGTAGTAGCAGACATCTAGATCAAGGCCCTGACATTGATATGGAGCGGTGGGGTCCACAGATGTGCAACTAGAGAATGCCTTGGGGAGGGGCATTTCTGCCCCATAGGGATGAGGTTTTTCACGCCCAGGAGTGAAAAAAAGAGATCTCAGTCGTTTTTGCTGCGTCGCTGATGAGCATCACCGTCAAGGGAGTGCTTGTAACGACGAGGTCCAGCTGTTGTGGAGTGCTTTTGATCAAGCCATCGATTCCCCGATGCAAGTTGATTGGCGAAAACCGTACAACTATCACTTTGGAGTGGCTTTTTAATCCCAACCGGGCCTGGTTCTCCGTACTGCTTTTGTTCGGTCTAGGCATCTACGCCGACCAAGCTGTAAAAATCTCTTATAGAACACCATGTACTCCCTCTTTGACGAGTTTTTCTCTAGTGCAAGCTTCTATAAAACACGTCCTCGCGTTTCTGTGATCAGTGATTCTGAGTTCAAGGCTGATCAGGATCGCCAGAACTCAGAACGTGTTTCTCATCTCGAGAATGTAAGGGCCGATTTGCTCGATTCAGTCAACAAAGTTGAAGCACAGATTGAGGCGCTTCAAACAGCACTGCCGCAAGCCAAGCAAGCGATCAAGGCACCTATCGCTGAGCCTGCCGCAGCAAAGGAGACCTGCTCGCGCTCGGCATGACAAGAATTTTTGGGCAAGGAGGAACCACTACAAGCTCAGTGGCGATTCATGAAGCCCCTGCTAGTGTGGGGGCTTTCTATTTCCTGCAAGTAGCTGCAATGGTTGGTAAGACAATTAACGGCTAAAGCGGGAAAAATTCCCCTGCGGCAGCTTAAAAATCATCTGCTCGAGTGGATTAGTACTGAAATGATCTATATAGAGAAACTCGCAAAAGTTGACGATAGTGAGCATGTTTTGCTGATATTAGCTTAGTTGAATCTTGTGAGGCCTTGAGGTTATTGACTCGCGGAATGGTTTGCAGCAGGCGAGACTGAACATCGCTTCGCAATCCCCTTGGCGGTTCAAGTTCTTCGAAACGATCAGCGTTCCAAGCTCGATCAGAACGATGACGTGCTTTTTTATGCTGAGCCTCGTTTCGTTCATCATTTGGACGAGGCCTTTCGGGAGCGTTTGACGCAGCTTTATCGCGAGAAGATCCCGCCTTGCTCCACAGTGCTCGACTTGATGTCGAGCTGGGTGTCTCACCTGCCTGATGACGTTATCTATGACCGTGTGATCGGCCATGGCCTCAATGAAAAGGAACTCGTGGCCAACAACCGGCTTGATAGCCATTGGGTTCAGAATTTCAATCTCAACCAGTCCATTCCGCTTAAGGATGAGAGCATTGATGCGACTCTTGTCGTTGCGGGTTGGCAATACCTTCAGCAGCCTGAGGATATGGCTGCGGAGTTATTGCGTGTGACGCGCTCGAAGGGCCAAGTCATCGTTGCGTTCTCGAATCGTATGTTTTTCACAAAAGCTCCGCAGATCTGGAGGGATGGTGATGACCGTGATCATTACAGCTATGTTTCTAGGGTGCTGATGGCTCAGGGTTGGCCAAAGCCTGAGATCATCGCAGAGGAGACTCGCTCAACAGGTGTCTTGGGGTTGCTAGGCGGCAAAGGAGATCCATTTTTTGCAGTGATCGCGACAAAGCCTTGACTGCAGTAAAGCCAACAAAGGAAGCAATCTGAGTTGGCAAATAAGACGAAAATCTTTGCATGAAGGCTACAATTAATCTAGACTCTATGCACAGATTGCTAATCCATGACCTCTTCATTAGTTTGAACTATTGCTCGCTTCCTGAGCGTATTGTTTTTTCCTAATGGGCCATGATTCATACAAAAGGCTAAGGCTAAGGCTAAGGCACTCTATTGTTATCGATGACCTTAGGACTTCTAGGAGGAGTTGAAAATTAAACAGTGGCTCTTTCGTGAGAGCTAAAATAGAAAGAGAGTAAAACTAAGGTTTCCTTTGTTTGATGCATGCCTTGATTGATGCATTGATTTTATGATTGACTCCTATACGCTGCAGCATTGCAAAGCCAATAAGCACATTTGCAAGCTTAAAGTTAGAAACCTAGAGCATGCTGTTCAACAGGCAAAGCTGATGATTGTAGAGTCTGCTATGGACCCTGAATCACTCGTTTCTTTAAGGGGTAAAGTTGCTGAATCCATTCTGGATTTAGAAGTATTATATTTGTTGATGGAGGAGGAGGGCCAAGTGTATTAGTCGTTTAACATTTATCTGTTTTAAATTTATATAGATTGCTTTTGTCTTGTACCGGCATGGCTGTTTATGCTTAATTGCATGTCGTCTATTGCATCATTTTGATTTGCTATGATATTAGCTGTTTATCTCTTTCAAATGGATAAGTCGACCAAAGATCAAATTGTTGCATCTTCTGCTGGTTGGGTTGCTGTTGCATTAAATATTTTGCCAGGTATTGGAGCCGGCTACCTCTACCAACGGAGGTGGAAGGCCTATTGGATTACTTCCGCGATCGTTAGTATTTGGATTGTGATTGGTGCTGTCTTGGGTCAAGACATTGATCCTGTTAATGAGCAAAGAAATCAATTGGTGGGTCTTATAGGTCTCTTGCTTGTCGCTGGAACAACTGCTGTAGAAGCTGGTCTAGCGGTAAAACGTGCGCGCAATAATGAATCGACTTGATCGATAGGATTAACAAAACATCTAGAGAGAGTTGTCCCCCTCTACTCTGTTGGTAATTAGTCTCGATGCTTGTTTTTATTCGTATGCCTATAGGCCCCGGCTCTTCACTCCAGCAGGCTTCGCTCGTAGAGCAAGGATAAATGGAATAAGGATAGATTCATGATTTAATATGGGGATTAATTCAAATTTTTACCCGTTAATCCGGTTTAAACATTTATGCTTTCTTTTCTTGAAAATGCTTGCTAAGCTTGGGAAGAACGAGAGGGCTTAGTATGCACACATATCTTGTTGAGGCATTGATCGTTGTCTCATCTACTCTTTGGGTTGTATTGTTGCTTTGGAAGCCTCAAAAGGAATAGCTGATAGTCTAGCCTTAAACTATTTTTTGGTCTTTTCTTTTGGCATGCTGGCTTAAGTGAAGCTTTTGTGCAGTATTTCTTTTTAAGCATCAAAAATGATCTTTTCCTTGATTAGTCTTTTATAGAGATGAATCTCTACCTTGTCGTGTTGGGTGGGAGGACGCGCGGAGGACACGTGGAGATGCACGATGTGCGCTGGGTGGTGGGTGAAACGATTGAAGCAACAGTTCCCCAGCTGAAATCACAATGGATTGGCAATCCTCGAGGGTTGCATGTGGACAGCTACATGCGCATCCGCTTCGTGGATGGTTACCGGATCACAATGGCTAGCGCCGGCAAAGTTAATGCAAACGAAGCTAACAAGCTCTGGTTCATCAACCTGGGAGGTTATAAGGCTGGTGAAATGCTTGAACAGCATCATTTGGAACTTGTGGTCGCACCTTCAGCTCAAATTGCCAAGGGCAAGGCACGTCGCCGCTGGTTCGAGCCGATGGATCAGATCCACAAGGATGATCATGCCGCGATCATCCGTCTACAGGGACATTCAGTCGTCCTGGAGATCGATCCTCAGGGGCGACATGATGGCATGAAGCCCGACTGGAGTGGCTACTGGGTCATCACTTGATCAGCATTCTCCCGGATTGGTTTCATCTCATGGTTCTGCTGGCTATTAGCTAAGGATAATCTTGTCAAGTTAGAATTTATAGGGATAATGATTGATCTATTGTATTAGTATTTCTTTGTGAAAAGGGACAAGTTTCATGAGAAATTATTTTATAAATGATTCTCCCTAATCTTGCACACTATTCAATAACGAGCATCCCTCTCTGCAATCCTGATATGCCGTCTAATGTTCGCATTGCTTTCCATAGATCATGTGTTTTTACCCATACAGAAGGATAGCGGTATCTGGCAACATCTAGGATTAGAACTTTGTCAGTAACGGCGTCATAAGCTGCTAGTGGAGAGAAGTGTCCACCCCCTTTTTGGCCAAGAACCTTCCTGTCATAATTGACAATCAAGCGATCATTAGAATCGTCAAGATTAGCTTTAAGAAGCGATCTAAATGCTGACAGACTAAGGGTATCTCCGTGTAAACGCTTAGAAGAAACACCATGATGACTTAGTAGGTTTTGAACTTCTTGAAGTGTCATGCCTTGACGCCTGACTTTGGCTGGGCTAATGACTGCTTGAGATGAATCCGAGTCGAAGATATTGTCTTGGGTCCAGAAGTGGTAGTTTCTGAAACCATCTACTGGAGGTGCAGGAATTGCTAGGCTGTTTAAAACCATTACGGCACTGGCAACCCCGCAATAGGAAAGGTTTGATTGGGTCAGAAAAGCTTCCATTAACGAGCCGTAATCTGATACAGACTTGCTGCTTTGCAACAAGACCATTCCTTCTGATGTCGTTATTGGAACTAGTTTTTCTGCTAGGGCAGGATTAGACCAAGGGCTTACTATCAGAGCAAAACTCAATAAGCTGATTCTAGGAGAAGTTTTCCAGATGAAATGTTTGGCTGTCTTGTATTTTCGAGCAGGATTAAAGACCATTGCCTCACCTATGCTGAGCAGTGCACCATTCTATCTAGTTTCAGACTTGCTTGACAGAAGGAATGATTGCTTACAGTATCAACGCTTTCCGGTGTGCACAATATTGCAGGTAATTTCAAGATATTTGCGTTATTATTTTGCCTGTTTGCGATAAGTTTTTCGCTGTTTGGGCAGAAGTTAGATGGTCTCTTTCCCTCGCGATTCATTTATGACTGCTGAAGTTCCTTCAACGCTCGCAGCACATCTTGACTATGGCGAGATGGACTTACGTCTTCCCAGCGAGCGCGAAGGATGCCCTCGGGATCAATCAGAAATGTGTGACGTTGGCTGAATGGTGAACTCCATGATCCATACCTTTCGCTTACGACTCCACCTGGGTCAGACAACAATGTGTATCCAAGGCCTTCGCTGCTACAGAAGCTCACGTGCTCTTCGGTGCCATCAGCGCTGACTCCCACCACAGCCGCACCTGCAGCGTTAAAGTCTGAGAGATCTCGCTGGAATCCACGCGCCTCGAGTGTGCAGCCACTGGTGAAGTCGCGAGGGTAGAAGTAAAGAACCAGCCAACTGCCTAGAAAGGCATCACGTTGTAATTTCTCAGCCAGCGCACCTTCTTGAGCAGCGGCCTCTAGCTCAAAGTCTGGGGCTTGAGCGTCTAGAGCAGGAAGCTTTCCCTCCATGGCCAAGGCTTGGCTTGGGCGCCCAAGACATTGGCTGATACTCAACACTGCCGCCCCTGTTATGACTCTCAAGAGTTCAGATCGTTTCACCGGTATCAAGCCAACTGCAGAAGAGATTAGTCAGAACAACTTCATGGCGGAGCTAATCTGGCAAATGAATCTGACGATTGTGATCTCAACCAGTTGAATTGGATTCATGAGTCAAGCACCCCTAATTTTTAGCTAGCTGACCAACATCTTGCGTTGAATTGGAATCTATAACTTAGTGCCCCCCCCTCCCATAAGACTGCCAACAGTTATTAATCATGCTCTGATCTTCTTTGTCTCTTTACTCTTTTCAAGTTCCGTCAGGTCGGCTTTTCACTCTTCTTCCTGTTTGCTTGCTGCAGCCACCTCTGCTTCAAGAGTAAATGTCACACTTTTATCAGGACTGAAGCGATCCACAAGAGTTTGAAGTTCTTCTTTGAGCTGCGCCTCAGAAATTGGTTCGATTGATTCTTGAACGATGGCTTCCTTCCATGTCATATCGATCAGCTTCTCTAGTGCCGCTGCTTTGATACGTGCGATACCGATCTGCTGAATGATCACTTGCTTAGGAATCTTTCCTGGACGGAAGCCTGGCAGCCTTATCGCGCTACCTAGGCGCGATAAGGCTGCGTCATAACTTGATTTGCAGCGAGCCGCTGGAACCTCTAGCTCTATCGAGATGTGGTTGTCTGGCAACGCATTGATTTTGACTTTCAACCCCGCCTTCGTCATTGGTAAGACTCCTTAAACAGTGACAACACAACAGCAGCAGACCCACTAACCCCTACAGCAATGGCGCCAGGTCGACGCAGGCTCATTAAAAGGATGTGTGATCTCCTATCCCTCACACTAGTTTGCTTTCGCTGATTTTTCTTAAGCACTGTTCTGTGTATGCCTTGTTTACTGGAGGTGATTCTTTGTTAATTTGGATCAATCATTTTTAGCAAAGCTTAGGATCTATCCACTTATTTATTACCAACTAAATCCTAATTTGCTAGACATGGTGGTAGCCATTCCTAAGCGAATGCTAGCTTATAGAGCTTCACAATTAAATTCTTGAATTTCACCGAGTGGTGTAAGACCCCGGAAAGTTGGATGTTGATGGTCTTCATAGTTCCACCACCATTTGCCATCAGTAAAACTGGTTTCGCCAACATTGAAGGTTCTTGGTAGCATTAGTTTTGAATTCACTAGCTTGATCACGATAAAAGCTCCAGCATCAAGCTCTTCATATGCTTTTACTCTGCTGTATGCTCCATTCTCATTGTTGTAGATTGTTGCTTCGACAAGACTTCCATCGCATGTAAAAGAGGTTGATTCCGGAGCTAATGCACTTGGGACTACTGGTGAAATACTGATTAGAAAACTCATCATCAAGCCAAGGAATGTCATCATTAACTCTGTCCTGACTAAACTAATAGGGTCAACTGATTGATAGTATGGCAAATACGTGCTCTCAAGGTAATGATTTTTAAATCATCGTATTAAGCAAAGCCCCCGCGCAAAGTGAGGCTTTACTTAGTGGGTTCTCATTCTGTTGTGGTGAAAAAATTTTCTGCATTCTTTAGGGCTGTCTATAGCTTCTGGTAACTTGCCCTGCCAAGTCTTTGCAGGGCTCAATGATGGCTATGGGGTTGATCAAAATTTTCTAGTGGATGGGCTTTACCTTTGCGAACCAGGCCAGATCAGTTGCGTGAAGTTGGGAAGCTCTGCGCAGGAGTGTTTTTGATGCCTGGGCAAGGCGCAACTCTCACAGCGCGATTTTGAAATCGGTTTTCGGGTTGTCGCGATCGTCCGGAGGACGCTCTGATCAAGGGCATGTAGGGGCGTAGCTAACAAGATCAGCGTGCCGCCCATCGCCACTATTGACAGGCCACAGGAACAAGGCTAGTACAGGCGTACTTTTGCTTGTGTTATGCAAAGTCCTCCAGTGCAGCAGGTCAATGGCTGGCTGATCAGCCCTGATGGCCATTTCTGCTATCGCTTCCACCGCGATGCCAACAGTTGGATCAGAAACCCCTTCGTTTTTGTTGACCAATGGAGTGCACAAATGGATGGAACTCCATCGCAGATGAAACAGCGCCTGAGGCTTCCTTTGGATCAAGCCCTTGAACTATGTGGTCAGATGCTTCTTGATGGATGGCAAAAACTGACGACTCCATGCGGGGAAGACCCAGACCCTCAGTTCACAGAAGAGCTCGCCGCGTGACCAAGAATGAACTCGCCATGAGATTGGCTCGACTATTGCTGCTTAAAGAGGGTGGTGGCACCTTAGAGAGCTTTGAATCCTTGCTTTGCTTGCGGAGTTATTTTTCCGAATTGACGTTCGATGAGCTGCATCAAATCGCAATTGAGTATGGGATCGAGGCCTAGGAACTCTCGAGATGACGAAGGAAAAGCCCTGGTTTCGACTAGGGCTCTTGGTTCGCCTCAACAGCGAATTGATCTTCAAGGCTCCTGGAAACGACGCTTTCAATCCAGCGAAAACCAGGCCTTATTGAAGAGCTGAGGGGTAGTGCCATTCGTAGCGGCATAAGCATGTTCATCTTCCGCGGGCAATGAGCCTTGACTGGCCCATCAGCTCTCTGGAGCCTTCTTGGTGGATTTAGTAGGGCATGGTTCGAGTTGTCTTGCTCATGATCAATGGTCGCGATGATCCGCAGAAAAAAATGACATCGGTCACAGCATTAATCCATCCTGATCCATCGGCACTCTTTTGTTTTTGCTAGTTGGTATCAATTCGATCGCCTTAGAGAGGTACTCGTGCTCGCGAGCAGGCGGGTCTCTGTAAAGACGCGGCATTCGCGGCCTAGTTCGTAGACTTGGTGGGTGAGGATTGTCCACTCTTTGAGATGGATGCGCCAACGAGCTTGCACATTTGAAACTTGCTCAGACCAGGAGACAATTCCACTGGTTCGCTCTGAGTTTCTTTTGCGTTCTACCTCCAGCTCTGTAAGCAGTTCATTGCGTGTCCAGGCTTTCCCCGTGGTGGGGTTGTTGGGGATTGGTGCGCTTGCAGCCATGGTGTTTTTATCGGCAACGTGAGCAAACATAGTACACCTGTATTGTCGACTTGTGGATGGGCGGCCTGCTCCTGGCGACAGGTTCGGCATCGATCCATCGCTCAAGGAAGAGATAAGACGCAGGGAGGAATGTCAATCGATACCAGATCTTTTGTTTTGGCAAGGGTGCTCGCGTTGGCCGCTGCATGCTTAGGGCCAATGTTTAGAGCGATGGCTTATTTGTACCTCTTGCTTGGATTTGGCCTCGCTGGCGAATCGCATCGCCTAGACGGCTGAAATTCATGCTTTGGCCCATGGGACGGGAGGTCCAAGGGCGCTAGCCCATGGGAGGCCTTAATACCACAGAAAGGTGTTGGTGTGATATGCCAGTTACGTAGACTCTTTATTGATGCATGTATTTGCTCTAGGGTCACCTGTTCAATGGCAGCGAATGCGGCGATGCAGCAAGTTTTGCTCGAGCCTAAGCATGCCAAGTTCGCAGCAACACTCTCCCCGATGAGATTTGATTGAGTGCCCCTGCTTGATAGCACTGCTTCTGCTCACCCAACTGCCCCTGATCATCGCTCTGGCAGATGTTCAGGCTCTGATGTGTGAGCTCGTTCACATTGAATTGAGATCAAGCCCCCTAGCTGAGAGGCTTTTTTGTTGCTATTAAGAGCCAACAAAAATTCTTCGCCATGCCAACAACACTCAAACTCGTGGATAACTACTCTCCAGTAACACTCACTGAAGAGCAAAAGGCAGCATTGGCTCGTGCAAGAGATCCTCAAGCAACAAGCGTTGATGAGTCAGTGAAACTCTTGAAGACGGTGTACTTAAGTGCCGAACCAGAGAATTGGGATGACACCACTGAACCAGAATGGAATTGTGTCGCCACCTGTATCCGTGCTGCTTAGGCAGGCTGATCAGCAATCCTGTATACAGCGAGGCAAAACAGCGCGATAAAAACGCCGAGTGTGATGGTGTAAAAATCCACCTGATTAAGCTCTAGCCTTGGCATAGATGGGTTGAAGCGTCCCACCGTTGTGATCATCATCATCTTCGTTGTCGAAGAAAGAGAGGCCTAATAAAAGTGCGCTTACTGGCAGTAAAGGGAATAGCGCAGCCAGTTGACCACTACTTAGAACAGGCTGCACTGCATCCCAAGTGGACCAAACAATCCAGAGTGATGTGAAGAGGATGAAGGAGAGGGTGAGCTTTGATTGAGGCATTGAATGTGCCTGCCAAAAAACGTTCCATGACAATGACAAAAAAACAACGCCAATGTGGGGGCTTTGGGACCTGCGTTGGTACGGATAGCCGAGGCTTTATTGCTACTTATCTAAGCCCAAAGCATCGATTATCGAAGTGGTTTCAAGCGGTCTCAGGCGGTCTTGCTGTCATCGTTAATACAACAGAGTTCAATCACTCGCCTGATCATCCAGGTGATTGTCAATTGCTTCTTTCATCAATCAGACAGCCTCCTGCACCAATTGGCTGTCCATCTCTTTTCCGTGCTACAAGCGAGGGGCTTTTGTTCTGACCGATTGAAACTCGCGATTCAATGAACCAGCAGCAGGCTCTTTTTTTGAGACTGTTGTCTTGCTTGATGCAAGCCAGGCTGAACTGGCGCAAGATGGTTGGGGCCTTGTTGGTGATGCTTGATCGTTAGTGAATCACTCAGCAGACTTGGAGGACACACCGACTTGATATTCATACTCAAGAGTAGAGTTGTTGAGTTCTTGAGCTGTGCTCAGCGTTGTGGGCGAGAAGAACATTGGTTTGTTCAAGATCTTGTTGTCGATCCAATCGACAATCATCTCCAACCTCTGTTCACGCCAACAGGGCAAAGATTTTGGGGCACAAAGGCAGCGGCTGCTCTATGGCAAGCAATAAAAAAGACCCTCGCAGGAGAGCGACGGGTCCGGGTGATGGGGAAATCAACTTTTAGGCAAAAATGATCAAAAAAACAAGCTTCCGCTACAGGTGGTGTCAGAAAGTCTATATAAATGCATTTAAACCTAAATATAGTGTGAAGACCACCACTTTCACCCTTGACAGCCACTATTCTCTTTGCGTGGCCGGGTGATGGGGATCAGTCGGTTTTTCACAAATCCGCCCCCTCGTTAGCTGGGGGGCTCTTTTATTGCCTATATAAAAACCTGCGCAGGCGCGATGTGCAAGAGGGGCTGGCCGCAACACTGCCAACAGTTCTGACTTCATTCAGTTTTGACAGGTTGCTTGAGCGGCACTCCTTCTACCCCTGCCCAGGCAACAAACACAACGGCATCTTCATTGCCAATGTTTTCACAGGCGTGTTGGGTGTCTCCGGTAGAGGCAACAAAGGCTTCTCCTCGTCTGAACTCCCTTGCCTTACCAGACTCTGTGAGTGTGCACTTGATCCAACCTTTCTCGACATACACGACACCAGGTTGAGGGTGAGTGTGGATTGGGGTTTTGGCGCCAGGCGGAAAAACAGCTCTTATCAATGTCATCTCAGCTTTGCCTTGCGGATAGCTGACCCGCTCCCCATCCCATGATTCTGTTGAAGACACCAAGACATCAGATTTGATCGGTGCACTGGCTTGATCTTTCCTGTTGCTGCAACTGACGGCCAATAAACCAGTGAGGCAGATGGTCGAGACGATGAGAGCGCGCATAGGAAATAAAAAAGCGGTTTCCTTGAGGAAAACCGCTGAGGTGGTGTGATTTGTAGGAGATTTAAGTGATTTATATGGTGTAGTCAACCCCTCGATTGGTGTGTGTGTGGACAGCGAGTTTCGCTGGGGACTGATGAGCGGAGGTGTAGTCAATTCCTCGATAGCTTTTCGCCATCAGGAACTGGGAATGAGACAGGGCAGCTTGCTTTTGCGCTTTGCGCTGAATCATGGAGAGGATGTTCATCGAACGCTCCTGCAGTGCTTAAGCCCCCGTTGCCTGGCTTAAGTCTGACTGCGCCCCGGAACGGGGCCAACGGTTGGGAATAGTCTACAGGTGTTTGTTTGGCATTTGTGGGATGTGCCTCCCTGTCCCCCCTAAATAGGAGTTCAGGACTTTGTAATCCTCTAGGCACGATGCCGATTATTGATGTTTGCGATCACTTTGGGATTGACTGCAAAGTTGAAGGCTTTGCTTTTGCATTGTTGCTTAGACGAACACCTATCTCAGTGCTTGGTTTGCTGAGTTGATCATGGCTTCTCCGCGCCGGTGGATCTCATTGGCGTAGTTGGTCCAGGTGCCTTGGCCCCAATAGCGGAAGCAACTGGTTTCTAGCAGTAGCAGGTAGAGCAGAGCTTCTTGATACTGCGGGGTTTGCGTGATTGCTGGATCCTTTGTCACCAAGGGATCAAACAGCTGGTGAAACTTGGCGCTGAGGCTGTTGATCGGTTCCAGAACATTTTCATAGCCCTTGATCCAGCTGAGATTGTTGGTCCAGGATGCGCCGTCCATCGAGAAGGAGGGATCTGTTTCTTTGAGGTTGCTGATGGCTGCTTCGATTGATTCGGGGTTGATGGGGCTGTCAGTGTTATCCCACAGCTTGTGTTGCTGTACCGCCTGAATCTTCGGGTAATCAGAGGCTTCCACACCGGCGGCCTCCAGTAACTCCAGATATTCAGTGCCGTTGAGCGCAACTGTGCTTACAGGATCAACCTGGGCAGCAACGGTTTGATGGGCTTGGATAAAGGCGGCTGGAAACTCATTCATCATCACGCCTCCATTTTCTCCGTCGGCAATTTGAGAGACCAATGATGGAATCGATTTGCCTGCCAGTGATTGTCTGCCCAGGCCTAATGCTTCGTGATAGGGCTGCATCTGTCCTACCAATTTGGTGTCTGAGCCCTGGGTTTTGATCAACGCCACAATGGTGACTGTTTCCCCTCTGGAGTTACGAGCCACAAGTTGATTGGGGCCGTATTTCTGTGCATGGCGAAGGCATGAGCCATCGAAGTTTTCAACGCTGTTTTCTTGAACAAGGAGCCAACGGTATCCGCAATCTCTGAGGGCTTTCACCAATTCATAGAGGGTGTCTGGATGGTTGGGAAGGTGCATTTCCGGTGGCGAGAAACCCTTCACTCGTTGCAATGCCTGCCGCCCAAACATGGCAGCGAATTGATGCTGCCAGGCCAGGATTTGTAGCTTTAGATCTGGAATAGGAGTTGAGGGTGCAACGGCATGGCTCCAAAAGGTGCCGAGCCATTCCACATGGGGTTGAAGCGTGGGATCGCATGCCAGACGTTTAAGCGCCTCGAGAATGTCGACACGGCCCATTTGCTCAACACCCCAGAGCAAGTTGCCTGAGTAATCCAGCATGATGCGAGGGTTGCATCCCTCTTCAATCAGTTGGGGAATGATGTCTGCGAGGCGCTTGTAGCAATGGGCAAAGGGTTCGGCGTTGTGGTTATCGCCTTCTTCGCTGTGCTCCAGCATGTATTGCAGATGCGAGATCAGTTCTCCATTCGCACCTGCTGGAATCGTGGGCTGATGCATGTGGAGAGCACAGGCAAAGGCTGATTGAAACTGCTCCAGATTGAGATTGCTGTGCGTGAGCACAGCGGGATTAGCTTGTTGAACGAGGGCAAGAATTTCGGCTTCGTAGCCAGCGATCGCAGGCAAGCTTTGCTTGGGCATCAACTTTTGTTTGCGGTAGTACGGGCCTGGTAGAGCTTCAAGCAGGTGCTGATCAATGCGAGACCTGAAGGGGGGCTAACGGGTTGCCTGTCAGCTGGAATGTGGCGAAGCGGCTTGGTTTCCTACACCCCTACACCGTGTTGACGTTGTTCTGAGTGAAATCGACATTTTTTTCGCCGATCAATGTCTTGAGATCTTCCGGTGGTAGCCAACGCCTGTTGGCGCCATGTTTAAACGCGAAGCGAAGGAATTCTGCTGCGTACTGAATGCGAAGTCTTCTGCTTGTGGAGCCGGGCTCTCCTCCATGACGTTCAATCAATGCTTTCAAGAGCGTGTAGCCGGAGCTGGGTTCAGGCTGGCTTGTGAGAATAACGACTGTACGGGCAAGGGGAGTGCGGTAGTTACGGTTCCAAACCCGGGCTCCATTTTTGCTTTTACTTGTTTTATGTGATTTGAATTTTTTTAGTAGTCGTTCCCAATCGAATTCACCATCAGCTCCAGACTCGTTTCTTTGTTTCACCAACTCGTAGGCATCAGTCAATCCTTTGCCCTGATCTTTCATTAACTCAGAGATCTCAGTTGAAATTTTCAAGATCCAATCAGCGCTTGTTGCGACCCATGGAACGAAATCAGGATCGGTCTTGGCCTTTGGACCGAGGATGATGCTGGTGCGGGTGCCATCGTCGAAGCGCACAGTCAGCTGAACCCTCTGGAGAAGACCGTCACCAACGCCGCGAACCATCCAGCCATCGCCACATTGTCGTCTGATCCTGTCGCGCAGGGCTGTGATCCATTTCGCTGACTTATCGGCCATTGGGATCCTGTTGCACCACAAGCTGTTTGATTGTTCTTGTCAATTCAACAGTGTTGCGGCGGCATCCTCAAGCGGCTGGGGCTTTTGCTTTGGTCTGCTGATCAGGCTCATGACTAGCAACAACATCATTATTCGCAGTCAATCGTTGGTTTCTGGCATTGGTCGGCTAAAGATGAAAGCCAATCCTGCAAGATACCAAGGGCTTTTGGCTCTAAGCGGTAATAAACCCAACGACCACTCTGCCGATCAACAATCAAACCAGCATCTTTTAAGACCTTGAGGTGAAAGGAAAGACGTGATTGGCCAAGACTTAACTCATTAATGAGATCACACACACAACGTTCACCAGAGGCAAGCTCCTCGATCACTTGCAGACGAATAGGGTCTGCAAGTGCCTTCATTAAGGTTCTGGCACGACTTGAATCAAGCAAATGTGGCGGGGCGATTGTCACTTGCCGACCAAGCCAACGGCACTACGAGCTTTGTTGAGAATTTTGCCTTGAAGGGGAACAAATCCCAAACCATCAGCTTGCGCCTGAGCCTCATCACTCAACATGTAGTCAAAGGTTGTTTTAAGAGCATCAAGGTTGCTGCCATTACCAGTTTTGTATGCCAACAACCAGGTGAGAGTGGCAATCGGATAAGCCCCTTTGGCTGTGGGGTTTGGATTGGTACCAGCGAGATTGGCGTCTAACTGGATGCCATTGAGGGCAGCAGCTCCTGTATTCACACTTGGCTTGAGGAACTCGCCAGAGAGATTTTCAAGTGCAGCAGCTTTGACCTCTCCTTTGATGAATGACTGATTCACATAGCCGATGGCACCTGGTGTGTTTGTAATCACACCAGCAACACCTGAATTCCCTTTGGCGCCCACCCCTGCTGGCCATTCCACTGATTTACCGGTTCCCAGGGTCCATTGTTTAGAAAAGGCCTGCATGGAATTGGTAAATGCCTTGGTGGTGCCAGAGCCATCAGAGCGATGCACCCAAGTGATCTTGCCTGCAGGGCAATTGAGTTGATTCCAATCAGTGATGCTGCCAAGAGCAACTTGAACCGCTTGCTGTTGGGTCAACTTCAGGTCGCAGTTGCGGTTGTAGCCAAAGGCGATGGTGCCTCCCACCATGGGGATTTGCACCAAGCCACGCTGAACCTTGTCAATATCCTCCTGCTTCATCGGATCATCCGATGCCGCGAAGCTCACGGTCTGATCAATGAAGGCTTTACGACCAGATCCAGAGCCAACAGCTTGATAGTTGACCTGTGGCCCCCCAGCCTTGGCCAGCTCAGAGAACCAACGGGTATAGATCTTTGCAGGGAAAGTGGCACCAGCTCCGCTGAGCCGTGCGGATGATCCTGAGGTGCCGCAAGCCGTGATGCCAACACCGAGAACGACCAGTGAAGAAAGCAGAAAGCCCTTCTTGAGAATGGTCATCATGAGCCTTAGCGCTGTTAGGCGTTCCATAACTAGAGCAGCGCGTATGTGATACGAGGAACAGTTGGCGATCCATCAAGAAATCTTGATATATCTAATCGGTTGCTAGCCCTTGGTTCGTCAGTACGTTGCCGATCCGCTCGGATGCCTACCAGGAGATGTGTTGAGTTGCTCTGTTGTTACCTCTTCAGCCAGGCCGTAGATCGATGCTGGTGAGAAGAGCGTTGAGAACTGAGAGTTGAAAGTAGGCGTTGATTAGTTGCAGTAGAAGGATGCGACGAGGCTGCAGCACGTTTGATTGATGGCCTCATCTGCTTCTGTTGCTACTCACGAAAGGAGGCTTGACGATTGCATCTAAGACGCCATGGAGCTCATGGAGCGATGCACACAAGGCATCAAGTAGGGTTGGAGCGCTGCGCCACCCCAGTGGCTATGAGTGCACGGATCGATCAATGCCGCAAAGCACTTGAGGTGAAATTAGAAAGGGATGACACGCCCCAATGCAATAGATGAAGAGCCTTTTGGTTTAAATAATAGGGAGCCACTTGAATATAAAAATAGCTCAAGAAAGCTCCCTATAAGTTCACTAAAAAATACCGGGAATAATTTCTCCTGTTACTACATATGTACCGATGGCCACTAAAAAGCCAAGCATTGCGACTCTTCCGTTCCAAGTCTCTGCCTTGTTGCTCATGAAATCAGCGATCGTCATGGTCTTGCTCAAAATATGTGACTTGATAAAGATAAGAAAAACTATAAAAGAATGCTGTATAAAACCTCACAATACAGCCGCAAAAGTTGACTATGCCATGGTTTGAAGACTTACAATCAACTAACCTGTGCTTACAACTACAAAAGATAGATTCTATTGGCTAATGGAAAATATCCTTGCATTGACTTCTATGGCAACCAAAATTTATTGGGATATTACCTGTTTAGTGAGGAAGTGGTCGTCAACCAATTGACTTGCCCAAACGCAGCCATGAAGCAGCACGACAAGCTAAGAATAATGAAGCAGGTCTTAGCTGCTTTCTAGTAAATGTAGGAATAAAAGCTCTATTAAACCAATTGGCTTAGTTTAAGACGGCCGACTTTATAAATTGCCAAATGATTCAAGATAAGACAAACTCGCGGCAAGCATCAATTGAAATCCTTTTCATACATCAACCTTTCATCATGAGCATCATTGCAGACACTTGCTATTGCCTACATCTATTTCATATTGATACTTGAGGCATTGTTTGTCTAACTAAAATCGCAAGGCTACTCAAATACACTTGATCTATAATCAAGTTTTTTAGTTCGAATACCAATCAATAAAACCACTGTTATCCATATTCAATGTTTCGGTATTTAATAATGCAAAAAATATCATGGGATCTTTTCGAATCTAATATTCTTCTGACTGAATCAAGATTTAGCCTCTGAAATGTCTGGAGATTGATGGTCTCGGTAGCATCTTCTTCGGGTCCGCAAAGGGCGAGCCCTCAGCTGCCTTGATAGGTTCTGCAAGTTTTCTGTCGATCTCCTCCATTACGAAGATGAAGCGCCAAGATTCACGATGCTTCAACAAGTTTCGAAATGTGTTCGTCTTTTAGAAGAGTCGAGGCACCCATACGCTGCCTCGCTTTTGCATGGATAAGCTGCTTCTGTATACGAGAGAGTTTATGTGACTTAGAAAGAAGATAAATACCTCCAGCCAAAATAGACCAAATGGGCCAAAAAAAGGTAATTTTAGTAAACACCCAAACCCAGATAAGCAATTGATTGAAAACAAGGTAAAGCTTGAGCTCATTTTTCAAAGCTCTTTTTCTGCTGAGGAGTTTCAGAGCTTTCTGCCGCAGATCAAAATTTAACATTTCAGTCATGGAAAGTCTTCTCGTCTAACTCTATTTAGGCCAAAAGGCGCTTTTCTGTCTGCATCAATTGATTCACTTTGAACGAATCAAAGCTTAATTTAGTTGACCCTGTCATGCAAAAACTACTCCTGAAAATTTCAGATGGAGATGCTGCTTGCTATCTAACACCATCAACGCCCTAAAGGCTGCCATTTGAAATGGCTGATGAGATCATAAGAAAGAATAAAAGCCTTTGAAAGAATCAAGACACAGCAACCACTATTGCCCGCAAAGGCTTGAGCCGTCTGAGCATCATGAAGGCAAATACATGCATTGTGTGACCAAGCTAGATGATTAAATTCAACAGAGGCCTCTACTACATAACTGAGGGAATCATGTTACTGCAGGTCTACAGAAGAGAGATCAATAACCTTCAAACATCAATCAGAAAATGATTCATTTAAGGAAAATCGGGAGCCCATTCATTAGAGTTTTATATAAGTTTTAATCTAAGAATGACTCCCAGTTAATCGCTCCCCATCAATTGGAGAATCGCCAGACTAAAAAACACCTGGGATAATGTCTCCCGTTGCAAGGTACGTAACCATAAGAGCCAATATACCAACCATTGCAATCCTGCCATTCAATGATTCTGCCTTATTGGTCATGCAATCATTAATGGTCTCTTTTAAGAAATCACTGATGGGCATGAACTTGCTCCATATAGATGACTTTCAAACCATACACATAGAGATTCATCAAGGCTGTATTAGAAATTACAGGGAAACTACCTGGAAGGGTTGATGTCTTGGCCTCAAGATATTGAGCCATCAAAGATGTATTTACCGTTACCAAAGGTCAGGTTTTTCTTGATTGAATTCACAAGACTCATCTGAATTTAAATCGCAATCGCAAGCTTATTGGGTGTTCAAAAAAACAGGCTTCCATACACAGCTCTACCCGCAGCCATCAGATCTAGGCTGCTCTCCATTGACCTTTGCTTCAGCGTTCAGGCGCACACCGACCTGACACGAATTCTTTGGCTGGCTCAGCTGCTGGAAGGGCAAGGAGCCTTCCTGGAATCGTTTTGGTCTGCGCTATGTCGAAGACATCGCCACACGTACGTTTCCGAGCTACTCAGTCATCGGTGTTGATCGTGCGGGCAATCAATGGCATGACGCCAAAACAGACTTCAGCTACCGGCTGCCAAAAGAAGAACGGCGCTGGTGGCATTCACAGGTAATGCCTGTAGGCGAGGGTTATCCGGCCTATCCGTCGAGATGAAAACGGCCGGTGCGGATAAGGCAAAAAAAAAGCCCCCGAAGGGGCGGTTGACCGTCAACGATTTGGCATGGCGTTCTATAGGGCGTCCACCATGGCCTCAAGTTTCCGCACGCCCGCTCTGGAGAAAAGCCTCGTCTGCATCGATCATCGCTTCCGCATCGTCGTGGAACCAGCATCCATACATCAAGTTGAGCACCCGATCCACATCAAGATTGCGATCGCTCACGTCCTGCCATAACCTCTGCGTCAGCTCAGCATCAGCAAGTTGAAACTGAGCGTTGGCCAAATTCCTTGCAGATGAGAAGTAAATTTCACGTTCACGTGCCGCAGGCGACGTATAAGTGAGAGGTTTGGTTTGGATCGCTTGCGAAAAAACCACCGTTGTCAAAACAGCTGGTTCCATCTTGAGTATCGATGAATACAAGTACAACCAGCATTAACGTTTGTTCAAGATGAACAGCAGGTTCTATCCAGGCCTCGCCTGGGCTTAGCCCCTCAGGCTTAAAGATCCTTCTCGATGATCATTGGTTTACTTGGCTTATACGTCTAGACGAAGCTGGTCTACGCGTATCAGGGCAAAAAAGCCCCCTGAGGGGCGGTTGATCAGTTGCATCTCGTGGCTGCGGTGTAGCTATTGGTGAGAATGATCATGCCTGCCTCTGCTCCGTTTGCCAGGAGGTCTTCTACAGCCCAAAAACCGCCAGCGGCCAAGAGTGAACCAGCGATAGAAGCAGTAACAACGCTGCGAAGTCCGTTCAGGTAGGTGAAACGAGGAAAAGTTAGCAATCCATCAAGAAAACTTGATATATCGCATCGGTGGCTAGCGCTTGGTTCGTCAGTCCCTTGCCGATCCGCTCGGATGTCTGTCAGGAGATGTGTTGAGTGGCTCTGTTGTTGCCTCTTCAGCCAGGCCGTAGATCGATGTTGATCAGAAGAGCGTTGAGAACTGAGAGTTGAAAGGAGACGTTGATCAGTTGCAGTAGAAGGATGCGACTAGGCTGCAGCACGCTTGATTGATGGCCTCATCAGCCTCTGTTGCTGCTCACGGCAAGGAGGCTTGACGATTGCATCGAAGACGCCATGGAGCTCATGGAGCGATGTAAACAAGGCATCAAGGGGTTTTGGAGCGCTGCGCCACCCCAGTGGTGATGAGTGCACCGATCGATCAATGCTGCACAGCACCTCAGGTGAAATTAGAAAGGGATGACACGCCCCAATGCAATAGATGAGTGGCAAAGCTCTTTTTCTGGCAATCGCCCTGCTACTGGCTGGTGTCGCTCTATGTGAACCTTTGATCGTCAGATTCCTCCAACCAGGTTGAGTGTTGATCAATCCTTCATGCTTTCAAGTGGTGCATCGATGAACGGCAAAGTTGTGGTTCTGGCCATCGTCCTATCCCTTGTGGGGATCGCTGTTTATGAATTTGTGCTGGTTGGCGGGGTCAGCTTGGAAGGGATCGCCAGGTTTGCCAATGGGGACCTTGGCCCGACTTGAGCACGCATGAGTCCTAAACGGTGCAATCCTTTGGGCTGCCCTTCTTTGCCTCATTTTCAATTGGTGCAGAGCGAAAGCCTTGCCCAGTTATTGGGTTGAGATGGCCAGGCCAGCATTCTCAGCGCAAGGGTGGCAGGTTCTTGCAAGACTGGATTAGCACAGCACTTGAGCAGAAAGTAGAAAGGGAAGTGCCTGTCTCTAAGACATCGATGAACGGCAAAGTATTGGTGAGCGGAATCGTCTTGATCTTGTTGGCGATAGCCGTTTATGAATCCCTGCTCTTTAGAACCCTCCAACCTGCTTGAGTTGGGATGAGCTCTGACTAAGAAGATTTCTTGCCTAGTTGATCGGCTCTCATGGCAAGAGGTGTACACCAGCAGCGACGCGCACAACTGAGCAGGAGTGGTTCTAGAACCGCATCGCCGCAGAGCAGAGGAACAACAGCTGCAGTTAAACCAGGCACAAGTCAAGGTGCTCTGGGTGACGTTGGCACACAGCAAGTATCTGCCTATCGAGTTTTATTCGCGGAAACCGTACCCACTGCCTCCTGGATGGCCCTTTAAATGCAGCCCGATAAGGAACGATTTTTCTCTCCCTCCAATGACCTCCTTAGACAACCGCATTGCTGACTATCAGGACAAAGGCGAGCTCCTCGACAGTTATTTCGCATCCTCAAGCGCCTCTGTAAAACCCACCTTCTATGCAATGAGTGATGGTGAGTACAAGGCTCATTACGACGCTCAGAAGGCTGCACGTGTTGCAGACCTCGAGCAAACCAAGGCTGCATACCTCAGCGCCCTTGAACGTCTTGAAATTCAGATCGCAAGGTTGACTCTTGAAGGAGCTCTGTCAGACAAGGCTAAGGAGCTAGCTCGTACTGCGAGCTAACCCCACCTCACAAGAGAACGCCAAGACCCTTGCTGTGAATGCAAAGCAACCAAGGGTCTTTTTTATATGCTGGCAAACCCACTGGTATGACTTGATGCTGTCCACCAACTAAGGCATCAGAACATTCGCTGACGGGCGATATCGGTCTTGGTTCTTGTTTGTGGGGCTCGCAGCGTGTGTTGCTGGAGTGATCTTTTTTTTTCTGTAGTGGTGTACTGCTTAAGTGGCCTGAACTGCCATCTTGGCGAGGTTGTCTGAACGATCCATGGCGTCCAATCCCTTTAAGACCAGGGTTTAGCGGCTTCAGTCAGGATGGATGCTTCGCAAATGTTGGATTTTGTTTGTTCTTTGATTGACAATCTCGCAGCTGCTATGAACCACACGATTGAGGTGAGCTGAGGTGGTTCTGTCGTTTTACACCGCCTGCAAAAGCAAGTCTTTTTGCTTAATTGATCGTTGGCGCCATTCATTGCCATTGACCTGATCAGCAACGATCAACCTGGCCCCATTGGCGATTGGCTGAGTTGTTGCTATGAACTAAAAGTCTTGCTGTAACTGACATGGGTATCAGCTTTTGGGGTAGTTGCTATGAACTGACCCCCACTTTGGTCTCGACCCTTGTACTTCTCACCGGCATCAGCTCCGTCCTTGCCTTTTTCGGACTGCGCGGTCTTGCAGTCGCCAAACCTCATCGAGCCCTGTGAGAACCACAAGGTTTGTCCCTGGCCCTAATGGGCCTTTTTTATTGTCTTGCCTGCTTGCGCATCACATCAACATCTAGGTGATCTCTTTGATGTGGTATGCATGAGCCAATCAGTGGCGATGGTCGCAGGGGGCTCAATTCAAGTTGTTGCTGATCAGCATGCTTGCACTGGCATGGGGCATGCCTAAGACCGGCGCATTGTCTCTTTTTTCTGGTCCGGGTTCTTAGCGCTGAATTCAAGCGGCCCTGCTTACTCGTCATCGCGACGGTTTTTAGGCAGTGGTCAGATCGTCATGGTGGCTGGGTGCTTTGCCTTGGTCATCGATGAGCAGTTCATCCTCAGCCTTGTTACTGCCATGGGCAAATCGATTGTTTTGGCTACAACTGAGAGAGAAATACCCCCAACTGATGCGCAGATTCCTGGTCGCGGCTGTGTTTTTGTTCACCACTCTTTCGCCAGCTGCATGGGCGGAAAAGCCATCGGTACTTCTGAACACGCTTCCCAAGGAGGTGAGAGGGAAGTTGGCTCCTCTATTTATGGCAAATGCGATTGGTCAAACTGGGCTCAATGGTCAGCTCAATGGCACAGCTGAAACACTCTTTCCAATTGTCAAAAGTGCTCTGACAAAGGCAGGTTATAGCGAGCAACCAATCCGAACCACGATTGGACCCTGGGGGTTTTCCGCGACCTGGGCACCACCCATTGGCGTGTCAGTTGATGGAACAGCAAGCCAAAAGACAGCAGTTTTGGTGACGCAAGCTACTGCCCTAGGGCCTGAAAGGGTGAACCTAAATGTTCGATTCGATGGCCTCTGAAGAGTTGACCTGCTGGTGAATTCAGTCAGTCCATATCGCTAACCAGCTTGTCTTTATCCAGTTGAAATGGAATAGTCACTGCATCTTGATACCAGTATTTTTGGATTTTGATGAGGCGAATCGTCCAATGCCAACGGAGTTGTTGTTGCCTTGGAGAAAACCTTTTTTTATCCTTCTAAGACTTGAATGAATGACTGACTATCCGTTTGATCTGGATAAAAAAAGCTGCTAACTCCAAAGCTTTCATTCAACAAGGCGCTGTGATCTAGTAGAGCATTGGTACTGATTGTTATTGATTCAATGATGGACCGTCGCCACTGGTCTCTACTGGCAGTGGCTGCATTGCTGATTGGTGTTTTGTCTCTTCTTTTCGTTGAGATCGATTTGGGCATGGAAGAAGCCATCCCGCAAAACCCAGAGGAACAGCAAATCCCTGACCCGCCAGAGACGTACGGCGAAGGCAAGATCTTGATGGGCGACTGACAAGAGCGATCTCGACCGCCCCATCGAAGTGATCAAAGGCCGGCGGATGAGAGGCGAGCCCGCCGTACTGAAAACCAGATCGATGGATCCCGATGTGGATGACCTAAGGGAGCGATGGAAAAGACTGCAAAAAGTGGGCTGGAGTGCCAAGTGAGCCGTGTGGTGAGGGTCGTTTCAACCCCTCTGCCCCTAGACCAGTGGTGGAAAGTCAGGGCTTTGGTTTTTGCGCGAGAAGTTCTTTCAAGATCTCCTTTTGTCTAGCGGCAGCGAGCCTGTAGCCCCTTTCGAGATCTGTTTCTGTGGGTTCCTCCTTGGGAGCATCTTTTTTGTTTCGACGACCGAACATCCCAGTTATGGACTTACTGAGCATCGAGGCGCGGGAAATCTCGCTCAGCTGATGGTCTCACATGGCCAGCGATGGCAAGAACAGGCGTAAACGTGCGCAGCGTGAGAAGAAAGAGCTCGCGAACCCTATTGCTGAATTTCAAGGCAACGGCGAGCTATAGGCGCCAAGCGGGGTCAGTTTTAGGTGCTCGAGGAGTTCATAGCAGAGAAGCCTCCAGGCTTGAGACTTGCTCAAGCCATGCAACTCTTGTCTTCCCTTGACGATGCGACCTGTTGATCGATCGATTTTGAGTCGCGAAAACCGTACCTGTGACGTTCACGATGGGATGTCTATCGCTAACCGGCCCTGGTTCTCACGACCCTTTTGGTTCGGTTGAACATTCTGGTGGAGTCAAACTAAGAGGGTCTTGAAGAGAACAATCATGTATTCACTATTCGACTCCGTCTTTGACGTTCCATTCGGCTACAGCATCCCTCGTGATCGCGTTGTTGTGATCCCTGATTCGCAGTACAACAAGCTGCGTGCGCAAGAAAACGAGCGCCAAGTTGCCAAGCTTGAAGCTCGCAAAGAGCATCACTCTCAGGTGATTGAGCTCCTCAATGAGCAGATCGGCGAACTCCAAGCTGCACTACCAGCAGCAGAGCCAGACAAAGAGATAGCGGCCACAAAAGAGTGACCGCTAACGGCAGCTGGAGTGGGACCCATCTGCCGATATTTGCTGGGATACAACGGTACGTTCTACGGGGCCTGCGGGCCCCTTTCTTGTCTCTGAGCTAATAGTTACTGTTGACATATTCCTACCATCTAATCCTTATGAAATACTCTGGATTCATCCAGCGTTGCCGAGAGCTTTAAAAAGGTTGGCGGCCACACACTGATGCCGTCTGATTGCAACCTGCTGTAGTGGCCATAGTTGGGTAAGGGTCATCAAAGCCTTTCCTTACAACAGCCACTTTGAGATTGGTATGGATAGTCCTCAAGGTGTTCAACTCTCTTCTGTGGTCTTTGGGGTGGATTGGCGTTGAGAAATACCTGGCCTCCCAGAAGTGCTCGCAACGCCCGCACAAGCGGTTTAGGGCCATGGCGGAGTACCAAGCAAACCAATGCATCAGCCTCGGCAAATCCTTGGCATCGGTTGGCTTAACCAGCAAGTGAAGATGGTTCGCCATCAGGCAGAGCCCATCAACCTTCACCGCAAACTTCTGTTTGGTCTTTTGAAGTACCGCCAACAACAGATCACGCCTAAGGGCTTTGGCAATCAAGAACTGCCGGCTATTGCAGCGCAGTGTGATGTGAAAACTGCAGCCAGTCGGAAGTAAGCGCTTTGCTCTCATTTTTGCCCTCAATTGCTCGAACATCTACAGCCTCAGAGCTGTTATTTCACTTATCGCTAAATCTTGCCTCGCCTGAGAGCACAGCCAGCTTCACACCAACATCCGTAATGCGATTGAGAGTTGGAGCCACCTGCAGCAAGCGGTCTCGGTGCGATGTGCATCTAGGTGGCACCAGCAGTTGATTGATCGTCCGCGGGTGATGCTCTAGGGCAATCGTTCAAACCTGGGCTGATCTCCACCAGTCCACATCCCATTCCAGCGGTAGCGAGCAGTCACTTCCTGATAGGTGCCGAACTTCGCCCGTCCCGTCGTTCCGCGGATGGTCACGACTCCATCTTTGAAGCTGAGATCCCGCAAGCCGTTCATTGCGAGATCTGGCATGGGTCGAGAGTCAATCACCACCGGGCTGACGGTTCTATTCGAAAAGCCGTTCTGCGAGACCAAATTGATTTGTAGACCAAGGGTGCCATTGCCCCCCATGCATCCCAGATCGCCCGTCCAACCCACCAGCCAAGCACCAGATGGGTACTTGGAGTGAGCTGGTTCAAGCTCGACCGTGGCGTATTGCTGATAACCAGAAGTTGACCCATAGATCTGGCAGGCCACCGTATGGCTGTAGCGGCGAACGACTTCCTTAGGGCTCAACCCAGGTTCATTTGCGAGCGCAATCGGTAAGACACTAAAAGCAGCAAAGAAGCTGACAGGGAGCCAACGACGATGGGATGGCAAATGCATATCGAGATGGTGCTTATTTGCTAGCAACCATCCAGAGATTTTCTATTGCCAGGTAACCTTTTGATGCCCAATCGATTTGCAGAACCAAGGGAGCTGTGGCGCTATCCCTCTCCTTGCAAGCGGCTTGAGAAACTGACCCTAAATTGGGTTAACGCTGCCGAGGGCTCTGCAAAAAAATGGTTTTCCGCACCCTGAGAACAGACACTCGTAGACGTGTGGAGGAGATCATCCATCGCTTAGCGACTGGAGAACCTGTCAGCCTCGAGGAGCGGGCTCAACTGCAGAAGTATGCACTCCACATTCCTTTTGTTGCAGGCCAATTGAGAAGAGCCCTTAAGCATCGAGAGGAACTGGAGGCAGATGGACTGATTGAATGATAAGAGGGTTGGCTCGCCACTGTCAGTTCTCTTTCTGAGCTTGCCACCCCACTCTGAGCTTCAGAACAGGAGAGATATCTTCACTCACTCATGAATTGCAGATATCCAAGGATGTGTTTTTTTGTTGCTCAACATCTTCGCAATGAGCATGTAAACCCTCAATCAGAACTTCATAACGCCGTCTAAACGACAGTTCTTTGCTAGACGCTTGAAGGTGCCATCTGTTGATCGATGGATTTTGAGTCGCGAAAACCGTACCAGAGTCGTTCAAAACGGGATGTCTATCTCCGACCGGCCCTGGTTCTCACGACCCTTTTGGTTCGGTTGAACATTCTGGTGGAGTCAAACTAAGAGGGTCTTGAAGAGAACAATCATGTATTCACTATTCGACTCCGTCTTTGACGTTCCATTCGGCTACAGCATTCCTCGTGATCGCGTTGTTGTGATCCCTGATTCGCAGTACAACAAGCTGCGTGTGCAAGAAAATGAGCGCCAAGTTGCCAAGCTTGAAGCTCGCAAAGAGCATCACTCTCAGGTAATTGAGCGCCTCAATGAGCAGATCGGCGAACTCCAAGCGGCCCTGCCAGCAGCTGAGCCAGACAAAGAGTTAGCGGCCACAAAAGAGTGATCGCTAACGGCAGCTGGAGTGGGACCCCTCTGCCGTCGTTTGCTGGGATACAACAGCACGTTCTACGGGGCCTGCGGGCCCCTTTTTCTTGTCTGAGTTGGCCAGTTGCTGGCAAGTGACAGTAAGGGGTTATTGGATAGGAGTGAAGATTGGGGGCGTGGTTAACAAGGCAATGCCTACCTGCCCTCCTCCGCTCATAGCTCCAGGTTTTTTTATTGTGGCTTCAGCAGACAAGGAATGCTTAGGGAAAGGAGCCAATGATTGCTTCAAAGGGGAACTGCTTGAGCGTTTAAAAGCTTTCGCTTTTCTAAGCATTGGATCGTAAGAGAGTGTTAAACCCCATTGCCATCAAGGGTTTAGGCGCTCCTGTCTTTCACTGAACTTTTAACTTGTCCTGTTGGGCAGGGTTCGTTCAAGCAAAACCGCGATGCTTGGATGGCGTTTGACTTCCGGCAGTGAGGAAGTCGATTTGATCGCTGCCTGGGTCGTACAGGGTGTAATGAGGGCCAGCTCCGATGCCGATCACGCTCCGTTTGGGAACCGTCTGTTGATGTTGCTGTTGACCCTCCAAATCCTTGACTTGTGAGTCGATACCTCCACCTGTTAACTCAAGACGAAATTGCTTAGTGCTGCGTGCAGTGAACAGTCTGTTCACATCGAGTCGTGTGAGGCGATCAAGGAGCACTAACGGTGAGCTCTCAGGCGTCAGGTTGTCGCCAACGTCCGCCGAGCTGCCATGGATGAGACCACAATCCAGTTCAATGAAGCCGAATTGAAGAGAGGCCAGCCAGTTCAAGTGAGCAGAATCAACAGCATTGACAAGTGCATGCACAGCATCTTCTCCTTGGTTGAGACGTAGTGCTTCGGCATTTCGATCACCACGAAACCCGCGCTCTGCAAGCAATTGTTCTTCCCACCACCCATAGATGCATTGGGGTTTTAATTCATTGCGATGAGGGTTTTGCAGACGGTTCAACAGTGCGTTGCAGTTGCGATCAGGACCAATCAGATCTCCCAAGACAAAGAGGGTCTCTACCCCACGGGTTTTCTTTAAGTCTCGCTGGATGAGGTTATAAACCTCCAAATCTCCGCGGAGACCGCTTACGAGTGCCCAGCGATCCATCAGCGTTCACACACGTGGCTGGCGTCTTCTGCTTGTTCGGCATATTCGAAGCCATGGCTCAAGCGCCAGGCGAACACTGGAGGTAGCCCCGCTTCAACAATGGCTTGACAGGTTCGCCCAACGTCATAGCTCACCTCTTTGATCTCAACCTCATCAGTGGCATCGTTGTGAATCACATAGGTGGCGCTGGTACTGCCGTGACGTGGCTCGCCCACAGAGCCAGCATTGACGATTCGACGCATTGGCAAATTGAGCTCGTGTTCCCCTGCGCTGTGGCTGCCGGCGTTTTGCAGGCGCACATGAATTGATCCATTGCGCAGTTCACGCACATAAGGCTGATGAGTGTGTCCACAGAAAAGGGTCTCGGCTCCTGCCGTTTCCACCCTTTCGAGTGCTGCAAAGGCATCCATATTTGGCAGCAGATATTCGTGTTGGCTATTGGGGCTGCCGTGCACAAACAGGAGCCGATCTCGACGTAACGATGTCGGCAGACTGGCCAGAAAGGCCTTGTTCTCATCAGTCATCCGCTCGGCTGTCCACTGATGGGCCAGGTGTCCGCGCCGTTCTGCCAGCTGAGATGGGTAACTGCACTCGCATGCATTCAGTCCATCGATGATGTCCTCGTCCCAGCAGCCCTGACAAGTGGGTATGGCACGTTCTCGCACCAGCTCCACAACTTCGTTGGGTTGGGGGCCGTAGCCCACTAAATCGCCAAGGCAGGTGATCGTCTCGATCCCTTGTTGATCAATGTCATCCAGCACCGCCTCGAATGCAGCGAGGTTGGCGTGCAGACACGAAATCACAGCATGAGCCATAACAATCAGCGTGAGTGAGTGAGTTCTGGTTGCCGATCTCGCAGAGGTGCCTGATGCATCTCCAATACGGCATCGTTAAGCAGGCAGTCGTCGATCGTCGACTGAGCGCCGACTGCATCGAGCGCTTTGCCTTGAACCACCAATTCAGACACTCGAGTGGGGCGGCCATTTGGTGGTGCAACTGCTTGCAGGGGCAGGAACTGTGAACCGTCCTGAGTCATCATCCAGTTGCAGAAAAATGCACGACCATCAGGCAGATTCATTAATGCCTTGGCTCGGTAAACATCGCCATAGGCACCGTTCACAAGTTCGAACCAGAAGCTGTTGAGGCTGCTGGGGTCCCAGACATATTTGTGAAGGCTGATGGTCCAGGATTCGAGCTTGCTGAATTCCAGGGTGTCTCGCTTCGGCAATTCAGGCTCTTGGCCGAAGTGGAGATGGCGGTCAGGGAGCAGCTGAAATGCTTCGAGCTGAGCTTTGACGCGAGGATCGATCCCGATCAGACCACTCTCCTTGGGAGGGCGGAACTGAGGAACTTCGATCAATGCCAGCAAGTCGTCCGGTTGGGATGCGAGGTCTAGATGCGGATCAGTGAGGTCTCTCAGTTGAGGAATTTGATCTTGGAGAAAGGCAAGATCTATTCCCGTGTCGGTGGCCTGTTCAAGGCCTTCATCGGTGTAACCCTCAAGTCGCAGGTATCCGCAAGAGCCTGGGTGGCTCTGCATTGTGTTGAGGATCCAGGTTGTTTTGCCGCAGCCGGGAGGCCCCGAAATCAGCCAAGTTTTACTCATGGTTGTCGCAACAAGGCTGTTGGCTGATTGAGTGGAATTCGCATGGTCATCATTTGGGGTTGGTCCAACCCGCCGCCCTGAAAGGCCCCTGAGTCTCCAGCCGTGGCCTCGGCCGATAGACGGAGAACCAAGACCAAGAATGGGAATGGGAATCATTCTCATCATGACTGGTTTGATTCCCTCCTGTCCACCCCCATCAAGAGATTGATTCGTTTGCTCAATAGGGGTGAGGGCAAATTCCAGTAGAAGAGGTCCATGTGCTTGCCTCACCGCTGTATGGACCGTCGCCATTGGTCTCTACTCGCAGGAGCTGTTCTACTCATTGGTGCCCTATCTCTTCTTTTCATTGAGATCGATTTAGGGATGGAAGAAGCCATCCCACAAAACCCAGAGGAACAGCCCATTCCTGACCCGCCAGAGACGTATGGCGCAGGCAAGATCTTGATGGGCGACTGACAATGATGCGTGAGATGAGGCGCGACGCGGCGTATTTGTTGCCTGACCCCAAGGGCTAGTGGTTTCTGCAATTCATGGATTGCGCTGGCCCTAGCGATCTCGATCGCGATATCGAGTTGTCCAAGGCCGCTCGATGAAGGCTGAGCCTGCCTTACTGAAAACCAAGATGATCAATCCCCACGTGGATGACCCGCGTGAGCGATGGAAGCAGCGCAAGAAAGATCGGTGGCAGGAGTTCTACCCCTCCTCAGGGTTAAGGCGTCTTAGTCCTCCGTTCGTGAAGCGCTATCAGCGAAGGTTTTTTCCAATCGCTCTTTGATTGCGTCGTTTGGTGCGATCTTGCGCCGCGAGCTGGCCTTCTGTTGAGAACTGAAGTTAAAGAGCCCTCCTGCTTTTCTCACTTCTCTGGCCCGATCAGGGCCTTTCCTGATCGTCAGTCTGAACAACCACCAAAAACCAAGGCCAAATAAGACAAGCAAAGAGAGAAGAAGTGCTAAAGCAGCGTTCGTCTCCATAGCAGTCCAAGGGGGTATTGAAACTTAGACCACCTGTTGTACACCGGCAGCTTTGCACACATCTGATCTGCGTAAATCGAAAGACCGGTGGAGTGTGCACCACCGAGGTAATCGAGGGCCTTTAAGGGCTTTTAGAGAAGGTTTCCTCTAACTGTTTTCTGATTTTGTAGCTCTGGATGCTGTCTTTTGGTTTGACCTCTTGTTGAGACCTGAAGTCAAAAAGACCTGTTCTCCCCCATCCGTTTGCCCCACCACGGCCATTTCTCATCGTCATTCCTACCCACCAAAACTGAAGGCCAAGGAAGACAAGCAAACAGATCCCAAGAGCGATATAGCCAGCATTCATCTCAACTCAGAGCGTGTTGCATAAGAGAAGCCTTGCACACATCTGATGGGCTTACATGACCAGATAGAGCAAGAACAATAAAAGTTGCTCCCAATCTGAGAAGAATTGGATCGGGCCTCTTATTGCTGAAGATCAGATCAACGGCGAAACCAGCGATCCAAGCGAGTAGCGGTTCTATGTCATCAACAAGATCACAGGAGAGAAGCGTTTGCTTTGAAACCTTGCGCAAGCAAAGAAGCTCTGGGGTTCCCTCGAGGATGCGATGGATTGATCGATGGATTTTGATTCGTAAAAACCGTACACGAGACGTTCAGGGGGTGATGTCTATCTCCAACCGGCACTGGTCCTTGTGACCTTTTTGGTTCGGTCGCCCGTTCTGATGGCGTCATGCTGTAGAGGTCTTGAACTGCACGACCTGTACTCACGATTCGACGAAGTCTTCAATGCTCCCTTTGGCTACACCATGCCTCGTGATCGCGTTGTTGTGATCCCTGATTCTGCGTACATGGCTGCTCAGGAACGTCAAAACGCACAGCGCGTTGCTCGTCTTGAAGCACGCAGAGCAGAGCATCTTTCAGTTGTTGATCAGCTCGAGAAGCAGATTGCCGAATTGCCGCCTTGTCAGCAAGAACCAGTGCCAGACAAAGGGTTGGCGGCAGCTGAAACCTGACCGCTAGCACCTATGGGTGTGGGAGAGAAAAGACCTCCTGGTTCCTCGGGGGGCTTTTGTTCCTAAGGGAATCTTGAACTGCAGCGTGATGGTGCACACCTCCACAAGATCAACACCATGGCTTTAAGAGGTGAGTTGCTGAGCAACAAGGGAAAAGTCAGCTTGGATTAATTCAAAATGAATCAGCAGATTTTTCTGACCAAATGGCTCAGTAAACGAGGTGAAATGATTCAGTCTTCAGCTTGTTCTCTTCTCCCAAGCCGATTTTATCGATGATCTTAAGGAGCTTGCTCTGATGGTTGGTGATCATCCAGTTGTTGATTGCTGCTTGCATGCTTGCGTCTATTCACCAGTTTGGGGCACTTATAGGCCGGCTAATCCATCTCTCTCTTACTGTTTCTTCTTGACTTCTTTTTTCTTTGATCGCAATTGTATTTTTAACGGACCGGAACGATCCATTCAATGCCAAACCAACAGCGGCTGCGAGCCCGCTTGCTGGAGTTCCTGAAGTTCCGAGTTCTGGCTGCTCAGGAGGAGTTTTTCACACCCTGGCAGAGCAAGGCTGGAATCGATTGCATCAAGCTACGTGCTTGGCTCTCTGATGTTTGGCCAGAAGCCCTTGCTCTCGATGACGACCAGTTGAAGCAGGTGCTTGATCAGGCCCGCTGGCTTTATGTGAACTGAGGCCCCAAGAGAAAGAAGGCTCCCTTCAGGCTATTGGGAGAACCAAAGAAATACATTCGCCAATGCGGCTCAATCTCTGATGCTCTTCTTGCTGATCGGAGCTCTGGCTGCTCCTTCTAGAGCTGAGAAACCATACGTCAACCTTGACTGTTAGAAAAATACCTCGACCTATGCCCACAGTGGTGCGTCGGAGAAAGATGGGGCGACTCAAGCAAAGAGTTGAATCAATATCTGGAGAATTAGGGGGGTAAGGAATGGGAAGAGGCGACGAGAACCGACTGCACCAAGTTTTGGGCTCCCTCTATTGATGGCACTGGCTGGAAGCAGGGCGACGTTGATTGAGCAGATCGAGGTCTATCTCCTCTGCCATAAAAAAAGGCCCTCTGGTAGGTACAGAGGGCAGCTCATGCGTTCTTTCGCGCTTTGGCTAAGTCACAAGGCGTTTGCACGCACCAAGGCAACAAGCTTAGGTATCAAATGCCCACTCGCATAGCAACAGGGGGGGAGTAGGCGTTCTCTTGTATCCAAGATCCATAGTCCCTGTTTGTTTTATCCCACCTACGCAGCGCCAGGCTGATCCCACATCATTAGCAGCCAGCGGTCAGCAATCTGCTCCGCGAGCTGGTCGAGTTCACGAGCTTCGATTCACTTCTTCTCTCGTTTGGCACGCGTTCACCTGTTCTTGCCACACCTGCTCATCTCGAGCCCCATGCCAGTTGTATGCAAGGCTTCTTGTATGGAGATGAACGCTGGCTACATAGGGCTTGGGCTCTGTTTTCTTGTTTTCGCTGGACTTCAGTTCTGGTGGCTAGGTATGACGATGGGACTATTCAGTAAAAGAAGGGACTTACAAGTCGAATTCAAGCCTCCAAAGGAAGTCGGCACAAACTTCAAGCCGCAAAGGGATCTTAGTCCAATCAGTCGGGACGACGAATTTAAAAGGCGCTTGGAGCAGACCTTTGCTGAAAGCCCTTCACAAAGGGATGATTGATAACAACCATGGCCACTATCCCTTAAAGTACTGGGAAGTATTTAGTTCTTCAACATACATAAATCTGATTGATGCCAAAGTATTGTTCGAAGAGTATTAAATAATGATTCCTTAGCGCATCCGAGATATCGATCATGCCTCTTAGTGCTCTCAATTCTCAAAGATCTATGCAGCTCAAGCATGACTGTATTGCTTGAGTATCTGAAGATCTATAGCTGTTAAAACCTCAATATTCGTTGCCTCTAATCGAATATTTGGGGCCATGCCATCATCATAGGCTTGTTTCCAACGAGATGCACATACACACCAATGATCACCTGGCTTCAAGCCTGGGAAACCATACTGAGGCATTGGCGTTGATAGATCGTTGCCTTGAGCTTTGCTATAGGTCAGAAATTGCTCGCTGATCACGCAGCAAACCGTATGCTGACCAAGGTCATTCCCATCAGTTCTACATTTTCCGTCTCGATACCAACCCGTGTTCGGATCACAACTACAAATCTCGAGAGGTTCACCTAAAACATTTCGATCCATTTGCAAATGACTGATTAGCTAAATCCTATAGGTTTAAAGCTACATGGCAATAGCAACTGAGCCTTAGCATTTGCTTTAAGATAAGCATAAGTAGTGTTTTGCCTGCTTCAGGTAAGAAGAATTCTATTTACCGCTGATGAATCCAACGATCAACCACGCTAAAACTTGGTCGTTCTGGATCACTAAAATCTAGTCGGTACTTTTTAACCTCGTAGCCCCATCCATTCCCAGAGTGATATTCGTATTCAATAACTGATGAACCCGCTTGTCTTTCGATGTTATGGAGGAACAGGCTCCTGCCTGGGGTCTCGATGGGTGAGTTGTCTCTGAAATTATTCTTCGAAAGGCAGAGCTTCCTGCTCCCATCACCATATCTTATTGCGAAGATCAATTACTTATTTCCATAAGCGTTGAATCTACTTGCGTAATCGATTTGCCAATTCCTAGGATCAAAAGAATCACTTGCTAGCTCACAATCGGCTCCAAATGCTCTTTTAGCTTTAGAGATTAGTGAAGAGGATTGGCATGATTTTTCAATATCATTCCTAATATTTACTTGCCGAGCACCTGAAAGCTCCTCCAGCCTTTCAATTGTAATCCAATCTTTGTCGTTGACTCCACGACCAATTATTTTGCTTTTCCAGAGCCCTTCTCTGCAATTATAGCTATAAGTTGTGCCTTCAATGACTTTATCCTTTGGCTCCGTAGAGGTTGTTGATGTGCAGAGCAATATGCCGGCTAATGCACATTTGAGAATGAAATCTGAGATTGGCCTGCATCGCATATATAGGGTTTAAGATGATTTGTATATTTTATCAGTATTAGAAGACTCCGCTCTTGAACGTTATACCTTATCCGTTGTAGACTTGGGATCTGAGAATGATTAATGGATTTAGCTTGTATACACTAGCAAGAGGATTGTCTGGTTTTTACACGAGCGAAAGCAGCTCACCGGATTGGACTTTTTAACAATGCGCTTTGAAACCTTTGCGGACCTTCTCCCCTTAGATGCGAACCCTGAACCCAAGCGTGCTATCTACTGTGAGTTGTTTAGTGAGATCAGCTTCAGAAGCAGGCTTGAGCCAAGGCAGGACTTCTATGACAAGGCCATGTCTTCAACCTAGATAGAGCCTCGTGACTTGTTAGATAGCGCACCGGCATCTTCACCAGCAATGCCATAGCCCCCTTCTATTGCTTGACCTACGCTTCTTCCTCCTATCACCATGAGATGTGATCAGGCAAAATTGAGTTAGATGAGATCAAATGGAGGTTTAGGCATGACTGTTCACGAAAGAGATGTCGATGATGATTCCTATGACGAAGTTGATGAGTACCTCAGCAGCCAAGAATCTGATGAGGAAGAACGTGCTTACTTTCCAGTTGAAGACTCAAAGCCGCCTCACTACTGAGACACTTGTCTTTGAAAAGATCAACAAGAATTTGAAATCTCAATTGCCTTCGCGAACCTTTGCTCGATGGCAGCAGATAACTAAAGATTTTTGTGCCAAGGGATGTGCCGCTTATAGGCAAGGCACGATTGACACGCAGATGATCATTGGCTGCCATGACAACCTCAACCCTGCCCTTCTGAAGGAACTAAAAGGGCTGGGAGAGAACTGATGGGTCACTTGCACTGGAGTTATTTCGAAGTTGGTTTGCTGGTTGTTTTCTACTGGGGTTTGATGATTTGGTGGATCAGGAGAGCTAAGAGAAAGCAAGAGCTTGCTAAACCGTTGACTGAAAAGGAGTTTGCTAAGTGTTTGGAGCGGATATGGGCAAGGCACTTTTAGTTCTGCTTCTTACTCTTTGGGCAGCCTCTTCCAATGCAGCAGAAGTACTTGCGATAGGTGATGGTGACACTCTCGCCGCACAGAAGGCCGCCAATCCATCCAAGTGCGCTTTTGCCTGCAAATCCGCTCCTGAGACCTCACAGTCGCCGTATGACATATCAGCACGACAAGCAATAAAGGCTCTGTGAGCGGTTGGATCTGATGTGACTCTTCGCTCCAAGGCAACTGATCGCTATGGAAGAACCGTGGCAGAGGTCATTCGCAATGGCAGCAACATCAATCACTCATTAGTGAAGTCGGGAAATGCGTTTGTCTATTGGCAGTAGATCAAAGGGTGTGATCACAGACCTACTCAGCTCTAGAGATCACTGTCAGGCCAGGAGGAATGGGAATGTGGTCTGTTTCTGCTGGGATCAAGCGTCCATGGCACTACAGGTACAGGACAAGCAAGCAGGGCAACAGCAAGGGAACACGTTATCGCTGCAAGGGCATCAGTTCATAGCGTGTAGCACAGGAACTGCTCAGACAAGGAGACTCCTGTCTGGATGGGGATAAGCACGGGAAGGCATGTGAGTCGATCAGGCGGCAGATTGCAACTTGATGAAGGTTTCGTGCCGATAGGAGCCTGATAGAGCATTGTCTTAGCGGAGGCTCTTTAGCGATGCAACATCCCATTTGGGTAATCCTTGCTTGGGCAGTTGCTTGCTTTGCTGTGGGCCTGAAATTAAGAAGACTCTCCCATCTACTCTTCCAGAAGACACTGAATAGAGCATTCGCAACAGAAGACTTCAGAGCATCGCTAGAGCGTATCTGGGAGAAGCAAATAGTGCGGTGAAACTAGCTTTCGAGAACTCTTGCATGATTTTAATTAAAAAGGTATGAACCCATAGTTAATTTCCACTGGCGTATCTAACTATGGAAATAACGGCAATGATGATTACACCATATGTCCAGATTGCTCCACTTCTATTCGTTAGCCTCTCTAACCAAACAGGAAACCCTGAAGCATTATTGATCAGTAGATAGGCTAGACCCAAGACCACCATGGGAATGCCTAGCGCTAGTAATAAATCCATTGCTTTAGTCCATTGATCCTAATCATACCCTTTGTATCGTGAAAGCAAGTATTTTTTCAAGACAAAGGAGAAGGCTGTCGTTTCTTTGGGGCCGATTTAGTCCTATTGCCTGATAGTTTTGTTCCACCAATCCGGCAGAAAATCATAAAAAGAGCATAAGAGAGTGGGCTACTAGCTCATACAGCCATGGCAAAGCAATTCAGTTCTAAAGATCACAACCTTGGGAGGTTCACTGCTGGACTTGAGAGTATTTATGGGATCCTGGAGATACCAGCACGGAATTCGACGGCCTAAAGCTAGCCGATGCCCACTTATCTCAAGGCGATGTGCAAATGCCACGGCATCAAGTACTCAGAAAGCTAAAGAGTTCAATCCGTCTGAAAGTCTGCCGACCGTCTTCTTCTTGGGCTATGGCCTGACTGACAGCCTATGAACTATCTTTTGTCTGCCTGGTTAACTGTCCGAGGTGGGCCAGTCATTATTTACTTAAATGGCCTTAGCCAGGTGATACCACTTTGACTTTTGCTTGATTTAAAGATGACGACGAAAGGGTTGTATATCTCATTAAATATATAAACAAACTTTTGATCTAAAATTCATACCAGAGCAACGCCCCAAAAGGTCTATAGTGGCGTAGTCTCTCTGGCCTGTGGGGTAGTTGCATGCTTAAAAGGTGCTTCATTATCCACTTCCCTTTTGGCTGCAGCTACCAGCCGACCTAAATTGTAGTCATGAATAAAGAGTGAGATAGTCCTCCTTTGACTTCATGGGGTACACCAGCTCTCTGTTCATCGCATAGCAGCTGTGTGTTCTCAAGTGCCTAACGATCAACTAGATAACGATTGTTGATCAACTCATCAAAGACTGTTGCGCCTCTTGCTTTCTTCCCGGCTGATACAGGAGTGACCTGATCAAGTACAGCGGCAAAGCAAGTGATCCAGAAACTACCTTTGCAGACACCAGCTGATTGGCAAATGTGATCAGGAGCGACTTCAATACAACCCTGCGTTCGAGAAACTTTGATACTTGCGATTTGAGAGTCAAGCTCTAGATCCAATAGCTGTGCCTCTCTTACAGTTATTGCTGTCCCTGCGGCATGGCATTCGAGCAACATTTGATAGTTCATCTATAGACCAGCTGCTAGTAGATATTATCTTCACATGTCTAGTGGCGAGTCGATTCAAGGGTTAGCCGCTATCCCATCGGTATTTCTAGCAGCTTCGGACACCTCGAAGATGCGAGAGCTTTTTGAAAAAAGAGGCTTGGAGGGCCACGTCAGCCCTGGGTAAGGGGTCGTGTCACCCTCCTGCACCAGTTCAGAGCTAGCAAGTCAAGCTCTTGGCTTCTGCTCGAGAAGACCTTTCAGGATTTCCTTTTGCCTAGCAGCAGCACGGATATAACCCCTTTGTAATTCTGCTTCAGCCAATTCCTTCTTTAGAGGAGCTTCTACCTCCGCCAATTCCTTCTTTAGACGAGCCAATATCTCAGCGATTTCGTTTTTTAGACGAGCCTCTGCCTCCGCCAATTCGTTCTTGATACGAGCAATCCGAAGATCGATTTCCTGCTCGCTTTCCTTGTTGTTCATCTAGATACGGAAGGGCTTGTCCAGCTGATGCTCTCACATGGCCAGGAATGGAAGAACAAAAAGTTGTGCCTAACGTGAGAAGAAGTGGATCGAGGCTTGTATTGCTGAATATCAGCACACGGCGAGGCCAGCGAGCCAAGCGAGGGGCAGGTCTTCGTAATCGACAAGATCACAGGAGAGAAGCCTCTGGGTTGAAACTTGGCTCAAGCAAAGAAGCTCTGGCCTTCCCTCGAAGATGCGATGGGTTGATCGATGGATTCTTATGTACGCAAACCGTATGCGAGATGTTCAGGAGGTGATGCCTAGCCCCGACCAGTCCTGGCTCTTACGACCTTTTTAGTTCGCTCACACGTTCTGATGGCGTCATGCTGTAGAGGTCTTGATCTGCACGATCTGTACTCACGATTCGACGAAGTCTTCAATGCTCCCTTTGACTACACCATTCCCCCTTGATCGCGTTGTTGTGATAACTGAATCGGAGCACAACAAACTCCGTGAGGAAGAAAATTAGCGAAAATTGCATGACTTGAAGCTCGTAAAGAGCATCTCTCTCAGTGGATTGAACGCCTAAATGAGCAGATCGGCGAACTCCAAGCGGCAAATCCCGTTGGTGATACAGCCAAAGAGTAGCGGGTATAAGCGCTATCGAAAGGTGTAGTAGGAGCTATCTGCTTTAGTTTCCTGGGATACAACAGGACGTTGTCTGATTTTGAAGGGAAAGACTCTCGTTTTGAGAAAAATATAGTCCCTGGTCGTTATCGCTCTTTATCAGATCAATCTATTTGAATGGTTACTCCTTGACCTGCATCGGCAACGTTTAGCAATGGTGAACTGGTTGATCTCCGCGTGGACCAGTCTCAAAAATGCAAAACATTGCTTGGATAGATTGGCAGGGTTTTGAATATGGTTTAACCCTCTTCATTTCCATGTAATCTGAAGAGCATTTAATGGGTATTAGGACAGGACTCTTCTAGTTCTGTCTTATTTTCTAGCTTTGGGGCTTTCAACAAGAGCAAAGTTTTTGCTATGGGTAGACCTTCCTGCTGACTTGTCTGATCTCTATATTGAAAAATTATCTCTTAATGTGATTTCGTGTAACTGACTCGAAGGCTTTCGATATTGGTTCATTTGCGTAAGGCAGCAGCTTTTGGTCAATATAACCGGCCTGACGTTTGAACTATTTAACCCAATACAGATGTCGAACTTTCAGTGAAATGTGGATTTGAATACGATAAAGATTCTAGATATTTTGTTGCATAACATCAGCAAGAAATCGCTCATTTAGAAGAGTTGCTTAAACGCTCAATCTTTTCGTTCATTCATAGAGTTGATGGTTGAAGCATTACTGCAACTATCGCCAAGCTGCAGAGCAGTCAGGTTTAAGTACAGATCGCTACTTAGATCGACAATCTGGAGTGCTACATCCCTAACTCTCAGGCTCTTGTACACATCCGTAGGTCAAAAGGTTGGTCGTCAAGGGTGGTATTAAGACCTCTAATCAGCTTCTACAACGTTCGCTGGATGCTCAAGAAGCTCAGGCTTTTTGGGGACGATTCGTTGAGATGTCGATCAGGCACCAAACATTGATTGAGGAGATTCGTCGTGGTCATACTCTGAGTTATGACATAGACATCGTGGAATACTCGAGCACATCGCTTAGGAGAACAAGAAGGCGCAAGAGAAGGCTATTGCAGATGAAATCAATGGGGGGCGCGGAATCCGGAGGATTATGCACAGGCGGAGATCCAGTATTAAGAAGATGAGAAGGGCAAGTAGACCCAAACGCAAAGGGCATACATGTGCAGAGCAAAAAATATCCCTTCGCTAGTGAGCAAAAGGGCCTGGGCGATGTGGAAATTACTTATGAGGACAGCGCTGTATCAAATGCAACACCCAAGAACCTTATTAAGATAGATATTGGCAAAATATATGGAGTGAACAAGATTAGATTTAGGTAAAGGCGTAAATATGTAGCTTATCATAGCTCTCCAGCAAGCCCAATCAGTGATTGTCTTTTGAACAGGGTCGGGTGATGGAGATCAGCTGGCCTTTTGAAAGATGCCCGTGCTGAACACTCACACCAAACTTTTAGTGCCCGCACTTAGCAGTGAATCATTATAACAACTTTTATCTAATCAATAGAGCACATGAAAATACAATAGTTTCAGAACGTGTAGAAGTTGTAGTCAGAACGAATCAGGTCGCCTAAGAAGTATGTAGATGCATTTGAAAGACTATGGCCACCAATGATTTTGACGCTTCTATGGATGAGGAACTCACAGAAGAAGAGTTCAATGAAATCGCAGGAGGCAGGATTAGCATAAAAGATCTTGCTGATCGTTTAAATGTGCCCACAAATAAGCGGCGTAATTTCTATACAAGGCTTATGTCACCAAAAGGATTTCTCTCCAAACCAGATGCACAAGTTCATCCATTTGACTGAGTAAACTAAAGTTTTGACATCAATTCCTATGAAGATGAGGCCATACAGGAGTGAGGATTGGGGCCCTTTTCTTTCCCTAGAGATTGAGACCATTTCCGCTTCACTGCCTCCAGAAGAATTGGATATTGAAAGTTTAAGAATGAGATGGCCAGAAGTATTGCGAAGTAAATATGAGTGGAGTGATTCTGGCCCAAAAGCGAATAGAGGACAAGTGACCGTAATTGAAACATTAAATAATGACTATGGAGGTCATCTATGGGTTGCCGATCACGAAGATCTTTTTACTGGTGTAGTGCGATGTTGGATTGTCACCCTAGCGATAACTCCCTTATATAGGGGGCAAGGGTTGGGTAGTAGATTAATACAACATGCAACTTCAATTGCTCGAGCTAGAGGTGCTAAGTCAGTGGGTTTAAATGTTTCAAAATCAAATAAAGAGGCCAAGAGTCTATACTCAACGTTTGGGTTTAGTGAGGCCAGGTCAACAATGATGCTCAATCTTTAGACTAGTGAATGAATTGTAGTAACTGAGGTTATATGAGTTTTTTATATCAGAGTTTTAAAAGTGAATCTTCATTTGGATGCAGGAAAGATCCACCTTCACTGAACAATTCACTCAAACAACAACTCCTAAAGGACCATCACCCTAACCAGCAATCTGAGTTGATGGAATTGATCCCTTTTGGGGTCAATGCTGGCGATCCTGCTCCGCGCGAACTAGTTGACCTCTTGGCAGCTCCAAGCATCATAAATTATAAAAGTGAACGAGCACCACGGATTGACGAAGAAGTCGATGTTTTGGTCCTTGGTGGCGGTGGAGCTGGGATGGTTGCTGCGTTATCTGCACATGGCCAAGGGGCATCGGTGTTACTTGCAACAAAGCTCAGGCTTGGAGATTCCAACACATTGATGGCTAACGGAATAAGCGTGGCCTTAGGGAAAAAAGACTCAAAATCTCTTCATTTTTTGGACACTTTTATCGCTGGCGGATTCGCTGCAGACCCTACTCTAGTCCGTACATTGGTAGAAGAGGGGCCTGATGCAATCGAATGGTTACGCATGCAGGGTGTAGCCCTTGAATGGAACAAAGAAGCCTCAGTAGAAGAGAACAATCGCTTAGCAGGACATAGCGTGGCGCGAGGAGTTAAATCACTAATTGGTGATACCGGTGTGGAGATAATTCGAACCCTACGTAGAGAGTTAAACAAGCATGGAATAAAAACCCTTCAGTTTCATCCAATTATTGATTGCCTGAAGGATGCTCAAGGAAGGTGTATCGGTGCGGTTCTACTGAATACAGATACAGGTTCTTATAAATATGTAATTGCTAAGTCTGTCATTCTTGCTACAGGCGGTTTAGGACGTCTTCACTGCGGTAAATCCATCACATCAAACCACTACGGAGCAACCGGTGATGGACTTGTTGTTGCTTATAGAGCAGGCGCAAAGCTTGTGCAGATTGATTCATTACAATATCACCCGACAGGAATGATATGGCCTGAAAGATGTCAAGGTAGACTGATATCTGAGCACTTTCGTTTACTAGGTGCTCATCTTGTTAATCGTGATGGCAGACGATTTATTAACGAGAAGGAACTTAGAGATGTTGTTAGCGCTGCAATTTTGCGAGAATGTTCTGAGGGAAGAGGAGTTCAAGCAGCTTCAGGAATATCTGGCGTATGGCTTGATACTCCAGAGTTGATTAAACGACTTGAGGTAAGAGGATTAGAATCAAGAACAGTAGCGTCTACTGCAGAACGATTAATGCGCATTGACTTGGATATAAAAAAATTTCCATGCCTGGTTAGGCCGACCCTTCACTTTCACAATGGAGGATTATATATTAACTCTCAATGTCAGACCTCAGTTCCTGGCCTTTTTGCAGCCGGCGAAGTTTCGGGAGGTATTCATGGCAATAATCGGCTTGGTGGCAATGCACTATTAGAAGTAGTAGTTTTCGGGCGACGAGCAGGAATGAATGCTGCTAACTACGCTGCAAATGCTTGCCGATCAAGTGTTAATCTTGATCATATAATTAAACACAATAAGCAATCATTTAAAGAGAAGACTAATTCACCCATACTCTTCCCAGACTATTCTATAGACTCAATTGGAATCAAACAAAAAGATACTGCTGCAAATAGTTTCAGTATAGAATCATCATGACTAGGAATTTAGTCAAAATCAGATATAATGGTATCAAATATCAAGTTAGAGCTGGGGCTACAGTTTTAAACGCACTTGAAGAAGTTGGGGTTTCATTTATTCATGGTACAAGTTGTCGCCAAGGCATATGTGGATCCTGTGCCTTGATCTATCGTATTAATGAAGAAAGTGAACTTCTTGGTTTACTGGGATGCCAGCATTTTGTGGTAGATGGAATGGAAATCATGTCAACCCCACATATCCCATCTAAAGAAAGAAATTTTGATCCACATGATCAAAACCCTATAGAACTACTTTTACAAACCTATCCAGAAATCAATAATTGCAATGACTGTAATGCATGTAATACTATATGCCCATTGGAAATTGATGTCAATAATGTTATAAAGGGATTTGCAAAATGGGAACTTAATGAGGCTATTGATATGTCATCAAAATGTGTGGCCTGTGGGTTATGTAGTTTACGGTGCCCAGTAAATATCATGCCAGAGAATATAATTATGCAAGCAAGAGGTGTCTTTAACATTGCTATAGCACAGAGTATGGTGCCTATACCCAATAAAGCAAAAAAGGAGCTTGCAAGAGAGACTATGGAGCTAGATAGAATCTGCTTGATGAGCAAAGAAAGTTTAACCTTACAAGCAAACTCCTTGAGAAGAGAAATATTAGAAGGCTTTATTGGTTACGAAAAAATGGACTCAGAAAAGGATTTTCAAGAATCTGATTAACCATTGATAGAATTGATTCTTCAGATTTGCTGACCATTTGCTTATTTTTCAAATTTCTCATAATAACTTGAGCATCACCACCAGACTCTAAAGCAACACAAAAAATAGTCGTAAATAACGAATCTCTATCCCCCCCGACATTATTATTTAACTCGGCAATAAGTTCTGTTATTATTTCTGATGAGTTTTTCGTATTCCATAGTTCTTTTACAGACTCCACAATTGACTTATGATCAGGAGAGAACATAATGACTGCAAGAAATCGACGCAAGCTATAATCATATATGTCAGAAAATAGATCACTAACAAGGTTTTCTCTCTGACTTAATGGCAATGATTTGATTAGAGCTAGACGGTCTTGACTATCTCCTGACCATTGCTTACAAAGGGCCTTAAAATTAGAATATTCTAAGTTTAGAGATTGAACTTTTAGCAGCATCTTATAGCCACTTAATGTATCTGTTGACTGGAGCATATTATTAACCCTTTCTAAGAATAGCTGTTCATGAGATATTGATAATGGCAATAATACTTTGAGCTGATTGTCAAGCAATGCAGCTTTAGAATTTGCTGATAATGCCGCATTACCTATATGTCTATAAAAACTCTTTAAATCTGATAATCCATTAGAATTACGTACGCTAAGACTAACTGAAGGTCTAGGAATATGCGCGACTCCATGAACAAAGTTCAAACCTGGTTCTACTTTTACCACATCACCACGAAGCAAACGCTCAATTCCCAGATATTTCATAGAGCCAATGCGTAAGTCAGAGTGAAAGAATCTGCTTTCCTCAAATTCATACCTTGAATGAATTGCTTCTCCGTCAAGAATAGTAAAAGCACCCCCCCATTGATGTGAATGAAGATCAGCAACTTCATCAATCCAAAAATGGATATACACATTGAAATATGACGATCTGATTAAGGGTATAGCAGCTGCAGGATGTGTTCCTAATCTATGAGCTTGATGATCTTTTGAAACCATATGTTCCAGTAGAGAATTCAAGTTGAAATTCTCGTGAAGTTTACATCTTTTAAGTGCAATTGTTGCTGCTTCGGGGAACCCAGAGGGTTCATACTTCATTCGCATCCATTCCGAATGAATAGACAGATATAATTCCTTGATAACTGTATTTAGTGTATTCATTTGAACAGTACAGAGAGAAAAGGGCTTCTGATAAGTAGTTCAAGAATGCTTGTTAGACTGGATTCTTTTCTTGAGTCTGCAGCATTTCCAATGAGCTTAAATTGGGTCTTTTTAGGATCTCCCTCAAGTATAAAAAGTGATTTTGCTGCTTTAACTAAGAAGGGTCTGTGCTCAATCCCCAGAAGCTCATTTATCTTCTCAAGCCAATCTAGGATACACTCTTCTGCAATGTAACCTTTCGTTTCTTGAATAGATTTAAGCATTGTTTCTCTATCTTTTGATAAGAAAAGAAATGCCATAAACTCCCTAAGACTTCGATCATGGATTAGCTTCCACCTAGAATAGAATAGAGGCTGGCGGTTCTGCTCTAATAGAGAAGGAATAAATGCATTGCGAAGAGTTTCTCCATCAAGCCAGTCATGGATGATTTCAGTATATAGATTTTCAGGTACATGATTATATTCTCTAATCTTTTTCAAGAGAATATATGTTAAATCTATATCTAGCTTTTTTAGGATATATTTTAACTTTTCAAGGTATTTATTAAAGTCTATTGCTTTGTATGCATTTAGTATCTTAAGATAGTTTCTGACTTCTTGAGATGTTGCATTTGTTGCCAATGCGACATCTTTGTATATATTAAATGGCTGCGTATAATCACATCTTCTTCTAACACTTATAGTTAAAGATGGCCTTGGCAAATGGCAAACGCCATGCACCATTCTGAGCCCAGGATGCACTTTTACAATATCTCCTCTTGTAATTCTCTTAGATGAGGTGAACTCTAGGCTGCCAATGCTTAGCAATTTAGAGATTGCTTTACTTTTAATAAAGGAGTATTCAAAATGAATGGCATCCCCGCATACGACTTGAAAAGCACCACTCCAATCATGAGAATGGAGGTCAGCAAAATCGTCCATCCAGAGATGTGCCATTACTTGATAATGATCAGTTGAAATTAAAGGGATAACATTACTACTGCTATGTAATTTTTTTTCGTCATGCGTATATTCTTCTGAAAAAACATGATTTAAAAGACTGGTTGGATTTACGGATTCATGAAGTGAAGCTTCCTGAAGTACTCGTTCAGCAAAATCAGGAAATTCCAGGTCAGATACTCGCTTGCCATTTCTTTCTAGTAATTCAGCAACAGAGTCAAGAGCCTGTCTCATGAAGGAATTGCCCAGCAACTAATTTCTTGTATTAAAAAGCATATCTCTACAGTAGCACTGTTTTGCTTGAACTGTCTAAGCGTAATTAACATTGATTATTTTTAAACGATTATAGATTGAAGGCTTCTATCGCTTTACTATTGTTTCCTGCTTGTACCTTTGTCTATGGATGATTAGCTTAATCTAAAAATAATACCCTTATGAAGGCTTTATTGCTTTTGTACCGTTCCTTTGTTCTTTCCTTTTAACTAGCTGTTGCAGTAGTTGCCATCGATATATATAGTGCTCTTTAGAGATCACAAGTGCACTTTGGTAACGCCCTTTCGTTATTGGCATTGAGATTATGGCTGGTCTAGAGAGTCCGAGAATTAATGCGGAGTAGAGCGTGTCGAAGTTCGGGCGAAGTATCGTTCGGTCGTTGGGATCCATGGCTTCCTTCATGTTCCAGAAAACACCAACCCCATGAGAACAATTGTTCTTTGCAATTTCTTCACGTAGCCAACAATGATCACCTGGGTCTCTGAAATCGCACAATTGTCTTCATTCATCCTGGTTACGTCTTTGGTAGGCCAGTGAATGGTAGTAAGCGGCGCTGAACAAATTCTTTTTCTGCAGCCTTTAGAGCTGTGCTGTCTATCGATGTGCCAAAAAGCAGACTTTATGCGAAGAAACTGCCAAATAGAGCGGGGCGAAATTTGAACATAGACAAAAAAATGATCATTCCTTCACCCTAAAGCTGAGGTCAAGCAAGAAAAAGTCCCTTCGCGGTTGAGCGTCAGGGCCTTAGAGATTGGGAAATTACTTATTAGTACCGCGGTGTATCAAATGCAACCCCCGAAAGTCTTCAGAGAGAGCTCAGCGTTATTTATGGGGTGAGAAAGTCTAAAGTTAGGTGAAGGTTTCAATATATAGCGTATTTCAGGTCTCTAACAGACCCATTAGTGACTACCTTTGCACAGGGTCGGTTGATGAGGATCAGTTGGTCTTGTGTGAGTGGCTATGTTTTCTGTTCTCATACAGGGGTATTTTTATTGATCACATAAAAACTCCAGCCAAAGGGTAGTGCAAGGCTTGATCAATCCAATCGCTCTGCGTAGTCCCTTAGCACTTCTGCAATTTTGTGGGGTGGGATTTCTTGCTGATATTCCCTGCAGAGATCGAAGAGCTTCTCGGTGAAGTCCTTCATAGGACTTGCTTTCTTGGTTTCAGTCATTGAGCAATCTCCACTACAACTCTAATTGTTGCAGATAGTGATTCCCCATTTAAGCAGTATTATGATTTTGCATGCAAGCACGCTTGAACGAAAAGAAGAAGCCGAAATCTGGCCAATTATAATTACAATCAATACCAACATCTAAACCAATGTTAGAAGCAAAACTCATTGAGGGTCTACATGCTCATTGCAAACGTGTTGAGTAATAGCAAAACCACATCCTTGACTATCTAGAATTCATGATCGAAGATAACTCTCGCCTTAAGCGAAGAGTGTGGTAGCAAGATCATAAAGAGGGCTGACTGTGGCGAGTTAACCCTCTGATCATTCAATCAGTCCATCTGCCTCCAGCTCCTCTCGATGCTTAAGGGCTCTTCTCAATTGGCCTGCAACAAAAGGAATGTGGAGTGCATACTTCTGCAGTTGAGCCCTCTCCTCGAGGCTGACAGGTTCTCCAGTCGCTAAGCGATGGATGATCTCCTCAACACGTCTACGAGTGTCTGTTCTCAGGGTGCGAAAAACCATTTTTTTAAACAGCCCTCCTAAGCGTTAAACCAATTTAGGTCAGTTTTTAGGCGCTCTTAACGAGAGAGAGGGGTCTTGCTGCGCTGCCTCTGAGGTGTTTGCTACAGGGCTCGCTGCGTTCCCCCATGTAAGGAGAGACGAAGAAATAGTAGTTGCTCTGTAGAGACAACGAAGACTTCCTTCAAGAGTTGCCTTTGTCACAAGGTGGCGAAGGAAGCCCATGGTTCATGAGTTCATCTCTTTAGCTTGGGCCGATGTTAAACAGCTTCATGGCCGAAGGTTTTCCGGGTAAAAAGCAATCTCATGCGGTTGTCATCGGGGCCGGCTGGGCTGGCTGGGGTGCGGCCAAGGCACTCTGCGAAGCGGGTGTTCGCGTAACCCTGATGGATGGGATGGCGGATCCAACCGGTAGTCAGCCCCTCACCACGCCAAGCGGCAAACCGTTCGAGGCAGGCACCCGGGGGTTCTGGAAGGATTATCCAAACATCAATGCCCTGACAGCAGAGCTCGGGCTCGGCTCGATCTTCACGGAGTTCACCACTAGTGCGTTCTGGTCACCCGAAGGCCTGGAGGCGACGGCTCCTGTCTTCGGTGACGCTCCGCTGTGGCCGAGTCCCCTGGGTCAGGTTGCTGCAACGATCAATAACTTCAAGCGCCTGCCTGTTGTTGATCGGCTCAGCATCGCCGGCCTGCTCTACGCCATGCTCGATCTGAACCGCAGCGATGCGGTATACACGAGCTACGACTCGATCGATGCGCTGACGCTGTTTAGACAGCTCAGGATCAGTGATCGCATGATCGATGATTTCCTGCGGCCCACGTTGCTGGTGGGGCTGTTCAAGCCGCCGGAGGAGCTGTCGGCCGCTGTCACGATGGAGCTCCTCTACTACTACGCCCTGGCGCATCAGGATTCCTTCGATGTGCGTTGGATCAGGTCGAAAAGCATCGCCGAACAGCTGATTGCCCCGCTCAGTGAGCGGCTGCAGGAGCAGCATCAGCTCGAGGTGCTGGGCGGAACCCTGGCCACCCGGCTGAACGTCTCGCCGGAGACTCAGGCCATCCGCTCGGTGGGAACCCGTTCCGTAACAAGCGGGAGCACCGGTTTAATCGAGGATGTCGATGCCGTGGTGCTTGCGGTGAGTGCCAAAGGAATGGGTGCTTTGATGGCGCAATCCCCGGAGTGCGGCGTGCTGGCGCCAGAGCTTGTGCGTGCCGCCACGCTCGGATCGATCGATGTGGTGTCGATCCGTCTGTGGCTGGATCGCACCGTGCCGGTCGCCGATCCCGCCAATGTGTTCTCACGTTTCAGCTCACTAAGAGGCGCCGGCGCCACCTTCTTCATGTTGGATCAACTGCAGCGAGAGTCGGAGCAGGCGCTCTGGGGTGATCAGCCACCGCAGGGTTCGGTGATTGCCAGCGACTTCTACAACGCCTCGGCCATTGCCGAGCTGAGCGATCAGGAGATCGTCGACTGCCTGATGCAGGATCTGCTGCCCATAGCGCAGCCTGCCTTCAGGGGGGCCAGGGTCGTGGATCAGGAGGTGCGGCGTTATCCGAGTTCGGTCTCTCTCTTCTCTCCTGGAAGTTTCAGCAAGCGGCCACCAATGGAGACGTCACTGGCTTCGGTGGTCTGTGCCGGCGACTGGGTGCGGATGGGCGAGAAAGAACATGGTGCTAAAGGCCTTTGTCAGGAACGCGCCTACGTGTGTGGTCTGGAAGCGGGCAACTCACTGCTCAGGCGCGGGATCGTGAGGGGCGCCGACCTGCCCAGGACCCTGCAGCACTCTGTGATCCCCATCCGCGCCGATGAACCGCAGGTGGTTCTCGGGCGTGCGCTTAACAAGCTGGTGATGGACCCCCTCGAGGCCTTCGGGGTCCAGTGGCCTTGGTTGGCTAACTAGCTGGCGACTCTCAAGGGATTGGCGATGACGATTCAACAGGCTGAGATTCGTTCAGTATCAAGGCATCATGGCGCCGCTTTCAGCAACGGCTCGTACATCATGATCGCGTGATTTTCCACCAGTAGCTGTTCCGTCTTACCACCATCGGATGCTGTGCAGATCCGATAGAGCTGATTGTGCCTCGAATAGCCGCCCCAGATCTGCTGCTGGATCCTGTGATGACGCTCCTCGACGCTGTAGATGCAGTCGTAATCCTCATCACAGCAGAGTTCACCATGCAGATGGATGTCATCCAGCCATAGATGAATCGCGAAGCAATAGGGCGTGTTGTTGGTGATCTGCAGATCCACATAGTTGTACGCCAGTGTTGCTCCGGCACCAAAGGGAATGGTTCGATTCACATCCGGGAACACATCAAAACCATGCCTCCAGCGCTCCGAAATCGTGAGCGGACTGTGAGCTGCCATCCAGAACAGCAGATTTCCCAGCTGACAGAGCCCTCCTCCTGTCCCCCTGGAGATCCTGCCCTGATTCAGCACCAGACCCTCTAGATAGCCCTTGCGTCTAGTGGGTCGTCCGACCAGCTTCCACACGGACATTGTTTCCCCCGGATGAATCAGGATTCGATCCAGTTGCGCAAGCGCTAGCTCCAGATTCCTGCGCTTGTTGTGCTGAAGCACCATATCCACATCCCTTAAAGGGCGCAGGATCAGAGACTGATGGCAGAATTTGCGGTGGCTTGACGTCAGGACGTCGCGTGTTGTCGCCCATTGTCTGGAGCCGAACAGCCAGTTGGCTTTGCGTCTGGCAATGTGATATTCCCGGCCCAGCAATTGTCGAACCCTGCTGCGGTGAATCGGTTTGGGAATTTCAAACATCGCTGAGCCCTGAGTTGTCTCGTTTTGAACCGACCAGGCTGTTCATTCTGACAAGACTGTTCAAAGGCGAGGCTGTCAAAAGTGATTAGGCCTGCAAAGGAGAGGGCCTGTTGATCCGTGCCGGAGATGACATCAGCACCCTGCTTCTGAATGTGCACAGGGATGCGTTTCTGGCTCATGAACCGGCCCATCTGCATATCATTCCAGCCCAGGACGACAACCTGATCTGATCTGATCTGATCTGATCTGATCTGATCTGATCTGTACTGTCCTGCTGAAGGCATAGATCAGATCATTCTCTGCAGTTCCGAGTTGATGATTCAGGGCCCGAAGCACCCGTCGTCATGATGTCGTCGTCCAACTGAACGGTCTGCCGGTCGTGGTTTTAGAACTGAAGAACCACGCCGATGAGAAGGTAGACGTCTGGGCAGCGTTAACCAACTTCAGCCCTACAAGGACAACATCCCAGACCTGTTCACCTCCAACGTGCTGACGCTGATCAGTGATAGCACCGATGCCCGTGTCGGGTCGTTGTCTGCTTCAAGGGAGCGTTCCCAGCAGCTTGCTCTCACTGGTGTCATCAGCAGTGTTCCCGCGCATGAACAGGCGGCTGTGGATCAAGCCCCGGCTAGCACGCCTGTTATGCACAGCAGAGCAGTAGCCATGGGGAAAGAGCCGCTTCGTGCAATGTGGATGCATGCGTTTGTCTTGCCCTCCCCCCAGATCGGGGAGGGTTGGTGAATATTCAGGGAGAAAGAGACGAGGTCAGCTACAGCTTCCCTAGGAACCTCGGAGCTTCCAACTGGGCTAGGACCTTGCATCACTCCTTGCAATAGAGGTTAGCTATAAACCTTTGCAATCAATGGGCCTGCCTGATCATCCGTGAAGACGGGAGTCACGTCCCAGTCAAGGAACTCAGCCCACTCAGCTGCATGCTCATAGCAGACTCCAGCGTCGTTGGTTTCGACAATGATCCAGCCTTGTACAGAGCCTGGTGCGTGAAAACGCTGCCAAGACTTGCACTCAGGCATAGGGGCACCTGTAGCAAGGAACTGACGAGCTGCTTTCTCGTGATAGCCAGTTTTAAAGCTCCAATGCATCAGAAAAGTCATGTCAAACAAAAAAAGCATCAGCCTTCTAGTCGATTTCCATCAAAGGCGATGTCACCCAAGTAACAGTTTCAAGAAACGACTACTTACCCATGGCTCTCCTTAGTTTTGCCGCTTCATCCATACCTTCCATGATCGTGAAGGTTGCATTCTCTGTGGCTGCGTTACGTATTTTGCTTAGCTCTTGATACTCAGCTGATTCATAAGCATCGACTGCTGCTCTCATCGAAGGGAACTCACAAATAACTGCCAAGTTTGCTCCTTCTGTCTTCTCTTTCCCTTGAGGTTCTGTGTCTTTAGCAAAAACCACTCCATCAACTTCTTTAAGCCATGGTCCAACCTTCTCAACGTACTCAGCAAATAAAGCTGGATTGGTGACTGTTGAAGTGCTGATCCAATAACCCTTAGCGCCTTTCTTGTCCATGCGTAGCTTCTAGAAACCCCTAGAGCTTCGCACTAAAGTGCTGTATTGGGTTTGTCACCAATGTTGTAGTGGGTCCCCATAGGGAAGCGGTTTCAACAGATAAGAGCTGGTGTCGAGGCAGGAGTTGCAACTGCCGAGTCGGCTCCTGAGGCCCTCCAACAGCAACTGGAGAGCGGAGGCCACTCGACTGGCTGCTTCGGGGGGCTTTCTCTCTTTATCGGGCTTCGTCGTCTTCAGGAGGTGTTGGCGGAGGAATTGTGCCTGAGCCTTCTAACGCTTCTCCGACCAGAGCAATCTCTTGAGGAGTACTCGGCAGGTGGAAAGCGCCAGATAGCAGCTCACCCGCACGATCACGCAAAGTGTCGTCAACAGTTTCTTCGCTAAATCGAACAGTTTCTTTGATCAGTTGGATCAACTCAGCGTCAACTTCATCCGCCGCTTGCCAGCGTTCGAATAGTTCATCGAAGTCGGTCTCATTCATCGACTTCAGCTTCAGACATTTCGAAGGTGATCCCTGCTTCCTTCATCTCCATCTCCAGCTTGAGCAGGCTTTTTTATCAGAGCGCTTCCCAGTTGGTTCTTTAAAGGGTATCTGTACTTGATAGATGTTCTCGTCCGTAGTTTGCGAGAATGCCCCATCGAAGTGATCAAAGGCCGGCGGATGAGAGGCGAGCCCGCCGTACTGAAAACCAGATCGATGGATCCCGATGTGGATGACCTAAGGGAGCGATGGAAAAGACTGCAAAAAGATGGTTGGAGGGCCAAGTGAGCCGTGTGGTGAGGGTCGTTTCAACCCCTCTGCCCCTAGATCAGTGGTAGCAAGTTAGGCCCTTGGCTTTTGTGCGAGAAGTTCTTTCAAAATCTCCTTTTGCTTGGCGGCAGCGAGCCTGTAGCTCCTTCCGAGATCTGTTTCTGTGGGTTCCTCCTTGGGAGCATCTTTTTTGTTTCGACGACCGAACATCCCAGTTATGGACTTACTGAGCATTTAGGAGCTGGAAGGCTTGCTCAGCTGATGGTCTCACATGGCCAGCGATGGCAAGAACAGGCGCAAACGTGCGCAGTGTGAGAAGAAATAGCTCGAGAACCTTATTGCTGAATTTCAAGACAACGGCGAGCTATAGGAGCCAAGCGCGGGGCAGTTCTAGGTGCTCGAGGAGTTCATAGCAGAGAAGCCTCCAGGCTTGAATCTTGCTCAGGCCATGCAACTCTTGTCTTCCCTTGACGATGCGACCTGTTGATCGATGGATTTTGAGTCGCGAAAACCGTACCTGTGACGTTCACGATGGGATGTCTATCGCTAACCGGCCCTGGTTCTCACGACCCTTTTGGTTCGGTTGAACATTCTGGTGGAGTCAAACTAAGAGGGTCTTGAAGAGAACAATCATGTATTCACTATTCGACTCCGTCTTTGACGTTCCATTCGGCTACAGCATCCCTCGTGATCGCGTTGTTGTGATCCCTGATTCGCAGTACAACAAGCTGCGTGCGCAAGAAAACGAGCGCCAAGTTGCCAAGCTTGAAGCTCGCAAAGAGCATCACTCTCAGGTAATTGAGCGCCTCAATGAGCAGATCGGAGAACTGCAAGCTGCACTACCAGCAGCAGAGCCAGACAAAGAGATAGCGGCCACAAAAGAGTGACCGCTAACGGCAGCTGGAGTGGGACCCATCTGCCGATATTTGCTGGGATACAACGGTACGTTCTACGGGGCCTGCGGGCCCCTTTTTCTTGTCTGAGTTGGCCAGTTGCTGACAAGTGACCACAAGGGTTTCAACGGACAGAACCGGCTATTTAGATCGTCGTTAATAAGACAAGGCCTACCTGAATCTCCCATCCAGATTCGGGGGCTCTTTTTTGTGTTCTTAACAGCAAAAAATGCTTGTGCGATCCAGCCCCTGAGTGGTGCGAAAGGGTATTGCGGGGGCATTTAGAGACGCTTGATAGAAAGGAGTAATTCTTCCTGCTGACGCCTTGTTGTTGCCTGCTTAGACCTAGATCAGGAGTCCGAGGACGTAGAAACCCTGAAAACCTGTCCTGGACTTGAGGGCATCCAACGCGGGTGCCCTTCTTCATGTCAGTTATTTGTGCTAATTGTAGAGAAAATGGATATGTTCTTGATGTTTATGCTCAAGCTCACTATTGGCATTGAGCCAGGTCACTGCATTTTCAAAGAGGTTGAGTGAATCTATTGATAGCGGTGAAGGATGAAAACAAAAAATCATCACCGCCCCAGGGGGGAGAAATTAAATAAACAAAGGCCTCGCACCATGGCGGGGTTTTTTGATGGTTGGTCATCAAAGTTTTTCCATCTCCTTTTACAGCAGTTGATGTGGGCTGATACCTGCAAGCAAACACATCCCAGATAATGAATGACCTTTTAAGCGTTCAATCCCAGTGCACCGTTCCCTTCGTCTTCTTCTGTCGCTTGCTGGTGCTGCTGCTCTTGCCTTAGCAAGCACTCCTCTCCAACCAGTCGCTGCTCAAGAGGACGGCAGTGCAGCAGATCTTTATGTATGAGTGAACGCTTAATGGAAGAACTACAGCAAAACGAGACTTAACTGTTGAGATTCAGACAGTGATCGTATATCGCACGATCATGTCGGAGAAGTCCTTATCACCACCACCAAATAGATCCTCTACACCGAAGCCATTGGGACCAAGAGCAGTGAAATGCGCGGACTTGTCAGAGTTAGCGCCAGTGAAGGCAAAATACTGTTCACCAGTTACTTCGTTGATCAGCAATGGTGCATAAATCTTTCCGGCCTCGGCATTGAACTGAAATTTATTGATTTCCTTATTTTTGATTTCCAATGAACTGTTTGTGCTGGTAAGCAGATTGCTCCTCGCCACATAATTGTAGCCGCTTTCATCGGGCATCAGCGTTCTGCCAGTAACAGGGTCAACTACACCACCATCGGGTCCTGCTACCTCATAAAACTGCAATGTTGAGCTGTGAGATGCTGAGCGACTAAATGACCCGGAAATAATGACGCTGGAGTCGGTCGCAAAACCTGTTGTGTCAATCAGGTCAATCGGCTTCGGCTTCAGGAGGTTGCTAGGAAGTACCGAGGCTACGTCTTTGGAGGCTTCGAAACTTGTGTAGAAACGACGTCCATAGGGATCTTCGTACGCGTAAATTTGCTGGCCGCTGATCGTGTCTTCCACTGCTACTCCTAGCAGCTTTCCAACCGGTAAGTTACTCAATGGATTTGTCCGTACGGCTCCTTCGATTTCTACATAGGTGGCAGTCATCGCACCATTAAGGTCGTTGATGATGGCAATGGTGTGATCGACGCTCGGCATCGTAAACGGGCCTGGTGCTGCAGCCTGTGCATCCGGATTATTACCAGGTCCACCAGGGTTATAAACGGCCTGGTAATTACCACTTGATGGCATACGAACACTTTTTAGTCTCGTAATTGCACTGAGATCACCTTCTAGGATGATGTCGTAGTAATTATCATGATCTTCCACATAAGCGGCATTTTCTATTGTTCCTGCTGGTGCTAAATCTGCTATTCCTACAACTTTGATGGAACCATACTTGCCAATAGTGTAATCCTGATTCGATTTAGTAAGTGAAATTTTTTCGCCGTTATCGCCTTTCGCTTCAAGAATAAAGTATTTATTGAACTCGCTGGGTTGCAGGCTGGCAATACCATCTGGTGAGAATCCTGCACTGGTATAAAGGCGTAGGCGATATTGGGCTTGATCCCCATAAAGATCGCTCCCGCTGTTGCTAGCTGAAGTGGCGCCAACGCCAATAGGTCCGCCTTCTCCAAGCGGACTGAAGGTATTGAGTTTGGCCGCAACAAGCTTCGGGCCATCCCCTTGAACATAGGAGTTGCTGCTATCGATGGACAGTTCTGTAGCAAAGACAGGCCCTTTTGCTGAGAGCATCTGCAGGGGTGTGCCGTCATTGACGATTCGAACCGATACCGGATAGCGGGCTCCTTCACTTTCGGGGTTGAGGCGATTGCCGAAATCACCTGCCACCACAATCGTTTGGCGTTCATTGTATTCGAGGTTTGGCAAGAATCCTGCAAGGGCAGGTGATACGATCGAACCATCTTTCAGGGTGATCTCAAAATCGCTTCCATCACCATCTAAGGTTTTTGGTAAGACTGGATAACTGAACACCAATGGCATGGTGTCTTGCAACAAAAGACTCATGCCATAAACAGCTTTAGATCCAACAATGCTCGCTGCACTTGTTAGCGCGCGGAGCGTTGGACTCAGATCTGGATCAACACTTTCCCAGGCAACATTGTGATGCGCAGCTGCCTGCTGGCCCCCTGGTCCGAGTAAGCCTGGTACTCCAATATATCCGTCAAATCCATAGTTACCAGTGAAAAACTTTGCCTCGTTAGCAAATAGATCTGCGTTGTAGTTGATTGGGGTTAGTAAGCTTGATGCTCTACCCGATGTATTTTCTTGGTCTTTGTCTATGTAGTCTATCAGAGGATCGGCTAGAGAGCTGTACCGGATAGCCATAATTAATAATTTTAGCTAGTGAACATAGTTTAGACCTTTAAAAATATATTTTAGCAAGAGCTGATACCATCTGCTTTTAGCCTGCTGTAGTGGGCTGTTTTCCGTAGATTAACTTCAAGGTAAGGATTGTCACGTTGAGGATGAAGGTAATGATGTTTGCAATAAGTACAGGAAGAGCATTCGTTTCTATTGCATAGATGATCCAAAATAACAGACCAGTGATAAACATCAAGAGCATCACTATTGATACATCATCAGCCTTCTTGCTTTTCCATGTCTTTATGACCTGAGGTATGAATGCAATGGTCGTTAATGCAGCAGCTATAAAGCCGAAGGTGTTAGGAGTTATGAGTTGATCAATGCTCATTTAGAACTCTAAGAATTAGTTTCTAGAAAATAATTCCCTTAGTGTAATTGCACACCAGCTTTGCCTATCTAGACAGGCACACCCCAGTAGCTTTTGGGAGTGCTTTGGTAAGACGCTCCTTGCTTAGGCGCTCCTCTGCAACAAATCCCTTATCGGCTGTGCTCAACCCAAAACGCCAACAGCTGTTCATATAACGGAGCGAGTGGTGCTTTATTTTTGATAAGGAAATGGATGATGGTTGCTTCCTTGTGTATTTGCTCCGTCCAGTGAGAGCCATGCGTGACGCAATGGCTTTAAGCTCTTTTAACTTCAGCATTTAGAACGACCCCTTCTTTGCTGGAGATAACGACCTAAAGGCTTGAGGAGAAATGCCTTGGCCTCCACCTCATTCTTCAGAGCCTCAAGCCTGCTGGCCTGGGAGTCGATGTGCTCCCTGATGTCACGAGCCAGCTTCTTGTCGAGGTTGTTGACCTCCTCAATGGATGCAAGTAACCCATCAGCGATCGGCATCGAACACCTCCTTGGCGGCCTCACGCTTAGTAAGCCGTGCCTCCTTCGCTTGATCCAATGCAAGGAGGAAGGTCTGGATGAATGCCCGCACAGGCTCAACCAAGCTAGACCCAGAGAACACGCCCCAAGAACCGTTCTCCTCAAAAGCCTCTTCTAGAGCTTCTCCTGCGTTCTCGAGCTCCTAAGCACTTGGCCATAACCATGGAGGATCTGGTTCAGCTCTGCCTTCTGGCGCAGGCTGAGATCCATTCCGAAGGAAGCCGAACAGGTGATCAAGAGTTGGCTCCAACTCCATGGCAAGCTCCCCCAGGATTAATGGCAGTTATCTGATCAGGGCTTCCAGGCCTGATCTGTAGGAGGAATGGCTTGAAGTCCCATTCGCTGACCATTAAGCCCCCCTTTGGGGAAGAGCAAACGTGAAGCTGCAACCAGCAATCAAGAGCTGAATGATCACTGACCAGAAGATCATTTACTTACCACCTCTGGCGATGCGAGCTCATCAGAGGTGTGCAAGGCTGCAGGGATGGACATGTGATCTAGATGGAGACGCACACTGCTCTACTCACGTTGATCTCAATGGCGGTGTTGGTTGGCCTTGGTGTTGGCTATTTGGCAAAAACTGCGATGTTCAAGAACGGCCCAATCGAGAGAGGTCCACTCGGGCAAATGAAGGCAGGAGGGCTGTTTGACTTCGGGGCTGGGGAAAAGGTCAGCTTTCAACGAAAGCCTCCCTATCAAACGAAGATCAGCCAGGACGAGACAATCAAAGCGCGATTGGAGAAGACTTTTGCTGATAGCGCATCAGGAAAGGACGATTGAGAATGACCGTTGCGCAATGAATTAACAAGCATTATAACGAAGTTATTGTTCTTGCATGATCCAATTGGTTGTGTGGCAAAGGCATCAAAGTAATGGCAAAGTAAAACTCTCCTTGATTAGTATTTTAATAAGTCTTGATTTTAACAAGTCTTGGTTATCACTGGTTGAACGGAGACTTCTCTTAGATGTTTGGGTTGAACGCAGATAATGACAGCAGGCCGGTGAATACAGGCGATGTTGATACTTATATCAAGGGAGCTCACTCCGTTAGTGATAACCGTGATGTCTTCTTCTCGTATGTTGCATCAGGACTAGAAGCTTTCAGTAACAGCTGGAATTTCAATGCCTATGCACAAGTTTCAATCGCTGAAGTCGAAATTGCTTCAATCCTAAAAATCCTTGGAGAAATTCACATCATTTGATTGAGAAAACGGCGGCTGCGCTCTTCACGAGCATTCGCGAAAAACTCATCTGGTGATGAGGTCTCCACAACCTTGCCCTCATCCATAAACAACACCCGATCTGCTACCTCACGGGCGAAGCCCATCTCATGGGTGACAACCACCATGGTCATCCCAGCATTCGCTAGCGACCGCATCGCATCAAGAACCTCCTTGACCCGTTCCGGATCGAGAGCGCTTGTCGGTTCATCAAAAAGCATGATTTCAGGTTGTAGTGCGAGTGCACGTGCAATGGCTACTCGTTGTTGCTGCCCTCCACTCAGCTGGCCAGGGTATTTACCTGCCTGCTCGGCAATTCCCATCTGAGTTAATAAATCATTAGCGCGTGCCTCCGCCTCCTTTCGAGGCCGACGTTGCACACGAATCGGTGCAAGAGTGATGTTGTCGAGGATGGATAGATGCGGGAAGAGATTGAATTGTTGAAACACCATGCCCACACGTTTACGGATACGTCGTATCTGACGTTCATCGTGGTCTGCATCTAAGGGGATACCAAGCACTTCAAGTCGCCCTTCATCAAGCGACTCGAGTCCATTGAAGGTTCGAATCAAGGTGCTTTTACCAGAACCCGAAGGACCCATTACGACCAAAACTTCTCCGCTTTCAACATGCAACGACACCTCATCAAGAGCTCGCTGATGATCACCAAAGGATTTAACAAGGCCCGTGGCTTGAATGGCTGGAATCATCGCTTTGAAGTCGCAGACCTTGTGGGGCTCAGTTGATGTTCAAGATGACGGGCAAGTAAGGCCATAGCAGTGCAAACCAACCAGTAAACACCTGCTAGCCATACATACACCTCCAGATACCGACCAATGAAATCAGGGTTGGCCAACAGGCTGCGACTGATCCCCAGGAGTTCCACCAAACCCAAGATGGCCATCAGGCTGGTGTTCTGAAGTAATCCAACTGCTTGGTTGGTCAGGGCCGGCAGAGCTGTACGAAGTGCCTGGGGCAACACCACAAGTTGAATTATTTGCTTAGGACTCAGGCCCAGCACAGCAGCAGCTTCACGCTGGGTTCGTGGGATCGCTTGCAATCCACCTCGTACGTCTTCAGCGATGTATGCAGCAGCAAATAATGCGAAGGCCAATACAGCGCGCAGGACTCGATTGACTTCTAGATGCATGGGAAGGAAAAGGGGAATCAACAGCTGACCAAAAAACAACACTGCGATTAGAGGAACAGCCCGCATCACGTCGATATAGACGCTGCAACTTCGTTGGATCACGGCCAGCCTGGTTTGACGTCCGAGTGCCAGAAGGATGCCCAGCGGCAGGGCAAGAGCACCGCTGCAGGCGGTTAGCAGCAGGGTGAGGGTTAGGCCACCCCAGGCATGAGAAGGGATCGGCAGTAAACCGAGGCCACCAGCAAGAAGGACCACACCACAGGGCACCATCGCAATCCATACCAAAGGCAAGGCCTTCCGAATCCAACCCCGACGTGGCCCCAACAGCGTTAAAAAGGTGAGGCCTATCAGCAGCGCAATCCAAAGAAATGGGCGCCAACGTTGATGAGGTGGATAGCTACCAAAGGCATAGAGCGGAAGGTTTTGGCTAACGACTTGCCAATCCGCATCAACAAAAAGCCAATGCAGGGTTGTGGTCGCAACCCAACCAAGCAGGGCAAGCAGCAAAACAGTCATCAAGCCATCCAAAGGGGTGGCCAATAGGTGCCGTTTCAGACGTTTAAAAGGGCTTGGCCCAGACTGCATCAGGATTTAGCAGGTGTACTCAGGAGAACTAGAAACTCAATTCGGACCACTTCTCTTGGGATAGAAACGATCAAGGGACAGGCTCAAACGCATAGGCCATCGATGCAGATCATCAACGTAAGCCCCTTTGTGCATCCTGTTGAAACAGAGGTTCTGTTGCCCTTGTTGAGCCAAGCATGGACAGAAGCAAAAGCCATTGCTATTGCTTAGAGATCAACCAAAATCTAGGCAATGGAGAGAGCTGAATTCGCTGAAATCTTTGCCAAGGCAACGGTGCTGAATTTCGCACTCTTGACCTTCTGGCTGATTGCTTTCATACGGCATCGTGAATGGGGCTACCGCTGGCATTCACGCTGGTTCATCGATCTCAGCAAGAGAAGCTTTGACCGCATCCACTATGGCGGAATGATGCTTTACGAAATCATGATCATCCTCTTCTGCTTAACACCTGCTTTGGTACTTAGGTGAGGTTAATGATCCTTTTGACTTCTGCATTGCCTCGGAGTGCATTGTCTACAGCTAAGTAGTAGTAGTGCAAATATTGAAGGATTCTATGCACCCCTATGGGAATGTTGAGATCTCACCTTACTGGTCAAATTGGCGATATTTGCTGATCTCGCCAATGAGATCCACTTGCTAAGTGGTCTCAGCAGGCTTAGGGCCCCTCAGCAGGTTGATTGCAGATAGGAACAATGCTGCCCCGAACAATGTTCCGAGAGCCCAAATACTGTCTGATGGCCATTCAATAACAAGCAATAGACCGAAGATTGCTGTAATCACTCCATCGAAGACCACCAATCCACCCAAAGGGCTTGGAGATGCAGCACCTCCAGCCAATTCCATCAAGCCTTCTATTAAAAGTAAGACGCCTGCAAACAAGGTAAGGCTGATTTCACTATCAACAGGGTCGATCAAAATCCAAAGAGCAGCTGCGATATAAAGCACGCCACTGAAGCCTCTAAATACTTTGCCCTGCAGGCTTGCTTCACCGCCAAGACGCAATAATTGGCCAATACCTGCGGCACAGGCAGCCCCCCCGAGGGCAATGGTTAGCAGGGTGGCCGAGGCAAAAGGCAAAAGGATGGCAATGGCAGCTGCAATAAACAAGAGCACTGCTGCGATGCGCCGTTGAAGTAAAGAATCCATGAAAAACCTAAACCTCATTTAGCTTAAGGCTATTGCTGGGATCTGATCACAACCCGATTGAGAAATTCCATCCCTCCAGTGATCAGAAGGTTAAGCAGCAAAAAACTGATCAACAACAAGAAGAATCCTTCAATCGCTCTGCCGGTCTGTGTGATTGTCGTATCACTTATCGCATAGACATCGGCATAACCTACGGCGATCGCCAATGTGCTGTTTTTGGCCAAATTGAGATATTGGCTTGTTAGGCCAGGCAGGATGGCTGGTAAAGCTTGAGGTAACACCACTCGACGTAACCCAAAACCTTCTGGCAAACCAAGACTGCGAAACGCTTCCCATTGACCACTCGGAACAGAATTCAATCCACCGCGGACAATTTCAGCAATCGATGCTGCTGTGAAGACGCTTAGGCCCACTAATAAAGCCGAAAATTCAACGCTTAGATTTAGACCAAGCAATTCGATCCCTTGGTTCGAGATACGGATCAAGCTTCCCAATGGCGCCAAGGGGGTCCCGGAAAGGCTTAAGAAAGCAACGAAATACCAGAACAACAGCTGAAGCAACAGAGGGATCTGCCGGATCAAGGCCACATATCCGCTAGACAGTGTTCGTAACAGCAGATTGCGGCTACTTCTGGCAGCCCCTGCAAGCACTCCAATCACCGTGGCCAGAACAAGGCCGCAAAGGATGACCTTGAGGCTGTTTAGCCAGCCCATGCAAAGAGCCCAGGCATAACTATCCGAAGGCCTATAAGACAGCGGATGTTCAGCTAGAGCAAAGCCTGCAGGTCGTCCTAACCAAAGAAAGCTGAGCCCCATGTCCGTGCGGATCAGATTCACAGCGAGATTGTTGATCAACACGCCAAGAATGGTCAGCAGAGCGAGAGCGACGCCAACTTGCAAGCAAAAGTGCTGCGAGCGCTTCATAGGGGGTTAGTTAAATGGTGGCGCGATCAGCAAGCCACCTTGCCGATAGGAGCGATTTAGGCCTCTAGGAATTGGCACAGAACTGTTTGGGCCGAGGTGGCGGTTGTAAATCTCTCCATAATTGCCTGTGGCTCGGATCACCTTGACAACGAAGTCATCTGCCAGACCAAGCTTTTGACCAAGGCCAGCATCAACGCCTAGAAAGCGTCGCAGCGACGACATCTGTGGGTTTGACTTGGCTTGTTCGAGCTTGCTGTCGACATTCTCTTGAGTAATACCAAATTCTTCAGCGGCAAAAAGAGCAAAGACCACCCATCGGATGGCATCAGCAAGACGCTGGTCTCCACCCACTGAAGCCGGGGCTAGCGGTTCCTTACTCAGCACAACATCAAGAATGATGTGCTGTTCAGGATCAGGAAAACCAGATCGGGCCGCCGCAAGTTGAGAACGATCGGAAGTCATCGCTAGACATCGACCCTGGAGGTAACCGGCGACAACCTGATTGAGATCTTGATACTTGATCGGCGTATAAGAAAGCTTTCGTTCCTGAAATGCATCGTTGAGGTTCTGTTCCGTCGTGGTGCCTGAGCCCACACAGATGTTGCTGGCTTTCAAATCCTGAAGGCCCTTAATTCCGCTACTTCGCTTGACCATCAACCCCTGGCCATCGTGAAACACCACAGGTGCAAAGGTGAGACCATTACCTCCTGCTGCATCCCGGCTGAGATTAAATGTGGTGTTACGTGAAAGCAGATCAATTTCGCCTGTTTTTAGAGCGGTGAATCGTTCGGGAGCTGTAAGAGGGCGATATTGCACTTTCGTGGCATCACCAACAACTGCAGCGGCCATAGCGCGGCAGATATCAACGTCTAGCCCTTCATAGCGACCATCGCCAAGTAGAAAACTAAAGCCTGGAATTTTGCCGCTAACGCCACAATTTAATTGACCTCGCTTATTGATTAAATCAAGCCGAGAAGAATCCTCTTGATCAATGGAGGCGCATCCTGCGGTTAATAAGACCAAGCTGGTCAGAGCTGTGGCCAGAAGCTTATTCATTGAGCAAGAAGATGGATGGTTGTCATTTTCACATACTTTGGATGGCGAGATAGGTAATCTAATGATAATTGCAAAGAAAGTTAGAATTGTCTAAATAAAAAGGTGTCAATTTGGTCAGCTATTTAGCTATCATTAGATCAAGCTAAAGGAGTGAATAAGCATCTGTTAAATCAAGCGAAAGGATGGCGTTGGATCTGTTGCCACAAGTGAAGCAAAGCATTGTCAAAAGTTTATAGGTAGAGTCAAGAAAGGATTAGAGGCAGCTTTGCTTCAAGTGACTTCTCATAGATACAAGAAGGAGTAATTCAAGGCCAAAAGAGGCCTGGCGGTTGACTGATTAAGACTTTTTGAAGGATTAGACAATGAAACAGAAATATGTAATCATCTGTTCTTGTAAGTCAAGCTGATATAGCCTGGAAAGTACTAATCTAAAAAATGACACTCGACTGGCGAGCCCTAGATCCAGAAGAATAGAGAGAGGCTTTTAATATTGAGGATTTAGACGAAGGTTATGATTCATTATCTGATAGGTCAGATGCATATGCCAACCATGGCGCCTTCTCTAAGCTAAAAGAAAATCCTGGTCACTATGATTATGGCTATCACGGTATCAACGGCAAAGAAGATATATATGGCTCGCCAATTGATGAGATTATATATGCTCATGGAGGCAGGGATAGATTGTATCTAACTCCTGGTTTTGATCTTGTCTTGGCTGGTACAGGTAAAGATAGGCTATATATTACGGCAGAAAGTATTCTTGCTACTGATTCTTATTCTCTTGTTGAAGGCTTTGATCCTAAAAAGGATCAATTAGAGCTTGAAGATATTGATGAGTTTATCGATTCTTTGAGCATTGTCGAAATTGGCAATTGTGCTGCCATCGTTTTGATTCCGCACCAGCGGCAATTTCTAATGGAGTTACTCTAGACAAATTTATGCAGGCAGATATTCCTAGCTTACTTTTAGCCTGAAGCAATTCAAAAACTTGGAGACCTTTTTGAAATCCAAACATAGTTTTGATCTGATCAGATAGCTGAAATTTACTAAAGATACTTGCTTAAAATTTCTAGCTTGCCTTGCTCTCTACTTTCAGAAATCGATATTAATGTTCGATTACTTGCAAGTTTATCAAAGGATATTGCTAGAGGAAAAATGTTGCTTATAAGCCAGTAGGTAACAACTAAGACTATCTTGAGTTGGTTCAATCAAAAAACAATCATGCATAAGCTAAAGAATAACTCGAGCTCTAGTGAATACGATTGCAATTTAGCGAGCCGAAGGATGTGCTCTGCTTATAAAGCTTGCAATATAGATGATACTGGTCAGCCGTAAATAATAATAAATACCATTGATTTGTCTTGTTGATAATCATAGCTTGCAAAAGCTAGGCTAAAAAACTATTAACAAGGCTCAAAAACGACTGTATCCACATCTTGTCTCGAAGATTTTTAGGGGTAATCCAGTTGCTGCCATTGCAGCTCGACACTCAGCACCAATGGTGCCGTAGACCTCAACACTAAAACCATCACCAAGTTCTGCATGCTTAGCGAGATAGTCACCAACGATGGGGTTCGATAGATGAGCCAAAAAGGCTGCATCATTTGCATAGACCTCAGACCAAACAAAAGCGAGGGGATCATCTGGATCTTGATCAAAGGTGTGATGCAACATCCCAGGCTCAGAATCCTTAACCCCTGCATCTGTCTTCGCAGCCAATGAAAGATAATCGTCAACACAGCCTGGTTTTACATGGATGCGAGCCAGCAGAAGAAAGGGCGTAGAAGCATCGAAGTTCGCCATGAAAAGCATTGGTGAGCTAAATAGTTATAGCAGCTCAGAGTAGGTGTATGAGTGAATTTCAAAATGAGCCAAGAAATCATTTTTTCAGCAACAGATTAAACAACTGATTTTGTAAAGTAGCGCGCTTGGTGGATGACGAAAAACAAAGCCCTTCTGGATTATTCTCGAGAAGTTATTGTATTAACAAAATATCATCGTGTCTAAAGAATAATGGTTTAGATAAATCCAACACCTTTAAGCCAGTTCAGGATTTGAAATCATTGGCGCTGCAAACAACTCTAACGATAAGACGGCTTAGAAAATCTTGGGCATCATCTCAAATACAACCCTTCTAGATATGAGCAGGCTCTTGATTGCCGCCTATGCGTTCAAATAGATCAAGACTTTCCTTGTTAAGGCCCACCACCTCGACTTCTGATCCTCCAAGGCGAAGCTTGCGGATCACCTGATCCAATGCAGCAACTCCGCTTTGGTCCCAGATGTGTGCTCGTGACATATCGATCGTTACTTTGGCAGGGTGCTTGTGAATGTCAAAGCCCTGTAAAAAATAAACCTTGCTCACGAAGAACAATTGTCCACTGACTTCATAACGAAGCTCATCAGGGTTGACTTGAATAACACTGACACGGATCACTTTGGCAACTTTACGGCTGAAGAGTATTCCTGCGAGTGCAACACCCGCTAAAACTCCCAGCGCCAAATTATGGGGTGTGGTGAGCATGGTGACGGCAAAAGTCATCAGCATCACAGCTGTATCGCTACGAGGAATCTTTTTCAGCTGTCGGAGTCCGCGGATATCAGCAGTACTGACAGCAATCGCAATCATCACAGCCACTAAAGCCGCCATAGGGATTTGTTCTAACCAGACTCGACCCACCAAGATCATTAATAATAAACTGACGCCAGAAAACAATGTTGAAAGTCTGCTACGCCCACCATTCTCTGTATTCATTACCGATTGGCCGACAAGTGCACAACCGGCCATTCCTCCAAAAAGAGAGGAGACAACGTTTGCGATTCCCTGGCCTCGAGCCTCAACATTCTTGTTTGATGTGGTATCAGTTAAATCGTCAACAATGTCTTGGGTGAGGAACGTCTCAATCAGCCCAACCAAGGAAACCGCGAGAGCTGTTGGTAACACCAATCCAAATGTTTCGAGGTTGAATGGCACTTTCCCATCTGCTAATGACCCAAATGGAAGTGTGAAACTAGGAAGACCAGTCGGGAGATGTCCTAAATCTTTAACGGTTGGAATATCGAAGCCGAAGCCGATGCTAATGATCGTCAAAACAATGATGGCCACGAGCTGAGAAGGCAGCAGGCGCGTCAAGCGTGGTAAGCCATAAATAATCACCAAGCCAAGGATCACCAACCCCCAAACCAAAGGGATCTGTCCACCAGTAGGCAAAATCTGGGTGGCATGATCGCTAACTACAGCTTCTCCGTAATGCAGATTCAGGCCTAATTGGGGTAATTGAGCTTGAAAAATCAATAAGGCGAGTGCATTCACAAATCCACTTAGAACCCCTTGAGGAACAAAACGCATTTGATAGGCAAGTCTCAAATAACCCCAAAGGATTTGCAAGAGCCCAGTCAATAGGCCTGCTGCCATCAAATAGGCAAGGCCTAGGCCTTCACCAACGGCATTACCAGTCGCCACAAGCCCTGTCATCAACAGTGCTGTCGAGCCAGTCGCTGAGGTGATCATCCCCATACGTCCGCCGACTATGGCGATGGTGACTGAAAGGCAAAACGCTCCAAAGAGGCCCACTTGCGGATCAACACCAGCGATGCCTGAAAAGGCAATCGCCTCTGGGATCATTGCGAAGGCAACCACCAGCCCGGAGAGGAGATCTTTTGGAGGGTTGCCTAACCACTGTTTGATCAACGATGGTTCTGACCGGTTAATCATTAAAAAGGCTGGCTTTGACGGCAGACCTTATCTCAAAGCGACGGCAAAATACCGTTTGGGTCATGACGAGCCTTAAGTTCTTGAAGACCTGGTAACCATTCGCCGAATGCTGCTTTCAGCTCCCGCTGATGCCATGGCAGATGCGGATGCATCTGAGCCAGATGAACTCCTGCGCAATAAGGCTCAAGCGTTGCCCATACCTTCTCTAGCCAGTTGAGACTTAGCGCTCTGATATGGCTATCTCCAGCCGGCCAGGCTGCCGTGATCCATGGTTTCCAGATTGCCTCACGGTGAATCAAAGAACTGACATCTTTACGTTGCCGACTGGCGACTCCGCCGAGTTGTTGAACAGCCAAGGAACACCTTGGATCTGGGCGTTCTGCCATCAGTTCGGCAAGGGCCGTGATCACTCCCTGACAGGCAGACCCCCAAGCAGGGCCAAGCAATGCAACGACTTCAGAGTGGCAACGCCCAATCGCTGCGTTCGAAACAACAGGCAATGCAAATGGTGGCAATTCATGTATGCCAGCAACATCGTCAATTTCAATAACGTTTGTGCAGAGAGTTGTTTTTTGCAGCTGATTGAATGTCGCAACAGCGGCAGCATCGTTCGCAAGCATCACTCCGTAAGCGTGGACTTCATCCCCCCAGATCCACTGCAGGCTTAACGAATCAGGCCAGCTTTCAGCCTGATGGATAAGCTCCAACAGCTGTTCAAACGTCAAACTTGATTGCCAGATACGCAGCGGTTGCAGCAGATGTGTCTGAAGCTTCAGGTCTGTGATCACAGCCAGAAAAGGAGCTGCTCCGCAGAGGCCACGCCAAGCCAATTGATCTTCAGAGCAGCAAGCAGCTTCCGGCTTGGAGAGAACAAAGCTTTCTCCATCGCCCCATACACCTTTGATCTCAAGGATTTGATCAATTGCTAATCCTTGACTGCGACTCAAAGGGCTGATGCCTCCAGTGAGGATGTAACCGAGGCCTGGCAGTCCTGATAGCCCTGTGGGAAAACTTCGTCCGTGCTTGGCGAGTTCCCTGAGAAGACTCTCCATTGTCTGACCAGCCCCAATCTCCACGTGTTGGGTGCTGGGATCGAAATGGATCTGGCGACAGCTTTGGCGCAGATCCAGAGTCCAGTGTCCTTCAGCTGCACAGCGACTGGTTGTGCCTCCGCTGCAAACCATTAAGGGTTTACGTTTGAGCTGTAGCGAGCGCATCAGCTCAGGAATGTCATCCGCTTTGGGATTGAAGACTCCTGCGATGCAAGCATCCTCTGCAAGTGCGTTTGGAACATGGAGGCGACGATGAATGGCGGCCTCTTAACCCTCATTGATCAGCGTAACCATCTCTGTCTTGAGGAGAAAGCCCTTGCTCATCAGGCTTCAGTCAAGATCTCATTGAAGACATCGAACTTTGCGTTGGTTCTCTTGCTTCACGACAACAGATAGGGTCTTTCTAGGTCGCTCCTCACTGTGAATCCTGCATCCTTAGATCATCCAGATGGTCATCTCGGCATCCTGATCTGTGGGCATGGCAGTCGGAATCGCTTAGCCGTTGAGGAGTTTGCCCAATTAGTCAAGGCGCTCAAGCCAAAATTCCCCACAATTCCCGTTGAATACGGCTACCTGGAATTTGCCCGTCCAGTGCTCAGAGAAGGCCTTGATCGGCTACTTGAACAAGGCGTGAAGAGGGTTCTTGCAGTCCCGGCGATGTTGTTTGCCGCAGGCCATGCCAAAAATGACATCCCCTCCGTACTCAACAACTACGCAGCTGAAAAGGGGTTAATCATTGATTACGGACGCGAACTCGGCATTAACGACTTAATGATCGGTGCGGCCGGCGCTCGCTTGAAAGAGGCGCTTGAATCTGCTCCTGACGTCCCACTTTGCGAGACGCTCCTGGTGGTCGTAGGTCGTGGCTCCTCAGATCCTGATGCCAATTCCAATGTGGCCAAAATCACCAGGATGTTGGTGGAAGGCTTCGGATTCGGTTGGGGGGAAACCGTGTATTCCGGCGTCACCTTCCCCCTTGTGGAGCCTGGCTTGCGTTACCTAGTACGCCTCGGTTTCCGCCGCATCATCGTGTTTCCTTACTTCCTCTTCTCAGGGGTGTTGGTGAGTCGGATTCGACAGCACACAAAGCGGGTTGCAGATGATCATCCCAATATTGAGTTTCTTGCGGCCAAATACCTTGGAGACCACCCTCTTGTCATCGAGACCTTCCGGGATCGCATTGACGAGATCTTGCGTGGCGGAGATACAGCAATGAACTGTTCGCTATGTAAATACAGGTCTGAGCTTCTCGGCTTTGAAAACGAAGTTGGTCTTGCGCAGGAAAGCCATCACCATCACGTCGAAGGCCTTACAGAGAGCTGCACCCTGTGCAAAAAGGAGTGCACCGGTGCCTGTCAGCCCGACGGCATACCAGTGTCCCTAAAGGAAAAGGCTCATGACCATGACCACAGCCATGACCACAGCCATGACCACAGCCATGCTCACTATCCCTATCCCCATGCTGAACATCCATTTGGTCCAGTCAGCCTGAGAAAATCAAGCGAAACTGAAACCTAAAATCACTTATGAAACGCAAGGATTGTCAGTAGCTTTCTCACTTGCGATAGACGCGACTAGGCTTAGATAAGCAAGGCTTATCAGTCGACAGGGGGGTGCTTTCTTCAACTGCTTTCCACAGTTCTACGAGGGTTTTCCACGGTCTGTTGGGCAACACTCTTGATGGGGAGGTGGTCCTGTGGTTTAACAGCTTTGTTACTGATCTGCGTTACATCAGTAAGCCTTGGACTGCGTTCGGCTCCCTGCTCAGCCCAATGAAGCCTGAACGCCTGTGAGCACATGAGTCTTGCCTTCCCACGGGACAGCTTGCTAAGTGCTTGCAACGATTGACGCTAAGCCCAAGAGTGTGGCTTCCTGGTGTCAAGAAAAAAACTCGCTGAAGGCGTTCTATGGATCGAAATCACCTCGAGCGCTGCGTTGAAATCAATGATGCTTGCCAATCAGTTGAGGCCACTTCCACCTATGTGAGCCTTGAAGCAGAAATTCCAGAAGTGCTCTATCGAGGCATGAAGGAATTCATCGGGTCACATCCCAACTGGGACCAATACCGTGTGATGAGTTCAGCCATCGCCCATTTCCTGTTTCAAAACGGCTGCGGGGATCGAGCCGTTACTGAGCGGTATCTCAATGACCTTTTTAGCCACGCCGAGGCCTAAGGGCTTCTAGACAAGCCCTTCTTGTAATCGCCATCATTGTCAGAGTGGGACTCTGCCAGGCGGATGTTGGCCAACACGCTCCATCCACAACAAGCACATTTGGACATCGCCAAAGACGGTTCCAACGATCCACCACACTGCAATCTTCACTTTCTCCCATCGCAGCACCGCCAACTTCATGGATGTAATACCCCGGCGGAGGAGACGTTTCACTGAGAGCTAGCGCACCATCGAGAAGGGGTTCGAGAAACATCAAATTAATCAGCTCCTTGAGCGGCAACATTGTTCCCCCAGCTGACTGGATCGCTGCCTTGATCGTGCCTTGCATGTGAGCAACCATGGCCTGCTCGTTCTCCCCCCATCGACAATCGATATGTGGTACCGGAACACCCCAGCGATCCAAAGTGCTTGAAAGCGTCACTTTGTTGTGAGCTGAAGGCAACACTTCACCATGCCCAATCAGGAAACCTGTAGCCGTCTCTGGTTTACGTTTCAACCAATCTGGGGGTTCAAAGCGATCAATCCCTCCCCAGAGTCCATAACCACGCAAGAACTTCAACTGATTTTTAGGCTCTAAGCAAGCACCGAAAGGAAGAAAAAAACTGCCAGCTCCAGAAAGCACATTCGCTGTTGAGTCAGTCTCAGACACCTGCTTCACTTGGCTACGTGGCAGAGCAAAGAAACGACAGGTGGAGACGTGGTCCATCAAATAGCAACCGAGGTTGCCCGAGGGGTCAGTAAACCCCTCGCTGTGATGGTTCACTTCGGAACTCAGCAGGAGTCGAAGACTCTGAATTGTCGATGCACAAAGCACCACAAGCTCACCATGGAGCTCTTGTCGGTTGCCGTTGTGCTGATCAATCACCAGCACCCCTCGGGCTGCTTCATGATCTGGATGCATCAGCAACCGCTCAGCCTTGTGGTTGCTCAGGATCTCTACCTTGCCTGTGGCAAGTGCCATCTGTAAGGTGCTGCCCGGACTGCTTGAACGAGGCCAAGGTCCATCAACTGAAGGCTGGTGAGGTCCGAACCCTCGTGAATGAATGACTGGATAACCAAGTTCCGTATCAACGGCGCTAGCGAACTGTTGTTCGCTAGCTGTGAACGGTAATGGTGCGATGTAGTTGCCATCCGGTAACTGTTCCAACCCATCCACATGACCATGAACCTTCAAGCGCTCTTCTAGGGCGGAGTAATGAGGGGCTAACTCGCTGTATTGCAGTGGCCATTCAGGCCCATACCCATCTCTGCGCGAAGCCTTTAAGTCCTGATCTGAAAGGCGAAGAGTGATTCCACCCCAAGTGAGGCTGCGCCCCCCCACCTGACGACCCTGGGTCCAGATGAAGGGGTGTTCAGAAGGATAGGTATAGGGATTCTCTTTTTCATTCGCGTAGAGCAACGGATTCGCTTTCCAATAGCCAGGATGTTGAGCCTGAGATCGATGTTTGCCGCTACATAAACCATCCAAACGTCTAAGGGTGTTTCCAGGTTCTGAGCCCAGGGCTTTTTGAGCAGACAAAGCTGGCCCAGCTTCTACCACGAGTACACGTACGCCAGCTTCTGCAAGGGTTAGAGCCGCAACCCCTCCAGTAGCACCAGAGCCGATCACGATCACCTCATAAGGGTGCTGAATCACGCTTGCATAGACAACATCAAGACAGTTTCGCCCCTCACGTGCATAGACACCATCTGGATCTCAAAGACCTGCGCGTTGACTTGATGCCTTGGAGAATGGATGTGCTGCTGCAATAGGGAGTTGAAAGTCTCGTGCTCGCCTTAAAACTTGCGACGGGAAGTACTCTGAATGGAAATGTCTATGTTTCCAATCCATTGAGTCCGATTGTAGGTAGCCACTCAACTGAACCAGGTGTCCCTCCACAAGAATCTCAGGACCGCTGGTTTAAGTCAGATTTACTTCGACGGGAGGTGAACCTCTCAGAGTTGTACGAACTCTCTCAGGGTGAACTTGATCTCCTAATGGCCGAAACCGCAACGATTCGCAGCGACCCAGACTCTAGTCGAAACAATCGTGGCAAGTTTGTAGTCGCAGGTTACGTTCTGGAGCTGGCCAAAATCATCAGCGATCGTCGAGCTAATCAATCATCTTGATTGGAGCGGCTATGAGCTAGGCAAACTTAGATCCTGAAGGAGATTGAGAAAGTACTCTCCCACCTCCTTATCAATCAAGCGGTACATTCGCATCAACGACGCAGCACTCCTCTTCCTCCGCCAAGGAAACCAATATCAAACAGAATGCCCATTGCAAGAATCAACAATCCGCTAAAGCTGCTGAATCCACCATCCAGTGCGATTGCCCAACAATAAGCAAGGGTCGTTGTTGGAAGCAAAAACAGCCCTAACAATGGCCAGATCCAAACGCCAGCAAATGGGCCCATGATAAATGGATGATAAAAGAACCAAAGTGCAATCAGCACAACTCTTGGGGCTAGAAGTCCAAGCAAGCCGATTAAACACATGATTCATTCACCACTCTTCTTTCAATAGATAGCAATTCCTGCTTCAACTGGTTGAGATGGCTGGCGAAATCCTCACCAGAGTAAAAACTCAAACTCAGCAAAGAAGTTAAAGCCAAAACTTGCCCATAGGCAGCTAACGGCCGCTTGCTCTCCTGATCAGAATTTTCAAGAACCCAAGACTGCCATGAGATACCGACCTTCCTGCAATGGCCAGGTTTCGGGGAGGTCAGACTTAAATTGTGCAAGGCACTAGCCCAGTGTCGACAGAGGAGAAGAAACCCTGATGTTGAAAAGAATTTATTCAGATCGACAAAGTCAATTCAAGCAAATCTTTGACAGTTAGACCAGATTAGGGAATTCAAAAGGAGTAAAGATTTAAGCCTGAGCCAATTGATTGAGATGTACTGAAGCGAGATCAGCAAAAAAAACAGTATTTATTTCTAGAGAGCATGAGCATTATGAAGACGTTGTGGCAATTCCCTCCATGAACCATGGAGGGCCATTTCAGGCTGAGCCCAGTTAGATGCTCGCTTTGTGAAAAGAAGGTTCAGCCTTCTTTTTTGACGAAGACTTGCGTGGCAAGCAGGAACAGTCCTCCAGCGATAAGCAGTGCTATCTCGGGACGGATTGAGGGGCCGACTGCTGAGGCAAAGAGCACTGCAGGCATAACCACGTCCATGACGTCCATTTCAAAATCGCTGCCACTTCTAGCACTGAACAACCCCCCTCGTCCATCAACGTCATCAAAGGCCATGACAACCAATGCACTCAAGTCAAACCTGCTGAAACAGCTGCAAAGACACGCAGAGGGAGCCCCTAGAAGGCAAATCTAAAGAAAAGCTGAGTAAAGGTTGGGTAAGAATTGAGCTTCAGCAGTGCTTCTCAGGCTTATATGTATCACCCGATACAGGGAGCCAATCATGAGCACCCAAAACTCCAGAACACCAAAACCCGACAAAAGCCCTCCCCAACGCAAAACCACCTTCAAGTGGAACAGCAACGGAGAGTTGTCTGCGGTGGATATGGCACGAGTACTCGAGCGATTGACCAACCCAGCGCTGACCCAATGCGACCTTGCCTGTGAACTTGATCAAAATACCTAAATCAACTTGATATTGATTCAGGCTTCATGTACTGCCTGATCGCCTTGGAAGCTACTCGTGCCATTGAGCCAAGCCCAGCAGCTGTGGCACCATCAACAAGACAAATAGATTGCCATGACAATTCTCAAGACCTTCATGATCAGGCTGAAGAGAACAGCGATTCTAATAGCCTTACTAGCACTTGTTTTGACAATATTCTCCCCTGCAGCAGTCTTCGCTTCTGAGATTGTTGATGTAAAAGATCCTACGCCATTAGAGCTCAAAGTCGCACAAGGCTATGCAGGCAAATTTTGCAATGGAGTTGCCATGGGCCTTACGCAAGAAAGTGCTCTTAAAATTGCAATTGCTGAAAATCGCAAACCCTCATTCAATCCCTCGTTATGGACTGCTGTCATCTCCAATGACAAGCAGCTAGAAAGTATAGACGAAAACAAAATTGCATCTCTTGTTACATCAATGGTTGTCGATAAATGTGGTGACCCTCTTGGGCTAAATAGTCAAACTGATATGGATGACTTTACATCCTATTTCATATCTACGCGAGAAGACTCATTGAGTAATTGATGAGTTCTGACCATCATTGAAATGTCCATGACAATGAAGGTAATCCTCCAGATAACTCATCCTTAGATGAATGCATTCGATCACCTGCGGCTGCATGGTCAATGTATTTAAAGGAGTCCGCCAGAGTTTCGTTAGATCTACTGCTTGGCTGAGGGCCAAAGAGCTCAATGGTGTTGAGGTCCTCAATCGAAGCGCCCAGTATCAACAAAATGCAGGAAAGCTCCATAGGCTTTAGCAATCGCGATTTAGACATGGAAACCCCCTTTCGTAACGTCACTCCCAATACCCCTGGAGGTGCGGCATCACTTCTGATCGCTCTCTTGTTTTCCAGCTTTATCTTGATCACGCAGGCTTTGTTCGTCGTCCCAGCAGGTCAAGTTGCAGTTGTGACCACGTTGGGCAAAGTCAGTGGGGGGTCTCGTCTGCCAGGGCTAAACCTCAAAATTCCGTTCATCCAAGCAGTAGCTCCTTTTGATGTTCGCACGCAGGTGAGGCCTGAGAAATTCGCCTCCCTAACAAAGGATCTTCAAGTCATTGAGGCCACTGCCACGGTGAAATATGCCGTACGGCCGAATGAAGCCGGGCGTGTGTACAGCACAATCGCCAGCAATGACCGCGAAATCTATCCACGCATCATTCAACCCTCCCTGCTCAAGGCACTTAAATCAGTGTTCTCCCAATACGAACTTGTCACTATTGCCAGCAAGTGGAGCGACATCTCAGAGCTGGTGGAACGGGCTGTCGCTGATGAACTCGATAAGTTTGACTATGTAGAAGTTCGTGGCCTTGATCTCACTGGCCTTGTCATCGCTGAAGAGTACAGAGCCGCTATCGAACAAAAGCAGATTGCAGAGCAACAACTTCTAAGAGCGCAAACTGAAGTTAAAATTGCTGAGCAGGAAGCACAGCGATACGAAACGCTCAACCGCACCCTCGACGACCAGGTGCTTTTCAAACTGTTCCTCGACAAATGGGACGGCAGCACGAAGGTTGTGCCCGCTTTGCCAGGATCAAAAGGAGGCGGGACGCCTGTGATCGTAGGGGGACGTTGATCATTAATCAGATTAGCCTAATTCTCAACTGTGGTAATAACCGAAGACAAAAAATCACCACCAGACAAAAAGCCAGTTAAAAGCTAATAAAAGCCCTGATTAAATACCCAAGTATTTAATCGCTGTGTTGGAGATAATTCCAATACTCACTATTGCCGTTAAATTGATTGTAGTAATGGCACGGCAATCAAAAAGACAAGTTCCTGAAGATGCGATTGAGCTTTCGAGGGTTTGGAATCATTGGCTAAAGCTGCAGGGGTTTGACGGAACTAAAAATAAAGTTTATCAACACTGGGTTGAAGGAATTGCAGATGAGGGAAAATAATGACGCTAACAATATCAACCGAGCAATAGACAAGGCTTGACAGTTGCCTAACCATTTCAAGATTGATATCCTGGAAATATGTATGTCAATGATATTGATAGAATACGCGAGAACTTTAACGAGGAGTCAATATTATATCCGTAAAAAATGATAAGAAAGAATCAAGCTACTGATCAGATTCAGTCAGCTTGATCAAAGGGTGTTCTGTTTAGAGGTCGATGACCCAATAGTTTTTGTAGCGAAGCAAAATCTAAGTACAACTATCTGCGACAACCTGCCTCTCTCTTTTGATCTAGTCAGGATTGCCAGCCTTGGTCAGGCCAGAAGAAAGGGGATGAAGTTTTTTCCTGGCGCGATGGGGTGACACCCTCAACCGTGAAGTCGGTGCACTGCTGGACAATTGATGGGCATGTGGACCCCATTCGGGGATAGGTGCAGGTTGTGCATTCCGATTGACATGCGTTGAACGGATTGGAGTTAACGATGAGCGGGAAGGCTTTAACCGTCGTTGGGAGCGCGATGCAGTCAAGGTGATCAACAATGCGATTGCGCTAATAAATACGGGGCGCAACGTAAAAACTGAAAAGCGCCCTCCGAGCAATAGGGCAATGCCAACAACGATGGTCAGCTCGTAAGGGTGTGGAGAGGATCTCATTGATCGTCTTCCAATTCGGTAGTACTCAAGCTTCTAACGCATTGATCTTCTTGTCGCAAGGATTGCCTCGATCTTCGAAAGTCCTGTTCCAGCAGCTGAGCTGCCCATCGGTTGAGAACAATGCAAAGGGCGAATGGGTAGATGTTCAATTGATCAAAGCCGACAAGACGTCTTGCTAACAAGCAAAAAAGTGCTCAGGGACCGCGCAGATCTTGGACATCAATCAGCTGTGATTTCTTGGATTTATAGGCTGATCATCCTCCCGGCCAATTGCCTCTGCAAACCAAGCGCCATCTTTCTGAATCAAGCTGAGCGCTATCTCTAATTTTGCTGATCAAGATCTGATCGCGATTGCCTAAGTGAATCAGGTTGATCCTCACTTCAAGCTACTGACAAGCTATTGGCAGGCTTGCCTTCAAGTCTGAAGGTCGAATCAACGCCCAACTCTCTGACTCACTCATCACTGGAGTAAGGCCCAAAATGAGTTGCACAGCTTGCACCGCAGTGAGCCCCTAGGCTGATGGCCTGTTCATCAGTCCAACCAGCAGCCAAACCTGCAGTTACCCCAGCGGCAAAGCTATCGCCACAGCCATAGGTATCCAAGACTGGAGACTTCAGTGAAACAGCCTGATAGCGTCCGCCAGGCCATAGCTGACCGCCTAAAGCTCCTTCAGTTGCAATTCTCAGCCGGGGAGTTGGAAAGAGAGCTGTATCTGGAACGTGTTCGCCTGGATCAAGACCACTACCAATCAGCGCATCAAGCTGAATATTCGCCTGTTCAAGTGTCTCTAGACGAACGCGAGGAGTAGCTGCCATCACACCAGCATGACGACAATGATGCAGTGCGGGTGCATCTGCAGCGGTCACAAAAACACCGTCGTAACCAGCAAGGGCTCCCCAGCCCAGCGCATCCTTTGCTCTGGGCTGTAAACGCTCGCCAATCACTGTAATTGCCCGTTCCCCATGAGAATCAACAAGGCTGATCGCCCGACGAGTGGGTTGATCACGCCAAGCCACAGTCAGGCTTAAGCCAAGCTGCTGCAGTCTTTGAAAACTCTGTTCACCGTATGAATCTCGACCTAGAGCTGTTTTGAATTGAACGGGTTGTTTAACGAGCCGAGCCAATTGCACCGCGACGACAGCTCCACCGCCAGCGGGTTCTTCAAAAAAATGATCTGCATGGCTGATTACCCCAGGCTGGGGTAATTGATCTGTAGACAGGAAGGTTACCCATTCAACGTGGCCCACAACGGCCAACTTCAGCTTGGGAAGATCTGGTAGATCATGGAGTTCCAAGAGATTCATGGTGATTGATTCACTCAATACAAAAGGATGCATCAGTACGACGTGGTCAGGGGGATGGGGCTGTTGGCTATCGATCGGACTAGTAACAACCCTGGGCCGCTCGCTTAGGCCATGATCGTTGCAGGGGATGCAAAAAGCCTTGGCTGATTCGTGGTCTTAGAAAAAAGAGGACTGGCAAATGGCGTGTCTCTTTGCTATCCCTGGGTAACTGCCAAAGCACAATGGCAACACTGTTACAGGCAACTGGGGTGGAGCTAGAGCCATGCCTTTGCGAGCATTGCTGTCAGATTCGAAGTCAACAAAAGGAAGCCCAGAGAGTCTGGCAACTTCCGAAATTCCAAAGCGGTTGCTGGCAGCGTCTTGATCTGGATCATTCCAGCAAGGCCGCATAATCTAAAAATGGCAAGCAGATGATCGACAGAACCAAAACCCAGTTCTTCATGCGAGCTGGGTTGGCCATCTCCTGGTCATCTCAGAAGATGATTTGCACTGTTCACTGATGTAGAGAGTTCGCATTCAAGCTCTCAAAAGAGGGCCCAAATGCCTTTCGTAAATGATTGTTATCGACAAGAGTTTCCTTCATTGAATGAGTAGGAAACCAGTCTGCTCGAAGTGCCTTGTAGAAGAGACGATAGCGATAAGGTCTGACCGTTACTTGATCAGCTTGATTAAAAACGGCTTGAGACGATTCAAGACCTGTGCTGCTCGCGATTGAGTTCAAGCAAGACCTGATCCTCAATAGCGTTCCGAAGCCATGAGGCAATAGAACGACGCTCATTCCTTGCCAAACGTTCCACCTCTGCCGCAAGCGAAAGCGGAAGGTTGACAGCCAGTCGCCTGGTGATGGAGAGATTGACAGGCATTGCCCTGAAGCTGCATCAGCCAGCACACAATAGCCATAAGGGATCCAAAGTGAAGCATAGGGGTATCCCTACACACAAGGGGTTGCACTTTGCAGCGCAAAGGTTCGATGATTCGGATGCCGACAACCTCCGGCATTAAAACAAACCCATCGCAATCAGTAAATGAACAACACAATCAAGAGAACTTCAGTAACGCGTGGGCTGACAAACATCCACACGATCAAGTTGGCAGTGCTCGATGCAATCGAATATGCAGAGCAGCGAGGTGATTTAAACCTAGCTCTCGCCTACGCCGCTTTCCTCAAGAAAGACCTCGACCCATTGATCAAAGAGAGGCTAGGACTATGAAACTCACAAATGTTGTAGCAAAACATGGATTCGTTCCATCTGCTCTTGCCGAAATCAACAATGCCAAGCTCTATGAGCGCAACAACTCAGACGGAGTGACAGAACTACTTTGCGTTCAGAAGATAGGCAAGGGCATGAGAGTTGACCGCATGCCATTGCTGATAGCATCTGATTTAATCATCCCTATCGGGGAGGCAGTTAAACAGATCCTACCGATCTCAGAGCTCGAGGCATTTCTGGAAATAACACTTAGACCAGCTGTGTTCCATTAAGCTGCTTGTCATTTAGTAGCAAAGCCCTAATTATAAAGTATACAACCACTACTTGCTAAGCGGTTGAGAATGAATAAGAGGTAAATATAGGAACAAGCAGGTGTTAATAAATAGAAAGAGGAGTAAATGGTCTTTGATTTAATCATCAATCAATAGAAAAGGAAAAGTCAGGCATCTAATCAGCTCAACTGTTTTCTTGATCAAACCACGGCCGATCATCAAAATCCTCAGAAGGATGCAGACTAGCCGCTTGCGTATTTTGATCTATTTGTTGATTAACTATCTGATCATTAGGTGTTTTGGCCTCAAGTTTAGGTAGCTGTTGCCAGCCACTGTTCCACATGGAGGAGTCTTTCATTTCCTGCCAAGACACACGTAATCGTGCTTGACCATCAAGCACAGAAACGAGATTCACCCATCGATCTGATCCCTTACCACCGTAGTTGATGGCAACAAAATGGCGAAAACCAAGCCGAGAAGTTGTGCTTGTCCAAGCTTTGTTGGGTGGCCAGTTCATAGGTATATCAAGGCGTTTGAAAATCGGAAAATACATTTTTACCAAGGATTCGGAGTCGATAGAAAGAATCTATAGTTTTAGTAACGAAACAAAGACAGGAGGTTCTGTTCTTTAACCATGAAAATCTTAGAGGTAACTTGAACAAAATCATGGGATTGTAGTGGGATTACGATCTACCCAGCTTGGTAGTCTCGCGGCAATCACGCTCTTTTAAACCATGGCTAAGCTGCGATGACCCTGCAGAGAACGGAAGCCTAGGGAATGAATGGTTTGCGTTAAGTGGTGTCAAAGATGACGACTATCAATTGATTAGAGACCCTAAGCGTCTAAATTTAGACATGGCCAAACTCAAGACCGACAAGTCAGCACCATGGCCCTTGTTGGTGATCAGCTTCTTCATCTCGTTATTTATCGGCAGCCAATTAGGGCTGGTTGGCCAGATGCTCTTATCTGATATCAGTGAGCAAATGAATTTTAATGGAAGCAAAGATCAACAGTATAGAATCAAGAAAGAACAGTCACAGACGCCACAATCGAGCTGTATCCAGCCCGCTGATGGTGGCCCAGCATTGAATGAAAACTTCGAGCCATGCACAAATTAGAGTTTGATTTTTGCTTTTTGAAAGAACATTCTAAAGATGGCTTAAACAGCAAGGACGTCAAGGAATAAACTAGCTGATTAGAACGAACAGAATACAGATTCGTGACCAAGCTTGGCAAGAGAAAATTAAATAACAAGAAAGATTGTAGGATTGGAATTTCTCGCTAGTAGAAATTAGTCTACAGTTTTAATGATAATCTCGACACGTCGATTGCGCTGTCGTCCTATTGGATTATCGGCTCCTTCTTCAGTTGTGTTAGAGGCCACTGGCTTCAATTCCCCCAAGCCCTTGGTGACGAATTGAACACTGCTTAGGCCACCATCAGAGACAAACCAGTCTCGAACTGAAATTGCACGCTTCTCAGAAAGCGTTTGGTTGTATTCATTCGAACCCTTCGAGTCAGTATGACCCTCGATGCGAACATCCCCGATAGCATCTTCCTTGATTCGAGTTGCCACCTTATTCAGAGAGGCGACAGCTGATTGCTTAAGAGTTGATTTATCAAAGTCAAACAAAATATCAGCTGAGAGTTCGATTAAAATTTCACTCTCTTGTTGAGATACTTTGACAAGATCATCAATAGTGTAGGTCAAGATTGGAGTATCTAAAAGGAGGTCATATGTGTCAAAGATTAGATTATGAATATTAACATTAATATCTTTCTTGTCCGAGCGGGAATCCTCTTTTTTTAAAATCAAACTCGTTGAGTCAGGCTCGGAAAACTGCGCAAGAAACAAATCATTACCCTTAGGCTCTTGGGAATTAGTGATTCGTATGTCTAACGGAAAATAAAGTGTTGATATCATAATTGAAAATAGCAATTTTCCAATAAATCGATTTCTTTTTAACATGAGACTAGCTTCCAATCTGGATATCTTCAATCGGAGGGATTCTAGGAATATAGATTGAAACCCTATCAACATCTAATGGGGGGGCTGGAAACTTTGCCCAAACATTATATGTTTCGCCGGGTTTTAGAACTATTTTACTTTCAGATGATTTGCTAGCTACTGGAGGTTTATTATGTGAGCGTGCCCTCACGACAGGATGCTTCTTCTGATTAACGCTATCGATCAAATAGGTGCCTGAGACAAGATAAGTATCTTCATCTCTCCATGCGTTTTCTTCAAGTAGTTTGTCCTCGTCAGACCTATTGGTATAACTCCAATAAATAGTCAATGTTTTATCACTTGATCGCTTGACTCTTAATAGGGCAACTTCAATACCATCAACTTCATGCGGCTCAATAGCTATTGCATTTAAATTTCTCTTAGGGGCTCTTTTCGTTATTGTGGTGCTTTGATTTTTCGGCTGTTGTTTAGCTCTTTCTACCTCCACTCTCTCCTCAGATTTCATATCATTAGAGGATTCCTGAGGTTCATTGCTCCCTAAACATCCACTAAGGATCATGGCAAGGGATAAACTAGTCAAGGCAATTGAGGAAGACTTTAGGTTGGTCATGAGTTTAGATTTCGATTTGTTATTAGAACAATGGAATTGATTGACCATTTTTCTGTCAATTCTTCCCTTATAAGCCAATTAATAAAAATATGCAAGTCAATGTCAAGAAAATGAACCTTTCATTATCCATGCATTTCTCAGCAATCAAAAGATGGAACAATTTTTGCGAAGACTTGCTTCATTTAAAATGTTTAGAAAACAATGAGTGGGCTTCATGGTGACGACCGTGATTCGTTAGATATTTCACACGTTTTAAAATTTTACCTTTTGTTGTTTCTTGGGAGTTTTGCTGTTCATCGGTCTGAGATAAGTGAGAAAGCATAAAGCTCTCAATGTTGATAGTCTCTGCCAAAAAAGCCTGACCAGTAGTGATCAGAGACGAGATATGCTGTGATTCTGCTCACACAAATGTTCGTCGATATAAAGGCTTCGAGTCGTAAACACAAGAGATTGACTTGGATTAGGTCAACCCAGGCAATGGTGTAAAATTTCAAAACTGGCCGCAATTGAACAACTTTGCACCAAGTATAGAGATCAATTAATGCTGTATGTCTGCTCAATCTAAACACTTTTACGAGCATATTATCGCCATTGAACTGTTATTAGACTTGTCTTTCCAATAAAAATAAATTAATCACTGAACTCGCCATTCACGAATTTTATTTTGATGTCTCCGTTGCCCCCCCAGCTGGCCTGTCAAAGACAAACTTAAGGATTAGGATTGCCAGTCCTAGTATGAAGGTGATCACATTAAACAGGATTACTGGCATAGAATGTATTCCCCAGCCATATATTTCCCATAGGATGATGCCGGCGATAAATAGAATGAACATCACGTAAGAGATGTCTTTTGCTGATTTAGAACGCCAAACCTTTACTAATTGAGGTACAAAAGCAATTGTGGTTAGTGTTCCAGCTATTAATCCCAAAACATCCATAGAAGAGAGAGAGTCCATCAGGGCCTCCTGAGCCATAAGGATAATTTTTGGCTAAGCCGTACAGACTCTATTGCAGTGGCCTGACGTCATCGCAACATCAAGACATCAATTGAGGACAGCATTCGTATAGCCGTTGCCTTTCCTGCCACGAGGAGTGAATGTCTTACGTTGCTACAAAGCCCTGGTTGTTTCCTTATTCTGATATGAGTTGATCTGCTCTGCTCCGCTCCGCTCTACGCAGCAATCAACCTGCTGAGCCTCAGGGTTGATGATCCACAAGTGATGAGAACGGCTCCGTTGTTTGACCGATTTCAGCAACACTATCGGCTGAGACAAGTAAAGCCCTTTGCTGGTCATGCAATTTGGCAGTCAAACCAGAAATAGAAAGCATTTGTCTGGCGATCTTCTCAGGGCTGGTCAGGCAAGGTCTTGCTTCTCTCTGCAGTGATTGACCATCGTCTAACTCCAACCTATTGCTGAACAGAGCTTTAGCCAATTTCTCTGGGCTCCAAAAACTCAACCAGGCCAAGCTTGTTCGATTGCAAGGGTAGACAGTTGTTCCAATGATCTTCACGAACAAACTGACGCTTGTGGGATCCCTGTCTCATCTAGCCTCTAGCGCAAAACAGCATTGGGTATGACTGGTCAAGATCATTGTCAGGTCAGATTGCTGAGCTAGTTCAAGGCTTAAGGCAGAATTCGCCGGCATCTTCCATTTCAATCAAGACATTCAAGCAACGTCTCCCTTCAAAAATTCCACCAAGGGTTTTTTCTTGGTTGATTGTTTGCTGTAATTGGATGTTCTCAATTGATCTGATGACAACTGTTCGAGACCGAATCAATGCTCACCTCCCTATCGTTCTGGAGGTTCTGCGCACTGGATCCTTGGTTGTAATTGCCCTAAGCACGATCTGCGCTAGTCAGTCCCTTAAGCAAATGGCTGGTGGTCACGATGCTCCCTCTGGAGTCAGTGCGACCCATAAGGGGCCTAACTGAAGCCAAAACTGAGTAGCTCTTTATCGACAGCGATAGAGCAAATGTAAAAGCAATGCTCATTACCTCGACTTTCCATTTGAAGGTTGCTTTTGCCCTAGCTATGGCCGATGCCAAACGTTATGAAAAGACAATGAGCATCTATTAGCAGGGCAGTATGGGCATTGAATGACAATTCAATTATTTAGACTCTCTGGCTGTCTTCAAGCGACAAGAGACACCTTGCTTTGTTAAGGCTTCTCAATATCTGATGCGTTCATTTATGACATCCAGAGTTTATATATGGCTACCTAGTAACAAATAATGTCAGCCTAAGAGCTAGAGCAAAGACTTGATTCTTCTCATCAGAATCTCGCCAGGTGTTATCAATAAGTTGAAGAACAACTTCTTCAACTTATCTGATTTTTTAACCTCTAACCTTTTGATTAGAACCTGGCAATCTTTAAGACACCAAAGCCAACTCTGAGATCTTTGATAACCTCTCCCTCTTAATAAGTAATGGTTAATGCCATGGCGAGTCTGAGTTCGCTGACAAAATCAAAGGATTCTATTTAATAGAGTTAAATCTTTTTGTATTTAGCTAGTTACTGCAAGCCAAATTCCAAAAACTGCCATAAAAGATGCAGCTATTCCTCCAATCCTTAGTCTATCGCCTTCATAGCGGCAAAGAAGCAAAGCCATTACAGGTGAGCTGCTCAGTAATGTCACCCCAATCCCTAAGGGAAGCTTTTGCAGAGCTAGCTGTTGCAAAATAATGCCAAGGTTGGTTCCCAACAATGTTGCAAACAGAATCCTGGGCCAACGGACTTGTGACGGACGTGGATAAGGAATTGGTCGAATACATTTGCCTAGCCAAGGAATAATGAGCAACAATCCACCTAGTAAACGAATCGCGGCACTTTGCAAAGGTGTGATCTGTCCTAAAAGCAGTACCTGGCGTGAAAGTGCGGCACCACTAACGCCGCAAATAACACCAGAGAGAGCAAAGAGCAGGCCCAATCGTTGAGACGAGAACTGTCGATTGAAACCCACTCCCTTTTCCGGCGGTTGCTGAAAGGCTGCAATCACGACTGATGTAGCAACAAGCATTGCTCCAAACCATGAATTCAAATTAATTATCTCAGCCAAAAATGTCATTCCGTAAAAGCTCGCCAAAAGAGGCCCTAGCGCTTCAATCGTCAATGTTCTTCGTGTTCCTAGTCGACGCAGTGCAGCGAAGTAGAAGCTATCTCCCAATGCAATACCTAAAGCACCACTGGCCATTAACAACATCAAGCCATTGCTCTGTTCAGACCATGGCAAGAATAGAAGTACAGGGCACAAAAATAATGTGGCAATGACGATCTTAAGACCATTTAATTGCCAGGCAGTTAAAGACGTTTCGATTGAGCGCCAAAGACTACTACTTAATGTCCAAGCAAGAGATCCACAAAGCGCTGCTAAAACACCAACAACCATTGAATGATTCAATCAGAATAGAGAAGGAAAAATTACAACTTCTCTGTAAGCTAGATATTCCTATTGGGGCTAGGTGATGGCAAACCCCATGTTGGAATCGGTGGTGGCTCTGCTCCCGCTGCCAATGATTGTTGCCTGCCTTCTAGCCAGGCTTCCATTTCTTTCGGAGTCAGCACTCGCTCCAAGCGGCGAATCAATTCTTGTGGAGGGTGTTGCATCAGTATGTTCCTGAATAGTGCTTGCCAAAGCTCAAATTGGTCTCTGCTCGACCAATCTCCATCATTAGCTTCTGAATTTTTAGCTCATCGAGAGATAGCCCTATCAGCATGAGGTGATCATGATCATGGACAATCGCTCGATTTTAAAGTCATGACTATCAAAAAAAATGGCCTAGATGATCCCTGCCGACTCTTGCTGAAAGTCTGCGCCAACCAAAGTTATGGGGGTTGTCGTTGCCTTTTCAGAGCATCAAGGGAGGAAAATCAGCCCGATCGGCTGAGTGACGCCCACGCCACAAACGAACTCAGAGTGAGTCTCTACAAAAAGGCCCAACCTTTTGGGGGCAAAGGTTTTACTGATAAGCACCCCAGAGATTAGGATTCTATCGTGGCGGGGCGTGGCGCAGCTTGGTAGCGCGGGTGCTTTGGGAGCACTAGGTCGCAGGTTCGAATCCTGTCGCCCCGACTGGTTTCTCGATGGTTAGGCCACCACCTTGTGCGCAAGATGTGCGCAAGGCGTCACTTTTTTGCGCACACGCGCCCCAAAAAGGTGGTGCATGCAAGAACTCAGCCCGGAGGGAGAAAAGAGCAAACAACCCCTCGTAGCCTTTCAGTAGCGATAGTTCCTTCACACCAAACGCGAAACATCAAAGCTGAGAGGGTTAGAGCTCCCGTGCTCCTCAAGCTGAATAGATCATCAAGGCTGGGTTGCAGTTCCCTTGGTGGATTTGACGGGACGAATCAGAAGAGTCTGCAGCGTCAGGTCGTAATCGAGGCATCGATTGCAACAGACCGGAGAACCTCATGCAAAGGGTGTGGAGGGCAAGACCATCTGAGATGTCCCTGGTGGTCCTTGATCGTCTCCAAAAGCTTCATGGACAACTTTTCTTTAATTGGCACTGCCCAAGCAGCCAAACATCTTGGTGTGTCGATCAGCTGGCTTCGTTCAAAGAAGTCAACCTGTGAGTTCATTGCTGGCGAACACTGGATCTATGCCACCGGAAGTCCTGGTGGACGAGTTCTGTGGAACGTCAATGCCATCTGTCAATGGCAAGTCGAGCAAACCAAGTTATATGCCAATAAACAGCAAGATCTTGCGAGTGAAATTGAGATTTACTCGCTTATGTCTGCGGAGGAGGTTGTATGAGCCCTTACAACTGCAGCAATTCCAATGGAGATCTTGTTCGAGTTCTCCCAATACAGACGCTGGGTGAGTTGATCTTTGACCACAGGATCGATCCTCAGCTATTCGCTCCAGGAGCGATCACTCTGGGTAAGGACCAAGGCTGGGAGCAGGCGGTTGAACGTCATAAGGAGAAGTGCAAGCAACAAGCTCGCGAAAATATGGACTTGCGGCCCAACGAGGTGGTTCAAGAAGAACGAAAGATTGAACGCCGCAATCGTGAGTATTTTCAGCAGACACAGCCAGACAATTGGAACCTCTACAGCGTCAACGCCAACAGCAAAGGCGCGCTCAGTCCTGGGCTTGAACTTGCTGGCCAACGTCTTCATCCAAGTCACCGAGAGAGAGGCTCGAAGAGGAACAAGTTCGATTGCCGGGGCACTCGTGTGCGGCTCTACCTCCCGCCCCTGAGTTACGAAGGCGCGATGGACCGCCTGGGTATTTACGGCTTCACAGCTAACCGTGAAACGTATGAACCGCTCCATGCCTGGGAATTTGTAGTTGCTCATCCAGTAGTTCCTCTTTGGGTTGAGGAGTCAGCACTGAAAGCACTAGCGGCAACATCCGCTGGTCAGCTTGCAGTTGGGTTGAACGGCATCAACTCTGCAGGCCAGAAGTCACGCCCTGATCGACTGCGACCAATGCTTGCGCAACTAGCGAAGGATGGGCGACCAATGACGGTTCGCTTCGATCACGGTGAGTCTTCATGCAAGGCTGCTGAAAGGCTCAGCAATCAGCTACACAAGGCTGGTGCAAAAGCAGGTTGGTTTTGTTGGACCGGTGGTGATCTGCCAGAGAAGACGGACGATTATCTCGCTGAGCAGTTCAGACGCCGCTATCGGGGCCAAGAGCCATTGCGGGAGCCAATACCGGGCAAGAAGTGGGAGGACCTCAGGGTCGTTGGGAAAAGCAAGCTGCCTCACTATTCAAGGCTTGTGGGTGAATGGCCAACTACGACTATCGATCGTGAGTTCGCTGCAAAAGACATAGCCAAGGCAATGGTCGAAAGCCGGGTGATTGCGCTGGTTGGCGCTACAGGCACAGGTAAGACAACGGCAAGCGTCGCTGCTGTCGAGTTGATGGAACGAGTCTCTGGCAGCAAATCCGTTGTCATTGGCCTCTATCACCGCAAGTCCTTAGTTCACAAGGGTGCGGCTGAGTTCGGCGTTAGAGATATGTCGGCACTTCCTGGAACGGCAGATCGTGAAGGTTGCAATTCCACCAGAGACGGACTCTTCTGCTGCTGTGAGTCAATCAAGAAGCCAGACATGGAAAAAACTCTGCTGGCAATGTCTTACGACCTGGAAGAGAATCCTAGAGGCACGATTCTGTTCTTAGACGAGATCAGCCAGAGCGCGTTTCATCTTTTGGTAGGTGGTACCGATGGAATGCCGAAGATTCGAAGAGATGCAGTGAATGCAATCGAGAGGCTGGTTAGCAACCCTTGCGTCACTGTTATTACTGCTGAATCCGGTATGGGCGATATAGAGCTTGCGTGGCTGCAGTCGCTCAGTGGAGTCAAGCCAGAGGTAATCAAATCGACCTTTACTCGTGAGAGTGTTCTGTATGTAGGCGCGCCATCCAAAGCGAACATCGATCACCTACAGAGCCTTGCTTCAGAAATCCTGCAGAGTGGCAAGAAGGTCTGGCTCTCTATGGGCGAAGCAACAGCTGTCGAGAGGTTCTGCAAAGCCTTTGAAAACGAATACAAGGTATTGGCGATTACTTCTGCAAACTCCTCTGATGATGAGGTAGCAGAATTTATGTCTGATACAGAGACTGTTGGGCCCAAATACGATTTGGTTGCTTACTCACCATCTGTGGTATCTGGGATCTCATTGGCAGGAACGGAAGTTGGATTAGCTGCCTGCGTTCAACAATTCGCGATGGGCCCTGAGGATGCATTACAAGCTCTTGGCCGTGCAAGGCGAATGGCTAAGGCCCTATAGCTTCCGCGACACCTATTCACTCGTTTGCGAATCGATGCAGGTGCACAAGGCTGATCTCTGCGCAGCGATGGGCCACTGCGAAGAAGTTCACAACGGCAGCTACAGAACCACCAGCTTTCGCACAATGCGTGATTCGTTCAAGCAAGCCTTTGGATGATCAACTAAGTGGACAGGACCTTAATGGCCAATAGATAAGCAAAAAAAGCATAAATACTTAAGTATTTACTGACGTAAACAAATCCTCCTTGTGCCTAGCAAAGAAGTAAGATGAGATTATACGCTGGTACAAGTGATGACTTCCATAAGCGTCCCATCAAGTTACTCAAGTTTTGCGTTTGGGTGTAAGCGAAGAAGTCAGTATTTAGAAGATAAGCAGCGTAATCAAAGCCTTCTCTTGAAGCAAGTTAACGGCGAAAAGCCCATCAGTCACTTTCGATTAATCAGTAGAATATGTAATGAGAAAAATACTCTTATAAGAATAATTAAGCAGCAAACTCAAGAATCCAAAGCTGATCTCTTGACTGCTTTTGACTACTCCTCTAACGAGTATGGTTGCAAATGAGAAATTCCCTCAGCCAAGCAGATGCATTAGCCCTAATTGGAACCCAAGGGAATGCTGTAATAATTCCGGAAGGGTATACCGCGATTGACAGTAATGCATTTTCACATACTCAACTGACGAGTGTTGAAATCCCAAATAGCGTCACTTCGATTGGTGATATGGCATTTTTCAATACTCAACTGACGAGTGTTGAGATACCAAATAGCGTTACTTCGATTGGCAATATGGCATTTGGCACCCAGCTGCAGAGTGTTGTATTAAGTGATGGAATTAAATCGATTGCTGATGGGGCATTTTCAAATACTCAACTAACGAGTATTGAGATACCAAATAGCGTTATTTCGATTGGTAACAATGCATTTGCCGGTACTCAACTAACGAGTATTGAGATCCCAAATAGCGTTACTTCAATTGGCTCTAGTGCATTCCAAAATACTCAACTGACGAGTATTGTAATTCCAGATAGCGTTACTTCGATTCGTGATGGGGCATTTTCAAATACTCAACTGACGAGTATTGTAATTCCAGATAGCGTTACTTCGATTCGTGATGGGGCATTTTCAAATACTCAACTGACGGAGGTTGAGATCCCAAATAGCGTTACTTCGATTGGTGATGCGGCATTTGCGGGCAGTCAACTAACGAGTATTGAGATCCCAAATAGCGTTACTTCGATTGGCAATAGTGCATTTCGGGACACTCAACTGACGAGCGTTGAGATACCAAATAGCGTTACTTCAATTGAATTTAGTGCATTCCAAAATACTCCACTGAGGAGTATTAAGATACCAAATAGCGTTACTTCGATTGAATATGATGCATTTTATAGTACTGAACTGACGGAGGTTGAAATCCCAAATAGCGTCACTTCGATTGGTGCTAGAGCATTTTGGAATACTCAACTGACGAGTGTTGAGATACCAAATAGCGTTACTTCGATTGGCAATAATGCATTTGGCACCCGGCTGCAGAGTGTTGTATTAAGTGATGGAACTAAATCGATTGGTAACAGTGCATTTTTAAATACTCAACTAACGAGTATTGACATCCCAAATAGCGTTACTTCCATTGGTAACAGTGCATTTTCAAATACTCAACTGACGGAGGTTGAGATCCCAAATAGCGTTACTTCGATTGGTAATAATGCATTTGCCGGCACTCCACTAACGAGTATTGAGATACCAAATAGCGTTACTTCAATTGGCTCTAGTGCATTCCAAAATACTCAACTGACGAGTATTGACATCCCAAATAGCGTTACAGAGATTGGTGATTATGCATTTTTCAATACTCAACTGAGGAGTGTTAAGATCCCAAATAGCGTTACCTCGATTGGCAATAGTGCATTTGGTACCCAGCTGCAGAGTGTTGTATTAAGTGATGGAATTAAATCGATTGGTGATGGGGCATTTTCAAATACTCAACTAACGAGTATTGAGATCCCAAATAGCGTTACTTCGATTGGTAACAATGCATTTGCCGGTACTCCACTGACGAGTATAGAGATCCCAAATAGCGTTACTTCAATTGGCTCTAGTGCATTCCAAAATACTCCACTGACGAGTGTTGAGATACCAAATAGCGTTACTTCGATTGGCAATAGTGCATTTGGCACCCAGCTGCAGAGTGTTGTATTAAGTGATGGAATTAAATCGATTGGTGATGGGGCATTTATCAATAGTCAACTAACGAGTATTGAGATCCCAAATAGCGTTACTTCGATTGGCAATAGTGCATTTGCAAATACTCCACTAACGAGTATTGAGATCCCAAATAGCGTTACTTCGATTGGTAATAGTGCATTTTCAAATACTCCACTAACGAGTATTGAGATCCCAGATAGCGTCACCTCGATTGGAAGTGATGCATTTACGAATACTCAACTAACGAGTGTTGTTATTGGTGATGGCGTCACTACGATTGGCAATAATGCATTTGGCACCCAGCTGCAGAGTGTTGTATTAAGTGATGGAATTAAATCGATTGCTGATGGGGCATTCCAAAATACTCAACTCACGAGTATTGAGATACCAAATAGCGTTACTTCTATTGGCAATAGTGCATTCCAAAATACTCAACTCACGAGTATTGAGATACCAAATAGCGTTACTTCTATTGGCAATAGTGCATTTTTAAATACTCCACTAACGAGTGTTGAGATACCAAATAGTGTTACTTCAATTGGTGATATGGCATTTTCAAATACTCCACTAACGAGTGTTGAGATACCAAATAGTGTTACTTCAATTGGTGATATGGCATTTTCAAATACTCCACTAACGAGTGTTGAGATACCAAATAGTGTTACTTCGATTGGCAATAGTGCATTTTCAAATACTCAACTGACGAGTATTGAGGTGCCAAATAGTGTTACTTCGATTGGCAATAGTGCATTTGGCACCCAGCTGCAGAGTGTTGTATTAAGTGATGGAATTGAATCGATTGGTGATGGGGCTTTTGCGGGCAGTCAACTAACGAGTATTGAGATCCCAAATAGCGTTACTTCGATTGGCAATAATGCATTTTGGAATACTCAACTAACGAGTATTGAGATCCCAAATAGCGTAACTTCAATTGGCTCTAGTGCATTCCAAAATACTCCACTGACGAGTGTTGAGATCCCAAATAGCGTTACTTCGATTGGCAATAGTGCATTTGGCACCCAGCTGCAGAGTGTTGTATTAAGTGATGGAATTGAATCGATTGGTGATGGGGCATTTGCGGGCAGTCAACTAACGAGTATTGAGATCCCAAATAGCGTTACTTCGATTGGCAATAATGCATTTTGGAATACTCAACTAACGAGTATTGAGATCCCAAATAGCGTTACTTCTATTGGCAATAGTGCATTTTGGAATACTCCACTAACGAGTATTGAGATCCCAAATAGCGTAACTTCAATTGGCTCTAGTGCATTCCAAAATACTCCACTGACGAGTGTTGAGATCCCAAATAGTGTTACTTCGATTGGCAATAATGCATTTTGGAATACTCAACTAACGAGTATTGAGATACCAAATAGTGTTACTTCGATTGGCAATAGGGCATTTGGCAACCAACTGACAAGTGTTGTATTAAGTGATGGAATTGAATCGATTGGTGATGGGGCATTTTCAAATACTCAACTAACGAGTATTGAGATACCAAATAGCGTTACTTCCATTGGTAACAGTGCATTTGCAAGTACTCCACTGACGAGTATTGTAATGCCAGATAGCGTTACTTCGATTGGTAATAATGCATTTTGGAATACTCAACTAACGAGTATTGAGATACCAAATAGTGTTACTTCGATTGGTAATAGTGCATTTTCAAATACTCCACTAACGAGTATTGAGATCCCAGATAGCGTTACTTCAATTGGTGATCATGCATTTAGGAATACTCAACTAACGAGTGTTGTTATTGGTGATGGCGTCACTACGATTGGCAATAATGCATTTGGCACCCAGCTGCAGAGTGTTGTATTAAGTGATGGAATTAAATCGATTGCTGATGGGGCATTTTCAAATACTCAACTCACGAGTATTGAGATACCAAATAGCGTTACTTCTATTGGCAATAGTGCATTTTGGAATACTCCACTAACGAGTATTGAGATCCCAAATAGCGTAACTTCAATTGGTGATATGGCATTTTCAAATACTCCACTAACGAGTGTTGAGATACCAAATAGTGTTACTTCGATTGGCAATAGTGCATTTTCAAATACTCAACTGACGAGTATTGAGGTGCCAAATAGTGTTACTTCGATTGGCAATAGTGCATTTTCAGATACTCAACTGACGAGTATTGAGGTGCCAAATAGTGTTACTTCGATTGGTGATAGTTCATTTTCAAGTACTCCACTGACGAGTATTGTAATTCCAGATAGCGTTACTTCAATTGGTGATCATGCATTTAGGAATTCTCAACTGACGAATGTTGTATTAAGTGATGGAATTAAATCGATTGGTCGTCATGCATTTCAGGATACTCAACTAACGAGTATTGACATCCCAAATAGCGTTACAGAGATTGGTGCTTATGCATTTTCAAATACTCCACTAACGAGTGTTATAATTCCAGAAAATACAGAGATTCAAGAAAATACTTTTGATCCATATGTTTCGGTCGAGCAAATACATGAAAGCCTTTATCGATCAGATGCAATAGACCTCATCGCTACACAAGGGCAAGATTTAATCATTCCAGAAAGCTATAGATGGATTGGTAATAATGCCTTTCAGGGCACTCCGCTACAGAGTGTTGTAATTCCAGATAGCGTTATCTCGATTGGTGATCATGCCTTTCAGACCACTGGCCTAACGAGTATTGAGATCCCAAATAGCGTTACCTCGATTGGTAATCATGCCTTTCAGGGCACTCCGCTACAGAGTGTTGTAATTCCAGATAGCGTTACCTCGATTGATGAAGGGGCATTTTCAAATACTCAACTCACTAGTATTGAGATCCCAAATAGCGTTACCTCGATTGGTCTTAGGGCATTTTCAAGTACTCCACTGACGAGTGTTGAGATGCCAAATAGTGTTACTTCGATTGGCAATAGTGCATTTTCAAATACTCAACTGACGAGTATTGAAGTGCCAAATAGTGTTACTTCGATTGGTGATAGTTCATTTTCAAGTACTCCACTGACGAGTATTGTAATTCCAGATAGCGTTACTTCAATTGGTGATCATGCATTTTCAAATACTCAACTGACGAGTATTGAGATACCAAATAGTGTTACTTCGATTGGCAATAATGCATTTTGGAATACTCCACTAACGAGTGTTGAGATACCAAATAGTGTTACTTCGATTGGCAATAGGGCATTTGGGAATACTGAACTGACGAGCGTTTTAGTTCCGGAAGGTGCTGAGGTGAATAGCGAAGCATTTGATTCAACTGTTTCAATCACAATATATAAAGTGATTGATGGTACAGATGTTAATGACACAATTAATGGTGGTGTTGGCAATGACACGATTAATGGTCAATTAGGAAATGACTCGCTTAGTGGTGGAGTTGGCAATGACTCGCTTAGTGGTGGAGTTGGAATTGACGTGATTTATGGGGGAGTTGGCAATGATGTGATTGATGGTGGAGATGGTCATGACGTGGTCGATGGGGGCGATGGTCATGACACGATTAGTGGAGGCGGTGGTAATGACACGATTAGTGGTGGCATTGGTAATGACAATATTGATGGCGGAGAAGGTTCCGATGATTATGTATTTTTCAGTGGAACTAGAGGTGAATATACTTTAAGTCTTGATGGAAGCAGTGAAACATTTAGCGTTGCTGATAATACCACGAGCAGAGATGGTACTGATCAACTGCGAAACATAGAAGCGATTAACTTCTCGAGTGATGGCCGTTATTTGTTTCCTACAGATATATCCATTTCAGTCAAAAGCTTTGAGGCAAGCCTCCTGCCAGGAACTGCAATTGGATCACTATCAGCGACTGATCCTGATTCACCAAATGGTCATACTTTCGCATTAATATCAGGAAGAGGCAGTGAAGACAATTCATTCTTTAGCGTCACCGGAGATCAGCTAGTCATTAATGGTCCTGCTGATGAAGAAACAAAAACAAAAGAGACATATTCTTTAAGGCTAGAAGCTAAGGACCCAGATGGATTAGCAACAGCGAAGTCATTTGTTTTGGTCGAAGAAGGGTCAATCTTAAACAATTTAGATGCCATAGCACTCATTGAAGCCCAAGGGAATGATGTAATCATTCCAGCAGACAGCCAAAACAGTTATGTATGGATTGGCGAGGGTGCATTTGAGGGCACTGAACTCACGAGTGTTGAGATCCCAAATAGCGTTACTTCGATTGGAAGTGATGCATTCCGCCAAACTCCACTCACGAGTGTTATTATAGGCGATGGGGTCAAATCGATTGGTGATGGTGCATTTTTAAATACTCAACTCACGAGTGTTGTAATCCCAGAGAACGTCACATCTATTGGTGATGGTGCATTTGCTGGTACTCAACTATCGAGTATTTTGATTCCAGAAGATACTGAAGTACATGGTGATGCTTTTGATTCTTCTGTTGAAATCACAAGAGGCAAACCAGGGCCAGACGTAAGAACCAATCCCGATATTGCTAAAACATGGAACACTTATAAGACTCCACCCCCAGCAGATGCAGTCCTCGGAAATTCAGCTTATGTAATTGTTGATGGGCACTCCTGGGAAGAAGCAGAAGCCAATGCTGTAAAGCTTAATGGCAACCTGGTCACACTCAATACAGCAGCCGAACAAACATGGTTAACCAATAATTTCAATCAAACTATAATTAACAACGGAGACCCACTCAAAGGTGTTGCTGGTAAATGGACGGGGCTGACTACTGATCTGGCAGGTAGATACAAATGGAGTAGTGGTGAAATAACGCCTGGAAATGGAAATACCCTTCTTTGGCAAACCCCTCTATCTGCTATTGATTTCAATTTAGATGTTGGTCCACCTAGTTCACCCCTCAGCAGAGATTTCTTACAGACAGGCCAGCCTGGCAAGCATGCTTGGTTTGATACTGGTGGCAAACTCGAAACAAGAGCGGGGCAAGATTTTCTTACTAATCCATATGAGCCATATGGTGACCTGAAACCTGTTAATGGTTTCCCATATAGTGGCGGTATTGCGGAAATACCCCTTGATGTATATGGTAATTCTTTAGCAATTACTGCAGATAGCGACATTAAGCTCGGTTATAGCCTGCATTTAAACAACGGTACAGAAGTTGACAATGCTACTGGTTTAAATCAACTTGGTGTTCTTGGCGATTCTGTTGATCTAGATGATACCTATCGCCTGGACATCACAGCCAAGAGCCTTGCAGAAGGCTATAACTTAGAAACAGCAGATGTAACGATCAACTTTGATCCCTACTTGTTTAATGAGATCAAAGCATCGGATATCAAGATTGGTAGCCAGTTGCCAATTGCTAATGCCGTTCAGATTGATAATGATGCTGGCACAATCCGTATAGCAGCAGCAAGCCTTGGAGATCTTGCCGCTGGACAATCAATCTCATCAGAAAATGTTCTGGCGTCGATAGACGTCAATTTCAATGAACGTAATCTTGCAGGGCTCACTCAAAATTCAGATGGCAGCATCGACGATCCCAGCACACCACTGTTCTTTGGTTTGAGTGCCAATCAAGATGAAACAGTTTTCTCTAAAGCCTTAGAAGACAACAGCGGCTTTAGCAATCGTGAAATCAAGAGTCTGCGCGATCTCGGTGGTGATTTGGCTGTAGAAGGAACCAAAGTCACCCTGTATGAGGCAACAATCAACCTAGAAGAACAAGGCGATGGCTTGATCTTAAGTAGTGATCTTGAGATTGGATCCTATAACTCAAAACAAACAAATCTGGTACGAGCTGGCGATACGATTACAGCCACAAGTGAATGGACCAATGTGGGCAACATTCAGGCCAAAGACATACAAATTACTGGCCTAACGAATGCCAATGCAAGTTTGGCAAGCTCTGGTTTCTATATCAGTTCACCTGACGACAGTCAAACATCAACAAACCTCGAGAGTGGCAGCTTTGTTGATGGCGCATTTGTGCAAGCAGGTCAAGAAACAGCGCAACTGGTTGCCGATATTGAGATCACCGGTGCTGCAGGCAATGTTGTTGATCTAAGCCAAGGCATCCTCAGCCTTCAAGCAACAGGCTCAGACGTCTTTGAAAATCAAAAGGGCTCCAAAAACCTAATTACCTATCAAGGCGATTTGAACTACGACGGCCGGGTCTCGATGAAAGATCTGGCTTATCTCAATGCTGGTGCTGCAAGGCAACAGCAAGTCAGTGCTGATGACAGTGCAACTGAGGTTGATACCAATAACGATGGCTTTGTTGATGCCAGTGTGGCGCGAGGAGTCGATGCCAACTTTGATGGCCAGATCTCGATGGCAGATCTAGCTGTCTTGGATGCCGATTGGGGCCAAAGCCTGCATCAAGCAGCGAATGGAACAGAATCAAGCTTCAACGGATCCGATGATATTTCCTGGCAGGAACTCGACAGCCAGGGAACAACAGGCGAAGCGACCTGGGATAACCAAGCGTTTAAGGATCAAAACGCTGTAGAAGCGGGTAATGACTTCGTTGAATCACTTGAGAACCCAACAGCTGTGGGTGTGATTGGCATGAATGGCAACAGTATTAACAACGATGTTCCAGAAGGGGGAAAAGGAGATTCTCAGGATGAATCACTAACGTTGTAACCGCTTAATGCAGCAATCAGCACTGGCGCCAGTGAAACAACAAGCGAAGGCTTTTTCCAGCCAACAACGATTGGCTTGGGATTGAGATGGAGATGTCTTTATCTATTGCGGCAGCATTAAAGAACAACTATAATTAATAAATGAAGATTACCTACAAAGGAAACACCTACCAAGAGCTCCTTGATTTAACCGGTGACAAAGGTAAGACATCTTTTGAAGTTCCAGCAAGTGAAACTGAGTTAATTGATTTTATCTATAAATCAGGTTACGTGGATGAGGATGACTGTGATTGGCATGAAGATAAGTTATTCTTTGACATCCCTTCTTGGTGTAAGTTCTCACCCAACTCTTGGGAGATTGATGAAGATGGTTGGGGTGAAGGTGAGGATAAAGATTATTGGGATTGGAAAAAAGTTGAAATTCTTTACCCTCACAAACCTGAGCATCATGAAACTCTTATGTATTTAACTGCCTGTCAATGGTTAGAGGGCGACTGGGACGATGAAGAAATTAATTCCAAGAGGTGTAAAGAAGAGATTGAACCAATCCTTCCATTTGTAAAACAGCTATACAAATACAACAACGGTATTGATAGCTAAACCGATCATTCTTTGTGGCAGGTTTAGTGTTATTTCCTTTCTTTCTATTTGTAGTAAATGATATTCATGGATTATTCATCCCGTGATTGCTTTTGCACGTTTTCCAAACCAGTTACAGCAAAGGTTCTGAGGACACATTCCAAACTCATTTGGGTGGGTTGCTTGATTTCTACTAAATCCCTCCCATTATTCTAACTTTCTTCGGTTCATTCGTTTCCCTTAGCTTCTCATTAAGAGTGGCCGTGGCTTTTCGATCAAAGCTAAAGAATCGACTTAACAGTAGAGCTGCAATTAAACCAGAGATAACTCCAGTGAGATAAAGAAGTATAGGAGCCATTTGCTCAAGTGCCTCCGTTAGAGACCTGGCATTCATAGCAAGGGATAAATTTGGCGTCTTTCCAGGAATATAAAATTGGAGAGTTTTCAAGCTTCATAGTGATGCTATTCCTGGTGAATGAAAGAATTTCACCCTTGTTTTGCTCACTACTAACTGATTTCCCTTGATTGATTGAAACGTAAGTCGTGTTTGGTTTAAATCTAGGGTCGGTGCACATCTCCTCGTTTATACAGACAGTCGTTATCACTGTGAGATCAGAGCTTCTGAATCCACCACCAGCGCTATAGGCGTTGCCACAACGAAAGCTAGTGCCGGCAATGTCTTTAGATCGCTCACCGGAGACCGCATTCGTAAACCAGCCCACCGCTTCGTAGTTTGCGCAACCTGCAACGGCTGGCTGCTGATGGACTCCATGAAAAGCCAGTGAGACCAGTGTCAGAAACAGGCTTGAGCTAAAGCGGGACATCTATGACAAGGCCAGATCTTCAAACTAGATAGAGCCTCCTGACTTGTCAGATGGAGTCGTGGTAATCGTTGTGGATAGAAGAGAGGCTGTCTCCTACTCCCTTTACTAGAGGGAGAGACGCCTTTGTCCTTGCCTGTTACAGACCGATCTGAAGGCACTAAGAGGTCACTGACAGTTCTCCTCCAGCAACTTTGCAGCATGTTCATCACCTAGTTCTGCTGCTTTCTTCTAGTTCTCACAGGCTCCTTTGAGGTCTCCTAGTTCTTTTTTGGCATTAGCATGCTTGAGATAAGCATTGAGCATTGTGGTTCAATATCAATTGCCAAAGATCTGACGAATCTGTTTCGCGTTGTTTATTTTGTAGATAGATAGTTTCCATATGCATTAACTTGCTTCGTGAGTACTGGTCTGCTAACGCCTAAGTCTTCAAGAATGTCTATTATTGAGATGGCAAAATTCAAACCTTCTGCTCCTGACTTCTTGAATGTAACGACTCCAATAACTTCTCCATTAGAATTTACCAATGGGCCTCCGCTATTGCCTGGATTAACGGCAGCATCAGTTTGAATTAATGTTGAGCCAGATGGAACAGTCGATTTAAAGTCAGAACCAACCTGACGTACGGCACTCACCATACCTCTTGTAATGGTATTAGAAAGACCACGAGGACTACCTAGCACAAGGACATCTTGACCAGGAACTGGATATGTTGAATAACAAATTGGTAGTGGTGAACTCGCATTTCTACTCTTCAACTTAAGCACTGCAAAGTCTTCATTACTACTTATAAATACTGTCTTTGCTTGATCAGATGAACCATCGGAAAATTCTACTCGTGTAGTTTTATTTTTAGACCTGCCAACGACATGCCTATTCGTCATTATGTATGAGCCATCCCCTATCAGGAAACCACTACCTGTAGAGCCTCCAGATATTAGTTTTACTACCTTTGGTAGAGATAAGCCTGCGAGCTTTTGGTTATTCATACCAGGCTGGATAGTCTGGGGTAAAAGCTTTATATCTGGAGGCATCCATTTAGATGTAGTCTTACTAAATAGCTTTGACAGACTAGCTACTGTTTTTTCATGAATGGGAAATTCTTGGGCTATCTTAAATTTCAAGCAGTGTTGACATAAGCTTATTGTCTTAGGGCTAGGCATGCGTATGATTAACTTAGATGGATTTTTTCGGACTTTATTGACTCTATCAGGGGATTTGGAAGGATGAATTTACCTTCTTCTCCATACAATGTGTAAGTCTTGCCCAAATGCTTGATATCTATAGGTGATAGAAGTGTTTCAGTTGCTGTTTTGACAAGATAATTCACACCTGATAAGTACTCCGGGGTCCACTTTGTCATCACCCCGGCTCGATAACATGTGAAGGGGAATTCACAATTTTTTCTATTGTAGAAATTATCATATACAGCATATTCATCTTCTCCGTTAAATGAAGATGTTATTTTAACTAAGCTAGAGAATGGAGCATCTACTTTTAACCTTGTATCCCAACTATCGTCATTGGGAATATTTATAAAGCTAAGACCTGAACCCTGATCCACTACTTTTTTCCTGCCAATGCCTTTCTCGCAAATCTTTTTTTTAATTGGAGGCAAGTTTTCTGTATTATTACAGTAAGCCGGCCTTGATGATACTGGCTCAATGGGACTTATGAACAAAGCCATTGAAGCTGAAAGAAGCAACTTCTCTAAATTCTTCATGAATTAATAAAGCCTTCGAAGTATAAGTAATCTACTTGAAAAAATCATTACTTCCAGCTCCTTAAAAACTTGTCATCAAAATACTGTCAGCATGCCATTGAATCATTCCAGCAATTGTCTGAAAAGCGGAAATAAAAAATAACTAGACGCTATAACTTAAAAGCCGCAGCAGAAGCAATGACTAATGGTGTCTTTGCTCCTGCTAGAGACAAAACAACAGCAGTAGCAGCACCAACCCCAATTGCAATGGCACCAGTACGACAATGGGACATCAAAAGGTGGCGTACTCCGATGCCTTAAGACTAGGTATGGGAGTCAGATCGACCATTAGGGCAGCAACTGCAAGACATGAAGAAGGGCACCCGCGTTGGATGCCCTCAAGTCCAGGACAGGTTTTCAGGGTTTCTACGTCCTCGGACTCCTGATCTAGGTCTAAGCAAGCAACAACAAGGCGTCAGTAGGCAGAATTGCTCCTTTCGATCAAGGGTCTCTAAATGCCCCAGCAATAAACTTTCATACCAGTGGGTGCAGGTCTTTTTGTAGCTGCTAAGAACATAAAAAAGAACCATCCGAATCGGGATAGAGGGTTTAAGTAGGCGTTTCGTTTTTAAGCGGGTTTTCCCAGGCCCGCTGTATCCCTCGCAATCACGCCAGTTGGGTCCCAATCCACCTAGCGATAGCGATTATTGATCAGCAGTCACAACAACTGCAGCGACAACTACAAGCACAGGTTACAGAGGCTGTCATTGACTGAAAAAGCAAGCGGCACCAAAATAGAAAGATGAAAAGCAAGGCTATTGATAGGATTAGTCGCAAGACTGATCTAGAATAATCAGATTCTCCATCCAAATTACTTCTAATCAATCGATATGCACAAATAAAGGTGTGACCTACGTCACAATTGAATATGAGCAAGTTCGTGGCTCAAAAGGTTCTGGATCACATCTAAAGTCATGACATTGAGCGAAATTGATTGAGTCATTCAAAAGGCTTTGCCTTTTCTCTAATCATGAAACGGCTCTTCAGAAGTATCAGCTCAAATGACAAGCAATCAGAGCGCAGAGACTTCATCAGTGACTCACTAAATTTAGCAAAGCCAACAGACAGTCAGAACACTCATCTTGGCTCGGGGCATTCAAGCCACTATTACTCCAATAGTGACAAGATCACTGAACAAGAGCAGCCCTTTGAACTCGAAGCTAAGGGAGCCTCAAATTCAAACAACACAACCAAAGATTATCCTCGCGATAGCAGACTATCTTTTGAGAGGCAAGAAACATTCAATGTTCATCATTCCACAAGTTTGGAAGATCCGATTACAGGCAATCAACATGGTCCAAATACAGTTGGCCGACACCTAAGGCAGCCATTTCGTTCAGTCAATCGGCAAGGTTTCTCTTCCAGTGCAAATCAGCAAGATCGCGATGAATCACCTGATGAATTCAATCATCAAGGCCAATTTGAAAGAAAATCAAATAGGTTTTCCTTCGTAAGGCTAAACTGGATAGCAAGAAAAGGCCAACAGGATTTACCAGAAGATCGTACAAATGGTGAACATGAAGCTGGCGAGGAAGGTGGTTCACACAACCCATTTAGCCAAGGTTTTCACCGGCAAGCTTTCAACAAACTCCCACTAGCGCGCGATGTTGATCTCAGCATCAGCATCAAGCCATGGGACTTTAGTGTAGAGGGTCTATTTGATTATGGTTATACCCGTATTTATGATGCATCACACGACGGTACGAAAAAAGAAGTCTTTGAAGATGGTGCTATCAGAATCAATTATGATGGTGATTTCTTAAATGATAATAGGTTAGATTTCTCAGATATTTATGGCTGGAGTTGGGGCCCATTCTCAACAATGAAACTTGGTAATGTTGAAGCTCAAGTCAATGCAACCCACACCACTACAGGAGAAAGTGTTGATCTTGGATCATACACACTAGATCTCTCAGAAGATCGATTCCTTGTCGATCTTAACGGCAAGATCGATGCTGCGGAAAGCTTCTTCGATAGACGCAGTAACTGGGACTTTGATGTGGATATTGATGCTGTATTCGGTGGCTGGAGAGAAAATATAGAAGACTTTGATGAAAGATTAACGATGATTGATGCTCTTGACTGGAGTACATTTGATGGTGACATTGAAGCGAACACTTTTACTTATAATGATCTGGATGCATATTCATGGGTAGGTTCACAATATGATTCAGGTAGAATTTACAAGGCTCGTGGTGGAACCGACGAACTAATACTTAATGGTATTGATAGTGCAGACATCAAGAGCTTCAATGGCGAAACCTTCAGCGGTTTGACTGATTACACAACGATCGGCGAACAGGCCATTTATCAAGGCACAGCTTTCGACATCTTGAGCCTCAAAAATGGAGATGAGATTTATCTACAAGGTTTTGAGAGGATTACCACCGAAGACGATAGCTACCGCATTAGAGAAGGAATGAGCGACAGTACAAAAGAACAATGGAACCTACAAGCCATGGATGCAGGAGGTGCTTGGCGATTCAACAAAGGTTCAGAAGATGTTGTTCTCGTATCTCTGGATACTGGTCTTAATGATGTTGCAGGAAGTGCAACTGATGCTCATGATGAAATTGATCATGTTGTCAACCAAACCGGCAAGTCAAATGACTCCCATGGACATCGAGCCATGAGTGTGATGGCTGCCAAACATGATAGTCAAAACTTGGCAGGTATTGCTCCTGGAAGTGAACTTTGGGCCTACAATGTTTATGGTGGAGGTGATTCACTCTACGATTCAATTGAAGATGCCAAAGATCAACGCAATTGTAGTCAAAGACTAGTCTTTCAAGGTGGTATTCAAGGTGAAGGTTGGTGGACCCATGGCGCAACCAAGGCAGAAATGCAAACTGCTCTAGATGAAACAGCAGATTATGGCTTCTTTGCCATCGCAGCCGGTAACGGTGGCCCAGGTGGCAACCTCGATGACGACGACTATCTAACTAGTGTTTCAGGTCTAGCCAAAGCACAAACTACAAATGACAATATTGCTAGTGTCGGTGCTCTGAAGTTCACAGGCACAGAAGAAATCGATGCAATTACTGGTGGTTCACTTACTAATGTTACAGGAACTGAACTTGCTGGTTATTCCAATAGAGGCGATAACCTTACATTAGTAGCACCGACAGACAGTCAATCTATTGATGCGAACGGATGGCAAAGATCTTTTGGCGGAACCTCGTGTGCAAACCCCAATGTAGCTGGAGTTGCTGCTCTTGTTTGGAGTGAAAATTTATCTCTAACTGGCGGAGAGGTTAGAGATATCCTGACAACAAGTGCCATGGATTTAGGAGCTACAGGGCGTGACGACACCTACGGTGCAGGCACAATCAATGCTGAATCTGCAGTTCGTCGCTCTCATGCTCTCTCAGTCGACAATGAATTAGCCAGTCTGTACAGCAATACGGATTTTCTAGCTTGATTAATAACACGATCTAAGCGCTTCTCCTTTCATCGCCCTGGGCATATGTCCAGGGCTTTTTTAGGTATTAATGAGCCTGAACGCACTTTCAGCGGATCAACAACAACAAGAATACCGCTGCCAAGCACCATTCAGCTCATCAGCCAACCACTCAAACTTCAGAACGGCACCTCGCTTCCCTTGCAAGTTGGGTCTCACTTACTGCAAATATCAAACGACTCAGTGGGAACTATTAACAACTACTGCTGGGACAGCTCCAGAGCAAAACCGATTCACTCAGGCAATTGTGAACTAAGTAAAAGACTATCAATATTAACTGCAACAACAGCAGGGCAACAATAAGCACAGCTACTGCAATGGCAACAGTGCTTGGTGTTCTCAAGGTTATTCATGGCATTCATTGCACGGTTCAAACAAATCCTCCTGCCTCCGCAAATACAACCGAACCAAAAAGGTAGTGAGAACAAAGGCCGGTCGGTGATCGACATCCCGTCTTAAACGTCACAGGTACGGTTTTCGCGGCCGCGATTTCATCAATTGAATAAAGGTGGCTGTGGAGCAGTCGACTGGTCTAAGGATTTTTAGATTCCTTAAGCCAGCGTTTGCGTCGTAAGCCAAGGAAAGACTCGCACTTACAGATGAAATACCGGGAATAGGCTCCCCTGCGAATCCAATCTTCCCTCCCCCACTTTGAATGGAGCGTGAGAGGCATGCTTTGAGCAAGTTGCTCGTCGGTTGGCTGTAGTTCTTCCATTAAGCGTTCACCTGTGCATAGAGGTCTGCTGTTGCATCTGGTGTAAAGCGTGCATAGCTACTTAAGTGCACCTCAATCGTGTGACCCATGGCTTGGGCGATGTTCGCTATCGGTAGCCCCGCAGCATGTGATGCTTTGGCGTAGCGATGTCGAAAGGTATAGGGCTTTAATACCTCACCAGCATGATCAGCGTCTTGTCGTAGTTGCTGCCATATCGCCTTGCGCTTGAGATAAGTGCCAAGTGCATCACCAGCGTTGCCTTGTTGTCCTAATGGCGGCAGTTGTTCGCCAATCTGTAGACGGCCTTGCAGGTTCCAGTCGCTAGGAGTGCCATCTGAGTCTTTGACTAGCAGCGCATTGAGTCGACGAGGGTCAGTTCGTTCGCCTTTTTTTCCGCCTTTACTCTTGCGGTAGATAGTCCATAACTCAGGCCCTATCGGACCATCCTTAATCCGTAGGTATCGCAGCTCTTCTGGCCTAAGCCCATAGACAGCGCATAGTTGAAGCGCAAAGCGCCATCGATCATGTGAGTCTCCTTCTGGTAGAGCTTCTAACAACTGCAGAATCTGCGCATCTGACAAGGCGTAGCCATCACGCTTGGGCCTGCGTGTCTCTGCAGCATCCGCCGGTGGCAGATAGAGCGATTTGAGCTGTCCTCGCTGCACTGCCCAGGTAAGAAACGCATAGAGGTTTTGTCGCATGATCTGACGCTGCCTAGAGCCGTGTTCCCATTGCTTCAATGCAACATCGCAAAGCGTTTCGCCATCGATTGGTGGCTTGCCTACAAATGCAGCGTCAATGTTTCTAAGGATTGGAATGTATTTTGCTTTCCAGGTGTCATCTGATGCTGTATGGCGGAATTTTCTGAATTCTGCAAATAGCTGCTTGAAGTCAATCTTTTGTTGACTACTAGCGGTGTTGGTGTTTCGTGCTGCTTCTGCAAGGGTGAACAGTCCAGTAGAAAAGCGCTTAAAGATCTGCTTAATACGGGGCAGAGCATGAGCAGCACCATCTTCTGACCAATCAAAAGGAAGGATGACTGAGCCAACACCTTTAACTTCCAAACGCATTCGTTTCCCCGATGGCCTCACCTGCCATTGATCACCACAACTGTTGGCAACAAGCTTGCGAAAGGGCTTAATCCATGGATCTGTGTGTGTAAGGCGAGGCAAACGAAGCTGACCGAGTGCTATCTCAATTTTGCGCTAAGCTTGCGCTAGGCGTCAATACCTCCTGGAATCTGTCAGCATCTCTCAGCACAGAATCCACTACCAAAAAAGGGATAGTGACTAAGAAAGCCGCATGAACACAAGAGTAGACCGAGTGATTTGGGAGCACTAGGTCGCAGGTTCGAATCCTGTCGCCCCGACTTGAATCTCAGCGAATAGCAAAAGTGGTTACGCCCTGTGTGCGCCCTGAGAGCTTTTCGTTTGGGCGGGCCAAACCCATCTACGAGGCCTGTGCAAGGCTCAATTTTTGAGCGCGACAACCCCTCGTAGTTTGTAAATGGGGCCATCGAGCAGCTGCTTGCACCAGCCGCTTAAAGCCACCGCCAACGCAGCCAAAAGGGCCTCATGACACCGACCAACTTCCTAAATACGCAGCAAGCAGCAGAGCTGCTGCGCGTTTCTGGTAGCTGGTTACGTCAGCGCAAGGCCAAAAAGATTTTCAAACCCGGTACTCACTACGTCTATTCCACTGGAAACATCTACGGCACCTTGCTGTGGGATGTGATCGCCTTGCAGGAGTGGCAACGCGATAAGACATGTCAACTGGAGGCAAAGCCAGAGATCAATGCCTCGCGAATCGAGACCTACTGCTCTGGCAAGGATTGAGTCAAATCGTTCTTAGCCACTTCCGATCTCAAGACTCCATGAGCAACACTTCCCCCTCGAAGGCTTCCCCACTAGCTGAGTGGTTCATAAAGGCCTTTACGCCTGGGTGGGGCTATGTGATTGAGGTGAATGGAGTCAAGGCATTTCGTTCAGGTCATCCTTCAGCAAAGCTGCTTTCTCATCACCTGGGATTGTCCAAAGAAGAACCTTCTTACCTTACAATTCGCCCTTCTAGGACTACCCAATGGATTGCCTTTGACATTGATCAGGCACGTTCTCCATACCACCCTGATCGTGGAGATGACGCAATCAACATCCTGTTGGAGAGATGTGCACTGATGGGCTTGAGAGAGCCCCTTGTATTTCGCTCAAGTCACAGTGGAGGCATTCACCTCTGGTATCCATTAGCCAAACCGGTTAAAGCCTTTGATGCAGCTCTCACTGTGAAACTATGCCTCGAGGCAGGCGCAATAGATGCAGGAGAACTGGGCGAGAGCATCGACTTCACTACTGATCAACAACTGAAAATATCTTCAGGCCTGTTGGAGGTTTTCCCTAACGTCAAGCAAGTAGATAGTGACTACATCTCAATCCGGTTACCGTTCACAGGTCAAGGTAACGGTCTTTTGCTAGACGGATTCGGCTTAGTAGAGGAGCCGTCTCTATTGCCTGATAGATGGAACGTCGCAGCAAAAAACAATGTTCTGGTTCAATCCATAAGGCTTAAAAAAAGAGAGTTAGGTCCCGGTCCCTACAACCTTGTTGATGAAGATTGTGAAGTCACCTGTATCAACTGGATCAAACCTAGGAAGCGAACAGCCGCGAACCAACAACTGGTCTACGCGGATAAAGGTGAGCAGCCCCTTGAGAGTCTTTCTAAGCAAAGTGGTGAGCCAACAAGCTTGCAAGATGCCCATGACCTACTTGCTCGTGGATGGACTGGCAGCAACCAGACACAACACCTTTGCCTATCAGCGCTAATGGTTGCGAGTCAACTATCGAACGACTCAGATGAAGTAGCCAATCATGTTAAGGAGCTACTGATCCACGCAAAAGGCTTCGCTGATCATTGCGGGCACATCAGGGAAATCGAATCAGGACAGTTGCCTGGTAGATCTGCGTGCCAAAAAGCAGCAAGATTCACTCCAAGCTATGAAGGCAGCTGGAAGGAGGCCGCTAACCAAGCCAAGGCACAAGATGCTACTGAGCGGGCGCTTGGAAGTATCGCAGCAGCCAGCATCGACGGAGTCGTCTTTCCGTCAATCAACAAAGCAATCATCTACTTGAGAGAACACTACGGAGCTCCATCAAGAGCTTGGTGGTTCAAAAGCCAGAACAATTTTCCCCTTGAGTCCCTGAAGGGATTTTTAGCTCCATAGTCAAAGTGGTTCTGACGCTCATGCAAGGGGCTCGTTGAACAACCTCAGTGCACTGATCGCGTCGTGGTTCCTGTAAATCGCATCGCTGTCATTCAGGTTGAGCAAGGCCTAGAAAAAGAGCGCAATACTCAGTTGATCCTGAAACGACAGGCCCTTGAAGTTGTTGAAGGTATAGATCTAGCCAAGGAACAAGAGGCCAAGGGGCAGGAAGCTAACTAGATATCAGCTTGTTTTTAGGGATTTTCTATCTAACTGGTACAAGTTCTGGCAGCTGCCAACTACCATCAAAATAAGCTTTCTGAGGCTGATACATTCTCAGTACAAAATTCCAGCCTGGATAAATTCCCAGGTAATTGCTCTGAGAAGGCTCGCCACCAAAGTGGATCACATAAGCCCCATCAGCATTCGCTTTCGCGAAAGCACTGTTGATGTTGTAGGCATCACCTTGAACGAACCCGTCTTTGTCGTAAACGGTGATTGACCAAAAACCATCGACAGGAACATCCTTCAGGGTGAGAACATTGGGTCCTTCAAATGTTGGGGTATAGAAGGGGTAAACAGCCTGCTCTTTGGGTAGACCACCCCAGCCAATTGCGACGCCAGCTCGATGCTGATCTGCTGTGAGCTCGCCGTTCTTCCCAAAAATATCTTCTGACTTAAATCCTTCAAGATCGAAAACCTCCTGAACTTTCTTACGCATGGCAAGAATCTGATCCATGTCCCAATTGTTTGTGGGGGTATACGATCCGCGCTTGGTCTGGTAGACACCCAATTGATCCTGCAGAGCTGAGGCTTTTGCCATATCGGCAGGATCGCGCATGTTCACGCCTGTTCTGAAAATCACCAGGGCATATGGCGTACCAACGTTTTCTTTGGTCAGTGTGAATGCTCCTGGCGAGGTGATTGTCATCGGCATGTAGTGCTCTTCAGAGACCACAAGTGCACTTTGGTAACGCCCTTTCGTTCCTGGCATTGAGATTGTGGCTGGTCTTGAGAGGTCGAGAACTAATGCGGAGTAGAGCGTGTCAAAGTTCGGGCGAAGGATCGTTCGGTCGTTGGGATCCATGGCTCCCTTCATGTGCCAGAACACACCGACTCCATCAGAGCAAGTGTTCTTGGCAATCTTTTTCACGTAGTCAGCAAAGATGACCTGAGTTTCTGCAAGCGCATAATTGTCTTCATTCACCCGGGTTACGGCTTTGGTAGGCCAGTGAATGGCAGCAGGCGGTGACTGAGCACATTCCGTTTCTGCGGCCTTTAGCGCTGTGTTGTCTATGGACATGCCAAAAAGCAGGCTTGATGCGAAGAAACCGCCAAAGAGAGCCGGGTGAAATTTGAACACAGACAAAAGAATCTTTCAATCACCCTAGAGCTGAGTTCAAACAAAATGCCCTTCACGGTTCAGCCTCAGTGCATGGTGGTGGGGGATCAGATGGCCTGTCTTCAAGGGATACAGCGGGCCTGGGAAACCCACTTACAAACGAAACGCCTACCTGCCCCCCCCATACAAGCAACAGATGTTTTGCCGGCTAAGGCTTCGCGGCACTTCCTGCGCGCAGTCTTTAAAGCCTCTAGTGGTGGTCGAACTCCATAGACCAAACGCTACAGGGCTAGAGACATAACACCATTGAATGCATTGTCAAAACACCCGTCAGTTGCTAACAGAAGTTGGTACTGAATGTTGGGGCTCGAGAAATGGATGCATGGGAGATATCAATATTGCTTGCAGGCGGTGCTTTTGCTGGTGCACTCAACACACTTGCAAGTAGCGGATCAGCAATAACACTTCCTCTTCTGATTTTCCTAGGAGTACCGCCAGGGGTTGCTAATGGGACAAATCGACTAGGAGTCTTGCTCGGATCTTTGTCAGCGGTAATCAGCTTTCAAAAATCAGGGTCTATCCCCTGGAGGAAAACTTTCACGCTATCTGCGCCGCTTGCCGTAGGCGCAATTATAGGGGCAAGAGCTGCAACCTATCTGAACGATGAGAGAATACAGCTAACAATTAATATGGCGATAATTGCTGCGTTGGCAGTACTTGTTATTGGGTCAAAGAGGTTTCTTTTTTTAAGGGAATCTCGTCAAAATAAAGAGAGTATTTTTATGCTCCCATGCATTTTTTTGGTGGGCTTTTGGACTGGATTTATAGTTTTAGACTCTGCCACGTATATGATTCTTGCATTAGTAATGCTTGGCTCGATGGATGTCACCAAAGCGAATCCGATAAAAGCCGTCTTTCTACTCTTTGCGTCAATACTCTCTATTCCTATCTTCTTTTTAGAAGGTCAAATTGCCTTGGTTCCTGGCATTGCATTAGCACTGGGAGGCGCTGTAGGATCTTGGTGGGCAGCTAAAGTTGCCATAAAACCTTGGATTAAAAGTTGGATTTATTTTCTTTTGATTACAGTAGTCAGTATTGAGCTTGTCGGTATGATAATCAAGAATTAAAAGTAGCACCAACGAAAGATCAGAAGAAGACTCTCAAATTCCTCAGTGTTAAGACCCCTTCTATCGGTATCCCCAGGAATGGCCCACAGAAGGGTGATCATGTGCTGCCCTTGTTGGCTAGTGAAGACAAGCCCTAGAGCGGGGCTTTTCTTATTTACTTTTTTTCTCTGAGGCGGTAATTATTTTTTTGTTTTCATCCTTCACCGCTAGCCATAAGTTGTCTCAACCTTTTTAAGAAATCAGTGTCCTGTCTCAATGCCATCGATGAGTTCGAACACAGACAGATCAAAGACATGCATAGCTTTTGATAAGCAGAGAAACCACTGGCATGAAGAAGGGCACCCGCGTTGGATGCCCTCAAGTCCAGGACAGGTTTTCAGGGTTTCTACGTCCTCGGACTCCTGATCTAGGTCTAAGCAAGCAACAACAAGGCGTCAGTAGGCAGAATTGCTCCTTTCGATCAAGGGTCTCTAAATGCCCCAGCAATAAACTTTCATACCAGTGGGTGCAGGTCTTTTTGTAGCTGCTAAGAACATAAAAAAGAACCATCCGAATCGGGATAGAGGGTTTAAGTAGGCGTTTCGTTTTTAAGCGGGTTTTCCCAGGCCCGCTGTATCCCTCGCAATCACGCCAGTTGGGTCCCAATCCACCTAGCGATAGCGATTATTGATCAGCAGTCACAACAACTGCAGCGACAACTACAAGCACAGGTTACAGAGGCTGTCATTGACTGAAAAAGCAAGCGGCACCAAAATAGAAAGATGAAAAGCAAGGCTATTGATAGGATTAGTCGCAAGACTGATCTAGAATAATCAGATTCTCCATCCAAATTACTTCTAATCAATCGATATGCACAAATAAAGGTGTGACCTACGTCACAATTGAATATGAGCAAGTTCGTGGCTCAAAAGGTTCTGGATCACATCTAAAGTCATGACATTGAGCGAAATTGATTGAGTCATTCAAAAGGCTTTGCCTTTTCTCTAATCATGAAACGGCTCTTCAGAAGTATCAGCTCAAATGACAAGCAATCAGAGCGCAGAGACTTCATCAGTGACTCACTAAATTTAGCAAAGCCAACAGACAGTCAGAACACTCATCTTGGCTCGGGGCATTCAAGCCACTATTACTCCAATAGTGACAAGATCACTGAACAAGAGCAGCCCTTTGAACTCGAAGCTAAGGGAGCCTCAAATTCAAACAACACAACCAAAGATTATCCTCGCGATAGCAGACTATCTTTTGAGAGGCAAGAAACATTCAATGTTCATCATTCCACAAGTTTGGAAGATCCGATTACAGGCAATCAACATGGTCCAAATACAGTTGGCCGACACCTAAGGCAGCCATTTCGTTCAGTCAATCGGCAAGGTTTCTCTTCCAGTGCAAATCAGCAAGATCGCGATGAATCACCTGATGAATTCAATCATCAAGGCCAATTTGAAAGAAAATCAAATAGGTTTTCCTTCGTAAGGCTAAACTGGATAGCAAGAAAAGGCCAACAGGATTTACCAGAAGATCGTACAAATGGTGAACATGAAGCTGGCGAGGAAGGTGGTTCACACAACCCATTTAGCCAAGGTTTTCACCGGCAAGCTTTCAACAAACTCCCACTAGCGCGCGATGTTGATCTCAGCATCAGCATCAAGCCATGGGACTTTAGTGTAGAGGGTCTATTTGATTATGGTTATACCCGTATTTATGATGCATCACACGACGGTACGAAAAAAGAAGTCTTTGAAGATGGTGCTATCAGAATCAATTATGATGGTGATTTCTTAAATGATAATAGGTTAGATTTCTCAGATATTTATGGCTGGAGTTGGGGCCCATTCTCAACAATGAAACTTGGTAATGTTGAAGCTCAAGTCAATGCAACCCACACCACTACAGGAGAAAGTGTTGATCTTGGATCATACACACTAGATCTCTCAGAAGATCGATTCCTTGTCGATCTTAACGGCAAGATCGATGCTGCGGAAAGCTTCTTCGATAGACGCAGTAACTGGGACTTTGATGTGGATATTGATGCTGTATTCGGTGGCTGGAGAGAAAATATAGAAGACTTTGATGAAAGATTAACGATGATTGATGCTCTTGACTGGAGTACATTTGATGGTGACATTGAAGCGAACACTTTTACTTATAATGATCTGGATGCATATTCATGGGTAGGTTCACAATATGATTCAGGTAGAATTTACAAGGCTCGTGGTGGAACCGACGAACTAATACTTAATGGTATTGATAGTGCAGACATCAAGAGCTTCAATGGCGAAACCTTCAGCGGTTTGACTGATTACACAACGATCGGCGAACAGGCCATTTATCAAGGCACAGCTTTCGACATCTTGAGCCTCAAAAATGGAGATGAGATTTATCTACAAGGTTTTGAGAGGATTACCACCGAAGACGATAGCTACCGCATTAGAGAAGGAATGAGCGACAGTACAAAAGAACAATGGAATCTAAATGCTATGGATGCTGCAAGTGCATGGCGATTCAACAAAGGTTCAGAAGATGTTGTTCTCGTGTCTCTTGATAGCGGCTTAAAAGACAGTGGAGATGGTAGTGCGGCTGTGCATGATGAAATCGGCCATATCAGCTATGAGACAGGAATCAATACTTACAATTCTGATCATGGCCACCAAGCCATGAGTGTGATGGCCGCCAAACATGACAGTGAAAACCTTGCAGGTATTGCACCAGGAAGTCAACTATGGGGTTACAACGTCAAAACATCTAGCCAAGGGGGTATTGGCCTCTATGACGCTTTGGTTAGTGTTGACAGCAAACGTTCCTGCAATGAGCGCATTGTCTTTCAAGGTGGAATTCAGGGAGATTGGCCCTGGACAGCAAATGGCTCAAGCAAGGAAGATGTTGAAACGGAACTTGGTAAGAGTAGCGAATGGGGTTTCTTTGCCATCGCCGCCGGTAACGGTGGACCTGGGACTGCACCATTTTATGATGATTATCTAACTACTGTTTCAGGTGTTGCTGCCGCATCTGAAGACTTTGATCACATCGCAAGTGTCGGTGCTCTGCAGTTCACAGGCACAGAAGAAATCGATGCAATTACTGGGGGTTCACTTACTAATGTGACAGGCACTCAACTTGCTGGTTATTCCAATAGAGGCGATAACCTTACATTAGTAGCACCAACAGATAGTAAAGCAATTAATGCTAATGGCACAGTTAGCACCTTCGGTGGCACCTCGTGTGCAAACCCCAATGTCGCTGGAGCTGCAGCTATTGTTTGGAGCGAAAATTTATCTCTAACTGGCGGAGAGATTAGAGAAATCTTAACAACAAGTGCCATGGATCTAGGTGATCCTGGCCGTGACGACACCTACGGTGCAGGCACAGTCAATATTGACTCAGCGGTTCGTCGTTCTCACGCCCTTTCAGTCGATAATGAGTTAGCCAGTCTCTATAGCAATACGGAATTTCTAGCTTGATTAATAACATGATCTAAGCGCTTCTCCTTTCATCGCCCTGGGCATATGTCCAGGGCTTTTTTAGGTATTAATGAGCCTGAACGCACTTTCAGTGGATCAACAACAACAAGAATACCGCTTCCTAGCACCATTCAGCTCATCAGCCAACCACTCAAACTTCAGAACGGCACCTCGCTTCCCTTGCAAGTTGGGTTTCACTTACTGCAAATATCAAACGACTCAGTGGTAACTATTAACAACTACTACTGGGACAGCTCCAGAGCAAAACCGATTCACTCAGGCAATTGTGAACTAAGTAAAAGACTATCAATATTAACTGCAACAACAGCAGGGCAACAATAAGCACAGCTACTGCAATGGCAACAGTGCTTGGTGTTCTCAAGGTTATTCATGGCATTCATTGCACGGTTCAAACAAATCCTCCTGCCTCCGCAAATACAACCGAACCAAAAAGGTAGTGAGAATAAAGGCCGGTCGGTGATCGACATCCCGTCTTAAACGTCACAGGTACGGTTTTCGTGGCCGCGATTTCCTCAATTGAATAAAGGTGGCTATGGAGCAGTCGACAGGTCTAAGGATTTTTAGATTCCTTCAGCCAGCGTTTGCGACGTAAGTCAAGGCAAGGCCCACACATACAGATGAAATCCCGGGCATAGGCTCCCCTGCGAATCCAATCTTCCCTCCCCCACTTTGAATGGAGCGTGAAAGGCATGCTTTGAGCAAGTTGCTCGTCGGTTGGCTGTAGTTCTTCCATGCTGTCTTGTCCTCAACCTTCCTTCCACCAACCCTTTGGGGACTTTCTTATTGGATATATATTCTCTGCTTACTAAGGAACCATGATTTTGAGGGCTTCTGGACTTGCAGCCGCATCTGTGCTGATTTTTTCAGGTGCTGCCTTTGCATCACCTCAGCCAATCACTGAGGAGCTTTTCAGGGCGAATCGGACCCTTGGAGGGAGAGTTGTTGCGTATCCAGAAGGGACACCTGAGATGAGGGTCTATCGGATCACTCTTCCTGTTGGCGCCAAGATTCCTTTGCACATCCATCCTTCGCCAGTGGTGGTGGTGGTGGAACAGGGAAGACTGAGCAATGTCCGCATCGTCGACGGTGCTGAGGTGACCGACATTGTTGAAGCAGGGGATGGCTTTCTGGAGGGCAACCCAGAAGAACCTCACTATGTAGTCAACAAAGGGTCTGAACCGGCGGTGAGTCTGGTCACCTTTGCCAGCGTGGAGGGAATGCCAAACATGGTTCGGGTTGAGTGACGGCTAGCAGGGAACCACCTCATACAGCGTTTCAACTCAGGAAAAAGAGAACAATTCCCCCCTGACCGGTCCATTCCATAACTGAAAGCACTGCCTGGAGGACTTCGTTCGCAGCCCGTTTGGTAACGGCCTTTCCTCTTGCTCTGTGTAAGTGCAGCTCAACTGATTCCGGTGATTTGAGGAGCAATGCTTGCTCGCGGATTTTGCGCGGTGTGTCTGTGCAATCGATGGTCAGTTGAGCCAAGCCGTTCGTGAGTGGATCCGCCGCCTTCCTGGTCAGCATTAAGCATTCACCTGTGCATAAAGATCTGCCGTTGCATCTGGTTTGAACCTGGCGTAACTGCCGAGATGCACTTCAATCGTGTGCCCCATGGCTTCAGCGATATTGGCGACAGGCAGATTCGCTGCATGTGATGCTTTGGCGTAGCGATGGCGAACTAAAGATTCATTTGATGACTACGATTATGAAATGGTTTCCCGCAAAGAAGATGCTGGAATGAGTCCTACTCGCTCAGAAAGCACAGATTCGATAATGAAATGCATGTAGAAAGCCTTCCTGAGGCAGACTAAAGAGTTCTGATCGGAGATAGGAGTACATTCAATTGCAGTATTAACGGCACACATTGCCTTGAGGTTAGTGGTTCGGTCCATCGTGAAAGTTCCGTATCGATGTTTATAGCCTCACCGCAAGAAGTCCTCAAAGCCCTGAGTTAGATCATCTCGCGCTGTGAGATTGGTCACTGCACTAGTGGCGCTCTAGCAATGACTTTGTAGATGGAGTAATAGGACTATCTGGTTATCACCAATGACGCCCCAAGCATTCAGATCTAAGCCTAAAGAAAGCCACTACAACCCCCGTGGCCTCGAGGGTGCCTGGGAGGGATTCCCGGATGAGGTGGCTTAGGGGCCCTACTTTCTCGGGCCCCGCAAACGATTGAGAATCAATCAAGCGCTAGCCCACCTCTTAGCGGTGTTGGTTGAGCCGTTGCCTAATGATCGATCCATTGAGTAATTGCTGTTTCGTCATAGATATGACCACTTGATTCAATCATTACTTTTGCCTCAGGGTCATTCCACATGCCCATCGCAACTCCCTCCTCTGCTTGGAATATCACAATCGCTCTTGATGAATCTTCTTTGTGTAAGCCTCTGTACAGAGATGTGATTCCGCCTGCTTTCAACATTGCTTTGTTGTCTTCACTGTCGTAAATAGCTCTCCACTCGTCAAAGGTTTTACTGATTTTGAAGTCAAACACGGTGGTTTCGATTGCCATTCCTAAGGAATAATTTCGACCAATTAGACCATGCTTGCCCACCACCTAGCTGTACGCGCTGAACATTGATAGCGCTCTGCGATTTGTTGCTAGTTGTCGTCCATGCATCTATAGCACTCAAGCAACGTTTGATGAGGGTTGATAAAGCATCACCGAAATGGTGGAATCCAATTTCAGTTCACTTGTGCAGTTCCCGCATTCACTTGCGCATAGAGGTCTGCCGTCGCTTCTGGCTTGAACCTGGCGTAACTACCGAGATGCACTTCAATCGTGTGCCCCATGGCTTCAGCGATATTCGCCACAGGCAAACCGGCCGCATGTGACGCCTTCGCGTAGCGATGGCGAAAGGTATAGGGCTTTAATACCTCACCCGTATGATCAGCGTCTTGTCGTAGTTGCTGCCATATCGCCTTGCGCTTGAGATAAGTGCCAAGTGCATCACCAGCGTTGCCTTGTTGCCCTAATGGCGGGAGTTGTTCGCCAATCTGTAGACGGCCTTGCAGGTTCCAGTCGCTAGGATTGCTATCTGAGTCTTTGACTAGCAGGGGATTGAGTCGACGAGGTTCAGTGCGTTCGCCTTTTTTCCACCTTTACTCTTGCGCTAGATAGTCCATAACTCAGGTCCTATTGGTCCATCCTTTTGACCTAGATCTGCACGATTTGATTATTACGTAGGTGTAACAGATTGAGTCGGCACCTTAAGGTGAAGCGTCACCAGGGGTCCCCTTTTGAAATTCTTGAGGGTGATGACGATGAATCAGACCTACTTCGACGAGCTGTTCGAACGTTGGCAGGCAGCCGATGAGGTTGATGCTGAAACGCTCCAACTGATCAAAGATACTGTTCGATTTACCCAAGAGACAAGTGACGACAGCTTGCGGGGTCATGCCCGTCAGCTGCTTTCTGATGTTTACCACCTTCCGAGTACTCCTCAAGAGATTGCTCTGATCGGGGAAGCGTTAGAAGGCACAGGCACAGCTCCTCCTGAAATACCTCCTGAAGACAATGGCTATGGCCTATAACGAAGCTCGATAAAGAGAGATGGCTCTCTCAATGGACGACCAGTGTGGAGCACTCCCCTCAAATCAGAAGCAAGCGCACCAATCACGTCTACGTGGATTTCCTGTAGCGAAGGGCTGTCGGCAGCGATTGCTTTGAGCCACCTCCTACAAACACCCACAAGCTTTTAAAACCAATAACTTTCACTTGTCTTTTGGCATGGGCAGCAGTTCTCGTCTTGCTCCCTCTCCTCATCCTTCTCTGGGCTAAAGAATCACGTCACACCAGAATCCAGCGCTATCGACATATGGGCTACTCCTGACAACAGATCGCTGATCGCTATCACTACTCAGCCAATACAGAGAGGAAGTGGCCCGCTACCTGACTCAACTTCTCAATGGGGGGGTAGCTAACGCCTCCAATCTCGACTTGATCACAAACTGCATCCCATCAAGTCCCATCATCACCATCGCACTCATACATGCAGCTCCCCACTCTCCAAACTCTTCCTCATCCAATACACACTCACCCCTGAACTCGATCCCTCGCTCCCAATACTTCTCCATTACCAGTATCTCTTCTCGTAACACGGCAATAGAGCCCATACGGCTACCAAGACTGTTCCTGGAACTTAACCTGGTCTTACGACCAACTAGTTCATGCCTTTCCCTAACGGCACCTGGACGACTTACTTTTCCCAAAGCGGCATCCAATACAAATCCATCACCTTTATTCATGGTGGCAAATCCTCCTCCTCAGTTACCGTCTCTTACTGAGTCAACAGCCGCAGGGCAAGAAAAAATCTTTGCCAAACGTCACCCTTTCTTTGACTGAAGTCCCTGGCTTGGCGTCACAATTGCTACGCTAAACTGATAAGCCTGGGCTTAATTAGCCAACGATTGTCGGGGAATTCCCAGCACTAAAAGCAGCCTTCGAAGCCGGTATTGGCTCAAGAACTAACGAGATCAAGAGTCTTTTCCTTTCTTGGTTGCTGTTTCCATCGGAGGAAGTCCACCTTGCTCTTACTTTATGTGTTTGTAATTATATTTTCAATAATACGCTACAATTAGTTCAGGAGATTAAAGGATGAACAACTAATGAATGAGAAACATTCTGATCACGCAGATAAAACAAAAATGCCGTCGTCAGAAACTCTAAAGCAAGTATGCCAGCCTGAGGAGCGAGTGTTAGGCAGGGCTGATGATGGCAGTGTAATGGAGTTCATGCTTCAAACTGAGCATGGTAATACCTACTTGTGCCGTTTTCCCCCTGGCTTTATTTCACATGCTGCCATTCAATTATGTACAGAAGAAATATGGTATTTTATTCAAGGGGAAGGGGTGTTTTGGATAAAGCATGAAGGCATTGAAAGGCATGTGCCTTTTAATGCTGGCACCGCGTTACATGCACCTTGCGGTGGAGCGATGCAATTTCGTAATAATGGACAGACGGAAGCTGTGGCGCATGTAGTGACCATGCCTCCATGGCCTGGTTCAGATGGCGCTAAATTAATCAAAGGCCCATGGGAAAGTGTTTGATTCAGCTCTTTTAGTAGTGGTCTAATTCTCGTAGGTGTCTTGCTTTGGATAGCGTTAGTCCCTGTAGGTTCTGGCGTTGCTGGCCCATAGTGGGTTGAATACTTACGACCAAACAATGCCCCGTGCAACGGAGTATTAAACACCAAGGGCCACCAAAGGTAACGCCGCTTTGACTAAGCACTTTTTATCTGTTCGTCGGTGCAGAGGACGCACGTCAGGATCGCTAACTGGCCTCATAAACCACACACTTACATCAAACCAGTAATCAAACTTTTAACTATCGGAGTCCTTTGCTTGGCTGCTGGTCTTTCGCCACATCTGGCGCTGATGAACACCACCATCTCATTCAATACCTAGCCGAAGGCAAAACCGAAAGGGTCTGTAATCGGGAGTACATAGCCCAAACGGTCGCGGACTTAAACGAATCAAAGAAAGCTCTTAATGCAGAACTTTCAACTCTCCGCAAAAGCTTCCAACGAAAATTGGTTGAGCCGGCGTGTTCGCGCACCCGGCTCACGGAGTTCAACCACTTACATATAAACTCCCTCACAAGACAATGCCCTTCGCGGGATCATGACTTGATTGTTTGATACTACTAAACAGCACTGCGGGGTGGAAGCTTGGCAAACAGATCTTTGTGCGCATCAACTACATCTTGACAGCTCATAACAGGGGTAAATTCGATCACAATTCCGAATTGAGCGCGCCAGGGAGCGAAATGTGTGAAAAGCTGTTTGTCGCTCTCTGCCCTGCACAGGATCACGACACGCCCTTCGCCTGGCGCATGAACACGGAAAAGGAGTTCAAAACCTTCAAATTTATCTTCCTTTGCCATGGCACCACTTTCCCATAGTTCAATAAACTGGGCATAGGCGGCTTTCTGAAGCTCAATATCTTCGAACTGGGCATCACATAGAAAGAGCTGCATTGTCTGTGAGTCAAAGGACTTTACTTTCTACATGAGCAAAAAGATGTTTTTACAGTCCGTTAGGATATTAAGACTCAGCTCACTACCAGACAGAGCTTGCCGATGCGCATTTAAGTCTTCTGTTGTAATCGAGAACCCAGCAGTCTTAGCAATAGAAACAACATCAGCACCTTCTGCTTTAAGTTGTTCCTGTAGTGAGCTATCTGCTTGAACTTTGGCGATGAATACCTTGAGTTGCTCTTCTCAGATCGATTGTTTATCTAAGAATTTATCATAGCAGTGAATCAACAAAAAACCCCGCCATGGTGCGAGGCCTTTGTTTATTTAATTTCTCCCCCCTGGGGCGGTGATGATTTTTTGTTTTCATCCTTCACCGCTATCAATAGATTCACTCAACCTCTTTGAAAATGCAGTGACCTGGCTCAATGCCAATAGTGAGCTTGAGCACAAACATCAAGAACATATCCATTTTCTCTACAATTAGCACAAATAACTGACATGAAGAAGGGCACCCGCGTTGGATGCCCTCAAGTCCAGGACAGGTTTTCAGGGTTTCTACGTCCTCGGACTCCTGATCTAGGTCTAAGCAGGCAACAACAAGGCGTCAGTAGGAAGAATTACTCCTTTCTATCAAGCGTCTCTAAATGCCCCCGCAATACCCTTTCGCACCACTCAGGGGCTGGATCGCACAAGCATTTTTTGCTGTTAAGAACACAAAAAAGAGCCCCCGAATCTGGATGGGAGATTCAGGTAGGCCTTGTCTTATTAACGACGATCTAAATAGCCGGTTCTGTCCGTTGAAACCCTTGTGGTCACTTGTCAGCAACTGGCCAACTCAGACAAGAAAAAGGGGCCCGCAGGCCCCGTAGAACGTACCGTTGTATCCCAGCAAATATCGGCAGATGGGTCCCACTCCAGCTGCCGTTAGCGGTCACTCTTTTGTGGCCGCTATCTCTTTGTCTGGCTCTGCTGCTGGTAGTGCAGCTTGCAGTTCTCCGATCTGCTCATTGAGGCGCTCAATTACCTGAGAGTGATGCTCTTTGCGAGCTTCAAGCTTGGCAACTTGGCGCTCGTTTTCTTGCGCACGCAGCTTGTTGTACTGCGAATCAGGGATCACAACAACGCGATCACGAGGGATGCTGTAGCCGAATGGAACGTCAAAGACGGAGTCGAATAGTGAATACATGATTGTTCTCTTCAAGACCCTCTTAGTTTGACTCCACCAGAATGTTCAACCGAACCAAAAGGGTCGTGAGAACCAGGGCCGGTTAGCGATAGACATCCCATCGTGAACGTCACAGGTACGGTTTTCGCGACTCAAAATCGATCGTCTCCTCAAGCGCTAACCACAGCGTCTTCGCTTAACCAAGATTCAACGCTTGACTCTTCGACTCGCTGTTGTTCTCCTCCTCAGCAAGAGGAGCTTCGAGCCGTTTCTTTGCTCTTTGTGCTGTTCGCTTCCTGTTCGTGCCTGTTGTGGCCATGCTGAATACAGCAAACGTTTGTCAGTTCTCCGGTATGGAATTGAACGGTGGATATGTAGGCCTTGCGATCATTTGCCTCTATTTCGCTATCTGGCCGTTTTTTGGGATCGCCAAAGAACTGGGGTGGTTCAGAGCAACAAAGGAGATCAGACTTTCACAGGAAATCAGCCTAGACACTGAATCAGAACGCGATCACAGCCCAATCAGTCGGGATAATTCATTCAAAAGGGATCTGGAGAAGACCTTCGCGCATAGCCCTTCACAGGTCTCAGATGATTGGAGGCCATTACCAGGAGGGTGACACGACCCTTCCTAATAGTGGGATGCCGTGGCCATCCAGCCCTCTTCTTGCTGTCTTTTTCGATAGCTCCCTGACCTCATCCCCTTGAAGGTAGATCCTCTGGGTTTTTAGGAGGGCCGGCACGCCTTTCATCGGCCGGCCTTTGATTACTTCAATCTGGAGATCTAAAGAGCTACAGCCGAGAACATCTTTAAAACGCAGATACCAATACCCCTTTGGGTCAGATCAACAGTGCGTCTTGCCATTCCTGACCGCCCTCAGCGTCGAGACCTACGTTTCAATACTTATGCACTACTGAAACCCAGCGCTAAAGATGCTCTGCGCTTCTACGGCCCTGACGTTTCTCAACAAAGGAGCTAAGACAAGAAGAGACTGGTCAGAACCTATGGAGGACAACCTTGTTCAGAAAGAATTGCTTTATCTATTCGGTGGGATCGTTGCTATTGGTGCTGCTGGCCTCCTGGCCTGGTTCCGTTCGGGCAGGAGAGGCGACGGCTGATGGTGAATCGGAGCAGATGGCACAGGCGCAGGCGCAGCGAAAAGTCCCTCAAGGTAAAGCTGTCACTGATATGTCGTGCATAACAATTGCTGTTGCCATGAGCACGCGCTATCGCTGCACGGCCACTTGGGCTGATTGAACGTCCAAATGAAAACCCTTGGCACTTGGTGTGATCTCATCACTTGTTTTGGGCAGTCAATCACTGAAACCCTTTCGTGTTCTTGGGAACAAATTGTTTTTGCTTCGGTTTCTTGTCGACTTTCTTGTCCCTTTGAAGCCAGACAGCTAGACCACCACCACCAATAACACCGAGTGCAACCAGCAGATAGCGCAAATTGTCGCCTGCTTGAACAGCGGTGTCTTCCATAGTTTTCGAGGTGTCTCCTGTTGTCCTAGCTCTTTTAGGGGCGGGGAAGCACTTGGAACACTTACCCAGTTACATCAAACCCATGAGGCCGAGCAAGTCTTTTGAGTTGAACACTATGAGGTTGGGCCGTCAATCAGCCGTCCTCACCGTTCCCTCCAAAACGCCAGGCAAAAAAGGCAGCAGCACCAATAACAACAATCCCAATCTCAAATAGATAGAGCCTCAACAGTTCTGGTGGCAAAGGTTTTTAGGCGGATTGTCTTGTCCTAACTCCTTTGTTGAGAAACGTCAGGGGGCGTTGAAGAGGGTCACCCCTTGGCAATGGGGCTTAATAGGGGATAGGCACTAACGAAAGGCTCCTGATGATGAGGGGTGCGGCATGGCCAACTTTTAACAGATGAACCAACGCCGAATTGGGAACGCCAAGTTCACCTGCAATGCGTTCAGCTGTAACTGCTGTGGAGTGCTAGCAGAAGAGAGGGCGACTCCTGGTGTGGAGTTCCCTTCGATAAGCGGCGAGTTGCGGCAATACTTAGCTCCTCGTCTGATGTCTAAGAAGCTACGGCAGGTTATTCGACCTCTCTATCTCAGCAAACTGATCTGGATCGACTGGTCTCCAGAACCTTCAGATAAAGCTGCTCGTCAATTTCTCGGATGTCGTACTCCGTTGGCTTTACTCCGTGACCATGCTCATGAACCACCATCCAGCAGCTGCGCTCCAACTCCCCGCCTGCACTTGCCGAAAGCTCTAAAGCCTTAGCGACAAGGGCGTCTAAAACTGCCGGGTCTGATTCTGTCAATTCCAGCTCTCGATTAGCACACATCATCATGCTGAGCAGACAGAAATACACCAAGGCTTAGCGACTGCGAGAAGACTTGCTGGCATGCAAAAAGGCCCCACCCTCAGGGCCTTGATCCAGCAACTCCCTGATGTTGACACGTCTAAGGACAGCTTTGATCACATCCCGATATGTCATAAAAACCAGACCGGCTGATTTTGATGGGCTGCCTCGAAGGCCCATAGCGGATCACAAGCACGCAAGAAAAGGACGGCACCAGCGATTACCGCCCATCCATGCTGTGTGAGGAGTGTCGTAGCTCTGTTCTACTTCTTCAAAAAAATTTCCTTAGAAGCAGAACAGGTACAAGCACTCATCCCTTAACAGTGATGGATGTTGCTAGAGCGTGTGTCGAAAGGACAGGGCCTCCTCCGGGGGGCTTTTTATTGGCCTTTTTTAGACAGGGCCATGTAGTTGGTCATGTTGGTGAGCTTGTCTTCCAGCCTTTGCTTGAGCGTGTCGTGAGCTGAAATGACATTCTTGAGTAGAACTCGCATCTCCTCAATGTCATCTAGTGAATCGACCTGAGAGCGTGCGCTCTCGATCGTGCCGTGTGAGGCCTTCTCAAGCCCCACCCAATTCCTCAACACTGCGTCATCCCTTGATGTATCAAATGTAGCTCTGAACACAAGGGGCAAGGTATGACACCTCGACCCGCAATGGCTGAAACCTCTCACCCTTTGGTGTACGGCTTCGCACAAGAGGGCAGATCGCCACCCTCCCATGACACTCCAGGAACTTCAGGATCAGTCCTTAGCCTTTGCTCAGGACGAGAAATTAACCAGAACCCAATCCATCCATCAGCCTCACCATTGCGGTGATGGTCCTAAGGGTCATGTCTACAAGTCAGCCTTTGATTTTGTTCACGGTGAAAACGCCTTCAAGGTTATGGCTGGCGAGATTGATGACGACAAGCGGCTCCGATTTGTGGTTTGACTAGTTTTAAAAAAGCGAAGATCTGCAGGCCCCACGCCAGGGCCTTTTTTATGGGGTTCCTAAAGAATCAACTGCAAAATCGGTGACAGATCCAAGGCACGTCTAGGTGCTGACTCAATAAGACAAAAAAAGTGTCCGGGATTGACAACAAAAAACGGGAAAGTCCTCGATGGTTGCAGAAGTAGCCACGGAAACGATGTCCAGAAGCGCTTGGCTCAAGCCCCCAACTCGCTGCTCGGCAGCCTCGACCTGGCGGTCCTTTTACCAACCGTCAAAACAGACATCGCCCTCACCGTCCGTGATTACTTCCAAGGATTCTTCGTCTATGCCCGAGGACACCTCACCGTCTCCAAAGTAATCCCGTTCATATAGCCCCCACCCCAGCGGGAATCGATCCCCTATTGAACCCACTGCAAAAACGGTGACAGACTTAGCGTCGCCCGATAGGCCAGGACATGACATGCGCTTCCTACTGATCGCAGCTGCAACGTTGATCTTGACGGTGGGTCCTGGTATCAGGGCTTGGTCTTCTTCTGAAGAAGATCCCTGGATGCAGGGAACTGTTGCCTGGAGCAGGCCAATAAAAAAAACCAACACGAGGCGGGGCGTTGATGGTTTTGTCGGGGGATTGATCGCGCACAACACTTCGCGATCTGCTTTCCCCATCGAGGGTGTTGTATAGCTTTCAGCCGAAGCTTCAGGCTCCCCGGCTAAGCCTCAAACAAAGAACCCTCCAGTAGTCATCGCGACGACTGGAGCAATCAAGGCTCCGCAGATGCCTTGCCCCGCATTCAGCAGATCTTTAAGCGTTGGGCTGATGGAAACATCACACTTGCAGAGGCAGCGCAAACTGCTGATACAAGCAGCTCAAAACAGCAACTGAACTTCGACGAGCTGATCGAGAGCTATAGAAAGTTCGTCCCCAACGCTTGCGATAAAACCTGGAAGAAGAATTATCTGCCCGTATTGCCCAAATGCCGAGACAAGTTCAAAGGAACCCCACCGCGTGATGGCGAAACACTCTGCATGGCATGCCTTGAGCAATGGGAGCAAGGCTCCAGGTCCCGTCAGATCAGCCGTCAAAAGCTCTATGGCTTTCTGACTTGGGCAGTGCAACGAGGTCACCTAAAACCGATCTACTCACCTCCTGCAACGCTTCCTGAGGTACTGAAGAGCAAGCGCGTTGGTTACGCCATTTCAGACGTAGAGATCCTCAGGTTGCTGGAAGGGATGCCTGATCCTCGCTGGCAGTTCGCCATACAACTGTGTGCCGTATACGGACTGCGACCAGAAGAACTGCGATGGCTACAGATCAAAAAAGGGGCAAAGGGTTCCGAACTGTGGACCATCTATCAAAAGTCGATGGGCGGCAGGAAAGGAGATAAGACAGAACCGCGTCGCTTGCTACCGCTACTCGTGCGTGATCTCGATGGCTCTTCCATTGATTGGAAGTTGCAAGCCCGGATTCAAAAAGGCAAAGAGTTACCACCACTGCAGAGCTATGGCGATGGAGCACAGGCGTTGAATAATTATCTGCGTCGGCGTGAGGTCTGGAGGAGCTTGAAAGCTGAGGCGTTGAACTCAGGTGAACAGCTCACGACGTATTCCTTTAGGCATCGCTACGCGAAGGCGTCACATGCGGCCGGTTTGCCTGTGGCGAATATCGCTGAAGCCATGGGGCACACGATTGAAGTGCATCTCGGTAGTTACGCCAGGTTCAAGCCAGAAGCGACGGCAGACCTCTATGCGCAAGTGAATGCGGGAACTGCACAAGTGAACTGAAATTGGATTCCACCATTTCGGTGATGCTTTATCAACCCTCATCAAACGTTGCTTGAGTGCTATAGATGCATGGACGACAACTAGCAACAAATCGCAGAGCGCTATCAATGTTCAGCGCGTACAGCTAGGTGGTGGGCAAGCATGGTCTAATTGGTCGAAATTATTCCTTAGGAATGGCAATCGAAACCACCGTGTTTGACTTCAAAATCAGTAAAACCTTTGACGAGTGGAGAGCTATTTACGACAGTGAAGACAACAAAGCAATGTTGAAAGCAGGCGGAATCACATCTCTGTACAGAGGCTTACACAAAGAAGATTCATCAAGAGCGATTGTGATATTCCAAGCAGAGGAGGGAGTTGCGATGGGCATGTGGAATGACCCTGAGGCAAAAGTAATGATTGAATCAAGTGGTCATATCTATGACGAAACAGCAATTACTCAATGGATCGATCATTAGGCAACGGCTCAACCAACACCGCTAAGAGGTGGGCTAGCGCTTGATTGATTCTCAATCGTTTGCGGGGCCCGAGAAAGTAGGGCCCCTAAGCCACCTCATCCGGGAATCCCTCCCAGGCACCCTCGAGGCCACGGGGGTTGTAGTGGCTTTCTTTAGGCTTAGATCTGAATGCTTGGGGCGTCATTGGTGATAACCAGATAGTCCTATTACTCCATCTACAAAGTCATTGCTAGAGCGCCACTAGTGCAGTGACCAATCTCACAGCGCGAGATGATCTAACTCAGGGCTTTGAGGACTTCTTGCGGTGAGGCTATAAACATCGATACGGAACTTTCACGATGGACCGAACCACTAACCTCAAGGCAATGTGTGCCGTTAATACTGCAATTGAATGTACTCCTATCTCCGATCAGAACTCTTTAGTCTGCCTCAGGAAGGCTTTCTACATGCATTTCATTATCGAATCTGTGCTTTCTGAGCGAGTAGGACTCATTCCAGCATCTTCTTTGCGGGAAACCATTTCATAATCGTAGTCATCAAATGAATCTTTAGTTCGCCATCGCTACGCCAAAGCATCACATGCAGCGAATCTGCCTGTCGCCAATATCGCTGAAGCCATGGGGCACACGATTGAAGTGCATCTCGGCAGTTACGCCAGGTTCAAACCAGATGCAACGGCAGATCTTTATGCACAGGTGAATGCTTAATGGAAGAACTACAACCCACCGACGATCAACTTGCTCAAAGCATGCCTCTCACGCTCCATTCAAAGTGGGGAAAGGAAGATTTCTGTCGACGGGAGCTTATCCCAGGGGCTTCTTCTGTAAGTGCGAGTCTTGCCTTGACTTGCGACGCAAACGCTCGTTGAAGGAATCTAAAAATCCTTAGCCCAGTCGACCGTAAGGGATTTCTCAATCCGAATCGAAGGAAGAGGGATAGCGCATTCCCGATCCGTGCGAATGCTGTGGCCGGAAGGTGAGTCCTGATTGCTTACCGACTGGGCTGACACCGCAGCCAGCCGGCCTGCCAGATGTGGGCCTTTATTCGACAGCAGCAGCAGCCTTCACGCCAGGCCACATTGCTGCGAACTCTGCATCTGACACCACAGCCGTGACCTCGAATTGGATGCCATAGCCCTTAATCCAAGGGCCGAGGTGGGCCCAAACCTTGCCGATATCGCTAGCTACTGCAATGGCAACCCCACTGCCACTCACGGGCTCGCAGACGCGATATTTCAGCTCAAAGCCCTCGAATTTGTCGCCAGGCCCTCCTTCATTGATGTAGTCCGCAAATCCAGGGCACGACTCCCAGGCCCCCTCAACAGTGGGGAAAGTCCAGACAATCAGGTAATGCTGCACAAAGTTGAGGCAAAGCATCTTCTGCTTAGCAACGGACCACTTGTGTGTCTTGGAGTAGTCCCGATGCCCTGAAGATCGGAGATTTCAGCGAGGAGGAGTGCTCTGATTACCAGCGGGGCTGGCGCTGCTCACCAGTTGTTTGAGTATGCGACTACCTCAGTGGCACTTGGGAGCAGCTTTGCTGTGATGGCGATAATTCTGGCAGAAACGCTCATAGTGCCTGGCACAAACATTCAGAGTGGCCGAGAGCTTTAAAAAGGCAGGGCTCCATTCACTGATGCCGTCTGCCTTCAATCTGCTGTAGTTGCCATAATTGGAATAGGGGTCATCAAAGCCTGTCCTTACCCCAGCCGCTTTGGGGTTGGCATGGATAGTTCTGAGCGTATTCAACATTCGCCGGTGATCTTTTGGGTGGATCGGTAAGGCAACAACTTCTTAGGACTTAACTAAAGAGGGCTTGAGGTTTCTTTAATTGAAGCTAGTGTAATTTTAAATTAAAATGACTCTTGCGTGAAGACTGTTCTTGAGGTTGGAGAAAAGCTTGTCAAGAAATCGCCGGCAAACCATCAAAGAGGTATTGAGACCGTTGGAGGGATGCTTTATCTGACCACAGCAAGATTAATTTTTGAGTCACATGCGCTCAACATTCAAGCAGGTGTAACTACCGTCTCGATTTCTGAAATCAATAAGCTAAGAAAGGATTGGACAAAATTCTTAAACGTTATCCCTATCTTTCCCAACACTCTAGCCGTGACTTCTAGTTCAGGTCATGAAGATAAATTCATTCTGTTTAGAAGAACTCCTTGGATCAATGAAATCAATAAATTAAAAGAGGGACAGAACTAAGGCCCCTAACTATTTCCTCACTCCTAACCCACATGACTTGTCGAATTGAGCTACAGCGCTCACAACAGCAGCGGGGTTGTTCTGCTTTAAAGCAACCCTTGCGCTTCCCATCACTAGATGAATAGCTTGAGCAACAAGATCTGTTCTTTGGATATCTTCCTGATCGATGTCCTCACGGATCAAGGCATATCCCTGTTGAACAGTCCTTTGAGAGGTGCGCAGCGGAGATAGCCAAATACGTCGCCACTAACGCTTAGGGCGGTGATGGACCTACCAGTTTCGCGCTGAAATCCTCTTCACTGCCAACCAATAGCACAACAGGCTGAGCCAAGCCTTCACATACCAAAACCCAGTCATGCGAGCGCAACTTGCCTGATTGATTGACGCAGGTGATTGGCAGGGCCCCAGCTACTTCTTTGCCCTTGTTTCAAGCATTAATCACAGGCGCATAAGAAAAGGGCGCCCTCATCGAGTAGCTCCAAACGACAAACTGTGTGGGGAGTATCGCGGTTCTGTTCTACTCCTAGGTCTGTACAACCCAGAATCAATAATGAGTAAAATTTCTCATCTCGATCAAGCCAAGGGTAGCTATTAGATAAGTGGTTCGCTTTTCAGGGCATGGACACACCTGCTGTGATTGTCATGGGGATCAGTTTTGTGCTTGCACTAGTGGGGCTGCGAGAGCTGCTTAAGGAACTGAAGCCCGCAAAGCCTCAAAAAGTTCACTGATGCCAATGTCCACTGGAAGAGGACATTGCTAGCCACTGTGTGGGAAAAGCGGAAAGGGGCAATTCTTCCTACTGACACCTTCTACCTGCTTGCTTAGAGCTAGATCAGGAGTCCGAGGACGTAGAAACCCTAAAAACCTGTCCTGGGCTTGAGGGCATCCAACGCGGGTGCCCTTCTTCATGTCAGTTATTTGTGCTACTTGGAGAGAAAACGCAATGTTATTGATGCTTGTGAACAAACTCACTGTTGGAATTGAGCCAGGTCACTGCGTTTTTAAAGAGGTTGAGTGAATCTATGGATAGCGGTGAAGGATGAAAACAAAAAGTCGCCACCGCTTTAGGGGGAGAAAACAAATAAGAAAAGCCCCGCAGCATGGCGGGGCTTTTTGTTGATCCACTGCTATGACATGTTCAGAGATCAATAATCGATGTCAGAAGAACAACTCAAGGCATTCATCGCCAAGGTTCAAGCAGATACTTCATTGCATGAATAGCTCAAAGCAGAAGGAGCTGATGTTGTAGCTATTGCTATAGCTGCTGGGTTCGCGATTACAACAGAAGACTTAAAAGAGCATCGCAAAACCCTGCCTGATGAAGAGCTGGAGAGCGTAGCTGGGGGGCATCACGGGGGCTGGACAGTGTGATTCTTGCCTGTTCCCGCCCCGCTTAAAGTTTGTGGTGGTTAGTCGTGGAGTTGGTAGTACCGCTGGGTCCGCCTAGACACTCAAAGCCCTTGCATTAGCAGAGACTTTTATTTCTTTGAATACCTCAATATTCGCTTAAAACGAGATCCGATACCTGGCACGATTGAGATCATTCGCTGTTTTGCTTTGGTCACTTTAGAACTGGCCAATAAACTCCAGACACTTGAGGCGCAGCAAAGCAAATTTCTTCAATTCTTATCTCTGCCGATACATCTATCTCCTCAAAGGAACCAGTAAAGACTTCGCTCTTTATCGCCATCTCTAATTCCATTTGTTTTTCTAAATCTAACCGGAATCTGATGCCAATCCTTAGGAATCTGGTTCAGGCGAATATCCCAAGCCATGGCAATCGATATTATCTATTTGCATCCGATTTGGTTGAAAAATGCAATTGATCTCCCATAAGTATTCTGATTAGCTATAGGCCTTGGCTTTTGATAAAGCAACGGAAGGTAAGGTTGATTCTTGGTTGAAGCACTCTCTTTCGTCTCGGCAACGCATGTAGCCATTCTTTTTGACATTGAGGGTGCATAATCAACAGATCGCCGCCCTGCAAATGAAGCACTTCCCGTAACGGTTGATGGCGATGCTTTAAACAGAAATCCCTTGTTGCTCCCAGTGACAAGGAAGCGATCTGTGTGTTTGGTTCAATCTCAGCTTCATCATCCGCATGCCAACCCATGCGGTCGTTGCCATTGCGATAGAGATTCAGTAAACAACCGTTGAAGTTTTCCTTGCAGGCCGCATTCACTTGCCTGAGCAAGGGATAGAGCCAATCAGGCAATCCTTCGCCGCGATGGCTTACACCGCTGTAGTGATAGTTGACCCCCTCTGCTGCCATGAATGCCGTTAGTCGTGGGACAACATGATGACGTCCGTAGACTCGAACAACCGGTTGCTCCCAAGCCACACCGTCTTGTAGTCGATGCAGCCAGGATCGAGCATCAGCGCAGTTCAACCAATTGGCCATCCACGTCCAGGGGCGAGCTTCTGCCCAATCGTGTCTTTGTGATGGCTGTGCCATAGAGCTCCTAGCCAACACCATTGAACAGAACCATGTTGGCTTTATAGATGGCGGAGAGTAGTCACAGATGCCAGTGTTGAGTCATAGCTGAAACACTTCGCGGGTGACCACGACCAAGCAAAACCAACCCGCTTTGATTCAGGCATTAATGAAGCCTGAGGCTTATCCACATCCGGTGATGGTTGTGGAGCTTGTCGAGACCCACATTTCCTGGGTGCTTCTGACCGGTTCCTATGTTTACAAAGTCAAAAAAGCTGCGCATTTTGACTTTGTAGACGCCACCACACTCAAGCAACGCCTTCATTTTTGCCAAGAGGAGCTGCGCCTAAATCGTCGCTTGGCTCCAGACCTTTATCTAGGTGTGACCCGGATTCTCGAATCAGTTGATGGCGCCATAGTTCTCGATGAAAACTTTGAATCGAATGATCCATCCACAAAGGGTGTGGTTGAGGTTGCTGTGAAGATGCGTCAGTTTCCTGCCTCTCGTCTTCTCAGTGTTTATCTGAGTGATGGGGTTTTGAAGACTGAATCCCTAAAAAGACTTGCTTTCGATCTTGCAGAGTTTCATCTCAGTGTCGACAAGGCTGCTTCAGATGGCGGTTTTGGTGGATTTGAAGCGGTGACTAACCCTGTGCATGCAAATTTGCGTGTTTTGGATCAGTTGAAACTTCCTGAGCCATTAGAGCTTTGGCTTGAGCAGCATCGAGCTTGGATTAAGAGGATTCAGCCAGAACTGGCTTTTCGTTTTAAGCAACGACTCAACGCAGGAGCCATACGCGAATGCCATGGCGATCTTCATGTCGGCAATATACACTTAAACAACGATGAACGTTTAGAAGTCTTTGATGCCATTGATTTTAATCCAAGTCTTCGTTGGATCGATCCGATTAGTGAAATGGCATTTCTAGTGATGGATTTTGAGGTACACGATCATCAGGATGATGCCATGGTGATACTCAACGAATGGCTTGAGCACACCGGCGATTACAAGACTCTTGATCTTTGGCCTTGGTATTCGGCTTACCGAGCGCTTGTGCGCGCCAAAGTGAGTGGCCTGCAATGGCAGCAACTCTGCTCCCAGAGTCAGCATCAATCTGTTGATCAGCAACATCTTCAAAGGCTGCTTAAGGATCTCAACCTCTACATTCAGCGGGCAAGAGAGGTCCAGCAAACAAAATCAGCCGGTATTGTGCTGATGCATGGACTCAGCGGTAGTGGTAAATCCTTTTTGAGTGAGCAGCTCTATCAGCAGTTGCCAGCAGTACGATTGCGTTCAGATGTTGAACGTCAGCGTGCTTTCGGTCGCAGACCGCTGCACAAGCTGCTTGGCTTTGAAAAAGGAACGATGACAAGTGGTGGCATTGCACCACTTTTTCAAGGAGACCCTTATCGACCTGAGGTCACCCAGTGGTTGTTTGATCAATGCCTACCGGCATTAACTCAAAGTTGCTTGAGCAGTGGTTACACCACAATTGTGGATGCCACCTTCTTGCGCGAACGAGAACGACAGCGAATGTTTGCATTGGCGCATCAGCAAGGATGCCCGATTGCCATCGTGGCCTGTGAATGTAGTGATTTCACAGCTCAGCAGCGGCTCGCTACAAGGATGGGGATTGGAACTGACCCCTCTGAGGCAGATTTAAGCGTGCGTGAACTGCAGAAAGCGTGGATTGAACCTCTAACCACCTATGAGCAAGATCTGACGGTTAGGTTTACAGAAAAAACTTCTATCAGCATTGGCCTAGAACGTTTGCGTGTTTTGCTGAATCCTTAGTGCATCCGATACGCATGACTTTTGTAGATGAATTTATAGAAACTTGCTTTCTCTTTTGGTTACTTTTATTTTGCTAATTATGATTATTTTGACAATATTTCAGTCACGCAAACTTACTCTTTGATAGCAGAACCATAGCCAGTGCTGAAACAGTAGATTTCGATGTGACCGCCATAGAGTTAGAGGGCTGTCTGGATCAAAGTTTTCAGGGGGCTGAACATCGCCTCTCGCTTGATCTCGTTCCATCTCTGTTAACAGGCGACCCGCGTTGTACTCCGGATGCCCAAGATGAACAAGTTGGCGTTGATCGGTGGTCTCAAAGATCGTGTAGCCAACCTTCTCACCATGCGCCAGTAAACGTAGACGTCCCTGTCGCTGTGCTGCTTCCATTGCGCCATCAGGCAACCCGGCATGGCGACTCTGCGGACACACAAATCGATCGTCTTGCGTGCCCATCAGAGCATGGCCAGGAACCAAGCTGCGCATCGGGAACACCCCAAACAACTTTTTGCTAAAAGACTTTTTATCGACACCTTGGAGATAGGCCATGGCAAAACCAGCCCAGCACAAGCCAAGCGTGTTTGCACAGTTCTGCCGTGCCTCTTCGATGATTTTTACTAGCTCTTGCCAGTAGTTCACCTCCTCAAATGGCAGATGTTCAACTGGGGCTCCAGTGATGATCAAACCATCAAGAGGATTGGGTTCCATCGCTTCCTCCCAGCTCACATAGAGATTATCGAGATGAGCAAGGTCCCATGTTTTATAGCTATGGCTACGTAGCCTTATCCAGATCGGTTCGATCTGTAGAGGTGAAAGCCCTAGGGGATGCAGCAGATTGAATTCATACTGCTTGCCCAGGGGCATGATGTTGAGGATTCCGATTCTTAATGGCCGGATGTCCTGACGTTCTGCAAGTTCCGGCTCGATCCATGAGATCCGGTTCTTCTCCACCGCGGCGATCTTGTGATAACTGCGTGGCAGGATCAGCGCCATCGATGCCTCCAGTCTCAGCTGATGGCCGCTAGGGCCTGTTCAAAATCAGCCTTGATGTCTTCGATGTGTTCAAGGCCAACAGATACCCTAACCATTGTGGGAGTGACTCCTGCAGATTCCTGCTCTTGAGCAGAAAGTTGTTGATGCGTGGTGGATGCAGGATGAATCACCAAGGTCTTGGCATCACCAACATTGGCGAGATGGCTAGCTAATTCAAGACCATTGATGAAGCTCACGGCATCATCAAAGCCTCCTTTAAGGGAGAACATCAGCATGCATCCCATGCCTCGATTCGTTAGGTATGTTTTGGCTTGTGCGTGGTATGGGTCATTTTTCAGGCCGGGATAGTTGACACTGGCAACCTTGGGATGATCCTGCAGCCATGTAGCAAGAGCCATGGCATTGGATGCATGGCGTTCCACTCTTAAACTCAATGTTTCGAGCCCTTGCAAAAGTAGGAATGAATTGAATGGACTAAGAGCTGCTCCCCAGTCACGCAGTCCCTCAACTCGAGCTCGCAGTGCAAAGGCCACATTGCGATTGCTTGGAACGCCGAGCATGGAGCAGATGTCGCTGCCGAACCCGAAAGCATCCCAGTGCACCAGACCGTGATATGCCGTGCTTGGCTCACTCATCAGTGGGAACTTGCCATTGCCCCAGTTAAAGGTGCCAGCATCCACAAGCACTCCACCAAGGCTGGTGCCATGGCCTCCAATCCATTTGGTGGCACTTTCCACCACCACATCAGCACCATGCTCTATGGGCCGAAGCAAAGCACCAGCTGCTCCAAGGGTGTTGTCAACAATTAATGGGATTCCCATGTCTTTTGCTAAGCCTGAAAGGCCTTTGAAGTCAGGGATATTGAAGCGAGGGTTTCCCATCGACTCCACATAAATTGCTTTTGTGTTGGCATCGATTTGAGTGGCAAAGCTATCAACATCATCACCATCTGCAAACTTCACATCAATGCCAAGGCGGGGAAACTGCACCTTGAATTGATTGTAGGTTCCTCCATACAAGAAGGATGTTGAGACAAGATTGTCACCAGCCTGCATGCAATTTGTAATTGCCAGGAACTGGGCGGATTGTCCGGAAGCTGTCGCTACAGCAGCAATCCCTCCCTCAAGAGCCGCAACACGCTTTTCAAACACATCCGTCGTGGGGTTCATCAGACGGGTGTAAATGTTGCCGAATTCTTTAAGACCAAACAGGTTGGCACCATGTTCAGCGTCATTAAAGACATACGAACTGGTTTGATAAATGGGTACAGCCCGTGAGTTCGTGACAGGATCAGCTACCTGGCCGGCATGAAGCTGGAGGGTTTCGAAGCGATGTGAAGTCAACTACACGTAAACAGGAAGGTTCCTTCTTTCTAGCAACTTAGTCTCAGGCGCGGTTCCAGTCGTCAGGTGGAGCAGCTTTATCTGTTTTGGCTAATGATGGCAGTGTTTCGCGAATCAAGGGCACCAATTCGGCCCTCACTTCCTGGCGGAAGCCTTCGACCACAGAGGCATTGAGTATGGGATAGCTCTGATCAGCTGCAGTGTCTTCTTCTCTTAATTGGCGCCATTTTGTTGGCTCTTGAGCTTTGAGAGCGTTGAGGGGGGCCTGGAAGTCAAAACTCACCACAAGGCCCTGCTCATCAGCAAGCTTTGATGCACGGTTGGCAATCGATTCACGTACAGCATCGAACTTCTTGGCCTTCAGGGTGTCTGGTAGGCCGAGAACAGGTTCGTAATAGTCGAGAGCTCGCAATTCTTCTTCCAGCAGGATCGGCCATGCACCACGAGCGTTCTCTTCAAGTGCGAGAGCTAACTCTGCTTCATTCATGGCCTGGAGATAGAAGCGGAGCCTGCGGTAATAAGACTTGTCCTCAGTGGCTTTTTTGGCTGCAGCCTTGCCAGTAACGATTGCTGGCAGAGCGGCTTCAGCCTTTCTTAGGAACTGGCGGTCCTCTCGCTCCAAGTTCATTGCACCCCAACGCTGCCGGTAGTCCCATAGCTCCGCATAGCGGGCTACGTCCTCGCTGGACCAGCCAAGTTCTTTGAGCTCATCAGCTCGGTGAGTGGATTCCTTGGCCACGCGAGGGTTTCATGTAATGGACGGCAGCGTAAGCGGCGGCGGGCTGATCAGTGCCATCGAGCCTTTGTTGGTTAGTTCCGGTAGCGTCATCTTTGCCTTTGAGTTGGTTGTCATGAGGAAACGCCACCTCGCTCTAATGCTTTTCAGCGCTGGGGTTCTAAGCCTCATGGGTAGCTTGGCTTTGAAGTCACTAAGTACCACGAATGTTTTTGTGGCGGAACGCCAATCCGCATCAAAAAGTCCGATTCTGCCAAGCGATGCCGATCGGCCACGTATGGCTGATGGGCGTCATTACCCCATCGTTCCAGATGATCCGATCAAGCTTGCGGATCTTCTTCAAGAGGTAGAAGAAGCGCTGCTTCAACCATCAACACCTGAAGAAGATCTCCCAAGCCTTGGCCATCAACAACAGCTCATCTACCGGGTGTTGTCTAAGGATCTACCCACTTCTAATAAGGTGCTGGCTCACTTGCCGACCCGTTGGCGTCATGTGGCTGAACGGCATTTAGTCGCAAGGCGAGAGTTTCTTGCGATGCACAGGAGATCCTTTAGACCTCGCTTAATGCCGGCCTGGAGAATCATTCCGCCAGAGCCTGCAGAGAAGTTATTGAGCTATTACCGCAAAGCAGAAAGTTCAACTGGTATCGATTGGGAAGTTTTGGCGGCAGTGAACCTTGTTGAGACAGGAATGGGCCGCATTGATGGTGTCTCTGTAGCTAATGCTCAAGGACCGATGCAGTTTTTGCCAACAACTTGGCAAGAGAATGGTATTGGAGAAGGGGACATCCGTGACCCCCATGACGCGATTCAGGCAGCCGCGCGCTATCTAGTACGCCGAGGCGGGCTGCAAGATATCCGTAAAGGGTTGTGGGGATATAACAATAGCGACCATTACGGAAGGGCCGTGCTCGAATACACAGCCTTATTGAAGGAAGATCCGCGCGCATTCACTGGCCTTTATCATTGGGAAATTCACTTTGACATTGATGCTGGGGATTTATGGCTGCCTGTTGGTTATAATCAAAACAAGCCAATTCCTGTGTCTACCTATTTAAGGAAGTTCCCAGCAAGTAGCCCAAGATAACCACTTTGATCAATTCATAATTGTCAGGAGGATGGTCAATGGCTAACATAGTATGAATTAGGCCATGAATACTCAATAGCTTTTAATCCTCGCACATGGAGTATCGCTATAACCTCTAGCGATCTAAAGTTATTTGGTTTGACCACTTGTTGACGATGAGATGTCTTTTGTAGGTAGTTCTTGGATTCTGTGATCAATCAATTTAGGAAACTTGCTCTTTGCAGTAAATGTTATTGGATTGATCTGGAACTAGTGGATTGTAGTTAATATCTCTCCTTCGACAAGGATTGACTATAAAGTAGATGCTAGAGCCTTGCGGCCCTTTTCTGTAATTTTTTTGACCCTAATATTAAAACACTAAAGACAACCAGTGCCGCGATGATGTTGTAGACGATCAAAAAGATAGGAAAGGTTAGCTCTAGGGTATTGGTGCAGAGAAGTATCGCGATAATAAGTAGTTGGAATCCCAATCCAAAGATTGAGATTAAGCTCATGATCCAGTTTGGGATTGGGCGAGATCTTGAGTTGGTTATTTGATTGCCCTTGAACATTGTGTCGATAATCCAGTCTTGCCAACCGTAAAAAATTAGATATAGCTTATGAAGCATAAATAACACTTTTGGGTTCTCTTGAGGGTAAGGAACCGGAGAAGTCACTTCGGATATGCGGCTTGTTTTATCCCCGGAAGCCTGATGCCTTTTAATCACATAAAAATAATTAAATATTGTCCCTTGCAGTTGAAATGAGATCCAGGTCAGCGCAATTTTCCAAACAGGTATCATCAGCGGGATGCCAATCGCAAACAACACAAGCCCGTTCAGAATTAAATCATTTATTGAGTCCAAGTATCTACCAGTATGTGATGGTCGATTTCTTGCGCGAGCCATTTCACCATCTGCTGCATCAAGCAAGCTTTTTAATATCAGCAGTGAGCCTGCAAGCGTAAGTGCATAACGATTAAAAATTAGCAGTACACTAACTAGGCCTACTGCGGTAAATAGCCATGTTAATGTGATAGCGCCTATCGATGTAGGCAGCAGTCGTTTTACCAGCCATATTGCCCCTGGACGTGCATAATCTGACAGGTCCCAAAACTTATGTTCAGGGGGGAGTTTTGGCATTACAGTAGTGTTATTGTTGGCTTAGCAGAAATCGCAATAGTTTTACGATCAAGACTTGTCAATCTTTGATTGTGGATTTGAGATACATGCTGCATGTTGTCGCTTCTGCTTTTTGATAATTCAGGGCCTATATATACACTTAATTAGGTCCTCTTGAACAAAGCTTAGCATTGTGATACTGAGGCAGGTGGTAGCTCAGTAGGTAGTCCTATCAGCTCGGCGCTCACTTCCCACAGCGACTTGGCCAGATTGTTGTCCTGTGCTTCCTTGCTTACATTTGCTTCTTCAAAACGGTGCTGCCCTGGACCGTCAAGCCGATTGCTTCGATAGCTAAATGGAGATGTGTTTAACGATTGATCTGTCGCAAGTCTCGACAGTAGAGAACCCGCATTCTCTGCTGATTCGCTAATGCGCAACAGATCTCGCACCACTAGTGAAAAGACCCGCTGACCCCATTCGTTGTAGCGCCGACTGTAGCGAAAGAAGCCTCCTGAGCTGCGAGGTATCACTAGCCCTGGTGCCCATGCCAGCACTGGTATCTGTATGGAACGCAAACTCAGTCGTCTTGCCAATTCCCGAGCGAACAGTACGTTGCAAAGCTTGCTGTCTTTGTAGGCCTTGTCTGCATTAAAGCTTGAACTGCCATCAATCATCTCAAAGCCGGCTCCGGTTTTGAGACCCGTCAAATCACCTAAGCCAGCAGGCTTGCCAAAGCGTCCGCCAGGAGAATTGGAGTCATGCACCTCGGAAGCTGTTACCACTACACGTGGGCTCATCCCTGCATCTAACAGCGGTAATAGGCGGATGCTCAAGGCCTGATGACCAAGATGATTCACCGCGATGGTGAGTTCGTAGCCCTGAGATGAGAGCTGCGCTTTTGCTGCACCTGTGTATTGAAGGCCAGCATTGAGGATCAAGGTATCGATTGGCTGGCCGATGCTCAGTAGCTCATCAGCACACTGTTTGATGCTTTCCAAATCAGCTAAGTCCATGACTGGAGCTGAAACTGGGCTTCTCTCTTGCTGATGTTGAACTGTCTCCTCTGAGAGTTTTTTAAGCGTTGCCGTAGCTGTAGACCGATCTCGACAAGGCAGAATTAGCTGATGTCCGGCACGATGCATTCGAACTGCAGCTTGATAGCCGATTCCAGAACTTGCTCCTGTGAGCAGGATTCGGCGGCTTTGGACTGTTGACGAGGGGGCTTTGGTCATGGTTTGCACCCTATGCAGAAGATGGTGCTTGTTGCCTTGCTCTAGGGGATGGCCTTAAAGGCTGCTACGAGCTGAATTGAATTCGTCGCACCATCCTTTGCGTTCAGACCAACCACAATTCCTTTTTTAGGCAAGAAAAAAGGCTGGGTAGGAGTTCTTTCCGCCTAGAAGCTAACGATTGTTTTTTGTCTAGTGCTCAGCTCTGCACCAAGCCGACAACCAAAGTCACTACAGCAACCAGCAGTCCACCCCATTTAATAATTGCCTCATCTTTGTCATGTCAGCAAGCGGTAAGGATGGCTGCAAGCTGAATGATAACGATGTTATTAAACATGGTGATCAGAGTCGTTGGTATTTCTTTTGTAGAGAAGCGAACCTTTTCTGTCTATCTCACGACCAGCTCTTCTGCAGTTTCTTGATCATCCGCCATATCAGTTCACGCGTATTGGGATGGATTCGTCCCATATCTATGGATGTGCAAGCGCTTAGATCAGCCATTCGTAGACATTGATGGACTAAGGAGGCTTCCCGCATTAAAAGCTGTTTTTTACTGATGTTGAGTGCTGTAATCATGATGGCTACAGTGATGATGATCAAGAAACCTAAGGCTGCCTGATTCTTTCGGAATCTATTAGACATGAAACTTCAGTGTTTCAATGAAGTTCTGCGAATGCTAAATCTGACTGATCTAGAGCATTGGCATGGTTTTGCTTTTAAGCTGCTGCATTGTCCCCAGGAGGAGTTCACGATTTAGGGTTGAATGAAACTTCGGCGGTCATGAAAGTCTGGACCTTGGCCTGTGTGGCGAATGGCCCAATAGCTATAACTTGCATCGGCATGTTTGATGACCGCAGCGAGAGAGAACTCTGGGCAGGAAATACCTGGAAACCAGGGCTGTAAATTGAGAAGCACATCACAGCGAAAATCTTTTGGTCCACCATGGATGCTGATGGTTGGGAGGAGTACGCCGAGCTCTGGTTTGAGTCCGTTGCGGTAGTTCTCAAGGGAGTAAAGATTCCAATTACCACTAGGGGCAACATTGAGTTCCCAGTATTTCTCTTGCCCAGGATGAGCGAGGAATGCTTCGAAGCACGTGTTTGACCAAAGCTCATCACATCGCTGTGGTGAAACTGCAGTGGCTGGCATTTGAATATCGTTGAGCCCAGCTTCTCCTCGACTTCGAAGTCCATAACTGAGCTCAAGAATCCCTTCTTCATGCCATACAAACTCAGCACTAACTAGTAAGTTTGGTTTCTGCCTTGGTTCATAGGGAACCAGAGTGCATACTTGGCGTGTCATGACAGCATGGCGAGCCATATTTAGCTTTGGCTCCTCAGGCGCTCTACCAAGCCAACAATAGAGGTCCACTGAGCTTCAATACTTTCCATGAGGCGGAACTGCACCTCCGCGCGATCAAGGTTTTGGTTTGGATGTTTCGTTTTGAAGTAGATGTTGCCATTGAGGTGATCAGTAAGGAAGCGCAAACCAAGTTCAAATGGGATCAATTTGATGCACTCGGGGATGTAGTGATAATCCCTTTCACTCAAGAAGCCTCTTGCTACAGATAGGTATCCATCAAGGATTGCTTCACATAGTGAGAGATCAAATTGAACCTGGCTGATATCGGTAGCTTCCTCTCCTGCTGGATTACAACAGGAACGAAGGCAATCACCAATGTCATAGTGAACCAGTCCAGGCTTGACGGTATCGAGGTCAATCAACCCCACCGCCTGGCTTGTGAGGTTGTCGATCATGACATTGTTGATCTTCGGATCACCATGAATGGGACGTTTCTTTAGTTCACCACGACAAAGTGCGGCTTCTAGTACATCGACGTCAGCGCGACGGGTCTCTATGAAATGCATCGCCGAGCTAAGGCGTGAGTCTCGCTCCAAAGTTGTAACGCTACCACTGCATCCTATGGTTTGGGCGATGTCGAACTGTTGTAAGTAAGCAGGAGTAACGTGAAAATTCTCAAGCGTGTCTGCTAATCCATCGTTGGGGAGATCACTGATGAGGTAATGAAACATGCCAAGTGCATATCCGATTTCTTTAGCGTGTTCATAGTCGCGGAGTACCTCAACAGTTGTAGCGGAGTTGATGTAGGTGATGGAACGCCAGAACTGTCCATCTTGTTCAATCCAATGTTCATCTAATCCACGGACTGGTAGAACTCTTGGGATCTCCCATCTCCTGCCGGTTAGCTCTGATGGATTTGAGGCTAATTTTCTTTCCACATGTTCAACAAGGTTGAGCATATTTTTCATCACGAGATCAGGTCGATCAAACACATGGGTGTTGAGACGTTGAAGAACAAAGCTCTGAGGTTCAGTACCACTCAAGGCCACTAAAAAAGTATCATTGACGTTGCCAGATCCCAGTACATCGATACTTGATATATTTCCTTGAGGACAAAACTGACCAGCAATACTCATTAGAGTATTGCTGGTCACGAGTGGGGATTTGGCCAAGACTGCTTACTTGTGTGTTTATTAGCAACGATGATGTCTTTTAAAGGCTTTTGCCAGAGAACAGTGTGCGGAAAAGCAGGCGGTGGATCTCCGAAGCTCTCGCCTTGACTTTAAGACTCGATGATTTGCTCCAGGCATCACGCTAGTTCTGCACGGATTGAATTCTTTAGGTTAGGGCATGGTTGCTTAGTGCATCATGCATCATGCTTGGAATGATTGTTATGTTTTGAGTTGGAGCAGCAAGCCTTGTTCAAGACCTAGAGATTGATGCTAATCGTAGTAAATTTATTATGTTAATAGGCTAAGTTTGCGGGTTGGTATTGATCACAGTGTCTGGCTTGCAGGCAATCGCTTGATAAGTAATCTATAGTTACTCGAGCTTTATTATTCCTGTCGATCAAGGCACGGAGAATCTATGACCGCCTATATTATTGGGTCTTGTTAGGTTGGTTGAGTAACCATATAGACCACCTTTTTGATCTGCATATTGTTGCAGCTCTTTCACAGCAACAGTTTCTCCAACTTAACATTCTAATCCTTGTCTATAGATATGACTCTTGTCTCGCGCGCAAGCTAAAACCTTTAATATGGCAGCTCCATTCATCAGGAGTGACCTCTATTGCGAATGTTTCGAAAGAGTTGTTATTCCTCGCTCAACTGATATGTCAAGGCAAGGCATCTCGCTACACTTCTGGAGACAACACAAGAAGCACTTTGCTTTGCTCTATGGAACTTATGTGACCGAGAACTGTGGTGATCTACAGGACTTGCTAGCGCGCCCTTGTCTCTGTAGATCATTTCTGGGCTTTAGAATCAATCCGCTTGAATTAAGCTCAACGCAGTGAGGATTTCAACAAAGATTCTTCAACACAAGATTTGATTAGGCAACCCATTGACGTCGTATACCCTCAGCAGCTGCGGCCGCACGATTCCGGACATTTAATTTGCGAAGGATTGAGTTCACATGCCCTCGAGCAGTTGTTTCTGCAATGAACATCTGGTGACCAATCTCGCGGTTGGTGAACCCGTCACACACCAGACGGAGGACAAAGCGTTCCCGAGGCGTTAATGATTTCACTTCGAACACTAAGGGTGGCAGAACCATGCTGCGCAGCTGAACTGCTTTAAATCTGACTATCTCTGCGGGGAATTATGACCAAGTCTGACTGGCTCCAGTCCAGAAGACCTTTGAGGTCAGTGCTTGACACACTTTTAGGGCCACTTTGCCAAGTTGATCTCCCCTGAGGGGGCTTCAGAAATAGCAGACTCACGGCAGCATGGGGACCCGGAGTGTGTTGCAGCTTTGCCCCGATTTCTCCACACCGCTGACTGGCAAATCGGCAAGCCCTTTAGGAATATCACAGATCCTCAGAAGCGCTTTCGCCTGCAACAGCAGCGGATCTTGTCTGTTTCACGGATCGCTGCTGTTGCCGAAGAGCACAACGTAGATGCCGTGCTGGTGGCAGGCGATCTGTTCGATTCCAGCACCGTCCCATCAGCTGTGGTGATGGAGGTCTTGGAGGTGATTGGTTCTATGAATCGTCCAGTCCTGGTGATCCCCGGCAATCATGACCATGGTGGAGCTGGAGGTGTTTGGCAGCGCCAGGATGTTCAAAGGCAGTTGAAGGAACGAGCACCTTTGATGCAGTTGCTTCTAAAACCGGAGCCGGTTTTGATTGATCATGCGCTTGTTTTGCCTTGCCCTCTGCTACGTCAGCGCGATAGCGAAGACCCCTCAGCTTGGATCAGTCAGCTGGATTGGCAGGATCTAGCTGAAGATTGTCCTCGAATTGTTCTTGCACATGGAGCTGTGCACGGATTCGAGAGCACTGATTACAACCAAGACAGTGCTGGTCAGTCGGAGCGGATCAACCGCATTGATCTTGACATGATCCAACATGGGCAGGTTGATTACATCGCTCTTGGCGACTGGCACAATCTCAAACAAGTAGGAGATCGTGCTTGGTATTGCGGAACCCCTGAACCGGACCGCTTTGATCAGGGAGACCAGGACCAGCGTGGGCAGGTTTTAGTGTTTGATATCGATCGAGGGACATGTCCCATCCCGAAGTCTGTATCAACGGCTGGGTTGCACTGGCACAATCTTCGGGTACAGCTCAGAACCACTAGCGATCTTGATCGACTGGAGCGGACTCTCCAGCAGCGCATTGGAAGTCGAGTAGGCCGTGATCTATTGAGTCTTGAAATTAATGGACAACTGAGCCTTCGTGAGTATCAACGATTTGATGCCTTAATCGAGGTGCTAAGGACGCAATTGCTGCATGTACGCATCAAAGGAACCTGCCATCGACGTCCAGGTCAGGAAGAACTTCGGGCCATGACTGATCGCAGTGAAGATCATTTGATTAGTTCTATTGCCTTACAACTACAGGGAGAACTTGAAAACCTTGAACTTACCAAATCTCTTACAACTGAACAGCAGAGCGAAGCCGAGCTGATCGAGTTAGCTCTTTGTGAACTCCATCGGCTTTGCAGTGAGTCATCCTTAAATAACTGATCGCCCTATGCGCTTATTGCACTGCCATCTTGAAAATATTCGCCGTCATCGGCTCTTGGATATCGACTTTTCGCCCGGATTGACGTTGATTTCTGGAGCCAATGAAAGCGGGAAAAGCTCACTTGTGGAGGCGATGCATCGAGGCTTATTTCTCAAGGCCACAGCTAGCGGATCGCTAGTAGAAGCGTTGCGCTCTAATCTTTTTCCAGGTCACCCCCTCATTGAACTTTCTTTTGAAGCAAAAGGTGCGATCTGGTCGTTGAGCAAACGCTTTAGTGGTCAGAGTGGCAGCGTAAGGCTTGATGGAACCGGGCAAGAAGTTCCACTCAGCGGTTCTGCGGCAGAAGAGCTTCTAGCAAAACTTCTCGGAGTTGATGAGATCGTTGGCAGTCGTCAGGCAGCGCGAGTCCTTCCGAGTCGATGGGCTCATCTCTGGGTGTTACAGGGACTCGCTGGCCAGAATCTTTTAGATCAAGGACCCCAGCATTACGACCTCAATGGGTTGATGCAGCAATTGGAGCAACGGGCAGAAGTGTCTTTGCAATCACCTCTTGATCAAAAGGTGAGTACGGAGCTGGAGGCTCTTGTGGAAGCCACTTTCACGAGTCGAGGGGTTCGTCGTAACTCACTTCTTTGGCAATGTCAGCAACAACGAGAGAGAGCGGAAGATGCTCTTAAAACTGCTGAACTGCAACGGGACAGCTTTGAATCCACCAGTGCAGAGTTGGATCAACTTGAACATGAGCTTGATTTGCTCACGTCAGACCGCAAACCTGCCCTCAAGAAGCGACGTTTCGAGTTGCAAACGCAACAGGAGCAGACCCGCCAGGACGAAGCTGCTCTGCTCCTTTATCGACAGCAGCTCGAACCTCTTCAACTGCGAAAGAAACAACTGCAAAGCGTCCTTCATGCCAATCATCAAATTCACAATGAATTTCTCCTCTGCCAGAAGAATCTTGAGGATGGCAGTGAGCAGCAGACTCTGCTTAAGCACAGCCTTAGTGAGACCAAAAAGCAGATTGAGACCACACAGCAAAAGCTCGATGATCTGGATCAACAACGGTCGGACTCGGAATTAAGGGGTCTGCACATGAGACGGTTAGAAGAACTCACACAGCTCAAGCTTCAACGCGAATCCCTCCAACGACAGCACAACGAGCAACAACGCTTGCGCAAACAATCCCAAACACTTCAAATTCAACTCGATGCACTGCCTGATCTTGGTGTGGCTAACTTGCAGCGTCTTCGTGATTGTTATGACCAAGTCAAAGGATGTGCTATTCGCATTGAAACGATGGCATCTGAATTCAATCTAGAACGTGCAGATCAGCCTGTACTTGTCGATGGTTTGCCCCTGAAGGAGGGTGAGAAGAAACGCCTTATATCAAGCTTCACCGTGAATGTTGGTGATGGAGTTTGCTTTCATATTATTCCTGGCCAAGGTACGGGAATTGAAGAACTAAAACGTGACTATGAGAGGCATCTTCTGAAGTACACGGAGACCCTGAAGGCTTGGCAAGTGAAATCTTTGGAGGAAGCCGAACAAAAGATTAATCACAGGAATCAGTTGAGTCAGCAATTGAATCTTGTCAACGAACAACTCAATGGATGTCAAGATGGACATGATGGAAATATAAGCCTATCTCTACAGAGAAAACAACTTGAAAATCGTCAGCAAGAACTTGAACAAGAGATGACCTTAGAATCAGAACTTTCAAAGCTAGATGATAGTTTATTCTCTAATGATGGAAGCTTGAATCAACTTCTTGATCTCGATGCCATCCGCGTTGAGCTTAAGCGATATCGTCAGAGCTACAGAACCATTAGTGAGTCAATTAAGGTGATCAAGTTGCGACTTCAGCAGCTGCATAGAGAAGAGTATGAGCAAGACAAGAACTTACAGAAGCTTACACTTTCGCTTGAGGTGTTAAGTGCAAAACAAATCGAACGAAAACAACAGATGAAATCTCTTTTGGCTGAACATGGTCCTGAACCAGAGATTGAGGAAAAACTACTGAAACTTAATCAATCACTGACTCATTTGGGACAGAAAGTTTCTGATTTAGAACAACAGCTCGGAAAACAAACTCTACAAGCCATCAAGTCAGCTCTTGCAGAGCTGGATGCTCAAGAAAAACGTTTGCAGGAATATTTACAGCTGCTTAGCGGACAACGAGGAGCTCTGCGTGAACGCTGTGAAGGGCTTGGAAGCCTTGAACCTTATGTTGCTCTTGAGGAAGCCCGCGTAAACTTCAATCAGGCCAAGCTGGAGGAGCGTGAACAATTGATGCTTGCTCATGCACAGCAAAGACTCTTAAAATCATTTCAACAAGCTCAAGCTGAACTATCAAATCGATATACGACTCCACTTAGTCAGGCAATTTGTTCTTACTTAGAGCCCCTGCTTGGTAACGAAAATGATCGTTGTCACCTTAATTTCGACCCTCATGATGGATTTCGAGAATTAGGCCTTAGACGTGACGGTCAAAACGTACAATTTCGAGATTTAAGTGGCGGCATGAAGGAACAGCTCAATGGGGCTCTTCGTCTTTCGATCGCAGATGCCCTCAAAGGAGGACATGGCGACTGTTTGCCAATTCTGTTTGATGATGCTTTTACCAATACTGATCCAGATCGCATCGAGACAGTGCTCAGGATGATGACCCAGGCGGTAAAGCGTGGCCTTCAGGTGATTGTGCTCAGTTGCGACCCAACCCCTTACGAAACAATTGCTGATAAGACTATTTACTTGCCAAGTCCTTAATTGACTCAGACTTATAATCTGATAACTAGATCAGCTAGCTTGCTCATGATTCAAATCAATCGATATTTGCTTTCAATTCAGCAGATGTTTTGAAATTACTGGTGATCTGCTGAGGAATCCTACTTATAGGCTTGTCTCGATTACATTCATCGCTCTGAGATAAGCTGGTGTCTTGTCTACTGCCTCCGAATCATTAAGCAATGAATCATCTCGGATTGCACGACGCCCATTGTCGGCAATCACTGCATTAACGATGAGATCCATGGCCTCTGAGTTGTCAAGATTTTGAAGAGCTTCGGCATATCTGCGGCTATGGGTTGGTCTGACAGATTCCTGGCAGTAATTAGTGAGTTCACGGCTTTCTGTCATCACAGAATAAGCAACTCCTTTGCTGGACTGATTTCCATAGATAGACATGTATAAAAGATTCACCATCGATGAATCATTCAGAGGAATAGAGTAATTACGAACAATCTGTGGCCAATAACGCAGAGACTTCAAGCCTTCTAACCCTCCCTTTTGTAGCCCATCAGATTCACACCATTCTTCAAGTTCTTCCATTTGATGAGGGCAGCGCTCTTCTTCCTTCATCTTTTTAGCGAGTACTTGCCCAGCTTGAAAGTTACGCGTTGGTTTGCCACAAACCGGAAGCATCATACTGCCCCTAACATCTGCAACCATGGCAGTAAGTTGTGCAAAGGTGTGATCTCGTACCTTTTCCATCTCCCCATCTCGAGCTAATGCGGCTTCAATGCGCTGCACTCCGTAACCAAGCTCAGTTAATGAAAATGGTTGTTGATTGTAGAGCCCATGACGATCATTTCTACACATCGATACTGTGGCAGCTTGATCAAGACACTGATCTAAAAGTAAGGTCAGCAGAGTTGGAAGTACGCCTGGATTATCATGGTGATATGTATAACCAAACCCAGCAAATATTGATGCCATATTTTTTGCTGCTTTGATATATTGCCCTTCAATATTGTGAACGCCTGACGATACCTGGATATTTGGTGACAATCGATCCAGCATTCGAGCTCCAAGCATCGCTGTCAGTGCATTTGGATGGCAGAAGTTGGCCGTGAAGCTATCAAACGGATTTCGCAATGCTCCATGGCGGTGAAATCCTGAGAAGAACGCTAAATTTGGTTGCTTTTCACATAGGACATATGATTCATTATTGATCTGGTTATGAGAGAAGGAACCGGCCAGACAAGCTAGAACAACCTGTTCTCGTTTCATCTCCTCACGAAGTCGACAAGCTTCCTCAAGGTCTAGCTCTACATGGTTGCTGTTCGCACTGAGAACGACGAGCTCACAGCGTTCAATTAGATCAGCCAGTGTGTTTGTGACACGAACTCCAGCTTTTACATGTGTGCCCATCTTGATAACAGATGCAACATGGGCCTCGTCCATTCCATCCAAAGAACCCTCTGGAAAGGCTCCCAGCAATTCTCGTTCTGGACGTGGGGCAAGCAATAAGCTGACACCAGCGCTTTGCATCGCACAGTTGTATGCCAGTGAGGCTGGATAAAGCCCCACGCTGTAGAACCCGACATTGCCATTCTCAAGTGCTTTAATTCTGCTTTGAATCAACTCCGGATTTAGGGACTTGGTGAAAAAACTGTTGTTCATCACTTCTCCTTGCTTCTATGCAGATTTGTTGTTGTCTTCTTTAACCCTACGGATGCAGCTGATCTCAGGAAAATGGGAATTTGCATATCACCATATTAAAACGTTTAATCTCTATGATAAATCGAGCAGCTTCTGTTCAGATCGGTCTGCTTTTGTGGCCTTTAGTTCAATCAGGATCTGCTTAACAAACAGCTGAACTTTCACCTCGCGCCAATACAGCTGCTCATTAGTCAGCAGGTGCTAGCCACAGTGTTTCCATGTCAGTGGCTTGGCCCATCGTGCTCAACGTGGGAAGGTGTGTAGACCCGGCCATAGCAACCAAACATGGGCCACATCGACCTCGATCAGCTTTTGGCTGAGATGGTCAGTACTGAAGACCTCTTGATCGTTCAGGATCTTGACGGCGTTTGTATCCCTCTTGTCAAGGATCCTCTGACGAGAGTTTTGGATCCTGCCTACGTATGGGCAGCCAAAAGGCTTGAGGGGTCTTTCTCTGTACTGACCAATGGAGAGCATGGCGGATATCGTGGAGTTAATTGTGTAGTCGAGAGGGCTTTGGGTGATCCCCAGCTGCCGGCTAAGCAGGGCCTCTACTTACCGGGATTAGCCGCAGGCGGAGTGCAACTGCAGAATTGTTATGGCGAGATCAGTCATCCCGGCATTAGTGATGCAGAAATTGCCTTTCTTGCTGCACTGCCTAGCCGAATGCAGACCTTGCTGGAACAGCGTCTCCCTGCATTGCTTCCCCAGATCACCTCTGATGAGATCCAAACCCTCGCAAAGATGTCAGTTCTAGATACAGAGCTATCGCCCACAATTCTCTTGAATGGCTTGTTTAGCCTGTCTCCTGACGATGTTGGTATTCATCAATCCCTGCAAATTATGCTGCAGGAATTGATGAATGAATTGATTAATAGTGCAATAAGTGCTGGTTTGCCAAATTCGTTTTTTCTGCATATTGCTCCCAACATGGGCTGTGATGGACAACGGGAGAGGCTCAAGCCTGCTGCCCCTGGCGATGTAGGCACCACTGATATCCAGTTCATGCTCAAAGGTGCTGTTAAGGAAGCCGGACTATTGGTTTTGATTAACAAGCATATCGCTCAACACAAAGGCACAGCTCCTCTCGGCAAAGACTTTGATGTGCGTTCAGCACCTAAGACTCATCAGGGATTGTTGGATCTCTGCCGCAAACATATTCCTGTTGATCAGATGCCACTGTTGATGGGTGTGGGTGATACGGTTACATCCAATCCATCTCCAGATGGAACTGGATGGTTACGTGGCGGAAGCGACCGCGGTTTTCTTACCTTGCTACAGGATTTAGGTGCAACTTATAACCGAACCAATCGAGTGGTTCTTGTCGATAGTAGTGGTGGTGAAGTATACCGACCCAGCTTGGCGGATGAACGTTTACAAGGGATCAGTGATCCTGAGGATCCCTTGCATTTTGATGTACTGGTTCCTAGCGGCCCCAGCACGTACGTGGCTTGGTTTAGGTCACTTGCTGAACGTCGTTCAGCTCGTTGAATGCTGTAATTAGCAATCTTTGGGAGGCTTAAGAGGAGACCATTCCTTCGTGCCTATTGGGCCTCAAGGGTGAGATTAGATATCAGCACTAGAGTTCCTTCACCTTGAATGATTGTTTTTAACCATGTCTTTTTTAGAAAGAGATTCTTTTTAAGGTTAATCATTTTTTAGCGTAAATATACATTACTGCCTGTTGGTGCTCCTTGGGAAGCACGGCATTGAGACCTGCTCTACTCCTCGAGTATTTTGCATCATCTTTGCAGTATGATTGATCGTCTTGCTATTTATCTCTCTCGATCGATAAAGCAAGAGTTGGAACGTAAATGTTGTACAGACTTGAACCCAAATGTAGCAAGCATAGGATGTCTTGTGTATGTTTTATTGTTATCTCTTTGCTCTTGTGCTAGTGGATGAGAACTTCAATAAAGAGCTTGCGTTGAACGTAAGTAAAGTATTGCACTTCTATTAAGTCGTCTCGCTAATGGTTCTGTTTGCAAAGAATCATCAGTTTGTTTCGACATCAGCAGTAATAACTAACTAAGTGGTTTGTTTGCCATTGGCCACGTCAGGATGATTGCACTCATATGATTTCTGTGTTGCCTTCTCACGACACATCAGCAACTGCGTTTCGATCTGAGGTTTTCCCGGAGCTTCATCGGGACAACCTACGTACTTTGCAGGTCAACCTTGGTTACCGATGCAACCAGAGCTGTGCCCACTGCCATGTGAATGCAGGGCCGACCCGTCTGGAAATGATGGATCCCCAAACCATGGCCTTGATACCAAAGGTGTTGGATCAATACCAGCTGGAATGTCTTGACCTCACCGGTGGCGCTCCCGAGCTTCACCCAGGATTTAAGGATTTGGTCATTCAGGCCAGCTGTTTGGGTGTGGAGGTTATCGACCGTTGCAACCTAACCATCCTCACTGAGCCAGGCCAGGAAAACTTGGCGGCTTTTCTCGCAAAACATCGTGTCACTGTGGTGGCTTCTCTGCCTTGTTACGAGGCGGAGAATGTAGACCAACAACGTGGCAAAGGAGTGTTTGAACGCAGCCTTATTGGATTACGTCAGTTGAATCAACTTGGTTATGGGAAAAACGATGAGCAACTAATTCTCAACTTGATTTTTAACCCCCAGGGTCCTCAGCTGCCTCCTCCTCAAGCTCAACTAGAAGAGGCCTATCGTAAAGAGCTGAAACAACGTTATGGCATTGAATTCACCAGATTATTCACGATAGCGAACATGCCGATTCAACGTTTCGCTACACAGTTGACCATGTCCGGCCAGCGAGAGATTTATCAGCAGCTTTTAGAAGGTGCTCATAATCCCGATAATCTAAAAACGGTCATGTGCCGAAGCTTGATCAGTGTGAATTGGCAGGGCCAGCTTTTTGACTGTGACTTTAACCAGCAACTGAGTCTTCACCTTAAGGGGCCTGTTCAACACCTCAGGGACTTGCTGGATGTCGAAATTCAATGGCCTGGTCAACCAATCACTGTTGGACCTCATTGTTTTGGTTGCACTGCAGGTAATGGATCCAGTTGTGGCGGCGCCCTTCAATCTGAGGGAGAGATCGGTTAATCATTCAAGGCCCTGTGATCAAAGCTGATCATTAGCGCTCGATAGATTTGCTGCTTGAATCTCTTATAAGGGAACCTTGCAACGTCTTGATCGCGACAAGTGAAGGTGCAAATAGGAACACTTTCTCGTCAATGCGCACATATTGTCCATCAAGCGCAGTCACAGCTCCAATCACAAAATCAATGGTGCGCCGGGCATGTTCCGGGTCCATCCGACAGATGTTGAGCAAAACGGTGCGTTGCTCGCGGACAGCCAAAACTGCTTCAAAGGCCTCTTCAAAAACCAATGGTTTGAACACGACGATCTCGTGCCACCAGTCAGCAAACGGTGCGTCCATAGCCTCGACGCTTGTGGAGTTTTGGTGCAGTCGATGGGCCTGATCTAGCTCTCGCTCGCCAAAAGCGAGCGAGAGGATTTTGTGGTGCATCCTTCAATCTGGATGCATCATGGATGGTGGAAATAATGGAGCTCATGGGCCGATCAGCCTCAACTACATTAAGTGGATCGCTACTGTTGATTGCTGCAACGACTGGATTGACAGTTTTAATGAGCGAAGTAGGGATCAACGCTGCTGAAACATCAGCGACTGAACCGAAGCAGGCGATGTTTAGAACTCAAGCTGAGGCAGAAGCTGCAGCTCCACAATTTGGTTGTAAGGGAGCCCATCAGATGGGTCAGATGTGGATGGTCTGTGACAAGCACGGCATTCAAATGGAGTCTCAACACAATCCATGAACACTGCTGATAAAACTGGCGATGACAAAGCATCAGCACACTGCGGGAGCAAACCGAAAAAGCTGGCTATTGGGATAGCTCCCTTAGGCACAATTTCGATCGGTATTGTGCCAATGGGAGTGGTTTGCATTGGTGTTGTTCCCATGGGTGTTGTTTCCATTGGCGTTGTGGCCATGGGGGTGATCAATGCTTCTGTCGTTGGGATGGGCTTGCTTTCTGTTGGTGTAAGCACCATGGGAGTGTGGACGGCAGGTCCATTAAGCATGGGCTTGGTGTCATTGGGTGGGTCGGAGATTGAAAATTCCCATCAGCATCACCTTCCCTTGAGCGGCAAGTCTTCGTCGCAGACGGACCCTCGCTTGATGGCCTACCCCACTCAATTGGAGGCCGAAGCGAAGGCACGTGAGTTGGGATGCAAAGGCGTTCACCAGATGGGAACCCATTGGATGCCGTGTGATCAGCATTCTCAGCATTGATGTTTGTCATCAGCCATCAATGGACATTGGTTGTAGAGGGTCTCTGACAAGACGGACATAGAGCCCTTACATTCAAGGTTGACTCGATCAGTTGGAACCCGATTCGCTCAGCAGCAGAGCGTCCAGCTTCCAGTACTGGCTTGCTCTCAAACTCCTCAGTACGACCACAACGCACGCATACCAAATGGTGATGATCAGGATGGTCGTGACTTGCTAATTCAAAGCGATGTCCGCCATCGCTTATTTCCAACTCGTGTAGAAAGCCCATGTCGACAAGCAAGCGCAGCGTGCGGTAGATCGTTGCTAGAGACACCTTCGAGTTTGCTTCTAGAAGTTGCCGATGCACTTCTTCAGCACTGAGGTGAATGCCAGAACCAATACTTTCAAAGAGATCAAGAACGCGGCGTCTTTGAGGCGTTAAACGTCGACCACCCTGATGCAAGCCAACCTCAAGTTGTCCATGGATACGGGCCAGGGACGAAGAAGTCGGCAAGGCCACCTCTGCAATGCATTTCTCAACAGTAACCGCTAATGAGAGTGATTGGCGCAATTGTTGGTTTGAGATTCCTGCAAGCAAGGCAGCCTCTTAAGGTCGATCGCGTTGTTTCTTTAAAGTTGTTTGAGCCAAGTCAATAGTTGATCCTTCTGCCTTTGTGGCAAGGCCTGATAGCGCTACTAGGCAGTTGTAGCCTCGCCTGCATGCACGATGATCGCTTCTTCGAGGCTAGGCCCCATCCCGCGAAGTAAAAGGTCGGTGTAAGGCCAGATTGTTTGGCCCTTGATGACTTTTGCCACTGCCTGTTGATTGTTCCCTGTCCGCTGGCTGGGCACGTGACAGCTAGCACCTTGAAGTTGATCAAAGAGTGCTGATCCCATGTGGCCTAAAAGGTTGTGAGATGCTTTGTCTGTGGCATGTGCTGCGAGAGTCTGTGTGTAGTAGCTCAGCCCATCGAGATTTTCCCAACTGATGTCAGCATGGCTGCCATCAGTAGCCATGGTGCTACGCGGCTCAGTTGCCGTTGTAAGTCCCATGTCGTCGAGGTAGGCGTTAGCGCTCTGTTGGTTCACAGTGGTTGCAATCGCCTTCCAGCCAAATTGCACAATTCGCCATTCCCTATGGTTGCCGATCGTCAAAACGGCTCTACCAGGGATTCCGTTTATGGAAAAATTAGCTCAGTAGCAAGACTACTCTTATATTTAAACGTTATTGAGTACAAATTGGTAAAATGTAATTGATTTTTCTGTCTATTTAGATTAATTGTTTGATCATAAGTTTAGATGAAACTGTTAATGCTCTTTAGCTAACGATACTTGAGACTGATTATAATCCTGCAAACTTACTCATTGGGCATAGCTTTTCTACATTAGGTTGGCCTAGCCTTAACTAAGTGAATTGAAGCCACCATTAGAGTTTTAAATCTTGATCTGATGGCTAGGAGAATTTTTAATTCTCTTGCAAGTACGGGTTGTCATCGGCTGAACTCCGGCGACAAGGCTTACTGAAAATGTTTTGATCTCAAGGTTTACTTTGTTGATCTCATATTTGAAGTAATGACTGTTGCTTGTTTGAAGTTTAGCAACAACAATAACTGGTGAGGTTGATTCAACGATAAGTCTCTCGATGACATTTCTATCTTCTTCAGATGGTGCAAATGGATAACTTATCTCTACTAATAATTTCTCGGGGTCGACAATGTATATTTCCTTATATGCTTTGCCTTCATAGATGTAAGAGCACATGAGCTTGAGTGGAGTTGCCCTTACAGGCGCTATATGCATCAGGGCAACGAAACCAAAGGTGCCAATCACTAAAATAGACGTTTCAATCCAACTCGTGGAATTCAGGTTTGTACAGCTCTTCAAATGGATGCAAGGCAATTTTGATTAGGTCTAATCATCAGCTCTCTAAGCACGTTTTGATGTTGATGACTGGCAGACTGATATTCCTTAAGACTAGCACCAGAGAAAAAAACAACGTATTAACATAAAATGTATCGGATAAGAATATCATTTTGACCGCACATCTGCTCTGTCATGTCACGGACAGATTTGCTTACTGATCTATTAGTAATTTAAATATTTTGGCCAGATATTGGCGTACTTGATCTGTACTTTTCAAAACATATCGTATGGTAATCTCATTTTAATCTTTTCTGATTCCAGTATTTATAATACTATTTTTACCTTTCCCCTTGGCATTGTCTGAAACTGATCCATCGCTTGCTTGATGTTTCTAAGGTTTGCCTGCAAATGCACCCCCCCCACCAACAAGTTGTTCTATTTAATATCATAGAAATACATATAATTCTATGATGTTAAATCACTCACCCCATCTCAATAGATTGATTGACTACTCTGCTTGGTACATCCGGCACACCTATGTGGGCCTTCGACTACTCAGTAGTTCATGGATATACGCAATACTATTCAAGGAACGCATAAACGATCCCTTGGTCAGTGGAGGCCAGGGGATTTTTATTCTTTTGACTAATTAATCAGTTAAATGTATTCATTAGTTATTTGATAAGATTTCTTCTGACCAAGCCCTGAAGATTTAGAAGGGCTAAATCGTTTAAATATTTTAGGATTGTGGCGTCATCTCACTGAGAGGGCCATTATGGTGTCTTCTTAGTCATTGCTTCATATGGCATACCGTCGCAAAATAACCAACGTTCTTCATGACTTCACTGAATTTATCAATCGCGGCAATGTCGTTGATCTAGCGGTCGCTGTTGTCGTAGGTGGTGCCTTCTCCAAGGTTGTGGATGCACTTGTCAAGTTGGTCACTATCGCTGCGATGGACCCTGTACTTCATAAACTTAAGGTAGAGACACTAAGTGACTTGCCCGGCGGATCCTTGTTGGTTGCAATAATCAATTTCTTGGTCATTGCCTTCGTGGTATTTATTGTGGTGAGGGCCATCGAGCGCTTCAAACGCAAACAAGAGGCTAAAGCTGCAGCAGGTCCAAATACCCAACAGCAATTAGCCGAAGCGGTTGAACGTTTAGCAATTGCACTGGAGAGCCGTGAGCTTTGAGCTCATCAAACTCTTATACAAATAGTTTAGGTTTCTTAATGCACTGAACCGCTTCTGCTTGATTGGCTGCCATTTTTGGTGTATCACCTGAACATCCCTATCAACATAGATTCTTCCGAAAACTTATTTTCGGATTTATCGACTTCGTTTACTGATTCTCTTTTGCATAGCCCAATGTTGATGCAATCTAAAGACACAGCCCTTTTGATTATTGATGTACAAGAGAGATTGATACAGGCTGTGGATGATCAGAAACAGATCGTTTGGAATATAAGGCGTCTGATTGATGCTGCGAATGTTCTGAGTATAGAGATGGCAGCAACGGAACAATATCCTCAACGTCTTGGTCATACAATAGAACTAATTGCGAAAAGGATAGTACATAAGCCTTACCCAAAAATGTCATTTAGTTCTGTTAGATGTGCAGAAATCCTTCAACAATTTAGGAAGTCTGGTATTAGTAAGATTCTTCTCTGCGGAATTGAAGCTCATGTTTGCGTCCTTCAAACAGCAATAGATCTCATCTCAAATGATTATCAGGTTTTTGTAGCTGTCGACGCAATTGGTAGTCGTAGGAGAATTGACTATGAGTTTGCATTAAGACGTATGGAGTCTGTTGGTGTGACTTTAACAACTACAGAATCAGTGATGTTTGAGTGGTGTCATCGAGCTGATAGAGTCGAATTTAAAACTATTAGTAAGTTAGTAAAGGAGTGCCTATCAGAATGATAACCTCTAGCATTACTTTACATTTCCAAAGTTCAATGATCACGAGAATTTGCTATTAACGCCTTTCTTGAGTTCAGACTATTTAACTGTGTGGCTATCGAGTTATAGCCTTACCTTTAACTAAAGAGGAGAGTTCTATTCTGTTTGATTGTACTGATTAATCTTCGAGCATTTTGGGGATGAATCCAATACACCCTCATGCTCATTGATTTATGTCTGCCAGTAAGTTTTGTCCAGATTCTTGTTTAAACGCCAATTATTTTTAGAAGCTTAATCCGTTGGAATTTATTAATTTTTTTGGCACATTGAACCCTGTCTCTCAAGGCAGTACATCCACCTATGGCAATGCTGGTGTATTGCGTGAAGATAGGCAGGTGTTTACATCCTATTATGGCTCTTCAAGCTGTTCTTGTTCATTCCACTGCCCAAGGTGGCACTATCCATAAATTTACTGCCAAGCAAGGAGAGCGTTTTCTAGGTTGTTATCTGGGAACTTGTAAATTCAGCAACAATATAGCTGAAGCAACAGCAGATTTGTCAAGCTTAGAGCCTTCAGTAAAAAAGTCAGAATCCTAACTCGATAAATCTTTTGCTGCTTTTATCTAACTAATTCCGATAGAACTAGACCAATACGAAACCTTCTAGACGTAATCATCCTGACTTGCAATAGTTATACTAGGCTTCAAAATAATGTTATCCTTATTGATTTTTATTGGGGAATATATTTCTACATAAGATATGTGAATTTAGTGATTCATCTTGTGAAAAGATCCATCTTGTAGGTAATAGTATGATGAGGTCCCTATTCTTCTATTGCCTTTAAGTTTTACTTTATTATTGGAATCGTAGGCGAATTGCATAGGCCAGGAAAATTTTAATTCCTGTTTAACAGATAATGCTTATGGATCAAACTTTTCTTGTTTTTGCTGGCTATCGATCAGCAGCTCATTTACTCTCGCTACAATCCTTAGATGGATAAGAATTGGTAATGCAACTACCTTCCAAAAAAAAATTAGCTTTGCGTTGGTTGGTATGTCTTTTTTGTGGCTTACTGATCAGTCTGCTTTCTTTTCCTGCTTTTGCACAGATCTCGTTCGGGTCAACTGCAGCTCCTATCAGTAACCCGATGAACCGACCTGTCTGGAACCTTAATAGACCTTGGCGTTGTGGACGTCTTTACTGCAGCAGAGTTGTTTTTCCTGTTCGAATTCTTAGCCAGAACAATCGTCTCACTCTCGCTGCGCAGGCTTCAAATAATATCAGTCCACAGGAGGCAGCTCAGAACATTGAACAGCGAGCTCAATCTGTACAGTTAACTGTTAAATCTGTCAAAAATCGCCTTGTTAGTTTTTGGCGTGAGACCCAGTTGTCTGGTAAGACTTCTACTTACAGTCTACAACGAATCTATGATCCACGCTTCTGGTGGTTCTTACATCAGAAACCTATACATCCTCTTACTCCTGCAGTGGAAATCGGCAGCCAAAATAAAGCAACAGTTATCTATTTGCCAGACAATCCAAAGTATCGTCTTTTGAAACAGACAGTAATTACTGTAACGGCTCTAGATGCTCAGCATGCAGGCATTGAGATCCCTCAGTTGGCGCAAGAGTGGCAGCAGAGAATAATGATTAATTTTAGTGATCGCCTGTGGGGCCTGGAATTTTCCTCCTCCTTTCCTGGATTACGTGTTTTACTTTCTGTGAGCTTGTTGTTGACAGGCCTTTTAGGCTTGTTTGCTCTCAAGACTATACGAGCTTCATTGCTCTCCATAAATCGTCGTTTATTGCATAAACAGGAATCACTTGCAGAATCTTTTAAAGACGATGTCATGGCTGCGTATTCGGGCAACCTTTTGCCGCTTTCCAGTAATGACGTACATGTTAATGATATCGATTCACTCGAGAATTCAAAGGATTCATCTGGCGTCGATCCTGTCAATGAGTCTACAACTCAAGACCCTAATCCAAGCATCAATAATCTTCCTCGATCTGCTTCTTATACTCACGCTTTATTGAACCAGACCCAAAACTTCCTAGAACTCGTCCTATTAGCAAGTAATTTTCTGCGAATCGCATTTTTAGTCTTAGTCTTTCTTTCTGCTACAGCTGTTTATCCTTCAATGCGTATATACTCATTTATTGCCCTACAGCAGTCGATTGCGATTCCTTTGATTTGGGTAGGTGTCTTTATTTTACGGTTTTTGGTTGTCATCATGATTGATTTCAATATTAATAATTGGATAAGGCGGGTTACTAGCATGGAGGCTAGTTCGAAGCGCTATACCCTTAGGGCAAGTACATACTCTAAGGTTCTTAAAGGTGGAGCAACCGTAATCACTATCTTTCTAGGTCTCGTTTTTACTTTAACAACAATAGGAGTCGACCGGTCTATTTTTACCAGTGCTGGAGTAATCGCTGTGGGTGTGGGTTTTCTTTCTCGAAATGTGCTTGAGGATATTCTTAACGGATTTCTTATCTTGGCTGGCGATCGTTTTGCAATTGGTGATGTCGTTACGATCGGCACCTTTGGTGGCTTTGTTGAAAATATGAATTTATTCAATACTCAACTTCGTGGTTCTGATGGTCAACTAACAACTCTTCCTAATAGCCAGATTCGAATCGTAGAGAACCTTACTAAGGATTGGTCTCGAGTTAATTTTGATATTGAGGTATCAGCTAGCGAGAATCTTCGCCATGTGCTCGAAGTGGTTCGGCTAGTAGCCAATACCATGAGAGATGATAAGCAATGGAGTGATTATTTACTTGATGCTCCCGAGATCCTTGGGATTGATCAAGTGCAATCATCAGGTTGTTTAATACGTGTTTGGATAAGAACTCAACCCTTGGCTCAGTGGAGTGTAGGCCGTGAGTTTAGGTTGCAGATTAAAGAAGCTTTTGACCGGGAAGGAATTACACTTGGCGCTCCTATTCAAAATGTGTTTTTTTCTCGACAAAAATGATTGACTGTAACCAGATTATATGAATTCTACATCAAACCAATCTTCTGCCAAATTTATCTTTTGCATATGTGATAGTTGGAGTCTTCTTAAATATTAAATTGTTAACTTATAACTTCCTAGGCTGAGATGACTTTACTTAAGAGTCTCTCTGTACTGATGAACTCGTGAAGGAACGATTCTTGTGTCTACATCGAGTTGTCGAATCCCAAACTCTTTTATTGAATCAAACAGTATTTTATTAATAGAGGCTACTTTTCCGTCTGTCAGTGTGCCTTCAGGGACATTGAGTACCAGATCTAGAACAGCACGATCTTCTTTTAAATTCACATACATATAACGGATCTGCATCTTCTGCTTAATTCCTGGCATTTTTATATTTGTTGCTGCCTGCTCTTGTTGAATTGCCCCGATGGTTGAGAGTTCCATCTCAATCTTCTTTGTAATGAAGAACTTTCTTAAGGAAGAATTTAGAGGGATGCAAATAAGAATGATCAGTGCTAACCATGCTAATAATGGAAGCCATGACCGCTTGATCGATCCATAGGACTGACTTAAAAAGGTTAGTGAAGCGGCAAAGGTGATGCCTATAAGGTTGGCCAGAAAAAGTATGAAAGACCCTGTGGCAACCTCATGGTTGAGCCCCCTTATTACCCCTCTAGCAAATCTGGCACTGATCTCTGGATCAAGCGTCAACCCAATGCCACTAACGCAAAGTGGAGGTACAAGCGCAACGGCGATTGCGACCCCAGCTATAGAACTCGCAATACGCTTTCGCGTTAGAGAAAATGCACCAGCTATTCCGGCCGCAATAGCCACTAGCAAGTCGATCAGATTTGGTGATGTACGAGCCAGTATCTCTGAGCCTAAGACTCTTATCGGCATGAGCGCTGCTATTAAAGCTGCTGTGATAACAACGACTCCAGTACCTATGATCAATGTCACTAATGATCGTCGGATCAACAGGCTGCTTGCAATTGATATTCCATACGCCATGCTCAATATTGGATTCATTAATGGAGCCACGATCATGGCTCCAATTACAACGGCAGTGTTGTTGGCAATAAGTCCAAAGGTTGCGATTATTGTTGACGTGATAAGTAATACAAAAAATCCAAAGGAAGGCAATGAGTTGGCAATGCGTTCCTCATCAAGTACTTCAATTGGAACAGGTTGTTCCAGAAAAACAGACCATTGCCCTGTTAGTAAATCGAAGGCGCGATGCAAGGGATTCTTTCTCATTTCGTGATTAACTCGAACCTCGATGTTCAGACTATGTTATCCTTGTTCTAATTTCATCTTCCAGAAACTTTTCAAAATATTTTCCCCTGTTACTTATTTTTGTTTTATTAGCCTATCCATCCCCATTCTTCTTTTTCGGTTTAAGATGTTATTATTTTAAGTGAGACTTTCTTTGTGTCTTTCTTTCTTTTGCTGACGAATGATAATAACTTCGATCCCTATCATTGCTTTGGCTTAGAAGCCAGATTATTTAATATTTATATAGATCGACTAAATTAAATTTTACCCATCTCTCTGCATTGGAGCCAATCTACCCTTTCCGCCTGTTCGTACTGGTATCAATATCTCCATTTGCATAGTCTCTTTGTCAATATCTGCGAATTTCTCAGCTCCAATCTGTAGGTAGCTATTCACCAGTCTTTGCAGTAGGTGAGTTTCCTTTCATACTTTTAGCTGGCGTTTATCAGGCCAAGCATCTCTTTTCGATTGGGTCTTGGTAGCTTGTCTTAACTGCTCGATACGTTTGCTCATGATTTATGTCTTGGGGCTTGTTGATCTGGTTGCCCAAGTCGGTCATCAACCCGCTGAAAACCTGTCAAGGGCCATCCAGATGTCTGTAGCGCCAGTTTTCTTGCTCGCAGGTATTGGAGGTTTGCTGGTAGTTCTCAATAGCCGATTGGTTCGCATTATTGATCGTTCTCGTGAGCTTCAAGCTTTGACCCAGAGCCGGGATACACCTGTCTCATCAGAGCGTGAGAGCAAAACAGAGTTACAAGCATTGAAGAGGCGCATGGCGTTGGTGATGAAAGCGATTGAACTTCTCACCATCACGATTCTATTGGTTGCACTGGTTGTAGCTGTTGTCTTTATCAGTGTGGTCACTCAACTTGATCTTGCCTTACTTGTGGTGCCTTTGTTCGTTATGGCGATGGTATGCCTAATGGCAGCGGCCCTTCTCTTTCAACGCGAAGTGCAGTTGGCCACGACTCAGGTTAGACGATGGTTTTAAGCCCTTTTCTAATTAAGTTTTAACCGAAAGCCTTTTTTTGTTGGCAGTTGATTTGTTGTTGAGATTGATTCTGGTTGAGCGCAGGTCAAGCCTTGGGCCAACGCTTGGTTGTAATGAACTGGGCAGTAGTTGTTCTGGTAAGACTTGCAGGCCATCGAGCTCAATAGTGGTCTCTACAAGTTCGCCCTGTTGACTGAAAAGGTCGAGCAAGGTGATGGTCTGTTGTGGGGGGGTTCTGTCGTTGAGTCTTTGACGGGGTCCACTACCCATACAACCGAGACTAAGCAGATTGGCGGAACCCACATGGCTCGGATACCAGGCGTGATGGTGGCCACTAATGTATAGATGTACATTTTTGCTCTGAAGCAGTTTCTGCAGACGTTCCGGTTCGTGTAGCACTTCGCCTGCACGATCGCGTCCCTTTGAAATCGCATAAGGCGGCAGATGGCCCATCATCATTCGCAACTTTGCCTGGCGAGCTTCTGATCCATCTAGCTGGCTCTCGGCCCAGACCCAGTCATCCGCTGAGATATTGGCCGAAGAGGCATCAACAACTAGCAAGAAGATTTCTCCATGACGAATGCTGTATCGGAAAGGGAATTGATGGGCATCAACAAATGTGAGTCCAAGTGATCCTTGGCGAGCACGCCAGAATTTTTGAGCATGCAGACGATCGAGCTCAAACACATATCGCGAATGTGTGCGGCTGTTTGATGCATCATGGTTGCCCATGGTTGGAGCGAAAGACTCTTCTACAGTTCTTAGTGGCTGCAGTATTTGCTCATCAAAGGCAGACCACATTGCATCGAGCTGGTTTGAAGTGAGCCCGAGCTTCTGTCCTGCAACCATATCGCCTGCGCAAAGGACAAGATCGGGTTGCAGTTTGATTAAAAGCTCTAGGCCACGATGAACTTGAGACACGTATCTGGTTGATCCGTAACTTGAGTTGAGGTCGCTGATCAGTGCGATTCGCTGATCTCCCCTTGGCAGCTCAGACCAGAGAGACTTTGACGGAGAACTGACCAGGTTTGCGGCAAGGGCCCTATGAAGAAACAAGCTGGCCATTCCTGCTCCGCTAAGGCTTAGGAAGTCTCGGCGGTTAAGGGACATAGCGTTGAGGATCAGGCCGTTGTTTGGTCATTCTGGCTTGATAGCGCAAACTTGTATTTGCCGTTCAACCTTCGCTTTTCGCTCTATTTAACCTTTTTGCTCCACATTGCCCGGCTGTCGAGCACGATCGGCCAGTTAGTGGAGAGGTGCAAGCGATTTCTCTACAAATAAATATAATATTACAACGATTTCTTTGCTCGACTTAGAGGTGAATTTGTTGTTATTGAAGCTCTTATCGGTGCCTAATTTCCACTCCTGCTCCAATCATATGAATGGATTACTCGTATTTGCATAGTCACTTGATTCGTTAGTTATCGTACTGTTGGAGCCTGTTTTTTTTGGAGGCTTTCTAGTCAATCGAGTCTTTTTAAAAACTGTTGAGTGAAGGATAAAGACTATTGCCAGGACTGTGGAGTGGCTGGCAACTTATGATTTTTGTTAGACTTGTGCAGATTATAATTCTCTGCAGATCCATTTTAGGGTGATCAACTTTTAATCTTTTGTCTTTCTTTTCTAAATTTCGATGATGTCTTTGTCGCTAGCTAGGGTTTGGAGTATGGGTCGTTGTTGCTAAACCAAGTCTTGTAAGTCGTAGCTCCAGTTCCTGTATGCTGATCTTTTCACGGATTGATTGGATACGTGGTGTGGCCAAAGGCTGTACTGCACCAGTCGTACCAGCAAAAGATTGGCGCATAGAAAGGATTTTTGGGAAGCTATGGCTTCTAAGCCTATACTTATTTGCGCAAATGCATCTTAAGCAAATATTAATATCGTAGCCTTGTCTGGGATAGGGCTGTCTCTCCTCAAGCCTTTTGTCAATGGCAGACAATGGTCTGGCAGTGAAGTCTGAACAGCTTCTTGTTGTTTTCTTTGCATAGGGTTGTTGATCACATGGCGATTCAACGCTTTTAATCGCGTAAGGGATAAGGGCTTTTGTGTGCGCTAGCGATATGGAGAGTAAGAGCACCAAAAATCAGATCAAATTGGCCTATCCATAGCGATTATTGCGACCTAAGCCCCAATCTTGACTAGGAATGATTTGCTTGAAGCTGGTTCCAGCGCTTTTGGCGTCTCTGCTTTGATTGTTGAGTAAATATACCCAACTTGCGGGCTGTTCTGGGCTTGGGTCGCTTCAGTCGTCTCTTTCGTTGAGCGACTCGTCGCCGATTTCAACGGGTTTTAGGAGAGTGAAGTCGTTGATGGCCGCGGCAATCGTCATTCGAGAGCCTCTATGCGTTAAATCCTTTGCATTGAAACCGTTTTGCTGGGGGGCACCAGCACGGTGCTCTGCTGTTGGCTTTATCCCCCTAAAGAACTGCTGCAGAGTGTTCCTGTTCTTAAAGCTGACAGTGGAGGTTGAGACAGTCGTCCAGTTGCTTTTCTCGATGGTCCATCAAGGTGTCAAGCCATCTCGCTGCTTCGACGGGAGCAACCGTTCGATCTCGCAAGAAGTTGCAGATCAGGCGATAAAGCGGGCCTGCATCGGTCTCGACTCTTATTTGCTCATCTAGCGCTAGAAGCTGCTCAGGTGTACTGCAAGAACGAAGTTGATCCACGATGGCTTCGCGCATTCTGTTGATCATCATTGCCGGCAAAGTTACGCCTGTTCTCATCCTGCCATCTCATGCCGCTTTCTTTGCACCGATAACGGCTGCCTAAGGGGCTCTGAATTGTTCCTTGTTATGGCAGCTTGCTGATATGGCTTGATTTTCGGCTAATAGGCCTTCCATTTCAAGACATACAGAAAGGATGAATAGCCTCCACATTTATCCGCCGGCTTCTGTTCCCTGCTTTAGCATCGACATTGAAAGATCATCTGAGTATTGCGGTGGATGCAACGCCAAAGGACAATTCAGAAGCCAACGCTCGGATCTCTCCACGCGAGAAAAAGCTTGGCATAGCCGTTTCTGTCTCAGTATTTGCTTTGAATGCTTTAGTGGTACTGATCTTGATACTGGATCGCACGGTGCCCTCGTTTCACCAGCTTTTGATGGGTATTTTGGATTGGATTAACTCACTGTGATTCAGAATCTTGTTGGATATTCGGCTGATTTCCTTCAAGATTGACTGAATCCTTATGCAGTCGACCTGCCTTTTCATCGTCTTGGCCTCATGTCCAAACGCTAAGGATCTATTTGGCGGCTTGCTCAGGCTTTGCTACCAACAGGGAAACTCGTCCTATTAGTGATGGATGAAATTCTCCAATTTCCATGTTTGGTGTCTTCGGCTTAATTTGCTTGGTTGGACTTGACGACCTGACAAAGGAACTTGCAACTTCTAACTTCACTAAATTCGCTAATGCCTTTACCTTCAGAACTTGCTTGGTTAATTCCAGTGCTGCCTTTGGCAGGTGCATGCTTTGTAGGATTTCTGTTGATCAGTTTCAAGCTCACCATGAACCGGTTGAGTAAGCCGGTTTCATTCCTGTTAGTTAGCTGTGTTGGTGCAGCAGCTGTACTCAGTTACGCCCTTCTGGCGGAACAAAGGGCTGGAACTGCTGCCAGTAAGGTGATCTTCGACTTGCCAGGCTTAACTGATCTCAATTTACAGATTGGTTTTGTTGTAGATGGCATTGCTACCGAGATGCTTGCACTGATTAGCACTGCAGGAATGTTGTTGATGTTGTCCGCACATATTTATATGGTGGGCAAAAAAAACTATGTGAGTTTTTTTACTTATCTAGGCATTTTTACTAGTGCCTTATTAGGTCTAGCCCTAAGTCCAAACCTATTAGAGATGTTTGTCTTTTGGCTGCTGGTGGGGATCTCTTCATACCTTCTAGTTGGTTTTTGGTACGACACCAATGGCTCTTCCAAAACAACCCAAAAGATTTTCCTGGTAGACCGTGTTGGTGACGTTGGATTTCTACTTGGTAGTCTTGGTTTGTTCTGGGTGACCAGAAGTTTTGGATTTGATGAAAGTGGCCCCCTTCTCGAAGAAGCGATTATCAGCGGTAAGCTTTCAAATCCAACGACTCTTCTCCTTTGCTTCCTTATTATTATGGGACCAATTGCAAAACTAATAGAGTTTCCATTGTATATCTGGCGGCCTGATGTGTTGAAAACACCCGTTCCTGCCTCGGCTCTCATTCATGCAACAACCTTAGTTGCTGCAGGTGTTTTTGTCGTTGCCAGGCTTGAACCAGTTTTGGCTGCTGGAGCTACGGCCTTGCCTGGAACGGTTTTGGCCAATTTATTTGTTTGAGTCATTATATTTAGTTTGTAGGGAGAGAGTATTGATAGTGATTAAGGTTATCCGTAAGAAAGATGATCAAGTCTTTAAAATCGAGGTTAGAGAGAAGTAGACGTTGTAATCTCGATGCTTTTATCGAATGCAATTGCATGCTAATAACCTTAAGGATATTATCGCTTAGAATAAGTGCATCTATTTGCGAATCTTGTTTTTAATAGTACGCATATTTCTACTTTGCATATTAGCTAACGTTTAGCTGAGTTTGCTTATTTGATTTGATCGATAGGGGCCGTGGAGATGCTTCGCCAGCACTATTCATACCTGAGACTGTAACGCTAATTGTGTGAGTATTGCCAAAACCAGTGCTTTATCAAGTGAGCCTGCCGTGCTTTTGCAAGCAAGCCCAGTATATATACTGGGCAACTATTTCATGAGCTAATAAACCATTATTGCAATTTTATTACTTTTTGAAATCATTCTAGCCTAGAGATATATTCTTTTACCGCTTTGTCCAGATGTAGGTGATCAACCAGGCCAGCCCCGCTGCTGTGAAAATAGGCGTTACAATGCTGGTAAGTGCTCCTAGGAACCCAGGAAGCACTGTAAACATCAGATTTATAATGTAAGGAAGAATCATGATGACAGCTGTTGCAATTCCAGCTGTTAGGGCAGTTTTTGCCGGGAGTTTCATGTCGTTGATTTTTGGCAATAGTAATGGGATCTGAGGCATAAGCTTAATGGCGTTTACTGGTTTTTGCTTTATATGCATAGGACCAATATATTCACATTGGTCGAAGTTATCACTATTTGCACCGAATAAAAAAAAGGATGTTGCCTAAGGCCTAAGGCAATAATGACGCTTGTCTGCTGAGGTTTTATAAAAGTCTATTGGTGAAGATTATTCCGATTGGGGCTTGTGTAGAGGGGTTTGGCCTGTGATGGTGAGCAAGTCAATGTCAAGGTGCTTGCACACCTGTTTCATAGTAAGAACAATGAAGACAACACTCAAATCCTCTCACATGACAGATCCTCGCTTTCTCAAAGCTTCACATATTAAGAGTTCATCTGTTTGTATACGTTGTGGTGGTGTTGGCTATTTGAAGTCTTCGCCTGTTACATATCACACTTGTTTGACTTGCCTTGGCCGAGGCGTAAAACCCATACATACTTAGCCTTCGCTTCGATCTATATTATTAGAATGAATGATAGGAATCAATAATTAATGCCTTAAACAATAAAATCCTTGACATTATCTCAAGACATTTTTGATTGATTGTAATTCTCAATCCACTTCTTTCTCTTCATTAGACATAAGCGCAAAAACACTATTGTTGAAAATATCCATAACCAAGTTTGGGCAATATCAATGGGTGCGAAGTGGTTCTTTTTTAGTGTGTAATCAAACAATCAATTCAGGCCTAAATACATTACATGAATAAGTATTAATATTGATTCATGCTCTTAGTCTAATCCTTGCTTACCGGTCGAATAGTTGGTGTTGACGAACCCATCCAAATTCACTATGACGTGCTTGACGGCGAGCGCGCAGACACTCTTCACACATACATGGAGGATCTTCTAGCCAGCGGGTATGAATTGTCCACGGGAAAAGCTCAGCAAGCTCCATATCTAGCAATTGTTGAGTCATCTGGAGGGATAAGGTAATTGGCTTTAAATTTGTAGTTGTTGGGTTAGTAATTGATTTTCAAGAATGTCAATAGATTCATGGGCGACGGTGAATGTTTGAGCTGGAAAGGAATGGTACTTATTCAGTACAATTTGGTCATGACAAATTGTTGTGTCTGTTGTATCAACACATGCCTTTACAGAGCTAGCCAGGATCTTGTAACAGAAGGTAGGATATCTGATCGCCTTGCCCTTCACACAGCCAGCTCACTATCTAGCCTTAATGTCTGATTAGATATCCAACCAATAGAACTGTTATACGAAACTATTTACGATTCTAGTTAACTCAGAATCCTCCTAATCTGATACCTGCACCGACAATCACAAAGGCAATTGATACTGTTGTAATGCTACGAATATGCCAAGATAATTCAATAAGATTGTCGTCGTTGAGATTAGGAATGAGTCTTATTTGTGCGTGCAGAGCCAATGCAAAAGCGATCGCCAACAAGATCAACTTTGTTGTTAGTAGGGATGTAACTGGTGTCTGAAATGTAAAAAGACCTCGGCCTCCTGGTAGATAGATCCATGTTAACCAGAGACCACTAATGACTTGAATTGCTAGTGATGTCACCCTTAAAGGCTCGAACATCTTTTCAAATGAGCGGACCTTAGAGACACTTTTTTCTTTGAGAGCATCTGGCAGGACCCTTAGATTTAAAATCAACTGTCCTCCAGTCCAAACCGTAGCGGCAAGGATGTGGAGTATGACCAGGACTGAAAACAACATTGATGCCCGAGTGTCTAAGCAAAAAAAATGGCTGGAATACCAATCATTCTTGCAGGGATTAAAGCAAATGTCTACTTTTGATCCAATATTACTTTTTTCGTTTTGTTTATTCTTTTAGACCTGGATACTCTTTGATTGCAATAGGCTTCCAGTTCTTCGAATCAATGATTTTCTAATTAATAGATTATTTGCGGTGATACAATATCATTTAGATGAAACACTCTCAAGCGAGTCATTCTAGCCTACTTAAAGTTACTATTTTTGCATTAGTTTTATTTATTTTAGTCCACCAATAGACTACCGCAAATGCCTCATTTATTACCATTTTCCATTTCCTGGTGGTTTTGTTGAATTATTTCTTTGGTATTGCTGACTTAAGATTATCTCTAATGGCCATTGAATTATTCTGCTCCCTTCCTGTTCTTGCTGAATCTATTACCAAATCACTTTGCTTCCTATCGTTCTTCTTAATTCAAAGCTACGCCTTGATGGTTTCTTTTGTAGAATCAGATGAATTGGAAACTTTCTTCGTTATTAGAGATAGAAGTGCGACAACGATAGTCTTTAAATAGCGATGGATATATGCTCTGTAAAATTTACCCAATGAGTAGCCAGCGGAATAGGTGTTACGGATTAGTCCTGCAACGAAGTTTAGAATCCAAAGGATCGCTAAAACAGTAATAATCCCGCCGCCTACCTCGTAGATACGCCCAACAGAGTTAAGAAAAGGCTCTAAATTGTCGAGAATGTGAATAGTTGTCATAGGATTGAGCTAGAAATTCTGGGTGCTTGGTTGTATGCTTGTTAAGCTTGGATTGTTTTGAGCCGATGGGGTTAGCCTGTGTCACTAGTGTAGACGATAATGTTGTAGCTCTTTAGTTTTGCCTCTATATTGCTGAAATAATCTTTTAGAGCATATAAATGCACCTAAGAAATAATATTAATCTTTTAAAAATCTCGAGATGTACGGGATATTATCCCTGTTGGCTCAATTGCATGGTATTCTAATGGATAGCCGATAATTAGCGAACAAATCCCTTGTAAGCAATCAAATTTATCTATAAGTTATGCTTTGCTTTACAAGAAGAATAAGCCTTAACTGTTTTCTCCAAAAATATTCAAATCCTTTTTATTTATCTTAAAATTGAGTGGTTTTGGCTTTTCTACTGTTTAATGATTTACCATTATTGTTGTTAATTCACATTCTCTCAGTTGTATATTATATACTCTTGTTGTGATTGAAATACAAGTAATACATGCTACTGCTAAGACAGTATCTACTGTCTATAAGAACAGAGCTGTTCATTAACGCGTTTCTTTCGTTCAAAACTGAATATTTAGATCTATGATACTCCTTGTAAGGTTGTAGTTAAGATATTTTCCTATTCTATACGCTCTTTACAAAGAGGTGGATTACCCTTTCTTTTTGATTTCTAGATAATGTTCTCTATTTTCTGCTTTTACATCTCATTCTGGTTACTCGATTTTCATTTCCATAATTGATTTCGAAAAGACGAGCTCATGCTCTAATGTTTTACTGTGTATATATTGTTACGAACTGCCTTTTGCTGGTTTTCGCGCCATTCGTGGCCTCTCGTTGATAATCATAGTGGTTCGAAATCTACTTTTGGAGGATCAAATGTCTAATATCAATGAGAAAGACAACGGAATGAAGATTCTCGCGGTTGCTTGGATGTAGCGTCCCAGTACCTAGATTCGTTGATCTGATGCAGATGCTCGCTTATTTCATTGCAACAGCTGTAGCAATTTCATTGATAGTTTCTTTGCTATATCTAGCAACATTCAAGGCTAGTGATAGCACTTATCCCCCCAGACGCGATAGTTTTGAAAATGTACCTTGAAAAGACATTCCCCAGAGTCATACTTGATACCGATGCCAGGATTAACCTTACCATTCACCGACCGACTCCCTGAATCAACTTGATTTTATTGTCTCAGCAGTGCAATGGTTTGCTTGTGCTTCATTCTCAAATTAATTTCCTAGTCGAGAACTCTTTGTCGCCGGTATCAAATTGCTTCGTTACGTAGTCTCAGGTAATCCATTTAAATTCAGGTTGTTGACTAGAGATATTTGCCTTAATACTGGCAACTCTTCTAGAGCTCAAGAGCAAACAGCTTCTAAGATTCCAGCTTTGCGTGCGCCTTTTCAGCTTTGCGTATGAGCTTTTGAGCTTCTTCTCGTGTCGCGCATAGCTCGGCTTTTTCAGCCAACCTTACGAGTTTTTTATGTTGCTTGGTCTTACCCATCATTAAAATCAAATTCCTATTATTATACCGTATTGCCCAGCGAATACTTTCTGTCTTGGCTTTATACCTGATTAGAGCTGCTAAACGGTGCTGTTAGCTGGCCTTATTTCTGCTCGATTTGCATGTTTATTTCTATCTTGACTGATTAAATGCTTGTGTGATGAATAATATTATTTCCTTTCTTTTCTTTTAAGTCTTTACTAGCATAATCCCTATGCTTCTAGTTCATGTGCACATCTATCATTCGTTTCTTCCTATTCATGATGTCAATCCGTTCTTGTTTCCCAGTTTACCCATGGTTATCCTTCTAGCATTTGCTTTAAATGTGCTTTCAGTCATGAATTTGCCTGCAAAACTTCGAAATGGTTAGAAGTTGACAAGCTTACGTTTTTGGGAGGATCATACGCGCATTAGAAATGAAAGATCTTTCTCCAGATATTATTTCATCGTATAAGCTGCATCTACTGATGACTAGTACTTGATTTCCGTTGGTTGCACCTTCTCACCTCCTGAAGACTCTAGTTCCAGAGGGTTGTTGCTTATGCTGATTAATCCCCTTTAAAAATTAACTTGAGGTCAAGACGAATTAACTTAGTTGGCCTTGTGAATGGATTAATGTGATTAACTTTACTGGATCATAGAGGATATTACCTTTATACTTCAGTGGCAACGACTAGGATCAATCTATTTATCGTATTAGCATACTCTATCCATTTGATTTCCTTTAATGGAACCCCTGTTGATAATCTGTTGTTAGTATTAAATTTGCCATTTGCCTAATGAAATGATGCGGCATATTGAACTATTAGAGTTCTTATGTTCTTGGTAACAAGAAAATCTTTTGCTAATTTGAATCCATATGAAGCGCTTTCCTGAAACTTCTAATAACGCCCTCTACAGTATCAATGACATTGATAATCAATGGTTGAATTCTTTGAGCAAGTTTATTTAGATCGTTTGCCAGTAATCCAATCTCATAATTGTTTATTTTTAATCGATTCCTAAAGTCGTTCCATAGATCCTTCCTTGAGATTACTTTTATGCCCGGAAGGCTTGTATTCACAAGTCTCACCTGCTCTGAATGCGAGCTTTTGGGTATCAGCTGGACTTTGCGTATGCTGTTTTTATTGGCTGGACCGGACTTGGTTACAGTCATGATTCATTCCATGGATAAATGCAACCCCCCTCATGGAGGGGGCAATTGTTACAGTATCTACGCATTATAGCCTACACTGTCAAACCCTTGTCCATAGCACATTGAGTTGTTGATTTTGTGTGCCCAAACCAACAATATCCTTCGACATCTAATTGCTTTTCCCTCTAGGCAGCAAGGTTTATCCATTGGTGACTGACGATGCTGTTGAATTAGTGATTTTTTATTGGTCCTCAGTCATAGTTGAGGCGTTTGGGCTAATGCGAAATTAAACTTTTGGATTGAATTTTTTATGCCTATAATCTTTTGCCTATATTTAATATAATCGAATCTAAAATTTCAGTTTTTCGTTCTCCTAGGCATGTTCTAACGATCTTCTTATTGTAGCTCAGCCAATTTTTCTTGATAGCGACCCATCTCCGCGATTTAGCTTAATCAAGTCTTCAAGCGGGAGTGTCTAGTGTTCAGATGCTCACAGTCCACACAAGTTCTTGTTCAGGTCTGTATCACTAGTAATGATTACCAGTTCAACCTCAGGCAATGGGGATCCCAATCTCAGAAGGATCTGAGCAACTTCCAGCAATGAGGCTTCTAGCAGTAGAAGGAGCGCAAGCTCGGGTTGACACTACTGATGACCCTGAAGAACTTCGTTTGCTTATTCGGGAGTTGCTTAGTGGCTTCGATTTTGCGCCACCAATAGGCAACACCAATATTGAAGAAATCGAAACGAGCAACAGTGAGGAGATCTTCGCAGAGATTTATTGCTCTGGATGCGGTGAAGTCGAGACCTGCGAGTGCCCGGATCCCAGTGAACCGGATTTGCCCAGAACCCCCAGGCCTCTGTTATGACTTCTAAGCAGGTCGTTGTTATCATTGCCCAACTTCTGAGCGCAATCGTTGCCGGTGCTGCTCCTTTGGTTTGGGCAATCGCTGCTCATCCAGGGCTCTAACTTCATCACCCCCCGCACAACTTTGTTCAGCTGAGATCAACTCTATAACGTTGTTTAAGCGATCTTTGGCCAGCGACGAGAGCCTCCTGCGACCTTGCCAATCCAAATCACTGCCTTAGAAATCTCCTTTCGACTGGCTAAGTATGCTCTCACCCCATTGATCTAGCGACCAATCACAGGCCTAATCGATGCAAGGCAGCTTTCTACTGACTTGTTTGTTTGCGTGGATCTCAGCGCTGTAGTCAAGAGTCATATGCCCTCAGACTTTGATCAGGTAGTTCTCCCCCCCTACCTTCATCACTAAGCTCATCCGATGTGATCACGCCCATGGTTCAGTTCATAATGGTTATGTTGTAGATGTGATCCACAAAGATGCTGATCTATTGCTGAGGAACTATCAGGAGGTCTAACTCTGCTGGGAATTTCTTTAGTGCATAAACAACTGTAACCATGCTTTGTTTGATCTCATCCGCCTTCGATTTGAACTTGTTTTATTTAAAACATAGTATTTGATTCTACTTATGCAAAATTGTGGAGTCTGTGAACACCATCGCAGCGCTAGTGATCAATTTAACTATGAAATTGTTCGCACAACTCATTGGGTTTTTCGCCATCATCCAGCACCAGCTCCTTTGCTTGGTTGGCTGCTGCTCGATTCACGTCGTCACTTGGCAGGACCTATTGATTTCCAACCCGATGAAGCAGCATCTTGGGGTAAGGCAATGCAAATTGGTAGTGGGCTAGTCCAACGGCTTACCAAGTGCGACAGGGTTTATACCATTGCTTTTGGGGAGCTCATCATTTGCATTTGCATCTGATCCCACGCTTCCAGCTTGATCTTCACACCACTGCTTGGGACGTTGCCGATCATTACCGTGCAGTCAGTAATGGGCAGCGAGTAGCAGTTGATTCAACCCAGATTGCTGAATTTGTCAAACAAGCTCGACTTCTTGCAAAATCATTAGAGCTCTAGGCTTGATCTTAAAATTGACAATTAGGCTTCTCTGTGGATAGTGGCTTTTTTAACTGAAAGAACTTTTTACCCATTATTAATATTCTGGATCTCTATTGTACACGCTCAATTTCATCGCTAAAAATAAATAAGATTCCTACGATTAGAGGCGAAGACAAGCATTGATCAGGTAGCAGTGGATTGGCAATGAATCCGTACAAAGCATCATTCCACAAACCGGTTCTAATCATTTGTGCCTACACAAGAAACTTATGTCACTTTCATCTCTTTACCTCACTCTGAGAGGTTCTTGCCTGCCTAGCTGAGTAAGTCCAGAGGCATCTTTTGGGGCTTTGTCAGGATGATGGCACCTGCCATAGGTGTTTGTCCTCTCACCTGCCCAGCTATAAGCGGATCCCCGGTGCTGATGAAGGCTTTGAGCTTTTTGAGGTTTCCGTGGCTCAACTCCAGCCTACCCAGTGGTGCGTGGGCTTAGCGGAAGTGAAGAGTCGTCAGCTCGATTTCCGTGGAAAAAGCACTAATGATCAAAAAAAATATTTGAAGGGTAAGCCCGTTCCCCTTGTAGGTAACGGTTCAGGTTCACTGTGGATGATTGATCGTCATCACCGCCTACGAGCACTATTGGATCTTGACCAAGACGCCACCACCTTTGGATATCTGATCGAAAATTGTCCTACCGAGGATGATTTAGAGAGCCTTCAGCTTTTGGCCGAGCGTGGTTGGTTGTATCTCTACAACGGACGTGGCCATGGCCCCCTTTTGCCGCAGGGTTTACCTAAGAGCTTGTTAAAGCTTGAGGACGACCCTTACCGAAGCCTTGCTTGGAAGCTCAAAAGTGAAGGGCTGATACGCCCTGAACCATTGATCCCATATCACGAATTCCGCTGGGGAACCTGGCTGCGCAGTCGTGCGTTACCGCCTTTTTCTAGTAAGTGCCTTGAACCGGCTTTGCCGGCTGCTCGCAGTTTGGTGCGTTCCAATGCTGCCTCCCACCTGGATGGCTGGATTGGGTGATTTCACCTTTCATCAGACGAAAGTCATGCAGAAGACGGAAGTGCTCGACCAGACCATCAGCTTCTTGAGTGGCTCAGTTTTTCTGTTTGCCTGAACGCCATCAGGACGTTCTGGCATTTCGAGTGGCCATTCTTTTGATCCGAAGTGATCGAACCTGTTGTTGATCGCTTCCTTCCGTTTCGCCTGCGGTCTCCACTTCAAGTGGGTGCGCTGATGAACTCCAACACCGTGGAACATTTGAGGCCCTTTTTAGGCTTCAGCGCAAATAAAGACCGTGTTGCAACTAAGGCTAAAAAGTTAGTGCAAATACAGCAAACCCAGCAAGTTTATCCTCTCCTGTTAATTTCCGATCTCATTTGCAGGTCAACATCAACCTCCTCCCCCACTTTTAAGTGGTGGTAGCGGGGTGGAGGTTTGAACTCCCGACCTTTGAGTTGTGAGTTCGAAGATATTGGCCCAGATCCAAGTGATTTACTGCCTTAAGTTTTTAACTCTCTCACCTGACTGGTTCTGTACATCTGCTTCGACCTGGTAGTAGTTGGGTGTCGTTGTCGTTCATTGGCGGAACGTTTTTTTATCGAACCAAAAGTTGCTGGAATGGACTTATCGCGGCACAGCGATGAAGGAATTACCTCGTTCTTGCTGTTCGCGGAAGGAACTCATGTTGATCGGCGCAATGAATGCCGCATTGGCCCGCACAACGCAGGTGAGAGGCTTGCTGCGCTGTGAAGGTGGCCGTCTGTCGTGCACCGTGATCGGTGATGCCATCTGACGACGACCCATGTGACTGTCCTTCACTGTTGTATTCAACCAGGGCTTTCCGCTGTGAATCACGATCGCATCACCGGCTGGATTCGTGACAAAAGACTCGAGAATGGTTCCGTATGCGAGGCTCACAGGTGCATCTTCGTTATCGGCTGCCAATCGGCAGTTGAGACCGTCAGGATCATTGGCGATTACAAGCCACAGCAACTGGTGATATTTCTGACGGGTGCCCTGCAAATGGGAGCTAACGAAATCACCGCTGGCATCTGGGCGCGGGGTATTGGCGATCTGCGCAGCAGTCGGCCAGGGCATCAGTGCGGCGATCACCAGCAGTGATGCTGAGAAGGAGGTGCAGCGTTGGACCTTCATTCACTGTTCAACGTATTTCAGTAATCATGCCTCTTGTTTTGGTGCATGAGGAAGCTGAACTATTTGGCCAGGCGCACTAGCTATCTGACCCTGAAGGTTTTTGGCTCCTTAGTTCAATGATGTTTTACGTTGCAGTTAGCTGGATCGCCATATTGAAGTGATCAATGGTCGATCGATGGAAATCAACAGTCCCTTGGAGGGCTCTTAGTCAGTTCGGTCATTGATTGAGTAGAAAAGAGGTACTGACAATCAACAGAATGATCCATCCTCTATCTACCGTGTTTGTCGCTCTATTGCTGTGCAATCCCGTTCACGCGATGGGGTGTTCTGGAGATCACTCTCTCAAGCATGACGGTGTTTCACCAGAGAAGACGTCTGAGTCGACTGATACCACCAGCAAGACAAGCATCGATGCGTCTAAGGCCAAAGTTTCAGAGAGCTCGAATAACTGAACACTTTTCAAATAAGATCTTTTGTATGACAAGAATCAATTTGGTCAAACCAAGTGAATTATCTGATCAACATTTAGTTGCGGAATATAGAGAAATTTTTATGGTTGGCTCTGCACTCCAACGCTCAATCAAGTCGAAAAACTGGGAGAAAACCAAAGAACAGCTACCCACTGAATTCACCTTAAATATTGGACACGTCAAGTTCTTCTATAACAAAGGTAAGTATTTGCATAAAAGATATTTAGACCTGATAAACGAAATGAAAAGCAGAGGCATGCGGCCAGATCCAGAACGTCAATTCAAAAAAGATCAGTGGCCAATTGACTTTTATAAAGACTGGGAGCCTAAAGCAAAAGACATTGCGCTAATAAGAAAAAGAATCAAAGAAAAAATCAATCAAAAGCCCACTTGGTATCGCTGGACAAAAAAACAAGATGGTGATTCACCAGGGAAGACGTATGAGTCTGGGTTTTTCTTTAGAAGATAGGTGCTGATTCGCGAATCTCGATGCTGGGGTATGCGTGTTGTCAGCGTACGGAGCTGGGCTTCAGCACATCAACCACGGCCCGCCTACTGGCAGCGTGTATTTCCATCTCGTGCATGGCTTCCAGCTGTCGATGGATGCAACGCAATTGATGCTTTAGAGACTCAGCGTCTTCTAGGTGAGCAACACCAACCATTGCCGCTTCGATGTGGCTCTTGGATTCGATCAGATGCAGGCAGGTCGCCGATCCCATCTCAACGCTCATAACTCTCCTTTGGTTGACCCTATTCAGCCAAACTTTTTTGGGCTATGTTGTGACAACGATCACGAAATGATGTTGCTCGTGGCAAATGTCTGGAGGCCCTCATAAAGGTTGTCGTAAGTGAACCTTTTTATGGCTGTCTGTCCTCGCCTAGGTGAAGCGGGGATTGATTGGTCTTGATGTTGCAACCACCAGACCTACCAAGATCACTAGGGGCATCCTGTGCGATTAGCGACAGATTCCTGAATCCTGTAAGTTTTAGATCTTCCCATTCCAGGAGAATAAAAAAGGGCCTTTTTGAGGCCCTGTCTGGTGTTTGATTTGGTGGCGGGGGGGAGATTTGAACTCCCGACCTTCGGGTTATGAGCCCGAATAGACAGGGGCAAAACCCAGTGGGTCACTGACGCAAATTTTTGGGTGGGTACTCTGAGTTGGTACGTAGAAAGGCCCCCTCCCCATCTTCCACGGGGTCTGGCCTCTGTAAATGGGATGCCGATGTGCAACTGAGAGCTCTTGGGTTAGAGCAGTTCTTTTTCCATAGGGATGAACAGATCACGACTAAGTGCAGGCAATTTTTTACAGAACCGACTTCAATCAAAAAGTTGCAGACAACGATTTTCAGCCAGCGACAGCTACCTGCAGACCAATAGGGCCATAGAGCACTTGAGCTCTATGGAGTTCTTTTGTTGTTTTGCGTTGTTTTGGTATTGAGCTCACTTGTGCTGCTTTAACCGGTCAGCGGATCTTGGAAGTAGTCGCCAGCAATGCCGCCGTCATTGGCTGTTTCATTGCCATCAGCGCCGATCACACCCACAGCCGCTGGTGATTCGAGTGATTCAACAAAGTCATTGCCAGCTTCTACAGCGTTTTGATCTTTAAAGGCTTGGTTATCCCAGGTCGCTTCGCCTGTTAGGCCCTGACTATCGAGTTGATCCCAGGAGATTTGATCAGAACCGGTAAAGCTTGATTCTGTTCCATTCGCTGCTTGATGCAGGCTTTGGCCCCAATCGGCATCCAAGACAGCTAAATCTGCCATCGAGATCTGGCCATCAAAGTTGGCATCCACTCCTCGCGCCACACTGGCATCAACAAAGCCATCATTATTGGCATCCACTGCATCGGGATCCTCACTGGCTTGTTGTTGTCTTGCAGCACCAGCATTGAGATAGGCCAGATCTTTCATTGAAACGCGGCCGTCGTAATTGAGATCGCCTTGGAAGGTGATTAGGTTTTTGGAGCCCTTTTGATTTTCAAAGACGTCTGAGCCTGTTGCTTGAAGGCTGAGGATGCCTTGGCTTAGATCCACAACATTGCCTGCAGCACCTGTGATCTCGATATCGGCAACCAGTTGCGCTGTTTCTTGACCTGCTTGTACAAATGCGCCATCAACAAAGCTGCCACTCTCGAGGTTTGTTGATGTTTGACTGTCGTCAGGTGAACTGATATAGAAACCAGAGCTCGTTAAACTTGCATTGTCATTGGCAACTCCCGTAATCGCTATATCTGTGGCTTTGATATTACCGACGTTTGTCCATTCGCTTGTGGCTGTAATCGTGTCACCTGATCGTACCAAATTTGTTTGTTTTGAATTATAAGATCCAATATCAAGATCACTACTTAAGATCAAGCCATCGCCTTGTTCTTCTAGATTGATTGTTGCCTCATACAGGGTGACTTTGGTTCCTTCTACAGCTAAATCACCACCGAGATCCCGCAGGCTCTTAATATCGCGATTCACAAAACCGCTGCCATCGTTTAAAGCTTTCGAGAAGACAGTTTCATCTTGATTGGCACTCAAGCCAAAGAACAGTGGTGTGCTGGGATCAAGGATCTTGCCATTGGAGTTTTGGGTGAGCGTATCGAGGCGGAATTCATTGAAATCCAGTTCAATCGATGCCACAACACCACCATCCCCGCCAATACGCGATCCGGCATCGGCTAGATGGTTTCCGTAGAGATCTCCTGGATCTAGATCTCCAAGACTTGCTGCTGCAATACGGATTTTTCCCACATCATTATCGATGCGTACCGCATTGGCGATGGGTAGCTGCCCGCCAATGGTGATATCAGAGGCTTTGATCTCATTAAAGAGATAGGGATCAAAGTTGATCGTGATATCAGCTGTTTCTAAGTCATAGCCTTCTGCAAGGCTCTTTGCTGTGATGTCCAGGCGATAGGTGTCTTGCCAATCAACCGAATCACCAAGCACTGCCAGTTGCTTGAGATCAGTTTGAGTATCAGTGCCATTGATTGAGTGAAGGCTATAGCCAAGTTCAAGGTCGCTATCTGCTGTGGCTTGTGGATTAGGAGCCCATTGATTGGCAATATTTTGATTACTTCTGGCTAGCGGTATTTCAGCAATACCTATATTCATCTCTGGGTCTACCCCATACCATGAATCAAAAAGGTCAGTGAGATCATTCCATGTTCCTGCCTGTTCATTCCCAAATATTGTTTGGCTTGCATTATGACCATGCATGTGTACATATTGCTCTGGATACCAGACTTCATAGTAATCAGGGGCCTTATCTTTGTATGTATCAGAATGAGGGCGATCAGTAAACCAATTGGTAAATGTAACATCTTCTCCACTGCTCCATTGCCACTCTCTACTTGGGTTGTCTGAATTTAATCCGATCCACAACCCAGCTCTGTTCTCCGTATCAATATATTCTTTAAAGCTGTTAAGAATGAAACTATTTTCTTCAATACTTTCTATCGATGTTAAGTGGCCTCCTATCTTCTGAGCTTCTGCTTCTGCTTCTGTCCACCTAGGCCCATCAACAATTACATAGGCCGAATCACCACGGCGTACATAGTTAGTTGACATTGAAGTATCTTTGATTTCTACAGAGGCTGTATTGCCAACTTGCTTGGTGCGTAAAGCATCAGTGAACAGCTTAATCTCTAAATTCTCTGGGCCTTCTTTTGTTTGATCATTTCTGATCGTATGGGAGAAAGAGAATTTGCCATCAGCATCGGTTTGCCCTGAACCAGATAATTCTCCAAGTTTAAAATCTGATTCATTAATACCATCGCCGGAGATGGACCAATGAAGTTCAGTGCCGAGATTAATGTTTGTCGTGCTTACTGTGGTGTTTAGGGTCTCGCCTTCTTCTAATGACTCAGTTGATGTAGTGATCGAATAGATGGGAAAGTTGATCTCTGCAATTCCGTAATGCCCATATCCCCCAGATATTGCATTGGAACTATATTGATCATTCCATTTACCTGCTGTATCTGTCCAAACATTAGATACATTGGGGTCTGCCTCTAAGATGATCTGACCTTTATCACCATTCCCAAATGGAGCCTTATTGCCCCAGTTGATAAATGATATATTATCTCCACTAGACCAATTCCAGTTACCATCCTCGAGCGTAAGCCCCATCCAATAGATATCCTCATCAATAGAACCCGCAGGAAAGTAAGTTAGGTCTTTATCTTTAAATCTACTGACTAACCATTCATTTTCTGCCGCCTCATTAATAGAAACTAGATTGCCTCCTAGTTTCTGTGCATTAGCTTCTGCTTCTTCCCAGGTAGGTCCTTCGACGATCGCATAGGCAGAATCATTACGGCGGATGATTGGGATTTCGGCTACACCAATATTCATTTCATATTGCGAACCCCAACTTATATCTTGAGCTGGATTATCAGGAAAATCATTCCATTTCCCACCGTCATGGTTCTCACCAATACCAACATCATCGCCATTTGGTCCTATGACATGAACATATGGACCCTCAGCAAGGCCAGTACTCGTGTAATCTGTAACTTCTCCTTGACCTGGCCACCAATTTTCGTATTGACTTACTTCACCACTGCTCCAAACAAAATCACCAGTTAGATCAGGGCTATAGTAACCAATCCAATATCCTCCTCGATTGTCAGAGTCAACATAATTTCGTAATTGATCAAGTACAAGATCATTTTCTTCCTGATCATTTATGGTAACCAGGTTTCCACCGAGTTTGACAGCATTAGCTTCTGCCTGAGTCCATGAGGGTCCATCTACGATTTTATAGAGACTTTGGCCTCTAAGAAAAACATCACCATCACCTAGTTTGATGATATTGGGCTCATTTGATTCATCATTAATACTGATGCTGTGGTCAATAAACTTTGTTAGGAATGCATCAAAACCACCACTATTGCTCTGCCCATCAAGCTCACCCTCTGTATAACCAGCGATATAGATGGAGCCATCGCTGTCTGTTGTTAGGGCACGGGCTTCATCCCAGGCATTTGAACCAAATTGTTGGGTCCATTCTTGATTGCCATTTGCGTCATATTTACTTAAGAAGGAATCAGATTTTCCGTTATGGCTCTGTCCTTCAAGGCCACCCTCTGTGTGGCCAGCGATATAGATGGAGCCATCTTTGCCTGTTGTGAGGGCATGGGCATATTCCCCTTCAGTTGTACCTAATAGCTGGGTCCAATCCTTGGTGCCATCCGCATTATATTTCGTTAAAAAGGCATCATCGTTACCACTATTCGTTTTGCCATCAAGGTCGCCTTTTGTACGACCAGCGATATAGATCGAGCCGTCGCTGCCTGTTGTTAGAGCATTGCCATAGTCAGATGCAGTTGAACCTAATAACTGGGTCCAATCCTTCGTGCCATCATTATTATATTTAATGAGGAAGGCATCACTATTACCACTATTCGTTTTGCCATCAAGGTCGCCATTTGTAGAACCAGCGATATAGATTGATCCATCGCTGCCTGTTGTTAGGGCACGGGCATATTCATTTGAAGTAGTACCTAATAACTGTGTCCATTTCTTAGTTCCCTCAGCATCATATTTAGTTAAAAAGGCATCATGACCACCGCTATTTCTCTGTCCATCAAGGCTACCATCTGTCCAGCCAGCGATATAGATGGAGCCGTCGCTGCCCGTTGTAAGCGCAGTAGGCCCAACCTGGCTAGTTCCTCCCAAAAGCTGGGTCCAATCTTTATTACCATCAGGATCATATTTGCTTAGAAAGCCATCAGAATCAGCTCTATTGTTTAGTCCATCAAGGTCACCATTTGTTATCCCAGCGATATAGATGGAGCCGTCGCTGCCTGTTGTTAGGCTTGTGGCTTCATCCCACACACTTGTACCCAATAGTTTTGTCCAACTTTTTATTCCATCGGCGTCATATTTACTTAGAAAGGCATCATAAAATCCATTATTGCTTTGCTCATTAAGATCGCCTCCTGTGATGCCAGCGATGTAGATGGAGCCATCGCTGTCTGTTGTTAGGGCACGGGCTTCATCCCAGGCATTTGAACCAAATTGTTGGGTCCAGGCTTTGGTGACATCGCCAGCAGCTTGTTGCCCGTCTAGGTTCAGGTCTTTTTGATTGGGATTGGAGGCGACCATGAAGACCTCCTCAACCAGGGGAAGGAGCTTGGGCTTGGGCCAGTCGCAGCCCAAGTCTATGTCTTTATTTTACCTTAAGGTTTTGCCTTGCATCCGTCTCTTGAGGTCTTGAAAGCTTTTGCTGCCAAGCGATTTAAGCAATTCTACTTAGTCTTGCTGTGAGATTGATGAGTGGTTTTTGTTTTTATGCCGAAGCTCTTAAAGGCCCAGTATGAGGATGAGGTAAATGCCAATCATTGAGCTTTTTCTTATAAGTGGAGGTAAATAATATGCGTTTAGAAAGTTGTTTTGTTCTAGGTAAATACTCATGCTTTGCTTAACGATCTGAGGAATCCTTCCTTTAGTTCGAGCCCTCTTCCATGCGCGGTTGAGCATCTGTCCCAAACTGACTCGAATTTGGTGCTTCCTTTGGGCATCAGGATCTCCTATCAGTGCTCTTCTGTGTGCTCAGGATTCCATGAAAAGGCCTTTTTTACATCCCCACCACTGGGGATATGAATTGTGCTTACTAGGGTTTTTAAGGGCAATTATGACTCCTTGTAAAGCGCGAAATTATTCTCTTTAGATTCCCCAGATCCCAGTCGCAGACATTAAAAAACCCCTGCCGGACAGGGGTCTTATTTGGTGGCGGGGGGGAGATTTGAACTCCCGACCTTCGGGTTATGAGCTCGACGGAAAATGCTGTAATCGTCTGGTATGACTGGGCCACGTTTCTCAAGTTAACAACAGAGTTAACAACAATGAGGCTCGGCGAGGTGGTCAACGCTGTATCTAGGCCATCTTGGCCTATTTAGGTGATTTGTGGCGATTAGTCCTTTTCGTTGTATTTAGCTAGAACGAGCTATATGTAAAACGAACTTAGCCAAATTTATAATTTTAGCATGAATTATTTTATCACTTTGTTGTGACCTGATATCTAAAGACAAAGCATTATTAAAGCCTCGCACTCTATAGTATTGATTCATGCTTAGGCAGAGTCGAAATCTATAGTTAGCCGGTTTCTGCTCTTTCTGATCTGCAAGAACAGTCTTGCATTGTTTAAGACATGTCTTATGAATTTAGGTTTTCAATGTAAATAAAACTGCAAGCTTTATCTCGCTTTCTGTGTGATAGATCTTGCTACCAGGGCAGCACCAGTCCCCGAGTTGGTCAGCTCGTCGGGTTTCTAGCCCGACGAGCTGAAATGCCTGCCGCGAGGCATGAAAGTGAACAACAAAGTGAACAACAAACTACCAATCGGCTCGTTTTGCGTCGACTGCGCTCGTCGAAATCCGTCGTTTTCCAGGCGAGTGTTCTAGGCCGAGACCGCAGTCAGACACTAAAAAACCCCCGCCGGAGCAGGGGTTCTTAAGTGGTGGCGGGGGGGAGATTTGAACTCCCGGCCTTCGGGTTATGAGGGCGACGAGATCACCCCAGAACCCTGTCACTCACTGACGCAAAAAAATGACCGGGGCACCTAACCGGGGCAGTAGAAAGGCCCCCTTCCCATCTGGCCAGTGAAAGAGCTCTTCTCCAGCCTTGCTGGGTACAAACCACTGACTGGTTATATCTGAAGAAAGCCTCATAGAACTGATGAGCAATAGGTGATCACTTTTCCAGGAAAAAGATGGCCACTTCTTAATTTCCCGCAATCAAACAACATCCGTGCCTACTAAGGTGCCTACTATCAGTAGTAACAGGCTAATCGTTATGGCTACAAGGCGTAAACGACTTACTAAGCCCGAAGTCATAGGTTTAGTACATGAACTCACATCCGAGGCAGCTATTACCAATGAGATGCTGCTTAAATTTGCCGAGAAAATCAACGGCGCACCTTTTACTGAACCCAAGGCCAAAAAGCCCAAACCTATGACGATGACCACAGCGAAGAAGGCCGTTCTGGCAATGTTTGGTTGTTCTACTGTTACTCAACTAAGAAAGAATAAGACATTCAACATGTCAATGACTGGTGAGACTATTTCGTTGAAAAGTAAAGATGATTGGATGAAGCTCTACAGAAGATGGGTGGCAGTACCAGAAGAAGAACGAGCCAGAACAGGCCCTACGTGTATAAACGGCATCGATGTACTAGAAAACTTCCGTCCCTGGCATGTATTTGGCCTAGACAGTGCAACGGCATCAAGAGATGATGTGAACACTTCTTTTAGAAAATTGGCTAAGATTCATCATCCTGATGTGGGTGGTAATCCAAGCGTCTTTGAGCGTTTGCAGAAAATGAAAGATTCTGTCTTGGCCTTAATGTAATAGTAATTAACCAAATAAATCCATGAGAGACTTATTAACTGATCGAGAAACTGCCAAAATCCTTGGCCGTAGTACAAGTTCACTCTATAGGACAGTGAGCTACTTCGATAAATATGATGATGATGAATGGGAACTTGAAGAAGGCGAGCATTTTGTATTCGCTACAAGAAGTGGTGAACCTAGTCTGCGTCAAAGGCGATTTACAGAAGAAGGAGTAGAAGCCTTGGCTCGTTTCTATGAGAAGGACAAAACTGGTTTTCTAGCTGTCGTAATGGAAGCGCTTACACATAGACGCAGAAGAAGAAAACAGATGCTTGTTTCTAGAAGGATTACGCAGGAATTCATTGAGTCAGATAGCACTATTGAAATCAGAGGGCAACTGGCCTTTGTTGACAAAAAAACAACGATTAGCATTCTTCAGACTAATGGGAAAGGCTTTAACAATTCCAAGCGGCGCTTGTTCGGTGCAGGCTCGCTTATAGGCCAAGAAGGTCTTGAAATAGACAAACATTTTGTTCTCACAGAAACGAATCAGAGGCTATGGAGTCAAAAGGGATTGGCAAGTATTGCTATTGATATGGGCCAGAACTCCTCACTGACTAAGTCACGTAAGGCTTGGGTTGAAGCTGTTGGGGAGGTCGTTGATGATTGCTTTAAAACAGAAATAAATAGAATTCAGGCAGCGCCAAATAGAATTGAAAGGGCTGTTAAGGGAGCTAAAAAGGCTGCACATTTTAGATGTCAAGTTACCGGGAGACGAATGACTAGAAGCAACAATCTGCCCTTGGATGGGCATCATCTCTTTGATAAATTAACACGACCAGATTTAGCAGATCTTCATGACAATATATTAATTGTTGAAGGCAATGTCCATGCTGACTTCCATGCATGGAATGGATCAGCTTGTTGCTTGCCAAACCATTTTTTAGATTATCTTTCAGAAGTCAGACTTGACCTCGTAGACCCAGTAAACGCAGCTGCTGCCAAGCGTTATTACAAACTTGTAGCACGACTATCAAAACTTCAGAATAATTACGAAGGCAACCGTCTAAGGTATAAATGAATTCCATCTTATAACGCATATATAATTAACTATTGTATTCCCCTAATACTACCAATAACTCTATCAGTAAATTCTAAGTAAGCATTAACGATCTGGAGAGATTTAAACTCCCGACCTTCGGGTTATGAGCTCGACGGTAAATGCTGTAATCGCCTGGTATGGCTGGGCTGTGATTCTCAGGTTAACAACATAGGTAACAACAATGAAAATCGGCAAGGTGGTCAACGCCGCATCTAGGCCATCTGGGTCTGTTTAGGTGATTTATGGTGACTAGTCCTTTTCGTTGTATTTACCTAGAACGACCTATATGTAAATTAAATCTAGCTAAACTAGCAGCGTATGATTTTTGTATGAATTATTTTATGACTTCATTCTGACCTGATTTCTAAAGGCAAGGTATTATCAAGCCTCGCAGTCTATAGTATTTCTTTATATCGAGCATGGATTTAAATGTTTAATTGGTTAGTTTCTGCTCTTTCTTGTTTGCAAGAAGAGTCGGGCATAGTGTAAGATATATCTTATGATATTAGTGTTTCAAGTTAAATGAAACTGCAAGCTTTATCTCGCTTTCTGCGTGATAGATCTTGCTACTAATACAGCAGCCATCTCTGAGTTAGTCAGCTCGTCGGGTTTCTAGCCCGACGAGCTGAAAAGCCTGCTGCTAGACATGGAGTTAACAACAGAGTTAACAACAAACTACCAATCGGCTCGTTTTGCGTCGACTGCACTCGTCAAGATTCGTCGTTTTCCAGACGAGTGTTGCAGGCCGAGATCTCAGTCAGAAACTAAAAAACCCCCGCCGGAGCAGGGGTTCTTAAGTGGTGGCGGGGGGGAGATTTGAACTCCCGACCTTCGGGTTATGAGCCCGAATAGACAGGGGCAAAACCCAGTGGGTCACTGACGCAAATTTTTGGGTGGGTACTCTGAGTTGGTACGTAGAAAGGCCCCCTCCCCATCTTCCACGGGGTCTGGCCTCTGTAAATGGGATGCCGATGTGCAACTGAGAGCTCTTGGGTTAGAGCAGTTCTTTTTCCATAGGGATGAACAGATCACGACTAAGTGCAGGCAATTTTTTACAGAACCGACTTCAATCAAAAAGTTGCAGACAACGATTTTCAGCCAGCGACAGCTACCTGCAGACCAATAGGGCCATAGAGCACTTGAGCTCTATGGAGTTCTTTTGTTGTTTTGCGTTGTTTTGGTATTGAGCTCACTTGTGCTGCTTTAACCGGTCAGCGGATCTTGGAAGTAGTCGCCAGCAATGCCGCCGTCATTGGCTGTTTCATTGCCATCAGCGCCGATCACACCCACAGCCGCTGGTGATTCGAGTGATTCAACAAAGTCATTGCCAGCTTCTACAGCGTTTTGATCTTTAAAGGCTTGGTTATCCCAGGTCGCTTCGCCTGTTAGGCCCTGACTATCGAGTTGATCCCAGGAGATTTGATCAGAACCGGTAAAGCTTGATTCTGTTCCATTCGCTGCTTGATGCAGGCTTTGGCCCCAATCGGCATCCAAGACAGCTAAATCTGCCATCGAGATCTGGCCATCAAAGTTGGCATCCACTCCTCGCGCCACACTGGCATCAACAAAGCCATCATTATTGGCATCCACTGCATCGGGATCCTCACTGGCTTGTTGTTGTCTTGCAGCACCAGCATTGAGATAGGCCAGATCTTTCATTGAAACGCGGCCGTCGTAATTGAGATCGCCTTGGAAGGTGATTAGGTTTTTGGAGCCCTTTTGATTTTCAAAGACGTCTGAGCCTGTTGCTTGAAGGCTGAGGATGCCTTGGCTTAGATCCACAACATTGCCTGCAGCACCTGTGATCTCGATATCGGCAACCAGTTGCGCTGTTTCTTGACCTGCTTGTACAAATGCGCCATCAACAAAGCTGCCACTCTCGAGGTTTGTTGATGTTTGACTGTCGTCAGGTGAACTGATATAGAAACCAGAGCTCGTTAAACTTGCATTGTCATTGGCAACTCCCGTAATCGCTATATCTGTGGCTTTGATATTACCGACGTTTGTCCATTCGCTTGTGGCTGTAATCGTGTCACCTGATCGTACCAAATTTGTTTGTTTTGAATTATAAGATCCAATATCAAGATCACTACTTAAGATCAAGCCATCGCCTTGTTCTTCTAGATTGATTGTTGCCTCATACAGGGTGACTTTGGTTCCTTCTACAGCTAAATCACCACCGAGATCCCGCAGGCTCTTAATATCGCGATTCACAAAACCGCTGCCATCGTTTAAAGCTTTCGAGAAGACAGTTTCATCTTGATTGGCACTCAAGCCAAAGAACAGTGGTGTGCTGGGATCAAGGATCTTGCCATTGGAGTTTTGGGTGAGCGTATCGAGGCGGAATTCATTGAAATCCAGTTCAATCGATGCCACAACACCACCATCCCCGCCAATACGCGATCCGGCATCGGCTAGATGGTTTCCGTAGAGATCTCCTGGATCTAGATCTCCAAGACTTGCTGCTGCAATACGGATTTTTCCCACATCATTATCGATGCGTACCGCATTGGCGATGGGTAGCTGCCCGCCAATGGTGATATCAGAGGCTTTGATCTCATTAAAGAGATAGGGATCAAAGTTGATCGTGATATCGGCTGTTTCTAGGTTGTATCCAGCGGCCAGGCTCTTGGCTGTGATGTCTAGGCGATAGGTGTCTTGCCAATCAACCGAATCACCAAGAACAGCAAGTTGCTTGAGATCAGTTTGCGTGTCAGTGCCATTGGTTGAATGGAGGCTATAGCTCAGTTCCAGATCGCTATCTGCTGTGGCTGGTGGATTAGGGGTCCATTGATTGGCAATATCAGGATTGTTTCTGGCTAGGGATATTTCGGCAATGCCCGAGGTATTCCCATAAAAATCAGTATCCTGTAGTCCATAAAATTCAATATGATTAACAGGTTCCTGCCACCATCCATTTAATCCACCATGCCTCTCGGCATGGCCTGAGGGGTCTGACATCAATAAATAAAATCCACCTCTAGTACCAACCTTTAAATATTCTTGATGAGCTTGAGATTGACCAGCGCCATAAGGCGCGTCATATGTTGAATCTAGCTGTTCACCTGAAGACCAATTTAATTCCCCTTTTTTATCACTGCTAAGACCAATCCATGCTCCAGAACGTGGCGCATTCCCCCAGTTAGGATCTGGAACTGATAGTTTATTTTTATAAGTATCAATAAGAAATTGATTCTCTAATTGATTGTTAGGTGTAGCCAGATGCCCTCCCAACTTCGTCGCGTTAGCTTCTGCTTCTTCCCAAGTTGGCCCATCAACAATCACATAAGCCGAGTCACCACGACTGACGTATTCCCTTGATCTTGAAGTATCTTTGATTTCTACAGAGGCTGTATTGCCAACTTGATCGCTGCGTAAATCATCAGAGAACAGCTTGATCTCTAAATTCTCTGGGCCTTCTTTGGTTTGATCATTCCTGAGCGTATGGGAGAAGGAAAACTTGCCATCAGCATCGGTTTGCCCTGAACCAGATAATTCTCCAAGTTTAAAATCTGCTTGATTAATTCCATCGCCGGAGATGGTCCAATGAAGCTCAGTGCCTGGTTCTACCAATCCTGTACTGACATTTGTTGTTAGAACCTGGCCTTCGTTGACTTGATTGGCGGAAGTTGTGAGGCTATATGTCTTTTGATCATCGAGATCATTGACCCGTAGGTCGAATGACTTGGCTCTTGCCAAGCCGTCTGAATCACTGGCTTGTAGCTTTACTGAATAGCCGGTTTTTGTTTCAAAGTCAGCAGACTGATTAATGACTAGCTGATCTCCAGTGACGCTAAAGAATGAATTGTCTTCGCTACCTGTTCCTGATATTAATGCGAAAATATGACCATTCGGTGAATCAGGATCAGTTGCAGATAGCGATGCAATCGCAGTTCCAGCAGCTAGGTTTTCATCAAAGCTTGTAGCAGAAAGCGTTATATCTGTAGGAAAGAAATAATGGCCATCACTCGAGAATCTAATCGCTTCTATGTTTCGCAGTTGATCAGTACCATCTCTGCTCGTGGTATTGTCAGCAACGCTAAATGTTTCACTGCTTCCGTCAAAACTTAAATTATATTCACCTCTAGTTCCACTGAAAAATACATAATCATCGGAACCTTCTCCGCCATCAATATTGTCATTACCAATGCCAGCACTAATTGTGTCATTACCAATGCCACCACTAATCGTGTCATGACCATCTCCCCCATCGATCACGTCATGACCATCTCCCCCATCAATCACGTCATAACCATCTCCCCCATCAACCATGTCATGACCATCTCCCCCATGAATCACGTCATGACCATCTCCCCCATCAACCACGTCATTGCCATCTCCCCCATCAATCACGTCATTGCCTAACTCTCCCAAAATAGTGTCATTATCATCTCCACCATCAATTACATCATTGCCATCTCCCCCTTGAATAAAGTCAACGCCAACTCCACCACTAATCGAGTCATTGCCATCTCCCCCATCAATCACGTCATTGCCATCTGTACCATCAATCACTTTATTGTCAGTTATTGTGACTGAAACAGTTGACTTAAATGCTTCGCCATTCACCTCAGCACCTTCCGGAACTAAAATTCTCGTCAGTTCAGTATTCCAAAATGCCCCATAACCAATCTCTGTAACGCTATTTGGTATCTCAACCTCCGTCAGTTGAGTATTTGAAAATGCATAATCACCAATCTCTGTAACGCTATTTGGGATCTCAATACTCGTTAGTTTAGTACCTGCAAATGCCCCATCACCAATCGAAGTAACGCTATCTGGAATGACAACACTCTTCAGTTGAGTATTTGAAAATGCATAATCACCAATCTCTGTAACGCTATTTGGGATCTCAATACTCGTTAGTTGAGTGGAACGAAAGGCATTATTGCCAATCTCTGTAACGCTATTTGGGATCTCAACACTCGTCAGTTGACTATACATAAATGCCTCATCGCCAATCGATTTAATTCCATCACTTAATACAACACTCTGCAGCTTGTCGCCAAATGCATTACTGCCAATCGAGGTAACGCTATCTGGAATTACAACACTCGTTAGTTGAGTATTCCTAAATGCCTCATCACCAATCGAAGTAACGCTATTTGGGATCTCAATACTCGTCAGTTTAGTATTCCAAAATGCATGATCACCAATCTCTGTAACACTATTTGGGATCTCAACCTCCGTAAGAAAGTGATTCCCCTGAAAGGTCATCTTACCAATCGAAGTAACACTATTTGGTATCTCAATACTCGTCAGTTGAGCATTTGAAAATGCATAATCACCAATCGAGGTAACACTATTTGGTATCTCAACACCCGTTAGTTGAGTGGCCACAAATGCTGCATCACCAATCGAAGTAATGCTATCTGGAATTACAACACTCTTTAGTTGAGTGCTCTGAAAGGCTTCATTGCCAATCCATCTATAGTGTTCAGGAATTATTAAATCTGGCCCTTGTGTAGCGATGAGGTCTCTTGCGTCTGATCGATAAAGGCCTTCATGTATTTGTTCGACCGAAACATATGGATCAAAAGTGTTTTCCTGAATTTCTGTATTTTCTGGAATGACAACACTCGTTAGTTGAGTCTCCTGAAATGCCCCATCACCAATCGAAGTAACGCTATCTGGAATGACAACACTCGTTAGTTGAGTCTTCTGAAATGCCCCATCACCAATAGAAGTAACGCTATTTGGGATCTCAATACTCGTCAGTTTAGTATTTGCAAATGCATAATCACCAATCTCTGTAACGCTATTTGGGATCTCAATACTCGTTAGTTGAGTGGAGCGAAAGGCATTATTACCAATCGATTTAATTCCATCACTTAATACAACATTCGTTAGTTGTGTACTCCAAAATGCATAATCACCAATCGAAGTAACGCTATATGGAATGACAACACTCGTTAATTGAGTCCCCCTAAATGCTTTATCACCAATCGAAGTAACGCTATCTGGAATGACAACACTCGTTAGTTGAGTATTCCTAAATGCCTCATCACCAATAGAAGTAACGCTATCTGGAATTACAACACTCGTTAATTGAGTCTCCTCAAATGCTTTATCACCAATAGAAGTAACGCTATCTGGAATTACAACACTCGTTAGTTGAGTCTCCTGAAATGCCCCATAACCAATAGAAGTAACGCTATCTGGAATTACAACACTCGTTAATTGAGTCTCCTGAAATGGATGTTGTCCCATGTATCTGAAGCCGTAAGTATTTCCAATATTTGCAAATGCCCTATCGCCAATCGACGTAACACTATTTGGGATTTCAATACTTGATAGTTGAGTTTTGTAAAAAGCATAATCGCCAATAGAGGTAACGCTATCTGGAATGACAACACTCGTTAGTTGAGTCTCCTGAAATGCCCCATCACCAACAGAAGTAACGCTATCTGGAATGACAACACTCGTCAGTTGAGTGTCCTTAAATGCATGTCGTCCTATGTATGTAACGCTATCTGGAATGACAACACTCGTCAGTTGAGTATTCAAAAATGCATCGCTCTCAATCGCTGTATACCCTTCTGGAATTATTACATCATTCCCTTGGGCTTCAATGAGTGCTAAAGCATCTGTACGGCTAAGGTAATTTCTCATTTGCAACCATACTCGTTAGACGAGTAGCCAAAAGCAGTCAAGAGATCCGCTTTAGATTCTTGAGAGCGCTGCTTATCTTCTAAATATTGGCTTCTACGCCTATCTCTGAAAACAAGACTTGAGCAGCTTGATGGCTTGCTAATGGAAATCATCATCCTTGCCACCATTTGAGACCACTTTACTTCCGTTCCTGTGAACAGGCAGGAGTTACTTGTGAGGGAAAATACTCAGGTATTTTTGCTTTATTTGCATCTCTAAGGATCCTTAAGCAAGGCGTACCACTGATGATGGCGACTGAGTTGACAGCGACTAGCAGACAGATGCTCGACCAGACGTATGGCCATCTATACAAGTCAGAGGCCGTAGCAGCCTCAAAGGCTCTGCTTAAAGCATCAGAAGTGTTCTATAAGGATCTCCTATCAGTGCTCTTAGCTGTGCTCAGCATGCCATAAAAACGCCTTTTTTACTGCCCCGGTACCGGGGCACCAGATTGTGCTTATTGGGGTCTTTAAGGGCAATTATGACTCTTTGTAAAGGGCGAAATTATTCTCTTTAGATTCCCCAGATCCCAGTCGCAGACATTAAAAAACCCCTGCTGGACAGGGGTCTTATTTGGTGGCGGGGGGGAGATTTGAACTCCCGACCTTCGGGTTATGAGCCCGAATAGACAGGGGCAAAACCCAGTGGGTCACTGACGCAAATTTTTGGGTGGGTACTCTGAGTTGGTACGTAGAAAGGCCCCCTCCCCATCTTCCACGGGGTCTGGCCTCTGTAAATGGGATGCCGATGTGCAACTGAGAGCTCTTGGGTTAGAGCAGTTCTTTTTCCATAGGGATGAACAGATCACGACTAAGTGCAGGCAATTTTTTACAGAACCGACTTCAATCAAAAAGTTGCAGACAACGATTTTCAGCCAGCGACAGCTACCTGCAGACCAATAGGGCCATAGAGCACTTGAGCTCTATGGAGTTCTTTTGTTGTTTTGCGTTGTTTTGGTGTTGAGCTCACTTGTGCTGCTTTAACCGGTCAGCGGATCTTGGAAGTAGTCGCCAGCAATGCCGCCGTCATTGGCTGTTTCATTGCCATCAGCGCCGATCACACCCACAGCCGCTGGTGATTCGAGTGATTCAACAAAGTCATTGCCAGCTTCTACAGCGTTTTGATCTTTAAAGGCTTGGTTATCCCAGGTCGCTTCGCCTGTTAGGCCCTGACTATCGAGTTGATCCCAGGAGATTTGATCAGAACCGGTAAAGCTTGATTCTGTTCCATTCGCTGCTTGATGCAGGCTTTGGCCCCAATCGGCATCCAAGACAGCTAAATCTGCCATCGAGATCTGGCCATCAAAGTTGGCATCCACTCCTCGCGCCACACTGGCATCAACAAAGCCATCATTATTGGCATCCACTGCATCGGGATCCTCACTGGCTTGTTGTTGTCTTGCAGCACCAGCATTGAGATAGGCCAGATCTTTCATTGAAACGCGGCCGTCGTAATTGAGATCGCCTTGGAAGGTGATTAGGTTTTTGGAGCCCTTTTGATTTTCAAAGACGTCTGAGCCTGTTGCTTGAAGGCTGAGGATGCCTTGGCTTAGATCCACAACATTGCCTGCAGCACCTGTGATCTCGATATCGGCAACCAGTTGCGCTGTTTCTTGACCTGCTTGTACAAATGCGCCATCAACAAAGCTGCCACTCTCGAGGTTTGTTGATGTTTGACTGTCGTCAGGTGAACTGATATAGAAACCAGAGCTCGTTAAACTTGCATTGTCATTGGCAACTCCCGTAATCGCTATATCTGTGGCTTTGATATTACCGACGTTTGTCCATTCGCTTGTGGCTGTAATCGTGTCACCTGATCGTACCAAATTTGTTTGTTTTGAATTATAAGATCCAATCTCAAGATCACTACTTAAGATCAAGCCATCGCCTTGTTCTTCTAGATTGATTGTTGCCTCATACAGGGTGACTTTGGTTCCTTCTACAGCTAAATCACCACCGAGATCCCGCAGGCTCTTAATATCGCGATTCACAAAACCGCTGCCATCGTTTAAAGCTTTCGAGAAGACAGTTTCATCTTGATTGGCACTCAAGCCAAAGAACAGTGGTGTGCTGGGATCGTCGATGCTGCCATCTGAATTTTGAGTGAGCCCTGCAAGATTACGTTCATTGAAATTGACGTCTATCGACGCCAGAACATTTTCTGATGAGATTGATTGTCCAGCGGCAAGATCTCCAAGGCTTGCTGCTGCTATACGGATTGTGCCAGCATCATTATCAATCTGAACGGCATTAGCAATTGGCAACTGGCTACCAATCTTGATATCCGATGCTTTGATCTCATTAAACAAGTAGGGATCAAAGTTGATCGTTACATCTGCTGTTTCTAAGTTATAGCCTTCTGCAAGGCTCTTGGCTGTGATGTCCAGGCGATAGGTATCATCTAGATCAACAGAATCGCCAAGAACACCAAGTTGATTTAAACCAGTAGCATTGTCAACTTCTGTACCGTTGTTTAAATGCAGGCTATAACCGAGCTTAATGTCGCTATCTGCAGTAATTGCTAAAGAATTACCATATACATCAAGGGGTATTTCCGCAATACCGCCACTATATGGGAAACCATTAACAGGTTTCAGGTCACCATATGGCTCATATGGATTAGTAAGAAAATCTTGCCCCGCTCTTGTTTCGAGTTTGCCACCAGTATCAAACCAAGCATGCTTGCCAGGCTGGCCTGTCTGTAAGAAATCTCTGCTGAGGGGTGAACTAGGTGGACCAACATCTAAATTGAAATCAATAGCAGATAGAGGGGTTTGCCAAAGAAGGGTATTTCCATTTCCAGGCGTTATTTCACCACTACTCCATTTGTATCTACCTGCCAGATCAGTAGTCAGCCCCGTCCATTTACCAGCAACACCTTTGAGTGGGTCTCCGTTGTTAATTATAGTTTGATTGAAATTATTGGTTAACCATGTTTGTTCGGCTGCTGTATTGAGTGTGACCAGGTTGCCATTAAGCTTTACAGCATTGGCTTCTGCTTCTTCCCAGGAGTGCCCATCAACAATTACATAAGCTGAATTTCCGAGGACTGCATCTGCTGGGGGTGGAGTCTTATAAGTGTTCCATGTTTTAGCAATATCGGGATTGGTTCTTACGTCTGGCCCTGGTTTGCCTCTTGTGATTTCAACAGAAGAATCAAAAGCATCACCATGTACTTCAGTATCTTCTGGAATCAAAATACTCGACAGTTGAGTACCAGCAAATGCACCATCACCAATAGATGTGACGCTATTTGGGATCTCAACTTCCGTCAGTTGAGTATTTTTAAATGCACTATTGCCAATCGAAGTAACGCTATCTGGAATGAAAACACTCGTTAGCTGAGAATTATTAGCAAATGCACCGTTGCCAATCGAAGTAACGCTATCTGGTATTAGAATGCTCGTTAGTTGAGTATTGTAAAATGCTCCATTGCCAATCGAAGTAACGCTATCTGGTATTGTAACGCTCTTTAGTTGAGTGCCGGAAAATGCATTATTGCCAATCGATTTGACACCATCACTTATAACAATACTCGTGAGTGGAGTTTGGCTGAATGCATCATCTCCAATCGAAGTAACGCTATCTGGGATCTCAACACTCGTCAGTTGAGTATTTTGGAATGCATTCTTACCAATATATTCAAGGCTATCTGGCAGCTCAACACTTGTTAGCGCAGGATTTTGAGCGAATGCTCCATCGCCAATTGATGTGACACTATCAGGAATAACAACACTCGTCAGTTGAGTATTTTGGAATGCATTCTTACCAATATATTCAAGGCTATCTGGCAGCTCAACACTTGTTAGTGCAGGATTTTGAGCGAATGCTCCATCGCCAATTGATGTGACACTATCAGGAATAACAACACTCGTCAGTTGAGTATTGTCAAATACTTGATAACCAATCTCTGTAATGCTATTTGGGATCTCAATACTGGTTAGTGGAGTATTCTGAAATGCACTATTGCCAATCGAAGTAACGCTATCTGGAATGAAAACACTCGTCAGCTGAGAATTATTAGCAAATGCACCGTTGCCAATCGAAGTAACGCTATCTGGTATTAGAACGCTCGTTAGTTGAGTATTGTAAAATGCTTCATCACTAATCGAAGTAACGCTATCTGGAATCACAACTCTCGTTATTTGAGTATCTTTAAATGCTGCAGAGCTAATCCAACCACAGCTTTCTGGAATGATTACATATGTCCCTTGTTGGGCAATGAGTGTTATGGCATCTGTATTTCTTATGACTGACCTTTCTTCTACCAGAACATCTGAACCAAAAGCGCTGTTTTGAACTTGAATGCCTTCTGGAATAACAACACTCGTTAGTTGAGTGCCAGAAAATGCATCACTACCAATCCAGGTAACGCTATCAGGAATAACAACACTCGTTAGCTGAGAATTATTGGCAAATGCACTAACACCAATCGATGTGACGCTATCTGGTATTACAACACTCGTTAGTTGAGTACCAGAAAATACACTAGAGCCAATCGATGTGACGCCATCTGGTATTACAACACTCGTCAGTTGAGTATTTGCGAATGCACTCCAGCCAATCTCCGTAATGCTATTTGGGATCTCAATACTGGTTAGTGGAGTATTCTGAAATGCACTATTGCCAATCGAAGTAACGCTATCTGGAATGTCAATACTGGTTAGTGGAGTATTCTGAAATACACTATTGCCAATCTCTGTAATGCTATTTGGAATAACAACACTCGTTAGTTCAGTGCCATAAAATGATTGATCACCAATCGAAGTAACGCTATCTGGAATGTCAATACTCGTCAGTTGAGTATTGTAAAATGCTTGACGACCAATCTCTGTAATGCTATTTGGAATAACAACACTCGTTAGTTCAGTGCCATAAAATGATTGATCACCAATCGAAGTAACGCTATCTGGAATAACAACACTTGTTAATTGAGTGTTGCCAAATGCATAATCAGCAATTGAAGTAACGCTATCAGGAATAACAACACTCGTTAGCTGAGAATTATTAGCAAATGCACTGTTGCCAATCGAAGTAACGCTATCTGGTATTACAACACTCGTTAGTTGAGTACCAGCAAATGCACTGTTGCCAATCGAAGTAACGCTATCTGGAATAACAATACTTGTTAGATCAGTGCTTGAAAACGCACTTTTGCCAATCGAAATAACGCTATCTGGGATCCCAACACTCGTCAGTGGATTCCCATTAAATACAGCATCACTAATCTCAGTAAGGCTATCTGGAATAAAAACACTCGTTAGTTGATTATTTTGAAATGCACCAACACCAATCGAAGTAACGCTATCTGGGATTTCAACACTTGTTAGTTGAGTGCTTGCAAATGCATGATCACCAATAGAAGTAACGCTATTTGGGATTTCAACACTTGTTAGTTGAGTGCTTTCAAATGCATGATCACCAATCGAAGTAACGCTATTTGGAATTTCAACACTCGTTAGCTGATAATTACGGCTAAATGCCCTTTCGCCAATCGAACTAACACTATCTGGAATAACAACACTCGTCAGTTCAGTTTCATAAAATGCACGTTCGCCAATTGATCCATACTCATCTGGAATAATTACATTCTTGCCTTGGTTTTCGATCATGCCTTCAGCGTCTGATGCTGTTAGAGTTTTATTCTTTAGCTTGATTGAAACAGTTGGATGAAAAGAATTAGGGTTTATATCAGCTCCTTCTGGAACTGAAATGCTTGTTAGTTGAGTATTGTAAAATGCATGATCATCAATATAAGTAATGCTATTTGGGATTTCAACACTTATTAGTTGAGTGTTGTCAAATGCACCGTAGCCAATCGAAGTAACGCTATCTGGAATAACAACACTCGTCAGTTCAGTTTCATAAAATGCACGTTCGCCAATTGATCCATACTCATCTGGAATAATTACATTCTTGCCTTGGTCTTGGATTATGCCTTCAGCGTCTGATGCTGTTAGAGTTTTATTCTTTAACTTGATTGAAACAGTTGGATGAAAAGAATTAGGATTTATATCAGCTCCTTCTGGAACTGAAATGCTTGTTAGTTGAGTATTGTAAAATGCATGATCACCAATAGAAGTAACGCTATTTGGGATTTCAACACTTATTAGTGGAGTGTTGTCAAATGCATGATCACCAATAGAAGTAACGCTATTTGGGATTTCAACACTTATTAGTGGAGTGTTGTCAAATGCATGATCACCAATAGAAGTAACGCTATTTGGAATAATAACACTCGTTAGCTGAGAATTATTAGCAAATGCATGATCACCAATAGAAGTAACGCTATTTGGAATAATAACACTCGTTAGCTGAGAATTATTAGCAAATGCACTTTCGCCAATCGAACTAACACTATCTGAAAAAACAACACTCGTCAGTTCAGTTTCATAAAATGCACGTTCGCCAATTGATCCATACTCATCTGGAATAATTACATTCTTGCCCTGGTCTTGGATCATGCCTTCAGCGTCTAATGCTGTTAGAGTTTTATTCTTTAGCTTGATTGAAACAGTTGGATGAAAAGAATTAGGATTTATATCAGCTCCTTCTGGAACTGAAATGCTTGTTAGTTGAGTATCGTAAAATGCATAATCGCCAATAGACGTAACGCTATTTGGGATTTCAATATTTGTTAGATGAGGATTAGTAGCAAATGCATAGTTACCAATTGATTTGACACTATCACCGAGACCAATGTACATTAGATCAGTGCCTGAAAATGCTCCATCACTAATCGAAGTAACGCTATCTGGAATGACAACCCAAATTAATCGAGTATTTTTAAATGCATCTTGGCCAATCGAAGTAACGCTATCTGGAATCTCAACAGATGGATTCAGATCAGTATTTTGAAATGCTCCTTGTCCAATCGATGTTACGCTATCAGGAATAACAACACTCGTTAGCTGAGTATCTTTAAATGCATTATCACCAATCGAAGTAACGCTATCTGGGATCTCAAGACTAGCCAGTTGATTCCCTTTGCCTAAATGTTCTTCAATCAGGGCTAAAGCATCTGTACGGCTAAGGGATTTGCTCATTCGCTACCATGCTCGTTAGTCGAGTAGCCAAAAGCAGTCAAGAGATCCGCTTTAGATTCTTGAGAGCGCTGCTTATCTTCTAAATATTGGCTTCTACGCCTATCTCTGAAAACAAGACTTGAGCAGCTTGATGGCTTGCTAATGGAAATCATCATCCTTGCCACCATTTGAGACCACTCTACTTCCGTTCCTGTTAACAGACAGGAGTTACTTGTGAGGGAAAATACTCAGGTATTTTTGCTTTATTTGCATCTCTAAGGATCCTTAAGCAAGGCGTACCACTGATGATGGCGACTGAGTTGACAGCGACTAGCAGAGAGATGCTCCACCAGACGTATGGCCATCTATACAAGTCAGAGGCCGTAGCAGCCTCAAAGGCTCTGCTTAAAGCATCAGAAGTGTTCTAAAAGGATCTCCTATCAGTGCTCTTAGCTGTGCTCAGCATGCCACGAAAATGCCTTTTTTACTGAGTCAGTACTGACTCACCTAATTGTGCTTACTGGGGTCTTTAAGGGCAATTATGACTCCTTGTAAAGCGCGAAATTATTCTCTTTAGATTCCCCAGATCCCAGTCGCAGACATTAAAAAACCCCTGCTGGACAGGGGTCTTATTTGGTGGCGGGGGGGAGATTTGAACTCCCGACCTTCGGGTTATGAGCCCGAATAGACAGGGGCAGATCCCAGTGGGTCACTGACGCAAAAAAATGACCGGGTATCCTGACCGGGTACGTAGAAAGGCCCCCTCCCCATCATCCACAGGGTCTGGCCTCTGTAAATGGGATGCCGATGTGCAACTGAGAGCTCCTGGGTTAGAGCAGTTCTTTTTCCATAGATACGAACAGATCACGACTAAGTGCAGGCAATTTTTTACAGAACCGATTTCAGTCAAAAAGTTGCAGACAACGATTTTCAGCCAGCGACAGCTACCTGCAGAGCAATAGGGCAATAGAGCACTTGAGCTCTATGAGCTCTTTAGTTGTTTTGCGTTGTCTTGGTGTTGAGCTCTCTTTTGGTGCTTTAACCGGTCAGCGGATCTTGGAAGTAGTCGCCAGCAATGCCGCCGTCATTGGCTGTTTCATTGCCATCTCCTCCGATCACACCCACAGCCGCTGGTGATTCGAGTGATTCAACAAAGTCATTAGCTGCTGCTTCTATACCATTTTGAATATGAAAGGCCTGGTTATCCCAAGTCGCATCGCCTGTTGTGCCCTGTCTATCGAGTTCCTGCCAGGTGATTTGATCAGAGCCGATAAAGCTTGATTCTGTTCCAGATGCATTGTTGGCTGTATAAGCTTGATGAAGGCTTTGGCCCCAATCGGCATCCAAGACAGCTAGATCTGCCATCGAGATCTGGCCATCAAAGTTGGCATCGACTCCTCGCGCCACACTGGCATCAACAAAGCCATCGCTATTGGCATCCACTGCATCGGGATGCTCACTGACCTCTTGTTGTCTTGCAGCACCAGCATTGAGATAAGCCAGATCTTTCATTGAGACCCGGCCGTCGTAGTTCAAATCGCCTTGGAAGGTGATTAGGTTTTTGGAGCCCTTTTGATTTTCAAAGACGTCTGAGCCTGTTGCTTGAAGGCTGAGGATGCCTTGGCTGAGATCAACAACATTGCCTGCAGCACCTGTGATCTCGATATCGGCAACCAGTTGCGCTGTTTCTTGACCTGCTTGCACAAATGCTCCATCAACAAAGCTGCCACTCTCGAGGTTTGTTGATGTTTGACTGTCGTCAGGTGAACTGATATAGAAACCAGAGCTCGTTAAACTTGCATTGGCATTCGTTAGGCCAGTAATTTGTATGTCTTTGGCCTGAATATTGCCCACATTGGTCCATTCACTTGTGGCTGTAATCGTATCGCCTGCTCTGACCAGATTTGTTTGTTTTGAATTATAGGATCCAATCTCAAGATCACTACTTAAGATCAAGCCATCGCCTTGTTCTTCTAGGTTGATTGTTGCCTCATACAGGGTGACTTTGGTTCCATCAACAGCTAAATCACCACCGAGATCACGCAGGCTCTTGATCTCGCGATTCACAAAACCGCTGCCATCGTTTAAAGCTTTAGAGAAGACTGTTTCATCTTGATTTGCACTCAAGCCAAAGAACAGTGGTGTGCTGGGATCAAGGATCTTGCCATTGGAGTTTTGCGTGAGCGTATCGAGGCGGAACTCATTGAAGTTCAGATCAATCGATGCCAAAACAGCACCATCGGTGCCGATGCTCGATCCGGCATCGGCTAGATGGTTTCCATAGAGATCTCCTGGATCTAGATCTCCAAGACTTGCAGCAGCAATACGGATGGTTCCCACATCATTATCGATGCGTACCGCATTCGCTATTGGTAAATCTCCGCCAATCGTGATGTCAGATGTTTTGATCTCATTAAAGAGAAAAGGATCAAAGTTAATCGTGATGTCTGCGGTTTCTAGGTTGTATCCAGCTGCCAAGCTCTTGGCTGTGATGTCTAGGCGATAGGTGTCTTGCCAATCAACCGAATCACCAAGAACAGCAAGTTGCTTGAGATCAGTTTGCGTGTCAGTGCCATTGGTTGAATGGAGGCTATAGCTCAGTTCCAGATCGCTATCTGCTGTGGCTGGTGGATTAGGGGTCCATTGATTGGCAATATCAGGATTGTTTCTGGCTAGGGATATTTCGGCAATGCCCGAGGTATTCCCATAAAAATCAGTATCCTGTAGTCCATAAAATTCAATATGATTAACAGGTTCCTGCCACCAACCATTTAATCCACCATGCCTCTCGGCATGGCCTGAGGGGTCTGACATCAATAAATAAAATCCACCTCTAGTACCAACCTTTAAATATTCTTGATGAGCTTGAGATTGACCAGCGCCATAAGGCGCGTCATATGTTGAATCTAGCTGTTCACCTGAAGACCAATTTAATTCCCCTTTTTTATCACTGCTAAGACCAATCCATGCTCCAGAACGTGGCGCATTCCCCCAGTTAGGATCTGGAACTGATAGTTTATTTTTATAAGTATCAATAAGAAATTGATTCTCTAATTGATTGTTAGGTGTAGCCAGATGCCCTCCCAACTTCGTCGCGTTAGCTTCTGCTTCTTCCCAAGTTGGCCCATCAACAATCACATAAGCCGAGTCACCACGACTGACGTATTCCCTTGATCTTGAAGTATCTTTGATTTCTACAGAGGCTGTATTGCCAACTTGATCGCTGCGTAAATCATCAGAGAACAGCTTGATCTCTAAATTCTCTGGGCCTTCTTTGGTTTGATCATTCCTGAGCGTATGGGAGAAGGAAAACTTGCCATCAGCATCGGTTTGCCCAGATCCTGTTAATGCACCTTCTGCAAAGTCTCCTTGATTAATACCAGTGCCAGAAAGTGACCAATGAATTTCAGAGCCTAAACTAACTTCATGTGTGCTGACTGTGCTCGTTAGTTGCTCGCCTTCATTGAGGGAGTCTCTAGATGTAGAAAGTATGTATGAACCATCGATATCTTTGATTTCTAGATTCAGATCCTGCTCACTGCTATTGCCAGCTAAATCGGTGGCAGATACGGAGAATGAATAGGAGGGATTGGTTTCATAATCTGGATCGTCTGTGAGGCTTACCTTTCCTGTTGATGGATCAATAGAGAAGGACGCTGCATCGTCATTGTTGTTTTGTTTGAGGCTGTAGGAAATATCTGATGCATCATCTGCAGCAGCGTTATAGATAACTTGAGCTGCGCCACTGTTTTCTTCTATCGGGTTAGTTGTATCGCCAGAGGAAAAGGCAGGAGCAGTGGCATCAATGGTGAGGTTGAGGGGATCTGATGGATCAGTAGTGGTGCTAGTAAATATCAGGCGATCATCGTGGAACGGATCCGCGAAGGAGACCACACCAGAGCTGAGCTCATTGGCGACGCTGCTGCTATCACCGCCCCTATCGGAGTTTCCCCAAGTGACAACGGAGCCGTCGTCTTTTAATGCCGCGAAGGCGGACTTATTAGAGAAGATCTGGTTGACACCAGAGCTGAGCTCAGCGGCGACGCTGCTGCTATCACCGCCACTACTGGAGGACCCCCAAGTGACAACGGAGCCGTCATCTTTTAATGCTGCGAAGGCCCTATCAATAGAGAAGATCTGGTTGACACCAGAGCTGAGATCAGCAGCGACGTTGCTGCTATCACCGCCCGAATTGGAGCCCCCCCAAGTGACAACGGAGCCGTCGTCTTTTAATGCCGCGAAGGCGCTATAAGCAGAGAAGATCTGGTTAACACCAGAGCTGAGCTCAAGATCAACGCTGCTGCTATCACCGCCCCAATACGACTCCCCCCAAGTGACAACGGAGCCGTCGTCTTTAACTGCCGCGAAGGCACTATCATTAGAGAAGATCTGGTTGACACCAGAGCTGAGATCTTCAGCAACGCTAACGCTGTACGGGAGTCCCCCCAAGGACCGCCACATGCTGCTATCACCGCCACTATGGGAGTCCCCCCAAGTGACAACGGAGCCGTCGTCTTTTAATGCCGCGAAGGCACCTGACGTAGAGAAGATCTGGTTGACACCAGAGCTGAGATCTTCAGCAACGCTAACGCTGCTGCTATCACCGCCACTACGGGAGTCCCCCCAAGTGACAACGGAGCCGTCGTCTTTTAATGCCGCGAAGGCGTAATTATTAGAGAAGATCTCGTTGACACCAGAGCTCAGCTCTCGTGTCAACGAGAAGCCATCACCGCCTCTACTGGAGTCCCCCCAAGACACAACGGAGCCGTCGTCTGTTAATGCCGCGAAGGCACTCTCAGTGGAGAAAATCTGGCTAGCACCAGAGCTGCCAGGTCGTCGCTCAGCGGCACGGCTGCTGAGCTCATCGGCGACGCTGCTGCTATCACCGCCGTAGCCGGAAAGCCCCCAAGTGACAACGGAGCCGTCGTCTTTTAATGCCGCGAAGGCTTCTCTAGTAGAGAAGATTTGGTTGACACCAGAGCTGAGCTCAACATCAACGCTGCTGCTATCACCGCCTCTACTGGAGTCCCCCCAAGACACAACAGAACCGTCGTCTTTCACTGCCGCGAAGGCAAAACTATTAGAGAAGATCTGGTTGACACCAGAGCTGAGATCAGCAGCGACGCTGCTGCTATCACCGCCCCAGCCGGGGTTCCCCCAAGTGATAACGGAGCCGTCGTCTTTAACTGCCGCGAAGGCGCCTTGGTTGGGAAACTCATGCGTAGTCCGGCCTGGTGAAGCAACAGGTATCGCCGTGCGTTGTAAATCACTTGTAGTTTTTGTTGTTGTTGCGGTAATGGCGATCGAGCCATCAGCAAGAGGGGAGTCATTCGCAACGGTGTAAGACCAATTGCTATTGCTATCGGTTGTTGAGCTGCCAAGAGATATTCCATCAGCAAAGACCTCAACGCTGGAACCTGCTTTTGCAGTGCCGGAGAATGAGGGCGTGTTGTCGCTTGTGATGTCGTCTGAATTCGAGATGCCGCTATCAGACGTAGAGATGAGATCTGGTGTTGAGGGTGGAGTGTCATCGAGGATGCCTAGATTCACATCCTGTTCACTACTATTGCCAGCTAAATCGGTGGCAGATACGGAGAATGAATAGGAGGGATTGGTTTCATAATCTGGATCGTCTGTGAGGCTTACCTTTCCTGTTGATGGATCAATAGAGAAGGACGCTGCATCGTCGCTGTTGCCCTGTTTGAGGCTGTAGGAAACATCTGATGCATCATCTGCAGCAGCGGTATAGATCACTTGAGCTGCGCCACTGTTTTCTTCTATCGGTGTAGCTGTGCTGCTTGAAGAGAAGGCAGGAGCAGTGGCATCAATGGTGAGATTGAGGGAATCCGATGGATCAGAAGAGCTGGTTTCAGTTTCTTTTGTTGTGGTTGCGGTGATAGCGATTGAGCCATCAGCGAGAGGGGAGTCATTGGCAACTGTGTAAGACCAATTGCTGTTGTTATCGGTTATTGAGCTGCCAAGAGATACGCCATCAGCAAAAAGTTGAACGCTGGATCCTGCTTCTGCAGTGCCGGAGAATGAGGGCGTGTTGTCGTTGGTGAGATTGTCTGAATCAGAGATGCCGCTATCAGACGTAGCGATTAGATCTGGTGTTGAAGGGGGAGGAGTCTTTGAAGTATCGTTAATCTCAACAGTTGATGATTGAGCAAGCAGCTCACTTCCTGTTTGATCAGAGAAAAGTTTTACGATCAGGCTTTCTATTCCCTCTGTTGTGAGGTCTTCTGAGAAGGTATGAGACAAGGAGAAGTTGCCATCAGCGCCGACTTGATGGGATCCACTTATTTGGCCAGTTCTTAGGTCGTCTTGGGTGATGTTGTCTCCATTTAGAGCCCAGAACAGTTCAGTGCCGATAGCAACATCTGTGGTGGATATATTTGTCGTTAGGCTCTCTCCTTCATTGAGGACATTGGTTGATGTATTGAGTATGTATGTTTCATAGATGTTATTGATGTTCAGGTCAACCAATTGATCACTGCTATTGCCAGCTAAATCGGTGGCAGATACGGAGAATGAATAGGAGGGATTGGTTTCATAATCTGGATCGTCTTTGAGGCTTACTTTTCCTGTTGATGCATCAATAGAGAAGGATGCTGCATCGTCGTTGTTGTTTTGTTTGAGGCTGTAGGAAACATCTGATGAATCATCTGCAGCAGCGGTATAGATAACTTGAGCTTCGCCACTGTTTTCTTTTATGGCGGTGGCTGTTTCACCAGAGGAGAAGGCAGGAGCAGTGGCATCAATGGTGAGGTTGAGGGGATCTGATGGATCAGTAGTGCTGGTAGTAACGGTCAGGCGATCATCGTGGAACGGATCCGCGAAGGAGACCACACCAGAGCTGAGCTGATCAGCGACGCTGCTGCTATCACCGCCGAAGTCGGAGTGCCCCCAAGACACAACGGAGCCGTCGTCTTTTAATGCCGCGAAGGCACTGCCATGAGAAAAGATCTGGTTAACACCAGAGCTGAGCTCAGCGGCGACGCTGCTGCTATCACCGCCACTACCGGAGGACCCCCAAGTGACAACGGAACCGTCGTCTTTCACTGCCGCGAAGGCCCTATAAGTAGAGAAGATCTGGTTGACACCAGAGCTGAGCTCAAGATCAACGCTGCTGCTATCACCGCCTAGGTGGGGGTTCCCCCAAGTAACAACGGAGCCGTCGTCTTTTAATGCTGCCAAGGCACCACGATTAGAGAAGATCTGGTTAACACCAGAGCTGAGCTCAAGATCTACCACCCAAGAAACGGACGGGAACGAGCTCCGACCGCCGTAGAACGAGCTGCCCCAAGACACAACGGAGCCGTCGTCTTTTAATGCCGCGAAGGCTCTGTCCGTAGAGAAGATCTGGTTCACACCAGAGCTGAGCTGATCCGCAACGCTGCTGCTATCTCCGCCGGAATCGGAGGCCCCCCAAGTGACAACGGAGCCTTCGTCTTTTAATGCCGCGAAGGCATAATCAGTAGAGAAGATTTGGTTAACACCAGAGCTGAGTTCTGTCGAAACGCTGCTGCTATCACCGCCGTAGGGGGAGTTCCCCCAAGTAACAACGGAGCCGTCGTCTTTTAATGCCGCGAAAGCGTACTCAGCAGAGGAGATCTTGTTGACACCAGAGCTGAGCTCAAGATCAACGCTGCTGCTATCACCGCCGTAGTCGGAGTGCCCCCAAGACACAACGGAGCCGTCGTCTTTAACTGCCGCGAAGGCCTCTTTAGAAGAGAAGATCTGGTTGACACCAGAGCTGAGCTCAAGATCAACGCTGCTGCTATCACCGCCCCTGGTGGAGTTCCCCCAAGACACAACGGAGCCGTCGTCTTTTAATGCTGCAAAGGCACCAAGAGTAGAGAAGATCTGGTTAACACCAGAGCTGAGCTCAAGATCAACGCTGCTGCTATCACCGCCGGAGCTACCCCAAGTAACAACAGAGCCGTCGTCTTTTAAGGCCGCGAAGGCGGTACTAGTAGAGAAGATCTGATTGACACCAGAGCTGAGCTCAGTGGCAACGCTGCTGCTATCACCGCCGAAGACTGAGTGCCCCCAAGTGACAACGGATCCGTCGTCTTTTAATGCCGCGAAGGCGCTGCTGTTGCTACTCTCATGCGCAGAGCGGACTGGTGAAGCAACAGGTATCGCCGTGCGTTGTAAATCACTTGTCGTTTCTGTTGAAGTTGCGGTGATGGCGATTGAGCCATCAGCAAGAGGGGCATCATTAGCAACGGTGTAAGACCAATTGCTGTTGCTATCGGTTATTGAGCTGCCAAGAGATATTCCATCTGCAAAGAGTTCAACGCTGGATCCTGCTTTTGCCGTGCCGGAGAATGTGGGCGTGTTGTCGTTGGTGAGGTTGTCTGAATCAGAGTTGCCACTATCAGACGTGGCGATGAGATCTGGGGTTGAAGGGGGAGGAGTCTTTGAAGTATCGTTAATCTCAACAGCTGATGATTGAGCAAGCAGCTCATTTCCTGTTTGATCAGAGAAAAGTTTTACGATCAGGCTTTCTATTCCCTCTGTTGTGAGGTCTTCTGAGAAGGTATGAGACAAGGAGAAGTTGCCATCAGCATCAACTTGATTGGAGCCGCTGAGTTCACCACTAGATAAATCATCTGCTGTGATCTTCTCTCCTTCTAGTTCCCAGAACAGTTCAGTGCCGAGATCAACATCTGTGGTGCTTACTGTTGTATTTAGGGTGTCACCTTCATTGAGAACATTGGTCGATGTGTTTAGCGAGTAAGTAGAAGGAGTCGTCGAATTATCGTTGATTTGAACAGTGGATGATTCTGCAAGAAGTTGAGAATTTGCTTGATCAGAGAATAGCTTGACGATCAGGCTCTCAAGGCCCTCTGTTGTGAGGTCTTCTGCAAAGGTATGAGAGAAGCTCGCCTTGCCTTGTGAATCAACTTGAGCTGAGCCTTCTAATTCCCCTACTTCTAAATCATTTGCAGTTATGTTATTACCACTAAGTTGCCAGTAAAGCTTGGTCCCCTCCTCTACATTCGCTGTGCTAACACTCGTCGTTAGCTCTTCTCCTTCATCTACTTCTTCCGCTGATGTTGACAGTGAATATGTAGGGTCTGGTGTTGTTGATGTATCGATAATCTCAACGAGAGGGCCATTAGCTTCTAGTTGCTTGAAATCTGGATCAGAATAAACTTCTAGCCTTAAGCTTTCTGGCCCTTCTATTTTTTGATCATTGGCAAAGCTCTGTTCAAAACTAAATGTTTCATCTGTATTAACTATAAAGGAGCCACTGAGCTGACCTTCCGATAGGTCGTCTTCGGTGATGTTGCTACTATCTACACGCCAATAGAGTTCTGTTCCTTCCTCTACATTCGTCGTATTGATCGTCGTGGTTAATGATTGCCCTTCATTGATTGAATCGGCTGACGTCGTAATGTAGTAGGAGGGTAGGGAACCATAATCATAGATATGAAACTCGGCCAAGGTAGAGTCTTTATTATTAAAATCCCAGACTCTGAATGATTCATAATCCTCTACGCGATTGTCGGCAGCTATCTGAATATCCAAATAAGCTGATTCCTGGCCTGGCTCAAATTCAATAGCATTCTCAAAATAATTACCGTCCGGCGTAGCCGGCCAAAATAAATCAAAGTAGTTTGGAGTATCTACATACTGTTCCCATACGAAATTAGATAGGTTTTCATGGTCTAGTCCTGTATAATACCTTTTAAGGCCAGGGTCAAAATCTGTCCCTATGGAGAGTGTTTGTTCATTGTCTATATATCCATCATGACGCCTGAATTCAAGTTGGGCGAAAGAGACTCGGCCAGATCCTGGTTCTTCCAATGAGCCAAAGCTATCACTTCCTTCGCTTTCATGGGCCAAGCTTATACTTATGGAAGGGCTTTTCCATGTCGCGTGTGTATTAAATGGCCCCTGATTCAGTAGCAGTTCTACTCCGTCTGGAGCATTGGCTATCTGCCCAGTTTCTTCTCCATAAATTTCAATTAATGCGCTCTGATCTAAAGTCGTAAAACGGGGTGATCCGTCTGAGTCTTTAGTAGACGTGTAAGACATAATCGTGTCATTTATATTCGTCTCTCCTGAGGCGACGCCGTCCCCATCATCCATATTAAATGGATGTTCGAGCCCTAGAGCATGGCCAAGTTCGTGGTATGCAACATGCTTCCATCCTGCTTCGTCAGCGTTAGCAAAAGATGATGACCAGGAATAGGCATTTGGAGATATTTCAATTTTAGATTCACTCTCACGCACTATGCTCTCTAAAATAATATTGTCATCAACTATTTGATACTGATAAGAGCTCCCAGTAAACATTCCAGCACTGTCCCCAAGGTCAACATCGTCGTATATGTTTAGCTGGGAAGAAGGATGTGACTGATCAACAATCGCAAATTCTGGCTCGATAATCGAATCGGTGTCAGCAATAACGTCCTTCCACCAATTGCGTCTTGTTTCATCAACAGAAGAATTAAAAGCTAAGTAAATAATACCTTGATCACTATGTAGATAACTTCCCAGTAGTTTGTCTTCTGGAATGGAAGAACCATGTGCAATTATTAAGTCTGTTGTTAAATCCTGGCCATATGTATCACTTCCGCTGTTTACACTTTCGCCTAGGTTTACATTGTTTTGATTGGCCTGAGAGCAAGCTGCACAGCCGCAACTGGGAGGATGTCCAATTCCCGATCCATTAATGATCGCTCCAGGCCATTGGTCGTTTAATGAATATTCAGTGGTTTTTGTGTTTATCACTCATCTGCCCTTCGCTGAGAGGATAGATATAAGCTTCTACGCCTATCTCTGAAAACAAGACTTGAGCAGCTTGATGGCTTGCTAATGGAAATCATCATCCTTGCCACCATTTGAGACCACTTTACTTCCGTTCCTATGAACAGGCAGGAGTTACTTGTGAGGGAAAATACTCAGGTATTTTTGCTTCATTTGCATCTCTAAGGATCCTTAAGCAAGGCGTACCACTGATGATGGCGACTGAGTTGACAGCGACTAGCAGACAGATGCTCGACCAGACGTATGGCCATCTATACAAGTCAGAGGCCGTAGCAGCCTCAAAGGCTCTGCTTAAAGCATCAGAAGTGTTCTAAAAGGATCTCCTATCAGTGCTCTTAGCTGTGCTCAGCATGCCACGAAAATGCCTTTTTTACGTACCCGGTACCGGGTATCCAAATTGTGCTTACTAGGGTTTTTAAGGGCAATTATGACTCCTTGTAAAGCACGAAATTATTCTCTTTAGATTCCCCAGATCCCAGTCGCAGACATTAAAAAACCCCTGCTGGACAGGGGTCTTATTTGGTGGCGGGGGGGAGATTTGAACTCCCGACCTTCGGGTTATGAGCCCGACGAGCTACCAGACTGCTCTACCCCGCGGTGACCCTCAAAGCATACCTTTTGAGGCTTGTCCAACCTGGTCTTTGTTTAGGTTTCCTGGTATCGAAGAGCGCCGGCCACTTCCAGCTGCACACCTGGAGCAATGAGCAACACCTGTTCCTCTAATTCTTGCAGTCCAGTTGGGGTGAGCCAATCAAGTTGGCGAAGCAGGTGGAGCGCTACAGCGTGTTTTGCTCGTTTGGATCCGTCTTCTACTTTGATCGCCACACCCATCCCTTCACCAACGCGGCTTAGACATTGGACACCTTCTGCTCCACCCTTGCTCACGATTTGTCCGTGAGCTCGTCGCATGAGCTCAGTGTCAAATCGGCCTTCTCCTGCTACGAGTTCAGGATGGGCCAACATTGCCCTAATCACTTGTTCCATTTCTGCCTGACGTGATGCCCCGAGATGGGCATAGAGCAGAGCTATTTGGTCTAGCCGTAGGCGAAGGGTTGGTGCCCCACAGTCATCCCTGGCAGCTACGAGCTCGTCGGCCGGTAGCCCAAGCAGTTCGGCTATGCGTCGATTCACTTCCACTTGCAGAGGATGGTTGCCTTGCAGGTATGAATCAAGGGGCCAACCCATTTTCTTGCTCGTCGCAAGAAAGCCAGCATGTTTCCCGGAGCAGTTGTGCTCTAGCGGGCTCGTGCCTCCTTTGGGAATCGGGCATTGCAGCAGGCTTGGGTCTAGCTCGGCATTCCAAAGCAACCTGAAGGCTTCGCGGGCATGGGCGGGTGTCCCTGAATGGGATCCACAGCAGATTGCCAATCCTTTTTCGCCACAGTTCATTTGCTCTGCTGCACCACTACTCAAAAATGGCAGTGCTTGAAAGGGCTTTAGAGCTGAACGGATGAAGGTTTCAAAGTCTGCACAGCCCGCTCGCATCAGGACGCGCCCTCGCCCATCGCAAACCACAGCATGCACGCGATGGATCGACTCCACGCTGGAGCCACGCTTAAGGCTTACTTCAAGAGGCGTTGTGCTCGAACGCTGGGAGCTTCCGAACCAGGTTGGAAGATTCATGCTCAAGCAGACTTTTGGGCTTCAGAGAGCCTGGCAGAGACTCGCCCCCTTGGATGATGAATCTTGTGATGAAGTCCATGGTTCGTGCCAAATAACCAAGCAATGGAACTTTGAGTTGGTGTTAATTGCTACTCATTCAAAGTGGTGTTTTTAAGTCTCAGGATGCTTGAGAGAGATTCGAGCTCATGAAGCCGTGATGCTTTCCATGACTCCAGAAGGCTTCCAGGTCGTAAAAGCCTCGTTCGCTTGGCTGTAGAACATGCACGATTAATTCGCCGTAATCGAGCAGAGCCCATTTCCCTTCATTAAGACCTTCGCTTCTCAATGGCAATCGATCGGCTTCTACCTCAAGGCGATCTTCCACAGATTTAGCAATTGCTCGTACTTGGACTTCAGACAGTCCTCCGGCAATCACCATCCAGTCCGCCAGGCTGGAGACCTCATCGATTCGGATTAGTTGAATGTCTGTAGCTTTGCGATCGTCGCAGGCTTCAGCGGCCATTTCTGCTAGCTGTTCACTATCCATAGACGTTCTCACTGCTTACGGATTGGCGAGATCCTTCCTGTTCAGCCATCTCTGCTCGAGCTTTTCCAGCACTTTTTCTAAGGGCTTCCAATCGATCTTCATAGAAGCTTCGCTTCTTCTTTTTGCGGGTTTGTTCCACAAGCTCCTTTAGGGCTCCCCCGAGGCTCTTGTAGGCATTCGGCACGCTGTAATTAAAACGACAGGCCAGATCGATAGCCCGTTCATCGGCAGCGATTGCATCCTGAAGCCGCTTTTCAGAGTTGTTCTTTAAATAGAGCCGATATCCAGCGAAGCCCGAAAGACCTAGGGCCATTAATAGCAACAATCCGTCTTGAACCCAGAGTTCACCAATTGCACCGCCGAGGCCGATGGCTAGAGCAGCCATTTCCCAGCCATCGCGAGGAATGGTGTCGTTCTGGACTCGACCCACTTCATGCCAAAAGAGCAAGTTGCGATGGTCGAGAGCGAAATTGTCCCATTGTTCGAGATCGATTTGGATCTCGACCTCATCGCGTCCGATTTCCTCGAGGGTGATGAGCGGTGGATCTACCGCTGCTGCCGCCTCCACGAACACCCAGCTCTGCATCTCTGGCGGCAGCTGCCCCTTAAGGCGCTGGAGTTCGCTCATGGTCTTGATCTCTCTCCGTACTCATCAAGCTAGCGACTACATGGCGCCTGGGTGTTTTTCCTGAGCTATCTCTGACGTTGCATGGGAAGCTAGTCGCGTTTGGCCAACACCCGAAATTCCATGCCCCGTAGGTCTGATCTGCGTCGCATCCTGCTGCTGGGGTCAGGTCCGATCGTGATTGGCCAGGCCTGTGAATTTGATTATTCCGGCACTCAAGCATGCAAGGCCTTGCGGGATGAAGGTTTTGAGGTGGTGTTGGTGAATTCCAATCCGGCCTCAATCATGACGGATCCGGAGATGGCTGATCGCACCTATATCGAGCCGCTCACACCCGAGGTGGTGACTCGCGTCATTGAGTTAGAGCGCCCTGATGCGTTGCTGCCAACCATGGGCGGCCAGACGGCTCTTAATTTGGCGGTGGCATTGGCTGAAAATCACACACTCGAACGTTTTGGCGTTGAGTTGATCGGTGCAGATCTAGCTGCAATTCGAAAGGCCGAAGATCGCCAGCTTTTTAAGCAGGCGATGGAGCGTATAGGAGTCAACGTTTGTCCTTCAGGGATTGCTTCCAGCCTCAAGGAGGCAGAAGAGGTTGGTGAAGTGATTAATAGTTTTCCGCGCATCATCCGACCAGCCTTCACTCTTGGTGGCAGTGGTGGTGGCATTGCTTACAACCCTGAAGAATTTGCAGCGATCTGCAAAAGCGGTCTTGATGCCAGCCCGGTTTCTCAGATCTTGATCGAAAAGTCGTTGTTGGGTTGGAAGGAGTTCGAGTTAGAGGTGATGCGTGATTTGGCGGATAACGTTGTGATCGTCTGTAGCATTGAAAATCTCGATGCAATGGGTGTTCATACAGGAGATTCAATCACTGTTGCCCCTGCGCAAACTCTCACCGATCGTGAGTATCAGAGGCTTAGAGATCAATCCATTGCCATTATTCGTGAGATAGGTGTTGCTACGGGGGGTAGCAATATTCAGTTCGCGATCAATCCAGATGATGGCGAGGTGGTTGTTATTGAAATGAATCCGCGCGTTAGTCGATCATCAGCGCTGGCAAGTAAGGCCACGGGGTTTCCAATTGCCAAGATTGCTGCTCGTCTTGCTGTTGGTTATACCCTTGACGAAATTATCAACGACATCACGGGTAAGACACCAGCGTGTTTTGAACCCACAATTGATTATGTCGTCACGAAGATTCCACGATTTGCATTTGAGAAGTTTAAGGGCAGCCCTGCTGTTCTCTCTACGGCAATGAAGTCTGTGGGAGAGGCAATGGCGATCGGTCGCTGTTTCGAAGAGTCTTTTCAGAAAGCGATGCGTTCTCTAGAAATTGGGCGGGCTGGTTGGGGTTGTGATCGTCAAGAGCCAGAATTTACGCCTACAGAAATTGAGCGTTTGTTGCGCACGCCTTCTCCTGAGCGGATCATGGCAGTGAGAACAGCGATGTTGGCCGGACGCAGTGACCTTGATATTTACGTTTTGAGCAAAATTGATATTTGGTTTTTAGCCAAATTACGCCACATGATCAATATTGAGACAACGCATCTGCATGGCCGCACATTAGATGAATTGGATGAGGAGTCTCTACTCTGCTTGAAGCAGCTTGGCTATTCCGATCGTCAGATTGCTTGGGCGACAGGTTCTGAGGAACTTGCTGTACGTGCTCGTCGTGAACTGTTAAATATCAAACCTATTTTTAAGACAGTCGATACTTGCGCTGCCGAATTTTCATCTACTACTCCATATCATTACTCAACTTATGAGCGCCCCCTGTACCGTCTTGATTCTGATGACCAATTGTATAAACTTGAGCCGGAAAGTGAGGTCGTTACAGACAGCCGCGCAAAAGTGATGATTCTTGGCGGCGGTCCTAATCGTATCGGCCAAGGAATTGAGTTTGACTATTGCTGTTGCCATGCTTCATTTGCTGCTCAGGACAAGGAATTTGTCACTGTGATGGTTAACAGTAATCCCGAAACTGTCTCCACTGACTATGACACTAGTGACAGACTTTATTTCGAACCTCTTACTCTTGAGGATGTACTCAATGTGATTGAGGCTGAACGGCCTAATGGTGTCATTGTTCAGTTTGGTGGTCAGACCCCACTCAAGTTGGCGATTCCCTTGCTTCGTTGGCTAGAGAGTTCGATCGGAAAGTCAACAGGCACACGGATATGGGGTACATCACCAGAATCAATTGATCGGGCTGAAGATCGTGAGCAGTTCGAGGCGATCCTGCGGCAGCTTCAAATTCGCCAGCCTCGTAATGGCTTGGCTCGCAGTGAGGAAGATGCCCGAGCCGTAGCACTTCGCATTGGTTATCCCGTTGTTGTTCGTCCCTCTTATGTGCTTGGAGGCCGAGCCATGGAGGTGGTGTTTGATGAACAAGAGTTGAATCGCTATATGGCTGAAGCGTTTCAGGTCGAACCTGATCATCCAGTGCTCATCGATCAGTATCTGGAAAATGCTGTGGAAGTTGATGTTGATGCTCTCTGTGACTCTGATGGAGTTGTCGTGATTGGCGGTTTGATGGAACACATTGAGCCGGCTGGAATTCATTCTGGAGATTCCGCTTGCTGCCTTCCCTCCATCTCTCTTGGTGAGCAAGCCCTTCGCACGATTCGTCTCTGGAGTGAAGCGTTGGCCCTTGCGCTCAAAGTTCAGGGGTTGATCAATCTGCAGTTCGCTGTCCAGCGGGATGAAGCGGGTGATGAACAAGTGTTCATCATCGAGGCCAATCCTCGTGCTTCTCGTACCGTTCCTTTTGTGGCTAAAGCCACAGGAGTACCCCTGGCCAGGATCGCCACTCGGCTCATGGCAGGAGAGACCTTGGCGGCTATTGGACTTACGCATGAGCCTCAACCGCCTCTTCAGTCTGTCAAGGAAGCCGTATTGCCATTCCGTCGTTTCCCTGGGGCCGATTCGGTGCTTGGCCCGGAGATGCGGTCCACTGGAGAAGTGATGGGTTCAGCTTCCAGTTTTGGCATGGCGTTTGCCAAGTCTGAAATTGCAGCTGGTGATTCCCTCCCAATTCGTGGAACTGTCTTTCTCTCTACTCATGACCGGGATAAGCCAGCGCTAATACTTGTCGCTGAAAGGCTGATTGAACTTGGCTTTGATCTCACGGCCACCTCCGGAACTGCTCAAGCCCTTAATCGGGCTGGATTGAACGTTCAGCCAGTACTTAAGGTTCATGAGGGACGTCCCAACATCGAAGATTTGATTCGCTCTGGTCAGATTCAGTTGGTGATCAACACACCTATTGGCCGTCAGGCCGCTCATGACGACAAATATTTGCGACGAGCAGCTCTTGATTACTCCGTGCCTACCCTTACGACGATTGCTGGAGCACGAGCCGCTGTCGAGGGAATCACGGCACTCCAGCAACAGTCATTATCCGTAGCGGCCCTTCAAGACATCCATGTTTGATCTCCCATTAGGCTTGCTCAACTGAAATTCTTGCCGTGATCGCTAACGCTTCCCCTATTTTTTTGGCTCCTGGTAGTGATTGTCGAGAACTATTTCAGGCGGCTTATGAGAATCGCTACACCTGGGATCCGGTCTTTTCTGGTTATCGGGGTCGGTGTCTGTGGGTCACGGATGATCGCGTCGTGGAAGGGCAGTTTGTGTTGGGGGCGGATCTCAAGGCCCATATTGATGGTATAGAAGATGAATTGATCGCCAAGGCTGTCTCTTCCCAGCTATGGGAAGTTGCCATACATCGAGTACGACGCAGTTTTGAAAAGACCCATGGTGAAAACACTTTTACCGCAGGTGATAACGATGATGTTGGCTTAGAAGTGATCGTTGGAGGTAAAAATCTTGGTGATCGTTATCGCATCAAAAATGATGTGGTGACGATGGTTCATCGCCATATTCATGGAACAGTGGTGACCATTTTTACAAAAAGTACGACGAATACAGGTTATGGCTACCTAAGTCATACATACAGCAGTCAATACCACGACCCAAAAACAAACGAGCCTACCAGTGGCATCAGTCAATTCACTGATACTTTTGTGCCCTTGGCTGATGATGGCTTATGGGTATTGAGTGAAAGGTTAGTTGAAAAAGATGCTTTTGCTGGAATGGCTGCTGAACGGCAGTTGTTTAAGTTCGTAGAGCTTGAGCAGCTTTAAAATAAGTGACAATGGTTGCCAATTGATTTGAGACTAATAATGCAACCTTTGTTCGACTGGTAAACTAATTCTGTTCATTTTGGGGTAGAAGATAATAATTCTTTTAAGCTCGTCTGTTTTTAGGTACACTTAAGACTATTGTAAAAAAGGATAAAGTTAAATTTACGATTGATTGAGTAATTATCATCATTATCTCGCTAACATCTAAATCGATGATGCTAGGTGTGGACTTTATGTCTTTGTTGGAGCTTTGGCATTGCTTTTTGGTAATGCTGTCTCCATCTTATTAGGCAAGAAAATATCTCAATGGCTGGCAGCTTTGCTGAGATTGATTTTGTAAAAAAATAAGAAGACAATGTCAATATTGCCTGCATCGCTAAGCTGAAGACGGCAGGTTTAGGATATTGTTTGCGAACTTAATCTTCGTGGATTTGCCTAGTCAGATTGGCTTTATAGATGATCATATTAGGAACATCCATTAGCTGCAGAGACGCTATTAATTGAAAAAGGGTTAGAAGGTATGGGGAAAAAGAAAGTCAAGATGCGTCTGGTAGAGGGGTGACGTCTTTGAGCTTTTCATTCAATTGCATTGCCAGAGTCTGACGACCTACTGCCAAAACCTTTAGGGTGTCTTCGTGCATGCGTAGTTGGGCATCAGCAACTTGCATGCCACGGATTAGTTCCTTCAGTTCATCTGGTAATGAATTCAGGTCGTAGCGCTTGCCTTCAAAAGTGAGTACGGGATCAGGCTTGTTTGCTGCTGAGTCAGTCATCGGAGGTGAGTTCTGTTCTTGAGTGGCATTTGTGCTTTCGGACCTTCCGAAGGGCCATTTCGGAGGCATTCGTTCACCAAAAGGTTATCCAGCTCTTTCTAAAGCATGAGAATGAGATTGTCTATAGCTCACCTAAAATCATATCGTAGGAATTTGCCCTGACGGCTCGTATCCCTTATTGACTCGGACGGCCTCTTTTTCTATCGCGAATAATTTGTCGTTCGCAGAGATCCCTGTAGCGACCAGCTCGACTCATTAGTTCGTCATGATTGCCACAATCACAGATTCGCCCTTTTTCTAGTACAATAATATGATCAGCCTCCTGAACAGTTGCAAGACGGTGGGCTATCACTAGAACAGTTCGCCCCTGCATAGCTTGTTTAAGACCTAGTTGTACGGCTGCTTCCGCTTCGGCATCCAGCGCACTAGTGGCTTCATCTAACAGCAGCACGGCTGGATTGCCGAGCACGGCTCTGGCAATGGCGATGCGTTGCAGTTGGCCACCAGAAAGGTTTGTGCCGCGTTCTTCCAATTGAGTGGAATATCCTTCCGGTAATGACATGATGAAATCGTGAGCGTTGGCAAGGATTGCTGCTTCTTTGACCTTCTCTTGACTCACATTTCGACCGAAAAGAATGGCTTCTTCGACGCTGCCAGAGAAGACTGTTGTTCGTTGCGGCACCAAGGCCACCTGATGTCTTAGCTCCTGGGCTTTGACCTGGCTGAGCTCATGACCATCTAGAAAAATCTTTCCTTGCTGGGCCGTGTTGAAGCGTAAAAGTAATGAAAACAGAGTGCTCTTTCCAGCACCAGATGGACCCACGAGTGCAACGATCTGGCCAGCCTTCACTTCTAGAGACAGATCGTGTAGCACCTGTTTCTGATTGACATAGGCAAAACTGACGTGACGAAGCACTAGATCACCTTTTAAGCGACCCAGTGGTTCAGCCTCGTCAATGTCAGGAGGTTCCTGTGGTTCGCGTTCAATTTCTCGCAGGCGTCGTAGTGAGGCCTGGCCTTGCTGGAATTCATTGAAATTCGTGGTGAGGTGGCTAATTGGATCGATCAGCATCAGCAAGGCAGCCACATAGCTGCTGAAACTTTGCCCATCCATTCCGCCGGTTTGAATCCGAGCGGCACCAATCGCCAAGACTGTGAGGATGCCAGCGGCTTCGATGAAGCCCACGACAGGATGCTGTAGAGCGAGCAGGCGCAGGGTTTGGTATCGCGCTTGACGATGAAGATCAACTTCGGCATCAAAGCGCTTCTGAAGCCAGGGTTCTGCAGCAAAGGCTCTCACCAAAGGCAACCCTTGGATTGCTTCACCAAGTAGCCCTGCAAGATCGCTCACTTGACGCTGGCTGCGTTCGGCAGCTCTCATGACTCTGGCACCAAACTGGCTTACCAAGATCGCCACCATTGGCGCTAGCAGCAGGGTGGCTAGTGATAGTTGCCAGTCAAGAAAAACCATATAGCCAAATACCGCTACCAATTGCAGAGCACTTGGTGTGGTGTCTTGAATGGTCTTGTAAATCACTTCTCCCACCCGATCGGCATCCTCAGTGAGCCGATAGGTCAGATCTCCTGAAGACAGTTTCTCGAGGGCCCCTAGTTCGACTTGTTGCAGCTGTGCAAACAAATCACGACGCAGGTCTTGGCTCACTCGCAATGCTGGCCCGGCAAGCATGGTGTCCTGTCCGAATTGAGCCAGTTTTTGAACCAGAAAAACAGTGAGTGCTATGGCAATCACTTGGACGACCTGGGCCAGCTTGCCTGCCCCGATCGCTGGAATCAGCTGCCCAGCAAGCCATGCCAGTAGCGGCCAGCATCCTACGTAAATCAGCATGCACACACCTCCCCAGATCAGCCTGCGCAGGTGAGGGCGTAAGAGGGGAAGCAGTCTGCGGAAGCCGGCTTCGGAGGAGGAAAACATCGAGTCACACTAGTTGCGTGAACGCTCTGCTTATTCAATGAAGTTGGATCAATTTCTTAAATGGCAGGGCTGGGTGGCCACTGGAGGCGAGGCGAAACAGCTGATCCAGTCAGGGCAGGTGTTTGTCAATGGCTCTGTTGAAACTAGGCGTGGCCTCCATTTGAGTTCAGGCAACCGGGTTCGATTGGGCACAGATGAGGCGGTCTTTGTCGGCAATGCTTCGACAGGGCCGTAAGTTAGCCCCTGCGGAACTTCAGAGGACCTGAGCGTGCGTAAACCCGTGATCGCTGGCAACTGGAAGATGCACATGACCTGTGCTCAGGCAAGGGAGTACACGGCCATGTTCCTGCCATTAATTGAAGCCACTCCCAATGATCGTCATGTAGTGATTGCCCCACCATTCACCGCTATCTCCTCAATGGCAGAGTCCGTAGGCGGCACTCGTCTGGAATTGTCAAGCCAGAATGTGCATTGGGAGGATGATGGTGCTTATACCGCAGAGGTTTCGCCAACGATGCTTCTGGAGCATCAAGTGCGATACGCGATTGTTGGGCATAGTGAACCACGCAAATACTTCAGTGAGAGTGATGAACAGATCAACCGTCGTGCTCGTTCAGCCCAAGCGCATGGTCTGATCCCGATTGTTTGCGTGGGTGAAAGTGATGAGCAGCGTGAACGAGGAGAGGCTGAGCGTGTGATTCGACGACAGGTGGAACAGGGACTGGAAGACACCGATCCAGACAAGCTTGTGGTTGCTTATGAGCCCATCTGGGCCATTGGCACGGGCAAGACGTGCGAAGCATCGGAGGCGAATCGTATCTGTGGCCTCATTCGTCGTTGGGTCGGTGCTTCAGAACTAATCATTCAGTACGGGGGTTCGGTCAAACCAGGAAATATTGATGAGTTGATGTCAATGAGTGATATCGACGGAGTGTTGGTGGGTGGTGCCTCCCTTGACCCAGAGAGTTTTGCTCGCATTGCCAATTATCAAACCAGTTAAATCTCCTTGGCCTCAGGAATGGGGACAGCGAACGAAGGTGATGGGGGTGATTAATATCACGCCCGATTCTTTTAGCGATGGTGGCAATTATCTAGAGCCTGCTAGTGCCCTCGCACAGGCAACTCTTCTTATACAGCAAGGGGCTGATGTACTAGATCTTGGTGCTCAGAGCACGAGGCCTAAGGCCGAGGAGGTTGGCTGGCAAGAGGAGTTGAACAGAATGATGCCTGCTCTTCATGCAATACGTGCAGCTCACCCGCAGGCGTTGATCTCTGTGGATACATTCCTTGTGGAGGTGGCGGAGGCGGCTCTGCAAGCAGGTGCAGATTGGATTAATGATGTCAGCGGCGGCAGGCGTGGCCCTGAGTTGCTGAGGGTTGTTGCCGAAGCAGGATGTCCCTATGTGTTGATGCATAGCCGTGGCAACAGTCAATCCATGGATCAACTCGCCACTTATAGCGATGTGATTGAAGAGGTTCGTCTTGGACTACTTCGTCGAACGGATCAAGCTTTGGCTGCTGGTATTCGATCTGATCAGTTGATTTGGGACCCAGGCTTGGGTTTTGCTAAAACCACTGAACAAAATCTGATGTTGTTGAAGCATCTAGAGAGGATTTGCTCTGAAGGCTTCCCTGTTTTGGTTGGGCCCTCAAGGAAACGCTTCATCGGAGATGTTTTGCACCAACCGGACCCAGAGGCTCGTCTATGGGGTACTGCCGCCGTGGCCTGCCGTTGTGTGCAGGCGAAGGCGGCAATGGTAAGAGTGCATGATGTGGGCCCAATCCATCAGACCCTTCAAATGGCTAGCAGACTCTGGTAATTAGGGTTTGAGTTACTTTTTAATCATTCGCCAGACGATTGGTTGTCTGGCGTTGTTACTCCTTCAATTCGATCTTCAATTTCCTGGTAAAGCTCTTGCAATTGCTGAATATTCTCATCAGATGTTTCCCAGTAACCTCTGCCATTAACTTCTAATAAGGTGCCAACAATACGACGGAAACTATGTGGATTAAGTTCCATGAGACGCTTACGCATCTCTGGATCATTGATGAAGGTTTCGTTTGACTCTTCGTAGACAAAGTTATCTACCTGTCCGCTAGTTGCGCTCCAGCCGAGGGTAAAGTTCAGGCGCTTGGCGACTTCGCGAACGCCTTCATAGCCTGAGTTGACCATGCCTTCATACCATTTTGGATTAAGTAGCTTTGTACGGGAATCCAATCGAATCGTTTCGCTCAGTGAGCGGACCTGCGCATTTGCTGTTGTTGTATCTGCGATGTAACTCGCGGGAGCTTTGCCATCATCTCTAAGACCCTTGATTAAATTTGTGGGGTCTGAGTCGAAGTAGTGGCTGACATCAGTAAGCGAAATTTCAGCAGAATCAAGGTTTTGGAAAGTGACATCTGCTGTTTTCATAACAGATTCAAATACTTCTCTGTTTTGGTTCATCTCTCCTGGGTTGTCAGCATTAAAGGCAAATGTCTTGCGTGAAAGATACATCTCTTGAAGTTCATTCTCTTCTTCCCATGTTGAGTTCTCTACTGCAAGATTTACGTTTGAGCTATAACTTCCACTTGAATTAGAAAATACACGGCAAGCGGCATCCCTAAGGCTTGTGCCTTGTTCCTTTGCTTGTTCAAGGGAGTGTTTGCGTACGAAGTTTTGATCCAGTGGTTCATCGGCCTCAGCTGCCATCTTGACGCCTTGATCGATTAATGCCATTTGGTTGATAAACAGATCTCGAAATACTCCTGAACAGTTCACAACCACATCAATCCTTGGTCGACCAAGCTCTTCAAGGGGAATGAGTTTTAGCTTGTTAACACGGCCTACAGAGTCTGGTACTGGATTTACACCAATAAACCAGAGAATTTGCGCAAGTGATTCGCCGTAGGTTTTGATGTTATCTGTACCCCAAAGAACACAGGCAATTGTTTCTGGCCAATCACCCTGTTCTTGGCGTTGACGTTCAATTAATTTATCGACGACTCCTTTTGCTGCAGCAACGGCAGCTCTGGTAGGAATGGCCTGTGGATCGAGAGCGTGAATGTTTTTGCCACTTGGCAGAACCCCTGGATTTCTAATTGGGTCTCCACCTGGACCAGGAAGCACATATTCTCCATCGAGGGCACGCAGAAGGCTCTGCATTTCCATGTCTGCGCATATCTTTTCAAGGCAACCGCGCAAATAAGCAAACAGTTTGTCAAGCTCAATGGAATCAATGTTGCCGAATCCAGCTTTTCTACAGGCTTGCAGCCATGCATTGGGGCGTGTTACACCAAAACGCTGAAGTAGATTAAAAAACCAATCCAAATACCAGTTGGAATTATCTTTCATATTCACGCGTCCGTCTCGTCCAGTGAGAGATTTCACCATCGCCCTAACGGCGACACGAGATGCCTCAGTGATAGTGCGATTGAGCTCTACATCAGCAAGAATGCCGTCATCATTTCCTTTGTAAATATCTTCTATTTTGCGATCTATTGCTTCTGCTAACAGCCCAGGAAGCGAGCGAAGACCGTCGTCTTCACGTTCAAGGGCGGCGATGCTTACCAGAGTCGCTATCGCTTCTTCTGCCGTGGGTGGTTTGCCGATCGTGTGAAGTCCACATGGCAGAAGGCGACTCTCGATTTCCATCAATTGGCTATACACCGCGCCAACAACGGCATCCCGTTGGTCGAGATCTAGCTCTGCCGCGTCTTGTTCTGGCAGGTCTACGTCGCGATCAAGATTGCATTGACGTGCGGTTTCAATGATGGTATTGACGATTTGCACACCACGACCGCCTTCACGCAGTTGTTGGTAGGACCCCACCAGTTCGCCTAGCTCTTTTAGACCTTTGTAAAGTCCAGCATTTTCTGCTGGAGGAGTGAGGTAGCTGATTGTGGAGGCATAACCACGCCTTTTTGCAATCGTTGCTTCGGAGGGATTGTTTGCTGCGTAGTAATAAAGATTTGGCAGCCCTCCGATCAATGAATCTGGATAGCAGGTTTCACTCATGCCCATCTGCTTGCCTGGCATGAATTCGAGAGATCCGTGGGTGCCAAAATGGAGCACAGCATCAGCTTTCCAGATCTTTTCGAGATAGGTGTAGTAAGCAGCAAAGCCGTGATGAGGACTGGCGCTTCTTGAGTAGAGCAAGCGCATTGGGTCTCCTTCGTAGCCGAAGGTGGGTTGAACGCCTACAAAGATGTTGCCGAAGTGACGTCCATAGATCAGTAGGTTTTGCCCATCACTATTGAGTTCTCCTGGCGGCTTGCCCCAGTTTTCTTCAAGGCGCTCTGAATAAGGTGTCAGGTGCTCGTACTCAGCCACACTCATTCGATGTGCAATGGCCAGTTCTGGTGCTCCTTCTAGTGCTTCAGGATCATTGATTACCGCCTCCATCAGTGCTTTGGAGTCTTTGGGGAGGTTTTGGATGTCGTAGCCCTGAGCCTTCATTTCCTCCAAAACACGATGGATGGAACCAAAAACATCGAGGTAGGCAGCACTGCCAACATTTCCTTTATCTGGAGGGAAACTAAAAATAGTAATTGCTAATTTTTTCTCAGCTCTTGACTTGATTCTTAGAGATGACCAACGGATTGCTCGTTCAGCAATCGCATCAACCCGGTCTTGAAGTGTGTGGGCTTTGCCGGTGGCATCATCCCTACCAGAGAGCACGATTGGCTCGATGGCTCCGTCTAATTCGGGGATGGCGATTTGTAGTGCAACCTGAACTGGATGCAGGCCTAAGTCGCTAACTTCCCATTCCTGAGTTGTTTGGAAGACAAGCGGGAGCGCAACCATATAAGGGCGGCTAAGGCGCTTGAGAGATTCGATAGCCTTGGGGTGATCCTGTCTGGCAGGGCCACCTACAAGGGCAAATCCAGTGAGGGAAACCACCCCATCGACTAGGGGTTGGTCAGGGTTGACTGGGTCGAAAAAGAAGGCATTGACAGGCTTAGAGAAATCAAGCCCACCGCAGAAAATGGGGAGGACACGTGCACCACGGAACTCAAGCTCTTGAATGACAGCGACATAGTGGGCATCGTCACCAGTGACGATGTGGCTTCGCTGCAGCACAAGACCGATCATTGGGCCTTGGCGAGCTTTCTCTGAGAGATCCGTGCGGCTGGTCGTCCAGTTGAGGTACTCCTTGAGGTCTTCAAACATCGACGGGGCCATCGGATGCCAGATGCCCAGGTCTGGGAAGATCTCTGGCTCCACGATGTCTAGTTTTGGACGATCTTCTCCTTCTGTCGCTGGAAAGACATACTTATCCGCCAGCATTAATAGGAAGTTGCGTAGGTTGTCTGGTGTACCTCCTAGCCAGTATTGAAAGCTGAGCACGAAGCTTCTTGCATCTTGTGCTTTATCAACCGGCAGATATTTAAGAACGTTGGGGAGTGTATTTAATAGTTTGAGCATTGCGTCTTGGAATCCAGCACCGTTTGATTCCTTTCGCTTTTTCATGAAGTTGGCGATAACACTATCGCTCTGTCCCAGCTGGGCCATGGTGAAGGTGCCAAGCTTGTTGAGCCGCATCACCTCTGGCATGGAAGGGAAAACAACAATGGCTTTGAGCCGCTCGCGATAGGGGGTGACAGCGTCCACCACTTTCTGAGCTAGGTCTTCAATGAAAATCAGCGAGGCGATAAAAACATCGGCTTCGGCTACATCGGCTTGGAAGTCTGCAAAGTTGCTTGGATCGCGCAGTTCTTCGATGAGGTAACCACTCAGTTCAACGCCAATGGCTCCATTTTGTGCATTGAGGCTGTTTGCGGCCTGGGAAAGCGCACTTTGGTACTGAGGTTCGAGTACCAAATACACCGCTTTCATGACAGCTTGATGGCTGTGGTTCTCCGCAGGAGCAACTCGGCGATCGGCTGAGCGAACCTGCGTGAACATTGGAGTACTGCAAAGTAATTCGATGAAGCCTAGGTTGTCTGGGGCTCAGAGTGAAGTTCGCTGCCTGGGTGTTACATGAGTCGACCCATAGGCTTTATTCAGCGATCGCCCTCCCATGACCTCAGTCCCTCCAGAGTTGATTCCTGTTGTGGTTGCTGGCGCACTGGGCCGCATGGGGGCTGAGGTCATCAAAGCTGTTCATCTCGCTTCGGATTGTGAGTTGGTTGGTGCAGTCGACACAACGCCAGGCAAGGAAGGTGTGGAGATAGGCGAGGAGCTTGGAATTGGTGTTCTTGATGTTGCTTTGACGTCCGACATTGAGGCTTGTCTTTGTTCTGTCAGCCAGTCTTTTCATAGGACTGGCCCTGGACAAGGCGCTGTGCTTGTTGATTTCACACATCCTTCAGTGGTTTATGAGCACACCAGGGCGGCGTTTGCCTATGGGGTTCATCCGGTTATAGGCACCACAGGACTCTCACATCAGCAGTTGGTTGATCTCAGTGAATTTGCAGCAAAAGCGTCGATGGGAGGCGCTGTGATTCCAAATTTCTCTGTTGGCATGGTCTTACTGCAACAGGCAGCAGCAGCGGCTGCACGCTTTTATGACAATGCAGAACTGACTGAGCTGCATCACAACCGTAAGGCTGATGCCCCGAGTGGCACATGTATCAAAACTGCAGAGATGATGGAGGAGCTCGGTAAAAGTTTTAATTCGCCTGAAGTTGATGAGCATGAATCGCTGACTGGTTCCCGTGGTGGCTTACGAGCTAGTGGCTTAAGACTCCATTCGCTTCGTCTGCCTGGATTGGTTGCCCATCAGGAAGTGATGTTCGGAGCTCCTGGAGAGAGCTATACACTCCGGCACGACACCATTGATCGTTCGGCCTACATGCCAGGTGTGTTGCTAACCGTTCGTAAGGTGCGACAGCTTCAAGGTCTGGTTTATGGCCTTGAACGCCTCATCTGAAATTCATTTGCGTGTCGATGTTGGTCCCTTTGCGTCCAGGAGAGCTTCAGAGGCTTATCCCTGCAGTGGCCACCAGTAATCAATTCGCAGCGGCCCTTGGCAACCCTCGCAAGATTCTGCAGAGGGTCATGATCGCCGCCATTGGAGGTGTGATCACATTATTGATTAGTCAGAGTCAGCTGGCGAGTCGATGGGGTGCTGTCTGGCTTGTTGTTGGAGTGGCTCTTCTGCTTTATGTGCTTTGGGGCCCAATCGTTGAAGCGGGTCAGCGCAATGCAGGCCTTCGTCGTTATCCGGCGGCGGCCATCTTCGAAGGTGAGGTGGCCAATGTGTTCACCCGTGAACGAGTGCTGGACCGTCATGAGCAAGCGAACAAGCTTGGAGAGTTGGAGCTTGTTGAGAACAGACGGACTTGGATTGTTCTTGAGTTAGAGGATGAAGATGGATATTTGGGTCAACTGAGCTTTCCGATGTCCAAGAAGCATCAGTTCATCCGAGCTGGATCTCTCATTCGTTGCCTTGTACTAAGCGATCGCAAGGATTTCAGCCGTATCGCTGCACTGACTGATGCATGGTTGCCAGGGCAGCGGTTGTGGGTCGGGGAGTATCCCTTTTTGCTAAGGCCTGCATTTGAGGAGCTGTGTCAGTTGCGTTTTGCTCGCCAGACCAGCTGAATCGCGCTAAGAGATTTTTCTTGCCACTAGCTTGAAAAGTCTTAGGAGTGCAAATGGCATCGTTCTTTTGACTTATACAATTAATCGATTCCTCTGTGAGGTTCTCAACAAGAGAATGGTTGATCAATCAATACTTTTAAGATTGAACACTTTTAGGATTTGCCACTGAAATACCGGGGGGGGGTGCCAGCCAGTTAACATCTCTGTGGAGGCTTCGCCATGCTCAGGGATATTGCATTGCCCTTCACTTTTTGCAGAGATGGTTGGGAAACTGCTTTGAGGAGCTTTAGAACATGATTGATCAATTCACAGCTATTGGCGAACTTGCAGCAAAATCACTAGTGATCTGTTTCTCATTTTCTGGTTGACCACTTGAACAGGTTCCACTCTGCAGCAAAAGGGTCTTTGCCAGTTGACATACGAGTGAAGATCCTTGGCGCTGGTCCCACTGGGACCCTTTTGGCGCTTGCTCTTGCTCGGCTAGGTAACAGCGTCACTCTCTGTGACCCCTTGACAGTGGAAGAGTTGCCTGCACGAAGTAGAGCCTATGCCCTTACGCATTCATCAAGGCGATTGCTTCAATCACTTGATCTATGGGCCTCACTGATTCCTCATCTCGCTCCATTTACAAGATTGCGGCTAGATGATCAGGAGCTGAATCGTCATACCTATTTTGAGGTTGATGATCTTTCAAGCCAAAATCAGCTTCACGGTGCCGTCGGCTGGATTCTTGACCATCGACCATTAATGGAATTGCTGATTGATCGTCTTCAGACATCTCCAAAGGTGCTTTTGAATTTGGGGAGGTTTGATGATCATCATCTTGATGGTCACGATTTGGTTGTTGCGGCTGATGGTCCGAGATCTCTTACCCGGCAGGCATGGGGTATCAACACTTGGAACCATCCTTATCAAAATGGGTGTTTAACCGCCAAGGTGCTGCTTCGGGGTGCTGATCCTTTGATGGCATATGAGCTTTTTCGTGCTGAAGGTCCTCTAGCTGTCTTGCCAATGGGAGGTGAGGTCTTCCAGATGGTTTGGAGTGGTCCTTTGAGACGATGCCAAGAACGTGCTGGTCTATCTCCTTCGTGCTTTCTTGATCATCTTGCTGCGGTGTTACCAGATGGCCTTCAGCCAGATGTGCTCTTGGATCGTCCTGCGGCATTCCCTCTCCAACTCGCCTTTGCCTTTCGTTTGCAGCGAGGTCGTGGCGTCCTTGTGGGTGAATCGGGGCATCGCTGTCACCCTGTCGGAGGACAAGGGTTGAATCTTTGTTGGCGTGACGTAAGCACGTTGATGAACCTTGTGAAGAATGTCGATGAGGGCAAGTTGCCTGTTGAGAAGTTGCCTCAGGTCTATGCCCGCAAGCGCATTTTTGATCTCGTGTTGGTTGGTTTATTTACTGATCTGATCGTGCGCTTTTTCTCCAGTCGAAACATCCTCTTGCTGATGGTTCGACTGCCGCTGATGTTTCTTCTGGCTCGCCTCTCGTTGTTGCGTCAGTTGCTTTTGAAGGCCATGACAGATGGACCGATCACAGTCATCAGATTGTTGCCAGAATGATCGTCTACTGCAGTTGGTTAAATGGTGATCAGTAGCCATCCGCAGCCCTCATTCTCACCCCAGTTACTGCAGTTTTTGCAACAGAAACTCGGCCTTAGCGAGAACGCTCTGAACTTGGGCTTGCGTCAGGCAGAACTTGAGCAAGCACCTCTGCCGGTCGTGCTTTGGAGTTTCGGTTTACTCAGCTTGGCTCAGTATCAGCAGGTTCTCGATTGGGAAAATGATCAGGAGTAGATAATCAGTGACTTCACTGGCATCTCAACCGGAAGTTGCTGCCGCCCGCCGAGAGCGGCTAATTCGATCACAAAACCACATCCCACCAGATCGCCACCAGCTTTCTCGATTAACTCGACTGTGGCTCTTGCAGTTCCTCCAGTCGCCAGAAGGTCGTCCACCAATAAGACACGGGGATGACCTTGCAGAGCATCCGCATGAATCTCGAGCCGATCGCTGCCGTACTCCAGGGAATAGTCGATGCCAAGAACATCACCAGGCAATTTGCCAGGCTTCCTAACCGGAACAAAGCCGATTTTCCGATTCGTTGCTAACGCTGTTCCCACAATGAATCCACGTGATTCGATTCCGACAATTAAATCGGGTTTGAGTTCTGTGCAGAGATCTCCTAGCTGTCGCATCACTTCATCCCAGCCATCGGGATCACGCAGCAGGGGACTGATGTCCCGAAAGAGAATTCCAGGTTTTGGAAAGTCTGGTACGTCTTGAATGAGGTGGCGAAGATCCAAAGAGTGGTGACGCAGGGGCCTTAGGCCTGGCATCATCGCAGCCATGATCAATGCAACAACCACTTCAGATCCTTCATCAACTGTTCAGCCACAGAAACCCTTTGAGCAAAAGCAGAGCGGCGTGCAGAACAACACCGTTCTTGGCAGGAGAGGACTTGAGCGTCTAGACCTTCTCTTGCTTGTGGTCGAATCACTTGATCTCAATGGTGGTGAGGCGATGCTCTGGGCAACCAATCAGTTGGGTTTGCAGAAACAGTTCCCCAACCGGGTTGAGCTTTGGAAGCGACGTTGTCACAATCCACTGAGACGCGCTACCCGTCGAGGTGACCTCACTTCTATTGATACTGAGGCTTTGCTTCGCCTGCTTTGTTTTATGGCAAGCCGTCTTTATCCCCTTCTTCATCAGCTGCTTTCTTCACGTGAACCAGAAGAACTCAATTTGCAGCGCTGGACTTTGCTGGATCAGCGACTGCGCGATCTGATCGAGGAGAGGATGAATCCTCGGCGCGGAGCTGTTCAGCGTCTGTTGAGGCCAGAGCAATCTCAGCCTATTCAGCGTGAGCTGGTGCTTACGCTTGCTCTTGCTGCTGGTAATGGAGGAGTCGATCGCCTGCGCGCCAGCCTGCTTGATCCGACACCCTGATGCTGAACCTCTCTTTCCGTTATGACCAAACGGCAGTCCGCCTTCAGGTGGAGGGCATGCCAGATTTCTCCGCAGGTCACGGGGATGGTTTTCTAGGCATCCTGTCGAGTTGGCGGCTGCAGTTGGTTGGTTCACCAGAGCTAGAAGGCAAGCGTGAACATTTGCAGGCCTTGATGGCTGCTGTGCTCCCCTATTCACGCCACCGCATTTCTGGTGTCAGTCGAGCTTTTGGTGACGAAACCAGTGTGGTTGTTATGTCTCCTGTTGGGGACAGACATCAACTGCTTTTGCGTAGTAGTCAGCCGAATGTCCCTCCTCTCACTCTTACCCTTGATGATGCAGAGCTTGCTGATCTCGTGCGTTGTCTGGATGAACTTCGTCTTGACTCACGAGTGCAGGTGCACTGGGAGTTGCCAATTGATTACCCATTGCCTCGACAGGAATTGGCCGAGCGAGTCCCTCTTGGCCAACGCTTAGGGGCTCCATTGATTGGTGGCGCAGCATTGGTTTTGATTGCAGGTCTTGGTCTGTTGCTGCCTGTTCCACGCAATCCAGATGGAACGCTGTCCCCGGCCACTTCTAATGCGCCAGAGTTGCAATCACGTTCTGATCGTTGACGAACAGATCTTGCAGGCCAGAATTACGGTCTATTGAAAACACTTTTATACCTCCCATTGGCAGGTATGCAGGCTTGAAGATCGAATTAATCGTGTCCTGTTGAAGCGGACCCCCCTACTGACTTATCCCATGAGCAGTCCTCTTCGAAAATTCAATAACTCAGATCGTCAACGACAGGTTTTCCGCAGATCTCGACCCAGAAAGGTGCTTCCTCTTTGGCGTCAATGTGTTGAATCGATGCTGATGTTGGTTGGCGGCATCGGTTTATTAGCTTTTTTGAACTGGATTCCTCAACGACTCGATGGGGTGGTGATTGTCAGCGAAGCAATCGCTGATCTGATTCGCGGTATCACTCATCTGCTTGAGGCCCTTTTGGGTCTTGGTTCGGTGATTTTGTTAGCTGGACTCGTGATGCTTGGACTAATCCTTCTCCTTGGTGGCAGCTGGCGGATGTTGAGGTTTTTTACACAACTATGGAGTAGGCCGAAGAAGGTTTCCAGAAGGCCAATCCGTCGCCAGATGCGTCGTTAGTGCTTGCGAGGATGAGGATGCGGCGCCAGCGATCTTTGCAGCATCCAAAGTTCCTCCATCGTTATATCTCTATCGTTGTTTAAATCCAGTTTGTTGAAGTTGTTGGCCAGCCAGCGGATTGACTGAGCTTCATCGCGATTGAGTTTCCCATTGCCGTCGATATCGGCTTGCTTGAAACGTTGTTGGAGACGTTTACCGTTTGGATGAGTGCCGGGAGGTCGCAAGTCCTCTAAAACTAAATAACCTCGTGAATTCTTTCTATTCAGCCTTCTTATCAGGTAAGTCTTTTCTCCAACCTCGCTTGCATCCAGCCGACCATCGCCGTTGAGGTCCAGTCGTAAGAACATGGCTTCCATGCGTTGGCCGTAATACTTAATGCCATCTGGTAGTGCTTCGGCAGCGGTTTGGTTCAGCAGAGCTCCAGCGCTGATCAGTCCTGCAGTGATCAACCTGAAAACCTTTGACTGCAATGATTTCGGCCAGCAAAGAGGGGGCCTTGGCTGATTTGTCATGCAATCAGCCTATGGATCGTGTCCATCAATGTCGATGACTGAACTATGACCAAAGCTCTTTGAGCTGTGACATGCTCCAACCCCTTTAAAAAAAGCGATAGAGATTGTCTATACCATCGAGGAACAGTGGCTTCTAGAGCACGCAATAGTGATGGAACGCTCCTCGATGATCTGGGTTGTGGACGATGACCCAGAACTGCGTCAGATGGTGGGTACCTATCTGATTGACCAGGGTTATGACGTTCGCTGTCTCAGCGATGTCAAGCAACTGGAAGCACGGTTGGAATTTCAACGACCTGATCTTGTTGTCCTTGACTTGATGCTGCCGGGTGATGATGGCCTTTCCGCTCTGCGTCGTTTGCGTGATGCAGGGGATGATTTGCCTGTTGTGATGCTTACCGCGAGGGGGGAGGCCGTTGATCGGATCATCGGTCTCGAGCAAGGTGCAGACGATTACCTCGGCAAGCCATTCCTTCCACGAGAGCTTTCTGCTCGTATTGAAGCCGTTTTGAGACGGCGCTGTGCGCTTCCTGCTGGCACCCCTTTAGCCGAGGGTGGCGATGTGGTTTTTGGTGGGAATGTGTTGAATCTTTCCGCTCGTACCCTGACCCAAAATGGTTCTCCAGTTGTGATTACGAGTGGAGAATTCAGCTTGTTGTCCGCCTTTGTACAACATCCTCATCGCCCTCTTTCTAGGGAAAGATTGATTGAACTCGCACGTGGGCCAGCTTGTGATACAGATAGTCGAAGCATGGATGTTCAGGTTTCGAGGGTGAGAAGGTTGGTTGAACCCGATTCCAGTCGACCTCGCTATATCCAGACGGTATGGGGCTATGGATATGTTTTTGTCCCTGATGGTGAGCCCAGGTCTCGCTGATGACGCGGATACAACGCAGGTCGGCGATCGTGTTCACTGCTTTGGGCTGGAGTGGCGTTGTTCTTGGCAGTTGGGCGCTTTGTCTATTGGTTTTGCAGGTGCTCTTTGGCCGACAGTTAGAGATGCTTCAGACCGTTCAACTTGGTCGTGATCTATCACTCAACGTTCGTCTTACTGAGTTAGCTCTTGAGCGGTATCCCCCTGCTTTGGTTTCTGAGCTAACAGGGCTGGATCTAGCAGTGATCGATCGACCACTAGATCCGCCCCGATTTGATCATTCTCTTCAGCGGCAAACAGATGCGCTTCAGAGGCAGCTATGCCAACGACTCTCCCATTGTCCAATTTTGGTTCCTTTCTCGGCTGAAGCTGCGCAACGTGGAGCTTGGATTGAACTTATTTCCCCTTTAGAGCCCGTTTGGCTCCGAGTTGGACTGCGTTCCGCGTTTGGTTGGCCACCGGAGCCAATCATGTTTGGGCTCGCTTTGGTTGGTGCCGTGGTGATTTGTGGTGGTCTTTTTCTTCTCTTTCAGGTTGATCGACCGTTGAGGGGGCTGGAAAGGGCTCTCGCTCGTGTTGGCGATGGTATTGATCCTGAGGCTGTAGCAGCAGTTGGAGCTCCTGAAGTTCAACGCCTCACACAACGTTTCAACGCCATGCTTTTACGCTTATCGGCCAACCGCCGTGAAAGGGCAACGATGCTTGCAGGCATCGCCCACGATCTGAGAGCCCCCATAACTCGACTCAGTTTTCGGCTGTCTTTGCCATCCCTCAGTGCTAAGGATAGTGAGCAATGTTCAAGGGATTTAGAGTCTCTTGAGCGAATTACTGGCCAGTTTCTTCTTTTTGCCGGTGGTGGTGATAGCGAAGCCTTGGTGGAGTTGCCTCTAGAGGCGTGGATGGCAGAAGTCTGCGCTGCTCATTCTGCCGACTTGCTGAGGCTTGATCTTCAACCTCTTATGGCCAAGGTGAGGCCTGTTGCCTTGGGACGAGCAGTTGTCAATCTCATCGACAATGCATTTACCTACGGTTTAGCCCCCGTGACTGTGTCGCTGCGTGGCTTTGAACACAGCTATCACATCGAAGTTTGGGACCAGGGGAAAGGCATGCCAATGGATCAGTGGGAGCGAGCCTTACAACCTTTTCAACGCTTGGATGAATCACGCCGGGAACAGGGGCATAGCGGCCTCGGGTTGGCGATCGTTGCTCATGTTGTTAGTCGACATGCAGGCCAACTTAGTTTTGTTGCTTCTGATCGAACCACTAAAGATCAACCTGGTCGATTTGCCGTAAGGCTTCAATTGCCTTTTAATCCTCCTGACTAGTCATTGGCGTAAAACGCCGTTGATATTCTCAATTGTTTTTGTCAGATTGCTCAAGGATTTATAAAATTTGATTGATGTTTTCTTTTTGTCACTTTAGCAGGCAATACAAGTTTGCTTTGCTAGAAAGATGAAATGGGCAAAGACAAGAACAAGAAACAGAAGAAGGCTTCTGTGTCATCAGAGAGAATCAGTGAGCTGGATATGGAAAGACTTGATGCTACTGATCAAGATATCCAACATCCATCAGCATTTTTAGATGGTCTTCATTCAAGTGCTCAACGTCTCAACAAGAAGCTATATGAGTCTGAATTGAAGAAGTTTCAGTCTGATTTGGTGAGGATGCAGTACTGGATAAAAGCCACTGGTTTTCGCATGATTGTGCTGTTTGAAGGCCGTGATGCAGCTGGTAAAGGGGGCACGATCAAACGATTGACAGAACCTTTGAATCCCCGAGGTTGCCGTGTTGTGGCCTTGGGAACTCCATCAGATCAACAAAAGACTCAGTGGTATTTCCAGCGATACGTTGATCATTTCCCTAGCGCTGGAGAAATTGTCGTGTTTGATCGCAGTTGGTATAACCGCGCTGGAGTGGAACGGGTCATGGGTTTTTGTACACAAGATGAGCTAGATCGCTTCTATCAAGCTTGTCCTCAATTTGAAAGGATGCTCGTACAAAGTGGCATTCTTTTACTCAAGTATTGGTTTTCAGTTAGTGACGTACAACAGGAGGCCAGATTCCAGTCAAGGATTAACGATTTTACGCGTCGTTGGAAGCTTAGCGAGATGGATCTTGAGGCTCGTAATCGTTGGGTTGAATTTTCCAAAGCAAAGGATGTGATGTTGACTCACACTAATATTCCTGAAGCTCCATGGTTCACCGTAGAGGCTGATGATAAACGTAGAGCTCGTCTAAATTGTATTCGGCATTTGCTCGGCAAGGTCCCCTGGGAAGACATGACACCGCCGGCCATCAAACTTCCAGCTAGGCCTGAACAGGGTGAATATGAGCGCCCACCAATTAATGAGCAGTTTTTTGTACCCAATGCCTATCCTTATGATTGATCTTATTGGACTCCTCCCCTTAATAATGTTTCTATCATAGTAGTCAGTACTCCTCAGTCTCAATACTATCTTGCAGAATTTGATGGCGTTGCCTATGTGTCGACAGTTTTATTTTTACAAGGCTAGCTTTCAAGTCTAACCAATAATTAAGACAGGTCTTTCGTAGAGATTCATTGATTAGAGCGCCTTCAATTGCATGTCAAGTATTACATGCAGAATTCGATGCTTCATCTTGATACTATCGCAATTTCTGTCGGTATAGGCACTAATAGTCTTTCAAAGGCTCATGCTAATAACAGATCATTATCATCCGCCTTTCTCCCCTATCTGTGTGAGGAACCAAATGAAACTCTTCCAGCAATTGCTGGTGGCACCTGCTGCCTTGGGCCTGATGGCTCCTATGGCTGCTAATGCCGCAGACCTAGACATCAAAGGTGTGTCCGATTATTCGGCCTCCAGCGAGCAGGTCACCAGCATCTCCCAATTCCAAGATGTTTACCCAACCGATTGGGCTTATCAGGCGCTGAGCAACCTGATTGAGCGCTACGGCTGTGTGGCTGGCTATCCAAGTGGTAGCTACCTGGGCAACAGAGCAATGACCCGCTTTGAAGCGGCTGCTCTATTGAATGCCTGCCTCGATCGCATCACTGAAGTCACCGACGAACTGCGTCGTCTGCTCAACGAATTCGAGCAGGAGCTCGCCATCCTCAAGGCCGTGTTGATGGCCAAGCCCGCGTTGGTGAACTGGAAGCCACTCAGTTCTCCACCACCACCAAGCTTGTTGGTCAGGCTTCCTTTGTTATCGGTGCAAATAGCTTTGCTGGCTCACTTGACGACGTAAGAGATATCTATAACAAAGAGTGGGGTGCAACCAGCTTCAACTATGACCTTGAGCTTGTGCTGAACACTAGCTTTACAGGTAAGGACTCACTGTCTACTACTTTGCGTGCAGGTAACTTCGGAAAGACTGTATTCGGAGGAGATGGACCCACAAACCTCTCGACCTTGGAAGTTGCGTCTGAGTCAGAAACTGGTGCCGATCTCGTGTATATCGACAAGATTTTTTACCAATTCCCGATTGGTGAGAACTTCTCCGCAACTCTTGGCGCAATCGTTGGCCAGGAAGACATGCTTGCAATTTGGCCAACGGCCTATGCAAGTGATGGATCTTCAACGGTTTTGGATGTTGTCACATTACCTGGTGCATCAGCTGGTGCTTTCAACAAAAACCTGGGTCAGGGCGCTGGCATTTGGTGGGAGAACAATGGTTGGGCAATCAGTGTCAATTATGTTGCTGCCAATGGACGTAACGGTGATCCCAATTCCAATGATGATCTTTGTGGTGGCATAGCTAATGATTGTTCAGCTGGAACAGGAACTGCTCAAATCGGATATATCGATGAGCAGTGGGGTGTCGCTGCGACCTATAGCTATCTTCAAAATAATGATCTTGTCCTTTACTCGAGTATGGATGTAGCTGATAGCTACGGATTCACTTCTGGAACCGATAGCTATACAAATGCCTTCGCATTGTCTGCATACTGGAATCCTCAAGAGAATGGTTGGATCCCTTCAGTTAGCCTTGGCTGGGGCATCAATTCATCCAGCTTTGAGGATGACCATGATGTTTACAAGGGAGAAGTTTCTCAGTCGCAGTCCTGGATGGTTGGTCTCGAATGGAATGATCTGTTTGTTGAAGGTAACGCTGGTGGTTTCGCGATCGGCCAGGCACCATTCGCAACCAGGCTTAAAGGTGGTGGCACACCTCATGATGGAAACTATGTTTCAGAGCTTTGGTATAAGTTCCAGGCGACTGACAACATTGTTGTTACCCCAGGCCTCTTCTATCTGAGCCGCCCTGTCTCAGGGCTTATGGATACTGAAGAAACACTCAACCAGTTTGGTGGTGTATTGAGAACGACATTCAGCTTCTAGATCGCAAGCTTTGACTTGCATCAACAGCTTGATATTTCAAAGTTGTGTTTGAAGATAATCCAGAGCATTTTTTATACTCTTCCATATGAAATTGTAGATTGCAAAAGGCGTTTGCAATTTTTACTTGATCAACTATTTGTTTAATCCATATAGGCATTACACATTTCACGGTAATAGAACCTAGCGAATTTAATGTTTAATAGAGTATCCTGCTTATCGCTTTCAGGCACTAGCAGGCCTGTTAAGCTCGCGAACAATCTAATAATCTCAGAGCAAAGCATGAATCAGAGATATTTAATTATCTTATCTTTACTGTGGTGATGAAATATGTTATTTCTTCATCGATTAATACCAGGCTATTAATCGATCGATGAGATGTGAAAAAAAGAGTGGATGAGTTGTTTGCAATTGTGATCTCTTGTTTAATAGAGATATCTTGTAAGTATCATTAATTTAACGCAGGTATCTCTTGCTTGAGCTGAATTGCCCATGACATCAGTCGATCATCCGTCATGTCTGATTCGCTGTCTTCATCGAGTGGTAGACCACAGAACTTGTCCCCTATTAAACTCTTTGAATCTTCAAATGTATAACCATCTTTTGATACATATCCCACCATTGTCGCTCCTGCATTTTTGAAGCATTGATGTAGCTCTTCAATAGCATCACAGAAGTTTTCGGTATAAGTCGATGAGTCTCCGAGCCCATAGATTGCGACTTGTTTACCACTAAGGCTTAGCTTGGAGATGCCTTCGAGCATTGAATCCCACGCTGTACCAGATCGTTCACTATCTGCACCTGTGTTCCATGTTGGAATACCGCAGATAATCGCATCTAAATCGTTTAGCGGGCTTAAGTCCTGTAGATCAGCTAAATCCTGAGGTGTATTTGTGCCATTGAGGAGAGGATGAAGCCGATCAGCAATATCCTCAGTTTTACCTGTTGTTGTTGCAAAGTAGATGCCGACAGCCATGGATTCAATAAAAGCAAACCAGTCTTAATGCAGCAAGGCTTATTAAGGTCGTCCATTATTAACTCAATGCCGTGCTTATTTATACAAATTATTGATTATTCTAGACGTCTCTAAGATTTTCCTTTGCAAGCAAGCTCTGTTGCAGGCATTTTATAAATAAAGGGAATGTGGTTTTTTATGAAATTTAGGGTTAGACCAGGCAATGATTTGTTCAATCTTCTCTCTTTAAGAAACTGAATCATTAGTGAGGCTTGTTAATTGAATGAGGCTCTTGCTAGATGAGCCCTTAAAGAGCTGCAGGATTTGAATCAAATGAGTGATTTATGTTCCTTCAAAACAATATTCTATATGCCTTCAGCATGATTTTACTGTCTTCGACAGAATGTGTTAGTAAGACTTTCTATTTATTCTTAAATTAATAATCATCTTGTTTATTATCAACCTATGCTGACAGTGTTTATTCACTATCGCTTGGTTTATTTAATTTCTAATGACTTAGATTCAACAAAGCCAGTATTGACATTATTCGATTCATGTCTCATGGTTAAAGAAATCAGCATTGTCATTGGTTGTGGGGATTATTGTTAAAGGATTCTTTTGAGCTTTGCTCTATAGGCAGCAATCTTTATACCTTTGTGCTTTAACTCAGCTGATGGCTTATCCGTTGAGGCGTTCCATCCAAAATCCGGCTAACTGCCAGCTGGTCCAAAGAAATATACCTAGGAATGCCCAGTTCATCCATACAGGGCGTTCTGGGTTGTCCATCCTCGGATTCATGATTAATTCAAATCATGGCAGCATTCCCTCATTATTCAATCGGGATGAAGGAATTGATGCACTCTCTGGATTTGGCAATGTCTCCTTAGAGTGATTTCAATACAGCCTTTTTGCTTTTCTTGCCATTGCAGGCCTGTTAACCCGTCATGATGGAGGATCCGATGATGCCTTATGGCAGATGCTCCCTATTTAATCGCCTTGGCCTTGCTTGAGCAAAATGGTAAGCGTGCACTACCACTTTCAGGTAAATCACAGTCTCTCCCACCGAGCAATGCGGACGTTGGTGGTCAACAGGCGCGTCATGACATGCCATCAGATGATGGCAAGGCCCTTGCGTTGGAATTATTGCTGCGCATATGGCAACGTACAGATGACGGCCCCTTGAACCGAGCTGTTGGAGCAAACAGCTTCCTACTTGTAGAACTGCCAATGGAGCGTTTACCGGAGGATCTACCCGCAATCAAGGCAGCCTGGATCCAAAACGGAGACTTCTCGAGCTTCCTTCTTGATTTAAAAAAAATAGCCGAAAGAGGCTGGACCCTAGAGTTTGCTAAATATCAGCCAGTTAGCTTCAAGGCTTGGTAATGGGTCGGCTAAGCAATTATATTCTGCGATTATTTATGATTACGGTTTTAGACTTTATCACTATCAACTCTATTGTTCATTGACTAGACATTGATTTCCACCTACTTGGTGAGGTTGATTTTTATACATAAACCAGCATCTCTATTGAAGCTTTTATTCGATTGCGACTTGTCGATCATAGATGCAAGATAAAAAAATGATTTCTGCTGTGAATCTTGTCGATTGATTAATTATAATCTTTCTATTTGATATTGCGTACTTATCTCATTTGGCCTTCATGATCTTCCAATAGATGTTACTTTCAGAGCCCCGATATTGAAGAAAAAACTCCTACTGACTCTATACCTTATTTTCCCTGTGAATTTCACTCGAAGCACTCGCTCATTTGCAATTGGCTGCTTGATTCTCTCACTTTGCAGATCTAAGATTAGTCATGCTCATCATGATGCTGATTAAATCCTCCAGACAGACGCTGAATTTTTACGTAATCAGCAGCTTATATCTTTTTATGGTTGAAATGCTTGCGCAATGCTTTCGTCCAATGACTTTATTGCTTTTCGTGATTCTATAATAAATCAAATCTGCCTGTTGTAAATGTCATTCATAACCACAAGGTATTATTTTATAGCCACTGTTTTTTCTTGCTTTAGTTGCATTTATTAGTTTATTGAGCTCGTTTCAACAGCCAACCCTTGTCAATCAGGCTGTTGGTACTGCTGTAGCAGTTAACCTCAACAATATTAGTGTGACAAATTCATTTTCTATTCAAATGACACGCCTCTTTGTTGTTCAACATTTAGACCGTGAAACTCCTGGTTTGTTTGAAGACCTTGCTCAACAACACGGCATGGCAGTTCATGTCATCCGTGTGGACCTAGGGGAACCTTTGCCTTCTTTGGTTAAAGGAGATGGTTTGCTGGTCCTAGGAGGGCCGATGGGCGTAGGCGATCTGCATAACCCAGCCTTCCCATGGTTAGAGGATGAGGTTCTTTTAATTCAACAAGCCTTGGAGCATCAGATCCCTTTTGCTGGTGTCTGTCTTGGTGCACAGTTACTTGCACATGCTTGTGGTGGTGGCGTTGAACCGCTGTTGGGCGGCGATCCACCGCGACCACTTGCGGAGGTCGGGTGGGCACCAATTAAATCAACGCTCGAGGCAGGAAATCAGTCAGTCATCAGGTCTTTAATCCAGCCACTGGATGTTTTGCATTGGCATGGCGACAGGATAATTCTGCCTAAAAATGCCAACGTTCTTGCCAGTAGTGTTCGCTGCCGTGAGCAATTGTTCAGAATTGGCCCATTGGCTTATGGGCTCCAGTTTCATCTAGAAGTCGAGGATGAAGATGTTTTTCGATGGATTGCTGAAGACAATGATTTCATCTGTGCAGCCCTTGGCGATAACGCAGCAGATATTTTGCGTGATCAGCAGCAATTGTATAGTAGTAGCAGTAGACCTAGGCGGCTAAAGCTACTTTCAGATTTGTTTGGCGAGCTTTGGCCATCACAATTTTAGATCATTGGATATTCTGCAATCTATTGCTGCGATATTTTTCGCTGACACTCTAAGTCGGATTCGTTATATGAATCACAATCGATTTATAGCCTGATCTTTTATAGGTTTAAGACATGATGCTTTGTCGTCAATATATTTATTTGAAGAGTATTTGGCTTGGATCTCTGCTTCTCCTGTATTGTTACTCAATGAAGTTCTCAATACCTTTTAAGTGCTGCTTGCCTAGCCATCATCTCCAGATCAGTTGCACTATATGTGTTTAACCCGCTTAGTGATTTCATCCACCTCTATGCAAAGGCACAGTTTGCTGATAAAAGTGGCATATTATAGGGACACTTCAAACGTTAGCCAGATCCCAACACAATCCTACGATCCACCAATCCCACCAGAGAACAGGCCTCTAAACAGGACTGATTTCGTCATTGAGCCCTACTTGCAACGCAGTGACCCTTGGGCTTGTTGGCAGTTGTTCTCCACTCTTGTTCCGATCGCTGGATTATGGCTGATGGTGTCATTGATTGGGCTTGCATCCTCTCCAGTTGGCATGAAGGCTGTTCAATTATTCATTGTTCTTCTCCTATTGGTTTTGCTTTCGTCTCGCTGCTTTGCTTTAATGCATGATTGCGGACACGGTTCTCTTTTTCACTCCCGATGGCTCAACCGCTTGGCCGGTTTTTTTCTTGGAGTGCTGAATGCGATACCTCAGCACCCTTGGTCACGAGGGCATGCATATCATCATAAGCACAATGGAAATTGGCAGCTTTATCGAGGCCCTTCAGCTTTATTAACTCTTGCTCAGTATCAATCTCTATCTAAAGTTAACAAGATTATTTATTTTATAAGTCGCCATCCATTGATGTTATTTCCTGGTGGCTTCTTTTACCTCATAATCAAGCCTCGATTGGCCTTGATTCTGGGATTAACAGAATATTGTTGGTCTAAGTGCCGTCAATTTGTTGTAGGTCTTCGAGATGAGGGCTGGAAAAGTATCAATAGTTTTAGCTCTCAATTACTGAAGCACCAGTCTAGTTATTGGTATACCTCTGGAGAGTTAGCTGATCTTCTGGCAAATAACCTCTTAGTACTAGTAAGTTGGATATTAATGAGTCGATGGCTCGGAGTCGGTCTGTTTTGGACTTGTTACTCGTTGGTGATGACAGCTTCGGCAGCAATCTTTATTTGCATCTTTTTTGTTCAACATAATTTCGAGGGTTCCTATGCTCATGGTAATGACGACTGGAGTTACTTTACTGCAGCAATTGAAGGCAGTAGCAATTTAGATATTCCACTATGGCTTAATTGGTTTTTTGCAGATATTTCTTTTCATAGCATTCATCATCTTTGCGAGCGGATACCTAATTATAGATTGAAGGCATGCCATACACATAATAAAGCACTTCTGCATGGAGCAAAGAAATTACGAATTACAGAGATACCAGATTGCTTTGCTTATATTCTTTGGGACTCAGACTCCAATAAGTTAGTCACGCTTGCTGAAGCAGATCTACAATCTGTTTGACTAGACCATTTTAATCGTAGATATTCTATTTGCTTTCACCACAATCTATATAGAAACTGTTTTGAAATCTAATCATCTGATATTACGGTAACCAAAACGGAGAGGGTGGGATTCGAACCCACGATGCCCTTGCGGACATGCTGGTTTTCAAGACCAGAGCCATCAACCACTCGACCACCTCTCCCTCAACTGACTCGATCAAGTCAGCTTTGATAGTTTAAACCATGACATTGAATGGATGATGACCATGCTCGTATTTGATCAGACTACAGTGTCTTCTGTCAGCCATGGCCAACGCTTTTCACTCGTCATAGCAAGCAAATCATCGTCTTTCTCTGCATTGCCGCCGTGGAATAAACCCATAAACTGAAGAGAAGAAATAAAAGTTTCCAACTTTTCAAAATTGCCATTTGCGGGAAGCTCATTGACGGATGAAGGAGATAATTCATTGCGCACATTGCTCCAATTTAGTGATGAAGATGAATCGAAATCATCTTTTTCATCCGTGCCCATTTTTAATCCTGTAAGAATCTCACGAATATCTCATTTATATTGTAGAGGTGTATTGACTATATTCCATCGATATGTCAACATATTAAATTGCTTGCAGATCCTTTGACTAATTATGTTTGCCAATGCATGACTTGAGAAGTTACTGATGCCTAGTAAGCCTCGAGATCGGCTCGGAGAAGTTTATGGTCGCCTAACTGTTGTTCGTGCGTCCGATCGCAGAACCGCAGCAGGCAACTGCTATTGGTGGTGCCGTTGTAGCTGCGGCAATGAACGTGAAGTTCCGAGTGACTCTTTATCTCATCGGTTGAGAAAGAAAAAGAATATTACCGAATGCATTGAATGTTCTCGTGAACTCACAACTGAGGCTGTTTGTGATAAGAATGATCGTGAGGAGAACTTAAGAAGAAAGCAGGCACTAATTAATCGAAAGAATCTTGTCGGTAAGGTTCCAGATCAATGGCTAAAACTTCCCTTAACTGATGCTCATGCCAGGGAAATTGGAGTAAAGAAATTTTTTAGAGGCACTTATTGTCTTAATGGTCACCTTTCTCCTTATCGAATCAATGGTGGCTGCTTGGCTTGTAATAGAGCTGAATAGGATGCCTGTTAACCAATATTCCATGTACTCTGATTGGTATTGCTTTCCAAGCAGCCATAACATTCATTCCCGTAGCCCATATCCCCATGCCTACCAGGCATGCGCTAATGGCTCCCATGCCTACGCAGCCAATGCTCACTAAGCCCATGGATACCACTCCAATACTTACAAAGCCCATCGGCACGATGCCGATTGCAATGATTCCACGCGGAGCAATCCCAATAGCAAAAATCTTTGCTAAAGCGGAAAACTCTTCTCCTCGTTTCGATTGATTTGGTCCATCAACAATTTTGGGCTTCATGCTTGTATGGCTGCACGTTAATAGTAATACCCTAAGGCTAGTTGCCCATCTCTAGCCATCGCAAAGATCAATCAATCAATTTGATAGGAGGATGGTTAATGTATTTATCCTGCGATTAAGGCTATATCTGTTTTTTAAACCTTTTTTTGGTTTTGTTCGAGGCATGTGATTGATAGGTTTTCCAACGTAGAGATCAGTGATGAAAAAAAATACAGAATGAATTCCATGCTTCTTGGAGTCTCTGCTTCATTCTTCTTGTCAAACTCCTATTGAAAAGTTGTTAACTATTGATGTGTTGGTCTGTCTATCATTCTTCAGGTTCATGAGCATCGTGTTTACGTGGATCTAAGGCAATATTTTAGGTTTTTACACTCACCATTCGAAGTTTATTTTCGCGGTCTTCCAGTAGTGTCCTTAGCCACTTGGCGGCGATCGCACGAGAGATGGTGCGATTATGTAGAAATTCGCAAATCACCAGATATAAGGGGCCTGTATTGGATTCAATATTGAATTGAGCATCGTATGCAAGTAACTGCTCATCTGTTTGACAAGCCCTGAGTTTGTCGACTATTGCTTCGCGTGTGCTTTTACTCATCGCATTGACCTTGATCTTGGCAGTGCTCATTGGCTTAAGGAGGTGTAGATCGAACTTGCCTCACCCCATAAATAGCCACCTATCGCTTTTGGTTGCAATGGTCTTTACCAACCAATTGATTTGGTTTTGTCAGAATTTTATGCCTCTTGCCTAGAGATCCGTCCTGGTGAACCATCCAGCACGGATCCCATCAGCGTTTTTGTCAGCTCCCAGGTTTGGCAAGTGGAAGTAGGCATTTGTCTGAGTCACAGCCTGCCGGCCCCGCCTCCATCAGTTCACCTTGGTCATAGGAGTGAAGAGCTTCGAAGAAGTTGCTCCTCACCCTCCGATTAACCACCTCTGCTTGCAGGCGCTCGAATGTGTTTGCATCGATCGGTTCAAACGGCAAGCGCGGGAAGGTGGCATTGTGGGCATCGAAGCGAGCAAGCAGCGCAGCAGAGATGTAGCCCTCACTGTTGTCAATGGCCTGATGCAATGCTTCGCCCAGACTCTCTATCTCATCCTCACGCAGTTCGATCGTCGCTGAAGTGTTGTGGGCCGTGTAATGGCTTTGCACTTGCATGTAGAAATCAAATTGAGCTAGTGCTGAGAAGTTATTGATATTGACAGCATCGGCTCCAGGCAGGTTGGCCCAGCTGACTTCCGTGGGGATTTCAACCAACCATTCGCTGCAGCGTGGATCAAATGGATCATCCAGCAAGCGACCCTGCTCATCTTTATCAGACTGAGACGGCACAACGGTGTATCCGTAGTCCATACATGCCATCGCCACTGGATCATTCTTGCGGAAGGTAATCCGACGAATGAAACGCTGGGCCTTAGGAGGATGCCATCCCGGCGCTGCTCCTGTAAGCAGACTTTTCGTTCCGGCTGGTTGAACTGTGGTGCAACGGCTAGGGCGACGCAACTCGTGGCGATCGCAATAGTCCCAGACAGTTTCGTTGACTATTTTTTTCCAACGAATCAAAAAGGATGCTTCCTTTTGCTTGAATTGGCGACCTTCATCTGTGTCTGGTCGACCGTTTTCCCACCATCTGAGCCAGGCAGTACCGAAGGCATGGACGAAGAAGTCAAATAAACCAGTAAAACTCACGCCCACAATTGGATCCCAGGCACGGCTTTGGCGATATCTGGGAACTTCAAAGCGATGGTTTAGTAGGCAGGCAACAGATAGAGCAGCAGCTTTGAAAGCATCGGCTTGACCGTCTTCATCGCAAGGGTCGATTTGGTTGAGATGGATTTCGGCCAAATTGCAGTGAAAGTCGGCTCCAAGAATTTCCCCGCATGGGTTTAGGCCATAGCGGCCTAGTCGATGCTCTAGTTCGCTGGCATCGATCGGACCGTGGTTGGTCTGCAACCAGCGGCCTGCTTCGTCTTTTCCCTGATCGCAGTAGATCCCAATGAATTCCTGGCGTAATTCTTGTGTGGTGAGCAGGTCTGCATTGGAGCGAGCAATGGCCTCTGGTGCGAATTGAATGGCACCCTCTCCAGAATGGAATTGTTTTCTTACGGCTTCAACCACAATCGATCGGCTCGGTCTGTTGTGGTAAACCCTGGTGTGATTGGCCATGCGTAGCGCATCTTTTTCGGGATCGATGCGCCAATTACCTTCGGCATCTTGTTGCCAGAGATTTTCTTTGGCTTCTGCAGCTGCAAGATCTTCCGCCGAGAACTGACGCATGCCAGCACTGCGGCGAATGTTGCCTGCCACGATTGTTACTGCGGCTTCGTCGATTAAGAGGCAACACTCCACTGAAGTGAGGCGACGGCCGACTGCTTTACCAAGCAGTCGAGCGACACGGGTATAAAGATCCTTCAGCTTCACTGGATTGGCCATGCCACCGAAGCCCTTGAGGGTCTCGCCTACTGGCCTTACGTCGGAAAGGTCAATACTCACATTGATGGTTCGTCCAGCGAAGCGCTCATCGCTGCATAGTTCGAGTAATAACTGATAGCTGTCAACCCAGCCACGACGCGTGTCTCCAACCTTGATCAAGACGTTGTCGTTTTCAATGCTGTGCGTTGTCTGCTCTTGTCTTTGATGTGCTGCTGTTAGGCCAATATCTGTGACGCCAACGATTTTGATGGGGTTGCGAACCACCGGAAGCTGATCAATCAAGTGAGGTTCAATGACAGCACCAGTTCCGCAGCCCATCATCGCAAGGTCCATCATTAGACCAAAGGCTTCCCAGTCCACCAGGTTGGTGGATGTGCAGTTATAGGCACCTGAGAAATTCTCTGCTCTTTCGATCCAATCAGTTCCACCGATCCATAGCCAACGACCAGAGGGGAGAGCCTTTTTCTCGGCTTGCATGCGCGACATCAGCGCTACTTCCTCAGCTCTGAGTTTGCCGAGTTGCTGCAGTCCTTGGAGGTTGCGTGTGCTGACTTCGTTCCAGCTTTCTCGTCCCGACGAGGTGCGGCGGCTGTAAGTGCGATAAAAAACCGGGTTAGCCGCTGGAGCCGTGGCAGGGAAATCACCACGCTGTCCGCTGGCTTCTAAGGCTGTCATTGCTATCTCAGGTCTGCTCGAAGTCAGGGTCATAGGTTGGCTTATGCCGATAAGTACGGGAACGCTACCGCCACTCATGGTGTCTGCAAGCTTTAGTAACACCATCGAAAGTGCCTGGTTGAGACTAGTGAGAAATCTGATTGAGATCTTGTGAAGCGTTTGCCTGAGCCGGAGTTAATGGATGATCCGCTTCAGGCCAGGGCCTATGCCGAAGCAGATTTCTCTTGTGGTGATGAGGCATTAATCCAACGCTTGCAGGAGTATCTGATCAGCTTGTGCAAGATTCCTTCTCCAGGCAGCATGATCGTTGATCTTGGTTGTGGACCTGGAAATATTTGCGAGCGTCTCCAGCTGCTCTGGCCTGAAGTGATGGTGCTTGGCATCGATGGTGCGCAAGCGATGCTTGATCACGCTTTGCAACGGCAAAAAGCGATGGCCGCTGAACTTAAGCGACTGACCTATCGCTGTTCCAATCTTTCATCACTCGTGAACCAATGCGTCGATTTGAAATGTTCGGCTGCTCTCGTTGTTAGTAATAGCTTGCTTCACCACCTTCATGACCCCAATCTTTTATGGCAGGTCACTAAGTATTTAGCAGCCCCAGGTGCGTTTGTTTTTCATCGCGATTTGCGTCGACCCTTATCGACGAAACATGCTATTGCGCTTCAACAAAAACACATGCAGGAAGCACCTTCTATTTTGATTCGTGATTATTTGGCGTCTCTGCACGCAGCCTTCACCTTGGAAGAGGTGCAGTCACAGCTTGTTCATGCAGGTCTAGATCATTTGCATGTGATCGAAGTTGAGGACAGGTATCTCGACGTATTCGGCACGATCTAACTGCATAGGGTCAGTTTCATTTATGAGGCCTTCTCGCCTGTTTTCACAAGTGAGAGCGCAAGTCTTTTCCCAACAATTGAGTTGTCGCTGAAGAAAGTATTGAGATCAACGTTGGTGTTGCGGCCATGGCCCTCAGGGAGGGCTCAGTACTAGAAATCGATGATCTTGGTTGCTTCGATGGATCAGAATGATTGAGTACGCTTAAGCACTTTGCCAAAGCAGTATTTCTCACTGAGATGAGTTGAGATTGAAAAACTGATCACAATCAATCATTGACAGAGGCTGAAATATCACCTTTACACCTGCCGCGAAGTGAATTCCTTGTCTTATGAATCTTAGACCCAGTCAAAGGCTTGATCATTTATCGCACCTTTAATATGCACTTGCACCCGCCAGATCTTCGTCACAGCTTGACCTCTCTTCCCGATTCCACGAGCCCGCCGATTGATTCGGCCTCTTCAATCGATATAGATCAAGTCCTTGAGGCCTCGTTGGCTGAGGCCATTAGCCGTCGCCGCAATTTCGCGATCATTTCCCATCCAGATGCGGGGAAGACCACCCTTACAGAAAAATTGTTGCTTTACGGAGGTGCGATCCAGCAAGCAGGGGCTGTTAAAGCCCGTGGTGAGCAGCGCAAGGTGACCTCCGATTGGATGGAGTTGGAGAAGCAGCGGGGTATATCGATCACCTCCACCGTGCTGCAGTTTGATTATGCAGATAACACAATTAACCTTCTTGATACCCCCGGACACCAGGATTTTTCCGAAGACACTTATCGCACCCTGGCGGCTGCAGATAATGCAGTGATGTTGGAGGATGCAGCTAAGGGTTTAGAACCTCAGACCAGAAAATTGTTTGAGGTATGTCGCATGAGAAACATTCCAATCTTTACTTTCATAAACAAGATGGATCGTGCAGGGCGGGATCCTCTGTTGCTGTTGGATGAGATTGAAGCAGAGTTGGAGCTAATACCTTGGGCCGTGAATTGGCCTATTGGTAGTGGGGAGTTGTTTCGTGGTGTTATTGATCGTCGAACTAGAAATGTTGTTCTTTTTACAAGAGCGGAAAGGGGCCGGCAAGCCAGTGAACGCCACCTTCATCTTGACGATCCGGAATTGCCAAGCCTTGTCGAGCAGGAGCTTTTGGACCAAGCTTTGGAAGAGTTAGAGCTCTTGGAAGCAGCAGGTGCAGAGCTTGATCTGGAATTAGTCCATGCAGGCGAGTTGACACCTGTGTTTTTTGGTTCAGCAATGACCAATTTTGGGGTAAGGCCTTTCCTTGATGCCTTTCTTGAGATGGCGCAGCGTCCGGTAGCTCGTTCTACTAGTGAGGGCCCTGTTGATCCTCTGCGACCATCCTTTAGTGGCTTTGTTTTCAAATTACAGGCCAATATGGATCCTCGTCATCGTGATCGTGTCGCCTTTGTAAGGGTCTGCAGCGGACGTTTTGAAAAGGATATGACGGTGCGCCTAGCACGAACCGGTAAATCCATACGTCTATCTCGCCCACAGAAGTTATTTGGCCAAGAACGTTCGGTCGTTGATGATGCCTATCCAGGTGATGTTATTGGTCTAAATAATCCTGGTATGTTTGCGATTGGTGATACTCTGTATACAGGATCTAGAGTTGAATACGAGGGTATACCATGCTTTAGTCCTGAGATATTTAGCTGGTTACGTAACCCGAATCCTTCAGCATTTAAAAATTTTCGTAAAGGAGTTAATGAGTTAAGAGAGGAAGGGGCTGTACAAATTCTCTACGATACTGATCAGAGCAAGCGGGATCCGATTCTTGCTGCAGTAGGTCAGTTGCAGCTTGATGTTGTTCAGCATCGTTTAGAAAACGAATATGGCGTTCAGACCCGTCTTGAACCTATGGGGTTCCAGGTGGCACGGTGGGTCAGTGATGGTTGGCCTGCTCTAGATGAGATGGGACGAATCTTTAATTGCAAGACCGTTCAGGATGCCTGGCAGCGTCCTGTTCTCTTGTTCAAGAACGAGTGGAACCTTAACCAGCTTCTTGATGATCACCCTGCGTTGGAACTTAGTGCTGTTGCGCCTGTGGTTAGTGGTGTAGAGCCGATCAGCCTCTGAGCGTTGGCCTTAAATCTGCTTTCCTGACGAAAGGAACTCGCGATTCACTGCTCTAGTTAGCCAGAATCGTTAAAGAATGTTTTCAGTGGTAGTGGACAACCAATGGCTGATACGTCCCTGTGTTGATGGTGGCACTGAGTACGTTTGCTTTCGTGCTGCAAGCTGCAATGATCAACCTGAAAGGGTTGAAATGCTTGTTGGCTTCCACCTTCCACCACAGATGCCGTTGCTCAAGAGTAGGCAGTGGATGGGACAGCAAGAGGCTTTGGTTTGTTGCAAACAGCTCCAGAACAGCCATGGCTATCGCTACGGTTCACCCCTCTTTTGAGCTGGTCTCGATACGCTCAGAGTAGTTCTCGTAGATCCATGGCCTCGGGCATCGGCTCCAGTTCGAATCCAGGGTCGCAGGATCCCTACTCCATCCTTGGTCTTGAACCAGGAGCCAGCTTCGAATCTGTGCAACAAGCAAAGGAAAAGCGGCTTTTAGAGGTAGGCGATGACCTTCAAGCCAGGGCAAGGGTTGAAGCGTCTTATGACGCTGTGCTCATGTCCAGTCTCAAGGAACGTCAGCTTGGCAAAGTGAGCAACGCTGCAGTTAATGCCTCTCAGCGAGAGGAGCTGCAGGTCGAGACAGCTGCTCGTAGTGGTGGAAGCAATGCTCTGCTTACACGTTTACGCAATATCAATTCATCAACTGCTAACACCAAATCAGGAGAATTCTGGCCGAATCTCTCTCTACCTGAAGGACAGGGCCTCACGGTTCGATTGGTCTTGGGAGGACTTGCCTTATTGCTTGTGATTGTTGCTCCTGTTGGAAGTACGGAGCTTATCCTTGCTGTATCAACAATTGCTCTGTTTCTGAGTCAGATCAGACGAGGTCGTCGCCCACTTGCATCATTGGGCTGGAGTGTTCTCTTGCTTGCTAGCGGCTTGATTCTTGGGGGACTCCTCCTGCAAGCCATGACAGCTTTACCAAGCGTTACCCTGCCGATTACAGGAGACCAGCTTGAAGCGGTGCCAACAGTGTTGTTGCTTTGGGCTGGTGCACTCCTTTTGGATTGAGTAGATAAGACCCATGCGAACAATGGCTTGCTTTCTCGATATAATTAACTGATAAAAAGCTCTTGTCGTTTCACTTTTAGCCATCAATTAAATATTTCTTTTGAATTGTTGTTTAATTCTATATTGCGAGCTTCCTGAAGAATGCTTTTGAGTTCTTCAGTAAAAAGACTTAGTGCTGCAATACTTGTCGGCCCTCAAGCCGTCTTGGAAGTATTTTTTTTAACTTCAACAACTACCTATTGATTAAAAGATCAAGACATATTTATAGATCGCTGACCCAATTCGCTTTTGAAGCGTTACTTATCAATGGTTGGCCATTGTGAATTGCTTTTCTGTGACTTTCGATTGCGAAGGCAGCTAGTTATCTAAGTTGATTGAGAGTTATTGAGGCAGCTTATGAAGCCGACCTGAATCGAGCCGATACGCTGCACTTGACAAGCCCACAAAGAGTTCTGGCTCATGAGTGGCCACGATTAACAACTGTTCTCGTGCAAGCTTGGAAAGCAGTTCCAATACCTCATCACGTACTGACCAATCAAGCCCGGCGGTGGGTTCATCAAGCAGCAAAATGGTTGGCTTGCGCAGCAACTGAACAGCAAGGGCAAGCCGTCTTTGTTGACCTCCACTGAGACGTTCCGGTGCTTGCTTCATGTCGATTTGAGCCAGTCCCACCTTTTGGAGCGCTTGTGTTTGTTCCACACTGGTGAGTCGCCGATGCCCTAAGCGCAGCTCCTGGGCAACAGTTAAACCAAGAAAGTGCCGCTCTGGGAATTGAAAGACGACCCCACACAACCAGCGTCGTTGACGCTGATTTAAGGGTTTGTGTTCCCAGTAAATGGAACCTTGTTGAGCACTTGCAAGTCCACTGATCACCTCGAGCAGACTGGTTTTGCCACTTCCACTAGCGCCAGCTATTACAACGGGTTGGCTCGCATGAGCAAGGAGATCAACTCCCTGCAGCACAGGTTCTTCAGATGTTGAGGGACGGTATTGAATGTCTTTCAGCTCCAGCATGAGCACCTCACTTCTCTGCTCACAGCAGCTAATGATCCTCCAATTTGATTGATGAATGCTTGCTTATGCAGACGGATCTGTCGAATGCCGCGATGATGCAGCCATCGTCGAGCTTTCATGGACGTTCGTTTCCGCGAGGTTGATCCATTCAACTGTTGGCTATGGCTTCACTTTGCCGATGTACCAAGCCAGGGTGAGCAAAATTACGTCGATGGCATCTTTGATAGTTGGTACGTGATTGGCCGTTTGGGTGGATTTAATGCTGAGAACCTACAAGTCCATGAGGAAGGTGCGGATCTCAGCTGGATCACTTACGACAATGAAGACGCCAGATCCGTGATCCCTGCGCTGATGCACAACATGGGCCAGTTGGAATATCAAGGCTGCTGGGCACGTTGTTGGGTTGATCTTGGTACAAGTGATGCTGTTGCACTTGATGTCTTGATCAACGCTCTCCAACAAATTGACTCCGATGTGGTGCAGTTGGATGAAGTGTTGATTGGTGGTGTCAATGATGACTGGCCTGTTGAGCCCCATCCCGACAGCATCTTTCCTGTGGAGGCCTAGGCAGTCTCTTGGCTGAGCTCAGGCGCCTTTTGGTTGAATCGCAGCGGTTTGATGCAATCACTGCTTCTGACCATTTGTTATCTCTCAATCAAGACGAAGTCCATTACCTGCGCAGAGTGCTTCGCCTTCGCAATGGGCAAGCGGTTGCGGTTGTTGATGGTGTTGGCCATTTCTGGGAGGCCCATCTACAAGCAGGTGATTTTTTAAAACTTGACACGTCACCTTCGTCTCCTTCTCTACAACAACCTCGCCATCGTCAACAACTCGGTTTGGCTGTTGTTCTCCCAAAGCGTGGCTTTGAGGAGGTTTTGAGGATGAGTTGTGAACTAGGCGTCAACCTGATTCAGCCTCTACGTTCTGATAGGTGTACTCCTCAGGCGGAGGAGCGACCATTGCGATGGAAGGTGATCCTTAGGGAAGCAGTTGAGCAATCTGAGCAGCTTTGGCAGCCAGAACTTTTGCCCATAGCAGAAGCTTCAGCCTTGTGGAAAAGTCCACCAGTTCATGCAGTTTTTGCTTTGGCCACCACTCGTCGGCAGGGACTGATTGATCTACAACTTTTGATGGAAGGATTGACCCCAGAAATCAACCAAGTCACAGTTGCGATTGGTCCTGAGGGTGGTTGGAGCCCACTTGAAGAGTGTGCCGCTGAGGCCGCCGGTTGGGTGCCTGTGGCGTTGGGAGATTCAATCCTGCGCACTTGCACAGCTGCTGTGGCAGCAGCTCAAACAATGGTTTCAAGTCGACGGATCAGCTTGTCAAGAGATCAGTCAAGATCTGATTGAATTCCTGCAGGCTTGTTTTTGATCTACGCGGCTGCATTTTTACTCACGAATGTCAGCGCTTATCGGCGTCTTTTTCAAGCAAACCTTCATCTCATAGCGGCTTCCTTTGGCTCGAGGGCTTGGACTTCTTCAGTGATTTTCTGCACAGTCTTTTGAGGTGATAATTTTCTCAATGCTGAGATTGAGAAGATCAAAACCGTAGGCTGTTTTTTCTGCTTCATGCTCTGGTCTGCCAGACAGCGTCAAGCAATAGCCCACGCTTGCTGTCTCTTGTCCAATCTGGCCAAAGGCAGTGCTATCAAAGTTGATGCTTTTTTCTAATCCGACTCTGGTTCAATGGCTCTTGGCTTTTGCTCTCAATGCTCTATTGATTGCGCTGGCCCAGAGGCTGCCATTACTCACTTCCTCCGGATGGATTCATGCCGGGGCACTAGGCACCATCCTCTGGGGGTGTCTGGGCTGGCGTGGGTGGCTTGCGGTTGTGATTTATCTCGTACTGGGATCGATGGTCACCCGTCTTGGCATGGCCCAGAAGAAACTCGCTGGCCTTGCTGAGGGACGTGGTGGCAGGCGTGGGCCTGAAAATGTCTGGGGATCTGCAGCCACTGGTGCTGTAGTGGCAATCCTGATCAAACTGGGCCTTGGTTCCCAGTCTTTGCTGATGATCGGTTTCGCAGCAAGTTTTGCAGCGAAACTTGCTGACACCTTCGGCAGTGAGATAGGCAAACGTTGGGGCCGAACCACTGTGCTCATCACCACGCTGCGTTCTGTACCTGCTGGTACGGATGGAGCCATCAGTCTCGAGGGCACTCTCGCAAGTGCCCTTGGCAGTCTTTTGATGACCTTCGTGATGGTCTCCCTCTCTCTGTTGCCTTTTGGTTTCCAGGCGATCTTGGTTGCTTTGATTGGCTTATTGGCCACTCTTATGGAGAGCCTTTTAGGCGCAATTGCTCAGAACAAAATTAGTTGGCTGAGTAATGAACTTGTTAATGGTTTACAGACAAGCTTTGCTGCTGTTTTTGCCATCGCAATCGCCGCTTGGCTTGGTTTGGCTGCTTAACCAGCTAATCAGATTTGTTTGTGGACCAAAGTTGAAGTTGTTTAATTAAACCTTGCAAAACTCTTCGCAGCTTGTTCTCCTTCATCTTTTCGCGCTTTGCCAACTGTCTCAAGCTGATGTCATCGATGTAATGGGCGTAAAGCAAGTGTTGCTGGTGGGATGTTAGACGCTGAATAGCCTTTTTAGCCATTGGTATTGCAGATCCGGTTCTTTCTGCTTTGGTGACTTGAGCCGTTCCAATAATGGGACTCTCTTCTCAACATGATTGCCACCTGTTGAACTCTCTTTGGCATCCAGAGATACAAGGTGTGTCTGCCATATGGCTTCCGCAGCTTGATGCCAGCGGTCTGAACTTACATTTAATTGTGCAGCCAGTTGCTCTTCGGTGAAAGGTTTTAAGCCATCATTCTGCTACTTCTGCTGGAGTCTCATGCCGCGGGTATATAGGTCTCTCAGTCGCCAGGGCACTCTCACAATCTGGCTTCTGTCTCTGCGGAAATGGAGGATCTGGCCGTTGGCACGGGCCATTGCATAGCTACTTACTTTAAATCCAAGATTGGCATCGAATTTCTCCATCGCCATGATTAATCCCAGCCTTGCTTCTTGAATGAGATCATCCAGTTCTTCACCGCCACGGGTGGCTTGGCGAGTTGCTGCAAGGTGCGCCAATCCAAGGTGTTTAACTACAGCCTGATTGCGTTTTTGTATCGATTTGGGCAATGAAAATGAACGCTGATTCCCAGAGCACTCTGCTCTCTTTCTTCTCAAGGTTTTGCAAGAAGTTTGCGCCATGACTTGACTTTCTATTGACATCCTTAAATTTCTTCTTTTCTGCAGCACTGGTAAACCAACTAAAGGATGAACATCGGATTCCTTAGGGGTGATTTCAGCCAACCGTAGGAGTGAAGTTTGTTAGTGGTTCGAGCTCTGCCCACTCCAGCATCGATGTCCATGCCATCACCCGTTGGTGGATCCAGTCATGTCCCTCTGAGTTGAGATGGATACCATCGGGTTCGATCCAGCTGAGCCAGGCAGGTTCATTGAGCATGGCGTTGTGCAACGGCAGAAATGGCACATCAACCTCAAGACAGGCTTCCTCAAGCTGGGCTTCATAAACCGACCCCGATTGGTTTGAATACCAGAGGCATTGCGCAAATGGCATTACAGCTTCATCGACAGGAGTGAGGCCCATCACCATCACCTTGGTGAGGTGTTTCATCTCTGTCAGCATTTGCTGCAGGCCAAAGCGAAAGGCCTCTGCCGTGAGTTGGGGCCGGCCATCGGGGCGTCCAATACGTGCTGTGTCATTGAGGCCCACCGCCACAAGAACTGCATCAGGAACCTGACGACGGAGTTCGCCTCGACTTTGCCATTCCTTTTGCCAGCGTTTGGCAACACTTTCCAGTCCATCACCACGAATTCCAAGCTGGTAGACCACTGGGGCATCAGGGAGGCTCATCCATTGGCATCGCAGACGTTCACACCATCCGCCACCCTCTCGATCTCCCCATCCATAAACACCACTGTCACCTATGACAACGAGTCTCTTGTATGTATTGGCCATCACATCGAGAAGTGGAACCTGATCAGCTTTGTAGGTCTACAACCATAGGTAGCTTTTTAGTTGAGCCAGTCCAGTGATATCGCAAGCGATCAGTGATCGATTCTCCGATCAAGGTCAGAGCTGTGAACACCGCGATTAGGACACTGACCTGTGCCCAGTTGAACGAACCAAGAGATTCGATTAACTGCCAACCCAGTCCAGTGCCTCCAACCATGCCAACTACCACGGTTTCACGCAAAATCACGTCCGTTCTGTAAGCGGCATAGGCTAAATAGCTACGGCTTTGGCCGCTAAAGCATCCATAGAGCCAAGCCGATCGTGCTCCAGCGCCAGTCGCGCTTAAGGCTTTCAAGTTGTTGTCGCTTTGTTGGTCAAGCCCTTCTTTTAAGAGGCGACCCATCACTCCAATGTTGTGGGCTCCAAGTGCAAGAGCAGCAACAGCCACACTCGGTTTGCTGAAGAGCAGCAAAAATAGAGCAGTAAGAGGGGTTGGCATCAGTCTTAGCAGGCCCCAGATGATTCTTTGTATTGCTATTCCCAGTCGGCTTGGCCAAAGCATCATTGCTAGTGGCGGTGTTCCGATAGCGATTCCTGCTGCTAACACTGTTAGCAACATCGTGCTGCTGATTAATTGGATCCATGGGAGAGTGTGAATAGCAATTATTAGCTCATCAACAGTTGGTAATGGAAGGGGGCTCCAGTGAAGAGGTTCTCCTAGATCAATATCAACTGCATTTAGCCAGGGAATACTTAGTGCGCATAGAATCAATAAGACAATCAATATACTGGCAACTTGCCAAATCCCATTCTTCGATAATTTGAAATATCTACGTATCAAACTTAATATCTGCTCAAGACTAAACATTACTGCTGCTAGTAACCATAAAGCTGTCCATACGTCATGGAATTGAAGAGATTGAAGTGCCAGTTGAAGGTCAGTGCCAATACCACCCAATCCAAAAACCCCCAACACGGTTGCACCTCTTAATGCACATTCAAGTCGATATCCGACATAACTCAATAAGACAGGCCCCATCGCAGGGCCAAGAGCTGTAATTAAGGCGGAAGAGGAGCCCGCCCCAGCCTGTTTTAAGCCCCATAGGGCTCGACGATCCTGGGTGTCAAGTTGATCACTTACGACTCGAGCAACAAGTGAGGAGTAAGGAATGACGATTGCAACAATTGCTACCCAAGGGCTCAGTCCAACCATTTGAAGTAACAACAAACCCCAGAGGAGTTCATGAATTGCGCGCGGGATTGCCAAAAGTCTGCGAATCACAATCGATGGCCAGTTTGTCCCTAAAAAGGTCTCCCATACCACCCTGGCGCTGGCTATGCCAAGACAAATTCCAACTATTGAACTTATTGACCAGCTAAGAAGAGCTGTGGCCAAAGTGATCTGTATTCCTCTAAATGCACTTTGAACGACCTCTGCTTGAATAGATGGATGAACGGCAGCGCAAATAAACTCCCATAGGAGAGTGACTCCACCATTGTGGAAACTTATGAGTATAGAAATAAGTACAGGCAATAAAGCCAGTGCTGGCAAAAGGCTCAGGATTGGAGGAGTTGGACTTAGGCGACTCATGCAGATCCGTAGATCAAGGCTAAGGCTTCTTCATCAAGACATTCAGCAGGTTGATCAAAGACAACTCTCCCAGACTTAAGTGCGATTACCCTGTCAAAGTGCCGAAAAAAGGATGGTTGATGCAGGCTCATCAAAAGGGTTCTTTCTTCGCCCATATCACTAGTCATCGTGTTGTCCAAGAAAAGATGGAGGATTTCCTCTGCAAGGATTGGATCGAGACTGAATAAAGGTTCATCAGCGAGAATGAGCTCTGGTTTTTGACGTAAGAGGCGTGCTATTGCCACTCGCTGCCGCTGTCCCCCCGAGAGTTCGCTTACCATTGCAGAAAGGATGCTCGATGAAAGACCTACTTTTTTAAGACATTCACTGCAGGCATTTAATTCGATTGGCTTGAGTAAATTAGCTAGAGCCCATAGTAAATTTCTGTTAGCTAACGCACCACAGTTGATGTTTTGTGCAACGTTGAGCTCTTCTACAAGGCGAAGATCTTGCCACAGGGTTCCTATTTTTTTTCGTTGACGTTGCCCTAAGTTTGAGGTTGAATAATCTTGCCAAATCACCTTCCCCGAATCAGGAATAAGAGTTCCGTTGGCAACCGCTAATAAGCTACTTTTTCCTGATCCGTTGCTGCCTACAAGTGCAACACGCTCTCCTGAAGAAATGCTAAGGTTGATATCATTAAGCCGATTCCCTCTACTATTGTGTACAAATACGCCCCTTATTTCGAGTAATCCTCTCACTGAATCTTTCCTAGTTGTCTGCCTATTTTCTCGATTGTTATGTATTGATTTTGGTTTGCATCTACAAAGCTACTTGCCCCAAAAAGTTCAAGTATTTTTTCTTGTGATTTTGAACTTTTCTTTAACCCAGTTAGAGTAGACTTTAGTTTTTCAGTGAAACCATCGCCAAACTTTTTATCGAGATTGGGTTGTGCTAGCCAGTGATAATCTGCATATGGGGGCGTTCTCCAAATCACTTTCACTTTGGCTGGATCGATGCGGCCATTTTTCTGAGCCGACTCCCATACACTTTCGTTCAGGGCGCCAGCATCAAAAGAACCACTTTGCACCAAAGCAATTGTTGCATCATGACTGCCACTGAAACCTGGTTTGCCTCCAGAAAAATCATTCATTTGCACACCTGCTTGCTGAAGGAAGTGCTGAGGCATTAATCTTCCAGAGGTTGAACTTTCGGAGCCAAAAGTGAACCGCTTCCCATTAAGTTGCTGAAGCCCAGATTGGCTTTTTAATGGCTTAATTTCGCTCTTTGTATTGGCTATGAATACACTTGTGAATTTGGCATCAATATCTCTTTGCGCGATAATTTCTGCTCCTGGCTTTTGCAACCTAGCTTGTACACCTGTTAGGCCTCCAAACCAAACAAGATCAAGGCTGTCGGTGCGGAATGCACTGACTGCGGCTGGATAGTTCGTGACTGCTTTGTAGCGAACGGGCACATTTAATTCTTTGCTCAGTTCAGACGAGAGTAGGCCGTATAAACGGTTCAAACGCTCAGGATTCTGATCGGGAATTGCCCCAATACGAAGTGTTTTCTCAGTTTGATTAGTGCAGCTCAGCAACCCAATCAAGCAGATCAATGAAGTGCGGACCAACGCCCCGCCAGGTCTTGAAGGCATGTTGTCTTTGTTGCGTTTGTTGTTCAGCTCTGTTTGAGAGCTTTGCGGAGACGTTCTAGTCCATCGCAAATCGTTTCTGGTGAAACCGCACAGGTGAGGCGTACGCAACTGTCGTCGCCAAATGCTGCACCTGGAACCATCGCAAGCCCATGGTTTTCAAGAGCTTGCTCACAGAAACTTACTGAGTCGAGGCTTTCAGGTGGCAGTTTTGGGAAGGCGTAAAAGGCACCTTTTGGAGGAACCAGGCTCATTCCCTCAAGGCTAAGCAAGCCAGAGGTGAGGAGTTCGCGGCGGGTGTTGTAGCTCTTCACCATCTTTTTCACACACTCCCTTGAGCCTTGCAGCGCGGCCAAGGCTCCACGCTGAGCGAAACTGCAGACATTGCTAGTGCTCTGGCTTTGAAGGGCAGTAGCAGCTTTTACAGCATCAGCGGGGCCGGCTAGATAACCCAAACGCCAACCGGTCATTGCCCAGCCCTTGGCAAAGCCGTTAACGATGAAGGTTCTGTTTGAAAGATCTGGTGCTATGGCCGAGAAGCTGTAATGCTGTTGCCCTTCTTCAAGAATGAACTCGTAGATCTCATCACTCATGACCAGGATCTGGGGATGATCTCTCAGCAGATCAGCCAATGTTTCCAGCTCCTTGCGTGCCATCACACGGCCGGTTGGGTTGCCAGGGGAATTAAGTAATAAAAGACGGGTTTTAGGGCCGATGGAGGCTTCTAGGTTGTTGAGATCTAGGCAGAAACCGTTTTCTGGAGTGGAGGGAAGTGTTGTCACCTTTGCACCAGCTAAGCGGGCCATTTCTGGATAACTCAGCCAATAAGGAGCAGGGATTAAAACCTCATCGCCCGGATTGAGGATCACCTGAAACAAGTTAAAGATTGCTTGCTTGCCTCCATTTGTCACCAACACTTGCTCTGTATTGGTTGGCACAGTGTTTTCTTTGCTGAGCTTGGTTGCTATTGCCTCACGGAGTTCGGGATCTCCGGCGGCAGGGCCATAACGGGTAATGCCATCACGGAGTGCCTTCACCGTGGCATCAATGATGAATTCAGGGGTATTGAAATCTGGCTCACCAGCACTCAGGCTGCAGATGTCGCGGCCTTCTTGCTGAAGGGCCTTTGCTCGAGCACTGATTGCCAGTGTGAGTGAGGGCTGAAGGGCAACGACTCGGTCGGAAAGATGAGGCGGAAGTGGCATTGGTGCCGCATCCCCTTGCGGGATGCCCGTAAGGACCACATCTTGCCTGATGCTCTGACATGGACAACCAACATCTTTCGATTGGCTTTTTAATGCTCATGGTTGACTTGGGTCGCACAACCACTGTCCTTTGAAGGTCAATCGATCTTGCCAAGAGCTAGTTTTTGGAGACTCTTCGCGGTTTTTTAGTCTGAATTCGCCTAGATCTCCTCAACGCAAGTCGATGCTTTCCATCAGAGAGACGTTGCAGCTGTTCGCAATTAATTAAAATAAAACTCATAAGGATTGACCCATGTCTATGGGGCTCATATGGAGCGCACTAATGGCTGTGGTTCCTGTGACTTGCCTGTTAACCAGCCTCAGGTTGTTGTGAGTCGTGGAAACCCACATGCCTCTTTGATGCTGATCGGGGAAGCGCCAGGCGCTCGCGAGGATGAGCTAGGGAAGCCCTTTGTAGGACGTTCTGGTCAACTTATAGATCGTTTGATGGAGAGTGTTGGCCTTGACCCTCAAACTGATGCCTACATCTGCAATGTTGTGAAATGCCGGCCCCCTAAGAATCGGCGACCGACACTTGTTGAGATTGCTTCTTGCCGTCCCTGGTTGCAACAACAGATTGAGTTGGTTGATCCCTGCGTGATTGCCTTGGCTGGCTCGACAGCAGTCGAAGCCATCCTTGGTATCAAGGGAGGAATTACCCGTCTTCGTGGTCAATGGCAGCATTGGCAAGGCCGTTTACTGATGCCGCTTTTGCATCCTGCCTACCTCCTTCGCAATCCATCTCCAGTAGATGGTGCTCCTGTTGCCCTCACCAGAGGCGATCTGCTCGAGGTCCGCCAAAGGCTCATACAAGTCAATAGGTGCGCTGTTGTGCCAATGTTGGATTCATCTAGGCGCCGTCTGCCATGAGTGCAACCATGGCTGAGTATCAATCCAGCACATCCAGGAGATACGACACCCAGATCCACCGACGTGTAACGCGCACTGTCAACGTAGGAGGTGTCTTGATCGGTAGTGATCATCCTGTCAGGGTGCAGTCGATGATCAACGAGGACACCCTTGACGTGGAGGGGGCAACAGCAGCCATACGACGCTTGCATGAAGCTGGTTGTGAAATTGTTCGTCTAACTGTTCCATCTCTCGGTCATGCCAAGGCCGTCGGCGAGATTTGTCAACGGCTTAGGGAGACCTATCAACCGGTACCCCTTGTGGCTGATGTCCATCACAACGGCATGAAAATTGCCCTTGAGGTGGCAAACCATGTCGACAAGGTGAGGATCAATCCTGGCCTTTTTGTGTTTGATAAAGCTGATCCAGATCGAACCGAGTTCAGCGGCGAAGAGATTGCTTCTATCAGAGAACGCATTGCCGAGAATTTTGAACCGCTTGTCACTCGTCTCAAGCAGCAAGACAAAGCCCTTCGTATTGGCGTGAATCATGGTTCGCTTGCTGAACGCATGCTCTTTGCCTATGGAGATACTCCTCTTGGCATGGTTGAGTCAGCAATGGAATTCGTGCGAATTTGCGATTCGCTCGATTTTCATAACATCGTGATTTCGATGAAGGCCTCTAGAGCACCTGTGATGTTGGCGGCTTATCGATTGATGGCTGACACAATGGATCAAGAGGGTTTCAATTATCCCCTTCATTTGGGCGTAACCGAGGCTGGTGATGGGGATTATGGAAGGATTAAAAGTACAGCGGGCATCGCAACGCTTTTAGCAGAAGGTCTAGGCGATACCATCCGAGTTTCATTGACCGAGGCGCCTGAGAAAGAAATTCCAGTTTGTTACTCGATTCTTCAATCCATCGGGCTGCGCAAAACGATGGTCGAGTACATCAGCTGCCCAAGTTGTGGCCGAACATTGTTCAACCTTGAAGAGGTTGTTCAGAAAGTGCGCGATTCCACATCCCATCTTGTTGGTTTGGATATTGCGGTGATGGGTTGCATTGTGAATGGCCCAGGTGAGATGGCAGATGCTGACTATGGTTATGTTGGTAAAGGCCCAGGAGTCATATCCCTCTATCGGGGCAGAGATGAGATTCGCAAGGTTTCTGAGTCTGAGGGTGTAGATGCGTTGATCCAGTTGATTAAGGATGACGGTCGATGGGTGGATCCGCCATGAAGTCGTTATTGTGTGAGATCAGTCCAATTTGGACGCTATGCCCATCTCTAGAAGTCTTCGCTCATTAGGCTGCCAGCGCAGTTCATGGCTGGTCCTTCTGGGCGCGGGAGGAGCTGCTGCTGCAATTGCACTTGCCTCTCCAAGTTTGGGTTTACCAAGCAGTTCTTCTTCCGCTATTAGTGATAGCCCCAAAGAGGTGATTGATCAGGTCTGGCAGATTGTATATCGTGACTATCTTGATTCCACAGGTAAATATAACCCTGAAGTCTGGAAGGGACTACGCAAGGACTTATTAGCCAAGAACTATTCAGCCACTTCAGAATCCTATGAAGCGATCCGTGGCATGTTAGCAAGCTTGGATGATCCCTATACACGATTCTTAGATCCAAAGGAATTTAAGGAAATGCAGATCGACACCTCAGGAGAATTAACAGGTGTTGGCATCCAGCTTTCTCTAGACAAGGATACAAAAGAATTAGTTGTGGTTTCCCCAATCGAAGGAACTCCTGCATCTAAGGCTGGTGTCCAACCTAAGGATGTGATCGTATTCATTAATGGACAATCCACTAAGGGCATGTCTACAGCGGATGCTGTTAAGTTGATTCGTGGTAAAGAAGGTAGTGAGGTCACCCTTGGTCTGCGTCGCAGGGGTGAAGTTATCCAGGTCCCGTTGATACGTGCACGCATTGAGATACAGGCAGTTGATATCCAGTTAAATACGACAGTAAATGGTACAAAGATTGGTTATATCCGCCTGAAACAGTTTAATGCCCATGCAGCGAAAGGAATGCGAAGTGCTATCAAGAATTTAGAAAAAGAGGGTGCGCAAGGCTATGTACTCGACTTGCGTAGTAATCCTGGAGGTTTGCTTGAAGCCAGTATTGATATCGCACGCCAATGGCTTGATGAAGGTACAATTGTTCGAACAAAAACTCGTGATGGCATTCAAGATGTACGCCGAGCGAATGGAAGTGCCTTAACCCAACGCCCTGTTGTTGTTTTGGTGAATGAAGGCTCAGCAAGCGCAAGTGAGATCCTCTCAGGAGCACTACAAGACAATCATCGTGGTGTACTTGTAGGACAGAAGACCTTTGGCAAGGGCTTGGTTCAATCAGTTCGAGGCCTTTCTGATGGCTCTGGTCTTACTGTTACGATCGCTAAGTATCTCACTCCAAGCGGATCGGACATTCATAAAAATGGCATCAAGCCAGATATTAAGGCCGTGATGTCTGAAAAAGAAATCAATAATCTTAAGCTTGAGGATCTTGGTTCTGGGAAGGATAGTCAATACAAGGTGGCCGAAACAACACTAATTAAAGCTCTAAACAAAATACTTGATGGACCAATATATAAGCCTGTAGGAGTTAAACTTCCTCAGGCTATTCCATCAACACTATAATATCTAAAAGTTAGGCTTTCTGTTAAATAATGATTAATGTATGACCTTGCAGGATTTGTACGAGCGCATAATAATTACGCCCCGTTTGATCTCTAAGTAACAGGTTGCATTAAGCCACCATCTCCACCTGAATTCGAGTCGTCGTCATCGTTTTCTGCGTCGCTTTGAAGAACAGCAAAAATGGCAATGGCGGCGAGACTCAACAATCCGCTCATTAATCCCATCATTCCCTGATTGTTCCCGATCTCAGTGAATTCCCCCAAGGCATTTTTCGCTATTTGCTCAAATGTAACGAAGAATTGCGCTTTTGTAAAGACTTCTTAATATAGTTGCGCTGGAAGGGCTTAGGGGGTAATGACGGCCTTGTCTCGCTCAATGGCTTGCTGCTTTTGCTGAATTGCAGTTAATCCATCCTCGCAAGGAATCTGTGTGGCCATGAGACGCAACCACTCCATCAGTTGTTCAAGCTGTTTTTCCATAGGCAAGACGCTTAGACCTCGTGCCAGCACCTTGGCTTTATTTCCACTTCCAGTCTGGTAAATCAGTCGGCCGTGCAGGTGTTGCGGTAAACCTTGCCTAAGTAGCCGGAAGGCGGGCTCCTCCATCGGTGTTTCCATCGCAATATTTGGCTTTTCTGGCTTAATTCTCGAGATCCCGCAGCGACGAGCTAAGAGTTTGAGCTCCATCAGTTGAAGAAGTGATTGCACAGGACCAGGAATGGCTCCGTATCGGTCTGTCCAGCTAGCTGCCAACTCAATCAGTGATTCATGAGAAGCACAATTTGCGGCAGCTCGGTAGGCAGCGATCTTTTCGTCACCATCAACAATCCATTCCGCTGGCACGAAAGCTGTTACCGGCAGATCGATTTGAGTGTCATCTACAGATGGAATGCCCTGTCCTTGGATTTCAGCAAGTGATTCCTGCAACATTTCCATGTAAAGATCGAAACCAATGGTTTCCATTTGGCCGCTTTGTTCAACCCCGAGAAGGTTTCCTACACCACGGATTTCCATGTCTCGCATCGCTAGTTGATAGCCACTTCCTAGCTGTGCAAATTCCTGGATTGCCCTTAGGCGTTGTCTAGCGGTATCACTGAGGGATGCGTCACCCGGATAGAACAACCATGCATGAGCCTGAACACCGCTTCTACCCACACGGCCACGTAGTTGGTAGAGCTGTGCTAGTCCAAATTTATGAGCATCCTCAATGAGAATAGTGTTCACACGTGGGATATCGAGGCCACTTTCAACGATCGTGGTGCATAGCATCAAGTCGGCTTCCCCTGCATTAAAGGCGACCATCGAGCTCTCAAGTTCGCCTTCTGCCATCTGACCATGGGCTACCAACAACTTCAAATCGGGCAGCATCTGTTGAAGTTGACGAGCTACATCTTCAATACCCTCAACACGTGGAACGACATAGAACACCTGTCCGCCTCGATCAAGTTCCTGGCGAATAGAACTACGAACTGCTTCTTCATCAAAAGCGGCTAGGTGGGTTTTGATAGGACGGCGCAATGGTGGAGGGGTTGTGATCAGACTCATTTCCCTTACCCCTGAAAGGCTCATGTATAAGGTTCGCGGAATTGGTGTGGCTGAAAGGGTCAAAACATCTACATCCTTACGAAGAGCTTTGATCTTTTCCTTTTGATTGACTCCAAAACGCTGTTCCTCATCAACAACCAACAACCCTAGTTTTTGGAATGTTGTGTTTTTACTGAGTAGCTGGTGGGTACCGACAACTGCATCGATTGTCCCTTCTTTGAGGCCATTAAGTATTGATTTTCGTTCTGAGCTTGTTCTGAATCGGTTCAGTAAGGCGACCTTGATTGGGTAGGGAGCGAAGCGGTCTGAAAGTGTTCTCCAGTGTTGTTGGGCTAGCACTGTTGTGGGGGCAAGCATGGCTATCTGCCGTCCAGACGTAATTGCTTTGAAGATCGCTCGTATTGCTACTTCCGTTTTTCCGAAACCAACATCTCCGCACACAAGCCGATCCATAGGTTGTGCTGCTTCCATATCGCGTTTTACATCAACGACTGCCTTGACTTGATCAGGTGTTGGTTCATAGGGAAAAGATTCTTCTAGTTCAATCTGCCATGGTCCATCTGGTGGGAAGGCATATCCAGGGGCCTGGAGTCGCTCTGCATAGAGCTTGACCAGATCCATCGCAACTTTGCGAACTAACTTTCGGGTGCGCTCTTTAACTTTTTGCCACGCTGTTCCTCCCATGCGATTAAGTTTTGGTGGCGATTCACTTGTTGATCGATACCGACCAAGGCTGCCGAGCTGATCGGCGGCCACGCTGAGTGTTCCATCCAAATACTCGATAACCAAATAGTCACGGACCTCACCACTGATGGCCAGTTTTTCTAATTTCAGAAAACGACCGATGCCGTGATTGCGATGCACGACGAAGTCCCCAGAGCACATTTTATTGGGGTCAACCGTACGACTCGCCGCCCGTCGTCGTCGTCGAACATAACCGGTAGAGCCAAGGGTTTTTTGACCAAAAAATTCACGGTCAGTCATCAAAACAACACGCCAGGCTGGCAAGATCAGCCCCTCTAAATCCACAGAACCGGTTGTCTTTAAAGCTACTGGGGTGTTTTGCTCGAGCAAACGTTCAATGGCTGGGTGATCTTTAGCGTTTGGGACGAAGCGTGTGATGCAGTCATGCTCCTCAAGAAGAGCCACAGCACGGCTTGGTTGTGCTGATAAAAGCCAAACGGGATGATGTTCTTTTTGATAATTTTTGATTTGCTCTCCTAATCTGCCGAACTGGTTTGGGTTGGCTGGAATTGGCCGACTGGCAAGATCAAAACTATTTGCATAACCATCGTCTTCATGGAGTTCGGCAAGATCAATGCCAGTAAAGCGTTCTGTGGTTGCATAGCTTTCTTTGATGCTGCGATGAAGCAATGGAGGCCAATACTTTTTTTGTTCATCAGTCGACAAGCCCATTGATTGACCCACATCAATGTGATGTTCTTCTGCATGTTCAAGCCATAGTTTTCCATGTGCAGAGCCATGACGCTTCTCATCTATTGCGATAAAGGAGTTGGCAGGAATGTAGTCAAGTAGCGAGGCAGGTTTGTTCCATGCAATACCCATTAACCTTCTTATACCATCTGGTGTAGAACCTTCTAATAGTTGATCTAAAGTCTCCTCACTAACAAGACGGTCAAGCCCATCGGGCATGGACTCTCGTAGTTGATGAGCAATTAATGGACTAAACCCTGAAGGGGTTAGGCAAAGCTCATTAACTTCATCCAGGGAACGTTGACTGACTGGGTCGAACTCTTTTAATTTGTCAAGTTCATCGCCGAATAACTCGAGGCGAACTGGTAATTCACTGCTTACTGGAAAAATATCAACGATGTCACCACGACGACTCCAGGTAGCTTCCTGATCAACGGTTATAACTCGATCATATCCAAGTTTGCTAAGAGTATTGGCTAAGCTTTCCAGGTCTATATGCTCTCCACGACAGAGTATTTCACACTGTGATGCGAGTGCATCAACAGGAGGTAGATGTGGCTGCAAAGCTCTTTCTGTGGCCACAATGGCTCGATCCCAACTTCGGGATGATTCTCCAAGAAGTTCACTTAGAACCTGCAATTGCCCCCATACGATTTCTGTTGTGGGGTCAAATGGTTCATAAGGTGATCCTTCACTTGTTGGGTAGAGATGATTATGCGACCAACCCATCATTGCAAGCAGCGAAGACCAGCGATTGGCCTCTTCTAGTGTCGGTACGATCACAACCAGTGGACGGTTCTGCTTACGAGCTATTGCACTTGCAATCAATGCGCGCCCGACTCGCCCGGCTCCCCGCATCAGTAAGCGCTCGCTTCGATTACTTCTATCCACCAACTCACCAGTGAGAGTCGACTTCTGAAGCTGACGAACTAATGAGCTCAGAGGCATGGGTGCTAAATAATCATCAAAATTGACACGTTATAAATATAGCTTGTGAGGCCCTAGTGAAGTGTTTTGTTCAATTGTTAGGTAAGGCCTAATTCTTGAACAGAACTCATATCAATAAAAAACAAAATCTCTAGGAAATTAGATCTTTATTCTTGAGTTCCAACCATGGGCATTGAAACATTGCCAGACTTTATTTGTTGAACTAAGTTTGGCGCAAAAATTAACGCGAGTATGATCAGTATTATAGAGAATAGTCGAACGGTTACTTTGCGATCGATTATACGTTTAATATCATGAGATAACTGTGGGTTTGCAGGAGGGTATAGCATCAACATATCTTGATGAATTGTATTTGTATGTGCGGTTGTGGGGTGTATATCCCATGGGTGTTCTTTCTCAAGTGAATGTTGATGCCAATCCCAAAAAAGATTAATCATCTTATCTTCTGCTAAAAGTTTGGCTTGGCCTTGGTTCAAGTAGCCCATTTGCTCATTAAACGTTTGAGTTTGTAAGACGAGATAATCTTCCGAGAAAATTTTATAAAAAACTTTTTGCTGCCTTTGTTTAAAGAGAAGTAATTTGCACAGAAGCTTATTCCTAAGAAACTTTCTATAATGACGAACAATGATTCGTGCTCTATTATGTGACAAGGGGATATGATCTAAAACTTGTACATATCTTGCCTGCTCAGTTGCTCCCTTGAAAATAATCACACGGCCAGGAGGGATGAAGATTTGAGAAATGAATTCATCCTTGTTATTTTCTTTCTCATGGTAGATACTTCGAAGATGATATTGATCCTTATTAATTGACTGGTTGAAGCTTTTAATTGTTTTTCTGTTAACATCATTTCCTGGCAATGTATTGCCATGTAGCCAAAAGATATGTAAGATGTCCAAATGATTTTCTATGATGCGAGACCAATCGCATTTAAAGTCTATAAATACTTCTTCATATTCGTAATCTTTCAAGTCAAAGCCATATGCCTCTGGAAGACTATTCTCTAGGTGAGATTTTATCTGAAAATCTTTTGGGCTAGGCTGTGCTTCTCCTGTATAATAAATATATATATAGTCACCTTGTTCTACACAGGGATATTGCCTGAGGTGTAAATGTTTCGCGAAGTTATCATAATGAGAGTCAATAATATGGTTGCATGTTATTCTATCTGATCCATCCTGATTGCAGGATGTCGTATAGCGAGCTCCATGATATGGACAAACAATTTCACCGTTTTGATTTTCTCCTCCACGAAAAGACGCCGATCGATGCGGGCATGAATCTTTGATACATCTCGGCTTGTTATTCTTGTCTCTGTATATCACTAATGGCTCATTAAACATGGAAAGATGATATAATTCATTTTCTTTTAATAACTTACTGGCACAGACGGAATACCAACCCAGTAGGCCTACTGAAGGACGTATGGCTTTCTCGATTGGAGACTCAACTGTCAACTTGGTCTTTTTTTATTAATTCGATTTTATCGTGCAGGCAACTGGTTTGTAAATTCTGCAGTTATGGCGTAATAATATTGATATTTTGGTGAGCTTCTCATTGGCGTCTGGGATGCGACGTTAAGACTCATAAACTCTTGCGCTGCAGGTGATCACACCGGTGACCCCTGGGCCTCACCCCCCCCCCTGACAGGACCTTCGTAGCACTTAGCACACCGCTTTCTGGTAGATCTTTCCTGCCTTGAAGGCACGGGTTGCTGCATCTTCGTATTTTGACAACTCAGTTGATTATTCAGGCTAAAATTATTTATCGCTAACAATTTATGCAATTACCAACGCAAACTAATCAGCGAAAAGACTAGCAGTATCTCTTCCTGGATTTCAATTGGCAGTTTAACTCTTATTTCGTCCTCCTAATTAAGCTGCCACTTATGACAACAACTTATTGTGGATCTTTTGACAGCTTAAGAGTTTTAGATTCATAATATCGTGCAAGATGCTATTCCCTGAGGCCTGATTCCGTGCCATTGATTCTTTCCGATGCAACAGGATAGTTCGGTCTAATTGTTGCCGCATGCTCAACAGCCTTAATTTATAGGCATCCAATACTCCTTTCAGGCTTCCAATTCTGATTATCTATCAAGCTCATGTTGACCTAGAGTATTGATACCTCTTAAATTTATCTTATGGGCCTTTAGCGTTTGTGTATATTAATTCCGAACAAACTTAAAAGCCATTCTTAATTGGTCTACTTTGATGTCACTCTATCGCTTTTATAGAGCCTTTGGCGATATATTTATCATCGACTGTCTCGATGATCGCTAACTTTAAGTTTTTTCTTTATCAAATAGTCAACGTATACGAATCATGCAGACACTATATTTATGTTGATTATTGCCTATTTGATATCAGCTCTGCTTCTAGAAGCATGTTGAAACTCAGTAATTGTTGATCATTTAATTGTTGTCGACTTCTCGCTTTTAGTTGCTCTTGTAGGTATCTTCTGCCTTGCTCTGGTGTCCATCTAAGTTTCTCGAGCAATTGATCACATTGGCTCAGAAGATCTGTTCGGCGTAATGGTTGGCTAGCCTCATTAGGGTCTTCTCCAGGCTTTAATCCTTTTAGTTGATTCAGAAAGGAAGTTAAATCACTGTAGCGAGTGATGCGATGACGACTTGAGTGACCAAAGCACTTCTGCAGGTAAAGCATCTCCTGTTCTCTATCCCATCCGATTCTTTGTAGCTCATGATCTATTGCTGCCAATTCATCACTCCAGTCTTCGGGATCTGTTAGAGCCTCTACTTGTTGCTCTGATGTTGATAATTGTTCTATATTATTTGGTTGATGATTCTGCTCATCTTTTTTGAATGGCACGCTGATTAATCTTTTATTAGTGCTTGAATCTAAATCAGTTTCTTGAGTCTCAGCTAAATCACTATCATTGAGATGGCTTGTCTTGTTGGCTAGTCGTTGGATCAGTCTTTCTATCGCTCGGTCTTCTGCAGACTCAGCTGTCGGTCCCTCTCCTAAGGCACTTCCTAGAGGCTCACCACCTTCCCAACCTGAAACGTGCACAATGCAACGATTTGGGTCTGTGTGGCACAACTTTACCTGGATCTGCATCACCAACGGCTAAAGCGAGTCTTTCTGGGCATTATTGACCACACCAACTCACAACTGCGCTGTTTGTGATTTCTCTATTCCTTTCGCCTTTTGACATTGGTCTTCTAAGCATGCTCCTGTCAGGATTGGTCAAGTCTGGTTTGAACCTATGACAATTTTTGAAACACGCTAAAGGAGGACATCTGGCAAAGATAACCCTTGTGTTAGATGTTGAACCCCACCCCAAGACCCTGGCCAACAGTCGCTTGCAATTGTTGTATTAACACCTCTCCAAGTGCCTTGCTTTTGCCTTCCAATTGGCCTTGTCGAATGAGTAAAGGGCATGTTTTTGTACTTACGACTAGGCCCAGATCGGATTCGCAAGCCAGGATCTTTCCTGGTTCATGTTCTCCATCTTGCCAACGTCCAAGCAGTGGCCTTACTTCTTCCGAAAGCTTGGATTTCAATTCCTCATCAAGTGGCTCAGTGGCTTGTACTTTCAGCCTTTTGTTATTCCAGCTGCTGAATGCGTTTGGATAAAGGCCCATAACCCTGCGATGCAAATCCATTGCAGATTGATTCCAATCAAGAATGTGGTCTTTTTTCGAGAGCATTCGGGCATATGTCGGGTCACCTTCAATCTCTTCCTGTTTGATGACTTCCAATTGTTTCCAACGTTGCGATTCGATTCCAGGGCCTGCTGCTGCAATCCTTGGCATTGATTCTAAAAACAATTTTGCTGTTATAGAGCTCAAACGATTAGACAGCTGATTCGCATTTTCGAGTAAGCCGATAGCAACCCTTTCCTGGACTAAAACAGGGCCTGTATCAAGCCCCTCTTCCATTGCCATGATTCCAACGCCTGTCACGCTGTCACCACTTAGCAAACTCCATTGAATCGGTCCTGCTCCTCGCCAGCGGGGTAGCAGTGAAGCGTGACCGTTCCAGCAACCGAGAGGAGGTTGATTGAGAACTGTTGAAGGAAGAAGCTGCCCAAAGGCGACTACAACAGAAATATCAGCCTTTAGTGATTTTAATTCTGCTTGAATGTCGCCCTCATCCCTAATTCGTTCAGGGGTGAATACACGCAACCCCTGATCCATTGCTCGTTGTTTGACGGGTGAAGCCATTTGCTGATTACCACGCCCCCGACGACGATCAGGCTGGCTCACCACGCCAACAATTTCATAGCCTGAGTCATTTAAGGCATCCAGAGTTGGCACTGCATAGCTGGGGGTACCCCAGAACAGCACCCTCATGCTTCACCAGTAATTGATAAGCCTTCGACCCACACGTGAGGAGATACCCCACCAGGTGTGATCACCTGTTCAGCTTCCATATTCACAATGCTATTCAACAGCGTACGGATGTCTCCAGCAACTGTCGCTGCTTCGATCGACACCCTTTCCCCTTTGATGACCAACCAACCATTAAATGGCAGAGAGAATGAACCCTGACTTGCTTTAACCCCAGCATGTAGAGCATTTAACCCTTCGATTAACACGAAGGTTTCTTTGCTCCTGCTGTGTTGTAGATGAGTATATGCACTGTTTTGACCTTCAGTGTTGCTCACTTCAAACCAATCGGGTCCCACTGATACCTTTGCTCCCAGTCCGGCATGGCCAGTTGGTGGTACACCAAATGCCCTTGCGGTAGCTTCCGAGTGCAGGAAACTCTCAAGTCTTCCACCGTTGATTAAGCAAAGTTTTTGAGTAGGTGTGCCTTCACCATCGAAACTAGAGGCCCCTACATGTGCAGGATGTAGGCCATTATCATGAAGGGAGAAGAATGGAACGGCGATATTTTTTCCGATTGTTTCTCGTTGGCTGAGGCTGACGCCATCGAGCACTGCTCTGGCATTGAACATGCTGCTGAAGGCACCGATCAAGTCTAGGAAAGCCTCTGGTGTAAAGCAGACGAGATAACACCCAGTGTCGATCGGCTGATAGTCAAGATGACTGATTGTTCGTTCTGCTGCTTCATCAATACATCCATCAATATCCAGATCGTGACTACCTAGAGCAAGGCGAATTGCACCACCACTGCGTGGTTTACGTCCACTTTCTTCTGCGCGGGCAAAAAGGTAAAGGCTGGCTTGACTACGCTTCATTTGACGAAGCGCACCATCGCTATTGAGATAAACTCGTTCGTAGGTTGCTTCTCCTAGACCGTTGTAAGGAATGCTCTGTATAGCAGGATGTCGACTAAGAAGATCAGCTTCGGCCTCTTTAAGAACCTCAAGCATTCGTTGAATTCCCTGTGCTGGTCTTAGAGGTCGCTCTAGCTTTGGTAACGGAGATTTAGCGAGTGTTGAGAAGGCAGGAACGTCATCGGCGTTGCCAAAGTCACTTGCCTTACGAGCACCAATAAGCGCTTTCTCTATTCCTTTTTCTGAAAGATCTGACGTGCTTGTGATTCCTACAAGCCCTTTGTTGTTCCATACACGTACTGTGATTGAGCTGCGTTGCGCACCCTTCATTTGCTTGGCTTCGCCACGATCAATTTGAACAGAACTATCTGTGCTGCATGCTGCTCCTAAATCCCATTGGTGGATACTCTCGCGGCTAGCAAGTTGACTGAGTTTATCCCGTAGAGAATGAGTGTCGAGTTCGATTGCATTTGCTGCTTGTATTTCGGACATCATTAACGCCCTCCCACGGTGATTGAATCGACTTTGATATGAGGCTGCCCTACGGTGACAAAAATGTTACCGCTTATTGACCCGCAGAAACCGGCTGCCAGCTCAAGATCCTTGGCACACATCGAAATCCGTGGCATCACATCTTTTGCTTCGCCAATCAGAGTGGCTCCTTTAACAGGTTTGCCGAGCTTGCCTTTCTCGATCAGATAGCCCTCTTCTACAGCAAAATTAAATTGACCTGTGGGTCCAACGCTGCCTCCACCCATTGATTTGCAGTAAAGGCCTCGGTCGATCGAGGCGATGAGTTGTTCCGGTGAGTGCTGGCCGGCGGCGATATAAGTGTTGCGCATGCGGCTAGCTGCAGCGAATGTGTGGGACTGACGTCGGCCGCTGCCTGTGCGCTGGTGACCGGTACGGAGTTCACCGGCTCTATCGCTGATGAATTGCTTGAGCACACCGTTTTCAATTAATACCGTTCGCTGACTTTCCATGCCTTCGTCATCCATGCTCAGGGAACCGAAGGCCCCATCAGTAATCCCCTCATCGATTGCCGTTACAGCTTCATGGGCGATCGATTGGTTCAACTTCTCGCTGAAAGGTGTTGTACCGCGCTCGATCTGAGTGGTCTCGAGCAAATGCCCACATGCTTCGTGAAAAATCACACCACCAAAGCGGTTGGCGAGTACTGCTGGCATTTGACCGGCGTCCACGTAATCGGCATAAAGCATCGTGCCTGCGCTTTCGCAAACTTCCTTGGCGCTCGTTTCGGCATCCCACTTGCGAAGGTCGTCTGGACGTCCCGATGTGCCATAACGGCGACCAATGCTTGAGCGGTGCTCGCCATCTGTAGCAAGGACATTAAGCCCTATGGACTGATGCAAACGGATGTCGCGTCCAAAGGTGCCATCACTTGCAGCCACGAGAACCTCCTGCCAGTCGCGGGCATAACTGCCTCTCCGCACCTGCAGATGGGTTCCATATTGATCAAGCAATTGAGTTCCATTTAGAAGGCGATCACTTGCTTCATATAGCTCTGGGCTTTGGTTGAGCCAGTCGGCCTTATCGATGGCGAAATCACGAAGGTTTGGCAGACCATTAAATGATGAGCGACCAGCCTCATTAACCTCAAGCCCAAGCATGCTGAGAGCTTGCTCTAATGCATGCTTCAGGCCTGCATCTGAAAGATCATTGGTACTGACAAAGCCATCTTGTTTGCCCAGGAACACCCTGATCCCAGCACCCCTGCCGAAGGATGGAGTGACACTGGTAATGGTGTCTTGTTCAGCAAGGACGCTGAGATGATCAATTTGCTCCAGGTAGACCTCCACCAGATCAGCACCGGCAGTTCGACCACGCGCTAGTAGTAATTCCAGTTGTGGTTGCCAGTGGCTATTCAAGGCTTCTGCCTTATGCACCAGGCTTTGATCTGGGGTGTAGGTCGAGACCAACCATTTCTCCTGCAGCTTGCGTTGATTATGGAGAGAATTTGCGTAGATATGTAGATGGACAGCGCCGATCCAGGCGAACCGCAAAAAAAATGCTTATTTCGTTCTCTGCATCGTGGCTTCGGAAACGGCGAAAATACGTTTAAAAGCCTGAACAGGCTAATAAGTCTCTCAGTTTGCAGTCAACCATTTCTGACCATTGAGCCGCTGCAACAGACGTGAGCGCAATAAAGTCAATGTCATCTTTTTTTCATCAATTAGGAATGGCTCTATGAGACTTGGTTCTGTTCCAGTCTCAGCTAGAGAAATAGTCTTTTTAGAAGCGATTGAATCACTTGCAAAGCAAAGCCAAAAGCGACGACCGAGGGGGATCTCACCACAGACCATCCAGCAAGGATCACCGACAACTGGTCGATCTCCCTGAATCAGCTCAAGAGTTGATGGTGGCATACCTCTTTCAGTAAGTGCCTGTTTTATGTTTGGAAGAAAGTCATCACGAATAAAGGTCTCAAAAGGTTTGTCTTCTACCTTTGCAGCTGGAGGTTTGGCGGTTTGAGGCTTTGCTCCCTCCTGTTGATCTTCAGTGGGGTTGGTTTTCACTGGATTCTCTAGAGTTGGTTTTTGTTCAGCTGGCTTTTGAGCATCAGCATTAGGATTTACTCGGTTGTCGTTGTCGTTCACTGGATCAGTACAGACGAATGAACTTTAAACAGCTTGGCGACGAACTCAACGATCCGTTGAGTTCGATGCGCTATTGGTTTACCAGTCCTCACTGAGTGAATCTCCCCAAGAATCATTTTCTGTTGATGAATATCTATGTGGAACGTTGCTCTCGGCAGGTGGACGCTGGGGCGATTTCTCAGTATGCGTTTGCCGCCTTACTGATGATCTTCGTACGACACGGAATGGCACAGCCACCGTTGGAGATGGATCTCTTAAATCCCGTTCTGGGTTCTCATCATGCTTTGGTCTTGATTGGGATGGTTCATCGTTGGCTACCTGCCAGTTTCGTTGCCACGTGGTGCTGGTATTGGGCGAAGCCTCTCTTACCCCTTGATGGAAATGATCATGAAAGGGGTCTCTGCTTAGTGGTAAGGAGAGACTTGTGGTTAGGGCGAAAATTGCCCCTGCGCTGCTGCCAAGGACCATCCACCCACCTAGTGTCCAGGTTGGAGATCGCCAATTCAATATCCGTAGGTTGACAGGTTGGTTGAGATTGAAACCTGCTACTACAACCACAGCCAGCAGAGGACTCAGGCAAGGCAAAAGTAAGTACTTTTGCAGTCTTGTCATTGTGAAGGACCATTCCAGCGGTTAATGGGGGCGAGCCTTTCATCAAAGAGGTCGAACAATCTCACAACAAGAAAATCAACCATCTCTTCAATTGTGTTTGGTTTTGTGTACCAGGCGGGAATTGGTGGCGCAATTTTGGCTCCTGCTTCTGCAAGTGATGTGAGGTTGCGAAGGTGAATGATGCTCCAGGGCATGTCCCTTGGCGCAATCACCAGAGGCCGCCCCTCTTTGAGGTGAACGTCTGCACAACGCTCGATTAGATCGATTGATACACCAGCATTAATTCGACCAATTGTGCCCATACTGCAGGGCACAATTGCCATCCCGCGCGTGCGGAAACTACCGCTTGCGATGCAGGCAGATTGATCATTCCAGGGATGGCATGTCAGATTGCCATTGTTTACTTGTAGATGATCGCGCCAGAATTTCTCCTGATCAGAAGGATCCACTGGAACTTCAATTCCTCTTTCGGCTTTCCACACCTGAAGAGCCCCGTGGCTGAAAATCAAATGGACGTCACGGTTGTTTTCAAGCAAGAGCTGCAGCGATCTTTCAGCTAGAGGTTGAGCTGAAGCTCCAGAAACGGCAAGGACATAGGGATCCACAAACTATGCCTCACTTGAGCTGACTAGTTGTTCATTATTCTTGGTGATTTTGCCTTTAACCTCACTTTTTGTTGTTGTTGTTGCTTGATTGGTTAGATCAGAATCAACATTCATATTGGCTTCAACAGTTATTGCTGATCCATTAACTTCGAGGTCAATTTGGTTCCTTAAGGCGTCAACTTTGACAACCTTCACGTTTACTTGATCACCAAGTTGATAGATCTTGCGATTCTTCCGACCCACTAATCGGTTTTGACGTGAACGATATTCGTACCAATCGTCATTTAAAGAGCTGACGTGGACAAGGCCCTCTGCCATAGAAGGTGGAATTTCCACAAAGAACCCATAACTCTGCACTCCGCTTATCACCCCCTGATGCTCTTCCCCAACAAGGGGTTCCACGATACGTGCCTGAACCATAGCGATCAGGTCTTGTCGAAGCTCTTCAGCTTGACGGCGCAGTGTGTTGAGACGATGCACGAGGCTTTTACTGCAGATTTCTTCTAGGTTCTTTGCTTGGCTTGTGCTGAATAGTGGCCATTTGATTTGTTGCCAGCATTCACGGGACCCCAGAATCACTTTTTCCTTTTGTCGGACATTTGGACGATCTTTACCGTTACTTAAAAGTGACACTATGATCCCTTGATTAACAAGATCGGTGTAATGGATAGTTGGACAGCACCAAGGTGATTGTAGGTTCGACTCCTTTGCCTTTGTGACTTCATAGTCGGATTCAATGTTTCCATTCTCTTTCTGACTATCATGAATTCCCAGTCTTAACACAGTTTCTGGCAGTGCATGGCGTAGTTGCTGATCTAGCACTCTTCGACAGGCTGTTGTCGAAAATGCTTTTGCAAGCTCTGTGGCAGCAGGACTACCTTCTTCATCTAGTTCCAAGGCAATATCAAGAGCTAATGCTGATTTAGCAACGTCGTTCAAGGTGTTGTTGTCTGCTTCGGAAGCCTCAATCACCAGGCCAGGGAGTTGCAAGTTCTGGGCATGTTGCGCCCAGGCACGATGAGCAGCTCTAATCATTGGGCTCAAAACTGATTGGGGGTCAGTTTGATCAAGAGGAAGAGCCCATTGATGATGATATGAAACAGGGTCTGCCCAGCGGAGGTCGCCAAGACATTGAAGTTCTGGAACAGCCAGATCCAGCTCTATAGAGCCACTGGCCTGTTCTCCCATTTGCAATGTACGAGCACAAAAAATCAATGTCTCGAGTTGGGCTAAGTGATCCTTAACGGACTTCAAAGCAGCAGGGACTGTTCTTGCCTTTGGTTTCCTGTTGCTAAGAGCTGTGAGGGTCTTAGGTCCGATTTCGGCTACTGGCTTGATTGAACTAAGGCTGAAATGCCAATTAGTTACCTCACCATCTGCCGAGATGTCGAGAGCAACGCTTACTGCATCGTTGATTTCCCCAACTTTAAATGAACAGGCTTTTGAAAGAATTTGGCCGAGTAGGGGATGCCAAACTTCTCCAAGGCAGAGAGCTTCCGCTCGATCTCTTAGCCAGAGATCCAGGTTGTTCCCACTACTCAGCCGTTCTGCTACAGCAGGCGCATGAATCCACAGACGTGTGCCACCTGCATGGGGCTCCACATACACCGCTGGTAGGGGTGGCGCATCAGATACCTGCCAGCTACGCAGTAGCAACGCTGGTTGCGAGCTCAGATCTTGCCGATGTTTAGCCGTTGGGGTCTTTAGGCTGCTGCGAGGTGGAGCAGGTCGATCTTGAAGGTTGGCTTTGGTAAGAAGAAGATCACGATCACTTGAGGGGCCTCCATTCAAGGGAAGTGAACGTGCTACATGCCCTTCAGCGGGGAACTGGGCAATGGGATAGCGATCAAGCTTCACCTCCACCACGCTTGTCTGCTCCCCATCATTTAGATGGGCTTGATCACCATCTGGCAGTTGGATCGTTGCAAGGATGCGGTCATCAAGAGGTATTGCAAGGATATTTTGATCTTTGCGTTCAACATGACCAAGCAAGCTGGTGGTGTTCCTTTCGAGGATGCATTGCACCCCACCTTCTGGCGATCTTCGACGTCCCCCATCTCTTGTGATGCGGACTAGTACTCGATCTCCGTTCCAGGCATGGTTGAGCTGATGATCGCGAATATAGATATCGTCTCCCCCATCATCTCTTAGGGCAAAGCAAAATCCTTTACTGCTGCAGCGCAAACGAGCTTCAATCAGTGACTCGTCATCACTACGCTTTATTGCACCGGCTTCTTCGTTGTTGACAATGCCGAGCTTCAAGAGAGCCTGAAGGGCTGTTTCAAGACCGTCGCGATCGGCCTTTGTGGTGAGCTTGAGAATTTTTTCGAGTTTTTTGATCTCCAGTCCCCCAGTGGGGGGTAACTGGTCAAGCAGGTCAGCGACCGTGAACTTCATTGAGATAGGAAGGTAGAAGACCAGTCTTCATGACCGGCGGTGCCATCACCAAAGAGGAATCCGAAGACAGCGCAGAGTCAACATTGGCTGTGAGTTAATTCTAGACATTTAATCGCATTTATTTCTCAGGGGCTTCCTCCTCTGCAGAAGAAAGACTCAGGTTTGAGAACATAAGGCGTAGGCCAATGATCAGAAAGCCTAACGAAGCCAGCAATTGCAAAAGGTTTTCAGGGATTAAAGCAGCCATCGATCCTCCGGCCATGGCCCCCAACAGGCTTGCAAAGACCAAAGCACTTGCAGAACCAAGAAAAACAGCAAAAGGTCTGTTTGTTGTTCCACTGATGGCTACGGTTGCCAGCTGTGTCTTGTCACCGAGTTCGGCAAGGAACACTGTGATGAATGTCGATAACAGCAGGGTGAAATCCATAGACTTAATTATTGGCTTGCGATTAGCAGAGACTGTGTTGCTTGTAGTCCAAGCCATAACCCCAAGCCCACCATCAGCACCCCGGCCATTTTTTGCAGGCGTTCTGGTGGCAGGATTCCAGCCAGCCAGCGACCCACCAAGACGCCCACCAAACTGGAGGAGATGAGAGCTAGGGCAGCCCCGAGAAACACAACCCATGGTTGGCCTGACTGAGCTGATAGCAATAGGGTTGCTAGCTGGGTTTTATCGCCAAGTTCAGCCAAAAAGACTGTGGTGAATGTCGTTAACAACACCGTTGTGAAACCCATTGCTCCGTTCTCAGGAGCGGGTTTTGCAATTGTGTCCTTAGAAGTTGGTGCCTTAACCATCTTTTTGAAGTGGCAGGCGCAGGCTACGTTCAAAGGTTCGTAGCTCTCGGCTTCTACCGCCATAGACAGATCGAATCTGCTGGCGGCAGCAGTGGATTGCAAATGATTCTGATTTGTCCTGCGGCAGATTGAAAAGTGATGCCAGTAAACCAACCCTGCAGAAATCAGGGCGGGAGTTATAGATGCGACAACGACGTCCACCAGTGTCGTAATGCTTGCACCAGCCGTCGGGGTTGACCATCCCGAAATAAATCTCTTGCTGCCTTTCATTCAGTACTGCGATCGCTTCTCCTCGATCAGTGGGATCTAGACGGCAGCAGGCTCCGCAATTTTGTATGCATTGCCACTTCGTCCAGGCATCGCTCATCCTTCATGCTGTGACAAGGCATCACAGAGTCGGTAATCAGTCACACTTTATGTGAGGGCAATCTCGTATTCTCTACCAGTCAAAAGGGATCATCTCTAAGTCGCTATGGACACTGCCATCCGCATTCTCGAGATCTTTGGGCCACTTGGCGCAGTCGCCCTAGCCGGTCCAGCAATTATATTTCTATGCTTCTATCAAAATCGATTAGGTCTTTGAAGTTCGGCAAGAGCGTGATAGACGGGCTTACGTGCCACCAACCGTCCTATGTAGGCGGCCAGCACTGAACAAAGAATCACACCTGCAAAAAGTTGCTGATCGCCAACTAGTCTCCAGGCGAACACAATCGAGACAAGGGGAAGCTGTGTGGCACCAGCCAAACCAGCAGCCATTCCAAGCGCTAGGCCGAGATGAGTGCTTGAACCAACCAATCCACAGAACGTGTAACCGAGGAGGCCTCCAAACGCAAGTGAAGGGTCAATAAGGCCTCCAGGTACACCAGGTGAAAGTGCAATCATCGGAGCCAAGACGCGAACCAAGGTGATCCATATAGACGTTATTCCTTGTGAAATAGAGCCACCATCAGGGAAATGGTTCGGCATGCCTTCTTGAATCAACAATTGCAGAAGTCCCTCTCCATCACCTGTGCTTGTCCCCCAGCTGGTTAGAGCCAAGGCGCTTAGGCATATTCCAAGCAAAAGCCCAGTGCGGACTGGTCGTTGACGCACCCATGGTTCAAGAAATGAAGAGCACCAGACAAGGCCTCGATTAAAGAATCCCCCCACAAGCCCAGCCAAAATCCCAATTGGAATAGCAATTAAGAGCTGCTCGGATTCTGGAGCCATTACATTGATCATGCCAAGACCGAAGATTGTTTCTCCGCCAACGCTGCTAAACCATGCCGCGGAGATTCCAATCACAAGAGCAGGCCAAATCAAAGTGAGGGAATATTCAGTTGTGAGTTCCTCAATCATGAATATTGGTGCTAGTAGAGGCGTATTGAAGCCTCCTGCAAGTCCGGCACCGCCACCAATAGCGACAATCTGACGCTCATTCAGTGAAGGGAGCCAACGCTTAAAACGTTTGTGAATTGCACGTGCAACAGCTGCTCCTACATGCACCACTGGCCCTTCCCGTCCAAGAGGGAAAAGGGCAACCGTTGCAATAGTCCAGAGAAGGCCACGTTGAATCGTTCTAGGTGCAGCGAGAGCAGGTGCTAGCTGTGAGTGATCTTCAAGAGCATTCATCGTCTGGGGTATCCCAGAGCCAGCTGCATCTCGCCATGGCCCCCGCTGCAGTAACAAGAGGATTGGCATCACTCCTATCGGCAAAAGTGCCAATGTCAGACCAATGGGCCGCCATGCACTTCCTGTTGTTGCTGGTAACTGCTGAAATAGAGACTTTTGAATTCCATCAATCAGGTTGAGTGGCAGGCATGCAAGGCCGATTAGAAGGCCAATAATCAAAAGACATAAAAGATGTTGAAAGAGCTGAATAATCTCAGATTGTTTTCTTCCAATCACTCCTGGGATTAATTGTTCGAGCCGTCGTAGATCAAAACTCATGGGCGAAGTCCCAGACCTATTAATCCCTCTTCGATCAGATTATTAATGTAAGGATGTCTAGCTCGACTGTCAGTGCATTTAAGCTTTCCATTGCTTGTCAAGATGGCTTTTAGAACCTCACCTTTAGGATTAACTAGTACCATTTCACCTTCTTTGTCGATAAGGCAGCGATAGGTTTTATCTTTGCGATGGAGGTTGATTTCAGGGCAATATGCCCGTAGGGCGACAACCTCCATCTGCAGGCGTTCCTCCCCTTGCCAGTGGTTCATGTTGATTCGAAATGCTACGTCAATCCGTTCAGGAACTTGGGCTTCGCTTATCCATCGCCACGCAATTGCCCTTCTCTGGCAGTCACCTTGGGCCAAAATTAGTTGCAGGTGACCACCACGCATTCTGTGCTGGTCAACAACAAGACAATTCCGTGCCCAGAACAGTGGAGCTGGGTGACCAATGCCAAAGGGCTCTAGTTGTTGAAGGCTATTCCATAGATCCAAGTTGATCTCATGAAGCTTTAAAAGTGTTTCTGGTGAAATAGAGACCCCACCACCAACAGTTGCATGCCAATTGCTAGCCAGCTTATTTAATGCTTCATGCAGCGCTCCTACTTTTTCAGCTCGAATCGTAAAACCACCTGCTGCTGAATGGCCACCAAAGCGATCAAGATGAACAGCACAGGCCTTGAGAGAATCATTCACAGCGAACCCAGATGGTGCACGTACAGAGGCACGTAGACGTCCGTCTCCCTCACCAGCAAGTAATGCAGTTGGGCGAAAATATCTTTCCATTAGACGAGCTGCCACGATTCCGATCACGCCATGGTGCCAATGATTCTGAGCAAGCATCAAAAATGGTGGAGGTGTTGCACCCTCGGCCTCAACCAGGGCAATAGCTTCTGCCTCAATGGCATTACAGAGATCCTTACGCTGCCGGTTGAGTTGGTCACATTGACGAGCAAGGGTCATGGCCTCGTCTTCGTTATCGACAGTCAAAAGTTTCACCACGAGCTGCGGATCACCTAGACGCCCTACCGCATTGATCCTTGGGGCTAGCTGGAAGCCAATGTCTTCGGCTTTAAGGGGACGTTCTTCTAAACCAGCCAGCCGTTGGAGAGCTCTAAGGCCTTTACATCGGGTTCGATGCAGATTGGTCAGACCTTCTCTCAAGAAGGCTCGATTTGCACCAGTGAGCGGTGCCATATCCGCTACTGTTCCAATACAGAATAAATCTCTTGCAGGCCCTATAGCTTCTTTGCAATCCATCGCTTCAGCAAGAGATGAAGCAAGCAGGTATGCCAGACCTACGCCTGCCAGGCATCGGTAGGGTGAGTCTTGAGGTGTTACTGATGGATGGAGCAGGCAGAGCACATTAAGAGGTGAGTCTGGGAGCGTGTGGTGGTCGGTGAGGATCACCTCCATAGAGAGGTTTTCTGCCTCTTGCAGTGCCTCTTGGGCTGTTACACCGTTGTCGACGGTGACAATCAGTCGAGTTCCCTGTTCATGAAGCCTTGTCACCATGTCGCGATTGAGACCGTAGCCTTCACTTTTTCGGTTCGGGATCGCAGCTATTGGTTGAGCGCCAAGACACTTCAACGTCACCATTAGCAAGGCTGTGCTGGTCATCCCATCGGCGTCGTAGTCGCCACAGATGGCGACTGATTCTGCTATTTGACAGGCTCCCTGCAGACGCACAATCGCCTTCGCTAGATCAGGAAAGTGATCGCAAGGATCTGGTGGTTTGGGTGGTTCCAGGATCGTTGTAGCTGTAGAGGAATCCAGCACGCCTCTGCGAACCAGCACGGCCCTTAGAGGCAAAGGAAGAGGAACTTCTGGCAGAGGATCAGAGGGGATGGGCCTCGGCAGCTGCCAGCTCCAGGTGGGATGTTCGGATGATGACAATGGTCCTAGGCAACCTTTTGCATTTTTAGCGTTGCTTCAAGCTGTCAGGGAGTTGTATCGCCGCTAGACATGAACAAGCTTTGTTCAGTGTTCTGGGACGTTGATGGCACCCTTGCTGACACAGAAATGGAAGGCCATCGCGTGGCCTTTAATGCAGCGTTTGCCGAGGCGGAACTTGCTTGGTTTTGGGATCGCCACCTCTACGCTGAACTTCTACGAATACCAGGTGGGAGACAACGTGTTGAGACCTATGCTGGGCGCCTGGGAGAAGAGTTCAATGAAGAGTTTTTGGCTCAGTTGCGTAGACGTAAACAACACCACTACATCGAAAGAATACGTTCTGGATACGTCCCTTGGAGACCGGGTGTGCGGCGTCTTCTCACGGAACTCCAACTGAATGGAGTGGAGCAATGGGTGGTAACCACAAGCGGTCGCGACTCTGTAAACGCCTTGCTTGAGGTGAATTTCCCTCATGGTGATTCACCATTCCAGGGATGCATCACCGCTGAGGATGTTTGCCTTGGCAAGCCACATCCAGAGGGCTATCTGCAGGCACTTTGCGCCAGTGGTTTCAACAAGAATGAGGTGATAGTGATCGAAGATTCTGCAGCTGGACTTGCTGCCGCTAGAGCTGCAAATCTGCCATGCCTGCTCACCCCATCCCCATGGGATCAGGAGCTGAAATCACAGTTCCAACAAGCCAATGCGGTGTTCGACCATCTTGGTGACAAAGGGTTGCCCTGCAAAGTGCTCGTAGGCCCCCCTTGTCTTCAAGAGCAGGTCAAGCTGGAGTACTTACAAAGACTCATCGATATGGCTCCTTCATGAGCCTACAAAACACGCGCTTTGCACGATTCCAGCGTCAGCTGTGGGGGCATTTTGCTCAAGCTTGGCTTGGATCATGGCGGCGGCGCAGCATTGCTCTGATCGCTTTGTTGCTTGGTTTTTATCTCGGTAGCAACCTCACTGTCTATTACCTGCAGAAGATTGATATGAGACCGCTTGTTGTCATTGTGATGGTTTTGATCATTGAGCTATTGGTCTTCTTGCGCAGCCGTGTTGAGATTGAGCCTTGGCCGTTGCACTGGTTGGCTTTGGACAACCTGAGGATTGGCGCTGTTTATGCAGTTGTCCTCGAGGCCTTCAAGCTTGGTTCTTGATCATCATCAAAATAATTTTTTAACGCCTTGGTCTGACCCTGCCGACCCCCAGATTCTCTTTCCAATTCAACCTCTTGAACAGTTACTCGTTCAATTGGGTTGGCCTGATCCACAAGCTTGGCTTATCCATTGGCAAAAGCGAGGCGGCATCTCGCTAAAAAGGCCTTTCTGGCACCCATCTACCCGCACCGATTGGATTTGGGGGCTTGGTTTGCCGTTACTCACACTTGTGGAAGGGTGTCTTGGCAAAAGCGATCGATCATTGCTTGGTATAACAGGCCTTCCGGGTTGCGGAAAGACGAGCCTTGGTTGTTGGCTCGAAGCCGCTGCTGGAGAACTTGGTTGGCCGATCAAGGTGATTTCATTGGATGATTTTTATTGGCCATTCCCTGAGCTCGATCGAAGCATGAGCGGTAATCCCTGGAGAGTGCCTAGAGCGCTTCCAGGCAGCCATGATCTCGATTTGTTGGCCAGTGTGCTGGATACATGGCAGTCAACTGGTCACTTAAAAGCACCGATGTTCGACAAAGCGCTCCGCCATGGTCGAGGTGATCGAGATGGCTGGCACCTTTCTGATCCAAAGGTACTTGTCATAGAAGGATGGATCCTTGGTTGCTTGCCTTGCAAATTTGCAGAGGCAGGCCAATTTTCGGATCAGCTCGTACCACCGCTGAACAAGCTTGAGCATGATTATCGCCTTGTTGTCCAAGAGGCGTTGAACGGCTATGTGCCGATATGGGACCGTTTAGATACTCTCTGGCACCTGAAAGCAATCGACCCAAGCTCTACACGAATTTGGAAAGCTAACCAGGAGAGCTTGATGCAACGAAATCGTGGTGTTTGCCTTGATCAAGAATCGTTTGAGGGTTTTGTGCGCATGATCCTTGCCTCTATTCCCTTAACTTGTCTCGATGGGATAGAGGCTGATGTCGTCGCTACCCTTACGCCTGCACGCCAGTTGATGTGGGTCGGTCAGAGGGGATATCAAGACTCATCATCATCAGACTCTTGCATTGGATAAACAAATCCTTGTGCTCGACCACTTAGAACCGATTTGCCGATTGATAGAGCGCGTTGAGCCGCTGTGGCGGCTTTACCTTTCCAGATGGCATGACGCTGATTACGTTTGCCTTTGGAGGTTTTTTTCTTCGGTACAGCCATCTCAGGCAGGAACAGCCAAACGATAATCCTCCCCTTTAGTAAGGCCTTGCGTCAAATAGCTAGGCTCTGGACACCGCAACGTTGCTGTGAGTTCAGGTCCATCGGCACTGCAGGGGTCGCCATCTCTGAAGCGTTCATCTCTGGAAGCAGATCAGTCTCAGCATTCATCTGAAGCTGTATCCTTTGCGCCCTTCAAGCAGAAACCCACAATCAGCTATAGCCAGCTGCTCAATCAGATCAAAGAGAAAAAGGTTAAGTCGTTGGAGTTGATACCAGCTCGGCGAGAAGTCGTGGTGGTTTTCAAGGATGGACACCAGGAGAAGGTGGCGATCTTCGATAATTACCAACAAATCCTACGAGTCTCCGAGGCTGCTGATACCTCTCTGACGGTGAAGGACATTCGTCAGGAACAGGCATTTGCAGGAATGGCCGGCAATCTTGTATTGATCTTGATGGTTGTTGTTGGCTTGACGTTTCTTTTTCGTCGTTCTGCTCAAGTGGCAAACAGAGCAATGGGATTTGGACGTAGTCAACCTCGGTTGAAACCGCAAGAGGATCTACCTATTCGCTTTGATGATGTAGCGGGGATTAAAGAAGCGAAAGAGGAGCTGCAAGAGGTGGTTACTTTCTTGCGGCAACCTGAGAGTTTCATCAAGCTTGGCGCCCTGATCCCAAGGGGTGTTCTTCTAGTGGGTGCTCCTGGAACAGGGAAAACCCTCTTGGCCAAGGCAATTGCTGGTGAGGCAGACGTGCCTTTTTTCTCTATGGCGGCCTCTGAATTTGTGGAATTATTTGTTGGCGTGGGTGCTAGTCGAGTAAGGGACCTATTCCGCAAAGCTAAAGAGAAAGCCCCATGCATCGTGTTTATAGATGAAATTGATGCTGTGGGGAGACAGCGAGGGGCTGGCATCGGTGGTGGAAATGATGAACGAGAACAGACTCTGAATCAACTTCTGACAGAAATGGATGGGTTTGCAGATAATTCTGGCGTCATTCTTCTTGCAGCTACCAATCGTCCAGATGTGCTTGATGCGGCACTGATGCGGCCTGGACGCTTTGATCGTCGTATTGAAGTTTCCCTTCCTGATCGTCGGGGTCGTAAGGAAATCCTGGCTGTTCATGCTCGAACTCGACCCCTTGCTGAGGAGGTATGTTTGCAGGATTGGGCACGTCGAACGCCTGGTTTCTCAGGGGCAGATCTTGCCAACTTATTAAACGAAGCTGCCATCCTCACAGCAAGGCAGGAGAAAGCATTCATTGGCACTGAACAGCTTGAAGCGGCGCTTGAAAGGATCACGATGGGACTCTCTGCAGCACCTCTACAAGACAGTGCAAAAAAGAGGTTGATTGCCTATCACGAGATTGGACATGCCTTGGTTGCAGCTTTAACCCCTCATGCCGACCGTATAGATAAGGTCACACTTTTGCCTCGTAGCGGAGGCGTTGGCGGATTTACTCGTTTCTGGCCAGATGAGGAAATCCTTGATTCAGGCCTGGTCACAAAGGGATATCTCTTCGCAAGGCTTGTGGTTGCCCTTGGCGGCAGGGCAGCAGAGTTGGTTGTTTTTGGACTTGATGAAATCACCCAGGGTGCAAGTGGCGACTTGCAGAGCGTTGCGCATCTGGCTCGAGAGATGGTGACGCGGTTCGGCTTTTCGAGCCTTGGTCCTATCGCTTTGGAGACAGAGGGCTCAGAGGTTTTCCTAGGACGTGATTTGATCCATACACGCCCGAGCTACGCGGAATCGACTGGCAAAGTCATAGACGAGCAGATACGAGCGTTAGCGGTTGAAGCCTTAGAGCAGGCAATTAACTTGCTTTCTCCCAGAAGGGAAGTGATGGATCTGTTGGTTGATGCTCTGATGCAGGAGGAAACTCTCCATACTGATCGTTTTCTGCAATTGGCTGGATTGACTGTTGATCAGTCACAGCCAGTGGGCGTGTAACTAGAACGACTTAGCCTGTGTTGATTGAGTCGATGGGCTTGGCTGGTTTCGCCCGACCCTTGCAATGGTGCAAGAGCCAATGGCTTTGGCTCTTGGTCTCTATTGCAGCTTTCTGGTTCTTGATGCGGGTCCAAGTCGAATGGTTGTGGTTTGGTCAATTTGATTGGCAAGGGATGCTTCTCCGCCGTTGGCTCTGGCAACTGGGAGGACTTGTCCTCGCCCTTCTGGTTGTCGCGACTTGTCAGCTTTGGCAGCGCAACTGGATCAAACTCGAAGGTGCAAGCAACTTGGGAGAGTCATCCCTTTCCCTGCATGGATGGCGTTATGGCTTGGGGCTACTTGGCTGCTTCGTGGTGGTGGTCGGTGATCTTGTATTACTCAGTCGATTGGCGTGGTTAGCTTGTTTCAAGCCATTTGACCTTGGGCATTGGTGGAGTGAACCTTTTGAAGACATTTGGGCGCTGGTGATTCCGCTGTCCTGTGTATTCATCTCAATTTGCGTGATGCTTGGCAATGCCCGAGGGGGAAGGATTGCTCATTTAATGGGTTGTTTTTGCTTCAGTATCTCGATTGCTAGAGGCTGGGGGCTATGGGCACTCGCCCTTGCCATACCTCCTACAGGTATTAAAGAACCACTACTGGGTGGAGATGTAAGTTTTGGGCTCGGCCAATTTCCAGCACTAGCCTTTGCTTTGGTTGTTCTGTTGGCCCAGCTAATCTTAACAACATGTACGACTATATGGATGAAGTTAGCCCAGCCTGAATCGCTTTCGGATTTGGTTTTCAAAGGTTTATCTCCTAGACAGTGCAATTTTTTAAGGCCACTAATCGGCATCATACTTTTAACACTTTCAGCACTTTTATGGTTATCACGTCATGAACTTCTGTGGACGCAGAACGGTACGGTGGCCGGAGCTGGTTGGTTGGATGCTCATCTGATACTTCCTCTACGAAGTTTGGCAAGCTTGGCCATTTTGGTTTTCGCATTTCTGGTAATTCCATTTCCATGGATACAACAAAGGAGTCTGTTGAGATTAATTGCTTCAATTATTGGCGTAGGAGCAATTCTTCTCGAAATAATTTTAGCTCCGTTTGTCCAGTGGATGGTCGTAAAACCTAGAGAACTGAAACTAGAAACCCCTTACATCATTCGAGCAATTAAAGCCACAAGGAAAGCATTTCAGCTTGACTCGATAACAACCACACTTATTAATCCTCAACCTCAGTTAACTCAACTTGATCTTGAACAAGGTGCTAGCACACTAAGGAATATTCGTCTATGGGACAGTCAGCCTCTATTGGCAACCAATCGTCAATTACAGCAATTGAGGGTTTACTATCGCTTTTCAAATGCAGCAGTCGATCGTTATCGCTTTGTGCCTGACGTAGCGAACCGTCAACAGGTCATGATCACAGCACGCGAACTTGATCAGGCTGCACTTCCAAAGCGTTCACGTACTTGGTTGAATCGTCATTTTGTATTCACGCATGGATATGGCTTTACTCTCAGTCCAGTCAATACAAGAGCACCCGATGGTCTACCTGACTATTTCATCAGTGATCTAGGAACCTCAACACGTCTTGAAGGTAGTTCTGAGCTAGGCATTACTCGTGATGAGGTCAAAGAGGCTGTCCCTATTGGGAGAGCAGCTCTCTATTTTGGAATGCTACCCTCTCCTTATGCTCTTGCTCCGAGCAAACTAAAAGAACTGGATTATCCAGTAGGTGATAAGAATATCTACAACCACTATTTGGGATCAGGAGGTGTGCCGGTGGGGCATCCCTGGCAACAACTAGCAGCAGCTATGTACCTTTTTGAACCTCGTCTTCTTAATACAGGGTCGCTAACGATTAATTCCAAACTTCTTATTAGGCGCGAAGTAAGACAAAGAGTGAGGGCAATAGCGCCATTCCTTGAAGTCATTGGTGACCCATATCTGGTTTCTACTTCAGTTGATTCTAAATATCTTGATTATGAAGCTAAGCAAAACCAATACTGGATTGTTGAAGCTTATACAAGCTCACGCACATACCCATACGCAGCAAACCTACCAGATGGTCGCCCGCTGCGATATTTACGTAACTCAGTCAAAGCTATTGTCGATGCATACAGTGGTCGTGTTCACTTGTATGTGAGTGAACCGCGGGATCCGATAATATTGGGTTGGAGGCGATTGTTTCCAGATCTTTTCAAACCTCTTGAGGAGATGCCTTCAAGCTTGCGAGAGCATCTCAAGGTGCCTACAGATTTGTTTAATGTACAGGTACAGCAATTACTTAGATACCACGTTACTGATCCTCGTATATTCTATAGCGGTGATGATGTTTGGCAGGTTCCAAAGGAACTCTATGGTAGGCGGCAGGTTCCTGTTGATCCCTATCACATCACTGCACAATTAGGTACTCAAGAAAGTTCAGAATTTCTATTATTACAACCACTAACACCATTGGCGCGTCCCAATCTTTCTGCGTGGCTCGCTGCTCGCAGTGATGGTGAGCATTATGGAAAATTAGTCTTGCTACGTTTCCCAAGTCAAACGCCAATCTTCGGTCCTGAACAGATTCAGGCCCTTATCAATCAGGACCCACAGATCAGTCAACAGTTTGGTCTTTGGGATCGTGCTGGATCTGAAGTTGTACAAGGGAACCTTCTTGTTGTACCCCTAGGCAAGGCACTTCTTTATGTAGAACCAGTTTACCTAAGGGCACGTCAAGGTGGTTTACCAACACTTACCAGGGTTGTGGTTAGTGATGGCAAAAGGATTGCCATGGCTGATGATCTCGGCGAAGGTCTAAGGGCCTTGGTTGACGGATCAAGCAAAAAAGCAGTGTATTTAAATAGAAATGATCTGCCACCGATTATGGCAGCAGATCAATCAAATTAATGATGTATTGATAGATTAATGATTAGTTTATTGAGGCGAAGAACTCCTTACTTCCAACTGGGTCAGGTTTCATTGTTTTCTCTCCTGGTGTCCAATTAGCTGGGCATACCTCATCTGGATGTGACTGTACATACTGAAAGGCCTGCAGCACACGCAATGTCTCATCCACGTTCCTTCCTACTGGTAAGTTGTTAATTGTTGAATGCATTATGACTCCATCTGGGTCAATGATAAACAAACCACGTAGGGCTACTCCAGCATCATCATCTAAAACGTTATAGGATGTCGAAATCTCTTTCTTGAGATCAGCTATCAGTGGATAGTTGATGTCACCAAGACCTCCTTCCTTACGTGATGTCTGGATCCATGCAAGATGGCTGAACTGACTATCAACTGAAACACCTAATACCTCTGTATTTCGGCTTGAGAAATCAGTGTAACGATCACTAAATGCTGTAATTTCGGTTGGGCATACAAAAGTGAAATCTAGAGGATAAAAGAATAAAACCACATACTTCCCCCTGTACTGGGAAAGGCTTATTTCCTTAAACTCTTGATCAACAACAGCTGTAGCGTTGAAGTCTGGGGCCTGCTGACCCACCCGTAGGCATTCGTTGGTCGTCATGATGGAGAGTTAAGAGTTGATGGCTCTGCAAGAGATGTGCTTAATCAGAGCTAAAATGAAGTCGGTATGACTTCTAGTTGGCTACTCAAATTTATCATGCCATGCCTGTTTTGATCGCTAGCGCTAAGCGTAATCAATATGGCTGAAACGGGAATCATCTAAACTTCTTACATGCTCAAACAAACAACAGCCTGGGACCATGCCTTACTACGTAAGTTCAGTAACACAGGCCATTTTCGACTTCTCAATCAGCTTAGGGCTGAACTTAAGCTCCAACCACTAATTCGCGATCCCAACACTAGAAAGCTAACCCTTCAGGCGATGCCGATTCGATCTGGGAGCCACCGAGGCAATAGGCGCCCCTACACGCCTGAGGTCTCCCAAAGCGATAAAACACAGGTTGTAGAAGCTAAGGAGAACCAGAGTTCATTTCGACAAAGACTTAATGCAATTGAAATGCGTTAGAGTTTTGACTATAAACTATTTAAATTGACTGAGACAAATGCCAATATAAATTGATTCATTCATGATAACCTTATTGAAAAAGCAATTGCCGTCCTCGGATCATGTCAATTATGATTATGGTTTGAGCTAGAATCTGGATCGTCCCCTTATGGTGATCGAATAATGAGAACAGGTATAGTTGTTAAAGTCGGAAAATAATCCTACGAAATATCTTTCACTGTCTGATCAGTATTATGTGCACTTATCTGCTGCTTGAATACAGATTAACAATAGAGACTTGTAAGTGTTAGTTTCCCTATATTTTCCTGATGAAGATAGGATAAGCGCTCTGATTAAAGCATTATATATCTAATCATGCATGATGTTCGTGGAAGGATTTGTGATGATAGCAATAGTGAAGATTGGGCGCTATCGTTACTATTTTGGAGGGTAGGAGTGTTGCTGGATTGATTGCTGTTCCACTCTTCTTCCTTATCTCAAAGTGTAGGTGAGGACCGGTGCTACGTCCTGTGCTCCCCATTGTAGCGATTGTGACTCCTTGGGGTAAGATCTGCCCCTTTTTAACAAGTAGTCGATTGTTGTGAGCATAAAGAGTTGAATCTCCGTTTACATGTGCTATTTCTACAAGATATCCGTAAGCTCCTTTCCAGCCCGCATAGGAAACAATGCCGCCTTTGGCCGAAAGGATAGGTGTATTGACCTTATTCGCGATATCAATACCTTGATGCATTCTTCCCCAACGCCAGCCATACCCTGACGTGATTACACCCTTTGTCGGCCAAATATAAGAGTTCGTGTCACCTAGATCTATCCATCCAACTCCATTACTGATTAGAGATAGGGATTCAAGGTTGTTACTGCCAAGACTTGTAGTTAATGTCCTTTTCTGAGGACGTTTTGCCTTGGCAACTCGAATATTCCCACCCACTTTGAGTTGATTGAATTCAAGACCTGGATTTAGCTGTAGAATCCTCTGATGTGTTTGTCCATGCTGCTTGGCAATTGATGCAATCGAGTCTCCGCTTTGTATTTTGACCACGCTTGAAGGTGGAGCGGGGGCGGTCACTGGCGGTGGGTTGGGGCTCACTGATGCTATGTCTAGATTCTGAGACCGCTTCAGGCGAGATTTGGCTGATACAGGTAAGACAATCCAACTGCCAGGCTTTAGGCTGTTTCCTGATGGCTGATCATTGATTTTTGAAATCTCAGATAAGGAGATGCCAAGCTGACGAGCAATGAATTTAATCGTTGCTGGTTTGTTGATTTTGACCCATATCTGTCCATCAGGCTGAGGGAGAACAGGTGGTGGTAATGGATGGGAGGAGGGATGATGATATTTGCTGGCTTCACCAGGCAGGTGGTTGAGTGTCCCCAGTGCAAGTACTGGCGCGGCGATGGTTGAGATCAGCAACGGCAGCGAGTTCATGGTGGCCAATCAACGTGATGCACCCCTTAGACATTCAGCCTTGAGGAGTTCGCGCGAAAATTAACGTCTGAATTAGAGATCCGCAAGGGGTGCTTGATTGGCTATTGATGATTTGATCTCATAGGGAAGCTAGACAATTTCCCGCAAGGGCAAAACTGAGCGAAACGCGGTTAACCCCTGGAGCTAATCAATGCTTTATAGGAGTTTATACTCACAGGCAGTCGTGGTTGATTTGGCCTGCTTCCCCTTGTCAGGATAAAGCCCTTGATGTTTCATTTAAGGTGAGGGTGCTTCTGAATCTCTTGTAGAGGCTGACACAATGGACATGAGCCTCATGCCTGGCTAATCATCTCTCTCCGGAGGTTGATATCTTTTTTCACTCGACGTCAGTTCGATCTCGATATTTTCGATGATCTTGCCGACATTTACCTGTATTCAATTTCTAATTACCCTTGATTTCCGCTTAGGCCTTGTGGAATGAAATTCCGTTTATTATTTGGTCTTATTTGATTTGTTGTGTGATGAAGGCTCATTGGTTTCTTTGAACAAGGTATAAGTCCTATTCGTCAGCCGTTTACATTTTTGTTATATGAAATCATTGAGATTGAGATTGAGATTTCGTCTCAAGCTATACTTGTTATTTAGATTAAATAACACAAAAATCAACACAATAAATAAATTAGCAGAAGGTTGACTATTTGAGAAGATAAAATGGCTCGGGGGAGACTTGAACTCCCGACCTTGGGGTTATGAATCCCACGCTCTAACCAGCTGAGCTACCGAGCCTTGTCGTTAACAACAATAAACGATGGACCTTCTCTGGTCAGACATTATTCGATGGAAGCAACGTGACTGGATTCATTGCTAAGCCACCCTTCTTTCTGATCTCAAAATGGAGATGTGGACCAGTGCTGCGACCAGTGCTGCCCATCTTAGAGATCGTTGCTCCTTGCGGTATGAACTGACCGGTGTGCACCAAAATCTTATTGTTATGGGCATAGCGGGTTGTGGAGCCACCACCATGTGCAATTTCTACGAGGTAACCGTAGGCCCCTTTCCATCCGGCATAGGTGACGATTCCGTCTTTTGCTGCAAAAACGGGAGTGCCAACTTTATTGGCGATATCAATGCCTTGATGCATTCTCCCCCACCTCCATCCGAAACCAGATGTGAACACACCTTTAGTAGGCCATATGTATGAATCAGAATCAATGCTTCCTAGATGAAGCATATCATTACCTCTGGTGTATAGATCTGCTGGGTTCACTGGTGATTCAACATCTAAGCAGGTGGGGCAGTTGCATGGAGACTCAAGTGAACACTCCTTTTTAAGGATGTTGTTGCTAGTTATTTTTGTTTGGATCTGTACTTGATTTTTATTCGTATTTAGATCATTGAACGAGTAAAACGAATTTTTATTCTTAGTTTCATCAAGTAGTCTATTCAAGCGATTGGTTTTTTTATTTGAGTTGTCGAGCCTTTTACTAGGGTCATGCAGCAGTACCTCATCTGAATCCAGGTAACTGATTCGACCCAAGCGGCCATGAACAGATCTTGGTAAAACAAGCCAACGGCCTTTGTTCAGTTCTGTATCTGATGAATTTTTATTGAGTTTTGACAGTTCAGTCGCTTTAAGTCCGAGCTTGCCTGCAAGTTCCTCTATGGTTATAGGCAGTGCAACTTTGATCCATATCATTTGCTGTGAGGTTGTGCTTGAGACCTTGACCTTCTCCCCTACAGCACTATCTGCATAGCCAGGTAAGGACCCAAGGTTTCCTAAAGCAAGCACTGGTGCTGCAAAGGAAGAGATAAGCAACAACAGGGGCTTCATTCAATAAAGTCGATGTTCAAAACCCCTATCAAGCCGAACTTGGCCGGAGTCCGGGAGAAGTTAGCTGATCTCCCCTCGATTAGGCAAGGGGTCGCAGAAGCAAGCTTGGTTCGGTTTACTCACCACAGCCCCAGTTGCCAGCCAGCCTCAAAGCTCACGATGGCGCAAGCCACAGACAGGTTTAGGCTCCTTACTCCGCCCTGCCCCTGTTCACTTGCTGCTCCAGGCATGGGAATTGTCGTGATCTGATCACACTGCTGACGGATCTTGCTAGGAAGACCGATGTCCTCACGGCCGAAAAGCAAAACATCTCCGGTTTGGAAACGCATCGAACGGAGGGGGATTCCTCCAAATCTGCTGCAACCGATCAGTCGATGATTCAATGGCAGCCACCTGCGAAATGTATCCAGGTCAGAATGAACTGATAAATCGACGTGAGGCCAGTAATCAAGTCCTGCTCTACGTAGATAGCGATCATCAAGGCTGAACCCAAGAGGTTCAATCAGAGCTAGTGGAATGCGGAAGGCTGCACAGGTCCTGGCGATATTTCCTGTATTTGGTGGAATACGTGGCTCGTATAGAGCTACGCGTAATGGTGAGCGTTTATTTGGATCGTTCATGGCACCGCAATACCAAGATGTTTGAGATTCAATGCTCGACCCTGTATGACAAGCCAGCTGTTTGATGCCAACGGTTCCAGTTCCTGAGATAGCTTCCCAAGACGATCTCTAAATAGACCTCCATTGGATGTACTGGGTACAACACCCCAGCCAGTTTCCTCAATGACAATCACGATGGATGCATCATGTTGTTTAATCGTTTGCAGGAGATCGTTCTTCAGGGCTCTCCATTTGCTCGAAGGTTGGTCGAGATGCCATGCAACAAAACCACCCAAGGCTTCAATTAAAACAACATCTGATCTTGGCATTTGAATGATTGCCTTTTTAAGGTCTGGGCCAGATTCAATTACTGACCAGTGCTTTGGTCGACGATTACGATGTTTTTCAAGCCTTTGCTCCCAATTCTGGTCACTAGCTCTTGTCGGCGAGGTGGCGATATAAGTTACATACTTGAATTGTTTGACCAAGTGTTCAGCCCATCGACTCTTTCCACCTCTGCTTGGGCCTGAAACTAGGGTAAGTCCACTAAGTATAGGAATAGTGTTAGCCACTACCATTCATTCCGCGTAGGGTTGCAACAGAAGATGGAGAGACGCGATTGAGATAACGGAAAATCCAGTACTTAAAGATGGTTGCAAGTATCACAGGGAAGGTGGCAATGAATAAAAGTATAAAATTTTCTCGAGCTGGAAATCCAAAATGATTTGCAATTCCCTGCAATAATACCTGCCATCCTTCGGGACTATGGAAGCCTACAAACATATCTGTAAAAAGAATGATTGCGAATGCCTTTGCAGAGTCACTTAAGCCGTAAATTGCTTCGTCTAGGAACCCTCGGAGAACTCTCAACTCTTCCCGATTAATTATACAAACAAAAGCAAAAGCAATCAGTGCTGCGAGATCCGCTAGGACATTTTTTATTGCATGTGTGCTTTCTTTATCAGCTTCATCCTTAAGTTGAATAGCTTTTATTGCCAGAGCCTTCTGTAGTTCGTCTTGACTTGGGATTGAATCACCTTTGAGTAGGGCATCAAACTCTATCTCTGCCTTAAATACTCTAAGTTTTTCAACAGCTTGTTCTTCAAGTTGGGGTTTGGGATAACTCAGAAATGGCAGCTCTAGGGCTAAGTAGTCAATCGCCGGGGTGATGAGATAAGTTCGGCTGATCTGTTGCACCAGTAACGGCACCAGAATTAGCAGCAAGATGATCTTTAGTGAGATCAGAGTGGAATCGCGACGGCGGCGAAAACCTGCAACCAATGTCGCCTCGGATGTTGGATCAAGCTGTCGTCGCACCTTATCAACTAAACCAAGAAGTGATCTGGGAAGAGGGTCGGGTGCCCTGCTTATAGATGTTGATCTTGAAGAACGCTTCGGGGCATAGCGATTAACAATCGTCTCAATTAACTGAAATTTTCGATATTCCTGACTGTCAAGTTGGCTGACATTAGGTTTAATAGCCTCAAACGTTAAACGACAGATATTTACGGCAGTATGAAATTTGCGCAATATGGTTGACTGTAATGATCGAGGAACAGAAAGTTGCAGGTTGGGTCTTATAGGCCGATCGCCGTAGTATTCAAGCTCAAGTGTCTGGATCAGAAGTGCTGCTTCGTAACCATGTTCAAGGTCATTATTGATGTCTATCGATCGAGCTTCCCCAAATGTTCTCATCCAGTCCCTAAGCGTCATGGTGATTGAGTCAGCGAGAGAACACCCACCAAGTGGCCATCGGAACGATGGTGCCTACAACCATCAAGACAACGACAACTAGTGTTGCATTACTGCTTTGTGTTTGTTCTTGTGATGGGATATTGGTTTCCTTAATTGCACTAAACGTTTCGATAGGAGGTCCTGGGTCCTCCCCTCCATCCAATACAACTTGTAAGCGAGCAATTGCATCAAAGGATGCTTGCTGGTAGCGCTCGCCTCCCACCACTGGCTTATTCATTGTCGTACGGCCAGTGCTCTGCAAAAGGGCGTCCGGTAATATGCTTCTTAAACTTGTATCCGCCAAGACAACAGTTTGCTTGGTTTGTGCATCTATCAACATCACTAGCAGGGGCAGCTCTTTTTCACCAGCGTTTGTGGACCATCGATCGATCAGCGAACTACCGAAGTTGGAAAGGGAAACACCATAATCAAGTTTACGAAGTGTAATCAAGCGAGCATCAAGTCTTTCGTTTCCGAGCTCAACAAGACGTCCTTCAATCTGAGAACGAGACACTCTGCTGAGGACATCAGCAGAATCCACAACATGGCCTTCAGGCCTTGCAACAGGAAAATCTTCTGTTGTTATGGCAAAGGCTCCTGGTACAAGGAGAATCAGACCCAGGAGGATGCTGATCAGAACACCGAGAAAGCGGCTTGATCTCAGCACAGGCATCGGTTCAACAACAGCTCATATTGCAGTCTGACGTCAGCTGAGCAAGCTGTCTCGATTCAGAGCAGAAATTGCTTGAATCACAATCCTTGCTCGATCAGAAGGTAAGTCAAGTTTGCAAGCTAGATCCTCCAGGAAAGCAGCTTCCTCCTTTGAGACCTCGCGATCAGAATGGACTAGTTGGGCGGCAACTGCCAAGGCACTTTCCTGTTGAGGCAAAGACAGGGCAGGTAAGGCTTTGCTAATCAGTCCATCTACACCCTCCTGGCGCAACAGGCTTAGGAGTTGATTAAAAAGCTCGCCCATAGCGGCTTCCGAGCTCTCCCGATAGGGGTATCTGAATTCGAGTAGGCGACGAAGGGCATGGGCTTCGTCGCGACCGAGAACCCCGTCACAAGAAACGGCAGCGAGGGCCACTGCTGCAAAGGCTTCAGCGTCGGTCATGAAAGCTGGAACAACACAACCCATTTGAGCAAGAGTGCGTGCATCTGACATCGCTTTTGTTTCGTTCGATGCGACCAGTTGCGCTTATTTCCCTGATTGCTGGGCTGTTGACCCTGTCTTTGGCAGTATTTAATGCTTTGACAGTGGACCTTGTTACGCCGAGCTTTCAGCGTGCTGAGGTCCTGGCTGGCGTTGCCGCCGTGGGGTTGATGCTTATGGCAGTGTTATGGACACAAGCGAGCCCGATGGCTCCCAGTAAGCAGATCCTTGAGGGAAATCAGAGATTCGAATTAGTAGATGGATTGAACGATGGATTACAAAAAGAACTTGCCTGGGGAAGTCATTTATTACTTACAGCAACCCCAGCGGCAGTGATCCTAGTGTATTGGAATAATCAGGTTCTTTTACGTCGAGGAATAAGTGGTAATGGTAAATTCGTTCCAGGTGAAATCTGTCGACAGGCTAGAGATCGAGGCGAATTGATTTCATTAGTTAACACATCATTGTTTCCTGGGAGAATCGAATTTAATCCAATTGTTGAGAACTTGCCTGCTGTTATGGTCTATCCATTAGCATCTAATGGTTGGGTTGTTCTGGGGGGATGTTCCGAGCGATGTTTTAGTCGTTCAGATGAACTCTGGTTGATTGGATGGTCGCAACGTCTTAGAACTGAATTGGAGGAGAGGACTTAGAGGAAAAGATCGATTTTCCTTTGCCTCCTTCAATTGTTAGTTGAGATCTCACTTTAGAATCAGATGACGAGAAAGACACTGTTCCCTCTTCTCCAATTCGTCCTTCTAGTTTATCACTTCGAGTAATATGATTATTTGCTTCTCGCTTTAAGATTACATCGCCAATTGCCTGAACCTCCTCCGTGCTCCAATTCCAAATACATTTTTCAGCCTTGAGTTGTTCGCCAGGTTGACTAAGTTCACACTTCTGAGGAATTTCTACTTCTGTACGGGCAAGATCAACTTTGAAACTGTTTCCGCGATAGGTTGATCTTTCCTGAGTTGCGGTGAATGGTTGATTGCTTTCAATCTTTTCGCTATTGAATTTCCAACGCGTTGTCTGTGCAAGTAAACTTGCTTTTTGTTCTGGAATCGTAAGCGTAACAGGTGTGATTAGATCGAGGTAACCTTTTTTCGTGTTTCCTTGCAAGCTTGTGGCTGTAAGTTGCTGTGGAATATCCCTTTTATTTACAATTCGGTGGCCAAGGATTGGCCCCATAGCATTAAGCTTGCCGCTGTCTAAATTCCAACGGCCATTGCGTCCGCGGATCACAATGGAGGGTTCATGATTGTCATTGCGTTGTTTTTTCCAACGTTCAAATTTTGTTGGCCCTTTAAATTCTATTTCTTGGGTTAGCTGTTGAAACAATAATGTCTTGGCACTAATTCTTGAAAGATTATCAAGAGCTTGGGGTCGTTGCTCAATCACCATCTTCGATTCATTAGGTGTCCAACGCAAACGATCACCAGTGATCAACACTTTTTCTCCTTTAAGCTGCTGAACCTTTACATTTCCTTCAAGCAGCACTGTCTCACCATCTTTTAAAACTGTGGCGGCCTGAGCACTAACTTCAAATGATGGTTTGTTTTCTTTGTAAAGAACACCCTCTGGGTTGCGAGCCCTTACAACTCTGCTACCTAATTCATAGCGAGCTAAGGGGCTGTTTAGGTCCCAGTCTCGTGATCCATCAGCTTGCTTGTGGCGAAGCTCTAGAGATTTAAATACGAAAGGAACTGATGATTTCTTCTGTGGTGATGGGGACTCCTGACATCCCACCATCGTTAAGATCAGCAGCAGACTGCCAAGATGACGTAATGGTAGAAGGTTGAATCGCATTAGAGGGAAGAAGAGAGTTCTAGTCTTTGCATTACGGGTTGAGGTGGTGGCAATAAAGCTCCACTTTGCAATTGTCCCCAAGCTAAACCTTTAGACCAATCGTTGCCATCAATACTTAGTCCCAATTGGTTGAGCAAGCGTTCGCTTAGAGAAGGTAGAAGAGGATTAATTAATAGTCCTACAAGTCGGCATGCCTCCAAAACTGAGTAAAGATCATCAGCAACTTCGGCTTCATTACCAGGCGTCTTCATTCGACTCCAAGGAGAAGTTTCATTGAGGTAGACGTTGGCCGCAATAGCCAATTTAAGGATCGCCTCAGCTGCATCATGAAAAGCCATGGATGGCATTGATTGACGTACGATGGTAATAGTTGTTTCAGCAGTGGTCACTAAGGGATGAGCATAATCTATTTCATTGCAATGTGAAGGTACAGATCCTTCAAACCATTTTCTTGCCATAGTCGAAGTTCGGTTCAGCAGATTTCCGATTGTATTTGCTAAGTCGTTATTGACTAAATCAATAAATCTTTTCTGTTGAAAATCACCATCATGACCGAACTGGATGTCACGCAATAAATACCATCGAACAGCATCTTCACCACACTCTTCAAGCAGTTTCTCTGGATCAAGTACATTCCCTAGTGATTTACCCATCTTTTGACCTTCACGAGTGAGAAAGCCGTGGCCAAAAACTTGTTTTGGCAAGGGTAAGCCAGCTGATATCAGCATTGCGGGCCAGTAGACTGCATGAAAACGGAGGATATCCTTGCCAATTAAATGTACTGATGCAGGCCACCCACACTCTTCAAGACGTTCTATTCGAACCTGGCCACCATCATCTAAAAGAGCACTCAAATAGCCTACAAGCGCATCAAACCAGACATAAAAGGTGTGTTTTGGATAACCAGGTACTGGTAAGCCCCAATCAACATCAACTCTTGAAATTGAAAAATCTCTAAGACCCTGAGCTACAAAATTCTGTATTTCATTCCGGCGACTGACTGGCCCGATGAAATCTGGCTGTGAAATGAGATCTTCGATTTGTGATTGGAAACGAGAAAGTCTGAAAAAAAGGTTCTCCTCATCCCTCCATTCAAGAGGCTTCTGATGAATAGGGCAGGAGGGTGACTGGGCTTGCGGAGGTTCGTCCTTGTATTCTTCACAATCGACGCAATACCAACCCTGCTGCCGACCAAGATACACATCGCCGGAGGTCTCGACACGTTGAAAAAAAGCCTCGACCAGTAACTGATGGCGGTGGCTGGTTGTACGAATAAAGCGATCATTTGAAATATCCCAGCGAGACCATAGATTTTGATAACTGCTTGTGATCTGATCACAATGTTGTTGGGGGCTGATGTTATTAACTTCTGCTGTGCGTTGAATTTTCTGGCCGTGTTCATCGACACCTGTAACAAACATCACCTGCTTACCTTCTAGTCTCTGGAAACGAGCCAGTGCATCACTGGCCATGGTCGTGTAAAGGCTGCCTAGATGGGGCTTGTCATTGACGTAGTAAAGAGGGGTCGTAATGGTATAGGTCATCATTGTGGGGAGTTTCTGCTGCTGCGCAGAGCGGCCGGATCCTAACCAGAACAACTCATTTCAGCTTATTGATCGGCTGCCGTCATCTCTGAGACCAAGCCACGCCTCCCTAGCGTTGTGTTTATCTGCAGCTAGAGCAAGCCGACGGAAATTTTGCCCTCCTCAAGCCTCAACGACTTGCTGAAAACCTAGCTGAGATGCAGCCGGAGGAACCCCTTGCCTGGGATTCTCAAGCAGCACACGATACAAAAAACTCCTCAAGCACTTTGCGGCAGCACCGATTCATTCCGCAGAGATTCTGCGTACAACGATTGTGGGAGCCAATGGTAGATATGGCCATATCAGAACAGAAGAACTGACTATGGTTAAGGTTTTGGCAGCAGCGCTTGATATTCAGATGTTCTCAGTCTTGGCCTGGTGAAAGTGATCAAGACCTTCGACCTTTAGCTTCCATCTGGCACTGGCTTGATAATTTGATCCTGATGACCCCCTTATATCGCCAAATTCATCGTGCACATGAGAGTGGGGCAATGTTCTTTTGAGAGTGACAGCACAATGCTGGGCTGGAGATTTTTCTTATTTCGACGATGATCAAGTCAAATCGCCTCTATCAACAATTTGTTGCGCCTCGCCAGCGTTGTTTAAACAACCTTTGTTATGAAGCTCAATTGCTTTTTGGCAAAGATGATTATGTTTTGGGATGACAGTGTCTGCGAACAAAATTTTTTCCACTTCGCAGGTGCCCTTGGTGGTCTGGGGTGGAGGTACAGGAGGCGTCGCCTCAGCCGTACAAGCTGCTCGACAAGGAATTAGAACTCTGCTGTTAACACCAGGCGCGTGGCTTGGTGGAATGGTCAGTGCAGCAGGCGTTTCGGCTCCAGACGGCCATGAACTCAGTTGCTGGCAGACAGGCTTGTGGGGGGCCTTCCTTCAAGACATCGCCAAAGTTGAACAGGATGGACTGGATCAGAACTGGGTGAGTTGCTTTGGTTTTAATCCCTCTCGCGCAGAAGAGGTTTTGCGGAGCTGGGTTGTAGATCTCCCCAATCTCGAATGGTGGTCTGACGTTCAGCTCAAATCACTGTTACGTGAGGGAGATCGCCTTGTTTTGCTTGAGCTGGAGCTTGAAGGGCGACAGCATCAACTGCGCTTTGACTTATTCATTGATGGAAGTGATTTAGGCGACAGCTTTTCACTCGCAGACATTTCTCATCGCTGGGGTTGGGAATCCCAAGAACTCTGGAATGAGCCAAGCGCCCCTTCGGCAAAACAATTGAATTCCGATCCATTCTTTGCCAGCCAGCCTGTTCAATCCCCTACTTGGGTTGTGATGGGTCAACTCGATCAACATGCACAATCACCTTCATCACCAGGGTGCTTGCCTCGACCATTCGAAGCTGCAACTCAGGCGTTTGGTTTTGAGCGCACCGTTACCTATGGCCGCCTTCCAGGCGGTTTAGTAATGCTCAACTGGCCCCTTCATGGAAACGACTGGCATAAAGGCTTGGAGCGTATTCGCAGCTCAGACGTCAAAATTAAAAACCAGCTTGCTGTTGAAATGCAGCTGTATAGCTTGTCATTCCTACAGGCTCTTCAAACAGTTAGTGAGGGTTGGCTTAATCCTGGCAAGGTGTTTCCAGGGATCAATCAAAGCCTGGCATTGATGCCCTACTGGCGTGAAGGTCGACGCCTTAAAGGTCAATACACATTAGTGGAAAGAGATCTTCTGCCATTAGCCTCTGGTACAGCCCGAGGACCAATCCCCTTAGATAAACAGGGACGTTGCACCAGTATTGCTGTAGGGACTTACGCTAATGATCATCATTATCCTGGTAAAGATTGGCCGTTAGCCTCAAAAAGTTGTAGATGGGGTGGGAGATGGACAGGTACTCCATTCTGCATTCCTTACGGGGCTCTACTTAGTAGCGAAGTGGAGAATATTCTGATAGCTGATAAGGCCTTTAGTGTGAGTCATATAGCCAATGGTGCAACTCGATTACAGCCAATGATTTTCAATCTTGGCCAGGCTGCTGGAATGGCAGCAGCTATAGCCTTGAAAAAGAGGCTTCAACCAGCAGAAGTTGATATTTCAGAACTACAGCATGAACTATTGCATGATATTTATGCCCCAGCCGCTATTGTTCCGATTTGGGATTGGCCTGCATGGCATCCTCACTGGCGTAATGCTCAGAAATTTGTTTTGGCGCAACCAGATTGCCTCAGCAACCATAGCGTGATAGAAGGCTTTAATCTTAAAGCAAATGTAGGAGAAATGCCACTGCCAGATCAAACACCACTCAATAAACATGTGAAAAAGTTTTCAGGTTCCCTTCGTGTTCATTCTGATCAGACATTCTCTCTAGATACCAAGTTTAAATCCTGGCGATTAATAACACTGGAGCCGGCATTAAAGCGGTGGCTAGAATCATGTGAAGACCAGCAGAATGTACACCTTCTAGCAGTTGCTAATCCATGGGGACCATGGCTGAGGTTGATTCGCGTTTTAGATTAATAACAGCTTTTGGTAGTTTGTTTGTTTCTATGATTTGAGAAGCTACGTGGCGACCAGCTCAATCTGATCAGTCAATGGATCAATAACATGAACTCTCATGATCAATGCAAGACCTGGACTAGGGTCGATCAAACCATGGATCTTGCAGGCAAGATCCATAGCCAGGCATTCCACATGCACAAGTGCAATCTGGTCTTGAGGCCTCAACCAGCGCAGAAATAGGGCAGGCCATTGTTCATGGCGATGTTTTAAAAACCACACCTTTTGCCAGTGTCGCTGGTCTTCGCGTTGAATTTGCTGTGCTTGGCGAAGAGGGTCTTCAAGTACATCCAACTGCTCCATGAGAGCGTGCTCGCTTAATGGAACTGAGCCTCCTAAGTGAGCCACCACCTGTCGATGGGCAAGTAAATCTGCATAGCGACGGATCGGCGAACTGGCTTGTACGTAGGCAGAGAGGCCAAGACTGAAATGGGCCATCGGACGAGTACCAAGGACACCTCGGCTAAGGCAACGCTTGATCGCAGCATGTCTTACAGGTCCTTCAATCAACTGTGATAAGTCAGTTGCACTGGGTAGTTGAGTCGGAGGTTGGCTGCGATAGGGCAGAGCAATGTTTTGACGCTTTCCAAATTCAGCAATAACAGTACCCATCAGAATCATGGCTTCGCTGACTAGCCGTCTGGCTGGACTTGACTCAACAACATGAAGTTCAGGCTGATCATCCTTGACTTTGAATCGCCCTTCAGATTGTTCAAGCAGCAGTGCACCTTGTCGCTCACGCCATAATTGGCGTTTTGTGAGCAGGCTTGCGAGTGTTGAAAGATCTTCATCACCATGAGGCGCAAGCTCTATCAATTCATCCCCATCTTCATAAGTGAGCCGATAGCAGGGGCGAATCCAAGTACGACAAACACGAGTGCCGGCAATACACCCTGATTCGTCTAGAACCACAGCAACACTCAACGCTGCACAGCGACGGCCAGCTCTAAGACTGAGAACGTCTGCTGCAACACTCAATGGCAGCATTGGTCTTAGGCCATCAGCCAAGTAGAGGCTGGTTGCTCTTGCACGAGCCTCAAGATCTAAGGGACTGTCCGCAGGAATAAGTCTTGCCGGATCGGCAATATGGATCCAAATCCAGTTTTCTTGATCAACACACTGCAAAGAGATTGCATCATCAATTTCCTGAGTTTGATGATCGTCGAGGGTGTAGGTCCTTAAATCACTCAAATCAATACGATTATCATCGCTTGCGAAGGATAGTTGCTCAAACTTGTTGAGTAATTGGTCCGCTTGAGCTTGTACACTCCCATCAAAAGATTTTGTCCAGATACTGCCTTTGAGAGTTGTTAGATCGTGTGGATCGCGCCAGCCTTTCTTGATCAACCAATAACGGAGGTCGCTCAGCGATCTGCCCAATTTTAAATCTTTAATCAGCTCAAGAGCTTGTTCATCTGCCAAAAAAGCATCCTCTGGACCGTCAGCCAGTTCGATTAAACGGTTGATAGTGAACTGAAGATCCGAGGGTAAATCCTGCCACTGATCTTTGCTCAGAGGTGAATCTGCTATCAGTAATGCAAGAGACTCTAGGCGTTGCTGCGCTCGAGATTGTTGCTTACGGCGCAGCTGGCGGATGCGGCGTAGGTCAATAAGTTGACGTGCTTCAACCATGTGGTCACGTCGAACTCGAAATAAAGGTTGGTCGCTATTAAGCCAAAACCAAAATGCTGCGAGATGGATAGGATCATCATTAGTAAGTAGTAAATCAGCTAGTTCTGTAATTTTGAGTGCTGTTGGTGAAGTCTTACTTTTACGCCTTTCGCCTTCGAGCAATCGCCAACCAGCAATTAAATCGCGTGAATTAAGACTAAGTTTGCGAACTTCACTGATGGTGGGTAGAGATGTCTCCACCTCTACCATGTTGTGATTTTGCTTGAGAACGCACAGCTCTCGACTGGCTAGCTGTTGTTCTCGCCGTGTTCCTGCAACTCTTAGGATTGCTCGGCTGCCCTTCAGTGAAGTTAGCAGTCCAATTTGTGGTTGACCTTTTAAAATAAAGCCAACTAAATCACCTTGCTTTAGAGAAGGTGTCAAAGCTGTTGCAATCAGCCTTCTGGATTAACAAATGGCAAAAGTGCAATAATACGTGCACGTTTTACAGCATTAGTGAGGTCACGTTGTTGCTTAGACGTTAGACCTGTAAGGCGTCTAGGCAGGATCTTGCCACGGTCAGTAATGAACTTCTTGAGAAGATCAACATCCTTGTAGTCGATGGGATCGCCTGGCTTAATTGGCGAAAGACGCTTTTTAAAAAAGGAACTGGACATGATTTAAGAACGCTGGGATGCTTTTCGAAACTGCAAAGTCATTTGATCTCCTTGTGAGTTGTTGACTTGTTGCAGTAACGGCAGAATTTCTTGATTTCCAGCCGTTCGGTGGTGTTTCGACGGTTCTTTTCAGTGGTGTATCGGGACACCCCGTGAGACCGCTTGTCGATGGCGGGATTGGACCGGCATTCGTTGCACTCAAGAGTGATCACGATCCGGACGCCCTTGTTTTTGGCCATAAAGGACGTTGCGCCGCAGATGCGAAGCGTAGTGAAGAACTAAGATCCTACAGGGCAGCCTCACATGACTTGACGCCGTCGTTCACTTGCTTCGTAAGATCTTTGGCTGCATCTAGCTGATCCATGCGGGTTCCTCTCTCCTGGCTGCAGGATCTAGTACAGCTGAATGAGAGCGTCGAGATCCTCGCCGAAGGCCTATCGATGGCTGGATTTGAGGTTGAGGCTATTGATGATTTAGCTAGTCGTGCACAAGGCGTGGTCGTTGGGTTGGTGAAAGACCATCAACCCCACCCCAATGCCGATAAACTCAGTGTCTGTCAGGTGGATGTAGGGTCGGGCGAAGGTCTTCAGATCGTCTGTGGGGCTCCAAATGTGCGGATTGGTATACACGTACCTGTTGCCATGGTTGGAGCAACCCTGCCTGCTGTCGGAATCAAGATCAAGGCCAGTGAGCTTCGGGGGGTTCCTAGTCAAGGAATGATCTGCTCACTAGCGGAATTAGGGCTGGAATCAAATGGTGATGGAATAGCCATCCTTGAAGAGATCGCTGTAAACGTTCCAGACCTCGGCCAGCCTGTAGGCCCTCTGCTCGGACTCGATGACACAGTGCTTGAGTTGGCAATCACAGCCAATCGCCCCGATGGAATGTCGATGGTTGGTATCGCAAGGGAAGTTGCTGCTTTAACAGGCGCAAGCCTGCAGCTTCCGCAACTTGATATGGCACCAATCCATAAGTCTTTTGAGCCTGATTCCACCAGCTCTGCGTCCATGCTGAAGGGTGGTCTTTATGGCTTAACCGCCTTAGAGAATGTGGATGGTGAATTAACTTCGCCAGCCTGGTTAAAGCAACGCTTGGAGCGTTCAGGATGCAAATCAGTGAATGGTGTCGTCGATATTACAAATCTGGTGATGTTGGAGCAAGGTCAGCCATTGCATGCTTTTGATATTGATGCTCTTGAAATGATCACAGGTCAAACAGTTTCCGCAGAATCTTTTGGCCTTCGACAAGCAAGAAATAATGAACTTTTTAATGGCCTAAATGGACATCAACTTGAACTTAACGAAAATTGCCAGATCGTCACCTGCCATGACATTCCAATAGCGCTTGCGGGTGTTATGGGTAGTGCTGAAAGCGGTGTCTCTGCCAAGACAAGGCGAGTATGGCTGGAATCCGCAATGTTTACCCCAACGGCCGTGAGAACTACGTGCCGAGCTGTTGGCTTAAGGACTGATGCAAGCAGTCGCTTTGAGAAAGGGTTGCCTGTTGAAATGACTTTGGCATCAGCCCGTCGAGCTGTGACACTAATGGAGGAACATTTAGGTATTAAATCAAATGGATGTTGGGTATATGGTGAGTCCCCAAAATCAGCTGAGCCTGTAAAACTTCGCCGCGAAGCTATCCATCGCTTACTCGGACCAATAGCTGATGAGAATGCCAACAGGTACCTAGAAGACGACATTATCGAGACTTCGCTGCTCGCTCTCGGATGCGAGTTGTCTCCTTATAACGAAGGGTGGTTGGTCATAGTTCCACCATCACGACGTAGAGATCTCTCGCGAGAGGTTGATTTGATCGAAGAGGTATCTCGCCTTGTTGGCTTTGATCGTTTTAAGGCCAACCTGCCAGATCCGCTTGAACCTGGTGGGCTAACGACTGCTCAAACAGCTGAACGCCTATTGAGGCAGATGTTGTGCGGAGCAGGGTTGCAGGAAGTCACGACCTTGTCGTTAGTTGGTGCTGATAGTGATGAACCACAACGAATTGCAATTAGCAACCCTTTATTGGCTGAGACCAGCCACCTGCGTACCAATCTTTGGAAGGAGCATCTACGTATTTGCCAACGCAACCTCCAGTCATCGCAGCCTGGTTGTTGGTTATATGAAATAGGCAATGTCTATACAGTCACTGACGAGCTCATCAACCAACGCGCTGTTCTTGGTGGCGTGATCTGTGCAGAGCGAAGCTTTGAACGATGGAGTACAAGCGGCAAGATCAAGTCAATGACATATCACCAGGCACGCGGTCAGCTTTCCCAAGTCTTTCATGGGTTGAAGTTGGACATTAACGACCGTCCACTCAAGGACAATCCTTCACTTCATCCTGGGCGGTCTGCAGAGTTATTTGTCGAAGGCAAACTGCTCGGGGATTTTGGGCAGCTTCATCCAGCACTATCGGAACGTCTTGATCTACCTGAAGCAACCTATCTATTCGCTTTGGACTTGCAGTGCATCATCCAAGCTTCGACACGATCTAATCGATGGAACCCTACCTTCCGACCATTCCCGACAGTTCCAGCAATGGAACTTGATTTAGCTGTGATCGTTTCAAAGGAATGTAGTTGTTCAGATTTGATCCAGGCCATCAGAAAAGCTGGTAAACCGCTTCTAGAGCATGTAGAGCTGATTGATCGTTTTGAGGGTGGACAGCTTGATCCTTACTCTTGCAGTCAAGCGTTCAGGTTGCGCTATCGTAGTAAAGACAGGACTCTTAGTGAAGACAAGGTCAACCCGATTCACGAGAAGGTACGTCAAGCACTTGTAAAGCAGTTTTCTGCAGAGCTTAGGAGCTAATACGAATTAACAGTGCCAGACATTCGATATGCATTGTTTGTGGGAAGAAATCAATGGGTTGTAGTTCATCAATCTGATAGGGTCCATTTGGTACGATCAATTGCTTGAGGTCACGAGCTAATGTGGCAGGATCACAACTAAGATATGCCACTCTTTCAGGTTGAATTGAAAGGATTGTTTTAATCACCATTTGATCTAAACCTTTACGCGGTGGATCTAGCACTAACACATCATTACGTTGAAGTTTCTTGGCCAATAATAAGGAAACATCACCGCATAGAAATGAAACATTATCAAGACTATTCCGTAAGGCATTTTTATTTGCTTGAGCAATAGCTTCTGCATGAAGTTCAAGACCTATTACACGATAGCCAGTTGCTGCAATGGGGAGAGAAATTGTACCAATTCCACAATATGCGTCAATTATATTGATGTCGAGCGAAGCAGTGGATAGCCATTCAATTAATTTTGAGACAATCCTTTCTGCCTGAAGAGTGTTTACTTGAAAAAATGTTGTGGTGGACAGCAATAAGGAGAGATTGTAAAAATGCTCCTCAATTTCAAGATCACCAGCAAGCAATATAGTTTCTTGACCAAGAACAAGATTGTTCCTCTGTCGTTGGATGTTTAAAGTTATTCCTCTTACTTCCGGCCACCGACTATACCATTCCTTGGCTTGTTGATGGAGGCCAGAGAGTTGAGTGGTACTACTTACCAGTGTGATCAGCACTTGTTTTGTTTTTTGGCCAATACGAATGCCTAGATGCCGGAGTCCTTCGCCAGAAGATAGGTCAGAATCTGCAGGCCAATTCTGCTGTTGAAGATCATCCTTGATCGAGGCCAGATATTGATCGATTCCTCGATCCAAAACCGGACATCGATTGAGATCAATAATTTGGTGACTGCCTCGTCGGTAATAACCCATATGTAACTGTCCTTCACTATTGCGATATAGAGGAATTAATGCTCTATTTCGATACCCGAGAGCTCTATTATAATCAGTCATGATTGGTTCTATCTTATGATCTATTTGACCTAAACGTAGAAGTATTTCCCTCAGATGACCTTGCTTTAATAAAGTTTGTCCATGATCACTAAGATGTTGTATGGAGCAACCTCCACATTCCTTAGCGATTTTGCATGGGGGCGGTCTGCGACTTGCAACTGTCTCAATTGTTTGAACCTTGCGGGCTAAATACTGGTTTCGATGGCGCCTTACAAATTCTATTTGTGCACGTTCACCAGGTAGAAGGTCATTGACTATCACAACCCAATTGTTCCATCGTGCCAGACCATTACCATGACGATCTAAATCTAAGCATGTGATCTCAACCTTATCACCTGGGGAAGGTATTAATGTCAAATTTGAGTCTGTAGAGCTAGTCATAGCAAGTCTTCCTATTTATTAGGCATAACAATAAAGTCAATGCTGTCTATAAATAAATCATAAGTATCAAAATATGTGGTGTTGGGTTTGTTAAATATAATCTTAGACAGATCCGGAGCCTTTCAAGTGCTCGGATGTAGATTCATTATAGATTGCTAAGAGTGATCTCCATGATTATGAGTCTGAACACCAATTAATAAATTCAACCGAAACAATGGTGGAATATTCAGGAGAAGACTCTCAAGTCTTATTTTTGATGTTCACCTGTAAAAAAAGTGACACTTCACAACAAAGAGTTTTGTTTAGCCAGGATTGTGGCATTGAAATAGTGGATTTCATAAGCACTGTTCACGATTTCAATTGAGATTTTGCATTTTGAGCTTATCGCCACATGCTGGATTATTGGAGCAAATCATTGTGGATCGGGCCTGGCATCCCACTCAATAGGGCATGCAAGCCTGATGGCGCGCTGAATAGATCTGACCATTAGATCTTTAATCTTCGCCTCTTTAGTCTTAGATTAGACTCGTTTATAGTCTGGTAATAAGTCTATAAAAGGATGAATGAGCCATGTTCCGTGTCTTGTGTGTATATTATGCGACTCTCTACTAGTCTCATTCCTAGACCTATTTGATCAGAAGGAGGTGTGGTGTCGTGAAGTCGCCCCCTGTTGCGAGATCGCTGCATGGTTAGTTTTCTTGCCCCCCTCCGCCCCACCACACATACCCCCCATGGGCGGGAGTGCAATACAGGAAAATCCTGCGTACCTGTGTAAAATGCAGTTACGCAGGCTTACAAAGTCTTTGATAGCAGGCTTTTATAAAGAGTAGTACTGTCTTTGGACGCTGCGTGGACCGATGAACAAGGTCACCTTGAGCACAAGTAAACCGGGGTTTTTCCAATAAACTCGTCGCACCGTTCGAGTTATTAGCGAATATTGAATCTGAGAATATTATTTTTTTCACTGATAACAACAGCAATAACCCATCCTTTCTCTACTTCGTCTTTTATGAGTCTTATTGGTAGTCTCGCTGTAAGTCTTTAAGAAAACATATGAGAGTTGCTTGCTTATGGCTTTGCCGTGGCTCATTGGCAGATGGAACTTTTCCCTATAGAGATATTTCAGACCATTTTTTGTATTCGATGTTTGAAGTTGGCTTAACCACAAAAGATTCTCCAAGTCTATCTACTATGTATATACATAGTCCCGCAATTAGACTAATACTGAGTCATAGAGTAGATTGTTGAGACTAATTGGGTTTCTCACGGTAGAGCTCTTTAAGCAATTGATATGCTTCATTTAGCCTTCTCATTGCCTCTGTTGAACCTCCAGCGTCCGGATGGATGGTTATCGCCTGAAATTTGTAGGCCTCTCGAATGGTAGAAAGTGTCATTGGTGCACCAGCATGCGATGGCAGCTTGAGTAGTTTGAGTGCTCCATGAAGTGTCATTGTTGATTCAAGTGTTTGGAACGAGGTGACCTGACGACTTCGTTTAAAGCGATTGACAAATCTGCGGATTAGTGTGGGCATTCTCTCTGAAAGGCTTTTGCAGGCAAACGGATCCTCCAAAATCCCCGCAACCACCATCACCAGCTCAAAGGTCGCCGGTTTAACCTGCCAACTTGAACAGAGTTCTGTCATCAGACGATTTGCTGCACTCCATGTGAACGGCCTTCCATCAGTGCCATCGACATGAAGCCATATGTCCCTTGCTAACCAGATCATTGCAGCTTCAACAACTGTCTCCCCTGGGGGATTTCCATAAAGTGATATCCAGTGTCGATTTGCGGCATTAAGACTTTCAATCACATCAGTCTCAGCAACTGTTGTAACTAAGGGCAAGTCCCTCGAATTCTCACCTGATTTGTTTTTTCCAAGACTTTCTCTAAGATTATCCGTTTGTTTACGCACAAAGCCTGGTAAATCAATCCCAACTGGATGTGTTGTCTTAACTTCATAACTACTTTCTACTTTGTTTCCCTCTGGCTTAACGCCAGGTCTACCTCTATCATTCGCCCCCCGCCCTATTAAAACCAGTGCTTTTGTCTCATCGTATTCGCTAGCTAAAGATCTAGACAATGACCCACTATCATCATTTTCGAGTGGAGCTTGCTCATTTATTTGATATAGTTCTCCAAACTTTTGATCATCTTGACCATTCTCTTGAGGGGTAAAAAGTTCTTCAAGTAAACGTACTAATAGATCCCCTCTAGCTCTTAACCCCCATTCCCTTTTAAGTTCATCAAGTCTTGCGATTAGATGATTTGGTAGTTCAACGGTAATCCGTCGCCTCGAATTGTCTTCGGACGCTTTCACTTGAACCCGATCAGCTGTTGGTAGCCTATTAGTTTTGCAGTTGATGCAACCATTGCTGTTGTGCCTTTATGGCTTCGTTGTAGTGTTTTCTAAGGCTCGAATTGACTCTTTGCGGATTGATAATTGCTGATGGCATAGTATTATTTGTACTAGGATTGGAAATGAGTATTGGTGGCATGTTGACCGGAGAATTGTGACCAATGGATTCATTCGTTAATAATTGCTTTTTGTTTGTGCTCAATTTGTAATTGTCTTGATGTCTTTGTTTCATCGAATTCCTGTTCATCTCAACAACCTTTGTTTTCACTATACGCTTTGGATCTAATGGTTGGGCATAATAATTATTACTTGCTGTCACAGGCAGCTTTACTTTCTTTGCCTTTCCTTCTTTCTGCATAGCCTGAGTATACTGTTCAACTGGAACAACACTTAGCAGATGCCCCGGTGTATTGTCTGCAGGATAGACTAAACTAATAGTAACAGGATTATCCTTTTTTGCTGTCAACTCTAGGTCAGATATAGGAAGACTTTGTCCTGAGCGTAGTCCTACATGAACTTCTTTGTATTTATTCTCAGTCTTGATTCCGATTGAACCACGAAATGCCGTGAATGGTTTCTTTTTTTCTGTTGCTGCAGGGTGGCTTAAAACTAATTGATGAGTGCCTGAGCCTTTTAGATTAAGGGTGATATCAAAACGTACCCCGTAAGTGCCTACATTATTGACGGCAGAATCAATCATGCGAGTTTCCAGTCGGTTGACCTGGATCTCTCTTGTGCCAAAATGATGTTTACGAGTACTGGTAAGAGGTACATGAAGAGCACCATGTTTAAGGTCATGATTTAGTTTAGCGGTATAGTGATCACCAATTGCTACTCCTGCTACACGCGAAAAAACCTTGCCCGTTTCAATTTCACCGATTCTACTGAGATAAGTACGCCCAGGCGCCAATCGCCTTGAATTAAGAATAGCGATCAGATTCTTTTCTGATGTGGCCCCTTCTGCTGCAACCACAGCTAATTGAAAAGGTCCGTTGCTAGTTCCACTAAGCAGTCCGTTGGCAATCCCTCTTGCAGGTATTTGTGTTGTGAATACAATTTTTTTAGTATGAGGTGGAATGACAATATTATCTGCTAACTTTCTGTCCAATTTACCTCGCAGCATCTGTACAGCTGTTGCATCCCCCGGACCTGTATTCCAGGGACGAGGTCCCAGGGGCTTCACACCCATAAGTTTATTCGAATGATAAGGAGCCTCAAAACTATTTTTAACTGAACCTCGATCAAATTTAAGTTCAATTGATGAATCTGTTGGATTGTTTGCTATTGCTGCAACAGTAAGCAATCCACGTTTTCGGCTGTTGCCAAGTTTACGTCTGTCGCGAGGATAATACTTATGATGAATGTGAATCCCGAACTTGCCGTCAAAGGTAAATTCTGCATTTCTTAATTGTTGCCCTGTACGGACGACTACTGCTGAGCCCGGAGCTGTATTAACAAGTATTCCTGAACCAACAACTGTCTCCGGCTGGTTGGAGTGGAGAACGGGAACTTTATTAAAGCTTCCATTGAGTGGACGTGCTGGCTGTCCAGCCATTAAGGGCACGTATGACCATGATGGTTTTGCGAAACCAATCTCACAGGCAAGAGTCGAGAGACTTAATGAGACTAGTAATGAGATCTTCTGTGACACCTTTAAGCCGGATGGATTTGTTACGTTGAGCGGCGAGAGCCTAGAGCAACTCGTCAATTCAAACCTAGTCACACCAGCCAACACCGCAAAGAAAGAAATTTCGCACTCTTGGCAGAATTTCGCGAAGATTCACCCAACTGTAGGAACGGCATGTTCTCTCCCTTTTGCCTCAGCTCAAATGTTGACTCGGCAGACCGTCGTCGTCACTATCAGAACAGGAAGCTTGAAATGCTTCTTTTCCTGCGTGATGGTCTAGAGCGTCGCCTGTCTGCAGTGAAAGCAGCTATAGAGACCTTGGAGCAACAGATCCAGAGGGATCAAAATCCTGCTTCCTGAGAGGGGAATCAGCGTCAGGAGACAACTCAGAGCAATCAACAGCCAGTCGCCGAAGCGCTCGCTTCACACGTCTTTGTACGGTCATGCAGCTGATCCCCAGGTAACTGGCTGTACTGCGAAGGCTTTCTCCTCTTAGTACTACGTGATCAACCACCGCAGACTCTTGGCAATCGAGCTTCTCTAGAGCATTCATAAGCATTCGTTTACGTTCCCTGTTGACCAGTTCACTCCACTGATCTTTATCAGCTGTTAGGAATTGATGATCGAGAGGGTACCAGCGTCCTTTCTGCTTGTAGCTCTCTATGGCTGTTCTATCGACTGCACTGAGCTTTTCAAAAAAACTGGCTCTGTCGATCAAGGTTGAATCTCTGAGAAGTGCCTGAGCTCGCTCCTCAACTCGTCTAGGTAATTTAACTGGTCCTACACTATCCCTGAGGTAGTGAAGGATGGCACCACGTATATGCGGTTTTGCAAAGGCTGAAAATGGTACTGATTTACTGGTTTGAAAGAATTGTGCTGCTCGGATAAGGCCTAGCATTCCGACCTGAGTGAGGTCCTCTTTGTCCTGTCCAGTACGAAAAGCGTAGTGGAGTGCTATTGGCCTAACGAGTTGCAGATGTTCTTCGATCTGCTTATTTCGACGTTTGAGTTTGGGATTCATCATTTGAACCGGAAGTGAAAAGCGGTCTCTTAGCGATAGCCTGTCCCTCTAGAGATCCATGTAATTGCCCTGCAGCACAACCGTAAAATCACTGAATCGTCTTGACCACGCCTTCTAGCAAGGCCTCAGGCCCATGATGATTAAGCCAGTCCAGATCAGATGTTTCTGTGGCTAGAAGGTAACCGGCAAATCCAAGTGCATTAATGCTGAAGCCTGCAATTCCCTCTCGGCTTCGAAGTATCAGTGCCATCCATTCCTTCGTGAGCAGCAAATTGTATGGTTGTCTTGGATGTTGATTCTCTGCCGGATTACCAAGTCCAATCTTTTCGCAAAGGGTTAGATAAGCTTGATAATGAATTTGAGCATCATGATTCTGTGCTCTAGCTGTTGCAGCACAGCATTGAGTAAGTTGACAGCTTTCCCTGGGTGAGGAGTTTACCAATGATTGAAACCATTCCTGTCGAGGACAACTGCGATCGTCGTCGCATCGTCTTAGCAATTGCAAGTGTCTGTGAGGTTGACTAGCTCCAGCCGTTGGAGAACTATTAAAAAACCAAAGCCCCTTGGTGTCCTGATCAACACTTAGCAGTGCCTCCCAGTCATCATAACTAAGCCAACCATGCTGAGGGGCCCATTCACGTGTGATCAACAACATGTGTCCCTTTTGAACCGGATATTTGTTGAGAATTAGCACATGTCTCATGCCAATTTCACTAACCTCCAAGCTTGGGTTCCAAGGTAAAAACGGGTTAGGTTTTGGACCTCTGGCTAGGAGATGAGATGGCGGGTGGCCTTTTAGCTTGCGCAGTTCAAAGGGTTCTCCTTGTCGTGCTCGAATTCTTGTGAGCTCGGTGCTGAGAGGTACCAGTGCACCATTGAGTTGTGCTGCAGTGCTGCGTTCAAGCGCCTGATCCCAGTAATGCTCAATTGCCACGGCTTTGTAGTTTGGCTAGGGAAGCACCTGTGTAATACCTAGCAAGAATTTCATTGAACTTCAAACCACTCCGTGCCAATTTCTGGGCCCCATGCTGGCTCATGCTGGCTCCTAGGTGGCCATGAGCTTGCAAACTGATGTCTGCCGTTGACGCATAAAGGCTTTCAACAATTCCTCCCTTGTAGCGAAGAACAATTCCCTTGGTGGCTTGAGTTGCTTGCGTAGAGCGTGATGTTTGGCTTGCTATCCCTCGGTATGCCTGCCAACGGGTGGTGTCACCGAGATGGAAATCCTTGTTCGCAGGTCTTGCGATATGGGCAAGCGCATAAGAACGTGCAGCAACCGCCTGAGCTTTAAGAGCCTCCATATTCCAAAGACTGGGCATTTCAGCACCAACAACAGAAGCGACATAATCCTCAAGCGAGAGTTGGTTAACCGCAATCCAGCCATTGCTCCGGTTAACTAAATAAACTTTAGATCTATAAGGCTGATTGTTGACTAGGATGCCGCTACTGGTTGTGGCAAAACATTTGATATCAGCAATCTGAGTATTCTTTATCTTCAACATATTATTTAGAGTATGCTCGTTAATAAGCCTCCCAGAGGGAAGTTTACAAAACCCTGAATCCTTTATTTTTATTTGTATTGGTGGATTTTGGCTAATCAGACCAACTTTTAACTCTAAAGACAATGAATCATCATCCTTAGAAGAGTGAAGTGTAGAATAGGTTGGTGTTTGCGAAGAAACGTTCTTCGAATTTTTTGAGAGTGATTTGTCTTCTTTTATGGCTTGCATACCCTCCAGAAATAGGTTCATAAGTTGATTTCTTGCTGTTCTTTGATGGTAACTATGAATTGAGATTAGAAGGATATTAATGACAGCCACGATCAGACCACAAGGTAGTATTACTTTTGAAAAATTGAGAAGATTATGACCTTGATTTTTCACGGAAAATTTAAAATCCTAGAATTTGCCCTGATTGGTAAATTAAAAATAAATTAATAAGATCACTTTTGCAGTTGAATGCGCAACTGTCAATCCTTTTAACAGTTTGATTCCATGATTTGCAGATCAAGCATTGAACACAGCCTAAAGATTGTATTAAAAAATCCATAAAAACTTAGAATTGGAGAAATCTGCCAATATTGTAATGATATTACAGATTAACTGCAAATCAATTCTTTGCCTATGCGAATGATAGCAGAATCTAGCTATTTTAGAGATCATTTTATGTTAAGATCAGAATCTATTTTCCGAAAGAGCATCTGACTATACGAATGCTTTGTTGGATCCACTTAAAAATTACAATAGACCGGATGTTTGAAATCTTTCACGAGCATCTAGTCTGGTATTCCTTAAAGCCAAATAAACTATAGCCGTAATACAACCTCTTTTGATTAGTGAACATTACATATATCTATAATTTATCAATAAAGATAATTTTTTGTATCTAACATGATGATAAGCCTATGCCTGGTTTATATCGGTTAATGTTTAGAGTAATTCACAAGCTGCGCTATTGTTAGTGCCTTTATTGAATATCTCTGCAAAGAAAAACTTTGCTTATGCAGTGCTTGCCTAGTAAATCTTTTTATTTCTGAAAGCCTTTAGAAAGGTTTAGTACAGCACTTAAATTGATCGAAAGGCAATGCTGCATCCAAAAGCCAGATCGAAATTGATTATTTACAGATATTTTTGCGGTTAGTGAGACGTGCTTAAACCAATCATTCAGCAAATGGTCAGAACCATGGTAATCAACGATGAGGCCAATGGTCATCGATGCGCCGCCAACGCCTTCACAAGCGTGTCAGTAGGCATCTATGGGGAATTTGCCGCAACCCCCCTTGAATAGCCTCCCTAGAGGCTCCCAGGGCCAATCTTGCTTAATGGCTATGAGATGTTGCAGGGAGGTCGCAAGCGCAGCTAATGGAACAAATGCCAATAATGCGTCTTGATCCGATGTGACCAAGCTTCACCAAAGATTCCTTGGCAAACAGTGTCAGAAAGATCGCATTGCCTTGCAGATCAATTGCTATCACTGACTTTATCGAGCTACAGCTCCTCCTTTTGAGCATAGGAGTCTGCCGAAGTAGTGGCACATTTTTCTTCGAGATGGTTGACGGATGACGGGGGGCAGGCGTTAAAGGTCAATCAGATATGCCTCCTCAATGGATTGGGAGTTCACAGAAGACGCCGCCTTCCTTGCTCTTTGCGATGCCTTTCGCGAAAGTGGTGAATCGTCGGCTATCGAGTTCCTCGCTAATGGGGAAGGTGCTTTTCACTTCCATGAACTGACCCAAAACGCTGCAGGCGAAGGACTTGACCTCAGCGACTCAGGTTCTCTAGACGATTTTCAACAGGAAGTGATCGATACAATGGAGGCGCTTTGCCAGGATTAGACCAGGCAAAAAGCTCACTTCTCATGGGATATATGATTGTCCTGAAATTGAAAAGCAGGATTCTTTTTTCAAATTGCTGAATAAAGGCTTTGCAGTTTAGGCACTGAAATATCTAGCCTTGCTGTGAAGAGTAACCAGAGCCGTTGTGCTCTGCTCAGGGTGTAGCTGATCATTTGGATCCATTGTCAAACCGATTAAGTCGGCTTTTAACCAATTCAATTGTTGGCGAGAATCGCCAACGTTTGGGCAGGCAGGGTAGCCGAATGAAAAGCGACTGCCTCTGTAGCGCTGTGCAAGTATATCTTGCAAAGTTTTAGGCTCGTCTGATTTAAATCCACACTCACAACGTATTAGTGAATGCGTCCATTCGGCGAGAGCCTCAGCCAGTTGAACTGCAAGTCCATGAAAAAAGAGATAGTCAGTATATGCATCTGATTCAAATAACTTCTGCGCAAAAATACTCGCATTCTCGCCCATTGTTACAGCTTGCATAGGTAAAATATCCTTAGGCAAGCCGCCTTCAAGGTCTCTATAGAAATCAGCAATACAATATCTATTACCACCTTTTTGGCGTGGAAGATTAAACTTGCCAAGCAAACTTTGGCCTTCACTATTGAAAACTAAAAGATCATTATCTTTCCGACCACAAGGGAAATACCCATATGCGACTCCAGGATGTAAAAGTGACTCGTTACGAATTCTATGGAGCCAATGTTGCAATATTGGTTCTATTTCATCATTAATATACTGATCATATTGCTCACGAGATTGATCCTTTCTCTTGCGTATTTGCCATTGCCCTGAAAATAAAGCGTTTCGGTCTAGATATTGAATGATCTCGTCAAGAGGAATTTTGTCTAGTTTCAGATGTTTTGAACCAAGGAATGGAGGAGTGACTGCGTCTTCTTGGCTGACTTTTTCAGAACGATTAGTATTAACTGCTAAATTAATATCTTGGATGTTCTTTTGGTTTTCCTCTTGAGGATCTTCGTCATTGCTTGAGTGAGGTGAATCAGATTCAGTAGATTGCCCTCCTAGTGTCAACCCATCAGGAGTGCCGTCAAGAAACCCACTACAATCATCCCAACGATCATTAGAAAGTGCCTTGACATAGGCGTCCATAAACCTTAGATCTGTAAATGCATCCTTGCCATAAATAAGCTTCCCTTTATAGACTTCGCTGCAATCGTGGTTTACAAATCTAGGGGTCAGAGCTGCACCACCTAATATCACTGGAACGGTAATACCAGAATCATTAAATTCCTGAAGATTGCTCTTCATGAATGCTGTTGATTTTACCAGTAGTCCACTCATGGCAATACAATCTGCCTGGTGTGTAATTTGAGCATTTATAATTGAAGCCGCGTCCTGTTTAATCCCTAAGTTAATCACCTCATAGCCATTATTTGTTAAAATAATATCAACTAGATTCTTGCCAATATCATGTACATCGCCTTTTACTGTAGCAATTAGGAATTTTGCTTTAGATGATTTATCTCCTGCTGATTTTTCCATATACGGTTCAAGGTAAGCAACGGCTGCCTTCATCGTTTGAGCTGATTGAAGAACAAAAGGGAGTTGCATTTTTCCTGAACCGAAAAGCTCTCCAACAACCTTCATTCCATCCAGAAGAAATGTATTGACAAGTTGTAGAGGCTTGTACGATTCCAAACCTTCATCGAGGGCTTCATTCAGGCCAATTCTCTCTCCATCAATAATGTGTTGCTTGAGTCGATCCTCAACAGGTAAATCAGCCAATGAAGGCCCTGAAGCACGCGCTTCCTTAGTGCTAACCCCCTCAAATAGACTCGTTAGCTCTGTTAAAGGATCGTAGGTACAGATCTCATTTTCAAAACGTCTATGGTCATTTATTAAGTCACGACATATCTTTTGTTGTTCATCACTTACTTTATTGAGAGGTAGAATTTTTGCAGGTGAAACTATAGCTGCATCCATTCCAGCATCAGTACAGTCATGAAGAAATACCGAGTTTAGAGTAATTCTGGCAGCTGGAGATAATCCGAAGCTTACATTAGAGACACCTAGAACAACATGTACTGCCTCTAGCTCTTCTCGAATTACTCGTATTGCTTCTATTGTCTCAAGGCCATTTCGCCTATCCTCTTCGATACCAGTTGAAATTGGCAGAGCAAGTGGATCATAGAATATTTCATGAGCAGGTATGCCATATTCAGTTGCATCACGATAAGCTCGTTTTGCAATCGCGACCTTTTGCATCGCTGTTCTTGCCATACCATTCTCATCGATTGTGCCAATGACTAATCCAGCACCATATTTTTTCGCTAGATCTAAAACCTTGAAGAAACGTTCCTCTCCATCCTCGTAGTTTGTGGAATTAAGTATACATTTACCACCTGCAACCTTTAGCCCTGCCTCCATTTTCTGCCATTCTGTTGAATCGAGCATCAATGGAAGATTAATGTTAGTTACGAGTCGGCTAACAAGTTGATTCATATCTTTCTCACCATCACGCCCGACGTAGTCGACATTAACATCAAGAACATGAGCATTCTCTTTAAGCTGCCCTCGTGCAAGACCAACAAGACCATCCCAGTCTTCACTATTCAATAGCTCTCTAACTTTCTTTGAACCACTTGCATTTAGACGTTCACCAATGATCAAAAATGAATTGTCTTGGTGATAGGGAGTAATTCCATAAATTGAAGCAGCTGATGGTTCATACCCGAAGAGTTGGCGTTGCTGTTCGTTTTCACCTTGTCGACATGGCCTTTGAGCAGCACGCATCTCTTTTGCAAGTTCTGCTAATGCAGAAGTGTGTTCTGGAGTTGTACCGCAGCATCCCCCTATGACTTGAACACCAAGATCCTCAACAAAATGCATGAGTTGCATTTTTAGTTCCAGTGGCTTTAATCTGTAATGAGCAACCCCGCCAATATTTTCTGGTAGACCTGCATTGGGGATGCAACTAATTGTAAAAGGTGAGTGTTCTGACAGATAGCGTATATGTTCCTTCATTTGTTCAGGACCAGTAGCACAATTAAGACCAAGAATATCTATAGGGAATGGTTCTAGAATTGTCACAACAGAAGCGATGTCTGACCCCAAAAGCATCGTTCCTGTGGTTTCCATTGTCACTGAAACCATGATAGGGCGACGTTCATTAGCTTTTAAGAATGCACATTCTATTCCTTGCAAAGCGGCCTTGATTTGTAGGACGTCCTGGCAAGTCTCAACAATAAAAAGGTCAACGTCTCCTGCTAATAGTCCCTCTGCTTGTTCTTGGAAGGAGTCACGCATCGTGTCAAATGCGATGTGTCCAAGTGTGGGCAACTTTGTTGTTGGTCCGATGGATCCTGCGACAAAACGAGGTTGATCTTTTGTGCTGTATTGAACTGCCATTGATTTTGCTAACTGTGCAGCTTGTCTATTCAGTTCAAATGCCTGGTCTTCTAATCCATATTCCGCAAGAACAATGGAAGCAGCACCAAATGAATTTGTCTCAATGACATCGCAACCTGATTCAAGGAATTGGCGATGCACCTCCTTAACTGCGTCTGGTCGAGTAACGACAAGATTCTCATTACATCCTTCTAGTAATGCACCACCAAAATCATCAGCACTGAGATTCTGTTTTTGCAGGGATGTACCCGTGGCACCATCAAATACAAGAACAGGACGTTCTGACGAGTGGAGGCGTGCCAAAAAAGCTGATTCTGGTCTGGTGATATCCAATGGTCCTGCTGTCATCCTGTCTCTCATGCTTTGATGCGATCCTAGATAGCCCCTTACTGATAGATCGGTTGCTCTTCTCAAGAATCAGTCATTAGTCATACAAATACGTGTTATCCAGTGCTCATAATCCTTATCACGTCCTTGAGTTATTTCGATTAGACGGTCTCGAAGAGCATTCATAATCGGTCGTTCTGTAGCCAATATGGTTGATTCAATCTGACGTATTGGCGTGATTTTTGCAGCTGTTCCGGTAAGGAACACCTCATCAGCAATAAATAGTTCCGTTTTGTCCACAGGGCGTTCAAGCACAGATAGGCCCATCACCCGTGCCAGTTCAAGGACACTGGCTCGCGTGATCCCTTCCAAAATGTCTTGATCAACACCGGGGGTAATCAACTGACCATCCCTGACCAGGAATAGGTTCATGCCACTTGCTTCACTGATCTTGCCTCTGCTATTGAGCAACAATGCTTCATCGAATCCACTTAAGACCGCTTCCGTTTTCGCGAGAGAGCTTGTGATGTAAGCACCACTGATCTTGCCTCGTAGCGGCAGTGAGCGATCCTCTTGGCGCGTAAAGCTACTGATCCGGCAGCTCACGCCTTCTGGAGATAGGTAGTCGCCAAGTTCTAGACCATAGATAAGGAAGTCAGTTTCAATATTGTGGAGTCGAGGCGCAATGCCTAGATCACTCGTGTAGACGAAAGGTCGTAGATAAATGGGAGTGGTTGGTCGATTCGCCTGCAACATTGCTTCAAGCGCTGAGAGAATTCTTGTCTCGCTGAGTTCCGTCAGCAACAATCGAGCACTTTGACTGAGTCTTTTGGCATGACGGTCTGCCCTAAAGAGCAACATGGTGTTGCTGTTTTGGGGATCAGGTATGGCACGCATGCCTCCGAAAGCGCCTGTGCCGTAGTGCAAAGCATGTGTGGCAACAGAAATCTTGGCCTCTTCGAATGGAACACAAGCTCCCTGGAACCAGGCATAAGGCAGGAACTGATGCATTACTTGGATAGGGCCCTAATGGCCAAATCTTCTCATTACCTCGTCTCATACGTGGCATTTTCCATCAAAGAATGAGCCAATGCATCGTTTAGCAAGCCTGCCAGGTGAAGGACCAGCCGAGGAGGTGCTCCTCGTTGAACAACCACAGGCACAAATCCTTCTACTGACAAGTGCGAGAACAGATATTTCTACTCTTGCCTCTGTTCTTGAATTTCCATCACAGCAGGCATGGAAGGGTCGTATTCGCGCGCTGCCTCTCGCCGCTCTTTCCCATCCAGCTCAGGTTGATCACTATCTCTCTACGACGGCAGCTAAAGCCCAGCTCATCGTTGTTCGCCTTCTTGGTGGTCGGGGTCACTGGAGCTATGGGCTTGAACAACTTGGGATTTGGCAACAACGAGCCTCGCCTCGTCAATTGCTGATTCTTTCTGGCACTACTGATTTGGATGTTGAGCTTCATTCCCTCGGAAGCCACCCCATCCCATTGGCTGATCGGCTCGCAGAGCTGATGCGTGAAGGTGGTGTGGACAACATGGTGATGTTTCTTCGAGTCATTGAGCAACTTCTCGTAGGCACTCCTATCGATCTTGATCAGATCGTGTTGAAGGCGATGGTTGACCCTTCACCTTGGGATTGGCGACATGAAGATGGGCCCAAGGTGGGAGTTGTGCTGTATCGCGCCCTTTCTCAGGCTGGAGATCTTGCCTTTCCAAAAGCCCTTAATACGCAACTTCGTGCACAAGGGTTAGTCCCGCGTGCTCTCTGGGTCAGCAGCCTTAGAGATCCTGCCGTTCAGCAAGGCGTAAAACACCTGCTTAAGCAACAGAACGTCGCTGCAGTGATGACGACCACCTCGTTTGCATCAGTGCAGTTTCAAGAAGCTGGGCTTGGTTCAGATCTATGGGAGGCCTTGGATGTACCGGTTGTGCAAGTACTCAGCAGCGGTCGCACCCGCAATGAATGGATCAACAGCAGTAGAGGGTTAGACCCTCTAGATCTTTCATTGCAAGTCGTTCTGCCAGAACTAGATGGGCGGATCACTTCTCGGCCTGGTGCTTTTCGTTCAACTGTGCAGGCGAATGCCTCACTCGCAACAGCTGTACAGGTCATGGAGCCTGATGATGACGGACTGGCATGGGCGGTCAGTCATGTAAAGGCGTGGATCAAGCTTCAACAATCTCAGCCAAACCAACGACGCATCAGCCTTGTTCTGGCCAATTACCCCGTCCGTGATGGGCGACTGGCTAATGGAGTAGGGCTGGATACTCCTGCAAGCACAGCGTCCATTTTGGGATGGTTACAAGAGAGCGGACATGACCTCGGTTGCAATCCGATTCCTGCCGATGGCCAGGAGTTGATGAAATATCTACTCAGATCGCGAACCAATGATCCAGAAAGTCAAAACCGTCAACCACTGTCATATCTCTCACTTTCACAGTATTTGAAGTGGTGGAAAACCTTACCAGTAGAAGCATGTGAGCCGATTATTAAACGTTGGGGGGTACCTGAACAAGCTGAGGATCTCGAAGCCGATGGTTTTGCTATTCATGGCATGCTTTTTGGCCAGGTCGTGGTATTGATTCAGCCGAGTCGTGGCTACGACAGCAATGAAATTACTGACCTTCATTCACCTGATCTACCACCTCCTCATCGATATCTTGCTCAATATCTTTGGATGCGAGAGGTACATGCAACCAATCTGTTGATTCACGTTGGCAAACATGGAAGTGCCGAATGGTTGCCAGGTAAAGGTGTCGGTCTTAGTCAATCCTGCTATCCAAATCTTGCTCTTGGAGCAGTACCACATGCTTATCCCTTCATTGTTAATGACCCTGGAGAGGGATCTCAAGCCAAGCGTCGTGGAGCTGCTGTGATTATTGATCACCTCACCCCACCCCTTGGTCGAGCCGGGCTTCATGGAGACTTACTTAGGCTTGAGTCTTTGTTGGATGAATATGTCGAGGCTACACAGCTTGGTGCGAAACGAGTACCAAAACTAGAGGAAGAATTGTTGAATCTTTTGCGCTTAAATAATTTTCCTGGGCTTCCCGAAGTCTTCGATAAATCAGAAAGTTGCCGTGATCTACTGATCACAAGTTTTGAACAAGCTGAGGCCTATCTTTGTGAACTTAAGGAGTCTCAAATTCGCACAGGGTTGCATCGCTTTGGTCAAGCACCATCTGATAAGAGTGCTATTGAACTTCTTCTAGCAATAGCACGGTCACCTTCTTCGGATCAGCCAGGATTAACACAAGCCATCGCAAGGCGCCTCGAATTGAACTGTGATCCCTGGTGTGATGAAGAAGGTGAGTTACTTTCTAACCATGACAGTAAAGTTTTAATCAGCTTTGGCCTTGATAAGGCTCGAAGAAAAGGCGATGCAGTGGCCTGGATAGAAGAACAAGCTTTGATGTTTTTAAATGTTCTTCTAGACAAAAAGCAGATTGAAAAGAGCAAGGGCAATGATGAAAACTTACTTGTAAGGCCACTACGAGATTGGCTCAAGTCTGCTAAAAGTGACCCCCTAATTTCACGAATCGAACATGATCTCTGGCCTCGCCTTATCACTAGTCCGAGGAAAGAATATGAAGCACTCCTCAAAGCTGTTTCTGGACGCCGTATAGCAAGTGGCCCTTCTGGAGCACCAACTCGTGGCCGCCCTGAAGTTCTTCCTACTGGCCGAAATTTTTATTCAGTGGATCTACGTGGACTACCTACAGAAGCAGCTTGGGACCTGGGGCAGCGAAGTGCTGAACAGTTGTTGGACTTACATCTACTTGAGCATGGTGAGCCACTAACTCATCTTGCTCTTTCTGTATGGGGAACAGCAACCATGCGAAATGGCGGCGAGGACATTGCCCAACTGCTGGCATTGATCGGTGTTCGACCTGTTTGGGATGGTCCCAGTAGGCGAATGATTGATCTAGAGGTGATCCCTTTAAGCCTGCTTGGACGTCCAAGGGTTGACGTGGTCCTAAGGATCTCAGGTCTCTTTCGTGACGCTTTTCCCCAACTTGTGAGTTGGGTGCATCAGGCTCAAAAACTCATCTCAAATCTAGAAGAAGATGAAAAATTTAATCCCTTGGCAGCAACCACGCGCAAGCACGGACCCCAAGGCAGAATCTATGGCTCTGCTCCAGGGGCATATGGCGCGGGGCTTCAAGCATTAATTGACTCTGGCTCTTGGGAGGATCGTTCCGATCTTGGTGAGGCCTATTTGAGCTGGAGCCAATGGCGATATGACGGTGCATCTAATCCAAGCCTTGATCGAGAGGGTCTTGAGCGCAGCTTGCAGGATGTGCAGGTCGTGCTTCACAACCAAGACAATCGCGAGCATGATCTCCTCGATTCAGATGATTACTACCAATTTCACGGTGGATTAGCAACTGCTGTGGAAGTGATCTCAGGTCAACGTCCTGAACTTTGGTTCGGAGATCATTCTCGACGGGAGCGTCCAAGGCTAAGTCGACTTGAACGGGAAATCGACAAAGTTGTACGTAGCCGATTGTTGAATCCACGTTGGATCGATGGTATGAAACAACATGGATACAAGGGAGCTTTTGAAATGGGCGCAAGTTTGGATTATCTTTTCGCTTATGATGCAACGACTGATCGTATTCCAGATTGGTGTTATAGCGCTCTATGTGAGCAATGGCTAGAAGAAAAAGATATTCAACGTTTCCTCCATGAAAATAATCCATGGGTTCTTAGAGATATGGCCGAACGCTTATTGGAAGCCGCAAACCGTGGCATGTGGGAGTCAGCATCGCTCGACAAGATAGCAATACTCAAACAACTTGTTTATACCAGTGAGGCTCAGATTGAATCAACGCCAGACGACTTTTTGCCGGTTAAATGATCCCCTGAATAATAATCATACTGATTTTTTCTCTAACCATTGTATTTGATGCAAATCCCACTTGACTTTTTAAATTTAAGTGTCAATATTGATAGCAGTGAGAACAATTTATCAAAGGAGAAATTGATGAGTAAATACCTTGCGGCTTATTATTTCCTCGCTAGTCGGCTCACTGCTAAGTCTGTAATGATTTCAAGCTCTGGATAAGCAATGCATCCAGTTGAAAAGGTTTAAGAAACTCATCATCTAACTAAAAGATTTATAAAGCAAGGCCTGGTATCTATTGGAAAATGAAAGCCTATCTTTTGATTCCACGACTAACTATTGAGATTTATTATTAATAAAGTCCATGATTTTTTTTATGTTGGCGGGGGTTATTAATGCCAAGCTAATACTATCAAGTAAAACCTACTTGTTGCCTTATTTGTAATCATGTTTCAGCGATTCTATTTATTACAAGTTCTTATCCTGAGCATGCAAAAAGACCATTGATCGATCAATATTTCCAAGCATAATCTGAAAACTATAGTCATGTTAATGAGCTAGATGGGATTTAGCGTCCGCTGAGGTCAAATCCATGAGTATCAGTGCCACATGTACGCATTAGCCCAAGACCCTTCAACTGATCATCGATTGCTTCACATATGAATGGTGTTGGATGCCAATTAGTCTTAAAGTCATAGTCATACCATGCCTCACCAGCATCGAAGCCAAGTTCAGCGGCTGCATCTATAAGAAGTTCATGCCGCACGCGGTATCGAGCTGGATGGGCTAGCACTGCCAATCCTCCGGCCTCATGAATCGCCTCTTTTACAGCTTTAGCCTGTAATGATCCCCCGGTTGCAGAGTTGTTTTGGCAATAGGTATGAAGAGCACGATGCCCAACCTCAAAGCCAAGAGCCAGGACATGGACAAGACAACCTTTCAACAAGCAACTGATTTCTAAACCACTCCAAAGTCTTGGAACTGGTAATCCTTGATTACTTCGCCTAGCAAGCCATTCCGTCATGGGATGATAGGCCTGAGTGCTGTGGTGATCTGTGATTGCTATATGTTGCAAACCTCTTTGGCTTGCTTGGGCAATTAAAAGCTCAGGCTCAAGGCTGCCATCACTGCAAATAGTATGACAGTGAAAATTCATAATATTTGGACAACTCTCAGAACTAACACCCAAGAGGATTTCACTTAGAGGATGAGGAACATTAGCCATTATTTAGCGGGCTTTCCAATTGTCGGCTAAGTCTTAATCGTCTCCATCGTGCATAAAACTGAATTGAAGCGGCCATAAACAGTACAAGGCCAACGATCAACCAAGTAGCTGCACCTGTTGGAAACTGGTTTTTGAAGACAACCAGCATCACTACTAACACTAAGAATAAAGTTGGAAGTTCATTTAGGGCACGAAGCTGACGGCCGCTCCAGCTGCATTCCCCGCGATTCAACTGACCCATCAGCCGATAACAGAAAATGTGGTAAGCGATTAGCCCAGCCACCAAAGCAATCTTTGCTTGCATCCAAGCTTGATTAAGCCAACTCGGTTGGGTGATTAGCAATCCAACAGCCATGGAAACGGCAAGAATCATCCCTGGAGTGGTGATTATATTTGCCAATCGACGCTCCATTAGCGTGTATTGCTCTTCAAATGCTTTTTTAACAGTTGGTTCCAAGTCAGCGGCTTCCACGTGATAGATAAATAAGCGCACAAGATAAAAAAGACCGGCGAACCAAACCACAACCCCAACAATGTGGAGGGTTTTAAACCACAGGTATGCCTCGGGCGGAAAAGTCATGGATAACAATTAGCAATCTGCTGAGATGAACAAGTAGTGAGAGTTAAAAAAAGTGATCCCTCTTGATCAGGCAACCTCCTCCAACGCCATATCGGCTTCAGGGTGGAAATAGGTCCAAACCTGTAAGGCAAGTGCTGGTCCAAGCCCTGGTGCCTGACTAATTTGCTGGACGCTAGCCAACTGAATAGCATCAATGGATTGAAAGTGGGCAAGAAGGTCACGGACACGCCTAGGACCAAGTCCAGGGATGTCTGTAAGCCGCGATCGGTTCATTCTTACCCCTCTTTGTTGGCGGTGATAACTCACTGCAAAGCGATGTGCTTCATCGCGAAGCCGCCTTAAAAGGACTACACCCAACTGATCAGGATCAGAATCCAATGGTTTGCTTTGTCCAGGTACAAAGATCTGTTCATGCTTCTTAGCCAATGAACAAACGACGAGATCCTCATGAAGGTCAAGCTCTCGTAAAGCTTCCATGGCTGATGAAAGCTGCCCCTTACCGCCATCAATCATCACCACATCAGGCCAATCATTGAGACCATCTGTCTGCAAGGTACTGCCACTGCAACGCTGCAGGTTTTCAAAATTGGATCCTTCTTGCTTCACCCTTGCCCAACGACGAAAGCGACGGCGCATAATCTCAGCCATCGCCATGAAGTCATCGCTATGGCCAGATTTGATACTGCTACTTTTAATTTTATACTTTCGGTAATGCTGTTTAGCGGGAAGCCCATCGATAAATACAACCTGTGATGCAACAGCATCACTTCCTTGGATATGACTAATATCATATCCTTCGATTCTTCTTGGTTGTGTCGTGAGTTCAAGCAACTGGGCTAGATCCTCTGTTGCCAATTCCTGTTGCTGCTGCCCACTCTTCGCACGCGATAGTTCAAATACTGCATTGCGTTCAACAAGTTCTATCAACTCTGCTTTCGCTTGGCGTTGAGGACAACTGATTTGAACACGCCGACCTCGGTGCTCACTGAGCCAATCAACTAGCAATTCTTGCTGAGGTAATGAGTATTGAACAAGAACTTCTGGCGGCACCTCTACAGCATCTACTTGACTGTAATGTTCTTCGATAACTCGCTGGAGTACACTTCCAAGAGTTTGATCGACTGCATCAGCAGTAAAGCCAAGACGATTAACAAGTTTACCTGCACGCATCTGAAAAAGCTGAACTGCAGCAACCCTATGATCACTTGCAATGGCAAGTACATCTCGGCTTACGCTTGAATCTGGCAAGCTCATCTTCTGTCCTTCTGTAAGTTGTTCTAACCCTTTAATCTGATCCCTTATATTAGCGGCTGACTCATAGTCCATTCGATCTGAATAGCGTTCCATTTGCTTCTCAAGCAAAATCTTAAGCTCTTGATTCCTGCCCTGAAAGACCATCGCAACTTTGCGAAGAACTTGATGATAATCCTGTGGTGTGATCTTCTGCTGGCATACACCAGGGCAACGTCCAATTGAATAGTTAAGGCAGGTGCGATCCTGGTGCAGTGGCCGTGGTCGTTGTCTCAGCGGGAACGAACGTTTGACTAGTAATAAGGTTCTACGTAATAGTCCTACATCTACATATGGACCATAGAAGCGATCATTCTTATTCCGGAAACGTCGCCTTCTTGTGATAAAGATACGTGGGTATTCCTCGCTCCATGTTATGCAAAGATATGGATATTTCTTGTCATCTTTTAACAACACATTGAAATGTGGTTGTTGATTTTTGATCAGGTTAGATTCCAGGACTAAGGATTCAGCCTCGCTATCAGTAACGATAAATTCAATTTCAGCAATTTGTCGCACCATCAATCGAATACGCGGCCCATGATCACTGCCACTTCGGAAATAACTTCTGACTCGATTTCGCAAACATTTTGATTTTCCCACATATAACAACCTGTCTTCTACATCACGCATGAGATAACAACCAGGTTCAGCTGGAATCTCCTTAAGCCTTTGCTCAAGTCTATTTTCATCCTTTAGAAGGATGGTGCGCTGAGAAGCGTTGCTCAAATTATTTTCAACCGCCGTATGACCAACCCGTTGAAGCGAGGTTAAGCGCATCCCCATCCTGATTTAGATGGGCTGATTTCACTTCTCCGACGAACACAGTGTGATCACCATGGACGACCTGGCCCACAAGAACACACTCAACCCCTCCAATAGCATCCTCTAGTAGGGGTAGACCCAATTCGCCATAACGAAAGGGGGCTGACTCAAAGCGCCCTCCCATCGCCGACTGAGGCTTGAAGAAAACTGCCGCAAGTTCTTTCTGATCAGCCCGAAGCACATTGAGCGAGAAATGCTTCGTTCGCTCAATGATTCCATGACTGCTTCCCTCTGATCGAACTGCCATAACAACAAGGGGAGGTTCGAACGACCCTTGGGTCACCCAACTTGCTGTAAAGCCGTTGATTTCATCACCTTCGCGGACTCCACAAATAAAAAGACCATGGGGGATTTTGCGAAGCAAAACCTTTTTCGCTTCTAGATCCAGTGCCATTGAGCATCTCATCAGATTTACCAACTCTAAGCAGCACCTCTCTGCATAGGATCGAGAAGTGGTTTGATTGGATCATGAGGGCCCTTTACCCAGGCAGCTTTGACCCTTTAACGCTTGGTCATCTGGATTTGATTGAGCGCGGCTGCGCACTCTTCGGCGAGGTTGTGGTAGCGGTTTTGAGCAACCCTGCCAAAACGTCAACATTCACCTTGCAACAGAGGTTTAACCAGATTCATGTGGCCACAGCACATTGCAAGGGTGTAAGCGTGATCTGCTTTGAAGGCCTCACAGTGAGCTGTGCTCGTCACAATCAGGTTGATCTGATCCTGCGTGGTCTTCGGGCGATGAGTGATTTTGAGTATGAGCTCCAAATTGCTCATACAAACCGCTCCCTGGCTCCTGATTTTGAGACAATCTTCCTTGCGACTGCTGCTCATCACAGCTTTCTCAGTAGTTCTATGGTGAAGGAAGTCGCCCGTTTTGGTGGCAATATTGATCACATGGTGCCTGAGGTGGTGGCACAAGACCTCCACAGGTTATTTAATTGAGCTTTAAAACTAAAACTGTGATGAGCGAGCCTAGGTTCACCGTTCTCGAACAGCTCGACCAACTCGAAGAGATAGTTCTGGAAGGCAGCCGTATCCCCTTTAGTGGCGCTCGCCTAGTGAATGAACAGGAAGCGATCGAAGTGCTTGATGCCGTTCGAGAGACCCTCCCTGGGCAAGTGAACCAGGCCGATCAGTTGCTCCAAAAACGTGATGATTTCATCACAACTGCGCGAAAACAAGCCGAAGAGATCGTTCACCAGGCCAATCAACAGCGCGAGCAATTGGTCAATGCAGCTTCCATTCGTCAAGAAGCGGAAAAACAGGTTGCCGAGCTTCGTGATCAGAGCCGTCAACAATGCGAACAGCTGCTACAAGCAACCAGGCAGCAATCTGTTCAGCTGGAACATGAGATGCAGTCGAAACTTGTTCAGCTTGAGCAGCAGTTCTCTAGCCGTCGACAGCAACTTGAGCAGGAGGCCCTGGAGCGTCGACAACAACTGGATCGTGAAGCCATAGATATCAAGAGGCAGCTGACCGAACAGCACGAACGCAACCGTCAACAAGCAATTCAAGAACTAGATCAGATCAGATCAGAGGGTTCACGACTCCAGAAGGAAGCTCAGAACGAAGCTGAACGGCTACATAACGATGCTCTTCAGTTCAGGCAGCAAACTCACCAGCAATGTGAGTCACTTATTCAGCGCAGTCGTCAAGAAGCTGCTGGTGTCCAGGACGGTGCAAACCGTTATGCCGAACAGACCCTTGGAGAACTTGAGCAGCGCCTCAAAGAAATCGCTCAAGTCATCATTGCTGGTCGCCAAGAGCTGGTGAAAATTCAAACTATTAGCAGTCATGACAGTCGCGGTTCAACTGACCAACACTCAGACAAGGCCGTGCCGATCAACCGGGGGCGTAGAACTACTTCGAAGTTGAGAGCGATGAAGAACACGGGCTGAAGCGTTGGGTAGCCTTCAACAACAAGCCGATTGTTCTATTTGGTGAGCTAGCGCCATTAGCTATTGCACTCACGTAGCGTGGACCATCTTCTGTCTCAAGAATTCCTGAGATAGAACGCACTCCATTGAGAGTGCCTGTTTTTCCCCAGAATTTCCCTTCTAGTGAAGTACCTCTAAACAGTTTGCGCAACGTTCCACGCTGTCCGGCGATGGCCATTGAGGCTTGATAGTAGGGAGCAAGAGGGTGATGACCCATTCGCATCAACAAAGTCGCCAAAGTTTGGCTGCTCATTCGGTTGTTCCTTGAGAGCCCGCTGCCGTCGGCTATGCGTAGTCCTGTCAGAGGAAGATTTTGTCGTTGCATCCAGCGCATAGCCTCCCTGGAGGCAAGCCTCACATCCCAGCTTTTTGCCGCGTGTCGAAGCAGCACCTCTGCTGTGAAGTTATGGCTCTCCGCATTAGCAAGACTCACCAAGGCATGCATTGGTGCGGAATCTTCCTCATGAAGAAGAACGGACTGGGCAGAACTTGTCTTCACCTGGTCGTGGTTGACAAGACTTAAGTGAGCGCTGCCCCCCTGCCGATGTATTTCGCGCTCCAGCAAGCGTTGTAAACGACCAATTGGATTGGTCACAGCCACATCAAGGGCATTGCTTGTTAGTGCAAGACGGGTGATCGGTGCTCCATAGGCATAAATGCGGTCAGCTGGGTGCCAATCACTAGGCCACCAGCGTTGTTGAGGCTCCTCACGGATCAGTAATTGGAGATCGTCATGGGAACGAAAAGTGCGCGAACCACCCTGACCAAGAGCTGCCATCGCAAAGCGTTGTATCTCTGTGATACCTAGATCAGGATCTCCTTCACCACTGATTTCAAGTACCCCATCAGGGCGTCGTAAAAGTTGGGTGCGCAACTTGAAGTCAGGGCCGAGCTTATCGAGCGCAAAGGCAGTTGTAATCAACTTCTGATTGGAGGCTGGAACTTTGGCAATAGTTCCGTTGATGTCTGCAAGGAGCTGACCATGACGATCTAAGACGCTCACGCTCCATGCCGATGAGCCTTGGCCGAGTAAGGATTTGAAACTCCTTTGCAAGGAAGGGCAGAGTCGCCCAGATTGAAGAGAAGGCCAGCCCTGGACGGCAACTGGAGGGGGTGGTGAAAGAACAGTTGGTGCTGCACTCACATTTGAACCGATCAGGATTCCCCCAGCTGCAAGAATTCGGATCAACAATTGAGAATGGTTTCTCTTAGCGATCTCGGAACATGCAGGGAGAATCCTCATTGAACACTGACACCACTCACGGTTCCGTTGATTCGATAGCTGGATCCCTCTAGCTCAACTGGTGTGCCAATTTTGAGTTTTGTTCCAGCTAACACAACTCCCGTCTTGGAGACTGTGCCGTCACCTTCAAGTATGAAGCGAGCATCAAGAACACTATTGGCAGCCAAATTGGGATCCGTTGCGATCACGACAGAGCCGTCTGGCTGGACCGCCACGAGCTTGCTTCTGAGGTCTTCGATGCCCTTAAGTTTCAGTGAACCGGCAGGCTGATTGCGAATAACGATACTGGTGCTGCCCTGGGCCAATGCAGCTTCGATCAGTGCATTTGGCTCAGCTGTAGGCACGTTGCGAACATCGACAGAAACCTTCACAGGCCTCATGACGCCTGTGGCCCTGGCCAATGAATGACTTAACTTCGGACTCCACAACACACCCCCCAGAGCGATGAGTGCCACGATTGCGGCAATCCCATCAATAGGGGTGAATTGTTTCAAAAGGGTTTGGCGACTCATAAAAACTCTTCAGAGCTGCACCATACGGAGACCGATCCGATTGATCAAGTCAACCATTGGTCTCTCAAGCGATGCAAACAATGAACTGATTACTGTTGTTTGCCTCATGTCCGCTTGATCTACTAAGTGGCAATAAGAGCAGCGTCGATGGCTTCAGCATCTGGACGCTGGTCGAAGGTCGTCGTCTCTCGATACCCATCAACATCAGCACGAAACAAGATCCATTCGCCTGGGTGCGAACGCATCAACGCACCAGACTCCAATGGTTCAAGCCAATAGGCCTTACGCCATAAAGATAAAAATCCTCGTCTTCGTTGTCTAGCAACGCCTCCAATTCCAACAGCACTATCTTCCAAACGGCCGTTCAGCATGACAACAGCCCCTGAATGTTTGTTGCAGAGGAGTTCAAACTGCTCGTAATCGCTGGGTTGTGGTGCAACAACCAAAAAGATACGATTATCATCTTTTCCATTCAGGTCACCGAGTAAATCATTGATTGAAGAGATCTGATTAGCAAGTTCAGGAGCATTGTGTTTAGCCAGTGCTGCACCACCCATATCAGGCCAAACAAGAACAATCTCAAACCCATCTTCTTGCAGATTCTGCATCAGGCGTAGAGCCACGGGCATCAATTTCAAGCCCTCAAACTTCAAGTTCACCTCCCATCGCCCCAGGGGTTGATCCTTTAAAGAGGTTTGTAGAGCCTCCAAAACCATGTTCTCGGCAGCGAGGAGGTCAGCGGGAAGAGTTTTTATCACAGGCTGGGGTGGATGATTTAAGGATTAGAAGTAAGGCTCATTCTGGCGATGCTGCTGCAATCATGGCCTGCTGCAGAAGATCAGGGATCTGATCCAACTGTGTTTCGTCTAACCATGAACCCAGAGAGAAACGTAATCCTGACTGAAGCCACTCAGGTTTGATCTGCATGGCCTGCAGGACAGCACTGTTTTTAGGTTGCCCTGCCATACAGGCACTACCGCTACTTGTTGCCACGCCAAGTCGTGAAAGTTCTCGCACAACAGCTCTACCAGAGATGGGCTGGTCATCTCCTGATCCCACAAGCATGGATATATGGTGAGGCAAACGATTGATTGGATCGCCAGTGAAGTGAAGTCCAGGCAAGGTCTGCAGGTTGATTCTTAACGCGTCACGCATTCGTTGAACTTTCACCTGATCGGCCAGCTCAACATCAGCACAGCCTGACCTGGATAGTTTCAATTGTTCGAGGGCCATCGCCATCCCTGCTGCTAAGGCAACAGATTCAGTACCAGCCCGAAGCCCCTGTTCTTGGCCACCACCACCCTGCAAAGGTTGTAAAACATCTATCAATTCAGGTCTTAATAGAAGCAAACCAATTCCCTTAGGACCCTGAAACTTGTGTGCTGATGCGCTAAGTAAGTCTATTGGCAGATCAGCCCAATGCAGTAGTCCCTGACTAAGAACTTGAGTGGCATCAGTGTGAAAAACAATGCCCCTTTCCCTACAAGCTAAGCCAATCGTCTCAATCGGTTGAATGGTACCGACCTCACTTTGCCCCCAGATGATTGAGACCAATCGTGTTGGCGGAGCAAGCATCAGATCTAGATCCTCAAGTTTGACGCGACCTAGTGGATCAACAGGCCAGTAACACACCTCCCAGCCCTCACGCTTGAGGACCTGAGCTGCAGCAAGAACAGCAGGATGTTCTACCGCTGAAATCACTAGACGGCCCGACTGCATGGAACGAGCCATGCCCAAAAGGCCTAAATGAATAGATTCTGTAGCTCCCGAGGTCAAGACCAGCTCGGTTGAGCTAGCCATTAGGCATGAGGCAATCTTCTGACGACTGCGTTCAAGTAATTCAGCAGCGATCAGGCCTGGGCCATGAAGACTCGAGGGGTTACCCCAGGCACTCTCCTGAACTTCAAAGATGCGTTGAATCACCTCTGGTCGAGGCGGAGTCGTTGCACAAGCATCCAGATATATTTCAGATGGGCACGAACTAGAACTGTGCATCCTTTCCTAGACCGATGCGAGTGTGATGCCCAAATGCATCAAAAGCAGGAGCGATCAAGCTCTCTAACAAGATACTAGTTAAACAATCATTCACCGTTTTAAGGGAATCAACCTCAGGACTATTATCTTATCCAAGATAGGAGTCTCTATAAATTCAAGAGCTGTAAATGTTTGTAGACTATTCGATGTCTTCAAATAATCTGATCATCTTGAGGCAAGACGGCATGACTTGGTGCGAGAAGAGGTGTTAAAACCCCGTCAAAGATAGGTTCAGCGGGCCCCGTCATAAAAACAGAACCCCTACGTCCCGGCCAACTGATCTGTAATACACCACCTGGTAAAAGAACCTCCGCATGGTGATCAGAAAGACCTAGCAAACAAGCTGCTACAAGAGATGCACAGGCTCCTGTACCACAAGCCAGGGTTGGTCCTGACCCACGCTCCCAAACGCGAATTTCAAGTTGATTCGGGCTGTGTATCTTCAAGAAATGAACATTTGTCTTGGCTGGGAAGGCGTGATGTTCTTCAAGTCTTTGTCCCCAATTTTCAAACGGAATACTTTCAAGATCTTCAACAGGCACGATCACGTGGGGATTACCCATTCCTACTGCTGCAACATGCAATGATGTACCACCCAAGTGGCAGTCGCCCTGGGGCAATCCAGCAGAACCGATTGTCAGAGTGGTAGGTATCGATTCTGGATCTAAGAATGGAGATCCCATATCGACGCAAATTTGTCCATCTTCCTGCAAAATTGGACAAATTATTCCTGCTAGGGTTTCTATGTTCCACCGCTGAACACACAAATCTCCTTCGATATCAGCTAAGAAACGTGTTAAGCAACGGATGCCATTGCCACACATCTCGGCCAGGCTGCCATCAGCATTGAAAATTTGCATTCTCAGATCACCATCAGCCCTAGGTGGTAAAGCAAGAATCAGCCCATCAGCTCCAATCCCGAAGTGTCGATCACAGATTTTTCGTACCCAGGCTGGATCAGGATTGATCACTTGTTGAGTCAGCTGATCCTCACGCCCATCAATCAGGAGGAAGTCGTTGCCGAGTCCCTGATATTTGCTGAACTGCAACATAACCAGCATGTAACGATCCCAATCCTATGGAGACCCCCCCTCTCAATCCCAGCCTTCCAGGGATTCGTCTGATTCAGAGTTGGGGTCGGGACAAGATCCCTCTCAGTCTTGAATTAGCTGATGGGCTCCGATTGGAAGGCCGCTTGCTTTGGCAGGACCCGGAATTCCTTGCCCTGGAACGGCCTGGATCGAGTCAACCTGTACTGATTAACCGTCGGGCTGTACTGATAATTCGTCCACTGGGCTAACTCAACTCCCTAGCGTCATCTTGTTATGGCACGATCGAAAGTTGGTGAAACTTGTACGTGACGGAGTCTTTCCCCTCAACGTCTGCCTCCAGCCAATCCTCAGCTCGATATGACCCTATTGAGCTTGAAACGCGTTGGCAAAAGGAGTGGTTACGACAAGGATTAGATCGAACGCCAGTCGCAGAAACTAACCAGAAACGCTTTTACGCCCTATCGATGTTCCCTTATCCATCAGGGAAACTGCACATGGGCCACGTACGCAATTACGTGATTACCGATGTGATTGCCAGGGTGCAGCGCATGCGAGGTGATGCGGTACTTCACCCAATGGGATGGGATGCCTTTGGCTTACCAGCTGAGAATGCAGCCATCGCCAGAAACGTAGATCCAGGTGATTGGACAGACCAAAATATTGCCCAAATGAGGGCCCAGCTTGATCGACTGGGTTTGTCAATTGACTGGGACCGGCAACAGGCGACTTGCCATCAGGACTATTACCGCTGGACCCAGTGGTTGTTCCTTGAACTTTTTGCGGGTGGATTGGCTTATCAGAAGGAAGCGACAGTCAACTGGGATCCCGTCGACAAAACTGTTCTGGCTAATGAACAAGTCGATGGCGAGGGTCGTTCATGGCGGTCAGGCGCTCTTGTGGAACAGCGACAACTCAAGCAATGGTTCCTGCGAATCACCGACTATGCCGATGCGTTAATTGATGACCTTGATGAATTGACTGGTTGGCCCGAGCGTGTCCGCACGATGCAAGCCAATTGGATTGGTCGCTCTCATGGTGCTGAGATCAAGTTCAGAGTCGCTGGTGTAGCCAACTCAATCATCACGGTCTTCACAACAAGGCCAGACACACTTCACGGTGCAAGTTATGTGGTTTTGGCACCTGAGCACCCTTTGGTGGAATCCCTAACAAGTCCGGAACAACGTATTGCCGTTACTGCATTCTGTGACCTTATAAGCCAACTCAGCGTCAAGGATCGCACCGCTGAGGACCAACCAAAACGTGGGGTCCCTATCGGTGCACAGGTGATCAATCCAGTCAATGGTGAATCACTACCCGTTTGGATTGCCGATTACGTATTGGCTGACTATGGCTCAGGAGCCGTTATGGGAGTACCCGCTCATGATGAGCGGGATTTCATCTTTGCTCGCAGCCACGAACTACCGATACGCATTGTGGTGCAGCTGCCAGATACAGACGAGCATCACAATGATGGACAAGCCTGGACAGGGGCCGGAGTTCTTGTAAATTCTGGAGCCTTTGATGGTCTCTCCACAGAGGAAGCGAAGGTTGCGATTACAACCCATGGAGCTTCTGAGGGTTGGGCTCAAAGCAAAGTGCAATACCGTTTGCGCGATTGGCTCATTTCTCGTCAGCGCTACTGGGGTTGCCCGATCCCAATCATTCACTGTGCAAGCTGCGGGATCGTTCCTGTTCCGCAAGAGGACCTACCTGTAACCCTTCCTAGGGACATAGATCTTTCAGGAAAAGGAGGGTCACCCTTAGCGCAAGAAAAGGCTTGGGTTGAGGTCAAATGTCCTATTTGTGGTGAAAACGCTCACAGGGAAACAGACACGATGGACACTTTTATGTGTTCTTCATGGTATTACCTACGTTTTGCTGATCCACTCAATTGTCAACGTCCATTTGATAAAGATATTGTTGATGAATGGTTGCCTGTTGATCAATATGTAGGTGGTATTGAACATGCAATCCTCCATCTCCTATATGCACGCTTTTTTACCAAAGCACTCCACGATAGAAACCTGATTGGCTTTAAAGAACCATTTAATCGATTACTTACTCAAGGCATGGTTCAAGGGCTTACCTACCGCAATGCTAAAAATGGCAGTTATATTTCTCCTGAACTTGTTAGTGATGATAGTGATCCGAGGGACCCAGAGTCTGGAGACAGACTAGAAGTCCTGTTTGAAAAGATGTCTAAATCAAAATATAATGGCGTTGATCCTGCCGTTGTAATTGATCGATACGGTGCCGATACCGCTAGAATGTTCATACTTTTTAAAGCTCCACCAGAGAAAGACCTGGAATGGGATGATGCAGATGTTGAAGGTCAATTTCGTTTTCTGCAACGACTTATTCGTCTGATTGATAGTTTTGCATGGCCTAAGACTGATGGTGACAATGCCTCCATCTCTTCGGCAAACTTGATCATAGATTCAGCTGATCTCAGTGAAGAAGAGATCAACATGAGAAGAGCTACTCACAAGGCGATAGAAGCAATAACTGAGGATTTAAGTGGTGACATTCAATTAAATACAGCCATCTCCGAACTCATGAAGCTATCCAACTCGTTGAGTGGAAAACTAGACAAGGTCCGTAATGAAGTGGCTGCAGAGGCTCTTTCAGTTTTAGTTCGATTGATGGCACCCTTTGCTCCTCATCTTGCAGAAGAATTCTGGCTGAAGCTTCATGGGCATGGAAGCATCCATCAACAATCCTGGCCTGAAATCGACCCAAGCGCACTTGTACTCGATACGATTGAGCTGGTCATTCAAGTCAAAGGGAAGGTACGTGGAAAAATCCAGGTTCCTGCTAACGCAGACAAAAAGACATTAGAAGAATTGGCCTTAAACAGTGACATCGCCGTCAAATGGTTAGAAGGTCAATCGCCTAGACGGATCATCATTGTGCCAGGCAAGTTGGTGAACCTAGTGCCATAGAAATGATCAGCCTTTACTGAAACGTAGTGAAGTCGGAATTCCCCAATCACCTTCAGCAACATAACCACGCTTATTCGCAGTTAGATGCCTCATGATCCAAAAGATGGCTTCTTCTGACCCATCTCCAATCACTTGATGGATCTCTCCAGCTGAACGTTCGACACCATCAGCAAGCAAGTCTTCAACTCGAGACTGCAAGTTAAGGATGGCAGCGGCTGCTTTCTTGCCTGATTCAACTCCAGGCTGGTGATACGCATTAATATTGACAAGTTCACCATATAAACCAACTGCCCTCTCAAACAAAGCAACTAATGCGCCGAGTCGACGAGGATCAAATCGACGCATCGAAATAGTGAGGCTCTGACGACCTCCCTGGCTGAGCGCTGCGCGAGTGCCTTGCAGGAAGCCATCGAGAAAATCACCTGGATGCTCATTGTTGATCGCCGGTATGTTGTCAACATCCTCAAGCACCTCAATAAATGTGGCGAAGAAATTGTCAACACCATCGCGTAATTGCTGCACATAAGCATGCTGATCAGTTGAACCCTTGTTGCCATATACAGCAAGGCCTTGATGAACAACATTGCCATCCCGATCTAGACGCTTGCCTAGCGATTCCATTACCAGCTGTTGCAGGTAACGACTAAAGACCTCAAGGCGATCTCTATATGGAAGAACAACCATGTCACGACGCCCAAGCCCATCTCCTGCAACAAACCAAGCAGCGGCCATCAAAGCTGCTGGGTTGCTGTGCAGATCAGACACACGTGTGGCCTCATCCATTTGCGCAGCACCAGCAAGAAAAGCGCGGGTATCACAACCAATCAAAGCTGCCGGCAAAAGGCCAACAGCACTCGTGATGCTTGTTCTACCGCCAACCCAATCGAACATGTCAAAACGCTTAAGCCAGGATTCCTTCTGTGCAAGCTGATCTAACTGGCTATTGAGCATCGTCACGGCAACGGCCTGTCCAGCCCAACGACCTCCCATCGCTTCGAGGCGTTGACGAGCCTGCTCCATGCCGAGGTGTGGTTCAGGAGTTGCACCAGATTTGCTGACGGTGACAACCAAAGTCGTGCTCAGGGCATCTCCAAGATTGCCAAGAACGCGACTCATGCCATCTGGATCCACATTGTCGAAAAAATGGAATCGCAATCCCTGCTCCGCATTCTGAAGAGCACGAATCATTAATAAAGGTCCTAGGCCACTGCCTCCAATCCCGATCCAAAGCACATCGGTGAACTTTTTGCCATTGGGGGCTTTGATGAGGCCATTGACCACATTGCTGCCAAAGGTCTCAATCAGGTCAATTTCCTTGGCAATGTGATCACAGACCTCTTGATCAGGCGCCAGCTGCGGCTGACGCAGCCAGTAGTGGCCAACCATCCGTTGTTCATCAGTATTAGCGATAGCTCCCTGTTCCAAAGCCTGCATGGCCTTGAAAGCCTGATCAAAGCGTGGCCCTAGCCGTTCAAAATCTTCTGCATTGATATGCATTCGGCTGATGTCCAGCCAAATTCCAAGATCGTTGTGATGCCAAAGCAAATTGTTAAAGCGCTGCCACTGAACCTGGGCATCGCTGGCGCTGAAATCCGGGAAACTCATCAGCTGATGCACGTCGCTCACAGCTCGAAACGATCCACGATCAAAATGCCTGCCCATTTTCTCAGACACTCAGGCTAACCTCGCGCGATGATCAAGACTCTTTTCGGACTCCTACAAACACTCAAAAGAGGTCTTCGACTAACCGACTTTGTAGTCCTGGCTTCGCTTTTCTTGGTTCTCATGACAGAGAATTATGGCCGGCAGGCAAGCCAGACACGTCAATCACCACCGCTGAATATTGCAACCGTTAATCACCTTGATCCAACCGATTTCACAGCAGAAGAGCTCAGATATCTTCAAAAACGTTTCGGGGTACATGGCCCTCAGACGCCTTTAGCTCAGTTGTTCACACGAGGAATTGATCACCTCCAGCCACTGCGAGCTCAGACAGTCAATCGACTGGATGAATTAAAACCTGTGATCGTGCGCGAGTCCAAGCGATACCGCGTCAACCCAATGCTGGTCACAGCGATCCTCTTTGATGAAATTCAGCATTCAAAACCAGGCGAAAACATCCCTTTTGTGGCTCATTCCGGTCTGTTGAAGACCCATGGGCCAGCCCAACTAGGCATCTCTGAACTCATCCATCAAAAACGTTTGCCTCAGCATCCAACGGCAGAACAAATTTCAAGTGCACGTAATTTACTTCTCAATCCAGAATCTAATGTTGAGTTACTTGCAGGAAAGATTGCGCGTCTAAAGGATGACTTAGGCTTACCTTCTAATGCCTTAATCCAAGCTAGTCGCTCTTATAAACATGCCAAGGCGATCGCCACACTGGCTTATCTTCATAATGGAAAGCTTGACTATCCCGCAAGAATTCTTCGTTATATGCAAGACCCTGAACTACATGGTCTGATTTATTCCAAACGTTCTTCAGCCCAGCTGCCCTTAATCTGAGGGATTGCTACTTACACAAAGATAACCAATCGCCGCGAGTCTTCGCTGTAGATTTGACCAATCAAAACTACGGGGGTCTGATCGCTCACCTGCTAAATCAACATGCTGATGAGTAGTGATATTTTCTGGGGGAATATTGAAGCGATCCATCCAATCTGCTAAGACTAGAGCAAGAGAATCATATTGTTTGTCGCTATAACCACTATGATTTAGATAGCCATTGCGACCATCCCATGGTGTCTCTAGGCTCAAATGCAAAGCGAAGTTATTGACGGATCCCTTAAAGCGTGGATTTGTCACAACCCACTCACCAAGAAAAGCAGAATTTCCTGCTCCATATGCTCTATTAAGTGGGTCTACAACATCAATGATTCGCCCATCCAATGTAATCAATGTGTGGTAGCTAACTTGATCTTCATCCTTGCGATGATAATCTTTAAATGTATAGAGTGCAGATTGATACGAATCGGTAGTCTCATGTAGAATTACGACACTAGGAGTCGGATCAACGCGACGGCCATAAAGATCCCAGCGATATCTTTTTCCATAATTCGATGAATCAATAACTACATAATTGCGTTCAGTTGCTAATTGCTGTTGACGGTGGTTAAGACGTTTCTTAAGTCCTTGATCGATATCAGAGCATTGCTTAGAAAGTGGAGATGACCATGATAGTGCTCGCGGCGGCTTTTGTTGACTAGTTGATGGCAGGTCATTTGACTTTTGATTGTCTTCTTCAGAGAATTTCCCAAGTCGTTCTAGATGGCTTTGGAGACTTTGATTTAATTTTGACTGATCATCAGGAATGCTATTCTTTGTATGCCTGGTGAATATTATCAAACCACTTATTGAAAATATGATTATGATTATAAATCGTTTAGTTTTGCTCCTAATAGACATAATCAGAGTGGTTAAATAATCTGAAACCATTGATCCCGTAGATTGCTTAACTCAGCTGGTGCCTCAGAATCAATAATAATCTCCCAGTGATCGACTTGGGGCAAACCACTTGTAAGTGCTGTTTCACTAAGTCGTCCTCGCCTTGAAAAAGTGATGGATACAGGCTCTTTATTGGAGATAAGTTTGTATAAATCATCGACCTTTCGCAATCGAAATCCGCCGACGGCAAGCAATTCATCTCCAACTACAAGACCTGCATGATGGGCTGGACTAGATAGAGCAACTCTTGACACGTAAATAAGCCCCTCTCGTTCAACTAAAGTAAGACCTGTTTCTCTTTTGTTTGAATATCTCTCTTCAAACCTCAGTCCAAGATCTGTAACTATCGAAGTCAACGGGAGAGAGTCAGGTTGATCAAGCCATGCATCAACCTCATTAGCAGTATTGGGATCGAACTTGGCGATGGCAGCTTTGATGTCTAACCTGGAATAACCTCGATGACTACCCCCAAACTTCCGCCAAAGGTCACGGAGTACTTGCGTTAATGACGAGTTTTGCTTGCGTAGGCGAACATCCAGGCAAAAGGCCATCGCAGCACCAAGCCTGTAGTAACTGACCTGTGAATCGGCACTGGCCGGTGTTGCTTTATACAATTTCACCCAGGCTTCACGTGAACTGTCTGCCAGGCTCTGTACTTGACAACCTGGGTTGATTAATAGAGGTGAAAACTCTAGAGATAAATCTTTTAGTAATGTTGAGCGATCGCTCAGCCCAGCAAGGAATGGCAGGGTGAGGTCAAGGTAGCTAGTGATTCCTTCGGCAAACCAGAGTCCATCACTTATCACAGCTTGAGAATAATCGTAAGGTCGATATTCCCTGGGTCGAAGACGTCTCACATTCCATTGATGCAAATACTCATGCCCTATCAATTGTAGGAGCTTCCGATAGCCATCAGGCTCAGTTAATTCCCGCCAGGAATAATGCAAAACTGCACCATAATCATGTTCAAGACCCCCATAACCCGTTTCTAACATATGAATCACTAATTGGTAGAGATCTCCTGCTGGTGGAGGTTCATCCATTAGACAACAGGTAGCTTTACAAATAGCGCTGACGTCATTCACAAGGTTGGCTGGCCATCCCATAGGAGGATCACCTATGCAGAGAAGTTGATGAGAGTTTTTTTTGACAACAAAGGGCTGAGAAACGAAACAGCCAGCATGAATAGGAGCATCAACAAGATGATCAAAATCCTTAGCCCAGAGTGGTTCCTCTCCAGCGAGAGGAACGTAGGCATTCCAACCCGCTGGCAGGGCCAAGGTGAGGCAATGAGGAGTCCAACGTTGACCATCGATTTCCATCACAGCTGCCGCAAGACAAAGGGATGCAAACTCCGGATCTAAGTAGCAGGTGCGCACTGTGAGCTGTCGAGCCTCAATCACATAGCCAAGGGTGACAAGATCAAGAGTGTCGAGATCAGCCTTCCAACCACTTGGGCCGATCCGTTGCACTTGACAATCATTTGAGGCTTGAGAAAGGCTCAGACTGTGGAGATACTGAACATGGTCTCTAATGGTGTATGAGCCTGGGGTCCATATCGGCAGAGACCAGCTCTGACGATGTGTTCTTGGCTTCCATTTCAGGCTGACCTTAAAGGTCTGACTTGCCTTGTCACAGAGATCAAGATGGACTTCAACAACCTCGACCACCTCACTCAACCTCAAAAACAAGCTCAGACGTTATGCAACAACTGTAATGGCCCTGGAAAAGGGTATCTTGACGGAAGATGTTCTTGATCATGGCCTTGAGCCATCTGAAGGCTTGACTTTGTCTAAAAAGATCATGGATCACAGCAGGGGTTCCAATTGGATGCTGCACATAGGAATTAAGTTGTGAATTGGATGTGCTTAGAGCATGTAGCTGGTCTTCTCAATCGTCAACAAGATGAACAACTTAGATAAAAAGGAGATTTCTCTGACCAGTGCTGCTTCGAATCCTCTTCAGAACAGTTGTTATGAAAAGGATGCGAAGCGATCGCTGATCTGGCCACCCCTCCAGGCCAGCCCAAAATTCAACCCTCGCTTAAATCTTGGCGTGATGGCATCAGGGAATGGCAGCAATTTTGAAGCCCTGGTTAAAGCCATTCAAAATTCTCAACTTGATGCTTATATTTCCATATTGGTGGTTAACAACCCTAATTGTGAAGCAAGTCTCCGGGCCAAACGGCTAGGTGTGCCTTGTGTCATCCACGATCATCGCGAATTCAGTAGTCGAGAAGAACTGGATAAGGCCTTGGTAAAGACATTCACCAACCATGCTGTAGAAGGCGTGGTGATGGCCGGCTGGATGCGAATCGTCACCCCAATCCTGATTGCTGCTTTCCCGAATCGCCTTATTAATATTCACCCATCTCTGCTTCCTAGCTTTCGCGGTTTAGATGCGGTTGGGCAAGCACTTAAAGCGAGAGTTCCTATCAGTGGTTGTTCCGTTCACCTGGTTACACCTCAAGTAGATGACGGTCCGGTGCTTGCGCAAGCTGCAGTGCCAGTTTTGAGCTCAGACGACCATCAGAGCCTCAGCAAAAGGATCCAGAGCATGGAGCATCAACTGCTTCCATTATCTGTTGCTCTTGCAGGCCAGAATTGGAGAAACGCAGCTCAAAATTAAGGGTAGAAGGTCAGTAAAGACAGTCCTGTGGTTGGTGGTAATCCAGCCATCAGGTTTAGACATTGAACCCCTTGACCAGCTTGGCCTTTAATCAGGTTGTCGACAGCGCTCATCAAGACAAGCCGGCTGTTGCGGTTGTCGACCTGAACAGAAAGAACAGCTTTGTTGGAGTACTTCACCCACTTAGTCGCTGGATACGTTCCCACAGGAAGAACATCGATGCAGGGATGATGTCGATAGACTGCTTTAAGCACAGTTGTGCAATCCTCAGCGGTCAATCCAGGATCTCTCAAACGTCCATAAACCGTCGCTAGCAGTCCACGCACCATCGGTACGAGATGGGGTGTGAACTGAAGCTCAATCGGCTGTCCGGCAACCTCACTAGCAAGTTGTTCGATTTCTGATGTATGTCGATGTCCTACCACGCCATAAGGCATGATCGACTCCGAGGCCTCTGCCAGAAGAAATTGTTGTTTGGCCACCCTCCCTCCACCAGAGGTGCCAGTTTTTGCATCGATAATCAAACCATCGTTTTCGATCAATCCCTGCTTTAGAAAAGGCAGCAAGGGCAACAAACTTGCGGTTGGGAAGCATCCCGGTGCAGCGACAAGATTTGCAACTGCAATTTCAGGTCCCTTCCATTCAGGTAACCCATAAACAGCCTCTCTACAAAGCTGAACATCATCTCGATTGAGGTTTTGAGCTTCATGGACATAAACTTGTTTCCATTGTTCCAGTGAGCGATAGCGAAAGTCAGCAGAGAGATCTACAACCCGAACATTGCGTTTCAGCAGTTGCGGTGCTAAATGGCAGGCAAGTCCATTGGGAAGGCTGAGGACTGCGTAATCGGCGAATTCAGCGATCTTGTCAGGATCGGGAGATTGAACTTCAGGATCATCAAGGATGGGTAAAAAAGGGCAAAGCTCACTCCATCGCCTGCCGGCACTTCTTTCGCCGCCCAGGTAGGTCACATGGAGGTGGGGATGGTCCTCAAGCAATCTGATGGTTTGAAGACCGCCGTAGCCCGTAGCGCCGATAACCGCTACTCGGCTGCCTCGAACCTGAGAAATGTCAGAGGCTGGAGAGCGAGGGGGACTTTCCATTGCCTTCATCGGACGCCGGCTGATCGTACTGGTGTCGATAATGAACCCAGTACGTTCATCCCTAAGGCCCTGAGGACTTCTCCTATTCCCGCTGAATCGGTCGAGATCCACTTCGACGACATTTCTGATGCACTTGCCGCGATTCGAAACGGTGAATGCGTTGTGGTTGTTGATGATGAGCGCAGAGAAAACGAGGGCGACCTGATTTGTGCTGCTCAGTTCGCTACGCCTGAACAAATCAATTTCATGGCCACAGAGGCTCGTGGTCTGATCTGCCTTGCTATGCAAGGCAGTCGCCTAGATCAACTTGACCTGCCGCTGATGGTTGATCGCAACACAGATGCCAACCAAACGGCTTTTACCGTAAGCATTGATGCAGGCCCTGAAAAAGGGGTTTCTACCGGTATTTCAGCGGAGGATCGAGCGCGGACGATTCAAGTGGCCCTACATCCGGAGACTCGTCCAAGAGACCTACGCCGCCCTGGACATATTTTCCCCCTTAGAGCGAGTCAAGGAGGAGTTCTCAAAAGAGCAGGGCATACCGAATCCGCCGTGGATTTGGCACAGCTGGCAGGACTTGCTCCAGCAGGCGTGATTTGCGAGATCCAAAATTCAGACGGGTCAATGGCAAGACTGCCGCAATTGCAAAACTATGCGCGGCGTTGGGGACTCAAGCTCATCAACATCGCCGATCTCATTCGTTACCGTCTTGAGAACGAACGCTTTGTATACCGTCAAGCCACTGCCGAGTTACCAAGTCTCTTTGGCAGTTTTCAGGCAATCGGCTATTTAAATGGTTTGGATGGATCGGAACACATTGCTCTTGTCAAGGGCGATCCACGAAAACTGAAAGAACCAGTTTTAGTGCGCATGCACTCCGAATGTCTTACGGGAGATGCTTTTGGATCACTGCGCTGCGATTGTCGCCCCCAACTTGAGGCAGCCTTAGCTCGCATCGAACAGGAAGGTGAAGGCGTGGTTGTTTATCTCCGTCAGGAAGGTCGCGGCATTGGCCTAATTAACAAATTAAAGGCCTATAGCCTTCAGGATGGCGGTCTAGACACTGTGGAAGCCAATGAAAGTTTGGGTTTCCCTGCAGATCTGCGAAACTATGGGGTTGGTGCTCAAATTCTCACTGACCTTGGCATCCACCGTTTACGTCTACTTACAAACAACCCACGCAAAATTGCTGGACTGGGTGGATATGGCTTACAAGTCGAAAGTCGTGTCCCCCTAGTGATCTGTCCTGGAGATCACAACGCCGCTTATTTAGCTGTTAAGCGGGAAAAACTTGGACACTTGATTGATGCTGGCAAATCAGAGAATCAAGCTCCAGAAGTTGGACCTTTTGTTGTGGTGGCCTGGGACGGTGAGGTGAACGGAGAGACGTTGGCTAAGCTGAGGACCCGTGCACATGATTGGGCCAAAAGCAATGAACTTGAGCTCATAGCAGAAAGCTCACCCCGTCTACTTGCCCTATGGGATCGCCCCCTTTTTGTATGGCGTGTATGTCCACGAGTCAAAACCTCTTATGAGGTTTCATCAGATCCACTTAAAAAAGCATCGCTGGAGTTACTGCTTCAAGAGTTGATTCAATGGTCAGGGAGCCGTCGAATTGGTCTTCTGCGTACTGACCGTGCTGAGCAAGCAATGCATCCTCCTCAGGATCTAAAGAGAGAAGAGCGGTCGTTGGCAACACTATTTAAAGATGATTTTTCCCCACTAAAAGATTGGGATGCGACGAGCTTTCCCAATCTAATCCTTTGGTCGTGAAAGAGACCAACTGTATATTTTCAATTCTCTTGAATGGTTACTTTGTTGATCCTAGAGCCGTTCTTTAAGGTTAAGACCACATCCATGTTGGCAGCCTGACCGAAAACGGTATGCACACCATCGAGATGAGGCTGAGCATCATGGACAAGAAAGAATTGACTTCCACCAGTGTTCTTTCCTGCATGAGCCATAGAAAGAGAACCGGCGAGATGCTTTTTGCTATTTATTTCACAATTAATCGTATAGCCAGGCCCACCGGTTCCAGGCATCCCCTTTGCCCCCTCACGAGTATTTGGGCAGCCACCTTGAGCCATGAAACCATCGATCACACGATGGAAAGACAGGCCGTCATAAAAACCCTCCTTAACCAGCTTAGTGAAATTGGCAACCGTGTTGGGAGCATCATCATCAAAGAGGTCCAACTCAATCAAACCAGCATCAGTGTCCATCAGTGCCTTGGTCACAGTTGGATGCTCAAAAAAATAGTCTAGTCAGTTGAGCCAACTTTCGCGACGTCTCTAGAAATATTAATTGAATCAAAGTAATAGTATCAATTTTATAAACAGCATTCAACAAGGATGGTGCGATTCATGGGAAAGCTGTGTATGCCATTACAAGATATTCAAATCGTTTAGAATCTGTTATTGCTATCGTGTACCTACCGAGTAGAATGATTTTACTATCTTGCTTTTTGCAAAGGCACAATTAAAATCAAGCAATACAATTTTTACACCTCGCCAAAGCTGTTCGCAATTGATTATTATGCTCTATCAGTAGTTTCTGGGCAGCCTCAGCGTCTAAACCGCAAGTATGCATCAGCAGAGCCACTTTTACAGATCCATCGCTTGCTTGAAGCAACTCAGTTCCACGAACTCGATCAACATCAGCTAAATCATGCAGGATTCGCAAGGCACGATCCATCAGCTTGATGTTGGTAGCAGCAACATCAACCATTCGATTACCAAAGACTTTGCCAAGACGAACCATCGCACAGGTTGAAAGAATATTTAGAGCCATCTTTGTTGCGGTACCAGCCTTCAAGCGCGTGGAACCTGTAAGTAATTCAGGGCCAGTCAAAAGACGAATATCGATACTGCATGGCAACTCAGCTTGTTCTATAGGCACACATGAAATTGCAATCGCCAAAGCATTAATTTCCTTTGCGTATGCAAGTCCTCCTTTCACATAAGGAGTCGTTCCCCCCGCCGCAATACCGACAAGACAATCAGCAGGGCTAAAGTCACGCTCCTCAAGATCCTTTTGCCCTAACTGTTCAATGTCTTCAAGTCCCTCGGAACTTTTCAGCAAAGCTGCGCTCCCACCAGCAAGAACACCCTGAACAAGATCAGGATCACTGCAAAACGTTGGAGGGCACTCTGCGGCGTCAAGAACACCTAGACGTCCGGAGGTGCCAGCACCCAAATAAAAAAGGCGACCTCCGCTTCGAAGCCGGTCCGTAATCGCTTCAACTGCCTGAATAAGTTCGGGTATAGCCGCTGCGACGGCGCGCTGTGGCTCTCGGTCCTCTTCGCAGAAAAGTGTCACTAAGGACTCTGTGGTTAGTTGATCCAAACATTCACTTTTGGGATTGACCTGTTCAGTCAACAGATGCCCTCGATTATCTGAAGGATGCAAATTGAGATCTGCAAATACATTGGTCATGATTAAATCAACCCTTCAAGCCGCTTACGAATCTCTTCAAGATCTGTTGATTCAACTTGCTGATCCAATCCATTTCTGTCTGCAACGGAATGATCCTCGTCCTGCCAGTGACTCACATCTCGATTTGATTCTGGTGGAGCAAATAAAAGACGCTCCTCATCAGTTTTTGGCATAAAGCCAACCTCCACAAAACGAGCTTCATATCCCGCCTGGCGGCAGAAATCTTCAATCTCATCACGGCCAATCTCTTCAACAGTCGGTAAAGGAAAGTCTTGAGCCTCAAGAAGACCGGCATAACGCTCGGCATCATCAGCGTTTTCGAACATCAGCACAGCTGTCTTGCCAGCAAGTTCGAGGGAATGAATACCCTCGTTGTCTTTACCGGCGTCATAGAGAAGGACGTACACGCGCATGTGGATCAGGCCAGACCGATGGGATCTCTCACTCGATTATCTAATTCGGCTTTATAGATTTTCCGGCTCAAGAGCCAATTCTTGAAGTCGTCGGTAGAGGGCACGTTCGGCTTCAGCAAGTTCAGCAGGAATAACCACCACAATTTCAACCAATTGATCACCTCTGCGTCCATCAAGCTCAAGTCCCCGTCCGCGAAGGCGCAATAAACGACCACTTGATGATGCTGGAGGCACTTGGAGTGTGACAGGACCAGACAGAGTTGGGACATCCACTGCACAGCCAAGAGCTGCATCAGGTGGAAACAACTCAAGGCGATAAAGCACACGAAGTCCGTCAATCCTCAGTCTGTCTTCTGTTTGAACGCGTAACTGAAGGAAGTGGTCCCGTCCTCCAGGGGCTACGCCCACAAGACGTAACCGCCAGCCATCGCCAGCCAAAGGCGGTGTATCAACCTCTACAAGAGTGCCGTCATCGAGTTCAAGATCCACTGAAGTTCCATAGAGGGCCTGCTCAGGGGTCAACTCGACCAACGTCTCGAGATCATCACTGGCCTGTACGGGAGGAGGAGGTGGTGGTGGAGAAGTCGCAGGCCAGTCGACTTGTTCTGAGGGGAAAGGATCAGCAACGTCAACAGGCTGTTCGTCTGTGCGCTCCAAACCGAGCACCACTTCGAGATACTCATCGAAAGTTGGAAAACCAACTGCGAAAGGATCAGCAATGGCTTGCTCTGTCGACATCGATCCCTGCCAAGCAGCCCGACGTCTTGGATCACTGAGAACTGCATAGGCCTCGTTAACCAATTTGAAGCGTTCTTCGGCGTGGTAATCATTGCCATTGAGGTCTGGATGCCATCGCCGTGCTTCGCGACGAAATGCCCTTTTGAGCTGGGAGGCGTCACTGTCTGGAGAGACACCTAGCAAAGACCAGTAATCCGGTTTAGCGGTAGAAGTCATCGTCCCAGGGATTTAACTCACGTCCCCTGTAGATGCGTCGGCCGTCGGACGACCGGGCAGGGCTGTTCCAAGGATCTTCATCCCAGTCATCATCAGAGAAGAGCTCATCTTTCAACGAGCCAAGAGTGTTACGTATGCCCTGGAGTGGATTGGCGTCAGTACGCCGTTCTGATGAAATGCGTCGATTCAAGCCAAAAAGGGCTTCCTGAAGAGAACCAACAGCAAGCTCAAGTTCCTGTAGATCGTTCTGCTCAAGCAGGTCTTGCACATCGCGCATAGCTGTCTCTACAGCCCGTTGCTGCCGCTCAGCCCCATAGGGGCCCAACTCCAAAGCTGCATCGCGAAGTCTTCGTTCTGCTTGACCAACAAGTGTGAGTGCACCATTACGACGATCAATTGATGCACGACGACGACGATCTTCTCCTGCCTTCGCTTCAGCTTCGGTGAGCAAGGCTTGCAATTCCTCTTCGTTAAGGGTGGAACCTCCCTGAATATTCACAGATTGCTTGCGGCCTGTGGTGCGATCAGTTGCACTCACTTGCAAGAGACCATTGGCATCAATATCAAAAGCCACCTGCACCTGGGGAACACCTCTTGGTGCAGGTGGAATGCCAGACAGGCGAAAGCGACCCAAAGACTTGTTATCTGCTGCCAACTGACGTTCACCCTGCCAGACATGAATTTCAACAGACGATTGGTTGGCCTCTGAGGTGCTGAACACGTCGGATTGGCGCACTGGTATTGGTGTATTTCGTGGGATCAGCACTTTCATCAACCCACCAACGGTTTCCAGCCCTAATGAAAGGGGAGTGACATCGTTGAGCATCAGATCTCGAAGCTCACCGGTAAGGATTCCGGCCTGAACAGCTCCGCCAACAGCCACGACTTCGTCAGGGTTGACAGATTGACACGGTTCACTGGCAACGAGGGTTCGCAGCAATTGCTGAACCATCGGCATTCTGGTGCCACCTCCAACAAGCACAACATCATCAACATCATCAGCAGACCAGCCAGAATCACGCAGAGCTGTCTGCACTGGATTCAGAAGACGGTCGAGAAGGTCGGGGCAAAGGCCTTCAAATGTGGGGCGATCAAGACTGGTCTCGATATGAAGAGGGCCATCAGGCCCCGTTGCGATAAAAGGCAAAGAAATCGGAGTACTAAGCACACCAGAGAGTTCCTGCTTGGCTTTTTCTGCTGCTTCAATCAAGCGTTGCAGTGCCTGGCGATCACGGCGTAAATCGAGGCCATGCTTGGTCTTAAAAGCTTCAGCGAGCCAATCAACAATGCGTTGATCGAAATCATTGCCCCCTAGTTGTGTATCACCACATGTGGCCTTGACATCAAAAACACCATTAGCGACACGCATCAGTGAGACATCAAACGTCCCGCCACCAAGATCGAAGACAAGAACACGGCGAGCGGCACTGCGATCAAAGCCATAGGCCAGTGCAGCAGCAGTGGGTTCGTTGAGGATCCGTTCCACTGTGATTCCAGCGAGCCTGCCGGCATCACGAGTCGCCTGACGTTGGGCATCATTGAAATAGGCAGGTACTGTCACTACAGCAGCTTCAACAGGCTCTCCTAGATATGTCGCCGCATCATCCACAAGCTTGCGAATGATGCTGGCCACAAGTTCTTCGGGTGCATATTCACGCTCCGTCACTTGACAGGAGACACGCACGTTCCCCTGTTCATTGGCCCTTACGGTGTATGGAACAGAGAGACTGCTGTCATCCATTTCATCCCAGCCTCGTCCCACGAAGCGCTTGAGATTGGCAAAGGTATTTCTTGGATTGAGCACCAACTGGCGACGTGCTAATTGACCGACAAGTAGCTCTGCTTCTTTGCTGTAACCCACTACTGAGGGAGTCGTGCGACTGCCCTCCGCATTAGCGATCACTTGAGGGCGACCAGCCTCAAGCACCGCCACAACGGAGTTTGTTGTCCCTAGGTCTATGCCAACAATCCGCCCCATGGCCGCGTTTACTGAAGCTCCAAGGTAACGGCGAAAAGCACCCTAAACCAAGCCTTTTTAGCAATGTGGATGTTGGACTGTTAATGGCCTGTTAATGCAAAAGCACCCCTCTCAGGATTAGGTTTCTTATGTCTGTATTGCAGTGGTATGCCAACTGGTGTGCAGAAAGAGCTGTACGTGCTCAGAAGACGTCCAGCTTATGAAAAATTCGTCGACAGCAGCTTTAGAACTATCGCCATATCAATGGCATCGATGGTTGCACTGATACTTGTAGCGATCCTGATCGTTGTCTTTTGGGGGTCACTTGAATCGATGGGGCGCTACGGGTGGAAATTTCTAGTGACATCAAATTGGAACCCTGTTGATGATGAGTACGGAGTGTTAACCGCCATCTATGGAACAGCAGTAACCTCATTGCTGTCACTGTTAATTGCGATTCCTCTAGGTGTTGGAACAGCAATTTTTATAACCGAAAGCTTTATACCTACAAGAGCTAAAAACATCATAGGAGTAATGATTGAACTACTAGCGGCCATTCCATCTGTGGTACTTGGCCTATGGGCAATCTTTGTAATGGAGCCCTTCCTAAGACCCTTGCTTTCTTTCCTGTATATATATTTTGGCTGGATTCCATTTTTTAGTACTCAGCCAATGGGGCCTGGAATGACCCCAGCGATCTTGATACTTGTTGTAATGATACTTCCTATCATTACAGCTATTTCAAGAGACTCACTCAATCAAGTACCAATTAGCCTGCGTCAAGCAGCTTATGGGGTTGGAGCAACACGCTGGAGCACTATCATTAATATCATTCTACCAGCGGCAATTTCGGGCATTGCTGGAGGCGTACTACTCGCTCTGGGAAGAGCCATGGGTGAAACAATGGCAGTAACAATGATTATAGGAAATTCCAATAATTTTAGCTGGTCATTGCTTGGCCCAGGCAACACAATCGCTGCGATGCTAGCCAATCAGTTTGGAGAAGCAGATGGAACTCAGGTCTCATCACTTTATTATGCAGCATTTATTCTTATGGTGATAACACTTGCTGTAAATATCGTTTCACAATGGATGGTCAAACGCTTAAGTCTTAAATACTAACATGAAATCAATGAATAGCGAAGCGATTTCAACAAGTGGGGATCTACCCTCCAATCTTTACTACAAGCGAGGCTTGATGCGTAATAGAATTAATAGAATTTTTACACTATTATCGGGATTATTTTCATTCGTAGCCATTCTGCCACTAATTCTTGTTTTAACCTATGTAATTTTCAAAGGAGCAACCAGATTAAGTATCTCTCTTTTTACTATGCTTCCGCCTCCCCCAGGACTCGATGGCGGAGGTATTGGCAACGCAATCTTGGGAACTATTATTGTCACCTGCATAGCCGGAATGATTGCTATACCTGTTGGTGTTGGTGGAGGTATCTACCTTGCCGAATATGCACGTGAAGGACCATTCTCTAGATTTATACGTTTTGGGACCAATGTTCTTTCAGGTGTTCCTTCAATTATTACTGGCGTTTTTGTCTACGATATAATTGTCTCTTCACGTGTCATTCTTGGCAGTTCATACAGTGCGATAGCTGGCGGAGTAGCACTCTCAATCCTGATGTTGCCAACAGTGATAAAAACCACTGATGAAGGCCTAAAACTGGTACCAGACAACCTTCGCAAAGGTGCACTTGGAGTAGGCGCCTCTAAATTTGTTACCATTACCCACATTACAGTGCCAATGGCATTTACTCCAATCGCTACAGGAGTCGTTCTTTCAGTTGCTCGGGCAGCTGGTGAAACAGCACCATTGATTTTTACAGCACTCTTTTCATATTTTTGGCCTAGTGGTTCAGATGCTTTCTTCAATCCAATCGCGACACTTTCGGTTTTGATTTATAATTTTTCAACTCAACCCTATCAAGTTCAGAATGAATTGGCTTGGGCAGCATCATTTGTCCTTGTAGTATTTATTCTCGCGATGAATATCCTTTCACGCTGGATTGGCCACTTAACCTCAAAATGAGTCACTTACACAAGTCTATTTTTATCTTGACGACTGAATTGCCTTCATTATTAATCGCGCGCTGATCCATGACAGCCACTTCCTCTCCTCGGCCAAAACAGATTTCAACTGATCCCTGTATATCACTTCAGAACGTCACTATAAGTTACAATGAATTTGAAGCAGTACGACATGTTTACTGCGAGATACCCCGCGGTAAAATTACAGCTTTAATCGGACCATCTGGATGTGGTAAATCAACAATTCTGCGATCTCTAAATCGCATGAACGATTTGATAGAAGGATGTTCTCTTACAGGTCGAGTGATGTTTGATGGAGACGACTTGTATGCCCCAAATATCGATCCAGTTGAGGTACGCCGACGCATCGGGATGGTATTTCAGCAACCGAATCCATTCCCTAAAAGCATCTATGAAAATATTGCATTTGGAGCAAGAATTAATGGATATAAAGGTGATATGAATGAGCTTGTTGAACGCTCACTTCGTCAAGCAGCTGTATGGGATGAATGCAAGGATAAGCTTAAAGAAAGTGGATGTTCTCTATCCGGTGGCCAGCAACAAAGGCTATGCATAGCACGTACAATCGCTATTGAACCAGAAGTGATTTTAATGGATGAACCCTGTTCAGCCCTTGATCCTATTTCTACACTTAAAATTGAAGAGACAATGCATGAGTTAAAAAATAGATTTACGATTGTAATTGTCACTCATAATATGCAACAGGCTGTTCGAGTTAGTGATTTCACAGCTTTCTTCAATGCTGAGGTACAAGAAGGTGGATCAGGAAAAGTTGGTTATCTTGTTGAGTTCAATGAAACAGAGAAAATCTTCCATTCACCTGCTCAGGAGGCGACTCAGAATTATATATCCGGCCGTTTTGGTTGAAGGGATGATGGTATTTCTTAAAGATACAATGTTTATAGCTAGATTTGTAGTTGCAAGTAATAGCTATCAACTATTCTCTAGAGCAAAATAAAATTAAAGCATCCTTTTATACAAGGCATTAATACCAAAGGTGAACGACATCGATTACCTAATTTTGGCGGCCCGTGCATAAACGCCTTGGTCTTCGTGCCGACACGCTTCGCATAAAAAACAAAAAACCAGTCATACCCAACGAGATTGCATCAGACGGAGGACAGCCCGAAAATGCCAGAAAACGACTTCTATAAAAGCGTTCCAAAAGGAAGCCCATACCGAATCAGACGGTATCAGACTTCCTTTGAAACGGAGAGGGAGGGATTCGAACCCTCGATAGAGTTGCCCCTATACAGCATTTCCAGTGCTGCGCCTTCGACCACTCGGCCACCTCTCCAGCGGCTTTCAGGCCCTCGTGAATGTAGCAGGGCTCTCCAGTAGACCCATACATGACACCAAAAAACAGAATCCCAGTCCACTAGCGACAAAGGAGATGACCTACCTTTGTGAGCACAAAGCAATTACTCCACTGGAAACGGAAACGCAGGAACAAGACACGCTCTATGGACTGGGGTTCAGAGGATCATTCAGTCTATAAATTCCTGATGGCATACCAAATTGATGGGTAGTGAAGCTTGAAACCTCTGAACTGCACCCTTGCTGCTGAGCAAGCTGGCTTGAACAATGAAGATCTGGCGCGCCTTGCAGATGTAGCGCGTAAGGCCTCTGAATGTGGTGGTGCCATTTTGATGGACCACTATGGACATCTTGAAAGCATCGAAAGCAAGGGGAGAACTGGCGATCTTGTCACCAATGCAGATCTAGCCGCTGAGAAGTGTGTACTCGAATTTCTCCAGCAGGAAACTCCTAACATTGCCCTTCTCGCAGAAGAAAGCGGATCATTTTCTGGCCAAGGTTCGCTTTGTTGGTGTGTTGACCCACTAGATGGAACAACCAATTTCGCTCATGGCTATCCGTTCTTCGCTACCTCGATTGGCCTCACTTGGCGGCAAACACCAATCCTTGGCGCTATAGCTGTGCCTTTCCTTAATGAGATCTACTGGGCAGCCCCAAGCCTGGGTGCATTTTGCAATCAAAAACCGATCAAGGTTTCATCATGCAAAAGCCTGGTTGATTCATTGCTTGTGACCGGTTTTGCCTATGACAGGCAAAACCGCTTAGACAACAACTACGCCGAATTCTGCTGGATGACACACCGAACCCGTGGCGTGCGACGTGGTGGTGCAGCAGCAGTGGACATGGCTTTTGTGGCTGCTGGGCGACTCGATGGTTATTGGGAACGCGGTCTTGCTCCATGGGATCTTGCTGCTGGAGTAGCCCTGGTGGAGCTAGCTGGAGGGAAGGTGACTGATTACCGCGGTGACACATTTGATCTGAATAGTGGCAGGGTGCTGGCCTGTCCGCCTGGAATGCAGAAACTGCTTGTTGATCAACTCAGCAAAGTAAAACCCCTTGAAGCGGATTCATTTGGCGCTCCCGAACTCAGGGGCATGGGATCCTGAAGTTACTCCGAGAAAATCAGGGATGGCCCTGCAACCGGCAGCGGGTGCTCGCGATCTGAACCCCCAGCAGGTCGAGCTAAACCAAAAACTTAGCCAGCGACTTGCCGAGGTTTATCGACTATGGGGCTACGACGAAGTCTCTCCTCCAAGGGTCGAGCGACTCGAAACCTTGAAAGCTGGTGGTGCTATTGCCAGTCAGGACATCGTGCGATTGGTGGCCGATGAACCCCTTGGTCTACGACCAGAGATGACAGCATCAATCGCTCGCGCCGCTTGTACAAGGCTTAAACAAAGACCTCGTCCCTTGAGGCTATGGGCTGCAGGAACAATTTTTGAAAGCCGTACTGCTGATGAAGGAAGCCTTTGCATCGAAGAAAACCTTCAAAGCGGTGTAGAGCTCTTCGGGGTCGAGCCCATCAATGCGGAAATGGAGCTTCTTTCCCTGCTGTTTTCAGCAGTGGAGACTCTCGAACTGAGTAAACGACACCAGCCACGTTTACTCGTTGGCCACACAGCATTAATGGATCTCATCATGATGCCATTTCAAAACGATCTACGCGAAAAAATAAGAACAGCATTGATCCACTATGACCGCCTTGCTCTTGAAAGCCTGCAACTGCCGAATGATCAATTCGAGCGCCTCCTCCATCACTTGGAGTGCCGTGGTGAACCCCTAGACGTGCTCGAACGCTTATCAGGCCTATTTGGAACTCAACAAGCACTCAATAACCTACAAAGGCTATTTGAACAGATGAGTCCACTGGCCGCTGATCAGGGGATTGACCTGCAACTGGATCCAACCTTTCAGCCCCATTTTGAGCTCTACACCGGGCTGGTGTTTCAGTTGGTATGTCAAAGCGATGCTGCACCTGTCGTGATTGCTCGTGGGGGGCGTTACGACAACCTTGTAGCTCGTTGCGGTGCCAAAGGGCTTCAAGCAGCAGGGGTGGGCTTTAGTTTCGCCATAGACGATATTCGTGAACTGCTGACCAAAGAGATCAAAGCGTCTGACGCTGTGGAAACAACCCTTGTTGCCTACGGCGAGCAAGCAACGCTGGAACATGCACTCAAGCGTCAGCGTCACTGGCACAAGCAGGGCCAGCGTGCTGTTGTTGAACTTGAAGCCTGTCGCGATCGTGAAGATGCCTTCAGCCGTCTATCAGATCGAGGCTGTAGCACACTGGACTGGTTAGATCATTAGGATTTCGAGAGTCTCGTCGTCCGATCTGCAAGGCCATGCCACACAGCATCGTGACAGAAATATGTGAAGGGGTTGCTGACTGTGCTCAGGCATGCCCTGTCGGCTGCATTCAGCCTGGTCAAGGCAAAAACAACAAAGGAAGAAATTTCTATTTGATTAATTTCGACATCTGTATTGATTGCGGTATCTGCCTCCAGGTCTGCCCCGTAGAAGGAGCTGTCCTTCCCGAGGAGCGACGGGACCTACAGCGAAGCAGCTGAATTAATCACTAGGTACGGTCACCCCACCTAAAACCAGCTTGAGAACTCAGGCAAAGACTACCTAAGGTCAAATCCTAAACAGTGAAACCAATGACTGTGCTGGAAGAAGGTCAAATCCAGATTCACACCGAGAATATTTTCCCGATCATCAAGAAAGCCGTTTATTCCGGCCACGAGGTTTTCTTGAGAGAGCTAGTCAGCAATGGCGTCGATGCAATAAGCAAAAGACGCATGGCAGCCATAGCAGGTGACTGCACTGAAGCTGAAGAAGGAGTTATTGATATCAAGATTGACCGAGAAGCAAAGACACTCACTATCTCTGACAACGGAATCGGCATGACAACCGATGAGGTTAAGAAGTACATTAATCAGGTAGCCTTCTCAAGTGCAGAAGACTTCCTTGAAAAATACAAGCAGGAAAGTGACGGAATCATTGGTCATTTTGGGCTAGGTTTTTATTCTTCATTCATGGTATCGAAGCATGTAGAGCTAGTCACTAAGTCTGCTTGTTCCGAGAGTAAAGCTATTCGTTGGAGCTGTGATGGCTCACCAAGATTTAACATCCAAGAAGCCGAACGCAATGAAGCAGGAACCGATGTCATCCTTCATCTTATGGATGAAGAGTTGGAATACATCGAGCCAAGTCGAATCCGTACTCTGATCACAAAATACTGTGACTTTATGCCTGTTGAGGTAAAACTCGAAGGCGAGTCAATTAATAAGCGAAATCCTCTTTGGAGGCGCAACCCAAGAGAAATCACTGATCAGGAGTATATCGAACTCTATAATTATCTATATCCATTCCAAGGTGATCCTCTTCTTTGGGTACACCTAAATACTGATTACCCCTATAACCTTCAGGGTATTCTCTATTTCCCTCGAATTGGTGGTCGCGCAGATTGGGAAAAAGGTGAGATAAAACTCTACTGCAATCAAGTATTTGTCAGTGATTCAATTAAAGAAGTAGTACCACACTACCTTCTTCCCCTAAGAGGTGTGATCGACTCACCTGACATTCCACTTAATGTCAGTCGTAGCGCATTACAAACAGACAGACGTGTTAGATCTATTGGGAATTTTGTTGCAAAGAAAGTTGCCGATCGTCTGCGAGGATTAAAGGCTGAACAACCTCTTTTCTATGCTGAAGCATGGGATGCGTTAGCACCATTCGTCAAAATAGGATCAATGGAAGATGAAAAGTTTGCTGATCAAGTTGCCGATCTAATCCTATTTGGTACGACTGCTCTGGCTTCAAAAGAAACAGATGGGGGCACTCCAGATCCAATTCCTTGTGGTGAAAAAGCCTTCACTACGCTGAGTGGATACAAAAGTCGTCTGAGTACAGAAGCCAACAATCGCATTCTTTACTGCACGGATGAAGTTGCCCAAGCGAGTGCCCTCAGCTTATGGACTTCACAGGGGGCTGAAATTCTTAAAACCGAAACGTTTATAGACAGCCAATTCCTTCCATGGCTTGAAGCGCGTCATGACGATCTCCGATTCCAGCGCGTTGATGCCGAATTGGATGACACTCTTAAAGAGGACAAACCTGAACTAACTGACCAGGAAGGAGAGACCAAGTCTGAAAGCCTGAGAACTCTAATGAAGCAATCACTTAATAACGACAAGGTCACCATACAAGTACAAGCACTTAAGGGAGATAACGCACCTCCCGCAATGATTTTGCTGCCAGAACAAATGCGACGTATGAACGACATTGGAGCTCTCATGGATCAAAGGCTGCCAGGTCTTCCCGAGCATCATGTCCTTCTTGTCAATCGTCGTCATCCACTTGTCGAAGGACTTTTGAAACTCAAATCTGGATCCGTGCTGGTCAGCACTTCAGGTGTGTCTCCAACCGAATCCTTGGCACAAGGCTTAGCCCGTCACCTATACGACATGGCTCGCCTCGGTGTAGGAGGTTTGGAGCCCAATGAACTTGCTGGATTCCAAAGCCGTAGTGCTGTGTTGATGGGACAGCTGATGGATCGAGCTTTTTAAAGGAAAGGTGGATTTGATAAAATATTAGTTTGGGTTAAGCGCCCTAGCTCTGTAGAGGATCAAGACATGTCCCGGGTGTGTCAGCTCACTGGAACTCGCGCCAACAACGGCATGGCTGTGAGCCATTCCCACATCCGCACAAAGAAGCTGCAACAGGCCAACCTGCAACAGCGGCGCCTCTGGTGGGCTGAAGGGAACCGTTGGTTGAAACTTCGTGTAAGTACCCGTGCACTGAAAACCATCCAAAAAAAAGGTCTCGGTGTCTATGCCAAATCGTTAGGGATTGACCTGAACAAGATCTAATCCCTAAATAATTCAGCAAACTAGTTACCATCAAGATGCTGGAGCATGGCATTAAGTTGTCTGAAAAAATGCTAAGCATGCTTAGAAGTCCAGAAAATAACCATGTGATAACTACTGCTAGTGTCGACTCATACGCAGTCAAAGATTGTGGAGAAGAGCAAATGAAAAGTTTGGTTGATAAAATAGAAGCAACGCAGCCATGAAGAGAAGGATATTTACGAAGATAGCTCTTCTATTCTCTTTGAGCAGTGTCGCACTATTTGCAAGTTGGGCCCTGAGTACTCGCCCTATTCAGATCAATATCTTGATGCCAGCTCCATTTGCTGAGTCAACAACTGATCTGGTACAACAATTCAACAAAGATCATCATGGCAGGATCCAACTACGGGTGACTCGAGGTCCACTTGAAACAGAAGCCGTATCTGATTTAGCCATCAGCAGTCTGCTTTTAGGTAAAAGTCCATTCGATGCACTTTTAATTGATGTAACTTGGTTGCCGAAATACGCCGCCGCAGGATGGCTTATTCCCTTGGATCCATGGATCGACCAACAAAAGATTGATTCCATTGCTCCGGGGGCAATGCTTGGAAATAATTTCGACGGGAAACTGTATCGATGGCCGCTTGTGGCGGACATGGGATTGCTTTATTGGCGGACTGATTTGATGAATAAACCACCGCGTACCCCTGAGGAACTTATTAAAGTTAGTCTTAAACTCCAAAAAGAAGGTCGTGTTGCTAATGGCTATGTCTGGCAAGGCCGTCAATATGAAGGCCTAAGTTGTGTATTTCTAGAAGTTCTTGACGGATTTGGAGGGCAATGGCTTGAACCCGAAACCGATAATGTTGGCCTCGACAGCTCCGCAAGTCTTAAGGCTGCAAGTTGGTTGCGTGAACTGATTCTCAGTGGAGCAAGCCCCAAAGCAGTGATCAACTATGCAGAAAATGAAGCTCTACAGGCGTTTAAGTCTGGAGATGTTGCGCTAATGCGTAACTGGCCTTATGCCTGGGGAGAACTTCAGAAGCCTAACAGCGATGTTAGAGGCAATGTTGGCGTAACCACGATGGTTGCTTCCGCTGGCAATCGATCCACATCAACCCTAGGAAGCTGGGGCTTCTCGATCCTCAAGGGCTCATCGAACCCTCAAGCAGCAGCAGAGGCAATTGCCTTCCTCACTTCAACATCTGCACAAAAAACACTGTTCTTGAACGAAAGTTATACGCCAACCAAAGTTGAACTATTCAAAGACCAAGAGCTGCTCTCAAAGTCACAAATTCTTCCGGAGCTTGCTAAAGCCCTAGAAAGCACTGATGAACGTCCATCAACTCCTCTTTATGCACAGATTAGTGATGTATTACAACGAAATCTTAGTTCGATTTTAACAGGCCAATCCATTGTTAGCGATGCAATGGCCAACGCCCAAGCAAACACCGAGAAGATTCTTATGGCGGCAAGAGAAACTAAATGATCCAATTGCTTCTATTGCCGGCAGCTCTATTAATTGCCTTGGTCTTTGGTATTCCTCTACTGCGTTATTCCTGGTTGAGCTTCCATGCTGATTCAGTCCTCACAGGCTTAGTTGCGATTCCTAATCATGGTGCGAATTGGCTTCGTCTACTGCACGACCAACGCTTCTGGCAAGACACCTATCAGACAGCCCGCTTCGCAACAGTTTCAGTCAGCCTAGAACTATTACTTGCTATAGCGATAGCCCTCTTACTCGATCAGCGTTGGCGGGGTCGAGGTGTTGTAAGGGCCATCAGTTTGCTCCCATGGGCTCTGCCAACGACTGTGATGGCTCTTGGCTGGCGTTGGATCTTTAATACACCTTACGGACCTATTGAGCAGTTCACAGAACTGATTGGACTACAACCTCTAAACATCCTCTCGAATCCATATATCACCTGGCTGGCCACGGTTGTTGGTGATGTATGGAAGACCACGCCATTTGCTGCTCTGATTCTTTTGGCTGGCTTGCAAACTATTCCCAATGATCTCTACGAAGCTTTCTATCTCGAAGGTGGCCATCCACGAGCCGCACTATTTCAGATCACCTTGCCGCTCTTGCAACCTTATTTACTCCTTAGTCTTTTATTTCGCCTTGCGCAGGCCTTCGGCGTTTTCGACTTGATTCAGGTGATGACTGGTGGGGGTCCGGCAGGAAGCACGGAAAGCCTTGCTTTATATGCTTATTTAAACGCAATGCGATTCCTCGATTTTGGCTATAGCGCCACCGTAATGATCAGCGGGTTTCTTCTACTTGTTATTGCCTGTCTGCTTGTTTGGCTGATCATCAACCAGGTCAGCCATTGGCGAGAGGCAATGAAATGATGCGTCAGCGAAATCTTTGGATCATTGTTCTCCTGCTTTGGTCTTTAGCACCTCTGCTTTGGCAGCTCTATACATCTTTTTGCACCCATGAAGCTCTTCTACAACCATTGGCTGAGCATAATCAGCGTTGGACACTTGACAACTATCGCCAGGTATTGACAGCCAACCCTCCCTTCTGGCGTTATCTATTGAACAGTGTCATCGTTGGCATTAGCTCAACAGGATTAACCCTACTGATTGCCATTCCAGCCGCCTATTCTCTTTCAAGGGTCTCGCAAAATATTGCCAGAACGGCCAAACTTATACTGCTTGGTGCAGCTCTATTTCCATATGTTCTGCTTTTTTTGGCGTTATTAGAACTTGCAAGGAGTTTCAACCTCGGAAACAATCTGCTTGCGCTCAGTTTTCCCTATGCTGGCTTATCTATGCCCTTGGCTGTGTTGTTGCTTTTATCAGCCTTCCGCGATCTACCTTCTGAACTAGAAGAAGCCGCGAGGCTTGAGGGTTTGGACTTATGGCAGAGATTGCGCTGGGTGTTAATTCCCCTAATCGGTCCTGCAACCGCAAGCACTGCCATCTTGGTCTTTCTCTTCTCCTGGAATGAATATCCAATCGCATTGACCTGGATTAGTCGAGCTGATCTCCTCACACTTCCAGTTGCCATAGCACGAATTGCAGGTTCATCGGTCTACTCAATTCCCTATGGCGCTTATGCAGCTGCCACCGTTCTAGGTGCTCTGCCGCTCTTGTTACTCGTGATCATCTTTCAGCGACAGATCGTTTCCGGTCTGACACAGGGAGCAATTAAAGGATGAATCTTGTTCTACAAAACATCGGTCGCCGTTTCGGTAGAAACTGGATTGTTCGTCATCTAGACCTTGAAGTGGGCGAGGGTGAATGCCTTGCCCTACTTGGACCAAGTGGATGTGGCAAGAGCACCACTCTCAGGCTAATAGCAGGACTCGACCAGCCCAACGAAGGTTCGATCACTATCGCTGGCGAGGATGTCACGAAGGTGTCCCCTGTTGACCGACGCATCGGCATGGTGTTTCAGAGCTATGCATTATTTCCCCATCTCACAGTTTTTGCCAATCTTGCACTTGGTCTTCAGGTTCGTGGAATATCCGCCACTGATCGCAAACAACGTGTGGCATCTGTTCTGGCATTAATGCAATTAGAGGATCTTGCAGAGCGACATCCGGCAGAACTCTCAGGTGGTCAACGTCAAAGAGTGGCACTCGCCAGAGCTCTGCTCAGAGATCCTCTGGTGTATCTACTTGATGAGCCAATGAGCAATCTGGATGCTCAGCTGCGCGAAGATCTGCGACCCCAGTTACGCCATTTAATTCTTCAAGGCAGTCAGCCAGTCATCTACGTCACACACGATCAACATGAAGCCATGGCCATGGCACATCGAATTGCCGTAATGCGAGATGGAAAGATCGAGCAAATCGGTACTCCCCAAGAGCTCTACAAAAATCCATTATCACTCTTTGTGGCCAGCTTTATAGGACGCCCACAGATCAACCTTCTGCCAGCAGAATCAGGCATTATCAAAGCAATTCGACCAGAACATCTTCAACTAAGTTCAGATGGGATTGCTTGCCGTCTTGTCTACAGGGAGTGGCTGGGAACATCCCAGTTGCTCATTCTTGAGAGCAACAGAGGTCCACTAAGGATGCTTTGCGCTAGCGAGATCACAATTCCCGAGACCATTATGCTCAATTGGTCCCCAGAAAAAGAACATCAATTCAATGCCAGCTCAGGAGAAAGATGTTGACAATAGGTTAAAACATTTGATTCGCAATTTTAATTCGCAAAGAATATCGCGAATTGTATTGATCAATAAGTTCATATGTCATTGTCATGTTTAACAATAATCAAAGAAGTGAAACTGAAGCTTGAACATTAATTAAAGACCTTGTCTATTATCTTACTGTGTTGAGAAGCTTGCTTGCGGATTGCTTCGATCTTTCCAAGGTCAGGAGGAACATCTAAGACCTGGCCCCATAGTCCAGCAAGCAAACGAATGTCAGGCAAAGATTGCAAATCAGTAAAGGGCACATTTGCCATCAAAGCTGCAGATGACACCTTCGGGTCGTAGCTGAGTGCCACTGTGGGACTACCAGCCAATTGGGCCAGGATTAGTGCATGCAGTCGCATGGGGAGCACCAATCTGGCCATCGTGAACTGATTCATAACATCTGTTAGTGAATCAAATGCAAAGGAATGACTTCTTGATCTCAAGCTGGAACTGATCAATCCTTGTCTATCTAGTGTTCGGAATAGCTGTTCATCCTGACGTTGATGAAAAGCAAGCCAATGAACTGGAGCATCAATATCTGTAAGGATCATCTCAAGGGCTTGGAGCAAATGCTGCCAGCCAAAGCGATCAAGCATTGAGGTGGAACGCCAACAGAGCACAACTGCTTGGCCACCCTCCCAGCTCCTAGAGGGAAGCTGCCAAACTGGATCTGGTGCCATCAGCATCGGAGAGGGTAGGCACCACTGCTCAGCAAGCTGAAAAGAGTCTGGATCTCTCCAGCTGATCGCCTGCACCCTGCGTAAGACTCTCCTAACCATCCATCGACTCAAGCGATAACGGAATGGCCCCAGGCCCTGCCCCCAAAGCACAACAGGAACGCCACGATGTTGGGCGATCACAATCAAGATCAAGTAGTAGATCAGGCTCTTAAAACTCGTGCTGTCCTGCAGCAAGCTGCCACCACCAAGAATCAAACCCTGAACTTGAAAAAGTGCCCTAATGCTCTCCAGCAATGAGCGTCGGTTAATGACTTGAGCCTTCGGAGCTAAACCCTTAATCACATTTGAATCATTTGCCGTGATCCAAGGCTGCAAACGTGAGGGAAGCTCCTGAAGTAAAACCTGCAAAAGAGCATCATCGCCAAGGTTGTGCTCGCCGTAGTAGCCGCATAACAGCACTGCCTTGCATTGCTTTGCCTGAACTGCCATAGCCAAGCAATAGCTGCATCAAACATTAACGGCGACCAAGCCTCCCTAGGCTGCTGCCATCGAGCGAATCACGTGCACGCCCTATCTCTAGGCACATGGTGGATCCACCTCGCATCCTTGTTCGAATGGATGCTTGCGATTGTGCTGGTGGTGCAATGGGGGAAAAGGAACCAAAACAGGGCAATGTCATGGTTGGCTCTAGCAATGCTCCCCAACTTGGTGAGTGCAATGACAGCCATCACCTGGCATATTTTTGACAACAGCAAAGCCCTTAGTGGAATTGTTGTGCTCCAAGCGTGGCTGACTCTGATTGGCAACTGCTGTTTGGCCGCAGCTACCTGGAATTTGATGCGTTCAGAACGACAGAAATCATGATTTTTGCCACTTCTACTGAGATTCTGAACTCCCTCATTGAGATGGACCCAGGTCCTCTATATGGCCTTTCTTTAATTCCCTATCTCGGTTTCCTGTGGTGGGCGCAACAGAGCAAGAGCTTGCCACGACTATCCATCTGGGGATTCCGGCTCACTCTTCTTTTTGTGTTTATGACAATTATTTTTTCGATCCTGGCTGATCAAATTTATGGACTTGAGCTGGTTGAAGTTGATGCTTTCCATGGGGCGGCAGAAGCCTTTCTAGTGCTAAGCGATGCCCTCGTGGTTTTGGGATTTATTCGTGCTGGCCAGCAACAGGTGGTGAAAAACTCTTAAGAGGTATGGCTTGTATGCCAAGAACTCCTATCAATGTCGGACAATAAGGCGTCGCTTCCACGGTCTAAATGTTCACGCACCTCCTGGCTGCAGCTGCTCCTTCCACATTCACCTGGTCGCCTGCGGTGGGCATGGTGATGATCGCTTGCAACGTGCTCGCATTTGTCATTGCTAAGGCCAACATCGAACACCAAAATGAAGGCTTCGACATGCCTAATAACAAATTCTATGGAGGCATGAGCCACGCCTCCGTTGTCGGATCCCAATGCTTAGGCCACATCCTTGGCATGGGCACAATCCTCGGATTAGCTTCACGCGGCGTTCTCTGAACAGCACTAGGGCTGGCGAATTCATCGCCAGCCCATTAAATAAGGAAGAAGACGGAGTCCGTAGCGCTCAAAGCGGTATTCGAACAACAATCGGCTCAGATCTTCAGCGCTGACTCGCATTGACAGCCCATTAATCAAACCTGACAAGCGTCGATCGCCTTTTTGATCGCACAAACCCCACCATGTTCGCTTTGCCAAGCGACCTGAAAGATTCCAGCGCCAACCCAAACGAAGACGCAGGAGCCGTTCAAATTGCATTAAGACCATGTTGTCTTTGTCTTGATTTGAACTGGGTGGATGACAGCAGGCTTCAACAAGCAAAGGAGTAAGCACCTCTGCACTAACGAGAGCATGACGGATGCCTTCTCCGCCAAGCAAATTGGCAGTACTAATAGCGTCGCCAACTCCAACAATCCTGCCAACAACGTGAGCTTCACTGCGCCTTAAGCTGCTGCGCAAGATTCCGCCATGTCTATCGATAACTGGTAGCTGATCAAGCTGGTTCTTGATAAGCAGGCGGTTCAAGATGCTGCTCATCGGTTCGAGGCACTCCTTCAGTGGAGGAGGCAGACGGCAAACTCCTACCTTCAACTGATTACCAGCCATGGGAAAAATCCAGCCATAACCATGTTGAATCCACTGGCATCCCAAAAAAAAACAAACCCGGTCACGCCAGTGAGCTGTTGTTTTTTGATCACCCTGCAGGATCCACTCAACGCCAGCACCTTCAAGCATGCAATCGGTATCAGAAAGCTTGGATCCTGCAGTTGAACCCAATAAAAGGCGGCGATGACCTGTGGCATCTACCACCCAGCTCACTCTCCTTTTTTGACACAAGCCATTGGGACCAATCAATTCAACGTTTGCGCCGTCATTGACCGTAAGAACGGTATGAACTCTCCAACCCAATAAAAATTCAACACCTGCTTCTATAGCTTGCTGCCAGAGCTGTTGACGTAGCGAGCCGAAGTTGAGAACCACACCAAGGTCATCTTGAGACCACCATTGATGTTGAATTCCATCTGGATCCACCAATTGCCAGCCATTCCAATGGCTGGCAATTGCTTCAGCAGGAATGCAGAGATCAGACACCGCCTGGATAGGGATGGCAGCACTAGAAAAAGCATTTTGATTGGCTTCTCTTAAGCGTTCAACAAGAGTTACAGCAATCCCCTGGCTAGCAAGTCGTTGTGCAAGTCGAGCTCCTGCTGGCCCTGCACCTGCAACCAAAACAGTCAATTGATCAGGTTGACAGGGCCTGCCGTGCTTCCTGCCCTACAAGAGAAGGCTTCGAATTCAAGCAAAAGTGTTCTTGAATTCGTTCAGACATCTGTGTTGGTGTGAGCCCCAGCGCTTCACGGCTCTGTTGGGGACTGGCATGATCTACCAATTGATCAGGGATTCCAATTCGGAACGTTGGAACCAAGACATCTTGATCACTAAGGGACTCAACCACAGCGGCACCAAAACCACCCGCAAGAGCACCCTCCTCCATCGTGACGACACGACCGATACGACGGGCTAACGGATGAATCAAGGCTTGATCAAGTGGTCTTAGGAAGCGAGCATTGATCACAGTGGCCTTGATACCTGCTTCCTGCAACAGCTGAGCTGTGATCATTGCTGCAGGCACCATCACTCCATAAGCAACGATTAAAAGATCATCACCTTCACAAAGCACTTCTCCTCGACCAATTGCCAAAGGCTCCCAGCCTTCATCAAGCAGAGGTACTCCCTCGCCTGATCCTCTTGGAATACGGAGAGCTGCAGGGCCTTGATGTTGAAGACATGTCACCAACATGCGTTGAAGTTCAGCCTCATCCTTGGGCGCCATCACGGTGAAATTAGGAATGGCCCGGAAATAACTGATGTCGTACTGACCCTGATGGGTCGGTCCATCAGCGCCAACAATGCCTGCGCGATCCATCACAAAGGTCACTGGCAGGTTCTGAATCCCCACGTCGTGAATCAACTGGTCGAAGGCGCGCTGCAGGAATGTGCTGTAAATCGCCAGCACAGGCTTGAGCCCCTCACAAGCCATCCCAGCAGCAAGAGTTACAGCATGCTGTTCAGCGATACCTACATCGATGTATTGCTCAGGGACAGCCTTTTGTAGGAGGTCAAGGCCAGTACCTGTGGCCATCGCGGCTGTGATCCCAACGACAGTGCTGTCCTGCTGACAAAGCTTGATGAGCGTCTCGCCAAACACCTTGCTGTAACTCGGTGGTTTCTTTCCTTTTGAGGGAAGAGCTTTCCCAGTACTTAGATCAAATGCAGATTGCGCGTGATAGCCAACTTGATCTGCTTCGGCATAGGGATAGCCCTTGCCTTTGGTCGTAACAACATGAACGAGGACAGGGCCACCAACTTTATGAGCCGTCTCAAAGGTTCGAACCATGCGTTCAATGTCATGGCCATCAATAGGGCCCATGTAGGTGAAGCCAAGCTCCTCAAAAACAGCCCCTACCTTCGGCACGGATAATCGGCGCATACTGCCCTTGAGCAGGTCGAGTTCGGCAGGCAGTTCCCCTCCCATGAAAGGCAGACTCTTGACCCTCTCCTCGACGCTATCCGAGATGAACTGCACAGGCGCGCTGTGGCGCATGCGGTTTAGATGGGTCGACAACGCTCCGACTGGCGGAGAAATCGACATGTCGTTGTCGTTGAGAACAACCAGAAAAGGTGTATTGGGCATATGGCCGGCATGATTAATCGCTTCTAGTGCTATGCCGCCAGTAAGAGCCCCATCACCAATTACAGCTACACATTTGAACGATTCACCACGACGCTCACGAGCAACGGCCATGCCGAGTGCCGCTGATATCGAGGTGCTGGCATGGCCGGCACCAAAATGATCGAAAGAACTTTCACAACGCTTCAGATAGCCAGCGACACCACCCTGCTGACGCAAGGTATTGAAGTCGCCATATCGACCAGTAATCAGCTTGTGTGGATAAGCCTGATGGCCAACGTCCCATACAACTCGATCATGATCTAGATCAAGAGTTTGATAAAGAGCAAGGGTGAGTTCAACAACACCGAGCCCAGGCCCCAAATGACCTCCACTGGTGGACACCACCTCAAGATGGCGTTCCCGTATCTGACGTGCTACATCCTCAAGCTCGGCAATGCTCAAGCCATGAAGCTGATTCGGATGGGTTAACTCGCTCAGACGCATTCGCGTTCCTGTCCCACTCCAACCCATTCAATCTAGGTCTTCTCAGCTATAGAACGACGAAAGCAACCCTGGCAAGTGCAAACAGTTGACGGATCTGAATATTGCAAGACTGTCGTGATGGACGATTATCTACAGAGGATTCTGAGGGCACGTGTCTATGACGTAGCCCATGAAACCCCCCTGGAACTGGCCAAAAACCTCAGTCGCCGTCTTCACAACAAGATCTGGTTGAAACGTGAGGACCTACAGCCAGTCTTCTCATTCAAGCTGCGTGGTGCGTATAACCGCATGTCCCTTCTCAGCCAAGAAGAGTTGCAGCGTGGCGTGATTGCTTCAAGTGCTGGAAACCACGCTCAGGGAGTGGCACTGAGCGCCTCTTATCTCAATTGCAGAGCTGTGATTGTGATGCCTATCACCACACCCGAAATGAAGGTACGGGCAGTCCGTGCTCTTGGCGCTGAAGTCGCACTTCATGGAGAGACCTACGACGAGGCCTACCAAGAGGCCATGCGTCGCAGTGAAAAAGATGGACTCACGTTTATCCACCCGTTTGATGATCCAGAGGTGATTGCTGGGCAAGGGACGATTGCTCTAGAAATCCTGCGCCAGATCCAAGATCCACCAGATGCAATCTATGTCGCAGTTGGCGGTGGCGGACTGATCGGAGGGATTGCCACCTATGTCAAAAGCTTGTGGCCGCAAGTCGAAATTATCGGTGTCGAGCCCTACGACGCTGCAGCAATGAAGCTCTCTCTTGAGGCTGGTGAACGTATTCAGCTGCCCAATGTTGGCCTATTTGCAGACGGAGTCGCTGTACGTCAAGTAGGCAAACTCACCTTCTCATTAGCCCAGATGCACGTAGACGCGATGGTGACGGTAAGCACTGATGAAATCTGTGCAGCGATCAAAGATGTTTTTGAAGATACCCGCTCAATTCTTGAACCAGCTGGCGCACTGGCAATTGCTGGCATGAAGGCAGATATCGCCAAACGTGATCTTCAAGACCGCACTCTTGTGGCCGTGGCCTGTGGCGCAAACATGAACTTTGAACGGCTTCGTTTTGTTGCCGAAAGAGCAGAGCTAGGGGAAGAAAGGGAAGCAATACTCGCTGTGGAAATCCCAGAGCAGGCAGGCAGCCTGCGAAAGCTCTGCAACGTCCTAGCAGGGAAAAATCTCACCGAATTCAGTTACCGAATGGCAGAAGGGGCTAGAGCTCAAATATTCATCGGGGTACAGGTTTTAGACCTGGATGATCGAACCAAGCTTTTAACGCGACTGCAGTCGTCAGGATTCGCATGCCTTGATCTCAGCAACGACGAGCTCACCAAAGGGCACCTTCGTCACATGGTCGGTGGTCGGCTTCCTGCCTCAGCCAAAACCCTTTGCCGAGATGGATGTCGCGAACTGCTCTATCGCTTTGAGTTCCCTGAGCGCCCAGGAGCTCTTATGACCTTTGTTAGTGCCCTTCACCCTGAATGGAGTATCAGCATCTTCCACTACCGCAATCACGGAGCAGATGTCGGCAGGATCGTTGTAGGTGTGTTGGTTCAGGACAACGAAATGGACGATTGGCAGCGCTTTCTTGAAGATCTGGGCTACCCAAACTGGGAAGAAACAAACAACCCCGCCTACTGCTTATTTCTGGGTGCACAGACCGTTTGATCGCGGTAACTTGGCATATTCCATAGCAGGGCCTGCCATGGCCACCGATTCCCCAGCTCAAGAGAGGGATGAGGTCTCCAGCTTCTCCTTACCAGCACGTTTAGAGGCCATTCTTTATTTGAAGGGTCGCCCTGTAACGCTCAAAGAGATGGCAGAGCTAGCCAATGAGACTGAAGAACTGATTGAGCAAGCGCTACTTGCGCTGACGGCAGGCTATGCACAGCGAGATACAGCCTTAGAGATCCAAGAGAACAATGGTCGATATAGCCTTCAATTGTGTCCAGGCCTTGGCGAGCTGGTCCACAACCTTTTACCCGTTGATCTTTCCATAGCAACACTCAGAACCCTTGCCACCATTGCCCTGAAAAAAAGAATTCTTCAATCGGAGCTGATCGATATACGGGGATCAGGCGCCTACGACCACATCAAAGAACTCGTTGCACAGAACTTCATCGAACGCAAACGACAGAGCGAGGGCAGGTCTTATTGGCTCACGCTCTCTGAAAAGTTCCATCGAACCTTCTCAGTACTTCCTGATTTGGGATCAGCCGAACCTTCTCAGGTTGCATAGAGTTCTATAGAAGCTTGAGTGACTCCATGAACGCGCTGGAAATCCTGTCCGAGGTTATACAAGTGCTCGTCCAGGCAATTGGGATTTATTCGTTCGTACTGATCGTCCGCATACTGCTGACCTGGTTTCCCAATGTCGACTGGTCAAATCCAATACTAAGCAGCATCAGCTCAATCACTGACCCATACCTCAATATCTTTCGAGGTTTGATTCCTCCCATAGGTGGCATAGATCTCTCTGCGATCCTGGCAATATTTGCCCTGCAAATCATGCAGGGATTGCTTACAAACACGTCTCAACTCGCTTTTAATGCTGGAATGAGCTATTACAGCTGATCTAGCGGTTGTTCCGAAGGGATCACTGCCTTGGTTCCCCATAAAAGACCAGGGTCTACAGCCTGTTCAAGCGGAAGCAGCTCATCATCGTCTCCAGCACGAGTACGAACAGGAGCCTTGAATCCCTTTACCTTTGCCCCCTTCACTTGTAAAGGCTCTGGAGTTCCTGCCGGAATCGCCAACCGCACTGCAAAAATACTTGACCCGGGTTGCACGTCGCCAATAGAACCAACCCGAGCGCGGTTTGGCAAAACAGGTTCACCACTTGGATCCAAGATCTGAGCAAAAACATCGCTATCAATCACGGCAGAGTTGCCTGGATTGGTCACCTCACCTGAAAGCACATAGCAACTGGCGCCGATAGGCCTAGTCAGACTGGGTTGCGCACCTGGATCCTTTTGATCACAAGCATCGATACTCAACTGATCCACACTGAGGGTTGCCGCTAAGGCTTGATCACTGAAAACCAGATTAAAAACCAGTAAAACAGCAGTGAGCACCACCTTGAAGATGGAGCTTTGCAAAAAATTCTCCTTCATCGTTGATCACCACTTCCTGAGATCTGGCCACGTGATGCCCTGCTAGCCAGCTTATCGAGATTGGCTTGAGCCACATCTTCTAAATCAAAACCCAGCTCACTAGCCAACTGGGCTACATACCAAAGCACATCTCCCAACTCAAGCTTGATTGCTTGGCGTGTATCAAGGTCAAAAACACCTTGTTGATCGCGAAGGACCTTCTTGACCTTGTCCGCGACTTCACCTGCCTCACCTGTGAGCCCAAGGGTTGGATAAATCGGGTTCTGACCCACATTCGGATAGCGGGCCGTAGCTCGAGCTCCATGCTGGTAATGATTAATGTCCATAGAAAATCATTGGCAACGCTGTCAATAACTACGTTTTGAGGCCTGGATGGTAGTTTCCGCGATGTTTCAGGTCCCGTTGATGGCCCAGATTGATCTGACACGACGGACCAAAATTGTTGCCACCATAGGTCCGGCAACCGAGAGCGCCGAACGAATCCGAGAACTCGTTGAGGTAGGTGCTACCACCTTCCGGCTGAATTTCTCACACGGCGACCATGACGAGCACGCCAAGCGCATCTCCACCATCCGTCAGGTTTCTGATGAATTGGGAATGCACATCGGCATTCTTCAAGACTTGCAAGGCCCCAAAATTCGCCTGGGTCGTTTTGATAAGGGGCCTATCACTCTGGCCAATGGCGATTCCTTCGCACTGACCTCCAAACAAGTTCAATGCAATCAGTCAGTGGCAACCGTCACTTACGACAAGCTTGCAGACGAAGTCACGACCGGCAGCCGAATCTTGCTTGATGACGGTCGAGTGGAGATGAAAGTCTTAAAAATCGATCAAAGCGAACAAACCTTGCACTGCATCGTCACGGTGGGAGGGGTGCTCTCAAATAACAAGGGAGTGAATTTCCCTGATGTACAGCTTTCGGTTCGCGCCCTTACAGAGAAAGATCGCCAAGATCTCGCCTTTGGCCTCCAGCAAGGGGTGGACTGGGTCGCACTGAGCTTTGTGCGAAACCCTTCGGACATGAAAGAGATCCGCAAACTCATCCGCGATCATGGGCACAGCACCCCAGTGATCGCGAAGATCGAGAAATTTGAGGCGATTGATCAAATCGATTCAATCCTTCCTCTCTGTGATGGAGTCATGGTTGCAAGGGGGGACTTAGGCGTTGAGATGCCAGCCGAAGAAGTGCCTCTACTGCAAAAGGATTTGATTCGCAAGGCCAACAGCCTTGGAATTCCAATCATCACAGCCACCCAGATGCTCGACTCGATGGCCTCAAGCCCGAGGCCCACCAGAGCAGAAGTCAGTGATGTAGCAAATGCGATCCTTGATGGTACTGATGCAGTGATGCTCTCGAACGAAACCGCTGTAGGAGACTATCCAGTGGAGGCGGTTCAAACGATGGCCACCATTGCCAGACGGATTGAACGGGACTATCCACAGCGTCCAATCGAAACTTATCTAGCCAGCACCATTTCCAACGCGATTAGTTCAGCCGTAAGCAGCATCGCCAGTCATCTCAACGCGGCAGCAATCGTGCCACTAACTGAAAGTGGTGCAACTGCTCACAACGTCAGTAAATTCCGCCCAGCAGCGCCAATTTTGGCCGTAACCAACGAATTGGCTGTAGCAAGAAAACTTCAATTGGCATGGGGTGTTACCCCACTGCTTGTCCCAACCCAAAAAAGTACCACTGCAACCTTTAGTGCTGCAATTGCTGTTGCCCAGGAATTGGGTCTTCTCAAAGAAGGAGATCTAACAATTCAAACTGCAGGAACCCTTGCTGGCGTGAGCGGGTCCACAGATCTTGTCAAAGTAGGAATTGTCAGTGCAGTACTTGGCCAAGGGATCGGTATTGGCAATGGAACCGTTAGCGGCAAGGTCAGATTTGCTTTCTCACCAAACGACTCAACAAAAATTGAACCAGGGGAGATCCTGGTCATTCATGAAACAAGCGATGACTATCTCGATGCAATCAGAAAGTCTGCAGGAGTGATTACAGAACAAGAAGGAGAGGAATACCACGCAGAAATGATCTCAAAACGCCTAGGGATTCCGTTCATCATTGGGATAGCACATGCCACGAGAAACCTGCTTGAAGGAGAGGTGGTAACAATGCAGCTCAGTAATGGCAAAGTTCATCGCGGCACAGGCGGCAAGCTGCCAATGAAGCTCGACTCAATGGACTGAGGGCTCATGAATAGCTCACTTCCGCTCATCGAAACGGTGAGCATGGCGTTCTCAACCCTTAAAGCCAATCGCCTACGTAGTCTCCTGACAATGCTCGGCATTGTGATCGGCAATGCTTCTGTCATCACCCTGGTAGGGGTTGGCAGGGGGGCTCAGAATCTGGCTGAGGCTCAACTAAGCAACCTGGGCGCCAATGTGTTGTTTGTGGTGCCTGGCAACAACGACACTCGTCGTCGCGGTGTGGCCTTCCCGCGAAATCTCGTCATCGAAGATTCAGATGCAATCGCTGAGCAAGTTCCAAGCGTGAAAGAAGTCGCACCACAGATCAGCTCAAGCGAGGTGATTCAAGCGGGTGCCCAAAGTGCTACGAGTTCAATCTCTGGGGTGACCCCATCGTTTCTACCAGTGCGCAACTTCGAAGTAGCCCGTGGAAGATTTATTAGTGATATAGATCTTCGTAGCGCACGCAATGTGGTTGTGATTGGTCCCGACCTTGTCAACAAACTCTTTCCAACGAGTGCTGCAGTCGGCAAGACTCTACGAATTAAGGATAAATCATTTGAAGTAATCGGTGTAATGGCTCCTAAAGGAGCGGTGTTTGGAAACAATCAAGATGAAAACGCTTATATTCCACTCACAACAATGGTTAGCCGACTCACAGGCAGAGATCCAACCTATGGCGTCAGCCTTAGTTTTATCAGTGTGGAAGCCAAAAATGAAGAAAGCACGGGGGCAGCAAAATTCCAGATCACCAACCTGCTCCGTCAACGACATCGAATCCTGAGAGATGACGACTTTGCAGTTCGATCACAGAAAGATGCCCTCAGCATCGTCAACACAATCACCGGAGGACTGACCCTCATGTTGGCAGCAATCGGAGGGATATCGCTGCTAGTAGGAGGAATCGGAATCATGAATATCATGCTGGTTGCGGTCAGTGAACGCACTGAGGAAATCGGACTAAGAAAGGCCCTAGGAGCTCGCAATAGCGATGTATTGAGCCAATTCCTAATCGAGTCACTCGTTCTTGCAAGCTTTGGTGGCATCATTGGCACAGCTGTAGGTGTTGGCGCCGTCACAACAATCGGAGTTTTGACCCCTCTCCCGGCAGCAATCGGAATAAACGTCGTTCTAATCACCGTTAGTCTCTCTGGATCAATTGGTTTGATCTTTGGTGTTTTGCCCGCCAGACGTGCAGCAAGACTTGACCCAATCGTTGCCCTCCGGCGCCTATAAATCCTTTTTGATTTTCAGAGAATAGGCAAATCAAAAAAGGGGTAGCAATCACAACTCCCCAGCTGCGAAAACAATGAGGTCAAGCGCCCAACGCAAGCAAAGCGGGTTGCTTGGGATTGATGACTCAATCAGCCAACGCGTTCTTTCTGTAAAAAACAAAACGGTTTTTGGCTCAAAGATGTTGGTAGCTCAAAGCAGCATCTAAAAGCGGAAGTGGGAATCTGAGCTCAAAAGCTCAGAAAGATGGAGCCAGAAGAGGATCTAGCAGCCAACGATCTAACCATCGACACCGTTACAGTCAGTGAACCATCCCATAGCAGATGAATCAACGCTGGCGTCTCATTGCTCTCTGGCTGCTGCCCATCGGTGTTGCCTTGCTGCTCGCCTGGCAAATTTTAGGAAATGGCAAGCTCACAGGAGAGCAGCCGAGTAACACAACTCTGGCTCCGCGTAATGCTGCGGTTACTCGGATGAGCTACGGCCGCTTCCTCGACTATGTGGAAGCAGGAAGAGTCACCGCCGTGGATATTTACGACGGTGGACGGAATGCAGTAGTGGAAGCCGTAGATCCTGAACTCGACAATCGCGTACAACGGCTAAGAGTTGATCTCCCCGGTCTTGCTCCGGAGTTAATCAACACACTCAAGAGCGAGGGGATCAGTTTCGATATTCATCCTGCTCGTACCACTCCGCCGGCGCTTGGCTTATTAGGCAATCTCCTCTTCCCGTTACTCCTCATTGGCGGCCTAATTCTGCTGGCCCGTCGATCAAGCTCAATGCCTGGAGGCCCAGGGCAGGCAATGCAGTTCGGCAAGACAAAAGCCCGCTTCGCAATGGAAGCTGAAACTGGAGTCAAATTTGATGATGTTGCAGGTGTAACTGAAGCAAAACAGGATCTTGAGGAAGTGGTGACATTCCTGAAGAAACCCGAACGCTTCACCTCGGTAGGTGCTCAAATTCCGAGAGGTGTTCTGCTGGTAGGGCCTCCAGGCACTGGTAAAACACTGCTTGCCAAAGCCATTGCAGGAGAAGCAAGTGTTCCCTTCTTCTCACTTTCTGGTTCGGAATTTGTAGAGATGTTCGTTGGTGTCGGCGCGAGTCGAGTCCGAGATTTATTCAAACGGGCAAAAGAGAACACACCCTGCCTAATCTTTATTGATGAAATTGATGCCGTAGGCCGACAACGTGGTGCCGGAATAGGTGGCGGGAATGATGAGCGAGAACAAACTCTAAACCAACTGTTAACAGAAATGGACGGATTTGAAGGTAATAGCGGAATCATTATTATTGCAGCAACAAACCGTCCTGATGTACTGGATTCTGCGCTAATGCGACCAGGGCGTTTTGACAGGCAAGTCAGTGTGGATTCACCAGACATCAAAGGACGACTTGCAATTCTTGAAGTTCACGCACGTGACAAGAAACTTGAAGAAGATCTTTCCTTAAAGAATGTAGCCCGAAGGACACCTGGATTTACCGGGGCAGACCTTGCCAACCTACTTAATGAGGCGGCAATCCTCACGGCTAGACGTCGTAAAAAGGCTATCAGCCTTGATGAAATTGACGATGCCGTTGACAGAATCATCGCGGGCATGGAAGGGCGCCCACTCACTGATGGACGTAGCAAGAGATTGATCGCTTACCACGAAGTTGGACATGCGCTAATAGGAACATTAGTCAAAGATCATGACCCTGTCCAAAAAGTGACTCTGATACCACGAGGTCAGGCTCAGGGGCTTACATGGTTTGCTCCAGATGAAGAGCAAATGCTGGTGACTCGAGCCCAACTCAAGGCTCGAATCATGGGAGCACTAGGAGGCAGAGCAGCAGAAGATGTTGTTTTTGGCGATGCAGAGATCACAACAGGTGCAGGTGGAGACATCCAGCAAGTAGCATCCATGGCACGCCAAATGGTGACACGTTTTGGCATGAGCGATTTAGGGCCAGTCTCTCTGGAGAGCGGAAATCAAGAAGTATTTATTGGACGAGACCTGATGACTCGAAGCGAGATTTCAGATGCAATATCCCGCCAAATAGATGAGGCAGTTCGGGAAATGGTTAAGCATTGCTATAGCGAAACTGTAAAAATCGTCAAGCAACATCGGGAAGCTATGGATAGACTCGTTGAAATCCTCATCGAAAAGGAAACCATAGACGGAGAAGAATTTCTTTCAGTAGTATCAGAGTTTACATCTGTTCCAGAGAAGGAAAGAAGCATACCTATCCTCCAGAGCCAATAGAACTAGCATTTAAATAATAATCATCCAGGAAATCAAGCATCAGCGAATGGATCCGGACAATCCATCCCCATTCGCTTTAAGATTTAATCTTTAATTTTAGAATAAAAACAATTTTGACACCAAGATTAAGCTGGATAAATATTTTCGTAATTACAAACAAGTCAATCAGTTCCTTCAGGATTAATGGATTGATAACTATCTATTAGAAACTCTTTTGGCTTGCAATGCTTACCTATCAAAAGGCAGCCTTGTCAATTGACTGAATGAACCGGACGCTTATCGATCACACTATCGACAAGTCCATAGCCAACAGCTTCTGCAGGAGACATGAAAAAATCTCGATCGGTATCTTCTTGAATTCTCTCTAGAGGTTGACCTGTACGATCTGCTAATACTCGGTTCAATCGATCCTTTAGGAAGAGAATCTCATCAGCCTGAATACGAATATCACTCGCTTGCCCTCTGGCTCCACCAAGCGGCTGATGAATCATAATTCTAGAATGTTGCAAACTGCTGCGTTTACCCATTGCCCCAGCGCAGAGGAGGAACGCTCCCATACTTGCTGCAAGCCCTACACATACTGTTTGAACATCTGGCTTGACATGCTGCATTGTGTCAAATATTCCGAGGCCATCATATACTGAACCTCCTGGTGAATTGATATACAAATAGATATCTTTTTCAGGATCTTCCGCCTCCAAGAACAACATCTGAGCGACAATTCGATTTGCCGAATCACTTGTCACAGGCTCGCCAAGAAAGATGATCCGTTCACGCAAAAGGCGCGAATAAATATCGAAGGCCCTTTCCCCGCGGCCCGACTCTTCAATCACAATCGGGATCATGCTGCTCTGCTCGGTTTTCACGATCTTAACGGCGCCGTAGCAGCGCTATGGTCAGGTGCGAAAAGGTCGGGCCAAGCACTTGAGTGACCGAAAGACCATTGCTGACAGCAAACGTGCGTTTAATCATGATTTCCCTCATGTCATCCCCTCGCTGTACAGACGTACAACCGATGAACTTCTTGTCGAGCTGCATCTCCTGAGCCACCAGAAGCATTTCCACCCAGACGCACTCTTTGCTATTGGCCTTAGCCAAGTTTTTGATGTCTTCACGCGTGGTTACCGACCAGAAGCTCACATCAAGACCTTGTTCGATGCCCTATGTCGAAGCTGCGGCTTCGATCCAAATGCTTTGCGCAAGCAGGCCCAACAAACACTTGAGTCGGTCCGAGGTCACGATCTTGAGGAGGTCCAAGAATGGATCCAACAACAAGGCAAAGGGGCTCCTGAAGCTCTCGCCAAGGCATTGCGTAATACTGGTAGCACCACTTTTCATTACTCACGCCTAATGGCCGTGGGGTTGCTCAGCCTTCTCGCATCTGCCCAAGGTGATGAATCCCCTGATCCCGAAAAACTAAGCCAAATCGCCCATGAACTAAGTGAATCAGTTGGATTATCCAAAGCCAGAGTTGAAAAAGATCTGAACCTCTACAAGTCCAACCTCGAGAAGATGGCCCAGGCTGTAGAACTAACTGAACAAATTCTAGAATCTGAACGTCGCAAACGGGAACAAAATGAATCTGCAAAACTCAACACTGGATCATCAGAGCAAATGTCTCAGGGGGTTGAAGCTTGTTCCAATATCAGCTGACCTGACAACCACCACCAGTCTGTTTTTTTGAGTTTGGCACCCCGCAAATAACTTAAGTTCGTCGTTAACAACTTAGCCTGTTTAACTGGGGCTGGCCAGGATCCATTAAGTAAACCTAAACGATACAATCCAGCTGTATCAGCGGACATTTCCATAACATCAGGATGGACTAGGTTGATAGTTTTATTAGAGATCTCAGTGAGCAGTGGTGAGTCGCCAATAGCAATACCAAAACGAGTAGGTTTTCCATTTTGTTTTTGCCAAACCCATCCACCAACAACTCTCTCACCATCCGAGCGAGGTTGTCTCCAGAGCGTAAGTCCAGAGAAGTCAGCATCAGTATTTTGATCATTTTTGACAACAGAGTTATCTTCTTTAATGAAGTTTCGTGCTTCCAGACGTTGACTAACAGTATCGATAACTGGTTGCCATCGTGAGGAGCCCTCTGGTAGATCAAGTTGGATTTGAATGCTGGCTTGAAAAGGCCCTTTACGTTGCTTGGCTAAGCTAAGATCAAGTGGTAACGATGCGAGTCTCAACCCTAATTGCTGATTAATGCCATAGTTCTTATCAAGGGAATCCTGAATAATCTGCTTAGAAAGCAAACTGCCAAAAAGCAAGTCCATACTCTTCACTTGCATATTCAGGAGAGCCTGATCTGAATCAGGTCTACCTGGCGATTTGATCGCCATAGGGCGATACTGAAAAGGGCTGGCATCAATGCCAACTGGAGCCAAACCAAAAGGGCGATAACCAACAACTCCTTGCCATTTGAGTTGATTACGATCCAATCGCAGTGACAAACATCCATAACGTGAAATCTGCAAAAGAGGTGCCATTGCTCCACTCACTGAAGCCAAGCCATCGGGACTCCAGCTCACCGCTGGCCCATCTTGTAGAACAGAATTGCAAAAACGCTGTAAAGACGATTGAGCAGCAGAAGAATGGACAAACCCTTCACCAAAGCTTTGAAGTAGCTGTTGACGATGCAAGCCATCTGAAGCGATGACAACCACATCATCAAGACGCTTAAAAGCAATGCTTGAATTAACACTCATCGGCCAAAGGATCTCTGGCAAAAGCAAATAAGCCTCGCCATCATTTGCCCACGCCTGCCACCAGAGACCCCGACCCTGACGTCGCCAAAGATCCTTGGCCAGGTTCATGCCAAGACGGTCCTGCCATAGACGCGGGGCTTGGCCTTGCGGATCTCCTCGAAAACTCTGGATCAAAGTCATCTCTGTCATCAAGCGAGCAAATGTCCCTAACCGTTCTGTGCGGCTAGATGACAAATGCCCCTTTAAAAGCAGGAGAACGATCGTTGGGATTAAAAGCAGCGAGCAAATTCCAGCCGAACTTACAGGAAAGCGACAAGGGATGTAGACAATCTTCTTCAGCCTTAAGAGGCCTAGGGAATGCTGAGACATCCAATCGCCCTTTACCTATGGCAGCTGGGGATCAAACTTTCTCATTTGTCTTTTTGCGACGACGACGATCTAGCCGATCAACGACTGAAAGATAAATAACCGAAATGGTCACAAAGGCCAAAAGGATGACAGCTGCTCCGGCGAGAAGCTGATTGCTCCCTAGGCTTTGGAAAGCCTCAGGCACCTCAGAAGTTCAGTGTACCGTCGCCATTACGTCCCCACACGACCATGGCGATAGAGAAACTGAACACAGCCGCCAGTGAGGCCCAGGCGAGAGTGAACAACATAGAAGACGCAAATCAGATTGACTTAGCCTGGTAAGGCTTCAACCATTTTACACGTCAAAGCCTTCATCAGTCATGACGTTCGCGACTCCTGGTACTACGCCACTTCTTGAACGTGCCAAGCAAACTCAGAGGTATCCACAAGCTCGAGTGATCGTGCTCAACGATGATGTAAACACCTTTCAGCACGTCGTTGATTGTCTGCGAAGGATCATTCCAGGCATGAGCGAGGAGAGGGCCTGGAATCTTGCGCATCAAATCGACGGTCAAGGTTCAGCAGAGGTCTGGTGTGGTCCACTTGAGCAGGCCGAGCTCTACCACCAGCAACTGTCTGGGGAGGGGCTAACAATGGCACCACTTGAACGGTGCTGAAACAAGGCAAAGCTGATCAACCTTCAATACAGCACAATGATCTTGTTGCTTTTTGCAAGACTGACAAAAGGCTTTTCGAGCAGCAACGGCAAAAACATTCAGCGCTCAATGCCTAGGTGAATGTGCATTGAACGAAATCTTTGAAGAGTTAATATAAAAATCACGATTAATCAACTTAAAAGGAACAGATCCTGCTACAAAATGAAAAGGATCGACAGCCTATTGAACATAGACAGTTCAACTTCCATCAACAATTACAAAGAAAAAGGGTTAGACCCCTCTGGGGAACATTGAACACAACCTCGCCAGGGTGGATAGACAACGCGTGAATCTATTCGTCATGAACCTTGCAGGGAGGGCCTTGACCTGGGAGCAAAAGTAGATACTTGGGATCGAAACCACCGCAAGGAAAAATATAGGATTTAAGTATCGCCTCTTAGACAGAGCTGCTTTCACCATGAAACTTTGGCTAGTTTCGATCAATTACACGAAAAAGTTGCGATGGGTCGAGTTGTAATCACGCACAGCACCTACGTAGAGGGTCTAATTCCATGGTTGAAGGCCCTTGCAGAGGAGAAGAACATTCAAACGATTACACCAGCCGTCATCCGACGCGTCAAAGGTCATTGTCCAGAACTTCGCCTGAGAATTACAACGCCGATCAAGGGTGGTTTCAAACTGGTTGCCAGACTTGGCAGCTCAGCTCAGGAGGTTTTTGTTGTCACAAAATTGGACGAAGGGGCATTATTGAAACGACTTAATCACAGTCGTCCAGGCGTTCAAAAGAGGTGAACCGCCATGCCGTGCGAGCCCCAGTGTTCGACCTGGAAGAACCAGAAGGGGAAGCAAAGTGGGGCTTCGTTTCCGGAAGCAAGTCCGGTCTACGTCACCTTCACGACAGCCTCCCCAAATCGAAAGAGAGTCAGATCAGAGCACTAGAAAAAGGCCGTCACCAACACAGCAGTTCAAGCAGAATTTAAGCGCAAACGGTGTCCTGCGTCGGCCAAATTGAGCGAATGTGCTTTAAGGCAGTTTCCGCCTCGAGCTGACGGCTGGGCGCATCAACACCATTAAGCAGCACGGTCACATGACCGAGCTTGCGGCCTGGAGTTTCACAATCTTTTCCATACCAGTGCAAATGGAAGCGATCACAACTGCGCAGCTTCGCTAGGCGCTCATCTAGAGAGGACTCACCCCCTTTTTGCAAACCTAGAAGATTTACCATTAATGCGCCAGGTGCATGGAGATGGGTTTCAGGCACTGGCAAGCCCGCCGCGATACAAAGTTGTTGATCAAACTGGCTGCTGCTGCAGGCTTCGATCGAAAAATGTGCGGAATTATGAGTGCGAGGTGCAACTTCATTGACCTGTAGTCCGTCTGGTCCGTAGAAAAATTCAACAGCAAGCACGCCCACGTAATTGAGCTCTGTTAGAAGAGACGCTGCCATGTTGTAGGCCATCATTTCCACAGCATGATCAACACTCGCAGGTGCAATCACCCAATCACACACCTGTTGGAACTGATGAGTCTCAGCAAGAGGCAGGCTACGAACACGGCCCTGAGCATCTCGACTAACAACAATGGCTAATTCCTTTTCGAACGGCACCCAGCTCTCAAGCAGCCATTGAGTTGGATCCACTGAGCGCAGAAGTTGCGATAAATCCTCGACACTCTTGAGAACCTTGGTTCCTTTGCCGTCATATCCCCACCGACTTGACTTGGCCATCACCGGAAAGTTCCACTCCCTAGGAAGCTCTGGCTGAGCAAAAGAAATCGAACTCAGCAAAGTCCAATCAGGGCTAGGAAGATCTAGATCACGAAGCAACTGACGCTGCGAGATTTTGTCGACCAATGGAGCAAGCGCAGTAAGAGACGGAAAAAAACACACCCCTTGTTGTTCAAGGGGAATCAGAGCTTCAATATCGACCCATTCGTTCTCAAACGTGACGCCACAACACCCCTGCACGAGCTTGCCAGTAGCTTCTACATCCACTGGGTCGGCCAAGACAAGTCGAGTTGCTTCAACAGCAGCGGGATCGATTGCAGATCCAGACTGCACGACAACATCCACAGCGCGGCTTTTTGCTGCTTGCGCCAACATCTGAGCCAACTGACCACCACCGACGACCCCAATCATTGGGCTTTGAACGCTGCTCATGCAGAGAGAATCAACCACGCAATCCTGCAAGCATTGCATCCCAACAAAATTGAGATTTCAGAGCAAGCCCTGATCACCAGCAAAGGCCAAACGCACAGCAGTGAGCAACAGGACCAAAAGGAAAAGCGCCAAGCCCACCGTGCAGGCATAACTGATCTCAAGCTCAGCAAAAGCCTGGTCGTAAACGTAGTAGACAAGGGTTCGAGTGGTGTCGGCGGGTCCCCCCTGAGTCATCAAGAACACTTCTTCGAACACTTTTGTGGCCGCAATCGATGAAACCACCGCAACCAAGGTTACGTAAGGCCGCAACAACGGCAGTGTGATGTCGATGTGTTTGCGCAAGCCATCACTACCATCAAGTTCGGCTGCCTCATAAAGCTCTTTAGGAATTCCTTGGAGGCCAGCAAGAAATATCACCATGTAATAACCAAGCCCCTTCCACAGGGTTACAAGCATCACTGCCGGGAGTGCCAAGAATGGATTCGTGAGAAAGCCAATCGGCACGAAATCTGTGCCAACAAAGGCGGAAAGCCAGCCATTGATAAGACCGTTCTCTGCATAAAGCCAACGGAATGCGATGGCCGCAACCACAATCGACACGAGCACGGGTGTATAGAACGCACCGCGTAAAAAATGAATACCTGGTAAGGAACGGTTCAACAACACCGCCAATGCAAGAGAACCCAAAACAATCGGTGGAACCACCCCAACCAGGTAGATCAAAGTATTGATCAGCACCTTAAAAAACATCGGATCACCAGCAAGACGTCGCAGGTTGGCCAAACCCACAAAGACAAGGGGGTCTGTAACGTCCAGACCTGTTTTGGTGAAGCTCATCAAAAGAGCCATCAGCGCTGGTATCAGCACCGACAAGCTGAGTAGGACGAGCGCAGGCAAGAGGAATACCCATGCCACAAGAGTGGTCCGCCAAGACTGTCTTAATCCCCGAAACAGAGGACCAGCCATCACCACAATGCCTGTACTGACAGGAGATTACGTGGGAGCGTTTGATGCCACCCGGCAAACTGAGATCAGCAGACTTGCTCTTTCATGTCCGCTTTCGTGAATATCGACGCCCAACGCATCCCAGTAGCACTGAGCCACCAGCCCTACGAGGTGGTCATTGGGGGGGAAGGCTTGCGGGGTGTTGGTAAGGAGCTTCGCCGTGCTGGGCTGAAAGAGGGAATCAAGGTATTGGTTGTAAGCAATGCTGATGTTGCTGAGCCATATGGTGATCTTTGCCTCCAAAGCCTTAAGGAGAGCGGTTTCAGGCCCACTCTGCTGGTGATCGAGGCCGGAGAAGATCAAAAGACGCCAGTGAGCGTGGCGTTAATTCACGATGCAGCCTATGAAGCAAAGCTAGAAAGAGGATCCTTGATGGTTGCTCTTGGCGGTGGGGTCGTGGGCGACATGACTGGATTTGCAGCAGCGACTTGGCTAAGAGGTATCTCGGTGGTGCAACTTCCTACAACCCTTCTGGCAATGGTGGATGCCGCGATTGGTGGCAAGACAGGCGTCAATCACCCGGGCGGAAAAAATCTGATCGGAGCATTTCACCAACCAAGGCTTGTATTAATCGATCCCTCAACTCTGAAAACATTGCCAGAACGTGAATTCCGGGCAGGGATGGCCGAAGTGATCAAATACGGGGTGATCGGTGATTCAGCACTTTTTCAACTCCTAGAAGGCATTCAAGAACTAGACACACCATCACAACTCCATCAAGACCTTCTGGAGAAAATTCTCGAACGTTCAGCACTCGCGAAGTCGAGAGTGGTGAGCTCAGATGAACGAGAGGGCGGGCTGCGCGCCATCCTTAACTACGGGCACACCTTCGGGCATGTGGTGGAAACCCTCTGTGGCTATGGAACCTGGCTGCATGGTGAAGCTGTCGCCATCGGCATGGTGGCGGTTGGGGAGCTGGCGGTGTTGCGACAGAGCTGGAGCAGGGATGATGCCAACAGGCAAAAGTCGCTGATCGCAAAGGCAGGGCTGCCGATTGCTTGGCCCAAGCTAGATCCAGAGGAGGTGCTGTATACCCTGCAAGGGGATAAGAAGGTCAAAGATGGAAAGCTTCGCTTTGTGATTCCCACCGGCATTGGCAACGTCGAAATCAAAAATGACGTAAGCAGAGAAGAAATCCGAAAATGCCTATCAGAGCTCAGCTAACTGGGTCCTCTAGGAACCGGCAGCGAAGTTCACCGACCTCAGCATCAAGAGATGGTTTGGGCCTCAACTCAAAAGCCAACCAACGAAACTCTCCCAAGCCGACTGGATCAACAAGACGCAACAGTGCTTCCCTTCTATTGAGGGCAGCAGAGAGCTGACTGGTAGGAAGACTTTGGAGAGCATGAAGCCTCTCTGCCAAGCCAAGTGCCAAGAGTGCTTGCCCCTGTCGAGACTCACCGAGAAAGGTCCAACCCTGCTGTTCGGCCTGGAGTTGAAGAGTTTCGAGACACAGATGTGCAGTGAGATCCCACCGACCGGGATCTTGAAGCAATGCACCACTAGCTCTCTGCTGGCGATAAGCCATCAGAGTTCCGCAGGGTCTCATCGCGCTGTAATAACGACGGGCCTCGAGGGCATAGTCGATGACAAGTAAGGGGCCGCAAAGCAGAGCAGAGGCTGCCTGACTCAACCACGATTTCAGTTCACCATGCCATTCACTGCACCAACCATCAGCAGCATCAGGAGGGGGGATCTGAATGCCCAAACACATTCGGGCCTCAGTTAAAGCTGAATGCAAAGCGTCTGTAAGAGAAAGCTCAGTGAAGCGAAGATGAGCAACCGAATCGACGTTCTCAAGACAAACACCCTGCCGCCATAGACGTTGATCGCGCCACACCAACCGCTCCACCGGCAGAGCATCCAACATTTCATGAGCAAGCATCACGCCGATAGCGGGAGCTTGAGCCAACTCATTAAGACTTCGCCAGTGAATCGGCACACTGGTGACAGATTTCAGTCGCTCTCGTTGTCGTAAGGCCATGGCCTTATTGCTCTCCACCAAAACCAGCTCCAGTCTTGGTATCAGCGCTGGGCACAGATCCTCCAGGGCTGAGATCAGATCAGCACTTAAATCGCCTTCACCAGGCCCCACCTCTATCAACGATAAAGACTTTCCCTTGTCAACACGCTGCTGAAGTTGCTGGAACCAATCAACCAGTTGTATGGCCAAAAGTTGGGCAAAGTCAGCTCCTAAGGAAGGAGAAGTCGCGAAATCACCCTGACGACCAATACGAAGCTGACCGGAGGCATAGGCCCCATAGACTTGGTCATGCAAGGCCCAGTCCATGTATTGATGGAAGCTGATGCTCCCTCCAGCCTGAACTATTCGGTTGACCAACCAAGCTGGACAAGGCACAGAGCAGAGATCCATTCGAGAGAATGCCTGTCACTGAAACAGGCCCATGGGAGCACATCAGAGGCGAAAAATCTTGAAAAACCTGTTGGCATGGTTATTTTGCTTGCTTTGTTGCGCAGGATCGGTTTACGCCTACGACAATCCTGAACTCCTTCCCCAGCAGCAAACACCAGTGGTTGATCTGGCGAAGGTCTTCAGCGAAAAGCAACTCACCAACCTGGAAAAATCACTAGACGACTATGAGACGAGAACAGGCTGGAAATTACGTGTACTGACCCAGTACGAACGAACTCCTGGGCTTGCAGTTCGAGAGTACTGGGGGCTTGATGAACGTAGTTTGCTGATTGTCGCCGACCCACGCGGTGGAAATCTGCTCAACTTCAACGTGGGTGATGCGTTATATGCACTAATGCCTCGTACCTACTGGGTAGAGCTGCAAACCCGCTATGGGAACCAGTTTTACGTGAAGGATCATGGCGAGGACATCGCAATCCTCGATTCACTCAATGCCGTAGAAACCTGTTTGGATCGAGGTGGTTGTCAATTTGTCCCTGGGCTGCCATTGGAGCAATGGTTGTTGACATTCACCACATCGCTACTTGGTGGTTTGGTTGCTGGCTTTGCTTCCTACCCCAGGAAAGAAGGTGAACTGATCGCTTGGCCTTGGTTATTGCTCGCTTCCCCGCTATGGATCATGTTGTTTGGAATCTTCGGGATTGCCCCTGTCGTGTCGCGAACTAGCGATCTTCTACCACTCCTTCGCAACGGGCTGGGCTTTTTGGGAGGAGCTGTAGCGGCATACGTTATTGCTCAAGCAACATTGGGGGGTAGGCAAAAGCGAGAGTCAGAGCCTTAGCTTCAATTGATATCAGCGACTTTGAATGCTGCAAAGAATTGTGGGGGGTTTGCAGACAGGTCTCCTAGCTGCGTCATTACCAGGTGCAGCAAGATCTTGACGGCGCTGATCCCTGATCGACCTGAGCTGCGCCAAGTTGAACTTGTAGAAACCAAGCAAGCTAGAAAAGCGTTTGACAGGCTGGCCGTAGTAACTCCTGCCGCTCAGAGTGGGGAATGAAGCCCATTCAGGCGCAAGTTTTGCTGCTAATAGAGGGGTCATAAACCCTGAATCGGTAAGACCTAAAGCCTTGCGACGTTGAACAAGAAAGAGAGCTCCCTGATCCTGAACTTCTGGACCAAAACCACGCAAACCAAGACTGCGGGTCACCATGTCCCAGGTAAAAGGCATGAATTGATAAGCCCCTGCTGCAGCACTTGCATATCGAGAGGAGTAAATGACTCGATTGGGATGACGATCTAATGAGGCCATGAGACCTCCACCAAACATCACTCGATAACCAAGGTCATGCCCATTCTTCCAAGTACCTTCGGCAAAGCGAATGGTGTTGAGAAGGGCCCGCCGCTCCGGGGTGATCACATATGGCAATGCCGCTGAGGGAACCTGTTCTGGATTACTTAGCGACTGGGAACGTGCTGTTAGCTCAAGAGATGGAAGTGAAGGAGGGAGAGGGATATGGATATGGGTATTGGTTGCTTGCGCTGCTCCAGCTGCTATTGAGAAAGGGAGAAAACCAGCTGCGACTGCTGATAGAAGACGATAGACAGTCGATGCGGGAGCGATCATTCTTTGCATTCAGAGAATAAAAACCCTTGGGATGGGGGAAGGTTTGGGCAATTCCCAGAAGCGAATGGGAGCTGCCGATGAACCAAGGGTGACTATTAAACCAAATTATTTAATAATCGGGTTGACTTTGACGAAGCTGACCCAAAGGGACAGCCCTCGTGTGCCGGTGCGAGGATCGTCCACATGCGGCAATGGTTGAGTTGGGCCCAAAGATCGCTGAAATCCAAGTTGAAGAATCAGCGTTGTGCATATTGAACGATCTAAGATTTTTGATTAGTAATTCTGATTAAGAGACCAGTTCAACTACAGCACTTGCTGCCTCCACGGATCCATCGACAGCCAGCGGTTGCTGAGAAGCTGGTATCAGGGGTTGATCTAACTCCCATTCTCCAAGCTCGAGGGCCTCGCGCTCAAGCAGCCGATGGGCTGCATGGCTTTGTAAGCCGTTGATCAGTGCTACCGATTCTGCAAAGCCTTCTCGAAGAACCACATGAAGGCCGACACCCAAGCTGATGGCTTCACAGAAACTGCTGTAACCAGGCTTCCCAAGGTGCCTAGAGCAGTAAGGAAGAGCATCGACAACTCGAATTGACCTGGGTAGATACAAAACATTGTCAGGTGATTGCCTTCTCAGAAAAGTGTCAACAGATCGTGGTTTGGGCATCAAAAAGAGGTGATCAGGCCAGCGTTGGAACAACTCTGAGTCGAGTGCCAAACCCAGCCCGCCAAATCCCACCATCACGATTGGACCTTGAAAAGATTCAAGTTTCTGCTGGAGTCCTAGCGGTAGTGAACGAGGTGAGGACGCAGTTATGCCCAGGCTCTGTTCAGGTAGCCCCCAGTCCATTGCAAGTGAGAATGGGCAACGTAACAACTTCTGCCCACGTGAGTATTCAGCTGACGCAGCTTCAGCGTGGGTAAGAAAAGAATCTCCTAGAGGGGCGTAGATCTCATCCCAACCAAAGTTGCCCATCCATACCAAAGGAACACCAAGCTGATCAGCCAACTCAGCAGCAGCAGGTGGAATGTCAGCAAGTACAAGCACCGACATCTGTTGAGACTGAATCCAAGAGACCTCAGCCGCAATTTGGGCAGGAATGTGTTGTTCAAGTTCCTGCAAAGCCTTGAGAGTGGCCATTTGGTCAATGGCTAAGGCATTCGCCTGAACCATGCCCACATCCCAGCGCAGTTTGCGGTGTTCGAAAGGGACACCTTGCAGCGCAAGGTTGAGGAATTGGAAGTCCACATCCGTACTCACTACGAATCGCCATTGCGGCTGAAGACGATGCAGTTCTATAAGAACAGCTGCCTGGCGTGCTGCATGGCCATAGCCATGGCTGCTCAAGCAGAGGTAAATCAGCACTGTGTCACCAATGGTGTTGCTCTTTCAAAAAGAATCTGTTCATAGGCCAAGGATGAATCTGGAAGAAACCAACGGTGGCTCACCTGACTGAGCTTTCCATCAAGGAACTCGACCCAGGAAAAGTGACACAACTGACGACCAGAGGAATCACTTCCACGCCGCGGTACACAAGCAGCATTGAGAAAGACAGTGCCAAAGCGATCCTGAACACATGTTTGCCTCAAACCTGTTCCGCGTTTGAGTTCATGATGCATGTGGCCAAAGACAACCAGATCTGGCAAACGATGCTTACGGATCCGATCAAGGGCCATCGCAAGATCCTGATCGCCCCAATCGAGAGCGGGAACTTTCCAATCGCGACCACAAGGGCTCTGAGCATCAGAGCCGAGGCCCGTCGGACCGGAATGAGCCAATATCACTAAGGGCCATTGGGATGGTGCCTGCTTTGCAGCGGCCTCAATCCGGTCAGCAGATTCAATGACCGACATCGGGCCAAAAACCGCCTGAACGGCTTTGGCGAGGTGAAAGCCACCACCAGCACTACAAGGGCGAGCCCCAACGACAGCAATCGGTGGAAACTGCCATTGGCGCAAACTCCAACCGCAATGACGGTCGCCCAATAAGGTCAATTGACGTCTGAGGACTGCGCCGCTGTGATCACGTCCGTGGTCATGATTACCAAGAATGACAGCTGTCGGCAGAGCAAGCTGTTGTATTGCTTTGACCAACTTGAGATCACCTTCGCTGAGATCACCTACAAACAACACAGCATCTGGCTGAAGTTCAGTCAGTAAGTTCTGATCATCAGGTGTCCATACACCATGGAGGTCTCCAACAATGGCGAGGCTCTGGTGTGACGTGGCAAATGTCTAGGCTATGGCCATACTGCCCTAGATGGTCCGAATGACCGCTGTTTGCACCGCCAAGACGGTCTCTCCAGTGCCATCAACTAGGAAAGAATTAAAGGGTGCCATTGCTGAACTACGCAAAAAACGCAATGCCGTGATCCTGGCTCACTACTACCAGGATCCAGAGATCCAAGACATCGCCGATTTCATTGGGGACTCCCTGGAACTATCACGTAGAGCTGCTAGCACAAATGCTGATGTAATCGTGTTCTGCGGGGTTCACTTCATGGCTGAAACAGCAAAGATTCTGAGCCCGGAAAAAATTGTATTGCTACCAGATCTCGAAGCGGGGTGCTCCCTTGCTGATGACTGCCCAGCCGATGAGTTTGCTGCTTTCAGAGACAAGCACCCAGACCACATTGTGGTGAGCTATATCAACTGCACAGCTGCTGTTAAGGCCCAAAGCGATCTGATCTGTACAAGTAGCAACGCTGTAGAACTTGTAAATCAATTACCGAAGGATCAACCAATCCTTTTTGCTCCAGATCAAAACTTGGGCAGATGGGTTCAAAAGCAGAGCGGCAGAAAACTGACGATCTGGCCTGGACGCTGCATGGTGCATGAAACATTCAGCGAAGAAGCTCTACTGAAATTAAAAATCATGCACCCCGAGGCAAAGGTAATAGCCCATCCGGAGTGCCTAGAAAATTTACTAGAGTTGGCGGATTATATTGGCTCAACGAGCAAATTACTTGAATTTACCGAGATAAGTTCATGCACAAAATTTATCGTGCTAACAGAGCCAGGAATCCTACACCAGATGAAATTGAAGAACCCAAAAAAAGAATTTATGGATGTTCCAGGTATTGACGGATGTAGTTGCAATGAATGCCCATATATGCGATTGAATACATTAGAAAAGCTATGGAGCTGCTTAAGCACAATGAAGCCATCAATAGAAATCGAAGAGGGGGTACGTCAAAAGGCTTTTATTCCTATTCAACGAATGCTAAACATGAAAGAAACACAGGAGGCTAGTGAACATTAATTGTTCACTGTAAAGCTGAAGGTCAACACAACAAGAGAGAACTCTGAGAAATAATTCTTATTAGTTTTATGATAGTGTGGAAAAAACTAGCCAATACTGCGAAATGAAAAGAAGACAAGAATATTTAATTATTTAAGTATTCAGGAAAATACTACGGAAACTAAAGCCTTCATGCCTTAGGCATATCCCATAGCGGAAGGCCACCATTGTTCTATTCGCTCTATTGAGCCATACCAAGTAGCGCCAAAGAGGCCTCCGTGGGCTGTGTCATTGAGAACAAGATTTCGAGATTGAGTAAGAAGTGCGGAGCTGACAGGGACTAAGCCGTCTCCCTCTAATAGAGGATCATCTGAGATGCTGCGATATGAGTTAGCTGCGGTATACCTGGCAAACTGGCTGGCATTTGGACTATCGAGTGATAATCGACCAGCAGTAGAAAAATAATCTACATGATCAGCATAAAAACAAGCTGGATAGAGAGTATTAACCTGGGACCGCAGAGGGGTGGCACGAACAGCTTGATGCGGACTACCTAGTGTTATAAGTCGATTGCATGATTTATGTCCACTATAAACACGACCAGAAAAGGGATGATCTCCGAGATAAAGGCGAAGCATGACACCACCCGAACTATGACCTATAAGTGTCACCTTTCCTGTATGGGATCGAGACTGAAGGTCTTGAACAATTGCGTCCACTCGATCAAGGAGTCTGCGCCAACCAATGGACCATGAAGTGAGCAGCCAGTCATATTTAGAAGAAGGTACGACATTTACAATCAAACCTTGATTGTTCTGAATCCAGCTAGCCAAAGAGGCATAGGCCTCATCTGTGATCAAGAAACCGCCTAGGATTAAAACAGGTTGATTGGGATCAACAGTTTGCATGGAGTAAACTTAAGACGCAGAGGGAGTGATGCATGAGATAAGATCACAATAGCAAACTGGATAAAATATTTAAACAGATGAGGACAGTAGAGTATAAGTAAACATAGAAATAAGAATAAAAAATCAAAGGCAATCAAATTTGATCGTGGTAAAGGCCAAGGGTTGCACCTCCAAATATTAAAATAGCGATAATTAGGGGGAAGATCATAAAGCTTTTATCGTGAAATGGGAGTTGAAAGATTAAAATCATAAATCCAACCAAAGCTGAAGTAAAATATCCAATAGCAGAAGCCGTGAGTAGGAAATCTGAGATTGGGAGACTCAGGCCAGGAACGGCTAGAATCCTACGAACAGACTTTAAACCATAAACAAAAGTAAGTATTGTGATAAGCAACATTAACCCTAGCAAGATCCACCATAAAGACTGTTGATTATAAAGAATCAACCATGAATAACAAGAAAGGAAGAATGTGGTCAAAGTAATGAGGCGATAGAAAACTGTCTGTTTCATTAGTTGACTTTATTTTCAAACATTCTATGTGAAAAGAAGAGAATATTCAAATACAAGTTAAATTCAATAGAAAGGTATCCTTAGGATATTATCGCATGGATAAGCAGGTAAAGCTTTGTAGATAGAAGTCATATGGCGTTCGGATAAGAGCTACATCTCTAAGGGAATGGAGTGAAAAGGTTATAATGTGAAAAATGATGTGGAAGAGAGAGTAAAAAGCAAATAAAAAATTGCCTTACCATACAAATGGTAAGGCTGTTAAGAGAATGGCTTATATAACTATGTGATTATAGCGCGAGCTAGAAGTCAAAGATTATTTTTGCATAGAAACAACTAAGACAGCAGTTGCTTGACTGAAAAGAAAGAAAGAAGATAATGAAGGGGCAAGGGAGTTTTAGAAATTTTGCTCTAAAGCTAATGAAAGATGAAAACCCATGGCTGGAAATTAAGGACGTAGAGGCCTGGCTTGGCCCTACCCAAGTTTTTAGAAACCTCTCCTTAACATTGAAGCAAGGAGAAAACACGGCAATCCTGGGGCCAAATGGATCTGGCAAAACAGCACTGGTAAAATTAATCACACGAAATATATATCCGATCGTAAAAAGGGGCTCTACGCTAAAAATCTTTGGTAATCAAACAATTAAGTTAAATCAGCTTCGTTCGCGTATAGGGGTGGTTTCCACTGACCTGGAGGGAAGAACACCAGATTATATTAGTGCTAAGGATGTTGTGTTATCTGGACTTTATGGCTCAATAGGAATTAACCGTAACCGTAGCCCGAACGAAAAAGAGATCAAAAAAGTACAGAACCTTATTTCAGAGCTTGGACTTGAAGACATCGATGTAAGATCATTCGGTCAATTATCAGATGGAGAAAGGAGGCGACTATTAATCGCTAGGGCAATGATAAATGAACCTGAAGTTTTAATATTAGATGAACCTACAAATGGACTGGATCTAAAATCAAGGCACCAGTTACTAAAATGCATTCGCAGCTTGTGTAAAGGCAAAACTACGATCATTCTAATAACACATCGAGTAGAAGATATAGTAAAAGAAATTGAAAGAATCATATTCCTAAAGAAAGGAGCAATCATTCGCGATGGAGAGACTAATGATCTACTACAATCAGAACCACTAGAAAAACTCTATGAAACACCGCTTGAAATTATTTATGTAAATGGATATTATCAAATCATTCCGGGTTAGTTTGTAAACATTTAATGGCATATAATAATGTTTTTTAGCATTAAGCTGCTTATAAAATAACAGGAACGCTATATTATTAGAGTTTAAATAAGTAATGAGGTTGTTTTTTTGACAAATTAGATTAGAATTTAAGCGATCAAGCCATAATTAATATAATTAATAAACTTATGATAAAGATTGCTAGTATTGTCTGCCAGCGTAATCTAAATGTTGAACTTAAGGTAGTCCTTCTTGATAGATGACGTTGCCTATTACTAGTATTTGCCCCTAATGGAGTTCCACAGTTCATGCAAACCAACCGACCGGCAAGCGAACGGTCGGCCCTAAACATAGAGCCACCACAAGATCTACAGGATTTAGAGCTCATAAATTAATATAAAAGAGTCAATAATAAAGGTTATCGATGGAAGAAAAGAAATACATCAAAGAGAGATTTTATTACAGAGGGAGAAAGACAAATGACATGGACATAACATACAAAAAGAAAAGTACATGTGAAGAATTCGGCTAACCACAACGTGAGTTTACTAGTGATAAGCTAAAAAATAAATAAAAGTTCTAATTGTCATGTAAGGCAAATGCATATATCTAAGTAGCTAACAAGATAAGTATCAATTATTAAATAGAGTAGATGTATCAGTTGATTTCAATTGAGGACAGTCTGTTGCGAAAATCTCCCTTTGGCATTCCTCCTTTAAGTTCACCATGGATTGTAAATTCGCCTTCTGGATCACTAACGATCAGGTAAGTAGGCCACCCCATGCCTACTTTATTTGGGTATTGGGCAAGAAGCAATCGCCGGTAGCGGCGATAAACATCTGTATCCTGAAGCATGACATTCACAAAGGAATAGCCAAGCTCATTACTGACTGACTCATCGTAATGACTCATACGGTGACAAGTGCCACAATCCTCTGAGCTGAACTTTAAAACTGTGATTGATCCCATGATGCTCGGTTGACAATGAGTAGCTACATAATAGGCTACCATAAAATATAAAGTTAAGTGAAATGCAGGTTTACCAAAAATTTCTTAAATTAAGGAAAGCCAAATCAATGGTGGCTAATCATATTAAGGTAAAATGATTTTATCATCACGACTATCTAGAGCTTAATTTGCATAGCTCTATAGTCTAAAAGAAAATAGCAACACTACCAGTCTTATTAGAGCACTGTGCGTTAAAAAATCATTGGATTTATATTAGCAAAGTGCAAACTGTCTTTCCATTGTTATGAGCCCATATCATTGATAAAAGCTTTAATTTGCTTAGGCAACGGCTTCCATTTGATCACTAGCTTGCTCCCGTTCCCAAAGGCTGCGGTATGGTCCCTGGACAGCAAGTAAGTCAGTGTGATGGCCTTGTTGCACCAGCCGTCCTTGTTCGATCACAAGAATTCGATCGCAGGCAGCGGCCGCAGAAAGCTGATGGCTAATCATCAGGATTGTCTGATTCTGTTGGGCACGAATCGAACTCAGGATTGACGCAGCTGTTTTGTTGTCCACACTGGCTAGAGCGTCATCAAGAACCACAACAGGAGCCTCCACTAGAAGTGCTCTGCCAAGAGCAGTTCGTTGACGTTGCCCGCCACTGAGAGTGATGCCTCTTTCGCCTACAAGCGTTTCCAATCCATCCGGGAAGCCCCTGATGTCATCCATCAGTCGGGCCTGCCTAGCAGATTTTTCAACTCGCTCCATAGAGGCCTGAGGATCGCCGTAACGAAGGTTGTCGGCGAGGCTGCTGGTGAAGAGATAGCCCTCTTGCGGAACAAGTGCCACATTGCTTCGCAGATCCTCGAGCAGCAAATCATTGACATCATGGTTGTCAATGAAAAGTTGCCCCCTTGGAACTTCCACCATCCTTCCGAGAGCTCTTGCCAGGGTCGTTTTCCCACATCCCACTGGCCCCACCACGGCGACGAGTTCACCTGGATTGATCACAAAGCTCAGTCCCGACAGCGAGTCGGTCTTGCTTTTGTCATAACGAATCCGCAGTTCACGTGCTTCGATTCGACCTTTGAGCGGCGTCTCCAGGCTTAATGGTGTGGTTGGGTTGCGAATCATCGGGATACGCTGCAGAAGCTCTTCCACACGCTCCAAGCTCACCTGTCCGGTCTGGAACGTGTTGAGGGTGAAACCAAGTAGTGCAGTAGGAAAAACTAAGCGCTCTACAAAAAGGATCAAGGCCACCAATCCGCCGATGCTGAGGGTGCCTTGTTCCAGTTGACCGCTGCCAAGTGCCAAAAGTAGGAGCAATGAAACCGAGGAGATTCCACCCAGCAAGGGGAAGAGGGTGCTGCGAGTTCGTGCCAGGCGAATAGCACTATCTTTATAGGTATTGTTTCGCTCAGCGAAGGCATCCTGTTCAGGTTGCTCCTGGCCATAGATCTTGATGGCACTTATGCCTGAGAGATCCTCCTGGATCAGTTCGCTGAGACTTGATAGAGCTTCCTGCTGGCGTTTTTGTTGCCGCATCATTCGCCCCCCAAACAGGCGCACAGTGCCAAGCATTACTGGATAGAGAGAGATCGCGGCCAGGGTTAAGCCTGGGTCGATGGCCAGCATCGCGGGAAGAGTGAAGCAGTAAGCCAACACAGTGTTGGTAAGGCTAAGAATCGCGAAGCCAAGTAGACGACGAATGTTTTCAACATCGCTGGTTGCGCGGCTGATGACTTCACCACTACCGGTCTCCTGCACCCAGCCTGGTTCCTGCCTAAGCATGTGGTCAAAGATGCGCTGGCGCAGGTCCACCTCCACTTGGCGACCGACACCGAAAACCAGTTGCCTAGACACCAAACGCACGATGCCCATGATGCTGGCGAGAATCACAATCCAGCTGGCCTGACGCATCACGTCAGTGATGGCAAAGCCTTCTTGGAGATCATCAATGATGCGCCTCACCTCTAGGGGGATGATGACGCTGACAATGTTCACCACCACGAGAGCCATTGCACCCATCAGCACAGTGCGGCGATGGGGCTTTAGATAACGACCAATGAGATCGAGGCGAAATGCTGCCATGCAGGTATCGCTACATGGTTCAACCTATGCAGCCAGTTTGATGAGCGAGCCTAGAGGGATTCTTGAAACATTGCGATCACAGATCCTTAGCTAATGCGCATTAGAACCATCCAATCCAGGTGAATGCTGGCGATTAAGTAACGTTGCTGCTCACTAACGAACGAGCTCCGGATGTCAATCTGGTCTCTATGCCCTGATTGTTGATTCGATTCATCGTCCTTCAGGGGTGCAAGATTTTTAGTGTGAATGTCTCAAGATCCTTAAGTTTTTGGGATTGAATGACGCAGCGCTAAATGCCTGAGACCTTTAGCCTTGGCGCTAGTTGCAGCAATCAGAAATTCGTTCCTATCCAGCTTCAATAGCGCCGTTTGGATGGATCAGAGGTCTTTCTTGCTGTTCTCTTGTAGAAATTCTCGCCAGTAGCAAAGTTTTAGGGGATAGTGGTGTTGTCCCCATCACCCAGCCCGGAGTGCTTTGCACCCGGGTTTTTTTCTGCTCCGATGCCTACTTCAGCTACTGCCTCTTCCTCTTGGTCGCAAATCCTCGAGATGTTGCTCGAGGGACAAAACCTTCCTGAGGTGGAAGCAACTGCCTTGATGGAGGCTTGGTTGGCGGAACAACTAACCCCTGTGCAGACCGGTGCGTTTCTAGCGGCTTTGCGAGCCAAGGGGGTAACAGGAAATGAGTTATCAGGCATGGCCCAGGTTTTGCGAGGTGCTTGTCCCTTGCCTTGCCCATTGCCAGACATCCCTATGGTCGACACTTGTGGAACAGGTGGCGACGGTGCAGACACCTTCAACATCTCAACCGCAGTGGCGTTTACTGCTGCCGCCTGCGGGGCGAATGTGGCTAAGCATGGCAATCGCAGTGCAAGTGGCAAAGTCGGTTCAGCAGATGTTCTTGAGGGCCTGGGTCTACAGCTCAAGGCCCCTCTTGTCTCCGTGGTGGAGGCCCTGGTTGAGGTAGGCGTCACATTTTTATTTGCCCCAGCCTGGCACCCCGCTTTGGTCAACTTGGCCCCGTTGCGGCGCAGCCTTGGAGTGCGCACCGTGTTCAATCTTCTGGGTCCACTGGTGAATCCTTTGCAACCAAATGCCCAGGTTCTCGGGGTAGCTAAGGCTGAGCTGCTCAATCCAATGGCGGAAGCATTGCAACGGCTTGGCTTGCAGCGGGCCGTTGTTGTCCATGGTGCTGGAGGCCTTGATGAAGCGTCTTTGGAGGGAGCCAATGCAATGCGTTTACTTGAGAATGGTCACTTGCGACAAGCATCGATCGATTCGGCAGAACTCGGGCTTACTAGAGCTCCTTTGCAGGCTCTCCAGGGTGGTGATTTGGCAACAAATCAAGCGATTCTTTCCGCTGTACTTCAGGGAGGTGGCACCGCCCCTCAACGGGATGTGGTGGCATTGAACACAGCCCTAGTGCTCTGGGCTGCTGGCCTACAAGATGATTTACGAGCAGGTGTTTCTACTGCAAAGACTTGCCTGCAGGAAGGCCTCCCCTGGCAACGGCTAGAAGGGCTCCGCATGGCACTTGATCATCAAATTGGAGAATGAGACTGCGATGACTTCGGGATCCTTCTGCTGATGATTGCTTCATCGCGAAATTCGGCGCTCTTGATGCTTGCTGATGGCACGGTGCTTGAGGGGGAGGCCTTTGGTCATCGCGGTAACGCGATGGGCGAAGTGGTTTTCAACACCGGCATGACGGGCTACCAGGAAGTCCTTACGGATCCCAGTTACTCCGGTCAGTTGGTCACATTCACCTATCCAGAGTTGGGCAACACAGGCGTAAATCTTGATGATCAAGAATCATCCCGGCCTCATGCAAGGGGTGTCATCGCCCGTCAACTCTCCCCAACGCCAAGCAGTTGGCGTTGCCAACAGTCGCTGCAGACTTGGCTTGAGGAGAAAAGAGTTGTTGGTATCTCAGGTGTTGATACCAGGGCGCTTGTGAGACATCTGCGCGAGGTCGGAGCCATGAATGGGGTCATAAGCAGCAATGGTTCCACCCCTAAGCAGCTGATGGAACTGTTGCAGCAGGCTCCATCGATGGAGGGATTAAACCTTGCAGATCAGGTCTCAACGAAAGATCCATACCGCTGGAGATCAACTTGTGCTGTGGGCTTTGATCAAAGGTTGAAGCAACAAATTGATTCGCCCTATCGCGTTGTCGCAATTGATTTCGGTATCAAGCGGGCCATACTCGACCGTTTGGTCGCTCACGGTTGTGAGGTCACCGTCCTGCCGGCCAGTTCAGATTTAGCCACCGTATTGAGTTCACAACCCGAGGGCGTGTTTCTATCTAATGGACCTGGTGACCCTGCTGCCGTGACTGGTGGCATTGCCCTGGTTAAAGATCTTCTCAATAAGGTTGATATCCCCCTGTTTGGCATTTGCCTGGGTCATCAGATTATTGGGCTTGCCATGGGTGGCCGTACTTTCAAATTGGCCTATGGCCATCGCGGGCTCAACCATCCCTGCGGCACAACGGGGCAGGTGGAGATCACCAGTCAAAACCATGGATTCGCACTTGACGCCTCGTCTCTGTCACAGGTCAGCGTGGTTGTGACCCATCTCAATCTCAATGACCGCACTGTTGCCGCGATAGCGCATCGGGATCGACCTGTTTTTGGTGTGCAATACCACCCGGAGGCGAGTCCTGGTCCTCATGATGCAGACCACCACTTCGCTCACTTTGTTGAGCTGATGGCAGATCGTCGCTGAAGCGTGGTGCGGATCACTCAGTATCACTACACTTCGTGCCATTGCGTCCCGGGGGACTGGTCCCATCACAGAATTGCAGCGACTGACCGTTTCTCTAAGAGGGGGGTTTGAACGTCGGCAGGGTTGTCTGGTGTTCCAGTTCACTGGCCAGCTAGACGCTTATTCCGAGAAGCAGTTCATCACCTACGTAGAGGATGTGCTCTTGGCCAATGCTGCTCCTTTGGTTATTGACCTGAACAAGATTGACTTTCTTGACTCTTCTGGCCTAGGGGCTTTGGTTCAAACTGCCAAGAAGTGCACCGATGCCAAACGGTCATTTGCCCTGGTGGGCAATGCAAGGGTCGTCCAAACTGTGAAACTTGTGCGGCTTGAGGATTTTCTCCACCTGGCAGTTGATCTGCGTACGGCTTTAAATCAGTTGAAAGCTTGAACAATTGGATTCGTAGTCAGTCAGCGATTGGCGGTGCTAATGAACTGGGACCGTTGCAGTTGGCTTGGCTTGGTGATGCTGTTTGGGAATTGCATCAGCGTCTGCGTCATTGTTACCAACCTGGCAGATCTGAAGATCTACACCGAGCTGTTGTTGACGAGGTTAAGGCCGCTGCTCAGGCAGAAGCTCTGCTTCGCTTAGATCCGCATCTTTCAGATCTTGAGAAGGATTTGGTACGGCGAGGTCGTAACAAATCCGGACGAGGACCACGCCGTGGAGATGCAGCGACCTACGGCAAGGCCACAGGGTTTGAGACAATGGTTGGCTGGCTCTTTTTGCAGAATCCGGCGCGGCTTGCGCAGCTCTTGGATCAACTGGAGGAGACCGAACACGACTTGCTATAGCTTCTTCTCTTCTTATGAGCTCCCGCTTTGATCGCCGTTCAGGCAACCCCCCTCGTGGTGGTCGTCCTAGAGGAGGTCGTCCTGGTGGGATCCGACGGGATGGCGATGGGGTTTCTGGTCGATCTGCTTACGGAAGCCGCTCTTCCGGCAGCCGCCCATCGGGTGGTCGTTCCTCTGGACCGCGAGGGGTGTATCGCTCCAGGCCTGATGGAGAAGCTGGTGATAGCTCTTCAAAAGTATTCAATGGTGAAGGCTCTGGGCAGGGCCGTTTTAACCGTGATCGTTCTCGCTCTGAGCAGGGGCGTTTTAGCCGGGATCGGCCTCGCTCTGAACAAGGGCGTGCAAGTGAAACTGACAGAAAAGAGGCTCGTCGATTTCGTGATGAGAGACCATCACGACGTCGCAGCGATGAACGGCAAGGGCGACGTCCCTCCTTGGGAGAACGTTCACGTCCTGCAGACAGGCAGTTGCCTTCAAAAAGATTCGATCCATCTACTTCGGATCGCGTTCCAGAGGCAGAAACATTTGGACCTGCTGCTGCCGATGATTTGCTTTGGGGACGTCATGCCAGCCAAGCTGCTCTGGAAGCTGGGCGCCCGATTCATCGCATCTGGTGCACATCAGATTTACGAAGCGCACCAAGGTTTTTGCAATTGCTTCGTGAGGCCAAATCCTCAGGAGTACTGGTGGAAGAAGTTACCTGGGCTCGTCTCGGTCAACTCACAGGTGGTGCTGTGCATCAAGGAATTGTTCTGCAAACTGCTGCAGCGGAGACCCTTGATTTGCAAAGTCTGATCGAGGGATGTGCGGGTCTTGGGGAATCGCCCCTTTTACTTGCCCTCGATGGCCTAACGGATCCCCACAATCTTGGCGCCATTATTCGATCTGCAGAGGCTCTTGGCGCCCATGGAGTTGTTCTCCCACAACGACGAAGTGCTGGTCTCACTGGTTCGGTGGCCAAGGTTGCAGCAGGCGCTTTGGAGCATCTACCAGTAGCGCGTGTCGTGAATCTCAATCGCTCTTTAGAAGCACTGAAGCAGGCGGGATATCGAGTTATTGGCCTGGCGGAGGAAGGGGACATCACCCTTCCAGATGTCGATCTAGACGGACCTTTAGTGATCGTAACGGGATCAGAGAAGCAGGGGATCTCTCTCCTAACTCGTCGCCATTGCGATCAGCTTGTACGCGTTCCATTACGGGGGGTTACTCCCAGTCTGAATGCCTCTGTTGCTACTGCGATGTGTTTATACGAGGTTGCCCGTCGTGGCTGGATGAAGGGGGTTCATGGCCAAACTCCATCCCCCAGGATCGTGCGGCCTCAATGCCCTTTGCCGGTCATCTCTTGCGACTCCATTTCCGTGGAGTCAGAACCCACTGCCAAGACCAATCATTCGCCAATCAATCAGCCAGATGAGATTGAGCGGTTTGGGGAGGCTTTGCCGTCCAGCTTGGCTAACCAGCAACTTTGTTCCAAAGATGATGAACCACCGATGGATCGCCAAATAGGGGATTTGCAGGCAGAAAGAACTTCGATTGAGGATGAGGATTTGCTGACCAGTCAGGATTGCAATTTTGACGTTCGTGAGGATCAATCACCTGATGAAGAGAGTGTTCAGCGTTGATCCAAAATTTCCTTGGCAGCCGACAGCGGAACACCAATTGGAACATGACGAGGCAAAATAATGCTCATCCGCAAACCTCAATCATGGGCTCATTGATTAGGCCCCTGCGTAGCCTCGTCAATGGCTTTGGTTTGGCTTGGTGGGCCAGGGTTGAAACCCGTGAACCAAATGTCACCTATTGGTTCGGCCCTTTTTTGACCCGAAAGAATCTTGAGGTCAAGCTATCGACCTTCGTTGCGGATCTCTCTTTTGAGGGACCTGCGTCTGTGAATCACACCCTCGTGCGTTGTCGTCGCGTTGAGCCGCTGACGATCGCAGTCGAAGGCTGGTCAGACGGCTGATAGCGTCGCTGCTGCACAGCACAGCACCGCAAGCCGATGGCGATCGCTGAATGGCGTCAGCAACTAAAGCTCGGCGAGGTTTCCGCCAGGGAACTCACAGATCACCAACTTGCTCGTATCGCAGTGGTGGATCCCACTCTGCACGCTTTTCTGGATATCACAGCAGATCGAGCTCGTGCCGATGCCGATCGCATCGATGAGGCCTTGGCTGCGGGTGAGTCTCTGCCACCTCTGGCTGGTGTGCCTTTGGCAATTAAGGACAACCTCTGCACGAAAGGAATACGCACCACCTGTTCCAGTCGAATGCTGGAAACCTTTGTGCCGCCCTATGAATCCACCGTCACTGAGCGCCTCTGGCAGGCCGGTGCTGTGCTTCTCGGGAAAACAAATCTCGATGAGTTCGCCATGGGTAGCTCGACCGAGACATCTGCGTTTGGGGCTACATCCAATCCCTGGGATATCACCCGTGTGCCGGGTGGCAGTTCTGGTGGCAGTGCAGCAGCTGTTGCGGCAGGTGAATGCATGGCTGCCTTGGGTTCGGATACTGGGGGCTCAATCCGTCAGCCCGCTTCATTTTGTGGAGTCGTAGGCCTTAAACCCACCTATGGCCGTGTCAGTCGTTGGGGTTTGGTGGCTTTTGCCAGTTCTCTTGACCAGGTTGGACCATTCACGACCAACGTGGCCGATGCTGCTGAGCTTTTACAAGTGATCGCAGGATCTGATCCTCGTGACTCCACTTGTCTCAATGTTGCTGTGCCCGATTATTGCTCTGCCCTTTCGCAACCAATGTCTGGGGTACGCATCGGCTTGATTCGTGAGTGCTTTGACCAAAACGGCTTGGATGCGCAAGTGAAGAGAACAGTTTTGACAGCGGCAGAGAAGCTGCAATCCTTGGGAGCGGAACTGGTTGAGGTGAGTTGCCCACGCTTTAGCGATGGCATCGCCACCTATTACGTGATTGCCCCATCGGAGGCTTCGGCCAACTTGGCGCGTTACGACGGGGTGAAGTACGGCTACCGAGCTGAAGGAGCTGATGCTCTAGCCGCGATGACAGCCCGAAGTCGCGCAGAGGGTTTTGGTAGCGAGGTGCAGCGACGCATCCTGATCGGCACCTATGCCCTCTCGGCTGGTTACATGGATGCTTACTACAAGAAAGCCCAGCAGGTCCGCACATTGATCCGTCAAGATTTTGATGCGGCATTCCAAACGGTCGATGTGCTGCTGACACCCACATCACCTACCACTGCATTCCAAGTCGGTGCCCACGCTGATGATCCACTTGCCATGTACCTGGCTGACCTGCTGACGATCCCAGCCAACCTGGCTGGCTTACCTGCCATCAGTCTTCCCTGTGGATTCGATGACGATGGCCTTCCGATCGGGGTGCAGTTGATTGCAAATGTGCTGGAGGAGTCACGCCTCCTACAAGTGGCTTTTCACTATGAGCAAGCAGCAAACGTGATGGCAAATCACCCGCAGGGAAACTTCATTCCCTAAACGATCTATTGCACTAGATGCAGCGTTTGGCTACATGAACAACCCTGCATCTTGCGCCTCCTCCTAGGCTGGGGGCATGGCATTCGTTCCTCTTCACAACCACAGCGACTACAGCCTTCTGGACGGAGCTACACAGCTTCCCCAGATGGTGAAGCGAGCCAAGGAGCTAGGCATGCCCGCTCTGGCACTCACCGACCACGGTGTGATGTATGGCGCCATTGAACTGCTGAAGCTTTGCAAGAACGCTGAGATCAAGCCGATCATCGGCAATGAGATGTATGTGATCAACGGGTCTATTGAGGATCCGCAACCGAAGAAGGAGCGTCGTTATCACCTGGTGGTGCTTGCTAAGAACGCTGTTGGCTATCGCAATCTTGTGAAACTCACCAGCATTAGCCATCTGCGTGGCATGCGCGGCCGAGGCATCTTTGCAAGGCCATGCATTGATAAAGAACTGCTGAAGGCCTATAGTGAGGGGTTAATTGTTGCCACCGCTTGTCTTGGTGGGGAGATTCCTCAAGCCATCTTGCGCGGTCGCATTGATGTAGCAAGGGATGTGGCCCGTTGGTACCAGGAGGTCTTTGGCAAAGACTTCTATCTCGAAGTTCAGGATCACGGCTCGCCGGAAGACCGAATCGTCAATGTAGAGATTGTGAACATCGCCAAAGAACTAGGGATTGAGCTGATTGCGACCAATGACGCCCATTACCTCAGTAAGAACGATGTGGAGGCCCATGACGCCCTGCTTTGTGTGCTGACAGGCAAGTTGATCAGTGATGAGAAGCGTCTGCGCTACACAGGTACTGAATACATCAAGTCTGAACAGGAGATGGGACGGCTATTCGCCGATCATCTCGAACCTGATGTACTGCAAGAGGCTATTGCCAACACAGCAGCCGTTGCCGAAAAAGTAGAGGAATACTCAATCCTCGGTAGTTATCAGATGCCTCGTTTCCCGATTCCTGAAGGACATAGCGCCGTGAGTTATCTACACGAGGTCTCTGAGCAGGGGCTACGGCAAAGGTTGAAACTGGCAACGACAGATCCAATTGATGACCATTACGGCGAAAGGCTCACCTATGAGCTGGGCGTGATGGAACAGATGGGCTTCCCCACCTATTTCCTGGTGGTATGGGATTACATCCGCTTTGCACGTGAACAGGGCATTCCAGTAGGACCAGGGAGGGGGTCAGCAGCTGGCTCACTCGTGGCATATGCCCTTGGTATTACCAACATTGACCCTGTTCAAAACGGATTGTTATTTGAGCGATTCCTTAATCCTGAGCGTAAGTCGATGCCTGATATTGACACTGATTTCTGTATTGAACGTCGTGGTGAGGTGATCGACTATGTCACGCGTCGTTACGGCGAAGACAAGGTTGCTCAAATTATCACTTTTAACCGAATGACATCCAAGGCCGTCTTGAAGGATGTAGCCCGGGTGCTTGATATTCCCTATGGAGATGCCGATCGACTTGCCAAGCTTATTCCCGTAGTAAGGGGAAAGCCTGCAAAACTAGCTGCGATGATCGGCAGCGATTCGCCGAATGCTGAATTCCGTGAGAAGTATCAGAACGATCCAGTAGTTACAAAATGGGTCGATATGGCGATGCGCATTGAAGGTACAAATAAAACCTTTGGCGTTCATGCCGCTGGAGTCGTCATTGCTGCTGAGCCCCTAGATGATCTTGTACCCCTTCAGCGCAATAACGATGGACAGGTAATTACTCAATACTTCATGGAGGATGTGGAGTCGATGGGGTTATTAAAGATGGATTTTCTTGGGCTCAAGAATCTCACCATGATTGACAAAACACTTGAGCTTGTTGAAGTCAGCAATGGAGAGAGAATTGATCCTGATCAATTGCCATCAGAGGATCCTGAAACTTTTGCCTTACTTGCAAGAGGAGATCTTGAGGGCATCTTTCAACTTGAATCGACTGGGATGAGACAGATTGTGCGTGACCTTCGCCCCTCATCTCTTGAAGATATCTCCTCAATTTTAGCTTTGTACAGACCAGGTCCTTTGGATGCCGGATTGATTCCAAAATTTATCAATCGGAAACATGGTCGAGAGGCAATTGATTTTGCTCATGCTGCCCTTGAACCAATCCTTAAGGAGACTTACGGGATCATGGTTTATCAGGAGCAGATCATGAAAATTGCCCAGGATCTTGCTGGCTATTCTCTGGGCGAAGCTGACTTGCTACGGCGTGCAATGGGCAAGAAAAAGGTTTCAGAGATGCAGAAACATCGCAGTATTTTTGTTGAAGGAGCAAGTCGAAGTGGTGTTGATCAGAAGATCGCTGATGAGCTTTTCGACCAAATGGTTTTATTCGCCGAATATTGCTTCAACAAGAGTCACTCAACAGCTTATGGCGCTGTTACTTATCAAACTGCCTATTTAAAGGCACATTATCCAGTTGCCTATATGGCGTCATTACTGACAGTCAATGCTGGCGCTAGTGACAAGGTGCAGCGCTATATCTCGAATTGCAATGCGATGGGAATTGAAGTGATGCCGCCAGATGTGAATGCTTCAGGGATTGATTTCACCCCTGCTGGTGATCGCATCTTGTTTGGTCTTTCTGCTGTGAGAAATCTTGGCGATGGTGCAATCAGGCAGCTAATTGCCAATCGCGATGGTGATGGCCCCTTTGTCTCCCTTGCCGATCTCTGTGATCGTCTGCCCTCCAATGTTCTGAATCGTCGCGGGTTGGAATCTCTTATTCATTGCGGAGCCCTAGATGCCATAGACCCTGAATCGAACCGGGCCCAGTTAATTGCCGACTTGGAGCTTCTGATCCACTGGGCTGCTTCTCGTGCCCGTGATCGACTCAGTGGTCAGGGCAACCTATTTGATCTTGTAGCTGGAGCAGCAGACGAGCAAACGTCTGCTGAGCTGAGCACTGCACCCAAGGCAGCACCGGTTACCGACTACCCACCGACTGAAAAGCTGAGACTTGAAAAAGAGTTGGTTGGTTTCTACCTTTCGGATCACCCTCTCAAGCAGCTCACTGCGCCAGCTCAATTGCTAGCGCCCATTGGTCTTGCCAGCCTTGAGGATCAGCCTGACAAGGCGAAGGTCAGTGTGATCACGATGCTGACGGAGATGCGCCAAGTCACAACCCGCAAGGGCGATCGCATGGCAGTTCTCAAGATTGAGGATCTCACCGGTAGTTGCGAAGCTGTGGTGTTCCCCAAGAGCTATGCCCGTCTATCAGATCACCTCATGTTGGAAGCGCGACTGCTCATCTGGGCCTCTGTTGATCGTCGCGACGACCGTATCCAATTGATCATTGATGATTGCCGCGCCATCGATGACCTACGACTGCTGTTGGTGGAGTTGATGCCTGATGAAGCCTGTGACATCACTGTGCAGCACAAGCTTCGGGAATGTCTCCATCAGCATCGCCCAGCCAAGGATGAATTTGGTGTGCGAGTGCCCGTGGTGGCAGCGGTTCGCCAGGGTCCCCAGGTGCGTTACGTATGCCTAGGTCATCAGTTCTGCGTTCGAGACGCTTCTGCTGCACTCAGTTCCCTTCAACAGCAGGCATTCAAAGCTCGATGCAGCGACCGACTATTTGTCTGATGTTTATCCGGAATCCTTTGGCTTGGTCTCTGATTTTGAGCCAGGTTGATTAGCTTTGCTTGAATCGCGCATTCTTCCTATGTTGCGACCAATGTGTTCCAGTCCAAGCAGGCTGCCTGGGGCATCTTCCCAGCTGGCAGATAGAACCCCATAACTCAGTCCTATCAAGCCAACGAGGAAACAGGCTGCTGAAGTGATCAGCGTGATGAATGGTGAGATATCAGCAATGCCACGGCTCACAATCAGATAACTAACTACAAAAACACCCATCCCTGCAGCTGTAGGCAGACCCGAGGCGAAGATCACGCGCCGCAGCATGCGATTTGCCACTGGCTTTGGAATAGCCTGCTGACTGCTGGAAGTCGCTTTTGGTTTCTTGATCTTTGGCGATTTGGATCCCTTTTGGAGCAGGCTTTTGTTGGCCGTTCCGCTCTTTTCTGGCTCGAAAGGCATAGCTTTGCTTCGTTCGGCCATCTGCTTAAGAATTAGAGGGAAATCGCCAAAAGGGATTTAACCGCGGATGCCTAGTTTGGTGATCAGGCCGTTGTAGCGCTGTTCACTTTTTCCGCGTACATAACTAAGCAGGCGCTTGCGACGACCAATCATCTTGAGCAGTCCCTGACGGGATGAGAAGTCGTGCTTGTTCTCCTGCAGGTGCGAGCTGAGCTTTGTAATCCGCTCGCTAAGCATTGCCACTTGCACCTCCACAGACCCCGTATCGGTGCCATGGGTTTGGTTGGCATTGATCAGCTGTTGCTTTTCTGTTGTATCGAGCGACATGCTTGGCGTTTTGCCCTAAGAGACCAAAAAAACAATCTAACTCTTTGAGGACCATTGTTTAGGCAGCTTCCTGACTAAGCCAGCGCAGGCTTGCTCTCAGCCAGGCGTCAGTGTCGTCGATGGTGGGGACAGACTCAGGCATGTCACTGGCTCCTATTGCAGCACCGCTGGCCACAGCCCTTATGGCACGGCGTATTTCAAGATCTTCGTAGCCAAGGCCCCCGAGGGTGATCTGTAGCTCATGCAGACTTGAATCCTTGAGCTGATGCGAATCGATCACACCATTGTCCCCCAGGGACATTCCAGGATCACGACAACTAAATTCAGCCAACTTTGTGCGCAATTCCACCGCAAGACGTTCGGCAGTGCGCTTGCCTACACCTTGAGCCTGACAAAGCTTGCGTAGGTCTCCCTGCACAATCGCCTCTACAAGTTCTCCGGTCTGACATTCCTCTAGAAGAGCGAGAGCCATCTGGGGCCCCACGCCGCTGACACCAATCAAGGTACGAAACATGTCCCGTTCTCGTCGTTCCGGGAAGCCAAACAAGCTGGATCCATCATCACGCTGCACCTGATGGATCCAGAGGATGAATGTGTTTTGCCCGTGCTCCATTTCGCTGAGATGGCGCGGTGCAATCTGAACCTCGTAACCAACACCAGCACATGCCAGAACGACTCCTTGCCGAGTCCCTTGCTGCCAGGCTTCTACCTTTTGCCCTTGCAGCCAGCCAATCATAAGGTTGCTCTTGATGTCATCCATGCTGCCTGATCTGTCCAGCCTCTGCTTGATTGTTCGAGGATCTGCTCAGAGCTTCTGGAGCTTGTTTTGCTTTGCGTAACCGGTCTAAAACTCAATTCCTGCAATGGTTATCAGTAGCCTCGCCAGTGGATGTCCGCCAGAAGCCTTGGTCCTACAGATTGAGCTGCTGCAAACCGCTATTACCAGCCTCCTAGATCTTAAGAGGAGGAGTTCAGCAGATAGGAGTGGAGTGCATGTTGACAAGCGAGATAAGAGTCATCTAAGTGAGAATTGGGTCTTGGGGGGTAATGGGTGACTTTGCTTAACAGCTACCTAGTGATTCACTACCTGCAGAAAGTTCGTTAAATAATTTCTAGAGCATTTTTTAAAAAGGGTAAATTGTATCTGCCTGTCTATTTATGACCATCTTCAGAAGAGAAGCCCAAACTGTCTACTCAAAGAAGAACTAGAACCTGAATACCGTTTCACCTATAGGCTTGACGAGGTTAGACAAGCTCATCTACTGAGTAAAGCTAGACTCAATAGACCCCATTGAATTTGGAAAAGTATAATCTACAAGTTCTGGATCTCTCTTTCAGGCTTTCACCCTTCTCCTTATTCCAACCTTTACCCTTAATGATTGAGTCTTTTGCGGGATGATAGCTATACAAGACCTCTAGCTTACTTCTACGCTCGTTTATCTTGTGGTCATTTATTGATACTGGGATTTGAGTTAAAATCCATGCAACCAATAAACCCATAAAGATTCCGTCTCTTTTAGATACAGGTCACTAGATTATCTCCTCACATGGCCTATCATTAGAAGACCTAGCAGAAACACCTAATGACAGACGAAGAAACGAGGAACTCTCAGTACTGGGAAGAAAGATCCGAGGAACTCTCAAATGAAGTTGAAAGGTGTTAGTGGTGGAATAGATAGTGTTCCATTTGAGCTAAAATCTAATGCCCAAAAAGATTCAGGGACTTCAGCAAAGAAAGCATTAGAGGACTTGGATGGTCAAGTTAAGAAAGATTCTGGGTTCAAGACCCACGGTGGGAGTAGTTTCTAGGTTGTTCTGACCCCATTTTAGGACCAGGAAAAGGGTTACTAGACTCCCCTACCAGCCTTGACTGCCTACGACACGTTTCGACGTCTTAAAAGTGACGACTCCTAATTCTCATCAGGTTCTCCTAGGCGTGCACTTATAAGGTGTTTTTACAGAAATTGCCACCCATCGTTTACAACTCCATCAACAAGACTGATGTCGCTATCTTGTTTTCATTTTGATTGCTTTGGGATATTTTCTTGTCTGCTTCTGAAGCTGATGAGTGTTGCTCCCAGTACCAACAGAGCTCCAATCACGAACCAGCCATCAACAGGTTCAGCAAACAGCAGTACACCCCAGAGAGTTGCGAACAAAACTTGGAAATAGCCAATTGAACCTGCTGTAGCTGCTGGTAAAAGAGTTAATCCCTCGGTAATCCAGATTTGCCCAAGTTGGGTAAATAGGCCAATACCCAGTATCCAGAGCCAATCGATTCCAAGTGGCAAGACTCCCTGATTCCCGAGGAAGAGCAAGGCTATTGGTACTGATGTCAATGGAAAGTAGAAAACGATCACAAGTTGATGTTCCTGCTTGGAAAGCTCACGTACGCAGACGTAGGCCAGAGCTGTAAATAGAGCACCAGAAAGTGCAATAGAGACAGATAAAGGGGAGTAACCGGTGAAGCTTGTGCCAAGCCATGCGGGTTTTAAAACCAGGGTGATCCCCAACCAACCAAGAAATACTGCTATGCCAATACGAGGATGGATTCTTTCTCTTAAAAACATCCATGCCGCTAACGCAACAAAAGTTGGATAGGTGTATTGCAGAACAGTTGCTGTGGCAAGGGGTAAGGACGCCAAGGCGTCAAATACACAGAACAATGCCGCTGTGCCCAACAGCCCTCGCAATAACAACAACCTTTTACGGTGTCCCCAGGGGGAAACCCCAACCCGACTGAGCATGAACCGAGTAATTGCCAGGCTGATCAGAGATCTTGCAAATAAAATTTCTGCGACAGGCAAACGACCACCAAGGTGTTTGACGCAAACGGTCATCAAGCTGAAGGCCAGAGCGGCGAGCAGGAGTGATTTGAATCCACGCCATTGGCTGTTTGTCTGCGCTTGGTTGTTACCCTGCATCGACATCATTCATCTCATCCGCAGAACTGAGGCAATGGCATAGTCAACAACACAAGAGAAGAGGCCATCCCTGAAAGCCATTGCAGCAAGGAAAGACCAGCAACAGGATTGAGATCGTCATGTCATTCCAAATTGGTGATGGCAAGTCGCGTTGCTTTACGAGAAGCAACCCACTCTCCTAATTCTTTTTAAATTGCTCGACTGTAGAAATCTCTAATGGATTCAAAAGCCGTGAAACTCTCCTCCTTTGGTGTTGCAGCAGCAGTGGCTTCCTTTGTGTTTGTTCCAGTAACCGCCTGGGCTGGCCCAACGGTTTCTGTACCTGACTTTAAAAACCAGGTAGGCAGGTTGTCTTGGTGGAGCCCGCGTGTGAGCCGTCAGCTCGCGGATGCTCTTTCCAATGAACTAGCCCTTGCTGGTGGACTAACAGTCGTGGAACGGCAGAATCTCAAGGCCGTCCTCTCAGAGCAAGAGCTTGCCGAGTTGGGGATTGTGCGAAACGACGGAAACGCCGCACGTAGCCGTCAAATGCGTGGCGCCCAATATTTGATTATGGGGCGTGTGAGTGGCTACGAAGATGGGGTTGAAACAAAGCAATCTGGAAGTGGGATGCGCTTTATGGGTTTTGGAGGCTCGAAGACTGTTTCGGAATCCAAGGCTTATGTTTCCATCGACCTACGGGTGGTGGATTCCTCCACTGGAGAGGTTGTCGGTGCGCGAACAGTAGAGGGGCGTGCGACCAGCACAGCTAAACAGAAAGGCTCCGGCGGATCTTTGGCTCCCTTGGCTGGGCTTGTAGGAGGTGCAACCGGAGCAAGAGGGGCAGGGGCCTATGGCCTTGCGGCTGCAGGCACTTTTAGTTATGAAGAATCATCCAGCGAAAGTAATCGCACTCCCGCAGCAAAAGCCATTCGCGCAGCTCTCATTGATGGTGCTGATTATGTGAATTGCCTATTGGTGATTCGTGATGGCTGTTTGGCGTCTTATCAGCAGCAGGAATCAATTCGACGCTCTAATACACGTGATGTGCTCCAACTCGATTGATCTCGATCAAAGTTTTGTCGTTTTGCGGCAGGGCTGATTACGCCGTTTGCGCTGCCAATACAGAGAGGACGATTTTGAAGAGGTTTTGAGTTCTTATTGATCTCCTTTTCTTCAGTCTACAATTGGGATCCGAAGGGATAATACCCTTCAATCCCAACTCTGTCCCAACCAGACCTCTAGGACCTCCTACTGACTAAAGATCTGAAGTTCTATTCATGACAGACAATGATAAAGGTTTGATAGGTAAAAGTTATCAGTGGATTACTTTTTATCCTGACAATCCCTATTCTCCAATTCCTCTATCTTCTTACGTCTCTTGAAATAGTATCCCAGTTTCCTTATCTTATCATCAGTCTCATCCTTATCTTCGTTTGAGTTACCATACTGGACACCTAAAAACCAAAAGATAATGGGACTAAACCCCAATGTCTCCCAGTAGTAGAAGACACAGAAGAGAGTAACCCCAACACTAAACAACATCACCCCAATAGACACTTTATTCCTGTTTTTTAATTCCTTCCACAATTTACTAGGGTCTTGAAATTCAGGTGTTATAGAACCTTTTGTCAATTCCTTCACATAATAGTCATTGTTCTGTTTCCTTAGTCTGTCAATCTCTTCTCGAATGTCATCGACCATCAGTCACCTCCTTTATCAACACTTGGATTGACCATCAATCTCCACCTTAACACTTCCTTGTGTTTCTCCTTCCCTCTTTGAACGAACCAACCATAACTACAACCAAAAAGAAAGAAGATAAGTTTAGTGATTCCTAACTCCTCCCAACTATAACCAATGAAGAATAAAACAAGGAGTAGGATGAACCACTTCATATAGTTATAAATCCTAAGTTCATTTTCTAAATCTCTCAACTTCTTCTTTTGTTGATGAGGAGAAAGATGAAGAGGTGGTTCTGTCATCAGTCATCTCCTGATGGTTGTTGGTTATTAGTTGTCCAATCTATCGTTTGAATAAGTCTTTGTCTTTTCTCCTCTATCTTTTCCTTCTCCTCATTAGTCCTCCTCCATTCCTTATCCATCTACTCAACCAATCCAAATTCCTTCAACCATTCATAAGTAATCCAATCTTCCTCCTCCTTTGATTGGTTTAGACATTCATCAGTTTCGAGATAGGGATTGATGACAATATTGTAATCAGAAATAGTTATAGTTACCGTCATCAGTTTATCTCTTATCTTAATGTTGATGTAACTACACTCATCAAGAACACGAAACAACAAACGAAGATTACCAACGAGACTCCTTACACCAACAGAGACTGATCCCTCATCGAATTCCATCCCTTTACTACTTTCAATAATCCTGTCCCGTTTTTCAGTTACCCAATCCTCTCTATGATTCATTTCTCTCATTCCAATCTTTTACTGTTCTTTCTTCAGTGTCAGTCATTAGGTGTCAATCCTCTCAAAATAGTCTAATCATTTCTAGAGGATTCAACCAGAAAATAATTTCAAACGAAAAGAAGGTTAGTGACGCAAGAAAGGTCCACGACTATTACGACCACCTTCAATGTTTAGAAAGTGTCTACAGTGTCTGGTCTCGTCAAACAAATCCTTCATCTTCTTGTCCCACTGTTTTGTCTTTCTCTCCCGTTGGTAATCAAAATAGTTCTCTATGTTATCTCTACAAACATTTATCTTATGGTTCCTTACTGACTGTGGGATTTGAGTAATTATCAAGACAAGGAAGAGACCCATATAAATCCAATCTCTTTTTGTTATTGATGAGTTCATTGGTTATTTAGATTGGCGTAGGTTGTTGAGACAAAACTGGCCAGGATCGGGTCCTATTACTATTGAATCCCAGGGATTGGGTCCTATTCCCTGTCTTGACTTCTTCCAATCTTTGAGTGACATCCCAGAACCTGAACCTTCTGGACCATTTCCTTTCAAATTAGTCCCTTCACCAGGAACCATTATTCCACCACTAACAATTTTCAACTCGTCTGTTGAGAGTTCCTCGTTGATGTCTTCGTTTGGCTTAGTCATTAGGAATAACTAGTGATGATGACGTCTTTCAGTTTATATCCATTCCTCTTCTTCCAATCTTTGAGTGTCTCACCAGAACCAGAACCTTGTGGAGAAGGAGAAGGAACATCAGAAGGAAGAGTGGTTTTTACTTCACAGTTCATAAGACCACCACTAACACTCTTCAACTCATCAGTTGATAGTTCCTCGTTGATTTCTTCGTTGGGTTCAGTCATTAGGTGTTAATACTCTAAAATTAGTCTAATCATTCTTAGAGGTTTATACCAGAAAAAATAAAATAAATCTCTGAAGGGTCTTATCATATGTAGTCTGACCATTTTTACTCCGTAGTCCCCCATTCAGAAGTTAGACATACCGTAGAAAAAGGTTCTAATACCTAAACATATCCCGTTCCATTCCAACCTGACTCTTCTTCTGTCCCAACCGGACCTCTAATCCCTCGTACTGACTAAAGATCTGAAGTTCTCTCTGAACTCAATAGTGGTTTATACAGTCTTTTCACAATGATTCAACTCTATTCTTAGTACAATAGTACTGTGAGTATCCTATTTCTTCCGTTGATGGTTTCCTAGCCTCTGTTTATCGTGATCGGTCTCATATTCGTCCACTCCTGTTCAATCATGACCACCTAGATCAAACTTATAGAAACCTGTTCACCACTTAATTCACACAAACTCACTGGTACATAATTAGATTTATTCTAACTCTGTTCCAACCTCTAAAATCATCAAAATCCTAGCTATGTAAAGAAAGTCATCAATTCTTATTGATCTCGGCCTTGCTTGTCGTATGGATTGATTTTGCTGATCATGTTCTCTTCTCGACCTCTCACGGCGCAACCAGCAAAATAAGGTCATGCCCGTCCCCCGTCTTCACCCGCGCACGATCGAGGCCGTCAAGGAGCGTGCCGACATTGTTGATGTCGTTGGCGAACATGTGGTTCTAAAAAAAAAGGGCCGTGAATTCGTAGGGATCTGTCCGTTCCATGACGACAGCAAACCATCGATGACGGTCTCGCCAGCGAAGCAGTTTTATTACTGCTTCTCTTGTGGAGCTGGTGGAAACTCGATCAAGTTCCTGATGGAGTTTCAGCGCCAGAGTTTTGGTGATGTGGTGCTGGAGCTTGCTCGCAAGTATCAACTACCTGTTGAGACGGTCGAGGGGCCCCAGCAGGAACGACTACGTCAGCAGCTCTCTCGTCGAGACAAGCTTCATCGTGCGCTTGCATTGGCGGCCGGTTGGTTTCGTGGCCAGCTGCGTACGCCAGTTGGTGCAAGTGCGCTGAATTACCTCACTGAGAAGCGGGGCCTTAGTGAAGTCACCTTGGAATCCTTCGGACTTGGCTATGCCCCTGAGCAATGGGATGGTTTACTCAAGCACCTCCAGCAGGTGGAAGGTTTGTCTGCTGAATTACTGGAAGCCGCCGGGCTTGTTGTGGCGCGCAAGGGGGGAGGAGGTTTTTACGATCGTTTTCGTCATCGTGTGATGGTGCCGATCCACGACCGCCAGGGAAGGGTGATTGGTTTCGGTGGACGCAGTCTTGATGGCTCAGAGCCGAAGTACCTCAACTCTCCTGAGACAGACGTGTTCGAGAAAGGCAAGCATTTGTTTGGACTGGATCGAGCGGCGAATGCCATCCGTAAGGATGACCGGGCTGTGGTAGTCGAAGGATATTTCGATGTCATTGCATTGCATGCTGCAGGTGTCACCAATTCAGTGGCCTCCTTAGGCACTGCTTTGAGTAGTCAGCAGATCACCCAGATCTGCCGTTGCAGCGAAGGGAAGCGGATCGTGCTTAATTTTGATGCTGATGGAGCCGGTGTTCGTGCTGCGAACCGAGCCATTGGCGAAGTTGAACAACTGGCTTTGCAAGGCCAGTTGGAATTACGAGTGCTTCATTTGCCTTCTGGCAAAGACCCCGATGAATTTCTCAAAGATCATGGTGCTGGCGATTACAGGGCTCTATTAGATCAGTCACCTCTTTGGCTTGATTGGCAGATTCAACAGGTGTTGGAGGGCCGTGATTTAAGTCAAGCGGATCAGTTTCAGCAAGCAGTGAGTGGCCTGGTTGCATTGCTCGGCAAGTTGCCCCAGTCGGCCGTACGGACCCACTACCTGCAACAGGTTGCCGAACGCTTGAGCGGTGGGCAGGGCCGGTTGGCCTTGCAGTTGGAGGAAGATCTGCGCCAACAAGTGAAAGGGCAGCGCTGGCATGGCCGCTCAAGTCGCCATGAGCAACCTGGCGAGGCCAGTCAACGGGAGCGCAGCGAGGCGGAAATCCTGAGGTTATATCTCCATTGCTCAAATCATCGGGCTGCCATTCGCAGGGAGTTACGACAGCGAGAGCTGGAGGATTTTGCCTTACAACATCACCGTTTGCTTTGGGCGGCGATCACTGATTTGGAGGAAACCAATCTTGGTGCAGGACGTTTAGAGGCGATCAGTCGTGGAACTGACTCTGGTCATGATTTGGAGGATATTGAGTTACCACGGCTGCTTACCGATCAGTTGCTCCTGGAGAACAGTGCTCTAGTCGCTCGTCTTACCCCGTTATTAGAGCCTGGCGAGGTTCATTTGGCGGCTATGGCTAAGCCACTGCTTCAGCTCCGGGGCACAGCAGCGGCTCTAGAACGCCAGAAATCCCTCAAGCGTTGTCGTCATCTTCTTGAGGCCTGGGGTGGTCAGCGTCTTGAAACTCTTGAGCGTTGTATTGCTGCTTTGATTCAAGAAGAGCGACAGCAACCTACTGAATCAGTCGATATGGAAAAGCGTATCGAAGCAATGTTTGAGGAGCTCAACAGCGATGCGTTGCGTTTCCAGGAGCTTTATTACAGCGAGCGCAAGCATATTGGTCACTTAGATCAGCAGCGGTGTGGTGGCTTCTCAGGCCAGGATGTCATTCCGGCTTAGGTCATCAGTCTGTGGATGCGCTTCACAAGCCAATCGGCGATATCAAAGAACTTGTTGTCTTGATTGACCATCACGATTCCTGCTTGCATCTTGTCGCTGATCTTTTCTAGCTTTTGAATGCACCGCTCAGCGAGGCTTTACCATCTACATTTCAGTCCATTAGCAACAGCTACGCAGGTCAGCGAATCCTTTGTAGGGCTGTCAGATAAGGCGTCAAGTTGTGGAGCTTAAAGATGAAACTCACTTGTCATTCTAAGCAGATGGTTGTCTCTACGGCGGTGTACTGAGGCCTTTTAACTGCAGCATGGCTCTTTAAACTGATGATCTCTTCTTAAATTTGATGGCATGAGCTTCTACGAAGCGATTTGGCACGGTGAGGGCATTGGTGATGGAGGTGATTTAGAGGAGTCTCTCCAGGCTTATATCGTGGTAAAACCTGAAGATGGCGACTGGACAGAAGCCTGTGCGAAGGACGGGGCGAATCCGCATGTGGATCACTACTCTTCCTTCGACGCTTATCTTGATAATGCCGATGCAATCGAGACGATTCCGGTAACCCCGGCGATGATTGCAGGAGCTGTACAACAACTTTCCTCATGATCGCTGTTTTAATCCAAAGGTTGCTGCGATTAGCCTCTGATGAGTGACGTCCCTATTGCCTTTGCTGGTTGCACGCCGGTGAATCATCTCTGGCCTCAGCTTGTTGAACGGCTGGGAATGGATAAATCAAAACGCGCAGTGCGTCAGGCGCTTGATTTGCAGGGCATGCAAGGTCATGCTGCAACTTTGCCGGTGCTTTTGGTTGAAACTTGTGGGGTCGCCTTGGCTAGTACTGAACTGCTGCGTCATCAGACCGGCCTCGCTTGCCATGGTGAGCGCATGGTATTGCTGTTGAATCGTCGCGAAGAGGAGGTGCAACTTCTGCAGCAATTTTAAAATGCATGCACCCCCTAATGATCAAATAACAAAACCTCTCTTCTTCATTGTATATCTGTAGATCAGTTACTCTGCCTTGAGATTATTTTAATGGCGTTCAGTCACCTGTGCAGACTTTGCGGTAAATCTGTTGAGATTACTGAAGCATTTGCCAAGAGTATTCAGCGAACGGGATGGTCTTCAATAATTTGCTCTACTTGCCTGGCTCATGAAACCACGCACTTGTTGCCTTCTAGGCCATCAGCCAGGCTCTCATTTGTTCGTCTAATAACCAAGACTTTTTTCATAGTAACTTTTCTATTTATCCTCACTTCTTTCTTCTCTGCATGGCGCATTCTTTATGGATTGGAGATGTGGATGGAACCGAGCAAATCAAATCCAGCCCAATCCACTAACTAATGAGATCTGTTGACATTCAATTCTAAATTTCAGGCCAGCACCAACGGCACGTCATTGAGGCGAGTTGTGGCCGCGCGGCTGAGTTGATGACGACGCATGCTCCATCCTGGCTGCATGCCACAAACAGCCCAACTCACGGTTCCGCTGCCGTAACGGTGATTAAGTCGGTCGACGGTGTTCATTAGTCGATCGCGACGATGCTGCTCATCGGCATGAACTGCTACCAACAGGTGTTGTTGCAGATGGTCTGCGCTCTGTAGGTTTTGCATCAGCACCCCGGCTTTGTTTAAGCGGCGATGGGGCCGGTAGATTCGCTCTACTAGTGGCAAGGCTGCTGCTAGCAAGATTGCAGTGTCGTTGCTTGGCAAATCCAGTTGGATGGTAGCGGCTTGGCTGTAAAACGATGGCGCAAATGGGCTGGTACGTGTGAATACGGTGAGGATCCCGGCCCGTTGCTGTTGTCGTCGCAGTTTTTCACTGGCGCGCACCACGTAGCTTGCGATTGCCTGACGTAATTCCTCTAGGTTGGCGATTGGTCGGCTAAAACTGCGGCTAACGCAGGTTTCCTGTTTTGATGTTGGGGCTAGGGCTAGAGGAAGGCAGGCATAACCTTGTAATTCTCGTTGTAGGCGTATGCCTACAACGCCGCAGCGGGCATGAAGTTGGCTCCGTGGCATATCGCGCAATTGCCGGGCATTGGTTACGCCTCTAAGTCGGCACCAATGGGCCAACTTGCGACCGATGCCCCATACATTTTCGATAGCGACGCTCTCGAGCCATGTATCTGGATCACTAGCGGTGAGTAGGTTGAACACTCCAGCGTGAGCCGGTATGGCCTTGGCCAGGTGGTTGGCAAGTTTGGCCTGACCTTTACTGGCGCCAAGTCCGATTGCTATCGGTAGGCCCAGGTTGCGATGCACCTGGGCCCGTAGTTGACGGGCCCAGGGCTTTAGGTTGTCATCAGAGGGACCATTGATGTAAGCAAAGGCTTCATCAATCGAGTAAATCTCCAGCTCCTCACAATGGGCTTCCAGCAAGCTCATCAGTCGTTGGCTCATATCGCCGTAGAGGGCGTAGTTGGAGCTGCGCACGACAACGCCAAGTCGGTCCAATTTGTGACGGACCTTGAAATAGGGCGTGCCCATGCTGATTCCGAGAGCACGCGCTTCGGAGCTGCGAGCAACAATGCAGCCATCGTTGTTGGAGAGCACGACCAGAGGACGACCGATCAGCGAGGCGTCAAGGCTTTGCTCACAGGAGGCATAGAAATTGTTGCCGTCGATCAGAGCCGTGACCCGAGACATGGCACTGAAGAGAAGCGAGCGAAACCATACCCTATCCTAGTACAGAGATACTAGCGCCTGTTTGATGGCGAGAACGTGCTTTGCTGTGAGAGCCAGTCGCAATGGTTGTCGTCAATGTGGCGAGGAGAATGTCAATGCAGACTGGCGGCCAATCATTACTTTGATTGGTTGTTTGGCTGCATTGGTCTTGCTTGGCTGCATCAAGGTTTCCAACCTCAAGCCTGTCGTTGTGACCTAGAAACCTTTTGCGATAGAGGATGCTGGCTCAATGGCCGGCTAGGCGTAGCTGAATCCCTAACAATGTCTACAAAAAGTCGTCTATGACGTCTTAGCTGAACCTGGCCACATAGGTTGATTCCATGTTATGAGCAACCGCATCGGTCGGGTCTTTTGTAAAACCAACAAGACCAAAGGATTTGCAATGGCACCAACTCTAAGCAAGCATCAGAAAGATATTATGCAGAGAATCAATAAGGAAACCTTCTCTGAATGGCTATCAAGAGGAGATAGGCAAGAGATCAGAGAGTTGATGGAAGAGGTCTGGATCGAATGGCTTTGCAAGGAAGATGATCAGTTCCGCGAACGTTACTATGAGCTTCAATCACAGGGTGATTGCGAATGGCTCAATATCAGAGAAGAAATCTTAGCTGTGCATGGCCATGTTGAGTCTCCAGAAGGAGCCTCAGAGCTTCAGCAAAAAGCGATTAAAGCCAATGGTATTAAACACTTACATGATTGGTTTGCATTTGTAGATGAATGTGTTCACGAGTATCTGGAAGATCTTGGCTGGGCAAGGGGGCCGGAGGAGAAATCCCTGAATTACTCCCACACCTCTGTTTCTGATTGGGTTTCCGATCAAGAGGCAAATGAACAACAAGAAAGGCGTCAATGGCTTGGTCAGTTGACCGACACGTTATGGGATTTCAAAGGCTCCTCTCATTGTTATTGGTCTGATCGCATCCTTGCCTTACGCGATCTGGGTGAACAAAAGTCAGCCATTTGATCCACCAAACTTGCCTATCTCTATATACGATTTAAAGGCAATATCTTTAAAGGTGAGCAACAACACTATTGCTATGCCGGGCAGCCTTATTCATCGTCTTGCCTATTTTGAGCCTATTCATGTAGGCGTTGTGTTGAGTGGGATATTTGCTGCGCAGGGTTGAGGCTATGAATGGAATGCACTGCCACACCCCAGATTTGCACGTCACCGAAGCGGGCCAGATCCAGCGGTGGGTAATTGGAATGGGCGGCTTCTAGACGCAGTACACCACGGTGGCGGACAAGTTGTTTGAGTGTGAAGGCACCATCAAGAATCGCCACCACGATGTGACCGGGGCGTGCATCTAGGCTGCGGTCGACAACCAAGAGGTCGCCATTGTGGATGCCAACACCTGTCATTGAGTGGCCGCTAACACGCAGGAAGAAGGTGCTAGCCGGATGACGAATCAACTGTTCGTTGAGGTCGATACCGATCTCGATATAGTCCTCAGCAGGGGAGGGGAAGCCTGCCGCCACGTGCTCACTCGCTAATGGCAGGATCTGCTGCTTCCGCTCGGAGCGCAAATGAAGAAGAGGCTCGCTGAACTCCATCGCGACGTCGGGCATCAACCTGATAGTACACCCGTTCCAGTGGGTTGATTTTCTGATTTGGCTTGATAGGGGTGTGTCCCCAGGCGGTAGCAACCTCTTTACAGGATCGCTCGTGCTTGATCGAGCTGCTCTGTAGCACCTGCCAGCTTTTAAGTTTTAAGCGCTGTCTAAGGAACCTTTCTCAAAGGGCTTTCGTTTTCACCTGAACAGTCATCGGAAGATGCTTGCTGCCTGCATAAAAAACGAGAACAACAGTGTCTTTTGGACCAAGACTTTTCCCGGTATGAACTGTATTCACTGTCTCAATCAGCGCAGCTCCCTGATTGAAAAGGCGTGTCGTTCCATCTTGAAGAGTTAGCTGAAGCGTGCCTTGAAGGATTACTCCTGCACTGATAACTGGGTGGGTATGCAATGGCAGGGTGACTCCGGCTGGAATCGTGATACGCAGAACTGTGATTTCAGCGTTGCTGGTTGGATAATCGGGAAGAAAGTTTCCATCCCATTGCTTAGTGCTTTTCACAAGTGTTTCAATCTTAATACCAAGATCCTTGCTATATTTAGCATTATCATGTGCATTTAAGGACGTTGATAAAATGGTCGAAACCACAATAATTGCCAGTGGCGCAAGCAATAGTCTTTGCATGATCAATTAAAAAGGTGTAGACGCAAGAAGATTAGGGACTTAGCGTCATAGGCTGCATCAATGAAACACGTTTGATAGTCATTAGCTGGTCAGAGAAAGATTCGATCGCAGAAGCATTTAGGTCTTAATATTCCTCAAACCATAACTCACTTATCATTCTGGGCATTCACTTAACTGAAGCCAATTGAAAAAGATAGGTGTATATAATAGTATTGATTTAAATCAACTGCGGCGCATCTCTGCCTCGATCTCTTCTGTGCTGAAGTCTCTCTCTGGATGAGCAAGCTTCCAAGACTGAACAGCAAGAGAAATGCCCCATCCAAAAATAGGCCAAATGGGCCAGAAGTAGCCCATGCCAGTTACCAACCAAATAACAATCAGAGCAAGGTTCACAGTGAAATAGGTTTGAACCTGTCTCTTCAGTGCCCTTTTCTTCCTGAGTTGTGATAATGCTTTTTTGCGCAAAATTTCGTCATCAGGCATATCAAAAGACCTCTATTGATCATTAGATGGACAATAACCAGCTTAAAGTCAACTGCAAGCTTGGTCAGTTCAAAGTAAATATTAGTGACATGAACTTGAACAGCATCCTATTTTGAGGTTCTAATATTAGTTCGTTAACTAAGAATTAACAGACGCCCAGGCTGGCAACTGATAAAGAATGGGAGGATGGTTGGATTTCATTCTGGAGAGAGTGTTGTGGCATATATTACTGAAGCAATCTGACATTTGAGAATCCTCATTGTCTTAAACTGATTTCCTTTTCAGTGTGCTCAAGAGTGATCGCATTAATCGAAAGCAGCTGTTTTATCAGTGATCGCAATTCAGATCTGCAGAATCGTTAGCTCCTGTGGTATTTACCTCCTTGCAGGATGGTCTTTGCTCGGTAGAGCTGCTCCACAAGCAACAAGCGAGCAAGTTCATGAGGAAGCGTCATCGCAGACAAACTGAGCTGCCATTGGGTTGAGTTTTTCAGCTCTGCTGATAGCCCATCAGCGCCACCAATCACAAAGGCAAGACGTTGAGAGCCATATTGTTCAAGGCGTTTAGCAAAGGACACTGAAGTCAGCGCTTCCCCTTCTTCGCTAAGAGGAACCAGCACTTCGTTGCTATTGAGTGCGGCCCTGATCGCTTCCGCTTCTCGCGGCATAGATGCATCACGAACCTCTGTGATAATCAAGCCTGGTAGGCGTTTTTGATACATCGCTAGGCCGTCTTGGATCCAGCCTCTGCGTACCTTGCCAACGGCGATGATTCTAAACGCACAGTTTCTCAAGAACCGTTGCAGCAACATCACTCTCCATGATGCTCGGTTATAAGCGCTGTTCAACAGATCCCCAGAAGAGAATGTTACTTGAAGTGCTTCAGGCGCAATCCCGCAGAGCGAAGCAGCGCATAGAAGGCCGGCAGTGGCGCAATCGATTAGGACAAGTCAGAACAGCATCTAATGGTTTGCTAAAAGGTCGATATCGTCTACGGGGAGAAGGGTGAGAAAGCTCTGGGTGCAGTGGCAGGAGCTCTATGCGAAGGAGTGGTCACAATGGTTGGCTTGGCCTTTATTTGCAAATGGGATCTGGGTGATGCTCGCCGGAGGCAGCAGTGGCTGGTTTTTGCCTGTTTTTTTAATCTGGTGGGTCGCTTGTGATCACACAGTCCCTCCCTGGAGGAAATGGCGAAAGAAACAACTGGCAAAGAAGGAAAGGAAGTAGACAGCCACATCAAGCGCTCTCCATTCGCAAGCGGAGTATTCCCTGGAGTTAGAGATCGATGAGCTAGGTCACACTTTCATTTGAACGAGATCACCTCCAGAGCGAGTGATCAGCGAGAAGCTAAATGCATCGAAGGCAAACAACCTTCTCAACCAGAGTAAAACAATGTCCATGGAACGCCACGATCAAGAACTAAGCCTTTATCAACTGAAAGCCATCTCTGCAGGCATTATTCTTAATAATTATATTGGTTTAGATATGGATCTAACTGTAGACAGATGCAATATGGGAAGACCTTCGTGTCATAAGCTGCCTAGCACATGGAAGCATCCTCGGTACAATATTCAAGGCAAAGTACATAAGCGATATGAAGAGTGGACGGCAATTAATTTGAATTAGCGATTGGTTATTGAGATGATTACAAAGGATTCATCTTAAGCAAAAAAAAATTACAGGGAGTAGAGTTCAAAGCAAGTAGCAAATAAATCCAATTAGATTTAAAAATAAAAGGAGCCAATCCTTAGCAACACTTATGGAATAGATTCATGAAGAATTGATGCACCAATACAGTTTTAAAAAACAGACATTTGGGCATAAACCCCTGATATCAATAAAGCTCAATAGACCATTGGATAAAGATTAACATGAATGATTCAACTGTCTCTAAACTAGTTATTCTTATTTTCGCTTGATAAGAGTAATATTGATATCGATAGGCGATGAACTGGTTAGAATCAGCATCGAGCAAATTAATTGCCTGCATAAAGATAATAAAACTAATGGTAATAGAAGTATTTACAAACAAGGCCATTCACATAGTTCTCAAACATTTTCTCAACATCAGTGGTAGAAGCTGTAATCTATTGTCAAGCCAAAAGGCACCTATGACAGCAAGCATCATGAAGCAAGAAGACTTCCTGTTTGACCACTTCAGACTTAGTCAACAACAATTAATCTCTTATAAGATTTTCTGGGTTGATCGTTGGTTAAATTATTGTTGGGATGATGTGCTGGTAAGGATCGGTGGACTTGACCTTCCTTCTATTGGCAGAGCGTATAAATCTCCCCCTCCAGCACAACTACTGCTGTTGTCGAATGGCCAGAAAATAGAACTTTTTGACCGAAATAAAGACTACCTCTTGAGATCTATTCTTGAGGATAGTAGAGGAGATATTGGCGCGATTGATTTCAATAGGCAGTGGCTTTCTGAAAACTCTAATAATAAGGAATTAGAAGCGATTGCAAAGCAATGGCATGCTTTTCTAAAAGAAGAATGTAATGACGTGATTGAAGAACAAGAGAATGAGGGCATCAGACTAATCACATCCTCATTACCTTTAACAATAAGAAATTTAGAATTTGCCAAGCAAGAAAAAGAACAACACTGGGATTGGGAAATAAGCAACGGATTGATCATGCTTACTTGTAGCGAAGATCATTTTAATAACACCGTCAAGCCTTATTTAGATAGTGGTCAGGCAGACTACCTGGATTCTAATTCAGGTCCTGTACTAGGTTGATTCGACTGATCTGGCAAACTAAATCAAAAGCATTAGTATTTATCATGATATCAAGTCAATAAAAAAGCAGGGATCAAAACCACGAAGCATTACTGAAAACCTAAAAGAGTGGTTAAAAGTGAAGATCATCATGCCAAAATAAAGAATGGGTCAACAAAGAAAGGATTGGCATATGGTTTCAATATGTAGTCTTACCATTAAAACAAGCCTTTTGAATAAACAAAACAGATCTCGCCTGCTAAATTAGACGGGAATAAGAATAAGATTAATATTAAGAGATTCATGTTTATAGTACCTGAACTTGCTGTGACAGAGTTGATCATCAGGCAGAACAAGACACCTTTAAATTAAAAATTAAATGCTTAAGACTTTTAAGCATAGAGCTGCTAATAAGGCAGACTGATGTTGTCGTTAAAGCTATTGGATAGTTTCTATTCAGCAAAGCTATATAAGCTTTTATTTAACCTGACCAGATAAAAAAGAGTTATTAATATGAATAATAGATGAACAACAAAAAAGCCATACTTTAATGTTCATCAGCAAAATTATCTTTCGATGAATTTTGGTCTGGTCAAGGCCAGAGCAAGGCCACCAATTAAACCAAGATTCATAAATAGTGCTTTAGGCTGAAAGGGGAATGCATGGAAGATGACTGTCGTAGGCACAAGAAAAATAAGTAATAGTGATGCTCCAAGTTTTTGACTCTGGCCAAATAGAAGAAGTACTGAGCCAACAATAAGGCAGGCAATTGCTGCCAACAACAAGAAGGGTGCTAATGATTCAGGGATCCCTTGCCCTGAGATTACTTCAACTACTGATGAGAACTTGGTAATCTTTGACGGAACTGCGACAACAAAAACAGCGGATAAACAAAGCCTGCCGATGAAATCAACTAACTTCCATACATGTGGTTGAGGCATTGGTCTGATTGGTTCTTTGCTAATTATCTACGAATGATGTTGTACTGGCCTAATTGGTGTGGATTCCTTACAAAAAGGCATTCATGAAAGCAATCCTGATGGATTGAGAGCTATCTGCAATGAACATGAGCGAGTTCAAGACTAGACGCGTCTACTGATTTGATCACTCAACGCGTTTGGTCATCAGAGACAGCTAAAGGCTTGGATGAAGCACCCACTAGATCCAATCTCTGCAATTACAATGGTCTGATAGCAGCAAGAGCAGTGGAAGGAGTACTCTTCAGCAAAAGATGAACAACCTACAGGCTGCTAAGAGGCACAGTAATGTCATGAATATGATCTTCTTAGACTTGACTGTGAGACACTGATGTGATTCCCTTTAAGGGTTGGCCATGGTCTCAGTGGTAAACCTTGGTAAGGCAGATTAATAGTGATTGCATTACATCAAACTGCAATAAAGGATCATCCGTACCAATGGCGATCAAAGTGGAACGAGATGAACGAAACTCACATCGAAGCCAATCATTTAACAATGAATCAGCCCACTCCAACCCCTATTTCTGCAAAGGATCTGCATCGCTGGTTGAGCGACTCCTCCTCTCTACCAATCTGTGTGGATGTGAGAGAAGACCAGGAGCTTGAGTTAGCCCCATTCCCAGCCGATGTACTGCATTTACCGCTGAGTCGATCTTCTGATTGGATCGAAACTCTGCCTCAACTATTACCAAACGACCGTCCTGTCGTCTTGATTTGCCATGCTGGCATACGCAGTTGGAACTTCGGCACCTGGCTTTTAGAGCAGGAGATTAGTTATCAGGTCTGGAATCTAGAAGGCGGAATCGACGCGTGGAGCATCAATGTCGACTCAAGCGTGCCCCGCTATTAAGCAAGGGTTCAAAACAAATGCAAAGCTCGTGATTGATATAGAACTACGCTGACATTTATTCGAACCTAGGAATTAACTAAAGAATTATCAGCTTACTCGATCTGTACAGATGTTGAAAAGTTAAAAACCGGTCTGATCACTATCTATGCTAGGAATAGCCATGCAAAAAGACGAAAAATTATAATAGCTCATCTAGAAAGATGGGCAGTCATCAATTGCAAATGTTGGCAGGTGAAGACCATCTCAAATTGACAATCAGGATGGAAAAACCATTTTTGAGCTCAAAGAGAAGTCTAATTTGCGGGTGAAGCGGTTGATTGAACAAGATTGGGGATATAAAAAGGATCCGACCTATTCATAAAGACTTAGGTAGAAGAGACTGAAAGGATTATATCTAAATGAAGAGCCTTAGAAAACGATAGGTTGAATCATTCTTGGCATGTCTGCACAAGAAATTATTGATTTATCACATAAACAATTTGTCATTAGTGATTCAAAGAAAATCTTCCTGCCCTCTATAATCTTTATAGGCTAAGATCATAGTTTTAGGAACTTAGTCATCAACATCATGCAGCGACATTATTATTAGTGAATGGGCTTTCAAATCGATCTATTGCATTGTCTGCTTGCCTAGCATTAACAGCAACGGCAAAAGGTGACCGCCTTTCAGATTGGCATCTCCACAGGCAAGTGTTATTGCTTTGACGATGGAAGCAGCTGAAAGACTTAAATAAACTAGAATGAGTCTTGATTCCAATTCTTAATCAAACTGCCGAAAAACTCCCTTTGGCCTGTAGTGAGTTCAAATTGTTTCTTTACGGGGGTTGCTAGGGACATCCGCATTGATGGAATTGCTGTTACCGCTAAAACTGCATCAAGAACGACACGAAACAATCCAGTGGAAACGAAAACAATCAAACCAGTCTTTGACTTCATCGGTTAGGGTTCAAATGAAAAGAGGTAAAAGAAAATCTCAAAGCAAAGGTTCTGGAGTTAACAATTTAGATCTAAACCCTTTTCTGCTCTAGATCAACCCTTCAGATGAAGGGTTCTATCGTTGAATGTTGCCTTCTCTCGTTAATGAGACTTTTACCTAAGCCCTCTTTGAAGATGCCCTTTGCATCGATCATTGTCTTAAGAAAAGATATGCAGGCTAAGCACTTTCTTCACGGGACTTGATCAAGCCGGATTTAGTTCTAAGACGATCAAATCTCGTCTTCGTCTTCGTCTTCGTCTTCGAGAAGCAGCTGCCCGAAAGCAACATAAAGACTCTCCTCTGTGCTGCCAGGCTTCAGCGGGGGTGTCTTGGCAACGGTCGTTATACCTTTTCTGGCGGAGGAGGATCTGTCGAGGGGGTTCATTTCGCCTTGTTGTTGGCGGACTCCTTCAGCCGACTCCTGAGTCTGACGTTTGGCTTCGGCGGCCTTAAGGCGGGCCATCAAGTGAGGAGGAACTGTGCCATCAGGGCTCACCTGCATCAATTCCTGGAAGAGGGCCTGGGGATCGTCTTCGGTTTCGATGCGATGACGACGTTTGCTTGCTCGAGGCTCTGCTGTACTTGAAGCAACTGGTGTTGGCAAGGGCCGGGGTAACTGGCGACCCAGTTCACGTAGACGTTCAAGACTGCGGGGATCAAAACTCATCGGAGTGGTTGGCGTGGAGTATTTAGCTGCAGCCCAGGCTGTCTGCCGTATTGCGACCTGTGATCGGGTTGGTTCCCTCCGCCACCTCACAAAGCGTTGTGAGAGCATCGCCTCGCAGGGGCACATTGGTGAAGTCGGCACCTGTAATGGTCACGTTTTTGAAGCGGGTGTTGAAGGCGAAGGCGTCCTCAAGCACTGCATTGGTGAGATCAGTTCCATCAAATATGGCGGAATCAAGTGTGGAGTCTCGCAAGTTGGTGTTGCTGAGGTTGGCATCGTGAAGCTTGGCTCCAAAAAGGGTGGATCCTTCTAAATCACTCCCAGATAGATTGGCCTCTCGCAGGTTGGCAAGATTAAATGTGTCACCTCGCAGATCTTGGTTCGAGAAATCTGCATTGACCAACACCTGTTGGGAATGATTCATGATTGCCCAACTGGGTTGCAATGGCAATAGAAGTAGAAGGGCAGCAGCAGAAAAGCCAAGTAGTCGAGCGAACATTGGGTTAGGGGTTAAATAGTTAAACCATAGGTCCATAGGTAGAGGAATGATGGCTCTTGAGAAAGAAATTTGCTGAGCTACGCATCCGCATCCCCATAAAAGCTTCTACGAGTGCTATCAACATTTACCCATGAATCATCCAAGTAGATAATTTATCAGGTTAATCGAATAAAATAAATCCTATAGCCAATACCAAAAAAATAAAAGACTGTTTAAGGATTTACTATTGAGATTATTGCCTACCTACTAATTTACGGGTTGGCTTCCACTCACTCGCAAAGACTGCAAGCGCTAGAATCAACAGAGAAGCATAGGCACTTGCTGAAAGCTTATTCTGCAGGAAAACAACCCCTAGAAAAACTCCTACTAAAGGAACTAGATAGTTAACGAAGCCGGCAAATGTAGCTCCAGCAAGACCAACAAGACGAACATACAACACATAAACCAGACCTCCAGCAAAAGCACCCTGAGCAACCATTGCTAGTACCGCATTACTCTCTATAGGGTGATGTGTCAAAGGTTGGCCAAGCAAAAGCAGTAAAGCTCCTAACTCGATGGCACCACAAAGGAGTATATCTCTTGCTATTTTTATCGGAGTACCCATCTCTGACAGGGTTCTAATCAATACAAGACTAATGGAAAAGCTGAGTGCAGCGGTTAAAATTGCTGCACTTCCAAGTAGGCTGTTGCCTTGTTGAGACTGGCCAACCTGAGGCCATAACAACACAACAACACCTGCAAAACCAAGGGCAATACCAATAAACTTTCCTCTCGTAACTGGCTCACTGCGAACAAAAACAACAACTAAAATAAGAGTAAAGATTGCTACGAGTGACATCAGGATCGCGGCAATAGCACTGTTGACATGTTGCTGACCCCAGACAACAAGGAAGAAAGGAAGAGTTGCTTCAAAGAAGCCAATCATAATGATTTGACGCCAATAACTTATCTTTGAAACCGGATTATCATGAGCTTCAGGCAAGATCAACAAGAATCCACTCAGTGTTAGGAAGCCAATCGTCGCTCTAAGCCATGAAACTGCTTGAGGAGTGAAGACTTCTAGAGCAAGATCATTAAGTAAGAACTGAGATCCCCAGATTAGAGCAATTAAGATGAGAAGTACATATCGAAATCGAGATCCCTGGATTTGATTTGTCTGTCCCATCGAATTTCTCTCTATATATTTTATCATTCTACTGCCATAATAAGCATCCCAGTTCATCTGCTTAAGGCTTCTTAGCTCAATCACTTGAGCATGATCAATAGGGTCATCTGCAAACCATTTGCTTATTAGCCAAAGCTTGTAATAACAACAAGCATAAGAATACCGTTATTCAACTTATCTTATTTACAAATTTAGCATTGAGGTTCATTCATGTTGCTTTGCATTAGGACTTAACTCGAACTGCTGCCAGCAAAATTCCTCAATCGCTTCAATTTAGAAATCCCCAAATGGAGATAACTCTTCAAAAACAAATCGTTCAATCAATTCTCTGATAAATATTTTTTTTCAAATAGTCTCAAAGATGCAATTCTATCAAACAAGGCAATCTCCCGGCGAATCAAAAAGTGGATTGAATAGATTTTAAATAAAGCACAATCTAAACCTTGTCAGCAATAAAAAATCACTAGTCTTGCCTGTCATATTGAGTTTAGCTGTAAAGTAATGATTCTACCTATCACTTTAATAAGCAATAATTGGGGCATCATTCTCTTGAACTTTTCGCGTTGAATTCATACATGCTGCTTTGTGTGTTGGTACAGCATCGATGCATGGGTGGAATTCTCATGTGAATGCAGCAGCAAATGATGGATTCAACCGGGAAGGGGTGTTGGGGCGAAGAGCGGGTGTTACGCCTCCTACAAAGACGCGGATGGCAGTTGGTGAGCCAACGTTGGTCATGTCGCTATGGCGAGTTAGATCTTGTGGTTGAGAAGCAGCAACGGCTGCTGGTTGTGGAAGTAAAGTCTCGTCGTTCTCGTGGATTAGATCATTGGGGATTGTGTGCCTTTAACAAAGGAAAGCAACTGCGATTGATGCGTGCGATTGGATGTTGGCTGGCAACTCATCCTTACTTCGCTGAACACAGCTTGGAGTTGGTGTTGGCATTGGTGCCCTTACCGCCGAGTCAAAACACACTCAATTGGATTCGAATTGACGACCTTGACATTGATGCTGCTGACTAAAGCAACTGTATTCTTCATCTCTTGAAGACAGATTGCTGACAGTTCCTTAACTTCCTCAACTGTTTGCTATGCGGATAAAATGCATCATAAAACTGGATCAAGCTGTTGTCTGTTTATTGCCAAGTTTTTCATGATTCCTGAGAATGCCTTGGTCATACTTTTAAGCTAATCTGGATAATATTCTGTATTAAAGTCACTTTAGGCGCTTGCCATGAAATCATACTAAATGACTTCTTGAGAAAGGACAGCTGATGTCTGATGCTACTAGCCATGAGATAGATCATTTCATGAAAGGTCTGATGAAGAGAAATCCTGGAGAGCCTGAGTTTCATCAAGCCGTCCATGAAGTTGTTGAAACTCTAATTCCTTTTATTCTTTCCAACCGTGTTTACAAAGATGCACAGATTCTGGAGCGGATGACGGAACCTGACCGCGTCGTCATCTTCCGAGTCTGCTGGGAAGATGATTCAGGCAATATCCGCACAAATCGAGCATGGCGTGTACAGTTTAATAATTCCATTGGCCCTTATAAAGGTGGAATACGTTTCCATCCCAATGTCACCTTGAGTGTACTGAAATTTTTAGGTTTTGAACAGACCTTTAAAAACAGTCTTACTGGTCTGCCGATGGGTGGAGGGAAGGGTGGATCTAACTTTAATCCTAAAGGTAAAAGTGACCGAGAGATAATGCGATTTTGTCAATCTCTGATGATTGAACTTCATAGACATATTGGTGAAGACACAGATGTACCTGCTGGTGATATCGGAGTCGGTTCTCGTGAAATTAGTTATATGTTCGGTCAGTACAAGCGCCTTGAAAATCGGTTTAGTGGAATCTTGACTGGCAAGGGGCTGTCATTCGGTGGAAGTCTTGTTCGTACTGAAGCGACGGGTTACGGATGTGCTTATTTCTGTGAAAATATGCTCAATCATATAGAGGACTCTCTCGTTGACAAAATATGTTCCATCTCCGGTTCTGGAAACGTAGCCCTCTACGCAGTTGAAAAGGCCATTGAACTAGGAGCCAAAGTTGTTACTCTTTCTGACTCAGATGGTTTTGTACACGTCCCAAACGGCATTAATCTCGAGATGCTTGCGTTTGTCAAAGAGCTAAAGACTGTTCGCCGTGGGCGAATCCATGAATTTGCTAACCACTACAAAGGCGTTGATTTTTACGCAGGAAAGCGTCCATGGAATGTTCCCTGTGATATTGCCTTCCCTTGTGCTACTCAAAATGAGATTAACCGTGCAGATTCACAGGAACTGATCAACAATGGTGTCAAAGCAGTTGTTGAAGGTGCGAACATGCCAACCAATCTTGACGGCATTCATGAATTTCGTCATGCAAAAGTAATACTTGCTCCTGCCAAGGCTGCAAATGCTGGGGGTGTCGCAGTCTCTGGCCTTGAGCAGAGTCAGAATGCATTGCGTCTATCTTGGAGTCGTGAAGAGGTCGATCAACGCTTAAAGTCAATTATGTTGGAAATTCACTCCAAATGTGTTCAGCATAGTCATAAATACGAAGACTACACTGATTACATTACAGGAGCCAATATTGCAGGATTTACGAAAGTTGCTGATGCAATGCTGGCTTATGGAATTGTTTGATTTTATATCAGTGAATACATATGATTATGTTCGGCTGAGGTCGAATCAAAAGGGACAAGCAAAGTTTCATGATTTTTACACTCTGTGTATCGGGTTGATGATGATGATAGAACTTTAATGATCTCTCTTTTTCGTTGTGCCTGCATAGATTGCAAAAAACCAATAAAAATACAGATTTCCTTGAAGTCGTTATTAGATGTGACCGTCAATATCGAAACACACTCGATTGGATTCAAATTGACGACCTTGACATTGATGCTGCTAATAAAAGCAACTCAATGGATCAACAGGGTTGTGTTGATTTTTTTAGCTTGAATCAGAATTGGACGGTAAAACCAGCAGAAGCTCTCCAATCGATATTTCGGTTGGATGAATCCCAGATTTCAACGCCACCACGTGCATAGACCTTGAATCATGTGGAGCCAATGTTGTTAGTGGTGTAATCGAGCCCGGATTCCAAAAGCACTCCATTTTGATCGTCTTGGTGGGATGAGCAGGAAAGGGTGTTGTCGGTCTATAGATGAAGCCAATTGTTTGAGCTGAGTTGTTTTGATGCCAATCAAGAATCCATGCAGTGCGCAGACTTGGAACAATCAGGGATCTATCGCCGCTTTTGATTGGAACAGCGAGTTTGACTCCGAGTTTTGTCTGCAGCTTTTTTTGATCTTCAATCAATTGCGCCGCCCTCTATACCGATTGGTGCAAAGTTGAGGGATGGCCTTTTCCGGACATCACGCTCGCAAGCGCTTTGCTCAACACTGGCTAATCGATGCCGCTGTGTTGACTCAGATTCTCGATGCAGCTGATATTCAACCAGATGATCGTCTGCTGGAGGTAGGTGCTGGTCGTGGAGCACTCACTGAAAGGTTGCTGGCCTCTTCTGCCTCTGCTGTTCATGCTGTTGAACTTGATCGCGATCTGGTCTCTGGGTTGAAGCAGCGTTTTGCGGATCAAGCCCGCTTCAGCTTGCAAGAAGGTGATGTGTTGTCTGTTCCATTGACTCTTGCTGATGGCCGTGCTGCGACCAAAGTGGTGGCCAATATTCCCTATAACATCACCGGTCCTCTGCTTGAGCGTCTTCTCGGTCGCTTGGATCGACCTGTTAATCATCCCTATCAACGCCTTGTGCTTCTTTTGCAAAAGGAAGTCGCTCAACGGATTCGTGCCTTGCCCGGGCAGAGCTGTTTTAGTGCTCTAAGCGTGCGCCTGCAGTTGCTCGCTCGTTGCACAACTGTTTGCCCAGTGCCGCCGCGCTCTTTTAAACCGCCGCCGAAAGTTCATTCTGAGGTCATCTTGATTGAACCTCTTGCTCCTGAACAGCGCCTTGAGCCACTGCTCGCCAAACGTGTTGAGTCTTTGCTGCGTCAGGCTTTTTTGGCCAGGCGCAAGATGCTGCGCAACACTCTTGCCAAGGTTCTTCCTGCTGCTGAACTGAATGCTCTTGCTGATGATCTTGGCATCAGCCTTCAGCAACGCCCCCAAGAACTGTCCCCTGCCACTTGGGTGGAATTGGCGAGGGGTTTGAATCGGGCGGATCTAGTAGACCCTGAGCCATGAGCATATCTAACCCTTCAGCTGCTTCAGAGCATCTGGTTAGCGTCTCGGCGCCAGCCAAGATCAATCTCCATCTTGAGGTGCTTGGCCTGAGGTCTGATGGTTTTCATGAGCTAGCGATGGTGATGCAGAGCATCGAACTCGCTGATCAACTTCATTTCCGCAATACCGCTGATGGCAGCATCAGCCTTCGCTGCGATGATTCCAGCCTCAGCACTGCTGGCGACAATTTGATCGTGCGAGCTGCGCATTTATTACGCGAGCGCTCAGGGTTCTCTGACCTTGGTGCCGCGATTGAATTGCAAAAACGCATCCCAATTGGAGCTGGTCTTGCGGGCGGCTCAAGTGATGGTGCAGCAACACTGGTGGGGTTAAACGGTCTCTGGAATCTCAATTTTTCTCAGGGTCAACTTGAAGGTTTTGCGGCTGAGCTTGGCTCCGACATGCCCTTTTGCCTGGCAGGTGGAAGCCAATTGTGTTTCGGCCGTGGGGAAAGGTTGGAATCGCTACAAGCGATGAAAGCATCAATGGCCGTGGTGTTGGTGAAGGATCCATCAGTGAGCGTTTCAACCCCCTGGGCTTATGGACGCTGTAAGGAACTTTTCAGTAGTCGTTATCTTTCAAAGGAATCTGATTTTGAGCAACGTCGTCAGCAGCTCAGAGAATCTTCTTGGCTGAATCCTTTACGGGCTGATGATCCGCCACCTCTGCGCAACGACCTTCAGGAGGTTGTTGCACCCGAAGTTTCGGCTGTGCAAACCACATTGAAGTTGCTCACTGATTTGCCTGGTTCTCTTGCAGTATCGATGAGTGGATCTGGTCCAAGCTGTTTTGCCCTTTTTACTGACGTTGCTTCAGCTCAGGCTGCACTTCAGCTCCAACAGCCTGCCTTCGCCGCAGCTGGTTTAAGCAGTTGGTGCTGCGCGTTCCGCTGTGAAGGCATCAAACTGGAAGCATGAGCGATTCCAAAAACAGCTCTTTCGAGAAGGCAGATGCAGAGTCATCCAACACCTTGGCAGAGACGCCTGCGACACCACGTAAGGGCCCGCTCAGTTTTCTTTCTGGGGCGATCACCAGTGGACTTTTTGCCTGGCTTTGCCTGATTTTGAGCCAGAAGACAGTGACTTATTTCGCTCTTCATTCGCCTAATTACAGCTCTGCGATTGCCCAAAGCATTGCTTCGGGGTTTAAAACCCTGATCATCGGCATGTGTTTTCTAGCCACATTCAGCTTTGCCTTCATTGGTTTTGGACTAACCCTTGTGTTTATTCGCAGTTTGTTTGCTGGCAAGGAGCCAGATGCTGCCTAGCTTTTGTGGGTTGACAGCCTGATTGCCGATTCAGGACTTCTACAGATGACGCCTCACGATCTTGGTCAGTTGGTGCTGTTGCTCTCTCCTGGTCTGTTGCTGTCCGTTTTGCTGCTTTCAGCATTTGCCGCAGGAGGCTAATGCTGCTCAGGCTGAGATAGCTTGGCCTCTTCCACCGGCATGGCCGGGATTGCAACGAAAACGTGTCAGGGACGCTTCTCTTTAATGCTCTTCGAGATGCCATCGATGAAGAGATGGCCAGAGATTCGCATGTTTGTGTGATGGGAGAGGACGTCGGCCAATACGGCGGCTCCTACAAGGTCACCAAAGATCTCTACGAGAAATATGGCGAGTTGCGGGTGTTGGATACACCGATTGCCGAGAACAGTTTTACGGGTATGGCCGTTGGCGCCGCCATGACTGGCCTACGCCCGATTGTGGAGGGCATGAACATGGGTTTTCTGCTGCTTGCTTTCAACCAGATCTCCAACAACATGGGAATGCTTCGTTACACCAGTGGCGGAAATTTCACAATTCCCACCGTGGTGCGTGGGCCTGGTGGTGTGGGGCGCCAACTCGGTGCTGAACATAGTCAGCGACTTGAGGCCTATTTTCACGCTGTGCCTGGGATCAAGATCGTTGCTTGCAGCACGCCAACCAATGCCAAGGGCTTGATGAAAGCCGCGATCCGAGACAACAATCCAGTTCTCTTTTTCGAGCATGTGCTGCTCTACAACCTGATTGAGGAGCTCCCAGACGGTGATTATGTCTGTGCCCTAGATCAAGCAGATCTGGTTCGTGAGGGTAAAGACGTCACGATTCTCACCTATTCCCGTATGCGTCATCACTGTCTCAAGGCTGTTGAACAGTTGGAGGCAGACGGCATCGATGTGGAATTGATCGATTTGATTAGTCTCAAGCCCTTCGATATGGAGACCATTGTTCGCTCCATCCGTAAAACCCATCGGGTGATTGTGGTTGAAGAGTGTATGAAAACTGGTGGGATTGGTGCTGAGTTGATTGCGCTGATTACTGAGCAGTGTTTTGACGAACTCGATGCTCGCCCAATTCGCCTCTCCAGTCAGGACATTCCCACTCCATATAACGGCAAATTGGAGAATTTCACGATCATTCAGCCTCATCAGATTGTTGAAGCGGCTAAGCAGATTGTTCTTAAGGGGCTTTGATTGATGGCACGTCAACAAGGCTGGTTTGCGCTCATTCTTGCTCTTGCCATTGCGGCAGGTTCTGTCACTGCAAGCTTTCCGCTTGAGTTGGGCCTTGATCTTCGTGGTGGCAGTCAGCTCACTCTTGAAGTGCAGCCCGCTGGTGAGATCACTCGCGTGAAATCGGAGCAGCTAGAGGCGGTCAAAGCTGTTTTGGATCGTCGCGTCAATGGCTTGGGTGTTGCCGAATCCACCCTGCAGACCATTGGTGACAATCAACTGGTGTTGCAGCTTCCAGGAGAACAGGATCCCACCAGGGCTGCCAAGGTGCTTGGCGAGACGGCCTTACTTGAGTTTCGAGCTCAAAAACCTGGCACAGAACAGGAGGTTCGCGGCCTTCAGCGCCTAAAACGACAGGTAGAGAACATTCTCAAGTCCAAGCAGGAGCGTGCGATATCCGGAGAGTCTCCCTCTGATGATGAACTCGACAAACAGCAACTTGTTGAAGCGCAGCAGGCCTTTGGTTTGCAAGGCAGTGTTGGCAGTGAGGTCGAGCAGCTGGAACAGTTGAATGAGAAAGTCAGCATCAAGATCGCTGAACTCTTCGAGCCCACGTCCTTAACCGGGAAGGATCTGGTCACAGCTGGGCGTCAGCAACAGCAGAACGTTCCTGACAGCTGGGAGGTGACACTTAGCTTCAACCGAGAAGGCGGAGATCAATTCGCCGAGCTAACACAATCAATTGCTGGCACAGGTCGTCTACTTGGCATCGTTCTTGATGGAAGGTCGATCAGTGAAGCCAGCGTCGGGGAACAGTTCAGAGCCGCTGGCATTACTGGTGGTGCGGCCACGATCAGCGGTAATTTCAATGCTGAAGATGCCCGCGACCTGGAAGTTCAGTTACGAGGTGGTTCGTTGCCATTACCAGTAGAAATTCTCGAGGTTCGAACCATTGGTCCCACCCTTGGTGCTGAAAACATTCGCCGCAGCTTGATCGCAGCGCTCTCTGGTCTCGCCTTGGTGGCTGTTTTCATGGTGGTTGCTTATCGCCTTGCGGGCTTGGTGGCGGTGTTGGCATTGAGTCTTTATGCCCTGTTCAATCTCGCTATGTATGCTCTGATTCCTGTCATCCTTACCCTGCCTGGGATTGCGGGTTTCATCCTCAGTATTGGCATGGCAGTGGATGCCAATGTGCTGATCTTTGAGCGTGTCAAAGATGAATTGCGGCGTGGAAACACCTTGATTCGCTCGATCGAGACTGGATTTTCCCAGGCTTTGTCGTCGATCGTTGACGGCCATCTCACCACTCTGATTAGTTGCGCAGCGCTCTTTTTTCTGGGTACGGGTTTGGTTAAAGGTTTTGCCGCCACCCTCGGCATCGGTGTTGTGCTCAGTTTGTTTACGGCATTGAGCTGCACTCGCACTCTGCTGCGTTTTTTGATGGGCTATCAGGCTTTGAGGCGACCTACCAACTTTTTGCCTGCCAAACAGTTGCCTTCTTCTCTCGCCTGATCCATGGCTGTTTCATCATCTTCAGGAACTCGTCAACGCCCACTGAGATTTGAACTTTGTCGTCAACGACGACGAGTTTGGGGAATCTCAGGGCTGTTTGTGGTTTTGAGTTTGGTGGGATTGATCCTCTGTTGGCTGAACCCTTCCATTGGTGCTCCCCTTCGTCCAGGACTTGACTTCACTGGTGGAACTCAAATCCAACTGGAGCGCAGCTGTAGCAAGAGCTGTCAGTCGCTGAAAACCACAAGTGTTGAAGAGGTTTTGGGGGCTCTTGAGTTACCCGCTAACAAAGACAAGGTTGCTCCAAACCTCTCACGAGCCAGGGTTCAGCTTCTTGATGGAGGTCAGTCTCTAGTCTTGAGGTTGCCCTTCCTCTCTGCTGCTCAGGGGCAAGCTGTCATCAAGGCAATGGATCCTGTAGCGGGTCCGTTTCAGAGTGGTGGTCAATCGGTCGACACCATTGGCCCAAGTCTGGGAGGCCAATTGCTGCGCAGCAGCTTGATTTCTCTTTTGGTGGCGTTCACGGGAATCGCTATCTACATCAGCCTCCGTTACGACCGTCGATATGCCCTTCTGGCCCTTGTGGCCCTTGCCCATGACGTGATCATTGTTTGTGGGATATTCGCTTGGCTGGGCCTGTTGATAACGCTTGAGGTGGATAGCCTCTTCGCGGTAGCGCTGCTCACCATTGCCGGCTACTCGGTCAATGACACTGTGGTGGTCTTTGACCGGATTCGTGAGCGCAGTCGCGAAGACAACTCACTGCCACTGACGGAACAGGTTGATCGTGCCGTATCCGCGACCCTCACAAGGACCCTCTACACCAGCGGTACGACCCTGCTGCCTCTGCTCGCCCTGATCCTCTTTGGCGGTGCAACGCTCTACTGGTTTGCGGTTGCACTTGCTCTTGGAGTGGTGGTTGGTAGCTGGTCGAGTATCGCTCTAGCCCCTTCATTGTTGAGCCTCTGGCAAGGCAGTGGTCCTCCGGCAGCGCCTTTATCAGCCCCTGCTGCTGCTCCACAACCGCCGTTGTCTTCCTCCCAGCCTCCGCTTGAGGGAGGAGATACGATTTCAGATGGCTGAAAGGGCCCGCTCCCGTGGCCTATCTGGCGATCGTTGGTTGCCCGTTCTTCTTTTGGGTCTGTCTCTCTGGGATTTACGAACAGAGTTTCTCTTGCTCTGGGAGCATTTCACCTTTACACAGTTGATTTTTGCTGTTCGCCATCACTGCCTTGCTGTGATTGTGCTGTTTTGCAGTCCTTCGCTTTGGCGCCGATATGGGGTCTCGCGGCGGCGTTCAGATGCCGGCGGCAACATTAAAGGTCCAATTGAATGATGCAAAGATTAAGGCTTGGATGTTCTCTTCTAGAGGTTATTGATACTACTTAGAATTCGTGTTAGCGAGTTAAGAAAAGGAATAATGTCCTCAATCAAAAGACTGATTTTGCAACCTTTCATCTCACTATGAAGGCTCCAATGTTGGCAACTGTTTTCCAATCATTATGCTCGTTGTCCCATTGAGTTGGGCCGGCAGTATTACCGCTGAATCAATTGGAGTCGGAACAACGCCATCGAGCGAGCCTGGCTGCAAATACATGCAGATGCAACGGTCAGTGGGGAGAAGTGCACCACAATCGAAGCCGGGCTTGGCAACACTCGTTATCGCTGCAGAGTGCACTTTACCGATCCTCAATGAAGAGAAACTAATGTTATCTGAAATCGCGGTGATTAGTTCGGGTTGAGATCATTAAGTTGAGCAGGAAGAAGGCATAGATAGCAATGGCAGTTTCAGCCTATGCCGCTGTATTCATCGTTGTGCAAGGCAGCTAAAAGGTTCCCTTCGATGATTTCTATTTCGGCTTAGCAGCTCAAGTAGGTTTTGATCCCCAAAGGTGTTAGCCAGTCAACTGCCGATCTGACTTGCCAGCTTGATCCATGGGGCCCGTGGGATGCCCCTCTGCAAGAGATGGCCTCTCTCATGAAATCAGCAAGGGCGGCTTCTGCACTGATGGGCTTGTGTAGCCATTCAGATCTGGCTTGAAAGCAAAGTGACAGCTGGAGTTGACAAGGCAACACTGGCACGCTAGTACATGTGTACCGCACTCAATTCATGGCGCCTGTTTCGTCTCCATATGCCACCTTCAAAGCTGAAGATTGGTCGGATGCATCACCTCAGCCAATTTCTCAATGCGCGAGAATGGTTAGCCACAAGATCCACAAGCGCCTAACTGCAAACGTTTCTCATGCAACCACAAGAATAGGAAATCAGCCCCAATGGTGTTCTTTCATTCAAGGAGACCTATTTCAGGAAAGTCTTCAACATTGAAAAAGGGATGAACTCCACAGAAGCTCAATGACAGAGCTTCGCAGGAAGCTAAGCAAAGCAGGTTTGCACTATTTCTAAGCACATCGGCCAGCCAAGCAAGATATCAATAGCAAAATTCTCTGTAAACATGAACAACTTATATGATTCTCTTCGAGAGTATTTCCCATTTATAGTAAAATCATTGTCTTCTTCATTCTTTGATCAGCATGCCAGAGGAGGATCTTAAAGCGTTGCTTTCCAAAGTTGCATCAGATCCGGTGCTTCAGCAGAAGCTTGAAGCACAACGTGTTGACACTCATTGGTTTGTGGTGCTTGCCAAAGAAGCTGGATTCTCTATCACAGTGGACAACCTCAAAAAACAAGCTCAGGCTTTAGAAAGTAAAGACCTTCAGGAGGCTGATGGAGTGCTCAATAATCAAACTGCAGACGAGCGTCCCTGGCTATAAAATTGTGGACGAGTAGCAATTTAAACTGATCTAGCCAAAGAACCTTTCGCGATTTGGCTCATCTATTCATTCCTTCTAATATCAACCGAATGCTCTATATAAGCTTACAAAGCTATTCACTGCAACGCATCACAGACATTATTGATATAGCCTTTGACTTGCATTATTCATTAACATCAAGGCCTGTGCCTTTAAGATGCATTTAGATCGCCAATCTTCTTTCTAATAGCATCAATCACAAAGGCCAATTGATTAGCAAAAAATCAATAGATGCTTCCAATGACTAATACGAAATATCCTTATGATTAGGCCTTTAGCCATTGGTCATTCTTCGTAACTGGATCCTGATCTGTTGGATTAATCAACAAGAAATTAGGCTCAAAGCAATCACAAGCGAAAGCTTCGCGAAGCATTTCATATGCATTGTCATAGATCCTTAATTGAATTGGCAAGGCTTATAATCTGAGATCTCAGCAATTGCAAGGCTGATCCGTTGACATAGAGCACACCCAAATCAGGTTCATGGCGCAGCCAAGCCTCACCAAGTTCGCTTATCAAACCCTGCAGCAGAGCAAGACTCTTGCGGGCCTGGCCCACAAGGAATTGAGCACAAAGCTGATGGAATTGCTGGCACCTGATGCGATGCCAAGCATTGAACCGATTCCGCGAGAATTGCTGATGGAGCTGCGCAGCTCAATGTCAGCTCTCGAGCAACTTGACTGGCATGAAGCTGAACAAGGCATTTATCCAAAAACGCAGCTCTTTGAAGCTCCGTGGTTGGAATGGGCGAGCCGTTACCCCTTGGTCTGGTTAGATCTTCCCTCGACATGGCAGCGGCGCAAGGCACGCAATATTCATGATCTGCCAAACGATGTCGATTCAGAGATCTATCCCGATTACTACCTGCAAAACTTTCATCATCAAACCGATGGCTATCTAAGCGACCACTCTGCAGAACTTTATGACCTGCAGGTAGAGATTCTCTTTAACGGCACTGCAGACTCCATGCGGCGCAGGGTTTTAGCGCCTCTCAAGCGCGGGCTGAAACGCTTCCAAAGCCGCAGCTCCGCCAGTCTTCGGGTGTTGGATGTCGCAACTGGAACCGGTCGAACCCTGCAACAGATTCGCAGCGCCCTACCCAAAGTTGAACTGCTGGGGTTGGATCTATCAGCAGCTTATTTACGTGAGGCCAGCCGCTCGCTCAATAGCCGCAATGGAGAACTCGCGCAACTGGTGCGCGGTAATGCTGAACAGCTGCCGTTTGCTGATCAAAGTGTGCAAGGCATCACGTGCGTTTTCCTGTTTCACGAATTACCGAGCTCGGCCCGGCAAAATGTTCTTGACGAATGCTGGCGCGTGCTCGAACCAGGCGGAGTTTTGGTCCTAGCAGATTCTGTACAAATGGAAGACTCGCCCAAGTTCATCCCTGCCATGGAGAACTTCCGGCGGATATTTCATGAGCCGTACTACCGCGATTACATCTCCGACAACATTGAGGCACGTTTCCAAGCAAGCGGTTTTGAGGGCATCGCTGCCGAGTCTCACTTCATGACACGAGTTTGGACTGCTTTCAAACCGCTCCAAAACAAAGCTTAAGCGGGTTTCCTGACACTCGGTAGTTCAATCGAGTCTCACAAATAGGGTGCTCTTGTTAGATGCAAAATCCGGTGTATTTTTTCCTGAAGGGACAACATGAGTAATCCCTTTCAACTGCGGTGGTTACAGGGCTGGACCTTCCAAATTGTCTTAATGGAAGGCAAAGTGCAAGTCGAGGCTCAAGGGTTTGGAATTTGCCTGCGAACGGCATTACTTCACGGTGAAAGCCCCTCAGCCGCTGCAGACCGACTGGTCCTTGCAGAAGATCAACGACGGCAATCTCTTCGTAATGCTTGGATGCGCGGTCAACAGACGTCAAACCCTAGCGAGATGCCACTGCCTCCTCTGGAGCATGCCATTCCAGATATCTCTAAGTCACTTGTAGTAGTCGAGCAGGATCTACTAACAGCCGTTTGATCTGAATTCAAACGCAATTACCCGCTCTGGCTGAGCCACCAGCCAAGGGCAACTCCAGGTCCACCCCAACGCAAGGCCCGCCAAATCCACTCGCTAGACCACTTAGGCCGCAACCATTGCTCTGAAGGTATTTCCAGTATCTGACGCGCGAGCTGACTCCTCTGTTTGCTCCGTCTTGCTGCCAGCATCTTGGAAGATCGTTTCAGTCTGTCCTGGCGCTGCCCCAAAAGCACCAACCTTGACAGCCCATGCAGCCAACGGAGTTGAACCTGACGTGGCCGTGTCACCATTCAGACGGCTTTTACTATCACAAGCAAAATAGACCAAGTGAACCGCTGATAAAGATGGGAATCAAACAAGCTGAGTGGCCAATTGAGGTGCAACGCCAGGCCATGGATCTTCATGCTCAATTAAGCCTCAATGATCACAACTGGCATCAACAAAAAGGAGATGCCGACCGCAGAGCTGCAGAGCTTCTTGCTGGAGCCTTAGTCCAGCTGCTTCAAGGTGGAGAACGCTCTGATGTTGAGGCCCTTACCGATCAAAGCCTGCGTTGGCTAAGGCGCGAACTGAAAGCTCCTGGCTGCGGCAGGGATTAAGACGGTTGTTGCAACAGGAATGGCCTTTGCAGCAATGGTCCGGCTTCACCCTCAAACTTTCATCAGCAATTCCCATTCAGGCCGATGGCTGGGCCTGCAGCAATCGAAACAACACACAATCACTCAACCAGGCAAAGCGCGATAACCATCGCTAGAACAGATGTACTGGCATGGAGCAGGTTGGCGTCGCTATCGAGGGCCGCAGAAGTAGGTCCAGGCTTTTTGCCAGAGGAATCAATCTTCCTTGCTGTTACCTGTGGAGATGTGGTGATCGTTCAAGAGAGTGAAGGTCCTGCAGCAGATAACTGGTGGATGGGAGAAATTATCCATATCGTGTCTGGAGCCAGGAGCCTGGAACCGTCCCTCTTCCAGGTGGCATGTATCGATACAGGTGTAATCAAAACCATCAATGCTGATCAAGTCACAAAAGTGGTCCGATCAATGAGATCTCAACATCAACAAAACGCATGCATCAGCGAGAAGTGAGCACCTTGTTCAAACAGCAGGCATGATGAATTCATCTCTTTTAAAAAGAAGAAAACAAGATGAAACAACGTTTGATCAATTTGCTCATATTATGGAGGGGAACATTTTAAAAAACGTTGGCAGATTGAATCATGAAGGTGCTATTTCATGCTGAATGATCGAAATTTTACTTAGGCTATTTTTGCATTCATACGACTCTATGGAAATGATCACAGAAGAGATGATTACTTTACTTTTTGCCGATTAAGCCTAACAAAAGCAAGGCCTGGATAGAGAAAATAGTTCTCTGTTTAAAAATATTGGAAGGCCACTTGCCAACATCAAGCTTACTTTCAAAAAGTCCATTAAGTCCATGCTTAGTCTCTATTAAAAAAAGCGTTTAGCCGGCTATAGCCTTGCAAAAAATACCAATTATCCAGATGGAAGGCCTTCTTCAAGTAGAAGTGGTCTATCGATGAATAAAGCTGTTAAAGCGCTGAAATACTGATTAAAAAGCGAGAATCAGGTGGACACTACTTTCACTGTCAATTGAAACAATGAATTGATCCACCTTCTTGTTTAATCAAAAGGCAAATGCACCTCGGCTTCGCTTCTAATTATTAGCTCTTATGATTAATAGCATTCAAGTTTGTACGCTGTCAGCAGTCTCAACTGCTTTTGGGACGTCGACAGGCTAGTTGTAAGCGATTGCCGCGCTGGCTCCAGCGCACATCATCAAAACACTGATAAATCAGAAACATTCCACGTCCACTATTGGCTTCAAGTTGAGCTGGAAGGCAACCAACTCGAGCATTGAGCGGTACACCGATCCCTTCATCCTGGATCTGCCAAATCATCCAGTTAGGCGTAAAGATTCGACGAACTCGCAGAGATTTGCCTGGGTCTCCGCAATTGCCATGTTGCACCGCATTCACCAATGCCTCCTGCAATCCGAGCTGTAGGCGATAGCTGGTGTCCTGACAGGCAACAGGTTCAAGCAGGATCTCCAGCAAAGGAGTGAGCTGCAGAGTTGAAGGAAGAATGAAATCAGCCCAACGAAACAGCGGGGCCACCCCTTGAGGGCTAACGCTGAATAGAAGCCTAGAAGCTGCCCGTGACCAGGAAGGCATCAGGACCATTCGGACCTGTTTTGACCATAACCCTTCGCGTGGTCTAGGCCGGTGCCTCAAGCTGAAATCTGCTCTAAAGGCGGGCTGTAAGTGATGGATGATGCAGCACCGCATCCATTAAGCGCACACCCCGTAGCTGATTAATTAAAGGCATATGCCCCTCAGGGGCAGAGAGAGACCAGGTAAAGGAGCCTGGATAACGTGTCCATGTTCCATCCTGTTTCCAACCAATACGAGCCCAGAGGCTGTGATACCTGCCATCGAGAGCGTTCAGCAAGCGCGCTTGGGTCGTAAACCCAAACCTTCCTTGTGAATATGCGATCCAGAGACGATCGATTGTGACCAGGTCGAGGCCATTGATCGCATGCACCTCACTGAAGTACACGTAACCACGCTGCTCGGCTCCAGGTCCTGCGAGCTTGCGCAGCGTTGCACTGGTGAAGCGGTCCGCCTCCTCAAAGTTTTCGGCTAGCAGCTCGCGTTGCAAAGGCTCATAGTCGATCCCCACAGCTGATGGGGTCGAGAACCAGCCACTCGACTCGCTGCTCAACAGGCTGGGCAAAACCTGCGACTGATGACGCTGAAAAACCTGCAGAATCCATCCTGCAGCCCAGTCGTCTCCCTCTGGGTCAAAAGAGGCAAGAGCTGCTTGAGCTAATGCAGCCAGCTCTTCTGCCCGTTCTTCAATCGTTGTCACCAAGCTGAGCCGTTGACGCTTTGAACCACTGGTGAATCGTTCCAGTAGTTCTTCAACGCTCTGGTTGGTGGAGGGGGTGGGACCGGAGATCATGGATCGAAACCGGCTCTTCTGGCTCGGCGCTGGCCCACTATGTCAGGAATGGGTACCCATACTCCTTACTCGATCGAAAGATTCCGTCAGGCCAATGGTCCTGTTGTGGACGTTCGCAGCCCAGCTGAATTCAATAAGGGACATTGGCCAGGTGCGATCAACCTTGCTCTCTTCAGCGATGAACAACGGGCAGCGGTCGGCATCACTTACAAAAAAAAAGGTCGTCAGCAAGCGATCAAGCTGGGTCTTGAGTTCACAGGCCCAAAACTGTCAGGGCTTGCTGAAGCCCTGTTGAAACTGAGCAGAGATCCAGCCACTGAATCAGAAAACACCTCTGCATCTGATCTACGCATTTACTGCTGGCGAGGAGGCATGCGCTCTGCGAGTGTTGCTTGGCTAGCGGGTCTTGTGGATCTCAAGCCTTTGCTTCTGGAGGGTGGATACAAGAGCTATCGGCGATGGGTGCTGCAACAATTTGAGCAAACCTGGCCTTTGCGATTACTCGGTGGACGAACAGGCACGGGCAAGACTGATCTGCTCATTGCCATGGCACAACGAGGGGTCGCTGTCGTCAACCTTGAAGGTTTGGCGAACCATCGGGGCAGCAGCTTTGGTGGGTTGGGCTTACCCCCACAACCAAGCACTGAACATTACGAAAATCTCCTTGCCGAATGTTTACAGCGCTGTCAAAACAGTTCTGCAGATGAAATCTGGCTGGAAGCGGAAAGTTCACAGGTGGGTCGCTGCAGAATCCCCCGAGCACTTTTCCATCAGATGCAAATGGCACCAGTACTGGAGATCAACCGTTCACTTGATGAACGGGTTGCTCAACTGGTTGATGTGTATGGCCAGCATGGCCGTGAGTCTTTGCAGGAAGCGACCCAACGCATCAGCCGCCGTTTAGGCCCACAACGCACACGACAGGCCTTGGATGCGATCGCTCTTGAGAACTGGGACCAAGCATGTCGCGCCATGTTGGATTACTACGACCGTTGCTATGACTACGAACTAAGCAGGACCCCTCAAAGACAAAGCGTGGATCTTTGCGGACTGAACACAACCAAAGCCGCTGAGATGTTGATTGAACGAGAGCTTGTCAGATCAAGCCCCAAGCCACAGCTGGTTATGAACTCAACGTAAGATCCATATCTTGTCGTAGAGATCAATGGCTAACGCGAACAAAACTGCGGCAATTCAGTTCACACGTGGTGTTGATGAACCTGTCGTTCCTGACATCAAACTGACACGCAGTAGTGACGGCCGTACCGGCAGAGCTCTTTTTGTCTTTGATCAGCCAGAGATCATGGCCCCGGAAACATGGGCAGGTATCACCGGCATGTTCATGATCGACGAAGAAGGCGAACTCGTGACACGTGAGGTGAATGCACGTTTTGTGAATGGCAAACCAAGCGCACTTGAAGTCACCTACATCTGGAAATCAGAAGCGGATTTTGAACGCTTCATGCGATTTGCTAAACGCTATGCAGCTTGCAACGGTCTGGGCTACTCCCAAAACTAAGGGGAGAATGCAAAGGCTGGCTGCCTGAACACGGGTGAAATTCTCCCAATGGCTGGCTCTGGCTGCACTGATGGCCACGGGTGTGCTGTTTTGGAGCCTTAGAGAGGTGCTGATCCACCTCTTTGCAGGCATTGTTCTTGCCATGGCTCTCTGCACTCTGGTGGGTGAGCTGCGCACAAGGAAACCCATGCCTCGCAGCATGGCTTTACTGATCTGCTTGGTCGCTCTTGCCCTTGTTGTTGGCACTGCCACAGCAATTGTGGTTCCTCCTTTTACAGAGCAATTCCACCAATTGCTTTTACAACTTCCTTCAGCAGCGAAGGAACTCTGGAAGCTGGCCATCGGCGCCATCAACCAAACCTCTGCAATGGTCTACGGAGTTGACAACAACAAGGGTGGCTGGGAAGAACAGCTGTTTGCAAATGGGTTAAACGCATTACCAGATGGTGCAAGCTTGGCCTCAGGAGTGAGGGAAGGCCTGCAAGGCCTTCTAGGCCTTGCAGGCAACCTCGGCAGCGGCTTGGTGCAACTCCTGTTTGTGTTGACAATGAGCTTGATGGTGGCGGTGCAACCGACGGCATACAGAGATGTAGCCATCTCGTTATTGCCTTCGTTTTATAGGCGACGAGCCCGCTCGATCCTGAGCCAATGCGGAGATGCGCTGAGCAGCTGGATGGTGGGTGTACTGATCAGTTCCTTTTGTGTGGCCCTGCTTGCCGCAATCGGCCTTTCACTACTTGGGATCAAGCTGGTGATGGCGAATGCCTTGCTTGCTGGGATGCTCAACGTGATCCCAAATGTAGGGCCTACCTTGAGCACGATCTTTCCGATGTCGGTAGCGCTACTTGATGCACCCTGGAAAGCAGTCGCTGTGCTTGGGCTCTATGTGGTGATTCAGAACCTGGAAAGTTATGTGATCACTCCATCAGTGATGCATCACCAGGTGAAATTGTTGCCCGGGCTGACTCTCACAGCCCAGTTTGTCTTCACAGTGGTGTTTGGTCCTCTTGGCCTGCTGTTGGCGCTGCCACTCGCCGTCGTGCTGCAAGTGTTAATTCGCGAGGTGGTCATCCACGATTTGCTTGATCCCTGGAAGAAAAAGCGATTGGCGCCATGAATGCCCGCACCCTTCTTGTCGCACTCACTCTGGTGGTGCTGGCTTTGCTCACCTGGCAGCTGCGTTGGGTGTTGTTAGTGCTCTTTGGAGCAGTGGTATTAGCAGTAGCACTTGATGTGCTAATTGAGAAACTTCAGGACCGCCTCTCCTGGCCTCGTCCCCTTTCGCTAGCAGTGGTGCTGGTGGTGCTGCTGCTTGGCGGTGCCTTGGTTTTCCAGCTGCTGGTGCCTGAGTTGATCACCCAGGTTCAAGAGTTGGGCAATCTCGTACCCACCCTGGTGACCAAGCTGAAATCGATGCTGGTCAGCAACCCGCGACTGATGAATCTGGAAGAGTCTTTTGCCGAACAGTTCAGCTGGGATCGGATCCAACCCTTGGGCTCGCAATTGCTTGGTGTAGCAGGCGGGGCCGCCAACAGCCTGATTCAGTTGTTGTTGATGAGCTTGCTGGCTGTCTTGCTAGCGCTAGATCCTGTATCCCATCGCCAAATGGTGATTGCTGCAACGCCTCGGCCTGCGCGACAGGAGATGGCTGAATTGCTTGATCAATGCCGTTTGGCTCTTGGTGGCTGGCTTGCTGGGATGACGATCTCAGCAAGCAGCGTGTTTGTGCTCACTTGGGCAGGGCTTGCACTGCTCAAGGTTCCTCTGGCCCTATTGAGTGCATTGGTCTGTGGCTTACTGACCTTCGTCCCCACCATTGGGCCAACGGCCGCCTCCCTGCTGCCATTGGCCATGGCCCTGCTTGTTTCCCCCCTACTAATGCTGCAAGTTCTGGTATTGCGGCTGATTTTGCAGAATCTTGAGGCGTTTTTGCTCACCCCGCTGTTATTGCGGCGTACGGTCAACCTGCTTCCCACCGTGGCGTTAATGGCTCAACTGAGCTTGGGCGCCTTATTGGGTCTACCAGGGGTGTTGTTGGCTTTGCCACTTGTGGTGGTTTTGCAGGTAGGAATGGAGCAGGTGGTTGTTAAACAGATCATGGATCGTTGGGCATAATCATCCAACAATATTCGCTTGATATGAGGCTGTCATTTATTGATGATTGGCAACAAGTCAATCACGACTGTAACTTAATGCTGGACGATTTTATGTCCATAAGTTTTTTGGATTTACAGATGTACTTGGTATTGCATTTAGAATTAACCACTTGCACATCCCTGAGCCAGGAAGGTGAATAACAACAACGGAGCCTTTCTCTCTTGAATTGAGAAAGTCTTTTTGTTGGATTGCATCAAGGAAATAGGCGTAAGCAGACACAGAATAGACATACAACCACCCTTCTAGACTAGACAGCTTGATACATTTGAAGTTTGAATGTAGTAATCCAAAAGCTCAGCAAAGCCAAAATCTACTTGAAGCCGTAAAGTTGTTCACATAAACAACCGTATACGCAGTATTGGATGATTTATTAGCAGTTTATGCCATTGACTACGAAGACGTTTCTTCTGAAGCTTGGCCATTACTTAATGGTTGCAAATCATAAGAGTTCATGGGATTCCACTTAGCCATTTAGCTTGAACTAAAGGAATAAGTACTCCATCCAATCTTCTGCTGCAAGATGCAGTTGTTATTAATTTTAGATGGCTTGCTATTTACACACTAATGCTAGCAATTAAGTATCACAACATGCTGTCAATGCATGTCCCACGCATAAACATTTACAGCCAATAAATTCTAATTCCTTTCCATAGCCAAAGTGCATCGGGGGAAATTTCTTTAAAACAAGCAATATTTTCCTGAATGCTAAGTCATTAAAAAGTCCCCGCTTAGCTGGCGGGGACTTGAAAATTAGTTTAAATGAATAACTTTCCCTATTTTTTCAAACAGATGGTGATCTTTTCACCCAACCTCATGCGTCGTAATACATGGTGAACTCATGGGGATGAGGTCGTTGACGCAATTGCTGCACCTCTTCGTATTTGATGTCAATCCAGTTGTCAATGAAGTCTTCAGTGAAGACTCCCCCTTCCATGAGGTAGTTCTTGTCTGCATTTAACGCTTCGAGCGCACCATTAAGTGAAGCTGGCACTGTGGGGATGCTGGCAAGGCGTTCTTCTGGTAGTTCAAATAGATCCTCATCGAAACCATCGCCAGGGTCAATTTGGTTTTTAATGCCGTCAACGCCCGCCATCATCATTGCGCTGAAAGCTAGATAAGGATTGGCCAAGGCATCGCCTGGGCGGAATTCAAGACGCTTCGCTTTCGGGTTTGGGCCAGTGAGCGGAATGCGAACAGCTGCCGACCTATTGCCCTGGGAATAAACAAGGTTTACAGGAGCTTCAAAACCTGGCACCAAACGCTTGTAGCTATTGGTTGTGGGGTTTGTGAAAGCCAGGAAGGAGGGAGCATGCTTGAGGATGCCGCCGATATACCAGCGAGCCGTCTGTGACAAGTTGGCGTAGGTCCCTTCTCCAAAGAACAGGGGTTGGCCTCCTTTAAAGAGGCTCTGGTGAACATGCATCCCGGTGCCGTTGTCGTTGAACACCGGCTTGGGCATAAACGTTGCCGTTTTGCCGTATTTACGTGCAACATTCCTGACGATGTACTTGTAAATCATCACGTTGTCCGCAGCTTCAATCAGCTCAGCGAACTTCATCCCCAATTCATGTTGGCCAGCACCAGCAACTTCATGGTGGTGCTTCTCCATCGGGATTCCTAATTGCCCCATCAGCAGCAGCATTTCGGAACGGATGTCCTGGGCGGTGTCGTTGGGTGGAACCGGAAAGTAGCCTTCTTTTAGTTGGATCTTGTAGGCAAGGTTGCCGCCTTCTTCAATGCGACCGCTATTCCAAGGGGCCTCAATCGTGTCAACGCTGTAGAAGCAGCCACCTTCGCCGGAGTTGTAGCGGACGTCGTCAAAGATGAAAAACTCTGGTTCAGGGCCGAAAAAGGCAGTATCGGCCAGGCCGGTGCCGGCTAAGTAACCGAGGGCTTTTTGGGCAAGCGCCCTGGGGCATCTGGCATAGGGCTCGCCGCTACGAGGTTCCCGAATGGAACAGATCAAGCTAAGAGTCTTGTGGCGATAAAAGGGGTCGATCCAGGCCGTACTGGCGTCGGGCACCATATCCATATCTGATTCGTTAATGGCCTTCCATCCACGGATGGAAGATCCATCGAAAGCCAAGCCATTCGCAAAGGCTTCCTCATCAATCAAATCCGAACAAACGGTGAGGTGCTGCCACTTGCCGTGCAGATCAGTGAACTTGAGGTCAATCAGTTCAATGCCCTCGTCCTTGATCTGGCGGAGGACGTCTTGGGGTGATTTGCCCATGGCGAAGATGAGGCCGAGCCGGCGATAAGAGAGCGACCGTAATCAGCCGCATGGCATCCTTTTTGTAGCAACAGGTACCTTCTACTGAAGCCTTGTTTCCTTTCTGGGTGGATTCCGTAACCGTTTCTGTCAGCTTGAGCTGATCTAAGGCTGGGTGAACTTTATGGCTGGATCACTGATTTTGATTGTTTAGCTTCTATATCCCTCAACTCGTCCAAGTCGTCCATTCGTCCTCAATGGCTTATCTCATCACAGGGTTGATTGGTTGCTACAACCATTTTCGTTCAGCCTTCGCTCGATCTGCATGAACGGTTTTGAAGCCTGCTTTCAGTCAATGGGCATCAGTATTGAGCCAATCACGGATCAGGCTTCAAAGGGACTTTGCCAGACGAGCTAGCGTTTTTTTACTTACTTCCCTTCTGCTGCCAAGAGACGCAAAAAAAAATAATCAGTATTTTTTAATTGCCCTCGCTATTGATTGACCTGCTTGGTTGCCGTTGCAATCCCTCAAAAAAGTCCCGGGGATGAAGGGTGACTGCTTAGGCTCTAGATAATTGAACTAACCAAGGGCCTTGGCGACGACGCAAACCCTTCCCCAGGTTGACCAATCTCATAAGACGGTTCTCGAACCGATTGCCACGCCTACCCGCTTGCTGTTTGGGCCTGGACCCTCAAATGCCGATCCCAAGGTGCTTCAGGCACTTGCGCGCTCTCCGATTGGCCATCTTGATCCCCTTTATCTGGAATTGATGGGTGAGGTTCAGGAGTTGCTCCGCTACACCTGGCAGACCGACAACCGTTTCACACTGCCGATGAGCGGTACTGGTAGTGCTGCCATGGAGGCGACCTTGGCCAATACCATTGAATCTGGTGACACGGTATTAGTTGCGGTAAACGGTTATTTCGGCAATCGCCTTGCCGATATGGCTGCTCGATATCGAGCCAATGTTCAGTTGATTGAAAAACCCTGGGGAGAAGCCTTTTCCCTTGCAGAACTAGAAGCAGCTTTGATCGAGCATCGCCCAGCAATTCTGGCTCTAGTGCATGCAGAAACATCCACTGGCGTTTGTCAGCCAATGGATGGTGTCGGCGATCTTTGCCATAAGCACGATTGCCTCTTACTGCTTGATACGGTCACCTCCTTAGGCGCTGTGCCGGTTTTTCTGGATCAATGGAAGGTTGATCTGTCTTACAGCTGCAGCCAAAAGGGGCTCAGCTGCCCTCCTGGTCTTGGCCCTTTCACCATGGGGCCCCGCGCCGAAGAAAAGCTTGCCGCCCGTAGTAGCAAGGTGCCCAATTGGTATCTAGACGTGTCGCTGCTGAATCAATATTGGGGAAGCGACAGGGTTTATCACCACACTGCGCCGGTGAATATGAACTTTGGGATGCGTGAAGCGCTGCGATTACTTGCGGATGAGGGTCTTGAAAACGCTTGGGATCGTCATCGCTGCAATGCCGAAGTGCTCTGGGCAGGGCTCGAGAGTCTTGGTTTGGAGTTGCATGTACCTGAAGCCTTGCGTTTGCCCACACTCACAACTGTTTGCATTCCTAATGGAGTTGATGGCAATGCCTTCCGTCTGCATTTGCTGAATGAGCACGGCATTGAAATCGGCGGCGGCTTAGGAAGCTTGGCTGGCAAGATCTGGAGGATTGGCTTGATGGGATACAACTCCACCCCTAAAAACGTTGAGCTGTTGCTCAATCTGTTCGAGTCAGAGTTACCTCGTTTTCGTGAAAACGTTGCCGTTGCTGCTTGAACCAGGCTTCTAGCTGCTGCCTGGCTTCAACTTCCATCACACCGCCAAGAACACGCATTTTATGATGAGCACTGGGGTGTTCCCCCAGATTGATTGTGCTACCAAGTCCGCCTCGTTTGGGGTCGTGTGCAGCAAAGATCACCTGACCCATGCGCGCTTGTGTTAGTGCTCCCGCGCACATCGGGCAAGGTTCCAGAGTGACAATCAGGGTGCAGTCATTAAATCGCCAATCACTTCTGAGCCAGGCAGCCTGTCGGAGTGCAATCAGTTCTGCATGGCCTAATGGATCACGTCCTCGATGCCTTTGGTTGCTGCCATGTCCGATACAGCGGCCATCGGCATCCAGCACTACGGCACTCACAGGAACTTCTCCAAGATCGCCAAGTTGTTTTGCTCGAGTCAGTAGCCGCAACATCCAATAGCGGCATTGCATGTTGGTTAGTTCAAGAGGTTTCGCTAAAGGCACCGCTAAGTGGCAGCTCCTGATCAAACAATGCCATCAGGAGGGAGAATGGAACTTGTATGACGAGCGTTATTGGCTGGCACTTCCCAGATAAGGCCGACTGCGACCTTGGCGCCCTTTGCCAAGCCTGACCGCTTCGATCCAGAACTGCAGACTTTTCTGGAGCAGGCCAGTGCTCGACTTTGTCAGTGGTTCGCAACAGCAAGCAATCGAGGCCCCTTACCAGCGCTTAGTGCTTTGCCTGATGTGGCGCCGCCGCCTCAAGGTCTTTCAGTTGATGCCTTGCTGGACGATTTGCAGTTGGTGATGGAAGGGGCTTATCAGCCTTCCCATCCAGGTGCTTTGGCTCATCTCGATCCGCCTCCTCTAACGGCATCCATCGCTGCCGATTTGATCTGCGCAGGGCTAAACAACAATCTTTTGGCCGAGGAGTTGTCACCCAGTCTTTCGCGTTTAGAGCGAGAGATGTGCCGCTGGTTTGCTGAGCGCTTGGGACTGCCGTTGACGGCTGGTGGTGTGGCAGCCAGTGGTGGCAGCCTCAGCAACCTCATGGCGATGGTGATAGGTCGCCAACAGGCAGATCTTCAAGATGATCCCAGGGCAGTGGTGCTTGCAAGTGTCGACGCCCATGTGTCACTCGCTAAGGCCATTCGGGTCATGGGATTGGCTAGCGATGCCTTGCAGACGGTGCCTGTCGATCAAGAGGGCTGCATGAATCTCGATGCCCTAGAGCATCAACTGAAAGCTCTCCGCGCAGAGGGGAGACCATGCTTAGCCGTTGTGGCGACAGCAGGCACGACTGTCCAGGGAGCTGTAGATCCCTTGGTAGCAGTAGCAGAGCTATGCAGACGCGAGCAGGTCTGGTTGCATGTCGATGGAGCCATTGGAGGGGTCTTTGCTCTAACAGCAGCCACTGCCTCTGTGGTTGAAGGAATCTCTCTAGCCGATTCGATCACAGTGAATCCTCAAAAGTTGCTTGGGATCACTAAGACATCATCCCTATTGCTAGTCGCGAACCAATCCCATCTTGCTTCAGCCTTCTCGACTGGCTTGCCCTATATGGAACCAGCCTGGGGTGACGGTCATGGAAGTGAAATTGGCCTTCAAGGAACTCGGCCAGCAGAGGTGCTCAAGCTTTGGTTGGGTCTGCGTCAACTCGGGGAGCAGGGAATTCAGTGCTTGCTGGAGGGGGCAATTCAGCGTCGTCAGTCGCTCGCGCGTCAACTCGATGCATCCAGGTTCATTCTTCTCAGCGGACCATTGCATCTCATTGCCTGTACCCCTAAGAACGCCGATGCAGATCAAGCCTCAGTCTGGTCATTAGCAACTCGGCAAAGCTTGCTGGAACAGCAGTTGATGGTGTCAAGACCCTTGCATCATGGTCGTCATTTCCTCAAGGTGGTCTTGGGCAACCCCCATACGCAATCGATTCATCTCAATCGGTTGGCAACTCTGATGAATCAATCTTTGCTGGGTTTGCGCTAATGGCTTCATCACCCCCACGAGGGCGCTGGGTGGCGATTATCACGACTGTTTTATCAGTAGCTATTGGATTGTTCTACCTGGCTTTGATCACAGTTCTGGATGCCCGAGGTCCGATGCGTCCGCCACCCCCCGAGGCCCTGGGCGTGGCGGGAGCTGTCGCCGTTTCTCCCGCTGAAGAGGCTCAACCACCCGCCGCAGGGCTGTCGTGAGAAAACGTTCCAGCGAAGATTCCCGTCGATTGAGATCGTAGTGACGTTGCACCACTTCCTGCATACCGCCATCCCCCCAGTCTTGATCCTGCTGGAAGTAGGTAATGAAACTGGCTCCAGCAACGCGTGTGAGCCAAGCAGCAGCGACCCCTTGTACCGCTCGGCCCAGCAACAGGGTGGGCAAGTTGACACTGAGAGCTGTGCCGATGATCGCCACTCCACCTTTAACAATGCCAAGTCCTGCCAAAGTGCGTCCTACTGATACCGCCAGTTCTTGTGCTCGGTTGCGAGTGAGTTGAACTCCATAGACCCGGGCGACCTCCATCACCATTTGGGCATTCACCGCTGCCGTCCCCAATAGATCCACTCCTGGGAGGGGAGTTGCAGCGACAACACCACCACTAATCCAGCTGTAACGATCAACACACTGACGCGCTTCATGCTGGCGTTGTCGATCCAGCAGCTGGCGACCGGCATCTCCCAGATGGCGACATTGCAGCAGAATGTTGTCTGCAAGCAGTTCTTCACCATCGGCATGTAGCACTGACGCAAGGCGACGCAGCAGGTTGTCGACCTCAGCAGGAGGCTGCAAAGGTCGTTTGCCGGGCCGTGGCAGAGACTGGGGTGCAGCGCTACAGGAGATCACATCCTCAGCTTCAAGCAAGCCCTTGCATCGCCCTCTCAACTGCGCCAAAAGCCGTCGTTCCTCTTCTTCACCGCGAAGATCGCATTTATTCAGAACTAGGAGCAATCGTTTGCCGAGATTGGCGAGGTTACTGATGACCTCCAGCTCTGAAGCGCGTAGATCACAATCCACAACCACCACCATCAGGTCAGCTCTACTGGCTCGTTGCCTTGCTTCCTTCTCTCGGCTTAAACCGGCTCTGCCTGCTTCAAGAATTCCTGGGGTGTCAGCCAGTTGAAGGCCTCGATCAAGTCCCTTTAAACGCAGTCGATAAATCTGGCTACTGGTTGTGGATCCCATGGGTGCACCAACCTCACCCACCATTTCGTTCAGGAGTGCTCGGATCAGAGATGTCTTGCCGCTGGAACCAGTCCCGAACACCACCACCATCAGATCACCACGGGCCAGTTCATCAGCCACCCTTTCTCTCTCTTGCTTAAGCCCTTCTCGAGTGACCTCGTCTTTGAGGCGTTCAAGCAGGCGATCAATGTTTTCAAGACTTTGCTTGGCTGCTTGATGACGGCTACTTGGAGGGGAAAGGGGCCGTTGATTGTTTTGAGCAGTTTCTAAGTTCTGACGCTTAAAAGCCTTCCACCAAGGCCATCCAACCTGATAGATCATCAAGATGATGAGGCCTGCTGTTAGTAACAACACCGGGCCTAGCAACCAGGGAGGTAGTAGGTAACTCAAATCCCAGAGCAGGTTCCTCACCACTTGCACTAGAACTCCGATGACGAGCAAGACCACCAGCGCGCAGGCGGTCCATAGGAGCAGCCGCTGACGGGAGATCATTTGTTTGTCATGCTTCCGCTGGCCTGCAGGTTCAATGGTCTTTGACCAGAGAGACAGCGTCTCGGATCTGGAACAGTTGGCATCATTGCTGAGCCAGAGACCAAGAATTTGTATCCGCAAGGCTCATGGCCGATCAATAGCAGATCTCTGGCATTAATGGTTGTGCCGGTCTTGCCATCTTCCATATCGCCAAGAGACCTATTGCACTGGCCCAGTTGATCACAACCATTTAAGGCATGCTCTGAATCTGCCCAGACCAGCAATTGTGATGCTTTTGCTGGCTGTATGCAGGAATGAGGCGAATAGGTCATTCAATCTTTGAGGATCGTGAAATCTTGATTTGATCGGCGTCGCATCATTCCAGCTCTCGGCCCCTCCTCCAACGCCAACAACGTGCATTGGTGAGTTTGAGATCATCTAGAGACCAAATGTTTGTCTTGATGATCAAGTAAGGCAAGCTCCATCCTTACGTTTCCACTAAAGCGGCAGCTATCGCTTTAAAGAACAACTTTTCGATCGGGTTGACTGATCTAATTGATGATCACTCCAGTCATGGCATAACGCTTAGGTGTGTTGTTGTCCATGGCGTCTTGTCAGGGCATCGATTCCGAAGCAAATCACGGCCAAATTGATCGCCACATCGGCTCCATTGAAAATCGGAAAGTCCACCGGTACAAGTTGCAGAAAGTCGGTGACGTGCCCTAGACGCCATCGGTCCAAGCCATTGCCGATCGTTCCGCCGAGCAGAAAGGACATTGCAAGGCCTTGCCATATCGGCATCTGCCCTGCTCTCCAAATCCAGACCATCAAACCAATGGTCACAGCCAAGCTGAGCAGGCCTAAGAGGAATGTTGCTCCATTGAAAAGATTAAAAGCTGCGCCTGTATTGCTGATCAGACGCAACTGCAATAGCCCAGGAACAAAAGGGAGTACGAAGCCTGAGTTGAGTTGTTGACGGGCCCAGCTTTTGCTGATCTGATCAATGAGCATCAGCAGGATGCTGATTAGCAGCATTGCCCTGCGTGATAGTTGACGTTGCTTCAGTATTTGAGGTTGATTCATTCAACAAACAGCAGGTTTCGCAATGGCAAGGCAAGTACACCAACGCCTGCACAGAGGACTAGTTGAGCGGGTAGGGGCCCAAAGGTATAGCTAAATAGCAGTTCTGGAATGCGATCAGGCCATTGGTATAGGACAGATCCGATAAGCAGATTGAGTACGCCGCAAAGTTGCAGCATGATCAGTCCCGCGATTGCTGCAATCGTCAGGCTCATTACATCATTCATGCCTGGTTGCTGGGCCAGACGACCACTGAGCCAAGCAGCTGGAACGAATCCAGCCAGGTAGCCAAAACCTGGTGTCAGCACATAATTGAGGCCTCCACCACCATGAAATACGGGTAGGTCAACGAGGCCAATGGTGAGATAGGCAACTGCAGCGATGACTCCAGCACGCGGACCGCATACGAGTGCACACAGCAATAGAGCTGGCACCTGCCAAGTACTTGGAAGCGTTAACACGTGCGGTTGTAAGTCAAGGCCAGGCAAGAGCAGCGCAGCAGGGATCAACCCTCCTACAAGGATCATCATCAGGCCGGCGAGGGCGCCGCTCCAGGTAGCCAGGGCTCGCAAAAAGGGTTTTCAGCTAGCTCCATCCTGCAGTAGGAGAGAGGCATTGCTCATTTCTGATGGAACCGGTTATTGGTCAACAGGTCCGTTTAAAGGTGCCCTTGCCTTATCTAAAGACCGCGGATCCCATGCCAATGCTACGGCCACCGGATTTGGTCTCCCCAGAAGAGCTTGGCGAGATCGTTGGACTGCGTGCCAAGGACATTTGTGTTGTGCGATTTCGTCATGGCAGCTTTCTGATCCCACTGGATCGCCTGATCTTTGACCTTTCAGATGTTGATGGCGCAAAGGGGGATTAAGAGCTTTGAACCACTTGCTTTTGCCAATCCTTGGCAAGGATTTGAAGGCTGTTTTCTGGGCCACAGAGACTTAGCAAGGGCATTCTTAGATGTCGTTGAGCTACCTTTTGCAGAGCGCTTCCATCAAGATTTTTGATTGCCTCCAAGCTGTGCTGGTCATAGTTGGCTGGCAGCCCTAGTCCCCGCAATTGGGCTCGGCGTTCTGCGCGTTGTCCAGTGGTTTGAGCTCCATGTGCGAGTTGACCATGGAATTTTGCGCGTGCCAGTTCAATGTCTTCTTCTGATATCTCTTGCTGGCTTAGTTCCCACCAGCTATCTAGAAGCAATTGAAGGGTGAGTTTTGCCTTGTCTTCGCTTGTTGAGGCATGGAATATAAATGGAGCGGCACACTTACGTACCGGGTGATGAGTGCCTACGTCGTAGGCCACCCCGTGTTGCTCTCGTAGACGCCTGAACAGCAAGCTCGACATGCCTAATCCCAGGTGGCAGTTCAGTAGACGCAGTGCTAGATCGTCTTCATGGCCATGCGCAAGGGTTGGCTGTCCAAGCATCATCACCACCTGACTTGTAGGTTCAGGCTGAAGACAAATGTTGGATTCGATCTGAATGCTCTCTGTTGAGATCTTGCTCGATTCAGACGTTCTCGCTTGCTGAGGTGGCTGATTGGGCCAGCGCTGGAAAGATTCCATTGCCTCCAGCCGCTGTTCAAGATCCTCTGGAAGGGTCCCAGAGAGGGCAAACACAGGTGATTGTGCTGTTAGCCCGTCGATTAGCGAAATTAATTGCTGTCGACCAAGTTGGTTGAGATCCTCGCTAAGGCCAAGGGGATCGTGGCCGTAGGGGCCACTGCCGTAAGCCATCTGCCTCCAGCCGTCAAAAGCCACGTGAAATGGGTCTTCTCTTTGTCTTTGCAAGGCCTGAAGACTGAGATCCCTTTCCAGCGTTACTTGACTTGAATCCAGATGCGGATCTATCAGCATCCAGCCAAGTAAATCAAGGAGTCGTTCGGCATCACGATCTGCACATTTGAGGCTAATTAGCAATCCGTCTTCGTGGGTATCGCAGCGCAAACCTGCCCCACACCCTTCAACGAGATCGGCTAGAGCAAGGTGGTCATAGGGTCCACAGCCCCTGGTCAAGAGGGCTCCGAGCAGTTGATGAACTCCCCGTTGCCCTTTTGGGTCAGCACCACTGCCGCCTCCAACCCAGAGCTTGGCGGCGATAACTCCCGGTGCGGCGATTGGATCTAAAACCACATCGAGAGGATTCATTCGTCTGCTTCCATCGGTCTGGCAACAAGGGTGAAGCTCCGCTCTGGTTGCAGTAATGGAAGCATTTGCTCGAGAAGTCGAGTCGGCGTCCATGCAGACAGGTGATCAAGTGGTGCCAACAAGGATTGAGGACGATGCCAAAGAGCTTGACTCCCTGCCAGGCCGGCTACTTGACTGGGAGCTTCAAGGCTGAAACACAGTCCATTTGAAACCAGTTGGCTAGCTCGTTCGATCTCCTGATTCTTGGGTGTTGATTCGAGGCTCGTCTGCAGTAAATGGTGGATTTCCTTTTCCACCCTGTCCAGCTGCGTCTCGTTGCAGCATGCTTCTAGCAATACAAGGCTGCCTTGTTCCAACACGGTTACATCCATATCGATCGATTCCACGATTTGCAATTCCTCTCTGAGGTGATGCACCAGTCGACTGCGACGTCCTTCCGCAAGCAGGGTGGTCGCCAGGTCAGCTCCCATCACCATCTCTTGGTTTGAGGCAGGGGGCATCGGCCAGGTCATCAATAGCCGGGTGGATTCCAGCCTGGGGACTTGAATTTCTCGTCGCCCTTTTTGAAAGCTGAGCGTTGGAGAAATGGCAGGATCAATGTCCTCCATCGTTTGGTGATTCAACTCAGCCAGACGGCTGTTGTTCAAGATTTCTTCCAGGCCTATCGGAATGGCACCCGCAATTGCTAGGCAACAGTTCGGGCCTCGATAGCGGCGGCTGTGGAACTCCCTCATTTGCTCGGGAGTACTTGTTTTTAGGCTTGCTTCAAAGCCAAGGATGGCTCGGCCGTAGGGATGATCTTCGCAGCATGCTTCGAGAAGCTGTTGGAGGACTTGATCATCCGGTTGATCTCGATATTGGGCAATTTCCTCCAATACGACGTCTCGCTCCATGGCATAGGCCTCTGAACGCAGAGCTGGAGTTAGAACGAGGTTGAGTAGTAGATCAAGTGCTGCCCTGGCTGCCTTTGGTGGTACAAGAACGTGAAAGTGGACGTCATCGAAACCTGTGGCGGCATTGCTGCTGCCTCCAAGCGCTTCGATTTTGCGATCGAATTCTCCCGCCTCCATCTGTGAGCTTCCCTTGAACACCATGTGTTCAAGAAAGTGGGCTAGTCCTTCCTCTCCTTTTTGTTCGCTTGAACTACCTGCTTTGCACCAGAGGTCTAAACAAGTCAGTGGTGCATCTGGCATGGATGCCAGCACGCAGCGGGTCTTGTTCTTTAGAGCCCAGTGTTGAAGACTGGGCTTAGGGGTGGAGCGTGTCAGAGGTGCATGTCAAAGTCCCATTCTGATCCTTCTTGCCATCGTGCTGCCTTTTCCCTCCACAAGCGGCCCGGCAATTCATCCGTTAATCGAGTCGTTGGCAGCGCGGATAAGGCAGCGCAGGGCGCAGTTACCGGAGCTCAGTCCATTTGCACTGGATTCAGTGATGGAGTCAATCAGCGGCCAGCTTGATGGAGAGGAGCTGCTGATTAGCAATGAATTGCATCGTTGTCGGGGGATGCGCAAGTTGCATTTGGAGATAGCAAGGCTGGGAGGGGGACTGCAAGTACTTCATTGCGTCTTCTTTCCCGATCCTCGCTTTGATCTACCAATTTTTGGAGCCGATATTGTTGCTGGTCCTGCCGGTATTTCGGCGGCCATCGTGGATCTTTCGCCTGTAGGACTAACAATGCCAGTGGCCCTACTCCATGGCCTTGAGTCACTGCCCATTCCTACGTTTCAACAGGTGAGGGAATTGCCTGAATGGGGATCCATTTTCTCGCCATTTGTCCAGTTCATCCGTCCAGCTAGTAGCCAAGAGGAAAGCTGGTTCGTGGATTTAGCAGATGGCTATCTCAAAGCTCTTATCTCTAGCGTCATTGACGCGACTCCCGATGCTTCTGATGCGGCATCTACGATCCAAAGGCATAAGAGCCAACTCTCCTATTGCATCCAACAGAAACGCAACGACAAGACACGTGGAGTGCTGGAGAAGGCCTTCAATCCTCAATGGGCGGATCGATACATCGAGGAAATCTTGTTCGAGGATCCACCTCCCCTTTAAGCAGCAAAACCTGGAGATGGTTGATAACCGGAGGTATCTGCCTTGTTGTAGCTATTGGTATCTGGAGCCTTACGCGTCGGCCTGAGACACCTCCAGAAAGTCCTGTGCTGGTTCCAGCTGCCAGACCAATTGAAGCTGTTGCGGCCTTGGGGCAACTTCAGCCCGCTGGTGATATCCGTCGCTTGGCCGCCCCTGCTAGCGGGTTTGGTGGCACTCCACGGGTTGCCAAGCTCAGTGTTCGTGAAGGTGATGCCGTTAAGCGTGGTCAGGTTCTAGCAGAGTTCGACAACCGACCTAAAACTTTTGCTGATCTGGCAGCTGTCCAAGCTCGACTGGAGACCCTCGAGGTTCAGTTGCGAATGCAGCGGCGGGAGGTCACTCGTTATCAAAAAGCTGCCCTGGTTGGAGCTTCATCTCTGGTGGATTTGGAGGAAAAACAGGAAGAACTCGTCAAAATCGATGGCCAACGTCGGGAGGCTTTGGCTGAAATCAGCGGACTTGAGGCTGATCTCGCTGATAGTCAATTGAAGTCTCCCCTCGATGGTGTGGTGTTAAGAGTGCACACTCGCGTCGGGGAGCGTCCAGGTAGTGATGGCGTGATGGAAGTTGGCGCCAATCAGACCATGGAAGCCTTGATCGAAGTTTATGAGTCGGATGTGAATCGAGTGAATGTTGGACAAGTTGTTCGCTTAACCAGTGAAAACGGTGGATTCGATGGGACTTTGATGGGTCGTGTGGAACGCATTAGCCCCCAGGTTCGTCAGCGCAATGTGCTCTCAACTGATCCAACTGGTGATGCAGATGCCCGCGTAGTTGAAGTTCGGGTCAGTCTTGACCAGAACTCAGCTGCTCGGGTGAGAAGTCTCGCGGGGATGAAGGTGATCGCTCGCTTTCAGCCCTCGTGATGTCTGACTTTTGGCAACGGCGGAGGATCCCTCTGGCTTGGTTGCTACTGAGTCGTCAACCTTTACGGCTTTTGGTTGCTTTGGCAGGAATCTGCTTCGCCGGAATCCTGATGTTCATGCAATTGGGTTTCCGAGATGGTTTGTTCGATGCCAGTGTCACCGTGCATCGTCTCTTTGATGCTGACCTGGTGTTGATGAGCCCTCGCTCGATGAGCTCGATCAGCATGAGTGGATTTCCAAGGCGTCGCTTGGTGCAGTCCATGGCACATCCAGATGTTCAGGGCATCACGCCTGTGAACTGGAATTTTTTGCTTTGGAGAAATCCTCAAACCCTCACGACTCGCCAGATTCTTGCCTTAGGTTTCGAACCGGGGGATTCGCTGTTCACAGATCCTGAGCTTGCGGCCAAGGCAAAAGCACTCACAAGTCGTGGTCGAGTTTTATTTGATCAACGATCTCGAAATGAATTCGGACCTATTGCCAAGTGGTTAGATGAGGGCCGAACTGTTGAGACTGAGCTCGCCGGGAAAAGGGTTCGGGTAGCGGGATTAGTCAGCCTGGGGCCATCGTTTGGAGCTGACGGCAATCTGCTCACCAGCAGGGAAACATTCCTTGAGCTGTTACCCAGCAATCCGCCTGGAAGCATTGAAATCGGTTTGCTAAGGCTGCGACAAGGGGCAGATCCAGATGCTGTGGTTCGATCTCTCACGGCGAGTTTGCCCAACGATGTGAAGGTCTTTACCAAGGAGGCTTTCATTGAGTTTGAGAAGAATTACTGGCGAAGCAGTACTTCCATTGGCTTCATTTTCAGCCTCGGTGCAGCAATGGGTTTTGTTGTGGGGTGCGTGATTGTCTATCAAATCCTCTACACCGATGTCAGCGATCATCTGCCTGAGTACGCCACTCTGATGGCGATGGGTTATCGCTTGAAGACTCTTCTAGGCGTGGTAGCTCGTGAAGGGATCTTCCTGGCAGTGATGGGATATGTGCCGGCCTATGCCGCCGGCCAGGCCCTATACGCCTTGGTACGCAGTTCGACAAAATTGCCTGTGGCAATGGATCTTCCGCGTGCCGTGCTTGTTTTCAGCCTGATCCTGGCGATGTGCATGGGCTCAGCGGTGCTGGCGATGCGCCGATTGGTCGATGCCGATCCTGCAGAGATTTTCTGATGGGTCTTTTCTCTTTCAATCATTCGATCAGAAGACATCGCCATGAATGAAAAGCTCATGGTTGAAGTTCAGGGTCTCAGCCACTGGTTTGGCATTGGTGCAATGCGACGTCAGGTGTTGCAGTCCATTTCTCTGCAAATAGCCCCTGGCGAAGTGGTGTTGCTCAGCGGGCCTTCAGGCTGTGGCAAAACCACCCTACTCACTTTGATCGGAGCGCTCCGCACAGTTCAAGAAGGAGATGTATGCGTGTTCGGCCATCAGTTACGTGGATCAGATCGTCGCCTTCGCCAACGGCTTCGATGTCATATCGGCATGATTATTCAGGGCCACAATCTTTTGCGGTGTCTCACAGCTGAACAGAACGTGCAGATGGGAGCTGATTTGTTGCCAGGTCTGTCTTATCGGGCTCGCCGTGATCAGGCTCGCTATTGGTTGAGGGCTGTGGGGCTAGTCGATCACCTCAGCAAACTGCCCCATGATCTTTCTGGCGGCCAAAAACAACGAGTCGCAATTGCACGTGCGCTGGCGGCTCAACCTCAGCTATTGCTAGCCGATGAACCCACAGCAGCCCTCGATAGCGTCACAGGAAGGGAAGTGGTAGAGCTGCTTCAACGATTGGCCCGAGAACAGTCTTGTGCGGTGTTAATGGTGACCCATGATCCCCGCATTGTTGATATCGCGGATCGATTGGTGCAGATGGAAGATGGACGCCTGATCTCCTCTCTTGGTTAGGTTGGTTAAAGATCTCTAGTTTGGAAGTTTTAACAGCATGGCCAAGCGCAGAAACCTCAAGAAAGAAAAGCAAGAGCGGAATCGCTCCTATGCCCGCAAATTCAAGAAGCGCAAGCTACGCAATGACGGCCGAGGTGAGGGAGCTGGTAATGGTGTAACCGGAACTGCCAACAACGGTGGTGCTGCCGACTAATCCCATCGACAGACTTTTTCAATCAAGAGATGGGGGGCATTGATGGGCCCCCTTTTTTCATGTCTCTAGGCTGTTGCTTGTCAGCAGCAGATTTGGTTGCGAATGTTCGCAAGCGTCGTGATACCCACCTACAACCGTCGATCGATTCTTGAGAAGTGTCTGTTGGCTCTCGAGCAACAGATCCTTTTCTCTGAGCTAGATGGTTATGAGGTGGTCGTGGTGGATGACGGCTCCACGGATGGCACACCGAGCTGGCTGAGGAATGAGGCGTCTCGCTTTCCACATGTGCGCATGGTGGAGCAAGATCATGGGGGCCCGGCAGAGGGGCGTAATCGCGGGGTAGACAATGCCCGAGGTGATCTCATTGTTTTTATCGATAGTGATCTCGTTGTCACCGAGTCGTTTCTCGCCTGTCATGCGAGAGCTTTGCAAAAAAGTTGGCAGCAACGCGGTGATCGACTTTCTTTCACCTATGGCGCGGTGATCAACACGGCAAATTTCGAGCAGCCCACTACAGAACCTCACAAATTCCAGGACAACTCATGGGCTTACTTCGCAACAGGCAATGTAGCCATTGATCGAGAGGTACTTGAACGTTCTGGACTATTCGATACCAATTTCCGTCTGTATGGCTGGGAGGATCTAGAGCTGGGGGAACGACTTCGACAGATGGATGTTGAGTTGGTGAAATGTCCCGAAGCAGTTGGTTATCACTGGCATCCTGCCCTGCGTCTTGAGCAAGTTCCTGACCTGATCAGAGTTGAGCGGGAGCGGGCCAAAATGGGCCTGATCTTTTATCGCAAGCACCCGACGCGACGGGTGCGTTTCATCATCCAATTCACCTGGCTTCATCGGTTGTTATGGGAGTTGCTTACGCTCGGTGGATTACTTAATGAGCGCAGCCTCAGGCCTTTACTTGGCTGGTTGATTCGCAACGGTCATCAAGGTTTGGCAATGGAGCTCTTGCGTTTACCCCTGAACCGAATCGGGGTACGCGCTCTCTTCAAAGAAGCAGCACTAACAGGGCTGCGCTGAGCTGTCGCTTTGATAAATTTCAATGGTTCTTTCATTCCGCACACCTGTCCGTTTCGGGTGATGAATGAGTCGACCCATGCCTTTTGGCTGAATCGTCTCGCATACCTGGCAGGTGGAGGCGAACCCGAAACCTAAAACCTATGGCTGTTGTCACGCTTTCAGAAATGATGGAGGCGGGCGCCCACTTTGGGCATCAAACCCGTCGCTGGAATCCAAAGATGTCGCGCTACATCTATTGCGCGCGTAATGGAGTCCATATCATTGACCTAGTGCAGACCGCGATCTGCATGAACAATGCCTACAAATGGACTCGTTCTTCCGCCCGAAGTGGAAAGCGATTCCTGTTTGTTGGTACCAAAAAGCAGGCCTCTGAAGTGGTGGCGTTGGAAGCCACTCGCTGCGGAGCTTCCTATGTAAATCAACGTTGGCTTGGTGGCATGCTCACCAACTGGACCACGATGAAGGCTCGAATTGATCGATTGAAGGATCTGGAGCGGATGGAATCCAGTGGTGCTATTGCCATGCGACCCAAGAAAGAAGCTTCCGTTTTGCGTCGCGAACTTGAGCGACTGCAGAAGTACCTCGGTGGTCTCAAAGGGATGAGACGGTTGCCTGATGTCGTGGTGCTAGTTGATCAACGCCGTGAAACCAACGCTGTGCTTGAAGCCCGCAAGTTGGACATTCCCTTGGTGTCCATGCTTGACACCAATTGCGATCCTGACCTTTGCGAGGTCCCGATCCCTTGTAATGACGATGCCGTTCGTTCTGTGCAGCTTGTGCTGGGCCGACTGGCTGATGCCATCAACGAAGGCCGTCATGGCACTAATGACCAAAGAGGTGCTGACGACAGCGACGATTGAGTCCATTTACAGCGCTAAGTTCTCGCCGCCGTCCTCCTCATCTGGTCGGCTGCATCCCTAATACTCCTCACCCCAATTACCCATGGCGGACGTATCAGCCAAAGTTGTCAAGGACCTGCGCGACAAGACCGGCGCGGGAATGATGGACTGCAAGAAAGCCCTTGCAGAGAGTGACGGAGATATGGTCAAGGCGAGCGAATGGCTGCGTCAGAAGGGTATTGCCAGTGCAGAGAAGAAATCTTCTCGCATTGCTGCTGAAGGTGCCATTGGTACTTACATCCACACCGGAGCCAGGGTCGGGGTACTTCTTGAATTGAACTGCGAAACTGATTTTGTTGCTCGTGGTGATTTGTTCCAAGGGCTTTTAAAGGATGTCGCTATGCAAGTGGCGGCCTGCCCGAATGTCGAATACGTGAGCACAGAAGAGATTCCTGTTGATGTCGTTGAAAAGGAAAAATCTATTGAGATGGGTCGCGATGATCTTTCTGGCAAGCCTGAACAGATCAAGGCAAAAATCGTTGAAGGACGAATTGGCAAGCGCCTTAAGGAACTGGTCTTGCTTGAGCAACCCTTTATCCGTGACAGCTCCATGACGGTTGCGGAACTCGTCAAGCAAGTTGCTGGCAAGATTGGAGAGAATATCAAGGTTCGCCGCTTCACCCGCTACACCCTTGGGGAGGGGATTGAAGTGGACCAGACTGATTTCGCTTCGGAAGTAGCGTCCATGAAGACTGCTTAATTTTGGCTGCGGAGAAGTAGAGATTGCAACGCTTCGAGCCCGATCAGCAGATTGCCGCACTAAAAAAGCAGAGTCAGCGCTTGTCGCTGACTCTGTACCACGATTTAGCTCTCTACCTGCAATTATTACGTAGGGAACTGCTTAATGTTGTCCGTCAAGCCCTGTTCCTGTTGATAACTGATCGGGATCAGAATCGTCTGAGTGGGCTTTCGGACAAAACAAGGGCAGCTTTTCAAGATCAGGTTGAGCAATTGGTCTGTCATTGCTGTTCCTTATTGACTGTCGAGCAGTTGATGGATCTGGTTCGCCAGATGGAACGTGAACGCCAGAGAAAGAGCGATCAAAACAGGCGTGAGCTGTTGTTGGCTTTTCGTTCTGAACAGGACTCCATGCAAGAAGCTGAGGGGTCCATTCACCTAAGCCTTGATCCTCCACTCGAGCATCCTGATCGTCTCGGCAGCATGTTGACTTTTGATCATGATCCCCAAAACGCAGGCTTAAGCGAAGGGTTGGCTAGTAATGAGGATGTCGTTGAGCCTGATTTAGGCAAGGGTGATCAGGCTCAACTTGACTCTCAGGAGTTGGAGTTGGCCTCAGAGGACTCAGAACCGATTGGCGGGCAGAAGGGTGATCTTGATGTGCTTCGCTCTCTCTTTGTCATGGCTGGAGAGACCATGGCTACAGAGAATATCTTGACCAGTGAATTCAGCGATTTGCAGCCTGTTGACAGCACCCTGTTTCACAGTGGTCTTGATGAGGAGCAGGTTTTTTTGCCCGTGAGCCCCCTTGAACTAGCACGTTGGCTGGAATCTCTTGATCGTGCCCTCGCTCGTAGATTGCGCAATCTTTCCCATGCTCTCAACGTGGAAATGTTGCGAGCCGGAATTGTCAACAGCCTCTTACCAATCAGCTTGCTTGATGCTGTGTTGAATGGTCAGTTGGAATCTGAACCTGTGGCATCCAATTTGCTGAGATTACGCGTACCGGTATCAACCAATCCAATGGTCCTAGAGGGCATGGAGATCATTTGCGTTCTTCTGCGCCCATCCGAATTGGAGTTTGACGACCCGCGTTTGCGACGTTGTCGGGCTCAACTCAAGCGACATCGCCGTACCTTGCTCAAAATGGTTCGACAACAGCGGCACTGGCAACGTCGCGCCATGGCTCAGGAGGTAAAGCAACAGTGGTGGCAGAGCCCTTCCGCCAATCCTCCAACCAGTCCACCCAAGGCCTGAGTACGGATCAGTCGCAGCATCTACTCAGCTGGATGCGCATTCTGCAGCAAGCGTTAACCCTGGAGGCTGAGAACGGTTTTAAGAATCTTGAGGGACGTCAGGAGAATTTTCATGCATTCTTGGTGCGTCAGTTAACAGACCCACCCTCTGGATTGCTGCCTACTAAAAGTCAGGCTCGTCTCGGCCAACTAGCTGAAGCCTTTGCGAGTTATCCAGACAGCTCTGAATCGGCGCGACGTCGATTGGTGACGGACTCAAGACAGCTTCTACATGGCATTCGCCAGGAATTGGAACCACCAACGCCAATAGGCCCTCCCAGACTCAAGCAGGGGGGAGCTGAAAGGAAACGGCAGATTCCTTTACCTAGTGGGAACCGCTCTCTGACGTTGGAAAGCCCACTGTCAGAAGTGAAAGGAATCGGCCCAAAACTTGCTGAACGCTTTGCCGGGCTTGGATTACTGCTCGTCAAAGATTTGCTGCAGTACTACCCCAGGGACTATGTGGATTATTCCTCGCTGCGGCGTATCCAGGCCCTAGAGGCAGGGGAGGCGGCCACGATTGTGGCCACAGTGAGGCGTTGTCATGGCTTCACCAGTCCACGCAACCCAAATTTGTCCATTCTTGAGCTGCAGCTTCAAGACCCAACTGGTCGGCTCAAAGTGAGGAGATTTTTCGCTGGTCGGCGTTTCAGCAGCCCTGCTTACCTCAAAAGCCAGTCACGCCTTTACCCGCCAGGAGTCACTGTGGCCGTAAGTGGATTGGTCAAAGGGGGGCCTTACGGAATGAGTTTTCAAGACCCTTTGATTGAGGTCATGGAGAGTCCACATTCGCCGTTGCGATCGCAAAGCATTGGCCGCTTATTGCCTGTGTATGCCCTCACTGAAGGCCTTACGGCTGACCGTTTTCGTGATCTGGTACGGCAGGTTTTACCTTTGGCAGCAAGTTGGCCTGAATCCCTGCCTGAACAACGTCGTCAGGCATTGCGTTTACCCAGAAGAAGCGATGCCTTGGTCGCAATTCATCATCCAGACGATCAACACACATTGAAGTCTGCTCGACGTCGATTGGTCTTTGACGAGTTTCTTCTATTGCAGTTGGGGTTGTTGAAACGGCGAGCAGAGCTGCGCAGTTGTTCTGCTCCTGTATTGCAGACGGCAGGGCGGCGAGATGGCCTTGTGGCTCGCTTCCTGGAGCTTTTGCCATTCCCTCTCACAGCAGCTCAACAGCGTGTGTTGACGGAAATCGAAGCTGACCTGGTGCTCTCGGAACCAATGGCGCGCCTCATTCAGGGAGATGTTGGTAGTGGCAAGACGGTTGTCGCCATAGCAGCCCTGCTCACAGCGGTAGAGGCTGGCTGGCAAGGGGCTTTCATGGCACCCACTGAGGTCCTTGCCGAGCAGCACTACCGCACATTGTGTTGTTGGTTGCCTCAGTTGCATGTCAGCGTCGAGTTACTTACGGGGGCAACCACTCGTATACGTCGCCGTCAGATCCTTGATGATCTCGTCAATGGATCCTTGAAAATACTGGTAGGCACCCATGCCTTAATCGAAGATCCTGTTGCCTTTTCAAGACTGGGGCTGGTGGTGGTTGACGAACAGCATCGCTTTGGAGTGAAGCAACGCAACAGATTGTTGAACAAGGGGCTCCAACCTCATCTTTTGACGATGACAGCAACACCCATTCCTCGCACACTGGCACTTTCGTTGCATGGGGATTTGGATGTGAGTCAGATCGATGAATTACCTCCCGGTCGTACCCCCATTCAAACTCAGATGATTAAGGGCTGCGATCGGGATCAGGCCTATCAACTCATCCGTGATCAAGTGTCTCGTGGCCAGCGCGCTTATGTGGTGTTACCGCTGATCGAGGACTCCGAGAAACTTGATCTGCGTTCAGCAGTTAAGGTTCACACCCATTTATCAGAACAAGTATTTGAGGAGTTCACGGTTGGATTACTGCATGGACGTTTGAGTAGCTCAGAGAAGCAGGGCGTGATTCAATCCTTCGCAGCGGGTGATTGCCAGGTGCTGGTCTCTACCACTGTGGTGGAGGTAGGCGTGGATGTACCTCAAGCAAGTGTGATGGTGATCGACCACGCGGATCGCTTTGGGCTAGCCCAATTGCATCAACTGCGAGGTCGTGTGGGACGTGGCGCAGCGGCATCCCATTGCGTACTCATCAATGACAGCACAAACCCATTAGCAAGGCAGCGACTTGAAGTCCTTGTGCGCTCCAGTGATGGCTTTGAGATTGCTGAGATTGACTTACGCTTGCGAGGGCCAGGGCAGGTGCTTGGCACCAAACAGTCTGGATTGCCTGATTTGGCCCTGGCCAGCCTGGCGGATGATGGGGCCGTGCTTGAAGAGGCTCGTGATGAGGCTCAAAGACTGCTCAGCGAAGATCCAAACCTGACTGACCACTCTCGGCTCAAGGAGTTGCTGGAGGCACAGTGGCAGCACCTGAGCGGAACAGCCCATCTGAATTGAGTCCATTGATTTTTCCACACACTTGAGACTCGTTTGAGTCTTAATACTCAGAAATCACGAGTCGATGTGCTTTCTGCTACCTCAGTTGCCGAAGTCGCTTCCGGTGCAGTCATTGTCGTTAATGCCTATTTTTTTTGGCTAGTACCGCAAAGGCACTGTGCTGCAAGAGATCTCACTGAATAGCTGGCAGTAATTTTTTGATTGTTTGATTTTCAACTGTTTGTCAAGGTTTTACTTGCTTGATGTTGGTTCGCTGTACCAATTTCCAATCTCGCAGCATCAACGAGATTTGCTTTGTGGAAAACTAGGTTATCGCTGTGGAAATGTTGTCGGCGCGAACTTTTTTCCTGCTGCGCCCTTGGAGTGATAGGCCCATTCGTGATTGCGGGGAGTGCCTCAATCAAATCCCTCTTTCATTGCCCCGATTGGAGCCACATCCCTATGCATCCTTAGGTGCCCCCTATGGTGTAGATGCTGATCCCTTTCGGCTGCGTCAGAGTGTGATTGATCGGCTGCTGAGTGCTCAAGATGAACTGCAGCAAGAGCATCCAGAACTTTGCCTTGCCATTTTTGATGCCTGGCGACCGATTCCGGTTCAAGCTTTTATGGTCGAGCATGCCATCGCTAAGGAATGCCTCAAACGCAAACTGAAGCGCGACGACCCTAGTCAGGCCGAGGAGCTGCAAAGGGTCATTGATGATGTTGGCAGGTTTTGGGCTCCGCCCAGCCTCGATCCTTGTACTCCACCTCCTCATAGCACTGGAGCTGCCGTGGATCTCACCCTTGCTGATAGCCAGGGAACAGCTCTGAATATGGGTAGCGAGATCGATGCTATTGGCAGCATTTCAGAACCGGATCACTACCGCGAAGCTGCGCTCGATCAGCCTCAATCAGAGGCTTACCTCTGGCACAACAGGCGAAAAGTTTTAGCAGAGGCCATGGGTAAAGCTGGGTTTTCTCAGCACCCGAATGAGTGGTGGCATTTCAGCTATGGAGATCAACTCTGGGCGTGGAGAACGGGTGTCGCTGAAGCAATCTATGGAGCCTGTCCTTTACCAGACAGCAAACCAAGGACGGCTTGATCGCCAAGTTTGTTGACATGATCTCCGAGGCTGCGTCGACCACCAGCTTGCTTCCAGCTCAGCAATAGGGGCTCAAGCGTGCTCTCGAGTTGATCGAGGGGCATCCGCTGTAGATAGGGTTTGGCAAGACGTTGCAGATTTGGGGTGCCTCCCAGCCAGAGTTGATATTGATCGACACCACTTCCCACTAGAGCAAGCTCGGCCATATAGGGCCGAGCGCATCCATTGGGACAACCTGTCATGCGGATCAGGATCGATTTAGTAATTTCAAGACGTCGCAGCTGAGCATCAATTCGCTCAAGCAAGGCAGGCAGGGTTCTCTCTGCTTCGGTTACCGCCAGACCACACAAGGGCAACGCAGGGCAAGCCATTGCATGCCGTGCCAGCATCGCAGGAGCCTCTGGGGCGCGGATGCCTAAAGCGGCTAGAGCTTTGCGCACACTAGATCGTTGTGACGTCCCGATATTGCAGAGCAATAGATCCTGATTCGGTGTTAGGCGAATTTCAAGTTGAAAGGTCTCCACCAGTTGGCGGAGTCCTTTCTTTAGATCTCCTTCCAAGCGACCAGAGAGCAGTGGCAAACCAACAAACCATTGGCCAAAGCTTTGCTGATGCCAGCCCAGATAGTCCTCAAGTTTGCTCTTTGGTTCAGGCCTTAACGCTTTGATTGGATGAAGGAAGTATTTGCTCTTGAGTTCCTGTTTAAACCAGCTGATCCCCTGATCATTGAGAAGATATTTCATGCGGGCATGACGCCTTGTCTTTCGGTCTCCGTAGTCGCGTTGCAAGGCCAAAATCGACTGCACCAAATCCAATACATGCTCTGCAGCCACATAGCCAAGAGGATCAGCTGTGCGGGCGAATGTCTGTTCATTGTTGTGGGTTCGCCCCATGCCGCCACCCACATAGACATTGCAACCCTTGATTTCACCGTTTGCAGCAGTAAAGACAACTAAACCGATGTCATTGGTAAGGAGATCAACTGAGTTATCGCCTGGCACGGTGACAGCGCACTTAAATTTGCGCGGCAAGTAGGTCGTGCCATAGAGAGGTTCCTTGGCATCTCCACTGAAGACGTTGCCCTGATGCTGGCGGGTACGAACTTTTTTCACTCTCCTGGAGGGGCGGATGCGGTAGGTCGCACTTCCATTCACCCATAGGTCCAGATAGGACCCCTCCGCTGCCGTTGGGCTGAGAACATCGGCGATTTCATTGGCAAGTTGTCGGGCAGCTGGATAACCACCTTTCTCATAGGGAGCTGCTGGTGCCATAACGTTGCGAGTGATATCACCACAAGCCGCCAGGGTTGATCCCATTGATCGGATGATTGTGCTGATAACTTCGCGCAGGTCCTCCTTGCGGACCCCATGAATCTGGAACGCCTGGCGGGTAGTGGCCCGCAGGCTCCCATTGCCAAGGCGATTGGACAGATCATCTAAGGCTAAAAACAGTGCTGGTGGAATACGTCCGCCAGGGCTGCGCAGACGCAGCATCATTTGCCAATCCTTACCCGCACTTTTCTGGCGGTTATCTCGGTTGTCCTGTTGATAGCTTCCGTGGAATTTGAGCAGCTGAACGGCGTCGTTGCTGAAGTGATCACTGCTGTTCTCAAGTTCAGCAGCCAGGGGGTCTAGTAAGTAGCAGCTGTCAGCCTTGAATTGTTCAAATTTGCTCAGCTCTGCTCCACTGGCGAGACAAGCTGCGAACTTGAGATCTGCCGCTTGGCCAGATGTTGTCTGCCCTTCGGTCACGGCGTCAAAATTTTCCTAATACACCGTAGCGAAATGCACACGACCTGTTGAGCTGCTCCCTTCAATACAGTTGGGCGGTCTTGATTGCTCGCCTCCGTGTCGACCCTTCTAGTGGAGATTGGGACTGAGGAGCTGCCAGCTGATTTTGCCCGGCTTGCCTTACCCCAACTGGAGCAGATGGTAAGTCGTGACTTGCAAGGTCTGCGTCTTAGCTACGGAATGATCCAATGCACGAGTACGCCAAGGCGACTTGTCGTGCTGGTTGAAAACTTGGCCAGCGCTACTGCTGATCTAGAGGAAGTACGCAAGGGTCCACCGGCTGGCCAAGCTTTCAAAAATGGTGTGCCAACCCAGGCAGCCGCTGGCTTTGCCAAACGCTGTGGGCTGAAACCAGAGGATCTCGAGATTCGGGAGACCCCGAAGGGACCTTTTGTGTTTGCAACCGTGCTTGAGCATGGGCGTTCTGCAATGGAACTACTAACAGACCAGATCCCTGAGTGGATAGGTAGCCTTCAAGGCCGACGTTTTATGCGCTGGGGCGAAGGTGAAAGGCGTTTTTCTCGTCCGATTCGTTGGCTTGTGGCCCTGCTCGATGAGCAGATCATCCCTGTTTGCCTTGACGGCAGCGACCCAGAGATTTGTGCAGCGAACCTGAGTCGGGGCCATCGACTTCATGATCAAGCTGTCATCATTCCTTCTGCAGACAGTTACGTACAAACCCTCGCCAAGGTTGGTGTAGAGGTCGATCGGCAAAAACGTGGCACCTTGATCCGTCATGCAATTGATACGGCTGCTGCTGGTCTTGAGGCATGCCCTGATTGTCCTGATGATCTTTTCGAAGAGCTCACCGACCTAGTGGAAGCACCTCTGCTTTTAGAGGGAGCCTTCGCCAAGTCATATCTAGATCTACCCGCTGAAGTGCTCAGCACAGTAATGAGAGTGCATCAGCGCTATGTGCCCCTTTACCGTCTTGATGCTGTCAATGACCCTCTTGCTCTCGATGCCAAGAGCAGTCTTCTGCCCAGATTCCTTTGCATCAGCAATGGGCTCGCGAAGGCAAGCGATCCTGTAAGACGAGGCAATGAGCGGGTGCTCAAAGCCAGGCTGGCTGATGCAGAATTCTTTGTCGAGGCCGATCGATCTTTAGCCAGCATCGAGCGGCGCAAAAAGCTAGCGCATGTGACCTTTGCCGAGGGCCTTGGTTCTCTGCTCGATCGAGTTGAGCGCATGGAATGGCTCACTGATGTGCTTGTTGAGCTGCTGGATCTTTCTGCTGAAATTTCTGTACAAGTGCGTCGAGCCGTCCATCTCTGTAAACACGATCTGGTTAGTCAGATGGTGGGCGAATTTCCCGAGCTACAAGGCGTAATGGGAGCGAAATATTTGTTAGCGGAAGGAGAGCCTCGAGAAGTAGCCCTTGCCGTTTTGGAGCATTACCTGCCACGTGGGGCAGGGGATGCTTTGCCCGAGTCGGAATCGGGAGCAGTGCTTGCCCTTGCCGAACGCCTGGAATTGCTTCTCAGCATCTATGCCAAGGGTGACCGTCCTAGTGGCTCCTCAGACCCCTATGCCTTGCGCAGGGCCGGCAACGGTCTTTTGCAAATCCTTTGGTCGAAGGGTTGGCGGCTGAATCTGCTCGCCTTATTGCAACGAGCGACGAACCATTGGAGCAAGCTCCTACCGCATCTCAAGGTCACACCATCCACCTTGGCGGCTGAGCTGGGTGAGTTTCTTCGCCAGCGGATGCTCAGCCTGCTGGAGGAGGCAGGAACCGATACTGATCTAGCTCAGGCGGTTGCTGGTGAAACAGTTTTGATCGATCGTCTTCTTTCTGACCCTGCAGATGCGCGAATGCGAGTGGATCTACTCGTGAGGATGCGCCGCACGGGTAAGTTGCTGGCGGTTCAGGCTGTTGTTACCAGAGCGGCACGCTTAGCAGAGAAAGGGGACCTACCAGCAACCGTACTGAGTGCGGCTGAGGTCGTTGATCCTGGTTTGTTTGAAAAGCCTAGTGAGTTGGAGATGTTGAAGGTGCTCGAGGCTCTTGAACCAATCACCAAGGATTCCTCAAGTGAACGCTACCGCCATTTAGCAGATGGCCTGATTGCTGGCTCGGAAGCTCTCGCAGCTTTTTTTGATGGTGATCAGAGTGTGATGGTCATGAGTGAAGATCTCGCTGTACGCGCAAACCGTCTCAATCTGCTTAGCCTTTTGCGCAACCAAGCTGGTGAGCTGGCCGATTTCAGCCAAATCAGCGGCTAAAAGTGGTTGTTTCAGGCTTAGGATTTGTTTGAAACAGCAGGGTCACGTTCTTCTTGTTCTGATGCCAAATTTTGCTTGGAGGCATCTTTGTTGTTGTCTACCTTGATACCGCCGGTGATGGTTTTGATCTCCAGCATGGCATTCACTTCTTCGTCGCTACGCACAGCACTGGGAACAGGTTTATAGCTTGTTTGGTTACGGAAAATTCCCCGTGCGAGTGCATCCACAGTTAGCAGTGTGAGTTTGATCTGTTGCCATGGATTCATCGCAACAACTTTTTTGTAAAGGTAACTATCAAAGGTGAGGCGTTGCACATCCATGTCATCGCACATGGCGACAAAGGCTTCTCTGGCAGTGTCATTCGAGTAGAAGATGGCTTGGAGTATTGACAGAACGATGTAAGTAGAACCGTATTTACGATCCCATTTTTTCAGATATTTCTTGAGATCAGCTTCGGAGGGGATTAATTCACCAGACCGACTCGATTCCACGATCTGTTCAGCACACATGCGGCCACTTTTGGCAGCAAAGTAGATGCCTTCGCCAGAGCTTTTGGTGACGTAGCCCGCTGCATCTCCAACAAGAGCCATGCGGCCAACAACCCTGCGTGGACGAGGATGCTCAGGAATCGGGTGGGCTTCAACTTTGATTACTTCTCCATGAACAAGTCGTTTCTTAGCCCGTTCGCGTACTCCTTTTTGCAAGCTTTTTATTAAGGTCTGATTTTTCTGCATGGTGCCTGTGCCAACGGCAACGTGGTCGTACTTGGGGAACACCCAACCGTAGAAATCTGGTGACACATCAGTGCCTACATACATTTCAGCAAGATCTTCGTAGTAAGCCATTTCTTCATTTGGCAGCTTGATGCGCTCTTGGAATGCAATGGCCACGTTGTAGTCACCGGCATCCATGGCAGTTGCTACACGGCTGTTGGCTCCATCAGCGCCAATAATGAGGTCAACCTCGAGGCTTTTGGCTTCACCAGTGGATTTACCAGTTGAATAGTCGGAATAAGTGATTGTGTATGGACCTTGACGATTAGAGCCAGTGTCGATTTTGGTAACGAGTCCATTAATCAAGTTAGTTCCGAGGCTGGCGGCGCGATCTCGCATAAAGGCATCCATGACCTCTCTGCGGCACATGCCGATGTATTCACTCTTGTCGTCTGGGCTGTAAACCTTGTCCAGAGTGATATCCACCTCACGGTTTGATGGAGAGATCATTCTCATGTTGCGGACCTTGCGGTCGATGATCGACTCGGGCAGGTCGAATTCATCCACCATGCAAAGAGGAATCGCTCCACCACAAGGCTTGGCGTTATCGAGTTTGCGTTCGAATAGCCAGGTCTGGATACCTGCTTTGGCAAGAACTTCTGCGGCGCAGGATCCACTGGGACCACCACCGACAACGGCAACACGCAGCATGTTCAGATCCGCTCCGCGGAATCACTTAAGTAAAACTTACTTCCCTGAAAGAGATTTTGGGGCCCCCTGGCGCCCCCCCTTACGATCTATATAACTCTGCATCAACTTCGTGGCTCGAGCAATCAACGCTCGACGCATCAGCCGAGATGACATTCCCGTTGCTCGTCGGTCGCGTCCTCAGAGACGGGCAAGGGGTGGTTCATTGGGATTATTGGTGGCTTGTTTGATGGTGTTTGGAGGTTCCATCACAGCTGTGTTGTTCGGCCCGTGGCTATTTGCTGGGCTTATGGGTCCAGCTCCTGTTGAGGGCATCCAGGATCGTCCTACTGCTGACGGACGTCTGCTCGGACATTTCCCTTATCCAGAAGCCTCAGTACAGGATCGAATTCTCATGCAGCCTGGGATTGAGCTTCATCACGAAGCCGCTGATGCATTGAGTTCCATGCGTGCTGCGGCTTCAGCAGATGGTGTTGATTTGAGGCTGTTGAGTGGCTACCGCTCTCACGACCTACAAGAGCGAATCTTTTTTGATATCAAATCAGACCGGAACCAGACAGCAGCCGAACGGGCCAAGGTCTCTGCACCTCCAGGGTATTCCGAACACAGCACTGGCTATGCCATTGATCTTGGTGACGGGACGATTCCTGAAGCGAATCTGTCTGAAAGCTTCGAAGCCACGAGGGCGTTCCGCTGGCTACAGGATCATGCTGCTAGTTATCACTTTGTCCTTTCCTTTCCCCTTGATAACCCACAGGGGGTGACTTATGAGCCTTGGCATTGGCGATTTGAGGGTTCAGCTTCTGCTCTGAGACTCTTTGAATCGGCTCATCAACTGGAATGAATGAACTGAAGAAGTTTTTTTCGGTCTTAGAAGTTTTGATTAGCTAGCGGAAGGGGCCTAGAAGTTAAGTCGAATATCAAATTGAGATATCCTTCCGCCACTACGCCTGTGTGCGTTTCCTTTTCCGTTTGAAAGTCTCTGACCCATGAGTGCCCAGGCCAAGGCGATCCGCAACATTGCAATTATCGCTCACGTGGATCACGGCAAAACAACCTTGGTGGATGCCCTGCTCTCTCAGTCCGGGATCTTCCGAGACAACGAGGCTGTACCCACATGTGTCATGGACTCCAATGATTTGGAAAGGGAACGAGGCATTACGATCCTTTCAAAGAACACGGCCGTTACCTACGACGATACGCGGATCAACATTGTTGATACCCCTGGTCATGCCGATTTTGGCGGTGAAGTTGAGCGGGTGCTTGGCATGGTTGATGGCTGTTTGCTGATCGTTGACGCCAACGAGGGGCCTATGCCACAGACGCGTTTCGTGCTCAAGAAGGCGCTTGAGCAGGGATTGCGGCCGATTGTGTTCGTCAACAAGATTGATCGTGCGCGGGTGGATCCTGAAACCGCTGTCAACAAGGTGCTCGATCTGTTTGTTGAACTCGGTGCAGATGATGACCAATGTGATTTCCCGTACTTGTTCGGCAGTGGAATGGGTGGTTTTGCCAAGCCGGATATGGCAACTGAAAGTCAAACAATGAAGCCACTATTTGATGCCATCCTGCGTCATGTTCCACCACCTGTTGGAGATGAGAACAAGCCTCTTCAGCTACAGATAACTACTCTCGATTATTCAGACTTCCTGGGCAGGATTGTGATTGGTCGGGTCCATAACGGGGTTATCCGTAATGGTCAGAGTGCTTCGTTGATTAAGGATGATGGCAGCATTAAACGTGGCCGAATTAGCAAACTACTCGGTTTCGAAGGATTGCAACGGATTGAGATACAAGAAGCCGGAGCTGGTGATCTTGTTGCTTTAGCCGGTTTCGATCAAGTCAATATTGGCGAGACCATTGCCTGTCCAGATGAACCAAAGGCTTTACCTCTAATCAAGGTGGATGAACCCACTTTGCAGATGACATTTGTCGTCAATGATTCACCCTTTGCTGGCAAAGAAGGCAAATTCGTCACTAGCCGGCAGCTGCGAGATCGTTTACGCAAGGAATTACTCACCAATGTTGCCCTACGGGTTGAGGACACTGATTCCCCTGACCGTTTTGCGGTTAGCGGACGTGGTGAGCTACACCTGGGCATCCTTATTGAGACCATGCGCCGCGAGGGTTTTGAGTTTCAGGTAACCCAGCCTCAGGTGATCTTCCGAACGATTGACGGCACTCCTTGTGAGCCCGTTGAGACCTTGGTCATGGATGTACCAGAGGCAGCAGTTGGCTCCTGCATTGAGAAGTTGGGGGTGCGTCGGGGTGAAATGCAGAATATGGAAACCGGTAACGACGGTCGCACCCAGCTTGAATTTGTTGTTCCTTCTCGAGGGTTGATCGGTTTTCGTGGTGAGTTTGTACGTGCTACCAGGGGGGAAGGAATTATGAGCCACTCTTTTTTTGAATATCGCCCAATGTTGGGTGAGTTTGATGCTCGTCGGAATGGTGTTCTGATTGCTTTTGAGCAGGGCACTGCGACCTTCTACGCACTCAAGAATGCTGAGGGTCGAGGTCAGTTCTTCATCTCTCCAGGTGTCAAGGTTTATAAGGGGATGATCGTTGGCGAAAACAATCGACCTCAGGATCTGGAGTTAAACGTTTGCAAGGCCAAACAACTCACAAATATGCGCTCTGCTGGTGCAGAAGAACTCGACACCTTGCAGACACCTGTTCAGATGACCCTTGAACGTGCTCTTGAGTACATCGGTCCAGACGAGATGCTTGAGGTCACTCCAGAGTCCATTCGGTTGCGCAAGTTGCCTGCCAAGAAGATGGCCAAACGCTAAAGCTCTTGATGGAGAGATTTCAGCCTACTGATCTGATCAATGATCCACGTTTTCTACTAGCCGTGGAGCTTTTTAATCAGGCCGATTGGTACCCCGCTCATGACGCCTTTGAGGAGCTTTGGCATGAGACATCCGGTCAAGCACGCCAGACCATCCAAGGGGTACTTCAGGTTGCTGTTGCCCAACTTCACTTGCAGCGCGGAAATCGTCGCGGAGCAACCCTTCTTTATGGTGAAGGCCTCGGGCGTCTAAAAGCTCTAGGAACTCCAAGCCTGGGTCTTGACCTTGATCAACTCTGCATCTGTGTGGAGAATCGCTTGCAACGGCTTCAGCAGGGACAGAATCCCGACGATTGCACTGTCCCAGGCCTGATCTATGACAGCTCATTTCCTGAGTAAATTAACCATCAAGATTTGGATTGTTCCGCTTTGGCTGCTCTTGTTCAAGTCATGACAAGGAGTTTGCAAGTTCATCTCGCCATAGCGACAGCGTTGGTTGGAATATCTACCCCTGCGGCTTTAAGCCAGGAGGGCAGCCCGTCTGCTCCGGTAGAAGATGGCGGATTGATCACGATCGAATCAGATATCCAAAACGCAGACAGCGTCACAGGGGTTTTCACCGCCATCGGCAACGTTCGCATCGTTTATCCAGCCCGAGGCATCGTTGCTACCTCTAGACAGGCTCAGTACTTCAGCAAAGAAGATCGTGTGGTCCTTAGCGGAGATGTTGATGTGATTCGGGACGGGGAAAATTCCATGCAGGCTGAGCGAGTTGTTTATCTACTCGAAGAGGAGCAAGGGGTAGCAGACCCACGCACTGGTACTCAAGTGTTCACTTCTGTGCAACTTAATTCCAACAAACAGGCAGAGGGACCTTTGGCCCAATGAGTCTTTGTTTAGAGCAGGTGGCGCTCTCCGTGGCAGGGCGTCACCTGGTAAAAGATGTCTCCTTGCGCCTTGATCCAGGCGAGGTTGTTGGCTTACTTGGTCCCAATGGTGCCGGCAAGACAACAACGTTCAATCTTGTGATCGGTTTATTGCGTCCTGATTACGGGCAGGTGCAACTTGATGGGCAGCCAGTGGCGGATTTACCGATGCCCAATCGAGTTCGTCTAGGTATCGGTTATCTCCCTCAGGAACCAAGTGTGTTCCGACAGCTCAGCGTGCGACAAAACCTTGAGCTTGCGCTCTCTCAAAGTCATTTAACAACTCATCAGCGTCGGGAGCGTCTCGAGCAGTTGGTTGAAGACTTTCATCTCAACTTGTTCTTGGACCGTCGTGGCTATCAGCTTTCCGGTGGCGAACGACGTCGCTGCGAGGTAGCACGTGCCTTGGCGGTAGGTCTAGAAGGTCCTACCTACCTCTTGCTTGATGAACCCTTCGCAGGTGTTGACCCCATGGCAGTGGCAGACCTCCAGGTTTTGATTCATACCCTCCGTGAGCGTGGCATGGGCATCCTGATCACTGATCACAATGTCCGTGAAACCCTTGCCATCACTGACCGCTCTTACATTCTTACGGAAGGCAGCATTCTTGCTTCAGGCCGTTCTGAAGAAGTGGCAAACAACCCCTTGGTGCGGCGTCACTATCTCGGGGAGGGTTTTCAGCTTTGAGCAAATGGCGCCTTGGAAAGTTGAAAGACGTTGATTCTTGGCCTTGGAAGTGGTGGCGCTGGGCTTCGTCCAAGTGGAGGCTGATCCCGCTGCTGGATAGATGGCTTTTAGGTGAGTTGATACCCGTATTGCTGTTTGCCATAGCGGCCTTCACGGTGGTTTCCGTCTCAGTCGGGGTGATGTTTGATTTGGTGCGCAAGATTGTTGAGTTTGGATTGCCTCTGCATTTTGCATTGCAGGTTTTTAGCTTGAAGTTACCTTTCTTTCTGGTGATTTCTTTTCCGATGGCCACCTTGTTGGCCACCTTGTTGGCTTATAGCCGTCTTTCTTCTAACAGTGAATTCACGGCTTTGCGCAGCCTCGGTGTAAGCACCAGACGAATCGTTGCTCCAGCATTGGCATTGGCATTATTGATGACAGGACTAACTTTTATCTTCAATGATGTCATTGTTCCAAGAACAAATAGTAGTGCTGAGGTGACGATAAAGCGTGCTCTTGGAAAAGCAATTGCTACAGAGAAAGGCAAACATGTTGTTTATTCCCGATTCGGAACGATTACTGGTGCTGCAGAAGCTGAAGAAAGGAATCAAGGGCTTTCTCAGTTGTTTTATGCAAGGGAATTCCTTAAGGGAGAAATGGAGGATGTCACAGTGCTTGATTTGTCTCGTCTTGATTTTACTCAGATGTTGAAGGCCGAGAGGGCTATTTGGAATGAGCAGGAGGCGATGTGGGAATTTTTTAACGGCAATATTCTTACTCTCACACCAAGTGGTAGTACCACTTCGGTTGAATTTGATCGCTATCTCTACCCCCTAACATCAGGCCCAATTCGTGTGGCCAAACTCCCTAAAGATGCCAACAACATGACTGTTGCACAGGCCATGGAGGCCGCAAGTATTTATACCGATGCTGGTAACCGTAAAGAGGCCAGGCGTTTGAAGGTGCGTATCCAAGAAAAATTCACTTTCCCGATGTCCTGCCTGGTGTTTGGCCTGATTGGCAGCAGCCTTGGTGCAAAACCTAATTCTCGGACCAGCCGGACCCAGGGATTTGGCATCAGTCTCTTATTAATTCTTGCTTATTACACGCTTAGCTTCAGCTTCAGTTCTCTTGGTGTTACGGGAACTTTGACACCTATGTTGGCCGCGTGGATCCCTGTTTTTATCTCTTTGGCAGGTGGCGGTCTGTTGCTGCGTCAGGCCAGTCGTTGAACTGCAGCGGCAGAATAAGAGAGTTGTCGCAGGGACCTGGTGTTTGGAGTGACGTTGGCTGAGCTTTCCGCCTCGCTAGGGGATCCTGTTTTGGCTCTTGGTTTGGCTGCATTTGCCCTACTTCTGTTGGCCATACCAATCTCTTTTTGGATGGTTTCAGGAGGTAGCAATTCTGCTGTTGTGACACTTCTGGTGGCTCTTGCCAATTTGGTTCTTACCGCTCAATTGGTTTTGCGGTGGTGGCAGTCGGGTCACTTCCCGATCAGCAACCTTTATGAATCCCTCTGTTTTCTGGCCTGGGCTTGCACACTTGCGCAGCTATTGGTGGAGCGTTCCTTGTCTTCCCCGATTGTTTCAGCTGCAGCTACACCAATGGCTTTGCTTTGTGTGGCTTTTGCCAGCTTTGCATTACCAGAAACTCTTCAGGAGGCATCTCCTCTAGTACCAGCTCTTCGCTCCAGTTGGCTTGTGATGCACGTGAGCGTGATTATGTGCAGTTACGCTGCCCTTCTTGTTGGTTCTTTCTTATCAATGGCGGTTCTATTTACTGATCGCCAGCAAACTTTGGAGCTACGCAGCAGTTCAATTGGAACAGGTGGATTTCGTCAGGCAAAGCTAGCCACATCTGCTATGGATCAGAATGATGGCCTGCGCCTGAGTTCAATCAACTTGAGCCGCACTGAACAGTTGGACAGCCTTAGTTATCGCACGATTACGGTTGGCTTTTTGTTGCTCACGCTTGGCTTGATCAGTGGTGCCGTTTGGGCCAATGAGGCCTGGGGGAGCTGGTGGAGTTGGGATCCAAAGGAAACCTGGGCTCTAATTTGTTGGATGGTTTATGCGGCCTATCTGCATACACGTTTCAGTCGTGGCTGGAGCGGGCGACGTCCGGCTTTAGTTGCCGTGGCAGGCATCGTTGTGATCGTTGTTTGTTATATCGGTGTGAATCTGTTAGGGATTGGTTTGCACAGCTACGGCTGGTTCTTTGAAGCCTAATCTTGTGATATTGATCTGTTCTTATTAGCAACAATCCCCACAAGACTAATAGGCAATAGATGCAGTTATTGCTGCATCTATTACTTCAGACCACAACACCTTCAGGACGTTTGCTATTACGGATGCCTCGGATAGCTTCGGCGTAGTCGGGCTGATTGAACACGCCAGACCCGCTCACAATCGCATTGGCGCCAGCTTCGATCACTTTCCAGGCATTGTCGGCCTTGATCCCTCCATCGACTTCGATCCAGGGATCGAGACCCTGTTCGTCGCAAATACGACGCAGCTCGCGGATCTTTTGCACTTGATTGTCGATGAAGCTTTGCCCACCGAAGCCTGGGTTGACGCTCATGATCAGTACTAGATCACATAGCTCCAGGCAGTACTCAAGGGTGTCCAGAGGTGTGCTTGGGTTGAGTACTGCTCCTGCTTTCTTACCGAGATCCTTGATTTGCGCAAGGTTGCGGTGAAGGTGTGGGCAAGCTTCAACCTGCACATAGATGTGATCTGCACCTGCTTTTGCGAAATCTCCTACATACCTTTCTGGTTCCACGATCATCAAGTGGACATCTAGGGGCTTACTGGTCACAGGCCTTAGTGCTTCAACGATCAGAGGACCAATCGTGATATTTGGCACGAATCGGCCGTCCATGACATCCACATGAATCCAGTCTGCGCCGGCTTGATCTACAGCCTGCACGTCTTCTCCTAGGCGGGAGAAATCGGCAGAGAGGATCGAAGGGGCGATTACCAGGGGCTTCGTGCTCATCGATCGGGGTTAGGGAGTGGGCGATTCTAGGAATCGGCTGTATGGGCATTCTCGTTGTTGCCGGCACTGATACAGTGAGCAGCGCTTTAGAGCCGAGAACCCCTGCGGCATCGGGTCCTTTCACATGATCAGCGTATAACGCTGACCCGTGAATTCAGTCCAGCCCTGCTCGTTTCTTTGGTCGTCACACCCATCCCCACCGCCGCATACCAGTGGATCGCACTCTTATTCAGGAAATTCTCGAGGTCGTTGAGCAAGCTGCCATTGCGTCGGCACATCTGACTGGTCTCGGCAAGAAAGACGAAGCCGATGCAGCAGCTGTTGAAGCCATGCGCAAGCGGATGGGACAAATCCAAATGCAGGGTCGCATCGTCATCGGTGAGGGGGAGCGCGACGAAGCCCCGATGCTTTATATCGGCGAAGAGGTTGGCAGCGGCAGCGGCCCAGGCGTTGACTTTGCCGTCGATCCCTGCGAAGGCACCAATCTTTGCGCCAACAACCAGCGAGGTTCGATGGCTGTACTGGCCGCCTCTGATCGCGGTGGCCTTTTCAATGCTCCTGACTTTTACATGAAAAAGTTAGCGGCCCCTCCGTCAGCAAAAGGCAAGGTGGACATTCGCAAATCTGCCACCGAGAACATCAACATCCTTAGCCAGTGTCTTGGGCTTGCCGTGAGTGAACTCACCATTGTCGTGATGGATCGAGCTCGTCACAAAGGCCTGATTTCTGAGATACGTGCCACTGGTGCACGTGTTCAACCCATCTCAGATGGAGATGTTCAAGCTGCCATTGCCTGTGGGTTTGCCGGCACCGGCACCCACTGTCTAATGGGCATCGGTGCTGCTCCTGAGGGTGTGATTTCAGCTGCCGCAATGCGTGCTCTCGGTGGTCACTTTCAGGGCCAGCTGGTGTATGACCCCGCCATTGCTCAAACCAGTGAGTGGGCCGATTACACCAAAGAAGGCAACATTGCCCGCCTCAATGAGATGGGCATTACTGATGTTGACAAGATCTATGAAGCCGAAGAACTGGCTTCCGGCAAAAATGTTGTTTTTGCGGGTAGTGGGATCACTGATGGACTGTTGTTCCATGGAGTTAAGTTCGAGCCTGACTGCACACGCACTAGCAGCTTGGTGATCAGCACTCTTGACAACACAGCTCGGTTTACCAATACCGTGCATATCAAGGATGGAGCTAAGAGCATCGCTCTGAGCTAACCATCCAAGACAAGATCTAAGGGACGTCTCCATGCACATTGCCGTCGTCGGCTTAAGTCATCGCACGGCGCCGGTGGAAATCCGTGAAAAGCTCAGCATCCCTGAGCAAACAATGGAGACCTCCCTGCAAACTCTTCGCGGCAACGATCAAGTCCTTGAGGTTTCGATCCTTAGCACCTGCAATCGGCTTGAGATTTACACCTTGGTTCGTCACCCTGAACGAGGTATCTCCGCCATCAGTGATTTTCTAGGCCAACATTCAGGTTTGGCAACGGAAGATCTTTCCCCCCATCTGTTCAACTTTCATCACGATGAAGCAGTAGCCCACTTGATGAGGGTGGCTGCGGGTCTGGACAGTCTGGTTTTAGGAGAAGGGCAGATCCTTTCCCAGGTGAAGAAGATGGTGCGATTGGGGCAGGAGCACAAATCCATGGGCCCGATTCTTAACCGTTTGCTCACTCAGGCAGTGAGTACTGGCAAACGAGTTCGCAGTGAAACCAATCTGGGTACGGGGGCTGTCTCAATTAGTTCTGCGGCTGTGGAGTTAGCCCAACTGAAACTTGGCCAGGCGCAAGGAGAAGATCAGTTGATGACTCTGGAATCTGAGTTGGTCGCAGTGGTGGGTGCGGGGCGGATGAGCCGACTACTGCTTCAACATCTTCAGGCGAAAGGTTGCTCTGGGGTGATGTTGCTGAACCGCACGCGGCAACGAGCTGAGGATCTATCGGCTGATTTCCCTGAGCTCCCCGTTGAGTGTCGCCCCCTTGATGATTTGAACCATTGTCTAAGTACCTGTTCATTGGTATTTACCAGTACGGCTGCTGATGATCCGATTGTTGATGCATCTCTGCTCAAGCAGCTCAAGCGCCGCAGTTTTCTTCGTCTGATTGACATCGGCGTGCCGCGCAACATCGCCTCAGATGTGGTCGATGTACCCGGTGTTGAGTCCCATGATGTGGATGATTTGCATGAGGTGGTGTCTCGTAATCAGGAGGCCCGCCAACAGATGGCCAAAGAAGCAGAGGTTGTGCTCCAAGAAGAGACGCGTCTGTTTTTAGAGTGGTGGGACAGTCTTGAAGCTGTTCCAACCATTAATCGCTTGAGGGCGACCCTTGAGGCTATTCGTGCAGAGGAATTACAAAAAGCGCTCAGTCGTATGGGGCCTGATTTCTCTGCTCGAGAGCGCAAAGTCGTTGAGGCTTTAAGCAAAGGAATCATTAACAAAATTCTCCATACCCCAGTCACTCAGCTACGGGCTCCTCAGGCTCGTCCAGAGCGGCAACAGGCTCTGCGTGTGGTGGCGAGTTTGTTTGAGTTAGATCCACCACTAGAGGATGGGTAGTTCTATGACAAATTCTGGTTGCGTCTTGATTTGCAGAAGTCTTGTTGGATCTTCGCAGCAGACAGCTTTAGATGGCCAACCGTCCGGTAAGTTTGCTGCGCAACGCCGATTTGCGGGGGCAGCATGAAGCGTGTTTTGGCCATCATTCTCGGGGGAGGAGCTGGAACGCGCCTCTACCCCCTCACCAAGATGCGGGCCAAGCCGGCCGTACCTCTTGCAGGCAAATATCGTCTGATTGACATCCCAATCAGCAACTGCATTAACTCCAGCATCAACAAGATGTATGTGTTGACGCAGTTCAACAGCGCTTCTCTGAATCGGCACCTTGGACAGAGCTACAACCTCAGTGCTGCCTTTGGTCAAGGTTTTGTAGAAGTTCTTGCCGCACAGCAGACCCCAGAAAGTCCTTCATGGTTTGAGGGGACTGCGGATGCAGTTCGTAAATATCAGTGGTTGTTTCAGGAATGGGATGTTGATGAATATCTGATCCTCTCTGGTGATCAGCTCTACCGTATGGATTACAGCCTTTTTGTGGAGCACCATCGTCGCTCAGGTGCTGATCTCACAGTGGCGGCTCTTCCCGTTGATGCAGAACAGGCTGAGGGATTTGGTCTCATGCGAACGGATAGCGATGGCAACATCCAAGAGTTCCGTGAAAAGCCCAAGGGTGAATCCCTCAAGGCCATGGCCGTCGATACCTCTCGATTTGGCTTGTCAGCTGAGTCAGCAAGGAACAAGCCCTATCTCGCCTCAATGGGGATCTATGTGTTCAGTCGCGCCACTCTCTTCGATTTGCTGCATAAGAACCCTTCTCACAAGGATTTCGGCAAGGAGGTGATTCCTGAGGCTCTAGCTCGAGGAGACCGGCTGCAAAGCTATGTGTTCGATGAGTACTGGGAAGACATCGGCACGATAGGAGCTTTTTATGAGGCAAATTTGGCTCTCACCCAGCAGCCCAATCCACCTTTCAGTTTCTATGACGAGAAGTTCCCGATCTATACAAGACCCCGTTATCTACCGCCAACAAAACTGGTCGATGCGCAAATCACGGAATCAATTATTGGAGAGGGATCCATCCTCAAATCCTGCAGTATTCATCATTGCGTCCTTGGTGTGCGAAGCCGAGTTGAGAGCGATGTGGTCCTGCAAGATTCCCTGGTGATGGGCTCTGATTTCTATGAATCATCCGAGGAACGCACTCTTCTAAGACAAGGAGGAGGCATCCCGCTCGGCGTTGGCCAAGGCACCACCGTGAAGGGTGCGATCCTCGACAAGAACACACGCATCGGCAACAACGTCACGATCGTCAACAAGGATCACGTTGAGGAAGCCGATCGTGCTGATGAGGGCTTCTACATCCGCAATGGGATCGTGGTAGTGGTCAAAAATGCCACCATTTCTGATGGCACCGTGATTTGATGCTGCCCGAGGCTGAATCAACACAAGATCCAAGTAGTTTTTTTGGAAATTTTGGTGATGATCTCTACGGTTTCTTATCTACAGCGAGGATGGTTCAACCCTGACATAGCCGTACAGATCACAGCAGATTGGAGTTGCTGTGGTCACACTGACGCCAGTTGATCGTTTCACTGGCGATGTCCAAGGCACATTTCGGTTTGATCGGTCTTGGCGTGATGGGCGAAAACCTTGTGCTCAATGCAGAGCGCAATGGTTTTTCTAGTGTCGTTTACAACCGCACCTACGCCAAAACAGAGGAGTTCCTTAAAGGGCTTGGGTCTGATAAAGCCATTCAGGGTGCCAAGGACCTTCAAGATTTCGTCGACAAGCTCGAACGACCCCGTCGAATTCTGATGATGATCAAGGCAGGTTCGGCTATTGATGCCGTTATTGAGCAGATCTCCCCTTATCTGCAGGAAGGTGATCTACTCATCGATGGTGGAAATTCAGAATTTCGTGATACCGAGCGACGTGTCGCCGAGTTAGAGAGCAAAAGCTTTGGATATATCGGGATGGGTGTCTCCGGTGGGGCTAAGGGTGCACTTGAAGGGCCGAGCATGATGCCAGGCGGAACAAAAACCTCCTATGAGGCGATTGAGAGCCTTGTTTGCAAGATGGCTGCCCAAGTGGAGGATGGTCCCTGTGTGACCTACATCGGTCCTGGAGGTTCTGGGCATTTCGTTAAAACCGTCCACAACGGGATCGAGTACGGCATTGAGCAGATTCTTGCCGAGGCCTATGACCTGATGAAGCGTGTTGGTGGCATGACCGGTACCCAGATGGCTGATGTCTTGGCGCAATGGAATGCCTCAGAAGAGCTCTCTTCTTATCTGGTTGAGATCACCGAAGTGTGTTTGCGCACCAAGGATCCTGACGATGGAAGTGACCTGGTTGAGAAAATTATGGATCAGGCAGGCCAGAAGGGAACTGGTCTATGGACCGTTGTCAGTGCCTTGGAGTTAGGAGCTTCAGTGCCAACCATTTACGCCTCTCTGAATGGCCGTGTGATGAGCTCAATGAAGCCTCAAAGAATTACCGCTGAGCAGATTTTGCATGGGTCAGCGATCAAACCATTTGATCTTGGTAGTTCCGCAGATGGCATGGCACCGCTCATGGACGCCGTCGTGTTGTCTTGCATGGCTAGTTACGCGCAGGGCATGGAGCTACTGCGTATAGCTTCTGCTGAATACAACTACAACTTGCATTTGCCCTCCATCGCGCAGATTTGGAAGGGTGGCTGCATCATCAGGTCCCGTCTGCTGAAGCGCATCCAGGATGCCTTTAATGCTGACCCTCAGCTTTCCAACTTGTTGATCGATCCTTGGTTCGCTGAGCAAGTGAACCGTCGCCTGCCGGGCCTAGCAAAGGTGGTAGCCGGCGCAGCTGAAGCCGGTATCCCAGTGCCTTGCTTCAGCAGCACGCTCGATTACATCAATAGCTATCGCACGGCACGATTACCACAGAATTTGGTGCAGGCCATGCGCGATTGCTTCGGCTCACATACCTACCAGCGGGTTGACAAAGAAGGAACCTTCCATACTGAGTGGCTGGACTGAGGAGATCGTGATGACGACCTACAAAGTTGAGCGAGCGAGCGACCCTGAGGATCTGGCACGTCGCGCCGCCCAGAGGCTCGCATCACATATTGATCTGGTACTTGATCAGCGTGATCGCGTTCAGATCGCTCTCTCGGGAGGGAGCACACCCGCTATTGCTTATAGGCTGCTTGGTCAGGAGAGACTGCCGTGGGATCGAGTTGATGTTTTTCTGGGGGATGAGCGCTGGGTTGATGCCAGGGATGACGCCAGTAACGCCCGCATGCTTCGTACGACACTTCTTGCTGAAGGCCCAGGATCGCAGGCTGCGTTTCATCCCGTGCCAACGGTGGAGCTGCCAAACCCTGAGGCCAGTGCCGAGGCCTACGCGAAGCTCGTGCAGGAAACCTGTGCAGGTGATCCGCCGGTGTTTGATCTAATGGTTTTAGGACTTGGTGAAGATGGCCATACAGCCTCTCTTTTTCCAGGAACGGATGCCCCCGCCGTTGTTGATCGCTGGGCTACTGTCGGTAAAGGGAAAGGTCTAGAAAGAATCACTCTCACCGCACCGGTGCTCAGCTCTGCACGCGAAGTGATCTTTCTTGTGAGTGGTGTAGGGAAGCAGGTTGCCCTGAAGCGCTTATTAGATTCTGCTGAATCAGCTGAACGCACGCCAGCCCGCTTAGTTCAACCTCGTTCACCGATTTTGGTCTTGGCAGATGAGGCTGCCTTACTCGGATAATGATGCACTCTTGAGAAGTGTTCTTGTTCATTATTGCTTGCTTTATCTTCCAATATCTACAAATATAAATTCAGCATAAATTGCAGATCAATGACTTTACTTGCATCTAAAAATGTCAAAGACATCAAGGTCAGCATTCTTAAGGCTTTATTACAACTTGGTTGCAACAATGATTTCTTACAGCTGTAGCTACTTTAGCCAGTCTTTGGCTGGCGTAATTGATCCGTGATCAGGTGAAATGTCTCATCTACACAATCAGTCCAGCCCAGGGCGTTGCGCAAGGAGTTCAACTGAACATTCAACTAAAATAACCGCTTAAAGTATTAATTTCATTCTCTAGAGTTATCCTAGATATCGTGATTAACCTCAAAAGAGACAATGAATTTGGACATCATATGGACCAACTTTTTAGAGATGGTGTGTTTGTTGAAGGAATCAACAACCTCGCTACCACTTGAAACCAATAACCAACAAATTACGAACTCTTGATCAGTTTTCCCAAATTTCTGGACGCGCAAAAGCAGACCGAACAGCACAGCATGAAGCCCATAAAGAACGCCTTGCTCAGCGGAAGCACGATCACCAGTGTCCTGATGGGATGTTCTCAGGTCCAGATTGCCCTCTCGGCCCAGACAGTGAAACCGGAGGGGATAATCACGAATTCGATACACAGCCTGTTTGTACATCATTGGGTCCTTGCCATTAAGAAACCTCCGCTCATCAGCCAAAGCCCGCCTTAGAGCAGTTTTTTTTAAGAAGTATTTAATGCTCAGGCATTTCATCGATATCTAAATAATGCAATTCTCTCAAGGATCAATGTCTAAGCTTAAAGAAATGAATGATGAGCCAAGAGAAAAACTATAAGGTAAATAGATTGTTGGCAAATCATGGATCTAATGCCCGAAGCCTCTGTTCAGGTTCAACTGAACGACTTCAACTCCTGGTCTAGCTTGAACGACACAATTATGGGCGGATCCAGCCAAGCTGCCTGTCGAGTGGCCTCCGAGGGCCTGATCCTAGAAGGAGAACTTGTTGAACAGGATGGTGGCTTTGTCAGTTGCCGTTCACCCCTTTTGACCCCCCCTCTTGATCTTTCCAGCTATCGAGCCTTACAGGTGGAGGTGAATGGAGACGGTCGCACCCTAAAGCTTGCACTCGGCTCTCGTAGTGGGCTCTTTGGCCTCACTGAGCGTTTTTATGGTGGTTTGCGATGGGTCGCTCAGTTGCCGACTAAGACTTCTGGTACTACATCCATTGAGATCCCATTCAGCACACTGAAACCTACGGTGCTTGCCCAGCCTTTGGCTATGCCTCTGCGCTTGATTCGCTTTGATGCATCAAGTATCAACCAAGTGCAATTATTGCATTCTAAGTTTGGTCAGCCAGGAGAACTAAACCCAGAATTCCGCCCTGGCCCAATTCGAGTTTTACTGCGCTCGATCAAAGCAATTCACTGATTCATTACAAATTTTTTAGTCTTCAAAATGGCCATATACATTCAGAGGGTTTGGTATTTATTTACCTAATCAAATTCAGGCCCTAATCAAATGTACTATTGAATCCATTCGGGATAGATCATCAATTCAGCATAGTGATTGACTTCCTTTCAATAGTCAAATCTTGCTTAGAAATAGCCTAAGATTTTTTCACCTCCTAGATTCAGCTGAGAGCCTTGACAGGCAATGAAATCCAACAGACTGCGCAAAATTGGTCGGTCCTCGTGGCCTCAGCGGCTGATGTCTGTTTAAAGCCCTGGATTCATGCTGTTGTGCTCACAGATGTCGCTGATGTCGATGATCAGAAGCCTGGATCTACGCTCGATCTAATATCGGCTCAATCTGTTGATCTCATTGTTCGTATTGAATGCCGAAACCGAGAAGGTGACCGCCTTCCAGAGCATGACCTTGAACTTGAGATCTATCGCAGCGGCAACGATCTAAATCTGATGTTGACTTGGTGTGAATTGCCTGACCGTCCAATGCTTTGGCAAGGGCAGCATCCCGTGTGGATGGATGGCAACAGTGGCCAACGCTGTCAGCCGCCTGTGGATGGAGCACCATTGGAAGCGTTCGCTCGTAGGTTGAGAGCACTGCTGGTTTTGCCTGAGCAGAGCTAGTTGATCAGAGTTCAGGGCTGGTCGGTGACAGCACCATTGCTGGCGCTACTCACCATTCGGGCGTATTTACCGAGAACTCCTGTTTGATAACGCGGCTGTGTTTTTTTCCATGCGCTGGAGCGACGCTCCAATTCATCCTTCTCGACATTGAGTTGGATCAGCAGTTGATTGGCATCGATGGTGATGCTGTCGCCTTCCTGCACAAGGCCAATCATGCCGCCTACGGCTGCTTCCGGTGCCACATGGCCCACCACCAAACCATAGGTACCTCCGCTGAAGCGTCCATCTGTGATCAGGGCCACCTTGTCGCCAAGGTCTTCACCGACGATGGCAGATGTAGGAGCAAGCATCTCTCGCATTCCAGGCCCGCCAACCGGGCCTTCGTTACGTATGACGACGACATCTCCCGCCTTCACCTTGTTGTTGAGAATGGCAGCAAGGCAGGCCTCCTCGCTTTCAAAAACCCTTGCAGGTCCAGTAAGTACAGGGGTTTTGATCCCGCTTATCTTGGCCACGCATCCTTCGCTGGCCAGATTGCCTTTAAGGATCGCCAGGTGCCCCTTGGCATAGACCGGTTTCGAGAGGGGATGAATGACGTCTTGCTCTGCTGAAGGCTCGGATGGCACATCCTTGAGCAGTTCTCTCAAGGTTTTACCTTCCACATTGCGGCAGTCTCCATGAAGTAAGCCTGCATCAAGCAACTGTTTCATCACTTGGGGAATGCCTCCTGCGTTATGCAAATCAACAGTCACGTAACGGCCGCTGGGTTTTAGATCACAAATCACCGGTACACGCTGGCGGATGCGCTCGAAGTCATCGATGCAAAGGTCTACGCCTGCGCTACGGGCAATCGCAAGCAGATGCAGAACTGCATTGGTGGAGCCGCCCACTGCCATGACAACGCTAATCGCGTTTTCAAATGCGTTCTTGGTGAGTAGATCGCGGGGACAGATATTTGCCTTAATGGCATCCACAAGCACTTCAGCACTACGGGCTGCGCTATTTGCTTTTTCCTCATCCTCTGCAGCCATCGTTGAGCTGTAAGGCAAACTCAATCCCAATGTTTCAATAGCGGCTGACATCGTGTTGGCTGTAAACATGCCACCGCAACTTCCTGCTCCTGGGCAAGCGTTCTTCTCGATAGCGGTGAGTTGCTCCTCATTTATCTTGCCACTGGCATGCTGACCAACAGCTTCAAAGGCACTGACTACAGTGAGGTCGCGGTCAGCCAATTTTCCTGGTTTGATCGTTCCGCCATAGACAAAGACACCTGGGATGTTCATTCGGGCCAGGGCGATCATCGCTCCAGGCATGTTTTTGTCACAGCCACCGATTGCTAGTACGCCGTCCATGCTTTGGGCGTTGCAGGCTGTCTCTATCGAATCAGCAATCACCTCGCGACTTACCAGGGAATATTTCATCCCTTCGGTGCCCATAGAGATGCCATCACTGACGGTGATGGTGCCGAACATCTGGGGCATTGCACCGGCCTGGCGGGCTGCTTCTTCTGAACGTCGCGCCAGGTCATTAAGACCGATGTTGCAAGGAGTGATCGTGCTGTAGCCGTTGGCTATACCGATGATTGGTTTATTGAAATCTTCGTCGCCAAAACCCACTGCGCGAAGCATGGCTCGGTTGGGAGAGCGTTGAGTTCCCTTTGTGATGGCGGCGGATCTGAGCATGGTGGCGACTGGGGCACTCAGTCGCCAACTTACCGAGCTCTTAGGTCCGCGCCCCTAGATCTTCAAGCTGTCTACGCACATCTGCAATGGCGGCATTGAGTTGTTCGACTCGATGTTCCAGGTGCTGGCTGTTGTTCTGGGGATGCGAGATGGCCTCCAGGGCCTCTGATCCGTCCTGCATGCGAGGAGCGTGAAGCATGGCGCGTTGGTGGCGACTGCGTTGCCGACGCTCTGCCTCAGAAAAAAGCCACCAAGCAAGTCCTGCAGCGCCGAGTACGGCTCCGCTGATCAAGGAGGTGAGGCTGCCGGTTGCCGGCTCACGATGCTGGCCCATAGATGCTGGATCAGTTTTGAAAGTCTAGGTCGTACCTGCAGTTCTGGTGTTTAGTCGCAAAACCGGATTACCAATGCCTGGACTGATCTCACCATCTTCTGTGAGGTCGGGGTCAATGCAAGCGGTGTGAATCGTGAGATTGGGCATCATTTCGCCAAGTTGTTTGAGGCCTGGACTTGATGCCAGAACAGTAATCACCCTTAGCCGGCGAGCCTCGATTTCTTGTGTCTGCAGAAGCTTCAGGATGCCTAGTAAACGCTCACCACTAGCAATCTGATCCACAAAAACAATCACCCCAGCATTGGTTTCGATGTTATCGGGCACCCCGCCAAGACATAGCTGTGAACTGGGCAATACACGTCGTGCTCCTTGCCAAAGATCAAGGCCCCCGGGCAACAAGGGAATGCTCAGCAATGGCACATTGGACTCGACCACCGTGCCTTCTGTTTCTGCTTGGGATGTGGTTACCATTTCACGGCGGTGGGGCAACCAATCCCGCAGGGCTTCATAGGTAAGCCAGCGACCAAGTTCCTCCAAGCCTGTGGCATAGAGGGCTGGCGGTGTTGTGGTGTTGCGCAGCAATGTGAGCCAGTGGGCGATCAGTGGATGGGGGGGGACCACTACCCTTAGGGTCATTGGCATGACGCGTGAATTGGCCGGCAATTGCCATAACGTGACTGCTCAAACTACTGGCTCATTGCAATTTTCTAGTTTCATGAATCTCTCTCCCTGTTGGTGGAACCGTTGTCGAGCAGTGTTGCTTAGTGGCCTTGTGATTCTTGTGTTGGGTTTAACAGAGTCACCTGTAATGGCAATCATCCCTCCTGAATTCAGAGGAGGCCAGGCCATTGAAGAGATCTCCAAAGACATGCACGGACGTGACCTCAAGGAGCAAAACTTTCTCAAGGCTGACCTGCGCGGCGTTGATCTCAGTGAGGCCGATCTGCGTGGTGCGGTGTTTAACAGCAGCCAGCTGCAAGAAGCTGATCTGCAAGGAGCTGATTTGGAAAATGTGGTGGCTTTTGCTAGTCGTTTCGATGGAGCCGATCTCAGGGGAGCCAACTTCACCAACGCCATGCTGATGCAGAGTCAATTTAAAGATGCCCTAATTGAAGGAGCTGATTTCAGCAATGCTGTGCTTGATCGTCGCCAGCAGAATGAGCTTTGCGCCAGAGCAAACGGCACCAATGCCGCTAGCGGGTCTCAAACTCTTGACAGCCTTGGCTGTCGTTCTTAATTCCCAACCTGCATAAACCTGCCTTGATTGCAAAGCGTCTACCAGTCACTGTTTTGACTGGTTTCCTTGGAGCTGGAAAGACCACCTTGCTACGTCATCTGCTCACTCATGGGGGGCAGCGTTTAGCGGTCATGGTCAATGAATTTGGCACGATTGGTCTTGATGGCGATTTAATCCGTAGCTGTGGCTTTTGTCCGGAGGAGGAATTGGATGGTCGAGTCGTTGAACTCAATAACGGTTGTCTCTGCTGCACGGTGCAGGAAGACTTTTTACCCACCATGGAGACCTTGCTGAAACAGGCGGATAAGTTGGATGGAATTATCGTTGAAACCAGTGGCCTTGCTCTTCCTCGCCCCCTCTTGAAAGCGCTCGACTGGCCTGCCGTACGCACTCGAGTTTATGTGAATGGAGTGGTCACAATGGTGGATGGTGAAGCCCTCGCAGCGGGTAGCCCCGTTGGTGATCCTGCCGGGTTGGAACGGCAGCGAGAGGAGGATCCAAGCCTTGATCATCTCAGTGCTGTTGAAGACTTGTTCACTGATCAGTTGGAAGCTGCTGATTTGGTATTGATCAGTCGAGCGGATGTTGTCTCCAATGTCGACCTCCGCAAGCTCAGAAGCGAACTTGCTAAAAAGGTACGCCTTGGCACGTCAATGATGCCCATCAGTCATGGCCAAGTTGATCCAGCTGTGGTGCTAGGCCTCAGTACGACAGAGAATAGCGACCTACAAAAGAGCTTGCCTAAACAATTTGGCGACGACCTAATCGACAATACTTCCATTGATGTCGATCATCATGAAGATGATCATCATCATGACCACAACCATGTGGAGATGGTGAGTGATGCGGTGCGCTTTGAAGGTTCTGTTGATCGGGCTACGGTTGAAGCACTTCTGCCTGAGTTGGCAACACTTCATCAGGTTGTACGCCTAAAAGGTCGCTTATGGCTACCGGGCAAAGCTTTACCCCTTCAGCTACAGATGGTTGGCCCAAGGCTTAGCAGTTGGTTTGAGGCTGCTCCAGAGAACGCCTGGCATCCTGAGGAGGCGGGCGTTGATCTGGTGGTGCTTAGTTTTGAAAAGCAAGCAGCTGAAGCGATTCGCTTTGGTCTTGAAAGCTCTTTGATGTCAGATATTGTCCAAGAGAAGTCAACTGATTAATCAGCTCAAGGGCTTAGCGGGTGGTTATGGTTTGGCTTCTCTATCTTTCGGCTCTTGCATAGTGCCGTTCATCCAGTAGTCGATTTGATTGCGGTTGTTGGCTATGTAATTATTAACGGCTTCCTCTGTTGAGGTGTTCTGAGCATCCAATAGCATGGTATCCAGCTGACCATCGGACAGCTTGAAGCGGGTGAAAAAGGCGACCACTTTGGGATGGTCTTTGTCCAGCCCTAGGCGTGCAATGGCATGGATGCCTTCTTGGCCACCAAAGACACTCTTGGGATCCTTCAAAAAGCGAAGTTTATAGCGGGCAAACATCCAGTGAGGGGTCCAACCAGTTACCACGACCCATCGATCGTCATTGATAGCCCGATCGAGAACGGCTGTCATTGCGGCACCACTCGCTGAAATCAGTTTCAGATCCGATAGGTCATAAGCAGTTAGCGCTTGCTCAGATGCCTGCATCAGCCCTGATCCCGGGTCTATCCCTTGAACTGTGTTGTTGAAGTCGTTAGCAATTTTCGGGTCGCTCAGATCGCCAATGGAGCCAATCCGTTGTTTTGGCACATAGTCAGGGACTACCCAGCCAATGCGACCTGAGTACATCGTGCCAAGATCTACAACTCGATCGCTTACTTTTTGCCAGTATTTATCGTGTGTTTTTGGCAGCCATGCCATTAACATCAGATCGAGCTTCCCGCGAGCAACAGAGTCGTACTGAATACCGATATCTGCCATAACTCGTTCGACAGGCTGCTCATAGTGGCTTTCGATTAGTTTTTCAGCCATCAGGCTTACTACGTCAGCATCAGCCCAGGCAGTCCAGCCGATGCGCAATTGATCTGGTTTGGCATTCGAACATCCCGACAACCCAGTCATCAGCACTCCAGCGATAACAAGGCTTAGATTTCGCAACTTGTTAGACATTTTCATGAGGAAGTCCAGAGGTTAATAAAGGCTTTAAAGCGCTGCGGCAATGACTTTCTCGAAAAGTTTGAGGCAGCCAGGCTTTGTGTGAGTCGATCCAGGATTACAGCCAGAATTACCACGGCGAGCCCTCCCTCGAAGCCAAGGCCTACATCAAGTTGTTGGATGCCTCTGAGCACCACATCACCTAGGCCGCCCCCACCAATCATTGATGCGATCACAACCATCGATAGCGCGAGCATGATGGTTTGATTAACACCAGCCATCAAGGTTGGTAAGGCGTTTGGAAGTTGCACTTTCCAGAGCAATTGTCGTTCTGAGCAACCGAAGGCGCGCCCGGCTTCGATTAGATCAACAGGGACTTGTCTTATGCCCAGGTACGTCAGGCGTACTACGGGTGGCATCGAGAAGATCAGCGTTGCGATAGTGGATGGGACAAGCCCTGTGCCGAAAAACATCACTGCAGGAATGAGATAAACGAATGCCGGCATGGTTTGCATCAGATCCAATACTGGGCGGGTAATCGCCCAGATGTGTTGGCGACGGGCAGAAAAAATGCCGATCGGGATGCCAATGATTAGTGCCAGTAATGAGGCTGCAATAACTAGGGCCAGGGTTGAGATCATTGGCGGCCAAAGCCCCATGAACAAAACGAGGTTCAGACCAAGAAGGCTGAGAATGGCGAAGCTCAAACTCACTCGCCAAGCTGCGAGTATGGCGATCAGGGGAGCTAGCAGCCAGGGCGCTGGTACGGAGAGGATCTGTTCGATGGCTCCGGCTAACCCATTAATTGCAGAATCAATTACTCGGAAGATTGGTTGCGCATGATTGAGCAACCAGTCCACGAATCTGCTCATGCCCTCGCCTACAGGGCCGGTACTGACGGTTGCAAAAACTTGGTCGTTCACATCCATCATCTCAGGATCATCGAGCGCAAAAGTCGTCGTGGACTAATCACGCCAATGAGGCGCTGATCTGATCCAATCAGTGGAACTGGATACGGGGCGTTGGCAACAGATTTCATGGCATCGCGAATGGTGGTCTCGGCGATGAGAGCTGGACCAGTTTCAGCTGGAATGATTTTGCCGTTCTTTTGAAGAACACCTTTGAAGATATTTTGATCGTCCACGATGTACGTGGGTGCTTCTATTGCTGTAACTCCTTCTATCTGCAGCTGCCGCAAATCTGATTGATTGATTAGGCGAACGGGTGATTCGGCAACGGTATCAACAGTGATCACAGAGGCAGCATCAACATCTTGGAAGAAATGACGAACTTGCTCATTGGCGGGTTTGCAGAGCAGCTCACGTGGCGTTCCACATTGCAGAACTTTGCCTTCTTTCATTAGAGCGATGCGATCACCAAGCCTTACAGCTTCGTCTAGATCATGGGAAATAAAGACGATCGTGCGGGGACTCTCTGCCTGAAGTTCCAGCAGTTGTTCTTGCATCTCGCGCCGAATCAGAGGATCAAGAGCAGAGAAGGCCTCATCCATGAGCAGGATTGGAGGATCAAGTGCCAGGGCTCTGGCCAGGCCAACTCTCTGTTGCATGCCGCCAGAGAGCTGTTGAGGCAGCCTGTCGAGATCCTTACCAAGACCAACACGCTCAAGTGCTTCCCTGGCCTTTTCCAGCCTTTTTTGTCGCGGAACTCCCGCAACCTCAAGGCCGAAGGCCGCATTGTCAAGTGCGGTTCGCTTGGGGAAGAGCGCAAAAGATTGGAAAACCATGGCCATTTTGTTGCTGCGAAGCTTTTGCAGTTCAGCAGCTGCCAACTGAGTGATCGGCTGGCCGTCAACGGAAACCTCACCGCCAGTTGGGAGGATTAGGCCATTGATCATGCGTAGCAGCGTGGACTTTCCTGAACCCGAAAGGCCCATCACCACAAAAATCTCGCCACTAGAGATCGACAGCGTTACATCGCGTACGGCAGCCTTAAGACCGGTTTGATTATGAAGTTGCTCCGCATCCATGCTTTGACAGTGATCGTCAAGCGCACGTTCAGGATGCTCACCAAACACCTTCCAGACTTGGTCGATGCTGATCCGGGTCATCATGTCTGACACCGACTGTATTTACAGACTATGACTGCTTGCAGGCCGTACCAAGACACCTATGAAGTCAAATGAATTGTCTATCTTGAATCATCGACTGAAAGCACTTATTGCCAAAGGGATTTGATGAATTTTTAGGCGTTAAGGGAACTGATGTGATGTCATTAGATTTTGATTAACAGACATCCATAGAATCATTCGCTATGATTGCGTACGGGAATTGCATAAGCTGTAACGCAGCCTTGCTCAGACCAATGCCTTTCTAGCTGATTCGGGCCTTTCCCGACCTCAAAGATATGGCGCATCAAAAAAATCTTCGGGAAGTTTGAATCTGCATGACTTTGACTCAACATTCGCAAAAACCCTGCCAAGACGATCTGCAAAACTTTGGTGATAAACCGGAACAAGTACGTGATACAGACCATTATCAGCAGGAATATGTTGAGGATTTCACAGACAGATGGGATCGACTGATTGATTGGAAGGCGAGGTCCGAAGCTGAAGGCGATTTTTATATTCGAATCCTTCGTGAACATGGCGCACGTTCCGTGCTCGACGTTGCTACCGGAACGGGATTTCATTCGGTTAGCTTGTTGAAGGAAGGGTTTGACGTCATCAGTGCAGACGGAAGCCCTAATATGTTGGCGAGGGCCTTTCAGAATGCTCGTGATCATGGTCAGTTATTACGCACTGCTCAGGCTGATTGGCGTTTTCTAAATAGAGATATTCATGGAGAATTTGATGCTGTGATCTGTCTGGGCAATTCCTTCACCCACCTATTTCGAGAGCATGATCGACGCAAGGCTCTAGCTGAATATTACGCAGTACTTAAGCATAATGGAATCCTGATTCTTGACCACCGAAACTATGACCGACTTCTCGATCAAGGTGTAGCGATTCGTTCTGGGAAGGGAAATGTTTATTGCGGGAAGGATGTCAATGTCAGCCCTGAGCATGTTGATGAAGGGTTAGCGCGTTTTCAATATTCCTTCAGTGATGGCAGCACTTATCACTTGAATATGTTCCCCCTAAGGCAAAGCTACGTAAACCGACTTATGACCGAAGTTGGATTCCAAAAGATTACATCTTTTGGAGATTATTTACCTGGCCATCAAGACCCAGACTTTTATGTACATGTCGCTGAGAAGGAATACAAAGCAGACATTAAACAAAACTGATACGTGATATTAAAGACTTCAGCAAAATACAATCCTAATCAATCATGAATTCATCATCATCAACTGTTGCTGCTAATTATTACGACAGCAGCGATGCAGATCGTTTTTATGCCGAGATTTGGGGAGGTGAAGACATCCATATCGGCCTTTACGAGACTGCCGATCAACCCATCGCTTCGGCAAGTGAGCGCACCGTGCAAGCACTTATGGAGCTTGCAACTCAACCTCCAGCTAAAGGTTGCGTCGTTGACCTTGGCTCTGGTTATGGCGGAGCGGCACGACGTATCGCCAAGCAATGGCAGGTCAATGTGCATGCTGTCAATATCTCTGCCGTTGAGAATATGCGCCATCGAGATCTCAACAATGCTGCTGGATTGGCCAAGCTCATCGAAGTACATGATGCATCATTCGAAGAAGTGCCATTGCCCGATGGCATAGCAGATGTGGTTTGGAGTCAAGACGCCATACTTCATTCCGGTAATCGCCTCCAGGTAATGAATGAAGTGTCAAGGCTTCTTAAGCCGGGGGGGGTGTTTGTCTTAACAGATCCAATGGCATGCGACGGCATCGAAGCCAACGCCCTTCAACCGATTCTTGATCGTATCCACCTATCAGATTTGGCATCTCCTGATCGTTACCGAATCTGGGCAGAGGCTTCAGGCATGACTAGAGATGTATGGCTAGAACGCACAGAAATGCTTGTGAGGCATTACACGCGGGTTCGAGAGGAACTACGTCGACGCCATCAAGAGCTTGCAAGTGTGATTAGTACGGATTATTTGAGTCGCATGGATGCAGGTCTTGGTCATTGGATTGAAGGTGGGAGTCAGGGGAGACTTTGCTGGGGCCTAATGCGTTTTACAAAGCACTAACTTAGGCCTTAACATCAATTCTTACTTTGTTTTATAGTGAGTCATATCAAGAATCTATCTTGGTGATTAATCGACAGGCAAGCCGATCCTCCTCAACTAGCATAAATTCCATCATTGATTTACCAGAAGTATCCCTTTAAATCCTCCAGATAGTTAAAAATATGTGAATTCAGTTATCTAGTCGGATCAGATCATTATGGGAAAGGTCGAAGCGGTCCAGGCGATGAAGCAAGCAGATTTTTTTAAGTAGCAACCTCTTATTGAGTACCAATCTCGATTGTCGAGCTCGGAGAGTGATGTTAAATGGTTGTTGATCGTCTATGGATCCTTCTCTAGGTCTAGCGATGCATTGGAAGAACTAGATTTTCCTGAATGGGACGACGAGTAATGCCATCCTCTCCACACCCTATCGAGTTGGCCATTGTGCTTGTCAATGGTTTGATAGTGCCCATACAACGCTTCTCGAGGGTTATCAAGCCCTTGCTAATCATCCTTCGTCCAGCTTGGTTAGGCTTACAACCTCTGCTCTTGATTCTGCACCTACTCCTGGTGTATTCGATGGCTCTGGTTATAGCCCTGGCCGAATGGCTGCTTGGATTTTCATTCACAGTCGATAGCAGTAATGCTCAAAGCGTTGATTCGACAGCCGAGCAGACAGATAATTCACAATCAATGGTGCTTGGCATTCATCCATCAGAGTTAAAGACAGAAGATGCATCTCAACACGAGATCGATCGGGCTAACTGTCCTGATGAGAATGAATTCAAATCAAACTCTTTTCATCCAGAAAGCAAACCCTTCTTCTTAAATCTAGAAATCAAGAGAAGAGAACACACGGTAATGATTATCAGAAGTTAATTATCACCAGCTGTAAAGCATGGAATCTCCTCTACGCAAGTGCGAATAGAGAAATATAACCCTTAACTAAGAGAAGCAAGTCTCTAAAGCCAGATTCAGCTCTAGCAAGAAACGAAACTCCAGACTTCAAACACATAAAAGGTTAAAACTTTTAAAAGATCAAAGCCAGGGCTGTCGCAAAAACCTGGCCTGGACTTTAATCGAGCCAGTATCCTGCTGCTCTGTGGTAAAACATCAAGGACATGAGTATTCTAAAATTGATTCAATCTTATTCCAAAAGCCAGCAGATTCCCTCTTACTCATTGATCGTTTCAAACCCTATCCAACTTCGACCTTCGGGCCAAGATTGAGTGCGTATTCTGATGATTCTCAATTACTCCTGAAGAATTAGCTTTATATGATTTCTTCAGGTCAGGGCCATGAATCCTAGATATATTGAGTTGATCCCAATATGCATACGAACTAGAAGCTAACAATGGAACTTTCAATTAAACAGAGTGGTGTCCTTCATGGAATGCTCACTGGCACAGCAATTTCGATAGGGATTATTATTTTCGGAATTTTGCTAAATCCGTTTAATTTCCATTCCAATCTTGCACTCTTAGAAAAAAGTTCTGTTCTGTTTAAATCACTAATCATTCTTGCTCTCTGCCTTACTTTTTCGATTGGCCGTCTTGCAAAGCATCGCTTCTTTAGCCCAGACGAGCTGGATGGAAAAGGTCTTAGAACAGATTCTGATCGAGCCATCCTCCTCCAGTATCTTCTTCAAAATACCCTTGAGCAGTCGGTCCTAGCAGCATTCGTTTATGGCACTTGGACATTCGTTATGCCCTCAGCATGATTGTCTGTCGTACCGCTAGCAGCATTGTCTTTTGCACTAGGGAGAGTTCTCTTCTTTGCAGGCTATCGACGTGGTGCGGTAGGAAGAGCGCTTGGTTTCACGATGGCTTTCTATCCTTCGGTTTTGATGTTGATCTGCACTGTCTGTTTTTTGCCCCTCTCTGCCGTTACTCGTGGTTGCTAAGGTGAAACTGTCACTACTTTCAGCCTCGGTAAAATGAACTAGTGTGATTCCGATATGATGCTCTTGATTCTTTAGCCGATAAACATACGTAGCACTTTTATCATTTCTGATTCTGCATCGAGTTACTACATGTAAGGATCTTCTTAAGTTGAATTTCGCCATCTCGTCATTAGAGGAAAGTGAAGCTTTTGACTCAGCCCTTAACTCTGGGTTCAAAGTTAAAACTCTTAGTCATTCGAATTGATTGATCTAGCCGACTCCCGGCAGCATCAAAACCTTTCAAAATCAGAACAGCTGATCACTCCCTAGTTGAGTTGGCTTTTTACTCAGTATTGTTAAAGGAGAAAAGAAACTAATGAACAACCAACTTCTGCGATTCTCACGTTTTGGACTTCGGGGATTAGCCATCACCGCAAGCACGCTTGCGCTTATCGACCTGATTAAACAACAATGGTTCCCCGCGACCGCTTGCTCCGTTGCATGGGCTTTGATTGCCTGGGTGGAGCAGGATTTCATCAAAAGATTTTCAGATTCTGCAGAGTTATGAGCATCATGAGAACTCCCAGCAATAATGTTTTTGGATTTACGACCATTCAGGAATGATGCGCACCATCTTGATCAGTGGTGCCAGTCGAGGTATCGGCCGAGCAATTGCCGAACGAATGTTGGCTGATGGCCATCGTCTTAGCCTTGGCCTACGGGACCCTAAATGCCTAATTGGTAGCTCACTTGACCCGGCAATCGCTGGTTCTGAACAAGTGTTCCTACATCCCTATGAAGCTCAGGACGTTAACGCTGCCGAAAGCTGGGTATCGGCAAGCTTGGCTCATTTCAATGGCTTCGATAGTTTAATTCACTGTGCAGGCATATTTCATCGCACGCCCATACGGTTTAATGATAACCAGCAGCATGAGATTGATCAGCTCTGGCAGGTGAATGTCATGGGCCCATGGATGCTCAGCCGCGCTGCTTGGTCTCAGCTTGAATGTCATGCTGAGGCGCGAATCATTGTGTTGGTGTCAATGAGTGGCAAGCGCTCCAAGGGCCGCTTGGCTGGCTACACCGTAAGTAAGTTTGCTCTGATGGGCCTTTGTCAGACCATGCGTAACGAAGGATGGGAGCAAGGCATCCGCGTGACAGCGATTTGTCCAGGTTGGGTCAATACCGATATGGCTGCCAGGGTTAAGTCTTTGCCCAAAGAGGCGATGACTCAGCCTGATGACATCGCCTCTTTGAGCTCAAATTTGCTACAGCTACCTAACAGTTGTGTACCGTTTGAACTGAGCATAAACTGCACACATGAGATCTAAACTCTTAGTAGAGTTGATGAGACTTTGTTATTGGCAAAGAAATGACGAGCAAAACTTTCCAAACCACTTCGATAATATGGATTCTTTGCGATAAGAATCGTAGACATAAGGATAAGAACAGGAATGTACTCTCACTAATTGGCAACAATTAAAGATAACAAAGTGGGCAAACAAGACAATCTTTACTTGAGTTTAACTTTTTATTATTGATTCTAGTCTGCTTCTGTTTAAAAATCACTCATACTGAAGAAGTTCAGGGTCTCGCGGTCTAGATATGGCGGTGAGCGAAAGATCAATGCGACTAACAAACTTTCCTTCATTGGAGATGTCTAGACAGGAGGTTCATGAGGGTGAGGCTTCTGCAGAAGCCCAGACAAATGAAAGCTTGCGTAGAAGTGCTCGTTTTGATTTAAAAAAATTGAACATCAGGCTGATCACCATTCAGAAAGCGACGTAGATTCACTCCGGCTTCCATTGATGCAGCATGAAGCTCAGCTCGCTGCATTGCATCAAGACCATCCCAGAACGCGTTGAACAATTCAATAGAGGCGACACCCATGCCGACCATACCCATGATTGAGAGTGGGAGGCTCAACCAAGGGAACACCAGTAGCAATACACCCAACAAGACGCTGACTGCGGCACCCTGTTTAACGGATTCCCAGACAGTTGTACTTATCATTTGGATTTGTACGGTGCGGCTGATCGCACCCCGCTTGCGCAATGCTTCGGTTCTTAATCCGCTCAGAAGAGTTTGGTAGATGGCATAGACGGCCATCCCGCCGAGCGTTGACTCGGCAACGATTTCGCCACCATTGATGGCTCCTCCATTGAGGTTGATATCAATCGATGTAAGGCCTGCAATCGCCGCGATCTCTAGTCCTGCTCGTGGGATGCGGAAGGGATCTCGTTCGCGGGTCATGGCCGTAGCAATAAGGTAGTTATGCTTATCATCAGTGTAGGTAACTGATGATGCACCCAATCATCATTGGGATTGATTCATCCTGCTCAATATTGTTGTGTAATTGCATTATCTTTAGCATTGAATTCAATAAAATTCCCTGAAACTGGCTGGGGTGAAGGCTGAGGACGATCGTTCAAGACTATTGGCAATTGGCTGGCAATGGTTGCCCTGCATTGAATAGATTCTCTTTTCAATTCTAGATCATTAGAAAAAAACATTGCGAATGATGCTCATATTTACTAGCTAGTACTGGATCATTTAGCAAGCATGCAATCAAATTCTTGACAATCCCTATCCTGATCATGCAATGTACTGTTTTGGCTCAAGCATTACAGAACTTTAAATAAGACTCTTCATTTCGAATCAGGCTATCAATGAAAAAGAATAAAAAATCACTGGCAATGTATTAGCACAATCCATGGAATTACTCATTTTAGTACAATCAGCAATCTTATTATTATTAATAAGATAAAACCTCAACTCTATAGACTTATTCAGTCTTCATTCAACCCGAAATGTTACCCCCATAACCGCGGTGATGTCTTTTTTGATTGTGCTGGTATCGTATGATCCATAACTACTCATTTGTGTAGAGTTAGGCACTGTGATCTGGAATGTGCCGGTATCGGCGTTGGTAATTGCGCCAATACTCGAGCCTGCCTCCTGGGCAATAGCCTTTGCACGTTTCCGTGCATCACGAGTAGCTTTTGCGAGCATGTCAACTCGCTTGGCTGCAAGTTTTGTAAAAGTGTAGGAGGGTCGATTAATTGAAAGAGGTACCCCTTCACCAATTAGGGCACTGATCTTTCCTGAAATCATGTGGATTTTTTTAACATCCCAACTTCCGATCAGAACAGCTTGAGTTGTCGTCCAAGTTGTTGATAGAAGTTCTCCCGTTTTTGGATTGCGAACTTGATCTTTATTAGACCTAACAGTTCCTAATTCTATCTCATCAGGATTGACCCCATTAGCTTTTAGAAAGACAATCGTTTTTTCTAGCGATGGTTTTAGCAGCTGATAGGAAGTCTGCTGGTTGTAACCAGTTTGTTTAACATTTACAGACCAATCGACATAGTCGCTCGTAATCCGCTCCGTACTGGCTCCGGTGACAGTAATTGTGTCATTACTACTGCGAATTCCCTTCACTAAGATTGAAGATGCCGCGACGATGCCGCACACGAAAACAGCCGTTGCAAAGACCAGTGGTGGAGTGCGTCGCAGCAGCTGCCAAGTATTATCAGTACACTTGCTTAGCAAGCTTCGACTTTGCGGTGAGGTCATAACTGGCTGACTCTATTGAGGCATCCTAATAATTTTCGTGCCAATGGTTAGTCAATTTTCTATTAAATTAACCTTGTTAGACTTGCACGAGAATGTTGATAGTCACAATAATCTGATTCGCTTGTTGATATTTTTCTTTCTTTAATCCCATCCACTCCAACGCCCCTCTTCTTTCTTTTTTGAAATTTGATGCATGCAAAGCGACCGTTAGATCTTTCATTCCATTTTATGTGTGCACAGTTCAGTAATCATTTTTTATTGGTTTGTTCAATTTATTTATACGTTACTATGCTTATGACTCTTGATATTTATACTTTTGGCAATCCCAAAACTTGAAAATAAATACGTAGCTCAGGGGAATAGTGAATACTGATCAGGATGATCGATACATTCGGCACGTTCGCTTGGTGCCTTGATTACAGCTTCTTCCCCAAGCAGATGCGAAGTTAGCCATGGACGGCGTCCAATCCCCTGGGTCCGGAAACCAAGGGGATTTTTTATTGTGATTCTCAGTTTTTCTCGTCTCATTTAGGAGAGGTGCTCATTAGGACTGAGCTGAATGCCGGCCCGCTGAGGGAGGCCAGCAGAGCCTGCTGCCTTACTGACGATTTCAAGTATTTCTACTGTTGAATCTTGTCACTAATTCTTTGGTTGAAATATGCCCAGTTCTCATTCACTCTGATTAGCTCCCTTTTAAGGACCAACACACATTCGATCAAGAAATCAATCGCGAAACTTGCTGTAAGTTCTGCAAGGATGCTTACCCCCATTCATCCATACCCGTAAAGATTTGTTGCGACCACGGCCCGATAAAAGTCATGAATGGTCGCTTCGGTAATGACAGCTTTAGAGAGAATTCAGACCGAATCTAGATTTCCAGAACAGCTTCACAGTTGTAATCCAAAGCGAAGAGGCGCCATCCATGCAGGATTTTGTATCCGCATGAACAACCAACCCTGCCGCGCAGAGTGCATAATTGTTTTGTAGCGATAGCTACCAAAACGTTCACCCTGATCATTGCAGGGCGCAGTTCGAGCCAAGCCATGGAACGGGGACTTGGACGTCATTTCGGACTCTGAATCATGACCACGCTTCTTTATCGCGGCCAGCAGTATGCCCAGCACAAAGAAGTTGCACCTAAGCAACTCGTAGAACTGACATACCGCCGCACTGTCTACGCAAACAACAAGCTGAAAGCAGCCCAGACCCATCCTGTGCTCACCTATCGCGGACAGGAGTACCAGAAGTAATTCATTTGGCAATCACTTCTGAAAAACCCTTTGACTTCGCCCCGCTCGTCGGGGCTTTTTTGTGGTCTGAGCTTGTCTAGCGCCTCTCAACTGTTTGCAGCTTTGTTGCAAAGCTTTTTCGCAATCATCAAGTCATCTTGTTTCTACTTCTCAGTACGGGACTTGTGGATGCCAGGATTGCTTGACTTGGTTTTCCACCAAGTCACTGCGAGTGTCATCAGAACCTGCTATCTCCAGGGGGTGTTCCAACGAAGCCATGAGTCGTCAACTCGCCGCAGGTCTAACCGTCATATTCCTGCTAGCACTACTGGCCACTAACCCCTCATTGAGCGGTATCCCCATCTATGGAGATACGTCTCTGCTTGAGTTCTGGGTGAAGAACATCGCTTTGGCGATGCCCCCAGCATTCACCCTTGGCATGTGCACAGTTCTTCTCTACAAAGGCTTCCGCTACCCCAGAGGAACAGTTTTTACCATCCTTGGTCTGCTTCAACTTGTATTTGTTGGATGGCTTATTTGGCTAACGTTTCAAGCAGGAGTTGTCTGGGTGTCTTTACCAATCATTCTTTTGGCTGCCTTTATGGGGCCAAAGTCAGCTAGAGCAACTTGGAAATGGCTCGGCGTTGATCGCTATTACAGAATCAAAGCGGAACCAGATGCCGATTGATTGAGCTTCTTTTTTATCTTGTATGTTGGCAAGCCTCCCCAATTATCACTGGACCATGCCCAGAGCTGGCCGCCCTCACATATCCCAGTAAGCGAGGTTGGTTTCTCCTCCTGCAAACCAGCTGATTCGAGATACAGCAATGAGTATTACTTACGAGAGCGCAAGGCTATTGAGCGCGTTTTGATTTGAACTGAGCAAGGTATACAGGCCTCCAGACCGACAGCTGGGGGCTCTTTTTTGACTAACCACTACAGCTGGTAGCTAACAGACCGCTTGGTGGGCTATGAATGGTAATGACTAAGGTCTTGTCAAAATGCTGTTTGGCTTTACTAAAAAGCAGCTCTTGGGCTGGTGGCTTTTAACAACTGGAGCCAAGGTCACCTTAGGAATTTGGCTATTTGGTCGAATGGGCTGGGATTTGCCCTGGTAAAAAACCATAGATAGGCCTACCAAGGCTTTTCAGATCTGTTGATTCAACAAGATAGTCCTTAGCTGTATGCATTTAGATTTGTGTGTCAACTTTCTGCATAGTGAATTAATTTCCAGAATCTTTTTTTTCATTCACATCGACTGAATAAACAAGAATGAAGTAATTAGTTTGTCGCTTAAACCAAAGTGCTGTTTCCGCTTTTCATCAAGCATTTCCCCTTAGTTACTTCTCAGTTTTGATAAGATCAACAAGGAAGATGCGATGCTGAATTTCCTTTCTTGTTTTAGGCAAATACTTCCATTTGAAATAATGATAAGGGGTGGCTTAGGCATCATGCCTTAGCTATTTACCTCAACAATGTCATAGTATTCTCTTTCATCCTCATCGCAACAGCTGAGATCAGCATAATATCTTTCCAAGACAGTATGTGCCTCGTCATAGCTGGAAAAATACCTACCAGCGATCTCATCTGATTGGCCGTCACTTCGTATTATTTGAAAAGTGTTGGCCAGCTTGTTGTTGTTGCCCATCTCGGCCACAAGTGCTCGACATTCAGCATCAACTCCCTTTTTTGTTGCCCACTCTGCAATTGCGCTTTTTTTCTCGTGAAGTTGCAACAATTGCATTGCGATGCCACGTAGGGTGTCAACCTCCTGACACTCCTGGATTGTTCTACGCAATTTCTCGGTCTGAAACTGCATCACAGTGCTTGGCTCAATGGGCTTCTCGACTGACAATGCGGGACACCCTGCGCAAAGGAACCTCAGCCATTGTGGCACCTGCTTGTACGTGCATGCATAGAAACATCGGCATATAGGCAAGCTCGTAAAAAGTCGGCTTTGATTATTACCAACAAAGAATTTACGAGCAAATACACCTAATATTAGAAAATTATATTTTGCTTTTGCAAATAAAAGCAATCAGCAAACATGGATTAGTAAGTCTTATTAAGGCAATCTCAGTTCTTCGCCTTAACTTCGTTATGCAGTCTTTCAAAGGGAAGGCCTGCAGTATTTGAGTTGGTATTCAACTGCGCATTGACTTCTGTAAAAGCTGATTTAGCAACAGTTGTTACAAAGCCAATCGCAATGCTGAGTGTGATGATCTTTTCGATCTCTAATTCAAATTTATTTGTTGTCATGGGTTTGACCAAATGATGATCATTACTTCATTGATACAATGATTATCTATGACTTTTATCAGTTAGTTAGTGACTGTGCTCATGGCGACCTGTGATTTTGATTACAGAGTTAACTGGTCATTCCAGCTTTCACCGCAAATGCCTATGGAACTGATTTCCGCGATTACTCCTTGAGATGATTTGATAGAAGGACTTTTTAGGGAAACAATTTTGTTGATCCTTACTTGGATCTTGATTGTCTTTGCTGCAGGAGCAGCACTCGGCTTATTACTGCTGCTGTTCAGTCTAGTACGTGTGTTCCAAAATGCTCCAACCTTAAATTCCAAGCAGTTTCAGCCTGGGCAGCCACCTACTAGCAAGGGGGAAACCCTCAAGAGAACGGAGCTCACAGTGGTTGTTCCTGCTTATAACGAGGCCACCAACATCAAGGTGTGCCTGAGCAGCATTTTGGCCAGTGATCCACCCTGCAATAACTGGAGAGTGTTGTTGGTTGATGACGGGAGTACTGATGAAACCGTTCAAGTTGCAAGCGCTGTTGCCTCAGTCTTAAAGCTCGAGGAAGGTCGCTTTACAATTTTGAACGCCGGACCAAGACCCTTGGCGCAGCGTTGGGTAGGCAAGAACTGGGCCTGCTCACGTGCAATGGAGCTTGTAAGTAGCACCTGGGTGCTGTTTGTAGATGCAGATGTGGAGCTTCACCCAGAAACCCTCAAGCGTGCACTGAATCAGGCAATTGAGGAAGAAGCAGATCTGCTGAGCCTGGTACCACGTATTAACTGCAGCTGCTCTGCTGAATGGATGGTGCAACCGATCATGGCCTGTCTTTTGGCTGTAGGTTTTCCGATTAAAGCCGCCAATGATCCAGCTGAATCAACAGCATTTGCCGCTGGACCATTTATGTTATTTCGCCGATCAACATATGAGGAGATTGGTGGTCATCGTGCACTGGCTGAGGTGGTGATAGAGGATCTGGCTCTAGCTCGTAGAGTGAAAAGCGGGGGCTTTCGACTGCGTTATCTGCTTGGGTTAGATGCATTGCAATTGCGGATGTACGACAATTTTCCTGCGCTTTGGGAAGGCTGGAGCAAGAATTGGTTTCTTGGCCTAGATAGCAGTGTCGTCAAAGCAATCGGAGCATCAGCACTAGTGTTCTGGATGTTCACAGGCCCCTGGCTAGTATTGTTGCTGATCATAGTTTGCCTGCTCTGGATCCCTTTTTATGGGGCACTATTAATTGCCTTTACTTTTTCAGTAATTGGTGTATTACTTCAGTTCATTCTACGTCTTTGGACACGTCAAAAATTCGAGGTACCATTAACGAATTGGTGGTTGATGAGTGCAGGTGGCATCCTTATTGGCTTGCTTGGACCAACTTCAGTTTGGAGAACACTGACTGGACGCGATTGGACCTGGAAAGGCCGTTCCTTGGCTTAAGAAGTGTTAGCTAGCCATTAGTTAGGCAAGTCGCATCAACTATTAATTATTACTAGAATTAAATTCATTCATCTTCCAGCAGAACACTCAATAGGCTCATATTTCTATCATTCATTATCTTTGACAATTCCAAGCACTAATGATATTGACAGGCATGTCATTCAACCATCTCCAGCCCTAATCCTGAGCATCATTACTGTAGATACTTTCATTTCAATATATCGTTCATTTGACTAGCTTGTCCTTTTGGGCTTTCGTCTTTTTTGTTTAGTCTTTATAAACTCAATCTTCTTTACTTCAGCCTGCATGGCTTCTTTCCCAACGGCCGTAGAACATCGAAAACCGGTTAGCTGTAATGCCATGGGCAATCACACTCAAAACAATGGTGACCGTTGTGGTGGTAAGAATCGCTTGTGCGCTTGGAAGCGCCGCGTCTACCACCATCACAACAAACACAATGCTGGCTAAACCTCTTGGCCCAAACCAACCAACGAAGAGTTTCGTCCAGTGATCAAGTCCAAGGCCGCTGGTTACTAAGGCAACGGGAAGAACGCGCACTAGTGTCAGGCTTAAAGCCCCATAGACCACACTTGCGACTGTGATGTGGCTCCAGGCATCCGGCACCATGGCACTGCCAAATAAAACCCAGGTCAGTAGGGCCAACATGTCCCCCATTGCCAGGGAAGCCACCATCTCACCGTTCTTGAGTTCTTTGCGACTGCAGATCCCATAAAAAAGACCAGCGATGAAACAGGAAATGAATCCGCTCCCATGAAGGGTTTGGGCGAGGGTGTAGGCACTCAGAGCCAGGGCCACTGTGATCAAAGGCCTCCAATCCTCAGCAATCCATTTGCGTTGTTCTGCCTGATCCCTTAACCAACTACCCAATAATCCAACAAAGGCTCCTATCACGAGGCCGAGACCTATTTCACTGACAAGCAGCTGGGCAAAGCTCTGCAATGCATCCTTCGGTCCATTGAACTGGTCAAGATGACCAGTTGATATACCAAGAAAGCACAACAACATAGGAACACAAATTCCGTCATTGAGGCCACTTTCAACATTGAGGTCTTCGCGGATAGCTTCTGGTACTTCGAGGTTGGTGGTCACCGCTTCGCCAAGTGCCGCATCTGTTGGAGCGAGCACCACAGCAAGTAGTGCTGCTTCAATCAGGCTTAGTTCAGGCAATATCAATCTGGCCACCACGAAACCCATCAGAATGCTGAGTGGCAGTCCGAGCAGCAGCAGGCGCATTGGCAGGCGGGCACTGTTACGTAACACTGTCCAGTCCAATGCTGCTGCATCGGTAAACAACACGAGACCCAATGTGATCTCTGCCAGACGCCTTAGCAGTGCTGAATCCAATGAGATGTTGAGCCAGCCCAGGTTGGCAGGGCCAAGAACTAAGCCCAGCGCAACAAAGACCAGTGGTCCAGAGACTGCTGTCCTGGACAATCGTCTTGAAAGCAGGCAATAGGCGAAGATCACTAAACTGATCACTGCCAGGTCAAGGTCGCTGTGGAGCACGGCTAGTGGTGAGTTTGAGTCCCCTTGATGCTGCCCATAATTCGGGTGTAGATCTCGAAATCCACCATCCATGTTCAGATCTTGTTGGTGGAATTTCTGTGAAACCGATTCAGGCCCCTTGAGCGGTTTGCCTCGATGCTTTGCTACTGACCTTCAAAAGAGGTGGTCTGTTTCAACCAATCATTCAATAGGCCTTGATGAAGGCGCTATTGCGAAGGCAAGGAACGACAGAAATGTTGATAGCTATGGGTTTTGATGAGCGGCAAGCAAGCACAGGACTTTGTACTTTTAGATGCAATATAGGACTATTCCCTAGTCATACCAGGAGGTCTCATGGTGTGGTGTACTTGAAAACAACAGAGTCAGTACCTGAGAACCTCTAAAAACAGAATGAGGCAACATCCCCTGTTCTCCCAGGTGATGCAGCCAGGAAGAACAGTTCACTATCTTTAGGGGTTGATAGCAGAGACCCCAGCTCTTGAAAAAATCAAGGCAAGCCTCAAGACTGACATTGGCAAAACGGGCGAGGCTTAAGCTTTTTTAGAATCGACTCGTTGGGGCCTGAGCTTCGGTGTTCTTTCCCTCTCTTTGATCAAGTGCTGCAATCTGTTCACAGATTTCAGTAGATTTTACGCACACAGCAGATGTTCCATCGTTGATTTCTACGTATGGCAGATCAAACCGTAGAACAGGAGATAGTTCCAGCAGTACTGGGGGGTGATAACCCCAAGTATCCAGGAATTCCGGTGACGTGTAATGGCAATCATCTTGTCACCAAGTGGGTAGAAACGCGCATTACAGAAGGAGGTGTCTATTACCCAATTACACCCTCAACAGAGGGGGGTGAAATATATCAACAGTCTTTTGCAGAAGGGGCTCTTGATGTATGGGGAAACCAAAAGTTATCTGTTGAGGCAGAAGGTGAACATGCAGCGCAAGGCGGTGCTACTGCGGTAGCGATGACTGGCAAGCGCACAGTTAACTTCACATCTGGACAGGGAATTGTATATGCAATGGAGCAGTATTACCACGCACCAGGAAAGCTCTCGACGATGGTTTTGGAGGTTGGAGCTCGAGCCCTGACCAAGCATGCACTTAATGTTCACTGTGGCCATGATGATTTCAATGCAGCTCTAGATACTGGATGGACGATGTTAATTGCTAGAGATGCACAGCAAGCTGCAGATCAGGCAATTATTCTTCGTAAATGTAATGAATTAGCCTTAAATCCAGGAATGAATATTCAAGATGGGATGTTGACCACCCATTCTGAGCGTACTTATCGAGCCCCAGAAGCGGATCTATTACGTGAATATCTGGGTGCACCAGATGACCAGATAGATTGCCCTTCACAAGCCCAAAGAGAACTGTTCGGAGTTCGGCGTCGCCGAGTCCCCGAAATGTTGGATTTAAAGAATCCGGTGCTTTTAGGTCCTGTTCAAAATCAAGAGCACCATATGAATGGTGTCATAGCACGTCGTAATAATTTCAATGAACCAATTCTTAAATTCCTTGAGCAATGCTATCTAGAGTTTGCTCAGTTAACAGGCCGCAACTACGGGCTTATTCAAGAATATAAAACCGAGGGAGCGGATACAGTCTTTATTTCTCTTGGTTGTGCAGCTGAAAATATTGAAGCGGCATGCGATTACCTAAGTGAGCAACGCAATGCCAAGGTTGGTTCTATTCATATAAATGTTTTACGTCCCTTCCCTGAAGCGGCAGTAATTAATGCTTTGCGTGGCAAAAAGAATGTCATTATTTTAGAACGAACAGATGAAGGCTTGGCTGGTGATAATCCATTAGGTCGAGACATCCGCACTGCTCTAAGTAAAGGACAGGAGTCTGCACAGTATGGAGGCATGATGCCTGCAATAACACTTGAGCAAACACCAAGAATTTTTCGCGGAAGTTATGGGCTTGGCTCTAGAGATTTTCGACCAGAACATATCATCGGAGCTTTTGAATATGCCACTGGGGGGATTGCCCGGAAAGACGGCAAAAGTGCAGCTGATGGCGAAGCTTATTTCACACTAGGTATTGACCACCCCTATAGCGTGGTTTCTAAAGACACACCATCGCTATTACCGAATGGAGCGATTGCTGTTCGATTCCATTCGATTGGAGGCTGGGGAATGATCACCACGGGTAAAAACCTTGGTGAAATTATCGGTAAGTTTGGGCAAATGATTTCCGAACGTGATCCAACCTATGATCAACATGGCCAATTAGAAGAGAAGCTCTTCATTATGGCCAACCCCAAGTATGGCTCCGAAAAGAAAGGAGCCCCTACTAATTATTTCCTAACAGTTGCGGCTGAAAAGATACAAGTGAATTGTGAGCTCAATCATGTTGATGTAGTGCTCTGCTGTGACCCCAAAGCATTCACACATACTAATCCGCTTGCGGGTTTAAATAAAGGCGGTTGTCTTGTATGGGAATCAAGTGAGCCCGCGGCTGAAGCCTGGGAGCGAATCCCCTCAAAATATCGCAAATTCATCAAGGATAACGGTATTCGTGTATTTATTCTGCCTGGATTCGATATCGCTCGAGAAGCAACAACTCGAACTGATCTGCAATTAAGGATGCAAGGAAACTCCTTCCTTGGTGCATTCTTCAAAGTTTCAACCTTTTTGCAGGATCACGAGATTAGTGAGGCCGCGTATAAAGAGGTTGTTCGCAACCAATATCAAAAGAAGTTCGGGCGCTTTGGTGACGCGGTAGTTGATTCAAACATGAAGGTTATGGCTGGTGGCTTTGAACGGGTTGAGGAAATTGCTTATGGAAAAAATAAGGATGTAGACACTTCAAGCATGCGCAACCCCATGCTTGCACCAAAGGATGCTGCTCTCATTGAGATTCCAGCAACTGCAGGTTGTGCTGCTAGTGGTTGTTCGTCTTGTTCGATGCCTGATGGACAAGCCAATAGGTCACCATTCCAAACACTGCAGAAATTTGATTCAGAATTCCGAAACGACTTGGGCTATCACCAACCATCAGGTGCTTTTGCAAGCTTATCTGTTATGGGACCTGCCAGTGGCGCGACACAAAGTAAATATGTAGCCAGGCGCGAAACCCCAATTTACATCGCAGAGAATTGTACTCAATGCATGGAATGTATCGCTGCCTGTCCTGATACTGCCTTGCCTAATACAGCACAGGATGTAAGTACAATTCTTGTCACTGCCATACGCAATTATGTCACTGACGAGAATGCATCGAAGCAACTTCTGAAGGAGGTGCCTGGATTAGATCAACGTTGCCACGAAAAAATGAATGACAATGTTGCATCCAAAACCAAACAGCCTTTTAAAACTATTCTAAGTAATGAGTTAGATGAGCTTACATCAATCGATGAAGCCTCACGTAGGCAGCTAATTGATATTGTTGACAAGTTACCACTTGCATATAACAACACCCCTAGTATTTACAAAAGTCTCGAGAAGAAGAATCCTGGTAGTGGGGGTATCTTTTCTATTTTTGTTAGCGACCTCTGCAAAGGATGTGGGGAGTGTGTTCAGGTTTGTGGAGAACATGATGCCTTGCGAATGAAGCAGGATACGCCTGAACTTAATGCCGATCTTACAACTGCCCAAGTTTTTAGCCGCTTATTACCAGATACCAGTCAAAAGTTTCTTGGGCAATATCAGTCTGAATCACCAGAGTCTTCACTTGAATCAGCCCTGCGGAAGCACTTGATGGTACGGAGTAATTACGAGTCTCTTGTCTCTGGAGACGGTGCTTGTGCAGGTTGTGGTGAAAAAAGTGTGCTGAGGGCTGCTGCTTCTATCACAGAGGCATACATGCGACCCATTTATCACCAAAAAGCGGAGCGCTTACGCAAAAAAGCAAAACTATTAGAAAAATGTGGTGTCACAAGGTTGGCAACTCTAAAGACTCAAGATGATGATGAATATAGTTGGTTTAAGCGTTCTGTAGCCCATGCAGTAATGGGTCTTGGTGGTGAAAACGAACATGATACAACTCTTCGGCTCAATAGATTTGGTGAGATCACTGACCAAGAAGTCATCACAGCTCTGGTAACAGTCCTCAATCAGGATGCCTTTAATCACTGTGATCTACAGGCAGTTGATGGACGTATGGCAAATGGAATGTGCACGATGTATATGGGTGCTCACACTGGCTGCAATACGGTTTACGGCTCTACTCCTCCCTCCAATCCTCATCCATACCCCTGGATGAATTCCTTATTTCAGGATGGCGCAACCATTAGTTGGCTGATAGGAGAATCTGCTGTCCTCAATCATGCACGTCGATCTGTAACTCCGGAACGACTTGCTACAGCACTTCTTGATCGTGACATCAATGTTTGTAGTGAGCGTGAATACTTCGAGCTAACTCATCTTGATGACTCACTCATGACTGATCAGGAAATACGTGAGTTACCTAAAGTTTGGGCGATTGGTGGAGATGGAGCTATGGGCGATATAGGCTTCCAAAACGTTTCAAAGGTCGTCTTGCAAAACCGTCCCAATGTGAAATTACTGATGCTTGATACGCAGGTCTATTCCAACACCGGTGGTCAAAACTCCGACAGCTCTAACATGTTGGGTGGATATGACATGAACCAATTTGGTGTTGCTTCGCAAGGTAAGCTCGTGGAAAAGAAAAGTGTTGCAGAAGCATTTACAACTGGCCATGGTTCGCCATTTATTGCCCAGGTTTCTATGGCAAATTCAGGAAAAATGTATAAGGCCATGCTTGATGGACTTGAATATCGTGGTACAGCCTTTTTCCAATGCTATACATCTTGTCAGCCAGAGCATGGTATTGGTGACGACATGAGTGCCTATCAAGCTCGTATGATTCGAGATAGTCGTGGAATGCCTGAGTTTATCTATAATCCTCGCGCTGGCGAGACCATCCAGGAAACTTTTGAGCTCAAGGGTAACCCTTCAATCAATCGAGACTGGAGGGCAGCTAAATATCAATCAGATGGAAAGCCATATAATCTCACTGTTGCTCACTGGGCTCTTACCGAAGCACGTTTTCGCAGACACCTCAAAGAGATTCCTGAAGCACAAGTTGACGAGTTTATACATATCGACAATATGCTTACTCTAATTAGGCAGCAAGATGTTATTTACAGAAATGTATTCAATGAGAATCATCATGCTTATGTGCCTGATTGGGGTGTGTATTTCAAGGCTGAAATCAATGGCAAATTTAAGTATTATGCGGTTAGTCGTCAGATGGTTCTCTTCCATATAGAGCGCCGTAAATCATGGCGGATGATGCAAAGCCGTGCTGGGCTGCACAATGAAGACTATGCAGCACAGAAGATCATATTGCAGAGGCTGGATTCTGGTGAGTTCACTCGAGATGACTTAATTAATCGAGGCAGAGAGTTGATGAATGAACAAATTCAACAACCCATCCACTAGCCAATCTCACTTCAGCCAAGCCTTATCTATATTATTGACAAAATAGAGTCCCACAGAGTATTTCTAGCCTTGTTTTGCCAGAGACTTCTCCCATACTTAGTCAAACAATCCATATCCTCTTGTAAGTTAAGACTTCGTCAGAAAGTTTTACTTGCCATTAGCCAGACAACTAACAGTCAGGGTCATTAAAGACCATTCAGCTCATCTTGACTTTGGCTGCATAGTCATGCTCAGATAACTATTAATTTTTGCGTTGTATTTCTCCTACACCTGCATTGTTTTGATCGTTGAATCAAGCATCACCATTCACCACGCAAGCAGTGCGGGCCTAGTGGCCTAGGTTTTAAACGCGCTTTCATCCTTTAAAGAGGGTGCCATGAGCTGCGAAGATTTCACAATCCACTTCCTCCAGACCGTGCCGCGATTTCATGCCCGCGTTCTTGTCAGTCTGCGTCCTTCAGTGCTTGACCCGGCTGGGGAGGCTGCTCGATCTGCTGCCAATCGCCTTGGGGTGGAAGGCATCAGCAAACTGCGGATCGGAAAGTTTGTTGATCTTGAACTCGAGGCTGATAATGAAGCGGAAGCACGCAAGCAGCTGGAACTGCTCAGTGATCGCCTGTTTGCCAATCCCGTGATTGAAGATTGGAGTCTTGAGCTTCAGCCGGTTCCTACAACCACCGCTTAATGCAGCCATGAGTATTGGTGTTGTTGTCTTCCCTGGCTCAAATTGTGATCGCGATGTGCGCTGGGCAGCGCAAGGATGCTTGAACATCCCAACGCGCTTTCTCTGGCATGAGACCCGTGATTTAAATGGTCTTGATGCTGTTGTGCTTCCAGGCGGGTTTAGTTATGGCGACTACCTCCGTTGTGGTGCAATTGCCCGTTTTGCGCCGGTGCTTGAGTCGCTGGTGGAATTTGTTGCACGTGGCGGCAGGGTGCTCGGCATCTGCAATGGCTTTCAGGTTCTGACTGAACTAGGCCTGCTCCCTGGAGCTCTAACCCGCAATCGAAGCCTTCATTTCATCTGTGAGGATGCTTTGCTCACTGTGGAAAGCAACCGCACGCCTTGGCTAATGGGTCATCAACGAAAAGATTCTCTCACCCTGCCCATTGCCCATGGTGAGGGTCGATATCAGTGCAGTAACGAAACCCTTTGCCAGCTACAAGACGATGACGCTATCGCCTTGCGCTATGTCAATAATCCCAATGGTTCAGTGGCTGATATCGCTGGAATTACAAACAAGACTGGCAATGTGCTTGGCTTAATGCCCCATCCTGAACGGGCTTGTGATCCTGTGATTGGTGGTGTGGATGGCAGAGGATTATTGCAATCACTGCTTGGCTGATTCACGATGCGACGGCGCTCGCTGCTGATGGGGCTTCCGGCTGCTATAGCAGCAACCTCGGCTTGGCCAAAGCTGGGGCGAACATTGACCCCAGCCTTTCATGCCTCGACACCTTTGGCGGCGCCAACACCACTTCGTGATGGTTCACGAATTCGGGCGGTCAATACTGGTACGTGGATCGATCCTCAAACAGACTTTTCTTTTTTAGTTGAGCGTTGCAAGGCGCAGGGGTGGCTCCTTGAATTGCCTCCATCGTTGCATCGCCAATGGCATTGGTTTTCTGGCACAGATGCCCAGCGCCGCGCTGAACTAGAGGCCGCGTGGAGGGATCCTCATGTTGATGGAATTGTCTACATCGGCTCTGGTTGGGGTAGCGCAAGGGTTTTGGAGGACGGGTTCCATTTCCCACGACGCTCCCTTTGGAGCCTCGGCTTCTCAGACTCCAGTTCTCTGTTATTGGCCCAGTGGGGTGTGGGATCTCGCGGCGCCATCCATGGGTCGATGACTGGGTCTGACGAACAATGGCAACGAACGGTTGGTCTGTTGTCTTGTCAATCTGTAGCCCCGATATCAGGCATTGGGGTCATTCCAGGCATTGCTGTAGGCCCTTTAGTGGTAACCAATCTCACCGTGGCCACACATCTAATCGGAACACCCTGGTTCCCTGATTTGCGTGGTGCCGTATTAGTGCTCGAGGATGTAGGTGAAGCACCCTATAGAGTTGATCGCATGCTCACACAATGGGGCAGCGCAGGGCTGCTACGAGATGTTGCGGCGGTAGCTACAGGCCGTTTCAGCTGGAAAGGGGAGATTGTCCCGGGAGACTTCTCAATGGTCGGCATCCTTGAGGAGCGTCTTTCTTCTCTTGGCGTGCCAATTGTCAGTGATCTTCCTGTTGGTCATGGCCAACCGAATCTTGCCTTGCCTCTTGGAGCAATAGCGCGCCTCGACGGACGCAATGGATCTCTAATGTTGTTGTCCTAAGCCATATTTATTAAAAAGGGAGGCCTCGCAGCCCCCCTCAGCGATTCATTTGGCCTTAATCATGCAGCAACAGCGGTTTTTGGATCAAGCTGCCCTTTCTCATAAAGGGCTGAGTAATAGTTGATATCACGTTGCTTAATTTTACTGGCATTGCCGGCACACCAAAACTGCTGATAGCGATCAAGACAGACCTGCTTCATATATTTACGCGCAGGTTTGTTGAAGTGGCGTGGATCGAAGTTGGCAGGATCAGCGACAGAGGCTTCACGCACAGCAGCTGTGAAAGCCAGGCGATTGTCGGTGTCGATATTGACCTTACGCACGCCATTGCGAATCCCTTCTTGGATCTCTTCGACAGGAACGCCATAGGTCTCAGGGATTGCACCTCCGTATTTATTGATCATTTGCAGCCATTCCTGGGGAACGGAAGAGGAACCGTGCATCACTAAATGGGTGTTAGGGATGGCCTTATGGATTTCTGCAATTCGACTGATCGCTAATACTTCACCAGTGGGTTTGCGCGTGAATTTGTAGGCGCCGTGGCTGGTTCCAATCGCGATTGCTAAAGCGTCAACTTTGGTTTTAGCGACGAAGTCGGAGGCCTCAGCTGGGTCGGTGAGCAGTTGGCTGTGGTCGAGCTTGCCTTCAAATCCGTGGCCGTCTTCGGCTTCACCCATACCTGTTTCCAAGGAGCCCAGGCAGCCCAGTTCACCCTCCACGCTTACGCCAATGGCATGGGCCACGCCTACGACTTCTTTTGTGACAGCAACGTTGTACTCGTAGCTGGCAGGTGTCTTGGCGTCTGCCTCAAGAGAACCATCCATCATCACAGAGGTGAACCCGTTGGCTGCAGCACCAAAGCATGTTGAGGGGCTATTCCCGTGGTCTTGATGCATCACAACCGGGATGTCTGGATAAGTCTCAACGGCGGCGATGATCAGATGTCTTAAAAAGATTTCACCTGCGTAGCTTCGAGCACCGCGGGAGGCCTGCAGGATCACTGGGCTATCAGTCTCGTAAGCCGCTTCCATGATGGACTGCACCTGCTCGAGGTTGTTCACGTTGAAAGCAGGGATGCCATAGCCGTTTTCTGCGGCATGGTCAAGCAGAAGCCTTAGCGGAACGAGGGCCATAGAGATCTCCGTAGTGTCAGTAGGGGCCAGTTCTCAAGCAAAGAGTCCTGGACCTGCGGCCCCGGACTTTATAAGACGATGGTCAGAACTGTCACCTATCCCTATCAGGCTTATTTATTTTCAGAGTGTCGATTGGATTTCAAGTCGCTGTCCTGATCTAGCTGAATCCCTTATTTTGTCGCATACCTGTTGGCTGGCCCATCCTTCCGCAAGGCCTGGCAGCATTGGCTGGCCACTGCGCATGCTCTCGGCCCACCAGCCTTGAAGCCTCGCTACAGGGGCGATGCGACCATCAGTCCATGTGGTGGGGAACGCTAGATCCAAATCAGCGCTAATGCTGCGAAGTGGCTCACCGGCAGCTGCTGCCCAGAGGCCAAAGCCATGCACATAGTCTTTCTGGTTGTCACTGCCAAGCAAGAGGCTGCCGTTGCTGCCGTAGATCTCCAGCCAGCACCCTCTTCCCTGGAGGGCAATTGCCGTGAGGCTCACCTGTGCAGGTATTTCAGGCCTCTCATTTCCACCCAGCTTTAACTGAGCCAGGGTGACGTCTTCACTGCTCACATCACGCAGTTCGCCACTAATTGGATCAGGCCTTGTTTGAATCGAGGTGGATAGCAGAGCACTCACCTGGCGAGTTGGCCCACACAACCAATGCAGCATGTCCATGGCATGAGTGCCTAGCGCCCCAATCACGCCGCCACCTGCCTCGGATTGGGAATACCAGTTCCATGGTCTTGAAGCATTGGCGCGACTACTCATTAACCAGTCAAGTTTCACCAGCCATGGCGTTCCCACGATCCCTTGATCAAGCAAACGCTTGGCTTGCATAAACAACGGCACAGCACGGTATTCAAAGTCCACGGCCACGCTCAATCTTTGCTTGATGGCCAGTCGTTGCAGTTCAGCGACTTGATCGGCATGCAACGCGACGGGTTTCTCCAGAAGCAAATGTTTTCCAGCTTTCAATGCTTCGAGCGCCAATTCAAAACGCGGGCCTGGTGGTGTTGCCAGAATCACGGCCTCGATCTTTGGATCAGTCAATAGGGCTGACCAATCGCTATAGCCGATAAGTTCATGCTGGTTAGAAGCTTTTTCTAGTCGCTCTCTGCGTGGATGCCATAGGGCAACAGGCTGTAGGTCTGGATTGGCTTTTAGTGCCGGAAGATGAACGCTTTCACCGAAGCCAAGGCCGGCAATAGCAACACCAATTGGTGGACGAATTGGATTCATGATTGATATTTACGTCACTTCTGCAGTGCAAACCTCATCGATGACTGCATCGATGAGCTCATCGCCATCAGAGGGTTTCCATTCTGCGCGGAAACGATGCAAACCATTCACCGAGGTATCCCTGAAGAGCTTTTGATCGCAATCCACATGCATCAAATAGAGGCTGCCATTTTGTTGCTTCTCGCCTTCTCTGAGCGCTGGAGTAAAGCGACTAAGCACGCTGAGATTGCCATCCTTGTCGTAATGAAGGCTACCTATATCCCACCATTGCTGTCCAGCTTCAGTAGCGGGGACTTCCTTCCATTCGACTGGGCCAGCGCTTGCGATTTCTACTTCGAGAAAGCCGTAAGGCATAAAAAGGGTTAGCAGCAGGAGCATGAAACCCTGACCTAGCCAGAGGCAGAATCGGAATAGAGATTTGCTCATTTACCCGCAGCCTTTTTCGCTTTACAGCCATGCAGCAGCAAGAGTGAGGCCAGCGTTTTACGAAGTTGCGTTCGAGGCACGATCGTGTCTACGAAGCCATGCTCTTGCAGATATTCGGCAGTCTGAAAATTGTCGGGTAGTTTTTCCCGCAAGGTCTGCTCAATGACCCGGCGTCCAGCAAAGCCAATCAGAGCCTTCGGTTCCGCCAGAATTAGATCACCAAGCATGGCAAAACTTGCAGTCACACCACCGGTAGTTGGATGAGTGAGTAGTGGGATGTAGAGCAATTCAGCCTCTCGATGTCGTTGAAGAGCACCGGAAATCTTGGCCATTTGCATCAGGCTGAGCATACCTTCTTGCATTCGAGCTCCGCCTGAAGCGCAGACAATCAAGAGGGGTAGACCTTGGGCTGTTGCCCGCTCCACCAGTCGGGTGATCTTTTCGCCAACAACTGATCCCATAGAACCGCCCATGAAGCGGAAATCCATCACCGCCATGGCCATCGGCATTCCTTCGACTTGGCAAAGACCTGTGACGACCCCGTCCTTCATGCCTGTTGAGGCCTGGCTTTCTCTAAGTCGATCGGCATAGGCACGGCGATCTTTAAATCCGAGTGGATCTGTAGGGCTGAGGTTGCGATCCAGTGATTTAAAACTTCCTTGATCAGCAATCAGGACGATCCTTTCGTCGCTATCGATGCGGTGGTGGTAACCGCAGTTGGAACAAACACTTGCATTGGCATGAAGATCCTTGCGATAAACCACCTGACCGCATTCGGGGCATTTGACCCAAAGGCCATCGCTTTCTTCAGTTTCCTGGCTCACCTTGCCAACGAACTGACCCTTGCGACGATCAGCAAACCAGTCGAATAAACTCATCCTTTTAAATCAGTGTGAGGACGGGTGACTTCTCAACTGGCACAAGGCTTCTCGGGCAGTCATAAGGATGGATCAAGTGTCCATGCTTATGTCCAATACCGCAAATTAAGAAGTGGTGATTCATCCAAATCTAAAGCGCGCTTGATTCACTGACAGTTGGCATTTTTTTCTAGCAGCCGTTGGTCTATTAAAGACCCATTAGGTTGAGCCAATGTTGCCACCACCAATCTGATCCACAAAGCCATACACCCCAGACCCCAAAGGCAATGAAAGGCCCGAAGGGAAAAGGCTGGCGAGGTTGTAGCTGACCAGCAAGCCGACCGATGAGACCAACCGCTGCGCCGCTGATGATGGCCAGGGTCATGGCCATAGCCACCCCATTCAGTCCTAACCATGCTCCAGCCATGGCCGCCAATTTGGCATCACCAAGCCCAAGGGCCGGCTGGCCAATCAGCTTTTTGGCAAGGAAGCTAAGCCCTTCCATCGCAATTAAGGCTGCTGCTGCTGCTAGTAAATGGTCGAGTAGCAGGCTTGATCCCTTACTCCAGCCGAGTGAAACTGCCGCTGTCGCGGTGAACGCCAGGCCTAACAAAAGGCCAGCCCGACAAAGTGATTCTGGCAACCACATGTGATCGAGGTCGATGAGGACCAGTGGCAACAGCACACTGACAAGCACGACTCCAGCAAAGAGATTGAACAAGGAAGACAACTCGCCCATGCTGGTTGGAGCTGCCAAGGCAGCCGATACCCAAAGCCCGGCGCTGAGACTCTCCACCGCTGGATAACGCACTGGAATGGTGGTTCTGCAATCACGACAGCGACCGCCCAGTTGAATCCATGCGAGTACTGGGATGTTGTCGTGCCAACGCACACCACATCCACAACGTGGGCAATGGCTACCAGGCCAAATCAATGATTCCTTTCGGGGAAGCCGCCAAGCCATCACATTGATGAAGCTGCCCATACAAGCTCCGATGATCGCTAGATAGATCCAGAGCATTAGCTGCGCCTAGAGATGGCGATGTTTCTTGCACGGGTTTGACGGGAGCGCATCGGGAGGGTGCGCAGGAGCTCTAGCTTGAGAAATTTTTCTTTTGGAAGCAGAACCGGAAGATCAAAGACAACGCGTCCTTTCCCATTGTTTTCATTCAGAACAACACCAATGGGTTCCGTGCCAGTGATGGTGTTGGAGAGATAGTTGAAATAAATTTGTCGTGCTTTCTCAATCAGTTGGCCGCTGTTGAACCGATCGCAGCGTGCTGCCTCGGTTGATCGGGGAGCGGCTGTTGCAATTACAAATGAGAGGTTGGAAATAGAAATAGGATTAACTGATTACTCAGATAATCCCATCATAGTTGTTTCTTGAGGTAACTAAATTATTTTGTTTATGAGAGTTTGTGTTTGTCTTCAATCAGGCGATGAATGATCGGGGTCAAAATTAATTCCATTGCAAAACCCATCTTGCCTCCGTTCACCACGATGCTTGTCGGGCTCGACATAAACGAGTCATTAATCATGTTGAGCAGATCTCCAAAGTCGATGCCCCATTTTTCGCGAGCACCTTTGCGGAAGTGAATGATCACAAAGCTTTCATCCGGCGTAGGGATGTTCCTACAAATGAATGGGTTCGAGGTGTCCACAGTGGGCACTCTCTGGAAATTGATGTCTGTACGGCTGAATTGTGGACAGATGTGGTTGATGTAATCAGGCATGCGGCGCAGAATCGTATCCACAATTGCTTCTGCGGAATAGCCTCGCTCGGCATTGTCGCGGTGGATTTTTTGTATCCACTCAAGGTTGGTGATTGGTACCACCCCAACCAGTAGGTCGGCGCAGGCTGCTACGTCGTAGCCATCACCAACGACACCACCATGCAGTCCTTCATAGAAGAGAACATCCGTGTTGGTTGGAATTTCCTCCCAAGGGGTGAACTGACCGGGGTCAAGTTTCGTGCCTAGGCGGCTGTTATGTTCTGCTGCCTCTTCAGTGCTATGCAAGTAATAACGCTTCTTGCCACCCCCTGTTTGACCGTAGGTGCGGAAGAGCTCTTCCAGCTTGTCGAATAAGTTCGCTTCTGGGCCGAAGTGGGAGAAGTTTTCACCCTTGGCCAAGGCGTCAGCCATGGCTTCCTTCATGGCCATCCGCTCGAAGCGGTGGTAGCTATCGCCCTCCACAACGGCGGGCGTGATTTTCTCTCGGGAAAAAATGTGTTCGAAGGCCCGCTTTACGGTGCTGGTTCCGGCTCCAGAGGACCCTGTAACGGCGACAACCGGGTGACGCTTCGACATCGACGCAGACAGGACAGGCCCAGAGATTTTGGCAGGTCATGGAGCAAACAGCTCAATTTGGCAACATCAGCATTTGCTTATCAGAGTTCTCGATCCTTTAAAGCGCTTGCAGCAATTGCTCACCCATCTCTGCGCAGCCCAGTTGGGTGCAACCCTCACTCATGAGGTCACCTGTACGGAAACCTGCCGCGAGAACACGCTCTACTGATCCTTCAAGAGCCGTGGCGGCATCGTTTTCCTTTAAGCCAATTCTCAGCATCATTGCTGCGCAAAGCACCATTGCCATTGGATTGGCCAGGTCTTGTCCTGCGATATCGGGTGCGGAGCCATGCACCGGTTCGAACAGTCCTGGTCCTTCGCTGCCGAGCGAAGCTGAGGGCAGCATGCCAATCGAACCGGTAAGCATCGCTGCTTCGTCACTAAGGATGTCTCCGAATAGGTTGCCGGTAAGCAGCACGTCAAATTGCCTGGGGTTGCGCACCAATTGCATCGCGGCATTGTCCACATACATGTGGCTGAGCTCTACATCTCCATAGTTGGCAGCCAAAGCATCGACACGATCACGCCACAGTTGACTGACATCAAGCACGTTTGCCTTATCTACTGAACAAAGCTTTCCGCTGCGATCGCGGGCAAGCTCGAAAGCGACCTTGGCGATTCGATCCACCTCAGTTCTGGAGTAGGTCATTGTGTTGAAAGCGCGCTCATCCCCATCGGCCTCAATCCGCCCTTTCGGTTGGCCGAAATAAATCCCACCTGTGAGCTCACGCACCACCATTAGATCAACGCCTTTGATCACATTTGCTTTCAGGCTGCTGGCATCGATCAGGGCCGGCAAGATCATCACCGGCCTCAGGTTCGCAAATAGTTTCAGTCCTGCCCGAAGGGATAACAAGCCTGTTTCCGGCCGTTGCTCCCTGGGCAGGGCGTCAAAGCGAGGGCTACCAATTGCTGCAAGGAGCACCGCATCACTGGCTTGACATGCCTCAAGGGTGCTGGCGGGCAAGGGCGATCCGCTTGCGTCTATGGCAACCCCACCGATGGGGTGTTGCTCGAAATTCAGCTTGAAACCGTGTTGGTGGCCTACTGCATCAAGTAACAGCTTTGCTACAGCAGTGATTTCAGGACCGATACCATCACCAGGCAGCAGAACGATGCGGTGCTGGCGCATGTGGAGAACTCCAAAATGGCTTGTGCCTCCTGTGAGGTTACTGAGGTGTATCTCTTGTCAGCTTCCTCAACATTTTGGCCATCTCCGGTAATTTGCTGAAGGTGGCGGAACAGCGCAACCAGAGGCGATTTGGAATCGCGGGATAGCCGCTGACAACTTCCCCCGCTTCAACTTCGCCATGAATACCGCTCTTCGAGCTAGCGATGGCACGATCGCCGATTACAGCGCGATTAGCGACTCCAACCTGACCGGCGAGGATTACACCTTCACCCAGGCGAGCACCGCCGGCAATCCCCACCTGTGAGGCAAGGGCACATCCTTGGCCTGTAACCACCCCGTGGCCGATTTGCACGAGGTTGTCAATTTTGGTCCCAGCGCCGATGCGAGTCTCACCCACCGATGGACGGTCGATGGTCGACCCGCAGCCCACTTCTACACCGTCTTCAAGAACCACCAAACCGGTTTGGGGCATCTTTCTCCATCCATTGGCGGTAGGTACGAAGCCGAAACCCTCTGATCCCACAACGGCATTGGAGTGCACAACGCAGTTCAGACCTAGCCTGGAACCAGGCTGAAGAACAGCATTGGCATGAAGTTCATTAGCTTCCCCCACCACCACATCTTCGTAAATCACTACGCCTGGATGGACCACGCTATAGGCACCGATACGGCTGCCATCACCGATGACGACGTGCGCACCGATTGAGATCCCTTGGCCAAGATGCACTTGATCTCCGATCACGGCTGTGGGGTGAACACCTGCCTTGGGCCGCGAGCGTGGATGCAATTGTTCCAAGGCTTCAGCGAATGCCAGGCGAGGATCTCGCAACACCGCAAAGGCCAGCCCTCTTTGTTCAGCAATGACACGTAGATCATCCTGAGGTGGAATCAATACGGCCCCAACCTTGCTGTGGCTTAGCTGAGTGGTTAGTGCATTGCCCTGTTCCAGAAAACTGAGCTGATTGGCCTTTGCTTGATCGAGAGATGCGCCGCTAAGCAGTTCAGGATCTTCAGCTAGCTGGTGGTCCTGCAGCCCAGCGCTTCCTTGTTGGAGGGAGGCGATCAACTGGCTGAAGCGCATGTCAAATCACTTTTCGGCGGATCGTAGGCGTGATGTGTTGGTGATGTTCAATCAAGTCACGCGTTGCGGAGAACCAACACGTCCCTATGCACCACGACCGGTGAACGATTCGTGCTCATTTGGGTCTCAATGGCCTCGCGCAGTTCTTTGCTACTCAAGGAACACAGGCCTCGAGCGAGCTCATTACCTTCGGGATTAATTAGTCTTACCGGCTGGTTGGCTTCAAAGTTTCCTTCCACCTCTTTAACCCCCACCAAGAGCAGGGAGGCGCCACGATGTTGAAGGGCATCGCAGGCGCCTTCATCCAGCTGAAGGGTCCCTAAGGGCTTCAGAGCATGGGCCAGCCAGCTCTTGCGATTGCCGAGAGGTTGAGGGTGAGGATGAAACACCGTGCCGCTCCGTCTTCCTTGCAGCAACCCATCAAGCACTTGAGGATCGCGGCCATCAGCAAGAAGAACGGTGATGCCACTTGCGGTAGCGATGCGAGCTGCCGCAAGTTTTGTAGTCATGCCCCCAGTGCCCCAGGAACCTCCCTCCCCTGCCGCGACTTCCAGGGCAGTCAGTTCATGGGGATGGTAAACATCTGAGATCGGTTCGGCAGAGGCATTAATGCGGGGGTCTGAGGAATAAAGGCGATCCACGTCGGTGAGCATGATGAGCTGATCAGCCTCCACTGCGGTTGCAACGAGAGCTGAAAGGGTGTCGTTGTCGCCGTATCGCAATTCTTCCGGAGAGAGGGCGTCGTTCTCATTCACCACCGGCAGAACGCCCCAGTCGAGCAATTGCTTCAAGGTGCTAGAAGCATTGCGGTATCGCTGCCTCGAGCCAAGATCTGAGCGGGTAAGCAATACCTGAGCCACGGTGTGACCCCTTCGGCTCATGGCAGCCTCATAAAGAGCCATGAGTTGTCCTTGACCGATCGCCGCCGTCCCTTGGAGAGCCACCACATCAACCGGCCGTTGGCTTAGCCCTAGACGATTACAACCAAGACCTACGGCGCCACTTGTTACGAGGACAACATGATCCCCCCGCTTGAGGCTTGCTGAAAGGCAGGCGCTGTAGCTCTCAATCACTTCGGCGGTGGATTGCTTCTCATTGCCTCTCAGCAGGCTGGTTCCCACCTTCACCACCCACAGACTCATGTCTGTGGGGCCCCTAACCATGCGGCAAGTTTTTGTTCAAGACGCTGAACTCTGTTGTTTTTGCAGGGGTAGCCATCGGCGCGTAGTGGTCGAACTAGAACGGTATAGAGATCAAGACGGTTTCCGGCTAGCACGTCAGTGAAGATTCGATCTCCCACAATGGCAATCTCTGTAGGTTTGCACTGGATCTGATTGAGTACCTTTCGCAGTCGGGCTCTGCGAGGTTTCGCTGCACTGCAGGTGAAGGTGAGATCTAGTTGCTCAGCTACCGAACCGATACGTTTTCGAGAGGGATTGTTGCTGAAGAGGTGAAGTAACAGATGGCGTTGGGCTTCCTTAACCCAGCTTGTAACGGATAGCGGTAATTCAATCTCACGCCCGGGCAGCAAGGTGCGATCAACGTCAAGGATCAGGGCCTGCAGGCCCTGATCCAGCAAGTGCTGGATCGGCAGATGGGGAAGGGTCAGGCCGGGTGCCCAGTTTGGCTGAAGCCAGTGTTGGCTCATCTGATCTACAGCTCCCTATCTTCGAGCTCGACTTCAATACGTGGCTGAACTTGATCGAATTCCTCTCCTTCGACAAGCTTTGCTTGACCGTCGGTCATGCGAGCCACAACGAAGAAGGGATCCAGAGGGATATAAAGGCCATACTCCTGCTCTTGAACCATAAAACTAACGAGTAATTCATATGTCTCGGAGTCGTCATCGGTTTCCTCATCTTCCAATTCCTCTGGATCGGGTTCATCTAGTTCACCGTTCACAGTGAGTGTTACAGCTGAACGAACAAGAGTGAGGTCGTGTTCTTGCAGCACGACATCGGCCACTGAAAGGATTGGTTCACTGCTGGCAATCGTTTCGATCAGTTCAGGATCGTTGCCTTCGCTGAGGCGGAAGAGGGAGACGGGGGTGTCGACCGGTGTGAGTAGGGCGTAATCCTTGTCATCAAGGGGAATGAGTTGCTCGAGAAAACAGAGCAGATCCCGCCCTTCATCATCTCTTACTAAGACCGTTGGCACCTCGCCATTGATGTTTGGACCCGGGGCAGTCATTGGAGCTGAGGTTGATTTGCTCAGGATCCACTATCGCTGTTCACCTGACTCACTGGATGGGCCGCCACGTGGACCGGTTTCAGTTCGGGACCTTCTCGCAACCACTGCTCGAGCAGAAGTGCTGCCGCAGCGCTATCAAGCTGGCCACTTCGATCGCCTTGCAAGTTGTAGCGTTCAGCAGCAGCCCAACTACTGCTGTGTTCATTAACCAAAGCGAGAGGCAGCTTGAGAGCTCTCGCCAAGCGTTGTCCATAACGCTCATAGTGTCGTGCTTGATCTGTGGGCAGACCTTTGGCATCGAGCGGCAAACCCACGACCAAACCTTCTACTTTGCGACTAGTGCAGTGCCACTGCAACACTTTTAGGTCTCGTTCGAAGCTTTTTCTCTGCAGAGGTGGTAGAGGACTCACCGTGATGCCAAGTGGATCGCAACCTGCTAGGCCGATGCGTCTTTTCCCCAAATCCAGACTAAGCATGGATTTGGGGCTGGGTTTTGTTGCCGTCATTAACGTCGGCCCAGGATTGGAGTAGGCAGAGGTGGGTGCTGGGGTTGCAGTCGCCCCAGCATCGATTGCAGTGGTCGAGCTCCAAGAAGCAACTTGTTACTTACCTGGCGACGCCAAAGACTGCGACCAAGCAGCAACTCTTCTCCCGCACGCTTCCATCTCAGTTGTTCGAGAAGAGTATTGAGAGGCTCGTCTTCGCTGGTGGTGATCAGTCGGAATGTTTTGGACATGCTCGTAAGGTCAGCTAAAACTTTTGGCAGAGCTTGTGACAGTCGAGGGTCCCAGCCGACATCGCGCATCAGTTCAAGCACTGTTTCTGAGTTTGTTCCAGGATGGCTAACCAGACCTGCAATGGCCGTACTCGTTGCGCCGCCCTGGGCAAGCAGCACGCCACTGCCCGTTTGGTTTTGGTCAAGTAGGTCGATCCATTGTCGATCGACGATCTGGCGGAGATGGCCAGATCCTCCGGCTTTTTCCAGTGGCCAAAGCAAGGAGGCTGTTCGACGGCTCAGCTGTTGCCAGCTGAGCTCAGCAGGCCAAGTTGGTATCGACTGGGCCATCAGTGAGGGTGATGTCCAACACTGGAAGAGCTTGAGAGGTTGAAAGCCGAGCACTCTGGCTAGTGCCAGCTGATCGGTGTCATTGGCGGGGCAGCGCAAGATCCAGCTCTGTGCCCGCTTACTGCCTTGCTGGATGGCATTTGTTAAAAGGTCACGGCTCACGCTTTGGTTGCTGCATTGCCGCGGCGACGTTATGAGCTCCGGTGAGGTCACTGACCAGCACGTGCCACGTCGGTTGTAGGGCCTAATCACAACAAAGCCGACCAGATTTTTCTGCTCAAGAGCAACTAGGCAACTTGGCTGCCTAGTTGGCAACAAGCTTGGAAGTTGTTGTTCAGCTCTTGCCAGCCAACCGCGCCAAAGCATGGTCTCTAGCCAGTGCATCCGACCAGCGTGTTCGCTGGCATTCAGCATGGGGAAGTGGCTCGCTCTGAGGGACATCACCTGAAGGGGGCTGCTGGATGCCTCGATCACGCCTCGACCAATGCCTTCATTTGAATCTTATCCAGCTTGACCATGTCTTCCATTGTGGTCAATTGGGTCGGACCAAGACCAGAGGCGTGCGTTCATTGGCATTACCGGCTGGGTTCGGACGCAGAGCTTTCTTGAGAAGGGTTTCATCGCAACCATCACTAGAGGCCAGAACCTTCACCCGGCCGAGATCATTGACATCAACGATGGCAACGCCAACTCCCAACTCAGCGGCTGCTTGTCTGCAGAGCTTTGTTGGCGCGAGGGGCCCAAGCACGATCGTTTGATCGTATGGAGGAGTGGTTCCTGTGATGTCATCAATTAGACGTGCCTGTTCGCCAGCAAGTCGATAGAAGCCTCCTTTGATACCTAGTGTTTTCAGAATTAGGCCAACGATCCATGCCAGTAGCACTCTGGTTGGCCCTACCAGATTAATTAAGCTCTGTAGCCCACAAGCAGTAGCAAGACTGCTTGTGGGATGAAAGGCTCGGCAAAGGAACCGGGCGAGCCATCCAGGGTTGACTGTGCTCGGGTGGTGATAGCGCCCTTGCATAATCGCCACCGGGGTTTCCCCGATCGTGAGGACATCTCCGGGGCGTAGATGCGGCTTGGCGTAGTCACGCAAGATCTCAACAGTGTTATCGAGGGTGCCAAGCAAATGGGTTTTCAGAGGTAACACCTCACAGCAATCGCCAGCTTGGAAGCTGACTTCAGAGGGTTGGAGAGGTTCTGGCTGATGGAGTGGCACCAGGACACCTTGACGACGCTTCAGCCGACCAAAGGGGCCGTAGTTCACCCAGTTGACATCTACCCAAATGCTGTCAGCACTGGTTTTCAAATCGCTGTTTTTGCTGTTCTGCAGGCGCAGGTTCACCTGCACCCTCGTGCTTTTGTGGCCTTTGACAATGTAGGCCGCCCAGTAACCATCATCGCGAGCCTTTTCATCTGGATGATGTGGGGTGATCTTTGTGCTCAACTTGACTTCACTTAGATCGGCTTTGCCAAGCAGAACAGGGTTAATTTGCAACTCAGGCACCATCACTTCCATGCGCGGATGGGGGTTGCTGATCTCCAGCCAGATTTCTACATCAAGATCAGAGTTGCTTTGCTTGACGTTGAAGTCGAGCGCCTTGAGGCTCAGAGGGGAGGCGGGCCTCAGGAGATGCCTCAGTTCGAGCCAAAACACACCAAGACCCAGCAGTAGGAGCAGCTCAAGCAGGCAAGTCATTGGAGCAGCCGGCTTACTAGACCGGGGGACCTGGCGCGCAGCGTAAAGGGTGGTTGATGCTGATAGCAGTGCTTTAGCGCCTTATTCTTTCACCATGAAGCTGTTGTACTCATTGAAGCTGTCGATTTTAAGAGAATCAATTGGTTTACTTAGGCCTGTAGCAGTACTGATTGCATCATTGATTTCATCGAGTGAAACTTGGCCTTCTTGATCGAGTAGCACCTCACCTTGACCATCGATCACCACCACTTGAGGGATGCGTCCATGCCAGTAATAAGACTCTTCATGGGGATCGTTGCTTGTTCGTCCTTGAAACTCGTCTGTGGTCAATGGGATCAGATCAATGGAATCTCTCCATATCAAGTTAATTGTTGAAACCACAGGCGAGAAAGCCTTACAGACGGCGCTGTCATCGAGATAAAACACGATCACACTTGTGCGCTTCTCCCTAAGGGCTTCGGGAAGGTTTGTTGCTTGCCCGTAACCCAATGAACCATCACCCGCATAGATCGGGAAGATGTTGCCGTCGTAGGCATCGTCATCTCGGATGGCTTGGACTGGGGGCACCATCAGAAGAATGGCCAGACCCAAGCTCAGGAGTGCTTTGAGCAGATGGGTCATGGGCAGTACACGGAGATGTTTAATGCTCATTTTGGCGCTTGATTGCCTCGAAAGTATGGGAATTAGCCACCTCTCAGGCTGCGTCCCATTCCCTGCGCGATTCCTCGTCCAACCAGACCAATAGCACGGCCTAATACCTGCGTAAGCACGACCACCATGAGATCACCGATGCGTTTGATCAGGGATTGCATTGAGGGTGCCAGAGCATCGCGAGCTTCGAGCAATAGAGCAACTTGCTGCTGCCACCAACCAAGCTGGCTGAGTTCTTCATCACGAGGTTCGGTGAGCAGTAATGGCTCGATAATGCCGTCTCGCAACCTGTAGAGGAGTCGTTTACTTTCGTAGAGCTGGATTGGTCTTTGAATCCAGTTTTGCCAACGGGCCTGACTATTGAGTTGATTACGCAATCGCTCGAGTTCTCGTGTGGAGATCAAGTGCTGGTTCAGTAGGAAGCGGCGTAGTTCGGGCCACTCACCACAGGTTCCGAGAACTTCGGCACTGATTATTTCAGCGGTTCGTACGAGCCAGTTACCCACCAACATTTCGAGTTGCAGTAAGGCACGAGGGGAATCTGCCGGCAGCAGCTGCCCCTCAACAAGCACGGGTCTGTCGAGCAGCAATGGAGCCAGCATTCTCTGGGGATCTGGAAGTTCTTGATCAATTCCCTTGAGATCGGCAGTGGCAAGCAATTGATCTGCCACTGGTTTGAGTTCACCACCTCGAGGAAGTCTGACGTAATTACCTGCCATAGATCGCAGGGCTTGTTCACGTAGTTCAGATTCGAGCGTCAGCCAGGAGTCATTGAGTGGGGTCTCGGTACTGTTGGGTTGACGCAGTTTTTTCAGCACATGATCCAATTGGTTCAAAAGGGCACGGAGTAGGTCACGACGTCGCTCAGGATTGAGGCTTTCAATCGCTAGCAGGCTGCCTGTTGAATTTCTGAGTCCTTTTTCTACGGAATCGCTAAGCCGCTGACGGATCGCCCCCCATACCGCCACTGCGTTCCGTTCACTGAGGCAGATAACCGTTCCGGCAGCTTCTGCTGAGATCTGTCTTGAAGCATCGAAATCGAAATTGATGCGTGCCTTTTGGGATGGCCGATTTGGGGGGAAAGGGTTGCGTAGACCCACTTGCAGCGGTCCCCAAATCCATAACAAAAAATCTCTTGCACTACGGAGTTCCCGCTGGCGCCCTTCCATCAAAAGACGAAACAGTTCATTTTTGGGCGGTGGGTTGAGGAATGCTTCGATCAACCTCAGATCGTTGTCGATCTGCTGGAGACCACTCACCAACAGCCACTGACCAAGCCCCATCGTTGCTTGGGGAATGCTGTCTTGGGAGACGGGGGCAGCATTGAGTCTCACAACTCTGCCACCGCCACAAAGAGTGGTGATGGCAGCCTGCAATGTGGCCAGATCGGGGTCTTGAAGTAGGCCTGGACAATCGAGGCTCAACAACTCGTTTGCATTGAATCGAAGCTGGGCCGGAAGGATCAGCATTACTGGCGCAGGTTGCCAATGCTCCTGAAGTCTTTTGAGTTCCAGTTGCAATGTGCTGAGAGTTTCGAGACTCTCAACCGACAAGATCACTAGGACTGGATGACGGCTCAGCTGGTCCGTCCGCAGAATGACATCCAGGTTTGGGTTTGCACTGCTGAGCTGCAACGCTAAGGATTCACCGAGCAGATCGGGAGCCAGCAACAGGATCTGAGTGGATGTGCTGTCCGCCAAATTCACCACGGCACAAGGCTTATGCCATCAAGGTAACGAGCGTTAGGCAAATCCTCCAGTCCGTTGAGATCTTGATGTTTTTAGTCGTTGTTATTACATGCTGGCCGACCGCTGAGTTGAAGGGTGTAGGAGTGAATGCAGTAACCAGTTTTGGCCTCGATTTGATCGAGCAAATCCTCAGGGAGTTCTATATCAAGGTCTGTGATGTTGCCGGTCTCTATGCAAGTGAGGTGGCTATGAGGATCGCTTCGGTAGCTGTATAGGCGACCATTGGCTCGATCGAGACATTCGATCAATCCTGCTGATTGAAGTGCCTCCAGGTTCTGATAGACGGATGTGTGACCAATGGACCGTCCACAGGTGTTGAGCTTTTGAAAGATATCGCGAGCACTGAGATGAGTGGCTTCGCTCCAGAGGAGATCCAGCACCATGCGCCGCTGACGGCTTAGTCGCATCCCAAGCCGCCGGCAGCGTTCGAAGGCTCCCTGCACTCCATCTTCATCCCGCTCAGCACTTGAGCCGCTGATTTTGGGAGCGGTGTGCATCACAACTGAAGTGATAATGAATTCAATTTACGGCTCCAGCAAGGTCAATTCATAGTCCAAGGTCCTCATGCCATCAGTGGTTTGCTAGTTGGTGGGTCCTGCAGTCGGCCATCGCCAATGGCTCGGATTGCTTCTTTTAGATCCACCTTGCCGTCGTAGAGAGCTCTTCCCACAATCACCCCACTCACTCCATAGGGTTCAAGAGCCAGCAGACTAAGTAGATCGGCCATGCAACCCACGCCTCCGGAGGCGATTACTGGAACGCTGCTGGCGTTTGCCATTGCACGTAGTGACTCTAGGTTCGGCCCTTCAAGGGTTCCATCAGTTGCAATGTCTGTGCTGATGATTGCGGCGATACCGGCAGCATTGAAATCTGCAGCTAAGTCTGTTGCATTCACCTCGCTTTGGCTAATCCATCCTCGCGTTGCCACCTTGCCGTTTTTGGCATCGATGCCGACGATAATCCGACCGGGATTCCTTTGGGCAAGCTGTTTCACTAGCTGGGGTTGCTCTATTGCCACGGTGCCAAGGATGACTTGTTCAAGGCCGTAGGCGAGGAGTTCTTCGGCTCGTTCGAGAGTGCGCACACCACCCCCGAGCTGGACAGGAATATTGAGGGCTGAGGTAATAGCTCGCACACAGGAATCGTTGACCGGCTCACCAGATTTGGCGCCATCGAGATCCACCAGGTGTAGGCGAGTTGCCCCCTGCTTCTGCCAGCTAAGGGCTTGATCAACGGGGTCCTCGCTAAAGCGAGTCACCTTCTCGTAGTCCCCCTGGTGAAGTCGCACGCACACGCTGTCCAGTAGGTCGATGGCTGGGATGATCTCCATGATTGGCAAAGAACGTTGCCTTAGACCTCCATCCTGCAGGGCGAAGGGCCTTCAGTTGCTGATCGAACGCGCTTCAATATGCGCGTTTGATGATTCAGCTGTTTTGAAGATTCTGATCATGGGGGGAACCCGATTTGTCGGCAAGCCTCTGGTTACTCGACTTCAGGCCCAAGGCCATGCGCTCACGTTGTTCACACGAGGCCGCCATTCTTTACCAGATGGTGTGGAACATCTCAGTGGTGATCGAACCACTCCTGAGGGGCTGAGTCGTCTTCAAGGCCGAAGCTTCGATGTCATCGTCGACAGCTCAGGGCGCAAGCTTGAAGACAGTCAAAGGGTGGTGGCCTGTACAGGAGAGCCAAAGCATCGTTTCCTCTATGTCAGTTCCGCTGGCGTCTATGCAGATTCCGAAGAGTGGCCACTGAATGAGGAGAGTGCAACCGACCCGAACAGTCGTCATGCCGGCAAGGCTCAGACCGAATCATGGCTGCTTCAGCAAGGAATTCCCTTTACCAGTTTCCGACCTACTTACATCTATGGTCCTGGTAATTACAACCCAATTGAACGTTGGTTTTTCGATCGTATCGTCCATAATCGACCGGTTCCTTTGCCACGAGATGGCACCACCATCACCCAATTGGGGCATGTTGTTGATCTGGCTGATGCCATGGTTCGTTCCCTTGAGGTGGAGACAGCAACGAATCGCATTTACAACTGTTCCAGCAAGCGTGGTATCACCTTCAGGGGCTTGATTGCAGCGGCAGCAAGGGCTTGTGGCAAAGATCCAAATGCCGTTGAGCTTCGTTCTTTTGATCCTTCAGGCCTGAATCCCAAAGCTCGTAAGGCCTTCCCGCTAAGGCTGAGTCATTTCCTTACCGATATCACCAGGGTGGAGCGGGAATTGGCCTGGCAGCCACGCTTTGACCTTGAGACTGGCCTCGAAGATAGCTACTGCAACGACTACTCCTTGAAGCCAACGGCTGAACCAGATTTCAGTGCCGATCAATCCTTGATCGGGGTTTGATGTATGCCACCGCAGAGCTAAACGCCAGGATCAGAGATGGCCAGAACAACCACCAGCCCAGGTGCTGCATATTTAGGCAAAAGTTGTGGCTTCCCCAACTAGGCGGCCACAACAACAGCAGCATGCTTAGGAATTGAAGGATCGTCTTTGCTTTACCTCCCCAAGAAGCAGGAGCACCAGATGAGGCTTGAGCACGCCAACCGGAAATCAGTAGTTCCCTGGCCAGCAGTAACCAGATCGACCAAACAGGCAAGGCCTCGTTGCTGGCCAACCAGATCATTGGTGCTGCTAGAAGAAGCTTGTCAGCAAGCGGGTCCAGGCGAGCGCCCCAGCTACTACCACCACCAGCTCTGCGGGCCAGCCAGCCATCGGCGGCGTCGCTAAGCCCTGCCAGCAACAACAACACCCATGCCAGAGCAGGCTGACCCAATTGAAGCAACAACACCAGGGGGAGACCTGCGACAGACCTCCCCACGGTTAGAGCATTTGCCGATCTTCTCAGTGTTGATGGTGAACCGAGGCGGGATGGTGCACTCACAGGCTCAGAATGAATGAACTTGCATGTGATTCATGGTGCTCCAGCAGACGGTGAAGGATGTCATGTCAACGCCGGTTCTCAGTGTCGTGCCAGCCACATCTCTGCAGGAGGCTGTTCAACTACTGAGTGATCACCACATCAGTGGCCTGCCAGTTGTCAACGACGATGGCACGCTTGTGGGGGAACTCACTGAGCAAGATCTGATGGTGCGCGAGAGCGGCGTTGATGCTGGTCCGTATGTGTTACTGCTCGACAGTGTTATCTACTTGCGCAACCCCCTTAACTGGGATAAGCAAGTTCACCAAGTGCTTGGTACCAGCGTCAACGACTTGATGCGCAGCGACACCCATACCTGCAATGAAGCACTGCCATTACCAAGGGCCGCTGCCATGCTTCATGACCGCAGTACGCAGCGCTTATTTGTAATCAACGATCAGCGCAAACTTGTTGGGGTGATTACCCGGGGTGATGTTGTTCGAGCTTTATCAATGCAGGGTGACTAGTGCCTATCGAAGCTCGCGAATATGCAATAGCCAATATTGAGGCGTAGGGAATTGAACACGATTCAAATTGGCAAGTCCTTATCGGTAGGAGCCTGCTATGAAAACGATTGATTGAACTGTTAATTGATCAGTCCTACCTCTGATGCAGACAGCGGTGGTGGAGGTAATAGCGGTAGTGGTGGAGTTCCGATCAGTGGGGGAGGCTCGATTTCGTCTGGATTGTCATGGATCGGGTCTCTTCGTTGATGGATCTCCTGGCCTGGAGGCAGGGCCTTGCCTTCCCGAAGCAACAAAGGTGGTGGCAGATCAGGTGGAAGCAGGGGGGTGCCCCATTCCAGATCCGTTCTCAAGGGGTCGTTATCTTGAAGATTCGAAGGTGAATCAAACTTTTCGGGCATTTCGAGCAATACCAGTGGATCTGCCGTAATCGGCGGTTCCCGCAAAGGAGCTCGATCACTATTACGAGCCAGAAAAGTGCTTTGGCTATCGCTGGGAATGGTAGTGCCGGGCTTGGGCGCCCAGATCATCCTGGCGATGGGCTCCACACCTTGCTCGATCAATCGATTCAGTCCAGCTAGGGCCCTGTCGAACAGTCTTCCGCCCGGCCATTGTTGGCAATTAACTCCATTGCAGTCTTGCGCCCCATCAATCCTGGGGCTGAGAGAGGCTGCCAAGGTGCCCTGAAGTTGGAAGCGCCGTTCACTGAGCCTCAGGAGATAGGGAACATGCACAAAGCTTGTGACACCACCGCTGATCCAATTGGCGTCATCCTCCGTAAAGCCCTTGACGCCTGGAATGATCAAACGACTCTTGGAGGCATGGTCTGGCATGTAAGCCGCCACAAGGCCACGGCTGCGGGCTAAATCCTTGCTCTGTTCAAGGGTTAACCCATCTCTGCTCATTAATACCTCTATACGCCCGTCTTGTCGCAGGCCCATGATCATCCTGATGCGAGGAAGGTAGTAGCGGATCCGCTGGCCCATGCTGATGCTGTATGCGCCCTTGTAGCGAGGAGGAGGCGCTTCCAGATCGTTGTAAATGCTGTGTAGTCCACCGATAAAGGTGTCGTAGGTGGAGGCACGATTGGCTGTTAGTTCTCCGTAACCGAAGTCAACTCTGCCGTTGTAGCGAATGCCTATGTAGGCGCGTTGGATGGAGGCAGCGCGGTTACGACTTCTCCAGACGCGTTGACCCAACTTGAGATCTCCAAGGGGAACTGTGATCTCTTGGCCACCAATGTCGACATGCCTCTCGTACATCGGACCAGAGACAAATGCCAGTGAAGAGGAGTCCTGGAAAGCGTCCTGTTCTCTATCCCAGCCTTCAAGAAGGCCGAACTTCACTTTACGTGGATCAAAATCGAGTGCGTACGCATCATCGTTTGGTCGATAGCGAAAGGGAGCATTCACTTGTCTCTTAATGCTCTCTGGGACGACTTGACTTGGGTTGAAACGTTCGGGTGCTTTCGGAGCCAGAGCCACAAGACCAGCAAAAACAGTGAGCGGCAACCCCATCACAAGTAAGCGTTTGGATAGCTGAGATCTCCTACGCTGAGGCCGCCGTCGCCGCCTTGGCGGAGAGGCTGTGCGACCAGCACGTCTAAGTGGGGCTGCCTTTGCTTTGGTTGTAGCTGTTTTCGTTCGGGGCAAGTAAAAAAATGGCTACCTTCACCATCATCAAATTCAGCTAAAGCTCACTGCATCAATGGCTTCCCGTCAACTCCCTAGATGAAAGAAGTCGTTAGTGAATGGCTTCTTACTCAAAAATGAAACAGGCAAAAACGTTCGAGCTTCAAACCTTCTCTACCAGAATTTATAACCTTCTCATGATTCCAAAAGGGTTTTCTGTACTGAATTTTGATCGCTTTCAAGCCTTTTCATAGTCAATGCTTGTTAGCCGTATTTTTTCTGCATCCGTTTTCTATTCCTAGCAACATCAATGTTGCTTAGGGAAGAATTTGGCTTGGCTGGCTTTGTCATGCCATCGAAACGCGATCAATCTGTTTGACCTAGTTACACCGTCTGATGCTGTCTTATTCAAAGGTTGTGGTTGCGTGAGGAAACCATCTGCAAAACTTGCAAGCACTTAAGGCTTACAAAAGGAAATAGCAAAACGCTCATCAGGGCTGTTGATCGCAATCTAAGATGACCTTTGCATTCGTAGCTTCTAGATGACTCTTTTTCTGATTAGTGCCCTGGTTGGATCCGTTCTGGCAATGATTTTGATCGTTCGTCGCCTTGAACAGAAATAAGCTGGTGCTTGTCTCTCCTCTGAAGTTCTTGCTCAGACTGGTCTTACAACCTTTCTTGTCTTGGTGGTGTGGATAAGAATCGTACGCATTCCTATGGCAGCCTTAGGTGAGATGGGCTTTTCAGTTCGTGTATAGGCGATTGATGAGCGGCATGAATTTAAAGAGACGGCTCTCCGTTGCTGCCTTGATTGTCATGGCGACTCCGTCTCCCCTTCAGGCAATGGCTTTGAGGGTTGGAGTGAGTGGTTCGCCACCATTTGTGGACAAGAAAGCTGGTGTATATGAGGGAATTAGTGTTGAAGTTTGGCGACAAATTGCCAATGCAGAGAAGCTTGAATACTTTCTCATTCCATATCCCAACATAGATTCGAACATCAAGGCTGTGGCTGATGGAAAGATTGATTTAGCCATCGGGCCTATCAGCATTACGCCAGATCGAGTAGCAAGAAATGGGATTGAATTCACGCAACCTTATTTCTATGCAGAGGAGGGTGTTTTAGTACCATCACAGCCACCCGGACTGTGGGAAAGGATCAAGCCTCTCTTTGGTGTCGCTGCTTTATCTTCTATCACTTTCTTGCTCTTTACACTCTTCTGTGTAGGCAATCTGATTTGGCTTGCAGAGCGAAAACGCAACCCTGAACATTTTCCGCCTCAATATATAAAGGGTCTAGGGAATGGGCTTTGGTTTGCCTTGGTTACACTCACAACCGTAGGTTACGGAGACCGTGCACCTTTAACGAAAGCAGGAAGGTCTATAGCAGGGGTCTGGATGGTAATTTCGCTAGTATCAGTGTCGACAATTACTGCAGGATTGGCTTCGGCATTTACCGTCTCGCTATCTCAGACGCAATTGCCTGGGGTCATGAAACCATCGGATTTGGATGGTGAATTAATTGGTGTAGTTACTGGCACCACAGGTGTATCTTTAGCCAGATCATATGGTGCACGGCCGTTTCCAGTACCAACCCTTAAGGAAGCCATTCATCTAATCAAGAGAAATAAAGTCTCAGGAGTGATCTCAGACACACCTATCTTGAGTTATTATATGAAAAACAATCCAGACAAATCTCTGACATTAGCACCTTTTAGACTTTCCCTTCAGACCTATGGATTTGTCGTGCCTAGTGATAGTCAATTGGAACGTTTGATTAATATTGAACTCCTTCGTCTTGAACGCAGTCATCAAGTTAAAGCGATAAGCGACAGGCTTTTGAAATAATTCCTCTAATCTAATACTCACAAACATTTAGTTTTGCAGCTGACACCTCAGCACTGCTAGCGCTTCATCGGGTAGTCCCAAAAATTGATCCAGCCATGCGGCTCCACTGAGTGGCACGATGGCGACGCCCACAAGTACGGCATTGCCATCCGCATCAAGTGCCTGTCCTTGTACATGATGGCGCTGACTCTCAACCTTTCCACTGCTGAGGCATGTATTCACAGTCAGATCAGGAGCAGTGAGCCAACTGCCAACTGTGAAACAGAATTGCGCTTTAAACTGAAGTGATAGTTCACCACTATCGGGCGCGAAAGACCCTTCAAGCTTTTGGGTTGTAATGCTGATGTTCAAACCAGGAGGCATTGGCAAGCCAAGTATCTGTGTTGTGCGCCAGCTGAGAGCAGGAATGATCAGGTTTTTTGGATCAAAGCGAAGACTTCTCAGCCCATCTTGATTTAAAGGCCCTAGCAGGCCGTCTCCACCTCCACCTCTAGCGTCATAACTAAAAGCTGGATAAGCACCGATGGCTAGACGACATCCTTTCTGGCTGGTAAGATGCATTACGGAGGACAAAATAACAACTTGGCAGATCCCCACATTGACAGAGGTTAAGAGCAGGTGTATTCAGATCAACTTATAAAATTAATAAGCGCTGCCTACATTGACTCTCCATAGATGCAGTATTTAATTAGAACTATTTTACACTGGATGACTAAGTCGATCAACGATCGACTCAAAAGATTCGAAACAAATCATTGCCGCAGAAGCTATAAAGATACTTTTATCTCAATATTATTTTCATAGAGATTGAGACTATAAACATCCAGTAAACCGCCCCTCCAACTCATCAATACAGCAAAGACGAACCAACAACACTATTTAGTCAACCTTCTAATACTGCACTTACGTCAGCATCTAAACAGTCAAGATCCTCGCTATTTAGTAGAACTGGTCGTCACCCGTCTAACTGACGATGACGACGCAGTCCATCTTCAATCAAGAACGAGGCAAGGCTGCTACAGCTACGGCTTTCTGCAAGGGCATGCTGCTTGAGCCGATTCATCAAACCCACCGGCAGGGTCACATTGAGGCGTTCCGACTGAGCAGAATCGGCCACCATTGCTGCACTTGGAGCCTCTTGAGAGAATCGTTGGCGCTCTTGCAGCTCGGCCATTGGGTTCTGCAGTGACGACACTTTGACGTCTTAGCTTGGCATCAATAGTTCAGCAATAACTTGCCATTCATGCCCACAAGCTCTCTATGGCAATCTTCGAGTCGTCTATCGATCAGCTCTGAGGACCGGTATTTACTGTTGACTTCTTAATCTCTGCTTTGTCGAAGGAGAACTCCATGCGATCGCTGCCATTGAAGCTTGCTCCAGGCAGCGACCTGCTGATAAGCCTTCAAAAAATAGCTCAGGAACAGAACAGCTCAGGTTTTGTTCTTGGTGTGGTTGGCAATCTTTCGCGTGCAGCATTTCAGTGTCCTGGTCAGTCAGGGCCTACTGTCCTCGAGGGAAACTTGGAGATCATCACTCTGAATGGCACAGTTTCTCCCAATAGTGTGCATCTGCATCTAAGCCTCTCTGATAGTGCCTGTCAGGTATGGGGTGGCCATCTTGAACCAGGAACCCTTGTGCTCAAGGGTGCTGATCTGTTGGTGGGTTTATTAGATCAGTCTCTCCCACAAGAGCCTTCTGATCCTTCTAAGACACCAAGGGTCGAAATTGCTGTTCTGCCTGGTTGCCCTTGGTCGACCAGAGCTCTGCGGATGCTTGGTTCTCTTTCCATTCCGCACACCGTTAAGAGCATCGACAATGATGCCTCTTTCAAGGCGTTCAATCAGCGTAGTGAGCTCAATACTTTCCCTCAGGTGTTCATCGATGGTGAGTTGATTGGCGGTTACGATGAACTATCGAAAATGCATGCTTCTGGCCAACTAGAGACACTGCGATGAGTAGTGATCAAGGCAAAGCAACTACAGCAAACTTTTGGGATGAAAAACCCTGGTGGTGTCAACCCTGGAGCATTCTGCTCACAGGTGTTGCTTGTGTCGCTGTCAGCTGGTGGTGGCCCAATCTGCTTTGGTTTACTGTTCTGATCGCTATAGGCGTGATCGGATGGTGGGGCTTGTTTCTCGTGCTAGCCCCAGGGATCTATCGCCAGCAGATTCAGCAGCAACTTTCGGAACAAGATCAAATCTCATCCTGATGGATCTCAATCTTTAAATATCACGCCCCATCATTGGATCAATCTCCAAACCAGCTTGGTCCTGAAAAACATCTCGTTAATTGCTCCGTTATGGCCTCGCTGCTAAAGATCCGGCCGCTGCAACGCAATGACATCGCTATGGTTACGCAATGGGCCAGGGCAGAAGGCTTTGCTCCTGGTGTTGGTGATGTAAGTATTTATCGTCATACCGACCGTCAGGGATTATGGGTCGGTTGGCTTGGCAATCAGCCTGTCGGTTGCATTGCTGGAGTTCGCTACAACGCCGCCTATGGCTTCATCGGATTGTTCCTTGTCATTCCGGAACATCGAGGTCATGGGTATGGAGTTGAGCTATGGGAACATGCTCTCGAGCATCTCGTTGATCTTCCTTGCGTTGGTTTAGAGGCTGCATACGATCGAATTGACGACTATGCCGGATGGGGTTTTGCAATTTCATCGCCGACAACTCGCTGGCAAAGGATTTGTGATGGCAACCTGATTGACGACGATGACTATTCCAATGGCGCAGGGTTGCAACTGCTTGAGGGTGATTCGATTCCCGCGATGGCTGTTCAGTCTTATGACGCCATACGTGAACCCAGCCCCCGCCCTCACTTCCTTTCCGATTGGCTTCAGCATCCTGCCGGTAATGTGTTGGCACTGGTAGATGGCAACGATTGTTGCCATGGATTTGGCAGGATCCGGCCTTGTTTATTACGTGATGGCGAAGGCTGGCGGATTGGGCCGCTATTGGCTGATAGTCCGCAACTCGCGGAGCTGTTGTTGAAGCGTTTGATCCAACGCCATCCAGGTATGGTGATCTTGGACGCACCTGGAGGAAACTCTTCGGCAGAGCCCCTGCTGAAACGACTTGGCTTCAGGGCTGTTTCTCAAACTTTGCGCATGTATCGCGGAGAACAACCATCTATTCCTTTAGACGAGGTTTATGGTTTGGCCTGCTTGGAGTTGGGCTAAAAAAAATCCTTCAATCAAGCTGGTTAATAAACCAGCTTGATTGAAGGATTTGAATCGATTGATTGACTTTTAACTACCAACCACTGCTGGCTTGGGCTTCAACATAGGCTGCTACATCAGCTATATCTGCTGCACTGAGGACGTCTGCAAAAGAAGGCATGCCGCCTTTACCGTTGGTGACCTGGGCAACAATTGCTTCTTCATGCCCTGAGCCGTAGTTGCTTAAGGTTGCTTCTAGGGCGGCTTTTTGAAGGGTCTTTGCAGGATCTACGATGTTGCCACCGCCAGCGTGGCATGCGGCACAAGTAGACGAGAAGACTTGTCCGCCATGGGCCGAGTCAGCAGCCATCACCCAAGAAGGAGCTGCAAAGCATACGGTGATAGCAAGGAGAGCTGAAAGTAGCCTACGCATCAGAAGCAGGTATCAACGCCAACCATTGTTGGTGATCAAATGGGCATTGAGCTCTTTTGGATAGAAGCTGTTATTAATTCAAATATTCACCGAAAGACCAACTCCTTGTTGATCTTTGCAGATCAAGGCGAAGCCTTGCTTGGCTAAGCAAGGGGGCAGGAATCTCCCTTTGATAGTTCAGTTGCTGGGTTTTTGCCTAGAGCAAAGAAAAGGGTTCTACTGGGTAGAACGTTCTTATCTCCCTTAACCACTAACCGATTCATCAAGATCTCCTAGTCAATTGCTGACTTTTTCCCATCAAAGGGCATTTCTTATCTAGTTATGGGTTGATGAAATCCTTCAGGGGCCCCATGTCGTTCTCAAAGAAGGCCCTTTTGCTCCTTTCTGTGGTCGTTCTCGGTGTTGGCATCACGGCTTGCAGCACCTCAGGGTCATCCGGCCGTCTCAGCGGAGCTGGTGCAACCTTCCCTGCAAAGATCTATACCCGTTGGTTCTCTGAGCTGGCCACGGCTGGGGGGCCACAGGTCAACTATCAAGCTGTTGGCTCTGGATCTGGTCGTAAAGCCTTCATTGATCAGACCGTGAGCTTCGCGGCATCGGATGATCCGATGAAGCAGGAGGATATTGACAAGGTTCAGCGTGGCTTGGTGCAAATCCCCATGGTGGGAGGCACCATCGCCTTTGGCTACAACCGCAACTGCGACCTGAAGTTGACCCAACAGCAAGCGGTTCAAGTTGCTCTTGGCAGCATCACTGATTGGAATCAACTCAATTGCCCTGCAGGCAAGATCACTTGGGTGCATCGCTCTGATGGCTCTGGCACCACCAAGGCATTTACCAATTCCATGCAGGCCTTTTCTAAACAATGGACCCTGGGAACCGGTAAATCAGTGGAATGGCCAGCAGGGGTGGGCGCCAAAGGGAATTCAGGTGTTGCTGGTGTGATTACAAACACACCAGGTGCCATCGGCTATGTGAATCAGTCATTCATCAAAGGAGAGGTCAAAGCTGCTGCACTTGAAAATCTCTCTGGCGAGTTCCTCAAGCCAAGTGTGAATACAGGAGCTGCTGCCCTCAATGGCATCCAGTTAGACGCCAATCTCGCTGGTACCAATCCAAACCCCACAGCCAAAGGGGCTTATCCGATTGCCACTCTCACCTGGTTGTTGGCATACAAAACTGGTAATGGCAGCAACCTTGATGCTCTTAAAACAACCTTTGACTACATGTTGAGTGATGAGGCTCAGGCGCAAGCTGATGGTTTGGGATTTGTTCCCCTTCAAGGCAAAATTCTGGGCAAAGCTCGTAGTGCCGTTGGCTTGGTCAGCAAGTGATCAAATCACTAGATTCAATTAACTGGTCTTTTCCCAATCATTAGAAGTGGGGGGCTAATCAATTCCTTTAGAAATCTGCCTGTTCCGTTGGCCTATATTTTTTCTCGTTTAGAAGCCAATATGTTGTGATCCAATGCTGATTAATTAGGCTTAACCACTGGTAGGTATCAAGAGCCAGATGCATGGTTACTATGGTTTCTTTTACGTTGTTTCTCCTCAAGAAGTTCGCTTTCAAGTTGTTCAATCAGCTTGGTAACAAGTGCCTGAAACTCAGGTTGGCAGCCTCGAAATGCCGCCTTGTGACGAATGGGTTCGTTACGAGTGCGCAGGTCGGTAAGCATCAGCTGCAAGGCATCAATTTTGGCATTGGTGTTCATGACCAGACTCTCCTCATATGACGACACTATGACGCCAGAGCATTGATATTTTTAAGTGCTTGTTGCATTGTGATTAGCTTCAGATCAGGGTTGCTCGTGACCTCAATAATGCGGCCAATTGACGAAGGAGTCTTGAGGGCTTCGATACAGCAACGCGCAACTAATCGTCTTGGAATTCTAGCGTCTTCCTGACAATCGGCCGCTGTATAAAGGATCCCTTCTTTCTCCAGGTTCTCTTCTCGATCGTTCAGGCCACCTGGTCTGATCACAGTCCAATCGAGACCGCTTTGCTCAAGTGCCTGTTCTCCTAGACGTTTCCAAACCAAGATCAGACCAAAAAGGTTGAGTGGATGCAGCCATCGTCCGGCACAGAGCGAACTAACCAGAACAACCCTTTTGACGCCAACCCTTTGGCAACTGGCGATTTGATGTCTTACTCCTAAGGCATCCACCCGCGCAGGGCCGGTTAGATCTGCAGAGGGTCTGGCTCCTGTTGCGAGCACAAGCGCGTCGCAGCCTTCAAGTGCTTGATCGAGGGCTGTTTCATCTGCCAATGACAAGCGCCGTAGATCGCATTGGCTCAAATTGGCGGGCAAAAGGGAGCTTGGACGAAGCAACAGGCGCACCTGATTCCCTTTCTTTAGGGCTTCCTCGGCAACTCGATAGCCGGTTTTGCCAGAGGCTCCACTGATGGCCAGCTTGATGCCCATGTCGATTTGCTGAAGATTGCACAAGGTCTAGCGAAAATATATATAGAACGCTGTTGTTTGATCAATGCTCTAGCTTCAAAACGCTTGGATTTTCGCCTTAGCAATTCGATTCATCACTGGTAGAGCCATCATTCAAGCCTGCTGGAGAACCGTTCTTAGGTTCGAAATGTCAGGGAAGATCAGCTTTCATCGCACATTATTGATCTGCACCTCTGCTGATTACTGCGATGCCTTAATGGAGTTGTAGGGAAGTTGCAGCACAATAAAATGGTGAATCATGCAATTGTCATTTCAAAGCATCTTGAGTGAACCAATCCAAACGCAAACAGATACCGACCTTTCGGTTATTACTCCCTCTCATCATTGTGGGGATTGCTTGGCTGCAGGAGAGTATTGATCAGCTATTTTTTTCGGGGAGTTGGAATCTGCCATTAGGGCCTGGTATGCCTTGGTGGAGTGTACTTACAGCTCCATTTAGCCATGCAGGTTTTGGCCATCTGATCTCTAACACAATTATGTTTTTACCTTTGAGCTGGTTGGTGCTAACCAAGGGCTATCGTGATTACATTGCTGTTTTGATCGCTGTTGTTGTGATGGAAATACCTGTTTGGTTGTTTTGGCCTAGGGGCAGCCATGGCATGTCGGGCGTTATTTATGGACTGCTTGGTTATCTCCTGCTAATCGGTTTTCTTGAGAGCAGTTTCTGGGCGATTATTCTATCAATAATCTGCCTGATTCTTTTTGGCAATTATTTAACTGCTTTAATCCCTGGAGTTTCTCCAGCTGGAGTCAGCTGGATCGGGCATGCTAGTGGATTTCTTGGAGGTATTTTTGCTGCACTTGCAATTTCAGGGGTACCATCAGAGAATACAACATCTCGTTATTGATATAGAGAGAAAAGATGAAAATACTTACGATGCCTTTGCTAACTCAATGCATCTTGCATTCATTATTCAATTTCACAAGTCATTTAGACAAGCATAGACTCGACTCACTAACTAAAGACTTTGTCGCCAATTCGCTTGTTTTTACTTTTTAAAATCAGCATAAAAATAGATGCCTTGTTGGTCAAGACATCTATAGCTAGAAACTTTTCCACTTATTCAGAGGCTGAGTCTTCTCAAGCCTTGTAGAATCAAGATTACCCTGCTCTGTTTGCTACAGAAAGCCTTAAACTACCAATTCATCTGTTGCACCTCCTAATGATTGTCCAGAGGTTGCCATCGGTTCAGCAATCATGATTGGATTAGAGCCTGATGACGTAGTTTCTAGAGTCGATGCTGTTCCAGCCATGATTGCCTCTACTTCCGGGGAAGCCTCAACAACTGTGAAGACACCTTCTTCAAAAGTTGTTGATGCTGTCCAAAGGTTGTTGACTGCAGTGCCTTGACTAGATGTCTCAACAGAAATTGTTGTTGATTCAACCGCAATATTAGTGATTGAATCGAAACCATGTTCAACTGGCTCAACATCAATTTCGACAATTGATGTTGCTACTTCTTCGATAGGCTGATTAATGATCAAATCAGCTTCAAGCACTTCCAATTCAGTATTTTCACCGGTTGGAATTATTACTTGAATATCCACCTCAGAATCAACATTATTGTTGCCAAATAGAGCCATGTCTACATTCTGAAGCGTGCTAAGAACAACGCTCGACTCATCGCCTGCGATGCCATCCACATCGAAGCTTACGATTGTGTCATCTCCATCCTGCATCAGGCTGACATAACCGCTAGAGAATGCATTTGAACCGTCATAATTTATAGCCAGATTATTCAGTAGCTCGTCGAAGTTGAGGCTATCACCATGATCGCCAACCTCGAAATCGGTAATGATTAAAGGAGTGTTGGAGCTGAACGATGGGACGGAATCAGCAATGGTCTCATTCACAATATCTATAATCAGATCAGTTGTGAATTCAGGAACAGTAGGTAAAGTTATTTCGGCAACCAAATCCTCACCTGCAGGACCTGGGAATGGGACTGGATCTATTCCAACAGGCGATGGCGATGGCAAGGGTTCGGCACTTAACCATGAATTACTAAACAGACTATTGTAGTAATCCACAGTAAAGATAAGTTTGTCGGAACCAGCACCTGTGATGTAGGTGATTCCATAACCACCATGTACCTCTAGTTCATCTTCACCATCTCCGCCATCGAATACGGCGTTGAAGGTATTTTCACCATAAAGTTGGACAATATCATCGCCACTAGCACCCAGGATTGTGCTATTTACTGTTCCTCCCTTGATGCTTGCGAAGTCCTCTCCTTGACCTAGGTAAATAATGCTGTCTTTAAGACCAACAACATTTGTTTCTCCACTACTGCTGAATGCAGATGCGCTGATTTCAACTTGATCATCACCTTTCCCTAAATTAAAGATACTCTTGACAGCGCCAATAGCTTCAACAAACCCCCGACCGAAACCAGTCGCATTAGCATTGATTTCTAGGCTGTCATCACCACTACCTGTATCGATGGAGCTGTTTTCAGCCCCGTAGGCAGGATCCCAAACATTGGAGTTTGTAGTGGCATTAATTTCAACGTTGTCATCACCAGAACCTGTATCCAGTGCGCTATCACGCATGCCCCAGGCATTGGTGTGACCACCATTGGCGCGAGCATTAATTTCAACTTGATCATCTCCAGAGCCGGTATCGAGGCTTGATGAATCAAGACCAACTGCTTCTGCATCACCTCCTCTACCAAAGCTGCGCGCAGATGCATTGATTTCAACGTCATCATCACCACTACCTGTATCGACATCGCTGTCTTTAAGACCAAAGGCCTGAACCTCTCCGAATCTTGTTGTTGCTCTGGCGTTGATTTCTAGGCTGTCATCACCACTACCTGTATCGATGGAGCTGTTTTCAGCCCCGTAGGCAGGATCCCAAACATTGGAGTTTGTAGTGGCATTAATTTCAACGTTGTCATCACCAGAACCTGTATCCAGTGCGCTATCACGCATGCCCCAGGCATTGGTGTGACCACCATTGGCGCGAGCATTAATTTCAACTTGATCATCTCCAGAGCCGGTATCGAGGCTTGATGAATCAAGACCAACTGCTTCTGCATCACCTCCTCTACCAAAGCTGCGCGCAGATGCATTGATTTCAACGTCATCATCACCACTACCTGTATCGACATCGCTGTCTTTAAGACCAAAGGCCTGAACCTCTCCGAATCTTGTTGTTGCTCTGGCGTTGATTTCTAGGCTGTCATCACCACTACCTGTATCGATGGAGCTGTTTTCAGCCCCGTAGGCAGGATCCCAAACATTGGAGTTTGTAGTGGCATTAATTTCAACGTTGTCATCACCAGAACCTGTATCCAGTGCGCTATCACGCATGCCCCAGGCATTGGTGTGACCACCATTGGCGCGAGCATTAATTTCAACTTGATCATCTCCAGAGCCGGTATCGAGGCTTGATGAATCAAGACCAACTGCTTCTGCATCACCTCCTCTACCAAAGCTGCGCGCAGATGCATTGATTTCAACGTCATCATCACCACTACCTGTATCGACATCGCTGTCTTTAAGACCAAAGGCCTGAACCTCTCCGAATCTTGTTGTTGCTCTGGCGTTGATTTCTAGGCTGTCATCACCACTACCTGTATCGATGGAGCTGTTTTCAGCCCCGTAGGCAGGATCCCAAACATTGGAGTTTGTAGTGGCATTAATTTCAACGTTGTCATCACCAGAACCTGTATCCAGTGCGCTATCACGCATGCCCCAGGCATTGGTGTGACCACCATTGGCGCGAGCATTAATTTCAACTTGATCATCTCCAGAGCCGGTATCGAGGCTTGATGAATCAAGACCAACTGCTTCTGCATCACCTCCTCTACCAAAGCTGCGCGCAGATGCATTGATTTCAACGTCATCATCACCACTACCTGTATCGACATCGCTGTCTTTAAGACCAAAGGCCTGAACCTCTCCGAATCTTGTTGTTGCTCTGGCGTTGATTTCTAGGCTGTCATCACCACTACCTGTATCGATGGAGCTGTTTTCAGCCCCGTAGGCAGGATCCCAAACATTGGAGTTTGTAGTGGCATTAATTTCAACGTTGTCATCACCAGAACCTGTATCCAGTGCGCTATCACGCATGCCCCAGGCATTGGTGTGACCACCATTGGCGCGAGCATTAATTTCAACTTGATCATCTCCAGAGCCGGTATCGAGGCTTGATGAATCAAGACCAACTGCTTCTGCATCACCTCCTCTACCAAAGCTGCGCGCAGATGCATTGATTTCAACGTCATCATCACCACTACCTGTATCGACATCGCTGTCTTTAAGACCAAAGGCCTGAACCTCTCCGAATCTTGTTGTTGCTCTGGCGTTGATTTCTAGGCTGTCATCACCACTACCTGTATCGATGGAGCTGTTTTCAGCCCCGTAGGCAGGATCCCAAACATTGGAGTTTGTAGTGGCATTAATTTCAACGTTGTCATCACCAGAACCTGTATCCAGTGCGCTATCACGCATGCCCCAGGCATTGGTGTGACCACCATTGGCGCGAGCATTAATTTCAACTTGATCATCTCCAGAGCCGGTATCGAGGCTTGATGAATCAAGACCAACTGCTTCTGCATCACCTCCTCTACCAAAGCTGCGCGCAGATGCATTGATTTCAACGTCATCATCACCACTACCTGTATCGACATCGCTGTCTTTAAGACCAAAGGCCTGAACCTCTCCGAATCTTGTTGTTGCTCTGGCGTTGATTTCTAGGCTGTCATCACCACTACCTGTATCGATGGAGCTGTTTTCAGCCCCGTAGGCAGGATCCCAAACATTGGAGTTTGTAGTGGCATTAATTTCAACGTTGTCATCACCAGAACCTGTATCCAGTGCGCTATCACGCATGCCCCAGGCATTGGTGTGACCACCATTGGCGCGAGCATTAATTTCAACTTGATCATCTCCAGAGCCGGTATCGAGGCTTGATGAATCAAGACCAACTGCTTCTGCATCACCTCCTCTACCAAAGCTGCGCGCAGATGCATTGATTTCAACGTCATCATCACCACTACCTGTATCGACATCGCTGTCTTTAAGACCAAAGGCCTGAACCTCTCCGAATCTTGTTGTTGCTCTGGCGTTGATTTCTAGGCTGTCATCACCACTACCTGTATCGATGGAGCTGTTTTCAGCCCCGTAGGCAGGATCCCAAACATTGGAGTTTGTAGTGGCATTAATTTCAACGTTGTCATCACCAGAACCTGTATCCAGTGCGCTATCACGCATGCCCCAGGCATTGGTGTGACCACCATTGGCGCGAGCATTAATTTCAACTTGATCATCTCCAGAGCCGGTATCGAGGCTTGATGAATCAAGACCAACTGCTTCTGCATCACCTCCTCTACCAAAGCTGCGCGCAGATGCATTGATTTCAACGTCATCATCACCACTACCTGTATCGACATCGCTGTCTTTAAGACCAAAGGCCTGAACCTCTCCGAATCTTGTTGTTGCTCTGGCGTTGATTTCTAGGCTGTCATCACCACTACCTGTATCGATGGAGCTGTTTTCAGCCCCGTAGGCAGGATCCCAAACATTGGAGTTTGTAGTGGCATTAATTTCAACGTTGTCATCACCAGAACCTGTATCCAGTGCGCTATCACGCATGCCCCAGGCATTGGTGTGACCACCATTGGCGCGAGCATTAATTTCAACTTGATCATCTCCAGAGCCGGTATCGAGGCTTGATGAATCAAGACCAACTGCTTCTGCATCACCTCCTCTACCAAAGCTGCGCGCAGATGCATTGATTTCAACGTCATCATCACCACTACCTGTATCGACATCGCTGTCTTTAAGACCAAAGGCCTGAACCTCTCCGAATCTTGTTGTTGCTCTGGCGTTGATTTCTAGGCTGTCATCACCACTACCTGTATCGATGGAGCTGTTTTCAGCCCCGTAGGCAGGATCCCAAACATTGGAGTTTGTAGTGGCATTAATTTCAACGTTGTCATCACCAGAACCTGTATCCAGTGCGCTATCACGCATGCCCCAGGCATTGGTGTGACCACCATTGGCGCGAGCATTAATTTCAACTTGATCATCTCCAGAGCCGGTATCGAGGCTTGATGAATCAAGACCAACTGCTTCTGCATCACCTCCTCTACCAAAGCTGCGCGCAGATGCATTGATTTCAACGTCATCATCACCACTACCTGTATCGACATCGCTGTCTTTAAGACCAAAGGCCTGAACCTCTCCGAATCTTGTTGTTGCTCTGGCGTTGATTTCTAGGCTGTCATCACCACTACCTGTATCGATGGAGCTGTTTTCAGCCCCGTAGGCAGGATCCCAAACATTGGAGTTTGTAGTGGCATTAATTTCAACGTTGTCATCACCAGAACCTGTATCCAGTGCGCTATCACGCATGCCCCAGGCATTGGTGTGACCACCATTGGCGCGAGCATTAATTTCAACTTGATCATCTCCAGAGCCGGTATCGAGGCTTGATGAATCAAGACCAACTGCTTCTGCATCACCTCCTCTACCAAAGCTGCGCGCAGATGCATTGATTTCAACGTCATCATCACCACTACCTGTATCGACATCGCTGTCTTTAAGACCAAAGGCCTGAACCTCTCCGAATCTTGTTGTTGCTCTGGCGTTGATTTCTAGGCTGTCATCACCACTACCTGTATCGATGGAGCTGTTTTCAGCCCCGTAGGCAGGATCCCAAACATTGGAGTTTGTAGTGGCATTAATTTCAACGTTGTCATCACCAGAACCTGTATCCAGTGCGCTATCACGCATGCCCCAGGCATTGGTGTGACCACCATTGGCGCGAGCATTAATTTCAACTTGATCATCTCCAGAGCCGGTATCGAGGCTTGATGAATCAAGACCAACTGCTTCTGCATCACCTCCTCTACCAAAGCTGCGCGCAGATGCATTGATTTCAACGTCATCATCACCACTACCTGTATCGACATCGCTGTCTTTAAGACCAAAGGCCTGAACCTCTCCGAATCTTGTTGTTGCTCTGGCGTTGATTTCTAGGCTGTCATCACCACTACCTGTATCGATGGAGCTGTTTTCAGCCCCGTAGGCAGGATCCCAAACATTGGAGTTTGTAGTGGCATTAATTTCAACGTTGTCATCACCAGAACCTGTATCCAGTGCGCTATCACGCATGCCCCAGGCATTGGTGTGACCACCATTGGCGCGAGCATTAATTTCAACTTGATCATCTCCAGAGCCGGTATCGAGGCTTGATGAATCAAGACCAACTGCTTCTGCATCACCTCCTCTACCAAAGCTGCGCGCAGATGCATTGATTTCAACGTCATCATCACCACTACCTGTATCGACATCGCTGTCTTTAAGACCAAAGGCCTGAACCTCTCCGAATCTTGTTGTTGCTCTGGCGTTGATTTCTAGGCTGTCATCACCACTACCTGTATCGATGGAGCTGTTTTCAGCCCCGTAGGCAGGATCCCAAACATTGGAGTTTGTAGTGGCATTAATTTCAACGTTGTCATCACCAGAACCTGTATCCAGTGCGCTATCACGCATGCCCCAGGCATTGGTGTGACCACCATTGGCGCGAGCATTAATTTCAACTTGATCATCTCCAGAGCCGGTATCGAGGCTTGATGAATCAAGACCAACTGCTTCTGCATAACCACCACGGCTGCGCGCAGATGCATTGATGTTTAGGCGATCAGCGCCAGAACCTGTTTCAAGGCTGGAATCATCAAGACCAACAGCTTCTGCGTCACCTCTATTGGTGCGAGCAGATGCATTGACATTGGCTTGATTGCCAGTGAAATCAATATTACTGTCTTCAATACCTGTTGCTTGAGCATTGCCACCGCGGCCTGCATTAGCACTTGACCTGATATTGAGCCGATCGGTATTAACCTCAATATCTTGGTTGTCAAGAGCTTTAGACTCGGCGTCTTGCCATGGCATCCATCGTCTTGCGCTGTCGAAGAAGTTTGTTGACGAAGTCATTTTCTTGAATTGATAAATGTGCGTTTAAAAAGGGCTTACCCTTCGTCAATAGGTTTTCTTGTTTGAGACATTTACGTTGTGATTCCATTCACCATGAGCTGTGAGCTTCATCACAGGCCGATGATGTATAAACGAGAATTGGTCAGAATTTAAAAAAGCCCAAGGGCTTATCATCTATTGGATACTTTGAAAAATTCCCAATACACATTGCCTGGAAATTATGTTCAAGTACATTTTGGATTAGTATTAAATAGTCAGCATGCCAAAAGCTTCTTCCTGTCTAAATAGCAGCTTTGTTACAGATTTAAAACTAACAGAAGATATCTAAGGATCAAAATCAATTCCTTTTATGTAAATTAGATTAAAATAGATTTATCATGATTGCTGTCAGATGGAAAATCATGGTTTGTTCCAAATCACTGGTCTAAGTCGCTTCGGATAAAGTTCTTGACACAAGTCACAAGTTGTTCCATCGCAACCTCTTGCTGTACAGTGCTCTCTTCCATAATAAATAAACTGAAGATGTAACTTGTTCCATGCAGTCTTGGGGAAAATTGATTTGAGATCTTTTTCAGTCTGAATTACGCTTCTTCCATTAGACAAACCCCATCTTTGGGCAAGTCGATGGATATGAGTGTCCACTGGAAAAGTAGGCACTCCAAATGCTTGTGCCATGACAACACTTGCTGTTTTGTGGCCGACACCAGGGAGTGACTCTAGATCAATAAAATTTTGTGGAACGCAAGACTCAAAACGATCAACTATAATTTCTGAAAGTTTGTGGATATTTTTGGCCTTTTGATTAGCCAGGCCTAATTGTCGAATAAACCCTAGGATCTTACTTTCCCCTAATTGAAACATTTCTTCTGGAGTTGGTGCTGATTTAAATAGGGCCGGTGTTACTTCATTTACTTTCTTGTCAGTGCATTGCGCACTTAAAACGACTGCAACCAACAAAGAGAAATCGTCACTATGGATAAGAGGAATAGGTGGATGAGGATAGTACTCATTTAGTCGGCGCATAATCGTTAGCGCACGATCATGTTTTTTCACTCGCTTTTCATTTCATTTAGAAGTTTGTCTTTTGGGTTCTGGCTTACATACAGGTGATAGGATTCTAAATGCCAAGTAATATTAGACGCCTATACGAACCAAAGCATTCGCTTGATATTTTTTTGTTATTGAATGATTGTCTACTCATGAAACAGGATCACTTCAACCGAAGGTACTTCCGTTCCAACCCCAGAGTCGAGCAGGGACATCCTCAAAGCCGATATAGGTTCGATCAGCTGGAATACCAAGATTTTGCTCGATGTGGCCACACACGAGTTCGCTCACTTCTTGCGTACGGCTACCATCGAGAGCTCCAATGCTTTTCACCTCCACATAGCAAGTCGGTTCAGTATTTCCCGAAAATGTCATTGGCACACCACATTGAAGAGATGTCATCACATATTTCTCTGGTTTCCCCAGTAGCTCGGCAAGCTTGCTAGAGAGTTCTTGCAGCAGTGAGTTGGCATCAGCTACAGCTGGAACTGATGCTTGGATGTTGATCAAGGGCATGGACGCAATTGCCTTTTAAGAAGTCTTTAGGAAACTATGCCATTTATCTCGATGCTTAGCTGCTAAATCAGCTACGGCATTCACTAATTGTTGGACTACAGTAAACCGAGCAAAACATTTCAACTTCAAGGTTAACACAATCTATGGAACAAAAAAAAGAATGGGTCGTCAAACGGGATGCTAAATCTTCTAATTTATCATCAACAATCCTTGCATTCATTGTCAATGGTGATTATATTTAGAATAGCAAAACTCTTGCATTAACGCATTTCCCTAGGGCTAATTAAATCTACAGAAAAACCATTTCATCCTTTTTCTGAAACTAAACTTGCAGATCTATTCAACACACCTCTATAAAGCCTTCGCTGTATACTTGATAGATATCAAAAGCGAATACTGTTATTCATTGTATTCATCATCATAAACCTTGAAGACACGATGCTCTGCCTGCATGAATGTATACTTCAATCCATATTTAAAGTGCTAATGACAGGCAATTCCTCGCCAATGAATCTGACTGCGAATATGGTATTTATAGCAGTTATTGAGTTCTTCTAGCACCCACAGTTATCTAGCTAGCTTTACAATAGGGTTAGTCAAGTTGATCATTATAAACAGATAATTATTTGACATAGATGCCTGCCATTCTAGCGATCTTTAATTGCTTCTATGGAGACAAAATCCTTGTACAGATCATGCATTCTGCTCGCTATAAGTTATTTTTCATGAATAACATTTGAAACTATACGGCTTGACTTGAATCCAAGCAGCCCCATGAACAGGATGACTGGCCTTTTGTTTGAACCAAAGCCTGACTCTTGACCAAAAAACCAACACGCTCATTTTTCTGCTTTTTTTGCTACTACACCCCCAACCAAGCGACCCGAATCAATAGCTACCTCTAGATGTAATAAATATCACGCTCCAAACAAGCATTGATCAGTGCTTGATGGGTGAGAATGATTCATCTGCTTGTGACAATTGTCATCTATTGGGGTCGCTGTTGACTCAAAAATCTCTAGTAGATGCTCGGATCTATCTGACAGCAATGGATCTTGGAAACCTGCCACACTCATCACCCTTGGTTCTGCCACCAGTAGTTATGGCGAGGAAGAGTTCCCTTCCCTCCGTCAACCATTACACAATGCGTCTTGTCCGATAACAGTCAGTAGTCAACTGGAATCGCTGGAATCACTTCAACTCACAGTAGGGCAGAGCATTCTGCTGTCCTCTCAGACGGATCAATCTCGCTACGTGCGGCTGTTTTTTCAGCAGGGCATTGCCAGGATCTCAGGCTCTTTCGGAGATCATTTTCCTGATATCACTTTGGCCTTTTGTGGTGATTCTGAATCTAGTTGGCTTCGATTACCCGACGGCAGTAACTTTTTACTTGAGGCACTCACGAATAGTTCAATTGGCCTTCATTACGCAGACAACTGCCCGAAAGAGCAAGATCTCCTATGGGATTGGCTATTTGATTTTCATCTTGTCAGGCATCCAGTCGGAGCCGAAGCAAGGTTAGTTGCTCTTTTAAAGCTTCTGATTGGTCGCTTTGGCATCCGTAGAAGTGAAGGTTATGAATTGCCCTTTCCCCTTGGCCATGCACGCATGGCCGAACTGATTGGGGCCACGCGCTCCACTGTTACTCGTCAGATCACCTTGTTTCGGAACAAGAATGATCTTCAGCTGATTGAACCTGGCGGGACTTTTCTGCTCTCGGCACGACTTATCGAATCCACCCCAGCTATGGATATACGATTTTGATTACTAACCACTTGCAAATCAAGGGCCTCTGGTATCACTACGGTGATGGATCAGCAGAAGGTTGGACACTGCAATCCATCAATATGAACCTCCAGAGAGGTGAGCTCGTTGGTTTGTTGGGACCTTCCGGTTGTGGCAAAACAACCTTGCTGCGATTGATTGCTGGATTTGAACAGCCTGTGCGAGGGACGATCTGCATCGATGATCACGAGGTCGCAAGCTCACGGGGAATGCTGCCACCCGAGCGCCGCAGCATAGGCATGGTGTTTCAGGATTATGCTCTTTTCCCCCATCTCGATGCCTGGCGCAATACCTGTTTTGGTTTACGCCGCGGCCAAGACACCAGCCGAGCAGAATGGCTGCTTGAGATGCTTGGCCTAGCGGATCTTCGCAACCGTTATCCGCATCAGCTTTCTGGAGGCCAACGCCAACGCTTGGCACTGGCAAGGGCATTGGCCCCAGGGTCATCACTCGTACTTCTTGATGAACCCTTTTCCAACCTTGATGTTGAGGTACGTCTGCGTTTGCGCAGCGAGCTTGCAGGTGTTCTTCAAACATGTGGTGCCAGTGGTCTGCTTGTGACACATGATCCTCAAGAAGCCCTGGCAATCTGCGATCGGGTTGCGGTCCTGCGCAATGGTGAGCTTCATCAGTGCGCATCACCCTCTGATCTGGTGCAAAAACCAGCCACACCTTTTGTTGGTCGTTTTGTGCTCCAAGGGAACCTGCTTCCTCTCAACATGGGTGGCGAACATTGGCTGACGCCGATTGGTCCTCTCTCAAAACCTACGGAACCGAACGCTGCTAAGGCAACAGAGTTAATGGTCGATGATCAGGCTCTTCAGATTCAGCAGGATCCCAGAGGCGAGGCTCTGATTCAAGGTCGCGAGTTTCTTGGTAGTCACTGGTTGTTGCGTGTGGAGCTTGGAAATCACACGTTGCGTGTACGTCAACCACTTGAACGTCCTGTCAAGACAGGCGAGCGCTGCTTTGTCGCCTTCCGCGCGGGACAAAAAGGCCTTCTTTTCCCCGGAGCGATTCCATGCCCACTTTGTTGAGGGCAATGCTTGACCTCCAAGGCCTAACAAGTGGTGCTCTCAATCACTCAACAACTATTAAGGCTACAATTTTATCCTGACACAGTTGTACTAGCCATCAATAACCCCTTTTCGCAAAGGAATGGGTAATCAGCCACGGCTGCATACACATTTGCCACCTTTCCACTTCGAGCACTTCCGCTTTTTGCAGGTTTTTTTCTTGTTTTGAACGGGCTCAAGACGTCGCAGACGACTGTCCGCCATGTCATTCCCCAAGGCCTTGGCCATAAAGACCTGCGGTAACTCCGCAACTGAGACTGATTCTCATTATATGGGGTCCAAATCGCACCTGAAGAGACCTTTTCAAGATGTAAAAGGGCTTGTAGCATTCGTCACATCACTCTATGCACATTTGCCTGGTTGCTAATCCATCCTCGCCACTCTGTGCAATCTCTACAAGACAAATCATGGCATTGCCTAGCAGTACTAAAGCTGTAGCCCTTACCACTGGTCCTGCAGGACGTGCAATCGCTCAGTCAATGGAAGCTTCTCTGGTTGAGGCTCTCCATCAGCATCTAACCATGGAGAGAAATGCTAGCGCTGCTTACTTTGCTATTGCGATTTGGTTTGCTGAGCGCGAATTGCGCGGCTTTTCCCATTACTTCAAGCAAGAAGCTATTCAAGAACAGGAACATGCCGCCCATTTTGCAGATTACCTGATTGCTCGTGGACAAACTGTTGTTCTGCAGGATATACCTTCACCCCGTCAGGAATGGATCTCTACAGATGAAATCATGGCTGCCTCATTCCAGATGGAGGCAGACGTAACAACCTCACTGCATCAGCTTTATGCAATGGCTGAGAGAGCTTCTGATATGCGCACGACAGTGTTCCTTGATCCACTAGTCGATAATCAAGTCGACTCTGAAAATGAGCTTGCTCACCTCTTGGGTCGGGTACGTTTTGCCCAGAATCAGCCCTCTGCAATGTTAATTATTGACGGCGAATTGAGCGATGGAAAGCATTCACCTGCAAAGCTGGCCTAGTAATCGCAATCTACAATCTGTAGCGATACATCAGTATCTAAGTAAAACACTAATTAGCATTGTCTGTTAATTGTTACTAATAAAATCAGAACTTTTCTCTTGAAGTCAACAAGTTCTCATATCAAGTGTTCTGCTGCTGATCTCAAGTAGAAATTCAATAGAGAGTTTGTCGGCCAGCCCATTATACTGCATTTCATTGGCTATTTTAGATAATGCTTGACGCCGATTTATGAGCAGCTGAAATTCTTTCTTTAGACGGTAAGATAGATTCTCATCATTACATTTAGCCATAGCCTCTAGCAATGAGCTACAGCGATGACGGATCCCATCAACCTCTCTACAGAGACTGGCGATAACGCTGTCTGATGTCGTAACTAGGTCTTTCATTCACTCAGAGCTATGAGGCGGCAAGAGGTGCTGATTCAATTAAGGCTGGGGCCAAGCGCAAGATGGGTTCTCCGCTGGGAACGTTTAAAAGATCAGCGGTCCTTAGCCTGGAGATCAGTCGAGTGGAGGTCACACGCGTAGATCCGATGAGTTCACCAATTCGCTCATGGGTGAGTCGGAAGGGGAGATCACACCAGTCGCCACAGCGTCGCCCTAAGCGGTTAACAAGCAGGGCGAGCAATGCCTGGAGACGCTGTTCTGCATTACCTAAATGTCGAATGCGAAGCAGCTGCAGGGTCCATTCGTTCACCGCATCAAAGTCATGCCCATCACGGATTTCAGCATCGCTGCGAAAACATAATGGTGTAAGTGCTTCAACACAGACACCTTCACTGCACAAGCGGTCGGTACGTAGTTGGTCGCCTTCCTGAAGAAAAGCGAGAGTCATTCCTTCAGTTTCTTCGCATGGGCAGTAAACGCGGGCGATACCCTCAACGACTTCGATACAAGCGCCGCCTGAACGAGCGGCGGGATCGATCAGGATGGATTGCCCTGTTGGCATCCGCACTGCTGGGACTGGATCATCTGGCAGGAATCGGAAGCTCATATGAAGCCTCTCAAGTGCTTTTTGAGAACTCTTCGCAACCTATACGCTTAACGGTGCCTTTTGCAAGCGATTCTCAATAGCAATAGTGCTGTTGCGAGGAATCTGCACTGCTGATTGATACTTGTGTAAATTTCGACACCATCCGGGGTGCTGTTTGGCCCGCTGGAGCCGTCAAGTTATCACCTGCTCACTTGCACATGTTGGAATTTGTGGCAGAAGCAGAAGGAATCAGTCGCTAAGACGCAATAACGGCATGCACTACAAATGTATAGATGATGTAAATCCTGGCCATTGAAAGAGTTGCCAATCCTGGGCGTAACTTGGATGGAAGAAGAACATATCACAAGGAAATATAAATAGAATTTCGTGAAAGCATTGATGCTACTGGTGTATGCAATGACTTAAATCGTGCGTCAGTTATCAAGCTGCTTATCATTCCAGGCGTGCATGCCATAAACTTTGCCTGTTTATGGCGATGATCTGGCAGAGTGATTTCAAATATGATTGACACTGAGATCGCAAGCCTGCTTGATTACAGTTAATGAATAGAATGTAGCAAAAGCAAATTGATATCGTTTTTTGGAGACAAGGGAAGCTCTATCAATGGAGTGATTAGGAGACAGAGAAGCGAAAACATAGCGACTGTAAAACCACACATGCAAGAGGGCCTATCTAGATATTTGGCTTGGTTTAATGTTTAAGTTTGCAGTGCCTCAAACGAGTTATTTTAGCTAGAATTAGACAGCATTTTAAGTCAACGATGTATACAGCTCCCTTTGCAGCGGCAGTAGAGCTGACACCAATAACCATTGGCGGAATTGTCTTGCTTGGTGTTTTGGTATTGGCCGCCGATATTCATTTATTAATAAGACAGCAACAACAAAGCCGCCTACGTAAAATGGCTCCTAATCAAGAAGCTAGAGATCAATAAGTGGCAGAGACAATCGGTGCCAAACCCTTATGGCCAAGGGTCTATTGTAAATCGATCACATTAAGTCAGTGAAACAGTCGTTTAAGCAGAGTTCGTGAAAAGGAATAGCAGCACTCAACCTAGATCCAAAACAAGAAAAGCTTAGTTTCGATAGCGATTAGACCATATCAATGGCTTGTTATAGATGTTTGTTTTAGATCATTATTGAATCAGAGACACCCTATGCTTTGACAAATTCCATTTGCGTTGGCTGGCCAAAATCGCAAAATTGAAGATTAGGGTTTACGTATTAGAAGCAGTATAACTAATGGGAGGCAAGTCGAAAATTAGAACAATCAGAAGTTGAAGTTTGCTGAGCAATATATGTTCAAATTGACAACCATAGGCTCAATAAAAAAGCCCTGCTTAGGCAGGGCTCCTATTTTGAGATAAATCGCAGTGTTAATTTGAAGCTAGTTTATGTGGCGCTATCTGTCGATGTTGATGGCACGGTCGTACTTTTACCTGGGTTAAGACTAATTTCATTGCTTTCTAGCTGATCGAACAATTTTTCAACACGCTTGAAGTCAAAGCCCATCGCTCTCAATCCATGCCAGAAATGACCCTGAAGATAGAAGAATCCAAGGTAGAAATGGAAGTTTGAAAGCCATGAACGGGCTGAATGTACGTCTCCACCAAACAATGGATCCGTATCTGAGAAATAGGGAGCGAAGTTCAATTCGATATTGAGAGGACCACCATAGAGATCAGTTGGATAAATTGTGGTGTTCATAGAAGCCCAGAAGGCTGCCACAAAAGCAATAAAGGCTGCACCTGCTAATGAGGTAGAAAGCACAAATTCAGCAGACAACAGTCCTTTTCCTTTGAATTCAGTGTATTCCCCAAATGGCTTGCTGAAAATATGCCAAACAGCACCAGCACTCAAGAAGAAGGCCAAGAATGCATGACCACCCATCACATCTTCCAAACTGCTAATCGTAAGGAAATCAATCTGGTGATTCCAAACCATTGACAAGTCAAGGTTGTATTCGACCTTACGTACAACACCCATTGCTGGGTCATAAATTCCATGGTATTTAGCCCATTCAACAAATTGAACGCAGCCAAGACCTAGGAATAGCAGGTGATGTCCAAGTATGAAGGTGAGCCTGTCTGGATCATCCCATTTAAAATCAAATTTGTTGGGTCTGGATCCTTGCGGGTATTCTCCCAAGTCCTCCTTGTATCGAAAGGAGTGAAGCATCGCACCACCGGCATAAACGGCCGAGAAGATGAGATGGAAGACTGCGACTACAAGCATCCCATAGGAGTCAGTAATCACACCGTTCTCTATGCCACCAATACCAAGGCCTGCTAGGTGAGGAAGAACTACAAATCCCTGGTCACCTATTGGCAATGCGGAATCGTAACGAGCTAGCTCAAATAGGGTGTTGGCACCAGCGCCGAAGCAAATTAATCCTGTGTGGCCAATATGCGAGGCAATGAATCGGCCTGATCGGTTGGTCACACCACTGTTACCCGCGTACCAGGCGTAGGTAACGTCTGTTTTCCCGTAGGTTTGCACGAGAATGAACTTGTTTAGGGCAAATAAAATCTATTTGTATCGCGACAGTTCGACGTTAGGTGTACACAGAACTCTACATACTTGAAGAGGTAAAGTGTGATTTAGACATGATAATGTGCCGTAGTATATGCATGATTAAGCACGATCATTAGATACATCAAAGACCTGTCAGAGGATACTCTAGAGACAAGGCATTAATCACATAGGCGAGAGTTCAGCGATACATTATCAGGTGATATTTACTACAAGGTATCAAATTTGCTTCGCAGTCAACAAATCCCAAAAGCTGAATTACTATTGGTATCACTGGCTTTTGAGAAATCCTGACAGAACCGAAGCAAGCCATCGCTGGCGCTTTGTTGTATGTATGTATTTGCATGATGGATTGGCTCACCTAGGATTAAGTCTCATTTCGAATTGCACAATGCAATCCTGTGATTGGGATTACTTGAGCTAGTGATATATGGACTTTGTCTGGATTCATCAATGGATTTTGGAACCCTCTCAGCAGTGGTGTGTGGAATCATTGGCTCGGCCTGCATTGCTATTTTTATCATCGGCGGTAAAGCCGATAATGATGGACAAGGAACCAATATGACGTGAACTCTGCGTTGGCATCGATTGTTAGGAAGGGCAGAGTTGTCACTCTGCCCTTTTTTTAGTATTGGTTTTAATTACAAGTAGAAGCAAAGAACTTGTAACTCATTAGCTTAACTTAAAGCAAGATTGGCATTTGAAAATTTTCTAATGTAAATAATATTTGCTAAAAAAATTATTGTCGGGACGCGACTTTTCAGAGCTTATCTAAGAGGATAATCATTTTTGTAAACATTTTATAGCTAAAGGATATTGCTTGAAACAATGCAATAGTTTCCATGCCAGAAGAAGGCCTTGTACAGCTTTTATTAATACCAGATTATTGCAATGGAATTGATTGCGAATGAAACTACAACAAACATTGGCAGAAAATATTTTCTAGTATTATTAAATAGTGATAATAAAACTTGGAATTAATTCTCAGATTGTTTTAATCCAGTAAGGCCACCCTTGACAGTTGTCAAGGCAGTTCCATCAAGAAACTGTTGATCCAAAAGAAGTAGCGCAGCAGTGTTATCACCAGCCAGGCGAAGGCGCTTACGCACGAAACGAGCTTCCGCTTCCTCTTGTAACTGTTCTGCAATGAACCAATCGAGCATGGCGGTCGCACTACGCTCACCAGCTTGTTCAGCTATGGAATAAATACGGTTAATTGATGCTGTTACATCTTTTTCTAGCTCGTAAACCTGATCAAAGAGATCCTGGGTGGACCCCCAATTGCGTTGTGGAGCTTCAACCGCGGGAAGCTCGACCTGCTCATCGCAATCAACAAGGTAAGCAATAAGTCGATCTGCATGACCACGTTCCTCTTGGCTCTTAATTTGCATGTACGAGGAAAATCCGGCTAAATCCTTCTCGCGAAGCCAAATTGACATCGCTAGATAGGTATGACTTGCCTGAAACTCACAGGCCAAATGAAGGTTGATCGCCTTGGTTAGATCATTCATGCTCAGGTTTAACGTTTAAGGCCATCATTGGTGAAATGTACTTGGTTAAATGAGAGTGCTTATTCATGCTAATAGAGAAGTTCTGGAATGCAGGACACTTGTGTAGTTAATTTATAATATACATACTATCGTTCATTTAAGATTAAACAAGATTCAGCCAACTTTCAGTCGTGGCTTCTGATGATTAGAATTTTTGCAGGATTTGAAGAATTAATTTATTTGATAAATCTTCTGATGTTGCCTTTTTAGCAGATGGGCAGGGGGGGGATTAACCTATAGATGTTTGGACGTAATAAGGATTATATGTATAGTTTATTGCTATTTAACCTCAAGGCACTGAATAGCATAGCGGTGCCAATAACATCTATTGATTGTAACTGATACTAAATAGTTACTAGACATTTTACAACGCTTGCTCAAGTATCATGCATATTATTATTGTTGTTTTCTATATACTAGTCGCCATATCGAAAGCTGGCTAGCAAGTGTGAATCATTAGAACATTGGAGTTGATTTTTATTCATATTAATTCTTATCTAGATATTGGCCTAGGAAAGAAAGGGGTTTGGCCATTGTTTCTGAGAATCCGAGGATCCCCTTGTCTTGGTGGCTATATAAAAGTTTGTCGTCACAATCTAGTAAATAAGTACCGCCCCGTTGTGTAATGAAGTCGTCACGAGGTAAGTAAGTACCCAAGTTACTTAGCACTTCTATCATGTTTCGCAGTCGAATAGTGGCGAGTTCAAATGGTCTTTGAAAACCCTCACCACCAGCTCGCCTGAAAAAGGATCCTCTTACGGATGGGAATGGGGAGATGTTGATGGTTTCGTTGTTCGCGATTCGCTGGGGTGCACTACGATCTCCTGTGTAGCCACGTAGTACTTCAGACAGAGTGCCTGGAGAACCAATGCCTGCGCACATTAAAAACAATGCAGGCCAAGGGCCACCAAGTGTTTTTAGTCCGCCATAGAGACCCAGTGCTCTGTGGAGTGTCGGTTCCTCATCGACCAACATATTTTGTTTAGGAAAGCCAGTAAAGGTGCAGAATCTTTCAGCACTCTCAGCATTGCCTATGCCTATGGCCAAAGTGGAGATCCCAGCAGCCCTTAGCCTTGGCATATCAGCTACTAGCGCTTGAGCATATTCGAGGCTGTCAAAGTCACCTAACTGGGGAAGCAAAATAATAAGTCGATATTTTCCTTTTTCCATGCCTGGCACCTGACTCAGTCTTTGAAGCAGTGGAAGGGGTGCTTTTACTGTGCACACGTCGTTAGGATTGTGAGATTAGTTTGCGCCTCAATAAGCGTACTACTTCTTGTTCATTCTAGAAACATCCTTCTAATTATATGAAGCAGGAAGGCTTGGTTTCATTTCTGAGATTTCCCTATTAGCTAAATCAGGCATCCATAGATTCTATGGACATCATAAAGTTGAAGCTTACAACAGAAGCGTGCTGGTTCATTAAAAACGATAATAAGCTTGGGCAATAACTTAAAAGAAGATCTGTCTGTCAATCTATTAAATAGTGGGAACAAAGATGGTGTCTTCAACCCACACCCTGATTACCTAGAGCCATTGCTATCAAAGGGTTCACACCTCTCAATATGATATGTTTCAATCGCAAGACAAGCGGGGGTTAAAAGGCTTAACTGTAATTAAGAGTATAAAGGCAATGACATGACAGTCAACACTCCATACTCCTTGCGTTGTACTCTCACCTTTGGAGACATCTATGGCCAAGTCTTGGCCTGGATGGCAGTGATCTTCGTAAGCCTTGCAGCAGGCCTGGGTCTAATGGGCTCGAGCAGGCCTCTGTTCGCTCTAGTTGGCGTTGGTTTGATCTTGGTATTAAGCCTGCCCTTCCTCCTGTTCGCCTTCGTAACGACCCTGCTCAACCACATCTCTCTGGAGCCCAAAGAAGCATCCCAAAGTTAACGATAATCAGTAATGTGTGTTTCCAAACTGATCAACCTAGAGGTTTATAAAGGTAAGCCTATCAATTAAGATCCGAAGACAAAAATATTCTAAGTATTATGCCTTGAGCCCACATCAAGGCAGCTATCAAGGGCTCTGCTTGGATCTCACTAAAAACACAAAGGTTGCTCGTATAGTATAAAGTAAATCCACTACTGGCTTCAGCAAAAGTGATCCACCTCTGCTGTCAAATCAGGGGCCATTTGGACGAACAAAAAAAATTAGAAAGCCGATGACAGAAAAACTTCTGCCTTAACTATTTCAAATAATGTTTCAAATCATCACTAGGAAGACTCCTTTTAATTTTATTCCCAACATCAAAAGAAACGCGAATGGGTCAGTCTCACAATCTCTAGTCACAAGCGTTCATCAAACCGTAGCCAAGCCAAGTGACAGAGGTTAAGCGATCCAGAGACTCTGTTCGGAGAAGACCTGAATGGGAAATCAAAAGGGTCAATCAAGCCAATCTGTTATATAAATCAACCTGGAAGCAGAGGATAAAATGATTTAATTTAAAACAAATAAAATCACAAAATCAAAGGATTGAAGCCGCAAGCCCCTGAACCCTTGATTACAAGAATGTGGATACAGATTGCTCTGATGGTGGAAACTTAAATATCTAGTTCACGCATTGAAGCAACAATGAAATGCATTGCAGAGGTTTCTCAGCTCATATTGGAGGGTTTGTCGCTAGCAAATAAGAAGATAGCCCGAACCGAATGGCAGCCCAACAGCTGTTAGCAGAGTTTTTGACCAGATCAAAAAGTCATTGAACTTTAGCTAATTATGAAAGTCAATCTGCACAGTGTATAAGTGCAAGAAATTGTCAAAGAAGATATTGTATGTTCACATAATTGAGGTAGCGATGGGCATTCTGAATCCATCTGATCTAAACAAGATTGGCTCTAAACTGTTGAAGATGATCCTTATTTTAGGCTTACCCTCCCTCTTTTTGTGGTTCGTGACAGGGCTCCATAACCACCTGCATCTAAAACCAAAAGGAGTTGCCTATGGTTAGTAATCTTGCCTGAATTTGATGTTCCCATCGTGGTTAACCCCAAAGGCTTCAAAAGAGGCTGCATTTCCCTCAGGAACTGAGCAGCACGCCGTTCTAGGTACAAGGCTGCATGACCCGCTAACCACAGATCAGGAAGATGCTCTGTTTGCTTGTGGCTGCTTTTGGGGAGCCGAAAAGGGTTTCTGGAAATTGCCTGGGATCATCACCACGGCAGTGGGTTACGCCGGTGGTCATCAAGAGCAACCGACCTATCAAGAGGTCTGCTCAGGACGTAGCGGACACACTGAAATCGTACGGGTGGTGTGGAATAAATCCGTGATTGACTACAGCGACCTCCTCAAATTGTTCTGGGAATGCCATGACCCCACACAAGGAAATCGCCAGGGTAATGATCGAGGGAGTCAATATCGATCGGCGATTTACACCACCACCATTCAGCAGATGGAGCTTGCGCAGGCCAGTCGAGACAGCTTTCAGCAACTCTTAAGCAAGGCTGGTTTTGGAGCAATTACAACTGAAATCAAAGCCGATCAACAATTCCATTATGCCGAGTCCTATCACCAGCAATACCTAGCAAAACCCGGAAGTAGACCATACTGCTCTGCAATGCCTACTCAGGTTGCTCTAAATAATTTTCCAGGTGCAAACTTTAAATTACCAGTAAGTGTCTGGCAAGAATATGATTGGTCAGTTAGTCATTGCGTTCTAAGATCTGGAAATGAAAGAATAAATCTCTAGAAATAGCACACTTAAAAGGTAGAATCTCAAACCAAGTCAATTCAAGATATACAACCAAAGCTTCAACTATACGCAAAAGGAGGCGTCGAGTTGGGTAAACTTTCCTGCAATTAAAGAGTCATCAACCGCATAGACAAGGCAATCATTGTCAACTTTTCTTCGGGCAACAAAGTCTTATGGCTAGATCAATATCGAAGTCAGTTAAATAGCGGGAAAGTTAGTCGAAGCGTACTCAAATATTTAGATGATCGTAACAGACAGGCCATAGGCAAATTACTAGCATCTCTAGATCCATGGCATTCTAAGAATCTTGGCAGTAATTCTATTTACTTATTGACTATACCTCTAGTACCGGACTTGCTTCGCCATTGCATAGATGAATTTTGGATTGTCTTACCAATTGGTTCAAACCTTCCACCAAGTTGTTTAGAAAGAAGGGAGACGCAAACCATCACGGGCGCGTAACTCAATGCTTTCCATTGATGAAAGCTTGTATTTATCAAGTGAAGGGTTAACTGAGAAGATTTTTTGGCCATTTTTATGATTACGATTCCATATCCAATACTGTGGTGAGTGGGTATCGGAATATAAACTCACTAGCCATGTCATTGAATCGGCATCATCATTAATGATATAGAAATGACGATCTTTAGGAAGTTGTTTAAGAGCACTCAGATCATTCACAAGTTCCTGATCTATGATAATCTTACGACTGCGTAAGTCAGTTTCAATCAAAATTTGTGGAGCATCAGTTTTAGGGTCTGATAGTTCAACTCCAAGTGTTCCACTTTCAGACTGATACACGAGCTCATAAGGGCAATCTTCTTTACAACTCTGCAGATCTTCGGTGCGCCAGCGCACCAAGCAAGGCAAACCATCTTTGATATTCAGCAACCCATACAACCAAGTTGCATTTCTATCAAACCCAAAAGGTGCTGATCCAGCCTGACTTTCTTCAAAGCTGAAACTTAAAAATGGTTTCCAATCTTTTTGGCCAGGCAGACGAAGGTCGTAAGTATTGCCACCATCTGGTTGTATCCGGTTTCGCAGAACCAACTGCCAATCACCGTCAATCCAGTCGACAGAGACCAAATGGCCATCATTGGCTTCATACAGTAAGCGACGCTTACCAGTCTCTAGATTGATTACCCAGAGATCTTGATAGCGAGGATCGCGATCATTTAGGCCGATGACCAACTCGTCGGGGACATCTTGGTCATCACCCCAGATAGCAGCTTTGACACCCTTACCTGGTGTGAGATCAATCGCCTCGATAGTCGTTGGATCGATTCGAATCAAAACAGTGTTTTCATCGCCATAGCTGTCGCGGCTAGTGATTAGATATCGACCATCAACGCTCCAACTAGCAGCCCTAGTGGGACGATTCGTGTTGTTTGTAAGCAAACGTGGTTTAAATCCCGCTTCAAGCTCTTGAGCCCAAAGATTAAGCACTCCCCGATGGGGCTCCAGAAAAACAATCTGTTTACCATCTGGACTCAAGCTAACCCCACTCACCTCAGGGTTGCCAAACAAGACTTCACGTGGAATCAGCGGGACCTCCCCCTGAGGGAGGGTATCTGCAAAAGCAGGAGAGGAAAGTCTTATCGGTAAAGAAATAATGGTTAACAGGCATTGCAGCGCTAAAGTTGCTCTAGGTAAAGAAAATCTTCTCATTGATCATTAATGGTTTTTTGACCAGTGTGACCAGAATTACTCATAAAAAAAGACAGCCGCTTTCAAATAACATTTCCCACTACAAATTTCATATAACCTACAACTCAGCAAGCAGATCACCAACATGGAGCAATGAAGCCACCCTTGCCAGATCGATTGGTAATGCTTGCCTTAGCTGCCACTCTGATGATTGTCTTCTGCCTGATCTTCTCCTTGAGGCTTGCCGGTCAACAGGGGAAAGAACCAGCTCTACAGTGGCGGGAGGCCCCAGAGCCAACTTCAGAATCCTTACAGATCTAACCACCCCTGCCCATCTGAGCCCTTGTAGAAGTGGCAAAGTGGTCAGGATTCAGCATCAGGTTGCTGATCTTGCCCTCACCATCAGACCAACAGCAGCCACGCAGGTTTCTTCCGCTCCCTAAGGGCTTGGTTGAGCTCTATGGGCTCATCGCAGTTCTGATGGTGGTCATTCCCGAGTGGCTTGCTGAGGTCAGCTTGAACATGGGAAACAGCACCAGCGAAGCTCAGCTTCCCATGAGGGCGCGCGCATGGAGAACGTTGCCGGAGCTGCAATTGGCAGCAATGAACCTTGCTGAATTGAGACAGCTGGCGCATCAGCTCAAGCTATGGGGCTACGCGAGCGAAAGCCGTGATCAGCTGTCAAGGCGACTCTTAAGGCGGTTGAGCAGAAGATTGCCTTCAAAACGGATTAGATCGGCCACTAGGCAACGTAATACCCTGTGATAGCTTGCCTAAGCCGGGGCGTGGCGCAGCTTGGTAGCGCACTACTTTGGGGTAGTAGGGGTCGTGGGTTCAAATCCCGCCGCTCCGATTCCGTGCATGACTGAGATCTCAGTCTTCAGGCCACTTCTCATTAGAGAGGTGGCTTTTTTAATTCATCAACATCTATATAGATTTTGTCAATGGAATTATTCAAGAGTCAATGAAGAATCCAAGCAAAATAACCATAGAGTCATAGCATAATAAAACATTGCAAGCGACGCTTGTTCTGCTATCAAGACCGTTACTCGCCTATTAGTTACTCAATCTGCAATAGCTAACCGCAATAGCAAGCCAACCAACCCATGATTAGACCGTTAACGAGTCCTGTCATCAACAAATTAAAAGGATTGATCCAAGCTTAAACAATTGATATCCTAGAAAGAAGCTACTCAAAGGCTAGATTTTAAATCAAATAAGCACTAAAAAAGGCAACAATATATTTCCGAAAGCACGTTTACCTAAAGGCTTAAAAAGTATTACCGCCCATTGATTGAATGGGAGCGTCTATCCTAAGACCTAAAGTAATATCAATCTTTGAACGTTTTATCAACGAGTATTGCACAATAAAAAATAAAAAGGGTTGCCAGAAAAAAATTTTTTTTTGGTGTGACATCAACGATTCATGACCGTTGAGAGCAATTGGGCTCCAAACCAGTTGATTGGAACCTGGTTGCAACTGAATAGCGATGCAACCAACGATTAACCCGTCGCCGCTGGCTAGGTGGAACCTCCTCAAGCAACTGGGACAACTCCAAGGCACCCAAACGTCTGAGTTCCCTCACATCCACATGCCAAAGGGCCTCAGCCTCACGGATCAAACGCGCCCAAGTTCGTACCTGCTGCCACTGACGCAGCCGCGATCGTAGTGGGTCAACTAGAAGTGAACGACTGAAAGTCCACTGCCTAGAGCGTTGATGGTGGCTGGGTAAAGCATCCATGTAACTACCTTGACGAATTCAAAGCCGATCCATGCAAAATCACCAGTGCGCTTCGGAGTTCTGAAGCAAATCAGCTCTTTCCATTCCAACAAGACAGCCTCGACTGTTTTTCCATCGTTTAAGAGGGCGGAGCAAGATCAACGCCCACGTGCAATCCACGGGAAATACAGTGCGCAAAGCCGTTGCAGTAACGGTCTAGAAGTCTTCACATCACACTCTGATGCAATGGCAAGCTGTTCTCGATTGTGCCGTCGCTCAAGCTAGAAGTGTTGATAGCGGGCTAAGAGAAGCACATCACAAGCTCGCGGATAAGGCTTATAGGCCGTGCTTGCAATCAAAGAATGCATCATGTTGTGGGTCGATTAGCTGTCGCTGAGGGTCAAGCAGAAAAAAACAGGTTTAAGTAGAATTTTTTTATTTGATTAACACTCAGCAGCGATGAACGTTTGGCAATTTAATTGCAAGTCATTGTATTTAGCTTGCGGCAAAATAAAATAATATTGTGATGATGACAAATACCAGTCATGCATTGAAGACGTATGACATTAATCATGGTTATCAATGGAAAGGCGGAACTCGATTGGGTGAAGTGAATCAATCGCAGAAGAAGGCAAGCCGAGCTTGCTGCGTTAAAGATTCCAAATGTTTAGTGGCGGTAAGCGAATGAAATGGCTTGAAGTTGAAACTGAAGAGGAGGCAGAAAATTAATCATTGGCAGCTAATTACAGCTACGTGGCAAGAACCTAGATAGGGCTGACGGGTGTGAACGAGAGTGTGGATAAATTATTGACGAGAGCCCGAACAGAAGTTTATGGATGCATGAGCATCTCCTATAAGGCTATCTACTTATCACATAGAGACAAAGATATCATTTAACAGTGAAATTATTGAGGTAATTTGCGATGGCAAAGTTAATCACGATTGCTTGGGTCCTTTCGTCTTTACTTAATCCTGACAAAGCCAGATCAGATTCAAGATCCGCAGAGACCAATTCGAGAGCCACCTTGACCTCTGGACGTTGCTGAAAATCACGAAATTCATCGGTAGCAGTACTAATCAATTCTTCGACATCAGTTGATAAGCCCATTGATTGACGTTGGAGGAGATAGGCTTGTATCTGCTGATAAATTTTTACAGAAATTGGAACATTTCCCCATGAAGCACGCAGTCTATCTTTGCTAATCGCGAACTCTTTATCCTTAGACATTTTAGGCTCCTTCAGGGATTCTATAATCAAACATACGCATCATGGGCCCTATAGATGATAAATGGTGTAGTGATTTCATAATAGCAGCCTATTTGTCAAACTAAGCTGAATTTTAGAGTGCTGGTAAAGATTTGGCCTACAACAAGCAAACACAATGGCTTTGTTAGGCTCTTATAAACCTAAAAGTAGAAATTTAATGATTGTGAGTCTCGCATCTATAGACACTTTCCCTAATTTTAATCAGACACTGCAACTTGCTCTATATCAATGAATACATCCTAATAGCCGAGCATGATGGAATCTATCCGGTTTTTGAGCTTGACAAGCGTCTTCTTAAGAACTATGTATTTTGGCTATTATTGATTAACGAAGACGGGTTAAAAGGCTTGGCTTGAGATTGTCTAGGACCTTGATTTGCCAGGCTAAGGATAGAAGTATTAAGTTCTAACTCGGAAACTCCAATATTATCTCCGCATGTCTCAAAAATATTCGAGGCGATGAATGAAGCCATATCTTCTTTTGGAACAGCCATTACTTCCTTTAAAGCACCTGAGCGCATTAAGCTACTTATCATTTGACGCCCAGCAACTAAGGCAGCTTGATCTGCAGGGCTTCCGTCTGAGATCGCAACACAGTACTTATCGGAGAAAGTCTCGCCCACCTCAGATACCGCAGGTGAAAGCTCGAAGTCGTCTGCGAAGGCTGGTGAGGGACTGAGAACAGAAGCGAAAAGAAGTATTGCACCAAGAAAGATGGACAAGAAATACTTAGACAAATTACGCATCTGGCTTATGACCTCTTTTAGGTCTTTACTAACTCAAAGATACCTGACCATGGGCCAACTAAACGCCTAACAGGAGAAGCTGAAGCGATTATTGATATAATGCTGAGGGCAAAGCAAATCTTTTCTTTCTCCTTGAATGCGATTGCAACAAACTTAGGTAGTGCTGCGCATTCCACTATTTGAGCATCAGCTTGAGCAGATCAAAAAAATTGTTGGTCCTGTCAAAACCTGGTTACACTGTTCTCATTTGTAGTTTATTTGTTCAGAACGCCTGCAAAAATAGCGGCTTTAATTGCTGAGCTAATCAAACAGCAAGAGAGTGCATAGACATCAAGACTGTTGCCAATGTCATTAGAGAAAAGAGCATCGATGTTGATCTAAAAAATTGAACGGCGCATTGGCTAGATTGCGACAGTCGATCATGTTGCCGCTAGGCAATAAAGAAATTTCAACCTAGCCAATCTATTCTTGATGCCTTTCTTTTTTACTTCTTCAATCACTACTCAAAGAGATAGGCTCAACCAAAGCCAGCTATTGCCAGTCATTTGGATTAAAAGCGTTGATGCAGCCGCTAGAGATACATTGATCAACACATTTGCTCGCATCGGCGATGGATCATGGGTAGAAAGACCTATCAGTCATTGCTTTATCTAACCGCTGATTAACCTTTAAAACCATCATGCTTATGCCAGATTAAGCTGAGTGTACTATCGGAAATCTAAAATGTTGGCTGAATTCAAAACTCTATTCGAGCTTAGCCAAGAGGGATACTTTAAAAAGCTGATGGAATCAGCCAGAGAGTTATTAGATGTCCCCGTAAATACTTTTAGCAACAGCACAGTTAGCAGTCAAATCGTGATTGGAATCATCGCAATTGTAATCCTTGGTGTTATCATTTTACCGTTCGGAGCAACCGAAGCTTCGATCAAGGCTTGTCAAGTCAACACAGACAAAAAACTCATCAAAGTTGGCGGCTCCGTAATCGTTGTAATGACCTCACTTAGTGCAATACTCTACCTCGAAGTTTTGAAGCTTTATGGAGTGTTTAGCAGTAGCTAAAGATTGAGACCTCCATCTAGGCAACGAGCCATTAAAAAAATCCTTATGTTTATCACTAGCCTTAGAGAATGCATGTCTTCTTAGCAATAAGAAGGTTGATGTTAATTGATTGGAACTAATGAAAATATTGAATGCCATCAATGAAACACTCTGGATTCTTTTGATTACTGTGCAAGCCTAAGTCATGTTCTCCTGCAAGCAGTTGAGCCTATTTGACTGGAGGGGCAGAAATCATGATCTATCAGTAGGGTTCCGATCTCTGCGATCTGCCCAAAAGATTTACTTATGAAGATTGAAGAGGCAGAAGCGCTCTGAACAAATTTGGCATAGATTCGCCAATGGGTCTTAATGACTTTCGCCTCGCTTTACAGTTCTTTGGCGTAAGCTTGTCAACCTCTTTCACCCCAAATTGCATCTACATCCATGCCTACTTAAATACCCAGGATTTGAATTCGCGGACAACTTTTTAGCTAGACAGCTATCGAAATAGTGTCCCTAAGTTGCCAAACCATCAGACCACGCGTCACAACCAGAAAAAGGGATAGAAATGCTATTCCAACACATAAAGGGCAATGTGGAAATCCCACTCAGCACTTCGCCAACTAATCAATTATTAGCCAGAGATTCAAAATTGTCCGTGAATAATGACACATTGATACTTTAAGGGCCAGTTCGTCGATCTCCCAATGGGGTAGCAACGCCAAAAATCACCCCTAAACGTGGCTCCAAAACAGCGCTGAGCTTGCTCGGAATCTTGTAGAGAGGATTCTTTCTCTATTCAGGGCCGTCAAATCCATTGCGTTAAAAAGGGCAACCGTGTCGGATTCCCCTCAAGTCCAGGACTCATTTTCAGGGTATCTGCGTCCTTGTACCCATTGATATTTAGCCAGGAGGGGAAGATGGCGGCATGAGTAAAAACACTTGTTCAGACAGTAAAACATCGATCCTATGCAGCCAAATCAAGTCATAGCAATAGGTTTGCTTTTCACTCAAAGCACTCAGGGTGCAAGCTCACACCAATGAGTGAAAGAAATCATCAGCTTAATCATTGATCGCGGAGATGGTGCGTTCATCGGGGACAAGCAGCCTCCACAACCCACACCGTCCAATGAACTTCAAATCCGCCCTTGCTGCGTTCAGTAGCAATGATTAGCACAACATCAGCACTGTCCATCAGAACTCCAGCCCAAGCAGATGATGGTTGCGGTCGCGCTTGGCGCTATTCCAGCAGTTACCGAGCCTGAGTAGTGAAGCGCAGACTGAGACCTGTTTATGTTCCTGTATCACGCCCTTATTCCCCCATTTACGGTCATTCGATTTATAGACCCGCCTAGCGCGGGTCTTTTATTAGAGAACTTTTAGGCCTACCTACAGATGGGGCAGACCTTTCAAAAGATCTTGGATGGGTATCGCGGCTCAGTAAACGTAACCTGGAGAAGATTGGCTGTTGCGTATCACAGGTTCAACAACGCATGGTTGAAAGGTCCGGTGGAAGGACCCGTCTGCCAAGTACTTTCGTCTTGGCCTATTCCCATGCTACCCGCGGCATACTTATTTGCCGCCGTTGCAGATCTGGAATTGCTTCCAATTGGTCTCGAGTTGACCATCAGGGTCTACCGTTAGTTCATGCACACAGCGATGAAAGAATCGTGACTGCTTGGCAATCGGTTGAATCTGAATCGCGCAGTAGATGGTTGAGAAGGTTGGTACGCCTGTTGCAAAGATCGCTAAGGAGGGATAGAGGTGATAACGAAACATCTCACGTGTTATGAGCTTATTGGCCTCGAGATCGGCAATAATTGGTTTAGATGATCAATTGTGGATTCGCGTTTAGCTGGTTTACACACCATCGGCTTCAAAACATCGCTCTATGTCGTGATCCAGCACTAGAGGGGCTGTTCTGACGAGGAAGGAAGATAGCCTATATAAAGACGGGTAGAAAAGATAACTATGCTGCAAGGTAAGACGAAAGGCCAGTCAAGAAAAAGAAGATCCCCCTACCGAGCAGAGGGTTGGCAAACAAACGTTGCGATGGTCAGCAGAGCGGGAACTATCATTGAGCACTGTTCAAAACATTCAACGCGGATTACACCAACATTTTCCTTGCCACAAGTAATACGATGATCCTCTTGTTGCAGAGATAAAGTCTCTATGGATAGGACGGCATCCAATGATTCAAAATATTTCACTTAAGCATATTCGAAAACAACTCATCAAAAGTATAATCATGCATGATTTGTAGCTGGTTATAAAGTCAAATATGGCAAGCCCAATAAAGGCAACCAAACTAGACCTTTGTTGAATAGATTCAAAATAAATGCCAAAAGCATTTCTATAACTTAAATAATTTATTTCTGCATTGGTTGGTCCCTTGCAAAAAGATGCTTTCTAAAATTCAGAGCCGCTGACGTAAATGATTGGCCATCTTCAGTGCAGTGCTTGTTGAACTATCATTAATAGACTTAGGTTCGAGCAAGCACAGAGTTGGCGATTGCCATGCCAGTCCTCAGAATGATTGAGTTAAAATACTGCCAGAAGTTTGGTTATGGCGGGTAGAATCCGAATGAAGTGGCGCTAGAGACTCCTGAAGCCATGGCAAATGAGTCGTCCAATCATTCCGCATCTGGGAAAAGTGCAAATGACTACTTCAAAGATGGTGAAAAAGAATTTCGTTTAAATGATTACCAAGGGGCAATTGATAGTTACAGCAAAGCAATTGACATCAATCCAAATAATGCCATTGCATACAATAATCGAGGGAATGCAAAAGATGAACTAGGTGATTATCAAAGCGCACTAAATGATCACAACAAAGCAATTGATATCAACGGACTCGATGCCAGCTTTTACATCAATAGAGGTGTTGTTAAGAGGCACTCGAATAACATCAAAGGGGCAATCGATGACTACACGAAAGCTATTGAACTAGACCAACAACATGCAACTGCCTATTACAATAGGGGGGTTGCTAAATTAAATCAATGCGACCACAAAGGTGCCATAAATGATTACACTAAGGCTCTTGCCCTAGATCCAAAACATGCAAAATCATACTACAACAGAGCGATTAGCAAAAACAATATTAATGATGTCAAAGGTGCGATTTCTGACTACACAAAGGCAATTGAGGCCATGCCTCTTTTTGCCTTAGCCTATTACAATCGTGGCAATTTAATGGATAGGCTGGGCCGAAGGCAAGCAGCGGTTACTGACCATGAGAAGGCGCTAGAGATAATGCCACAACTTATCACTGCGATGAACGAGCGTGCTGAAAATAAAAACTTAGTTGAGAATAAGGTTGTAAATGATATGAGGAATGAAGAAGACAGAAATCATCAAGATGCATTTTATTATTACAGCCAAGGCAATGCTGAACAAAAGCGAAGCAACAATCAATCAGCGATAGACTATTATACAAAGGCGATAGAAGTCAATCCAAACTATGCCGAGGCATACAACTACAGGGGCCTTGCTAAATACAACCTTTGTGACTATCAAGCCGCACTTGATGATTACAGCAAGGCAATAGAAATTAACTCGACATATGAAGATGCCTACATTGGATGCGGTCTTGCAAAGTCTGCATTAAGTGATTATCAAGGTGCAATTGGAGCCTATGAGAGGGTACTAGTCATTAACCCTAAGAATGTTGCAGCCTATAGAAATCGTGGTATTGCCAAAGAATTGGAGGGAAATCTAGAGGGTGCTTGTTCTGATTGGAAGGAAGCCTCCTCTCTAGGAGATGCAGATGCTGCAGAATGGGTGAATGCACAATGTTGTTAAGGTACCCGCTTCTGCCAACTGTGGAATCACAAAAAAGAAGATTGGAATAGCCCATAAATCCTTCTTTCAATTTAACGCTAAAACCATGTAAATACATGGTAATACCTATGATAATGCTTAAAGAGCTTCTCTTGCTGCTAGATACTCAGCCATAGTGGGAAGCTAGATTAATATGTAGAATCAGAACAGTCTTGTTATTGGCACATGCGCTGATAAGACAATTTACCTTGAACCCAGGATACAATTATGCAATAAACTGTTTAAGAGACTGTATCCCTACGAACAAAAGCACCGGAAACGCAACCTTCAGACAAAGCCATTCTACGGTATAAATACTTATTCCAGATAGCGAGAACGGTTAACAATTACATTTGCAATCACATGCCTGAGCCCATCCTAAATGAACTAAGCAATACAGTACAACAATGTCTTGCTTGTATATCCAATCAGAATAAAGGTGAACCAAATATTGAAAAGGTTGATCTTGATTTCTGGCTTGACCCAAATTCAGTTATTTTCATGACCTCCCCTGAAACGGAGGACATCTATTGTGCAAAGCTTGAGGATTTGGATACAAAGAGTGAATTGCTTGAGATAATCCTAGATGAGGCTATTATCTCTACTTTTCTAACAACCGAAGATTTAATTCTAGTACTTGCTGCTCAGGACTCAGCAAATTTATATGATGTCAGGATTGCCGCTATTGATAGATCTACTGGATGCGCCCTAATTCGCACTGAGAATCTTTTTAATAAAGACATTCTGGAGCGTAATATACTTAAGACTATTGGAGACTCCACAGAACCATCAAAGCATTTCTGGCTGCATCGCTACTCCGATAATAAATCATGGCAATTTAGAAAAGTTGCCTACAAACGAATCTCATATCCTGGCAATAATTTTCACAAAAGATTTATTAATAATTCATACCGTAGACTTCAGTCTTTTGTGTTGGATATCGAGACACATATCCTTGCTAAGTTTAATGAAGTCGAAATACAGGAGGATGAAAATTCTGAACCATAATTCACCAGCCGGTTAGCTAATCTGGTTTGATTCAACAAGCAGCACATCATTTTGTATGATCCTGATTGCTGACTTTATTTTTTCTGGCTCTCCAAATGAATAGCAGGGGTATCCCTACAAGCATTAGCCCAGTGTCTGCCAATAAGAAGTTGTTCCATAAATCCATTGGCACTTTTCATTTTGCTGCACAATTTTAAATCAAAACGATAAAACTCGTGCTAAATTATAATCTTGATCAAAACAAAGGCATGGAGTAGCTAAGACCATCCCATGGCGTTGCTAAAAAGAAGCTTTATTTTCATCTAGATCAGTAAAAAAATGAGTGCCCAAGCGTTTGAACGAAATCGAGCCGAGATCGCAGTAACAGTAAGGTTAATTATAACCTACAATTTTCAATCCGACAAAGAACATTTTTCGTAGCAACTTACTTGAGACCATTTCAACCCAAAACTGAGTGCAAGTTTAAGTGGGCTTGATAGATGGTCTACATCGAAAATATCGATATTTGCTAGAAGAGAAATAGAATCACTTGTCTTATATGTTCTGGTCTTGAATATCCTTGCAGCCACGCATGAGTTGTGTGGTTAACTGGCAAAGCTTCCGGCAATATAGAGATTGAGGTGTTATGCAATACAACAATATCTTATCTTAAGATTCCATGAATATTGAACTTATGGCTAAATCAAGCAAAAGGATGTCTCCATCATTGGCAAAGAAACGTTTACAATCGACTTTCCGATATTGCTTGCCATCCTTATGGGGTCAATTAGCGAATTGAGAAGGGCCGTGTAAGCATTTAGAAATTACAGGCCCTGCTCAAGATGCTATGAAGCAGCTTAGGATTCAATGTTCTACTTTATGGATCACCACTGATAAGGGAGCCACCTGATGAGTTGGAAAGTTGCAGATATCCCTGATCAAAAAGGAAGGGTTGCATTAGTAACAGGTGCCAATAGTGGCCTTGGTCTTGAGACAGCCAAGGCATTGCTTAATAAGGGTGCCAGAGTCATTATGGCTTGTCGCTCACTACCCAAAGGTGAAGATGTACGCCAAGTTATTCGCGAGAGCAATGATTCCAAAAAGCTTGATCTGATTGAGTTGGATCTCGCTGATTTAGCGAGCGTTAGGCGTGCAGCTGAGCAGGTAGAAAGCCAATACAGCCGAGTGGACCTTCTAATTAACAATGCTGGAGTGATGGCTACTCCAAAGACCCTCAGCAAACAGGGTCTGGAGATTCAGTTCGCCGTTAATCATCTTGGCCACATGGCATTAACACTAAAGCTCCTACCCTTACTCGCAAAGCAACATGGAGCAAGGGTTGTTACCGTCACTTCTGGCGCACAGTACATGGGTCGAATCGCATGGGACGATCTTCAAGGCATCAATCACTATGACCGCTGGGCTGCCTACTCACAAAGCAAGCTTGCGAATGTGATGTTCGCCTTAGAACTCGACAAGCGAATGCGCCAGACAGCAAGTGGGATCGCATCATTGTTGGCACATCCAGGTCTGGCACGCACTAATTTGCAGCCTAAATCTGTTGCTGCGAACAAATCCTGGCAGGAAGGCCTTGCTTATCGGTTAATGGATCCCATGTTTCAGAGCGCTGCAATGGGGTCCCTACCACAATTACATGCTGCAACCGCGCCAACTGCTCAAGGCGGCGAACAATACGGACCTAGATTTAACTTTAGGGGTTACCCAAAGCTTTGCCGCATTGCCCCATTGGCACTTAGGGAGGAAGACCGTCAAAGGCTTTGGAGCATCAGTGAAAAACTTTTAGAGATTTGAACTTGCCATTAACAAGTATTTTAACGCTTTCCTTGGTTTAATCTGTCACTTTTGACTCTCAGAGCTATGATCTAAGGGCAGTGAATTCCGCCCATGCCTGAAGAGCCAATTGAGAATCCTTCAGACAATCCAGTCATAGAAGCTGAGGCTGATGAAAAAGTAGAAGCTGAAAAGACTATTCAAATCCCAGAGGGCTCTAGGGTGGTAACAATAATTATCGACAAAGGAGAGGTAACTGAAAAAGTGTATCAATCACCCGATGGAGATAGGATAATCGTGAAGTACTAAAAATATTCAGATCAAACTCCCTAAAGGTTCAATCCTTGCAACTCAATCAGGGAAATATTGGTGACCATTTCAAAAGGAATAGATGTAGCTATAAAATCATAAATATCCAATAAATTCCAAGGCTATAGCTTCTTGAAAGCAATGACAATCAAATTTACTGCCTGAAAGTGAAAGCAGTTAATATCTTGGCTTGATTATATTGAGTGAGCGTCTATATTTTACACAGTCAAGCACCTGTATTCATTTAATCAGGATCTAATGGTATTTGCTTATAAGCCAGTGCTGTACGCCGGGCCAGCCTTAGAAAAGGATATATTAGCCTCGAGCGAAATGGTGAAGACATCAAAGTCTTAAGAACAGATAATAGCGCAGCGGATGGTTCCATTTTTTGACATAACCACTGAATGGCCTCAGCTCCATGAAAAGCCTCATCACCTACGATTAATATGGCTCCATCTCTAAGATCTAAGCCTCTAGATTTTAAATTATCTCGTAAAGGCTTTTCTGCTCGTCCATCACATATCTCCAAGCCCTGAACACCACTACGTAACTCACTCAGTTCTGCAAAGTGGAGACAAAAAGGACAGCCGCCATCATATATCAGTAACGGAATTGATGAGTAGCTTTCAAACAATGGTGTTTGCAGTTTCATGCATTCATCTGAAGTTTGTGATTGAGGAGGTGAAAGGTCACTGCCCAGAATCTTATCAATCTCCTGGATTATTTTAGTCCGATTCTTTAGGCACTTCGAGAGTTCCCACTCGAAGCCTCAACTGTTCTAAAAGCATGACAGGGTCAAAAAGGATCGGCAGCAGATGAGGGCTCTTGACTTCGCGGAAGAACAAGATGCCTGGTATTTCCGGCAAGAACATTCGCCAGGCCAGCCAATTGGCAAATGGGAAGCGGCGTATCTCCTCGTCTACTCGCCATATCACGAGATCTTTGTCGGTTAACTCCAAACGCAGCAGATAAGCTTGCACAAGCAAAAATACTGCGAATCCGCACACCACAATCGTCGCCCAAGGATGGAGAGGGAGCGGTAGCATTGCTAGGCCAATAACGTACACCAATACAGGTAAGCGGATGTTTGGTTTGAGAATTACGCTCTGGCTTTGATCAGGCTGGCTTTCAGGTGTCGATGACATTACTACTGAACTGAGGTTGTTATTAGGTTTTTGCCTCTACCTCTTTTTAGATGATTTTCTGTAAAAAGAGTTTTAGAAGGTTTTTTTTCGTTATGATTTTAAGCTCCATCGTCAGCAGACTGAGAGCTTATGAAAGCTCTGCCACATCCTCATTTCCCTAGGATTAGCAACGCGATGTCAGCAGTGTTCTTGAAGGGAGCGCAGCTTGCAACAACGAATCGAAAGTGTTTTTTGGGCTAAGGTTTTAGTCGGGTTCGTTCTTCGCGAGTTAGCCACAACAAGATCACCATCAGGATTGGCATTAAAAGGTCTGTAAACAAAAGTGTTCCAACATTGGAGGGAGCATCATTGGACTGGACAACCAGCGAATAAACATGCGCGAGCCCATCGACGAGGAGCCAGCTGGCATAGGCAACGATCGAGGCAACCAAATTGTCACGACTTCGCTGCCAGAAGCGACTCAACCCAAGGATGCCAATGGTGAGATGGCGAATGCCACTTCATTCTGGAATGGGCGATTAGGCCAGCCGATCTGCTCGGCGATGAACTGGCCAAACGATATATACATTGCGAATCCATACAGTCCCCCTAGACCCATGACCCAAAAAGCGATCCAGAGCAGGGTTGCTTCCGACCAGCGACTGACGTTCCAACTACGGCGAACCTGCAGAGCCCCGCATAGCAAAGCAATCAATGCGATCCAAAGATTGATATGGCCAAAGATCAAACGGACCAAGTGATTCATCGGATAAATTATTTCCCTCGGGATATTTAAAAAGCATGTTGTGAGAATCTTTTAGAGGGATATAAGCCCAAAGAAGCAAACTTCTGCATTTCAAGATCGTTTACCAAGACTGCAACCGTCTATGGCTTGATTGGTCTGATAGCAATCGGTTTGATGGAACTCTTTTCAGCCAAGCTCCTTGGCGAAATGGTGAAACACTATGTTGAACCCTTGTTTTGCATAAAAACGATGGGCTCCAAATCGCTCCACTCCTGCATCTAGATGGATCTGTCTGCAACCCGCATCCCTTGCGATTGCCTCCAAGTAGCGCAACATCTGAACTGCCAGACCCTGCCCCTGATAGGTGGGGTTCGTCACAAGATCTCCCAAATAGAAGTAGGTGCCAAGCGATAGGGAAGAAGCCAAGCGATATCCCGCCAGGACTGCCAATGAAGAGAGTTGCTTCTGATCAGTTGGATTGAGGTCTTGAAAGAGACCCAAAAGCACATAGCCATGGTCATTGCGTTGCAGCCCAAGACGGCTGATGAAATCAGCTTTGCCGAGTTTCGGATGAAGGTGGCGGATCAGGCCATAGGCCTCATTCAACTCCGAAGGGGTGTTGAGTTCATGGATCATCAACCGACTCAGTTGTTTGTTATTGCACCTCCCATCTTGCAAGGCTTCCTTGCTCAAACAACGTCGTTAAGGTCATACATAGAAACAAGAAAAAAGCATGGCCCTGCATCGTTCCAATCCCCGCTCCAACGATCTGGAAGAACATGCCATTGGGGAAACCATTGATGCATTGGTCTCACCGTTACCACGCACGACTTTCCCGCAAGAGTGCCGTCCTGCATTAACAACATTTAATTTGCTCAAGGAGGAATTATTGCTTGATGGCAACAGCAAACAAAATCTGGCCACCTTCTGTCAGACCTATGAAAGCCAGCAGGTGGCTGAGCTAATGGCCCTCGCGGTTGACAAGAACCTGATCGACAAGGACGAATATCCCCAAACCGCAGAGATTGAACGCCGTTGTGTTTCGATGATGGCTGATTTATGGCATGCCCCCGGTGAAGCTGTGGGCTGCTCCACCATCGGTAGCAGTGAGGCCGCCATGCTGGGTGGCTTGGCTGCGAAATGGCGTTGGCGTGAACATCGCAAAGCGGCAGGTCAGTCGATCGATCGCCCCAACATGGTTTGCGGCAGTGTACAAATCTGCTGGACGAAATTTGCCCGCTACTGGGACGTTGAGTTGCGGGAGGTGGAGATGACCTCCGGCGAGCTCTGCATGTCTCCAGAACGAATGCTGGAGCAAGTGGATGAGAACACCATCGTTGTTGTACCTACCCTGGGCGTCACTTATCACGGCCTGTATGAAGACGTACAAGCCATCAGTCAGGCCCTCGATGAGCTGCAACAGCGAAAAGGACTCGACATTCCTATCCATGTGGATGCAGCCAGCGGTGGCTTTCTTGCTCCTTTCTGTGCCCCTGATCTAGCTCCCTGGGATTTCCGCTTGCCGCGCGTGAAGTCAATCAACTCCTCTGGCCATAAGTTCGGCTTAGCTCCTCTGGGTGTGGGTTGGGTTCTTTGGCGTGAGTCCCGTGATCTACCGGAAGGATTGGTTTTCCATGTGAGTTACCTAGGAGGCGATATGCCAACGTTTCAGATCAACTTCTCGCGGCCAGCGGGGCAGGTGATCTCCCAGTACTACGACTTTGTCCGCCTAGGTCGCGATGGTTATCAAGCCATCCATGGAGCGAGCTATGCCAATGCTCAATATGTTGCTCAAGAACTCAAAAAGCTAGGCCCATTTGAGTTGATAAACGATGGCAACCCAGCAGGTGGCATCCCCACGGTGGTATGGACATTGCGAGCCGACCAAGAGCTTGGTTTTAACCTTTACGACCTCTCTGATCGACTGAGATTACGTGGTTGGCAAGTGCCAGCTTATCCATTCACAGGTGAGCTTGCTCATCAAGCCTTTCAGCGGATCTTGGTAAAACGCGATTTCTCACGTGAAATGGCTGATCTCCTACTTACCGACATCCGCAACGCCATAACTCATTTCGAGAGTCATCCTGTCAAGATCAGTCTTAACGCTAATGAAGCAGCGTCTACTAATCATCTCGGCCGTTCAATGGTTGAATGCCGTGATGCGCATGGATGATGCCCCACTATTGGGGGCTTTGAATTTAAAGCGGGAGCATCCTCCAAACCTTCAGTCGCATTATTCAAGTCCATGGGGCACGACAGCTTGGCGGGAAGATGTGCCTGTTAGCGACAGACCGCATCATTTAGAAGCTCATTCACCTTGGGGGCTGTGGACAAGTCGTCGTCTGCGAAAAGGCCATGGACCGCTGGAGCAAGGAAAGTATCGAACCTTGGCTCCGAAGCATATGGTTCAAGCATTACTGCGTGGAAAAGACGTCCATCGTCTTGAAGTGCGAACGGCCGTGGCGTTCATCATTGGTCCGCTGTTGTTCGTTATTGGCAGTGTTTTGCTGATCAGCAAACTTGGCTCGGGTGCAGCGCTCTTGGCAATTGGCTCCGTTTTTTTTACGGCAGGAGGTTGGTTTCAGTTGGAACAAGCTTTGTTGGTGAGCCGTGGTTTGCTCAATCGGAAGCAGCGCTGGGGCTGGTGTGGAATTTGGTGTGCGCTAACGCAAAGCATTGGCACCGTTCTTTTCAACATTGAGACATTTTCAACCTGGGGGTTACCTACGCTGAATGGAGCACCATGGCTAATGCTGGAGGTTGCTCCCAACATTCTCGGGTCCGTGCTGTTTGTTATTTCGGCGATCTTCGGGCTTCTTGAGGTTGGTCATGGCTGTCTCTTCGTCATACAGCCGCACCATCTTGGTTGGTGGGTGGCTGTTGTGAATGCACTCGGATGTCTGTGGTTTATGCAAGCAGCCATCGCTGCTATCCCTGTAGATTTATCCATAGCCGCTGTGCTTGATCCTCAGGTTGCGATCCGAGCAACCTTATTGGGAGCCTTAGCTTTTACTGCTGTAGGTGTGCTGAGCCTTGCCGAGTGTAGTGAGGATGAGGTTAAAAGCTAAAATTGCATCTAATAGGGTCTTATCTCTTTGCTGATGATCAATAAAGCTTGTCTTACGACATAAAAAATCAACTCCTAACTAGAAATTAAAGGGATTTTTTCTTTGAAAGAATAGGTTTTTATTTCTGGAATGCCCCTATTAAGAAGATCTGCGTGCTGTCTAAATATCCTGTGGAGTTTCAGAATTGCCTTTGTGAGAAAACACTCATCTGTACAACTCCTACATCCTGGGGGATGGGATTAGGGCCCCAAGGGATGGCAGAAACTGAATAAACGTACAGGCCTGCGGGTGGATTAGTCATCACATTGAAAGCCACAGTGACCTTGGATCCGGGCGGAACAGCTTCCTGAAAGTTGATAGCGATCGATCGATTGCCGTCCTCAAAATTGGCAGATACCGGCACGGAGGATCCACGCTGACGTGGAATTCCTAAAAATGCCTTTGGTTGAATAGGACCGTAATAGAAAGCAGGCTGGACACCGCGGATCTGTTTTAAGCTGATTCCGCCGAGACCAGCGTCTGCTCCTTGTGGTAACTCGATCACGAAATAGAACTTTGCTCCACCTTCAAATGCATAGCTGCTGTAGTTAATTAGTTTTGCCTTAGTCGGCACTGCCACAAAAGATGTCTGACCATTGATCTCAAGCGCTGGCGAATGGATTGGGAACAGCAAAAACGCCGCAGCCAATGCTGAAGGGATCACATGCATCAGCGCGTCAAGAAAGGCGTGGGATTCTGATCAAAGCGATCGTGAATCGGAATTGGATCACCCATCTCAGGGCTATCGAGCTGGGCTGTTTGTTCAAGGGCTTGACGCAGCCTTCGAGCTGATAGCAGTGGCATGTCTCGCGGGACTGAGATGCGATCCCTGAGGTAGCGCAATCCTCTAGCACTTCCTGGATCTGGTGAGCAAGAGGCCCCTAAAGCCATTCGTGTGAGCGTGGCCCTTAAGGGTTGATCAAAGCGAATAGCTCCAAGAGGGTTGAGCTCCAAAAGTCGTTGGCGATGCTTCAACACCCTTGACAGAGCAAGACCCTCGGGCCGGGTCTTTGAGTTATCGGGATCAGCCCAACAGGTTTCCAATTCCGCAAGGCCTGCACCACAATCAATAGCTTCTGCCAGTTCTTGTTGTTTTGGATTAGGTGCAACCCAACATCCACCCATCTGAGGTGGTAAGTCGTGGGCATGGGTATGGAAGTCACCCTGCGTACCTCGATACACCTCCAATTCTTCGAGAGCCTTAAACCACTTGTGGATGGCGGGATGTTCTTCCCGCAGGCTGAAACCTTTGTAATAAGCCAATGAGGCATTCATCCTTTCTACATAGGGGATAAACACCACATCAGCGCTTCCTGGGCATGGGCTGGTTGGTGTATTGCTAGCTGGATCCAGCCAAGGTCCTTGTTCTGCTGACAGCTGCTGTTCCATCATCCGGGCTTTGATCTGAAATTGTTCTCGGCCAGCCTGTTCCTGCCTCTGATTCAATCGAGCTGTACAAAGCCACCGACACCAGGCTCCAAACAGTTGCCGTTCCAGATCCCGCAACTTAAGGGTGCGCGGGTCCTCCAACCGATGACCTAGAGGACCAAAGGCATGCTCTAGAGCTAACAAGATCTGATCACTTTCCGTAATCAAGCGACCATCAAGCTCAAGGGCAGGAAGCATTCCTGAAGGCACTTTTTTCTTGAACCAGGCTTCCTTTTGCCCATAGCAGCGCATGGTGACTTTGCGAATCCTGTAGGGGATCTGCTTCCATTCGAGCCAAAGCCACACCTTCTGGCAGTAGGGGCACCAGGCGTGATGGTCCCGATAAAGAGTCACCCTTAAAGCTTTTTCAGATTGCCCAAACAGGCGCAAGGTGGCTTGGGCATTGGTGGGGCCATTGATTCGATCAGCCTCCGGCACTGTTAGCTCTGCTAAGGCCTGCCAGTCAAGAGCTTTTGTCGACGCTGCAGCAGGCATAAATCCTTGGTTTGAAGCCGCATCATCATGCCTGTTTCGAGTGCCTTTAGGTGCTTGGACAAGAGGTTCTCAATTCAAATCAAATGATCAAACATTGATGTTGGATAAGCCACGAGTTTCGGCCAATGCTCGATTGCAGAGGATCCACAACTCGTTGTTCTGAATGAGTCATGACAGGTTTACTGATCATTGTCGTCACGATCCCTGAGTAATCCTGGCGTTGCTTTCTTAAGGAGTTGACAATGGATGCAGTGATCCTCGTCTCTTGGAGCATCCTTTTGATCTGATCGTGCTTGGCGCTGGCTCTGGTGGACTAGCCGCTGCTAAGCGAGCCGCAAGCCATGGTGCCAAGGTCGCCATCGTTGAAGGTGACCGTGTTGGAGGGACCTGCGTCATTCGCGGCTGTGTACCTAAGAAGCTGTTGGTGTACGGATCTCTTTATCGGGAACAGCTTGAAGTTGCCCCCAGTTTTGGAGTTGAGTTGAGTGATGCACAGATCAATGCGGGGGTGTTGCTAGCCAATGTTCGTCAGGAAGTGGATCGTCTCAATACTCTTCACATTGACCTGCTAGCCAAAAACGGTGTTGAGCTTGTGACGGGATGGGGGAGTTTTACGAGCCCAAACAGCGTGGCTGTCTCAAGGAACGGAGCCATCGATGCTTCACAGGAACTTCACGGCGATCACATTCTGATCGCGGTCGGTGGGCGTCCCCATCGTCCTGATATCCCAGGTGCGGAGTTGGGCTGGGTTAGCGATGACATGTTCATGCAAAGCAGCTTCCCCGACCGAGTGGTGGTGGTGGGGGCTGGATTTATTGCCTGTGAATTTGCCTGCATCCTCCATGGCCTTGGCGTCGAGGTCATCCAACTGGTGCGAGGGGATCACTTGCTGCGTGGCTTTGATCGGGAGCTCTCCACTGCAGTACAGGATGGAATGCAGGAGAAAGGCATTGATCTGCGTTTTTGGGAAAATCCAGCCGCTCTAAAAGGCCAACCTGGCGATCTCGTCTTGTCAACCCAGAGTGGGGAACGCTTCTCTTGTGGGGGCGTTCTTCTTGCTACAGGACGACGACCTTTTTTGCAAGGACTCAACCTTGACGCTGCTGGGGTTGTTTTAGAAGGTCGACGTATTTCAGTGGATGCCAACCAATCCACAAATATCCCTCACATCTTTGCTGTTGGTGATGTAACAGACCGCATCAACCTCACCCCTGTGGCAATCGATGAGGGCAGGGCATTCGCCGACAGTGTTTTTGGACAGAAACCCCGCCAGGTCAATCATGACCTCGTTGCCAGTGCTGTCTTCAGCCAACCAGAGCTAGCCACAGTTGGACTCACTGAAGAGCAGTCGATTGATCGCTATGGCAAAGATCAAGTCAAGGTCTACCGCGCCCGCTTCCGATCCATGGCTCAGGCCTTGCCGAAGCGAGGGCCCCGTTGTCTTCTCAAGTTAATTGTGGAACGCAACACTGATCGAATCCTTGGTTGTCACATGGTGGGGGAACATGCTGCCGAAATTATTCAGATGGCAGCTATTGCACTTGGAATGGGGGCTACAAAGGCAGACTTTGATCGCACCATGGCATTACATCCCACCGTTTCTGAGGAGTTTGTCACCATGACTTAGGGAGTATTGCTAAAGATAAATTCCATCCATCCTTTTAGTCGATCACTTGCGCCATTTGAGTCGTCCAGGCAAGGCCTTAGGGGATCTGTTACGGCTCGGCAAACAATGATCTTGGCGATGTATATGCTCTAATGTTCGTGTCAAATGTTATCGGTATCTTCGAATCAATTGACTCGATTAATCTTCATCTTCAGCAGGATACTTGATAGATCAATCAACACTTTGGGTTATTTGTTCTTTGCGAAGTTGACGCCAATACAACAAGGCTTGAAGCACGATCATAACGAGAATAATCGGCAGAACAATGCAGAGCATTGTCAATCGAAATCCATCCTGCCAAGTGGGTAGGGTGCGGGGGAGAACTTGATCGATCACATAAAAAACGTAGAGCCCTACGAGGATCCCTCCTTCAAGCCGGTTAATACGTCCCCTGGTCCAAAAAATTGGCATGCAGGCAAGCGTGGTAAGCACCATCACAGGTAGATCTCGCTCAATGATCAAGCGATCGACTTGCAGCCCAGCCCCACCAGAGACCAAGGCACAACTGCTTAGGACCAGAAGTTGATTGAGCAAGCTGCTGCCCACCACATTGCCGATCGCAAGATCTGTGCGGCCTCGTAGAGCAGCCACCAAAGATGTAAACAATTCCGGCATTGAGGTGCCAGCAGAGACGATCGTGAGCCCGATGACGGTCTCACTCACTCCTAAGAGTGAAGCAGCATCGCTTGCACCTTTAACCAGCTGATTCGAGCCGACGGTCAACAACAGGATGCCAAGCAAAAGGCGTATACAAGCTTTGATCCAACCGCCATTGGCAGTTTCGCTATTGATCTCCGGCTCAGCCTCCACCATTCCATCCGGTTCCTCCCGGGCCGTACGGATTTCCCATACAGAATTGATCACGAGGGCTATCAAGAGGGCTACTCCGGCCTGCCATGTCACACGACCTGCTGAAGCCATTCCCCAAACGGCTGCAGACACCGCTAGTAGCAGAGGAACATCACGTCGCACTAAACGACTCTCCACCCTGAGTGGCAGCACAAGGGCACTGCTGCCAAGCACCACCATCACATTAAAAATATTGCTACCAACCACATTGCTCACGGCCAGGGCATCGGAGCCCTTCAGCACTGAACTCACACTGACAAACAGCTCGGGGGCACATGTGCCCAAGGCCACCACAGTGAGACCGATCACAAGCTCGGGTATACCTAAGATCAGCGCAAGGGCGACGGAACCCTGCACAAACAGTTCTCCCCCCCCAAACAACAGGCCGATTCCTGCCAGCACTTGTAAAGCCGGTTCAAGGAATTGCGGCATGTGATCCGAACGGACTAAAGGGATTCTGCATCTGAACGCAAACCATGACCCTCTCTCTCAAAAATCATGGTTGTTTGCGCAAGACGATCTTAAGGTTTTGGTCTTCATACTTGCAAGATTCGCTGTTGCTCAATCGGACCAACGCTGATTCTCAGATGTCGCTCTACTTAGAAAGCGTATCGCTGCAAAAATGCTTCTATCAATGATCTTGATTTTCGCTTCTTGCTCTTGTGCGCTGGCCAAGGCTCTCTCCTGAGAACACAATGTCATTGTCTGTTCTCAGGAATGACTGAGCCATAGCGTCGAAAACATCATCTTTGGCAGCACTTCCAGAAAGGAGGTATCACAGCAAATTTATTTTTGGGTCTTGCTTCGGTGCTGAAATCTCTACACCTCATTCTGGGTTGATGACTTTGGATTCTTTGCCCGACCAACTCATTTTGCGTCAACCGGATGACTGGCATGTCCATCTGAGGGATGGTGCCATGCTGCATGCGGTGCTAGGCAGCACAGCTCGGGTGTTTCGACGAGCAATCGTGATGCCCAATCTCAGGCCACCAATCACGAGTGTAGAAGCAGCAAAAACCTATCGCGACCAGATTTTGGCAGCACTTCCTGATGGTGTTCCGTTTACGCCATTGATGACGGCCTACCTCAACGAAAGCTTGGCTCCAGATGTTTTAGAACAAGGGCATCAACAGCAAGTTTTCATCGCCGCCAAGCTTTATCCAGCCCATGCCACAACTAATTCCGAGCAGGGGGTCAGTGATCTAAGAGCGATTAACTCACTTCTAGAGACGATGGAGAAAATTGGGATGCCATTGCTCGTTCATGGTGAGGTGAGCGATGTCGATATCGACATTTTTGATAGAGAAGCCTTTTTTATTGAGCACCACCTGGCACCACTAATAGGGCGTTATCCAAATCTTCGTGTCGTGATGGAGCACATCACGACGCAAGAGGCAGTTCAGTTCGTGGAAACAGCTGGGCCGAATCTGGCAGCCACTATCACTCCTCATCATTTACATATCAACCGTAATGCAATGTTTCTCGGTGGTTTTCGTAGTGATTTCTACTGCTTACCAGTAGCCAAGCGTGAACGCCATCGACTCGCCCTGCGTCGAGCAGCGACAAGTGGCAAACCATGCTTTTTCCTTGGCACTGATTCGGCACCACACCCTCGCTCTGCAAAGGAGAGTGCTTGTAGTTGTGGTGGCATTTTCAATGCTCATTATGCGATGGAAAGTTATGCCGAAGTCTTTGAGCAGGAAGGAGCACTTGATCGTCTTGAGGCCTTCTCCAGTGAATACGGTCCAGCTTTCTATGGCTTGCCCCTCAATAACACCTCAATCAAACTGATACGAAGAGCTCATGTTGTACCAGCTACTTTTAGCGGACAAACGAACGCAGATTCTTCTGAACACTTAGTTCCATTTCATGCTGGCGAACTGTTGGGCTGGTCTGTTTCGGTTGATTGATAAAGCACGCATCGGAGCGCATGAATTGCACCATTGCTCGAGCTGGCAATCAAGGATCCGATTGGGGTCTGGCTAGCAACTTGAATCTCTACGCAAATGGGGAAATATTTGGCTCGTTGCGATGATCACCAGTGGGGGCAGGGGGACTTGAACCCCCACGTCCTTTTCAGGACAAGCGATTTTAAGTCGCTTGCGTCTACCAATTCCGCCATGCCCCCGGCAATGGCTGGGCCAAGGCCCGCAATGGCATCCTAGATTTATACCAAGCAGTTTGCTGACAGTGTTTCTACAGGCCGTCACCAGTCCAATCTCGATCAACTCGCTGATGGTGCTAGCTGCCTATGCCTTGTTAGGCGGCCTCTATTTGATTGTTGTCCCTTTGCTCCTCTATTCCTGGATGAACAAACGGTGGCACTGTATGGGCAAATTCGAGCGTCTAAGCGCCTATGGATTGGTGTTCCTGTTCTTTCCCGGTTTAATTCTATTCGCGCCTTTTTTGAATCTTCGCCTTACTGGGCAAGGAGAGGTTTAAACATATGACGCGTGCCAAGGTCATTCAGCTGGGCTTTCTTGTTTTGATACTCGGGGGGATCGCTTACAGTGTATTGAGATTTACGGGCCTGGATAGCATTTCTGCCGGTATCGCTGCTCAATCACTTCTTGTTGTGGTTGTTGTCGCCTGGACGGGATCATATCTACTTCGAGTGGTTTCAGGGAATATGACCTTCATGCAACAACGGCGACGTTATCAACAGGCCTATGAAAATCTATCAGCTGCTGAACTTCAGGCTCGCTTCGATGCATTACCTGATGCTGAGAAAGTTTCCTTACTGAAGGATATTGAGGATGAGAATCCTAAGCAACAAGCCCCCTCTGACCCATAGGTTCTAGGGCCTTTGCCCCCCTCACGCCTTCTTCTAATTGATTGCTATGGCAGATTTCTTGGCACCTAAACCCAATACACACGCCACAATCAGCAGTCGCTTCCAACGAGTACAAGCTGAGGGACGCCTTGCACTCATGCCATTCCTAATGGCTGGTGATCCTGATCTGGAAACCACTGCTGAGGTATTGCTCAGCCTGGAGCAATCTGGCGCGGACATGATCGAGCTGGGCATTCCCTATAGCGATCCTCTCGCCGATGGTCCGGTAATTCAGGCAGCTGCTTCTCGAGCACTGGCTTCTGGTACGACACCAGCTCGGGTCTTGCAGATTTTGATTGACTTGCGGGGCAAACTTTCCATTCCTGTGATCCTATTCACCTACACCAATCCATTGTTCAACTGGGGTATGGAGCGTTTCTGTGATGAAGCTGCTGAGGCTGGAGTTGCCGGTCTTGTGGTCCCAGATCTTCCACTCGAGGAAGCTGAGCGCCTTTCTCCCTTGGCTTCTGCTCGTGGACTTGATCTGGTTCTTCTGGTGGCTCCTACTACACCTGCGGAGCGTATGGCAAGGATTGCAGAAAGCAGCAGGGGTTTTACCTATTTAGTAAGCGTGACGGGAGTTACTGGCGAACGTTCTGTAATGGAGGATCGTGTTCAATCCTTGGTGCAGCAACTCAAGTTGTCCGGCTCCAATCCTGTAGCAGTCGGATTTGGAATTTCTGGGCCTCAGCAAGTACGGCAGGTGCGAAGTTGGGGTGCTGATGGAGCCATTGTTGGCAGTGCTCTAGTGAAACGAATGGCTGCTGCGGCCCCTGGATTCGTTGCTCAAGAAGCGGGTCTTTTCTGCAAGGAGCTGCGCAACGCTGCTGGATGAGTTTTAACTTGCTCATATCTATCATCCTGCCTTAAGACACAACAAAAAAAAGCCCTGGAAGATTTCCAGGGCTTGCGTGATTCAAATGAGGTTGGAACGATCTTCTCTGAATCTCCCTTGGCTCAAAATATGAATCAATCGTCGTCTTCGTCGCTTCCTCCAGCGGGAACTAGGCGAATCTGCTTGCGTCCAAGCTTGATTTCAAACTCATCGCCAGGCTTGAGATCAAGTAAGGCTGTATAGGCCTTGCCAATCAATAGATTGCCATTGCCCTGAACAGTAGCTACATAACTAAGCTTGCGTCCACCCTTACCGATACCTGCGACACCAGTTATACCAAGGCTTACACCTTTAGCTTCTAGTAGAGCTTCGTAGAAAGCAGTGAAATTAAGGCGTTCTCCACCATCCTTCTTCGTGGAGACATAGCCACAGGCGCGAACAAGATCGGATTTGCTGACATCACCCAGGTCTTTGACTTTCGTGAGGAGGTCGCTGCCGGTGAGCATGATTTGTAAAAAGAAAATCTACTTCAACAACATAGCGTTTAGTTACCCATTTGTGCCATCCTTTAAGAGACAAATTTTAGCGATGAGTTTTACGCAGCAGACATGGCACGATTTGTTCTTTGGGGTACTTACTGCGAGAACGCACTTGAAAAGCGAAGCCCTTTTCGTGAAGAACACCTCAATAGGCTTACCACTCTTAAGAAACAGGGCATTCTGATCACTCTTGGTCCAACAGAAGGGAGCACTCATGTTTTTGGGATTTTCGAAGCCGCAAGTCTTGATGTTGTTAGGAAGCTTCTAGAGCAAGACGTTTACTGGAAGGAAGGAATATGGACCTCTCTTGAGGTTTACCCTTGGGTCCAAGCATTCTGAGCTTGAGCCCATATCCAGGCCGCCACGAGCTGATCTCCACTATCGCCGAGAACATCCTCGTAGCCAGACATTTGCCCGATTCCTTCTCGAGCCACTCTGGCGATTGCTTGAGGATTATCTAGACTATTGCGCTCTAGTGCTTTGAGCCTAAGGGTTTTGTTACGTCGGATGATATTGCCACCATTTACATGACACCCTGAACAGTGTTGCTTGAATAACGATCCTCCAGCATCGGTATCCAATGCAATGGTGCCAATAGGATGGATCAAGAGTGTAGAGATCAGGATTAATAATCCTGCAGTTTGGCCCCCAAGTTCAAGTACAAGTCGCCTCAGACGAATCTGTAGGTTCATGCAATCATCAGCAGTAACGCCTAAGTCTGCCGTAGTGATCTGTTGTGATCTGCTGATACCGCTTTAACAGTTGCGCATGGGCTTGGCACCCCCGTGAAAGAGAGGACTGGGGTATCACAAAGGCCTCGAGCAGATCCCGAGCCGAATCAACTGCTGTTCACTGCTCTCATAGGCTCGCTGATGTAAGGCATGGAAATAGGTTGTGAATCCTCGTCAAAGGTTTTCATGGTTGAGTATTTCTATGCGTGTTGTGATGATCAAAGCGGATGAGGCAACCAAAAAAATTTCGCTGATGCCTTGAACAATTTGTTATCAGCATCATTAGTTGGAAATGAATTCTGGAGAAATGGATGGCAGAACAGGATCTCTACCGATTCCTCGACAAGGTGCAACAGCTTCAAGAAATGATTCAGTCGCTAGAAACTGTCCCTGGCCGACGAGAGCTGCTAGCCGCTTGTGGAGATCACAACCAAGTGGTGAAGTTAGCTCGATCTTGGGGCTTTGAGATTGGACGCCGTTGGGGTGAACTTGAGCCTGACGAGCAGCTTTCTTCCGATGCCAATCTACTAACGCGGCCATTACCTCCACAAGGACAGGAACAACAGCATCTTCTCCACGCTGGTTCAAATTGGCGCCTAGAGCTAATTCTCTCTTGTGCTGCATCTAGTCCAGAGGGGTTCTGGTATGACCAGGCTGATCACGAATGGATTGTGCTAATGAAGGGGAGTGCACGTATGCAACTGAAAGATCCCGATGTGTGGGTTGATCTCAGCGTGGGAGATCAGCTGCATTTGGCCCCTCACCGTCTGCATCGTGTGGAACGAACTGATCCTCACCCTGGGACAATTTGGTTGGCTTTGTTCTGGAACGAGCAGAAAGCTCCGGATCAATTATCGCTCTCTTAACCAGCCAATAAGCCCCGGCCAAAGCTATCGAGGCAATCCCCAGTCCAGCCAGTAACTGAGGTTTATCATCAGATCCTGGTGGCAACACGATCACTTTGCGCGCCACGGCTGTCAGCGCTGTAACAAGCACCAGCTCAATCTGTACAACGTGGCGGCGGAGATAACTGGTGACGTTCTGAAGCACTTCAAGAGCAATCAGCACAGTTAACAGATCACCAAGAACCTTGATTAAGTCATCCCCAAGCCAGCTCTGCTGTGAATCAACGAACAATTCATTGCCAACATTCACGATGAGCTGTATCAAGGCCGCAATGATCACAACAACGGTGATCAATGTGAGAATCTTGACAATTACTCTTTCTCCCCAATCCACTAGATTGAGGAATGAAGGCATTGCCCGCTTGAGGCGGCGCAAGGCGGATCTCAGTTATTGAACGGATTGTAGGAAGGCCGAGCCGGGGTATCGCCGCTGGGATTCTCAAGTTTGGTATCGCAGGTAATGGATCCATCGGCCTCTTCAATGCAGTTGCTGGGCACGACTTTGCTGTTTTCACCTGTACGGCTGTTCGGTCCAAGTAGCCAACCCTCCGACTGTGCCTGCAGGCTTAAAGGAGCAGCTAATTGCAGACTGGCAGTCATTCCTAGGAAAGTCACAAGTAAGGGAAAACGCATGATGAAACAGTCATTCAGATCCACTTTGCCTGTCATCTGATTCAGCTGCCGCAGTCATCGCGGATTTCTTGCAGAAGTAGGTCTAGTTGGCTGAAAGGATCGGCATCTTTTTGGTTGTCAGATTGAGATGATGCATTCGTTCCAACCCATTCGGCTTCAATTTCACATAGACGTGCCGCCACCCGTGGTATTCCTCCCAGGCGATGTTCACGTTCCAAGACCTCAAGCAAGGCAGGCATGCGAGTCGATACAGCCTGAAGGCTTCGACGCAGGTCTGCCTGGGTACGTCCCTGCTGCTTCAACCAATCCTTCAACAGGAGGGTCAGCTCATCTTCAACTTGACCAGACCACCCTGACATCAGCCGCCAACTGGAAACCACCGATCTAGTTTGCGTCGGGCACGATCACGAATCTGGGGGGTCATGTGATTGCTCCAGAGGCCTACGACTGCGGTAAGTGCAACAAGGTCATCACTAAATCCTGCGACAGGGATCAAATCTGGCACCAAATCAATGGGCATGATGAGGTAGGTCAGTGCAGCGAGCATGGTGAGTCTGGCCTGTGCAGGTGTTGATGCATCCAGGAGCATTTCCAAAGCTTCTAAAGCCGGCCTGGCAAGGCTTCGCCCAGCCTGACGCAACACCTTTTGAAACAGACTCTGGTCAATAACGGAACTTTCCAGCACCGTTGCATCGACGGTGGTGTGAGTTGCGGTGGCCTCATCAACCATTGTTTGTCGGCGCCGATGTCATTCCATTGTTACCTGATTTATGGGGATTCATAAGATGAACTCCGCCCCTTCTTGGGGCGGATTCCCTACTTTTCAGTGAGGTTTATCGCTTAGAGGGTGCTTTCTGCCAAACCACTCTGTATTCCTGTTTTGCGAAGTTTTCGCAGTGCCCTTTGTACCACCTGCCTGCAGTATTCGCGGCTGCAACTCATATGTCGTGCAACTTCTGCGAGGGTGCGCCATTCATGAGATCCGTCGAGTCCAAAACGAAGTGTGACCACCATCCGTTCTTTAGGAGTGAGATTCGCACGATTGAGCAAAGTCCATACCGATGCAGTTCTTTCCGCCATTTCGGCACGCTCAATCGGAGGGATCTCTTCGCTGGGAAGAACATCCGCAAGTTCTGAAGGATCGGATTTTGACTTCACAACTCCTTGAAGGCTCACTGTCACACTGCGTAATTCACAAGCAAGCAGATCTTCCACTTCGGCCATCGGCAGTCGCATGTTTTTTGCCAATTGCTCAGCAGTGGGAGGCAAGCCGTTGCTCTGCATCAGTCTTGACTTTGCTGCCCTTAATTTGGTTAGCTTCTCATTCACATTAACGGGAATTCGTATCGTCCTGCTCTGGGTGGATAGTGCCCTGTTAAGCCCCTGGCGAATCCACCAATAGGCATAGGTCGAAAATCTATGGCCACGGGTTGGGTCATATTTCTCCACTGCTCTGGTAAGTCCAAGCGTGCCTTCTTGAATCAGATCGAGAAGATCAAGACCCTTGCCCTGGTAGCGCTTGGCAAGATTCACTACAAGTCTTAAATTGGCAGTGATCATCTGATTTTTGGCTTTCTCACCACGACGAATGGTGAGGCGCTGATCATCTGAGTATTCGCATTCGGGCCCTGCTCCACCAGCAAGATGGCAGCGGTCAGTAAGCGCAATCATGGCCTGAACCTTCCGACCCATTGTCAGTTCCTGTTCAGGTGTCAGAAGTTGGTGGCGCCCGATCTCCCCAAGATAGGCACTTAAAGAACTCACCATATGGAACTCAACTCTTAATTGAACCTAGAGCCAAAGTGTTTCCATCCTGACTGCGTAAGGAAGAGTGCAGAATTAACTTTTTATGCGTTATTAAACAGTTTCTTCAGGATGTCGTATTGCTTTGATTGATGCAGACCCCCTCTCACCCTCTTCTTCTATTGAGATAGCCGTTCATTGAGCTTGATGTCGCTAGCGTCAAAGCGAATTTCATTCATCCCATCCACTTGGGAGTCGTCCTCATGCCTGAGATTGTCAACAATGCTGGAATTGCCTACGTCCACTACCTGAGCTTCATGGTTTGCTTTGCTGCCTTGGTGCTTGAGCGAAAGCTGTTGAAGACTTCCCCAAACCGTGGAGAAGCCACGGCCATGGTCATCACGGACATCGTTTATGGCGTAGCAGGCTTGGCGCTATTGATCAGCGGCATTCTGCGGGTGTTGTATTTCGGCCAAGGGAGTGACTTTTATACTCAAAACCCTTTGTTCTGGTGGAAGGTAGGAGTCTTTATTGTTGCGGGGACTCTTTCGCTTTATCCAACTGTCACCTATATCCTCTGGGCTATTCCACTGCGCAAGGGAGAACTGCCTGAAGTGAGTTCCTCGTTAGTGACTCGCCTCGGTTGGTTCATCAACATCGAAATCGTTGGATTTGCATTCATTCCCCTTTTGGCAACCCTGATGGCCCGCGGCGTCGGCCTTCCTTCTCAATAATCCAAATGGTTCCAGATCCCTGTCCACCAGCGCAAGACGTGCGTGTTTTAACTGGTGGGCTCCAATTACCCGAGTCCAGAAATGGGCTCGGGTATGTCGACAAATTAGCGACCACCAGTTTTGGTTATCCAAGCCTGCCTCATTGGTGTGTATGGGTTGAACCAAACCCCAAAGGCTCTGTTGCGGGCCATCGCTGGTTAAAGCGATGGGCCAATGCTGTTGATGCTGCATTCAATAGCTGGTCTGAAGTGATTCCACTAACGAGGGTCACTGAGATTGAACGCGCTCATGTGTTGGTGTTTAGAAAACGCCCTCCGCTGCGACAGCTCCCCTCCGGTTGGCGTGCCAGCAATGGCCGCAGTCTGCTGACGATCGTTGAGGCTCGACGCAAAACAGCAACCCAACTTGAGCCAAAAGTGAAGGTCATGGTTTCACCAGAACTAAGAGCGCCTGTCCTTCAAGCCACAGCCTTGCATGAGCTAGGTCATGCTTTTGGCCTATGGGGGCACAGTGATCATGCTGGCGATGTCATGGCCGTATCCCAGGGGGCAGTGCCTGTCTTGACTGTTTCCAAAAGAGATCGGCTCACACTTGAGTGGATCCGTTCACAATCCACCAACTTTGGGCAACCACGTTGATTGGAATTTCACTAAAAAGAATCACTCAATCAGCCACAGTTCAGCATTCAGTTTCGACGCGGTGCTCCACGTCTATTAGCGAGCACCTCAAGCACTTCTCTCCAGTTCACACCGTGGTGGGCAAGAGCGACTTGCAGATGAAAGAGAAGATCAGCTGCTTCATTAGCAATTGCCTTCGCATCGTCGTCTTTGCAAGCCATCACAAATTCCGCACTCTCCTCACCAATTTTTTTAAGGATGCGATTGTCACCACCTTCTAAAAGCTTGTTTGTATAACTGTTGGCTTCGGGTGTGGTGTGGCGTTGATCAATCACCCGAAAAAGTTCACTGCATGCATCCATCGGAGGTGGAAGAGTGAGTGAGTCTCCCTGCGAATGCTGGTTTACCTCTGCGAAGAAACAGCTTCGGGCTCCGGTATGACAACTGACCAAACCGGTTTGTTCGATACTGAGTAAAAGCACATCAGCATCGCAGTCATAACGAATTCCCTTAAGGATCTGCGTATGACCGCTCGTGGCACCTTTATGCCAAAGCTCCTGACGCGAGCGGCTCCAGTAATGAACTTGGCCACTCTTTAATGTCTGCTCCAAGGCAGTGCGATTCATCCAGGCCATCATCAGAACGGCTCCATCAAGCCAATCTTGGGAGATCGCTGGAATCAAACCAATATCGTCAAAACAAAGTTGGTCGATGAAGGCGGGGCTGAGGGGTTGCATTCGTCCTCAAGGAGCGCAGGAGCTGCCGTGCAATCATCCCTCAGCACCAAACTAGTCATCAACTGCTTCGCTCTCGCATGATCCGCCCCTCCTAAGGCCTTTTAACCTGGGAGCGGATGGAACAGTGCATCAGCATCTCGAATGCTATGAGTGCTGATTAGAAATTTCACCCCTAGCCATGACTAGGGGGCAGGATCAACAGACACCAGAGACATCAAGAGGTGATGGGTGGGCTTACGGACTGATAAGAGCTACTCAAAGCATTCAGTCTCAGTATCAAGCAGATGGCTTGTCTCAGGCTCAGATAGAAGGGGAAGCTTCCAAATACTGATAAGTTGAATTTCAATGGCTATATCATCGATAAAGCTCTGAACAGACACCTTTCCGATTTTATTTCTACTGATGTATGGAAACAAGCTACATCGATCTTTAACTGGCAGCAGATCCAAGCAAATAAATTCAATCAATTCTTGCTCTCTTCTTAGATCTGAGCAATTCAATTCTCCAGATTTAGTACTTGCCAGTTCTCATATCTCCTTTGTCACCAGGCAACGCCATCCAAGATATTGCCACCAATCACAGATCTAATGTTGCCAAAAGGAGCCTGACCTGGGTTTCCGCTAAAAGAACTTGCCAATTGCGGAAAACATCAAATATCATGCTTCTTCTTGCAATCGGATTGGAGGCACCAACTTGAAAGCCTTGATCAGAAATCAATGGATACCCGCAGTCATGCAGAAATGTTGCCTGAAGAATTTTTGTTCAATTAGATATACTTTTGCAAATGAGTTGATGATCAAACCCAAGAACCTTGACTCTAAATCATAGAATTTAGAGTGAGTCTTTAGATCTTGCCTCTAGAGTACATTACCCTAGGCAACTCCCTTCAATGGAAAGCATTTACAATGCATTGCCTTGAAGATTGACTTCTATTGAAACATGATTTTGTTCGTCGCCTAAGCTGATCCGTATAGTCACATAGATCGAATCACGACATCAAAGTCACTCTCTACACATAATCTCAAAACACACGCCAACTGCAGTAACTCTCTGGATGAACGACCGTGACTAAGACACTGAAGAATGCTTACACTTGTAGCAAGAATTTCTCTGGATATCCTTGCTGTCATCGTCAATGGCGTCATCCAGGACACTGTCGATTTGTGCATGGCTATAGCCGCAGTTTTACCTTTTGGTTTGCAGCTCAAGAGCTTGATCCCTACGGATTTGTCGTCGACTTTTCCAGTCTTCGGGATCTGGAACAACAACTCAACAACCAATTCGATCACACCTTCCTCGCCAATGCTGATGATCCGCTCCTGTCTCAATGGCAGAGCCTGAATGATCAAGGCGCTATTGATCTAAGGGTGATGGACAACGTAGGCATGGAGTCCAGCGCAGAGCTGGTTTGGCAATGGGCCAATGCCCTTCTGCTTGATCGAGATGGTGGGCGCAGCTGTTGCTGGCGGGTAGAAGCGCGTGAGAATGAAGCCAATGCAGCTTGCTATGAAGCAACACCTACGTGGTTTGAGACGAAGACTCTGCTCTGATCAATTTGCTCGATCGACTCCACTAATGGGAGCGCGAAGGGGATAAGCATTAGCGAAAACTCAGACGCTCCTGATCCACATCCACATGCACAATCTGACTATCTCCATAAAGGCCCGCCAGGATACTTTTGGCTATTGGAGTTTCAAGCTCGCGTTGTATCGCTCGCTTAAGGGGTCTAGCCCCATAAACAGGGTCATAGCCAGCATTGGCGAGCCAATCAGCTGCTGTATCACTGATCTCTAGGCCAAGCTTGCGCTCGCAAAGACGCTCACGCAGCCGATTGACCTGAAGGGCAACGATCTGACGCAATTCCTCGCGCCTGAGGCTATGAAAGATGATTGTTTCATCCAGGCGGTTGAGAAACTCAGGCCTAAAATGAGCGTGCAAAGCATCATGAACCCGCCGCTCCATTTCCCCGTATTGACTATCATCGCCTCCCAAGTCGAGAATCGACTGGCTGCCAATATTACTGGTAAGAATTAGCACCGTATTTGTAAAATCAACTGTGCGACCCTGACCATCGGTGACACGTCCATCATCAAGGATCTGTAACATCACATTGAACACATCTTGGTGTGCCTTCTCCACTTCATCGAACAGGATTACCGCATAAGGGCGTCTGCGTACGGCTTCGGTGAGCTGTCCACCGGCCTCATAGCCGACATAACCCGGAGGTGCCCCAATCAGTCTGCTGACACTGTGCTTCTCCATATACTCAGACATATCGATTCGCACCAAAGCCGCCTCGCTATCAAACAGTTGAGAGGCCAATGCTTTGGATAGCTCCGTTTTACCGACACCAGTGGGGCCTAGAAATAAAAAACTTGCAATCGGGCGGTTGGGATCACTTAAACCTGCCCTAGAACGCTGAATCGCATCCGCAACAGCTTGCACAGCCTGTTCTTGGCCAATCACACGTTGGTGGAGTTCTGCTTCAAGTCCAAGCAGCTTTTCCATTTCCGACTGCACAAGCTTGGCGACGGGAATCCCGGTCCATTTAGCGATGACATCAGCAATATCGTCTTCCGTAACCTCCTCTCGCAGCAGTGATTTATCGCCTGCCTCTCCATCTTGGGCCAGGGCAGTTTCTTTCTCGCTGAGTTGTTTCTGCAATCCCGCCAGAGTTCCATACTCCAGTTCAGCTGCCTTGTTGAGGTCGTAGCTGCGCTTGGCTTGCTCAACTTGCAATTGCACCCGTTCGATTTCTTCTTTGAGCGAAGAAAGGTCGTCAATCGCACCTTTTTCTTGTTGCCACTGTGCATTGAGGGCACTTTGTTGCTCTGCTAATTCAGCAAGTTCGCGTTCTAGTTTTTCCAACCTTTCCTTGCTAACGGAGTCGGACTCACGTCCTAGGGAAAGCTTCTCCATCTCGAGCTGCACAATCTTGCGATCGATTTCATCAATTTCCTCAGGCTTGGAAGTGATTTCCATTTTCAGCCGTGCAGCAGATTCATCCATCAAATCGATGGCTTTATCTGGCAAAAAACGATCGGCAATATATCGGCTACTGAGCACAGCTGCAGCAACTAGGGCGTTATCAGCAATGCGCACACCATGATGCACTTCGTAGCGTTCTTTGAGACCACGCAGGATGGAGATCGTGTCTTGCACTGTAGGTTGATCCACAAGCACTTGTTGGAATCTTCTTTCTAAAGCGGGGTCTTTTTCGATGTGCTGTCGGTGCTCATCGAGGGTCGTTGCACCAATGCAGCGCAGTTCCCCTCGAGCCAGCATTGGCTTAAGCAGATTGCTGGCATCCATTGCCCCACCGGTCGCTCCAGCACCTACAACAGTATGGATTTCATCAATAAAAAGTACGATTTGTCCTTCAGAGGCGGTAACTTCTTTGAGCACCGCCTTGAGTCGCTCTTCGAATTCACCTCGATATTTCGCCCCTGCAATCAAAGCACCCATATCAAGGGCGATTAACTGTCTGTTCTGAAGGGCTGCAGGTACATCGCCATTAACAATCCGCTGTGCGAGGCCTTCAACAATTGCGGTTTTTCCCACCCCTGGCTCCCCAATGAGGACAGGGTTGTTTTTGGTGCGCCTACTAAGAATCTGAATCGTGCGTCGAATCTCATCGTCCCTTCCGATGACAGGGTCGAGTTTGCCTTCGCGAGCAGCAGCAGTAAGGTCTCTGCCATATTTTTCGAGAGATTCGTAAGTTCCTTCTGGGTTCTGATCGGTCACCTTCTGGTTTCCGCGTACCGCGTCAATTGCAACCTTTAGTTTGCCGGCATCCACGCCCGCTTGATTGAGCAACTTGCGGCCGCAACGATTGTCCCCGGCCAATGCAAGTAACAGATGTTCAATCGAGATGAAACTATCGCCAAAAGCTTGCTTATGTTTCTCAGCTTGATCGAGAAGATCATTGACTCCCTTGCCCAGATAGACAGAGTCTGGCGCAGCCTGCAGAGTGGGCTGTTCTTGCAGGTGTGCCTCCACGGCTGTTTGCAAGTTGCCGATCGACACACCTGCTTTTTCTAGGATTCTTCCTGCCAAAGCATTTTGCTGGAGCAGTGACAACAACAAATGCTCTGTTTCCAGTTGCTGGTGCTTGCGTTGTTGGGCAAGTTGTTGGGCCAAAACGATTGCTGCCCAGCCTTTTTCGGTAAATTGATCCGCCGTAGGTTGCATGTGGTCTTTTACGTTGATTCAACCGTATGTCGACTAACCATTAGCGCCAAGCGGTAAACCGTTCTGATTGGTACGGCTCTTTCGGCAGAGTGTGGTAAGCACCACCAAGAGACAAATCAAACCTCATTGCTGAATTCGTCATCAACAACTGTCATCTATGCATTAAGGTATTTAATTATTGGTTTAAAGAAGCCTATAGATCAACCATCTATGCACGATTAGATCATCTCTTCATGGCTTAAACTTTTAGTATTCTCTTGATCCAAATACAACAGCCTACCCAACATTTAGATTATCCTTTACTCTAAGGAAAATGTATTACTACTGACACCAATCATGCTTATACCTTAATTCAACATAAGCACCGTAACCTTCAACCATTTCACCAGCAAATATTTAAAGACTTGTAGCCACTTTCATTCAAGCCAATCATTTGCGAATTGGAGAGATTCTACTTTTTCTAAACCAATCCTCTATCTGCTGTGACTCAGCCTCATTTTGAAGATCGCAAAGCTTGACAGGAAAACCATAATCTTTAGCTAGATCTATTAATTCCTGATCATTAGAGCAATTCTTCAACTGGCCTCGTAGCGTTAAACTGTGCTCAGCGGCATGGAGAAGATCAGACAGGCCCTCTCGTGTCATTGCATCATATACATTCTTAGTTTAATAATATATCCAAGCTTTGACGCCTGCAAACCAGCGAGAAACCTATGCAGACTTGCTTGAGTGATCAAACCTATATCATCCAATAATAAAAATGTAGAAACAAAAAAGAATAGTTACCTCAGGCTTGATATTTTTAGGGTATTTAAAATCTACTTATTGGTCAGTCAGCTTAACTCAGTTAACAGTAACCGTTCCAACCATGCCAGCGCCACGATGGGGCTCACAGTAGAAATCATAAGTGCCAGCTGTTGTGAATGTTTCTTCCCAAGATTCACCCGGAGCAAAGGCTAGATCAGAGTGACTTAACTCATCGTGGCCTTCAAATACAGCGTTATGTGGGGCGAGATTATTATTGACGAACTTGATCGTGTCTCCTTCTTGAATCGTTATAGAGCTGGGTTCGAAAGCAAGCATGCCTGAATCGCTGCCTAGCTTCACTTCAGTAGTGGCAGCCTGAACGGAAGAAACTCCAAGCCCAATCACCAAAAACAAGGCGCAAGCAGCTGCTGCGATAGAGCGAACCATTGAGGCCATGAGGGCTTACATCATTTCTATGAACACTTTAACCCTAATTGTGAACTTTTCCGCGCTGCGGCAGCCCTGAATCTGCTAACACGGCTTCAAGTGTGGCTGCATGGCTGTGACCTCCGACACGTTCTGGTGTCGTAATTGGATCATGCACAAAGTGCCGTTGTTTGATACTGAAGCGATCCCAGGCATTGATTTCGATCGGTAGCACCTTGATCAGAGCCTCAATCAGCCAACCCCAGAGGGGTAAACCAGGCGTCTGCCTGAGCCCACGCCAGCGACAAAGAGTCGCTATAGCTTGATTCACAGAGATTGCGGGTTGACCCATAACCAAACGCCGAACAGCTCCCTGCCCAGCCTCTCGATTGGGAAGTTTGGGGGTCTTTGCCAAGTGGCCACATATGCAAGCAATATCAGCTGCATGAATGAAATGAAAGCTGGCATCAGCCCTTAGCCAGCGTGCCAGCCAAAGCCAGCGGCTTGCTTCTTCTAACCCTTCAGTGAGATAGCTGGTAGGGAATGGGCTCGTGCCATCGACCCTTCCCCCGAAAACGAGCGTAGGAAAAACAGCCACGATCCGATCAGCCAACGGATGGTGCTCAAGGTCCTGGAGGCACTGAGCCTTGGTTTGAATGTATTCAGTGCCATACGCAAGAGCTTCTGGCAATGGCTGAAGATCCCGATTGAGGATGCTTGCCGTAGAGAAATAGGTGATCTGCTCAAGAACCTCTGGATTGAGAAGCCCGAGCAGAGTTTTAACAGCCACAACATTCACTTGATGGGCTCGCTCTGGATCCCCCCAGGCCGTTGCCGTATGAATCACACGGCTGACCGTGGCTAGCTGATTAGCAAAACAATGGGGATCACGTAGATCTCCAACCAGCAGTTGAACACGTGGGTGTTGCGCTGAGATGGCCGTGAGTTTGGCCGGGTCTCTGAGCCAGAGCAGTAACTCGGCATCGGAGTTTTCAAGTAGCCAGGCGGCTGTGTACTGCCCAACACAGCCGCTGGCTCCTGTGATCAGGATCCGGGCAGGAGTCAAGCGGCAGATCCGATCAGATTGTCAACAGTCTTGCCAGTTTCGAAAAACACCTTGGCATTGTCCTCAGGTGTTCCAGGCAGGATGCCATGGCCGAGGTTGAGGATGTGCCGGCGACCTCGAGCCTTACGAACCGCATCGACAATTCGCTCTCGAATCGCTTCTGGTGTTCCAAACAACAGGCCAGGGTCAACATTGCCTTGCACACCTAAGTGCTCGGGAAGTCGAGCGCAGCCATCGGCCATATCAACAGTCCAGTCAAGAGAGATGATATCGACACCTGTGCGCCCCATTCGTTCCAACACTCCAGCGCTGCCGGAGATGTAGAGAATCATTGGAGTGTCGGGATGAGTGGATTTCACCAGGTCTACGACTCTTTTTTGATAAGGCGCTGCAAAGGTGTCGTAGTCGGCCGGGCTTAGCTGACCGGCCCAGGAATCAAACATCTGCACGACCTGGGCGCCGGAATCGATTTGATAACGCAAATAAGTGGCAATCGATTCAGCGAAATGGTTGAGCAAACGATGCAGAAGATCTGGCTGCTGGAAAGCCATCGCCTTGATCACGGCGTAATTCTTGCTGCTTTTGCCCTCAACCACATAGGCCGCAAGGGTCCAGGGAGCCCCCACAAAACCCAGCACAGCAGCCTTATTACCAACACTCTCGCGCAGGCGTCCGAGTACCTCGCCTACAAAAGGCATGGTTGCGTTTGGCTCCAATGGCTGAAGAGCCTCAATTTGGCTGAGGCTGCGAATCGGCTTTTGGATGAGGGGGCCCTTGCTTTCAACGATGTCGAAATCGATGCCCATGCCGGGCAAAGGAGTGAGGATGTCTGAGAACAAAATCACCCCATCAGGCTGGAATGCTTCAAAGGGCTGCATCGAGATCTGGTAAGAGAGATCAGGATTTTCAGAACGCTCTCGAAAACTGGGGTAACGGTCCCGGAGATCCCGGTAAACCTTCATGTAGCGACCCGCCTGGCGCATCATCCACACAGGGGTCCGCTCGACCGACTCACCACGCGCAGCGCGGAGCAATAAGGGCTGGGAGTCGCTCATTACAAGGGTCAGGATCAGTCAGAAAACCTACCTGAAGGCCGTTGTTGTTCAGGCCATCAGTGATGTTGAGAACGCAGCTTCGTCACATGTTCATTGGCTTTGGCTGCACTCAAAGACTTCGCTTCGGGTCATGACGGAAGACCAGCACGCTCAGCGCTGGTAGACAGAGTTCAAGAGACTGCTCATATCCATGGATATTGAATTCATCAGTGTTTTTACCGCCCATATTGCCGAGGTTTCTACCGCCGTAACAAGAGCTATCTGTGTTGAAAACTTCCTGATAATAGCCACTGATCGGCACGCCAATTCTGTAATTTGAATGACTTTGAGGTGTGAAGTTGGCGACGACGACAAGCCAAGTTCCGCCACTACTTTCACGGCGCATAAAGCTGATTACAGAATGACGATTATCATTGCAATCAATCCATTGGAATCCATATTGATCAAAGTCATCTTTCCATAGAGAAGGCTCGGCTTTATAGAAAGTGTTGAGGTCATCAACCAATCTCTGCAGACCCTTATGAGGATCATGTTTCAACAGCTCCCATTGCAGATCTCCCCATACATTCCATTCCGATCGTTGTCCAAATTCCATTCCCATGAAGATAGTTTTCTTGCCAGGATGGGTCCACATATAGGCAAGCAATGCACGAACATTTGCAAATTTCTGCCAGTCATCTCCTGGCATCTTATGGAGAAGATTGCTTTTACCATGGACAACCTCATCATGACTAAGTGCCAGCATGAAGTTTTCGGTGTAGGCATACCAAATAGAAAAAGTGATGTTGTTCTGGTGAAACTGCCTAAACCAAGGATCTAACTCGAAATAATCGAGCATGTCATGCATCCAACCCATATTCCATTTAAGATTGAATCCCAGCCCGCCCATATCAGTGGGCTGAGTAACCATGGGCCAAGTTGTTGACTCCTCCGCAATTGAAAGCGCTCCAGGGAAGTGCTGGAAAAGAACGTGATTGGCCTGTTGGAGGAATCGAACTGCTTCTGTATTTTCTCGCCCTCCATCTTCATTGGCAATCCATTCTCCATCAGGTCGAAGATAGTCGCGATAAAGCATCGAAGCCACCGCATCAACACGAATACCATCAATATGGAATTGCTCAAACCAATACACAAGATTGGCAACGAGAAAGTTGCGAACCTCGTTGCGGCTGTAGTTGAAGATCAACGTGCCCCATTCCTTGTGTTCACCAATGCGTGGATCAGAATGTTCGTAGAGATGGGTTCCATCAAAGAAGGCCAGGCCATGACCATCCTTAGGGAAATGGCCTGGAACCCAATCGATGATCACACCTAAACCTTCGGCGTGGCAGCGATCAACAAATGCACGGAATTCATCCGGACTTCCAAATCGGCTGGTGGGTGCATACCACCCTGTGACCTGGTATCCCCATGAGCCATCAAATGGATGCTCTGAGATTGGCATCAGTTCAATGTGGGTGAATCCCCGATCTTTCACGTAGGGGATTAACTGGTCGGCTAGTTCGGGATAGGTCAGGAGACGAGCTCCAGGCTTCATGTCCGCAGCGGGTACCGGCGCCCGGGGCGTGCCATCCAACTCGATAAACGGTTCATCTGTTGCTGCATGAATCCAGCTGCCTAAATGCATTTCATAGACAGAAATTGGCTGATCGAGAGCATTACGACAATCCCGTTGCCGCATCCATTGCTCGTCCTGCCATTGATAGCGATCAAGCCTCGCGACTACGGAGCTTGTCGCTGGGCGCACCTCGTGCTGGAAACCATAGGGATCAGCTTTCTGATAGCAATGGCCTTCCTGCGTTCGGATTTCGTATTTATAAAGGGTCCCTTCTTTAAACCCAGGAATAAACAGCTCCCAAAGGCCTCCCTGGCGACGCTGCATCGGATGATGACGGCCATCCCATCCGTTTAATTCTCCGAGAACAGCCACACTGCATGCATGGGGTGCCCAGAGGCAGAACATCACTCCCTCAACACCCTCACGCTCCATCAGGTGGGCGCCCATGCGTTGCCAAATGTGGTGATGGTTGCCCTCCGCAAAGAGGTGACGGTCCATCTCCCCCATCCATTCATCGTGGAAGGCCCAGGGGTCGTGCTGCTCATGCACGATTCCTGCGCGTTTAACCCGCACCTGGTATGTGCGGCCGGGATCTTGGTTGAGAGCTGCTTCGAAGATCCAGGAGTGATTGGGCGTTGTCATGGCAGTCGTTCTGCCATCACAAAGCAGCTCTACTTGGCTTGCCTCCGGCATCCAGATGCGCACGATCCATTGCCCCTCATGGGATTGAGGGCCCAACAGCGAGAAAGGGTCATCGTGGCGACATTCAGCAAGTCTTTGGCCGTCTTGAACCACCCAGTCGAGGGCAACACTGGTGGTCATGGGGCAAAGACATCAATGGCCGGGAGCTTAGGTCGATTCATGGACCGCAAGGGAAGACTGAGCACCAGAGGGAGCAGTTGAATCAGCGAACGCTGATCAATCAGACCAGATCAGCTGAGAAATCCACGTTGATGATCTCCCCTTGACTGTTGAAAATGACAAAAAGGTTGTCTGTTAAATCGCCAAACTCAATGGTCACTAGAACCAGCTGCTGTTCCCCTCCTTGGCTGGCAACAATTGCATCTTTCACCTTTTGGAAACCGCCGCTGACGCGATTGAGTTTTGTCCACTTGCGTTTCAAGTCTTGTGGTTTCAACTCCTGTTGAAAGCTCAGTTCAAGAAAGGAACGCGCAGCGGTCCAGCGAGCAGAGACCAAATCGTCAACGAAATCAATGGCCGATTGCTCGATCGGCAATGCTTGACCACTCCATTTCCATGCGATCAATTTCCCTTCCTGATCGAGAACCATGATCAACGGGACGTCTCCATCGATGGTCTCAACCATCGCGTCGACAGTGGTGTCGTCTATGCCTGGTGAGACGTCGACAATGCGACTTGACTTGACTTGAGGGCGCCTTTTCAGACGTTGTTGGATTCGTTCAGTGGTGGTGGTGCTGCGCAGAGATTCTGAAAGTTGGCCATAGATGGTTTTGGCGTCTTGCACCACTAATGCCTTGAGCAGGATTTGCGCTGTTTTTGTCGCCTCAGCAGGGCTCAAAGTGGTCTTTTGAATGGTCTCCTGCGCTGCCACAGTCGGAAGGGTTAGTGCACTCAGGCCCATGGGCAATCCAAGGGATAGGCTCAGCAGGCAAACAGACAGCTTCAAAACTCTTGGGGCAAATCGAAAACTATTTTGCCGGAGTTCCATGACAAAAACCTCAACTTGGATCCATTGAGCTGCAGTGTCATGGTCACCACTTGGCAATGGGGTCCTGGAGGGCCACAAGGATGACGATCGTGGCCTGGGTTGACACCAATGGCCGGCCAAGCTGCACCTGCGAGAGATAGGCGCAGATGTTCTCCTCGCTGCAGGTCTGCAAGTATTGGTTGAAGTTTCACCTTGCGCGGCAGCATGCGCAGGGCCTGCTCTCCTTGCACACGCAGAAAACCTGTTGAGAGCTGCTTCACCTCGCTGTGGTTGCAATTAACAATGGAGAGGGCAACGCAAAGGTCAAATCCCGGTTGATCTGACTGCACGGTCAGCTGCAGTAATGGGATCCCATTGAGTTGGAGAGGTTCCTGCAAAGCAGTGCTTGTGAAGGTAGCCACATCGGCGCGCTGATCCAAGGCGCTGCGCTCAGCAACTCCTGGTTTTGGGCTGAGATGTCCTCCCACTGCTTGAACCGGTCGCCAAGGGTCATGAACCACATAAACCACGCCGCCACCTTTCTTGTTCTGATGCAGGGTGCCTTCTGAGGGGTCCAAGCAGGCCATCCCTCCACTGACAAGACTCCAGCTGACATTGGCTGATGTTGTGATCTGGGTGGGGCTTGCAAATGTCTGCCAAGAACAAGACGTGATATTCCAGATCCGCCCATGGGGTCTTGAATTAGTTAAGGCTTTCGAAGATTTCAGATGGCGATCAAAGAACTCCAGCTGAAGTTGCTGTGCATCAGGCCACCACTGCAGGTGAGTCGCTGGACCGATATGAAGTTCTGGGCTACCACCTACTTGGCTTGATCGTTGATAGAGATCAAGCAGGCCATTCAAATGGGGATCCCACCAGCCACCCAGAAGCAGCATCGGTTGACGAAGCCAGGAATCCAAGGGCTTGTGTACAACCCAGCCGTGATCGTTTTGGTTCGCTTGATGTAGCCATCTAAAGCTCATCCCATCGGGATCGTGGCGTTTCAGAAGTGCCGGCCCCTCATACAGGTAGCTGTCGTCTTCCAAACTGCGGCGAAGCTCTCTCCATGCTTCCCAGTTGCCACAGCGACGAGCTTGTAGTGCTGCAAGTTGCAGCCCCCAGGCCAAGCCAAGATGCCACCAGTGAGCACCCCCCTCACAACTCCAATGGTTGCGCTCATCAACTCCTGCCATCGCTGGTGCCAGACAATCCGGTGGCGGCGTCCCAGGTTCGGCAAGCAGCTGTGTTAGGCCCTGATAGGAAAACCCATAGGTTCCAAGGCGGCCATTGCATTCTGGTAACTCCCGAACCCATGCATGCGTCTGACTGGTATCAGCAGCTTCTTGCAGGAAGCCATTGAAGTGGCCTTCGGAATCCCCTTGACCACGTACGTCCTGGACCACGACCAGATATCCGTGACTTGCCCACCAACCAGGATGGATGTAAGTCACAGTTGAGGCGAGCGCACGTCCGTAGGGCTGACGCATCACGAGAGCAGGCCAGGGTCCCTCACCTTTCGGGATCCATAACCTGGCAACGAGCTTGACCCCGTCAGAGAGTGTCAGCCAGGCATCGTGCCAGTTCACGGATCCAGAGCTCGTTCGACCTTCAACGCACATCCGGGCAGTTCATTCCAATCACATAGGTGGCCAGAATCTCAGCGTTATTGGAGCTGAGATTGCGCTGGCGGGCAACTTCTGAGATCGCTTGAGATGAATAAGCAGAAACCCCTTTGGTATTGAGAGCCTTAAATTGACTGCACAATTCGCGCGCTTCGCCTGGGTTGTTTTTGACGCTTTCAAGAAGGCTGGACTGCGCCTTGACATCCGAAGCACTGGCAAGGGCTACGACGATCAGCGCTGGCAAATAGCGCATTGCTCCCAAACATGCACGCTGTCATCATTTGAGACACTCTTGTCGGGATTGTGGGGCTTCGCTAGGTCAGTTCTGCAGTTGCCTCGTGCGAGCAAGCTGGATCCAGCGATTGGCCATAGCAAGGTCCACGCTCGATTGTCGATGGTTATTGAGTTGGCGTTGTAACCGTCCCGTCTGATGCACGACATCCTGAGGAGTCGCAGCTGCCAAAGCGGCTGCAGTGGCTAGCCCGGAGTGGATCAGCAAGGCAGCATCCGCCAGTTCTAGATCCAGATCACAAACAAGTGCCGCCATGCCTCGCAATCGTTTCAGGTTGCGGGTCGTCGCAAGCCCTCCCTTAGCAAGTCGGTTGAGTTCCTGTTCCTCAAGGCGTTTCAATGCGCTCCATGTTGTGATCCCTGCGGCCACGAGCAGGGCTTGTTCGTCACGAAAGCTTTGAGGTAAATCTCCCAGAGGTTGATCAACCTGCATCACTTTTTTCGGCTAATGGCAGCGTGATGTTCTGACGCAAGTCGCGTATGACTTCGCCGAGGATGACGGGTTGACTGACACCCTCTCCAACCGATTCCAGCCTGCGTAGCCGCACATGCACCTCACTGCCGTTATATCCACCGCGATGGATGTTGCCTGCTAGTTGCTGCAATGTGGCTTCAACCGCTTCATCCGGAAAGTCATCGGGGACCTGGGCGACAACAAGGTCCGTGCTGTTGTCAAACACCACGGGTACCACCAGAGCTCCTTCCACCTTGAGGGGGGGGGTATAGCTCACGCCAAAAGCCCAACAGCTTGCCAAAAGAAGAAGGTTGAAGCTGGTCACTCCCACCAGCCGGAAGCGTTGTCCCCAACGAACCAAGAAAGCAATCAGGGTCATTAGGCTTAGGGCTAGGCCTGACCAGGCAAGCCATCCGGTTGCGGTTTCAATTAGCTCTGGAATGGACATGGACTGGTGAACCTCAAGAGAACTACTTATATTTCGCACGCTCCCAGGAAGGTTGACTCAAATCGATGGGAGAGAAGAGTCAATCCTTGGCTAAAGGGCGATGGAAACGCCCTGCTGTTCTACTGCTAACGAGCAGCTTGGTTGTTTGGGTTGGCGCCGATCGAGTTGTTGCGGCCCTTCTTGAACGTCTGCGTCCGCAACTGGAGCAACAGCTTTCAAAACCTCTAGGCCATCCTGTCAAAATTGGTGCCTATCAGGGCCTGCGGCCCTGGGGTATGGCCATTGGTCCCACTGAAGTGCTGCCTGGAAGTCATGACGATTCCACAGCATCGCTCTCTGGTCTAACCATCAGCCTTGCCCCAATGGCCAGCCTGTTCCGTTTGCGACCCGTTGCCGTACTCACCCTTGAAGGATCACGGTTAACGCTACGTCGTAATCACAAGGGTTTCTACTGGGTCCCTGGTCCATCCAAAGGCGATCCTCCCCCAAAGGTTGATCTTCAGCTGCGGTTAACTCAGCCCGCCAGGGTCCGCATCGAACCGGCAAACTTGGAGTTCACCGCCACCACACGGGCAGACCTTCAGCTGGCGGAGGGATGGGCCAATGGGTCTGTCCAATTTGTATTGCCAGATCGTGGAAGATTCTTCCTAAAGGGCCGTGGGCGCTGGGATCGTTTAGAGCTTCAGGCCCATGCTCGTTTGGACCAAATCAGCCTTGAACCATTGCAGGGGCTTTTGCCGGGAACGCTGCCCATGCAAATGCAGGGTCAGATTGGCGGTGACCTCCAAGTGAGTCTTAAGCAGGGACGCATGGGCTGCAAGGGAGCCCTGTCATTGGTTCGATTCCAATTAGAGGGTGGTCCCCTCAAAAAGTCACTCTCATCTCGTGAAGCCAAGATCAACTGTCGTCAAGATCGTCTTCAGTTACCTCTCAGCCAGTGGCGTTACGGCCCTTGGACAGCGTCTCTCAAGGGAGGTGCTCGTCTCAATCACTCCTACAACCTCGACCTCAAGGTCAACCGGCGGCAACAAGGGCATGCCTTCCAAGCCCGGATCAATGGACCTTGGCATGAGCCCAATCTGCACGCCAGTGGCCGCTGGATTCTTGCCCCAAACATCCCCGTTGATGGTCCGCTGCAACTGAACTTGCAGATGCGCACCAACTGGCGCAATCCCAAGGCCTTCAGGGCCGTTATTGACACTTTTGATGTTCGTGGTCCAGGTCTTCAGATCCGTGCAAGAGGTCCCCTCTATCCCGAGTTAGGGCTGAACACCCAGCGCCTGGAGTTTGCAGGACCTGCATGGCAGCGCATCCCTGTGCTTGCTGATCTTCTCGGCAGCCAAGCCTTGATCAAAGGCAAGCTTCAGATTGAGGGCCCTTCATCGAGCCCCCAACTTCAGCTAAGCCTTGCTCAGCAACGTAATCCATTGCTGGAAACCTGGTCTCTGCGAGCGGGGTGGTCAGCAGATTCCGGTTTGCTCCGCTTAAGGCAGTTCAACAGTCCCCTGCTCAAAGTTGTGGCGGACTTGCCTCTCTCAGTAGATCAAGGACGCCTACGCAGTGGAGAACTGCAGGCCAATCTGAATTTGAGTCCTTTCCCTTTAGCTCGTGTTGGTCCGCTTCTCGGCACCTCTTTAGCTGGAACCCTTGCTGCTTCAGGGCAGGTGAGAGGGCCATTGTCGGCCCTTCGTCCAAATCTTTCCCTCCGGATGGTGAATCCAGAGGCGGGAGGGTTGCGGTTGTTGGAAGATTGGCAAGGGAACTTAGCCGGACTCCCTGCTGGGGGTAGCACTCTGCTGATGGAATCAGTGGGGGCGGTGATCCCTGGGCAGCTCTCATCTCGATTGGGACGCGACTGGTTGCCACAGGAGTTGGCGATTAACCGTGGCGATGGCCGTCTCTCGCTAAACGGCATCCCAGCTCACTATCGCTGGGAGTTGAACAACTTCAAAGTGGATGGGATTGAGGCGGCCCTGTCTTCAAAGCAGCGATTTGAAGGCGTTTATGGTCAACTCAGCGGATCAGGCAGCCTGGGTCTTCAGCCACTGGCCATGGAAGGCCAAGTCACCATCAGCAATCCAGGGTTGATGGGTCTGCAATTTCAACAGGCTTTGCTTCAGGGGAGGGTTGCCAACCAGCGCTACAAGCTGACTGGTGAGCTGCTACCAGCGGATACAGGCCAGATCAATCTTGCAGCGGGAGGTCGCCTTGGTGGCGAACTCTCTGCTCAGGCAAAGGCACGCGGTCTAAGCGCGCGTTGGCTGATCTCTAGTGCAGAGCAACTTTCTAATTTTAATGATGTTCTTCCAGCTTCGATTGGGCGAGCCCAAGATCTGGGCACTCTGTTGATGCAAACCTTGGGCAGGTCTCTAGACGATCAGCTCAAAGTCTTGGCAGCGGCGCAGGCTTCCGTCAATCGTTTCGACCAGCAAAATCGTCGTAGCAGGATCATCAATCCAGAAGATCTACGTGGGCAGATGGATGCGGTGATCGATCTGAAGGGTCCCGATCTGTCCAAGCTCAATCTGGGGCTAAAGGCCAGCGGTCATCTCTGGACAGAAGGTGAGGATCAGGATCACGCCCTACAAGTCAAACCCATTTTTGCCTCGATTCAAGGACCTCTGCATGGTGGGGAAGGGTCGTTTTCACTGCTGCACGTTCCCTTTTCTCTGCTTTCGTTGGTTGCACCTCTACCTCAAGCACTGCGGGGCGCTCTGGGACTTTCGGGTCGATACAACCTCAGACGGGGAACCCCTGAGATCACAGCTGATCTAGTGATGGAAAGCGCCAGATTGGCTGAAAGCTCATTGAGCTTGGACAAAGGGCAGATTCTCTTGAATGATGCCCTCCTAAACCTCGACTTGGCGCTGCGAAGCTCTTCTTCCAAAGAGGCGGTAACCATTACCGGTCAAGTGCCTCTTGATCCCTCCTTGCCGATAGACGTCAGGGTTGAGAGCCACGGCGACGGCCTACATTTTCTGGCTGATTTTGCTGAAGGTGCGGTCGCCTGGAAGGGCGGTAACTCCGACCTCAAGTTGTTGTTTAGCGGCAGCCTTAGCGCTCCTCAGGCGAATGGATTTTTGGTGGTGCAAAACGGCGAATTCGTCGTCATGGAACAAGTTGTCAAAGGGTTGGAGGCTGCCATGTTTTTTGACTTCAATCGCCTTGAGGTGCAGCGTCTCAAAGCAAAGATTGGTTCAAAGGGCATCTTGCAAGGTGCGGGATCCATTGCCTTGCTTCGCCCTGCACCTGAAGACCAGCCCCTGACGATCGAGATCAGTAAGTCCCGTTTTAAGTTGCCAAAGGCTGATGTAGGGGTGGCCGCCAAGCTCAAGTTCACGGGTGCCTTACTGAAACCCTTGATTGGCGGTGAGCTCACGATCAAAGAAGGAACGATCTCACCCGCCGGCTCAGGGCTTCTGCGACCGATCAACTCTGCCATTCAATCCACCAAAAGGCCTGGAGCCGGAGAAGCGACAGCAACTTCTAGCAGCCCCAAAGTTGTTAATGCCAACACCCTGCTTGAGGAGCAGTGGGATTTTAAGAAACCCTTGGTCTTGCTTGGACCAGATGTAGAGGTCAGTCGGAGGAAGATGTTGAGCTCGATGATTCCCAACATCCCCTCTATCAGCTTCGACAACCTGCGTTTAAAGCTGGGGCCAAATTTGCGCATCACTGCTAATGCGCTGGCCAATTTCAGTACAGAAGGATTGCTCAGTTTGAATGGCCCCCTAGATCCAAAGCTTCAGGCTCGTGGTGTGATTCGGCTACTGAATGGGCGGCTGAATCTGTTTACGACGTTCTTCAGTCTTGATCAGCGAGCTGCGAATGTCGCTGTGTTTACTCCTTCTTTGGGCCTAATCCCTTACGTTGATGTCGCCATGAACAGCCAGGTCTCCGACAGCATCAGCATCGGCACCGACAGTAATGCCGCATCAGCGAATGTATTTGACACCAATGGAACAGGTACTCTTGGAGCCGGAGGACAGTTCCGCTTGATCAAAGTGATGGTGAAGGCCGAGGGACCTGCAAATCGTCTTTTCCAAAACATTGACTTACGCAGCTCGCCGTCACTGCCTCGTGCTCAATTGCTGGGGTTAATTGGAGGAAATTCACTGGCAGGGTTATCGGGAGAAGATGGTCGTGCGGCACTAGCGACTGTGATCGGTCAATCTCTTCTCACGCCTGTTCTTGGATCAATCTCTGATGCTTTCAGTCAACGAATGCAAATTGCCCTTTATCCTGCATACGTCTCGCCGGTTGTGACGAGTCAACAAGAGCGCGTTTCTGGGCAAGTCCCACCCACTCTCGAGTTAGTCACAGACATTGGTATTGATATCACTAAGCGACTTAACGTTTCTATTTTGGCGACACCAGACCGCAACGATATTCCTCCGCAAGGCACCCTTACTTATCAAATCAGTCCCAGCATGAATCTCTCAGGTTCTGTAGACAGCCAGGGAATTTGGCAGAGCCAATTGCAATTATTTTTCCGCTTTTGACCAGTTGGCAACCGACTTAGCTCAGTTCATCGGTGTCGATTTGGGAGGTACCGCGATCAAGTTAGGTCGATTTGATCAGCAGGGCCATCTGTTGGCAGAAACCGAGTTGCCAACCCCTCAACCCTCGGTGCCAGGTGCTGTCACAGTTGCTCTTTGCGAAGCTATCGAAACTGTTGATCCAAACCATCATGCTGCATTCGTGGGAGTGGGCTTGCCAGGACCAATGGATGCTGAAGGGCGAGTCGCCAGGGTCTGTATAAACCTGCCTGGATGGCTGGAGGTTCCTTTAGCCGACTGGTTGGAACCACGACTGAATCGGCACGTCACCCTAGCGAATGATGGCAACTGTGCTCTCGTTGGTGAAGCATGGCAGGGCGCGGCCCAAGATTTTCAAAACGTCGTTCTGCTCACTCTTGGCACCGGGGTAGGTGGGGGCGTCATGCTTGGGGGTCAATTGTTTGTCGGTCATAACGGGGCTGCAGCCGAGCCTGGTCTGATTGGGGTGGATTCGGAAGGTCCTAGCTGCAACAGTGGCAACCAAGGCTCCCTAGAGCAGTACGCCAGCATTAGCGCCCTTCAACGCCTATGGGCTGGGGACCCAGAAGAATTAAGCGAACGAGCTGCTTCTGGCGATCGCGAGGCTCTCGAGATCTGGGAAACCTATGGCCGCAAACTTGGGGTGGGAATCAGTTCTCTCGTCTATGTTTTCACCCCTCAGCTGGTGCTGGTTGGAGGAGGTCTTGCAGGTGGAGCAGTTCATTTCCTACCAGCGGTCCGTCAGGAAGTAGAGAAGCGGGTACAAGCTGTAAGCAGGGAGGGTTTGCAGATTCGCTCCTGTGCCCTTGGTAATGGAGCTGGTCGCCTGGGGGCAGCTCGACTTGCCTTTCAACGTCTCTTAAGTGTCGGCAATGCCCCTTGAGGAGTGATGATGAGCACAGCTGTGCCGCGCTGTGATGACAACTTCTCCTGGAGTTCCTGAGTCTTCCGCCCAGTTGCTGCGACTTGCAGCAGAGGTACGGCAAGCAGCCATGGCTCTTGGGCAAAGTGATGACAACCAGCGGCGTAAGGCCCTGATGGCAATGGCCAATGCTTTGCTGTCAAGCTCTGAGCAGATCGTTAGGGCTAATCGACTCGATTTAGAGAAGGCTCGAACTGAGGGACTTGCTTCTGCCCTGATGGCGCGGCTCAAGCTTGATGAAAGCAAACTCGATTCGGCTATCGAGGGGCTCAGGCAGTTGGCTCAGTTATCTGATCCCCTTGGTTTGCGTCAGTTGCATCGTGAACTAGATCAAGACCTTGTGCTGGAGCGCATCACCGTTCCTCTTGGAGTCCTGGGGGTAATCTTTGAGGCACGCCCAGATGCCGTGATTCAGATCGCTTCACTGGCGATTCGCTCTGGCAATGGCGCACTTCTCAAGGGCGGCAGCGAAGCAAGCCACACCAATCAGGCCATCATTAAGGCGTTGAAGAATGGTCTGGCTAAAACAGAGATCGATCCCGAGGCAATTGCCTTACTCACGACCCGTCAGGAAAGCCTTGCCCTACTTCGCCTTGATGGCCTAGTGGATTTGATCATCCCTCGCGGCAGCAACGAACTGGTGCGTTTCATTCAAGACAACACACGAATTCCGGTTCTTGGTCATGCGGACGGAATCTGTCATCTCTATATCGATGCCGCGGCGGATCTGAAGCAGGCCCTACAGATTGCAATCGATAGCAAGACCCAGTACCCCGCAGCATGCAACGCTATTGAAACTCTGCTCATTCATCAGTCCATTGCACCGTCGTTTTTAGAGCTTGCAATTCCTGCCTTTCATCAAGCCGGGGTTCGTCTGCTTGGGGATTCAGCGAGCCGGGCTTTAGGAGTAGAAGAGTCAGCAAGTGAAGAGGATTGGGCTACGGAATATCTCGATCTAATTTTGTCAGTGAAAGTGGTGCCTGATCTAGAGGGAGCCCTGGATCACATCCGTCGCTATAGCTCCCGTCACACGGAGGCGATTGTCAGCAATGATCAGGAGACGGCTGAGCGTTTTCTCCAAGCTGTCGATAGTGCCGGTGTTTTTCACAATTGCTCCACGCGTTTTGCCGATGGATTCCGTTATGGCTTTGGAGCCGAGGTTGGAATCAGTACTCAAACACTGCCTCCAAGGGGGCCGGTTGGCTTGGAAGGGCTGGTGACCTATCGCTATCGGTTGCGTGGACAAGGCCACATTGTGGCGGACTATGCCAATGGTGAATGCATGTTCACTCACCAGGACCTACCGCTGTGATCAATCGTCTCCCTTTTGGAGCCATTCATGTTAACGATGTGCGCTTGTGGGCTCACGTGGGTGTGCTTCACCATGAAAGACGTGAAGGGCAGTGGTTCAGCTTGGATTTCAGCCTTTGGCTAGACCTTGACAAGGCTGCCCTGGATGATGACCTCAATGCCACTGCGGACTACAGCTTGGCTATTGGTGCAATGCAACGACTCTCCTTTGAACTGAAGTGTTTCACCATCGAACACTTCAGCGAGCGATTGCTAGTGCTCTTGGAAGATCTCTACGGTCCTGTGCCAATGCGAGTGCTTGTGCGTAAATGTGCTGCGCCGGTGCCTGGATTTAGTGGCAGTGTGGCTGTTGAAAGGTGTCGCAATTGGCCAACACCCTGATCTTTGTCAAGGCTTTTCGCGATGTTTACGCATGTCGCATCAGTGGATAAACCCCGTCGACCATTGGTGCTTGTACATGGTCTTTGGGATACCCCGCATCTTTTTAGGCGGTTGGTGAAGGCACTCGAACAGCATCAGCTACCTCTACAGATCCCCCATCTGCCTCATCGCCTGGGAGCTGCTCCGCTTTTCAAGCTGGCGGAGACGTTGGATCAGCTCATCGTTGAGCAGTGGGGGGCCGAGACGGTTATCGATGTACTTGGATTCTCGATGGGAGGGGTGATCAGTCGAATTTGGCTGCAACAACTAGGTGGATCACGACGAACGCATCGTTTTCTGAGTGTAGGAAGTCCACAGCGAGGCACCCTCACAGCCCAGTGGATTCCCGCCTGTTTGTTTGCTGGTTTAGCGGATATGAAGCGCGGCAGCCCCTTACTGCGCAAGCTCAACGGCGATGTTTCAGCCTTAGAAGACATTGAATGCAGCAGTTATTTCTGTCGATGGGATGTCATGGTTGTTCCAGGATGGCAAGCCGTATTACCGGTGGGTGAGCAACAGGCCGTTCCAGTAATCACGCATCAACAATTGATGTCTCATCCGCTGGCATTGAAGTTGCTGATTTCAAAGCTTCTCAGTAATTAACTTGGCGAAGTCGATTTACCTGACCAAACTGAGCAAACACTCATAAACAGGCATACAAATGTGTTTCTCAGCGTCAGCCAGCTTTACGGCTGCAGCGGTCCTCATGCCCTTAGGGCTTTATACCCACCATCTTGCGTCTGAAGCGAAACGTCCCGGCTACAAACCTCTAGCCCTAGTACCGTTCTTCTTCGGGTTACAGCAATTTATTGAAGGTTTTGTATGGGTGGGATTAGGTCATGGAGAAACAGTAGCTTCACCGGTCGAACCTCTCACCTCAATTACTTCTGTTGGCTTTCTATTTTTTGCCTATTGCTTCTGGATGATATGGATTCCATGGAGCGCATACTCGATTGGGCGTCATTCCGAAAGTGAAGGAGTCAAGAGAGCCTTACGCTGGGTTTGGATTATTGGTTCCATCCTTGGAATCTCATTCTGGCTGCCTTTATTAATACATCCACCGTTGATCCAGCCAGGACTAGTGACAGGCGGAAGGATCGTCTACAACGTCAACACCATCTTCCATAATTTCATCAATACAGAGCCTATTGGAGAACTGATTTATTGGTGCTGGATTGTTATTCCTTTGCTAATTCTTAAAGACAAAGCCGTCAAACTCTTCGGAGCATTAATTGTATTATCTATCATTCTGACACTGTTTACATATAGCATGGCTTTCAATTCAGTATGGTGCTTCTACAGTGCTATTCTTTCAATTTTTGTTCTCTGGATCGTAAATCGTCCGGAGATGCGTCGTGCCTGATGCTCTTCTACAGGGCTTAAGCGGACTCAGCCAAGGCCTTGATTCCATGGCCGAAGTACTGCTTAAAATGGAGGCTGGAGTTGAATTGTTGCTGGCAGTTGGCCTTTCAATGTCAGCAGCACATTTCTTTTCTCTCCTTGCTAATCGTTTAGGTCCTGTTCAAATTGCCGTGCATTTATTATTTGATGCGCTAGGCCTAAGCCTAGCTTTTCTATTGGGGATTCTCTGTGACAGCTTGATCCTTACTTCTCTAAAGGATGTACCTTTACATCCGATTACTTTTGCAAACCATATACTACCAGCAATTTGGCCAGGATTATTTTACATTCTTGCCGGAGCTCCTTATATTAGTGATCTAATTGCTGTAACACTTTTCGCATGGATTCACCTCAATGTAGTTGTTTTATTAAAAGCTATTTATGGTATACCTCTCGAGCAAGGCTTGGTCATGGCCCTTCCTGGTTTTGCCTTGGCACTTGTTTTAATTGCGCTCTTGTTCGCTCAGAGGTGGAAATCAAGTTACGCCCAACTAGCACGAGAAGTGGCTCTTAATCATTGAGTTGGATCTGATCTGAGATCATGACTAAAACTAGATCTTCGCTTCGCCATCATCGTGTCCTGCTGCTTACAAGCCGCAGGACAGTTGTTGTTTTGATGCTGGCCTCAGCCATCCTTTTGTTCCTGTGCGGAGCTGTGATTCGTCGCGATGCTATTGCATTAGTAACCAGCGAATCGATTGATGAGCTCCTTAAGCTTGCGGCACTTCTGGTGATCATCTTGGTCCCTCTGTCAGGTATTTATTCAGTGATGCTTGACTTTGTCTTTTGGGAAGGGTGGCTTGATGGTCTTCCTAACCCAAGTCATCTATTTACTGAACGATTCCCGGATATTTCTGGACATCGGCATTACATCATTTACCTGGATGGCATTCATCAAAGTGAAGAAGACCATCCTCCACGGGTTAGTCGATTCCTCTCGCAACTAGAAGAAGGAATTGATCATGAGTCTATTTTAGTCAAAGGCATTGAGGCTTACACAATCATGCCTGTTGCACTGCGTTCAGATTCATACAGTCAGTGGTTCTGGCGAAGGTTATTTTCTCTACAAGAGCATCATCCCAATTCATTAGTTCGTTTTCTAAGCGCCTTTTGTGTACAAGCCAATAATGTGATCAAAGTGGGAATTTCCTCTGACCGCCGTTATGGCCCGGTGATGAATTATGAGCTTGCCTTGAAAATCGCCCGTCGTCTTGAATCGCTTGGCTTCCATCCCAGTAAGGCTGTGCGCCTGGTATTAGTGGGTTACAGCGGAGGAGGAGAGATGGCTATTGGGACAGCGGAGATCTTGCAACAACTTTGTCGTGTTCCAGTACAAGTGATCACTGTCTGTGGAGTGTTCAGTGGGAATGGTGCTTTAGAAGAGATCAATCGTGTGGCTATGGTCGTTGGCGGAAAAGACCCTGTTGCGGCTCTTGGTCAAGTGGCTTACCCAGGGCGTTCTCCACTGTTGCCATTGTCAAACTGGAATCGATGGCAACGCAAAAGGAAGCTGACTCGCTATGAAATTTCCGGCATGAACCATTGTGGTCACTCAGGACCATTCAGTGATGATTTCAGCTCTAAAGTCGTTGATGCAATTTGTTGTGAACTATGTATGACCAGATAAGCGCCTATAAAGTCAGTCTTTACATAGTTTTTTCGCATTAATACAAGTTGTTAGCACGACCAGACTTGCACACAATGATTGAAGATTGAAATTTTCAGGGAAGAAACTAGCCAACATGTTAGCCAACCAAGCTACAACCTCCCAGCCTTCTATCCCCTCATAAAGATATCTCTTGCGACTCCCAAAAAGACCCTGAAGACTTAGCTGCAGACAATAAAGGCCGCCAAAACCTTTCCAATGAAGCACTGAAAGGCGTAGCTGGTGAAACTCTTTCGGTGGCTGGGGCAGGTTAACTGCTCAATGTGTCCTCTCTATTGGCAAAACGAATCCAGGTTTCGAGAATTCCACTACCACACTAAGAAGTGCCTACCATTTTTCAGGATAAGATCTAGGGGATCAATGATGTTGTATTTCATAGAGACATGTAAATAATTTACAATTATAAGGTGGCTAGGTTTACTTTGATCTTGGCATTTGAACACTCATCCCAAGCGGTGTGCTGAGACTATCTCAAACTTAAAAGTAATTACTTAGCACTATAAATTCAGCCATGAACGTCTTAGCTCTAAACCAATACTTACAATCCCTCAAGCCTAATATCAGCATCTTCGTTCAAAACTCTTTCTCTCATAACTCCACCAATAACATTCTCAAGGTTATTATCAGAGAAGATCTGCATCCCTTCCACTGGGATCGAGTCATTCTCTTAGGCATCAGTCATCGTTGTAAATATTTTTTTGGCATCCATTCTACAAACGAAGAGGCGTGACATGCAGCAGCCTGGCAGAATTGATCCAGTAGTGTTATCTACGCTCATTTCTTTAACTTATGCATTTTGAAAACAGTTTTGTCAACCAGAAATCAATCTGCGCTGATGCAAACCGGCGAGCATGAACACAACTGCCATTAGTAGATAGCCCGTTGCCCAGGAGCTACCAACTCCCCAGCCAAGCTCCAGAACAGTATCGGCCTGGGTGAATCGCCAAGCGTGGATGATCCCAATCCATGAGGCTGCAGATGCGAGGAAAGAAGTAAAGCTTGCTGCTAAAAAGCGTTGTTCGATCACATAAACCAACATTGCCGCTAGCAGCATGGCGGTAATAATTTGTCCTTGCTCAAGGGCAAAAGCACCACTTGCCCATACATCAGCTTCTTGAAGCCTTCCTAATAAAGCTGAATTAAAAGGTTCTGAATTGCTTCCGGCTCCTCCTGCGCGCAAACCAGCCTTGATCAGAGATGCACCCCATCCTGCTAGTCCAGGAAGCAGGCCAAGAGCTACTGCCGGTGCATGGGTGCTAGGCGTGGCTTGAAAGGCTTGAGCAGCAATCACGATGCCGATATAGAGCACGATCGCCATGCCTGCCTCAATAGGTACCAACTCTGCGACCAAACCAAAAACACCTAGAAGACAAGCGCTACCCATTACCAAGCCATTTAGCCAGGAATAGCCAATGCGAGCCCCCATTTCCTTCCAGGCTGGATGGCCGATATAAATGGTTGTAGGAAAACAAGACCCCAGACCTGCGGCAGCCATTGTGCCGATGCCATCGATCAATAAAGAGCTTCGAACGCAATAACGATCACCTGCCGCCTCTGCGCTTTCGATGTTTTGAAGAGATCCCAGCACGTTGAATAGGCCCATTGGCACAATCACCCCTAGCCAGGGCAGCAGCTGGCCACGAGCATTCCAAAGATTGGCGATTTCTAGGTGAGGAAGGCGCAAGCCAATCTGACTTGCTTCCTGACTCCAACGGCTAGCGTCGCTATCGATTAATCCAGTACTCCAAGCAAGCCCCACGCCAATAACAACAGCAAGCAAGCCACCAGGAATGGGCAATCGCAAGCGTCCGTAATAGGTGACCAGAACAATTGCTAGTACTGTCAGCCCCACTACAGGTTGGGCATAGGTACGCAGCAGAAAGCCAAGGGCGATGTAGCCAAGAGCAATGCCGGCGAGAGTGGCAAGTAATGCAGCCCTAGGCAGCCAGCGACGCAGTACCCCTGCTGTAAAAGCCCCTACTGTTTCGATCAGCCCTGAGCCCAGGCAAGCCACCATCCCTGCTTGCCAGGAAAGGCGAACAGCACTTACCTCATCCATTCCCTGGCCCAATGCGGTGAGTTTCACAGGGAGCATTACCAAAAACACATACGCAAACAGGCTCACGGTGTTGATTCCGTAGGGCAGAGCTGTCCGATCACTACGTTTTTCGATGCTGGCAAGTTGATGAGCCTGATGCGCGTAGGCAAGGTTGCCTATCAGCAGGCTTATTCCTGTGGCAGGAAGGATTGTGCCGAAAACTAATTCATTCGGATAGCCGAGCACGTTGCGACATAAGGCAATTATCAAGAGGACTTGAATCAAGTTATCGAGGCCAAGTCCTAGGAATCCGTCGACATCTCCACGGACAAACCATTGCGGCCTCCAGTGCTTCTGCTTGAGATCTGAATGCATGGCAGTTGGGTAAGACCAGTTCAATCATGTCTTGCTACTTCCTGATGATGCAAGACAATGTCTTCTCAAAAGAGCCTTGCTTGTTATATAGGAGGCAGTTCAAGTGGACGATTTATGCTTTTTCAAGCTTCATGTCTGCTTAGTTAGCACGTGTACTTTTCGCAAGCACGATTCCCTTGATTGAATTGCCTTTAGCTTCTTTTAGGCATTAAAGGCTTAAATGAACTTGATGCTTAACCAATTCTATGCATCATGATCAAAAGCATCTACTTTGATTTCTCGTGACTAAGAAGCTTGATGAAATCCCCCCCAGAGCAAAGTTGTTCTTTCGATAGGCTTGTTAACTTCACTGATGTGGCAGTAGATCATCTGCTTGGCATTGACTCGCTCGGCTTCCGGTTGATCTATCTATAACTGAAAACGTGCATTGGCATCGCTTTAGAGATCCACTTCGCCGTTGAGGTTCCTCACAAGAGCAAATGGAATGTGGCTGGGTTGACAGCTTAAAAGCCTCTGCATTGCCTCTAATCGTGCAGAGCCTTGCAGGCTCAGATCCTGGGGCAACGTGTCAAGGCCCCAACGGTAGCGATCTACCACACTAGTGTTGATATAAAAAACCCTGATCAAGAAGGTTTCGAGGCTACGGCGTAGTCGTTCTCGCCATATTCCTCCGAGTGTCAGTGGAAATAAATGGGTAGAGCCGTTAAGGCATTGCTCCAGTAGTGCTGTTGAATCAATGCAATAGCCCAGGGCTCCATACCCCCCCCTAGATGTAGCTTTTGCGAGCTTGCCTCCATATTGTGCACCGCTGCGATTAATTCGGTGATCTCTATTGCATCGGCGAGGCGTTGCTGTGTCAATGGCTGACTGGGGTACGCGACTGTTCCATTGTGGCGATCGTTCTGCCAGGGCCGATGCAGGTCGTTCATCGCAGCCCAGCCATTCACACCTTCTATACCCTGGCAATACTGCAGTAAAATGGAATCATTGCCCTGTGGTTGCAGCTCAAGCTCGAAGCTGCAATGCGGCAACAAGCTGAGAATCTCCTGGTTGCGATCATCCTCTAGACCCGTGCGATATGGAATCGCCAAAGGGACCTGAAACCATCTCCCGCTTTCATTGGCTTGGCTAGCTCCCAGGCCGAAGCTGGCCACACTGGCTCTAATTCGTCCGCAACAGTGCCAACCCTGTCGGTTCAGCAACTCAATCAGTTGACGTCCTGACGATAGCCCCTCGAATAAGAAAGGTTCCGAGGGATGCAATGCCTCTGGTAGACGATTGGCAGCGAGGCAATTGAGCACCTGAGCCATGAGCTCATTCATGCGTTGAGAAGACTCGTTCTGAAGCATGACCAACCCCTCGTTGTGCCAGACCAGGCCACTACCGAGTGCCGTGAGGCCTTTCCCTAAAGCGGTTGGAGCAAGCTGTTTCGGGTCAGAAAATGCATCACTAGTGATTGGCTGGTTGGCCAGTAATCGACAGTTCTTTCAATTGCACGGCACCCCCACACCATGTCCTGGCTTTAAGGCAACTGAGGGTTGGCGCCAGAGTTCCAGGGCACTGGGCGGTTCGTTCTCCCGAATCGGCAGCAGATGCTGTAGGTCATCAGCCAACGCTGCCAACAGCAGAGGGCTTAGCAAACCATCTTCTAATAGGGTTGCAATCCCTCGTAGACGTTCAGGAAGAACGGCCGGGGCCATCCTCCAGCCTCTCGGCAGCATTCCTATCAGGGGGATTACACGGCGATGATCGAGATCACGCAACAACTCACTTAGCAAGTGTTCTCGGCTTATGCCGCGACGCAAGCTGCTTGTTTCAAGCACCTCCTCAAGTGCAATCAGTGGTGCCGTGTGGATATCGTCATGCTCGTCTTGGCCCCAGCTTTGTGATAACGCTAGGGGGTTCAGAGAGTGCGGTATCTCTTCAGCCATCTCCTCACTGATCCGCAGCGCTTGCGGCTAAGCCGGAATGGCGAATCAATGCCTCAGTGGTCGCTGGTCGTCCACGGAATTGCTCATAGACGTCTGCTGGGGAATGGCTACCTCCCAAACTGAGAACTGTGTCGCGAAAGCGAGCGCCAGTGAGTCGAACTTGATCTTCAAGTTCCAGACCAGCTTCCTCAAAGGCAGCAAAGGCATCAGCACTAAGAACTTCTGCCCACTTGTAGGAGTAGTACCCGGCGGAATAACCACCGGCGAAGATGTGGCCAAAGCTACAGAGGAATTGATCTTCGGCGATCGGAAGCATCACCGTGGTGGTCTGAGCAATCTGACGGCGCAGCTGATCTGGGGTCACGCCGAGATCTGGTGTCCAGCAACTATGCAAACGCAGATCAGTGAGAGCGAAGTGCACCTGGCGCAGAGTTGCCAAACCGGCATTAAAGGTGCGGCTGGAGCGCAATTTTGCGAACTCCTCCTCCGGAAGCGGTTCGCCAGTACGCCAGTGACGTGCCATCCCCATCAACGTGGTGCGATCGAGGCACCAGTTCTCCATGAACTGGCTAGGCAGTTCCACTGCGTCCCATTCCACGTTGTTGATTCCAGCAGCCTGTGGATACTCAACGGTCGTGAGCATGTGCTGAAGGCCATGGCCGAACTCATGGAACAAAGTCTCCACCTCATCGAAGCTCATCAGACTTGGTGTCTCTGCTTGCGGTGGAGTCTGGTTACAAATCAAATAGGCCACAGGAAGAATCGATTGGCCCTCGAGGCTTTTGCTGCGTGTCAGGCATTCGTCCATCCATGCCCCCCCTCGCTTGCTGGCTGGTCGGCTATAGGGATCGAGGTAGAACGCTGCCAGGTCTGAACCATTGGCATCCAACACCCGGAAATAACGCACGTCTTGATGCCAGATCGGAGCCTCGCCGTCGGCACTTTGAATGCGAATGCCAAAAAGACGTTCACAAAGTCCGAACAAACCTTCCAAAACCTGTGGCAGGGGAAACCAAGGGCGCAGCGCTTCTTGATCAAGGTCAAAGCGCTCTTGCCTCAGCCGTTCAGCCCAGAAGTTTACATCCCATGGTTTGAGCTGGCTGGCCTCTGGAGCTCCATGTTTTTTGGCACAGGCCTCGAGCTCAATTAACTCCTTTTGGGCTGCGGGTAAAGCGGCAGCACGCAACTCATCAAGCAACTGCTCGACGGCCTCAACGCCCTCGGCCATTTTGCTGGCCAGGCTGAGTTCAGCCCAGTTCCTGTAGCCAAGCCTTTGAGCTTGCTCAAGCCGAAGGCTTAGCAGCTCTTCAATCAATGGTTGATTGTTTAACTCACCTGCACTCGCTCTACTCACATGAGCCTTGTAGAGCGTTTCACGTAGCCCTCGATCTTTTGCATGGGTGATGAAGGGGATGTAGCGGGGCATATCTAGACCTAATCGCCAGGGACCCTGCTCCGCTGTAGGTTCTCCACCGTCTTCTCGGTGATCTCCGGCTTGCTTGGCTGCTAAGGACAAAACCTCCAAGGCCCTCTGCGGCAGTCCTTCAACTTGTGCTGATCGATTGAGGAGCAGGCTCCATCCCTGGGTTGCATCCAGGACGTGATTGCTGAAGCGGGTCGACAGCTCGGCCAGTTGTTCACTGGTGGTATTAAAAGCCTGCTGTGCGTCGTCATCGAGACCCACGCCTCGTTGATCCATGGAGAGTAATTCCGCGTTCAAAATCCGCTGTTGAGTCGAATCCAGCAATGGCCTTGAGGTCTGGTCTTTAAGCCGGCGCAGGGCACGATGAAGTGTTTGGCTTTGGCCCATAAGGTTTCCAAAGCGCACCACCTCTGGTTCTTGTGCAGCGTGAGCTTGCCGTAATTCGGAGGTATTGCAGACGCCGTTGAGATGGGAGACAACTCCCCAGCTCCAACGCAATTGCTCTTGCAGCCGATGCAGAGGAGACATGACTTGTTCCCAATTAATGCTCTTGCCAGACACCAAAACTTTGTCTATGTCTTGTTCCAGCCGGCTGAATTGTTTGTTAAGAGCACAGAGAAGTTCAGGCATGTGATCCTGAACTTGTTGAGCAGTAATGGCAGTGAAGTTTGGGATTCCTTCACCCTGGAGGAGGGCTGATGACTTTATTTCGTTCACAGCAACAGGCATTATTCAGCCAAGGGGTAGCAGGGAACCTTGGGCTACCAAGCTATGGCTAATCAGTCGATCAGCGAGAGCATTGGTTGAAGCCTCATAGAGATCGATGGCGACTCGAGGCCAAAATCCGATCACCAACGTGGGCACAATCAAACTGAGCCCAATGGTCAGCTCTCTGGGGTTGATGTCTTCGATCATTGCAAGGGCGGGAATCCTGGGCCCAAAAAAGACCCGTCGACACATCGACAGCAAATAGACGGGGGTAAGCACCAGTCCAATCGCCGCCAGCACGATCGTGATAACCCTGAATATTGAAGTGAATCCTTCCTGACTAATGATGCCAAGGAAGACGGTGATTTCACTGACAAAGCCGCTCATTCCTGGCAGGGCGAGGGAAGCCAGGGAGCTGGCCAAGAAAAAAGCGAAGGTGATTGGCAAGACCTTGGCCAGGCCACCCATATTGGGGATGGAGAGGGTCTGCGTGCGTTCGTAGAACGTTCCTGTGACGAAAAACATGGCTGCTGCAATCAGGCCATGGCTGATCATCTGCAGCATGGCCCCACTGATCCCGAGAGCATCGATCGCGCCGATACCCAACAGAACGAAGCCCATGTGGCTCACAGAACTGCAGGCAATTCGTCGTTTCACGTTGTCTTGAGCAAAGGCGTTGAATGCTCCGTAGATGATGTTGACTATCCCAATCACGATTAGGGCCGGCGCTAGCTGAAGATGAGCATCAGGCAGCATTTGCACGTTGAAGCGCAAAAGGGCATAGCCACCCATCTTTAGGAGTACCCCTGCCAACAGCATCGACACTGGTGCGTTGGCTTCTCCATGGGCATCTGGCAGCCAAGTGTGGAGAGGAAACATCGGTAGCTTTACGCCAAAGCCCACCAGAAAGCCCAGATAACAGAGGAGTCCAAGACTGCCTTCTGGAGATCGATTGGCCAATTCAGTGAGGTTGAGCGTGAACTCACCACCAGAAAGTGCCAGAGCGAGTCCGCTGATCAGAATCAGTAAAGACGCTAGAGCGGTGTAGAGAATGAATTTGGTGGCGGCATATAGACGTCTGCTTCCGCCCCAGATGGCAATTAACAGGTAGACCGGAACAAGCTCTAGTTCCCAAGCAAGAAAGAACAGCAGGAAATCTTGAGAGAGGAAAACCAGCCCCTGGGCAGAAGCCTGAACCAACAACAGGGCGAAATAAAGCCTTGTCTTGCTTTGCACCTTCCAGCTAGCTGCCACGGCAAGAAGAGTGATCAGCCCGCTAAGCACTACCAGAGGAGCCGAAAGGCCGTCTGCTCCTAGCGACCACTCCAGGCCAATGAAGGGAATCCAGCTAACCCGTTCAACCAGCTGAAGCCCTCCATCCTGACCATCAAACATGCGGCTAAATACAACCAGCATGAGCACGAAATCCACCAGCAGAAAGACCAGTGCAAAATTGCGTGGTGCCTGGGAGTTACTTGTTTCATTCTTTGGCAACAGAGGCATCAGCAGGGCACCCATTGCCGGCAGCAACACGATCAGGGAAAGCCAGGGAAATGAGGCCTGGGACGCAGCCGTCAGCGGCAAATTGGCGTCCATGGCAGGCAAGAGAATGCGAAGGAACTGATCAGCCCCGGGCGGGCGCTTGAGTATATCTACTCATCCTCAATCTGAGGTTGCCAGTGGCTTCCTCCTGACTGAATGCTAAGCAGTGGAGCCCTACTTGCTACACCCTCGGCCTCCCAAGCTTTTACCATTGCCTGACTGACTGCTTGCCCTTTATCCTCAGGGCAAAGAGCCAGCACGCTGGGGCCAGCTCCGCTGATGGCACAACCCCAGGCACCGGCATTCAGAGCCGCATCGCGAACATCCAAACCACCTTTGATTAATGGCCAGCGATAGGGCTCATGCAATCGATCGTGCATCCCATCTGTGATCAGGTCGCCGTTTCCTGTCCGCAGTCCCTGCAGCAGGAGCGTAAGGGCACCAAGGTTTTCTACGGCATCGCTGATCGGGATGTCTTTAGGCATGGCGCGCCTTGCCTCGCTCGTGCTTAGGCGAAGAGAGGGGATTGCTACAACGGCTTTCACGGAATTGATCCAGACACAACGAACCACCCGCCAGCGTTGCGAGGCTGCCTTGGCAGTCAAGCAAAGACCTCCCAGAAGAGAAGGAACCACATTGTCGGGATGTCCCTCAATGTCAATGGCCAGTTCCAACAGTTTTTCTTTGCTGAGCGGTTCGCCCACCAAGGCATTGGCTCCGACCAACCCTGCCACGATGGCACTGGCACTGCTTCCTAGGCCTCTTGCGGGGGGTACCGCAAGCCTCACTTTGGCTTCTAGTCCCACCGGTTCGAGCCCTGCGGCTTTCCACACCCTCTGGGCGGCGCGATAAATCAGGTTATTGGGCCCACCGCGTAGGTGGCTTCCCTCATTGCCTTCAATAATGAGTTCAAAGCGTCCGCTATCCCCTTCGATCCGCCGCATGGCAAAACGGTTGTTGAGGTCAAGGGCAGCGCCAAGGCAGTCGAAGCCAGGGCCAAGGTTGGCTGTGGTGGACGGTACGTCAACCACAATTCTTTGGCCGATACTCGGCTGCGCCATCCCTACTTGTCTACTTAGGTCAGTGTCCCACCTTGCTCAGCCAGCATGTGTGCTCTGCAGGCTGCACTGAACAGGCCCACCTCGGGATCGATCACTGCCATCACTGGCAATTGCTCTAGAAACGGACGGAAGCGACCCTTGTTGCGGAAGGCTTCAAGAAAGGTGCTTGAGAGAAGACCTGGAAGCTGCTTCGCAGCGGTACCCCCACCCACCCAGAGGCCTCCGACACAGAGTTCCTGCAGAGCTAAATCTCCCGCAGCAGAACCGTAAGCAGCGAGCCAGAGCTGTAAGGCTTCTTGAAGAATTGAATCGCCTTCGCTTGCGGCTTGACTAGCAAGAGCAGGCAGATCCAAATGGTCGCAATGATCATTAGCACCATGGCGCCAAGCATCGGCCAGATCTCGCAGAGGATGACCATCTGCGTCACTGTGCTGTAGGCGCCAGCGCGCCACGTGTCCCAGGCCGGTGCCACTGACAACACGTTCCAAGGAAAGGCGTTCGAGTTGCAAATCGGCCTTGAGCCACTCACAAAGTTGCCACTCGCATTCACTGCGAGGAGCAAATTCACGGTGTCCGCCTTCACTGGGCAGCGCCACCATCCCATCTTTTGTGGGCAGGCCACGGGCCATTCCAAGTCCAGTACCTGCCCCCAGAACTGCAATTGGTCCTTGTGCAGACAAATGCTGCTGTGGACGCTGAAGCTCCACCTGCTGCGCGTCGTTGAGAAAGGGTAGGCCGTAGATCAATACCCCAAAGTCATTAATCAGTTCCAAATGCTTCAGTCCCGTGGCTGAGCAAATGTCCTTCTCCTTCAGGCTCCAGGGCAGATTGGTGATACGTGCCTCACCATGGCGAACCGGTCCTGCAACAGCGATGCAGCCGTTATTGGGTTGCTCCATCTCCCCTGGCAAATGGGCGATGAAGTGGCTCAGCATGGGTTCAAGCGAAGTCCACTGATTGGATAAATACCTCCGCCGGTACTGTTGCTTGAGTTGCTTTTCGTCCCAGCTATAGAGCGCAAGCAAGGTTTTGGTGCCCCCCAAATCACCTGCAAGAAAGGTTCTCGGGGACTGCATAGTGATGACGAATGAGGCAAAGGGCTTCCCTCAGGCTGCATTGACAGCGAGAGATCTGCAACTTTTACGTTGGATAGATTGCTGATTAGCTCAAGGGATAGTGATTCCCATGCCTAGATCGGTTGGCAAGGACTCATTAGCAAGCTCTAATTAGCCCCCACCAGACTTGGCCCTGCTCAACACGGATTGAGATTCCCCACTGGTTTGATTGACGTTTCGCAAGACCAGTCATTTCTTTTGATGGTTGAGTAGTGCTTGCATCGGAGACCATAAAGAAGTTCTGATTCTGCGCAGAGCAGAAAGAGCCTGCTCCAACGAGAGAGCCAGAACGACCAACGAGAAGCAATCAGCTTCTCCTATCGCCAGGCCCAATTTGCCATTCAGCTTCTCATCCAGACGGAAGAGAGATTCACTCCAAAGCGAGGTATTCCTCAATTATTATTATCACCTAACTATTGACAACTTTTGTCAAGAGACACCTGATCTACCTTTAAGAGCAATTGCTTCATCCAGAAGTGATGTGAAGCTTTTCAAAGGCATGCTGCCAAAGTCCTTGCCCTCTCGAGTGCGCACAGCCACCTCTCCACTTTGCTGTTCTTTATCACCAATAATGATTAAAAATGGTACGCGCTGAAGAGTATGTTCACGAACTTTAAAACCAATTTTTTCATTTCTTAAGTCAACTTCAGTTCGATATTCTAGAGCTGATAACTTCTTGCAAACATCCTGACAAGCCTGAGCATTACGGTCTGTAATCCCCATCACTACCACCTGCACAGGTGCTAGCCAAATAGGCAGTCGTCCAGCATAGTGCTCGATCAGAATTCCGATAAAACGTTCAAAAGAACCCAGAATTGCTCGATGCAACATTACTGGTGTTCTGCGCTGGCTGTCTTCTGCTACATAAGATGCTCCCAAACGTTCCGGCATCGAGAAGTCAACCTGGATCGTTCCACATTGCCAAACTCTACCAAGACAGTCTTTTAAAGAAAACTCAATTTTAGGTCCGTAGAATGCACCTTCCCCTGGCAATAAGTCCCATGCAAGACCTTTAGCGTCCAATGCATCGGACAAGGCCTTCTCTGATTTATCCCAGATCTCATCACTACCAACACGCTTTTCGGGCCTGGTTGATAACTTTATAAGCACCGAGTCAAACCCAAATGATCTGTAAACCTCAAAGACTAGATCAATAAACTTAGAAACCTCTTCCTGAACCTGAAGCTCAGTACAAAAGATGTGAGCATCGTCTTGAACAAAATTGCGCACGCGCATGAGACCATGAAGTGAACCCGATGGTTCATTCCTTAAACATGAACCAAACTCTGCCAATCTAATTGGCAGGTCACGGTAACTTTTTAGGCCTTGATTGAAGATCTGTACATGGCAGGGACAATTCATAGGCTTTATGGCATATTCACGATTTTCAGATGTCGTTGTAAACATGTCATCTTTGAACTTCTCCCAATGGCCTGATTTCTCCCATAAGGAGCGGTCTACAACCTGAGGTGTTCGGATTTCTTGGTAGTCATGCAGGCTCAGGGTCTCGCGAATATATTGCTCTAAAACCTGATAAATAGCCCAACCCTTGGCATGCCAGAAAATCATCCCAGGAGCTTCTTCTTGAGTATGAAATAAAGACATTTGCTTGGCGATCCTGCGATGATCGCGCTTTTCAGCTTCTTCAAGGCGCCTGAGATAAGCTTTTAGCTCTTTGGAACTTCCCCAGGCGGTGCCATAAATGCGCTGCAACATTGTTTTATTTGAATCACCTCGCCAATAAGCACCTGATACTTTCATTAATTTGAAAGTGCGCAAATGCCTTGTGTTAGGCACATGTGGACCTCTACACATATCAGTATATTCTTGATGTCGATATAGCTTAATAATTTCATTCTCAGGAATTTCATCTACGATTTCGATCTTGTAGGGCTCGCATCGTTTTTCGAATTCCTTATGAGCCTCTTCCCTTGAAACTATTTCAACATTAACGTCGTAGTCAAGCTTAACCAGCTCTTTCATACGAGCCTCAATCGCTTCCAAGTCTTTAGGAGTAAAAGGCTGATCATAGGCAATATCATAATAAAATCCATCTTCAATAACTGGACCAATGGCCATTTTTGCTTCGGGATATAATTGCTTTACAGCATGACCAATCAAGTGAGCGAATGAGTGGCGAATAGTCTCAATTCCATCTTGGTCTTTCGCCGTGATGATATTGACTTCAGAGTCTTTCTCGATAGGGATACAGGTATCAAGCAATACGCCATTGACTCGGCCTGCGATAGCCGCCTTTGCTAATCCAGGCCCAAGGCTTTCGGCCACCTCCATAATGGTTACGGGTTGATCAAACTTCTTTTTATTTCCGTCTGGAAGTGTAATAATAGGCATGGCAAGGAGTTTTCTTTGATGAGTTACAATAGTGTTCTATTTTATCAGCTATATCATTAGCAATCCTTGCACCTCTGAATGCTGGACTAAAATATTTTGCACATTAGCAACAACGTAGAGGGACACTACGAAAAAGGAACATTGAATCAAATTTTCTGGCAAGTCCAACAAGCAAAATACCAGCATAGACTTCAATGGGAGCTTGCTTAGATTCGTCAGAGCTATTTCCTACGATCTCAAAATGGTTTTTTATACAGCCGATCTAACCGCCTAGGCGTTTTTGTAGGCGTTCTTGGCTGTCGTGAGCAAAAGATGTTGGCATTACCTGCCTACCCCCAGCACACATGGCTTTGATCGTAATCAATCCGAGAGACGCTTGATGCCTAACATTTTCTGCTTAGGGAATGGTCTGTCATGGGATTCGAGCTTTGCTGATAATCCAGCTACCAGCAGGCCCGTCAGCAAAACAAGTGGGCAAATCGCTTACTGCCCTGATCGCAATGCTCAGGGTCATGGTTGAGGGCATCGACTATGGCTTTGCTCGTGGCAAGAAATCTGCCGAGATTGTCTGCTTCTGTTGTGATCGTCATCCTTTTTGGATGTCTCTTTTAGAGAGTGATCCGCAAAGGGAACGCTAGGATTTGGTTGCAATCAAGGGATGTCTTTCGAGTAGAAGCACACAACTTCTTCTGGTTCTGAAGTTAGATGCTTTTAGCTTGCTAAGGCCTGCTGCTGCAGTTGACGCAAATTGGCTGAATAAAATTTTGCCAACTCTGCATGGCTCTTGACTGGCTGTCCATAACTGCTGTTGCCAGCCCAATTAGGAAACGAAGCCCATTCCGGTGCAAGACGAGCCATCGCGGAGTGCGTTAAACCAAGAGAATCTATTTCCTTGAGAGCACCGCGCTTGCTAACCAAGTGCAACGCTGCTTGATCTTGATGTTGTGGTTGAAAATTGGGTAAGTTCAGCTCCTTCGCTACTGCCATCCAAGTTGATGGCATGAATTGATAGGCCCCTGCTGCTGCACTGCTGTAGAACTTCACCACAACTCGATTGGGGTGTTGAGAGAGGTCCTCAAAGACACCCCCTCCAAACATTGTGCGATATCCGAGGTCTTTTCCTTCTTTCCAAGTGCCTTCTGCATAACGGATGGTGTTCAGAAGGGCTCGACGTTCGGGCGTTATTAAATAGTGCAGCTTTTGGCTTCCATTGCTTTGATAAGCAACGTTCACCCTAAAAGCATGTTCTTTAGGTAACTGAATGCGTTCAGCTTGCAAGGTCTGGCCAGTACCCATGAGAACACTCAGACTGATCATGGCGGAAGTTGCCGTGACCCAATTCGAATGATTCGATTGACTTGAAAAGCCAAACTGCAATGGGAACGAGCGAAGCACGTAAACCAACTAAACGGTTTGTCACATTGATCAATACCTCCCCCGTCTGGCGAGATGGTGACTAATACCCTTGACCCACACAGCAGAGTGTGCATAAGCCTGAAGCTGACATTGACAACGGATTCTGCGTCTCACGAGACCCTTGCTGATGACTAGAACTCGCTGCCTTCAGTACCACAAGGAGGCCTCGGCCATCACTAACCCCCAATGATTAGCCAAACTTTTCTTTCGGCTTGTATTGATTAGTTGGCTATCAAGAAGCCAAGGGCCTGGCGGACTCGTTGAAGGGTTGCTTGGGCGGTCTCTTCCGCTCTTGTCCTGCCTTGGTCAAGAACTCTGATGAGTTCAATGCGGTCGCCCATGAGTTGTTGATAGCGATGCTGTATCGGCTCAAGGGCTGACACCGTGGCGTCGGCCAGCAGAGGCTTGAAGGTTCCCCATCCCATTTCTGCGCATTCTTGGGCAGCTGCGTCTCTTCCGCGACCACTAAGAATGGCGTAAATCCCAAGCAGATTGTCAGCCTCTGGGCGGTCTGGGTTGCCAAATTGCAAGCCCATTTGGGGGTCTGTCTTGGCCCGCTTGATTTTTTTTGTGATCAGTTCAGGCGGATCAAGCAGTGTGATACGACTTCCTTCATTGGGGTCACTTTTACTCATCTTGCTGCGGCCATCGCTAAGGCTCATCACTCTTGCCCCCTCTTTAATGATCAGGGGGTCTGGAACTTTAAGGACAGGTTTCTCTTCACTACCGAAGCGAGCATTGATGCGCTGCTGAGCGATGTCACGGGCGAGTTCTAAATGTTGTTTCTGGTCTTCGCCCACAGGCACCAAATCAGCGTCATAAAGAAGAATGTCTGCTGCCATCAACACCGGATAGTCCAGCAGTCCCACAGAAACGTTGTCCCCCTGTTTGACTGACTTTTCTTTGAACTGGATCATTCGCTCTAGCCAGTTCAGAGGCGTAACACAGTTCAGCAACCAACAGAGCTCACTGTGGGCGGAAACCTGGCTCTGCACAAAGATGCTGCAGAGATCTGGATCCATCCCACAGGCCAGGTAGAGAGCGGCTGTGGAGAGGGACTCCTCGGCCAAACGTTCTGGATCGTGCGGAACGGTAATGGCATGTAAATCCACGACACAGACATAGGTGTCATGGCTGCTCTGAAGATCTACCCAGTTGCGGATGGCCCCCAACCAGTTACCCAGATGGAGGGCACCAGTCGGCTGGACGCCGGAAAGGACCCGCGGGCGCTGCATTAATCAGCCCTCACTAGGTGCATTGTCAGGTTCATGCTCTATTGCCTGCACTGGTTGAGTTTCAGCAGCCTGGTCCTGCTCTTGCTCTGCTGAGTGCAATTGTTCGCTTACAGCAGTCTGGGCCTGTTCTTGAGTTTGTTCTTCAGCTCGGTTTTGTTCACTTTCTAGAGCCTTCTCGGGCTCTTGAACCGATGGTTGAGGCTTGGCTGGCCGTGCGAAAGGATCAGGTCGAGCCCCTCGATGCATTGGCTGTCTGTCTCTATGAGAGCGATCACTACGCGTTCGCTGAGCTCCTTCTTCTCTTCGTCTGCCACCACTTGGGGCCTTGGAACGCTCACTGGCCACCAGTTCGTCCAATTGGCCGTCCTCCAACATCTGGCCAAGGGTGCGCAAGGCAAATCCCAGTACCGCCACTGTGGAGCGCAGTTGAAAGGCTTCCTGCAGGGCTCTGGCAGAGCGCATTTCGTTGTCGCTCAAACGGATTCGAAATCCGCCGGCTTCACGGTTCCCAGGACCGCGCCCACCTCGGAATCCAGCCCTTCCGCTCTCCCGGGCACCATCACCATGCCTTTCTTGTCGTTGCGGATCGCTGTAAGAATCAGTCATGGCCTACGGCCTTCAATCAGGCGCAAGTGTGACGCATCGTCGTCTTTCGCGACATGCCTGGGGTTCATGACGGGATTAAATTTTTTTTGATCTTCATCAGAGAAACGCTTCTTTGTGGCCCCATTTGAGGAGCCAAATGAACGCAAAGTCTTCTCTCAGCCATTAATTGAACGAAGAAGGTCACGTAGGCTGTTAAGGCTTGCACGACAGGTGGTGCCCCGTGAAGCTTCCAGCCCTACTGATCAATCTTGTGCCTCGCTCCCCTGCCTTAATTGGCCGGGTAGCACTCATCACAGGGTCCTTCGTCCTCGGTCAGTGGGTCTTCACTGATGTGATTCATCTGCCTGGCGGTGGTCTTGGCTTGATGGTTGCTGGTGCGGGCGTCTGGTGGTTGTCAAGGCCCTCAATACCGGCCCGTTTTGATGCACCAGATTCTGTGCAGGGCTGGATCCGTCGCTGCAAAGAGGTCCTTGATCAGTTTGAGGACCTAGAAGAGGGTGAGGACGATGTGGTTGCGCTTCGCCAACAGCGCAGCGAGGCCCTTGATGCCGTTCTACAGCGTTCCGAACCTCAAAAAGTTTCTTTTGTGAATTCCGGAGAGGGTTCTCTTGAGGATTATCCCGATGTTCAGACAGCCATTGCAGGATCCACTCCACTGAGCATCAGCTGGGCGCGGCCTCTCTCTCAGACAGGCGAGTCTTGGGTCTGGCCCGCAGTTCTACAAGAGCAGGATGTCTTGCTCTATGTCTTACCTTTGCCGTTGATGGCAGCAGACCTTCTTTGGTTAGAGAGGGTGCCAGCCAATCAACCCATCTGGCTGATCGTCTCTTGGCAAGATTCATCGACTTGGGTCGATCAGCTGCAGGCACTTCAAGCTCAGTTACCACAACGCTTGAGCGGACAGGTGCTTCGTTGGACAGGCAATCAAGACGATCTTTCAGAAGCCCTTGCACCGGTGAGACGTCTGTTAGAGCACCCTCAGCGAAATCTTGAGATCACGCGTAAGCGCATGTTGGGCAGTCTGCACCGCAATTGGCAAGCCGAGTTAGAGCAACTTCGCAGGCAGAGGTTCCTTGGACTCCAACAGCGCACTCAATGGTTGGTTGCAGGAGCTGTTTTTGCCTCTCCTTTACCCACAACGGATCTTCTAGCCGTGGCTGTGGTCAACGGCTTGATGATTAAAGAAATGGCGGGGATTTGGAAGTGTTCCTTGAAGCCAGAGGTTCTGCAGTTGGCAGCTCGCCAGTTGGCTGGGGCGGCTCTAGCCCAGGGAGTGGTGGAGTGGAGTGGCCAAGCTCTATTGGGCGTAGCCAAACTTGACGGCAGCAGCTGGCTTGCAGCGGGTACTGTTCAGGCGCTCAGCGCTGCTTACCTAACCCGTGTTGTTGGACGCTCAATGGCCGATTGGCTGGCATTGAACAGTGGCGTTGCTGAGCCGGATTTGGAAGCCTTAAAGATTCAGGCACCGCTGCTGGTTGCTAAGGCTGCAGAGCAGGAACGTCTCGATTGGTCCAGCTTTTCACAACAGGGAATCAGCTGGATCAAGGAGTTGGCTCGCCAACCAGGCGCCTCGCCGAACCCTGCGTAGGCTGCGCAAGCAAACTTCATGAAGTTTGCTTGCGCACTGCGTCGCAATGTGAGGAAAGCACTTGCAGCAAGTGAGCTTTGCTGCCCAATTTTTATATGCTATTGGCGAGTCTTCCCTAACCATGGGTTGAGCCTCGTTAACGTCCTCTTCATACTCAATGACCACCACCATTCGCAGTGGTCGCCTCAGTGGCTGGGAGTCCTTCTGCAATTGGGTCACCTCCACCAATAACCGCATTTATGTGGGTTGGTTCGGTGTCCTGATGGTTCCCACGCTGTTGGCAGCTGCCATCTGCTTCACCATTGCCTTTATTGCGGCACCGCCGGTTGATATCGACGGTATCCGTGAGCCTGTTGCTGGCTCTTTCCTTTACGGCAATAACATCATTTCTGGTGCTGTTGTTCCTTCCAGCAACGCCATCGGCCTGCACTTTTATCCCATTTGGGAAGCTGCTTCTGTTGATGAGTGGCTTTACAACGGCGGTCCTTACCAGCTTGTTGTGTTCCACTTCCTGATCGGCATTTGTTGCTGGTTGGGTCGCCAATGGGAACTCTCCTACCGCTTGGGCATGCGCCCTTGGATCTGTGTGGCCTACAGCGCACCGCTGTCGGCAGCCTTTGCTGTTTTCCTGATCTATCCCGTTGGTCAGGGTTCCTTCTCGGATGGCATGCCTTTAGGCATTTCTGGAACCTTCAACTTCATGTTGGTGTTCCAGGCAGAGCACAACATCCTCATGCATCCCTTCCACATGATTGGTGTGGCAGGCATGTTTGGCGGCAGTTTGTTCTCCGCCATGCACGGTTCACTGGTGACCTCATCGTTGATTCGTGAAACCACCGAAACCGAGTCTCAGAACTACGGCTATAAGTTCGGCCAAGAGGAAGAGACCTACAACATCGTGGCTGCCCACGGTTATTTCGGTCGTCTGATCTTCCAGTACGCCAGCTTCAATAACAGCCGCAGCCTGCACTTCTTCCTGGCCGCCTGGCCGGTGATCTGCATCTGGATCACCTCACTGGGTATTAGCACCATGGCCTTCAACTTGAACGGCTTTAACTTCAACCAGTCGGTTCTCGATGCCCAAGGCAGAGTTGTACCAACCTGGGCTGATGTGCTCAACCGCAGCAACCTCGGTATGGAAGTGATGCACGAGCGTAATGCTCATAACTTCCCTCTCGACCTGGCAGCTGCTGAGTCCACACCTGTGGCTCTGATTGCTCCTGCGATTGGCTGATCTGATCATCACCAATACAAGGTTTGGCAGCAGCTGAACCTCACAACCCCCTCTAAGGAGGGGGTTTTTTGTTGCTAAGTCGCAACTTCTTTGAAAAGCCTCTTTTTGGGCTCAGCAAGATTCCATACTTAGAAGCTTCAGGGAACATGAAATAACCCCTGAGAGTCCTTTGACGCGAACGGACCTATCACGTGTCTCAATTGATCTCTGGACGTCAAGCCGTCCGTTTTGTACTTGCCTTCTGCTGCCTTGCACTTCTAGGTGCCTGCACACCACCAACCAGGATGGCGAGCCAGTCTCAGGCCCAAGACTCAGGCAAACCTCTTGTGCTCACCACCTTCACGGTGCTGGCAGACATGGCACGCAATGTTGCCGGCGACCGTTTACAGGTGCGCTCCATCGTCAAGCAGGGCGCTGAAATTCATGGTTATCAGCCCACGCCAAGTGACCTGGCCCAAGCTGTTGGTGCAGATTTGATTGTCGAAAATGGCTTTGGGCTGGAACTCTGGGCGCGCAAGTTCACTGCCGCTGCTGGCAAGGTCTCAACGCTGACTCTTAGTGAGGGGATGGAGCCACTGTTAATTGAGGGGGATGCCTACGCAGGCAAGCCCAATCCTCATGCCTGGATGTCTCCGCAACGGGCGATGCAATACGTCGATCAACTGGTGAAAGCCTTTAGCAGGATTGATCCAGAAGGTGCCAAGACCTTTGCCATTAATGGTCGTCGCTACAAAGACCAGCTCCAAAAACTTGATGATGAACTAAGGACATCTCTGGCAACGATTCCAGCCAAACGTCGTTTACTGGTCACCTGTGAGGGAGCCTTCACCTACTTGGCAAAGGATTACGGCATGGAGGAGGCTTACCTTTGGCCTGTCAATGCCGAGAGTGAGGTCACACCTCAACGTATGGCCAAACTCATCGAGACCGTCAAGCTGCGTGAAGTGCCAGCGATCTTCTGCGAAAGCACTGTCAGCGACAAGGCTCAGCGTGAGGTCGCACGGGCTAGCGGCGCTCGCTTTGGCGGTACATTCTTTGTTGATTCTCTTTCGCAAGCCGATGGGCCGGCCTCGACCTTGCTCGATCTTCAACGACATAACGTCGATCTGATTCTGGATGAATTGGTACCAGTCAATCGCGAAAAATAATGGATCAGTGTCGTTCAATTCCTTTCGGCGATCGCCTGCGCATTGAGGCCGATCAAATTTGCGTGGATTACAACGGCGTCGTGGCGCTTTATGACGCCAGCCTGCATTTGCGGGCTGGCTGCATCTGCGGGCTAGTTGGAATGAATGGTTCTGGCAAGTCAACCCTTTTCAAGGCCCTGATGGGTTTTGTAAGACCATCACGAGGAACGATCCAAATCAATGGGCTATCAGTTCCCCGTGCCCAGCGCGATCAGGCTGTTGCCTACGTCCCTCAGAGCGAGGAAATCGACTGCTCGTTCCCAATAAGCGTCTGGGAAGTGGTGATGATGGGTCGCTATGGCTCGATGAATCTCTTACGCATCCCTAGGGAATCAGATCGATTGGCGGTTTGGCATGCCCTCGAACGGGTGGAGCTCCTCGACTTGAGACATCGCCCCATTGGGGCCCTCTCCGGCGGCCAGCGCAAGCGGGCATTCCTGGCCCGCGCAATTGCCCAGCGCGCCTCTGTACTCCTACTCGATGAGCCATTTAACGGTGTTGATGTACGAACCGAAAAGCTCATGGCGGAGCTGTTCCTTCAGTTTCGTCATGAGGGTCACACCATCTTGATCTCTACCCATGACCTCAGTCATGTGCGCGAGTTCTGCGATCTGGTGGTACTCATCAACAAGACGGTGCTGGCCTATGGCGAAACGGCAGAGGTCTTTACTCCAGAGAACCTCGCCATGACATTCGGCGGCATGGTTCCGAACGTCCTGAGCGGTGGTCCGACCTCCACGGAGGACTTCAAGCAATGACAGAGCTTCTGGCAACAGCGACAACGCTGTCTTGGTTATTGGAACCCCTTAGTCATGAGTTCATGGTGCGTGCCTTGGTGGTGAGCGCTCTTGTTGGAGGGGTATGTGGACTGCTCTCCTGCTACATGACCCTCAAGGGCTGGGCGTTAATGGGCGATGCGGTCTCCCATGCTGTGATGCCCGGAGTGGTTGTGGCCTATGCCCTGGGGTTGCCGTTCTCGATAGGGGCCTTTGTCTTTGGCGTGGGGTCGGTGGCTTTGATTGGCTTTGTAAAACAGAAGTCACGGGTCAAGGAAGACACTGTGATTGGCCTTGTCTTTACAGGTTTTTTTGCGCTCGGATTGGTACTGGTATCCAAAACCAGAAGCAACATCGACCTCACCCATATTCTTTTTGGCAATGTGCTGGGAATCTCAATAGCTGATATCCAGCAAACACTTTTGATTTCTGGAATTGTGGTGGCAATTCTGTTGGTTCTTCGCAGGGATTTTATGTTGTTCTGCTTTGATCCAACCCATGCACGATCGATCGGCATCAATACAGGACTACTGCATTATTTGTTGTTATCAGTGTTATCACTTGCTGCTGTTGCTGGTCTACAGACCGTAGGCATCATTCTGGTGGTTGCGATGTTAATCACTCCTGGCGCTACGGCCTATCTACTCACAGACCGCTTTGATCGGATGACTTTGCTCGCAATCCTCAGCAGTGCCCTTTCAAGTGTTCTAGGTGTCTACATCAGCTATTGGACCGATAGTTCCACTGCAGGCTGCATTGTGCTGGTGCAGACCGTTCTTTTCCTGCTGACTTTCTTATTCTCCCCTCGATACGGCATTTTGAAAGTTCAGCGTTCACTTGCTCCATAGGCGTGGCCGAACAGCGCAAGTCTGACTAGAGAGGACTTGATTTTCATGGGCCTCTTCAATTGGCTCTGCTCAATGTGATTTGAGAAACACCAATTGCTCAATACCTAATCTCTGTTCAGATTTAAATTGAGCAGCCACGTTCTGTTCATGATGTGCATTTTCAATAGAAAATCCACTGATTACGCCTGAGACTCCAGTTCAAACAATCACTTGACTTGATCAAGCGTGGCTTTGACTGCCGCTGCTGCCGCTTTGCGGCTGTGGTTGCAATTTGTTTGCAGGCTTTATCCCTTTGATGTCCCTAGGGATTTGTGCAAAGAGTCATGTTTCCTGCAATTGCACGTTGTCTACCTGAGCAATGAGTCCTCTCCTGTGCTCTCTGGCAATGTTCAGCAGCTTGTTGTTGAGAGAATTTTTGAGGCCTTGACCGGTTCGGTGGTAGGGCGCATTGCCTGCATCTACGGTTCGATCGAGATTAAAGATGATCTGACAATTTCCGCACCAGCCTTCTGCCTAAGTTGAGGGAACACCACGTTCGTGCCCGATGCCCTGGGGTGAGGCTCTCAACCGGCGTGATCGTCAACCGGAAGTCATGGATCAGCCAGGGCTTGATCCCACTGAACATGCCAGGGCCTTAAACGGCTTGCGTCGCATCAATGCCATCAGCCGCTGTTCTGCAGGTCTATTCCAATCCATTCAGGCTCTAGCCATCCGCCACCCCGAGACTCCCCTACGGGTGCTCGAGCTCGCCTGCGGAGGTGGAGACACAGCGATCGATCTTGCTCTTATGGCACAGCGCCAGGGCCTGAAACTCGAGATTCAAGCCTGTGATTTCAACCCAGAAGCCGTGCGTATTGCCCGTGCCAATGCATGGAAACGGAATGCCAAATTGACATTCTTCTCTGCCGACGCACTCTCCGAAAACGTTGATGATGAATGGTTCGATGTGGTGTTCTGCACCCTTTTCACCCATCATTTAGACGACAGCGACGTAGAACGGCTTCTCGCCAGAATGGCAACAAGGGCCCGCAGGCTTGTGCTGGTTAATGATCTGATCCGCAGTCGTCTGGGCTACGTGATGGCCTGGGCTGGAACACGTCTCCTGAGTCGCTCCTGGGTGGTCCATACCGATGGCCCCCTTTCGGTTCGTGCCGCTTTCCGTCCTGCGGAAATCATGGCTTTAGCCCGGCGCGCAGGTTTGGAGGGTGTTCAACTGAATCGCTGCTGGCCTGAGCGTTACCTGCTCAGCTGGGAGCGACATTGAGATGCAGGAGTCGTGGGATGTACTGGTGGTTGGGGCCGGTCCTGCAGGGGGACTAGCCGCCCTGGATTGCGCAAGGCGAGGATTAACGGTGTTACTTGTGGAAAAACGCGCTTTCCCCCGCTGGAAAGTGTGTGGTTGCTGCTTTAACAAACAGGCTCAGGCGACTCTCGCCTCTCTGGGGCAGAACGATCTCATCATTGATCGCGGCGGCGTACGACTGCAAACCCTTCGCCTCGGCCTGAATGGTCGTCAAACATCTCTAGCCATTCCCGATGGTTTTGCTCTCTCCAGGGAACGGTTCGATCAAGCACTGATGGACGCGGTCGTTGAAGCTGGAGCTTCCGTTCGCTGTCAAATGAGCGCCGGGGTCGAAGAAGTCCAGCCAGGCTGGCGGATTGTGCGGCTGAAGGATCAGCGCAGCGGTCAGCAGAACCACGTCAGGGCGCGTGTCGTGCTTGTTGCAGCTGGGCTTGCCCAGCGTTGCTTGCCCGAGCAGGATGCTGGCATCACCAGGATCCGTAGTCGTTCCAGGGTTGGGGCGGGTTGTGTTCTTGTTGATGATGAGAAGCACTACAGCGCAGGCGCCATTCACATGGCAATCGGCGAACGTGGTTATGTGGGTCTGGTGCGCCGAGAGGACGGTTTACTCAATCTGGCAGCCGCTTTCGATCGGCAGGCGCTAGCCCATGGGCAAGGAGCGGCCGGAGCGACCCAGGATGTGCTTGTGCAGGCTGGTTTCCCACCACCTGCTGCTCTGAGACAGGGGCGATGGCAGCTGACACCAGCTCTTAGTCGCGGCGCTGAAGTTGTTGCCGGAGAACGCTTTCTGGTGATGGGTGACGCAGCGGGTTATGTGGAGCCATTTACAGGAGAAGGAATTGCCTGGGCCCTCACTGCAGGTGCCGCAGCGGCACCATTCGTTGAAGAAGGCCTCCTGCGCTGGAGCCATGATCTGGAGAAACGCTGGACGAGAGAGCTGAAGCTGCGGATCGGTCGTCGCCAGCGGATCTGTCGCACTCTGGCCATGGTGCTGAGGCAGCCAAAGCCGACGAGGGCATTGTTTGAACTGAGCAGCCGCTGGCCGGCACTGTCTGAACGGATTGTTGCCAGCCTGAACCATGTGACGCTCCCCTCCGCCGGAAGTCAGCAATGCCTCTGACCATTCGCGGCATGGGAACTGCAGTGCCGGAACAACAAGTCAATCAGAGCGATTCCATGGCGCTTGCCGAGTTGGTCAGTGCCGACAGTCCCGAACGAGCGGCACTGGTCCGCCGGATTCAGCGACGAACTCAGGTTCAGAACAGGGGCAGCGTTCTGCTGGGAGACGACGCGAGTGAGCCGATCAGCAAGCGTTTGCCCTTCTACGGGGCCAAAAGCCCCACGACTGCCGCAAGGATGAACGAGTTTGATCACCATGCTTCAGCGCTAGCAATCAATGCATGCCGTCTTGCCCTCGATGAGGCCGAGCTAGCCGCTGATGTGATCACTCATCTTGTGACCGTTTGCTGTACCGGATTCAAGGCTCCGGGTGTTGACCTTGCTCTGATCGACCAACTTGAACTTGACCCCGGTGTTCAGAGGACCCATGTGGGATTCATGGGCTGTCACGGTGCCTTGAACGGTCTACGTGTGGCGCGGGCGTTCGCTGAAGCTGATGCCAACGCTGTAGTGCTGCTGTGTTCTGTCGAACTGTGCAGTCTCCATCTTCATTACGGCTGGGACCCCGAGAAGGTGGTTGCCAACGCCCTGTTCGCGGATGGAGCCGCAGCTTTGGTTGCTTCTCAAGCTTTGGCGCAATCGAAGCAATCTCTGACCCTGAAGGCTTCTGGCTCCACCGTGATTCCGAACACCAGCAGTCTGATGCATTGGCAGGTCGGAGATCATGGTTTCGCTATGGGTTTATCACCACAGGTGCCAGAGGCGATAGCTGATGCATTGCAACCTTGGCTGAGCAGTTGGTTGAGGGGCCATGGATCCGATCTGACTGAAATCCGCAGCTGGGCCCTCCACCCTGGGGGGCCGAGGATCCTGCAGGCCTGCGCCGACGCCTTGGCCCTCAAGCATGAGCACCTGGCTGAGTCCCGGTCCGTCCTTCAAGCTCACGGCAACATGTCTTCGGCCACCGTTCTTTTCATTCTTGAACGCATGCGTCATAAGGCTTGCAGCGGACCTTGCCTGGCACTCGCCTTTGGTCCCGGCCTTTGTGCCGAAGTGGCATTGTTCGATCTTTGCAACAGCAACTGAATTCGAACTTTGGATCAAAGTTCAGAGCTACTCAGTTCTTCTTTAATCGAGGATTCAGTGAGCGATAATGGAAGGAGAAACGAACAACGCAATTGATCTAATTGGATCTAAATAGCCAATAGAGTGTCCAACTTGATAGTGATGAAGCTCTGCTGTAACTAGACCATATCAACTGCGGCAACAGATCTCCTCAGACCAACAACGATTGCCTTGGCATTGGGATGTAAGCTTCGATCAAAATGCAATGGATAGCAAGAGAATCACGGGAGTTCACTTATTTCGTCAGGATCTTGCAGTCTTTTCATCATCATCGTTCATAGGCAGAGTTTTTATAATTATGGTTGGTTACGAAAGGTTGATATTGCACATGATCTTGATAGAGTAATTAATAATAGCAAGATTGCGATGCAAGCAGCACAGCTCAAAGTTTTTCTTGCAAAGCTCAAATCAGAGCCCTTGCTGCAAAGTCAATTAACCGCTGAAGGTGCAGATATAGTTTCAATAGCCAAAGTCGCTTCGCTTTTTATTGACTCAAATGAGTCCACGACAGAAGCTGTAGTCGAGCTCTCTGACCAGGAGATTCAGGAGCAGGTTTTTGATGCCCTCAGCAAAAGAAACAATCCCTCAATCAGCCCGATTATCATATGGGCAGCCTTGATTACAGTACTCTTGATTTTAGTTGGTGTCTTCTTAAATCTCAAATACTGAGCAATCTCTGCCAGCCCCAAAAAGCTCTATACTATTTAGGCTGAATTCATTATATCTCTATCTTTGATTAGAATTAACAGACTTGAGGCAGACATTCATCAACGAATTCTTCCTTAGAATCAACTATGCTAACCATGCATTTTAGGCCATTTTCTTTTGCAATTTTCGCATATCAATCAATGCTTAGATCAATAAAATGACTCTAAAAAGTAGCCTCAGGAGCAACAGAGTTAATGATTAACTTAATGGTAAATACCGGTACCTTCTTGTTGCTAACGCCTACGGGTTAGAATGAGAGTAGCAAATAAGTCAATAGTTACTATTCTCATCCTTGACACTTAAATCATTCCAGTATCTCAACCGACCCCTCCTTTCTGTTCAAACTATTTGAATGATTCTCAGGTTTTTACGTAGGCCTATGTATGGATAATGGTAGAAGCATTAGCTTTTATTTTGTACTTCTCGCCGCGAAGATTAGGCGACTGCATGTGCAAGCTTCGAGGTTTCAGCTTCTGCTCTAACCCATACGCCCATAATCACACGCTGGTCTTTTCTGGTTTAACAGGCTTTCCTTGACCTGCTGAGGGCTTTTGGTAAACGTTCTCTTTGCCGGAGTTAAGAGCCTTCCCATCAGTAGCGATATTGAAGAGCAGCTATATCAACCCCAGGCCATTCGGCCTGGTCTGGCTGCGCAGAGACAAGCCATGCCGCTCAGAGTGAACTCCTCTGAGATAATTAGCAAGTTGCCTCGGCCTCCTCGCGCTGTTGCGACGCATCCCGTAGTTGGGCGTCATCCAGGGACAGACTCGCTTGCTCGCCTGTTCTATCTCTAGCTTGTCCCTAAAACCAGTTGCAGAAGATGTTGACCACTTGCACAAACTGAGGACATGACTCCCGAGAATCAAGCTATTTCAGGTCAAGTGAGTGCCAATAAGACTGTCTCTTGGCTTGATCAAGAGTGGCCTTGGTGGCCGCTGTTACCTCTCTATCCCTATGGTCAGCGCCGCACCCTGGTCCGGGAACTAATACCCAATCAGATCTGGAGTTTTGAACAACTCCAAGGCCTCTATTACGTCGCTGTGCCTGTAAGGCTCACCGTGGTGAAGGTGCCAGGTGGGTTGATGTTGTTCAATCCCCTTCCTCCTACTCCCGAGTTGCGCCGAGCTCTAGCTGATCTGGAGGCCACCCATGGCAATGTCGTCACGATTGTGCTCCCCACCGCGTCTGGCCTAGAGCACAAACTGTCTCTACCGGCAATGGCACGAGCCTTCCCACAGGCAGAGGTATGGGTTTGTCCTGGTCAGTGGAGTTTCCCAATTTCCTTGCCTTCATCTTGGCTGGGCATTCCAGCGCGCCGCACCAAGGTGTTGCAGGAGGACGGCTTTCCCCATCCGGACAGTTGTACTTGGCTGCCTTTAGGCCCCCTGGATTTGGGGCTTGGCCGTTTTGAAGAGGTGGCTTGTTTTCACCGAGCTTCCGGAGCTGTATTGGTAACAGATGCTCTAGTGGGCATCGAGGCAGAGCCTCCAGCTCTGTTTGATCTAGACCCCACACCCTTGTTATTCCACGCCCGTGATCGGGGTGATCAACCCCTTGAGGATTCTCCACAAGCGCGCCGCCGAGGATGGGCCCGTGTGGTGTTGTTCGCGACCTATCTCAAGCCAGGGCCGCTTGTGATTCCTCCCCTGTTGGAAGTGCTGCGCAATGCCTTCAGGCCCGGAACACTTAGCCCTAAAGCCCATTTCGGCCTGTTTCCATTCGCTTGGCAGCCCGGATGGGAAGCTGCGGCTCAGGAGCGTCTCGGGAAGAACGGCCCGCTCCTACAAGTTGCGCCAGTGTTGGAACGGCTGGTATTTCCAAGAGCGAAGGACGTCTTATTGGAATGGTTGGATGAGATGCTGCGCCTGAAAGGGATGCGCTGGCTTGTGTCTGCTCACTTCAGCGACATCGTGGCCTTCAAGCCTCATCACGTTCGAGATTTAAGTGAATCTATTTCCAGACGCCCATGGGCTATCAATCAAGCCAGCTGGAGCTTTCTAGGCAGCGTTGATCAACGCCTGCTCAGCCTTGGTGTGGTGCCGAAAGATCCTCAGGCAGCCTTCAAAGATTGAGATCATCTGTGTCGACTGCCATCGCTTCATCTGAAAACAACGACTCTTCCAATTCCTTGCGTTGCTCCATCTGGCGCAAGAAATATCCAGTCATCATTGCTGATGCCAGCAAACTGGCGAGATTATCTCGACTGGCTGTGACCTTCACTTCAAATTGCTCACCTGGGAGCATGCCCAGCAGGCCCTGAACATTGTGGCGAATAATGTCCTGAATATCATTGCTGGCGGACTTGGCGACTCGCTGCAATACATCAGGGGATTGATCCTGAAGGTACTGAATTAGCCCATTACCGTCCTGGCAATCGTTGTTATCGGTGGTCAGGAACTCCGGGTTGAACATCCGGTGTGCTTTTCGTCACGATGTTGACCCTATCGCAGCTAGGTCGTTTGATCCACTCTTGCCTTGGGAGGGGAACCGTATTGGACCGAACCGATTGAGTGGCCAGTACCTCCAAATAGCTGTTCCGATCACAGCTTCTTCTGGTAATGGCCCCCAGAGATGAGAGTCAAGACTGGAATTGCGGTTGTCCCCCATCACCCAAAGTTCATGCTCAGGAACGGTCACCTTCGCCATCTCGTAGTTCATTGGTGCATCACGGCAGTCATCCTTGATGGCGATCTCGTTACGCAAGAGCTGACCATGATGAACTTCCAGTTGATCGCCCGGACGCCCCACCACGCGTTTAATCAAGGCCGCTTTGGGGTCGTAGCCAGCATCCAGTAGTGCGGATGGCGGGTGAAACACCACCACGCTGCCCAGCGGCAAAGGCTGTTCTTGTTGACGTGCAAGTCGAGGGCGAACCTTCTCAACAAGAATGCGATCCTTCAACTGAAGGGTTGGCAGCATTGAACCGGAGGGAATCCAGCGAGGCTCCACCACCTGCCAGCGCATCAACAAGGCCAGAACCACCCAGAGCAGCAGGCTGCGCCAGCTACCGCTTGCTTCTTTTCGAGGAGGAGAAGGTGTCGGGGTCATCGAAACTGATTAAGTCGGCCCTCGCCGGTCGGTATTGACCGAGAATCGCATTGGCTAAGGCTCAAGCTCTGTCTCTTGCTCACAACAATCTGTTGGTTTGCCTGAGCTTGCTCGAGGCATTTCATGCCTTGGGGCTGCGCCATATCGTGCTTTGTCCCGGCAGCCGCTCGGGTCCCCTTGCACTGGCTGCAGGAGGAATGGCACGTACCAATCGCTTGCGGCTTAGCACTGCCATTGATGAGCGCTCTGCTGCTTTCTTGGCTTTGGGTTTTAGCACTGCTACAGGCACTGCAGCAGCTGTAGTGACCACTTCGGGCACCGCTGTAGCCAACCTTTTGCCTGCAGCGGTGGAGGCTGATCGATCCTGTCAGCCCCTGTTGCTGCTCACTGCTGACCGTCCCTATCGACTCAAAGACTGCGGTGCCAATCAAACGGTGAATCAGGAGACTTTCTTGAGTCCTGCCTGTCGATGGATTGGGCAGGGCCCAAGAGAGGGGTTGCATCTTTTCAGTAAAGAAACGCTGGAATCATTCGCAGAGAAGGCCTGGCAACGAGCTCATCACCCCGCAGGGGCCGTTCATCTCAATCTGCCTTTTGAGGAGCCTCTACATCTCAGTGAAGAAGAGCAGAGGATGATCTGGAAGGGGTGGTCTCCCAAGATTCCACGTTCATCTCCGATCAAGCCAATCAATCTGGCAATGGCAGCTGAGGGGACTAATGGGGTTACCGATCAGGCTCCCTTTGCATTGGATCCTTTACGACCCGGCGTTGTGATAGCTGGTGCTTGGCGAGGCCTAAGCAAAGACCTCTTTGCTTTTCAGCAATCCTTGCGGGAGTGGCAGGCCTTGAGTGGCTGGCCCGTGCTGGCTGATCCACTATCGGCTCTGCCTTCAGACCAACCTGGTCTAATCCGCTCCTGGGAGCTGCTTTTGGCTGCTGGGCTTTTAGGCTCTCAGGAGCAGCTTCAAGTGCTGCGTCTAGGACCAATGTCAGCCAGTCGGAGCCTTGAGGCATGGTTGAAAAGCTTTGGTGACGGTCAGCTCCTGATTACAGAGGGAGACTCCCGTTGTCTCGATCCCCTTGGTTTGTCAGTGCAATGGAGTCATGGATTGACGAGCTGGTGGCAACACCATCACCATCGCTGGATCGATGCTGATGCCGCCTCTCAACAGGCAACCAAGGCTCTGCTGAGGAAATGGCAGATCAGCGATCGTTTTGCTCAGGAGTGGCTGGATCAGCAGTTACCCCTGCAGGGTGCCATCACAGAACCAGCCCTGGCTCGCTGGTTATCCCGTCTTCTGCCAACTGAGCTACCAATCATGTTGGCAGCGAGTAGTCCTGTGAGGGACTGGCTGGCTTATGCGGACAAGAGCTTATTTTCGAGACGATGCTTCAGTTTTCGAGGCGCGTCTGGTATCGACGGCACCCTTTCTTTAAGCATGGGTTTAGCGATGGCTCTTGGGCCCACTTTGCTTGTAAGCGGCGACCTGGCTCTCCTTCATGACAGCAATGGCTGGTTGCTTGCTCATCCCCAGCGCCCGCCTTTGGTGGTGGTGTTGATCGACAATGGTGGCGGAGGCATCTTCGAGCAACTTCTGGTGAAGACAGCTCCTAGCGAAGCATTTGAGCAGCTGTTTGCCATGCCTCAGGCGGTTGACCCTCTTGCTCTTGCAGGGGCTCATAACATTCCTCACCGTCAGGTGGCCTGTCTCGAAGACCTACCAGCAGCCTTGGAGTGGGGGCTCTTCCAGGCTGGACCTGTTTTGATACGTGTGTGCACGCATCGGCGTCAAGATTCATCGATGAGGCAACAGCTTCGCGAGGGATTGATGATGCATCTGCAGTCGATTTCCCAAAATGGCCACATTGATCTTTGATCCCGATGGCTATGGATTCCAATCGGTTTGATAGGAGGCCAAGACAGGTTTTGCCTGGCAAGCCCACGATCGAATGGGAACCCTGGGGTGAATATCAAGACGTCCTGCTCGATCGCAGTTCAGAAGGAATTGCCAGGGTTGCGATTGATCGTCCGGCCAAGCGCAATGCTTTCCGACCACGCACGGTGATGGAACTCTGTGATGCGTTTACCAGAATTCGAGACGACCAACGTTTAGGCGTGGTTTTGTTCACCGGTGTTGGACCTGCTGACGATGGCGGCTATGCCTTTTGTGCAGGTGGTGACCAAAGTGTGCGCGGCGACGGTGGCTACCTCGATGAGGAAGGTTTGCCGCGCCTCAATGTTCTCGACCTACAGCGCATCATTCGCAGCTTGCCAAAGGTTGTGATTGCACTTGTAGCTGGCTATGCGATCGGCGGCGGCCAAGTGCTGCACTTGTTATGTGATCTCAGTCTGGCGGCAGAGAATGCCGTGTTTGGGCAAACCGGTCCCAAGGTGGGCAGCTTTGATGGTGGCTTTGGTGCTGGTTACCTAGCCAGAGTCGTGGGGCAACGCAAGGCTCGTGAAATCTGGTTTCTCTGTCGTCAATACGGAGCTGAAGAAGCGCTGAAAATGGGGTTGATCAACGAAATTGTTCCTCTTGATGGTCTTGAAGCAGAGGGAGTGCGTTGGGCAAGAGAGGTGTTGCAGCACAGCCCCACAGCCATCCGCTGCCTGAAGGCCGCATTCAATGCTGAAACCGATGGCTTGGCAGGACTTCAGGAGCTAGCCGGCCAGGCCACCCATCTGTTCTATCGAACGGATGAAGCCCAGGAGGGGCGAAATGCTTTTCTACAAAAACGACGTCCAGATTTTTCAGGCTCAGGCTGGCTTCCCTAACCAGCCGCTCTAGGCAGCGTCATGATTGACGCATCGTTTGCTTTGGGGAAGGAGTTCTTGCTACCGCTTCCACTGCCGCTGCTGCCCTCCCTGATTCATGCAGCTGTTCAGGACTCTCTTCCCCAAATCGTCGCCAGCTTCCCCGTCGCTGTGATTGAACGTGAGGGGCGGCATCTGATCTTGGATCGGCGTAGCCGTCGGCTGCTTGTTTTGGAAGATGGCTCCTTAATTAAAAGCTTCTCAGTGGCGGTTGGCATGCCTGGCTGGGAGACTCCGACAGGTGAGTTTCAAGTTTTAAGCAAGACTCCCCATCCCATTTGGAACATCCTCAGAGCGGAAAGCGAATCGGATCTGGGCCGAACAATCCCCTTGGTAGTCGCTGGATCGGCTTCTATCAAGATTGCAACGGTAGAGACGCTCACGATGGTGATCGTTGGCTAACGATTGATGGCTGCGTCACGTCTGGCTTCCATGGAACACCCCACCGCTGGACTGTTGGCCGAGCCGTTTCCCATGGTTGTGTTCGGCTGTTTGAAGAGGACATCCAATCCCTCTATCGGCTGGTCAAAATCGGCACGCCGCTCAAGGTTCTCCCATGATCGTGATCTGATTGAGCTGATGCACATTTAGAGTCTCGCGGCTCTCGACTGACTTGAAAATGCGCGTGCTATTTGCTGCTGCGGAATGCGCGCCGATGGTCAAGGTCGGTGGAATGGGTGATGTGGTGGGCTCATTGCCCCCAGCTCTGGCCAAGCTTGATCATGATGTGCGCCTGATCATGCCTGGTTACGGCAAGCTCTGGAGCTTGCTGGATATCCCTACTGATCCGATTTGGCGGGGTCAGACCATGGGCAACGAGTTCGCCATCTATGAGACAAGTCATCCCAGCAATGGTTTGCCCCTTTATCTGGTGGGGCATCCAGTCTTTGATCCTGAAAGGATCTACGGCGGAGAAGACGAAGATTGGCGTTTTACGTTTTTCGCAAGCGCGACAACGGAATTTGCCTGGAACGTTTGGAAACCGCAAGTGCTGCATTGCCACGACTGGCATACCGGGATGATTCCTGTGTGGATGCATCAGGACCCTGAAATCAGCACGGTCTTTACCATTCACAACCTCAAATATCAGGGCCCCTGGCGCTGGAAACTTGAGCGGATGACTTGGTGCCCCTGGTACATGCAAGGGGATCACACCATGGCGGCAGCATTGCTTTATGCCGATCGGGTGAATGCCGTCTCCCCCACCTATGCCAGAGAGATTTGTACATCTGAATACGGGGAGAGCCTTGATGGCTTGTTGAACTACATCTCTGGAAAACTGCGTGGGATCCTCAATGGCATTGACCTGCAGGATTGGGACCCTGCCAATGACAAGTCTTTGCCAGCCACTTTCAATGCCGATGACCTTTCAGGTCGTGCTGTGAACAAGCAGGCCCTTCAACAGCGCATGGGGCTTGAGGTCAATCCAGACACCTATCTACTGGGGATGGTGAGTCGGTTGGTGGATCAGAAAGGGGTTGATCTTTTGCTGCAGGTGACAGAGCGGTTGCTTGCTTACACAGATTCCCAGATCGTCGTGCTGGGCACTGGTGAGCGTGGTTTGGAATCCGGCCTGTGGCAATTGGCAATTCAGAACCCTGGCCGCTTCTCGGTTTTCCTCACTTACGACGATGACCTAGCACGTTTGATCTACGGCGGCAGTGACGCATTTCTGATGCCGAGTCGCTTCGAACCCTGTGGCATTAGTCAGCTGTTGGCCATGCGCTACGGCAGCGTGCCGGTGGTGCGCAAAGTGGGTGGTCTTGTCGACACGGTGCCTTCCTACGACCCTATTCATCAAACCGGTACTGGATTCTGCTTCGATCGATTTGAGCCTGTTGACTTCTATACAGCATTAGTGAGGTCTTGGGAGGCGTTCCGTCATCGTGATTGCTGGCGTGAGTTGCAACAACGTGGAATGACTCAAAACTACAGCTGGGATCGCTCCGCTCTCGACTATGAGCAGATGTATCGGGATGTCTGTGGCTTTAAGGAGCCGTCTCCTGATGCGGCGGTTGTGGAGCAATTTTCTCTCGGCCAGGGTTCAGATCCTTCCCGTCAGAATCAGGACAGCAATGCGAAAAAAAGAACCAGACGCAAGAAGAAGGGGAATAATTAAAAAAAGAGGTTTAAACTTGGTTGTTGGTTTTGCAGATTTAGCGGCTCTTTTGCAGACGACCCCATTGCTGCGCCCCAATCTTTTCAATCTGCCGCTTGGTCGTCAGGGCTCCTGATCAGCATGGGAAAGTCGCCCCGGCCAGAGAAGCAAACGGGACAACTCCCAGTCCCCTATACCAATCCCTGGGTATCCCTGAGAGAGGGATTTCGTGATGTCTTCGCAGACCTTGGTCTGCGACTCAGGCAACTCTGGCGTCTCAACCGGCAAGGCGAATTCTCCACACCAAGGTTCTGGCCTTCTGCAATGGCACCAATATTCTGGCCATTGACACTTGCAACAGTACTGGTCTTGGGAGTGTTCCTCAGCAGTCTGCTGATTGACCAACCTGCAGCTGTGGCACAACTAGATCCTGCAGAGACGTATCCCAGCAATTCAGCTGCATTGGCTGTGATGTCTAGCCCCTCCACTGCGGAGTCAGAACCTGTTGCAACGTTGTCGGAGCCTTCTGAACTGGAATCCACACAACTTTCAGCGCCTTTAGCTGTACCTCTTCAGCTTGAGCCTCTCTTAACGATGCTGGCAGACAATGATCTCCCCAGTGGCTTGCTTCTTGCAGCCGAACCAAGACCCCTGGACAATGATCTTGTGTTGAGACTTAGTCCAGTTTGGAACAACCTCAATTCATCTCGACAGCGTGAACTTGCCGATCGTTGGCAGGCTCTTGCTGAACAGCTCGGTTATGACGAACTTCAACTTCAAAGCGAGGATGATCAACTGCTTGCCAGGACAGCAAGAGTGGGTGTGGGCATGATCATTTTCGATCAGGATTTGGCTTGATGAGACTGCGTCTGGGGCAGCTGGTCGAGCTTTGGGGTGCTCCGATGCATGTTCACGCATCTGACCTAGATCTTGACCAAGCTGTTGGTCCGATCTGCACAGACAGTCGTCAGTTGAGCGAAGGCAGCTTCTTTGTGCCGTTGGTGGGGGAGCATTTCAATGGCCATGCCTTTCTTGCTCAAGCTCTGAAGCTTGAGGCCCAGGCGGCTGTGGTGGCTCGCAAAGATCATCATCCAGTGCCCGAGAGTCTCCCCCATTGGATTGTGGAAGACACTCTCGAGGCTTATCAGCAACTGGGGTTGCTGCATCGCCGTCAGTTGAATGTACCGGTGGTTGCCGTCACAGGTTCAGCAGGAAAAACCACGACTCGGGAGTTGATCCGCTCTGCACTCACACCCCTTGGTGAGGTCTTGGCAAGTGCAGGCAACAACAACAACGACGTGGGTGTTCCGCTCACCTTGTTGCAGGCGCATTCAGATCATGGCGCAGTTGTGGTGGAGATGGGGATGCGTGGAATTGGGGAAATAGAACGTCTCTCCTGTTGCACCCAACCAGACGTCGCTGTGATCACCAATATCGGCAATGCACACGTCGGTCGTTTAGGTAGTCGTGCGGCGATTGCTTCCGCCAAGTGTGAGATCACCACTTGCCTGAAACCCAGAGGAGTGATCGTCATCCCAGCAGGGGATTCTCTCCTGGAAGATGCTCTTGAACGGATCTGGCGGGGGCGGGTGATCCGCGTGGCAGTTCAAGACAATCAACAATTAGAGCCACCAGAGATTGCAGATCTGCATCGAAGACCTCTACCCAAGGCTGATCTCGTTGGCTGCGTTGACCTGGCTAAGGGTGAACTATTGCTAGAAGGAAATGCCTACACCCTGCCTTTAGAAGGGATGCATAACGCTTGCAATTTGCTGCTGGCACTCGCAGTTGCCCGTGAATTAGATGTCTGCAAGGAATCGCTATCAAATCTAAAAGTAGACGTTCCTGGTGGCCGTAGTCGAAGGCTAAAAGTTGGCAACTTCACTGTTCTAGACGAGACCTACAACGCTTCGCCCGAAGCCGTGCAAGCAGCATTGGAACTATTAGCAATTCAACCGGGACGTCACTTTGCAGTCCTCGGAACCATGCTGGAGCTAGGAGACCAGAGCGTGGCTTTGCATCGCCAAGTTGCTGAACGGGCGGTACAAGTTGGTTTAGATGGACTCGTCGTCGTTGCTGCAGGCGCTGAGGCTGAGGCCATGGCAACAGCAGCAGGGTCCTTGCCGCATTTGGCCGTCGTTGCCAACCCAGAGCAGGCTGCTCAGCCATTGCAGGCTTGGCTTGAGGCCGGCGATGTGGTTCTGCTTAAGGCTAGTCGTGGTGTCGCTCTAGAGAAATTGATCCCATTGCTCTAAGAGGGCTAAGCCTTAATCCTCTCGTTTCACTGCCAACCATTTTTAATCAGTTGTTTGGAGCGGCCAAGGGCGAGAGCACCATTGGGAACATCTTTAGTGAGAGTGGAGCCAGCTCCTACTGTCACGTCCGACCCTAAAACAATCGGCGCCACCAAAACGGAATTCGCCCCTGTTTTGCTGTTATCACCAACCACGGTGAGATATTTTCTCACACCGTCGTAATTTGCAGTGATCGTACCGGCCCCGACATTGACATGGCGACCAAGTTGTGCGTCACCGATATAACTGAGGTGATTCACCTTTGAACCCTCACCAATTTGGCTTTTTTTAATCTCCACAAAGTTGCCGATACGGCATTGATCAGCGATGCCTGCACCAGGGCGTAGGTGTGAGAAAGGGCCAATAGCCACCTCATTTCCCACTTTGGCATCACATACAACGGAATGAAGAACGCTGACTCCATGGCCAAGTTCGGCATTCTCAATCAAGCTTCCTGGGCCAAGCTGGCAGCCATCGCCAATGTTGCAGCAGCCCCGCAAATGGGTTTGGGGTTCAATTACCACATCTCTACCGAACTTACAGTCTTCACTAAGCGTGCAGCTAGCAGGGTCAGTAAAAGTGACCCCTTCCTTCATCCAATGGTTACGTAGCCGTTCTTGAAGCAGCGCCTCACAGTTGGCAAGTTGGCAACGATCGTTGATGCCATTCACCTCATCGGGATCAGCCACCTCTACATGCATCGCAATAGGTAGCAAGGCCACAGTGTCGGTGAGGTAGAGCTCACCTTGATCATTATCACTACAAAGTTGGGGTAGTACTGCGGCCAATTTCTTCCAATTGAAGCAGTAGATGCCTGCGTTAGTGAGATTGTTGTGGCGCTGTTCGTTACTACAGTCGCGATGTTCAACGATGCTGCTTACGCGGCTTTGTTGATCTGAAAACACCCTGCCATAGCCCGTGGGATCTGCGAGTCGGGCTGTTAGCAGAGTGACGTCGGCACCACTTGAGCGATGTTCGTTCACCAAGTGTTCGATCGTGCTTGGTCGAAGTAATGGGACATCGCCATTGAGAACCAAGAGCTCGCCATCAAAGCCCTCCAATACAGGCAGTACTTGCTGTACCGCATGACCTGTGCCGTTCTGAGGTTGTTGAACAACAAACTCCAAGCCTTGCCAATCAGTGAGCTGCTGTTGCACCTCTTGCGCCTGGTGGCCAACAATCAACAAGCGCCGTTGAGGTTGAAGGCCCGAGCAACTGGTCAACACCCGCTCAACCAATGTGGAACCTGCGAGCGGTTGCAAGACTTTCGGCAAGCAGCTCTTCATGCGGGTGCCCTTCCCAGCAGCCAAGATGGCGACGGCAAGCATGGAGCGAATGGCGAATCGGCCGGAATCTAATTGAATTCCGACAACTTCACTGCAGTTAACAGCATTTAAGCAGGATCAGCTCAGCTTCTAGCGGTGATGATTCAGCCAGAAGAGCGCCAGAGAAGTTTCTACTTTCACTAGCACTGGCACTTTGCTGGCAATGAAGCACACGATGATCCCACATAAAAAGCCTCCTTATTCATGAGTCATTGTTCAAGCAATCCTATAGATCATGATCAACAATCTCAGGTCAAAGCAAGCTGCCAATCATTGGTATGAATCACCCAGTAAAAGAGGATCTATTAAATCAAACACTGCAACAACATCTCCTTTGGGATTAATCAGCTGTAAAGAATGAACTTGCGTTGAGTTGGAAGGATTCAAGAATGACTCTAAACAATCTCTTTCAAGTCTTATCTATTCTAATTTTTCACTCGTTTCTTCCTGACAAAAATCAACCATGCCTTTGCTTGGCTGTCCAACGGTGGTGCCAGGTATTGGTCGCCTCTAATCCGCAGAGTTGTTGTTCAGTGCTGCGCCGCCTCCGGATCACTTCTGCCTGATCTTCTCCAGTTGGATCGCGGTACGGAACGGCTGCGCGTGTATGTAGATGTTCATGTTCCATTGCAGTAAGCGCCCGCCAACCAGGCCCTTTCTCTCCAAAGCTGATCTTGAACTGCTTCATCCCCATAGTGCCACTGCTCCAACCTCCGCGCTCCCCGGGCACTTGCAGTAGCGAGAATAATTTCAGCCCTGCTCGCTGCAAGCTGGCACGTATGGCCGCTGCACGGCTGTAGGTCAGGAGCCTCCCACCTGGAGCTAATCGTATGGCCAGGCCATGCAGAAACTCTTCACTCCATAGCTGTGGGCAGCGACCTGGAGAGAAGGCGTCGTGAAGAATCAAATCAAACTGCTGATCTTGGGGTAGCTGATGAAGCGTTTGGCGTGCATCACCCCACAACATTGTTCCCCTGCTCTCTGGCTGATCCCAACCATCACAATCTCGGATTAAAATAAGTTTCTGGTGAACCGATGCTGACCAGGCACTACAGAACCCCGTCTGCGCCAAAGCGAGTTCCAGTGGTCGCCTGTCAATCTCTAGACCCCACCACAGCACATTCGGTGCTGGAGTTGGCATGGCATCCAGCACAGCCGCAGTGTTGTAGCCAAGACCCATGCATACGTCGAGGATCCGAAGAGTTTGTCCGCCACTAAAGCGCGTCAACTCTGCCGGTTGTGCGAATTTCGCGCATGCTTCATTCAGCGCTCCGGCGGAGTTGTGGAACGCTTCGTCGAAGTACTCACTATGCAGGCTAAAGCTACCATCCGCCGTTGGGAAAACAGTCAGTGCCCCCAAAGGGCGAGAGTGGCCGGCATTAGCGATGCAGCCGCTCAAGGTCATCCCAGAAGTTGGGGTAGGACACAGCCGCAGCTTCGCTACCCGTCAAGCGAGAATTGCCCTCCGCCAGCAACGCAGCCACCGCCAGACTCATGGCGACTCGATGATCCGTTTCACTATCGAGGTCTGTGCCTCGCAGTGTTCGTCCCCCTCGGATGGTGAGCCCATCGGCATGTTCGTCGATATCTGCTCCCATAGCCGTGAGCTGCCTGGTCATCACAGCGAGCCGATCGGTTTCCTTGACGCGCAGTTCACTGGCGTCAGTAATTTTGCTTTCACCATCACAGAAACAAGCAGCCACCGCCAGGATCGGCACCTCGTCGACCAGGCGAGGAATGATGTCCCCATTGATGCTGAAGGGCTTTAACGGTCCTTGCCTCACCCGTAGGTCTCCAACTGGTTCGCCGGCGACTTCATGGCGGTTGAGCACCTCAATGCGAGCTTCCATTTGCTGCAACACTTCCAGAATGCCGGTACGGGTGGGGTTTAAACCAACGTTTTCCACCACGAGCTCAGCTCCAGGAACAAGCGCTCCTGCGACAAGCCAAAAAGCAGCTGAACTGATGTCACCTGGCACGACAATATTTTGCCCATAAAGCTTTTGTCCTGGGCTCACTCTGATATGGCGACCCATCTCTCCACCCACTTCGAGATCAGCACCGAATGCCCGCAACATGCGTTCGCTGTGGTCTCTCGAATGGGCTGGTTCGATCACAGTCGTTGCCCCATCGGCTGTAAGGGCTGCCAGCAGCAGGGCTGACTTCACCTGGGCACTTGCTACAGGTGTACCGATGACACCACCACGAAGTTTCTGACCACTCACGGCAAGTGGTGCGAAGTCGCCGTTGGATCGTCCTTTAATTTTGGCTCCCATCATTGTTAATGGCTGGCCAACCCGATTCATCGGTCTACGGCGCAAAGAGGCATCACCGCTAAGCACGAAATGGCGGCCCTTGCGTGCCGCCAACAGCCCTAGCATCAGCCGAATTGTTGTGCCGGAGTTACCGCAGTCGAGTACATCTTGCGGTTCTTGGAGTCCATCGAGACCAACGCCTTCAACGCGAACTATTTGCCCGACATGAATCGGGTTGATCGTGGCTCCCATCGCTCTAAGACAGGCAGCGGTACTCATGGGATCTTCAGCAGGTAAAAGGCCCTCGATGGTTGTGACCCCTTCTGCGATAGCTCCAAATAACAGCGCTCGATGGGAAATCGATTTGTCTCCAGGGACTCGCACCGTTCCAGAAAGCCCAACACCTGCTCGAAGCTCACGTGACGATGAGGCAGTGCTTGTAACGCTCAATGGGTGTGGCCCGGATCAGATCGATCTTATGGGCAAGCGTTTGAGCTTATTTCCAATTTGTTTTTGTGCTGTGTAATTTGTCTCTTTTGGACCATCTCAACCAGCCGATATCTGCCGAGTGTTTTTTGGTAACAGTCCATTTTTAATTCAGGTCTTTTTGACCATCGCTTGACGACAAAGGCTCTCCATCACATAGCCGAACAGGCTTGGATCAGGTTCTTCGCTGCCCAAATCCTCCAGCCCCAACTCCTGCCATCGAGCATCCACCCTGCTTTCTAGATCTGCATCCCGGCTGAGTGGCTCGCCCCATTCATGGCGCTTCTCAGGGCCAATCTTAGTGGTGGCGTCGATGGCCATCCTGCCTCCAAGCCCTAGATGTTCGCTAGCGAAATCAAGGCTGTCGAAGGGGGTGTTCTCAAGCACAAAGAGATCCCTTTGCGGATCGACCTGTGCGGCGATAGCCCATACCACTTGGCGTGGATCTCTCACGTTGATGTTTGCATCTACCACGACAACGAATTTTGTATAGGTGAATTGGGGCAATGCACTCCAGAAAGCCATCGCGGCACGCTTGGCTTGTCCTGGATAAGACTTATCGATTGCAATCACCGCCAGCTTGTAACTGAGAGCCTCCATCGGTAGAAAGAAGTCAACAATCTCCGACACCTGTTGACGCAAGATGGGCGTGTAGATGCGGTTCAAGGCGATAGCGAGCATCGCTTCTTCCTTGGGGGGGCGGCCGCTAAACGTCGTGAGGAAAATCGGATCGCGACGTTGAGTCACGCAGTGGAAGCGCACCAATGGTGAGGACTCCACTCCTCCGTAGAAGCCCATATGGTCACCAAATGGACCATCCTCTAATTCCTCACCTGGTGTAATGGTTCCTTCCAGCACCACTTCGCTGTGGCTAGGGACTTTCAGATCCAGTGTTTTGCAGCCAGTGAGACGTACACCCTCTCCTGCATAAAGACCAGCAAAAAGCCATTCACTGAGTTGCACAGGAATCGGAGTTGCTGCGGCCATGATCAGCAGAGGGTGTACACCAATAGCAATGGCCACCTCAAGCTTCTGACCCATGGCAGCAGCTTTGCGTAGGTGCCTGGCTCCGCCGCGAACACTCAGCCAATGCACCGTCATGGTCTTTGGCGATTGGCGTTGTAGGCGATAGACCCCCACATTCGGCACTCCCGTCTCCGGGTCTTTGGTAATCACAAGACCCAGGGTGATCACACCACTTGCATCTCCTGGCCAAGGGCGGATCAAAGGCAGATTGTCGAGATTCAACGCATCTCCACGCAGCACCTGCTGATGGCAGGGAGGTGTGAGATCCAGGTCTGGTCGCGCTTTGATCAGATCCCAAAACACACTTGCAAACTGTCTGGTTTCTTGCAGACCCTTTGGCGGCTTTGGTTGCTGCAGCAGAGCCAAACGAGTTCCCAGATCCTCAAGTTGCTGAGCGTTGTCCAGGCCCATGCTCCACACCACTCGCTCCAAGGTGCCCATCAGATTCACTGCCACTGGCATCGATGAACCAATCACGTTTTCGAACAACAGGGCCGGCCCACCCAAGCCCAGCACCCGATCAGTAATAGCGGCGAGTTCTAAATCTGGATCTACGGGAGCAGTGATCCGCCTTAGTTGGCCACGTTGCTCAAGTAGGGCTAGGAAGTCCCGCATGTCTTGGGACGCAGGTCCGGGACGAAGCAGGGGCATGGTTGGTAAGACAGCCAGCAAAATGATCTAGTTACTGTGGCGCACGTCGTTCCCTATCGAGGCCATGCAGCTCGCTTATTTCCATGTGGCCGCGGATGTGCCTCAGGGGGCTGAGCCTGATGCTGCTGTCGTCATCGACGTTCTCAGAGCCACCACCACCATCGCCTGGGCTTTAAACAACGGTGCCGAAGCTGTTGAAACCTTTGCTGATTTGGACCAACTGAGGCAGAGCGCCGCTCAATGGCCGGAGTCTTCCCGTTTGATGCTTGGTGAGCGAGGCGGACAGCGCATTGAGGGATTTGATCTGGGGAATTCCCCCGTCGATGTGGTGCCCGAGCAAGTGGCTGGCAAAAGACTATTTATGAGCACGACTAACGGCACGCGCTCGTTGCAGCGAGTGCGTGGGGTTCAGCGTTTATTCACTTTGGCACTACCAAACCGCAAAGCTGTTGCAGACCACTTGTTAATGGATCCACCTGAGCAACTTTGGATTGTTGGTAGTGGCTGGGAAGGGGCCTACTCCCTGGAGGACTCTTTGGCGGCCGGAGCATTGACCGATTTGCTATTGGATGCTTTGGCTGATGAGGCTTGTGTCGTGAACGACGAACTCACTGCTGCACTAGCCCTTTGGCAGCAGTGGAAGCACGATCCAGAAGCCTGTCTTCGTCAAGCCAGCCATGGCCAACGCTTAATTGGACTTGGCGATCACGATGCAGATTTCAGATGTTGTGCTGAATTGGATCGGCTTTCTGTGGTTCCTGTTCAGGTCAAACCCGGAGTCCTTTGTGCCTCTTGAAACCACACTGCGATCTAAAGTTTCGCTCTCTGTTTCAACCCTGTGACCGACTTTCTGGCAGCCGCTTTGCAGCTGACGAGCACCTCGGATCCAGAGCTCAATTTTGCTGCTGCCGAGGAGCAGATCGAACTGGCTGCCCGCCGTGGAGCGGAATTGGTGGGATTACCTGAAAATTTTGCCTTTATGGGTGATGACGAGCGACGACTGGAGCTGGCACAAGACTTAGCTGAGCAATGCAGCCGCTTTCTGGTCACCATGGCAAGGCGCTACCAGGTGGTGCTTCTGGGCGGGGGCTTCCCTGTACCTTCAGGAGATAGCAATCACACGGTCAACAGAGCCGAATTGGTCGGTCGTGATGGTCAGCTGCTAGCGAGATACGACAAGATTCATCTCTTCGATGTGGATCTACCTGAAGGCAACACCTATCAGGAGTCGGCCACGACTACGTCTGGTCGTGAACTACCCCCGGTCGTGGATGTGCCAGGACTATGTCGAGTGGGACTATCCATCTGCTACGACGTGCGCTTCCCTGAGCTCTATCGCCATCTCGTCAGTGCTGGCGCAGAGTTATTGATGATTCCAGCAGCATTCACGGCTTTCACCGGAAAAGATCACTGGCAGGTCTTACTTCAAGCCAGGGCCATCGAAAACACCTCCTATGTGCTTGCACCTGCCCAGACAGGTCGTCATTACAGCCGTCGACAGAGCCATGGACATGCCATGGTGATTGATCCCTGGGGAACCGTCTTGGCTGATGCAGGAGTGAGTCAGGGTGCAGCCATTGCTCCTGTGGATAACTCGCACATTGGTCGCATTCGCGCGCAAATGCCAAGCCTCCAACACCGGCAGTCAGCACTGTTCTGAGCCAATGGCCTCGGCTCCATCCCGCCCTCTCATCCTGCTGGTGGTTGGTGCCTTGCAGATCCCTTTGTTTTTGGCAGCGTTGCCGGCCAGAGCGGCAAGTGCTTTAGCGGCCTGGGCACTTGGAAGCGACGGGGTGTTGCAGTTGCGTACATCAAGAGGGGCTCGTCTAGAAGCGTTCTTTCAACCAGCGGATGGGGCCCAAGGAGCAAAGGTCTGGATTGATTTTCCTGGAGAATTGAGCCGCTCCCGCAGCCTGAGGGGTAGCGGGCCGGTGCGTGCGATTCGTTTGGGGAAACCAACGCCTGGCTCAACTCGACTGGTGATTGAGTTCAAACCATCAATCTCTCTGAATCCAAATCAGCTCAAGCTGATAGGAACCTCTCCGGACCGCTGGAAGCTCAACTTCGAAGGCTTACCGACCCGCGGGCTTCGCCCTATCGGTGAAGGAGACCTGACAGCATCAACTTTGAGCCGATGGGCTCCTGGAATCCGGATTACACCCACACGGACGCCTATCAATGCCTCTGGTTTGCCGAATGTCCCCCGCGGGCGCTTTAGAGTTGTCATTGACCCTGGTCATGGTGGTCCAGACCCTGGTGCTATAGGGATTCGCGGTCTACGTGAGACGGATGTTGTTCTCGATGTTTCCCTTCAGGTAGCCCAGCTATTAGAAGCTCGAGGGGTGCAGGTCATCATGACCCGCACGGCTGATGTGGATGTGGATCTACCGCCAAGAGTGGCGATCGCCAATCGAGTAGGTGCAACTGCATTTGTAAGCATTCATGCCAATGCCATCAGCATGTCCAGACCACAGGTCAATGGAATCGAAACTTTCTATTTCTCTGATTCCCGTTCAGCCAGGTTGGCGTCTCATATCCAGCAACAGGTGCTGAACGTCTCCCCTGGGAGCCCCAACAGAGGGGTCAGACGGGGCCGTTTCTTTGTCATCCGGCGAACCACAATGCCCTCCGCCCTAGTTGAGACAGGTTTTTTAACAGGACGGCTAGATGCTCCTCGGCTGGCTTCAGCAGTCCATCGCCGCAAGTTGGCTCTGGCTATTGCTACTGGCATCCTCAACTATTTGCAGGGGGTCCGTTGAAGCCTCGCTTGGGATTATTTGATAGCGGCGTGGGTGGGTTGACTGTGCTCAGGCGAGTGCTGGAGCGCCATGGGCAGGTGCCTTGCCTCTATCTCGGTGATACCGCCCGAGTCCCTTACGGAAACCGCATGCCGCATGAAATCCGAGTGATCGCCAAGGAGGTTGTCCAGTGGTTACGAAACCAGCAAGTGACTGCGGTTGTGATGGCTTGCAACACCACGAATGCGTTGGCTTCTGATGTGGCTGAAGCGGTTGCGGGAGGGATCCCTGTCGTTAGGTTGATCGAGGCAGCAGCCAACATGCTTTCGGAAGAGCGTGTGGGAGTACTGGCCACTCCTGCTGCTGCTGCATCAGGCGCATATGGCAAACAAATTGAGATCTCTCGACCAGGCACGATGGTTATTGAGCAGGGATGTCCGGCCTTTGTGCCATTGATTGAGACTGGTCAACTCAGCAGCGAGGAGCTTTATCAGGCGGCGCGTGAGTATCTGAACCCACTCTTGGCTGCACAGGTGGAAGCAGTGGTTCTCGGATGCACTCACTATCCTCTTCTTGAACCGATCTTGCGTCAGATTTTGCCGCAAGATGTGCGCTTGATTGATCCTGCTATCGGTGTGGCGCGCGAGCTGGATGTTCTGTTGGGTAGCCCAACGATCCCATTAGGAACATCACTGTCGCTGACCTCTACACGGTTCTGCGTGACTGCCAATCCCGAGGGCTTTGCCACACGTGCTACGCCATGGTTGGGCGAGCGTCCTCAAGTTGAGTTGGTTTCACTGCAATGTCCTGCCTGCGCCTCGTAAGATCACTCCACCGAGGGAATCCATGGCCACCGTTACTGAGCTGCTGCAGCCGGTCGAGCTGGACCTTGAGACCCTGCTCACTGATCTGCGCAGCTTGATTGGTGCCGGTCATCCCATTCTTCAAGCAGCGGCAGAGCACTTATTCAGTGCCGGGGGCAAACGCCTTCGCCCGGGCATTGTGCTGTTGATCTCAAGAGCTTTATCTGCCGATGGTGATCTCTCGGCCCGTCATCGTCGGCTGGCGGAGATTACCGAGATGATCCACACGGCTTCTCTTGTTCACGACGACGTCGTCGATGAGGCTGACACTCGCCGAGGCGTGGCCACTGTTCATAGCCGTTTCAATCATCGCGTTGCGGTTTTGGCAGGTGATTTTCTATTCGCACAGGCCAGTTGGCATCTGGCTAATCTGGATAACTTAGCTGTCGTCAAGCTTCTCAGTCGGGTCATCATGGACCTCGCCGATGGGGAGGTGAAGCAGGGCCTCTATCGCTATGACACAGGCCAATCATTTGCGACATATCTGGAGAAGAGCTATTGCAAGACGGCTTCTCTAATGGCCAACAGTGTGCAGGCTGCCGGCGTGCTCAGTGGTGAGAGTGTTGAGCATCAGAAATTACTGCATCACTTCGGTCGCCAGCTTGGACTCGCATTTCAGGTTGTCGATGACATCCTCGACTTCACAGGCAGTGAGCAGCAATTAGGGAAACCTGCCGCGAATGATTTGGCCAGTGGCTATCTAACGGCACCGGCTCTCTATGCGCTAGAAGAGCATTTAGCTTTAGCTCGTCTGATTGAGCGAGAGTTCAGCGAAGAGGACGATCTTGATCAAGCCCTTGAGCTGGTGCGTAATTCGCAGGCCATTTCACGCAGCCGTCAGTTGGCTGAAGATTTTGCCAGGGAATCTCGTGAAGCCATCGCTTGGCTACCAGATTCACCTTGCCAGCGTGCATTAATGGAACTACCTGATTTTGTTTTAAGCCGTCTCTACTGAGCTTTTCAGAGTGCATCCCAAGCCTGCTGGAGATGGTCAAGAAAGGTTTTTAACTGGGCGATTTGACGAGGATTCTCATCGTTAAACTTGCCATCGCAATTGATGTGAACTTCGTTTTCGCTAAGCACCCAGACATGACACCCTGCGGCTAGAGCCGCCTGTGTGCCGGCCTGAGAGTCTTCCAATGCCCAACAGGCATTCGGCTTGACCGCCAGCCGCCGCGCGGCAAGCAGATAAGGATCTGGAGCGGGTTTACCTGCTGTAAGAGATCGATCATCGCCAAGAACTCGAGTCTGAATCAGTGCAAGCCAGCTGTGATGAATACTTTTAAATGCAACGGCATCTGCCGTACTACTGGAGGCCATGGCCATTGGCAGCCTGTGGTCGTAGCACCAGCGAACCAATACCTCCGCTCCAGGCATGGCTTTGGCCTGACTGAGCAGATGCTTTGCAATCGGCTGGCGCACGGCTAAGAGCTGTTCGATCCCTACCGGGGTGTTCAACCAGTTGTTGACCAGCTGAGCACAATCAAGCCGACGCCGACCTTTTAACATCGACAACTGACTTGTACTGAGACTGGTAGCAAAGACAGCCGCTGTTTGAGACCAGGCCTGAGCATGTAGAGGCTCAGTATCCAACAACACTCCATCGAGATCAAACAAGCAGGCAGCAGGGAAGGACATGAACCAATGCGCACCCTCTCGATTGACTTGATTAAAACTCAATATCCAGCTCAGTCATTTTCGAATGGATGCAAGTTGTCAATGGTTTAACAGGAGGTTGTGTGGCCCAGCTCATACTTCTAACACCTTTCCTATAAAAGTGGCTCACCTAGCAAGAGAGACTGGTCATCAGTCATGAAAAGAAGCAGCTATCGCATTTCTAGCTGAAAGCTGCGATTTTGCATTGAGAGGTATGCGCTACTTGGCTTGCGGCTTATTGGCCTATCAGAGGATCTTATCGTCAATCCAAAGACAAATCTGCCTGAAGCAAAAACAAACACTTATCAGACAAGCCAAGCATGATGGAATAACTTAAGCAAGACAATCCCCTTACTCAAAGGAATTTGCCATTCAGGGCATTAAACAAATCTCTAAGCTTCCACTCAACCGAAGTAGTGAATATGGCTACCAAGCAATCATGCAGATGAGATGTTTCAAAACATTCTGGAAGCACAAGACAGCCGACCTGACAAAAGTCGACAACTGTATATATTATCAGAATCCAGCTCAGAGGATGAATACATTTTTCAAGTTTATCAATCGCACAAACCAACTCAGCCTGCATCACTTTTACAATCGACTTTACGACCCAGTCACAAGTGTCATAGTGAAGTGATTCCGAGTTAATAGATTGCCCGCAGAGTTGTTCCATCGCTGTGCTGCTACCAGCATTCTTTTCACCATTAACAGGAATGTATTTTCTGACTATATTTGGCGGACTGCAAGCAGATAGGAAAAGACTTCAAAATTGATCATTTTGCTTTGTATTTTTATCTTATTTCAGATTTTTGCTCTTTCAATTTGTACTCATTTAGATGCCCTTCAAAGACGGTCGCTTCGGGGGTTCGTTTAAACAAGCGTGTCACAGCGCTGTAGTCCCTGCTCTTAATCGCTTGAATGCGGGAAATCACTGGTCATTGATTGCCTTATGTCCCCTGATCCATCCGGCACCATTAAGTCAGTCCTGCAGGAGCAGCGCGTCTTTCATCCCTCCGCAGAGTTGGCCTCACAGTCGATGGTTGGAAGCCTGGAAGCCTATCGTCGGATGGCAGAGCAAGCCAAAACTGATCCTGACAGTTTCTGGGGTGAAGCCGCTCGCACTGAGCTGGAATGGTTTGAACCCTTTGATAGCGTTCTCGATTGGTCAAATCCTCCCTTTGCGCGTTGGTTTGAAGGAGGCACGACAAATCTTTCCTTCAACTGTCTTGATCGCCATCTCAATGGGCCGAAGGCAAACAAAACAGCCCTGATCTGGGAGGGAGAGCCAGGTGATGTACGGCGCTTCACCTATCGAGAACTGCATGCTGAAGTGTGCAGGGCTGCCAATGCGCTGAAAGCTCTTGGCATTGGCAAAGGTGACCTGGTTGCCCTTTATATGCCAATGGTCCCAGAAGCGGCCATTGCCATGTTGGCTTGCGCCCGTATCGGTGCCCCACATTCTGTTGTCTTTGGTGGCTTTTCCGCTGAAGCCCTTAGAGATCGTTTGGTGGATGGTGAAGCCAAAGCCGTGATCACTGCTGATGGTGGTTTTCGTAAGGACAAGGCCGTTGCCTTGAAGCCGGCAGTGGATGCTGCATTAGCCGAGGGTGCCTGCCCCAGCGTGACGTCGGTGCTGGTGGTGCAACGCACGAAAGAAAGCGTGGTGATGGAAGCTGGTCGAGATCAGTGGTGGCACGAGCTTGTGTCAGCTCAATCTCAAGAGTGCTCGGCGGAACCCATGGCGAGTGAAGATCGCCTGTTTGTGCTCTACACCTCTGGCTCCACTGGAAAGCCAAAGGGCGTTGTGCACAGCACGGCAGGCTATAACCTCTGGGCTCACCTCACTTTCAAGTGGATCTTCGACATTCGCGACGAAGACGTCTACTGGTGCACAGCCGATGTGGGCTGGATCACAGGCCATAGCTACATTGTTTATGGGCCTCTTTCCAATGGGGCGACAACTGTGATGTATGAGGGGGCACCACGCCCATCCAAGCCTGGAGCCTTTTGGGAGCTAATTCAGAAACACGGGATCACGATTTTTTACACTGCACCTACGGCAATTCGGGCATTCATGAAAAGTGGTCGGGCTGTACCCGATCAATACGACATGAGCAGTCTGCGCTTGCTAGGTACCGTCGGAGAACCCATCAATCCTGAGGCCTGGATGTGGTATCGCGAGGTCATCGGTGGTGATCGTTGCCCAATTGTCGACACTTGGTGGCAAACGGAGACAGGTGGGGTGATGATCAGCCCATTGCCTGGTGCGACGCCAACAAAACCAGGATCTGCGACCCTTCCCCTACCAGGCATTGAGGCTGAGGTGGTTGATGCACAAGGCGAACCAGTAGCCGTTGACGAAGGTGGATATCTGATCGTGCGACGTCCTTGGCCAGGAATGATGCGCACCGTGCACGGAAATCCTCAACGCTTTAGAGAGAGCTATTGGGAATACTTACGCCCTAAGGATGGCAGTTTCATCTATTTCGCAGGCGATGGAGCTCGTCGAGATGGTGATGGTTATTTCTGGGTGATGGGCAGGGTGGATGATGTGATTAACGTTTCAGGCCATCGTCTTGGCACGATGGAAATCGAATCGGCATTGGTGAGTCACCCGGCAGTGTCTGAAGCGGCAGTGGTTGGAAGACCTGATGACCTTAAAGGTGAAGCGATCGTGGCCTTCGTCACCTTGGAAGGAAGCAGGGAAGTGAGTGATGCTTTGATTCAGGAGCTTCGTGTTCATGTGGGCAAGGAGATCGGCCCCATTGCTCGACCTGATGAGATCCGTTGCAGTGATGCCTTACCCAAGACCCGCAGCGGCAAAATTATGCGGCGTATCTTGCGGGCGTTGGCCGCTGGAGAGGAGGTCAAGGGTGATACCAGCACCCTGGAAGATCGCTCCGTACTGGATCGGCTTAGAGCCTGATCACGACCTCGTTCATGGGCTTGCCCAAGAAGAGATCGTTTCCACCAATTGATTGAGAGTCTCGGCCCGGGCGGAGTCATCCGCCCAGTCGCCGAGAAGGTTCTGCCGTAACCCTGCACTGGCTGGGGTGAGGTGATCGCCTGGAAGATGCAAGCTTTGTGTTGCATCTTCCACTCGCTGCTGGAGACTATGCAAAAGGCTTGGGCTCTGATCGAGGCTGTCATTCCCAAAACTCACCAATAAGTTCTGAGGTTGGTGGTAACTCTCGCGGATCAATCGCAATGTTTCATTAGGGCTTGGGCTGAATTCCGTGTAAAAGCCAAGCTTTGGTGCAAGTTCGCGAAGCATGGGAATCGAACGATCAGCCGTGAAATTGTTGAAGCTCAATGCCACCAAAGCCCTGCTGTTACGACCTCCATCTGGGGCTAGAAGATGCAACTTGCAGCCAAGGCTATGGCCCAAGCGAAGGGGTGTGGGAAGGGCTCCGACTCTGGCCTCAAGTTGTTGTCGACAACGACGCAAATGTTTCCAAGCTTCATTGGCCTGAGCCTGATGGTCGAAGCCTGGCACATAGCCCCAAGCATGAACCGCCAGATTGTGGTCAGCTAAACCTTCAAGCAATCGTCGGTAGCTGAGCTGGGGGCTCGCCGCCAAATAACTGCCCCCCACCATCTCGACCAGTGCGATTGGCTTAGCTGGCCATAGTCCCCAGACGTTGCCGAGGCGTCTCCATCTGGTCATCGTTTCTTTTTGATTTCCTCCACGACACGGCATGCCTCACGCATATGAGCAGGACCATCGAGGAGATTATTAAAAATATGGCGGATTGTTCCTTGGCCATCAATCACGTAAGTAACTCGGCTTGGCAGCATCCCAAGGGTGCGAGGAACTTCAAAGGCTCGCCGCAGTGTGTTGTCCTTGTCGCTCAGTAATGCATAGGGCAGGCCATGTCGTTCTGCAAATTGCCGATGACTGATGTCATCGTCTCCACTCACCCCCCAGACTTCAGAACCGAGTTTCTCAAAAACTGAGTAATTGTCTCGAAAGCTACAAGCTTCGGCTGTACATCCAGGAGTGTCGTCCTTGGGATAGAAAAACAACACGAGTACTTTGCCTTTGAGATCATTACTCCGCCGCTTGTTGCCATTTTGATCAACCAGATCAATGGCAGGAGCCTTATCACCAACTTGAAGGGCCATGCAGAAGCTCGCATCTATGGAGCACCCTAGAGAGCCCCTTGATGGGTGCGGGAGAATACAAGCAATCCATCGATGAACTCGGCGTGGGGGAAGCAAAGCAGCATCTCTTTGGAGCTGGTCAGTTGGATCTTCTCCCAGATCTCAATGCAGAAGAGGCAGTTGTCTCTACTTCAAAGGCTGTCACTCCTTCAAAGGCTGTCTCTACTTCAGAGGCTGTCTCTTTACCGCAACCTCATGCACCAGTAGCACTGCCTTCTTTGCATCGAGAAGCTTTGAGCTCACTGCCAGAGATGCTGCTGATCATCGATACGGAAACCACTGGATTGGATCCGAAGCGAGGTCAATGCCTAGAGGTTGGAGCCATCCTTTTCCATGCACCGCAGCGTGCTGTGCTTGCCCAGCATTCCTTTTTGCTACCTGTGGAAACCAATGCGGCTGAATCAATCAATCGCATCCCCGCTGAGGTCACTCGCTTGGATCAACCTTGGCGACAAGGGCTGGACTATTTGCAAGCCTTACTGGATGCCGCTGATCTGTTAGTTGCTCACAATGCTGGCTTCGATCGTCAGTGGTTCGGAAAGGATCAGCTTCCAGCTGTCTCCAAGCCCTGGCTGTGCACGATGGAAGACATCGCTTGGCCAGTTGATCGTCAGCTTCGTTCAAGGCCTTCTGTAAGAGATTTGGCTCTCGCTTATGGCGTGCCGGTATGGGCCGCTCATCGTGCTCTCACCGACTGCATTTATCTCGCCGAGGTGTTCGCCCGTTGCAAGGATCTCGAAACGCTCCTACTTCATGGGCTAGAGCCAAAGCGTTTGATGCGTGCCCAGGTGTCTTATGCACAAAGACACCTGGCCAAAGATGCTGGCTTTCGTTGGAATGATCCAATTCAAGGTGCCTGGACCCGAAGCTTAAGTGATCGAGAGGCCGCCAAGCTTGACTTCCAAGTGGTTGCTATTGATCAACAAGAGGAGCAGCCATTGAGTGCATAACGTTGCCTTCAATGTCGTCATCCGTTTAAGAAAAGGTTGAGCTGCCAAACATCCTTGATCCGAGAGCGTTGAATTCTGATTGATTCCCTTAGTCAAGAGCTGAACTCTCCCAACAGTCTTATCAGTTGCTTGCTGCCGCTGTCGCATAAGCGATCAAGCTTGCGAATTCTGGTTGGAAGGCAATTAGAAAAACTGCACTTACTAAGTAACGACGCTTTGTCGGGGATTAGAACAGCCCTAGGTCACAACCCCATTGAATAGCTACCTACGATTGTTTATTGAGCCATTCCGTTCCTTCCTGACAAAAACGATGACTCACCAAGCATGTCTACTTAGCTGCCAAAAATCAGGAGAATGCCTAGATGAATAACTCATCGATGGATCCCACTCCACGCTTGGTGAATGGTTCTAGCGCTGCACCTGCCACCCTGCTCTTAGCCCATGGGGCTGGTGCAGCAATGGATAGCCCTTTCATGACAGCGATAGCCAGTGGCTTAGCTGAAGTCGGTTGGCGGGTGGTGCGCTTTGAATTCGCATACATGGCTAAACAACGCATTAGTGGCAAACGCTCTCCCCCTGATCGAATGCCGAAATTGAAGCAAGTTTTCCTCGAGCAGGTCGAGAGCGAAGCTGCGCTTCGACCTGTAATCATTGGCGGTAAGTCAATGGGGGGTAGGGTCGCCAGTCTTCTGGCAGATGAACTCTCAGCCAACATGAACGTACTTGGCTGCATCTGCCTGGGTTACCCCTTTCATCCATTAGGGAAGCCTCAGCAGTTAAGAACTGAACATCTTGCCGTGCAAAAAACTCCGACCTTAATTTTGCAGGGCGAACGCGATGGGATGGGTCGACAAGGTGAGGTTGAAAGCTACGATTTGTCGCCAATGGTCTCATTGCAATGGATGCCTGCCGGAGATCACAGCTTCAAACCCACCCGAAACTCTGGACTCACTGAAGCCGACAACTGGACCGCAGCAGTGACTCACTCAAGTGATTTTTGCAAGAGACTGGTAAGCAGCTGAACATCAACAAAAGCCAAAACAATGAACCTGATAACTCACTTATCCATTGACAGAATCTTGCTCATCCTTATGGCTGGTTTTGTTGTGTTGGCGAAAACTACAGAAAAGAGAAAAGGAGGTTAATGATCATGGCTGTGAAGGAAATCCTGCGTATGGGCAATCCTCAACTGAGGCAAGTGTCCAATGTCGTCGATGATGCCTCTGATGAGCTGATCATTTCACTCATTAAGGATTTACAAGACACGGTGAAGGCCCATCAAGGAGCAGGACTCGCCGCACCCCAGATTGGTGTGCCTTTAAGAGTGGTGTTGTTTGGTGGAGGAGGCCCTAATCCCCGCTATCCCGAGGCCCCATCGATTCCACAAACAATTCTGATCAATCCTGTCTTAACACCAATCGGCTCTGATCTAGAGGATGGTTGGGAGGGGTGCTTGAGTGTGCCAGGCCTTCGTGGTCAGGTGTCGCGCTGGAGTCGGATTCACTACAGGGCGCTCAATGAAAATGGTTTTGAGATTGAGCATTGCCTTGAGGGCTTCCCAGCAAGAGTGATCCAACATGAATGTGACCACTTAGACGGGGTTTTGTTTCCCGACCGTCTGGTTGACTCTGCCTCATTTGGCTTCACAGGAGAGTTAGAAGCTGCTGGCATCATTGCGAAGCTTGCCAGGGCAGAGCAAAAAGCATCACAACAGAGCAGATCAGATTGAAAGATTAAATCTTATTCTTAAAGAGACAACGCCCCATCATTAGCCAAGAGCTAAACTGTGACAATGGTCAACATGAGGCTATTAATATGGACAGTTTTTGTATTTATCATGATGCTAGAAGTTGCTCCCAACGATGGACAAATTCTTGTGGGAACCTTTTCTGGATTATTGATCGGACTGTTAGTGCAAACGCTTAAAAGCTTAGACAACGCACAGTAAGATGAGAAATCAACAGCTGCTGACGACTTAGGAGTGACTAAATCCAGAGAACAGCTTGAACAATGGATGAGTGAGACCAACTCCCTCCTCCACAAAAGGCTGAGGAATAGAGCAATAAAGCGGCGCACTCTACGCGCCTTGACATTAACTAGTTTTATCCTGATCGTTGCGACAGAAATCGCACCTAATGCCGACGGCCAAGTTGTCTTTGGTGCATTTCTTGGCATAGCCCTATATCACTTCTCTATTGAATTAGAAAATTTAAAAGACAGTGAATAAAACCATCACTACTGGCTTACGTTATAAGCAACTACTGCGCATGCAACTATATACATAAAACTCCACTGACCATAGGCAAATTAATGACAACAACTCAATTAGCAAGAAAGTATTTTGCGGTTACCGTAAAAACCTGCAAGCCGATCATGCAGGTAGGCAATACAAAAATACAGACGACCAAGAGAACGGCATCTCTGAAGGCCTTGGCATCATTGCTATCAGCCTGATTGACTATCAGAAAAGTTGAATCATCAGCTTGCTTATCGATCAAAATAAAGCACTGGAGTTAGCACATTGCTATGAGATCCAAATAGGAACTTATTGCAAATAGCCACAACTACTTTCGACCACCTTGATGAAGATCATTCAATTTCGCAACAACTGATTGTTGCAACTTATCTTTTTTGCTAGCCAGCCAATCACTTACATTTGACTTCTCTTGCGGAGTAAGGTTCATTTTGTGCAAGTACTCCTTGGTAGCCTCCCAAACCAAAGCTCCAAATTCTTTTGAGTGCTTAAGCCGCTCAGCCACTTTTTCATGAATATCCTCGTCATTCAGCAGAGGATGGGTTTCCGTGGTTTCAGCAGAAATGTCGATGATGGGCTGATCAGATGAGGCCGGCATAGCAAGAACGAGCAATCACGGGTATGACTTCTAATGCAATTGTATCCTGTTAGCATTACTTTTTAGCACAGTCAAGCAACCTAGCTTAATAATGATTTCCCTTGATAAAAGCATCGAACATACAAGCAAGTCCGTGTTGCTCAAAACACACAATCAACCAACTAATCAAAGAGCTTGTTTTGCTAACATACTTTCTGAGAAATCCTCCTAGACGATCCTCGCAAATCCCAATTATGCCACTCTCTATCGATAGGTGAATGCGATTAACACAAGGACTCTCCTGTGGAAAAGGCAATCGAACTAACATCTAATCTCAGCACAATCAGTCTTGGTCAGACCAGCTGATACAAAAATGAGCAATTCTAGAAAGGCTCACTGGGGAAAGGATAGAACATCGACACAGATCAACTAAACCACTCGGCACCTTGCATCCAAACAGGACATAAAGCGATTGAAGAAATTGTTCAATCAGATCGAGAGCAAACTCGACCAAGGAGTTTTCATCGACAAGAAAGAACCCAATGACTACCTCGAAGCAATAAAGGATCGAACTCAGGAAGTCAAAGATGCTGGGATCAAATCCCCTTAACTCACCTGACTGGACTGGTTAGATCTCAATGGAGCCAAGGAGACTCGAACTCCTGCCCCCCTGCATGCCATGCGTCTCAGCCTCTCCCTCTCTTCCCAGGCATAGACGCTCAAAAGCATTGCAGCACAATGATTTCGAGAAATGCACCATTCACTTGCATGGGCAAGTCGGGGCAGATAAAGGCAAAAATCACACCTAGAAATCACACCAAAACACGGCATACTGAGCACTTGCATGCATGTCAGGTGTTCATGGTCAAAACAGCTCCATGGCTGAAGGACCTAAGGGGCACGATCAAACGGACCTATGGCCCTGGCTGGGTGCTGGAGGAACGGTCCGGTTACTTCAAAATTCAGCGCCGCGAAACCGGCAATGCAAGAAACGGCAAGCGTCCGACCATCACCACCCAGATTCGCTTCGCTCCAAGCAGCAGCACCGAGTTGCTTGTTTTGATTGGAGACCTGAGACGCAAAATGGCTGACCTAGGAATAGGTCTGTACGCGTCACATGCACTGATCAGCGTGTCAGCAGAGGACGAAGCCACTGGTGGCACGAATTGGAACGAGGTGGCCAAGCGTTATGAAGCCAACCGCGTTGGTACTGGGCAAGTCAAAGCATCGACCTACGAGAGAGAAGAACGGCGCAGGATCGAACGCACGATCGAACTGATCTATGCCAAAGGACGCGGAGCAGCAAACGACGGCCCAGGCGTTATGCGGAACTACACCAGCAAGTACTTAGCTGAGTTAAAGCTGGGCGGTGTTGGCAGAAAGCGAGCACTTTTAGATGTCTCGCGTTTCCTGCGCTTTGCTGTCAAAAAATGCGGAGCAGAGTCGGCCTATCTCCCCTTAGAGAGCGAAGATCTTGAAGAGCTGATTGGGCTTGCTGAAACACGCAAGGAAGACAAAGTACCGGTCAAGCCCAATCAACTGTTCGGGTTAATCGACAGCTTGTTCGATAAACCAGAACTACGTCTTGCCGTCACCTTGGTTGGACTCTTCGGACTAAGACCAGCAGAGCTAAAAGCGATGCGTGTGGTGGACGGAAAGCTCAAAGTCGGCAACGTCAAACGAAACCGCGCAACGGCCAAAACGCCAAAGCCTGATCGCATCGCCTACCCACTGGAGTTACCAGAATTGGCCGATGCTTCAGGGCAAGCACTGGCCCAGCTGGAAAGAGGACTAGTGAAGCTGCCGACTGGAATCCTTAATGCCCCTGACTTCAAAACCTGCGGTCATACGTTCCGGCAATACCTCGATCGCCACTCGTATTGGGCAGCCTTGGTCAAAGCCAACCCGGGGCTCTCGCCGTACAGCCTGCGTCACGGCTATGCCTACCGAGGAGCTATTGCTGGAATCCCTCTGCGCCAGCTCGCGGCATCAATGGGACATGACGTTCGCACCCATATGAAGCACTACGGCCAATGGACTGATGAGGCAGGTCTGGATGCAGCGTTCTGCGCAGCTAACGCCAGGGTGACGGCAGGAACTGGTGAAACAGAAAGTCGAGCAAGGCGAATGGCTAAGGCCCTATAGCTTCCGCGACACTTATTCTCTCGTTTACGAATCAATGCAGGTGCACAAGGCTGATCTTTGCGCAGCAATGGGCCACTCCGAAGAAGTTCACAACCGCAGCTACAGAACCACCAGCTTTCGCACAATGCGTGATTCGTTCAAGCAAGCCTTTGGCTAGTCAGCCAAATGAATAGGGATGACTGGAGCCCAATGATGGAAGACCTCAAGAGAGTGACTAGTAAATAAGTTCACAGCTGAGATGAACCACATTTGCAGATGTACGGCACTCGAATCACCAACAGCTGTGGGTGTGATCGGCGCTGATGGCAATAGCGACAGCAGCGATAACGACATTGCTGGCACTGAATTCCAGGATCCGCTCACCGGTTAACGGCCTCAAAGCCAACAACAAGGCTGCCAGGCAGAGGCAAGACTCAAAAGCCAAAAGGAAAAGGTTTAAAGGCAAAAAAGCAGCTCTCGCAAGCCTTTGAGCCAGCTCTTCTGCTAACTCACACTCAACGACATCACGGCTGTGAAGCGATAAGTCTTCTAGCTGGGGATTGCCTGAGATAAGCGTTTTCCCCTAGAAATAGGGTTGAAGTTGTGCTGATCAACCGCTTGTAAGGTGCAACCCCCCGTCACCACTGATCTTTTGGCCAGGGAGCTGAGCGGGCTCCTTGATGGTTCAGCCTGCTTGCAGATCAAGCTGCCAGCGCTGGGTGAGATAGAAGCAGCGCAAGGCCAAAGGCAAGCGAATGATCAAGGCCAAAGCCAAGGAAATGAGCCAGGGCGCGGTCTAGCGCTAAGCCGCTGGCGAGGCTTGCGGCGATGAGCAGCCTCGATCACAGCAACGAACAAGACGATCAGGCCAGCATCAATGCAGGCCAAGAAAGCTTTGCGGCTGATGGAGAAGCAACGAATAACAGCAATAGCAGCGCAACCAGCGTTAGTAGCAGCAGCGCCGATCCAGCGCTCAGCATTAACACTGTTGCAGAATTAACGGCAAGCGCAGGCGCACAGGTCGCAGCAAGCACTGCTAATGACGCACAGGCACCCAGCCCAGATGTATTTCTTGTTGGTCCAAAAGTAATATTTAGCGACGGCCTAGAGAATAATGACTATAAAATCAAGAAAGAAGATCTAGCCAAAGGATACCAAAACTTATGGGGTGATGATTATCGCCACCTGACCGTTGAGGAGCTTGAGGCAAGTAATAGTACGGTTACTGAAGAACATCAATACTATCTAATAACACCAGACTCTGGCTACACAGGGTCTATAGACCTGAATTATACAGTTAGGTATTCATCGAGTGTTACACCTACGCAAGCAAATAATTCATTCACAATCCTGGAAGACAATGAAAGCCCAATAATAACCAGAACATCACCAAATTCAGACGAACCAATAGCCCACCTAGATTTAGTTCCATTAAGTCTATATTTCAACGAACAAGTTGAACTGGGTTCTGGAAATATAACGCTCCAATCTGGCGATCACAAAATAGTCTTTGGAACAGAAGATTTTCGGTTGCAAGACATTCACTGGGGCTGGAGAATACCGAGCGGGGCAATATCCAGCAAGGCGTCTTCGTCTTGGCCGAGCGCCTATTTAAACACTGATCCGGAAAAGACTGGGCAAGGCGTACAGATAAAACTTGGGTCAAACTACCATGTCTTAATAGATGAAGGATTCTTTATAGACAAATCAGGCACAGCCTTTGCTGGTGTAAATGATAATACAACAATCACCTTCGAAACAGACGAACCAGATGCTGATGTTACTGCTCCTCAATTAAATACTGAAGATGCCCGACAACATCCTCGCAATAACTCAGTCACCAATACTGTTATCGATGACTGGGGATTTGTTGACTTCCGTTTTGATTTTTATTTTGATGAAAAAGTTAAAGCGGGTAGTGGTGATATCACGATTACCAATGGCTCCGATGACATTAGAACATACTCCGTTAGCGCCGAAGATGATGCCATTTTCAGAAATTCAGGCGATGCCTGGGACTCCTTCAGTACTTTTTTCCGCCTAGAGGATAAGACAGAGCCCTTAAAATATGGTGAAGACTATTACGTACTCTTTGACAAAGGAACCTTTGTTGATGAGTCAGGAAACATATTTGAAGGATTAGATTCTCCTACAGACTGGAAATTCAGTACAGAATTTTTGGATTTTCCAGCAAATGAAGGCACCAGTGCTGTAATTAACTATAACAAGGAAGATCTCTCGAAAAATAACCTCAAGCAATCAATATATGGCAGTAGTGATGATGATTGGTTCAAGATTGTAATTGAAGACAATGGAGAATATACATTTAGAATTGACCCATTAGACGGGGGGGGAGGGAACCCTTATACCTTAACGATTGATGATCAACAACTTGCCACTCAAGGGGGGGGAGGGTACATCAGTGAAAACACTGGTAATTGGTGGGATGGATACGCTAATCTCAAAGCAGAAACAACAAAATATCTTGAACCTGGCACACATTTCTTAAGCGTCGCCAGCTATGGATCCTGGGATTACTCGCTAACAGTTAGCGCTGATACGACAGCTCCTAGAGTGTATGTGGCAAGTACGGATTATAATTCCAATACAGTGGATCCTGAAAGTAGGTTTGAGTTAACATTTGACGATAAAATCTTCCCTGGTTCAGGCAATATATTAATTACCGATGAAAATGGAGAAACTGTAGAGAAGGTAGACATTACCTCTGATCAAGTAACTATAAGAAATAATATTTTAGCAGTTAAGCCCTCAACGACATTAAATGAAAATACAGCCTATAGGATTGAGTATGGAGAGGGAGTTGTATTAGATCGTTCAAATAATAGTTCTGCAGCTGAAAATGAATCTGCGATTAGTTTTAACACAGGAACAGCAAATAATTCTCCGGCAAATTTATCTCATGCATTAGCAATACCGAGAAGGTTGACTAATTATGATTACCGATTCAGCTGGATCAATGGTCTTAGCAAGGCGGCTTTATTCGGTGGAAATGATAGCTATCAAGAAGTTGCTCTCTGCTTTGATCAATCCTTAAGTCGGCTTAACGAGACCCCCATTGATGCGTTTAATATCGCAGTAAACGGAGAGCAGGTTCCTCTCAAGAGTTATCGGATTGTTGATAACGTCGTGTATCTAAAACCGGATGGCTATATTGAGATTGAACCTGGTCAAACCCTTGAGGCAGGCTATACACAGCCCGAGGGAGATGAATACCAGCTGCAATCAATTACAGGAGCAAATATTGATACGACTGCCAATAGAATCGTTTCAAATGATGTTGACTATGCAATTGAGCAAGGATCTGTTGAGGCTTTAAACAATTTTCGGTCAACAGGTTATCTACAACCAAATGACCGTAAAGTATATTCCTTTATTTACACAGGCCAGAGCAGTTCAGACATAACGCCAAACTCAAGATCACAGATCTCTAAAGCCTATTATGAATTAAATGAAGAGACTGGCCGGCACGAAATTGTCAAGGATGATATAGGTAAGCTGGAAAATGGCAAGCAATATTATCTTGTTGTAGCCGATGTAAATTATCAAAATGATCAGGCAATATATGGCTTAAACAATGCTACATCTAACCTAGAAGATCCATGGCTAGATGAGCGATATAAATTGGCGGAGTATAAAAACGTTAGTGGTGAAAAAGGCATCCCCTTCGTTATTGGTAACAATGTAAAGGCGGATCCATTTGATCAACTGAACGTTGGCAGATCATTTAAGCATGATCTTGGCAAGGTAACGGATCAACAAAGCTATGGATTAGCAGGGACGAATCCTTACTTAACGCTTTACCAAGATAAACCTGATAAGTACTTGTTGACCTTCGAAACGGATGCGACTGCAGAGCATTCGATTAATTTAATTAGAGATGTTTTTATTGAAGAGAATTATTTGTCAATGGAGTTGACAGATATTCAAGGCAACTCCGTAGCAAGCGTCTTTGAATATGGATCGAATGGTCTCCCAAACACCAGTGGAGACTTCGCAACTCAATTGGAATTAGATGGCATAACAGCAGGTAAGTATCTGCTGGAAATCAACCATTCAACATCAGCGGATGAAATAGAACTTTATGGCTTGCATTTTGATGCACCACCACCACTTACGATAGAACGGGCAGATGAAGAAGGATCTTCTAATGCCCTACAGCTTGGCAGTGTCGATGAAAACACAATACTTTTATCAAAAGCAATTAATGATGCCACTGATATTGATCGCTATAGATTCTCAATTGATCAAAATACAAAGGTAAACGAAGTTGTTCTAGAATTTGACCATAGCCAAGCTGACCTTCAATTAGCGCTACATCAAGCTGATCGTGATCAACCTATTTATACTTCAGAATCAGACCCTTATTTCTTAACTAAATACAATGGAAGTGAATTTATCATTCCAAAATCGTTTCCTGTTGCGGAATCTGATTGGATAGAATCGATTAGTTTAGCTAACTTGCCGCAAGGTTCATATGATCTGGTTGTATCAAGCCCAAATAATGAGGCTGGATTTTATGATCTTAGCTTTAAGCCAACAGCAAGCAAAGATAGCCCTGAATGGTATGAAAGCTACGATAGGCTCCTACAAGTCAGCCATGTTGGCCCTGATAATCCCCATGACAGCCCAAGCCTAAGATGGGATGTTGATGCAATCTATGGATCTGGAAATGATACATTAAAAGATGCAGTATATTTAGGAGAACTAAAGCCTGGGCAATCCACATTAGGCCAATTTTCAATCAATACATCAGATGATGTTGATTATTATATTTACAAACATCCTGATGATCGCGCGCTCAATGTTGATCGATTAGAAGTTAAATTTAATCGTGGCTCTGGCCCCTTAAATGTAATTGAAGGTGGTATCCGGCCCCATTCAAGTCAATCATGGATTTTGCAGGACATAGACAGTCAGCGCTATTACGCTGACACCCATCTTTCCGCGGATGGGATCATTGGAAATGGGCTTCAGTTAACCGGCCTTGACGATGATTCTGAGCTAATCCTCAACAACAACTCAAGCGATCCTTCTCGTGCACCTTCATATGGTGTCATCAGAGTTTCTGGAGTCGATGGTGCGACCAATTCATATACAATTGAAGCTCAGACAAGTTATAGTGATTTAGAAGTAAATCTCAAAAAAGACAAAGAAGATCAAAACAATGTGGAGTCGATTGTTGATTTAGTAATAACAAAAAATTATTTCAGTGATTTAAATCCAGTTGTTACAGGAAAAACAATAGACAATGCAAACGATATCGATAAATATAAATTTAGTTTATTGGCAGAAGGAACGCCTCAGGATTTTGTTTTTACAGATTTAGCCGGCCTTGAAGGGCAAGAAGTCAACCTGCTTGAAGCTGATGGAACAACATTCATAAAAGCAGCAGAATATGCCAAGACAACGACGCCGGGAAGTTATGGCCAGATTGAAATTGATTCAAAAAATATCATTCCGCTGTATGGGCTTGCCGCAGGCGATTATGTAGTCGAGCTCAAATCAGATGTTCCCACCACATATTCGATTGGCATTGGCGGACATTCAAATATAAAGAGGTATACCGAAGAAGACAAATTTGGAGCTGATATATACGATAGCAATAACTTAGGCAATCAGACATTAGAAAATGCTGTAGACCTTGGAGTGATCTCAGATGGCTTCAAGCTATCAAACCTAACATTACATTCAGCAGAAGATATTGATTATTATAAGTTTCAAGTTAGTGATACTACAAACAATAATGGAGACGCCTATACCAGCTGGCATAGTCTCAACCAGCTCAATCTAGTACAAGGCAATGTGCTTGGAAACAATTACAGCCGCCCGTATGGCGGACATGCAATCGGAGATTATTTCTATTCAGGAGGACGTGAAGATAGAGCTTTTAACCTTAGCCAGTTTAGAAACGATATTACAGAAATAACAGCATCTGTTACAGATGGGGCTGATATAAGTATCAGGATATTCGACGAAGATGGGATTGAATTTGGTCCTGGTACAGAAGTAGTAAGCCCTTATGCCCGAGGCGACATTAGTGTTGACGAAGACGGGAATAACTATCACCTGCCTTTTGTAGCCCCCATACGCTCTGTTGGATCCACACAAAGTATAACGCCAGATTCTTGGTGGCCAGAGGAATATCAACAACTTAAGGCAGGCAAAGACTATTATCTTGAAATAGCAGGAGATATGTCTCGTTTTTATACGGACCGATTTACAGGTGGCGAAGATAAAGAGCGTTATGAAATCGAATTTAGCCTGCCAGCAGGGCCATTGCCTCCTGATACTTTCTTCCCCGATAAAGATAGGTTTGAAGGCGATAATAGAAACGACACGCCAGAAACAGCAACTCCGTTAGGCGATCTTGTTAATGGATTCATTAAGGATCTAACATTTGATGGTGAAGAATTAGCCTTAACCCATAAACCACCAGATGATGGGCGCTGGGGTAGTGGTGGGTTCAGCTCGCATATAGATATAGGTAATGGGCAGGTCCTTAACCCTACAGGTAAGCCATTGGATCTGCATCCCCGCGATGCTCAAGTGCAGAATGCACTTGATCGCGAATGGAAGCATGATGTTGATGTTTTTACGTTCAATTTAGTAAACGATGCATCGGTTTGGGATTCGATTGATATTGTTGATTCAAGCAGTGACTTTGAATCAATAAGAAATACCGAAAGGTGGGTGCTGAACGAAGATGCAACTATTGATTGGGATAAGAGCCTTGAAAAGCAAAGAAATGCAGGATTACTTGGGTCTCCTGAAATATGGACATCAGACTTTTCAGAACGACTAAGTCACCCCGTACTACAAGTTTACGAAGGCACGATACCATTCAGTACCATCCCCTACTACTCCTTGCAACCATTGCCTGCGGGTGAGTATGGATTAGTCGTTAGAAGTGATCGTTTTGGAAATCATTTAAATAATTCTTCCTATGAAAATCTTGATTCATACGCCATAAGTATTAACCTGGATCAGGATGATCCTAGGATTGATCCAACGACTGGAATGCGCTATGGTGATAAACATGAAGCGCTAGCAGGCAACGATACGCTTGAAACGGCAACAGAAGCGTTCAATGCAGGTGATATATACCAAGGAGTTAATACATCAACCACTGGCAATCTGAATCACAAGCTAGACGACGATTGGTACAAAATTTCAATTGCAGACAGTACAAAAGAAACAGTAATTGTTACAGAGGGTGGATTAAAAGCCAATGTAGATACTTTCCTGCTCAATCAGGACAAACAGGTTGTAGCAGAAGGAGTACGTCTTGATAACTATAGGGCTGATCTTATAAATGAGAGAAGGCAAAAGTATTCCGATAGCACCACTAAATGGCTCAACTTAATTGGTGGGGAGCTACCCAAACCCAACATCGCTTATGATAACTTTATCACAACTGATTTAGATCCTGGTGATTACTATTTAAAAATACAACCTAATCAAGCTCAAAGAGTCATTGAAGGCGATAAGGATTTTGGAGACTATAGAGTTACTGTCGGGAACGTATATGCTGATCCACTTCCTGCCGATAGGTTTGAACATAATGATGTTTTATATGATGGTAGACCTCATGTTCCTTCCCCTCTTGATCCGCAAGCGACGCAAGCAATAACCCCGCTGGGGCTAATACATGAACATGAAGATGGAACGCCTGTAATAGTTGATGACCTAACACTGGAATTCCAGCATGAATTTGATCGGAATTTTTATTTACCACCTGATCCTGAATGGGAATTCAATAATCAATTCTCAGAATATAATAGGGCTTGGCGTAATAATAAAGGATCTTTCGATACTTATTCATTAACGCTTAATCATTGGCCAGATATTGAAGATCATATCACCATCAATTCTCTTGATGGTCGCAATACACCCCAAATACAATTAACTCATAAAGATTATTTTACTCGTACTCGAGGGCAAGCTGATTATCCTGACACACTCATAAATTATGGAGAAGCGGATGGAAGTGGCAGCATTATTCTTGATGGAAGTGGAAGTGGATATCTTCCCAACATAGGGAAAGGTACGTACATTCCTGAAAATCCATTACGTCCTGGAGAATATATTTTACAAGTAGGGCAAGGCCCGAGAGGAGACTATTCTCTCGAATTTAATGGGCCACCAAATCCAATTCAAGGAGATAAAAATGATCAACGCGATGTTTTTGACACAGCTGAGAATGCTGTAACGCTTGATCAATCATCTAATCAAACTATTTATGAAGACTCAACGATCCATTATGCACGCGATAAAGACTATTACAAGTTTATTTTGCCGCGAGATGGAGTTGCATCTCAATCAATAGAAATCGTTACTGAACATGAATCAACACAAAACAAACTTCAATTTGCTGGCGGTAGTGATCAACTAAATCTTGCTGGCTACTCGGCAGGAGAGCACATTATTAGTGTTGTTTACGATGAAGATCAAGGTGATTTCGGATCAAATCCGATTGCTTATTCTGTAATTGCAAACAACATAGCTGAAGATTATCATCTTTACGCAGATGACTTATATGAAACTCTTGAAGATGAAAATGGAAACGTAGATTTAGGCGTAGTTGATGGTATCCTTCGATTAGAAGATCAGGTCATAATATTAAATGATATCGATAATCGCGAGTTTACGCTTACTGGAGATGGCTCTACAGATCAAGGCATAGGAATCAGGTTCGATCGTCAAGATGGAGATCTCAAACTCGAGCTAGTACAAAAAGATAACCAACAAGTGATCAAGACAGCAGATTCTGTTGCTTATGCTCAACCAACTGACGATGAGTGGATTTCCCTTGAAGGCTTATCAGCAGGAACCTATCAGGCAAGGGTTTCAGGAATGCCTACGAACTATGATTTTGAATTGATTACAAGTTCAGACCATCTTAACTCTCAGCCTTATTATCAAAATAGCAGCATAGAAAATGCAGTCGCGATTACAGGCTCATTCGTTGATCAGATTCGCCATCATGAATACGAACCCAATACTGAATTGGGGCAAGTATATGATACTAATTCAATCGCATTAACCTCTTCAGCATTACGCAATAGCCAAGGCGAGCTTAAGAATTTGTCTTTTGCTGAAGACAATTTCACTGATTATTATAAGTTCTCTACAGTATTTAAATCTCGCCCTCATTGGCTTGAAGAAGAAGAGGATTACATACAAGTTGATTTTTGGGACCAACTAGGAAATATTGATCTTGAATTATTGAGTTCAGAGGGCGATGAAATCATTGATTATTCACACGGTTTTGGCAATAGCGAACGTATCGACTTATTGGATCTACCTGCTGATGACTACATCATCAAGGTTATAGGAAGAGGGCAAAACAACAACTATTCCCTTCATTATGATTTGCCCACCAAAAATCTCTTGCAAGAGGCTAATTTATATAATTCAACAACCCAAGCAGAGATAGAACGAGCACTACAACAACACAAAGATGATCTTGCCTACGAACCTGAGGCTACGCATAACGGAGAAGATTGGAATCGAATCCAATCACAACTCAAATCGTACTATGGAGTCAAGCAAAAAGAATATAACCATGAATTCAAGGATGTCTATGAAACTCTCGGCCCTGACAATCGAGAAGATTGGTACAAGTATACAATTACTGATCCAATAAGAGATCCCAGTGGGGCGGACGGTTTTGGGATAGCAGGAGATCTCACCGCTGGGATTGGCATTGATAGGGTTGGCAGTGATAGGAACAAGTTTGTGGGGCCTAGGCTAGATTACAACCCGAGGGATGGTGCCTTAAAGTTAGAGGCCTTTGAATTAAAAGCTGGTGATCAAAAATTAACCCCCTTATGGGATCCTTTCCTTGATCATAATCCATTTATTAATTCGCTCAATAAAGGGCCTTCGCAAGTATCCTGGCACAAGAAACAACCTGGCACATATTATTTCAAAGTTAGCAGCTACGATGAGGAATGGTCTGATGGAGTTAAAGACGTAACTCCATATAAATTTGATTTTATTACTGGCAGAAAAGAAGCATATTTTGATATCGACAGACGATATCAATGGAATGATGATATCAACATTGAGCCACTTGGCGATGTTTATGATGACCAACATTCAAATGATAGTTTTAATTCATGGCAGGATCCTGATCCGTTCAATTTTGATGATTATAATTTTGAGCTCGATCAATTAGCAGATTCCGGCAAATTTCAAGGCAAGCAGCAACTGACCAATACAGCGATAAACAACCTAAATGATAGAGATATTTATCAGTTTTCGATGCGTGAATCAGGCAAAGAGCATCACTATATCAAGGCAGAGTTTGATCAATGGGATATGGATTTGGATCTATACCTATATGATCAAAATAATCAGAAGTTTTTAGAAGCCATAGAAGGTGAACATGCCTTTAAGAATGGTGAAGAAGTGTTTGTCCCTGTCCAGGGGGCCATGATTGGATATTTTCCTCCTGATCCATTTTATATAGGCGGCTCTTTTAGTAATTCAGATAACGAAGAGATATCGCTCCATAATCTTCCTATTGGCGAATATTTCCTTTCGGTTAAACCTCGCCAGACTTTATACAATTCAGCTGACTATGATTTAACCTTTAATCTCCCTATAAAGACAATAACTGCTGATCCTTACGAAATTAATAACAGCCCAGAGACAGTCTTTGATCTAGGTGCATTTACAGGCCCTCGCCGCCAACAACAATTATCCATTCATGATAATAATGATGTTGACTACATAGGCTTTGAAACCAAGTATGACGGGCTTAAAACAGATTTCATTAAGCTCGATTACTTTCAAACAGATGGCGTATTGCAATTTGATTTGATCGACCGCGATAGCCAGCAACTGATCGCCTCTTCAACACAAAATTCTAGTGGATCGTTCTTATCTCTAGAAGATGTTGCTGCAGGCAAGTATTCAATTAAAGTTAGTGGTAATGATTTAGAGGGCCCTGATGTAGATAATCCTGAGTCAAATACTAATGACAAGGCTACAAATACTTATCAAATTGAATATCATTTGCCACTGGATCCAGATCGCAAGGATGCGTGGCAGTTCTTGTATTACTTTCCTGCTTATTCAGATATTGATATGCATCAGTCGATTAATTATTTGGAGAGTCAGATCCAGCAATTGCAATTATCCGATGATGTTAATTTTGCAGTGATGTGGGATCAACCTAATTGGGTTGACTTGGATGATAATTATGCAACAGGCTCTGGAGAGCAAATTAAATGGAATACTGTTGGCCGCTCCCTGCTGAGAGGCGATGACGCAACAGGTTGGATTTCATCTGATTTTGAAGTATTAGATGAAATGAGTATGGGTGACCCTAAAACATTAACTGATTTTATTAAATGGGCTAATCAACAAGCCCCAGCAGAAAATCAGGCCTTAGTGATTCTTGGCCATTCCAGTGGCCTTCAATCCATTATTTCTGATAATGAGGCTGGAGATCATCTCTATGTTGAGGAAGTTGCAGAATCACTTGAGAAACTCAAACAAGAGGAATCGATTGATCTTGAATTATTGAGAATGGATGGTTGCCTTACAGGCACCTTAGAATTGGCCTATGAGTTAAAGGATTCTGCCCAGGTAACCATCGGCAGTGAAGCTATCTCTGGAAAAGGAAGCGGAAGATATGCCACCCATGCTCTATCTCTGGTCGACTATCCGTATCAGATTGGAGCCCAACAATTAGCCTCTTCCATTGTTGAGGATTACAAGGCCGGATATATAGGATCTACTCTACATAGAAATACATTGTCTGCGATTAATACTGATGACTTGGATGTATTGGCCGCAAAGATATCTGCTTTTGTTGATACAACAAAAGACTTACGTCTTAATGATCGCAACCGTATCGAAGTAGCCAGAGCATTTGCTGCTGAATATAAAGGAGGATCTTATACAGCTGACCTCGGTTCATTTATGAGCGCTGTATACAGATCCTCTAAGTTGGATCAAACTGTTCGAGATGCTGCCCGAGAAGTTTCCTTGGCTGTAGAAGCGGCTGTTATCAACAGAAATGTTGATAACCAAGGAAGCCGGGGTATCTCCATTTTCTATCCGCAGGGCGGACAAGAAAATAACCTCACATACATTAATGGCCATTCAAAATTTATTCAAGATACTCAATGGGATCAATTTTTAAAAGCCCAAGCTGTTGCATCTGCAAATCCATCAGAATGGCTTGATACACCAGTTAATGATTGGTCTGCTAAAAATACCGTAGCTTCCGGAGCTTTTCATTTAGGCCGTCTCAGTGGCAATGATATTGATATCGACAGCTTGGCAATCGACGAAGGTCTGTCTAAATACTTTAAATTTACGCTTGTTAATACTGGAGAAGCAGAAACCGCGATCAAGCTCTTCAGCTTAGAAACTGTTGATGATTTGAAGGATCTTCAACTTAATCTCTACAGCACAGATGATCAAAGTGCACTTGAACTGCCTGAATCCGATGCTCATACTCTTAATTTGGCTGGCCTAGAAGTTGCCGAGTATTTATTAGAGATTAAAAATAATGGATTACCAATACCGAATGCCTCATTAAAATTCAACCTGCCGAATGATCCAACTCCATCATTTAATTACAACAACCTAGAAAACAAAGCGGCCAAATTAGGTGTGATTTCTGCTCCTACACTTGAGCTTGGCACAACCTCTCCTTCATCGGCAACAGAAGATGGCGAATGGCTTTACTACAACATAGAAACATCAGCGTTGTCGGGTATCCAGCAAAACATGAATGTCGAGGTGAATGTTGCTGACGGCGCAGAATATGAAGCCGTGATCCTTGATTCCAACAACAATGTTATTAGCACTGTTACGGGAATAGGCAGCAATAGCCTTGACTATTCAACTACGGGATCGGGGGAAGAATATACACTGAAGTTCAGGCAACTAAAGCCACAAGAAGCCTCGGCGCAATCAGCATTAGCCCCGCCAGGTGCAAGCTCAACCTTCTCGCTCTTGTTTACACCTGGAGAAGCTCTAGCGGCTGCTGTTAATGATGATGGAGAAGAACCCGTTAATGATGACAATGTTGAAGCCCAAACAGCAGATGTAAGAAGCAACCCTGCAATAGCCAGTAGCTGGGTAGAGAATCAAGCGCGAACACTCGATAGTGATATCGAGCTGGGTTATAGCCTGCATTTAAAAGAAGGAACAGAAGCAGAACAAGCCACAGCAAGAAAGCAATTAGCCGTTCTTGGTGATTCAGTTGATCTCAGTGATATCTATCAGCTAGACATCACAGCCAAGAGCCTGGCCGCTGGATACAACTTAGAAACAGCAGATATCACGATCAACTTTGATCCCTATCTGTTTAATGAGATCAAAGCCTCTGATATCACGATTGGCGGGCAGCTGCCCATCGCCAATGCGGTACGCATTGATAATGATGTGGGAACAATCCGGATTGCTGCTGCAAGTCTTGGAGATCTCGTTCCAGGAGATCTCTATGGAAACCATCTAGCCGATGCCGGAGCGAGCATCGGCTCAGATGGTGCTGTTTTGGCGTCGATTGATCTTGATTTCAATGAACTTAATCTTGCCGAACTCAATCAAAATTCAGATGGCAGCATTGACGATCTCAGCACACCGCTGTTCTTTGGCTTGAGTGCCAATCAAGATGAAACAGTCTTCTCTAAAGCTTTAGATGATGAAACTGGTTTTGTGAATCGCGATATTAAGAGCCTGCGTGATCTCGGCGGTGATTTAGCTGTTGATGGAAGCAAAGTCACCCTTTATGAGGCAACAATCAATCTAGAAGAGCAAGGCGATGGCTTGATCTTAAGTAGTGATTTAGATATTGGCTCTTATAACTCAAAACAAACAAATTTGCTTCGTTCAGGTGACACGATCTCAACAACAAGCACCTGGACCAATCTTGGCAATATCGAGGCGAAAAACATCCAAGTCACTGGCATCACCAACAGCAATGCACAGCTATTAGAAGATCAAAGTTATTTTGAATACAAAGGCATCGACGCGAACGGTGATCAGCTCACGCGCAACAGCCTCAACAGCGGCAGCTTTCGTTCAGACACAGGTGCATTCGACTCCACCGCGCAAGAATCTGGCCAGTTGCATGCAGCCATCAAAATCACTGGTGCTGCAGGCAATGTTGTTGATCTCGGCTTAGGCATTGCCAGCTTGAAAGCTGATGGATCAGATCTCTTTAGCAACCAAAAGGGCTCCAAAAACCTAATTACCTATCAAGGCGATCTCAATTACGACGGCCGCGTTTCAATGAAAGATCTGGCTTATCTCAATGCTGGTGCTGCAAGACAACAACAAGCCAGTGAGGATCCCGATGCAGTGGATGCAAATGGAGATGGCTTTGTTGATGCCAGTGTGGCGCGAGGCGTTGATGCCAACTTTGATGGCCAGATTTCGATGGAAGATTTAGCTGTCTTGGATGCCGACTGGGGCCAAAGCCTGCATCAACAACCAATCAATGGCGCCAATGGAACACAATCAAGCTTTACCGGTTCTGATCAAATCTCCTGGGATGAACTCGACAGCCAGGGCCTAACAGGCGATGCCGCCTGGGATAACCAAGCCTTTAAGGATCAAAATGCCCTAGAAGCGGCTAATGACTTTGTTGAATCACTGGAAAACCCAACAGCTGTGGGTGTGATCGGCGGAGATGGCAATAGCGACAGCAGCGATAACGACATTGCTGGCGACTATTTCCAGGATCCCCTTACCGCTTAGCGGCCTCAAAGCTAACAACAAGGCTGCCAAGCTGAGGGGCAAGACTAAAAAGCCAAAAGGAAAAGGCTTAAAAGCACTGAAAAGGGAACAAAGCAACCCACAACATCCACCCATGCACAATTCATCATATTAATACAATTATCAGATAGTCTTAATTGCGATGAATAAGTCTTCTGCCAAAAGATTGCCTAATCAATACTCTTTTCCTAGATCTATTAATGAAATTGTACCTATAAACGCCTTGTAAGGTGCGTACTGTCAACCACTCTGATCTTGCAGCCTGGGGCTCATGCGAGCTCCTTAAGAGATCAGCATGTGGGAGCAAGAGCCTAATGGCCGCGCGCGCGGCGGCTCCATGCCAAGCATTCCGAGCGCGAGTGCAGCAAGGAAGCAACCAGCCTGCTCATCAAGCTGAGGCGGATGTTTTGCAGCATCGGCATGCTTGTGCATTGCTGCGTGGCCTGCTGCGATGAGCAATCTCAATAACGACAACACACAGGAGCAAGCCAACATCAATGCAAGCCAGACAAGCGTTATTGATGCCAGCTCTGCTAGCGAAAACAACCCTGCTAGCAAAAACAACCCTGTTAGTGAGAACACCCCTGTTAGTGAGAACAGCCCTGATCCTGTTCTCAGCCCTAACCCTGTTGCGACGGCATCAGCACTAACCACCGGCGAAGAAGCAGATGAATCAACAAGCAATGCTCATCTCTCCTATGAGTATTACGTTTCCAATGATGGAGATGATACCAACCTAGGCACAATCGATGCACCATTCGCAACGATCCAACGTGCGATCAATCAAGTTGGAGCAGGTGATGTTGTTAATATCCGAGGCGGTATCTATCGCGAGAAATTATTACTAGAAGATATACATGGAACTGAAGATCATCGCATTACATTTCAAGGATACCAAGGCGAAGATGTCTTAATCTCTGGCGCCAAAGAAATCACAACGCCCTGGGTAATTCACGAAGGCAATATCTGGAAAACAACAGTTGATTTTGATGTCTCGCAACTGTTCATTGATGACAAAATGCTCACGGCTGCTCGTTGGCCAAATATCACGAAGGATTGGGACCAGCTCGATGATTCAAATGGCGCCAACCCAACGCCAGGTAGCTATTGGGACTTAGGCACAAGTGCGGAGATCAAGTCTGAACTTGAGGACAAACCTGGGCATTACGAGAACTTAGAAGAAAAGCATAGTCTTAGTTCGCTAGGTGTAAGTATTGAAGGCGCAATGCTTGTCCGCTATGGCAGGGACGTAACAGAGGTTACGCAGCATACGGCTGGTGAATCCAGTTTTGCAATTAACGGCACAGTTAATTTATCTGATACTGACTATTTAAAGGAGGATGGCAAAATATATTATTTCACTGCCGATATAGACCTTTTAGATCAACCAAGAGAGTGGCATTACGATAAAGACTCCGGCGAGCTTTATGCATGGTTAAAAAACAATGACGACCCAAACACACGTAGTATTGAAGCAAGAGGTTATACAACAGATAATTATGGTGATGAGGATGATATCCTGCTTGCGAATGATTGTTCTTTCCTGAATTTCGACGGGCTTACACTTCGGACAGGAACATTTAAATTGGACCGAACAACTGATATAGAGTTCGATAATTGTAGGTTCTTATATTCAGGCCATAACACTCATATGCTGGGCGCTGATGCTATCTATAATAAAGGAACAAAGTATGAACAGAATGCAAATCATTGGGGCAACGAAGCAGGAGGAGGAAGCAGCGGTGTGCCCGCCAACATTACCTGGCGCAATAGCGAATTTGCCTACTCCTATGACACACTATTGTATGAAGGGAATAGAGGTAGAAATTTTGTAGTTGATAATTGTTATTTTCATAATAAACCTTCTGGTGGTGGAGCTATCTGGTCAGGCGGTACAAAAGAAGGGAATGTTATTCGCAGAGTAACAGCACATACAATTGGGAAAGGAGGAATCGGCAAAGTTGGAAATGGTGATAATGAGGGAGCCCTTGTAGAACTAAACCATATCTACGATTACCACTTTCATGGCGATGATGCAGCAATTCAGGTCAATAGAGGTAGTGTAGCTGGCCTGGTTATTCGCAACAATTGGATTCACGATCTTCCCGGTCGGAACGGTATTCGCTTTGATGGTGACCCTGCCGGGATGCGAGGCACAGCCAATCACAACGTACTGTTTAATGTAAAACGTGGAACTCGTCTCAAGGGAGACCAACATACTGTTCTGAGTAATTTAGCAATTGACAATACTCATGTTGACATCAATGTTTCACATGACAAATTCTACGGCTATCTCGATCCTGATAAAAAATTTACTGATGATATTATTGAGCTCTACGAAAATAGAGCGGCAGGTCGACGGGAGGGGGAAGAGGCACACCAAGGCAATCATTATTCAATCGTTCACAATAATCTCGGCAACAACAACAACATCGCCCCTGTTATTAATCCTAACGACATCACAAATAATAGATCTAGGAATGATCTTGGTAATAATGTACGCAATCAGTTACGTGATCCTGATAATTTAGATTTTAGGCCTAAGCAGAATTCAGTACTGATAGATCAAGGCACTCATATTAGTGGATTTACAGATCATTTTATCGGTGACGCTCCAGACATTGGCCCCTATGAGTATGGAGATCTTGATTATTGGATTCCTGGTTATCAAGCGGAAAAAGCAAGTATGCCTATAGCGCCTAATGGATCGATCACGGTAAAACAAAATGCTGACTTAATGTGGCTGGAAGGACGTGAAGCCATATCTAACGATATTTACTTTGGCTCCAGCGTTGAGACTCTAGAGTTTCAGCATAATCAAGAAAATAATATTTTCACTCCCTCTAATTTAGAGCAAGGTCAAAAATACTTTTGGCGAATCGATACCGTTACTGATGATCAGCTGATTACTGGTGATGTATGGAACTTCAGCGTTCCAATTGCGCAATCCAAGCCCATCAACATTCCAACTGTTCTTGTTGAGGATGAAGGAAATGAAGTGGATTCAACAGGTTTCGGGGCTGTTTCCTATCCCTATTACATTGGCAAATATGAAGTAACAAATTCAGAATATACACAGTTCCTGAATAGCGTAGCCCAAACAAAGCGCACGGATGATAAACCACTTTATAACACCGAAATGGCAGAGGATGGTGGGATTATCCGCAATGGTGAAGATGGCAGTTATTCATACAACACTATCGAAGGGCATGAAAATCAACCAGTTAATTTTGTGAGCTACTGGAGTGCCCTTCGTTTCTGCAACTGGTTGACAAGTGGTAACACTGAAAAAGGCATGTATGAAGGGCTCGTTCATGGAGATGCGAATCGACGTGGTGAAGACGCATGGGCAAATGGTGGCGTTGCTCTAGCGAATGAGAATGAATGGTATAAAGCTGCTTACTACAGCGGAACAACTGACGGGGCCAATGGAGACTCTTACTGGGATCTTGCCACACAAAGCAACAGCCTAAGTTTAGATGAGTCCAACTATGGAACTCTCTCATCGCCTTCAGTATTGATTGACGTGGGAAGTTATCAAGATCATCCAAGTTACTATGGAACCTTTGACCAAACAGGTAACGTTAGAGAATGGCTGGAAGAAGAGACTGATAACAATAGCTTCAATTCAATTCTTCGTGGAGGGTCTAGTGGTGGCGATAAGAAACTGGTTAACCTCTATAAGTCTGGGCGTGTAATCAATAAACGCAAAATTCAAGATGCTCATACAGGGTTACGTGTCGTAAGTCTTCTGCCGATTGGATTTGATGAACCAGACTATCAAAATCAAGCTCCATCATGGATAGCGACCAGATGGTCACTTGGTGAATCTATAGCTGGCGAAAATTTCTCGACATCACTGATCCACTCTGTTTATGACCCTGAAAATGATCCCCTGTCATTTTCCCTACTTAGTGGACCCGAATGGATTGCTGTAGATGTTGATGGCTTAGTGACAGCAACACCTTCTGCAGAAGATATAGGTAGCCATAATGTGATGCTTCGAGTAACTGATTCCTCTGGATCCTTTGGCGACACTGAAGTGCCTGTTCCCTTAGTTGTCAACACCCTTGTAGAAACAAGAACCAACCCTGATATAGCGAGTAGCTGGGCAGAGAACCTGGAGCGAACACCCGATAGTGATCTAGAACTGGGTTATAGCTTGCATTTAAAAGAAGGAACAGAAGCAGAGCAAGCCGAAGCAAGAAAGCAATTAGCCGTTCTTGGTGATTCAGTCGAATGGAGTGATCCCTACAGGTTGGATATCACGGCCCAGAGTCTTGCCAAGGATTACAAGCTTGAAACAGCTGATATCACGATCGAGTTTGATCCTTATTTGTTTGATGAGATCAAAGCATCAGATATCACGATTGGCGGGCAACTACCCATCGCCAATGCGGTACGCATCGATAATGATGTCGGAAAAATCCGTATTGCAGCAGCAAGTCTTGGAGATCTAGAGGCAGGAGATCTCTATGGAAACCATCTAGCCGATGCCGGAGCGAGCATCGGCACTGATGCTGTTGTTTTGGCGTCGATCGATCTGAATTTCAATGAATATAACCTTGAGACACTGACTCAAAATTCAGACGGCAGCATCGATGATTTGAGCACGCCATTGTTCTTTGGCTTAAGTGCGAATCAAGATGAGACTGTCTTCTCTACAACTTTAGAAGATGAGAGTGGTTTTGATAATCGCGATATTAAGAGCTTGCGAGAACTGGGAGGAGATTTAGCTGTTGATGGAGAGGAGGTAACGCTGTATGAGGCGACAATTAATTTAGAAGAACAAGGCGATGGCTTGATCTTAAGTAGTGATCTTGATATTGGCTCTTATAACTCAAAACAAACAAATCTGGTAAGAAAAGGCGATACGATTACAGCCACAAGCCAATGGACCAATGTAGGCAATATAGATGCCAAAGGTATAGAGATTACGGCAGTTGCCAATGACAATGCAAGTTTAACAAGCTCTGGTTTCTATATCAGTTCACCTGACGACAGTCAAACATCAACAAACCTCGCGAGTGGAAGTTTTGTTGATGGCGTATTTGCGGAAGCAGGCCAAGAAACCGCGCAACTGGTTGCTGATATTGAAATCACAGGAGCTGCCGGCAATGTTGTTGATCTCAGCCAAGGCATCCTCAGCCTTCAAGCAACAGGCTCAGACGTCTTTGAGAATAAATTGGGCTCCAAAAACCTGATTACCTATCAAGGCGATTTGAACTACGACGGCCGGGTATCGATGAAAGATCTGGCTTATCTCAATGCTGGTGCAGCAAGACAACAACAAGCCAGTGAGGATCTCGATGCAGTGGATGCCAATAATGATGGCTTTGTTGATGCCAGTGTGGCGCGAGGCGTTGATGCCAACTTTGATGGCCAGATTTCGATGGAAGATTTAGCTGTCTTGGATGCCGATTGGGGCCAAAGCCTGCATCAACAACCAATCAATGGCGCCAATGGAACACAATCAAGCTTTACCGGTTCTGATCAAATTTCTTGGGAGCAACTCGATAACCAGGGAACAACAGGCGATGCGACCTGGGATAACCAAGCTTTTAAAGATCAAAATGCCGTAGAAGCCGGCAATGACTTTGTTGAATCACTGGAAAACCCAACCGCTGTGGGCGTGATCGGCGCTGATGGCAATAGCGACAGCAGCGATAACGACATTGCTGGCACTGAATTCCAAGATCCGCTCACCGGTTAACGGCCTCAAAGCCAACAACAAGGCTGCCAAGCAGAGGCAAGGCTAAAAAAGCAAGCAACAGCAGAACTAGCTCTAGGGCAGTAACTAACCAATCAAGCATCGATCAAAAGCCAAAAGGAAAAGGTTTAAAGGCAAAAAAGCAGCTCTCGCAAGCCTTTGAGCCAGCTCTTCTGCTAACTCACACTCAACCACATCACGGCAGTGAATCGATAAGTCTTCTGGCAGGGGATTGCCTGAGATAAGCGTTTTCCCCTAGAAATAGGGTTGAAGTTGTGCTGATCAACCGCTTGTAAGGTGCAACCCCCCGTCACCACTGATCTTTTGGCCAGGGAGCTGAGCGGGCTCCTTGATGGATCAGCCTGCCTGCAGATCAAGCTGCCAGCGCTGGGTGAGGTAGAAGCAGGGCATGGCCAAAGCCAAAGGGATGAGCATCGCCAAGGGCACGGTCTAGTTCTAAGCCGCTGGCGAGGCTTGCGGCGATGAGCAACCTCGATCACAGCAACGAACAAGACGATCAGGCCAGCATCAATGCAGGCCAAGAAAGCTTTGCGGCTGATGGAGAAGCAACGAATAACAGCAATACCAGCACTGCTAACACGTCTGCTGCCAATAGCGCCGGCCATGACGCCTTGGCAACAACGGCTATGGCAGAACAAAGCTCTGTAGCGGGGCAAGCCGGAGATGCGTCCAATGGGGGAAACATTGCGCTAGGCCTTACAACGCCGAGCTCGGCTGCAGCGTTAACGAACAATCTGTCAACCGAATTCTCAGCAGTTTCTGTTGTCGCTGCATCTGAAGCCAGCCCAGAAGATACGACACCACCTCAGCTAGACGTTGATCGACACTTTTGGGGACCTTATAATGAAGTTTGGCTAGATAGCAGATACCCCAACAACCGAAACTTTGAGACAATTGAAGTCAAATCTCTGGAAGAGGAAGGATTTGAGCTTACATATACGCCAGATGATTTTTACTTTAACTTTTATTTTGACGAGCCCATTCAGTTAGGAGAAGGCTCAATAACGATTACTGGAACAACAGCAGATGGGAATGGAAACAATGAGACTAACTTAGAAATACAAAACGCGGGGGAATACGCTGGATCAACAGGCAAATATATATCAAATGTTGATTCGATTGGAAGATATCAACTTATGGTTAAACCGTTTGACACCCTCGACCCACATTTGTCGCTTCTGGAGCTGAGCCCTAATACAGAATATCGTGTTTCAATCGGCGAGGATGCAGTAAGAGATGAAGCTGGCAATAGTTTTCCAGGTTTTGACGGGAATATATTTACATTTAACACTTCAGAAACAGAAATAGTACTAGATACAACTGCTCCAACGGTGGATAATATAAAAGCTTCTGGGAACTGGTTAAGGTACGACGGTGAACAAGTTCACGCGATCCTTCCGGGAACAACACCTTGGTTTCGATTCTCCTTCACTGAGGATGTCGTCGCTGGTGAAGGAAATATAACAATCACCAATGGAACAGATGTAACACGGCAAATCTCAGTGGCTGAAGAATGGCCTTCTTATAGTGGAGATGATTTTAACCTGGACGCTGGCAGAATTGAGCTCAGCGCTGGAGAAGATTATTCCATATTGATCGATGATAATGCATTCAAAGATCCTGCAGGGAACTATTTCGCTGGTATATCAGACCCAACAAGCTGGTCTTTCCATGTTGCTGCTGCTGACTTACCTGCAGACAGCAGCACCACAGCAGTAATTAATTACGACCATGATCTAGATCAGAACGCTAATCAGATTAAGCAGTATCTTGCTCAAGATGATATTGACTGGATCAAGTTAGAGATTAATGACACCAGAGACTACTCAATTTCTCTAGAGCATCCTGGCAATTGGCAAACAAACAATAACCTCCTGAAGCTTCTAGATGATCAAGGCCAAGAGATCGCTCAACAAGCAGCTAGTAGTCCTAAACTTGGGCTTGATCGGTTAGCAACAATTGAAAGACGACTAGATCCTGGAACCTATTACGCAAGCGTGCAAGCCGAAGGCTTGTATGCGAATAAAGGTTTGTATACTGTTTCATTAGCAGCGGATAAAACTTCCCCAGATCTTTATTTAGCAAGCCCACAACTTAACGGCACCGATATTGATCCAAGAAGCAAAATTGAACTCAGCTTTAGCGAAAATATCAAACGTGGTGTCGGTAATATTAAAATTTCAAATGACAAAGGTGATACAAGGCTGATCGATATCATTGATGATGCGGATCAAGTCACCATAAAAGACAATCGATTATTTATCAAGCCAACAACAGCCCTGGATGAGTCGAGCCAATATAAGATTGAGATTTTAAAAGATGTAGTTACAGATAGGGATGGAAATAGTTCATCTTTAGCAGGGCAATCTGCTATAGAATTCAAAACAGGAACAACTCCTGGTTTGCCGCCACAGTTAACACATGCGGCAAGCATTCCGACAGACTATACAGGAGGAACTGAAGCATCAAATGATTACCAGGAGGTGATACTCTATTTCAATCAAAATCTAAGTCGAGAAAACCTAACACCTGTTAGTGCATTTACAATTAAAGCCGATAATGAAACCATCGAAATTGATAATTATCGCATCCTTGGCAATACAGTTCGCTTAACACCCAAGACAGCTATTGAATTGGGTAAAACAATTCAAGCAAGCTATGAAGCTCCAGAGCAAGAGAACAACAAACTCCAATCTGCTGCCGGAGAAGACATAAGCACGGTTTTAGATTTTAATGTAGGTAGTGAAATAACATATGCGCAAGATCAAGGAGCAATTACTCCGTTAACTGGTGATCGGATTGAACACCGTTTAAAAGCAAACAGCAGACAAGTTTATTCTTTTACCTATTCAGATGGGCAAGAATTTGCTGAGATTTCACCAAATGCCAAATTACAACCATACGATAGCAGTGGTAATTTTATTGCAAATTCCAACCAATCAGTATCACAAACTTATTACGATAGCAGTGGTAATTTTATTGAGCATGAAAGCTCTAGCTCAAATTTTACAAGCAAGCTAGTAGATGGCGAAACATATTATTTGGTAGTTGGAGATGTTAATTATCAAACAGATCAATCGATTGCTGCTCTTAACAGCAGAAATTACAATAGTGATGAGATAGGCACACCATTTTACATAGCAGCGAACGCCAATAATACAAAACCGAACAACGCCTATTTACACGACTCAACAAATAGCCAGTTTATCGATTTAGGCAAGGTATCAGGCGACTTTTATGTTGGCGGCTCAGCGAGTTCACCGCAAATAGAAACTTTCCGAACAACCCAGACCTCCAAGCCTCACAATTTTGAATTTTATCTAGAGACGGACGCAACATCTGATCATTCGATTACAGCATATTCATCAGATTTTTCAGATAGAACTGTAAGGTTGGCGTTATATGATGCGTCACATAATCTATTAAAGACAGAATACGCAGGAGACAAGAAAGAAAATGAATATTCTAAAAATACTTCCTTGTCATTAGATGGTATCAAGGCTGGAGCCTACTTACTCAAGACATCATCAGAGTTGGGGGCGATGGGTAACGCAGCTCCGCCAACTTACAGCCTATATTTTGAAACTCCTGATCCTCTTTCCAGTGTTCTTGCGAGCCAGCAAGATGAAGATTTAAACATAGAAGCTGTAAATCTTGGCGAAGCAAATATTGGCTTAACAACCTCATTTAATGCGATTAATAGCAGCAACGATGTTGATCGTTATCGATTCAATATTGAAGAAAACTCAACAGCAGCAGATATTAATTTGATTTTTGATAGAGATCAAACCAATCTGCAACTCGGGCTCTATTTAGAAAATGCAGTTGATCCAATTGTTAAAACCACAGCAATCCCCGAAAATCGCACTGGCTCGCGCCTAAAGAGCGAAGGCGATTACAGTTTCTCTGGTTTAAGAAAACAGGCTGAATGGCAAGGAGAGTCGCTATCCATCGATAAATTAATTCCAGGAACTTATGATCTTGTTGTTTCAAGCCCTACAGAAGAAGTTGGCTATTATCAACTTGAATTTGAAAATAATCATGTTTTAGCAACCACACCTGATCAATATGAACAGGGTTTGGGTAATGACAATCCAGAAAATGCAGCGTTGCTCAACATTTTAACTGAAAAAACTAGTATTGGAAATCTCTCTATCGACTCTGCTGATGATGTCGATTACTTTGACATTAATTATTCCCATCCATTCTCATTTGAAGATATATCAGTCAAATTTGCCCATGGATCAGGTGATCTAAAACTTGAGTTCTGCCGTGAAAATAACGGATCGGTTATTAATAGCATCTCTACGTACAATGATAATGAGTCAACAGTTAATGGCAAGAATCCATCGTCGATGATTTCAGGGTTGATAAAAATATCTGGCGTTGATGGAGCAACGAATACTTATACACTTGAAATCGATAGCAAACAGGATCTACCGCAATACTCGAATACTTATAGCAAAACTTCTAAGGATAGAGATGGTAATGATCAGCTTGGTGTAGCAGAGCAAATTGTTGATTTGTCTCTATCGAGAGACGACAAAATGATATATAACAAAACTCTTCATGATAAGGATGATGTAGATGCTTATCGATTCAGCTTGATATCTGAAGGTACAGCTCAAGACTATATCTATACCAATCTTCCAGGCTCTAGAGGCCAGGATATCAATCTATATCAAGAAGATGCTTCAACATGGATCAAATCAGCGATCTCCGTTGGTAGTGGAGTAGCTAGTTCAGCGGATTACGACACAACCATTCCCTTGGCTGGGCTTGCGGCTGGCGATTATGTTGTCAAGCTAAGCTCATCAACACCTACTCATTACAAGATAGGAATAGGCGAGCAAACTGAAAATATAAAGCCTTTCATCGTTGAGGATTCATATGATCTAGATCAAGCCACTAATGACACATTCGCTACCGCTGTTGATTTAGGCGTTTTAAAAGGCCATTACAATCTACCTGGCCTTACATTACATTCTCAAGACGATATCGATTATTTTAAATTCCAAGTTGAAGAGCGAACCCATTTTGATTTTACCGAAATACATTTAACGAGAGATCAAGATGGTGGCTATCTAAAGTTAGGTCTACATGATGAGAACCAACAACCCTTTGGTGCAAGGCCGGGGAGTTCAGAAAGTGGTGAGTATTATTTCAATGAACCAAAAGATAAGATCCACCAAAGTTTATCTCCTGAAACCGAAGTTTATGGCTTTGCGGATGAATTCATGGGTTTTTACGATCATGCTTTCTTCCCAGGAACTGATTATTACTTAAGTGCTTATGGGGTTCCAATCCAACAAAAAAATACTGAAAGCTCATATGGTGGAGTTGAGCACATCTATAAAGACGTTAGCTATGAATTAGATCTCTTTTTACCGCCTACAACTCTTCCAGATACTTTGTATCCAGAGAAAGACCAATACGAAGGAGAGAATAGAAATGATCATAAATCAACCGCTACCCCCCTAGGTGAAATCAATAGCGATGTTGTCTTAAATGATTTGACATTTGATATCGAGCATTTGACTATCAACACAGGAGAGCCAATGTTGAACTTTGGCGTACCAATGCAGAGCCAAGGGATTTATAATCGCCGCTTTGAGATTGATGCATTTACATTCTCATTAAAGGGTGATCAGCATTTGAATGACAGTATTTACGTCACCCATGATGGAGGGTGGCGCTTTAGTAGTGGGGATAGTACGTATGAGAGAGAAGAACGTTTGGACCATCTAGTAGCAGAACTTTGGAACGAAGACTTTACACAATCGATATCAAAAGATGGTTATAAGGATGGTCTTTCATTATTTGGGCTGCCAGAAGGTGACTATGGCCTGGTCGTTAGATCTTTATATAATCCACCCGCCGAGTGGCATGATAGCTTTAATCAATACAATATCGAATTTGATACCTCCAACTATCTTGAGGATGGAAGCCGAGCAGGAGATCAACATGAAGGAGCAACTGGCAATGACAGATGGCAGGATGCAACGCAGCTAAATAATAAAAAAATCTGGCAGGGATCTGAATCAAGAATTGGAAGCAGATCTCCAGTATCTATAAGAGGCAGCCTGCATGACAAGCAGGATGACGATTTCTACAAATTTACAATTGCTGAAAATGAAAGCTATCAATTAGGTGACCCAAACCAAATAGCTCACACTAATATCTCCATTTCTAGCGAGCAGGATATCGACTTATACGTGCTTAATTCAGATCAAGAGGTTGTATCTGAAGCTGAAGAGGTTCTACGGTTAGATAAGACAGCGGCAACCACAGATGTATTCGGCAATCGATTGATACTGCCTAAGCACGACATCAAGTTTGGTTTAGAACCTGGTGATTATTATCTAAAAGTCCAGGCTGATCAGGTTGATCGAACCTTATCAAATAATACGCAGACTGAGCTAGCAGACCATGGTGATTACAGGCTCGACATCAACCTTCATTATTCCGAACCATTATCAATTGATGACTATGATGCTTCAGAAGTAGGCCGTAATGATGTCCACTACTGGGATGATCTAAATCTAGACAAGGCTACAGACCTAGGCGTTATCAGTAATAATATAGATGGTACTAGTACCATCTATTCTGCAAATCTAGATCAAGGCCTTAAGCGTGGTGATTCTCACATCACTGGCCTGGACCCAACCGGCAACGGCGTTGGAGATTATGATACATATTCATTCACTCTTAACCATAAATTTGAAGAAGATGGATTTATCAAAGTTACCTCTCCTGAAGGGTATGAGTCTCCTGGATTCACTCTGATCAATGAAGACTTTCGTTATGACCCCAGTAAATTTATCGGCGGAGATAAAACGAATCATCCTCGTGTCGAGCCGAAAGCAAATGGAAGAGCACATTCTTACCACGAAGGAAACCATAATATTCTCTGGGGTACCCACGGAATACATAATGATTTTCGCGGTGGCAACATTTATTCTAATTTTGGTCCACCTGGGCCAGGCGAATACCTTCTCTCTGTAGGCCCAGGGAAGAGAGGAGACTATACAATTGAAATTAATGGCCCTCCAAACTCTCTACTAGGCGACATCTATGATCAGCGCGATGTTTTAGATACGGTCGCTAATGCCATTGAGATAGATCAATCTTCAAATAAAGATATAGTCATCAACGATTTAACCCTTCATTATTCAGAGGATAAAGACTATTTTAAGTTTACTCTAGATCGAGAAGGTTTACCAACTGATTCCATAAAGCTCTCTTCTGACAATACAAATATTGGTGGAAATGTAAGCACTAGTATATTTAAAGATGAAGGATATTTGAATCGTTATGGAGATGTAGTATACACCCGTGTCACCAACAATGATCGACATATTGAGGATACAAAGCGCGGGGGGCTTGCTGGCTACCAGCCTGGTGAATATATAATCCAAGTTAACTACAACGAGCCAGACAATGAATATTGGGCTGTTGATTCAAACTACCAATTCGAACCGATCACATATCAACTTGCGACCAATATACCCTATTTTGATGACTCGTTATCAGCAGTTAATTTCGATGAGAAGTTAGAAGGTTTAGACGAAACCATCGATATCGGGCTTGTTTCTACGCATACGCAATTGCTGGATCAGACTATCTCTTTTAAAGATATAGATAAACGCGCATTCTCTCTTGATACTGCTGGCACAAAGAATCAAGGCATTGGCATTACCTTTGAGCATCAAGAAGGAGACCTTCAGCTTCAACTCATCAGGCCATCAGATCAGGCTGTGCTCAAGTCATCTGATATCTCTAGTCAGTCTAAAAATGCTAACCATGAGTGGATTTCTCTCGATGGTATTGAAGCTGGCAACTATCAAGCCTTGGTTTCTGGTGTCGCTAATCAATATGACTTTGAAATCATAACTGATAAAAATAGTATCCTAACAACTTCTGGCAGACAGAATCATACGATTGCCCAAGCACAATTGCTTACGGATTCAAAAGACGAACAGTTGAATAGTGAATCTTACTTAACTGATAATCACCTTTCGAGCAATGATGGGCAAAATCTAAAGGGCGAGATTTCTCAACTCTCCTTTAGTAATGATAATTTTATAGATTACTACAAGTTTTCTACACCCTATCGCTCAAGCAGCCGATGGGAGCCAGAAAAGAACTTTGTTGAAGTTAATTTCTGGAATGACCTCGGTAATGTAGACCTTGAGCTACTGAGTGGAGATGGTGAGGATATTCTTGAATATTCCCATGGTTTTGCCAATACAGAAAGAATTGAACTTGTTGATTTACCAGCTGATGACTATATCCTCAAGGTTATTGGTAGAGGACAAAACAATAGCTATTCTCTTAACTACGAACTACCAGTTGTTCCCTTCACATACGAAGATACCTTAAACAATCAAACAACAAAAGAAGATATAGAACTTGCCCTCTCAGAATTCTTAGCCGATAAAGCCTTTACTCCAGCCACTAGATTTGATGGCCCGGAATGGCATGAAGAGATCCTTCCAACATTACCTGCTAATTCCGGTGGGCTTCAAACAGGTCCAAGTTGGGAACCAGTCAATGCAACATTAAGCCCTGATAATAAAGAAGACTGGTATCAGATCGATGTAACACATCATTTTCAGTCAGGCGCAGCGCTTAATTATGATCCGAGGGATGCCAATGTCACGCTCGAATTATTTGAAAAACTTCCTGGAGAGGCGGAGCTTACCCGATTCCTTGGCTTTTCAGGAGGGACGGGTAAAGAGCTCCTCACATTCCAAGCACGCGGCCCGGGTAGTTATTACTTCAGAGTCAGCACTGATGATACTACAAATACTACGCCCTACAGTATGAATTTCTTCTCAGGTAGAGAAAAATATTTTACTGACGAATATAAAAATAGAAATATAACGACAAGCGATCTAAACTTTCCAAAGCCTCTCGGAGATGTCTATGAAGATCATGGTACGAATAATTGGTTTAATAGTGAATATGATGAATCCGCATTTAATTTTGATGCTTTCACCTATGAACTTGATAATTCATTAGCATCTGGCCAATTTGTCGGCAAGCAGGAGTTAACCAATACAGCGATTTCTAGTCCGATTGATTTAGATCTTTACCAATTCAATCTGCGCGATCATGCCAATGAGAATCATTTTATTCAAGCAGAGTTTGAACAATGGGATATGGATTTAGACTTGTTTCTGTTTGATCAAAACAATCAAGCCTTTAGAAGCAAGCTAGAAGAGATATGGATGGGAGGCAACTGGTTCAAAGGCAATATATTTCAAAGCACAACCGGTCCCAATGGCGAAAGACAGGGTCTATATTATTCCAAGGATTCACTTAGTAATTCCGATAATGAAGAAATCAATCTCGACGGCTTACCAGAAGGTGAATATGTGCTGCTCGTATTTCCAACAAGACCTTATTTGTATTCAGCAGACTATGATTTAAAGTTTAATCTACCTGAAAAAACTATATCTGCTGATCCCTATGAAGTTAATAATAGCCCTGAAACATTGTATGATCTTGGGGCTTTTACTGGCCGACGCAGTCAATACAACTTATCGATTCACGATAGCAATGATGTTGACTATATAGGCTTTGAAACCAAGTATACCGGCGCAGCAGGTGATTATATTAATCTCGATTATTTTATTAATGATGGAGAGCTGCAGTTTGATTTGATCGATCGCAATAGTGACAGCAGCGATCAAGAAAGCATTGTTAAATCTTCTACTCAAAAACCTTTCGGATCTAATCTCTCTCTAGAAGGGGTTGCGCCTGGTCAGTATTCAATCAGGGTTAGCGGAGTTGATTTAGACGAACCCAATTCAAATGGTAATGATAAAGCTACTAATAATTATCAAATTGACTATGTTTTACCAACAAATCCTGATCGGAAGGATGCATGGACAATCATGTATTACTTCCCAGCCTATCAAGACATTGATATGCACTATACAATTAATCTTTTAGAGGCTCAAATTAAGCAATGGGATTTACCTGATGAGGTGAATTTTGCAGTCATGTGGGATCAGCCGGATTGGGTTGATTTAGATGCTAATTTTGCTACCGGTTTAGGTGATCAGCCAAAGTGGAATACAGCGGGCCGTTCTTTAATTCAATCTGATAATACAACAAAATGGATCTCCTCTGATTTTGAAGTATTAGAGGAAAAGAATATGGGCGATCCAACCACAGTTACTGAATTTATTCAATGGGCCAATCGTGTCGCCCCTGCCGAAAACCAGGCCTTATTTATTCATGGCCATTCACTTGGATTGGGATCGATTATTACTGACAATGAAGTCAACGCACCGCTCCATGTAGATGAATTAGCGGCATCCCTAGAGCAACTTAAAACAGATGAATCCATAGATCTGGAATTATTGCGAATGGATGGATGCCTCACCGGCACCCTCGAGTTGGCCTATGAATTAAAAGATTCTGCACAGTTTACGATCGGTAGTGAACAGATATCAGGAGCCGGAAGTGGAAATTATAGAACCCATGCACAATGGTTAGATAGATATCCTTATGAAGCAGATGCTCGTGATCTTGCTTCGAGCATGATTGAAGATTTTAAGATCAATTATTCACAAGGCTCTAATTTTCAGAATACCTTATCTGCAATTGATACCAGCAAATTAACAGCTCTTGCAGATTCTCTTTCTGCTTTTGTCGACTCAACTGATGGCTTGAGCCCTAAAGACCGCCACCGTATCCATGTGGCGCGCTCATTTGCTCCTAGCTATGGCAAGGGTGCGAGTGCTGGTATGACAGTTGATCTTGGTCAATTCATGCGTTCTGTAAGCAACGCCAGTGAATTGCCTGAATCTGTAAGAATTGCAGCTCAAAATGTTGTTGAATCCGTAGAAACTGCAGTAATCAATAAAAATTATGATGCACAGAGAAGTGATGGCATTTCCATCTCATTTACTACTGACCCTCGGCATTCTAAGTTTAATCAAGATACCCAATGGCATCGTTTCCTTGAAGGGCAAGCCGAAGCAGCAACTGGCGATTTTCTTTTAACTCCTGTTAATGATTGGTCGGCTGCTAATAACCTTGCTGCGGAGGCATTTAATTTAGGCCGCCTCAGTGGTAATGACATCGATATCGATAGCTTGGCAGTAGACGAATCAACCTCAAAGTACTTTAGATTCACTTTGGTTGATGCAGCAGCCGACGATACAACTGTAGAACTCTCCTCGCCAACAGAAGATCTTTCTGACTTGCAAGTACTATTATGGACCAATAACCATAGTGAAAAATTACTTGATTCAGCCGATTCAAATGGCCAGAAGATTCATTTGGTTGGTCTAGAAGCTGATGATTATTTACTAGAGATCAAAAATAATGGCGCACCAATACCAAATTCCTTACTAACCCTCAACCTGCCGAATGATCCAACTCCATCATTTAATTACAACAACCTAGAACACAAAGCTGCCAAATTAGGTTTGATTGCTGGCCCTGAACTCACACTTGGCACAACCTCTCCTTCATCGGCAACAGAAGATGGCGAATGGCTTTACTACAACATAGAAACATCAGCGTTGTCGGGTATCCAGCAAAACATGAATGTCGAGGTGAATGTTGCTGACGGCGCAGAATACGAAGCCGTGATCCTTGATTCCAACAACAATGTTATTAGCACTGTTACGGGAACAGGCAGCAATAGCCTTGACTATTCAACTACGGGATCGGGAGAAGAATATACACTGAAGTTCAGGCAACTAAAGCCACAAGAAGCCTCGGCGCAATCAGCATTAGCCCCGCCAGGTGCAAGTTCAACCTTCTCGCTCTTGTTTACTCCTGGAGAAGCTGTAGCGGCTGCTGTTAATGATGATGGCCCAATAGTAGAAACAGGCTCAACTCTTAATCAGTCAGAAGCGATAGCGCTCATTTTAGATCAAGGCAATCAAGTCACTATTCCAGAAGGGTATGGATCGATTGGTGATAGTGCATTTAAGGATAGAGATTTGGCGAATGTTGTCATACCAGATAGTGTCACAGAGATTGGTGATAATGCATTTTTCAATACTCAACTAACAACTGTTGAGATACCAAATAGTGTCACATCGATTGGTGATAATGCATTTTTCAATACTCAACTAACAACTGTTGATCTTGGCAATAACATCTCATCAATTGGTAATAATGCTTTTCAAAACACACAATTGACGAGTGTAGAACTCGGTGATTCTGTTCAATCTATCGGCGATTCTGCATTTATGGACACTCCATTGGCGAGTGTTGTGATTGGTAATAGCATCACAACGATTGCTAATAACGCATTTAGGAACACTGAGCTAACGCAAGTTGAGATACCAGGAACCGTCACATCGATTGGTGATAATGCATTTATCAATACTCAACTCGCGAGTGTTGTCATTCCAGATAGCGTTACCTCGATTGGCGAATCTGCATTTGCTGGCACCAAGCTAACGAGTGTGGATATTGGTAGCGGCGTTACATCAATTGGTCCAAATGCATTCTATAATACTCAACTTGCGAGTGTAGTGATACCAAATGGTGTCGCAACGATTGGTGATAATGCATTTTTCAATACTCAACTAACAACTGTTGAGATACCAAATAGTGTCACATCGATTGGTGATAAAGCATTTTTCAATACTCAACTCGCGAGTGTTGTAATTCCAGATAGCGTTACCTCGCTTGGCCGTCATGCATTTGCTTCCACCAAGCTAACGAGTGTGGATATTGGTAGCGGCGTTAGATCAATTGGTCAAAATGCATTCTCTGATACTCAACTTGCGAGTGTAGTGATACCAAATGGTGTCACAACGATTGGTGGTGGCGCATTCTTAAATACTCAACTCGCGAGTGTTGTCATTCCAGATAGCGTTACCTCGATTGGCGAATCTGCATTTGCTGGCACCAAGCTAACGAGTGTGGATATTGGTAGCGGCGTTACATCAATTGGTCCAAATGCATTCTATGATACTCAACTTGCGAGTGTAGTGATACCAAATGGTGTCACTACGATTGCTCATAACGCATTTAGGAACACTGAGCTAACGCAAGTTGAGATACCAGCTAGCCTCACCTCGATTAACGATAATGTATTTAAAAGCACTAATCTATCGAGCGTTGTTATTCCAGATAGCGTCACGTCGATTGGTCGTGGCGCATTCTCTGATACTCATCTAACAAGCGTTGAAATCCCTAATAGCGTCACAGAGATTGGAGAAGGAGCATTTGACAATACTCAACTAACCAGTGTTGTTATTCCAGATAGCGTTACAAGGATTAGTGATGGCGTCTTTAGAGATACTCCACTAACAAGTGTTGTAATTGGCAAGAACGTCATATCAATTGGAGATGAGGCATTTTCAGGCACGCAACTAACGAGTGTTGTTATTCCATCTACCGTCACAACGATTGGAGATAATGCATTTCAGAACAGTCAACTGACGAGTGCTGTTATTGGTGATGGCGTCACATCGATTGGTGATAATGCATTTTCAAATACTCAACTAAAAACTGTTGAGATCCCAGCTAGCGTCACGTCGATTGGTGATGGTGCTTTTGATGGCACGCCCCTGACGACTGTTTTTGTTCCAGAAGGTTTTGAGATCGATGCCAGTGCTTTTGATTCTTCTGTTGTCATCACAACAATCGGAACCGGGCCTGACATCAGAACCAACCCCGACATAGCAAGTAGCTGGGCAGCAAATAAAGCCAGAGCAGATTTTGATGAACTAGAGCTTGATCTCGAACTTGGCTATAGCCTGCATTTAAAAGAAGGAACAGAAGCAGAACAAGCCACAGCAAGAAAGCAATTAGCCGTTCTTGGTGATTCTGTTGATCTCAGTGATATCTATCAGTTGGATATCACAGCCAAGAGCCTGGCCGCTGGATACAACTTAGCAACAGCAGATATCACGATCAACTTTGATCCCTATCTGTTTAACGAAATCAAAGCCTCTGATATCACGATTGGCGGCCAGCTGCCCATCGCCAATGCGGTACGCATCGATAATGATGTGGGAACAATCCGTATTGCTGCTGCAAGTCTTGGAGATCTAAATCCAGGAGATCTCTATGGAAACCATCTAGCCGGTGCCGGCGCGAGCATCGGCTCAGATGGCGCTGTTTTGGCGTCGATCGATCTCAACTTCAATGAATATAACCTTGAGACACTGACTCAAAATTCAGATGGCAGCATTGATGATTTGAGCACGCCACTGTTCTTTGGCTTGAGTGCCAATCAAGATGAAACAGTATTTTCTAAGGATCTCACCGATGCTGCAGGGTTAAGCAATCGCGAGATCAAAAGCTTGCGTGATCTCGGTGGTGATTTAGCTGTTGATGGAACCAAAGTCACCCTGTATGAGGCAACAATCAATCTAGAAGAACAAGGCGATGGCTTGATCTTAAGTAGTGATCTTGATATTGGATCTTATAACTCAAAACAAACAAATCTGGTCAGAACAGGTGATACGATTACAGCAACAAGTGAATGGACCAATGTGGGCAATATTCAGGCCAAAGAAATACAAATTACTGGCCTAACTAATGCCAATGCAAGTTTGGCAAGCTCTGGTTTCTATATCAGTTCACCTGACGATAGTCAAACATCAACAAACCTCGAGAGTGGCAGCTTTGTTGATGGAGCCTTTGTGCAAACGGGGCAAGAAACAGCGCAACTGGTTGCTGATATTGAAATCACAGGAGCAGCAGGCAATGTTGTTGATCTAAGCCAAGGCATTGTCAGCCTTAAAGCTGATGGATCAGATCTCTTTAGCAACCAAAAGGGCTCCAAAAACCTAATTACCTATCAAGGCGATCTCAATTACGACGGCCGCGTTTCAATGAAAGATCTGGCTTATCTCAATGCTGGTGCTGCAAGACAACAACAAGCCAGTGAGGATCCCGATGCAGTGGATGCAAATGGAGATGGCTTTGTTGATGCCAGTGTGGCGCGAGGCGTTGATGCCAACTTTGATGGCCAGATTTCGATGGAAGATTTAGCTGTCTTGGATGCCGACTGGGGCCAAAGCCTGCATCAACAACCAATCAATGGCGCCAATGGAACACAATCAAGCTTTACCGGTTCTGATCAAATCTCCTGGGATGAACTCGACAGCCAGGGCCTAACAGGCGATGCCGCCTGGGATAACCAAGCCTTTAAGGATCAAAATGCCCTAGAAGCGGCTAATGACTTTGTTGAATCACTGGAAAACCCAACAGCTGTGGGTGTGATCGGCGGAGATGGCAATAGCGACAGCAGCGATAACGACATTGCTGGCACTGAATTCCAAGATCCGCTCACCGGTTAAAGCAAAGCAACAATAAAGCTTGTTGTAAGAAACATCCTTTTTATATCCAAAAAATATATTTAACTGGCTTGGCCAGTGCACTTTTGAGCTACAAATAGTGCAAGGTCTTGCCTTCCTATTCATACAACCCAATCAATAACCTTAAATATTCATAGCCGCCTAAAGATTGTGCTTATTCAAGGGTCAGATAAGAAACGAGTCATGATAGGGCCTATAACTCTCAATCAATAATCACCTAAGTAGGCAAAGCTGATGGATTCAGTTCGAACTGCGGTCAAATGAATATTTCCATGACCCCATGCTAAGGCTGCGAAATCCAAGGCAGTCTCAAGTGGAGTTAGAGGAGACCCCCCTCCCTTTAGGTTCTTCTGGAGTGCATTAATCAAGGTGGCCTCCCAGCCCTCAAAATCGCTAGCGGCAGGCCGTTGTTCGTGGTTCACCAGGCCGCCAACACTGTTGATACTCCTGTGATTAATTCCGTTTTTGCTTCTGAGATAGTTCGCCAACCGATTGCTACACCGCTGAGCCTTGGCGCTAACGCTAGAAATTGATCTCGCACCCTGCGGCAGCGATCAAATTGTTTGCTAGTTACATCTGTAACCAGAACCACTTCACCTGCCGCCTGTTGTGCTCTTAGCCGATGAAGTCCACCGCGTGCTCGTTCAATATCGGCTTGTAACACCTCCTGCGATGGAAGCTCAGGTGGCATAGCTAATTGCACGGGCGGCTCTGTTTCTTGATATACATCTGCATTTCTTTGTGCTTGATCACTTGCAGCCTGCAAAGTGCTGTTAATGCTTGAGAGCATTAAGCCATATGCATCCCTACTCTCAAGCAGCTGTGGTGCAATCGATTGTGCCCAACTCTTCATTAGTTTCTCAAGCAGAGCGAATACTTCCTTCTCTGCATTCTGAATCTGCTCGGCATTACAAAACTTTCTTTCCTCTTCCTGCAGCTGTAGCAATAAAGAGCGACTTTGCCACCAGAGTCTTTTACGACGCTCTAATGCCAACTCCTGCCGGGGACTGAGTGACCTGTTATCGGCTTGCTCTAATTGACGCCAAGTGATCAACAAACGCTTTAGATCCACTTTCGCTGGACGTCCAGGTTGAATGCAGGCCTGCAATCTTGGTTCGGCCTGCGCAATCCGTCGAAAACTGGTGAGTGGTAGCCCAAGGAGACGAGCAGCTTCTCTAACGCTCACCACTTGGCAATCAGAACTGCTCATTAAGAGATCCCTCTACCTGCTCCAGGCGTTTCATCGCCCTCCGGCACTCTGTGCGGCTCAGGTTCAATTGACGGTCAGCGCACCATTGAAGAATCGAATTTTCGTTGCCGCATCCAGCATTCATCGCGGCTTGCACACGTCCGGTGCACGTACGCGGTGGTGGGTGTGGAGGGTATGGAGGGTTATTTCCGCCACTTTTCTCTATAGGGACAGAAACAACATTCTTAGACCCATTGAACTGAGGCTGCCCTGAACTATCCATACCCTCCACCCTCGGCCCAGAACCATTGCATTGACTGCCATCTAGCGGTGGTGGGTTGGCCTCTGAACGATCCACCGGTGAAGGGTTGGACCCACCACCACTGCGCTTCATCCCAAAGAAGTCAGCCCAATCAACGTCCTTAAGCGGCTTGATGTCGTACATGATGCAGTGTTTGGTGGAGCGTTTGTGGAGGGTTTGCCGGTAACCCTCCACCCTTCTCAGCTTTTTACCGAACCTGGTATTACTCATCGGCTTACGTCCTTCTGCCTCGCACCATTCGCAAAAACGGTCATAGAGATTCAGCCCGGGAATTTGATGAATTCCATCCGGATAAGTATCAATCAGGAACTGCAGCCAGGGGTTGGCATCAAGCTGTGCATCGACTGACGCCGCTCCAAGGCTTTCCACTTCGCCTGCACTTGCAAACGCCTGCGCCATCTCCCCCTCGCTCATCGACATTGCCCACTGGTAAATCCCAGGTAGCTCTTCCATGAGCTTTTTCTTGAAGTGCGGATCCTTTTTGCTGACGGAAAATGGGATAGAGAAAGTAATAATCCTGCGGGCCATTCCCTCCACGCCACCATCATCAGCAACACGCGGCTGATCGTTATAAAAACGCCAGATCACGCAGCCCAAGCGGGCATCGCACTTGTTCTTGTATTTGATCCAGATCTGAACCGGTTCATTGCTAACGATGCTGTTGAAGCATCCTGGATCCTTCACGATGCCGGAGCTATCGAAATCAATCGCGGCCTTCTTATTCAGCAAGCTGGCCAATGAGTCCGGATCACCGAACATTTTGGATCTGAGAGTTCCAACGCCATGACTCCCGCCATTCAGCGCGCGCAACACCTCTGATGTCACGCCCTTGCCGCATCCCTTGGGGCCGCCAACATCAAAGGCGACTTCATAGGGAAAGGCCGCATCAACCGGCTTAGGACAAATCGTCCAACAGAATGCGGCCCGCAGCACATTCACAACAGCTGGATCGGGTGTGCCATCAGCTTTGGTGTACGTCTTCTCGATAAATGTCAGCCACTGCGGGCACTTTGCCTCCGGCTCGTAGTTGAACGGGAAACAAAAGGTGAGCCAATCGGTTTGACGATGACCAGGCAACAGTTGATTAGTGATTAGATCAAAAGTGCCGTTGGCAAAGGCCACCAAATTTGGGTTATCCCATTTCCTGGTCTCTAAATAGGCCGTGATCTGGTCATGGATTGAGTTCATACGGCCATTGCCGCGGGTATGAAAGTCGTGTTCATCCATCAGCTGATGGATGGGCCTCATGAGGGGCTTGCGGTCTTCCATCCGGCTCCAGTGGGTGCCAATCCACTCGTACGTGCCAAACGAAGGATGTTCGGCGTAGTGCTCTTTTAAGACCGTGCTGAATGGTATAGCGATGTAGTGAATGTTGCTGGGTTCTGGAGTCCAGGTAAAAGTAAAAAGGTACTTTTTCTTCTGTTTATCCCGGCGCCATTTACCAGAAGGTTGTGCAATCTTGACCAGCCGATCAAAAGCCTCGAGCCCGTGTCGCACGATGAAATCATCAGCGCCATTCTTGTAACCATTCAGTTCACAAGGAAGCTGAATAACTTTGGGAATAAAAGGACGATCAGCTTGCTCCGCGAGCCAGGTGCAAAGTGCAGCGAGTGCCACTCGAATCTTTGGATTGAGAGTCAAATCTGAGTCAAACACCACATACACCTGCCGTTTCCAATTAATTTCCTCGAGTTCAGGAATTGGCTGTGAGTCTCCCGATCGTTGGTCTTTCCAGCACCAAATACCAGACAAACCAATGGTTGGAAAGTGATTGAGATTCAGGCAATCAGTCTTCTTCTCTCCCTCAGTAATGAATAGGTCCTTCTCTGTTCCAAGGTGGCCTTTCGGGAAGAGTGGGCTGAAATAAGGTCGGCACCCAGCTTTTGCAGAACTGAGGTACTTAGGAGATCCTTCCTTGGATCCGTATGGCTTCAGGCGATAGAAGTCCTTGCCGTTGTGCTGATAAGGCTTGTCATCAGGGTCGCGATATAGAACAACCCACCCATCCTTCTTATGTCCAGCAAGTACCTTTGCCTCTTGAGCAGTGACGCTGCAGTAGCCGAGTCGATCATGTGTCTCTGGAGGTAGACCAGAGTCAATAAGCTCCTGGACAAGTTGGGGATCGTTAATCATGATTCTTCCCCATAATGTTCATCAAGAGATGCCCATGTGTTGCGGATCCAGATCGCAGCCGCAATCACACTGGCTTCATCAAGTCCGCCTCGTTCTGAGGACAGCGCAACCAAACAACGAGCAATGTGCGTCATTGTTTCTCTGCCATGAGCCGCAAAGGGATCAGGATTTATCCCTTTCTCCTCTGCTTCCAAATCCATCTCGCACAGGCGTTCAAGCACCAAATCCTGTGCGCTGGTCATTGGATGAAGGACATGCTCCTGAAATAGAATAAATAAATCGACATCGGGGCTTTTGCTATTGCTGTAGGGAGGGTCTTTTTTTTGCACGATCATCCCTCCTTACGAACCCGAAGGCCGTGCTGATTAAAAGCATCTCGGCAACTCTGAACATTCCATACCAAAGGAGAATTTCGATATGGACCGAGAACATAGTGACGGCCAATCTCCAAGAAACCTCCATTGCTCTCACGACGACGGTGAAGCGTGTCAGGGCTGACTCCCAATTGCAAAGCAGCAAAAGAAGTCCTGATCCAATCAGACATAATTAAAAACAGGTTGTGTTTATTACTCGCCGGAACCGCTTCAGCCAATACGGGAGCCAACAGTGACAACTGCCGGGATGAATCTGAGCCGGCTCTCGGATACCGCCGACAAAAATTTTGAGGCTTACTGAGGTGTTAGTTACCGGTTCAAGTAACTGCTAAGAACCTACTGCTGACTTTCTAGGGTGCAAGCCAAGCAGTTTTCACACCAAAAATCACACCAAACAGCGGTATCGCCCGCCGGAGCGCTAAGGTCAAACATTGAAAAACCCAGTCAGAGACTGGGAAATACTGAGTGGAGCCAAGGAGACTCGAACTCCTGACCCCCTGCATGCCATGCAGGTGCTCTACCAGCTGAGCTATGGCCCCATAAACGCCGGTAATACTGGGCTCGTACCGCCGTCAAAACAGAGCTTACAACGGCAAGGCCTCAAACCTGACGCCAAACAGCCACCAGCTTGCCCTGCACCTGCACCTGATCGGCTGGCAACTCAATCGGCTCATAGGCGGTATTGGCAGCCTCAAGCCGCACCGAGGCGCCGTTGCGGTGAAAGTGCTTCAGCGTGGTGCCACTTCCAGGCACAAGTGCACTCACCACCGTTCCATCTCGCAGCCGCGAAGGCTCAGGCACTGGCTCCATCAGAACCACATCGCCATCTGCAATGTAGGCATCCACCATCGAATCACCATTCACGGTGAGCGCAAACAGGCCACGGGTCTCCAAAACTGGTGCAAGATCTAACCGCTCCTGAACATCATCAAACGTCTCCACCAACCCACCAGCGGCAACTGCCCCCAACACCGGAATACCGGACACCAACCCACCAAGCAGCTGCAAGGTACGCGCCTGCCCTTCCTGCCAAGTGATCCATCCCTTCTGCTGCAAATGTCGAAGCCGACTCTGCACCGGCGCTGGTGAGCGCAGACCCATGGCCTGCATCATCTGTCGAATCGAAGGGCTGTGGTGATGGCTGCCGATGTAATCGGCCAACCAGTCATAAAGCTCTTGCTGGGCAGAAGTAAGCAACTCAGGAGAAGAGGCAGCCAAGGGCAACGCGTTGATTCGTCAATACATGTGTACCTATTGGCACTGAATCTGGCAAGGGTTTCAACACCAAACAGTGCAGCCGCAAGAACATCCTGAGTTGACCAGAATGCTCAAAACCAAAAGCAGCAATCCAGCCTGGAACTAGAGACCACCAAGCACGGCCGCAAGCAAAGCTTGTTGAACATGCAAACGATTTTCAGCCTGATCGAAGATTCGACTGGCCTCTCCTTCCATCACGCCTGAACTGATCTCTTCCCCTCGATGAGCCGGTAGGCAGTGCAACACGATCGCGTTGGGATCTGCCTGAGCAAGCAAATCCTCATTGAGACAAAAACCACGAAAGGCCTCTTCCCGCTGCGACTGTTCCTGTTCCTGTCCCATCGAGGCCCAAACATCGGTGTACAACACTTGCGCACCTCGCACTGCATCAGCTGGATCTGTCATCACTTCAATACGAGCATTAGCCACTGCCAAGTTGCGGGCCTGATCAATTACCTCAGGCAGAGGCTCAAACCCATGCGGGCAGCCAATACGAACGTTGACCCCCAAGAGAGCGCCGCAGAGCATCAAAGAATGAGAGACGTTATTACCATCGCCCACATAGGCCAAGGTCTGGCCGGTTAATGAGCCGAGAGCCTCTTGAATCGTTAGGAAATCAGCCAATGCCTGACAGGGATGCTCCAAATCAGTCAAGGCATTGAGCACCGGAATCGAAGCCCAATGGGCGTAATCCAGCAGTTCCTGCTGAGCAAAGGTCCGCACCGCTATCACATCACAGAAACGACTCAACACTCTCGCCGTGTCTTCAAGGGGTTCGCCCCGGCCCAATTGGGTCACCTGAGGATTGAGATCCACCGTTTGCCCGCCAAGGCGAGCCATCGCGACCTGAAAGCTCACTCGTGTGCGCGTCGATGCCTTGGTAAAAATCAATCCGAGCACTCGATTTCCCAAATCAATGCGGCGATCACCGCTCTTGAGCTGACGGGAAAGCTCAAGCAAGGCAACCGTCTGCTCCACAGTGAAATCAGCGCAGGAGAGAAAGTCTCGACCCTTGAGGTCAGCAAGTACGGCTGCAACACCTTGGGGATTGTCAGCCATTAGGGGAGCTTCAAAGAATCTTTATCGGAGACCAGCCCCCCTGCCGTCAAGCCTTCAGGCAATAACAACACCTCTAGGGAGAGCGCTGGAATCGAGCATCTCGATCAGCTCATCGCCTTCGATCACTTCCTTTTCGAGGATCTTCTGGGCGATGGTCTCCAGCAAGGTGAGGTTATGCCGAAGAATCGCAAGGGCACTCTCATGACCTTGATCCACCAAACTCCTCACCTCCTTATCGATGGCCTGAGCAGTGGAATCACTCACAACTCGGCGTGGATTGTTGTTACCACCAAGGAAACGCCCCCCACCTTGCTTGTCATAAGCCAGAGGACCCAAAATATCGCTCATCCCATAAGTCCCAACCATCTGCTCAGCAAGGTCAGTAGCGCGCTGTAGATCATTAGCAGCACCAGTGGTGATCTTGCCAAACACGATTTCTTCTGCTGAACGCCCTCCTAACAAAGTGGCAATCTGACCTTCAAGGTCTTGCTTGGAATTGAGGAAACGCTCCTCAGTAGGCAACTGCAAGGTGTAACCAAGAGCACTCATCCCCCTTGGCACGATTGAAATCTTGGCGACCTTGCTGCCTCCAGGCATCAGGTGTCCAACGATGGCGTGCCCAACCTCGTGATAGGCCACAACCTTCTTCTCGTCATCCTGGAGCACTCGGCTCTTCTTCTCAAGGCCTGCCACAACACGCTCGATGGCTTCGTTGAGATCTTGCTGTTCAACCTCTTTTCGCTTGCCACGAGCTGCCAACAAGGCCGCTTCATTAACCATATTGGCCAGATCAGCTCCAGCAAAACCGCTGGTCGCCTGAGCGATGCGGTCTAAATCAACCCCTTCCGCCAATTTCACTTTCTTGACATAGATCTCGAGAATCGTCTTGCGGCCAGAGAGGTCTGGGCGGTCCACAAGGACCTGTCGGTCAAAACGACCAGGCCGGAGCAGGGCTGCATCAAGGACCTCGGGCTGGTTGGTCGCGGCCAACACGATGACGGGCTTATCGGTGGACGAGAAGCCATCCATTTCCGTGAGCAGCTGGTTAAGGGTCTGCTCACGCTCATCGTTGCCTCCTACTACACCCATTGAGCCAGAACGGCTCTTACCAATGGCATCGAGTTCATCGATGAAGATGATGCAAGGAGCCTTCTTCTTGGCCTGCTCAAACAGGTCCCTGACGCGGGCCGCACCAGCGCCGACAAACAGCTCCACAAACTCCGAGCCAGAAATAATAAAGAAGGGAACCTCTGCCTCCCCAGCAACGGCCTTGGAGAGCAAGGTCTTACCGGTACCAGGCGGGCCCACAAGCAGCACACCCTTAGGTATGCGCGCACCTATTTCTGTATATCGCTCAGGTGTTTTGAGAAAATCAACTATCTCAGTTAGCTCATCCTTGGCCTCATCGACCCCTGCCACATCGGCAAAGGTGACTCTGGACTCTTCATCAGGCACATAAACCTTCGCCTTGCTCTTCGTGAAACTAAGAGCTCCCTGGGCACCACCACCACCCATGGAACGCCTGGCAAAAAACTGCAGTACAAGGATGAAGATCAGCGGGGGCACAACCCAGCTGAGGATGGTGGAGAAAACATTGGGCTTCTTAGGCGGCGCTGCTGCAAATTCAACTCCTTTGCTTTCCAAGCGTTGGGGCAGATCCATATCGAAGATCGGCGTCGTGGCCAGCAACGACGGTGCTCCCTCCTCAGGATTGGCCAGTTCGTAACGGATCTGATCCTGAGTGATGAAGGCCCGCTTCACGGCGCCATCGTCAACCTGATCAATAAATAGTGAGTAGGGAACCCTCGGCACCTGTGCAGCAGGATTGGGTAAGAAGCTGCTGAAAAGCAACAAAACACCGAAACCGATCAACACCAAATTGACGATGCCAAAGCGTCGATTCGGTTTGTTGTCATCCTCACGGATCGCCATCGAAAAAAATTGATTTCCGGGCTGTCACGCTAAGAGGATCAATCTGCAAGCGCTTGCCTTTACTGGTGTGAGAACCGAACGTCACCACAAACGAAACGCTGCTGGCTGCCTTGAAGACATCAATGCATCGTTGTCAGTAGCTACTAAGACAAAGCCTTTTTATTAAGGGTTTTTAGGAGTTCACTGCCAATCAAAGGCACTTACTTATTTCCCCCAAACCAAGCCATTAACTGCCAGCTGAATAGTAGTGAAACCGATGCTGCAAAGGCAGTTTCAAGGCAACCAACGACACCCCTAGGGCAAAAAGAGAATCTTGCAGTGCATTGGCACCACAAGTCTTGATGTCAGCCCGCTTCTGAAAAGCTCTGCCTGAACAATCAATTTAGTTTCTCTAGAAGCAAGACATTTTCTTTAGCCATGAGAGCAAACCAATGTCATGAAGGTATTTTCTCTCAGGCAATTGCGCCTAAGCGATGCAACTTAGGTGCTTTATTATTTTTAATCAAACATCCAACCCCCAAGAAAGTGGGCTAGGGTTCATTAAACAAAAGGGAGGTATTCGCTTCACCGTGAAAACCTAAACCGCGCCTGGCTACTACCGCAACCAATCGGCTGCATTCTCCTGCAGGCATTCACAAATCCATGTCCTGCAGCGACAAGGCAACCCCAATAAGGTAATTTCTCACGGGCGTGTATATAGCGAGTAAATGCTGATATCTCTATGCAGGAATATCAAGAATAGAAGTCATCTTGACTTCTCAGAAAGGCCAGTATCGATACAAACTTTAGGCGTTGAAGCATCAACAGGTCGACCCTGAAGTCCATTGATCTACGCAACGAAAAAACTCACCGCCATGAAGTACCATCCATTCTACGTAAGCGCAAAAGGCGGGACAATTCAGTGTTTCGAGGGCGACAGAGGACGCCTGTTTCGAATTTGCTCAAGATCTCAATGCCTTTATTGCGAAGGGCTGCACTCAGCAAAATCACATCTTGACTATTTAGAGAGCTCTAAAGGTCTTCCTGCAATGCTGCTGCCTCCATCTTCTCCTCTAGTTCCAGATGAGCTATGGCCATATCCACCACTTGCCCTGCTGATGGATACGGCAACAAACGTCTTAATCGAGAACGACTCTGCCAGCCCTTCAGGTATCACTGAAAACACGAAGTCAAATCATGAGTTTTCATTAGAATCAGAGCAAACTTGGGATGCTGTTGAGACTTACTTTGAATGCATTTCAACCTGCTCACTTGATGACGGCGAATGTCTCACCAGCTGTGTTGAGCAGCTAAGAGAGGCTGACGAGTAAGCAAATTACATATCTCGACCATCTATCAACGCAAACAGACAAAGCAGATCAACCGAAAGGCCTTATCAGACACAATCAAGCCCTGGGAGCGAGAGAGGAACCATGTGTGGCTGCTATAGCCTCACCACCCCAAGGGACACTCTGCGAAAGGTCCTGGCGCCTTGGCTAGCCAACAGCTCTTCGTCAACATGGCTAAGCCACTACGTCCCTCGCGCTGAAATCCACCCAGGCGAGCCTGTGCTCGCGCTAAGAGAGCATCAAAGACATGCGGATGCAACCCATTTCCTTTGGGGCTTTTTGGCCAGCTGGGTGAAAGATCCCTGGCGAGGCCCAAGGCCAATCAACGCTCGTGCCGAAACCATTGCGGAGAAGCCATCTTTTCGCTCAGCTTGGCGTCATCACCGCTGCCTATTACCTAGCGATGGTTTTCATGAAAAAGGGCAACGCATTCATCGGTGCAATGGTGAACCGTTCTGGCTGGCGGGGCTCTGGGATCACTGGATCGGGCCCGATGGCAGCGAAGTAGAAACCTGTTGCGTCATCACCACTCGCGCCAATGCCTTAGTGCGTCCACTGCACACGCGGATGCCTGTCATCGTGCCAAATGGCTTAGAAGAGGCCTGGCTGGAAGAAGGGGATGCCACCCACTTGCATGCACTTGAAAGATTGCTTAACCCTTGGGATCCACATGATTGGTGTGTGAGCCGAGCCCCCAACATGGCTTCAAGGACCAACCCAAATCAATTACAGCTGTTCTGATTGACAAAAGAAAACTGATAGGAATCAACCATATAAACCGACACATAAGTATTAACTTTAATCAGTTCAACAGCTGCTAGGACAAACAATCAAAGAGAGTCAATAGCAACAATGAAAGCAAAGCGTAGCAAGCGCAATAACTGAGCTAGATAGATATTGATTACAAACATAGCAACAACAGCGGGAAACTACTTTGAGGATCAAATAGAGTTAACGAATTAGGATGAACACTGACTCTGCATATAACGATATATTTTGCCATAACCCACACTAGGGTTTGCATCATAAAGCAACTGGAAACAACTAAATTCTTGATCCCAGAAAAACAGCAGCAACGTCAAATCGTGTGAAATCATTTTCAAAGGATCCATAACCCCATATTTCTTGTGCCTTTCAAAGGAAGTAACGATCACAGGCATAGAAACTTTCTAAAGCATCAATTAACTGAGAGTTAAGATCACCACGACTCAATATCAAGAAGGAATCATCGTCATAATCTTTTTTAACATCTTCGACCTTTTATTGTATAGATTGAACAGTGCCATGATGCCAATGCTTCACCAACTCGCCGATCTGGTTCATCGCTAAAATCGCATGACAGAGAAACCGAAAGAGTGATCGAACATCGCCACATCATCCTTCCAGCTGATCAACAGAGCAAATGCGTCCATCGTCAAGAAATTGGGTCCAAAGCCGCCAGTCATGCAAGAAACGGAGATCTTCGCTAACAAAGAGTGAAAGATGCCTTCAAAGAATATCTATACTTGCTCTAAGCAAAAGCCCTACCGAAACCAATACGAAATAAAGTCTCTCAAAACCAAAAAAATACTCCAAGCTAGTACCGAAGCCTTATAAAAGCTGTGATACGGAGTCTCTCAGGGCTATTGTGAAAAAGTTCATGACTCAAATCGAATAATCATCTAAACCGTTTCTTCTCACTAAGCAGGTGCTTGACAAACGCATCGCTACACTAAGCATTTTATGAGCTGATTGTTTCAGGTGACTACTACACCACGGCAACGAAAACATCAATATCGAGACAGGCTTTATCGCCTCTTGCTCGCTTTTACCCTGTTGCTATTGGCAAGCTTTGCGATACCGCAAGTTTATTGGCCTGCTCCAATTTGCTATTCAGTAATCGCAATCCTTATCACCAGGTTGCTGGCGAGAAAAATCAAACACCATGTCTGGAGAGAACGGCTCTATCAATGGCTGGGATGGGCAGCATTACTGAGCCTATGGTTCTGGCTACTCACGCCAAGTCACTGGACCTACAGCGGTATTCCCCTGATATGGAGCTGGATTTTGTTCGTGGGCTGGAGCTTAATTCGACTGATTAAACAGCTGAGTCGTGAGCGCCAAGTCAGCGAAATGGTTTTGATGGGAGCAGCTGCTGGATACTTACTCTTAGGAATCAGCGCCGGCCTTGTGATGAATGCCTTGTATACGGTTGAACCCAACAGCTTTGCGCTCCTGGATTTACCCAACCAAGCCATCACCAGCAACAATCACAGCGTACTGAATACGCCTCATAAATTTGCCGAGATCAACTACTTTGCCTTCGTGTGCCTAACCACCGTTGGCTTCGGGGGGATCAAGCCGATTCTGCCCGCAGCAAGGATAGTGAGCGTTTCCACCAGCATTGTCGGCCCTCTTTATCTAACGCTGATGATGGGTGCTCTGATCAGCCGGTTTTCAAATAATCCAAACAATCAAATACAACAAACCAAATCAAACCAGAAAGGACCCCCGCCTTAAGCAAGCAAGAGCTCTTAGTATTAGAATTAATTTGATCACACTTTCCAAGAATTCCGTTGTCGACAAATGGACTTTAATGCAAAGCAAATGCACCTTTAACGGAACAGGTCAGATCAATTAAATGATTCCATAAAAATCTAACTCATCTTAACCAAACCTTCTACTACTCTTAAGCAAAGATGGCCAAAGTACATTCGTCACGACAAAATGACGCTTTTGACACGGGTAGTCTCATTAGACAATTGTAAATTTTATAGGGATTGCAATTATTACAAGAAACACCAATGACAAGCAGAGTTAACCAAATGATCCGACATAAGATTGACGACAATTTGCTCGATTCCAAGGTGAAGTTCTTCGAAGAACGCCGTCGGCTTATTGAAGCATTCTACAATGATACATTACCATACACTGAGGTATTAGAAGGCAAGAGAGATAGCATGGATATTGTAAAAGCAAAAATTGTAGATGTGTTCCTTGAAGACATTAAAGACTTAAAGTTAGAAACGTCTAGACAGACAAAGGGCCAAGAGCTTAACAAAAACAGGGCCATTGACTTCACTAAGTTAGTAAAAGATCAAGTCATGCCAAGATCACTGCTGAAATGATTAATTGAATATTTTGCGGCAAAGATTTATTCACTTCTAAAAATACTAGCCTATTAAAATCAACATACCTGGAGCCAAGACTTCAAGGGATTAAGGCTCCAATGTATCTCAAATGTTCATAACGTAAGGCGTAGATTTCAACATATTGATTACAAGATGAAGCTAATAATCCAATCGTCACCCAACTGTTGAAATTGCCCAGATTCTAGCACTAGCACCTGGTTCATTCTGGTAAAACCAAGATCAGCTAATGGCGTTCTTGCAGGCAAGCCACCCAACAGCTTGGGAGCCACCACCACCGCCAATTCTTGAACACAGTCTTGCTGCAGGGCTGAGGCTGCTAAGCCTGGCCCGCATTCCCACAGCACACGATTGCAGTCTTGTTGAGCTAAGGCCTGCAGCAACTCAAGCGGTTCAGAGGCAGGCAAAGCAAGTAGCTCAGGCCCCTCAGGCAAATGAGCCAACTGTTCATGGCCAGGCTCTAGGCCATGTGCAACCAGGGTCTGAGCCACTGCAGTGTTCCAAAGCTGAGCTTGTTGAGGCAAATCAAGACTGCGACTCAGCACCACCCGCTTTGGTTCGGGGTCAGAGTGCCCACGACTGGTCAACAACGGATCGTCCGCACGCACAGTGCCGCCGCCAACGATCACAGCATCACATTGGCCACGTAAGCGATGCACCCAGCGACGCGCTTCACCACCACTGATCCACTGACTGGCGCCATTGGGCAGAGCCGTGCGTCCATCGAGGCTCATCGCCCATTTGAGAATCCCCCAGGGGCGCCCAGTAGAAACCCGATGCACAAAAGCCCGGTTCTGATGTGCTGCTTCCGGCTCCAACACAGCAGTGATCACCTCCAGCCCGGCATCACGCAAACGAGTGATGCCGGCCCCAGCCACGCGTGGGTCTGGGTCCTGCATTGCCACCACAACTCGGCGAAGTCCAGCAGCGATGACGGCCTGCGTGCAGGGAGGCGTGCGGCCTTGATGGCAACAGGGTTCCAAAGTGACCACCAGGGTGCCACCGCTGGCCTGTTCACCAGCTTGTGTGAGAGCGCCTACCTCAGCATGAGGTTGCCCAGCGCGGGCATGAAAACCCTCTCCGACAAGCTTGCCAGCCTTGTCTAGAACAACAGCCCCAACAAGAGGGTTGGGACTGGTGCGACCATCTGCTAGCGCAGCCAACTGCAACGCCCGCCGCATCCATGGCAGCCAAACAGCACTTGCAGAGGGGTTGAGATTCATCAACTATTGAGAAGCCTGCGGCAATGAACGCCATTCGCCGACGACATAAGGAGGCACAGGCAGTTCAGTAAACACCCCGGCGAGCTGCAAGCGCAGCGGGCGATTGTTGGTTAAATCATCCAGCAAAGGGTTGAGATCGAATTCTGCTGCTGCTTCACGGCCATCCTCCGCCAATTGCGGACTGGCCATTGTGATGTCATTCAAGGCCCAGTCGCGGCGACCGGCATGCACGAGCAGTGCGGTTGGATGATTGAGACGAACCTTGCCGGGATAGCCAACAATCCTCAACACCACTGGCTCACCTGGCGGGCCCTGGCGGTAAGCCACCACCTGCCAACTGTGATACTCGAGATCACGCAGGGTCTCAAAGCTGCGTACAAATAAAGAACTTTCATCACTTTCATTGGTCAACACCTGCGCCTGGGCAAGAGATGGGCTGAGCAGCAAAAGCACAACGGCCACAAAGAAGCAAGCCAAAGCCCTCTTCAGCATGAAAAGGCCAGGCCATCGATGCGATGCAGAATTCCCTGCGCTGGCCATGACCTCAAAGAAGGTCTTCACAGCGTATGCAAAAAACCATCGCTGCCGATAGGACATCCCGCACAGATTGACGCCAATAACTCACCCCTCAGACCCTGCCCGTTCGGCACCTGGAATCAACTGCCAATCGGTATGCGTTGCCCAAAGGGCCCAGATCGCCATTGCACGCAAATAGTGGCAAGCCCTGTAGGTCTTCACTGCAGTAATCGCTTCTGGGGTGCGGAACTGCAAACCACCGCCATACACCTGATTGACCACCGCTGAACAGATGGCTGTAGCCGTCGTTGCATCGCCCATCAGCCGGTAGTAGGCCGCCAATCCGAAGTTGATGCCAGTCCATACCTCCAAGGGATGGGTTCCCTTGGGATCAAGTGGCATGCCATCACGGCACAAACCATTGGCAACTCCTAAACGGCCGCCTTCAAAACCTTCAAAACAGGCCTCTTTGACTGCATTCAGACTGCTGCGACTGCGTTCATCAGCAACAACAGAGGGCAGCCCCAGCAAGCGAGCATAGAAATCGCCGCAGAGTTGATCAGCCATTACCACCGGCGTACCACTCTCAGCATCAATCTTGTAGTACTCCCCATTCCAAAGCAGCCGATCGAAGTTGGCCCGTGATTGCTCAAGCCAACCGCTGAACTGATGTTGCTCCTCTGCCGTATTGAGTCCTAAGTCCAATTGCAAGCGCTGTGCCATGGCTAGAGCAGCCTCAAGAGCTGCAATCCAAAGAGCACCGCAATAGGCACTCACGCCTTGTAAAGGCCAATCGTCAAAGGTCTGATCCGGAGCACCACCGTTATCAGGCAGACCATCGTGATTGACATCAAACCGCTTGAGATAACTCAGGGCTTGCACTACCGCCGGCCAGCATTCAGCCAAGAAGCTCAGATCTTCACCATTCGGTGAGAGAAGAAACGTTCGCCATACCTGCAACACATAATCACTGGCCAGATCTTTCCAGAGATTGCAATCCTGATAAGCGGTGTAGTTGGTGGCATCAAACGGCGACTCATTCGGTGCTCCCAGATCATGGGGGGTAGCAGCCGCCCTCTTGCGGGGGGCCTCGACCCGGCCACGCCCCTGGGTGAAGTACCAGCCAATTGGTCGTGGCGTGGCATCTGCCGCTGGAATGGCTCGAGCAAAACTACGCAAGACGGCCTTATCAAGCTCAGGCCACAACTGCAGCAGAGCCAAGGAGCCATAGAGGCGCACATCAAGACTTTCGTACCAGGCGTAGTCGAAGCACTCAAGAACCCCAAAGCGACCCACCGGATCTCCTGGACGGGCTGCCGTCCAAAGGCTGCCACCGCTAGCCAAGTCGTAGAGCTCATTGAACAAAGCCATTCGCAAGCGCTCCGGCAGATCCTCACGCGCCAGCACCGGCGCCTGCCAGGCATCAATCTGCTCACGCCAATCAGGCCAATCACGCAAGGCCTCGGCAGCAAGTGCCGCAGCCCCCTGCCCATCACTGCCGTGAAAGTCGGTGTAACGGCGCAAATCGCGAACGCCTGTAGCGAAAGCCGTCACCGGTAGATCCCAAGTGATCACCACAGGGATCTCAAGACTTTCGCCAGGCGCCAGGGTGACCTTCACCGCTAAAGCAGCACTGATCTGCTCGCCCGCCAAGCTCTTGTGCGTGTCATTGCTGTTTGCAATGGTTCCTTCACTTGCGAAGGAACTCCACAATTCGCTGCCATCTCCGCTGGGATCCCAACGGCTACAACGCATCACCTCCACACCAGGCAGATGATCAGGAACAGCCAAACACCACTGCCCTTGCCCCTCAGCCAAGGGGTCAGCTCGCTCACCCTCCATCAAGACACCAATCAGCCCTGGCTGATCAATCCAACGATTGCACTGCCCCTCGCCACGGCCGATAGCAGGCACATAACTGTGTTCAGGGCTGCCGTCATCGCGGAAATGAACGCTGGCGGAGGGATCGGTGTTCGTAAACCAGCCACATGTGTTGCGCCAACTCAGCAGCAGCGACAATTCCAGAGTTTGCGATGTGGGGTTCTGCAGCTGCCAACGAAACACGGCAAGGGGGTAGCTGGTGCGTCGGTAATCACCAGGAAGGATTGGACTGAACGCCTCACAAACCAGCTCAGCCGAGAAGACTCCGTTGTAATGGGTCCAACTGAGCGGATAGCGGGCTGAATAGCTACCAGTCGTGCGTTGCGCTGTACTGGCTGGATACCAGCTCCAAGAGGGGAGAGGCTTGTCTAGCTCAGGCTGAGAGTCATCGGTTTGTGGCGCTGTAGCCAGCGCATGAGCACGCACCTGATCGCCCTGCCGCTCAAACAAAGCGAACTGGCAATCAGGAATGCTGCCCTGCCAATGCTCACCACCATCAAGATTCCAGAGATTGAAATCACCGCGCGGGCTACGCCCGATACAACCGGCCCCGAAACCTCCCAGGGGCATCCCATGCCAGGGCCCATCATCGAGATTGCTGGCATAACGAACCGTGTATGGCTGTTGCCAAGGCAATCCGAAAGCACGGCTCCAGCTAGCGGCAGGCACACTCCAAGGCTTCAAGCTCGATCCACGCTTCAATAAGGATCTGAAAGCTGAAAAGCCAAAAAGGGCCATGGGGCAAGAGATGATGCGCCCAGCTTGTCAGCAGATCAAGCGCTCAGCCAGAGCCATCAAGGCATCGTTTGAACCTTGATGGCATAACAACGGTTTCTATAGCTCAGATAAAGTCAACAACATGAGCGGCTAAGAACTCAACCTTATCCACATCCAGCAATGTGGTGTGAATGCCATCTGCTGTGAGCAATAAGTCATCTCCGACTTGCGTCAAGGAAAGCTCAACTCCATCAGCAAAAGAGATGCGATCGTTTTCAGGGACTGAAAAACCGATAATCACATCATTGCCGCCACTCAGCTTGTAGGTATCAGCGCCTCGGTCACCTTTGAGATGGTCATCTCCAGACCCGCCATCAAGCCGATCATCACCATTGCCTCCAGTAACTTGATCATCTCCACTGCCCCCTAACAAAACGTCATCGCCACGACCTCCAAAGATAACTTCATCTACAGATGTTCCAGTTAAGGAATCATCATCAGAATCAATGATTCTTGGTTCACACAAGCTCTCAGGAAGAACACCAAAGAATGATTTCGTATAAAGCTCAATACCATTAACATCACCACCTTTGTATGTGATGAAGAGATCAAGTTTCCCGCCATTCTCATTTTTAAAACGGCCTACAGAATCACCTTCATCAAGACCATCATATTCACCAGAGAGATCTCCATCAACTTTGGCAATCACAAAGGAATCACCAGCAGAAAGCTTAAAGCCATCAATTAGCGAAACATCGAGATTTCCTCCGAGTTCTAGATCACCAGCAATTTCAATCCAATCGTGTTCTGTTGCTATTCTATCTCCATCTCCATGGTAAGTACCACTTAGTCCTATCTCCTTGGAGCCATCTTTCTTGTAAATGACTATGAATGAATACTTTATCTAATCCAATAAAGATTATCATCTGCCGCTTTAATCATCTTTCTAACTTTCCTCAGTTGATCTGTTGCTTCATCAGCTCGGTAGCGGAAGCAATCACCTGCCCCCATACAAAGGCCTAGGTTTTCTTCTCGATCAAAACACCTAACAATTCTAAAAAGAAACTTCACAGCCCCCGCTTAAGAGCAATGATCGGCCTGTAATTAATTAACTCATCAATTTATAAATAAGGGCCCTACCCCCAAGAAGAGCCCGAACCCTTACGCCCTACTCAGCATCCAACAAAGCATCGATGGTGACGGCAGAACGAACCAAGGCCTGGTAGCGCTGCAGAACACGGCGATTGCGATCCAACCAGCGCGCTGGATCATGAGCTTGCGCTGAACTTGCTGCAACATCAAGGCGAGGGGCTTCGCCATCAAGCAATTCCAGCTCGTCCTGCTGCTGAATCAAGGCAACCACCAACTCATGCAAACGCCGACGGCGATCAAGCACAAACGCATCCTGTTCCTGTTCCGTGTTCTGCACCTTGCCCGCCATCTCGTCCGCCATCTTGCCGGCCAACGCGCTGTTCACCATTCAAAGCAACGACAAGTCAGCCATACAACCTCTCAGCCGAGAATGACAACATGCCCGCCTCAATCAGCTCCGCAGCGATCCACGTCATCGGCACCGATGCCGCAGGCTTAGATCACCTTGCTACTCCATTGCAAGAGCTGGTGCTCTCAGCCCAAGGGCTGGCTGCACCCCGTCGCCTATTGCCGCAACTACCGAGCTGGTGGCAGCAGCAGCAAACGGATCAGCCTTTGCCAGAACTGATCGCCAGCGATCAACCAGAGGCTCTAATCACCTGGTTGCGCCAGCTGCCAGGCACCGCCGTCGTGCTCGCGAGCGGCGACCCGCTCTGGTTCGGCATCGGCAGGCGACTACTCGAAGCATGTTCTGCTGATCAGCTGCACTTTCATCCAGCTCCTTGTTCGCTGCAACTAGCCTTTGCCCGGATTGGACGCCCTTGGCAGGATGCCGCCTGGATCAGCCTGCATGGCCGTGACCCGGCCCCCTTGGCTCAAAAGCTGCAACAACGCCCCGCAGCTCTAGCTGTACTCACCGATCCCAGCCGCGGTGGAGCCGAAGAGGTGCGTACGATTTTGCGCGCTTCTGGCCTAGAAGCTGCCTATGCAATGTGGCTTTGCGAACAGCTCGGACACGCCAATGAACGGGTGCAACGGCTGACGCCACAGGATGCCTTGCCATCGGATCTTCATCCCCTACACATGCTGGTGCTGCTTGCCGAACAAGCTGCTCCACCAAGAGATCCAGGCGAACTTCCATTGTTCGGTCTTGAAGATGGCTTGTTCCTGCAACACGACGATCGCCCTGGGCTGATGAGCAAACGGGAGCTTCGTGTTCAGCTCCTTTCAGAGTTAGAGCTACCAGAACAGGGCGTGCTCTGGGATTTAGGTGCCGGAGTTGGCAGCGTGGGCTTAGAGGCCCTACGCCTGCGCCCACAACTGCAATTACTAGCTGTTGAAAAGCGTGGCGGCAGCGCAGCGCTGATTAAGACCAATGCTGCCCGGCTTGCTGTTCAGCCTGCTGCAGTACTTGAAGCCGAGGCCCTCAGTCTGCTGAATGGAACTGATCTACCAGCAAAACTCAGCAACCCCGATCGGGTGCTCCTAGGCGGTGGCGGGCGCCAGCGAGCTGCTCTCCTCAAGGCCGTATTGCAAAAACTTCAACCACATGGAGTCGTCGTGATTCCACTGGCCACAGTCGAGGCCCTCTCAGAACTCAGGCCTCTACTTGAAGCCTCAGGTTTCACAGTAAAAGTGAGTCAACACCAAGCCTGGAGAGGCCTACCGCTGGCAGACGGCACACGCATGGCGCCGATGAACCCGGTGATGATCCTCAAAGGCACGAGGCCTTAAGGCTGCCAATCAACAGGCTTCGGCAGAGGTTGAATCTGCACAACATCACCAACCTTGATGGATAGCCGTGCTGCCTCCCCAGCCGCCAACTCCACCACTCCAGCTGCCGGCAGCTTCGGGCCATAACTCGGGCAGGGCAAATGCGGGCAAACAGGTACAGCCGCCTCAATCGCAATCACGCGACCCTGATCAACAAACACCATGTCAAGCGCAGCCAAGGTGTTGTGCATCCAAAAACGCAATCGCCTTGCAGGCTGAAACGGAAACCACATGCCCTGGCCTGATGGCAAGGCAGGGCGCTGCATCAATCCCAAGCGCTGTTCCTCTGCCTTATCCGCTACCTCCAACAACAAACAAGTACCGCTTTTCAGGCACCATTGAGCCTCGAGAGGCAAATACTGAGGCGGGAGTTCTGCCCGCAGCCAAATAGTTGAAAGAACGCTGAGACCTACCGCCAGCCCTCCCCAGAGCAAAGGGAACCGCAATCTCTTCCCCCACGGCAAGCAGAGGGCCCTAAAGGTCATGGTCGATCAGGTTTGGCGACGTGGGGCAACCCCCAGCCCAACTTGTTGCGCAACACCTGGAAGAACTCGTGATCTGCCAAACGCACAAATCTCACAGGATGATCACTACGACGAATCAGTACTCGGTCTTCCGGCCACACATAACAACCCGCACTGCCATCAACCACCATCATCAATCGGTCCGCCGTCGCTGGAAACACAGTCACTGGCTCCTGGTCACTAAAAACCAGCGCTCTTGACGCCAGCGAATGAGGAGCAATCGGTGCAAGCTGAAGCACCGGGCACTCAGGTGTAATCACCGGGCCTCCTGCACTGAGTGCATAAGCCGTTGATCCAGTAGGAGTTGAAAGGATCACTCCATCAGCAGAGATATCCACCGGCGCATGGCGACCGATGGCGACCTCGAAGTGACACATGCTGGTGAGCGGTTCACGATGCAAGGCCATTTCATTCAAAGAGAGTGCCTCCCAGCGGCACTGATCACCACGCAACACGCTCACCACCAGGGTGCAACGCTCCTCAATCGTCCACTGCTTGTTAAGCACCTGCTCAAGCACCCGATCGAGATCAGCCAAATAGGCCTCCGCCAGGAAGCCAAGGTGTCCGGTGTTGATGGTGAGGATTGGCACCTGCACAGGAGCTGTCTGCCGTGCCGCGGAAAGCACGGTGCCATCGCCCCCCAGGACGATCGCCAGTGCCATCGAAGCATCGAATCCCTCAGGTACGCACGCGTTGTAACCAAGCAGGCGCAAATGCTGATCTGGATTGGCAAAGCCAACCATTCCGCCAGAACTACTTGCTCTGACCACTTCGATACCAGCCTGTTCAAGCCGCGACTGAAGGGTCAATGCGGTCTCTACCGCCAACTCTTTGCCGTCATTAACGATCAGTCCGACACAGGGCACCGATCGAATGAAGCAAAGAACGAGCTCACTTTATGGGGATTCAGCTGTTTTTGGATGATGCAATACGGCGATGCTTCATCCAGTACACGATCGGCTATCGACTCAAAACTGCTCAAGGAAGCGCAAATCACTCGTATAAAGCCTGCGAATGTCGTCGATGCCATGACGCACCATGCAGAAGCGTTCCACACCAAGGCCTGCCGCAAACCCACTCCAGCGCTCTGGATCAAGCCCGAGGCCCTCTAACACTGCTGGATCAACCATGCCGCAACCCATCACCTCCAGCCAGCGCCCACGCCACTGCACATCCACCTCAGCCGATGGTTCGGTAAAGGGGAAATAACTAGCCCGAAATCTCACCGGCATATCGCCAAAGAATGCCTTGAGGAAGGCCATCACCGTGCCGCGCAGATGGCTGAAATCAAGGCCTTCATCAATGGCCAACACCTCAACCTGATGAAAGACAGGCGAATGGGTCGCATCCACTGCATCACGCCGATACACCCGGCCTGGCGCCACAATCCTTACCGGCGGCGGATTCTCTTCTAGATAGCGAATCTGCACAGGAGAGGTGTGGGTACGCAGGAGCAGATTGCCGCCTAGATAGAACGTGTCCTGCATGTCCCGAGCAGGATGGTCCTCGGGAATATTCAAGGCGGAAAAGTTGTAGTGATCGGTCTCCACCTCCGGGCCTTCAGCCACCCGATAGCCCAAACCACAAAACAGATCCACGATCTGCTCAGTTGTTGTAATCAAGGGGTGGCGATGGCCCACAGGAATGCCACTGGCAGGCGCAGTGACATCAATCGTTTCCCGCAGCAGCCGATCAGCCAAGGCTGCCGCTTTTACCACCTGCAACCGTTCCCCTAGCAGGCTTTGCACCTGTGTTTTAAGCACATTGGCGCGCTGACCAACAAGCGGTCGCTCTTCACTAGGGAGCTTGCCCATCGCCCCGAGAACACCAGACAAGCGACCTTTCTTGCCCAACAGGCTCACCCGCAATTGCTCCAAGGCATCCGCATCTACGGCAGCAGCAATAGCAGACACCGCCTCAGCCTCGAGGGCATCAAGCTGGTCGGTGAGCTGCTGCAAGGAGATAGTGGCGCTCACTGAAAAAAGATCGCAGCCGCTGATTTTAGGCAGTCATCATGCTTTAGGCAGTCATCATGATTAAGTTCCCCGCAGTGGATACGAGGAGATGACTCCGTTGCGAATTCTGATTAGCAATGATGACGGAGTTTTAGCTGAAGGCGTCCGCTGCCTAGCCGCTGCCGCCGCCAGCCGCGGCCATAGGGTCACAGTGGTCTGTCCCGACCATGAGCGCTCTGCTACCGGCCATGGCCTCACCATCCATACCCCCATCCGAGCCGAACGCGTCGATGAGCTCTATGGGCCAGGTGTGACGGCTTGGTCCTGCAGTGGCACGCCGGCAGATTGCGTCAAACTGGCCCTCTCGGAACTCTTGGCAGAGAAGCCCGATCTAGTGCTCTCTGGGGTCAACCATGGCCCCAACTTAGGAACTGATGTGTTCTGTTCAGGCACGGTGGCCGCAGCCATGGAAGGCACCCTTGAGGGATTGCCGGCGCTTGCGGTGAGCGTCGCCTGCTTCCAATGGAGGGATTTCCAGGCTGCTGCCGAATTAGCGATGGATGTTGCAGAGAATGCATTGGCAGACAACTGGCCCAACAACCTGCTGCTTAACCTCAACATTCCCCCCTGCCATCCAGAGCAGATGGGATCACTGCGCTGGACTCGCCTTTCAATACGCCACTACGAGGAACAGTTCAGTCGACGTATCGATCCGCACAGCCGCACCTACTTCTGGTTAGCAGGAGAAGTGGTGAAAGATCTTGAGACCGCCGGCGATGGTCCACGCGACTGGCCCAGCGACGTGGCCCAAATCGAAACAAATGCCCCCTCCTTGACACCCATCCAACCCGATCTGTTTTGGCGCGGTGATCTTTCTGCTCTACCGAGTTTCAGTATGAATGGACAACTGATTTACTAATTAGGAAACAATGAAAATAGTTACTGCGCCCAATCAAGACAAGCCATGGGGAAACATCAGGCCAGAACTTTACAGAGTCAATTAACTTCAGTGCGATCCATTTAACTCATTGAGGTCTGGCTGTCACTCAGTAATATCGGACTCTCCAAGCGGGATCTGAAACCTGACACTGCAACGTCTCCAAACAACGACGTGCCACAAAAGAATTGTTCATTTCAAACGACCAGAAACCATCCAACTGCTTGCACTGAGCAGCGATTAAATCAGCTCGGCAAATCTAGAATCCTGCCTTTTGAGCAACTTCAACAACCCGATCCAAGTCTACATCTAAAGGAGTGTGTTGATCACCCCATTGCTCAATCGAGCAGCCCTCTAACTGCTCAAGCAGCTCAGGATCTTTTCGGGCCTTAGCAATAAAAGCCTCAACCGGAGATGAAGTCATCGCCAAAACAAAAACAGGTCATCCATCGAAACTAAATGGAGAAAGCAAGCTGGTCAGCAACCCACACCACATCTCCACCATCCCAAGCGATCCCGATATCACCGATCTGATAATCATCAGGAACAAGTCGATACTGGATAGTGGGGCCATTGGTTCCTAGAACAACTGGGGTCTCTAGGTAATTAACGTTGGTATCGCTAACGAAAAGCTCTAAAATCTCCACACTTTCTCCATCAGCAGAACGCCCTACAACGGCATATTCATTACCAAAGCGCGTGGTGAAAGCAATTTCCAGAAGCTTTTTATCGCCTTCCAGGTCAAAGAACTGAATCAATGGATCACCAAACCCATAAGCATAAGCATAAGCATAAGCATAAGCATAAGCAGGTTCACCCTTTAGATCATTATCCGATCGATACTTGATGCCTCCATTATAAAAATAGATCTCCGGAGCAGATGGATCATCAAGACTAGTCACGATCACTTCTTCGCCCGTAACGGGATCAAACCTTCTAAGCGGCTGAAGGCGCTTATCTACAGCATCCTCCAAAGCATTGGATAATTTTTTAAGATCATTTAATTGCTTTAGACTAGGCTGATAACCTCCATATACAGGGTCAAGATTTTTCATCTCAAGTGGTGTTGGCGAATACGATTCCAAAGAATTAAATATATTAGGAGCCCCACCATCGAAATAATCATTACCATCAGGAGCTATATCGTAATATTCAGAAAACCAAACTGTATCTGCGTTCCACGTATCCGAAGCCCTATTTATTGGATCATAATCTTGACTGTAATAACGATTATACTTATAATCTTTTGTAAAAATTGATTGGATTCGATTGCGGCCGGGCAAAGATCCATGAATGGAACTATTCGGCAGTCCTGTGGCAGGGTCATTACCAAACCAAATATCATCAAATGTAAACAGGACATTATCCTGAACATTAAGACGTTTATATCGATTCCCAGCGCCTTTTTCAGCCGCACTAAGGATTGAGGAATAATCAACTCCTCTTAAATCAGCATCATCGATAAGCTCTTGAGAAACCCCCATATAAGAAGCAATGGTTTGCAAAAAATCAACATGGGAAACTAGTGCATCAGAAGACTTAGCATTTCTCCCAAAAAGCTTGGGATTGGAATAAGTCAACAAAACATTATTCGTTTCTTCATACGCATTAAACATTTTCTGCGTCATCCCACCATGGGCCATCGACATATCTCCATGGTCAGTCGTATTTACAATCAATGTATCTTCTAACAAGTCATCGTCTTCCTGAAGCAAGCTCAAAACCTCTCCAAGCTGCTCATCAGCTTTACGGGTAAGGTTAGCCAGGAAATTCAGATAATTTAACTGCAACTCTTCACTGTCTAGATTTTGCTGTCCTTTATTTGAGGCAGCTTCAAATGTAGTCTGAATCGGCGGTTTATTGTTCTGACTCTTAACTTCATTGACTGTTGGTGGCAAAGCTGTAATCCCCGCATCTAGCCATGTTTCACTGGCGTAACCACCATGATCTGGATTGTCAATCCAACTTTCAGAGTTATAAGCAAGAACATCATGAGGATTGACTAACGAAACAACCATGACAAATGGTTTTTCATCTCCATCATCAATCCTTTGACCAAGCCAATTCTTAGCTCGCTCAATGTATTTAGAATCCCAATCAGCAGATCCACCACCATAATTCCTGTCACTGGAATCACCACCCGCATCTTTTCCTTCCCAATCAGGAACAGCAGGCGTACCGTCCCCAAAACCATATTCATCTAAATTTGTTTAAGCAATCGAGGAAGGCCTAACAACTTCTCCATCAGTGCCGATAATCTCATTAAGGGTTAAAGATTTTTGGAGATCTTGCTTGCCAAAATAAACTGTGTCATAACCAGCCTGGCCAAAGAGGCTCCCAAGGTTAGGAAGCTGCGGATCTAACTGAATCTGGTTCTGAATGATTTCGTTATCAAGATGGTTTTCATCTAAAACATGTTTAACTTGATGCTGAGAAGGGAATTTTCCAGTAAAAAAAGTAGACCTCGAGGACGTGCACATCGAAGTACTGGCATAAGCATTTGAGAATGACAATCCATTATCCTTAAGCCAATTCGTCGTAGGCAAAAAGTCAGCTTTCCACTGCTCTGGGGACCACTGAGTTTGAACTTGATCACGAATAAAAACGAGAAGATTCTTAGGAGACTCAGACTTAGCAGACACTAAAAATCTTCAATATATTATCAATGTTAAGCAGAAACTTTCTTGTTGATCTTAAGAAAAAAGAAATTTGCTCTTCATCTTGTGCGATAAATCCTCTGCAACAACCAAAGTGAAAAGATCAGACCCACCAAATGCGCAAATAACACTTGGGTGTTGCTCAGAACCGAAAGCATCTCCAAGGAGGTGATCGGGTAATTATCTAATGCAGAACGCCCTGCACCAATCGAGATTCCCGGCGCTTGCATCGACGCCTGTACAAACAAACTTCCAGCCAACGATTGATAGCCAATGGAGGAGAACACCAACCCGAGCAGATCAACAATCACGCCCCGTTTGAGCAGACGGCTGGTCTCACCACGACTGGGGCGAACAGCACTGTTGAGAGCCCTACCGAGGCGAACGATCAGCCAACCCTGCCAAAGGCTGTAGAGCAAAAACAAGAACGCCAAGCTTGTCAGTGACAAGCCAGGACCAAGCCCTAGTGCTCGCTCAGAGTTGCGGGCCAAGCTGCTGCCGATGTTGTTGAACAACAGCACGCCAACGACAACAACCCCAAGGATTGTCTGTATCCAAAAACGAATCCATCCCATGCGGCGCAACCCGAGCGAAACCATTTGAAGATCGAGAGGGTCAGCCATCCGAGTTTTTGCGGCGGTCGTTCAAACTTGCCATCTACGCGCGCCATGTGCACGGCCACCTTGATTCCTCTCTGCCCCCCTCAGCAGGCAAGAACCCCGACAGCGCTTGCCCTCGGTAGTTTCGATGGCCTTCATGCTGGCCATCGCCGCGTTATTGAGGCTGTTGTAAACAATGCGCCTGGCGTGCCAACGGTGGTGAGTTTCTGGCCCCATCCCCGCGAAGTGCTCTATGGCGAACCACGATTACGACTGGACCTGCCTAGCGAAAAAGCCTGCCTCCTCGCTCCGCTTGGTGTCGAACAACTTGTGCTGGTGCCCTTCGATCGTGCGCTGGCATCCCTCAGTGCCGAAACCTTTGTAAAGCAAATGCTTATCCACACCCTCAAAGCAGAGCGCATTGCCGTTGGGGCCAACTTCCGCTTTGGACGTAATCGTGAGGGCGACACAACCACCTTGCAACAACTCGCCGCAGCCGCCGGAGTGGAAGTGATGGTGTTGCCAATCCTGGAAGACACAGAGGGGCGAATGAGCAGCAGCCGCATTCGCTCCGCTCTGAGCGAAGGCGATCTACAGGCAGCAACGACCCTGATGGGCCGGCCCTATCGCTTCCTCGGCCGTGTCGTCAGCGGCCGCGGCCTTGGGCGAAAACTGGGCTGGCCTACAGCCAACTTGCAAGTTGATGGGCGCAAATTCCTGCCAGGCCTTGGGGTCTATGCCGCCTGGGCATCAGTCAAAGATAAAAGCGAACCCCTTGCTGCCGTGATGAATTTGGGCCCCCAACCCACAGTGGATCCAACATCGCCCTCCGCCGTAGAGGTCCATTTGCTGGATCAGCAAATGGACCTGGAAGGATGCGAGATCTTGGTTGAACCGATCCAGAGACTTCGAGGCCAGCAACGCTTCGCAAACCTTGAAGAACTCAGCAGCCAGATTGGCCGCGATGCAGACCTAGCACGCAGCAAATTGAAGGCCCGATAAGCCAGCGTTAAAAGGCAAGATCAAGCAGGGGTGGGATAAGCATTCGTCAAACCCCAAACAATGAACACCCCGATCCCACCTAAAAGAACAACCCCCCAGATCAGAACGTTCATGGTGCTATCTGAACCACTGTTGTCCATGATCGGAATGGGGATGCAATTGTGCCAAGACTGCCATGAAATCGATGCCTTTCGCCCCGATCGCAGATCTACGTGTGGCTCAGCTGATCGATGCCAACCTCGATCGAGCTCGGGAAGGATTGCGAGTCGTCGAAGACTGGTGCCGCTTCGGCCTAGATCGTGAAGAGCTTGTGGTGACTCTCAAAGACTGGCGTCAGCGACTGGGTCGCCATCATCACGACAGCTACAAACAGGCACGCTCCACTGCTACAGATCAAGGGATCGGCCTCAGTCATCCTGCTCAACAAGAGCGACACGAGCCATGGCATGTTGTGGCAGCGAACTGCGCACGCGTTCAAGAAGCTCTACGCGTGCTTGAAGAGTTCGCCCGTCAGCCAGATCCTCAGCTGGCTGCCAGCGCTGCTGCAATCCGCTATGGCCTCTACGACCTAGAGGTGACCGTGCTGCAGGCCAACGCAGGCAAAAAGAGACGCCAACAACTACAGGACTGCCATCTTTGCCTGATTACGACATCACAATCCGATCTAAACAGCAACGATCTGCTCAGGACAGTGAACGCAGCATTAGTCGCTGGCATCGACATGGTGCAATACCGCAATAAAGAAGCTAGCGACTTGCAACGACTGACTCAGGCAAAAGAACTGGCCAGCCTATGCAGAAAGCATGGGGCGCTATTCATCGTTAATGACCGAATCGACTTAGCCCTTGCGGTGGACGCCGATGGCGTTCATCTCGGCCAGGACGACCTCCCCACAGACGTAGCAAGGGGACTGATCGGCAGCGAACGACTACTGGGTCGAAGCACCCAATTCCTTGCCCAGCTTCAAAAAGCTGAAGCAGAAGGTTGCGACTATCTAGGAGTGGGACCTGTCAACAGCACAGCCACAAAACCGGAACGACAACCAATTGGGCTTGCCTATGTGAAGGAGGCATCTAAAGCCACCCAGCTACCTTGGTTTGCCATTGGTGGCATCAACATCTCAAACCTAGAAGCAGTACGTCAAGCCGGAGCAAAGCGAATCGCTGTGATCGGAGCGATCATGAATTCCAAAGATCCTGCCGCTACCAGCCTTCAACTACTGGAGGCTCTGAGATGAAACTGATGGTGAATGGTGAAATCAGGGACATCGAACCAGAACCGATGCCAACCTCGCTGGCGGCCGTGATCGAACAGCTGGGCTACCACCCTCGCCTTGTCGTTGTGGAGTTCAACGGCACGATCCTGACACCAAATCACTGGCAGGAGCAGCTGGTGCAGGAGATGGACCAACTTGAAATCGTCACTATCGTCGGCGGAGGTTCCTAGAGTTCAGACCAACCGCCGCAACGTTTTGGCCAGCTTGCCAAACCTTCCCTCCAGACGCACGCTCAGCCGCTGGCTGACGGCTCTATTGCTGCCGCTCCTGGTAGCAGGCTTGATTCTGGTTCAACCCGAGCCAAGCCATGCCGCTCGTGGTGGACGCATCGGAGGAGGAAGCTTCCGTGCACCCTCAATGCCACGCAGCAGCGGTGGTATGCGCGGCGGCTATGGAGGAGGTTATGGAGGTTACGGCGGGGGCTACCGCGGAGGTGGCATCGGTTTTCCCTTCCTCATTCCCATATTTGGTTTCGGTGGCGGCGGCCTTTTTGGCTTCCTAATTCTTATGTCGATTGTGGGCGTTCTGGTCAATGCCGTACGTGGTGGTGGCAGGGGAAATGCCGCCCTTAATGGTTCAGGCGAACTCGCTCAACGGCCCACTGCGGCTGGCCCCGTCACCATGCTGCAATTGCAAGTAGGGCTTCTGGCCAGCGCCAAGGCTCTGCAGGAAGACCTGCGCGAGCTTGCGGCCTCAGCGCAAACAGGCAGCTCAAGCGGGCTGCAACGGGTTCTGCAGGAAACCACCCTTGCCCTTCTGCGTCAGCCAGAGCTCTGGGTTTACGCCAATGTAGAAACCGGCAGCGTGCCGTTTGCTTCCGCAGAATCCACATTTAACCGTCTTTCGATGACCGAACGCAGCAAATTGCGAGCGGAGGTGACATCCAACGTTGCCGGTGAACGACGAACTGATGAGCTTTCAGAAAAGAGCGCCGGCGAGGCCGATGCAGCAAATGAATACATCGTCGTCACGATTTTGGTTGCATCCAGCAGCCGCATCAAACTGAGTGAATCAATCAGCAGCGAGCAGCTACGAGAAAGCCTTCGCATCCTTGGATCCACCTCTTCAACTGATTTGATGGCCCTGGAGGTGATCTGGCAACCCGAAGGTCGAGGTGATGTTCTGAGCGCAGAAGAGGTTGTGACGTCCTACCCCAACCTGCAGCACCTCTGATTGCATACCCCGATCAAGAAGGTCCAAAGAAAGGTCTTCACAAAATCTTCCACAAAGAATGATCGTCATGAACCAAACACAAGGCCTAAGTATTGATACCTTGATTCGAACACATTCCCGCACCCACCTTGTCTGCCGCGTCCCGACCTGACCCCCGTGCAATGGAATGGCAAACCAATGGTGAATTGGCTCGTGGTGATCTATTTGAACTAGTTCGCCGTTTGCGTGATGTTGAATTGCCAAGTCACAGCAATGAACTATGGCGACTTGGTGCCAAATACGAAGAAACAGAGTGAATCCCGGCACTCCCCTTGCGCGATTCAATTAGGTACCCCATCGTTCGCTCAATCAAGAAAAATGCATGGGTTCACGTTCGTTGCATTGGGTGAATACACCCGTTTTGGCGGAAGCCCTAATGCGCTACGAACAGAATCGCTTGCCACGATCAATGAAGCTCTGGGTTGAACAGCTACTTGAACTCAGCCCCCAGGATTCTCACCAGTTGCTGTCTCACGATCCTGATTATTGATTGACAGCTACTTCGCCTTTGATAGCTACTTTAAGGATACGCAGTGCCGCCATAGCAGCTCCATAGCCATTATCAATATTCACCACCACCAGACCAGGTGCACAACTGGCGAGCATTCCCTCAAGGGCTGTACGGCCTCCTGCACTGACCCCATAACCCACTGACACGGGAACACCAATCACAGGCTGTGGCACAAGCCCTGTCAACACAGTCGGCAGTGAACCCTCCATGCCTGCGCAGGCAATCAGTACCTTGGCTCGTTGCAGCCGTACCAACTGATCGAGAAGCCTTTGCAAACCAGCAACACCCACATCCAGCAAGAGTTCACTCTGGATGCCATGCCAACGCAACGCCAAAGCGGCTTCCGCCGCTATAGGCAAATCACTGGTACCACCACTAAGCACCACGACCTCACCAAGTGCAGGCAGCAAGATCGCCGGATCTCCGAGTGTGAGGCAACGAGCCTGAGCATGAAACTGCACATTGCTAAGCAGATCTGCCACGGCCGCCGCCTTGGCTTGATCAACCCGCGTAACCAAGGCCAGTTCACCCGCAGCCTCAAGACGACTCAGACATGCTGCGATCTGTTCACTGGTCTTGTGTTCACCAAAGATCGCCTCCACCATGCCAAGCCGCTGCCGCCGCTTTAAATCCAGCCGTACCTGCGGCTCAGTCACTGAGGCACCAATTCGCCTTCAAATTGCAGCAAGAAAGGATGACTACTGGCCTGACCTGTGGCCTCACGGGCCAGCTGTTCAAAGCGTGCCTGGACCACATCCACCTCAGCCTGTGGAATCGATTTCCACTGTTCTCTGCTGGCCCAACGAATCAGCAAGATGCCCTCCTCCTGTTCAGCGTCCCAAAAAATATCCCGCCCCAGATAGCCACTCTGCTTCGCGAGCCAGGGTTCCCAACTGCCCTGCTCAGCTTTGAGCCAAGCCTCCCGTGCATGGGCCGGCACCTTGATGCGCAGATGCTCGACGACAGCAACGTCATCGCCGCCATCAGGATCATGACGAGCGGCAATCGCGACATCAGGATGACCGGACAACATCACTAGAAAGCTAAGAACAAAGGAAATCAACCTAGACAAGCTTCTGCAATTCATGTCAGGCCTATCTGCTGCAACAGTGCGACTGCCTGACTACTCATCCCCTCCTCTCGACCTTCCGGTCCAAGCCCTTCATTGGTGGTGGCCTTCACACCCACGGCATCCAATTCCACCCCCAACCGTTGTGCCAGGTTGCTGCGCATCGAATTGATGTGAGGCTTGAGCTTGGGACGCTCAGCCACCACCACAGCATCCACATTCAAAATCTGCCAGCCGCGATCTCGTACCAGAGCCACAACCTGCTCAAGCAGCATCAAGCTATCGGCCCCTTTCCAGCGGGGATCATCCGGCGGAAAATATTTACCGATATCGCCTAAAGCAAGAGCCCCAAGCAAGGCATCCATCAGCGCATGAACAAGAACATCAGCATCGCTGTGACCATCGAGCCCCAACCCATCGGGATGATCAAGTGTCACGCCACCAAGAATCAAGGGGCGGCCGGGCACTAAGCGATGAATGTCATACCCGTTGCCGATACGAAACTGCATGGAGGCAGAACCATGGGACTCCATTGTCAGTGTTGACGATTGTTGCTGATCAGACCAGCGAACATAGAGATCCGGACGACGCATCTGCGTACGCAGCTGCCGCTGTTGCTGTCGCCATAGAGCAATCGCACCATGATCACCACTGCGCAACACATCTGGAACAACCATGCCGCGAAAATTCGCTGGCCTTGTGTAGTGAGGATGCTCGAGGAGAACATCGCTATGACTCTCATCCTGCAACGACTCTGCCGTTCCAACAGTTCCCGGTAACAACCTCACCACCCCATTGATCACCGTCATGGCTGGCAGCTCACCACCGGTGAGCACAAAATCCCCTACAGACACCTCCTCATCTGCCAAACCTCTGATCCGCTCATCAAAACCTTCGTAATGACCGCAGATCAGCACAAGCTGATCGTGTTGCACTACCCAACGATGCAAATCCTTCTGGCATAGCGGTTTTCCCTGAGGGGTCAGAAGCAGTACCCGCCGTCGCGACTGAACAGGAATCGCCTCAAAAGCAGCAAAGACTGGTTCTGGCTTGAGCACCATGCCAGCACCACCGCCATAAGGCTGATCATCAACCTTGTGGTAGCGATCCGTGGTGTAATCGCGGGGATTATGGGTGTGCAAGGCAGCGATACCAGAGGCAAACGCACGACCAATCACCCCGAGTTCACCAAGAGGAGTAAACGCCTGTGGCACCAAAGTCACTACATCGAGGCGAAAAGGCGCCATCTCCTTCAGGCTGCTAAATGGGAGAACCAACGGATCTGCGCACAGACACTAGGCAAGCTCATCCGCTGATCAGAGCACCCCTGAAGAAATAACCTCAGCCCAAAAGACTTTAAAAAAGGGTTTGGAAGATCAATCATTCATCAATCCTCTCAGCCGCCCATTTGAAACGGGCAATAATCACTTGCCCTCAAAACCAAGCTCCGCCAATCGCGCTGGTTTAGAGCGCCAATCAGGCACCACCTTCACAAATAATTCTAAGTAAACAGGACCATCGATCAAGGTCTGCATCTGCAAGCGCGCTCCCTGACCAATGGTCTTCAACATCGAGCCTCCCTTGCCGATCAGGATCCCCTTCTGGCTCTTGCGTTCCACCAGCACGGTGGCCAACACAGCCGTCCTCCCCTGTTTGCCAGGACGTCCATTTGCAACATGCATCTCTTCAACCCGATCAATGCTCACCGCCACGCTATGGGGCACCTCCTCACGGGTATGCATCAGCACCTGCTCGCGAATCAGTTCAGCCAGCAGCACCCGCTCCGGCTGATCACACACCATCTCAGCTGGATAGAGCTGGGGGCCTAGTGGCAGCTGCCCCACTAAAGCTTCTACAAGCCCATTGCATCCCTCACCACTAATCGCACTGCAACGTATGAGCGGCCAAGCAGAGTCTGCCAACAGCTGCCGATAAGCCTCCTCCGCCGGATCGTGTTGCTGCTCAGCAACACGATCCCACTTATTAAGAGCAACTAACACAGGCAGATCCTGCTGGCGTAGCAGTTCCACGATAAAAGCATCACCACGGCCGGGTGGTTCACAGCCCTCAAGCAGAAGCAACACCAGGTCAACCTCACCAATGGCTGCACGAGCGCTTTGCACCAGCCGTTCACCAAGCAGATGGTGAGGTTTGTGAATCCCAGGGGTGTCCACTAGCACCATCTGAGCCTCGGGGGTGGTGACGATGGCCCGCAGCCGATTGCGCGTTGTCTGCGCCACAGGAGAAGTAATCGCCACCTTCTCTCCCACCAACTGATTCACCAAGGTGGATTTGCCCACATTGGGCCTGCCAATTAAAGCGACAAAACCGGAACGATATCCCTCAGGGAGAGACTCCATGGCCTCAGGCGACATGACCTGGCTCAATGTGGCCCCATAGCCTGACTGAAAGCATGCATAACATCCATGAGCACCCCAGCACCAAGCTTTGAACAAGCGATTGAAATCACCGCTCAGTGGCTGAGGCTATGGGAAGAGGGCGAACTCAGTGATGAAGTCCTCGCCGACCGGGTCTCGGAATTGGTGGCCAGTCGTGATGGCGCCCGTGGATTCTTTGTGGTGAGCCTGGCAGGGGATTCCCCACTGATGGATCGCCTCCCCGAAGCCCTGGTGATGCAATTAAGGGCTGCTGGAGACGGTGTCGTTGACCTGACCGTCCGCAACCTAGCGATGAGCACGGCGATGGCCATGCACCATCAACGCGCAGGCGATATGACACAGCAGGCTGGATCGAAGAGAGTGACATCCCGCTGCACTGAACTACTGCGTCTGCTCGAACCGAAGTCCGTCAAAACAAGACTGGAACAACTGCTTGAAGCTGTTGAGCACACCCGTGGGGAAGATGTCGCCTTCCTCAATCGCTGGGGTTATGACGACGAGCAGAAGCAAGCCATTACAGCCTCAATCGAGGCCATCGCAGAAACATGAATGGCTTTAGCAATGGCTGATTGACTGGCCTGTTAATTTGTCTATTGATCTAGTTATCAGGTTGGGCTCAGCTTGATAGCAAACAGTGGAAATAAAACAGTGGAAGTTAAAAGTGGAAATAACAGAAACAGCTCAAGTTCCCATCGCCAACCGCTTGCGCCAATTCAAGAAAGGAATCGAAAAAATAATTGTGAGCACTAAATAGGTCAGGATCGATAGTTTGAGTTCAAGAATCTGCGGAGCATTGATCTGGGCAAGCAAGAGTGCCAAGCATGGATTTCGCATGGAGGTCACCAGTGAAACAGTGGTTCGCTCTTTGGGGTCCGGCCCCGCTAGCAGATAACCGATCAGCAACGATGCGATCACCATGACGGCCATCAATGCCAACGCCAGCAGGTTCTTGCTGGCGAAAGGAATGAGTAAGGGAAAGGCCTTAACAAGAATCACCACCAGGACCAGCAGCAGCAAATTGGCAAGCTTGTTGAAGAACGGCTCAGCACTTTCGGACCAAGCTGGTAACCAGCGGCGTAGCAACAGACCTAACAACAACGGCAGGATCTGAACCTGGCCCACATTCATCGCTACATGGATAGGCCTGATCTCCCAACCTTGCCCTTTAAAGACAGTCGTGAACAACTCAGCCATCAGGGGAATTGAAATAATCGCCGCAATCGCCACAACCATCTGCAAGTAGCCAGCCATCTGAGCATTGCCGCCTGCTTTTCCCGCTTTGCGCAGTGTGAGCGGAGCACTTGGGCAAACCGCCATCAGAGCAATCGACAATCTCGCAGGCTGAGATAACTCAAAGCTGAGCGGAAGCCAGAGAATGATCATCGCTACCAACGGCACCAGCACGCAGGTGCCCAGCAAGACGCGCAGCAACAATGCTGAGCGGTTTCGGATCAGATCAAAGTGGTTGTCGCGCAGGTTGAGCCCTAGTGCGAACATGATCAGGAATAGTGCTCCAGGAATCAGTCCGTCCATCAATACAGTTGTGTGTTAAAGGGACAAAAGAGAAGCCATAAGAACGAACAAATTCAGCCGGTCTGAGCGCCTTGAATGAGCAACACCAAGGCAACTGCTCCGATCATGATCAGGGCAGTCGCCGTAGCCGTCGTGATCGAAAATTGATCGGGATAGAAATACTCATCCCGTTTGATCTGGCGCAAATTAAGGCGATGCTGACGTGTTGAAGCCGCCATCGCCGATGGCCAATTCACCAATCAGAAAGAGAAGCTCATCGGCAGACCGAGCACCAAAGGATCATCCACATCGCCCTTGCCCATCGGATTGAAGATGTATTGAACCCCCGGCTGAATCGAGACATTGCTGCCGAGCATGAACTGATAACCCAATTCCAGGGCTGATTCCCAAATCGGTCCATCAGGGATGTCTCGGCTCCAGTTGGCATTGGCCAGTCCGATTACAACGGCATCGTGAGGGCGATTGCGGAACAGACCTTTGCCGACCCAGCCCCCTGCATAAGTGTTGGGAACATCCTGGACGCTCTGAGTCAAACCACAAGTTGCATTGTCCCAGAAACTGCTGGAAGATCGCCAGCATCACGCCGGTCCAGATGATCGGCAGCAGGATGGTGTGGCCGATCGAACAGTTCACTTAACTTGCCTTGATGGGTGTTAACGAGGCTGCTCTGGATCCTGGCAATCACCTGATCTGCAGGTTCATTCAGCGTTTTTTCAATCACCGCTTTCGCACGCTGCGTCAAACCTTTCTGCACGAGATAGCGAGGACTCTCTGGAATGCCGGTCACCAGTACTGCGTAAAGAGCTGCGGGAATGATTTCAGGCATGAACATCCAGCGCCAGGCAGCTAGAGGACCGATCACTGAAACGGGATTCTGATCAGAAGTAAAAAGAACAATGACGTAATCGAACAGCAACGCCAGGAAAATACCGATAACAATCGCCAGCTGCTGTAGTGAGCCAAGCTGTCCACGCATTGATGCAGGAGAGATCTCGGCGAGATAAGCAGGCGCCAACACACTGGCGAAACCGACGGCCAGACCACCAACGACCGGCCAGATGATCAAGGTGGTGATCGTTGGGGCAAGAGCAGAGCCGATGGCACCAGCAAGAAACATCAGCGCAGCAACCAGCATGCTGTTGCGACGACCGAGTCGATCGGACAGCCAGCCAGCGGTGAACGCTCCCAAGGCGGAACCCAGCAAAGCTGAGGCCACCGCAAAACCGAGGGTTTCCTTGGAGACGGTGAAGGCGGTACCGATCTCACCGACAGCTCCATTGATCACTGCCGTGTCGTAGCCAAAGAGAAACCCTCCTAAGGCTGCTGAAATTGCGATCTGAAGAATGAAACGTAAACGTCGTCTCTTATTCCTCTGATCAGAAAGCTGATTAGAGGGGTCCAAAAGCTGCTTATTTGCCAACTGCAATGCAGCCCTGATTTACAAGCCGGCAACCAGTACCGCAACAGATCTCAACTGAATCAAGCGACAAAAAAGCCCCGCCTGTGCGGGGCTAAAGAATTCTTCTCGCTGAGTTCAGTTACGTCGACCGCCACCTTGAATGGCAATGATTAGACGTAAAATGAAGATAAACAGGTTGATGTAGGTGAGATACATCCCTAAAGCACCTGAAAGGTACTGATCATCCGTGTAGGTGCGAGGCATCGTGTAGAAGTCCACGAAAGCCATGCCTACAAAAAGCACCGTGCCAAAGCCGGCGATCATCAATTCGAAGGTGCCTATCGCGAAAACCTGCGGAGCAAAAATGCTGCCAATCAGTTGCACCACCATGGCGATGATCAGGCCGATCAGACCAAGACCAACCACTCCTGAGAGGGCCTGACCGACGCTGTCGCTCATGCGCCTACCAACAACCGAGGCAATCGCAAAGGTGAGACCAGTCGCCAAAGCGGCGATACCGATAGAGGCCGCACCAGCAACGGCAACAGCCTGAAGAACCAAACCAGTGAGGGTGAAACCCGTCAACAGGCTGAAGGTGGCCAGCAGGGGTAGAGCGGTGGCGTTATTGCCTTTTTTTGCTGCATTCTGGGCAACAAAGAAAAGGATGAACCAGGGGATGATCGCAATCAGCGATAAGGGTTGGAAAGCTTGCCAACCCATCGATTGAACAGTGGCGATCCCTCCCAACACGCCACCGGCGGTGAGCACCATGCCACCACCCACATAGGGCAGGGCCTTGTTAACGACATTGGGGCCAACCAAGGCGCTGGATTGCGCCTCGCGAATGGCCTCCTGGAAATTGCTGCTTGCCGGCATGGCTCACCAGATCACGTAACCCCTTTACTTTGCCATCAAAAAAAAAGTTTGCTGAGTTTGTTGAGTGCGGGTCTCCCTATCGTTGATCTCGGCGTGCATAAGCATCCACAACCCGTTGCACCAGCGGATGACGCACCACATCTGCAGAAGTAAGGCGACAGACAGCGACACCATTGATATCAGCGAGCACCTCAGCAGCATCCACGAGACCGCTGAGCTGACCCGGTGGCAAATCCACCTGGGTGGTGTCACCCGTGACAACCATGCGCGAACGCTCCCCAAGCCGAGTGAGCACCATGCGCATCTGAGCCGGCGTTGTGTTCTGAGCCTCATCAAGGATTACAAAAGCCTCATCCAAGGTGCGCCCCCGCATGTAGGCGAGAGGGGCCACTTCGATCACACCCTTCTCCAGCAATGTGGTTGTTTTCTCGGCTCCGAGCAAGGCGTGAAGAGCGTCATAAAGCGGACGTAGATAAGGATCCACTTTCTGCTGGAGGTCACCGGGAAGAAAACCCAATCTTTCACCAGCCTCAACCGCTGGCCGAGTTAACACCAGGCGCTCAACCTTTCGCTCACTGAGCATGCGCACTGCCAACACTGTGGCCAAAAAGGTTTTACCAGTTCCTGCAGGCCCAAGAGCGAAGGTGAGATCGTGGCGCTCCATCGCCTCGACATAAGCCTTCTGGCGCAATGTCCTCGGCCTCAGCAAGTTGCCTCGCTGACTGCGGGCCAACACCTGATCAGCCAATTCCGCATGAGCATCCCTACGGCCGGTATCAAGAGCCGTGAGCGCCGCTTGTAAATCAACAGCTGAAACTGCCTGGCCTTCTTGCCACAGAGGTCGGATCAGCTCAACCACTGCTGCAGCACGTTCCAATTGAGCAGGGCGGCCGCCGATCACAAGCTGAAGCCCCCTAATCACAAAAGAAGCCCCGGTCAAGGCCTGAAGGTGATGCAAGGTCTGTTCACCGTTGCCTGCAAGAGCTAGCGCAGCGTCAGTATCGGGAAGATCCAGAACGAAGTGACCCTCTGAGGTAACTCCGGCCATGCAACAACTCAGGCTTCTGTGTTGTCAGCAGGAGTTTCCTCAGCATTTGCTTCTGCAGCTTGTTTGGACACATTTTTTGCAGCAGCCTTACGAGCTTCAGCCTGCTTGGCCTTACCAACAACCTCAGCAGGACGAACGGTCTTTTCGATCAGCCCGCCTTTCTCCAACAAAGATCGAACTGCATCAGTGGGCTGAGCTCCCTGACTAAGACGCAAACGCAGTGCCTCAGTGTCGAGCCGCGTTTCCTTCGTGCGAGGGTTGTAAAAGCCAAGCTCCTGCAAAGGGCGACCGTCTCGACGAGAGGTGCTGTTACAGGCCACAAGGCGGAAACTCGCTTCCCGCTTCTTGCCAAACCGCTTCAGGCGGAGCTTGATCATCGTGGCCCTAAGTTCGTAAAAGGTGGATGGTTCAGCGGTGTTTTACACACACGCCAAACAACAACCATAACCTGCGGCCAATTACAACTCTCCAAATCCCTTCTTCTTTTTCACCGGTCGCTGACGCCTGGGGGAACCACCACCGCGACCACCTGAAGCTGGCTCTGGCATGCCTGCGCCTCCCATGCCAGGCATGCCACCACCAGCCCCCCCCATACCGGGCAACCCACCACCCATTCCAGGCATTCCAGGCATTCCAGGCATTCCAGGCATTCCACCGCCCTTACTCATCTGCTGCATAAAGCCACGCATTTTCTGAAAATCAGCCAAAACTTTGTCCACGTCAGCGGGGCTATGGCCACTCCCACCAGCGATACGACGGCGACGAGAAGGCTGTGAAGCAAGCAATTCAGGCTGATTGCGCTCATCAGCAGTCATCGAGCCAATCATGGCCTCGATGCGCTTGAGCTGCTGCTCACCCTGCTTGAGCATGCCGTCATCCAGCTTGTTCATGCCCGGCATCATCTTGATCAAACCACCGAGAGAACCCATCCGTTTGATCAGTCGCATCTGTTGCAGGAAATCGGAGAAATCAAACGAAGCTTCCTGCAACTTCTTCTGCATCTTCTCAACATCAGCAAGCTCCACCTCCTTCTGAGCTTTCTCCACCAGGGTGAGCACATCGCCCATACCGAGGATGCGGCTGGCCATCCGTTCCGGATGAAAAGGCTGCAAAGCCTCAACCTTTTCTCCAGTACCGATGAACTTGATCGGCTGACCACTCACCTTGCGAATCGAAAGCGCAGCCCCACCGCGGGAATCACCATCCAGCTTGGTGAGAACAGATCCAGTGATACCAACCTTGTCGTGGAAGGCTCGAGTGAGTTCAGCCGCCTCCTGACCAATCATCGAATCCACCACCAAGAGCACTTCATCGGGCTCTACGGCAGAACGAATTCGCACCATTTCCTCCATCATCTCTGTATCGATCTGCAGCCGACCTGCCGTATCCACTAACAAGGTGTCAAAACCTTCCTCACGAGCCTTGGCAAGTCCTGCTGCCGCGATCTGCTCAGGTTTGACATCGTCTCCGAGGCTGAACACATCCACTCCGATCTGCTCACCCAGGGTGCGGAGCTGATCAATGGCCGCCGGCCGATAGACATCAGCAGCCACCATCAGTGGCCGCTGACCCTGATCTTTGAGGTGAAGTCCAAGCTTCGCTGTTGCAGTGGTTTTGCCAGCCCCCTGCAATCCAGCCATCAGCACCACTGTTGGTGAATCTTCAGCCTCAGCCATGGGAGCGTTATCACCACCCATCACCTCCACCAGCTGCTGATGCACCACCTGAACAAACTTCTGATCAGGAGTCACACCTCGCACCACTTCCGCACCAACTGCCTTCTGCCGCACCTCCTCGACAAACTCGCGCACGACCTCAAGACTCACATCAGCCCCTAAAAGGGCACGTCGCACCTGCTTAAGAGCATCCTCAACATTGGTATCGCTGATCTTTGCCTGGCCTCTCAGCCCCTTAACTGCATCTTCAAAGCGGGCTGAAAGTTCTTCAAACATGGTGCCTACGTGCCAAGGGCTTTGAGCTCATCGTAAAAAGCAATGGCTAGCCATTAGGCAGAACAGTGATTATTTGCCGCTGATGTATTCATGCAGGCGCCAACGATCGGGATCACGACCAAGGATGTAGGTAACCGAGAGATCTTTTTGGGGCGTTTGGTCAACAACCTTGCCGGCAGCATCAACGCGTTGATCGCGATAGGTCACAACGGCATTCAGCTCAATACGCTGCGGCGTTCGACTCACCACCTCTACAGAGCTGATGCTGGCCACAACCTTCTGGGTCTGAGCTAAAGCAGCATCCCTGGCACGCTCTTGCGCCACGCGCTGCACCAATGGATCTCTTGCGACCTCAGGCAGTGCATCACTCTTGCCACCGGCAAGCACGACTGCCTTGTTGCTGAGCCAGGCCTGAAGCAGGCCTTTGAGCTGTGCCTGATTCGGCTGCTCCAAAGTAAGCGGCTCAACCACAGCGCTGACAGGGACTTGAGGCATGAGGACCTCCTCTTGCAGTGTGGCTGTAGGAGGTGCTGTGACTTGAGGCTGATCAGCAGCCGTACTAACTGAAGGGCGAGGACGTTGGCCAAACAAACTGAAGCCTGTAAAGGCTGCAATCAGGGCCGCAAAGACAACCGAACCGATCAGCACCGGCCGCGTCGGACGTGGCAGATCTGCTAAAAGATCACTCCATGCAATGCCATCGCTGGCAAACTCATCAGAGCTCTGGTCAGCTGCAGGTTGACCAACATCAGGCCCACCAAGAGAGAGGGGCAAAATCCCATCGGGATCAAGAGGCGCCCAAGGGAACGGTTGCTTCACAGACGATCCTGAGAAGGCCTTACCTAAAGAAGAAGCACGATTTTCGCTGCGTTCCAGGCGCTCCACATAGGCCTGAACATCCCGATCAGCAAACCAAGCCTCTAGATCAACGGCCTCAGCATCCACATCCCTATAACCGGGAAGAACGTCCCCTCGCAGCCAAGAGCGGCAGTACTCACAAAAAGCAGCCAATTCATCGCCAGGGTGGCTGTTAAGACAGTCCTTAACTCGAGGATCTGTACTGCGCAGAAAGCGCTCCTGAGCGCGGCCCACATCTCCGAGCAAGAGGTCTAAGCAACCCAGCATCGGCAACGGGTCGCATCCATCCAGTTGAAGCCTCTCTAAGTGCTGCCGAGCTTCCTGCACCCGTTCAGGCTTCCGACGCGAAAATCCAACAGCAGCAAGAGCCAACCCACCAAGGAAACCCGCATCTGCTGATCCGGCTTGCTGCCAGCGCAGGAAAAGATCAACCTGTTCCTGAACAGTTAAAAACTTTCTGATCTGCTTGAAGAAGTTGTCAAATTCGGACTGATCAAGACCCCCAGGTGCAGGCGATGGGGCCGTTCCCTCAAGGCCTCCTCTCTGGCTCACAAAGTTGTCAAGTAGGCGCAGCCCTTCCTGGTGAGAAACCTGATCACCAAGATCCCGACTCAATAAGTCGAGAATGCGATAGGGCAGAAGGGCCTCTAAATCGTTCTCAAGCTTGTGGCACTCTTCGGAGAGCTTGCCCATCCGCTGCAGCAACTGGATCCCGTCATGCAGAAGAGACGCTGCTGCTTCATAACGCCGTTGTTCCTGTTCCTCAGCGGCTGCAGCCCGACAGGCCAGTGCCAACAACAAAGCGAGGTCAGCTTCTCGTTCGCTACCTAGCGTCGGGGACTGGGGCGGTTGCAATCCCTTAGAGGCGAGATGAAAAACCTCATGAGAAGAATTCGCTTCAAACAGCAAGATCAGCCCTGCCACCTCTCTACTAGGTGACACATCAAGACCGGCGGTCTCGCCGGGATGATCACGACTGAGCTCCAACAAGGCAGTCTCATAGGCCTGACGCCGTGGCGGATCAGTCAGCAAATCTGCTGAAAGCCGCAACAATTCTGCCCGCTGAATTAAGACCTCATGGGTGAAACCTTGGTCAGGGCAGCGATCCAACCTCAACTCCAAGGCCCGCAAAATCGCCTCACTGTCTGCCGAAGGACTGACACCCAGCAAGCGGAAATGATCTATTGGCAGGTCCACCAGCTGCGCAGCGATTGGCCTAAAACTCTAGACATTGGAAGGGATTTTGCCCATTCCTAATCAACGGACCATTACAGTCGTGACTCGAATGACGGTCGTCTGTCATGAGCCAGAAAACCTCCGTGAGCTCAGGCCAAACCACGGCAAAACCCCTGGCAGCCGGCCGCCATGGCGAGAGAATCTCCACGCTAATCAGCTCCAAACGCGCCAAGGTTGATCGTCAGATCGGCCTAGAACTCTTCCGAGACATGACCCTTGGGCGACGCTTCGAGGACAAATGTGCCGAGATGTACTACCGGGGAAAAATGTTTGGCTTCGTTCACCTCTACAACGGCCAAGAAGCCGTTAGCACAGGTGTAATCGGTGCAATGAAACGCCAGCACGATTGGTTTTGCAGTACCTATCGCGATCACGTTCATGCCCTTAGCGCCGGTGTACCCGCCCGCGAAGTAATGAGTGAGCTCTTCGGCAAGGAAACCGGCTGTAGCAAAGGTCGTGGGGGCTCCATGCACCTCTTTTCGCAAGAGCATCACCTCCTAGGAGGATTTGCCTTCATCGGCGAAGGGATTCCCATCGCCCTGGGGGCAGCCTTCACCAGTCGCTATAAGCGGGATGCCCTGGGTGATGCCAGCAGCAATGCTGTAACAGCAGCTTTTTTTGGTGACGGTACCTGCAATAACGGCCAGTTCTTTGAGTGCCTCAACATGGCGCAGCTTTGGCAGCTGCCAATCCTGTTCGTTGTCGAGAACAACAAATGGGCCATTGGCATGGCCCATGAGCGAGCCACCAGTGAACCGGAAATATGGCAAAAAGCTGCTGCCTTCGGGATGGCTGGCGAAGAGGTTGACGGCATGGATGTTCTCGCCGTAAGAGCTGCCACTCAGAGAGCAATAAAAAGAGCCAGGGCTGGCGAAGGTCCCACCCTGCTGGAGTGCCTCACCTATCGATTCCGTGGCCATTCTCTTGCTGATCCAGATGAACTACGCGCCGAAGAGGAAAAGCAATTCTGGGCAAAACGAGATCCCCTAAAGGCTCTTGAGAAGGATCTCACCTCTGAATCTTTGGTGAGTGCTGAAGAGCTACGCGCTATTGAAAAAGAGATCGATGCAGAAGTAAATGACTGCGTGGAGTTTGCCCTTGCCGCAGCCGAACCAAACCCCAACGAACTCACTCGCTACATCTGGGCTGAAGATTGATAGCCCTCTTGAGCACTAAGTACTGGAAGCAAGCAAAGCCAACAAGATAAGTAAGGCAGTTTCAGATCCCGTTGGGCACTCTACGCGTGAGGTTACGCAGCTTGCGCAAGGCCTTTAATTCCACTTGACGAACACGCTCACGCGAGACTTCCATCAAGCGACCAATCTCAGCCAAGGTGTGGCGATCATGGGTTTCAAGACCAAAACGGAGCTTAAGGACATGCTGCTCCTGCTCACTGAGATGGCTGAGCCAACGCCCGAGCTGCTCATGATGAATACGCTGCTCCACCTTGTCGAGAGGTTCCCCAAGAGAGGAATCAGCGATCAGATCACCAAGAAAACTTCGTCCTTCTTCGCCATTCACGGGCGCATCCAAACTGCTGGTTGTTAGCGCCTGACGCAGTAAAGAATCGAGTTCATCAACAGGAATATCCATTGCTTCAGCGATCTCGGAGCGACTGGGCATTGCTCCAAGCTTGTGAGCCAAATCCAGAGAAACCTTTCGAATTGTGGTCAGCCTTTCACTGAGATGTACAGGAAGGCGAATCGTGCGCGACTGGCACGCAATCGCACGTGTCATGCTCTGACGAATCCACCAAAACGCATAGGTCGAAAACTTATAGCCACGGGTTGGATCAAACTTTTCAACAGCACGCTCTAAACCAAGTGAACCCTCCTGAATGAGATCGAGGAGTTCCAGTCCTTTGCCTTGATATTTCTTGGCAACACTCACAACAAGACGAAGATTGGCCTTCATCATGCGTTCTTTGGCACGACGACCAATGCGAATCATCCGACGTTGATGTGTCGTAAACTCCTTATCATCAGGCGCAAGCGAGCCGTCTTGAGTGAGACTCATCATCGTCTGAACTTGATTGCCAAGTTCAATCTCCTCAGCAGGGGTAAGAAGAGGTATACGCCCAATCGTTGTGAGATACCAGCTGACAGGATCAGAACTTCTACGCCTCTGTGTTTCTGCTGATTTAGGCGCTGCTGAAACCATTTCAACGGCTCCTGATTTATTTGGAATGAAATTTTCCTACAAATTTCAGCAAAACCCTGCAGCTTTAAAAAAGCTTTCGGATTCATGCAGGGAAATCGAGATAATTAGGTATTTATCGTTTGCATTCATACCCTTTGAAGTGCCCTTGATCACATTCATTTGATTGCAAGCTAATCGTGAGTTCTGCAAGGGACTGAGCGATAGACCTTGCTGAACTGCCTTGACGGCATCGACGTGCAGCCTCCGCATGAAGCAACGCCACTACGGCCAAAGACTCACCCTGGCAATGGCAAGCCTGAGCCTTAGCAGCATCCATAGATCCCAAGCCAGCTGCATAACCAGCCAACAGATCCCCGAGCCCAGTACGAGCAACCCAACTTGCTGTCTCTGCTAGCTGCCAGGCGGCACCAGATGGATCCGCAACCACACTGTGTGCTCCCTTGAGCAGCACAGCTGCTCCACTAAGCCGGGATGCTTCCAAAGCCGCATCAAGAGGTTGCCGAGCTTTGAGCTGCGGAAACAATCTGCTGAACTCACCAGCATGGGGAGTAAGCCAGGTATGCCCTTGGCGCTGCTGTAACCATTGCCATCCATCAGTAGCCAGCGCCAATCGATTCAGACCATCAGCATCCAAAACCAACAAGCCTGCAAAGCGCTGCAACGGTTCTGCCAGCACTGACCAAGGTTCTCCACCTCGACCTAAGCCTGGCCCAATCAACACGGCATCGAAACGGCTGAGATCATGACTCGCCAACCAAGGAGCAACGGCCATGCCACCTGCCGCAGAACTCTCAAGCCCGGCCGCCAAAACAACTTCAGGCGCCACTTGCCAAAGCTGATCGGCTACTGCAACAGGCACAGCGGCTTGAATGCTGCCTGCACCGCTAGCAATAGCACCCTGAATGGCCAGGAAAGCCGCCCCAGGGTAATCATCACTACCAGCAATCACCAACACCCGCCCTCGTTCATATTTCATCGCGCCTGCTGCTGGATGCTGCCAGGCAAGGGTGGCCACATCCGCAGAACAGAGCCGCCGAGGTTGCGACTGTGGTAACTGCTTCAACAAGGTCTCCGGCACGCCCATATCAACCCGCACCAGGCGGCCAACATGATCGATCGCCGCATCCTGAATAAGGCCTTGCTTGAGCAACCCCACAGTGAGCGTCGTCATCGCCACGGCAGCGCCGCCTGGGAAAGGGGTGCCGGAATCTGAACACAGCCCTGCAGGCACATCCAAACTCACCAACTTGCCTGGCTGGCAGCGCTGACGCGCCTGCAACAACGTTGCCAACGCTTCAGGGAGTGGGCGGGATTGTCCCAGCCCAAACAGAGCCTCGATCCAAATAGGCTCACCAGCAACATCAGGAGCGTGATCTAGTTGCTGAATGCCAAGCGATTTAACGTAAGTCCAATGCTGGGCCGTTAATGGTTGACGGATCGGCAAAGGTGCCCAGAGCTGGACCTTCCCCCCTGCAAGATGCAACTCCCTGGCCACCACCAATCCATCACCACCGTTATGGCCAGGGCCCACCAACACCACCACACCATCTACCAACAACTCAGGGTGTTGGCGAAACCAAGCCGCCATCGCCTGGCCTACTTTTTCCATCAAAGCAGCCACCGGCAAGCCGTTGGCAAACATCTCCTCCTCGAGAGCTGCCATCTGCGCAGCAGTAACCAAAAGATGATCAGCGTTCGCTGGTGGCCAGGACAAAACTGGAGCGCATGGGACCTCACTATGAAGACATCATTGCGGTAACGCCTATGCAGCCGCCAATCCCAGCCCCCCTTAAGCATGTGTCTCGAACACCAGCCACACCAGCAGTTGCAAAAGCCCTGACACGTTTGCAGTGTTGGCCAGGCGAGCAGCGGGTGGCGGTAGGTCTCTCTGGAGGTGTTGATAGTTCCCTCAGCGCCGCCCTACTCGTGGAAGCGGGCTGGCAGGTGGAAGGTCTCACTCTCTGGCTGATGAGTGGCAAGGGCGCATGCTGCAGCGATGGACTTATCGATGCCGCCGGCATCTGTGAGCAACTCAAAATCCCTCATCATGTGGTGGATTCACGCGCCACATTCCAAGCAGAAATCGTCGACCAACTCGTACAGGGCTATCAACAAGGAGTGACACCGTTACCTTGCTCACGCTGCAATCGCTCGGTGAAATTTGCGGCAATGCTCAGCTGGGCTGAAAAAGAACGCCAGTTACACCGCGTTGCCACAGGGCACTATGCCCGTATTCGCCATCGCGAGGATCCAGAACCTCAACAAGCCTTACCAGGGGATTCCATTGGACGGCACCAGCTTTTACGTGGTCTCGATCAGAACAAAGATCAGAGTTACTTCCTCTATGACCTTTCTCAAGATGTGTTGGCAAAGGTGATCTTTCCCCTAGGGGAGCTCACCAAAGCAGAGACCAGACAAGAAGCAGAGCGTTACGGCCTACGCACAGCCAAGAAAGCAGAAAGTCAGGATCTTTGCCTTGCTGATCACTACGGCTCAATGAAAGCCTTCCTTGACAATTATCTACCTGCCAAACAAGGCGAGATTGTGCTGCAAGACGGCAAAGTCGTGGGTGAACACGATGGGATCGAACATTTCACCATTGGCCAACGCAAAGGCCTTGGTGTGGCCTGGCGAGAGCCTCTGCACGTGGTGCAACTAGACGCGGCAGCAAATCGAGTCATCGTTGCACCTCGAGCAGAGGCGGGGCGCGACAGCTGCGTTGTGGGTGCAGTGAACTGGATTTCGATGGCACCGCCAAGCAGCGCCATCAATGTGGAGGTGCAAGTGCGTTACAGAAGCGGACCCGTTGCCGCCCAGCTCACCCCTATCGAAGCCACAGCAGAGGACATTGCCGCCGACCGTCCTCACCGCTGCAGACTGACCTTTAAAGAAGAGCAATTCTCAATCGCACCTGGCCAGGCTGCAGTGTTTTATGCCGCTGACGCAGTCCTCGGCGGTGGCCTTATCCAACAGCTCAACACAGCATCAAGCTGATCAGCTAGGAGCGAACACGCGACCAGCCCAGCCCAACCACTGCAAAGAGCATCAAGCCGATTAAAGGTGCCTCACGCCAGCGGGTGTAACCGCTGAGGCCTTGATGGAGATGCAGATCCGCCAGGCCAACCCCCTCCGTAAAAGGAGCCAGCAGTTGCTGCTGCTTGCCTGTCGCCAAAACCAAAGCAGAGGGGCCTGTGTTCGCAACGCTGAGTAAATCACGGGCGGTTTCGATGCTGCGCAGCTGTGCCAAAGCAATGAACTGCCGCTGCAAGGCCAAGGGATAGGGATCAAGATTGGCTACCGCCAACAACCATTGCGCTCCATCAGCGACGGCCTGGGCTAAAGCAACCCCATCACTGAGCTCGTAACAAATGGCCACGGCAGCGGTAGGACCTGGCCACTGCAACAAGCGCGAAGCAGCACCAGGTTGAAGACCACCAACAGCTGATAAGCCACGAAAAACACCACCAGGCAAAGCCGGTAGCCATTCCCCCAGCGGCACCAAACGGTGTTTATCAATGAATGCGGAAGCCAGCCTTGCGCCGCGATCTACCACCAACAAAGCACTGCGTTGCTGACCGCGCAGCCAGCGAAAACCACCGCTGAGCAGGGGAAGCGGAGCAGGCCTGAGCAACACCTCATCAGGGGGGAGAAGGCCTTCTGGAGCCACCAACCAGGCAGCATCAAGATCATCAGCACGATCGAGAGCTTGTTGAAGAGCCTCGGGAAGGCGACGTTGCTGCGCCTCAGAAAACTTGCTGCGTGTAGGGATGGCGGGCTGCCAAGCCGCAACCGAGATCGGTGCTGATACATCTGATGAACGCAACAAACTCCAGCCAAAACCATGGGCCAAGAACAAACACAGAAGCCCCACAAGCAAAGAACGACGCCAACCAACTCCACGACGCCAGGCCAGCGCCATACGCCCTAACCACCAACCGATCAGCAACTGAAGCGTGGCTAAACCTCCAGCCCCAAACCAGCGGGCCAAACCAGCCAAGGCTCGATCACCGGGCAAAAGGCTGCCGCCAACGCCAATCCAAAACAAGGGTGAACGGGCCAACAGCACTTCCGCTAGCCCCCAGATCGATGCCATCAGCAGGGCATGAAACACCTGAGCGCGGATGCCTGCTTCGCGCGTTGTCAGATGAGCAAGCCAGATTGCCAGCCAAGCCCAAAGCCCCACAAGCACCGCTGCTGCTGCACCGCAAAACAACCAAATTGATGCGGCGACAGGAAAACTCAGGGGTGCAGGCACGCCAACCCAAGTGAGTGGATGCAACGCCAACAACCAGCGATGGCTGAGCAGCACAGCCACCAAACCCCAAAGAGAGGCTGCAACTGGAAAGCGACACGCCGACCAAAGCAAGGCCAGGGCCGGTGCCATCCAAAGCAGCCCCCCCTGGGCAAGAGCAATCCCTGCCAAGACACCACCAACCGCCCCCTGCAACAGCGCTAGGGATCGGTCATTGCCCATGGTCAACACCAAACACCAAAGCCATCTTGACGCGATCGGAGAACGTCCACAGGTTGCGATGGATTGAACCAAACCTTTCCAGCTACTGTTGCTACCGGGCCTTGGCAAAACGAGCTTTGTTGTTAATCGCCTCAGTCATGCCGTGAAGAGATGGAATGAAGCTCAAGTAACATTCAGCATGTGCAAGTCACTCCGTTAGCTGGATAGAATGAGTTAGGAAAGAAAAACATCTTGAACATTCGTGAGCAACAGGATCACGCAAACTGTTCTTTGATCTATTCAGCCACTTTAGGCACTACAGCAGGTTTACGGCAGATGAACAATAGAATCACAACCTAGCTTATTTGATCGGTACCGCTGGTTTCGATATGCCTTTGGAAGACGTTGCTCTTGGTGCCCACATTAAGGTTTTCACCTGCCTACAATCAATTAGCAGTTAGCCCTTTAAGCTCATATTTAACTCCTTCATATGATTAAGCCAAATGAATCAACAGACCAGCATTTCGAGTCTGGACTTTGACGGTGACTATGGCCTTCAATATCGATCTTCCATTCGTGGCTAAATTGCTGGTTACGAAACATTTTTGGAGTTAGCAGCAAGCTCCGTAAAATCGCAATGTCAAAAAGCGAGGCATTGTCTTGTAATTGGCCCAGGTGCTGGAGAAGAACTAACGCTTTTACTGCAAGTACTTCCAAAAGCTCAATTTACTTTAGTGGAACCCAGTGAACAGATGCGTTCGTTCTGCATGAAAGAACTAGAAAAAATCAATGCGACTGCACGTTGTTCTTGGATACCAAGCAGCTTGACCAAAGCCAGGCAGGGGTTAACCGCCAAATCATTCGACGCCGTAATCGCTCTCAACCTCATGCATCTTTTCCCGCCAGCGGAACAGATAGAAGCATTTGATCAACTCAGTTCCCTTGTCGCACCAGGGGGAGCAATGTTGCTAAGAAGCTACAGCGAAGACCAGAACAAGCTTAGTAATGATCTAATCGTTTCCATCGCTACAGAACGTCTACGCATTCGAGGGTTTAATGAGGAACAAATCAAAATGATTCTTTCAGCTCGCAATCAATCAGTATTTTCTTTTGACCCCATTAATCTACCAAGTAATCCTAAGATCAAAGATTTGGGAGTTCCGTTGCAAATCATGCAAGTAGGCTTGATTCGGATGTGGCTATGGATACGAGCATCAACAGGTGCTTAAGCAAAGAGTGCTCCCGTCTTTGTGGTGTGAGTGGTTGTGGCCGTAACCATCAAATTGAATCAACGACAACGCCACGGATATCTAGATCAGAGGCAGAACAGCACTAGCCCGGCCAAAGACCGGCACTCAAGAGCTGCTGAGCAATCCCTTTGGACTTTGGGTCAGCCAGCAAAGCCATCGCCATGCCGCTCAACCCAGTAAAAAAACCTGGCAGCAAAGGCAACTGAAACATCAGAAATCACCCAAGCAAAGGCGAAGGCTGCATCTCCTGCCAGAATCATGTTGATTGATCATTGAGATTCAGTGCGCGACATCTTCATCAGTGCAGCCGTCTTTGTGGTGTGCGTGGTTGTGGCCTTTGTCAGCCAGATCGTGTCACCCTCAGTTGTGGTCGCCGACAGCAATGTGAATGCCGTTCAGGCAGAGGTGCGAACTGGCGAGCCAGCTGCTTTGAGCATGGCAGTGCTTGAACTCGACCCCGACGATCCCAACCCAACACTGTTCAAGATGGCGATCAACGGCTCCAAGGCAGATGCTGCTGAAATCGATGCCGCGCAAGCCAATGCCTCAGCCCTTGGCGGCCCAATCGAAGCAGAACCATCCCAACTAACAGCCAGTGGTCTGAGCATCACTGACCTCAAGATCGGCGATGGCCCGGAGGCCACAGCAGGCCAAACCGTTTCCGTGAACTACCGCGGCACACTGGAAAACGGCCAGGAATTCGACAGCAGCTACAAACGTGGGCCGTTCGAGTTCCCCCTCGGTGCAGGGCGAGTGATCAAAGGCTGGGATGAAGGCGTTGCTGGCATGAAGGTGGGCGGCAAGCGCAAGCTGGTCATCCCCCCAGAGCTTGGCTATGGAAGCCGCGGCGCAGGCCGTGTCATCCCTGGCAACGCCACGTTGATTTTCGAAGTCGAACTCCTGGGCATCAAATGATCTAAAGGCTCAATAGAAAATCAAATCAAAAGCAAACCCAATTAGCAATCAGCCTGGGTAGGCTCAGTTTGGCTTTCTCTACCTGCCAGATGTTGCGCTCGGCACTTTCCACACTTCACAGCAACCTGCCGGCCTCTTCGGTCCAGGCTCACTGTGATGGCCCTTGCGGCGTTTACGATCCCGCCTCGGCAAGAGTCTCAGCTGAAGCCGTCGTATCGATGACCAAAAAGCTGCTCGAACTGCAGCCTCCCTCAGGCAACGATCCGGCTGCTTGGGCGGCTTACAAAAACACCTTCTCCCGCTTCGTCGCCATCAAGGAAGAACAAGCTCAGCAAACCAAGAACGAGCTACTGATCCTCTGGACGGATTATTTCAAGCCAGAGCATCTGGCAACTTTCCCGAATCTGCATGACATCTTCTGGAAAGCGGCCAAGCTCTGCAGCGCCTGCAAGGTCAACATCGATCAAGCCAAGGCAGATGAACTGATCAAAGCTGTGGAAGCCATTCACACGATGTTCTGGAAATCCAAGGGTCGCAATGACGCCTGGGTGAGAGCCAGTTAAGCCAACAAACATGATGCCAACAGCGAACTGGCGTTCGCTGTTCCTGCTGCTTTCAGGTCTTCGTCGCCACGCTCGTGTCGATGGAGACTCAATGAGCCCCAGCCTTGCCCCTGGCGACCTGGTGATCTTTCAACCGATCACCAGCTATGACAGTCGGCTCAAGGCTGGTTGTGTTGTGGTTGTCCGTCATCCATTGAAACCAGCCACCCTGCTGATCAAACGCCTGATTGCAATCAACAATTCCGGGCTGGAACTACGTGGTGACAACGAGCAAGCAAGCACAGACAGCCGACATTTCGGTTTAGTGAATCGCGACAGCCTGCTTGGCATCGCTGAATGCGTATGGCGTGTTCCCTTTAGCGCATAATAACCCAGCAGATTAGGCAATCAAAGAAGCTGAGGGGATGTTTTCTGCAACCAAAAGAAGCCCGTGATGATCGATAGCCCACCGGTTGATCCAACCAGCAAGGGCAAGGCACGACGCCCCACACGCAATGTGGCTAAGGAAATCGCACCAACAACGGCAACCATCGCTGCGATGGAACCCAACAGATAAGCCGCCATATAGATCAAAGCCCCAAGAGGAGGCAAGGCCAGCGCGGGAATCACTGCAATTAGATGGCTGGCCCCAGCCAAGCCATGAAGGAGGCCAAGACTGCTTGCTGCATGAGCATGTCGCCCGTGCTGGTGTCGCCCACGCAGATGCAGGTGCACATGTTGATGGTCATGGGCGTGACCATAGTTTTGCTGATGCGTGTGCTGATGGGTGTGGATATCCAGGCCAAGAGCAGTACGAATCGCCATCGCTCCAACCACAAGCAACGCCACTCCCACGCAGAGTTCGGCCCAGGAGGACATGCGCTCGATATGAACAAGGTCTTTCAAAACAATGGCAATGGTTGAAAGAACCAGAACACCTGTTGAATGGCCAATCCCCCAAGCAAGGCCACTGCGTAATGCCGTAGCCGGCTTACGTAATGCGCTCGGTGCGATGGCAACAAGATGATCAGCACCACCCACCACATGAAGGGCTCCAGCAGCGAAGCCCGTGAGGATGCTGATCAGCATGAAATCGAAACAGTCAAGAGGAAGTCTGACGGATTGAGGGTGGAATTGCGCTGATGCCACTGCTGAACAGATCAAGCGCTATAAGCATTGTGGGCAAACTCTGCTCATGCATGGGCCTTGAGCTGTTCATCGCGCAGAGAAGCAAGGAACTCAACACAACAGTCGCTTGCATCTTGATCCGCAAATAAGCGCTGCAAACGCTCGTTAATCAGAGATCTCATCTGATTATCAAAGTCGTCGTCTGCAAGCAAGCGCACTGATTTCTCAACATGATCCGCACGTAAAGAGGCAATCAGCTAAGGCAACTCAAGAACATCGAGCATTGCCAATGTGTGTCGTCATCACATCAAGGCTGTTGAATCGAAAAAACAGGACCACCCCCTGGAAAATGCCTGAAATAGTTAGAAGATCAGACACAGAAGGATGACACCTATGAGAAACAAACAGAATTAACGCAACAAGGAAGCAGAGAAAGATCTCGAGAAACCGCCAACCAAAACAAGGACCTTAAAGACACTCACCAAGACCTCAACCAAGCTCGTCTTGAGCTCAAAGAGCAACGGCTTATTCTTAACTCACAGCAAGCTCAGATCAACCTCTTAGTGTGGCAATACATCGCAACGATTCCTCAAACAAAAGAGAAAAAAAGTGATCAGCTGTTGCTCGTTCCTTCGTCTCCAATCATCAGCTGCTGTAAGCCAGCACAAACATCCGACTGACGCATCAGGGCTTCTCCTACCAACACAGCTTCAGCGCCTACTGCCTGAACCCTGTCCAAATCAGCGCGGTTAAACAAGCCCGATTCACTCACCAACAGGACACCCTGCTGCTGCAATCGAGTAGCGAATTGCTTGCTCAATGTTTCAGTGGTTTCAAGGTCTGTCTCAAAGGTGGTGAGATCACGATTATTGATGCCAATTAGTGAGAAACCACCAAGGTTGAGAACCCGTTCAAGTTCCTCAGCATCATGCACTTCCACTAAGACAGTGAGTCCAAGACTGTTGGCCACCTTGCTCAAATACGTCAGATCCTGATCAGAGAGGATCGCCACAATCAACAAGGCAGCATCTGCACCTGCAGCACGCGCCTGATAAAGCTGATATGGCGTCAGGATGAAGTCCTTACATAGCAGTGGCAGTTCAACCGTCTGGCGCACCTCAACAAGCACCTCAAATCCACCCTGGAAAAAGCTCTTATCGGTCAGCACAGACAAGCAACTCGCACCACCTTCCGCATAGGCATTGGCGATCAAAACAGGGTCAAAGTCCGCACGGATCACACCTTGACTTGGGCTGGCCTTCTTCACTTCAGCAATCACTGCCGGAGCCAGCGAAGCTTGACGCAAGGCAGCAATGAAATCTCGAGGGATGGGCAAGTCTGCGATCTGAGATTTAAGCGTCTCTAGAGGTACGCGCTGTCTTGCCGTCTCAACTTCACGGTCCTTCTCCCAAACAATCTTCTCAAGAATGTGGCGCGGCTCAGCATCGGCGTGGGGAATGGCGTACTGCAAATGCGCCACCTTGACGCTTGGATTGGGCGGACGTCTGCGGATCTCCATCGGGTGATAGTGCAATTAAAAACAGTGAACCGCAGGGCTAAGACCTGCTTGAAGAACAGCGGCCTAGGAAGCACTGGCCGATGCAACAACCGCCTTAGCCAGCTGTTTGGCCGCCTGTTTATAGGCCACTTCCACCACTTCACTCAGGGTGGGATGGGTATGCACTTCCGTGGCCAATTGAGCAACGCTCTGACGTCGTGCCACCGCATTGGCTACCTCCTGGATCAAATCGGCGGCGTGCAATCCATAGATATGAGCACCAAGAACTTCACCATTGTCTTTGCGGAACAACAACTTCATCAATCCATCACTCTCCAACTCTGCTAGTGCTTTGGAATTGGCCTTGAAATAGCTGCGCACACTCCCCAACTCAAACCCATCCTTGGCGGCAAGATCTTTGGCATCAGCTTCACTCAACCCCACTGAACTGATCTCCGGATGAGTGAAGGTCGCCGCTGGAATGCTGCGGTAATCAATCGTGCGGGAGTGGCCCTGAATGTTGTCAACAGCCAGCGTGCCCTGTGCTGCTGCTGTATGGGCCAACATCAGCTTGCCAGTGACATCACCGACGGCCCAAAGATGAGGCAGCGGCTTTCCGTTGACCAATACCCTCATGCTGTCGTCAATCGGCACAAAGCCGCGATTGGTCTCCACACCAACCGACTCAAGATTGAGCCCCTTGCTACTTGGCACCCGACCAGTAGCGACGAGCACCGCATCCACCTCCAAGCTATCCACCAGCTCACGGCTTTTCATCTCCGCCAGTTCGATCCTTACCGGGCAGCCAGGGATCACCTTGCTAGCCAGCACACCAGCACGTGCATCGATGTCACGTCCTTCAATCAAATGCCGAGCTGCCATCTTGGTGATGTCTGGATCAAAGGTTGGCATGACCCGATCCAACGCCTCAATCATCGTGACTTCACAGCCGAGAGCCGTATAAACATCGGCAAATTCAAGGCCGATATAACCACTGCCGATAATTGCAATCCAACGCGGCAGCCATTCCAAGTTCACGGCTTCATCACTGGTAAAAACCGTGCGTCCATCGGTTTCAATCCCAGGGGGCACAAATGGATCAGAGCCTGTGGCAAGGATCACATCCCTAGCAGTGAGCAGCCGATCCACTCCACTTTTCTCTCTCAAGCCAATTCGCTGGCTTCCCTCCAATCGTCCATGGCCACGCAGGATCGTGACACCAGCCCGCTGCAGCGTTTTGGTGAGGTTGCTACGAATCGTGGCCACCAACTGGTTGGCATGGTCAGCAATCTTCTGGCGTTCAAAACGCACCGGTGCAGCATGGATCCCGAAACCAGATAGATGTTCAGCATCAGCCAGCTCACGCACCCTTCCACTGGCAGCAAGCAATGCCTTAGAGGGCACACAGCCTCGATTCACGCAAGTGCCGCCCATCTCACCTGATTCCACAATCGCCACATTGAGGCCATCATCAGCGGCATGCTTGGCGGCATCAAAACCGCCATAACCCGCACCGATCACGATCACATCGAAGTCGAAACTGGCTTCGCTCACCCGAACTACTGCGTGGAGAAGGTCATTGTGGCTCGTCGCCGCTCAAGCAATATTGGCACCGCCACCGCAGCCACGTTGAGCGACTCAACTGCTGCGCTATGCGGCAAGGTGACGCAATCAGTACAACACGCCTGCAGACGCGGATGCAGGCCGGATCCCTCATTGCCTAGCACCAACACAGTCGGTTTTCTCCAGTCCAGCTGCCAATAAGGCAAACAAGAATGGGCTGCAGAAGAGCCCGGCACCATGGTGGCCACGACCTGTAAACCGCGACTAGCAGCACATTCAAGCTGCTCAGCCAACTGCTCCACGGCCTCCTGCCCTGATGACCCGAAGCGCTGATAGGGCAACTGCAGGATGGCCCCCGCCGAAGCCCTCAGCACTTTTGGGCTAAGGGGATCCGCCCCGGACGCAAGCCAAACCGCCTCCACCTCTGCCGCCAAGGCTGTTCGCAGCAAGGTGCCAAGGTTGCCAGGATCCTGCAGTCGATCCAAAGCCAACACAAACTTGGCTTGATTAACAGCCTGCGGAAGAGAATCAAGGGGCACAAGGCTGGCGACACCATCTGGGCTGACTGTCGTCAACGAAGCCTCCAAAACACTTGGGGTGACCTGATGAATCAAGGTTTCTGCAGGCAAAGCCTGCACAAGATCCCCATGACGCTCCAGCCAAAAGTTGGTCGCCACAATCTCTTTAGGACGGTGTGTGGTTCGCAACACTTCCTGAAGCAGATGGGTTCCCTCAAGCAGCAGCAAAGCCTGCTCTTGACGGCCTTCGCTGCTAGCGAGGAATTTCAATCTCCGCACCAGAGGATTGCGGCGACTTGAAATCAATAGCGAGGCATGAACTCCGATCTACAGAACCTCAGAATGTTGCTTGCTGACGCACCTTCAATCCTTCATTCAAAACAATCTGTTCACCATCAATATCAAGACCATTCACTGCTGCGATTTCACCCTTTAAGCCTTCAGCAGCAAGACTTTCAATCATCTTTTTGATGACTTGATCTTCCACAGTGAAACTGTCTAAATCATCAGGAGTGAGACGCTCAAGGAAGCGACCTACTTTTGCAGCCACCAACTCCGAAGCATTGGTAATCTTGAGTACAATCATGGATGCAGCTTGAGGTCGATTACTCATTCAAGATAATGCGGATGGGGAGACTTGAACTCCCACACTATTACTAGTACTAGTACCTGAAACTAGCGCGTCTACCAATTCCGCCACATCCGCTTGCGTGCGTCGCGAAAGCGACATGATGACGATAAGACATCGACTGACTGCCAGCTTTATCTCAACGCGGCAGTTTTGAACCAGTTTGAGGTCTGGACGTCTAGACTGTCTCAAGTGTAATTGTCAATATGTCTTCGTTCAAGAATAATTAACGGGACATGCCCGCAGCGTTATCCATATCTCAAGAGATTCTCAAGCCGCATCTGGAGATTCAAGGCGGACATACTCTTTCCAGAGAGCTGAAAGTCAGCGGAGCCAAGAATTCTGCCCTCGTGCTGATGACCTCAGCCCTTCTCAGCGAAGGCCCTCTTGAGCTGCACAATGTCCCCCAGCTCACAGATATACAGGGGATGGCAGACATCCTCGCCTCCTTGGGGGTACGTGTAAAACGGAGTCAGGAGACCGTTTGGCTGCAGGCTGATGACCTTCATCACGCCGAACCTCCCTACGATCTAGTCAATGGCCTTAGAGCTAGCTTTTTCTGCATTGGCCCACTGCTAGGACGACTCGGTCACGCCAAAGTCCCCCTGCCGGGTGGTTGCCGCATCGGAGCCCGGCCTGTTGTTGAGCACATCAGAGGGCTTAAAGCTCTCGGTGCCATAGTGAAAGTTGAGCATGGCGTTGTCACAGCTTCAGTACCAGGAACATCACGGCGACTGAAAGGGGCTGCAATCGTGCTCGACTGCCCAAGTGTCGGTGCAACCGAGACCATTCTCATGGCAGCTGTGTTAGCGGAAGGCACTAGCACCATCGAAAACGCTGCCCAGGAACCTGAGGTTCAAGACCTGGCCAAAATGCTCAATGCCATGGGTGCTCGTGTAAGCGGTGCTGGTGGTCCAATCATCACCATCGAAGGCGTTGAACGTTTACACAGCTGCAACTATTCGGTGATCCCTGATCGCATTGAAGCAGGGACCTTCCTGATCGCAGCGGCAATCACCCGCTCGATTGTTCGAGTCTCTCCAGTCATCCCTGAGCATCTCAATGCCGTGCTCCAGAAACTGAGAGATTGCGGCTGCACCCTTGAGATTGACAAGCAAGGAATCACGCTGATCCCTGGAGATCTTCATGGCGTTGACATCATCACCCAACCTTTCCCAGGTTTCCCAACGGACTTGCAGGCCCCCTTTATGGCCCTGTTAACCACAGCCAAAGGCACAAGCGTGGTGACAGAAAAGATCTACGAAAACCGCATGCAGCATGTCGCTGAGCTGCAACGAATGGGCGCTTCGATTCGTCTTCAAGGAAACACGGCTGTGGTCGAAGGCATCCCCCAGCTCAGTGCTGCACCAGTCAGTGGTAACGACTTAAGAGCCGCAGCGGCGCTCGTGTTAGCAGGTCTTGCCGCACGCGGCATCAGTCAAGTTGATGGCCTCAACCACCTCGATCGCGGTTATGACGGGATTGAAACCAAATTGAATGCATCTGGAGCCCATATCCTTCGGCATCAGCCCTCAGGATGACCCTGGCATAACATCACCTCCACGGGAGCGTGGCGGAATTGGTAGACGCACTGGATTCAAAATCCAGCGCCTTCGGGCATGTGGGTTCAAGTCCCACCGCTCCCACTGCTGTGATGGGCACCTACAAACGCTTTCCCGTCACTCTGTTACGCGGGAAAGGATGCTGGGTATGGGATGACAATGGTCGTCAATACCTTGACGCTGTTGCCGGTATCGCGACCTGCTCCCTCGGTCACAGTGACCGAGCCCTGCGCCGCTCTCTTGGCCAGCAGCTGAAACAACTTCAGCATGTTTCCAATCTGTATCGGATTCCTGAACAAGAGGCTCTTGCCCATTGGTTAGTAGAGAACAGCTGTGCAGACAGCGTGTTCTTCTGCAATTCCGGTGCAGAAGCCAACGAAGCCGCCATCAAGCTGGCTCGCAAACACGGGCATCGCCGTCGCGGCATTGATCGGCCAATCATTCTCACCGCCAATTCCAGTTTCCACGGCCGCACACTTGCCGCCATAAGTGCCACAGGTCAGCCCAACTACCACAAAGGTTTCGAACCCATGGTTGAGGGCTTTGAATTTTTCCCGTTCAATGACCTCCAAGCCTTCGAGCAGCAGCTAAATCGCCTCGAAGCTCAGGGGCCCTCTGTTGCCGCCGTACTGATCGAACCACTGCAAGGTGAGGGTGGTGTCAATCCAGGCGAAGCAAGCTTCTTCCGGCGCCTTAGAGAACTCTGTAGCCAGCATCAGATCCTGCTGATCTTTGATGAAGTTCAGGTCGGGATGGGCCGTTGTGGTCACTGGTGGGGGTATCAGCAGCTTGGGGTCGAACCAGATGCCTTCACCTTGGCCAAAGGACTCGGGGGAGGCCATGCCATCGGAGCGTTGCTTGTCAAACATCACGCTGATCTTTTCGAACCAGGTGACCACGCCAGTACTTTTGGCGGCAATCCCTTTGCCTGCAAGGCAGCTCTCACAGTTGCCAAGGAGATCGAACGACGGGGTTTGATCTCAAAGGTCCAGCAACGAGGCGCACAGCTTCGCGAAGGCCTCACTGACCTAGTGCAACGTTTCCCGAGGCAACTCAAAGGGGTAAGAGGCTGGGGGCTACTGCAGGGATTGGTGCTCCAAGACGAAAGCACATTCACAGCCCCAAATGTCGCCCAAGCCGCCCTTGAAGAAAAGCTACTGGTGATAGCAGCAGGCCCAAAGGTTGTGCGGATGGTGCCGCCGCTGGTGATTAAACCAAACGAAATCCGCCAACTGCTCCAACGTCTGGAGGCCACCCTGGCGCACTTCCGCTAAGTGGACAAACCCACAAGTCCAAGCAGGGAAGATTTAAGCGATCTAATCCCTCGTTTTGATCAGCGGGGGATGGATCTTGGCCTTGAGCGCATGCAACAAGCACTGCAGGCCATGGGAAACCCCTGTGCCTCTATTCCAGCCATTCAGGTTGTAGGGACCAATGGCAAAGGATCCATCGCCAGCTTCATTGCCAGCAGCCTTAAGGCCGCTGGCATTCGCGTGGGTCTGACCACCTCACCTCACCTCGTGAGCTGGTGTGAACGAATCAGCAGCGATGGTGAGCTGATCTCAATCGTTGAGCTACGCCAACGACTCACCGCCCTTCAACCCCTTGCCCAAACTCACCGACTCACCCCCTTCGAGCTGTTGATGGCCACGGCTTTTGATCACTTCAGATCCCGCGAGGTAGAGCTGCTTGTGCTTGAGGTGGGCCTCGGAGGACGCCTCGATGCCACCACAGCTCATCCATACAGACCAATCATTGCCATGGCCAACATCGGCCTCGACCACTGCGAACACCTTGGTTACAGCCTGGAAGAGATAACAGCAGAAAAAAGCGCCGTCATCAGTCCTGGGGCTGCTGTCATCAGTGCTCGCCAACAAGCTGAAGTGGCGAGCATTCTTGAAGACAAGGCAAAACATCAACAGGCCCGCTTGCAATGGGTTTCACCCCTCCCAGAACACTGGGACTTGGGACTACCAGGAGTCTTGCAAAGGCAGAACGCGGCGGTAGCCAAGGGTGCTCTGGAATCCCTGGCCCCACTTGGCTGGCGACTCAATCAAGACGTCATTCGCACAGGGCTAGCCCAGGCCTACTGGCCTGCACGGCTGCAGACCGTTCACTGGCAAAGCCAACCAGTGCTCATTGATGGTGCCCATAACTCACCAGCAGCCGAACGGTTGGCCCAAGAGCGGCAGCAGTGGAGCAATCAAGAGTTTGGGGTTTGCTGGGTGCTTGGTCTACAGGCCCACAAGCAAGCACCAGCCATGCTTCGCCATTTACTCAAGCCAAGCGATCTGGCTTGGATCGTGCCGGTGCCGGAACACTGCAGCTGGACGCAGCACCAACTCGCAGCACAATGCCCGGACCTATCAAGCCAACTCCAATCTGCTGACAATGTTGAACAGGTCTTCTCCATCCTGCTCAAACAGAATCGATGGCCAAATCCACCTCCAGTTGTAGCTGGTTCCCTCTATTTATTAGGTGATCTTCTCGCAAAGCAAACCATCAAGGCAGAGTGAAAGGATGCTGCTGTAAAGCCGATGCCGAGCTCGTTGTCGCAACGTCAAAGCCTGATGACGTTTCTGGGCTGGATGCTTTGCCTGCTGATCGCTATCCCTGCGCAGGCTCTCGACACCAGTTCAGGGGTTGGGCTACAGGATCGGGCTCTATTCCAAGAACGACTGGACTACACCCTCACCAACCAAAACGGGAAAGACTTCCACGCACAAGACCTCTCCAACTCATCCTTCGCTGGTGCCGTTGCGCGAGCTGCCGACTTCAGCAACAGCAATCTGCGTGGCGCGATCCTCACCCAAGGAACCTTTACCCAATCAAACTTCAGCGGCGCTGACCTCTCTGATGCACTGATGGATCGTGTCGACTTCGTCGATACGGATTTGCGCAATGCCATCCTCAACGGCGTGATTGCCTCCGGCAGCAGCTTCGCAGGAGCGCAGATTGATGGTGCCGACTTCAGCGATGCGCTACTCGATCTTGATGACCAGCGCCGCCTTTGCCTTGATGCCGACGGCATCAACGAGATCACCGGCATCGCAACCTTCGAGAGCTTGAATTGCTGAACGAATGGCTGTTACAAGTAGCCCCTCAGCTTGCCTGGATTGAGCACGCCCTTGGGGTCATAACGACGCTTGGCCGCCACCTGATCGGCATCAACAACCCCAAGCCCGCCATCCTCAACAGTGATCACATGCGGGTTGAACACAACAGCCCCAAGCTGCCGGCAATCATTCATCAGCTGCTCCAACAACTGCCGGCCGCGCCAGCGGACGATGGGTAACGCCGCCAGGCGTTGAACACCCTGCTGGCGCACCGCCTCCAGATGCCAAAGAAGATCATCTCCCCATTGCTGCTTGAGAACCTGCATCGCAGCCAACTCAGGCTGTGGCAAAAGCATCTGCAAGTAGGTCCAGTCGGGATCGACAGCACGCATGTGCATCGTGGTGTGGTTCCAGGTGAGCTCACGCAACCCTGTGCCACCCCGATCAGCTTCTGGCCCCCATACCTTGCAATGCGCTCCTGCCGCTGCTGCAAGACGCTTCAGGGTGCTAACACCATCGGGAGCGACGAGTAGCAGCAGGCGATGCTGACCATTAGAAGCACCACACCAGTGAGGCAGATGATCGACGATTGGTCGCTCATGCAAGCTACAGACATGCAGATCAACCGCTGCACGAGCACAGCGGAGAGCAAGGGCCACGGCCTCTGACCAATCCTCACAATCAATCATCACTTCCTGCCAGGGCACAGCCGGAGCGGTAGCCAAGCTCAAGGCCGTGATGATGCCATTGCTGCCGTAAGCATGATTGAGGGCCTCCGATCCAGTCGCATCCAACTGCAACTGTTGGGGCGAATCCTCAGCGGTCACGACCTCCAAAGCCAACAGATGGCCTGGATCCCGCAAGAAACCCCAGCGCACAGAACCAATCCCGCCCGAGCCGCCAGCCACGAATCCACCCACCGAAGCACTTCGCCAGCTAGATGGCAGCAAACGCAGCTGCCGACCATGGCGAGAAAGATGTTGATCTAGATCCCGCAGCAAACAGCCCGACTCCACCGTCACTACTCCCGTGTCGGGATCGAGATGCCGAACCTTAGAAAGTGCGCCCATCAGCATGACCACCCCCGCCTGGAGAGGAACGCACTGGCCGTAGTTCCCTGTTCCTGAACCTCGCAGGGTTAAAGGGATGCCATGCCTCGTGCAAGCACCAGCCACAACAGCCACCGCCGCCACGGTATGGGGGCGGACAACAACATCGGCGCAACAGCCCTCCAGCTGCTCACGCAATACAGGAGAGAAGTCATAGGCATCCCTTGAAAAGCGCTTCAACTCAACCGGCGCATCAATGAGCTCCAAATCAGCAACGGCCGTCAGCTCGGCATAACAATCGGCAAGGAGTCTGGTGCTGGTCATCGGCCAAACCGCTAAGACAAATTGATAGCGGTAATCCATCGACAGAGCAAACGTTAATCAACCAAGCAAGCCTCCTAAGGGGCTAAATCTCTAGACCTAGCAGCTCATTCAACTTTAAAAATATAAGACAACTAGCCCCTACCTAAATCTCGAAAGCCACTACTAGTGACTAGATCTAAACAATATCTCTACCCGTAGAACTATAGTTACATGTGCAAGTTCCACAATCAATACCAGTTTCTCCGTTAAAGCCCATCAGCCTTTAAAGGCTCACAACTTATAGAGCAAAATCTTCTCTTTCAAAAAGGTTTAACACCTTGAATTCCGCCATTACCACGAAGCCATGCTCCCTTCAGTGTTGCAAATAAATATCTCTTAATTAATCCTTCCATCGCTCAAGCCAAGGATCAAAAAACACTAATGTTAAATAGCAATCCAAAAGACTTCAACATTCAAACAATAAATCACCTGCTCCTTCTTGATTGAGGAAAGACGCTTATTGGCCTTGGTCTTGCAGCCAGTTTCCATCAACAATCACCTGGCGGCGGGGTGGAACAGCTAGGGCCTCAGCCCAGCTGCCAGCCTCCAAAAGCAGCAGGTTGGCTGGGCTGCCTGGCTGCAATGTTCCCTCCCAAGATAGGTTCATCACCCTGGCCGCCGCTGTTGTGAAAGGAGCCAGCCCTAAGCGCTGCCAAGGTGCCAGATGAGCCAAAGGCAACGAAAAAGCCATCAATGCCAAAGGGTCAAAGTTGCCAACCGGGAACCAGGGATCTTGAACGTTGTCGCCTCCCACAGCCACCGTTACCCCTGCCAGCTGGAGTTGATGGATGGGTGCCAGAGGTCGCTCCACAGGAGTACGACGAGGTTGCTTCGACAACAACCAGCCATTGGTCAGCGGCAGAGACACCACATTGAGTCGATGATGCGCCATCCGATCAGCCAAACGACGCACTGCTCCCGGCGGCAACAACCCCATGCTGCTGGCATGACTACAAGTGATCGGCACTGTGATTGACATGCGATCAAGCACCAGCAGCAGTTGCTTTAAGCCAGCCGCAGGATGGCTTTGCGACTCATCAATGTGAAGGTCAATGCCACAGCCCAAGCGATCGGCAAGTTGCAGCATCTGCCGCAATGAATCTCGCGTCTTCCCCGGATCAAAAGGGGGCACAACCACACCACCCAGCAGACCTCCTACCCCTGCGACCCGACCCGCTAGCTGATCGCCTTCGCGGGTGCTCCAGTGCTCAATCGGCACCAGAGCGACCCATTGCAACTCCATCCACTCTTGCCACTGACGCTGTAGATCCAGCAAAGCCTCCCAGCTGCTATCGGTAGCTGGACCAAGGCTGTCGACATGACTGCGCATGGCTCTCAAGCCATGTCTCAACGCAAGCTTGAGAGATCTCTCAGCACGCTGCCTCACCCCAATCAACGTGCGGGTTTGACGCTCCTTAAAGTTCGCAACCATGGCACCGCCATAGGTGCCCTGCAGGTTGGGAAACTCAAGCCAGGTGAATGCCTTGTCGAGGTGAGCATGGGGCTCTGCCAACCTCGGCAAAAGCAGCCGCTTCGGCGAAAAAACATCAGCATCAATCAGCTCAAAAGAGCAAAGGCGCCCGTCCTGCCAACAAATGCGCAGAGGACATAGACCCTCAGCGGTGACCCGTGCTGATAAGACATCCACTTCCCGTGTCAACAAAACACGCGGCACCCAAGCCTCTAGGCATCCCTTGCGCTCCTGGCTCACTCCACATTGCCCGGATCCGTCCGAGTCTGAATGGTCAGGAAACGCCCAGCGCCCGCAATAGTTCTCACGGTATAGGAGGGCAGACGCATCTTCGGGAGCAAATTCCGACCATCCAACTTGGTCGTGTAAAGACTGCCCAAACCAAAATTGAGTCTTGTGGTGAACTCTCCTGCAACGGATGCCAGCACCGGCTGTTGCGCTGCGATCAGCTCTGGACAATTTCTAATCCAAAGCCTCAACACCATCGGCAGCCCCTTCTGCTCACATAACTCCTCAGTCGCAAGTTCCACCAACTGATCACCTGCATAATCGCTGTAATCCTCCATGGAAGGGTTGGTCCAAACCAACACCGCACCACAACCTGCAAGGACTAAAACACCAGCCAGCCATGGTCCGGATGGCCAGCAACGTTGATCAAATGGGTTCTGCAGGATGGCTTCAAGGCGAATTGGTAAATTCTTACCGACGCGGCGGGCGTCGCCAAGTGGTTAAGGCAGCGGCTTGTGGCGCCGCTATTCGGGGGTTCGAATCCCCTCGCTCGCCCTCAACTTTTCCATGGCTTCACAAGAGTCAAAGCCTCCACAACGAGCAAGCCCCAACTGCAACGCCTAGAAGCTCTTCGAAGCCTGCTAAGCGGTGTGATCGCCGCCCTTCACTGCTAAAAGAAGGCCAGCTGATCATCAATGCCAGCCAAATCAAGCTGAATACGAGTGGCAAAAAGCATCTCCCAGCAATGCTGAAGACACTCCAACGGCTGAGCAACTCAAGTAAATAAATAGCGCTCACGACCTCATCTCCAAATCAACACAATCCATCAGGGCTCGACACACTGAAGGAGTTGATGAGATTGTTTCGATCGTTCGCTTCGCCTCTTGCCTTGGTCGCCACCTCCGCCCTCGCTAGTAATCCGGCAACAACCGCACAGCATCAAGGCAGTTTCTGGATTCAAACCTTCGGTTGCCAGATGAACAAGGCCGATTCAGAGCGCATGGCCGGAATTCTTGAGGCGATGGGATACCACGAGGCGCCAGCAGAACTAGAAGCTGATCTCGTGCTCTATAACACCTGCACAATTCGCGATAACGCCGAGCAGAAGGTTTATAGCTACCTAGGACGCCAGGCCCGCCGCAAACGAACACACCCCCATCTGAAGCTGGTCGTTGCCGGTTGCGTAGCACAACAGGAAGGAGAAGCGCTACTGCGACGAATCCCTGAACTCGACCTTGTGATGGGGCCCCAACACGCCAACCGCCTTGAAGCCCTACTCACACAGGTGGACAATGGTCAGCAGGTTGTCGCCACAGATGACAACCACATTCTCGAGGACCTCACCACAGCTCGACGGGACAGCACAATCTGCGCCTGGGTCAATGTGATTTACGGCTGTAACGAGCGTTGTACCTATTGCGTGGTGCCCTCCGTTCGGGGGAAGGAGCAATCAAGATCGCCAGAGGCGATCCGACTGGAGATCGAGGGCCTAGCCGCCCGTGGATTTCGGGAGATCACATTGCTTGGCCAGAACATTGATGCTTATGGACGCGATCTGCCCGGGATCACCCCTGAAGGCCGCCGCCAAAACACACTCACCGATCTTCTCCATCACATTCATGACGTGGAAGGAATCGAGCGCATCCGCTTTGCGACAAGCCATCCGCGCTACTTCACGGAACGATTGATCGAAGCTTGCTTTGATCTACCCAAAGTGTGCGAACACTTCCACATCCCTTTCCAAAGCGGTGATAACGATGTGCTTAAGGCCATGGCTAGGGGTTACACAGTGGAGCGTTATCGACGCATCGTGAACAGAATCCGGGAGCTTATGCCCGATGCCGCTATCAGTACTGATGTGATCGTGGCCTTCCCAGGCGAAACCGACGCCCAGTTCCAAAACACCTTGAACCTCGTCGAGGAAATGGGTTTCGACCAGGTAAACACCGCGGCTTACTCCCCCCGTCCAAATACGCCTGCAGCCACCTGGAGCAACCAACTCCCCGAAGCGGTGAAAGTTGAGCGACTCAGGCAACTCAATGCGCTGGTTGAACGCGTAGCCCTGCAGCGCAATAGCCGCTACTCCGGCAAGGTAGAGCAGGTGCTAGCCGAAGGGGTCAATCCCAAAAAACCACAACAGCTGATGGGACGCACCCGCACCAACCGGCTCACATTCTTTGCGGCCGAAGGCCCCCAAGGTTGCCGCTATAGCCCAGGCGATCTCGTCGACATTCAGATCAATAGTGTGCGTGCTTTCTCCCTGAGCGGAACCCCTTGTGAGCAAACCAGAAGTCGGCACTGATACCTTTGGTCGCTAACAACCAAGGCCTTGCAGGATCTCCATGCCTTCCTCCCGCACCTGTGTAGGCGTGGTGTTCGGCGGCGCGTCCGAGGAACATGCCGTTTCAATCCGATCAGCCATCACAGTGGTCGGTGCCCTACGCAGCGAAGTGAACAACAATCGCTTCGAGGTCATTGCGATTTACATCGACCAACAAGGCCGCTGGTGGCCAGCATGCGTGGCTGAAGCAGTGCTGAAGCAAGGTCATCCCGCCAAACCGGAACAACTGTCGACGCCCCTTGCCCCGCAGGGCTTTACCAAACTGCCTGATGGGAGCGAAAGGGTACAGGTCTGGTATCCCGTTCTGCATGGTCCCAATGGCGAAGACGGCACCGTGCAAGGCCTGTTCACCCTGATGGGAAAACCTTTTGTGGGTTCAGGCGTACTCGGCTCTGCCCTCAGCATGGACAAGTTGGCCATGAAAGCCGCCTTCGCTGCAGCAGGGTTACCCCAGGTGCCTTACGTCGCCGTTGATGCCGCAGATCTCATCGAAACTGAATCGCGTCAAGGCGTCGCCAAACACTTGGAGGCCAAACTCAAATACCCATGTTTTGTCAAACCCGCCAACCTGGGTTCTTCAGTCGGTATCAGCAAAGCTCAAAACCGCAACGAGCTGCTTATCGGTCTCGACAAAGCTGCCAGCCTTGATCGGCGCATTGTGGTGGAGCAGGGAGTGAGCGCAAGAGAGCTTGAATGCGCTGTGCTAGGCAAACGTGAGCTGCAAACCTCTGTCGTAGGGGAGATTTGCTTTGATGCGGACTGGTACGACTACGACACCAAATACAGCGAAAATTGCAGCCATACGCTCATTCCAGCGGCTCTACCAGAGGGAGTTGAAGCACAAATCCGCACACTGGCGTTACAAGCCTGTCGCTGCGTAGCCGCCCATGGCATGGCCAGGGTCGACTTTTTTTACAACGCTGCACGCAATGAAATTTGGCTCAATGAGATCAACACCCTGCCAGGCTTCACATCTCAGAGCATGTATCCAATGCTCTGGGAGGCTTCTGGTGTAACGCTCGAAGAGCTCGTGAGCCAACTTGTGATCACAGCGGGAGAATAAACAAGTTCCAACTTGATGGCATTCCGGACTTCCATCTTTGACCTGCCAATGATTCACGGTCTGCTCTGGTTCCCCCTGCTCCTGGTATTTGTGCTTCTCACTGCTCTCGGGTGGCTAGAGAGGCGGCGGCAAAACCTCTTCCGCGTCTGGGCTGAGGACTCTGAGCTATCCAAACTTGACGGCTCAGGAGCTGCTCGACTGAAACAAGGCATGCTCAGCTGGAGCAGCTTTGAAGCAGGCCGTTTTCAAGAGCAGGGCAACTTTGAAGTCACCAAATTGGAGATGCTGGAACTGATGGCCCTTACCTCAGGGGAAGCCCCTCTCACCCAAGAATCTCAGGGCCGTTGTCGACTTCGGCTAATCGGCAATGGCCAAGAAATGGATGTGCCCTTTGCCGATGCAGAACAGGCTCGCCGTTGGCTGGATCAGCTGATGGCCCGGGCACGCTGTGACCTGTGAGATCAGCCACCCCTGATCGACGGCCTGCAAACGGCCCAGGGGTAGAGAGGCGGCGCCGGTTGCGCCAACAACGCCGCCGAGAGCAACTGATCTACCTCTGGCGAATGTTGACATTCATCTCTATTGCCGCAGGCCTGGGATGGGTACTACTCAGCCAAGGATGGAGCCTCAACAACGCGAAGCAAATCCATGTGCAAGGCAGCCGCAACATCCAAACAAACACCGTGATCAAGGCCGGTGAGCTCCACTTCCCCCAGCCACTTCTTGGTTTCAACCCCAAAGAACTAGAGCAGACCCTGCTGCGCAAACTGCCGCTCAACTCGGTCGTCGTGCAAAGGCGCCTACTCCCTCCAGGAATCGATGTGGCTCTTCAAGAACGAAAACCAGTTGCTTATGCACTACGAAAACGCGCCTATGGCCAAGAGCAGGGCATGGTCGACAGCACTGCGATGTGGATACCACTCAACGTGGCAAAACAAGGCGAGCGTCCCTCTACAAACTTGACTGTGGAAGGCTGGACGGCCAGCAAACGGCAAGCCATTTCCCAGGTACTGGAGCAACGAAATCAGCTTGGCAGCCCCCTAGAGCGAATCCTCGTGGCTCCTAATGGAGAGCTCAGCCTGCAAACCAAGACCCTTGGCCTGATCCAGCTAGGCAGCAATAGCACCCTGCTGAAGGAGCAACTAGAAACTGTGGCCCAATTGAGCAAAACCCTGCCGTCAAGTTTTCGCCATAAACCAGGCACAACCATCGACATGAGCGATCCCTCCAAACCGGAACTGCAAATGCCTCAACCTTCTAAGTGAGGTCAATCGTCTTGCAAGGCATGCCAAGCAAAAGAAATGCCAGATGAGCTGAAATCGCCAAATGTCCTTTGCAGAGATGGCGCAAAAAATCAACTGTGTTGAAACTTTCAGCGAAAAGCTCCAACAGGGACATAATGCATCAACACCTCAATGATTCGACATCGACAATGGAGATGGCGATCAAAAACATGTCCATGTCCACCTCCATGGAGACCGCAGGGATCCTTCCCAGCCAATCAGCTCGCATTGAAGTAATTGGCGTCGGCGGAGGCGGCAGCAATGCCGTCAACCGCATGATTCTCAGTGACCTCGATGGTGTGAACTATCGGGTCATGAATACGGACGCTCAGGCCCTGCTTCAGTCTGCAGCCAGTAACCGCGTGCAGCTGGGTCAGACCCTTACGAGAGGGTTAGGAGCTGGAGGTAATCCCAGCATCGGTCAGAAGGCGGCGGAGGAATCTCGAGCAGAACTGCAACAAGCTCTGCAAGGAGTCGATCTCGTCTTCATCGCCGTTGGCATGGGTGGCGGGACCGGCACTGGGGCCGCTCCAGTGGTTGCCGAAGTTGCCAAGGAAAGCGGCGCACTCACTGTGGGCATCGTCACCAAACCCTTTAGCTTTGAGGGACGTCGTCGCATGCGACAGGCCGCTGAAGGCATTAGCCGCCTGGCCGATCATGTGGACACCTTGATTGTGATCCCCAACGACCGCATTAAAGACGTCATCTCCGAAGCTCCGCTTCAAGAAGCCTTCCGAAGTGCAGATGACATCCTGCGTATGGGTGTTAAAGGCATCAGTGACATCATCACCTGCCCTGGCCTTGTCAATGTGGACTTCGCCGACGTGCGTTCGGTGATGACCGAAGCCGGCACGGCCCTGCTGGGGATTGGTGAAGGTTCAGGACGTTCCAGGGCGATAGAAGCAGCCCAGGCTGCCATCAGTAGTCCGCTACTGGAAGCGGCCCGCATCGACGGAGCCAAAGGTTGCGTCATCAACATCAGCGGCGGTCGCGACATGACCCTTGAGGACATGACCTCCGCATCGGAAGTGATCTACGACGTGGTCGATCCAGAAGCCAACATCATTGTTGGGGCTGTGGTGGACGAAAAACTCGAAGGTGAAGTTCACGTCACCGTTATCGCCACAGGCTTTGAAGGCAACCAGCCTTACCGGAGCGAACGCTCAATCAACAAGATTGCGTCTCAATCGATCTATAGCCAGCCTGAAGCCAACGAATCAGGCGCACGAATTCCCGAATTCCTGCGTAAGCGTCAACCTCGCAACGATAACGAGATCTAACCTTCGTCCATGAGGGTGACCCGGAGTCCACGCCTGTCACGAGCATCCCGTGTGGCTGCTCCCTTCCGGTCCTGACCAGATTTAGGCGTCGCGGCCGCATGGGTCCGAGTCAACACGATGCTAGCAATGGACCCTCGAGGGCCTGGAGAAGCAGATGCGCCCCAGCGAATTAACTCAACTCAAGCAGGATGGGCGAGTGATCAGCATCCTCACAGCCTGGGATGGCATAAGCGCGGCCTTGGTTGAGGCCGCTGGAGCCGATGTGGTTCTCGTAGGAGACTCGCTAGCGATGGTGGCACTGTGCCATGCAACCACCCTGCCTGTGACAGTGGAGCAGATGCTCCACCACACCCAAGCGGTGGGTCGGGGTTTCACTCGCCCTCTGCAACAACAGCCCCTCGTCGTCTGCGACCTCCCATTCCTGAGCTACCAATGCGGAGAAGACAAGGCTGTAGCTGCAGCTGGAAGCCTGCTCAAGCACTCCTGTGCAGCCGCAGTGAAGCTAGAAGGAGCAGAGCCAGAGGTCCTCGCAGTCATTGAGCGTCTGGTGCGGATGGGGATCCCAGTCATGGGGCATTTGGGCCTCACTCCACAAGCAGTACATCAGCTCGGCTACCGCCGTCAGGCGGAGGACCCTCGCAGCCAAGCGCAAATGCTGCAACAAGCAAAACAACTTGAGCAAGCGGGCTGTTTCGCCCTGGTGGTCGAACATGTACCGAGTTCCATCGCTCGATGCCTGAGTCAACAACTCACCATCCCCGTAATCGGTATCGGCGCTGGCGAAGATTGCGATGGACAGATAAGGGTCACCGCTGACCTGTTGGGACTGACTCCCAGCCAACCCCCCTTCAGTCCGCCATTGATCCAAGGTCGCCAGCTTTGCGTAGAAGCCCTTCAAGGTTGGGTGAAGCAACTGCATCAGCAGGCAGAGACTGCCACCACAACAACATCTCCACCAGAACCTGATTGCTGATGGCCATCCCCTCGGGGTCACTGAGCTGCCACCGTCTTCCATGCAGCTCTAACCAGCCCCGATCCAACGCCGCCTGCCAGCGCACCTGCAACGAAGGCAATAGAGCGTTGCACTGCTCATGAGTCCAGCCCCAAGCCCTACTGAGGGCCTCAAGATCAACTCCCTCACGGCAACGCAAACCCACCAACAACTGTTCATCCAGAGGTAATGGTCTTGCCTGAGCCGCAACTAGAGAGGAATCCAGCCCTTCTGCCTCCTGAACCTCAATCCAGTTGTAGTAACCATCCCTTGTACGCGGACGAGCCAACCTCTCGCCCCAGGGCGCACTGGTCGCACCCTGACCAAAACCCCACCACCCTGCCCCACTCCAATACACGCGGTTGTGGCGTGAGGCGTGCCCTGGTAAGGCGTAATTGGAGATTTCATAGCGGCCAAATCCTGCTTGACGAAGCAAGACACTGGTGGTCTGCATCTGCTCAGCTGCTAAATCATCATCGGGCAAATCCAACTCCCCCCGCCGCTGACGCCAAGCAAATACCGTGCCTGGTTCAACAGATAACTCGTAAATCGAAAGATGAGGTGAACCAGTATCAATGGCCTCAACAAGCTGTTGCTTCCATGCCACCAACTCCTGTCCTGGCAGGTTCTGGATGAGATCCAAACTCCAACTTTTCAGCTCTCCGCACTGATGAGCCTGATGCAACCATCCGCAAGCCTCCAGTAAGTGGTGGCGACGATGACGGCGTCCAAGCGTCTCGAGCACGGCATCATCGAAACTCTGCCCCCCCAAGCTCACCCTGTTGACACCAGCCGCTAGCACGGCCTCTAGGTAAGCCTGATCGAAACTAGCTGGATCCATTTCCAGTGTGATTTCTGCACCAAGCTGAATGCCAAACCGTTGCCGTAGCTGATCCAACAGGGCACCAATCTGAGCTGAGCTGAGCAGAGATGGTGTTCCACCGCCGATGTAAACCGTGGCCAGCGTTGGTCCAGGCTTAACAAGCGCAATCTCCCGTTGCAATAGCTGCAGATAAGACTGAATCGAGGCGCTGCCAGAGCCCTTAGCCCCATTGGCATGATCGCCAAGAGGCACGACAGCAAAATCGCAATAAAAGCAACGCCGATGGCAGAAAGGAATGTGCAGATAGGCACTACGAGGTGGCAACACAGCAAGACCGTCTCTCATCAATCAATCCGCAAAGGTGCGGACATCTGCCCGGGCCAAGCTCCAGAGGATGATGCATGCTGCCTGCATCTGGAGCGAGCAGACACGATCTGACCCCATGGTTGACCTGCTCATCCTGGTGCTGTTTCTGATCTCTGGCGCGGCCACTGGCTGGCTTGGAGTTGAGCTGTTGCCCGAACGGCTTCTGGAGCAAACGATCAACATCGATCGGCTGAGGTTGGTCCTGAGTGGGTTGAGCGCCGGCTTTGGACTTTTGGCTGGATTCTTCTTCCAGCGACTGCGGCAAAGGCTGATGCAGCAGGTTCGCACCATGCCCACCGACCTCTTGGTCAGTCGAGCCGTAGGCCTCATTCTTGGCCTACTGGTTGCCAATTTGCTGCTGGCACCAATCCTGCTTTTGCCCCTCCCATTTGAGGTGGTGTTGGTGAAGCCTCTGGCCGCAGTACTGAGCAATGTGTTCTTTGGGGTCCTTGGATACAACCTGGCGGAGGTCCACGGCCGCACCCTGCTACGCCTGTTCAATCCCAACAGCACCGAGGCGTTACTGGTCGCCGATGGGGTTCTAACACCTGCCACTGCAAAGATTCTCGACACCAGCGTGATCATCGATGGCCGCATTCATGGACTACTGGCCTGCGGACTGCTGGAAGGTCAGGCAATCGTGGCCCAAACCGTGATTGATGAACTTCAACAGCTGGCCGATTCAAGCAATGCCGAAAAACGAGCCAAAGGTCGGCGCGGTTTGAAGTTGCTCACTGAATTACGCGAAACCTATGGCAGACGGCTGGTTTTAAACAGCACCCGATACGAGGGATCGGGCACTGACGAGCGACTGCTCAAACTCACCGCCGATACAGGCGGGATGTTGGTCACTGCCGATTACAACCTCGCCCAAATCGCCAAGGTCAAAGACCTCAAAGCCATCAACCTCAGCGAAATTGTGATCGCCCTGCGAGCTGAAGTACAACCCGGCGACGAGCTCAAACTCAAGATCGTCAAACAGGGCAAGGAAGACAACCAGGGGGTGGGCTATCTAGAAGACGGCACGATGGTGGTGGTTGAGGGCGCCAGAGAGGCCATTGGACAGCGGCTACCCGTTGTTGTCACTGGAGCGCTGCAAACCCCTACCGGCAGGATGGTCTTCGGTCGCTTCGAGAAAAATCAGCCAACCCGCAAATCAAGTAAGACCAGCGAGCGCCCACCGGCTAACCCTCGCTAGTCTCCAAACTCCGCCAAAGATGTGCTGCAGATGACGGTGTCCGCTCCCTACTACGGCGAATCAACCGTGATGCGTACACCGCCTCCGGATTTGCCATCGCTACTTCTCAAGGAACGCATTGTCTACCTCGGACTGCCCCTGTTCTCCGACGACGATGCCAAGCGGCAGCTGGGCATGGATGTGACCGAACTGATCATTGCCCAACTTCTCTATCTGGAGTTCGACAACCCAGAAAAACCCATCTACTTCTATATCAACTCCACTGGTACCAGCTGGTATACGGGTGATGCCGTCGGCTTTGAAACCGAAGCTTTTGCGATCTGTGACACCCTGCGTTACGTCAAACCCCCTGTCCACACCATCTGCATCGGCCAAGCAATGGGCACGGCAGCGGTGATTCTCTCGGCAGGCACCAAAGGCCACAGGGCTGCCCTTCCCCACGCCTCAATCGTGCTGCACCAACCTCGCAGTGGTGCCCAAGGTCAAGCCACCGACATTCAGATCCGTGCCAAGGAAGTGCTGCATAACAAGCAAGCCATGCTCAAAATTCTTGCCAGCAATACAGGCCGCAGCATTGAGCAGTTATCAAAGGATTCTGATCGGATGAGTTATCTCACCCCTGGGGACGCTGTCGAATACGGCATCATCGATCGGATTCTCAGCAGCCGTAAAGAGTTACCCAGTTCAGAGACACTGAACTGATCGATCCACTGCAACCCTGGACTCAACCCTTCCAGGCTCTATCTCAGATCATTCCTAATCCAGTTCTGATTTCCTCCTTTCTTTTTTCACCATGCCGATCGGTACCCCAAGCGTTCCCTACCGTCTTCCCGGCAGCCAGATGGAGCGCTGGGTCGACATCTATACCCGCCTGGGGGTGGAAAGGATCCTGTTCCTTGGCCAAGAAGTCAGTGATGGTGTTGCCAACAGCTTGGTAGCCCAGATGCTCTACCTCGATTCGGAAGACAGCACAAAACCGATCTATCTGTACATCAACTCCCCAGGTGGATCAGTCACTGCTGGCCTGGCGATCTACGACACGATGAAATACGTCAAAAGTGATGTCGTAACAATCTGCGTGGGCTTAGCAGCTTCGATGGGCGCCTTCCTTCTCACTGCAGGAACCAAAGGGAAAAGACTCGCCTTGCCCCACAGCCGAATCATGATCCACCAACCGCTGGGTGGAACCAACCAACGACAAGCCAGCGATATCGAAATCGAAGCGCGTGAAATCCTGCGCATCAAAGACATGCTCAACCACTCCATGGCAGAGCTGACAGGTCAAACCTTTGAAAAAATCGAAAAAGACACCGACCGCGACTACTTCTTAAGTGCAGCCGAGGCCAAAGACTATGGCCTCATCGATCGTGTGATTGCCCACCCGAACGAAGCCTGATGCGTTGATTGCACTGACAACCGAGAAAGACTATTGAGCCTTCAGCCAAAGCCATGGGGCACTTGCGTAAGCTCTGACCTTGCCCTGAACGCAATCCAGCCAGGATGGCCCAGCTCTTCTACGACCCCGATGCCGATCTCGGCCTACTCAATGGCAAGACCGTCGCCATCATTGGCTATGGATCCCAGGGCCATGCCCATGCCCTCAACCTCAAGGACAGCGGCGTAGATGTGGTAGTGGGCCTATATGAAGGCAGCCGCTCCGCCGAGAAAGCCCGCACCGATGGACTGGAAGTGCTCAGCGTCGCTGAAGCCGCCGCCAAAGCGGACTGGATCATGGTGCTACTACCGGATGAATTCCAAAAAGATGTTTATGCAAAAGAGATTGCCCCTCATCTGAGTTCAGGCAAAGTGTTGAGCTTCGCTCACGGCTTCAACATCCGCTTCGGGTTAATTCAGCCGCCAGCTGATGTCGACGTGGTGATGATTGCTCCCAAGGGGCCTGGCCATACCGTGCGCTGGGAATACCAAAACGGGCAAGGAGTACCAGCCCTATTCGCAATTGAACAAGATGCCTCCGGCCAAGCACGTGCACTGGCCATGGCCTACGCCAAGGGCATCGGCGGCACCCGAGCGGGCATCCTCGAAACCAACTTCAAGGAAGAAACCGAAACCGACTTGTTCGGCGAACAAGCCGTGCTCTGTGGCGGGCTCTCAGAGCTCGTCAAAGCAGGCTTTGAAACCCTTGTAGAAGCTGGCTACCAGCCTGAGCTGGCCTACTTCGAGTGCCTTCACGAGGTGAAGTTAATCGTAGATCTAATGGTGAAGGGCGGCCTCACTGCCATGCGTGATTCAATCTCCAACACTGCCGAATATGGCGACTACGTGAGTGGGCCAAGACTGATCAACGCTGATACCAAAGCTGAGATGAAGCGCATCCTCGCTGACATCCAAGACGGCACCTTCGCTAAAAACTTTGTCGCCGAATGCGAATCAGGCAAACCTGAGATGAAGAAGATTCGCGATCGCGATGCCGCCCATCCAATTGAGCAGGTCGGCAAAGGTCTCCGCGCCATGTTCAGCTGGTTGAAAACAGCCTAACCCTGGCCATTCTGCTAGTCATCACTGCAGCAGGTCTCGACCTGCTGATCGGTGATCCACGCTGGTGTCCACATCCCGTTGAGTTGATGGGAGCTGTGATCAAACAGCTGCGCCATTTTGCTGAAGCGATCGCCGGGAATCGCCCCGTGCTGCTGCGTGTTGGCGGCGTTCTGATCACCGCTGTGCTGATCAGCGGCAGCGGTGCACTGGGTTGGGCAATCGAACGCCTCGCCCTGCAGGAGAGCATCGCCCCAGCCTGGCTCGGGATCCCCCTGCTGGTGATCGCCCTGGCCAGTGCCCTCGCCGCCGGCAGCCTCCGCCACAGCATCTTGAAGGTGTTGAAGGCGCTACCTACAGATGCGGGAGGAGACCTGTCTATCGCCCGTTTGCAGCTGAGCTGGATCGTGGGACGCGATGTATCCCAGTTGAATGAGCAGGAGATTCTGCGGGCTACCGCTGAAAGCGCAGCCGAAAACGCCGTGGATGGAGTGTTTGCACCGCTGTTCTGGATGCTGATCGGTGCTGGCCTCTGGCATGTCTCCAATGCATGGCCAGGCCCTCTCGCTCTGGCCTGGAGCTTCAAGGCCTCCAGCACCCTTGATTCGATGCTGGGCTATCGGCAGGGAAAACTGCAATGGCTGGGCACTGCCGGAGCACGACTCGATGATCTACTCACCTGGCTCCCCTGCCGCCTGGTGATGCTCACCCTTCCTCTAATCAGCAAGCCTTGGCGCCAGCTGCCTGCTCTGGTGATGGCAGCGGAACAGGACGGAGCATTGGATCACTCTCCCAACGCCGGACGGTCCGAAGCGATCTATGCCCACTGTGCCGAGGTGCGAATGGGCGGACGCAACCGATACGGCAGCCGATGGGTGAACAAACCCTTGCTGGCAATCGATCAACCGCCAGCAGACCAAAATGCTCTGCAGCGCATCCTGGCACTCACCAGTTGGCTTGAACTGGTCTGGATCATGATTGCGCTGGTTCTGCTCTAACCAAGCCAATGCGAATGATCACCATCACCGCCACGGCTCTGCTGCTGCTGTCGGTGCAGATCCCTGCTCAGGCAAAAACCACCAGAACCTTCAGCGGTTCCAATCCCGCCGAAGTGGAGAAGAACGCTCGTAAGGCTGGTTACAGCTATCCGGAAAGCGAGATGAAGTGTTCAGCTCGTTGCAACCAGCGCTGGGCACGAGACTGACCCCTTCGCCTCAGTAGGCACCGCGATCCATAGGCAGCAACAGCACACCAAAGGTGCGCAGAATGATCGCTAAGTCCAACATGAATGAACGCCCCCGGGCATAAGCAAGGTCAAGGCGAACCCGCTTGGCATAGCTGAGATTATTGCGACCACTCACCTGCCACAGACCAGTCAGCCCAGGGCGTACAGATGCAACTTCATGCATAAACTCCCCATAGCGTTCAAGTTCTTTATCAACGATTGGTCTGGGACCAACCAAACTCATTTCACCCCGCAGCACATTCAAAAACTGAGGCAGTTCATCAAGACTGGAACGCCGCAAAAATCGACCAATAGGTGTGATCCGAGGATCCTTACGAAGCTTAAAATCACGCTCAAACTCAGCCCTCATCGAAGCAGATTTAACAAGCAAATTTGCAAGGATGTCGTCGGCATCTGCTCTCATCGTGCGGAACTTGATACAGCCAAAGTGTCGATAATTACGACCTACCCGTCGCTGCACATAAAAAACAGGCCCAGGTGAGCTGAGTTTGACCAGCAACGCCAAAAGGAGAAAGACAGGAGAGCCGAGGCTGATCACAGCAAGGGAAAACACCACATCTCCAGATCGTTTAATCGATCTCCCCAAGCGACTTTGCTGACCAATCAAGGCATTCGCAGGCAACGTTGAGGCTGGAGCTGAAAGCACCTCAAGATGACGACGAGAAGCCCCTCGGCCCAGGGCTCTACTACCCCCATGAAACACAAAGCGCCTGGAGGCCAATCTCATGATCTCTCCAAGCGGCTCCCCTACTCAAGATCAGGATCGAAACTCTAAAAGCTCCACAGGGTCACTCGCAGCAACGGCACAGGCCTGCTGATGTTGTTGCCAGGCCTGACGCAGTGCAGTCTCAAAACGCGACGCAAAAGCTTCCGGACGGAATTGTTCTGCGTGAAGGCGTACAACTTCAGGGGTCAACTGCTGCCAAAGCTGTCGTTCCTCAAACCAGGCAACCGCCTGCGCGACTGATGCGACTGTCTGTTCAGGGAACAAGACCCCTGTTGGGTAAGGCCTTCCAGCCGCCGCACAACGCACGGTATCGAGTAAGCCACCCCTCCCCAAGCCAATCACTGGGGCCCCCGCTGCCATGGCTTCCACTGGTGCAATTCCAAAGTCCTCCAAAGCGGCATAAACGAAGGCTCGGCAACTTGCCATCAAGGCCTCAACCTGCGCCTGGGTTTGACGACCTAGCAACTGCACTGTGGGACCTGCCAACTCTTCTAGGAATGTCCGCTCCGGTCCATCGCCAACCACCAACAATGGCAAGCGCAATCGATTGAAGGCCTCAATCACAAGATCCACTCGCTTGTAAGGGACAAGGCGACAAACACAGAGGTACACATCATTGCGAGGCTGATCCCAGCGGAAGCGATCCACCTTCACCGGTGGATGCACCACCTCTGCTTCACGCCCCCAAAAGCAAGCAATCCGCCGCGCTGTAAAGCGGGAATTGGCCAAAAGATGATTCACGCGCGCACCACTGAGCTGATCCCACTGCCTGAGAACATGCAATTGCCAACGGATCAAGGGCCCTAAACCGCTTTGTGCCAAGGCCGAGCGACGCAAATAGGCATGCATCTGATCCCATGCATAACGAACGGGAGTGTGCACGTAGCTCACATGGAGCTGCTCAGGAGAGGTGAGTACCCCCTTGGCCACAAGATGGCTGCTGCTGATGACCAAGGGGTAATCACCCACATCTAACTGCTCAATCGCAAGGGGCAATAAGGGCAGGTATTGCTGCACATGGCTCACCCCCCAGGGGAGATGTTGAATCGGACTGGTCTGAATGGCGCGACCTTCCAGCCAGCTTCCTGGCCTAAGGCTTTCTCCATCAACCAGAGCTGCCAAGTCTGGTTGACAGCCCAATCTGAGCAACAGAGCATCGATAGATTGCACGACCTGCTCAGCACCCCCCACGGCACGGGGCGTGAACCACTCATGCACCAAAGCAATCCGTTTGGGCAAGTCTTCTGGGGCCTTGCCAGCCATAGCGGATTGATCCTCAGTTCATCACGAAGTCTCTCAGCCGATTGCAGCAAGAGTGCTGCGTTCCGAAGCTGGGTTAAGCCCACTTAAAGCATGCCGATCAATTCCCTCCTTGAAGATGCCCTCAATCAACCTGCGATTGGTGAAACTGGGCGCTTTCGCTGGCATGCCACTCCCGTGGGCATAGCAGCTTTATGTAGACAACAAAATGCCCCACTCACCCCCCCCTTTGAAGATGCACTACAAGAAGCTCTTCAAGTCGGTTTGGACCTAAGTCGCGAAGAGAGAGAATTCCACCAAGTCAGCCAAGGCCTTGTGCTTCTGTTTCACTCCTGAACGCCAGGCCTAGTCAGCAACTCCCTCAAGGCTCGATAATGAAGGAACGATGCTCTGCCAAGCCACTGGCTCAATTGCATGCCTTGGCAGTTCTGGATCGATCGCGGCGGAACCTTCACAGATCTTGTCGGAATCAACCCCGCTGGAGAATGCATTGTCCGCAAGGTACTCTCGGAACAGCCAGACCAGCCTGGTGATCCAGCCGTCCGAGCGATCCGGGAGGTGTTGGAGCTCAAAGCAGGACAACCAATTCCCATCGGCTTGATTGAAGAAGTGCGCCTCGGCACCACCGTGGCCACCAATGCTTTGCTTGAAAATGCAGGAGAAGCGGTTCTTCTCTTCTGCAATCGTGGTTTCAGAGATCTGCTCCGCATCGGCGATCAGCATCGGCCTGAATTATTTGCTCTACAGATCCGCCGCACGCCCTTCCTGGCACGAGCCGTGATCGAGGTGCCAGGCCGCCTCGATGCCAAGGGGCAAGAAATCGAACCGATCAGCTTCGATGCAGCCCTAGAAGATGAAGTGCGGCGGCATGCCAAAGCAGGCTTGAAAAGCTGCGCCATTGCTCTACTACATGCCTACCGCAACCCCAAACACGAACTGCACTTGCAGGACTGGTTAAATCAGCTGGGATTTAACTCCGTGGTTTGCTCCCATCAGGTTTGCCCCCTGCCACGCCTGGTACCCAGAGGACAAACCACCCTGGTGGAAGCAACTGTTTCACCAGTACTTTTCAAGTATCTAAACCAAGTCCGCAAGGAGCTCGGGCCGTCAACACGTCTCCGCATGATGGGCTCAAGCGGTGCATTGCTGACACCTAAATGGTTACTCGCTAAAGACACAATTCTCTCCGGACCGGCAGGGGGGATGGTTGGTGCTGTCGCCGCAGCACGAGCATCAGGCCTCGCCCAACAACCTCTACTGGGCTTCGACATGGGCGGAACCTCCACCGATGTGTTCCATGTTCCTGCCGGGCAACAGGAGGAAGACTGGCAGCGCAGCCCTGAAACAGAGGTGGCGGGCCAGCGCTTAATGGCGCAGAGGTTACCAATCCACACCGTGGCAGCAGGGGGTGGATCAATCATCAGCAGTGAGGGCGAACGGCTACAGGTTGGGCCTCGCTCAGCGGGTGCTGACCCCGGACCAGCCTGTTACCGCCGTGGCGGTCCACTAACGATCACGGACGCCAATCTCTTGCTGGGTCGCCTACAGGTGAACGAATTTCCAGCGCTATTCGGCCCATCGGCGAACCAGCCCCCAGACTTATCAGTTGTGCAAAAGCGCTTTAGACAACTAGCGGAGACGATCGGCAGCACACCAGAAGACAGCGCAGAAGGTGCCTTAGCAATCGCGATCGAACGCATGGCTGATGCAATCCGACAGGTCTCGTTACTACGCGGTCATGACATTCGTGGAGGCGTGCTTGTGGCCTTCGGAGGAGCCAGTGGGCAACATGCCTGCCGGCTAGCAGCTCAGCTAGGACTGAAGAGAGTGCTGTTTCACCCCTTAGCGGGCGTGCTCTCAGCCCATGGAATGGGCCATGCCCGTCAACGTCAATTACGCGAAAGGTCTGTGCGTGAACCCCTTAACGAAGACTTATTGGACAAACTTCAACAGCTCATCAAGCTGGAACAGACGCAAGCAGAACAACTCCTACAGGAATCAGGAGACCTTGCAAGTGCTGTTGATTCAGCTCCACCAAAGCGTTGGGCCCGCATCGAACTGCGCTATGCATCCAGCGAACAAGGCTTGATGCTCTCCCTGAAGCCAACAACTTGCATCACGGATATACAAAAAGCATTCGCGGTCGCCCACCAACAGCGCTTTAGCTATATCCCTCCTCACAACCAGCCTTTAGTGGTGGAAAGGCTCGAAGTCGCAGTAGTAGCCCCTGCATCCCCAAGCGATCAAGGCCGATCAAGACTAGGTGACGTCCAACTGCATACGCCTCCACCACGGGGCGAACATCAACATGCTGAGGTGCATTGGCCAGATCTTGGCTGGCAGCAGGTGCCCCTCCATCATCGCGATCGTCTGATCGCAGGGTCTGTACTAGAAGGGCCAGCGCTGGTCTTAGACACTACAGGTTGCATCGTGCTAGAGCCTGGTTGGCGAGCAAGCGTGGATCAACAAGGAGCTCTTGTACTCGATGCCATCGCTGCAGATTCAGTGATTACAAGGCAACCGGTAGCACTGGCCAAGCAAACGCCCGATCCAGTGTTGCTGGAGTTATTCCATCATCGCTTCATGGCCATCGCCGAACAGATGGGGGAACGACTACGTCAAACCAGTCGTTCAGTGAACATCCGCGAACGGCTGGATTTCTCTTGCGCCTTATTCGATCATCAGGGTGCACTCGTCGCCAATGCCCCTCACATTCCCGTTCACCTTGGCTCGATGGGTGAATCAGTCGCCGATCTTCTGGCACAGATTGACGCTGGCGAACGCGAACCACTGCGCCCAGGCGAGACAGTACTCAGCAACGATCCCTTCCACGGCGGCACCCATCTGCCAGATATCACAGCAATCACACCTGTGTTCACCACAAGCGACAAACCAAGCTATTTCGTCGCCTGTCGTGCGCATCATGCCGATGTTGGTGGACTCACGCCCGGCTCGATGCCGCCCTTTAGTCGAAACATCAAAGACGAAGGACTCCTCCTCCGTAACGTGTCTTTTGTGAGCGATACTCACCACGACCGCAAGAGCTGGGAGCAAAGGCTTCACAGCGGCAACATGCCGCCACGAAACCCAGCCGAATTGCTCGCCGATCTACAAGCGCAAGTCGCCGCCAACCAGTTAGGCGTTCAAGAGCTGACGGCTCTTGTCGCCAGCACAGGTGATCGACAAGTCAACAGATACATGGCCTTTGTACAGGCCAATGCGGCCGAAGCGGTGCGCAAGGTGATCCAAACATTGAACAATCGCGCCTTCTCAGTAGAGCTCGACAATGGCGCAAAGCTTTGCCTGAAGATCTCAATTGATAAGCATCAGCGCACAGCAAAGGTTGATTTCACTGGCACCTCAGCCCAGGGCTCTGACAATTTCCAAGCTCCGCTGGCCGTAACAAAAGCAGCGGTGCTTTATGTCTTCCGCTGTTTAGTGAGGGAGACGATCCCACTCAACGCCGGTTGCTTTGAACCACTTGAACTGATCGTTCCCAATGGCTGCTTGCTCAACCCACACCCACCTGCAGCAGTCGTAGCAGGAAATGTGGAGACATCCCAAGCACTCTGCAATCTATTGTTCGCGGCCCTAGGGGTTATGGCAGCAAGCCAGGGCACGATGAATAATCTCAGCTTCGGCGACAGCGAACATCAGTATTACGAGACGGTTGGCGGCGGCAGCGGTGCTGGCAAAGGGTTTGATGGTGCTGATGGCATACAGACGCATATGACCAATTCCCGCCTCACCGATCCAGAGATCCTTGAGCAGCGCTATCCAGTACTGCTGGAGCTCTTTGCGTTAAGGCATGGTAGTGGCGGCCTTGGGCGATGGCGTGGTGGTGATGGGCTGTTGCGACAATTTCGCTTCTTAGCGCCAATGACAGCGTCGATTCTCTCTGGATCGAGACGGATTGCACCATTCGGGCTATCAGGCGGCCTGCCGGGGGCGTTAGGAGCAAACCAACTTGAACACGTCAATGGGAAAAGAGATCCGCTGAAAGGATGCGCAACGATCAACATCGAAGCCGGAGAGGCGTTGCTGATCTGCACCCCAGGCGGTGGAGGCTTCGGCTCACCGCGTGACTAACCCTTATTAGCGATTCATCAACTCATCCACCTGTCGCTGGTCTGTATGAACCAACGATTGAACCAATACAGATCAGAAGCAACAATGAGCGAAGAAATCACCAACCGGTCAGAACCAATCAGAATCAGAGGCATTGTCGGGATCATTCTGCTGAGATTCACGGCGGCGGCGTAAAAACTGTCCACGACCACTATCCAACCATCCAGAGCCAGAATCATTCCTCAACCGCCTGGAGCGATCGGAACGACCATCCCCCTGAAGAGTCTCCGAGCCAATCCCAAAGCTGGGGTTATTTGAAATTGCACGCTGATACATCTGCTCGTGCATTCCGTCATCACCAAAATCAGCAACTTCAGCAACAGACGAAGTCGGAGAAAAAGGTTGGGCGGCTACGTCTTGCTCCTGGTGGAAAGAGCTATATGAGCGATCAGAACTCTGCTCTGAAGGATCGCTTTGCGGAACGTATACCGGTTCTGAGAAAGCTAGCGACAGCCAACCTCCCTTAGGAAGCTGATAGCCGAGCTCAAGAAGATATTCACGGCCACCCATCGGCACAGGAAGGAACCACTCATGAGCCTTGCTATCGACAAGAATTTCTTTGATGGCGTGCCTACTGATCAAGGCATCGGCGTGGCTGTAGAGATCGACCAGCCGCAGACATAGGGCTTTTGCTTTTGTTTTTTTTGCCCGTTGCTGATCGGCTTTGCTGATGCTCCAGCTGCAGCGTGCCCACTTTGAGTCTTTGGGCTGCAGTGAAACATAGCTTGAATCCTGGACCCTATCCTCGGTCCTGCTGGGCTGCTTAGCAGTAGCCTGTGGCGTGGCCTTGGACGACCCCCTTGGTTTAGTGACAAAGGCTTGAAAGCGTTGCTGGATTCCCTGAACCAGGCTTGAGACCCCTTTATTAGTGGACTTTTCTTGGCCTGTCACAGGGAGGTCAGCAGAAATCAAGTCAAATCATTTAGGCCATTTTTGCCTTGACAAAAGCTTTTGCCAGTATCTCCTGACATATGCAGAACAAAGCTCGGCCCGAACAAAAGCGTAAGAGCCCAGCAGCAATCAAAACCTTTTGTTCATGCCAATCTCTAGCAAACACTGCTGAACGGCCAAAAAACGGAGAGAGCGTCCTCGCAGTTAGGGAGACGAGAGAACAAAGTGGCATCCATGGTAAGAATTGGCTCAAAGTGGTTCAAAAATCCATGCAAATTGAACCATCTCTACTAAGATTGTCTCTAAAGACTAATGTCAGAAAAAATAGTGGAAACAAGGCTATTTTGAATCCTATTGATTAGTACTAGAGACCTTCTTCTTAGTAAGACCAGCGACACTAGCAAGTACAAACATCCCAAGCAGAGCAGCTCCAAGCATCAAACCAGCCCCCTGACTTACTCCAGCACCGACAGCGACAATGATGGAATCACTAATCAAGAGACTTACAATTAATGCTGGAGTAAAAAGACGCCAACGCGTTCCACCTATCCCAATGGCGTAGCTCAGAAAATCAAAAAGTCCAGTCATTAAGAGACCGGTCATCAGGAAAAAATTTCCCTCCAGTTGATTTTGATTGAAGCCTTCGATTCTCTTCATTGCTTTCACTCCAACCAAGCGGCGAACAGGCTCTCTTCCATAGTTTCTAGCGATAAAGAATGCTGCTTGACAAAAGATAAGATCAGCCAAAACAATTGTCACATATCCTGTTTTAAACCCCAATAGAGAACCTGCCAAAAGTGAATATGCAGAGCTGGGCAAGGCAGGTAAAATGATACTAATCCCTCGAAGTAGCATTATCCCCAAAGGAGCCCAGATGCCCATACTTTCCACCGCATTACGTAGCGGCTCAATGCCATATGTCTGTATGAGGTAAACCAGAAAAACAAATGCTCCAACCCAAAATGTAATCAGAAAAAACTTACGCAATTTATTCATTTTGAAATACCTCGAGCAATTTTCATATTTTGCACCAGAGACGAAGAATCAAGCAACGGAGAGGGTGGGATTCGAACCCACGGACGGTTGCCCGTCAAACGATTTCGAGTCGTTCGCTTTCGACCACTCAGCCACCTCTCCAAACGCCCGTAAAGACGCAAGGCAACTTTAAAACGCTGAGGCCACCATGCTCAGGGAGCCGCTGGCTCTACCACTGACCCAAAGCCGCCCTGCAGTGTGTTGTAGCAACCATCGCCGCTCAAGAGAGGTTGGCACAAAACCAAGCCATACCCCTGTCAAACCCTCTGATTTAACTAAAGGCTGACACTCCACGCCATCCAATCCCTGACGATCACGCCAACTCCAATAGGCTTGACGCGTTGGCAGCAGATGCCAACGCAAACGACCAGCTCGCAACTGCAAACTCTGCTCTGCTGCAGCGATTGGTCTCACCTCCAGGCCAGGACTGACTAACCGCTGTCCAACCTGCAAAGGCATCACACCCTGATGCTCAGCCAACACGGCATGGGCCAGATTTCGCCAACAGGACGCCGCCTCACTGGCAACCGGATCCAAGACCATCGCCCAATCAAGACGGGCATGGCCAAACGCTTCACTCAGCCGACGAGCCTGCCAACAGCTACGACCATCTCCATGCGTACTAACCAAAACAGCCCGCCCACGATGCCTAGCTAGTAACCATTGACGACTGCGCTGATGCACCACCACGAATCCATCGCCCATCTGTACAACAGCCTGCGATAACGAACAAACCAACAAGGCAACCACTCCCCAGGGACGCCAATGACGCAATCGCGTGACCAACCAAGGCAGCAATCCCAACACCAACAACAACACCAACCAAGGCTGGGGATGACCGGTGAACAACTGCGCCATTGGCCAAGTGCAGATCCAACGCACCAGAGCAATCAATAACCCAGCCAACTGCTGGATCGGCCAACTGATCCAGTTCAGCAATGGAGTCAGCAAGCCAGCAGGCAAGAGCAAACACAACCAGGCCAACGCCATCGCTGAGAGGGTGAGCAGCACCAACAAAGGAGCAGCCAGCAGATTCGCCAATAGGGCATAGACAGGAGTGGAGCCAAAATGAACAATCTGTAGTGGCAGCGTCCAGACGATTGCGGCCAAAGGAACAGCCAGCGCCGGTGCCAACCCTCGAAGCCATGTAGGTAAACGCTTGGAGAAAGCCTGCTCTAGGGGCCCTGCTGTGACGACCAATCCGGCAGTAGCTGCCGCACTCAATTGAAAACCAATCGAACGCGCCCAGGCGGGATTCACCAACAGCATCAGCACCAACGTCGCTAGCAACACCCCTAGAGGACGACTGCGGCCTCCGCCCTCATTAATCAACAACACCGTGCTACCCATCAACACAGCTCTCACAACCGACGGTTGTGGTCCGGCCAGCATCAAAAAGCTAATCAGTGCCGTTGCAGCAAACGTCAAACGGAAGGGCCTTGGCAGCAACCGAGCAATCCCCAGCGACGCTCCCAACAGCACAGAAAGATGAAAGCCCGAGGCCGCCAAGGCATGGGAAAGGCCAGCAACGCGGAACGCCTTAACCAAATCAAGCGGCAGATCAACTTGGGCACGACCCAACACCAAAGCCGCCAGCAATCCTCCCGAACGTGGACCTGCCAGTTGCTGTAAGCGCAAGGCGACCTGACGGCGAGCATCAGCGATCGGCGTCCAGGGACGTTGCAACACCTCAACCTGATCACCCCAGAATTGGCTCCAACTTCCCTGCTGCTGAAGCCGCTCCGCTGGCCCAGGCAGTAGCGAATGAGGCCCGAGAGCCGGAGCGCGCAACTGACCATGCACACGGATTCGCCAACCCTGCTGCAAAAGCTGAGGGCAAGGTCTTAGCTGAACTTCACTACGGCCATGCCTCGGCAGGCCATTGATCCGGTTCACCGCCAACAATGCACGGCAACTATCAGCCACAAAGCTGCTATCACGAAGCAATCGGCTATCACTCAGCAGCCGCCCTTCGAGGCTGCTTCGAAGCGGAAGGCGCGAGGAACGATCAAAAGAACCGGCACTCGCCAACAAACGCACAGGGTCCAAAGGTCCAGGTCTCGGCTGCCCCAACCAGCAAGCCCATGCCAACAACAATGGCAACATCAACGCCAATGCTGTAGCCCTGCTTTGGGTAATGCCGAGACGAATCAAGCAGAAACGAGCCGTGATCAGCAACACAACAGCAACGACAACCATTGCTTGAGAAGGAAAGGGCTGGGCACCAAGCACTAGTGCTGTCAGGGCCAAGCCTGCAACAAGCAAAGGCGAAGAAAACCCTCGCAAACAAACTCAAACGACTATCTCGAGAATTCCCCTCTCTGCACTTCGCAGTCTGCAGGGTTCGAGGAAGAGCCTGGCAAAAGATCTCCCTAAGAAGATCTCTAGCCCTGAACCCACAAGCCTAAAACCCTATTTCCAACCAGATTGAGCCATCAACTGAATCGCCTTGGCATTATTCGCTCCGAGCTGGCTAATCGTGACCCGATCGGGGCGGAAAGTGCCGAACTTTTTGAGTTCTAACGACGTGCCATAGCCATTCAACGGATGTTCATAGGTGGGGCCAGCCATGCCTTGACTGCCATCAGGTGAAGCAAGAAATTCAAGCAGCTGAATCGCCTCCTTCTTATTCTTTGCATACCTAGCCAACCCACCAGCACTGACATTGACGTGGGCAGGATCAGGTGTGATAACCGTGAGCTTATTAGCAAGAACCTTGTCTTTCGATCCGCTCACACCAGCACGCATCCGCGCAACATAGTAGTGATTAACGATGCCAACGCCACAGATGCCTTGTGACACAGCTCGAGCCAGGGAGACATCTCCTCCAAAGTAAGGCTGGGAAACATTAGAGATCATTCCCTGCAACCAACTCTTGGTTGCCGCCTCACCGCGCAACACAAGCTGATCAGCGACTAAAGATTGGTTGTAGACGTTGTTGCGCTTGCGTAGACACACCTTCCCTTTAAGTGAGGGGCTAGCCAGATCGGCATAAGTGCGAATACTGCCAACGTTCACCTTCGATGGATTGGCAACAATCACCCGCACGCGACGGGTCAGGCCATACCAACGACCTTGCGGATCGCGATAGGCACTAGGTACTTCGCTATCCAATTTTGCTGAGCGCGCAGGTTGCAAAAGGCCCTCTTTTGCTGCATTACTAATCCGTGCCGCATCAACAAGGATGATCACATCTGCCTGAGAGTTTGCCCCCTCTCGTTTAAGACGCTCTAACAATGAAATACCAGAAGATTCGATCAGCCGAACCTTGATCCCTGTTTGCTCAGAAAATTTCTTATAAATTTGACGATCAGTGTTGTAGTGCCGACCTGAATAAACACGTACTTCTCGAGCCTTCGCAACACCGTTTTGGCTGAATCCAGTGCCAAGGGCGAGAACGGCCGCCAAGCCTGAATACGTAAGACGCGCCTTCAAACCCATTGCCAACAAACCATTAACGTTGCAAGCCTCACCCTATTGAGAGCACTCAAGGCCTCCTTGCGCATTCCATACCAGCCGCTGTAACAAATGATGCAGTAACGGCCCGTGAGGGCCAAAGCGCTGATAATGGGATTTCCTCAGCAATTCTTATCATCTGCAATAGAACTAAGGGAAATGGTTGCTTATGGGGCTAGAGCATAGTTGGCATAGTGGCACGTCAGAACCACTCAGAGAGGAATTGAGACCTGGCCGGAGTTCGTAAAGGATAGAAGGAAAATCCATGAGGCCGATCGCGACGGATCGAAGCAAGAAAAGTAGTATTAGTACCTATAGGATGATAACTGAAAATATCCGTAGTCAAGTAGTACCTGTCGGAACTTTACAGACGACTACTAACAAAAAAGTATCCGGAAGGGAAGTGGAGTTGTAGTTAGAGTAATTACTTAACAGGGTTATAAATATCCAGTGGAAAGTATGTATATGCACTCTTTTTGACAGTATATCCAACATCCGAAGGTGGTAACACGTGGTAAGAATTGACCAACTACATACGCAAGACGCTTCAGAGGTTTATTTTATTTTTTCTAGTAGAGACCTCTATGAAGCATTAGACTACCCTCAGAGTATTTACACCTATAACTAATCCAAAAGAAAAAGAAGAAATCAACGAGGAGCTATCAACTGAAGAGTTGAAGAGTGTTAGTGGTGGTGGTGTTTGGAGTGATAGTCCGTTTATAAGCGCTTTTAAAGAAAATGGTCCAGAAGGTAAGGGTTGTGGGATGACACTAGATGATTACAACAAGAGACTTGGATTAGATGCTGGTCCTATAAATAAAAAAGAAGTTGGTCCGATAACTAGAGAACGATAATCTCAATGAAATACAACCACTGAAACAAACACAGACCTAATCAACTAATGAAATCATCACTGTCTAAAAGAGATGGGATTTACATCGGTCTATTCCTTGTTTTGATTATTACTCAAATCCCACAGTCAGCAAGGAACCACAAGACAAATGTTTACAGAGATAACTTAGAGAACTATTTTGATTACCAACGTGAGAGAAAGACAAAACAGTGGGACAAGAAGATGAAGGATTTGTTTGATGAGACAAGACATTGTAGACACTACCTAAACAATGAAGGTGGGGCTAATAGTGGTGGTCCCTCCTTCCGTTACTAACTTTCTTTTCGTTTGAAATTATTTTCTGGTTGAAGCATCTAGAAATGATTAGACTATGTTTAGAGTATTGACACCTAATGAGTGACCCTGAAAAAAGAAGAGTAAAAGATTGGAATAAGAGGAATGAATCATAGAGAGGGTTGGGTAACTGACAAACGAGACAGGATTATTGAAAGTAGTAAAGGAATGGAATTCGACGAGGGATCAGTCTCTGTTGGTATGAGGAGTCTCATTGGTAATCTTCGTTTCTTGTTTCGTGTTCTTGATGAGTGTAGTTACATCAACATCAAGATAAGAGATAAACTGATGACGGTAACTGTAACTATTTCTGATTACAATATTGTCATCAATCCCTATCTCGAAGCTGATGAATGTCTAAACCAATCACAGGAAGAAGAAGATTGGATTACTTATGAATGGTTGAAGGAATTTGGATTGGTTGAGTTGATGGATAAGGAATGGAGGAGGACTAATGAGGAGAAGGAAAAGATAGAGGAGGAAAGACAAAGACTTATTCAAACGGTAGATTGGAATAATGAAGAATCACCATCAGGAGATGACTAATGACAGAACCACCTCTTCATCTTTTCCTCATCAACAAAAGAAGAAGTTGAGAGAGTTAGAATTTGAACTTAGGATCAATAAGTCATTGATGTGGTCCATTCTAATCCTTGTTTTATTCTTTTTTGGTTGTAAATGGGAGACGTTAGGAATTAATCCGATTGTCTTCTTTCTTCTTGGTTGTAGTTACAGTTGGTCTCTTGAAAGAGGACAAGAGAAACACAAAGAAGTGTTGAGGATGAGATTGATGGTCAATCCAAGTGTGGAAAAGTAGGCCAAAATATGGGACTCATAAACAACCACCTTATATGACTTACCACTTGTTGTATTATATAGATGATCTTCCTACGAAACTAAAAACTGACTTGTCTTTGGAGAAGGGAGAGGAGATGTTTCACTTCTATGTTGATGACGATGACTTCAATGATGAGGCTATAGAGTTAGTTGAGGATGTAACCAACAAAGTCATTCGTCATTATGATCCCAACTAACTTATGAGTTACTTACTCAATATCTACGATACTCCTGGACACCCTCCTACAAACCACGAGAAGATTGAAAATCTGGAGGAAGGTATCCGTGTGTTTAATAAATACGTTGATGATGACGATTACAAAGATTTCGATATGGAGTTGATAACAGAAGAATATGATGAAGTCCGATACTATGATTCAACTGAAGGAGAGGTTGAAACATTTGATAAAAAAAGACATGAGTGATCTATGCTTACTATTCTCTCGGGCAATACAACTGTTGGAACTGTGATACTTGCAGGATCGATATTTTTATGGTTCTACCTGTACAACAACAGCAAGACTGACGAAGACTGATAGGATTAATAAATCTGAATTCCTTCTAACCACTCCTTTACTTCCTTCACCTCTTTCTTTAGATCCTTCTTTGACTTCTTAGGAGTCAGTGTAGAAGTAGGTCTAGATAATGGTAGCATATCCTGCCTATGTTTAGACGATAGATTACTCGTGGATTTTGATTTAACTACTTGCCTGAGTATCTATACCTGTTGGTGTCTAAGTAGAGCCTTAGGTGTTAGTTGAAGAACAGGTGGTATTGATAGTTGTTTACTCTCCTTCCACCTGTTCACTTCCTCCATAGAAGTTTTTTTGTAAGGGGGTGTGAGATAATTTCTTATTTGATTGACCTTGAGTTGTTGACCTTGACCCTTGAGTTGGTTGGTAGATCATAAGGTTTATTATAGTTTGTTTGGGGATGGAATAGTGGGATAGTGGTATCGATCTAGCAAGACAAAAAAGACCACAATTCTTTATAAACTGCTCGAGACTCCCACCGTTCATTCACTAAGAGATTTGGATAAATTTTGTCTCGTATAGAAGAATTGGACTTAGACCTAAGATTAGGAAGTTTACCGTTTTATTCATACGAGTCCTCCATAGTTTTATAACGTCGAGGTATTGGTTATTGTGGGATTTACCCGGCAATCTCTATGGAGCCTCTGACCCATCCATTGCTTGACGAGGCAACTGTGAGCCAACTGCGTGCAACTCTCTTGGCTGACGAAACATCATGGCAGGACGGACGTAAAACAGCGGGATATCAAGCAGCCGAAGTCAAAAACAACCTCCAGCTGGATCGCAACTCAAAAACCGCCAAAGAAAACAGCCAACTAGTGATTAAGCAGCTTGAATCGGATCCGCTTGTGAAGAGCTTTGCCTTACCAAGGCACATCCACGGGGTGATGTTCAGTCGATCCGGTATTGGCCAGGGCTATGGAATGCATGTCGACAATGCGTACATGAGCTCAGGGCGTAGCGACCTCTCCTTCACGCTATTTCTCAGCGAACCCGAAAGTTACGACGGAGGAGCTCTCTGCATTCAAACCTTGCAAGACAGCAAGCAAGTGAAGCTGCCAGCAGGCCAGTTGATCATTTATCCCAGCACAAGCCTGCATGCCGTGGAAACAGTCACTGCTGGTGAGCGGCTGGTTTGTGTTGGCTGGATCCAGAGCTATATCAGGAGCAATGAAGACCGCACCATTCTGTTTGGCCTCAATGCTGGTGCCCGCGCCCTTCTTGCCGAACATGGCCGTTCACCAGAACTGGACTTGATCTTTCAGGCGTACACCAACATGCTCAGGCGCCTCGGCAACTGAAGCCTGAATCATTTGATACTAGATGAAGTATCGAATCGCCAAACAATGGTTGCGTTGGGGAGCCAAAATGTATGTAGATTCGCTTATCTGCAAAGCATGAGTAAAAAGTCTCCTGTAGCAATATTTCTTGCAGCTTCTGCTCTGCTGGCCGCAAACGCACTACAGCCAAATCTTAGTCACGCTGGTGAAGGCGATATGGGAGGACTGAAGGAGTGGACAACTGATCAAGACATCGATGCTGAAAGCAAACCTGATGAAGACGCCAAAAAAGCTGCCAAAAAGGCAAAGAAATCAAATATTTGCGTCCCGATCGGCGAAGGAGAAAACTGCTGGTAAACCTATTCTGAAATAGTTTTCACGAAAACCACTTTAAACGAAGATAAACAAGCTCAATCAAAGGCTCCTTCTGACAAGGAAGAAGCCTTTTTTATTAAGGCTAGTAAAACTAATCTACTCAGAAAAGAGGCAATATAATCCCCGAAGAAGAAGAAAGAAGTAATTTCAGTTTCCTATTACTTTGACCGTAGATTTATTCAGAAAAGAACCAATGCATATTTCCTTGTTGAAGTGTTCTGCATTGCTCTCTTCAGCTTTGAATGACTTGCAAAGACAAAAAAAGGCGCCCGCTCTAGGGACGCCTTGATGTTCTAACGAACCAAGAGGGGAGTGATCCCCTCCCTCGCTAAGATCAGAACTTAAATGTTGTTTGAACTAGGCCACCGAAGGTACCGAAAGTATCAGCTCCTTTGCCACCGTACTTTGTAGCTGTTCCTGTTTTCTCTCCAAACGGACGGCTCAGATAGAAAACAGCTGGTGTCACAGAGATGTTATCTGTGACCTGGAACTTGTACCACAGCTCGAACGCCATGTTGCCGTCATCAGGAGTGTCATCACCCTTCTGTTGGGTCACCCACTGAAGCTCAGAGACTGCAGCGCCAAGGGTATTGCCCTCAATGAAGGCATCCTTCCACATCATGCCTGCGAACCAAGCCATGCTTTGCTCGCGGGTGCCATCTGCTGCCTCATCTGGCAGGTTGTAATCAGTGAAGTCGTAACCAAGGCTGAAGGAAGGAATCAAGCCTGGCTCATCTGGCTGCCAAAAAGCTCTAAGCGCGACTCCATTGGAATCAGCACCGCAAGAACTTGTGCCTCTGCACTTGCTATAGACGCTGGAACCACCATCTGACGTACCAAAGCCTTGAGTCATGCCTTGTTGGGTGTACGCATAAGCCGCAGAAACTTGCCACTGAGGATTGCCGTAATCGACCTTGGCGAGAAACTTACCTTTGGAATTACCGTTTCCTATACCACCATCAGAAGGATCACCATTTTCGCCTTCTTTGGCCACATAGTTGGCACTAATGCCAAACCTGGCATCCATCGGATCGTCGACTGGCGACTTCCAGGCCAAACCTAAGCCTTGCCCTGTACTTGCACCGTAAACACCATAGTTACCACCCAACTTGAAGGCTTTCAAGATTGGCTGGTATACTGATGGTGCACTACCAAGCATGTAGTAGTTTTCAATCTTGGCACCAATCCAAGCAGTGAAGTCGTCACCAATCGGGAATGTGTACCAAAGCTTGTCGACTTTAACGACATCTTGATTGTTATTGGCAACATTCAAGTAGGCGGGCTTCACGTAACCCTTGCCACCAAATGCACTATCTGCAAAGTTACCTGTCTTCAGGCGAGTATAGAGAAGATCCTTACCCGTGAAACTGGTGTTCAGATCTAACTGCAGAGTGTAGTTGAAACTAAGTGCGTCAGTTCCAAGGTAATCACCATCAGAATCCTTAAGCTCATCGGTCTCATCGCCGGTGTAGCTGGTTCCGCCAAGAACCATATGAGCCTTTCCAACAAGCTTGGTTGTTGTCGAGAACTGAGTGGCTTCGAGTTCACCAACGCGGGCTTCTAGGCCATCAACACGGCCCTTGAGGATGGCGAGCTCCTGCTCGAATTCGTTGAGCAGACGACGCAGTTCGTCGGTGACTTCAGTGATGCGATCGAGGCATGCATTCAATAGAGCAGCCGCTTCAAAGCGGGTCATTGCTCTGTTGCCCAGGTAGCTACCACTTGGATAGCCAGCCACACAGCCGTAGCGCTCAATCAGGTTGCTCAGCGCCTGATAAGCCCAATCGGTTGGGTAAACATCTTGGAATTGGGAGATGCTGGTGACCTGCTCGCTGGAGGCCGAATAATCGGACACACCTTTGATGTCTAGGTCTGCGGCATTAGCAGCCATAGGAGCCATCAGGCCCAAGGCAGCAGGTGCCACCAGCAATTGCTGGAAGAGTTTCATTTGGTTCCTCACACAAAGAGCCCAAAACATGGGCCAGCACAAGATAGTAAAAAGATCTGTGTTCACAACGGACACAATTAACAGCCCTAAGTATCAATTGATACACGCAAAGTCAGGTGCGCGAAATCAGGCCCTTGAATTTTATTGAGCCATTTAAGATTGCAATGGCTGGTCTAAAGCAAGTGCCTTGTTATTAAGCAAGGGGAATCCCATTGCCTCTCTTTCTGTTAACCAAGCCTCTGCCACCCCGCGAGCCAAACTGCGAATTCTGCCAATCGTGGCTGTTCGCTCCGTGACCGAAATCACGCCACGAGCCTCCAGTAGGTTGAAAGTATGGCTACATTTTAGAACGAAATCAAGTGCGGGTGCTGGGAGCTGCTTTGCGATCAGGTCTGACGCTTCCGCTTCATAAAGATCGAACAACTGTTTAAGGCGACTTGGATCCGATGATTCAAAATTAAAGTCGCACTGACCCTTTTCTAGAGAAAGCCAGATATCGCCATAGCTTCGTTTGTTATTCCAGCTGAGATCCCAAATATTCTCAACATTCTGTAAATACATGGCCAGTCTCTCAATGCCATAGGTGATCTCGATCGGCACAGGGCTGCAATCAAGACCACCACATTGCTGAAAATAAGTGAACTGTGTAACCTCCATACCATCAAGCCACACTTCCCAACCAACCCCCCAGGCTCCAAGAGTGGGTGATTCCCAGTTGTCTTCTACAAAGCGAATGTCATGTTCCGCCGTACAAACTCCTAAAGCTTCAAGCGATGCAAGATACGTCTCCTGAATACCAACTGGAGAGGGCTTGATCAATACCTGATATTGAAAATAGTGTTGAGCGCGATTGGGGTTGTCGCCGTAGCGACCATCGGTGGGCCGACGACAGGGCTCTGGATAAGCCACAGCCCAGGGCTCTGGTCCAATAGCGCGCAGAACGGTATGGGGACTCATCGTGCCGGCACCCTTTTCCGTGTCATAAGGCTGCAACAGCACACAGCCCTGATCAGCCCAAAAGGAATTCAGGGTCGTGATGATGTCCTGGAAGTGCACTAGCGTTGTTCTGAGGAGCTTTGATCGTAATTGTATTGTATTCCTACTTATCCATTACCTAAGCAAAAGCTTGTTTAATTCGAATAGGCTCGAAAACATGTAAATGCTATAGTCAGTTAGTTAAATCCACTAAAAAGTGATCAGAATACAGCTCAATCGGACGAAATACTCTTATTTAATAATCAGCATACTCATAGTAGCTCTAATGATTTATATTGCTCAATTTCTAGATGTGTCAACGATAGGAAGTTGGCTAAAAGCTATCGATGGCGGAGTTGAATCGATAGGGCTATGGGCAATTGGGATTATTTTTGCCCTACGGTCAATAAGTATCATCATTCCAATACTTCCTGGCACATACTGCTCTGTTCTCTCTGGTTATTTCTTTGGATTCCAACAAGGCTTGTTGGTTATTTTCTTAGCAGATCTGGTCGCTTGTTGTTCATGCTTCACCCTTTCCAGGAAATTTGGCAGAGCCGTAATTGAGAAACTCGTAGGCAAGAATCTGATGAATCGTGTTGAGAATTTTAGCAAAAAACATTTAGAGCAAAACTTTTTCTTGATGACAAGTTTTTTAATGTCGAATTTATTTGATTTTGTTTGTTATGGCTTAGGACTTACAAAAGTTACATGGAAAAGGTTTCTGCCTGCATTATTCCTTAGCATCATAATATCAGACGCCCCATTTGTTGCAAGTGGATATGCACTAAAACGCCTTGGAGGTATTGAAATCCAAGAAATTATTAATGGGAATATAAAGGCACTCCAGGGACAACCTCTAGCAATATTCATTATCTCTATCACGATAATATTTTCTCTGGCAATAATCAATATAGTCCGACAAAGAAGACAAGATAATATCAAAAGAACAGCCAGTCAATGATTATCTCTTAAAGAGAGAATCATTAAAATTGCTTCTGTCAGTATCTCATTTCGAGATCATCAAATTAGAACTAGGCTAAGGCTCGTTTATAGCCTTTTGATGTCATAGTCCGATTAGATTAGAAGAATGCGAATCGCAGAAAGTCATTATTCTATTCTCCAAAGTATATCTGCTTGCAGTAACTCAATCAAAGAATGGCAAACACCTAAAGAAATTAGAGCTATAAAGCTATAGAATTTTCAAGATATAAAACAGTAAAAAATTCAAGGAAGTTCTATTGAGCAGTATTTACACTACCTGATTCAAGCAGCCTTGGTGAATAAATCAACAACGAGCGAACAAAAAATCCGCTTTTAAAGCAAACAGCTAGATTAAGACAAGACTATTTATTTAGCATGTATGTAAAGTATCCAATAATTGCAATATTAACACCAATTAATCCAAAGAAAATCAACAACGGGTTCTGCATTCCCGCTGGTGCCGATAATTGTAGGCCTAAAATATTAAGCACCTCTTTTTTAGGCATATCTTTTTCTTCTTTATCAGTTGCGAGCAAATATGGTATTCCAAATCTATTTTTTGGCGGCTCGAAGGCTTCCGTTTGGTCGTTACTCGAACTTGCATTGCTCTCAGAATCTTCCATGATCATTGTATTGATTATGATCCAAGATTATACCATTAGACTGGTTGCGAGGCAATCCACTCATATAAGCATGGTGTTCAACACCAAAATGATGAATATTTATGCAGAATATTTAGGCATAAGCCATTATCTTTGATTCGTCCAAAATTGGTACATTTGTCGAAAGGTTTTGGGATTGGCATGTTCATACTGTTGCCAATAGCCGAGGTCAGTCTGCATTGAATCAGATGGATAAGCTCTGCCATAATCTTTTTTAACAATACTGGGTAACACAAAACCTAAGAATCTAAGTTCAAATTGGTCAAGCAGCGATGCTATCATCTCTAGTGAATAACGATGTTCCATAATATGAAAACAAAGATCTCTACACATAGAAGTTGTGTAAAAGTCTGGCCAGTTTGAGATTGAACTAATCTTCGGATATTCACCATTAATTAGTTTATTCCTAAATAGACGAATGCCTTCAATACTAGCCTCAAAAGATTCAGATTTAATAATTTTCCTAGCCTCGACAATATCTTGACGTGCTAGCTCACTATAAAATCCTAATTTGAGCATTCCATCGGCTGCGAGTATTTTGAGTAGAGATTGCAGACCTTCAGAGGGATCCTTCATATGATGGAGAACACCCGTACATTCTATGAGATCAAACTCTTCATTTAGTTTTGGAAGATCAAGAATATCCATCTCAATAAATCTTATATGCTCAATTCCATATTCATGAGCCTTACGCTTTGCATAAGCGATACTAGAAGAGCTGAGATCGATAGCAGTTAACTCAGAGTTAGAATAAGAGAGAGCATCGAATATTTGCTGTCCGGTTCCACAGCCAGCTATTAAAACTCGAGATCTCTGCTTAGGCAAAATGATTGATACCCGATTAGGGCTTATTTCGTTGTTAATCGCTGAAGATATAGTTTGAATATTTTCACGTGAATAAGAAGCATATCTCCAACGCGGATAAGGGTGCTCTTCATACTGCTTTTTAACCTGAATAGAAGTACCATCATCTATAGATCCATATTTAGGAATAGATGCTGCAAGCTCATGTTCGCGTTCTGGTTCAACGAGTTGCATTATTTTTAAATTATTTAATTTCTCATTTGCATCGATGAATCCTCTTAATGAAGGGAACTGTTCACAAAGATGAGTAATGGGTATATAACAAGCTAAGATGGAAAGAGTTTTCAGATCAAAGTCACTTCTCAAGCAAGAAAGTTTAAACTGTTCGATTGCATCCAATTCTTGCTTGCTACATGTAAAAATATATTCATTAAGGAAACACTGCTCCGCAAGAGCAATAGTCAAGTCAATAATCCTTTTATTAAAAACATTATTTTGGATTGAAATACATATTTGCTTGCGTATATTAGTCAAAGCCTTCTCCCAGGCAATTGTGGTGAATAACATCAAGCCAAGAGCACTGATGATCTCATCATCAGCAAGAATATTTTGAAAAGATGGGTGGTCAAATAAATTATGATTAATGCCTGAAATGTTGTCTAGTGTTTTTTCAGAGATCAAGAGATTAATTGCTGAAAATAGATTTTTATGTGCAATATCATTTCTCTTTAATAGGCCACGAAGCAAAACTCTAGACTGTCGTTCAGGCAAGAATGAAAGATCAGATTCCTCAAGCATAGAGTTAAGAAGCAAATATGATGATTGCTTTTGTGGGTAAAGCTCAATTTCTCTTGTTACATGAAATACAGCCTCCTCAATTCTGCCAAGGTCCTTTAGAATTATAGAAAGGTTTAAATTGACATCAGGCAGATCGGCTTCTAGGTGCATTGCCTTTCTTGTATTCACTTCTGCATCAGTTAAATCACCTTGGTCTTGCAGGATACCACCTAGATTCAGATAAATACTTGCTGAATCATCTTGCAATTCAATTGCCTTGCGTGTTGTATATTCAGCTTCATCTAGTTTGCCTTGATTCTGTAGGATCTGACCAAGATTAACGTATGCATCAGCCAAATCTGGCTGAAGTTCAATGGCCTTTCGGGTTATATCTTCTGCGTCAGTTAGTCTTCCTTTTTCTCGTAAGACTAAACCCAAGTATGAATAAGCGTTGGCAAGGTTAGGCTGTATAACAATCGCCTGTCGGATCGCCACTTCAGCATCATCTAACATTCCTATCTGAAAGAAAAGATATCCCAAGTTTGCATGTGAAAAAGCATGGCCTGGAAATAGTTTGATGCTTTTCTTATAGATGTTTATTGCCTTGTCAATCTCTCCTTGGGATTGACAGATCAATGCGAAATTAGAGAATACATCTGGATCACTTAAACCACTATTAATAAATTCCTGATAGGCTTTTTGTGCCTCATTTATATTGCCTTGTTGGTGATATTTAAAAGCGATAGCCTTGATTTGATCAGGCGGTATTCGGGCAAACTTCTTGGAGGGTTGTTTGTTTTTTATTTTTTTCTTTTCTCCAAATCCTTTCATGTTCGCAACGAGATATTCTTCTTTAATCTAATCGCCAAAGAAATTCTTGAACCTTGAAGGTAATAGCATGAAATGATGGACTTTTTTGATAGGCAAGAGCTCGTCAAAAGAAGGGGCAAGAATCCTTCGACCTCAGAAGAACCGAAAATGTCATATTGAGGTTTCTTCAAGGAGATCATCGACAATTAAAGTCTGCCAATTCATTAACATGAATGCGTCAATCGCATGACATAATTCCCAAAAGCAACAGTCAAGGCATTGAAGCAAGTATTCCCCTTACTCCCCTTATTGATATGGACAGTACCTGTCCCATCCAAGGCAAATGAGTTCAAGTGCCCAGGAGACAACAACTATGAGCTTAGCTATTGCGCCTCACAAGCCCTTAAACGATCAAACAGCCATTTAGAGTCTCAACTCAAAGATTCGACCTTTGAAGCCTGGAAGAGTGCGATCGGGGAGGTTTGCGCCGAAGCATATGCTCCATATAGCCAAGGTACGATCTATCCGTTAATGCTCATGAGATGTAATGAGAACTTAAACCAAACTCTTCTTGAAGAAATGAAGGGACTCGGCGAACGTCAATAGAGAAAAGAAAAGCATAAGATTTTGCAAGGTATCTATCACCCGCTTTGATGTAGGCTATAAAGCTCTATTAAAGAGTATTAGGGAGGGAGGAGGAAAACTATGAGCGGCCTAAATCCGTGAGCTAGCTTATAACATAAATGATAAGTTCAAAAACCATTTGATATTTGTATTGACAAGGACTTGATAGGGGTGCAATGATTTATCTACTCATCACACCAGTTTTTGGTGATCAGCTCTAGTGCTACGAGTAGGATGATTGATGGAATTTGATGATCCTCATGCCAAAACCAATAGAGTTCAAAGAATTCTACGAGCTTCTCAAGGCAGCAAAGAATGGTAACAAAAAGGAGAGAGAGAAGTTAGAGTGGATCTTGGCAGAATATGAACATGCAGAAGGCTCTGAAAGTGCTTACGATGAATTAGGGCAGGTTTTTTGCCATATAGGGGTGATGGGTCTATATGACTACGCTGGTAGTGATGATATTCAATTTATTAGTCGCTTAGAAAAATCTGTATGGGATTACCTAGAAATCAGAATGGGAATGAGCTTAACTCAACATATGGTAGAAACAATGATAGAACATGCTAAGCAACATGAATTATCAACAAAAATGTGTGAGAAATGGGATATATCTAGAGAAGAGCTGGCGGAGAACATCGAGGATTTAGCAGTTTATGTTGCCGAGGGCATCATCGAAGTTATCGATTAGGGCATGTTATTGATATCATTGAAATCCTTTCTCTTCATGATTCAATCAGCTCATAAGTGCAACAGAGCCATTTGTTCTGAACAAGAGTTAATATGCAAACAACTAAAGAACTCTCCTCAGCGTTGACCATACTTTGGGATGGTTGATCCTTTATTTATCACTCAGAATTCCCAAAAGTCATCGCATCTTTTGCCAATTAAATGATGATGACAATAATCTTAGGGCCATGGAGATTAATTTAGCCTATGCCGCCAACACATTCAAGCTCAGAGCATAACTTAAACACCTTTCTGACAAGGTGTTCTGCTTCAAGAATGAGCTAAGGCTATTTTTAGCACAATTTATTCACTGCAATAAGGTTTTTTATCTCTAACGAAAAAGCCAATAAAATATCTTTTTTGCTATTCACAAGCATTCTGTTCACACCAACACCAATTGACGCGAATCAAGATGAATGACGCAGCAAGGTCGCTCCAGGAGATTGTTTTGCCATCACATGCACCAATTAATTTGGCCTACTAAATGGCCAAATCCTGCAAGCAGAAGTGATTGCTATCTTTCATGATGGTTATTTATAGTGATTTCAAATGATCTTATAGATATCACAGGCGTGGAAATGGAAGTCTTGTTATCTTTATTGCAATCAGCCTATTCATGCCAGATTAAAGTTTGCTTCTGCTCCTCGAAACAGGAAGATTTTGCTAATTTAGTTTGGAAGCTTACTTTGGGGAAGCGGCAATTTTAAGTTGCGAAGATATTCCGATCTTTTAACCTGGCAGAGGTTTTCTTCGCCTGTCTTCGCCTGATTTAAGAATGTAAAACACCTGAGGGTGAAAGCTGATTTGAAACGAGGTAAAAAGCCTGATCTCTCTGCCTACAAGTCAACTACTAGTTAAGCCAAATAGCAGACATGCTCATGCTCAAAAAAGGCACTTCCCTCATCAAGGCCTTCCTTGATGGCGTGAATAACTCAACTGCTAAGAGCAAAACAGCGATCGAGGTGTGCAACAGCACCATCACGGTTCGAGTGACTGCCGTTCAGACCCATCATTCCCAGCCAAAACCTGTCATCACCCTGAAACACCAGCACAGGCTTAGCTCCCCCACCATCATGGTCATCAAGGAGTGCCATGCACAACCGTTCAACCACAATCTGACCATTGGGGCGTGCCCGCACCATGCGCAACAAAGAATCCACCTGCGAAAAGGGCACAAAGGTGGCCTGCTGAGAATCAGTCACCAAGATCAAGCCATCAAGCCACTGCACCTCCAAAAGCAAGTCCTTAATTGAGGAGAGAAGAGAAGGGAGAGGGAAGGCCACAGCGAACTGCGTCTTAATATTTTCTTCATAAGTCATCGATCCGTCTTTTCGCAAGAGTCTTTTTGCTCGATCAGCGCCTCAAGCGGTAAGCAGCAAGGCGCCCATCTGTCCCGCAGCCAGAGGTCGATGGCTCGCTGCGGCAAATCCCGCGTCCCGAGCCAGTCGCTCCTGAGCCTCTCCCTTTGGGAACTGCTGCAAACTGGCCTCCAAATAGGCGTAATGCTCGCGCAGACCCACCTGGGCAGCCACCGGCACCACCAACCTTCGCAGATAAAACCGCTGAAAACGTGCTGCCAAGGACCCCTCGCCCATGCGATTGAAATCAAGGACGCCTGCCCGAGCACCAGGCCGCAAAAGGCGTCGAAGCTCTATTAACCCAGCGCCTGGATCCGCCAAATTGCGCAGGCCATAAGCCATCACAGCACCGTCAAAACGATGGGAAGGCAAGCCAGTATCCAGAGCATCTCCCTGCAACCAGGAGAGGGGCAACCAGGGCTCAACCGCGGCGCGGCGCCTTGCCACGGCAAGAGGCGCCTCAGCCGCATCTAGCCCCAACACAGACCCTCCAGGTCGCAACCTGCGGGCCAATGCCAGTGCCAGATCACCAGTACCGCAGCAAAGGTCAAGCCAATGTTCACCAGGAAGCGGAGACAACCATGCCAACAACTGGCGTTTCCAGATGCGGTGCAAGCCAAGACTCAACAAGTCGTTAAGCCGGTCGTAATTAGGAGCGACCGCATCAAACAACTGCTCCACCGCCTGGGGGTCACCAGGCCTCATCAGAAGATCCCATCCAGGGGCCTGAACACTGCTTGGAGCAACTGCTGCGCCCAAGGGTGATCGATCAGCAACACATCCAAAAGCACTCTTGCGAACAGAACTTCTGCCAAATTTAGGAGTGTGTTGCTGAATACAAAGAAAAGCCTCAGGCCTCAAGAGGCCGAATCGACAAACCTCGCATCAGCAGATCAGTCTTAATTTGCTCCACACTCAGCACGCCATCGTGAAGCAGAGAGGCCAACAATGCAGCTGAGGCCTGGCCAACCGTGAAGGCTTCTGCGATGTGATCCAGGCAACCTGCACCTCCCGAAGCGATCACAGGCACCGGCACCGCTTCCACGACTGCTCGCGTGAGCTCCAAGTCATAACCAGCCTGAGTTCCATCTCCATCCATTGAGGTCAACAGGATTTCACCAGCACCAAGTTCCGCTGCCTGCCGAGCCCAGCTCACAACATCCAAACCGGTGTTTTGGCGGCCACCCTTGACAAAAACATCCCAGCCCGAGCCCTTAGGACGACGTCGAGCATCGATAGCCACCACAATGCACTGACAGCCAAAACGGTCGGCTCCCTGCGCTACGAGATCTGGATCCCGCACCGCAGAGGAATTAAGACTCACCTTGTCGGCTCCGGCCCGAAGCAACTCTGTGATGCCATCCAAAGAGCTGATACCCCCTCCAACTGTGAATGGAATGGTCACGGCCTCAGCAGTACGTCGAACTAACGCCACCAGCGTGGCCCGACCTTCATGGCTGGCGGCGATATCAAGAAACACCAACTCATCAGCTCCAGCCTGGCTATAGCGGCAGGCAAGCTCAACGGGATCACCAGCATCACGAAGGCCCACAAAGTTCACACCCTTCACAACGCGACCATCAGCCACGTCAAGGCAAGGAATCAAACGAAGCGCGACCATTGGGATAAAGCAGTGACGACTGTTAAGGTTGCGCCACCTTCTAAGCCTTGCAGGCCATGTCCCAGGCTGCCACTTCCTACAGAATCGGCTCCAAGGTCCGAGTCTCTCGCGTTCGTGATCGCATTCCAGCAAAACTGGTAGAACTGCTCAAGAAATCTGACGTTGGCAGGGTCACCGGCTACAAAATGACTGACGGCATGGGCATTGGCTTGGTCGTAGAACTTAGCGATGGCACTGTCAGCTGGTTCTTTGACGACGAAGTTACCTCCGCCTGAGACGCCTGCCGTGAGCGACGCTCGCCAACTCCTTGGCATCAAAGGTGCCACTGGCACAACCAACATCTGGAAGCTGCGTCTGCAGCTCATGAAGCCTGTCACATGGATCCCACTGCTCTGGGGTGTGATTTGTGGAGCCGCTGCCAGTGGTCAATACCAATGGCGCCTACCAGATGTGCTTGCAGCCGCGGCCTGCATGGTCATGAGTGGCCCGCTTCTAACCGGTTACACCCAAACCATCAACGACTACTACGATCGCGAGATCGACGCAATCAATGAGCCCTATAGACCGATTCCCTCCGGGGCCATCCCGCTGACACAAGTCAAGCTTCAGATCTGGATGCTGCTTCTCGGTGGTCTTGCAGTTGCCTATGGCTTAGATCGTTGGGCTGAACACACCACTCCCGTTGTGCTGTTTCTTGCCCTAGGCGGCTCATTTGTGAGCTTCATTTATTCAGCCCCACCTCTCAAGCTGAAACAGAACGGTTGGATAGGAAACTACGCGCTTGGAGCCAGCTACATCGCCCTGCCATGGTGGGCTGGTCAGGCGCTGTTCGGACAACTGACTTGGACTACAGCACTACTGACACTTGCCTATAGCTTGGCTGGTCTTGGTATTGCCGTCATCAACGATTTCAAGAGTGTAGAGGGAGATCGAGCCCTCGGTCTTCAATCCCTGCCAGTTGTCTTTGGAATCAAAAAGGCCAGCTGGATCAGTGCAGGAATGATCGACATCTTCCAACTCGCGATGGTTGTTGTTCTGATCGCCATTGGCCAGCATTTTGCCTCAGTAGTTTTGATCTTATTGATCATTCCCCAGATCACATTCCAAGACATCTGGTTACTGCGTGATCCCCTGGCCTTTGATGTGAGATATCAGACCAGTGCTCAACCGTTTCTAATCCTTGGCATGCTGGTTACTGCTCTAGCCATAGGCCATAGCCCATTAACACAGGGGATGTGACTCGCAAGCGCCGTCACTGGATTGTTATTTCAGTTAGTGCTGTCGCCATCGGGTGTGTCGCAGCCTTGGCTGAAAGGACTCTCACTCATGCCTTGGATTCGGTTCTTCCCGATGCCCGGCGGATTGCCAACTTCAACCGGCCAGGCACCATCACGCTGCTCTCCACTGATGGGCAGGTGATCCAAAAGCTTGGTCCCGCGACCCGCGAGAAGGTTGAGCAAGACAAGATGCCTCTGCTTGTGGAGCAAGCCTTCGTAGCGGCAGAAGACCGCCGCTTTTACTACCACAATGGCTTGGATATCTGGGGTATCAGCCGAGCCCTGGTGACAAACCTCCGCCAGGGTTCCGTGAGGGAAGGTGCCAGCACCATCACTCAGCAACTTGCTCGAACCGTATTCCTGAGTCAGGAACGAACCCTGCCGCGCAAACTCAAAGAAGCTGCTCTGGCCTACAAGCTGGAGCGACAGCTCAGCAAACAGCAAATCCTTGAGCAGTATCTGAATTACGTCTACTTGGGCTCAGGTGCTTACGGCGTAGCCGATGCAGCCTGGGTGTACTTCTCTAAATCCCCCAATCAACTCACGCTGCCGGAAGCCGCTCTAATCGCTGGCATGCCCCCTGCTCCCTCAGTGTATTCACCACTGGTCAACCAGAAAATCGCCCTAGAACGCCGCGCAATTGTCCTTAAACGAATGCAGCAGGCCGGATTTATCTCTGCCAGAGAAGCCGATGCAGCTCGCAACAGCCCCCTCAATCTCAAGCCAGCGATCCCGAAGTACTTCAACAGCAGCGCACCATTTTTCACCAGCTGGGTAGCCCAGCAACTCCCCACTCTGCTCACCCCCGAGCAACTAGAAGTGGGTGGACTCAAGATTCACACCAGCCTCAATCTGGCTTGGCAAAAGCAAGCCCAAGAGGTGATCCGCAAATACGCCCCCGGGAACACAGAGGGTTCCATGGTGTCTATCGAACCAAGCACCGGTGAAGTGCGGGTGATGGTAGGAGGCAAAAACTTCAATACCAGCCAATTCAATCGAGCAACACAGGCTCTGCGTTCACCTGGCTCCACCTTCAAGCTTTTTCCCTATGCAGCAGCCATCAACGCCGGCATTAAGCCAGAGGACAAGGTGGTGGACGCGAAACGCTGCTGGAGAAGATATTGCCCAAAGAACTTCGGCAACAAATACCTGGGATCAGTGGCACTCGCTGATGCCCTGAGATACTCCCTAAACACTGTTGCAGTCCAACTACTAGACAAGGTGGGCTTTGATGCCGTGATCAGCATGGCCAATAATCTTGGCATCGGCACCACTCGCCCATTGGGCAAGTACTATCCGCTCGCTATTGGGGCCTACGAGCAAACAGTGCTCGACATGACGGCAGCCTATGCCGCAGTAGCCAACCGGGGCATTTACATGAAGCCCACGCCATTTGAAGAGATCCGAGGCCCAGACGACGAGGTGATCTGGAACCACAAGTTCGAAGGCTACAAAGGTCGTCGAGCCCTCGATAGCGACGTAGCAGACACCATGAACTGGATGCTCCAGCGCGTTGTTAGCGGTGGCACTGGAGCTGCGGCATCCCTCGGTGACCGGCCGGTGGCGGGCAAAACCGGCACATCGGAAGGTGCCCGTGACCTCTGGTTCATTGGCTCAATACCACAACTAACAACCGCCGTATGGTTTGGCTACGACAACAACCGAAAGACATCTGGCGGCAGTGGTGATGCTGCATGGGCCTGGAAGCAGTTCATGACCAAGATCCAAGACAATTTTGAGGTACAACCCTTCCCACCAAAACCAGTGATGAACCGCACCTTTAGGCCACCAGGCAAAACGAGGAGCAAACCAAAGAACGGCACCGAGGATGCTGCCAAAGACCAAGATCAAACCCAGGGCCCTCCGCCCAGATACATCGCACCGCCAGGGGGACCACCGCTCAATGAAAACTTCGAGCCAATGCCTTTTCCCTGATCAGACTCAACTGAGATCCAACACGGCTGAATAAAAACCATCACCACCATGCTCAGGATCAGGCCATAGTTGCTGTTCCTGAGACAAGCTCAATTCAGGATGCCGACCAAGGAAGGACTCGATCTGATCAAAGTTCTCGGCCGGATGGATGGTGCAAGTGGCATAAACCAACCGGCCTCCAGAGCTAAGCAGAGGCAGAAGGCCTTCCAGCAGCTTGGACTGCAAGATCACCAGCCCCTCAATCTGCAACGGAGTGACTCGCCAACGTGCGTCCGCATGACGGGCCAAGGTACCTAAACCAGAACATGGCGCATCCACAAGAATGCTCTGGAAAGAGCCTCGCCAGCTTGGCTTCACCGCCAACAGATTCGTAGCATCTGCGACTAGAGCATGGAGGCAGTCACCCCCCAAGCGAGCAGCATTATCCGCCAAGCGCTTGAGTCGGCCAGCGGAACTATCCACAGCCCACACCTCTCCCGAACCACCCATCAGCTCAACAAGATGAGTGGCCTTACCCCCTGGTGCTGCGCAGGCATCAAGAATCCGATCCCCAGGCTGCGGCTTCAATAGCGGTGCGACCAACTGTGCAGAGCGATCCTGCACACACCAATGTCCTTGCTGATAGCCAGGCCACTGGCTTAGGTCACCAGCACTACCAGTCACCATCAAACCATCAGGGCAGCTCTCGATCGGAGTGCTCTCCACTCCAATAGCCTCAAGCGCCAGCCTTACGTTCTCACGGCTTGTACGACGTCGATTGATGCGCAGATCAAGTGTTGGCACCTGGTTGCTGGCACGAGCAAACAGCTCAGTTCCCACCTCGCCTCGCCAAACAAGTAACTGCTCCACCAACCACAACGGTAGAGATTCCGCCTGCGCCAACCGAGCGGCAGAGTCCTCCGGCTCGAGGAGCACCATGCCGGCATCGCGTGCACGCAATGCCGCCCGCAAAATGCCATTCACCACCGGAGCCAATCGGGCAAGATTGCCGGTCTTAGCAAGTTCAACGCTGGTGTTCACTGCCGCTGCAGGTGGAATCCGCTGCATACGCAGAATCTGATAGAGCCCCAAATGCAGCAACCAGCGCAGCACTGGTGGCTGTTTGCAAGCAGGCACCTTGCCAAGACGATCCAACCAAGCATCGAGCCATTGCCGCTGACGGATTGCGCCATAAGCCAATTCCATCACCAGGCCACGGTCGGCACCGCTCATGGGGTTCTGACGCAGAGCTCGTTCGAGAGCGACATCTGCATAGGCCCCTGCCGCCACTGCCTGTAACAGCTCCCATGCCACCCGCCGCGGCAGCAGTCCCGGTACAGGTACAGATCGATCAGCGGCAGCAACGGAAGAAGAAGACAACATCAATGGTTGTCCTGGGCTGAGATGAACCTTCCAGAGCTAACGCCTTCCTGAGCCATTCCCAACAAAAGGCCCTGATCACTCAACTGCGGCCGCCAAAGATACCGTCGTAAGGGCAAATGACCCTCGGCATCCACAAGGATTCCTTCAGCGATCAACATCTGCCGCTGCATCCAGTCAGATCCTTCGCGGCTCAAACTCATCGAAATCATCCCTTTCGCATTCACCACTCGATGCCAAGGAACCTTGGATGGCAAAGGTAATCGACGCATAGCCCAACCCACCTGACGGGCACATCCATAGGCACCGATCATCTCGGCAATCTGACCATAGGTCGCTAACTGGCCGAAAGGGATGAGGGACACGGCATCCCATACCCTCAAGTCAAAAGACGCTTGGCCCATGCCTCTGCTGCCTCGCCGATTTGATCGTCTCAAGGCTGTTCTGGATTGCCGAATGGCAGATCTGACGGTTCTGCTTGAGCACGTAGAAAAGCCCCACAACCTCTCAGCCATTCTGCGCAGCTGCGATGCGGTGGGTGTCCTGGAAGCCCATGCAGTGAACTATTCAGGACGCCTGCCCACCTTCAACAGTACCGCTCAGGGAAGCCAAAAGTGGATACCGCTCAAGGAACACAGCAGCATCGAAGTTGCCGTCAAGGCCATCAAGGACAGTGGCTTTCGCCTTTATGGAACCCATCTAGGTGGAAACGCACGCGACTACCGAGACTGCGACTTCTGCGAACCTACAGCCTTCGTCCTGGGAGCTGAGAAATGGGGCCTTAGTGAGCTGGCGACGCCATTGATGGATGAAGGGATCTTCATCCCAATGTGCGGCATGGTGCAGTCGTTGAATGTTTCGGTAGCAGCAGCAACCTTGCTATTTGAGGCCCTACGTCAACGACGGCTGGCTGGTATCGCACCTCAAGCCGGTGAAGGCCTAGAACCAGCGCTTTATCAACAGCGCCTATTTGAGTGGGCCTATCCAGAAGTTGCAGCATGGTGCCAGCAGGAAGGCAGGTCATATCCAGCCCTTAACGATCAAGGCGAAATCCAAGGAAGCCTCCCCCGCAACGTGAGATTGCGCTGTTAAGCAACCAGCTAACACTCAAAATGGCATCTGAACATCTTTGCTTGCCTGCGATCAATTGATCCCAAGTTGGTTTTGACGTGCCGCGGGAAGACGCAAGCCAATCAGCAAGACAATGCTTTCCAGCAAAATGTTTTGGCCTATAAACAGCACAACCATGGCCAAGCCGATCGCTAGCATCTTCTGAAGCAGACCGATCACATCATCAGGATTTCGGCGCCCGGAGACCCAAAGGAAGATCATCAACGTCAGCAAGATCAATGTGATCCACCAGGGCATGGCTTGAAACAAAGACTTCCCTCAGTGTGGCCCTCCACAGGATGCAATGGGAGTGATCTGAAATCAGGCAGTCGACTCATCGAGACCACTCACCCATGCCTCCAGCCCCTCACCAAGGAATGAGAGTCCCAGCACCAATACGAACATGGCCAAGCCTGGATAGAGAGCAGTCCACCAAATCCCAGTTGGCACTGCTGCCAGAGCCATATTCAGATCACTCCCCCATTCAGGCACAGTTTCCGGCAATCCAAGGCCGAGAAAACCAAGGCCACCAAGCACCAAAACCGCATCAGCAGCATTCATGGTCAGCAGGACTGGCACGGATGTGATCACATTGCGAAGCAGGTATTTGCGCAAGATCCAAATGGGGCCAGCACCGAGGGAACGGGCAGCCTCCACAAACAGTTCTGCTTTCACCTGGGCTGTTTGGTTACGAACCACGCGGAAGTACTGGGGCACATAAACAACACAAAGGGCTGCGGCCGCATTGGGAATACCCCGTCCAAGCAAAAAAGCCAAGACCACAGAAAGCAAGAGCACCGGCAAGGTGTAGAGGGTGTCCATCACCAACACCAACATGCGATCAATTGCACCTCCGAGGTAGCCACTCATCATCCCTAGTGGCACCCCCACCAACACAGCCAAGGTCACCGCAAGAAGAACCACCTGCAAAGCCACGCCGCTGCCCTCCATGGTGCGAACACATACGTCCCGTCCGAGACGATCAGTTCCGCACCAATGCCCCCATGAAGGAGGCGCATAAATGGGATTATCAAGACCAGCGTTGGCCTCAGGCAAAACACCCACCATCACCAACAAGGGGGTGATTAAGGCCACCAACAGATAGATGGCAACAATCACCATCCCCCAGCGCGCCATGCGAGTCGACAAGGTCACTCGTGACAGACGCAAAGACGAAAGGTCAAAGCTCACTGCTGAGGAAGGAGACAGAACAGTCTCTGCATTGTTGCTGGGGCGGCTGACAACGTTGCAACTCAATCACAAAGATCGCTCCGCCATCAGCAGCATTCTCAACCCAAACGTGGCCTCTCATCCGCTTCATCAACGAGCGCACGAGGGCAAGACCAACGCCACTGCCAGGTTGTTCTGCCGTGTTACTACCGCGCTGAAACTGCTCAAAAATCAGCTCCTGATCAGCCTCTAGCACCCCTGGGCCATGATCTCGAACTTGCAATCTCACATGCTCATGAGTGCTACTGCAACTCAATTCAACGCACTTATCTTCTGAACTGTACTTAAAAGCATTCTCAATCAAATTGCCAAGACACTGCACGACCCTATCGTGATCACCAAAAGCCCAGGTCTGATCCATACCGTGTGAACTCGATTCCATTTTCAAACGAGTCTCATGATCACCTCGATTCAGCAAAAACACCTGCTCTAAAGTCTCAAGTACGGAAAAAGGCTCTGACGTAACTACCAGAGCTCCAGTCTTCTCACGTGCAATATCTAATAAATCAGTGATTAACCTTCCGAGACGACGTGTCTCATCATCAATGATCGTCAATTGATGCCGCTGATCTTGGTTCAGATTGCCCGATTGACTTAACACCCTGGAGCTGTAACCAGTAATCAAAGTAATCGGTGTGCGCAGCTCATGGCTGAGGGCATTAGCAAACTTGCGCTGGCGATTCCAAGACTCGGCCAAACGATCCAAGAGGGAATTAAATGAACTAGCAAGAGGCTTAAGTTCAAGAGGTTCATGCTCTAGCTCGCAACGATGATCATCCAGCGATCCTGATGACACTGGTTTCTGCGACAGCAGTTAATCGATGTCTTCAGACAATCCTCAGGAAACATTCACAGCTGATTGAGAAAAAAAGACCTCAAACCTGTCATCGTCAAACTGTCAAAAGCCATAGTTCTATGGCACTTGATTCATGAAACTGCTAAAAAGCCTTTATTATCACCGTCGGTCTTATCCTTTGCCCAGCAATGGCTTTGGGATGTCGGAAGCCGTCGTTGCCGCGGGAGCAGGCATTCTGCTAATCGGAGCATCCTCATTAGCGCTGCGCTCAACGCAGACATTAATGGATAGAGCTGAACGCAAGGCAACCCTACGGCAAAACACAACCAATGGTCTCCGCCTGCTGCGATCAGAAATTGAACGGAGTATTCACATCCTGGTGAATAACAGCGAAGCTGTACAAACTGGAATGGAGCATACAGACATGGCAAATGAACAATATCAAGAAACTCTCCAACAATGTGGGCTGCTCGCAGAAGCTCGAAATCAAGTGTTCAAACCAGTCTTCGGCATCAAGATGGCTGAACTGAACACCCCAGTTCTTTATGGGCTAAGTATTAATTCCAATAAAGCAGGCTTCGCACTGATGCGATGTGGTGCGCCACTCAGTCTTGATGGACGCTATAACGAAACAGAAGATTCATTTATTGCCAAAGTAATTGAAGATATCGGAGTAATGAAATGTACAAAACCTGAAGGTGAATGCGAACACTTAACAAACAATGAGGGTGAGAATAAAAGCCTAAGAGAAATCATTGATGGCCTTGATGTCACCTTTACAGCTGACAGCACACCAATACGCAAGTTTATGGAACCTGCTCTTGGTGTGATGACAGATAAACAACGCAAACTGATCAAATTTATTGATCCGAACCCCAACAATGATCCTGAGAAATTTGAAACTGAGAGTTATCTTGAGGCGATCAGCGCTGCACGCACAGTCACCAGATATCCACTTTATCTCGCTGCATTCGCAAGAGCAGACAAACGTATTGAGAACTATGGTGATGATGACAATAGTGTACTTAATGGGGCCTACTTCCGCAATGTAAAAAGTAAAAACATCCGCTTCCTTGTAGACGGTTCAGGTTCCATGAGTGCTTGCATCCTTTGGGGTAGTACTTATGGCGAACGGAAAACATATTGGAGTGGAAGTTACTATTTCTCGTCACGCCAGAACTGCTCATTGACCAGAATGGAATCACTCCAAACAGAACTCAGCAATCTACTTGCAGCACTTTCTCCAGACACAAAAGTCAGCATCCAGTCCTTCAGCTCACCAGGCCGTAAAAACCACAGAGCTTGGGAACAGTCAAGAGATGGCTTGGTTAAGATAGGAGATGATGGCATGCGCGAATCCGCAATTGCATTCGTTAATTCACTGGATAACGGTCGCCCCACTAAGTGGGGCGGAACCTATCCCTGGGAAGGCTTAGATGCCTCTTTCAAAGATAACGAAACAGACACACTTTACTTCCTCTCAGATGGAGAGCCTAATGCCGACCGCATGGGTGGTAGCTGGCAGGCCAATGATCATGACCCTACAGTCACCCACTATTCAAACTACAACAACACACGAGAAAAAGTACTCAAAACAAACACGATAGCCCTTGGGTTAGAGTCACCTTGGATGGAGAAATTATCAGCCAAAACCACAGGGGATTATCTACAAGTCGATAAGGATTACGTAACAACCAATTCCAGTCAATAAAAAGATCACAATCAACTTTCTTGATTTAGTTTCAACACAGCCATGAATGCTTCCTGAGGCACATCTACTTTACCCATGGCCTTCATCCGCTTTTTACCCTTGGCCTGCTTTTTCAGCAACTTTTTTTTTCTTGAGATGTCTCCGCCATAACACTTAGCCAGCACATCCTTGCGCATGGCACTGATGCTCTCACTAGCGATAATGCGACTACCAATTGAAGCCTGTAAGGGAATTTTAAACTGTTGTCTTGGGATCAGCTCTTTGAGCTTCTCCACCAGACCCTTACCAATGCTATAAGCCTTATCACGGTGTGCAATCGTGGTAAGTGGATCAGCCTTCTCTGAATTGATTAAGACATCCAAACGCACCAGATCATTGCGGCGATAGCCAATCAAGTGATATTCCATTGAGGCATAACCCTTGGTGCGACTCTTCATCTGATCAAAGAAATCCGTTACCACCTCAGCCAAAGGCAGCTCATAAATTAAGGTAACTCTCTCAGTGGTGATGTACTTCATATCAATGTATTCACCACGTCGTTCCTGGCACAAACCCATCAGAGTGCCGTTGTACTCATTGGGGGCATAGATCTCCATCCGTACATAAGGCTCCTCTATTGATTCCCGCTTCTGCGGATCTGGCAATGTTGCAGGGTTATCCACCGTCAACATCTCTCCATTAATCATGTTCACCTTGTAGATCACTGAAGGAGCAGTAACAATCAAATCCAAGTCGTATTCACGTTCAAGCCGCTCCTGCACAATTTCCATATGCAGGAGTCCTAGAAAGCCACAACGAAAGCCAAAACCCATCGCACTGCTGGTTTCAGGTTCATACTTCAGTGCTGCATCTGAAAGCTGCAGCTTGTCAAGCGCTTCTCTTAAATCTGGATATTGATCTGCATCCGTAGGGAACAAGCCACAAAACACCATCGGCTTTGCCTCGGTGTAACCAGGCAGCGGCTCATCTGCTGGGGCATTGAGGAGGGTAATCGTGTCTCCAACCCGTGCATCAGCAACCGCCTTGATCGAAGCCGCCAGATAACCCACCTCCCCGGCATGAAGTTCATGGACCTCACACTGATCTGGTGACATCACACCGATCTCATCAAGCTCATAACTCTTCTTGCTGGCCATCAGCAACACTTTGTCCTTCGTACTAATCCGGCCACTGATCACCCGGAAATACACAATCACGCCTCGGTAAGAGTCGTAGTAAGAATCGAAGATCAGCGCCTTCGTTGGCTCATCGAGGGTATCTGCAGGGGGCGGGATCCGATCCACCACCGCCTGCATAATCTCTGGTACGCCTAAGCCTGTTTTGGCAGAACAGGCAATTGCTGTTGAGGTGTCAAGACCAATGATCGCCTCGATCTCCTCTTTAATCCGTTCTGGATCAGAGCCCGGCAGATCAATCTTGTTGAGCACAGGAATAATCTCTAGATCGTTTTCCAGCGCTAGATAGACATTTGCAAGGGTCTGGGCCTCAACACCCTGACTGGCATCCACCACCAACAGGGCCCCTTCACAGGCCTGCAAGGAGCGGCTCACCTCATAGGAGAAATCAACATGGCCAGGGGTATCAATCAGGTTGAGTACATAGCTTTCGCCATCGGCAGCCGTGTAATTCATCCGAGCAGCCTGGAGCTTGATCGTGATGCCTCTTTCCCTTTCCAAATCCATGTTGTCGAGAAACTGCTCTTGCATATCTCGACCAGCAACCGTGCCAGTGTCCTGCAACAGCCTGTCAGCCAAAGTCGACTTGCCGTGATCGATATGGGCAATGATGCAGAAGTTCCTCAAGCGAGAAACGGGAACGTCGGTCATGCGTTGGCGAATTCCCCTCTCGGGCGCTTTGGAGTCAGAATCAAGATTCTAAGGATCTTGCTGATCTGACCAGCCATGAAGAATGCTGGCAGCCATCTCATCAGGCCCATTGCTGTATGAGTGTATGGAGGAATTTTGCAACATCTACAACCTAGTTTGCAACATCTACAACCTAGATTTACTCAAAAGCATCAGATATTCTTTACTGGGACACTGATGCTTAAAGCATATGCATCCCTATCACAGATGATCTCGATAGTGTCAAAAGCCAGTAAAGCAAGAGACTCTCTTTAAAGAACTAAAGCAAAACTAGCAAAATAGCGCCTTACGGCCCAAGCAACAATCCTAACAACAATATTCACAGCAACAGAAGTCAACATATTCAAATTGAGAACGGCTTTGCAATAATCATACAAACAAGAGATATTCAACTAGCAGGATCTATAGCGATCAACTTATACAGACGAGAGTCAAGTATTAAACAGAGACTGAAGATCACAGACCTCAAATTGATGAGCAAAAGCGAGGCAAATGTCATCTCTGTTGATCAAAATTCTCATACAATCCAAAGGATGAGATAACAAATCGATCAGCCAACCCTCACTCATTTTCAAGCCTTAAAAGCCCGTTCTCGAAGGAGAATCGCAGAACGCACAAGCGTCTAAACACTGGCCAGTAAATCATGAATTATTCACATAAGACCCATTGAAAAAAAGACCTCAAAGCCAGGGTTTTAAGCTTCTCCTGCCCCCCCACTTTAGAGCCACTGACCAATTATCACAACATCAAAATCAGACCATCTTTTGATCAAGTAAAACTGAGTAATGTATTGCTACGTATGCGCATCTGCCTCAGCAGTAAGGGATCAGAATTAGGGTCATGGCCATAACTCGGCAACAATTTTTGCAATCGTTGTCGCCAAGATTCACTTGCCATACGCTCGCTCCAGCAACGCTGCAACACTTCCAGCATGACCGTCACCGCTGTACTAGCCCCAGGCGAAGCCCCTAATAAGGCAGCTAGGGAGCCATCTTCAGCGGATACCACCTCTGTACCCATCTGCAACCGCCCCCCTTCGGCTGTGCGTTTGATGATTTGTACTCTCTGTCCGGCAACTGAAAGCGTCCAATCATTCAACTGCGCATTGGGAAGAAATTGCTTTAACGTTTCAAATCGATCTTTCTCACTCTGCTGTAGCTCTGAGAGGAGATAAGTGACTAAATCAAAGTTTTTAAAGCCCACCTCCAACATGGAGCGAAAATTGCTTCGCCGTACCGAACGCAAGAGATCCAAGCGGGAGCCTTGCTTGAGGAATTTGCTGCTGAAACCCGCATAAGGCCCGAAAAGCAACGAGCGGCATCCATCAATCCAACGGCTATCAAGATGTGGCACAGACATTGGAGGAGCACCCACCTTCGCCTTGCCATACACCTTGGCGTGATGCCTTGCCGTTAAACCTGGCTCAGAGCAGACCAACCACTGTCCGCTCACTGGAAAGCCTGCATAGGCAGCTGCCTCTGGAATGCCAGATCGCTGCAACAAAGGCAAAGCCCCCCCCCCTGCACCGAGAAACACAAAAGGTGTCTGCACAGAGCGACTTCCAGAAGAATGCTTGAGATCAAGATTCCACTGGTGCTTGCCGAGCCGGTGCAAATGAACGACTTCGCAGCCGCAACTCAATTCCAAAGCTCCGCTGGCTTGCAATGACTTCACATAGGCCCCTGTCAGCAATCCGAAATCCACATCCGTACCCCGCTTAATGCAGGTTGCAGCAACAGACTCTGCATTGGCTCGCCCTTCCATCACCAATGGCATCCATTCGGCAAGCTCAGCGGCATCAGTACTCCATTGCATGGAGGCAAAGGCAGGCAGCGCACTCAATTGCTGAAAGCGCTGATGCAAGAAAGCCAAATCAGCATCGCCAAAAACCACACTGATATGAGGGACCAGATGTAGAAATTGCTGCGGTAGCAACTTGCCCTTTTCCGTCAACGAAGCCCAGAACTCCAAAGAGCGCTCAAAGGCGGTATTAATGGCCAACGCCTTAGCAGTAGCCACGCTGCCATCAGGCTGACGAGGTGTGTAATTCAGTTCGCAATTAGCCGCATGACCAGTGCCTGCATTGTTTTCTGCCGCACTGCTCTCAAGACCCGGCGCCTGCAAACGCTCGACCATCAACAAACTCAGCTCAGGATCGAGTTCATGCAGCAGGGCCGCCAAAGTGGCACTCATAATTCCAGCCCCGACAAGTACCGCGTCGTAGCGAGATTGGGATCCAGCAACATCAGAGACGGCCACAACTTGAAAGCACCCCTGCTGGCAAGGTTATGAGCGAACCCCCTAGGCTGGATAGATCCAAACGTGCAGAGCATCCATGAGTACAGAAGCCATGGCCCTCACCAACGAGAACGTGGAAACCGTTCTCGATGAACTAAGGCCCTTTCTTATGGCAGACGGCGGCAATGTAGAAATCGTAGAAATTGATGGTCCTGTGGTGAAAGTGCGTCTTCAAGGAGCCTGTGGCAGCTGCCCTAGTAGCACCATGACCCTGAAAATGGGTATCGAACGCAAGTTGCGCGAAATGATCCCCGAAGTCAGTGAAGTGGTGCAGGTGCTTTAAAGGCTGTAACCAGAACAACTCTTCCGCATGAAAATTTTTAGCATTTAGAAATTCATGGCTTCGTCCAAACACGACGGTTGAGATTAAGTTCTTCAACCACACCTATCGCCATCGCCATGTCGTCCACATAGCTCTTGATCAGTGTCTTGCTCCAAAGAGTGCGAAAAACTCTGGCCTCGAACATGTCATGGTCGCTCGGGATAGCCACATAAACGTTCTCTCCACAAAAAGAAAGACGAAGTTTTTGTCCGGTTCGCTGCCGAAATGAAACAATCCGCTCCATAAGGTTCGGGGTGAGAATGTATCTTGCTTCATTTTGATCATCCCCGTAAACCACAAAATACTTCTCGAAAGCAGGGTCTTCCAGAGTGATCAGTTCGGGATGTCGGCCAATCTTTTGAATATTTTGAAAAAAATTTCCAACACCCCCAAAAAGACGTTCGGCTACATCTGGAAGCACCACAGTGGTGCCTTTAATTTGCTTATTGAAGTCTGCGACGAAAAACAAACCCTTGAAAATCGTGTGCCATGAGGTGTGCGTGGCTCCATCAGAATCGGTACTCTGAGACTGATATTCCGCATGAACCTCGCTGAACTCCATACGGGTCTTTCCCAAAGTACCAAAAACCCGATCCTCGCCACGGTAACGATCAGGAGCAGTATTAAATAACCCACTTTGCACAAACTGAGACTTAGACACCCGACCGTGTGGATCATATTGAAGAGTTGAATCAAAGAAGTTGACGATCGCTGTAATAACCTGCAGCTTGAACTGCGTCTTATATTGCTTGGTCAGTTGCCTGTAGACGATGGCAAAGACAACCACCACTACGGGAAGCAAAATAAAAGCTGCGATCTGCGGGATCAGCTGAAAAGCCAGCAGAATGACAACAGCAATTATCAACAAAACGATTAAGAATATAATCTTCAATATTTTCTGCAGAATGAGCTTTCGTTTGTCTTCAAATATCCGTAAAACTGGCATGATCTCCTGGCGGAAATAAGAAGGATGACCAGCAAAAAAGGATCTTTGATTGACCATTAGTCAGCAAATAGTTTAGCCGCGTTAGGGTTCTCTCTTTCGATAGCAGGCATTTCAAAAAGAGGGCGGAGTCGATAGCCGATCAGCCCAGCCAAAAGATTACTAGGAAACATTTCAATGGCATCGTTGTAGTCAGTGGTTACGGCATTAAAGGTACGTCTGGCGGCAGAAAGCTGCTCCTCGATCTCATTCAAGGATCCCTGAAGAGCAAGAAAATTTTGGCTAGCCTTAAGATCTGGATAACTCTCAACTGCAACCATGATTGACTCCATGGCCTGGGAAAATTGATTTTCCAGCTCAACCCGGCCACGGGTGCCCATCCTTCCACTCTGAGCCATCCCTCGAAGCTCGGTTAGCTTGGCGAGGGTATCTTGCTCATGCTGCATATACTGATTCACTGTTGCAATGAGGTTCGGGACAAGGTCATATCGCTTCTTGAGCTGAACATCTACAGATGCAAAGGCGTTTTTAACTCGGTTCTTTTTCGCGACTAGTGAATTAAACATCACTGCCACTACAACAAATATTAGCAAGATTGCTAACAGGAAGAGGACAGCGCTAGGTAAAGACAAAAGGAAAAGACAACTGTTTTAGTATTAACATCCCTAACATAGGAGGGCAAGAAAAAGTGAAAAGTTAGAAGAAATGTAAGAAGTCATAGAGCTGGAGCCTTGATTGGTTAGGATCAATTATTACCGTTCATAGAAAAACATTCCATGCCCAACGAAGAAGGGGATCCCCGTGACCAAATGCCCAACCTCTCTCCGCTACCGACCTCAAAAGAATTGCTGCAGCTTCCTCTGCAAATAGTAGTGTCTTTTATAATTTTGGCCGCATTATCCTATCTAATTGGCATGGGAGGAATAGTGCCAAAATTCGGTTTATAAAACAAGCAGAGAAGCACGACGAACAAATATTCATTTTTTTCATTAAGCTTATCAACCTGTACATTGTTCATCAAAATAGGCGCCAAAGGGGAAATGTCTACTTCTAAACACGATGGTGACCTTCAAGCATTTTTCTATTTTTCCTAAGAACTTCTTGGGAAGTACTAGGATAACTTCGAAATACAAAAAACCATGAGAAAAGATCAATCGCGAAGTAAGCTCATTTCCTTAGATGGCGAGTCTTGGGTAAAAGTGTAATGTGATGGTGGTCATGAATATCTAAAAGGGGATGAGCCAGATCATCTGAGATGATGAACTTACAGTACCCCAAAAATCAACATAACATAAATTAAATAATAAGAACCCTCAAGGGTCAGGTTCTAGTGTAAATAAAAAGGATTATGAAAAGTGCTGTGAGGTCAAATAAGATCGATTTCCCTTGATAAAATCTTAAAAATCTTATGGACTTATGAAACTACTGGCAGATTAGTATTAAACCAATAACCAACCCTAAAGAAACTATCGAAAAGAATGATTCGAAGATAGTGAGAGAGGGAATGCTTCTAGTGGTGTCAAAAACCACACCCATAAGACGAAGCCATCTCAGGCCACCTTGGTGAATCATTCTCTGATGATGACCTGGGAGAGGTTTATGGTGTAGCAAGTAGGTTAATATCATGAGAAACACCTTAGAACAAACACTTACTTTCTCCCCTTTGACGAGTTATGACTAAGGACAAAACTGACTTGGAAATTCTTTTGTCTAAGGATGAAGGCATTGAACCTCCTGATGAAGATGATGGTAGTTGGAGATTTGACTATATGGATGATAAGGTTATCGAAGAGCTGATGAGAGTTGGCATCACCAAACAGACCTATGAGATTTTTCTAATTGACGTCTTTAAAGACAAACAGTCCTTCATAGATGAACACCTAAATGGTGACACCTCAATAGTAGATATTTATTCAAATAATGATGAGATGTTTAGGAATAATTATCAAATAGGTTGTTACTGGGTGGACAAAAACCTGAACGACACCCACTATGGATTCAACTTTCCCTTTGTTGTTTTCTACCATCAACAACACAGAAAGGAAGAATGGACACGTTACGTCTCCGTAGATGATTAATTACCGCTTCATATGAATCATCGTAGCCCTGGCTAGGGAGAATCCTATGATCAGATATTACATAAAATTCTATTCACTCAAATGCACTACAAAGCAATACATGGTCTTGATGTGATTCATAGAGACATCTGCCCTGCACTCGCTAACAAGATCTAATTTAACGAGTGGGCTTTATTTCAACAGCCTAAGAAATCTGTTGCAGTGCAATCCTTTTCAGAAATAGAGCATCAAGCCCATAGCAACAGCTTTACAAACATTATCCACAGATTTCAGGGGTAATCCCTATAAAAAAGCCATGGAGTATGAGTATCTATTGGCTATAGATACTCAGTAAACAACTGACTGGATAGATATTAAGCCAGTGAATGGATCTTCTTCGATCCACATTCTCTCACCAAGGATTTTTCCATAGATAGCGCCCACTGTTCTCTTCCCGCGTGACAGCTATGCAATTAGTAGAAATAAGCCAAAGAGCCTGAAGAATTGGCGTGGGATTGTAAAGGTATACCTTTGGGAAAGCATTTTTTAGGGCAATAGTGGCTTTGCCTGCATGGTAATGAGGCATCCAAGGTGCTATGTGATGAATGGCATGAGTAGAGCCTATCTTGTGATGGAGGAAGTCAATTACTTTTCCATATGGCCTATCAATCGATAGGAGTGCACCTCGCAATTGGGAAAATTCTGAACTGCCAAGGTGGGGAACATCAGTATCAGTATGATGCAACCAAGTGTAGGTCACTAACCAGATATTAACTACTAACAAAGGAGCTATATAAATTGCGAAAACAGTAACAAAGCCATCATGCAGGCTCCAGGCAATCAAAGCAAACAAAGTAAGGCCTATCCCCCAATCGGAAAGCCATACTTTATTGATCCATTTTTTTGTCCACAATTTTTTAGAGAAAGGTGCGATCGGCCAGAAGTGATTCGATAGGCCATATTTTGGGCCTCCCGTCTTCCCAGTAAGCAAATAGGCTGGCCAGCCAAAAATCAGATGAAGCACAAGCTGAAATACACCATATTGAAATTTTCCTAATTTGCCTGCTATGGCAATATCTTTTTCTCCACCAGCTTGCTCATCAATTCCATTGCCACGAATAACCAAAGGCACGTGGGTCTCACCATTGGCGATATGGTTTGTATAAGTATGGTGAACTAAATGTGAACGCTGCCATGAGAAATATGGAACAAGAAGGATCGAATGCAACACATATCCAACGAATGTTTCTAATTGCCTATTTTTCGAAAAAGCACCGTGGCCGCATTCATGTGCGATGACCCATAAGCCCATTGCTGTTGTGCCAGATACAAGCCAGTAGAGAACCCAAACAGGCAATATTTCCACACTAAGAGGAATGGAAAACCCTATAAAAATTACAATGGCCTGTATAATCAGAGATTGCGCTAGATAAGCAAGGGAAGTATTGGTGCTGCAATTCAAGCATTGATCAGGCAAAACAGCCTTAATTGCAGCCAGATCAGGTATATCGGCTTTGGAAACCTGAAGCGCCTTTCCATTGAGGCCAGACATCATGATCTCTTTAGCAGCTTTTTGTCTGAAAAATGTTTTTTCATGACTGTCTGAATGATCTTGCAATGACTATGATTAGAAAGGGCACATTCGATAGGATAATTGATACAATCCCTGATTGCCGCTTTATGGGCAACTCAAGATGAAGGAGAACCATCTTACTTAGCTTATGAGCCAGAACGCTCCTTCCTTCGCCTCACCATCAGCAATCTAGCTCTAAGTCAATTTATTTAATTTAAAGCAATAGGTCATCAGTAGACAGTGTGAGAGCGCATATAAATATCAAAAAGCTTCAATGACTATTGCTATTTGAAAAGACTTACCTATTGCCCCTTTAAACGATGTTTCTCCGATTGTGGCCCCTCACATCCATAGAGATAGCACGTTGCCGCATGTAGCTTAGACGGGCCTTAGTAATGGAGTGCAGAACCTTCCTGTACTACACGTAGGCCAACAGCAATATCAATACCAATCCAATAATGCTTAGAGATCTCTGCCCAGCACTTGCTAACAAGACCTACTTCAACTAGAGAGCACTACCCCAACAGCCTCTAAGATCTCTTGCAGTGCAGGGCTTTTCAGGAATAGAGAATCAGACCTATACCAACAGCTATACCAACGTTTTCCGCAGATATCAGAAGAAATCCCTACAAGAAAAAATCCATGAGAAATAGGAGTTTTTGAATATCAAGCAGGCTCCTTCGCTATGGTGGTCACGACTCTACGCACCTTGCTCGTCCTAACAGATCACGTCTCAAGGAAATAGATGTGCGTTGCAGAGGGGCTATGGGGACAATGAGGCGCGCTTCTGATCGTTAAATGGCGTGAAAGATTTGTGTGATTTTTCTCTCTGTCTCCTGCTGACTGCTAAATATAAAATATAAATCTAAAATCCAATGTCAGAAGAACAACTGAAGGCATTCATCGCCAAGGTTCAAGGCGATACTTCACTGCAGGAACAGCTCAAAGCAGAAGGCGCTGATGTTGTTGCTATTGCAAAGGCTGCTGGGTTCACGATTACCACAGAAGACCTCAACTCTCATCGCCAAAATCTGACTGATGATGAGCTGGAAGGTGTGGCTGGGGGGGGTTTTGAGATGAGCTTCGCTGTTGATGAGCTGTTGAGTTTAGCTTGTTGCCTATAACGGCCACAGCCTACACACTCAAAGCCCTTGCATTAGCAGGGGCTTTTTATTTCTTCAATGACTTCCCTATTCGCTTAAAACGCCATCCGATACCTAGTACATTAAACATACAAACAATAATCAATTTCTAATCCAATGTCAGAAGAGCAACTGAAGGCATTCCTTGCCAAGGTTCAAGCAGACACTTCACTGCAGGAACAGCTAAAGGCAGAAGGCGCTGACACTGTTGCTATTGCAAAGGCTGCTGGGTTCACGATTACCACAGAAGACCTAAACTCTCATCGCCAAAATCTGACTGATGATGAGCTGGAAGGTGTGGCTGGGGGGGGCTGTGGCTGTTGGTCCAAGTTGGTAAACACTTTGGACGGCATCTAGTGCCACAATTACAATTACACTAACAATTACTGCTAAAAGCCTACATACTCAAAGCCCTTGCATTAGCAGGGAGATTTTTATTTCTTCAACGACTTCCCTATTCGCTTAAAACGGCATCCGATACCTGGCACCTTAAACTTATAAACAACACCCAATTTCTAATCCAATGTCAGAAGAGCAACTGAAGGCATTCATCGCCAAAGTTCAAGCCGATACTTTACTGCAGGAACAGCTCAAAGCAGAAGGAGCTGATGTTGTTGCTATTGCTAAGGCTGCTGGGTTCTCGATTAGCACAGAAGACCTAAAGCCTGCTCGCCAAACCCTTTCTGATGCTGAGCTTGAAGGCGTGGCTGGCGGCACAGACATGAGTCTTTTTACTGAAGTATGTGTCTGTGATCCGACTTGGGATTGTGACTAGGATGACTCTAATAGAAACTAGCCAATCCTTACGTTATTCAACCAGTCCAACATTTCCTGCTTCTGCTTTTTAAGTTCAGCTGACGAAGGCTTACCAGGTTTAGTTGGATTAGGTTTTGTATACGGAGCTTCTAATCGGTTAGCTCCTTTTTTATGTGTTGGCTTAGGTATCTGTTTGATTGGTTTGTTAATGGTAAGTGGTTGTTGCGCTTGTAGTTCCATGTGTTGTAGCTTTTCTATTTCAGGTATGAGTAGCTGTTGAACTTTGAGTTGTTGTCTTGCGTTGGGTTGGGCTTGCTTGGGGCGTAATGATTGAGTAGGCATTTATTGATAAGTTTAAGGAGTGAAGGAAGTTGTATTCAAGATGGTGGTTCACTCGCTCGCTTTGCTCGCTCGTTCACCGCACGATCAGCAATAGGGAGCTAAGGAACTGTTGTGTCTCTCGTGAATGGTGTGTGGTCCTTATGAGCAGAGCAACCTCTCAAGCCTGTTCATCAGATGAGTGTGATGCAGGTAGAGGTGTTTGATTGTCTCTGTGTCTTTGACCTCTTGTGCTTCTAACAGCATCTTCTCGTAGATGCCGACTTTGCTGAGCATGGAGCGGCAAAGCTTTTCTTTGGCTGTCGTGAGTGTCGTCATGGTGTTGGTATGTCTATGTTGTCTTTCCTCTTAGAGTAGGGGGGTAGGTGTCTTTTTCATGTGTTTGCAAGGGTTTTCAGTCAAGAGCATCAAAGAAGCGCTTGATGATTAGCTCTTCTGGTGTCGTTGATGCTTTAGGTCTTTTAGGAGTCAGCTGTAAGGGGGTAGGCGTTAGTTGACCTTCTTTGTCTCGAGTCTCTTCTCTAATCCCCTCTAGCCATTCATCGAGCATCTCATCTGTCATTTCAGGTTCTAAGGCTTCTGCTTGTTTTCGTTGTTGCTCTTGTTGCCAGATCTCAGTTGCGAGCTGCTCATCCCAAATCTGGTAAGAGATCATGATGCGGAAGATCTCCTCTTCTTTTTGATTGAGAGCTTCTGTGTCTTTGAAGTCATTGATGATCTGATCGATGAGATCGTCTGCATCTAGCTGCAGCATGGCGTCGATAGTCGTTAGCTGTGCTTGATCGCCAAGCTGCTGCATCATCAAGCCTCGTTGTTCGTAGAGCTGCTTGTCTTTTTCTTGGCCCAATGCTTCTGCTTGTTGGTAAGCAGCTTTGGCTGATGCTTTGAGCTTTGTGAGCTTGGATGGCTCGCCTTTGTGCGTTTGGCTCCATTGCTTAGCCAATGAGTCTTGAGAGAGCTTGGGAGTGTCTTGCAGCTTGGTGATGGTTTCATCTTTGATGGCTTTAGCGAGCCAGATGATTGCAAGCCTGAGGATTTCTTTGTCTGTGAGTTCGAGTTGATCAGCTAAGCAGATTGCCTGATGCTTTTCTGCTTTAGGAAGACTCACCCAGAGAGGTCTAGAGCGCCCTGTATGGCCGTTGTTTGTTGTTGACGCTCTTGCGCATCTAGAGGCGCTTTGCAGGACCTTAAAGCCGCTTCTAGAGGCCTCGTGCAAGGCGATGCGAATGGCTTCCCTTTGATTACATTGAAGCGAGTTAATAAGACCTTCTAGCATTTGATCTTCTTGCGCAGATAGAATCGTTGTCATGCGTGCTGCACACTTTTGAGTTGATTTAATGATTGGATGCTTTGAAGAATCAAAGCGATGCTGCTTGATGGGAAAGAAGGTCTTGGATTTTGATGTTGTATTGAACTTGTTTCGGTTATTGTTGGCCATAGTTAACCTTTAAATATTTTTAGTAAATCGACTATCTCTTTTCAAGACAACGAATTGACTGCCTCAACAACCTTTTTCCATACTGAGCCTCCATACATTTGTGTCGTAGATCGAGGGCTATGGCCTAGAAGCAAACCTATGACCTTTTCTGAATAGTCCAGCTCAACGAGCTGGGCAGTTACTCGATCTCTAAAATCCTTGGGTGATAGACCTGTTATTTGCTTGCATGGCTTTGAAAGATTATGCCCCCAACGAATTTCATTTGTTTTGCGATCAATCGTTTTTAGACTTGGCCATATCAGACCAGTAATTCTACGCAGTTCCTGCATTAATTCATAGATCTGTGGATGCAAAGGGATTTGACGTTGTGAATAATGGGTCTTTAAACTTCTCTCATCAGACCAAGTAACATTGAAGCGATCATCATTGATATCTTCTCCTTTTAAACCACATACTTCAGAAAGACGGCAACCACTGTAATAAAGGATTTGAAAGATCGGGAGATATTGACTGTTGCTTTGATCCCACTCATTAATGGGCCGACAAATAAACGAGCCTTTCTTTTGCAACTGCCTAGCAACCTCTCCAGGAGTCAATCGCACTGAAGCTGGCAAACCCTTAAAAATATGCGCTACACCTCGCGCTTCACTCAAGCTGGTCCATAGGCCTGAGAGATAAGCCAGCTGCACTTTTACAGTGTTCTTACTTAATCCCCTACCTAACAACTTTTGCTTGTAGGCCTCAGCCATTTCGCGCGTACACGAAAGAGGGCTCGCTACTTGGCAAAAACTCATGAACGCTTCTAGAGCCTTGACCCACTGCACGTAGGTTCTTGAGGCAGGTTCTTTTTGTTGACGTCGTAACTCAAGCAAATCTTCTGGCATCAACAAGCTTTCAGACTTTTCGATGCCTTGGAGCAGATCAAAACCTCTTTTGGCCTGTTCACTACTTAAGAGGCCTTGAACTCTCAACATCTCAAGGCCGACTGCCATATCACCCTTCTCAGCCTGAGGAGTCAGCCCAGGCAGAGCCTCTAACAGCTCATCAGTAGTCAAGGCAGCTTGCCCCCGTGCCTCCGCAATCAGCGCATCAGTTCTCTGCAAGAAAGCCTTCTGGCGGGCTCTTGCCTCATGCAGAGTCTTCCCACCTGGCTCTTTAAACACTGCTTTGCCAATCACGCTCCTCAAATCCATAGGAACTGCCCGTTGCAGCACGTAGCTTTGACGAGCCTTAGTGATGTAGTTCGGGACCTTTCTGAACGGCACCTATACCAACAGCTATACCAACGCTATTCTAGTGATGCTTAGAGATCTCTGCCCAGCACTAGCTAACAAGACCTACTTCAACTACGGCGGCCAAGGACCACTGCCAACGCCATCACTAGAAGCAATCACCTGCAGCTGGAAACGTATTCAGGAACTAGGGCCGTTTACCAACAGCGTGTGGCCCTATGTGGCCAAAGAAATCCAGGCCACTCGTTCACACTTAGCAAAGCTCTGCGGCGTTACCCCCCATCGCATCGCCCTCACTGAAAATGTCACCAGTGGCTGTGTCTTACCTCTCTGGGGCCTGCCTTTCTCAGAAGGCGATCGCTTGCTCATTAGCGACTGTGAACATCCAGGAGTTGTTGCTGCATGCATCGAACTTGCCCGCCGACAACACCTGGAAATAGACACGCTGCCTGTAAAAAACTTGCGTCATGGTGCTAACGATCAAGCAACTAGTGACAGCCTTGTGCTGGAAAGACTTGAGCAACACCTCAAACCAAGCACAAGGCTGGTGGTGCTCTCCCACCTGCTTTGGAATACAGGCCAATTGATGCCGATCTCGGCTGTTTCAACAGCCCTCAGCCATCATCCACAACAGCCTTTCTTGCTCGTGGATGCCGCCCAAAGCTTCGCCCAAGTTCCGGTACAGGAAGCCGCTGCTGCTTCAGACATCTATGCCTTTACGGGGCACAAATGGGCCTGCGGGCCGGAAGGGCTTGGTGGAGTCGCCCTCTCAGAACGGGTGCTCGCCGAAGCGAATCCCACCCTGATTGGCTGGCGCAGCTTGCAGAACGAAGGCCATCTTCAAAACAACCTGGACGAACTCTTCCATCACGACAGTCGACGCTTTGAGGTAGCAACCTCCTGCGTGCCGCTGATGGCAGGCCTGCGCTGTTCGTTGGAGCTGCTCGAAACCGCAGACTCGCAGCAAGAACGACTGAGCCAGATTCGCCAAGGCAGCCAACAACTATGGAATCAACTACAACAGCTCACAGGCGTTGAAACTCTGCTCAAGAGTGCCCCAGCCGCTGGTCTTGTCAGCTTTGAGTTACCCCAAGGCCCCCCAGCTCCTGATGTGGTTCAACAATTAGGAAACGATCAGCTCTGGATTCGGCATCTCGAAGATCCAATCTGCCTACGTGCCTGCGTGCACATCACCACTGAAGAGCAAGAACTCAACAAACTTACAACCGCACTCAAGCAGCTAGCTAGCAAAGGAGAGCCAAGCAATTAACCGTTAGCTGCGTTATGTTCTTTGCCAAAAGCAGATCAATAATCGATCTCAAAAGTTCAATTATCGACGACAAAATAAGCCTATGAATCAGAAGCAAAGTTAAATCCAGCCTCTAAGAGCATGCCTGATGTGCATCAAATCATAAAGCCATTAATTAAATATATTTAAAAGGAAGAACAGCCGATACTTAGACAAGAGAGGTGGATTTATTCAGCACTTAATTAGCACTTACCCAAGCCGTTAAAGCACTACATCGGCAATGATCTCACAAAATTGCTATAGTTGATTCTTCAAGTCGGTTTCAGCAGGGATCAGCTGCTGAAGGAAACGGGGAAAGTTCGGTGAGAGTCCGGCGCTGTCCCGCAGCTGTAAAGCGCAACCACCCTTCTTAGGGCACTTGCGCGAGTCAGAACACCCGCCGAATTTCCATCGACGAGGATCGAATCATTCCTACCAAGCTTGTCCATCGGCGCCCTTCCACACTATTGAGCAGCTACAGCTGGCTCATTGCAGCCATCCTCTCCACTCCAGCATTACTAGCGATGCTGGTGAGACCAGCTTTCGCCCATCACCCCTTCGCAATGCCAGAAGCGGGAAATCTCAATGCCCTGCAGGGTTTAATCAGTGGGGTTGGCCATCCACTACTGGGGCCAGACCACCTCTTGTTTCTGTTGGCGATTGGCTTCGTGGGCTTGAACAGACCACGCCAATGGCTGGCACCATTACTAGCAGCTGGTCTTCTCGGTAGTGCGATCTCCCTACTCACCCCCCTCCCAGAAACTCTCTCTGTTTATGCAGAAGCACTTGTCTCACTGAGCCTTCTCGTAGCTGGCCTTGTGGCTTTAGGCAAAGCATCTCCCTTGCTTTTGGTCCCTTTAATTTCCCTACATGGATATCTATTAGGCGGGGCAATCATAGGAGCCGAACCAACTCCACTAACAGCTTATTTCCTAGGATTGTTCATTAGTCAGGGAAGTATTCTTTTACTTGTTACAACATATTCAAAGCGTCTTCTTGATAGCATCGGCAATGGCGGGCAACGCATTGCCGCAGGGATTTGGATCGGCATTGGAGCCGCTTTTAGCTGGTCGCTATTAATTCCTTAAAAGACAAGCTACTTGTAAATTAAGTCTTCTATTTTAAACAAAGAAAACAGTTGTCCATTTGATGCGAAATATAAAACTTCAGCCAACGATCACCAGACCCTTTAAGAGCCACAACAAGATCAACAACGTCAAGGCCTTATTTTTTTCTTAGTGTGAACTCTTTGTAAACACTAAGAACAAAGCCTAATCAAAGACCCTCTGTTCGATAGAGGGTGCATCAACTTTGCAGTCGCAATCTGAGCGCCCGTTCAGATTCCTCGCGATCATCAAAATGCACCTTGCTGGTTCCGAGGATCTGATAATCCTCATGGCCCTTGCCTGCCACCAACACCACATCACCAGGAGCTGCCTCGGCAATCGCAAGCGCAATCGCCACCGCCCGGTCAACCTCCACAGTTAAGGCTGTGCCTTGAGGGATTCCAGCCACCACATCAACCAGTATTTGCTGGGGATCTTCTGTGCGGGGATTGTCTGAGGTCACCACCACGCGATCGGCCAACCGCGCTGCAATCGCAGCCATCTGAGAACGCTTGCCACGGTCTCTGTCTCCTCCACAACCAAACACGCAACACAAGTTTTTACTGGTGAACGGCCTGGAAGCCGTCAAGGCATTCTCCAGACCATCAGGGGTGTGGGCGTAATCCACCAACACAGTGGGCACTTGACTGGCATCAGCTGCATGGATCAACACGCGCTCCATCCGCCCAGGTACGCCGCGGAAGTCTGCGATCGCTTTCAACAACAACTCCAAAGGCAAGCCCTGTTGCAACAAGACCCCAACCGCCTGAAGCAAGTTCATCAAGTTGAAGCGACCCAGTAATGGAGAGTCAAACCAGCCCTCACCACAAGGGCTGATCAGGCGACCTTGAACCCCAGCGGAGCTCATCGTCAGCTCCGTCATTGTCAGTTCAGCGTCAGCTCGCTGCAAAACACCCTTGGCAAGAGAACTGCGCCAACAGGTATCGCCGAGACGCTGAGCCAATCTTGCGCCCCAGGGGCCATCAATATTCACCACCGCCTTGGCTGATCCAGATTCCAGCAAAGGTGGTGCAAACAGCTGCGCCTTGGCCTCGAAGTAAGCCTCCATCGAAGAGTGATAGTCAAGATGATCTTGAGTGAGGTTGGTAAACACGGCACCAGCAAAACGACATCCCGCCACCCGTTGCTGTTCAAGGGCATGAGAGCTCACCTCCATCGCTCCCAACTCAGCACCGGCCTCAACCGCTTGCGCTAACTGAGCCTGAAGGCGATCAGCAAAGGCCGTGGTATGCGTTGCGGGAACGCTGTAGTTAGGCCAGCGATTCACGAGGGTGCCAAACAAGGCAGTTGATCTGCCCACAGCCACACTGAGATGTTCAATCAGATGGGTGGTGGTGGTTTTGCCATTCGTCCCCGTTACCCCGATCAGAGCAAATCTCGAGGAGGGCTGCTGCCAAAAGGCCGCTGCCAGCTGTCCAACCCATGCTGCAACCGGCTCCGGTACCACCACTACCGCATCTGTAGGCCCAGGCGGCTGCAAGGCTGCTGCTGCCGGACCAATCACCGCCGCCTCTGCACCAGCGGCCAAAGCCTGACGCCAAAAGCTGCCGCCATCAACCTGTTCACCAGGTAAGCCAAGGAATAAACAGCCTCGCGTAACCGAACGGGAATCACAGCTAACCATTGCCAGACAGGGATTCGCCAATCCCTCCGGCACAGGGAGTCCTACAGCCCGCAACAATGAATGGAGCATCTGGGTCATTCCAGGCCCGCCCATGAATGGAGCCGTTCTAGTCCGATCCAAGCGCCTTGGTGCAGGCCTGTTGCAACCAGCTGAACAGTCCTTCCCCCCCAAGCCGCGGCGACACCCGCGGCAGCTCTAGCGAAAACTGTTGCTCCAGTTCAACCAACACCAAAACAGGAACCTGCAAGTCGTAACGGTCGCGGATACTGGCGGGTGTCGCACCATCATCGATATTGATCACACACAGCGTTAAAGGTGGCTGGAGTTGATCCAAAGCCAGCTCACGCAGGCGTTGTTCAAGCCCCTCACAGAGACAACAACCATTGCGGCTGTAAAGCAACAACCTCAAGGCCTGCATTAATCAGGCACCGGGTCGCAACCACAGGGGGTAAAAGGATGGCAACGAGACAGGCGCCGCAGGGTGAGCCAACCACCTCGCCATGGTCCATGACGCTGGATCGCTTCAAGCCCGTAAGCACTGCAACTTGGGATGAAGCGGCAATGGGGCCCAAGTAAAGGGGAAAGCCAGGTTCGATACAAGCCAATCAAGGCAAGCAGAACTGAACCAATGGCTCGATTGAGCAGTGCAAAGATGCCGCCGGATAGAGTATTGGATTCGCGCATAGCGAGCCGAAGGCTGGGCCTTGAGGTCCAGCATGACGTATCAGGAGCGCGAATTATTCTATCCAACCTGCCTTAACTCATGTCTCGATACCGCGGCCCTCGACTGAGGATCACGCGGCGCTTGGGAGATCTACCAGGTCTCACCCGGAAGGCCGCTAAGCGGTCCCATCCCCCCGGTCAGCACGGCCAAGCCCGTCGCAAGCGCTCCGAATACGCAATCCGCCTCGAAGAAAAACAGAAGCTCCGCTTCAACTACGGGATTTCCGAACGGCAGCTTGTGCGCTACGTGAAGAAAGCCCGTGCCCAAGATGGCTCTACAGGAACCAACCTGCTCAAGCTGTTGGAGAACAGACTCGATAACGTCTGCTTCCGCCTCGGTTTTGGGCCCACAGTTCCAGGTGCTCGTCAACTGGTGAACCATGGCCATGTGACCGTGAACGGCCGTGTTCTCGACATTGCTAGCTACCAATGCAAAGCCGGTGATGTGGTTGCCATTAGAGAGCGCAAAGGCAGCAAAAAGCTGGCCGAAGCGAACCTAGAGTTCCCCGGATTGGCAAATGTGCCGCCACATATCGAGCTCGATAAAGCAAAAATGAGCGCCAAGATCATTAGCAAGTGCGAACGCGAATGGGTCGCACTTGAGATCAACGAACTGCTGGTGGTGGAGTACTACTCCAGAAAGGTTTAGATTTCCTTCAAACCTTTTCCACTGGAAGGGTTCTCTCTTTTGAGAATCACATTGTAGTTATATTGTATAGGCCCTGGAATCTGAGTAGAAGTACCCATTCCTCGGTCTTTACAAAACTACCAATACAGATCACGATTCACGCACAACCTGCTCTCAATAGCGCTATTTACTGAGAATCTCGCTGGTTAATTGGTGATTTACTACTGTATGTAGTATTTTTTACCAGTTATACCAGCATTTTCAATGGGATTATTGTATAGAAGTAAAGAATTTATTGTATAAAGATGATTAGAGTTCTGTTTTCCACAGTATATAAAACTTCTGAAGGGGGCTATGGGGCAATGAGGTCCTTCTACATACGTTATATCCCTTCAGACAATTGTGTCAGAAAAGTTCGGCTCGATCTGGAATTATTTTTTTCTAGAAATTCCTTCAAGAACCGCTATAGTATCTAGACATACATACACCTATTGAAAACACCTAGTATCCTCATACTTCTCACATTCCTTGTATCACTGCCTTCAATCGCTGAAGAGTTAGAACAAAATAAACCAAAGAAGCAACCAGAACTAACACCAGTTATACGGGCTATGTTCTCAAGTCCAAGGAATAGGGATGTAAGAGTGCACGATGCAGCACCATGCCGCGGGTTTATTAAGTGCGGTAAGTACCAAGATGGCACGATCAGCCCAATTAAGTTTCCAGGTGAAGATTAGATTGTATAGTCTACTTTAGTTGATTTGAAGCTTCTTCAAATATTCCAGTTCTAGAAATTCCTCTCAGGACCTGTGACCAAGATCACAACTAACAATGATTCGGATCAATGACGTATAAGAGGAATTGGTAGATGATGTGTTCATCAGAGAGATAGATCTCTCACAACCATTCAAACCAATGACTAACAACGAACTTACGATTGAAGAGCTACAGGGAATTGCAGGTGGGTTTGATCCTGGAGATTGTGTGAGCACTCTAACTAGTCAAGTAGGATCACGTTTCGGGATGACGAGAAGGGATTGGGAGATAAGTTCGACTTTGATTGATGGTGGTGAAGGACACGACCTTCAGTGACTACATTGATGAAAAGGTGAACTCAAGCTGGTTCATCTACTATTACATTCATAGCAATTCCTCTGAGGTTAGCTATACTTAGCGAAGAGTATTTACACCTAATGACTGACCCTAAAGAAAACGAAGAACTCAATGAGGAACTGTCAACTGACGAGTTGAAGAGTGTTAGCGGTGGGGTTGTCATTCGTGATAACGACAGGATGTTGAAAGGGAATAGAACTTCAATTACTTGGAGAGAAGACGGGGCAAACAGGTTGTCAAATGGTATTGATGCTAAAGGATCTGGTTCAGGAATGACAGTCCAAGATTGGAATAGAGCTAATAAGTCTAGCGGGTTTCTGATCGTTGATGAGATTGAAGAGAGCTAATAAGAGTAGTATAGTAGGTGGAACTATGTGCAGCTGACTAGAAATAAAAAATACGCTAGCCAATCCTCACGTTATTTAACCAATCCAACATCTCAAAAACAAACAAATGACTGAACCCAACAACACAAGCGAAGAAATCAACGAGGAACTCTCAACTGACGAGTTAAAGAATGTTAGTGGTGGGATTGTCATTCGTGGTAACGACACAATGTTGAGAGGAAATGGTCCAAGTAAGTGGGGGGAAATCTGTGACGTTGGAGCTTCTCTGAGAAACCCACAAGGTTCTGGTTCAGGAATGACAAAAGCTGATTTTGAAAGAGCTAATAAGACAGGTGTTGGTGGTGAATACTACAATGAGTAGCTAGCCAATCCTCACGTTATTTAACCAATCTAACATTTCCTCCTTTTGTTTTTTGAGTTCTGCTGGTGATGTCTTACCAGGTTTAGATGGATTAGCTTTTGTATATGGAGCCTCAAGACGGTTGGCTCCTTTATTATGTGTTTGCTTTACTGGCTGTTTAGGGATCTGTTTGATTGGTTTGTTAATGGTAAGTGGTTGTTGCGCTTGCAATTCCTTTTGTTGTAGCTGTTCTATTTCAGGGATTAGCAGTTGCTGGACTTTGAGTTGCCTTCCCTTACTTGAAATTAATTGGTTACGTGCCATTGGTAAATATATTATGGGTAATGAGCCGAAGATAAATTGCACATCGAAAGTAGATCAGTCCACCCTTCTGAAGTACTTGTATCTATACAGGCTCTATTAAGCTAAATAAACTATGTATGTAGCTTAAGGTTGTGTTAATGAATTAAAGTCTTTATATGTCACTAGGCGAGGCAAGTGAAAGAAAGGACTAAAAACCCTATGTAGTTAAGTCTTAAATCAAAGACGTCACCAAGGCATACAGCAAACAAATCAGGAACCCTAAAACCTGGAAAGAAAGCAGAGTTAGATACTTTAATCTAAGACTTAACTTTAATTTCAACAGTAGCATGACTGTTAGCACAGTTATTTTATGGAAGATAACTAAACTTACGCACTAATGATTGCTCATTAGCTATGTCATTTCGTTTAAAGTCCAACTTGACTTTGTTTATTCCTGTATGGGGAAGTGGTCATTCTTTCCCCTGTATACATCGGTGGTTGACCTTTCCCCTGTATACGTGCGTTACCGGTCTATTCTCCTGTATACATGACTGATCTGTCTTTCCCCTGTATAGGTGCGTTACCGCAATTCTTCCCTGTATAGGTGTGTCATGTAACTACCCTGTATACATCAGTCATTGGGTTTCGCTGTATAGGTGTGTCATTGGTTCTCCTGTATATGTAAGTCATCGTTTCTTCCGGTATACGTCAGTTAACAAACTTCCCCTGTATATGTCAGGGGTTGAACAGTCCATTCTAGAAGCCTCTCAGACGACTAAAAGGAGCCTCTTGGTGGTTTGCCTCATGAGCAATGGTTAAGGCCCCTTCCAGGCGATTTTGGAGGGCTCTGGTGAGCAATTAGAGTTCCTATTTAGTAGTCTTTTCCTTCCAATCTGTTATTGAAGGGTTATCGTAAGGGTTAAGTCCCTTGTCTCTACCGTGTGTTTCTTGTGGACCTTGGCTTGCTGGTAAGCGGTAATTTGGAATAGGCCTTGAGTCTTGTTTTTTCCAGCGTGAAAATGCTGTCATAAAATCACCTTGGGCCTCTAAATTCGCAAATATGAAAAGTGCTGTTTTCTCAGCGCCTTTTTCACCTTGATATGTGATGTAATTATAGTATTCATTTGAATTCCAAGCGGGATTATTCTCCTGATCAAAGTGATAGCTTATGAATTGTGACCTGTGGATTCCACCTTGACCCTCAACCCACATTGATGATCCTTGAAATCTTATGCGGCACTCGTTCTTAATTTTACGACACCATGCATCATGATAACTTTTTGGACTTTCGTTAAATAGACCAATAGGGAAGTCTGCATCTCCAAAGTCTGCTCTTGCTTGAGATCCAGAGAACAAAAATAGCGTAACTACTAATAGTCTAATCAGGTTTCTCATTTAACTCCCTCTACACACCAGAAGAATGTCTTAATCATTTTAGTATTCTTTCCTATCATCATTGCACCTTGCTCAGTACACTGATCAATAGAGCTTACAGGTATTGAGACAGAAGATCCATCTAAACCCATACCAGCTCCACGTAGGAATGTAACTACAAGATATACAACCGGGGTGGCATCTGCTTTTTTATGTTGAGTTTCAACAGTTGCCTCGAAGCTATGATTTTCAACAACTTGCGATTCAGCAATGACTGGCTGATTGACGATTAATGGACTCAGCAATAGGCCAATGGCCTTTAACTTGATATTCATTGACCAAATCATTAGGCAATTAAACTATACTTCTATCCTTGATATTTAGCAAATAACTTAATCTTTATGCATCCTCTAATTACGTAGCTTATTGATAGCTGATCTATGAGATTCTAGTTCAAATTCTTTTTGACGTTTAATCACAATCTAGTTTAGCGTACTTAGCTCACACCAACAAATGCTGATCGAGCAAATGCAGAAGGAGGATTCGATCCTCAGCATCACGCTATGACATCTGCTTATAATAGTTAGAAATTATCTAGCTTAAGCTGTTTATATGCAAGTGCACAAGTTAAAATAATAATATTGTACATATGCACAGCCATATTTTTATAGTTAATGACATCAACCAAAGCATCCATCTTTTCAGTAAATAGATGTTCTCTGTCTTTATCGTTCAGATCACAAATCCCAGATATATTATCCTTAGAGCTTGTGACCTCACAGTCTAATTCCATAAGAATTCTACCAACAAAAGCTATTGATCTACCTATCTCCCAACTATCCATCTTTAAGTCGTATTTATTAGCTAGACCCTTAGCATTTTTCCTGAGTTGCTTGGGAGTTATCTTCCACGCTTGTTCTCCAATTTCAATCTGATTGTTCAATTCCAATACTATTTCTGACATGATAATTCTTTAGGTGGATAAGTTGAATTAGATAGGCTTGATAATGTTATTTTGGATGAGCATGCTTCTAATGAAGCCACTGTTATCCATACCGACTTCTTGAGCGGCTTTCTTGAGGTTGACAACATCTTCAGTTGTTGCTCTAAACGTGATTGTTCGATCCATCTTAGAGTTTCTTGTTATTTTTCTAGGCATTTGATTCAGCTCGTTTTAATTCCGAGTCAATTTGAACACGGAGTGTATATAGGTCATTAATAGTCAGATCTGCTACGTGAAGCATCTCTGAAGGTGCTTCTCCTGTGAGGATATCTCCATGCAGAATCAAGAGTCTATTATCACAGCATTGGCATTTCTCTAGGCTTGATACAGGAATAGTAGATTGCATTTGAATTTAATAGTAAGTGAATATTGATCAGTGATGTGCTCGGGTTTATTGACGGTCTGATTTCGTCAGTTAATTATCAGTACAATTTATTCTGTACTAATAATGTTCTACAAGAATAGTGCTAGATACAGCTAGTTATTCTGTAGCAAGTTCTTTGTAGTATATAGTTGAGCTGGAGAAACTGTTGTAGTATCCCTAATGCAAGCAGCTTCTCCCACCAACAGAACTACTATAGCACAGACAAGCCGTTTTGTCAAGGGGTAATCACTAATTGGAAGCTATCAATTTTATTAGACAGTCTTTCTAATTAGAAATCACTACAATTCGAAAACACTCAAATAGTGAATGCAGGCATAACGACCAGCTGAGCATTGGCAACGGCATCCTGCCGCTTCATCCTCTATCTATATGGCCAGCGGAAGCTGAGACAGGGCTGAGAATCTGGGATCTCCGCATGAAAAAGAGGCAGTCGGTAGACCACCTCATGATTCTCAACCTGATTCAACCTGTTATTGCTCCAATAAGTAGTGCAGTAATAAGACCTCCAAATATTCCTGCTGGTAGTAACTCCTCTCGTGCTTGCTTGAGCTGATTTTGGGAAGCTTTGTAGGCATCGAAGATCTCGGTCTTAAGGTGTTGCTTGGTGATGACGGTATCATTTTGATCAAGGTCTGCAAAAAGAGACGTGACATTTGGTAGGTTCATCGTAGGTAGTTGGTGTATCAACGTCCCGATTCAGCATGAGACAGCGTGATAGATGAATGAATGATTCATATCGATAGGTATTTTCACACTCATCAAGTATTACTTTGTCGCTTGCTGCAGCTAGGCATGTTCCTTTACTCAGTTGGTACAGCTCTGTTCGAGCTGGATCGTGTGGCAAATTCTGAGTCCCAATCCGTCGGGACCACCGCACTATAGCAGAGAAAAGAGCAGATTTAATCAGTTACCAGGTATCGATGGTTGCATCAAGCCAATAGTGAGGTGGTTAAAGAAATAAAAAGCCCCTGCAATTGCAGAGGCTTTTGGCGGGTATACTCCATCACGATTCTAGTCACGTGGCTTAACCCCTGGGGATCACAACTCAGATTGGGGATCCGGTGGGATCCGTGCAAACTACCAGTTGGACGGGTTGTACTCACACATACCCTCACAGCAATCACCACCACACCAGCAATCGCAATCGTGCACCCTCACATCTCGATTGGCTGGTGTTGTAGATAACGCTTGAATTGCAGGCATCACTGCTGGTTCACTCTTGCTTGGTGCTCCATAGCCATTGCTTCCAAAGCGATATTTAATGTCTGCTGTAAAGCGTGTATCAAAGGCTTCGTCGTAGGAGAGATTGGCTCCAAGAGTTAAACCATTGCTGATGTTGTAAGCCAGTCTTCCTTTAACACCAGAACCATCAGCATCACCGAGATCACCTTGTTGGTAGTAATAACCACAAGAGGCATTGAGATCTGGTGTGATGCTGTAGCCAACATCTAAGCCAAAGGTATCTAAAGCACCACCTTGGTAATGGCTGTTCAGCTTGTGTTCCACATCACCAATAGGAACGAGTGCATAGGCATTGAAGTCCCAGCTATCAGAGACTGCTTCTAACCCTGCAGCAACTTGAGAGAAGAAGACATCACGCTTGTCTGTGACATTGACGCTGGTATCAGCATCACCGGTATTCATTGGCCGGCTGTCATAGCCAGCATTGATGCCATACATCCAGCTGCGATCACCATTGAGCCAGCGATAGCCAAGCCTGGTTGATGTGCTGATCGTGGTACCAGCGACATCGGTATTAACAATGCTGCTTTCACCCTCACGATCAGCGAAGTTGGCATTGGCTAAGGCATCGATAAACCAAACGCTGTTCTCACCAACGGCAATCGGTAGGAACGCTCCAATACCGGCTTGATTGGGTGTACCTGCTCCTTGCAGTGCACCTTGGAATCCCCAGTTGAACTGCACAGCGTCTTTGAGGTTGATCTCCATCACCCCCAGATCTGCGGCACTGCCATTCTCTTGAGCAGCGACTGGCTGAATGGGAGAGCTTGCTAATGCAAGAGCAGCAGCACCAGCAAGCGATAGAGGAAGACGAAAGGAACGCTGCATTGGAGTCGAGTGAGAGCTGGGGAGTTTATATATAAAATTAATATTAGCCTGAATTTCAAGAAAGCAATGAATTGCACTTTATTTCTTCATCTTGCAAGTTGAGTGAATCCTTAAATAGTATTAAGTTGCTTAGATGCTAATATTACTCAATAACAATCCACATTTGGAAATATTTTGACGATTTGCATTCTCTATACAGACTCTCTAGCTTTAGCCAGTTCCTCCTCAAGCGCTTCAGCCTTGGCCTTCCACGTCGCCTTCACTTTGGCAAGTTCGCCTTGAAGCTCTGCATTTGAGTTTTCGAGCCTAGAGATTTTCGACATTGAACTATTTAATTTAGTCTCTAGTCCTTCAACAATTCCTTGATAATGCTTGACTGCCTCCTCTTTAGTGGCGTCTTCACTCAGTGTTTTGATGGCCTTCTTTGATTCCTTAAGAGCTTTCTTCGGCCTTGACTCCCTAAGTATCTTTTTGACTTCTGCTTCGCTGATACCCGCTCCTTCCACTTCAACTATCTTTTGAGTTAGCTTCTGCTGTATGCCTTTGTCATTTACACGGGCAATTGTGCCAAGCGTTCTAGCGGAAATATTAGTCAAGAACCTGTCAGGCACTTGATGTTCTGAGAGCCACTTGTTCGCTGCGACCAGGTCTTGGGCAACACTCTTGGAGAAGTGCAGGTCTCCAGAGTCAAGCAGGGCCGTCCAGTTGCCTTTGCTTTTAGCGTTGACCTGGATATCGCACAGGACTTGAGCGCATGCCCTTACTGAGTTCCCAGCAGTATCCCAAGCTTCATTTGCAATGACGACTCTTGCCTTTAGCAGGCCCCGCTCGTCCTGGCTTAAGCCCTTGACAGCATTTTCGTTGAGCACCACTCCGGATACATCAACGTCGCTTAGCCTTTGAATAGCGGAGGTGGTCAACTGGCTCGTCCGTATCTATTGAAAAGGATACCTTCTTGTTGCGAGCCCGCAAGAACTAATACACTTGAACCAGCGCCACTCTTGTTGCGTGAGTGTGCCTACTTGCTTGGATGCCTGTCGTAATTAAGCAGTGACTTTAATGTTTGTATTTCCTTCAATCGGTATATAAGAATAGCTCTGTCACCTTTGACAATGCTTTTACATTTACTGTTCTTCAGCAGTAACTGTTTGGCCTCTGTTAGTGGTACTTCTATTTTTGCTTGAAGATCGTTGATATGAATTTGAATCATCCTTGCTCCAATTGCTTTGCGTGTGTTTAGTTATTCCTTGTTCTATATCATCTTCAATGTAACTGCCAGTATCTGTTTTCCTTCTACCTTGAACCCCATATTGAAAGTCTGTTACCTGCTTAGCTTTCGAACCCATATCAAGTTTGGCATAATACCTTTCACAAACGGATACTGTGTGACCGGCTAACTTTGCAGTAGTGTAAATATCTTTACCCTGTAGTATCAAATTGCAGATGTAAGTACTTCTGAGGCTATAGATTGTATAAGGACGATCACTGAAAACATAAGGCTTTAATTTACCCTTCAGAATTTCCATCAATTTATACCAGTATCTATTGTAATTATTATAGCTAAATTGTTTCATACCATTACCTGGATTACCGAAGATTAAAGTCTCATCTGTGATTTCAATTCCAGGATAATGTTTATCAATATGCTTTTTTTGTTCTTTTCTCCATTGAGTTAGCTGACTATCAACACCATTAGTCGGGACAGTCCGTTGCTTACCTGTTTTCGTATTCTTAATATAAATAACAGCCACCCATTTATCCTTCATCACTTGATCAGTTTTAGACCATCTACCAACATTCTCACGTTTCACATCACACCATCTTAATTGATTTAATTCTCTATTAGGCCTTAATCCACTGTTTTTAGCAATCAAACACCATCTATAAAACATCTTACTGAAATAATCAGTTCGAATGTTAGATTTACTGTTATCTTTTAGTACCTTTAGCCCATTCAATATGCTATTCCAGTTCTCATTTTCAATTAAGGGAGGATTGGCGTCAAGTTCTGATTCATTTATTTTTATTAATGGTGTTATTGATTTCAAATCGACTCCACTAGCAATCAAGTTATTACGATCACAGTAATTTACAATGAAGTCCTTAATATGTATCAACTCTAATCTTCTAGTAGACTTTGCAGCATCTCTCCAAAATGGATAATCATTAAATGTATTGTTATCTATCTGTATTGTTTTTGTTATCTTAATCGAATCAAGGTATGGTATCAGTTGATTACGGAGTATTAAACGTTTATCGTTATAGGTCTTTTCAACTATAAGTCCTGAATCAACCTTCTTGCGAATCCTACTCAGATAATCATCTACGCAATTACTAATCTCACGAGATTTCTGACGTTGTTTCTTTATATAGTTGTTCAATTTACTTATATCACTTTCATTATCCCTATCTTTAGTATTCTTTATGAATGATACTCCAGCTTCAATTGCTTTAATTTCTTCCCTAAGTTCTGTATAAGCATCTATGAAGTTTTCAACTGCTGATTCAATTGTATTTGCATTCTTGATTAATTTATATCTATAAGTATTCGTCCCTTTTACCATTTCACGGTAGTAAAACTTTTCAGTATCGGTAATGTATGAGAACACCACACCTTTCCCGCCTAATACCTTTTCTTTTACGTGAATCCTCGGCAAATCATCCTTCTGTGACTTGAAACAGTATAGACGATTATTGTATAGAAATTGTGGATTATTTAGTTACAAGATGTAAATCCCTTACCATTGCTCTATACTCAAGGAAAGTCCATACTACTCCAGAAAGGTTTGAAACAACATCAGCCAAGCGTTCTTCAACAGGCCCCTGCTTTGCAGGGGCTTTTTGTTGCTGTTGCCTACCCTGCTCAAAGCCCTCTCTAGATCGTGGCCCCAGCTCAAAGCGATCAACAGCAGGTTGCAGGGATCAGCACCCGCGCCATCCACCACGGCGAAAGCTTTGCAGCAGAGACCGGTGCCGTGATGCCACCGATCTTTACCAGTTCAACCTTTGCCCACGGCAATCCTAAGGGCTTCGACTACACCCGTTCAGGCAATCCCAATTTCCGCATCCTCGAATCAGTGTTGGCAGCCGTGGAAAGCTGTCAATTCGCCACTGTCTTCTCTTCAGGGGTAAGCGCCATCACAGCTATCGCCTCCACACTGCAAGCCGGAGATCTGGTGCTCTTTGAGGAGAATCTTTACGGCTGCACCGTGCGCTTATTCGAGCAGGTTTTTAGTCGTTTTGGTGTACAAACAGCCTGGCTGGATTTCACCAATCCATCAGCTCTTGATGCCATTGCAGTTCAAAAACCCACAATGATCTGGCTGGAGAGTCCAACCAATCCCCTGCTCAAAGTGATCGATCTGGCGGCCGTCTGTGATGCCGCTGCAGCAGAAAAAATCCCAGTTGTCGTCGACAACACGTTTGCCACAGCCCTACTGCAACAACCACTGCAGCTAGGCGCCACCCTCTCACTCACCAGCACCACCAAATACATCAACGGCCATTCCGATGCCCTTGGAGGTGTGGTCTGCAGCGACGACCCGCAATGGCAGCAAAAGATGGTGTTCGCACAAAAGGCCTTGGGATTACAACCCTCCCCATTTGACGCCTGGTTGATTACTCGCGGCATCAAAACCTTGCCACTCAGGCTGGAACGCCAAATCACTAATGCTGCCGCCATCGCTGATCAACTGGCCAGCCATCCACGCATGCACTGGGTGCGCTATCCATTCCGTTCAGACCATCCCCAGCAGGCTGTAGCCCGCAAGCAGATGAGTGGTGGTGGTGCCATTGTCACGGCCAGTCTCAACGCTGACCAAAGCCAGACTTACGCCTTCTGCAAGAGCCTGCGCTATTTCACGATGGCCGAAAGCCTGGGCGGTGTTGAAAGCCTCGTTTGTCATCCCGCCACCATGACCCATGCCTCAGTCGATCCAGAAGTCAAGCGAAAACTTGGCATCGATGATGGTCTGGTGCGCTTCTCCGTGGGCTGCGAAGACCTCGCTGATCTCAGCACAGATTTAGATCAAGCCCTCAAACAGCTGCAGTGAGCCCACGCGACCTACTGCAGGATCCCTGCTGGCACGCTGATGACCTCGGCAAAGCTCTACCAGATAGTCCCCATGCTGTTTCGGTAGCCCTACCCCGCTGGCAAGACGTGGTCGCCTATGAGGAGAAAGACCCTGCTTGTCTCAAGGCCCTGCAGGCCATCTACCCCCGTTTCGGCTTCCATCCACTGGTAGCAGAGATCGCCCAAAAAGCACGGGAAGAGCATGGCTGTGCAGATGGCAGTGCCTGGCCCTATCCCACTGCGGCAGCCGCTGAGCGAGCCAAGTTTCATTGCCAGCGCAGTGAGCCAATGGCAAAAACAACCATCAAAACCGTACTGGGCCTGCCATGTTTGCTCACCGACGCAAAAGGCTGCAGCGCTGCAAAGGCCTTCTGGCAACACAGCGGCCTTGGTGCATCCTCACGTCAGGCTGCTAGCGCACTTGGGCACGAACCATTCCCCTCACTGCAAGCCAGCGCGGACGCCCAGACGTTGCTAAGACGACGACTCGCAGAGATCTATGGCTGCGAGCCAGAGCTGGTGCAGCTGCATCCCTCAGGGATGGCTGCTCTCACCAAAGCCCTGCAAGCGATCACAGCGTTACGCCCCGGCAAACCTTGCTTGCAGCTTGGCTTCCCCTATGTGGATGTGCTCAAGCTGCCTGAGGTGGTGTTTGAAGGTTGCGACCTTCTACTGACAACAGATCTGAACCGATTGGCCCTGGAGTTCGATCGCAGACAACCAGCCGCTGTGATCGTTGAGCTACCCAGCAACCCCATGCTGCAGTGTGTCGACCTGCCAGCGGTAGCCCGCCTAGCACAGGCTCGTGGTATCCCCGTGATCGCTGATGACACCATCGGCTCACCGCTCAATCTTGATGCCCTGCCCCATGCAGACCTGGTGTTTAGCTCCCTAACCAAAAGCTTCGCCGGCCGTGGTGACATCCTGGCGGGTTCTCTCGTTGTAAGCCCCAACTCCCGCTGGCGAGAGGAGCTGTCCAGAGAGTTCTCGACTGCCCTTGCTCCCCTCGGGGATGCTGATGCCATCGCCTTAGAAGAGGCCAGCCGAGATGTGGCCCAGCGGCTGCCGCAGCTCAACAACGCCTGCCAAGCCTTGGCAAGCAAACTGGCAAACCATCCTGCCGTTACTCGCGTCCACCATCCAGGCCAATGCGCCAACTTCCAAGCCCTGATGCGAACTGGCGCCGGCCACGGTTGCCTGCTCTCTTTTGAGCTATCGGGGGGGGTAGCGCAAGCCAAGCGGGTGTATGACGCCCTGCAGGTTTGCAAAGGTCCAAGCCTCGGCACAAGCTTCACGCTGGTGTGCCCCTATGTACTGCTCGCCCATTACAACGAACTGAGCTGGGCAGAATCCTGTGGAGTGCCAAGCCATCTGCTGCGTGTATCCGTAGGGCTTGAAGATCCCGATACCCTTTGGCAACGCTTTGAGATGGCGTTGAAGGCCTAACCGTAAGCAACCCATCACATGGTCGTCACAACAGATCATCGTCCTCACCAATCAAGCCAAATTCCAGCTAATGATGTGGTCGATTCATATGCAAGCATGTCCCGCATTTACGAAGACAACAGCCAGGCAATCGGCAACACTCCACTGGTCAAACTGCACGCCGTCAGCAAAAACGCCAAGGCAACTGTTCTCGCAAAGATTGAAGGCCGCAATCCCGCCTACAGCGTGAAATGCCGCATTGGCGCCAACATGATCTGGGATGCCGAAAAGCGCGGTTTACTGAGCAAAGAGCGCACGATCATTGAGCCCACCTCTGGTAACACCGGCATAGCTCTGGCCTACACAGCAGCAGCCCGCGGCTACAAACTGATCCTCACCATGCCCGAATCAATGTCGCTAGAACGGCGGCGGGTGATGGCAGTGCTTGGTGCAGAACTCATCCTCACAGAAGCCGCCAAGGGAATGCCAGGCGCCATTGCCAAGGCAAAAGAGATCGCCGAAAGCGACCCCCAGAAATACTTCATGCCCGGTCAGTTTGAGAATCCGGCCAATCCCGACATCCACAGCAAAACAACCGGTCCAGAAATCTGGAACGACTGTGATGGCGCCATTGATGTGCTCGTGTCTGGCGTAGGCACCGGCGGCACGATCACAGGTGTCTCCCGTTACATCAAGCAGGAGAAAGGTAAAGCCATCATTTCTGTAGCCGTCGAACCAACCCATAGCCCGGTCATCAGCCAAACCCTCAACGGGGAAGAGGTCAAACCTGGTCCTCACAAAATCCAGGGCATTGGAGCCGGCTTCATTCCCAAAAACCTCGATCTTTCTTTAGTGGATCGTGTTGAGCAGGTCAGCAATGATGAATCCATCGCCATGGCCCTGCGCTTGGCAAATGAAGAAGGTCTACTGGTGGGCATCTCCAGTGGTGCGGCAGTTGCAGCGGCTATTCGCCTGGCAGAACAACCCGAATTTGCGGGCAAAACCATCGTGGTAGTGCTGCCAGACATGGCCGAGCGTTATCTCTCTTCAGTGATGTTTGAGAGTGTGCCCACAGGCATCATTCAGGCCCCTGTAGCTGCCTAAATCGCCTCCAGCTAGAAACTGATCAACAGGGGCGGGCCGCTGGCAACACCGCCTCTGGATCAATCCACATCGCATCGCCATAAGAGAAAAAACGATATTGGTGCTCAATGGCCTCGGCATAGAGCGCCAGCAGCCGTTCACGACCAACCATGGCACTCACCAACAGCAATAGAGAGCTTTTGGGCAAATGGAAGTTGGTGAGCAGTCCATCCACCACGGCAAAGCGGTAACCCGGCTGAATCACCAAATCCACAGGTCCACAAAACGACTGCAGGAATCCGCCACCTGCCAAAGCAGCACCTTCAAGGGCCCTGACACTGGTGGTTCCCACAGCAATCACCCGGCCTGCTCGTGCTCGACAAGCCATCACCGCCTCAACAACTTCGTCGCGCACCTCCACCCACTCGCTGTGAAGCTGCAAATGCCTCAGATCCTCAGTTTCAACAGGTCGAAAGGTGCCTAAGCCCACATGCAAGGTGACACTGGTCAGCATCACTCCCCGCTGCTTGAGAGCCTCCAATAACTCATCACTGAGATGAAGCCCCGCCGTTGGCGCCGCAACAGCACCGGGGCGAGATGCATAACGGGTCTGATAACGCTCGCTATCACTTGGATCATGACGTTGGATATAAGGCGGCAATGGCACTTCGCCGTAGCGCTCAAGCAGCAACTCAAGCTGCTCGGCATTGGCGTAATGGCTCGGGAACTGCACAACCCGTCCGCCACTAGCGCTGTCTTTGCTAATCACCTGCAAAGCAATGGGCTCCTCTCCTAGAGCCTCGAGCCAAAGCTGATCACCTGGGCGCAAACGTTTAGCAGGCCGGCCCAAACACAGCCAGCGACCCTCACCACGCGGCTCAAGCACCAACAACTCAGCCAATCCACCACCTGATCGCCGCACCCGCAGCCGAGCCTTAAGAACGCGAGTGTCATTGATGACAAGCAGATCACCAGCGCGCAATTCCTCCTGCCAATCCCAAACCTCGGCATGTCGAGCGATAGGAGGCTTCATCCCCAATGGCTGCACAATCAAAAGCCGCGCCGAATGTCTTGGCTCCACCGGCAGCTGAGCTATGCGCTCAGGATCAAGCGGATAGTCATAAGAACTGAGCAGAGAATCTCTTGGGTCTAGAACCATTCTTGAAGTCTTGCTTTATGAGTAGTGACGTTCAAAAAACCGTTCAGAAAGTTCTGGGTTCACAAACCACCAATTTTTTGGTCCGCTGGTCATTCATATCCATTTTAATGCTCGAACAGGGAAGAGCATCCACCAGAGCAGAGCGTCAGATCAGCAGCCCTTGCACAAAGGGTGAGAGCAAACCAAAGCAAATCTCCTGGTAATCAGCATAGGTTTTCTATCTTCTCTGCTGAGGGCGTTCAGCATCATCCTCATCGCGCATTGCTGCACCATGCACTTGATGCTATTCAGCTTAAAATAAATAGGGCGAAAACTATTGATTTACAGTTCAAAAATTTCTCTTGCAAAAATCATGCAAAAGCCTGCCTCTGCTGGGATTAAGTAAAAACTTGTGCGATCCAAGACGCAATTGATGCATGCATTTAATTGTTTGCATAGGATTACCTCTCAATGTCAATTCAAAATCATGATATTGACAAAATTGATCTTTACCTATGGCCCTGAGAAGAAAGCACATCATGCCATTACTTACATCAGATCCCTTGCAGAAATAAACCATCATGCTGAGCATTGCAAACTCGATCCTTTCGCATCTGTGCTCATTGCTCAAGAGTATACAATTGTCAGTAGCAATACAAGGTCAAAAGATTTGTCTATGCATGGGCATTGAAAGGATCAATTGCATCGCCTAACCAGCTTAACCTCCCAATCTAGTATGTTTCAATAGCACACGATTAAAATTACTAGAAAAGCGAATCTCTTTACTGCTTATTTTCTTTTCCTAATCACTATATTCTTCCCTCTATCAATTAAATCACAACCAAGCAAAGGTATCACTAATGACCATGATTATTACTCTCCATGGAGCCCTGGGGACGCTGGGGTTTATGTGAATAAAGATGGCTATGTCTTTGATACCTGCATGTCAAGATTTCCCGAAGATTGTGAAAAGGAACCCTACATAAATCTTGGCAAGTGGCAACGGATAAGTGATGAAGTCATGCAAACACAAAAGGGAACTTATTTCTGCAGAAACGAATCTCTTAAGAGAGGCACATCTATTAGCGAGCGGCAAAAGATTGTCAAACCTGGATCTGAATCCTGTTTAAAGCGCCAAACTCTCTACCCGCGTCTGAATCAGCTCTGCCAGATCCTTGAGGAAGGCTGCCCCATCGGCGCCATAAATCACGCGATGGTCGGCAGTGAGGTTCACCTGCATCTGGCGCTTGACCGCAATCGAGCCATCCTTTCCTGCCACCACAGAAGGCCGCGATGCAGCTACCGCCAAAATTGCGCCAGTGCCAGGGGGCAAGATTGCATCAAAGCGATCCACGCCAAACATACCCAGATTGGAGAGTGTGAAAGTACCAGTGCTGTATTCCTCGGGTTGCAGCTGCTTGCTGCGTGAACGCTTCACAAGATCGGCCCACTGCCGCGACATCTCATAAAGATCAGTGCGATCAGCATTCTGCAAAACCGGTGTAATCAGACCGCCATCGTCCATCGCCACTGCAATAGCAACATTCACCTGCTCTGGATACACCATGCCAGCGGTGCTGTAGGCAGCATTCACCTGGGGATGACGCACAAGCGTCAAGGCCACGGCTTTGGCCAGAAGGGCTGTCATCGTGACGCCCTTAGGCTTCACCTGCTTGTAAAAAGCATCCAACTGATCAGTCGTGATCGTGTAGCCAACCCTGAAGCAGGGGAAGGCCAAACTGGCCTCCATATTTCGGTTGACCGCTTGTTGGAGGTTGTTGAAGGCTGCAGTTTCTCCCGGGGCCCCAAAGCTCTGACCTGCAGGAGATGACACTGCATGAGCAACGCCTGCAGAAGTTGCATGCGTCGTTGCGAAAGAAGCGTTTCCTTCAGCAACCTGAGGCACACTGATCGGCTGACCTGCAGCCAGCTGCACGTCTTCAGCCTGGATACGGCCATGGGGTCCGCTACCCCTCAACTTGGCCAGATCAACACCCATCTGCTCAGCAAGTTTTTTAGCCCGCGGTGAAGCAACGATGCGTTTGTCAGTGTCTACTGCTTGGCTGGCAACAGGCGGCGGAGCAGCAACAGGGGGACTCTCCACGACGGGCGCTGGAGTAGATGCTGGGGCAGGGTCATCGACAACTTTTGCAGCAGTCTTGAGAGGGGCAGAATCAGACGCTGGCGCAGCAGGGGCATTGGCCTGAACAGCCGCGATTTCGGCCTCACTTTCAACGATCAAACCAATCGTTTCGCCCACTGGAGCCGAACGACCAGCAGGCATCAAGACCGCGGCCAAGTAGCCATCTTGAAATGACTCAACATCCATATCCGCTTTATCTGACTCCACCACAAGCACCGACTCACCACGCCCAACCTTGTCGCCAGGTTGCTTAAGCCACTCAACGATCTTGCCCTCCGTCATCGTTGAGCTCAGAGCAGGCATGAAAATGTCGTGAGTTGCGATAGTCCTGTCCTCGACTTGAATTTTGAGGGGTGCTCAAACCTCGTTGCAACGTTCCTAAGGCAAATATCAGGAGTTGGCTGAAGTTGATCAATCAAAATTTTAAAGCGAAGGCCCCCTCGCGGCAGCCTCGCCTATACAAAAGAGTCGCTATGTATAGGCAAGGCTGTTAAATTTGCCCATACACAGTCAGTCGATCGTGAGAGCAGGGCAATTCTCGGCAAACTTTCATCCTGATTTGCTGGATGCATTCAGATCACGCTGTAAGCAGAAGGGTGAAAAATACACAAAGGTCCTGGAACAATTGGCAACGTTATATCTGCAATCAGAGGGATCGATCCTTTTCAATCATGCTGCCTTAGAGCCTGAAGCCAAAAGTCATGGCCCAACTGAAAGCATCAAGGCGCAAAACCCTCTGCTTGAACTAGAGAAAAAAATCAAGAAACTGGAAGAGCAGGGCGAGAAAACTGATTACGCTATCGGCGATGCATTCGACAGAATAATGGATTGCGAACGAGTATTAGGGATAGGCAAATACTCAAAAGCCATGCAAGTATGAACACATCATTCTCAAAAAGCTGATTGATTCAGAAAGGCTGAAGCGATTTCTAGCATTATATTAATGCTTAAGCGTCAACACTGGGGCTCGAGATATTTATTGGTCAAATGAATAATCCAAAAGCCAATCAAATAGATGCCAGACAAACAAAATGCCATAGCTGAACATTTCAATCAAAGTCGCATGAGTGTGATGAAGTAAGCGAAGAGAATTATGCTCCCAAATCGAAGGGTGATGTAATGCATCAGCTGCCTACTGGAGACAGCCAACAATCAGCATCTCAAGCCAATCGCGCAAGAGTCTATGCAATCAGATTTACAATTAGTGGCCATATGAAAGCTGTGACAAATCTACCTTTTAATGCTACTAGCTATATTTTTAAAAGCTCTAGAACCTGTTTTTGTAGCTAGATTAGGCACTAGAATAAGTCGTTAATGCACAGCATGATAGAAATGCTAGAGTGTAACGGCGAGGATCGTAAGAGTCTAGCTTACTAAGCTCAAAAACAATTGGTCATTCTTGCCAAAGCTTAAATGCTGATAAGACTGATTCGCCACTTAACCAGAAGACACCCCTGGGCACTTAGCTTATGGGAGAACAAATATAGCTGGAACTCAGTTCTCATCTCAGGCTTTCTCATTGCCGTAATATTAGTCACTTTATTTTTAAATTCAGAAGAACAAGCCGTATCCACTCGTGAGGTACTCAGGCTAACAAGTTCTCCACATATCGTTAACTTATCCAAGCCATCCTTAAATCGTGGCAAACCTCTTAGTGGTTTAGAAGTGATTAATGACGCTGAATTACTGGCCAAAACCAAATATCAAATCAACGCAGGGGTATACGTAGTTAATAATTATGATATCGATTTAACAACTCCAGGCTTCTCAAGCAAAGGCTATATCTTTATGAATTGGAATAAGGCGTTGCAACAGTATTTAGAGTCGGAGGACATGTCAATCTTAAATATAATCAAATTCAAAAATGATATCAATCCAGAGATTACTGATATCGCCCCCAAAGGAGATGCAGCTCCAACAAGACTTGAAGATGGAAACTACAGCCAAACTTTTGCTTACACAGGAGAATTCTATATCGATAACTTTAATATTTCTCGCTACCCTTTCGACGCCCTAAGCTTGCCAATAGTACTTGAGACTGATGACCCAGACGGAAGACTTACCTATGATAGCTTACGCATAATCCCTGACATAAGAGACAGTGGAATCGGAGGATATTCGAGTTTAATAGGCTGGCATTTAGATGGATGGTCAATTGGAGAATATCGTCATCATTTAGCTACGAGCTTCGGAAGTAACAACAAAAGTAGCGCGGAATATAGCCAATTAATTTTTGATGTTACCTATGGGAAGTCACCCTGGTCATCCTTCTGGAAATTAATACAGCCATTGCTAGTTGTTATGGCATCAATTATTTTAATTACTCGTGTCAAATCAGAATACAACCTGGAAATCCCCCTAGCCGTTCTACTAACTCTTGTTTTTATGCAGGAAGGTTATCGTTCTGGACTACCTGAACTTCCTTATTTAACTTACCTAGATCAGATCTTTGTACTTTGCTATATCGCTTCACTTCTTAGCTTTGCACTTGTTCTATATACCCAAGATTGCAGAGTTAGGATGAAGGAATCAAACCAGGAGACTAGGCTAAGGATTGCAAAAAAGCTCACATTACTAGAAAAAAGCTGGCCTCCTGTCTCTCTATTAGTATTATTATTATCCATGGCGATTTGTTGGATTGCCATCACTACCTAAATCTAGCTGTGGATCATGGTTGCCATGGATCGGTGCCAAGAAATACCAAGTCTACTTCTACACCCCCAGAAATAAGACCATCATTTTGATCCAGCAATGCATCTCTCAGACTTGATCGATTGATAACAGGCGAAGCTTTTCGTAAGGCTGATACAAGCTTCCTCGCGATCAGATAGCCTTCCAAGCTCACAAAATCAAATTCAGCATCTGAATCAACCTGTCGTAGATCATGTTGATAGTCTCGCACTATGGGATTGCGAAGGTCCCATGGGAAAGGAACGACTTGTGTAACGCCTATCCCAAATGAAGTATGACGGGGCAACTCTTTGATTAGTGACTTAGTACCTGTGAATGAAATCGTCATAACTTGGGGGTAGCTACCTTGTGAATTAAGATTCTGAATAAGACTGGCGACTGTCTGGTAAGTTGAAATCGCAATAAGAGCATCGGGCTTACGAGCTTTAATTTCTTTTGCTGCATTACCCGTGTCTCTTGAATTTCTTACTAGAGGAACACTTATCACTGGCGATAGCTGATGAGTATCAGCCAATTCCTCTAAAAGACTATTTAATACATCTTTTCCATAAGAATCATTTTGATATCCTATTGCGATGCGAACAAATCCATCATTAACCAAATAATCAACAATCCTTTTCGCTTCATCCGCATAACTAGCGCGATGATGAATTGTGTAGGCATTATTTTCTCCACGCAATACACTTGCTCCAGTGAATGGTGAGATAATATCAATTCTGGCAGCCTTAGCTAGTGGGAGTGAAGCTTTTGTCGTTGGTGTGCCGATATAACCAAATAATCCAAGAAGTTGCGAGTAACCAACAAATTGACTGGTATTATTATAAGCATTTTCTGGTTCATAGCCATCGTCTAATCTCCATATCATGATCGGTCGACCATCTATACCACCTTGATCATTGACCTTTTTAAGATAAAGGTCAATGCCTTTGATAAAATTCCTACCCAGCTCACGTGCAGGGCCACTAAGAACAAGTGATTGGGCAAAGATCAAAGGTGGGGGATCCATTCTAAGCAACTTATGGATATTGCTATTTGAGACTTCTCCGTTTAAGAGGCTATCTATCTCTGATACACGGTCTTCTTTTAATTGATATTTTCTAGACAATCTCCAGCTGCGGCCTTCTTCGAGATTATTTGTTCTATTCATCACCCACGGAGCTGAAACAACTACGCAGCATAAAAATAGCAAGTAAAGAATAGTCGCCTTCCGATTTTTCAGGAGCATCAGTTTCCTGGCAAGACCAAGCCTACTCAATATAAGCTCTCCTATTTAAGAAAAGAGGCTTGATTAAGACAAGCAAAAAAGAACCTCTAAAGCCAATACTTAAGCGATAGTAATCTTCCCTAAAAGGAAGCTTGGAATTTGATCATAAAGTACATTTAAAATACAGACGTTCAAAAAAGACCCCTATCATGCATCTGCTGATCCCGAAGAGTACAAAATGCTTCATTGCGCAAACCAAATCACATAGCCGCATCGCAAATATGCCTGTTATTAGCTGTAGAGTTACAAACCTTCCCGAACTTGTTTATTTTCAACTTTGAAGACAAGTATCTCTTTTATGAATCTCCTTTTATCACCATCATAGTTGTTCGCTCAGCAATGGAATTAGTGGGCTCTATATCCCCTAGAAAGAATAATCAAGCTATCAATCTTTATAAGCCAAAACAAGCTTATTTTCACAATAAATCCAATAATATCGCGAGCATTAAGCAAAGAGATAAGGAATTAAAAGCTAGCAATGATTGAGTCATACGCAAGTAATTTGTGCACATTCTTAGAATCATTGAGCTGCGGAATCAACTAGATTCTCTTGTTGAACTATCTTCTCATTCTCAATTCTCTTCTTCCTGAATGATTCGCTAAAACCAGCAGCAAGAATTCCTACTGGTATCGCGATGACACCGATACCCATCAATGCTGTTGCAGACGCAATCACCTTGCCAAGCCCAGTCACAGGGATGGCATCTCCATAACCAACTGTTGTCACTGTCATTATCGCCCACCAGATGCATCGAGGTATTGATCCAAATAATTCAGGCTGTAACTTTGACTCAGTCAGATACATAAAGGTGCTACTTAATAGCACCAACATGAGGGTATAGGTTGCTGATATCTGCAGTTCTTGAGTCTTTGATTTGATTGCCTGATTAAAATAATATAGACCTTCTTTAAACCTCCTAGACCTACCTATCTTGCCAATTCTTACAAGTCGAAAGACTCTTAAGGTATAGAGCTCTGGACTGATTATCCCTAGGAAAGTAGGCAATATAGCGATCACATCAATCATTGCCAATGGCGACAACACATAATTAATAATTCCCCTCATTCCTTTCCCATACCTGCCATCTAGAGGCGAAACCCATAGCCTAATGCAATATTCAATACAGAATAGAATTGCAATTATCCAGTCTAATCGGATCAAATGGTCTCCATACTTTGCCTGAATAGCCTCCTCAGTAGCAATAATGGAAAAGAAGATTGATATTATAATTGCAGCAGCTATAATTCTATTAAAGGCAGACGTCCTTTGCTTAGGGCCAGTATCGACAACCTGCTTGTAAAGCATCTGGCGTATCCTTCTCATGGCATCAACAATCAATTGCTAGTTGCTAACAATAAACCACTCATGCATACATTGAGAACCTAGCCAAGCTGCCGAGCTTGTAAACCACATTGGCTAAGCATTAGCATGTTCTCCAGATCTCTGCCTGAGAGTCCTCAGTATTTCCTGCAACATACTTGCACTGTATCCGGACGCTAAATGATATGAAATATGTAGCCAGCAAGGAGTCAAGTTTAACGTATTTATCAAAAACCACTTAGAAAAACAACATCCATCCATCGTAAGATGTGCCCGAAGGTATCAATAATTTTATCAGACTTTTAATCCTTGGATCAATATATTGCCGATGCGCATAAGTAATCAAGAAAGGAACGCCTCTAAATTGAGAGGCAATTACTTGAAGTAGCTCTTAGGCATTAAATCATCAGAATTCAGACAAGACGTATCTAAAAAAATCCAATCCAAAGACCTATGGCCTAAGGAAAAGGGGGCTTGCGTTAACTCCAAAGTTTGTATCTAACATTATTTTCAACACTTAAGCCCAGTTTCAAAGGAGGTCAGGCCCCCTCTATCTCCTCCACAACACCGTCGCGTACAACCACAGACACCTGCATCTTCTTCACCAGGTTGTCACCCACGCTCAGGTCACAAAAACTTTCAATCTGACCCTGCTCAACAATCTGCTCCATCTCTAGTTCGCGCACCTGCGCCTGCTGCTGAAGCAGGTTGCGCTTCTGTTCCTCCAACTCACTGCGCTTGCCAGCAACCTGTTGCTGCACCTGGGCCACCTGCTCCTGCACGCGTGGGTCGAGGGGATTAGCACTCTGGCGACGCACCTCATCAACCACCTGCTGACCTTCCTGCTCCAACTGGGCCAACTGCTGATCGGTGGTGGCAATGGCGTTGCTGAGCTCACGCTCAGCCTCCTCCTTCCAATTTGGTGTAACTACCGCGCGAACAGTAATCGAGCGCTTAATCGAAAGGGTCGTGCCTTCGGACATGAAAGTGATGAGTAAGGGCTAAGGGTCTCAGCCTGTGACCATGAGGTCAACTGCCAGCTGAAAACGCAATCAACAGCGACCATAAAGGGCGGCAATCAATGCCCCATCTCGGAGCGTGATCCGATCGCGCCGCTGCTTGAGAGTCTGAGTCAGCAAACCGTTCTCGATCGTGAACGCCTCCACCAGAGCAACACCCGCCAAGCGTTCATCTGCCCGAGAGCCTGAGCGCTGAGCCAGCAATCGATTGAGTTCGCCGCGCAGCAAGCGTCGCAACGCCTCATCCCCAGGAGATCCACTCAGGCCAGTCTGCATCGACAATCCCTGATCCTCTGCCCAAGCCAGCATTTCCTCCTCCCTAGGCACCACCAGTGCAGCAAGCTGCCGCTCGTCCTGGCCCACAAGCATCACCTGTTCCAACAGTGGACTCGCAACCAATGCCGCCTCCAACGGACCAGGCTCGATGTTCTCGCCACTACTGAGCACGATCGTGTCTTTAGCGCGACCAGTCAGCACCAAGGAGCCATCGGGCAGCAACATTCCCAAATCACCGGTATCAAACCAACCCTGCCCATCAAGCACCTTGGCTGTGGCCTCTGGTTTCCTCAAGTAACCCGCCATCACTTGAGGCCCCCGCACCAACACACGGCCACGTTGACGGAACATCAAGTCCACGCCGCTTTCAGGGTCCACGATCCGAAACTCAGTATCAGGAAGAGGCGGTCCTGAACTGCCACGAATATTGCGCCAAGGCCTTCGGCAACTGACGACTGGGCTTGTCTCAGTGAGGCCGTAGCCCACCAGCAGCTCCAGCCCAACCGCCTCAAAGAAGGCATCCACATGGGGTGCAATCGCTCCACCACCATTAATCGGAAAACGTAGCCGCCCACCACAGAGCTGATTCAACACCTTGGGCCAGAGCAGAGCACCCGCCAGACCATGCAAAGGCCAGCGCAGCGTTGCCTCCAACAAAGCCAGCGTCCGGGTGGTCAAAGGCAGCGGCTCCAGCAGCAGATTTCGAGACCTTCGCCAAGCCTTTCGTTGCGAGCCACTGTTGGAAAGGGCCATCCGCAGCAAGCGTTGCCGTCCTGTTGGCATACCCTTAACCGCTTCATCAAAGCCCGCCTGAATCGCCTCCCAAAGCCGCGGCACCGTCGCCATCACGATTGGTCTGACCCGCGGCAGATCCCGCTTCAATTGCTTGATCGTGGTGTAGCTCTGGGTACATGCACACGAAAAGAAGTAATACTCCGCGCTGCGTTCGTAGGCATGCCAAATCGGCAGCACACTCAACACCGGCGCACCCGGAGAGGGGAAAGCGACACAAGCCAAGCACCTCATCTGATGGAGGAGGTTGGCGTGGCTAAGGGGCACACCCTTTGGCTGCCCTGTTGTTCCAGAGGTGTAGAGAATCGTGGCCGTCACAGTTGCCGCTGAGCCGGAATCGCGATCCTTCAAGGGATCTGGTGCAGGCTGACCCGCTCCTGCAGCAAGCAGTTCCTGCCACCCCATCACGCCATCAGCGGGCTCACCTTCAAGCTGTAAAACCAAGCGCAAAGGCCTGCGCTGCTCATCGGTAAGGGCAAGCTTGTGCCACAACTCGGCGTTCTGTACCACCAAGGCAGCAGCGCTTGAATCCGCGAGGATGTAGCGCAGCTCTTCCAATGGAGCAGTCGCTCCTCGCACTGCATTAGCAGCACCAGTGCGCATCAAACCTTGATCCGCAATCAACCAACGGGGGCTGTTTTCAGCAAAAAACGCCACCACATCTCCAGCGCCGATGCCGAGATGGCTGAACGCAGCAGCAGCCAAAGCGATCTGCTCAGCAAGCTCTCCATAGCGAAAGCGTTCAGGATGAGTCGCATGAGGAGCATCAACCGCCAGGATTTGGCCATGCTTCTGCGCCAACCAAAGCCAGATCTGATCAACGCGGCCCATCTGGGAGACATGACCCTGATGCGCTAATCCATCTTCTTCATGTCGCGAAGGGCGCCAAACCGCCTTGGCTAGAGAACCCTCATGGTTGTCGTCTTTCAACCTGCTACCTGCTGCTACCTCATCTGACATCTTCAATGCAAACAGGGCTAAGAGCGCTAAGCATCGGACGCAAATGCCCCTGGCTTGGCCAGAGGCTCTGGGATCTGCCAACCCAAACCGAAACGGTCACTCAGGCTCTGACGCATCAGAGGCTGCACCTCCGCCACGGTGAGTCCAGGGATCCATTGATTCAGCCGACCCACCTGGTGACCCACCAGGCCGCAGGGGACAACGGCGGAGAAGCTCTCAAGATCACAATCCACGTTGAGAGCCAAACCATGTTGAGTAATCCAGCGACGACACCCCACGCCAATCGCAGCCACCTTGCGACCTTCCAGCCATAGCCCGGTGAGTCCGTGCAAGCGCTCACCTGCTAATCCCAAAACAGCCAAAACATCAATCAATACCTGCTCAAGCTGACGCAGATACCAATGCAGATCGGTTTGATAGCGCCGAAGATCCAACACGGGATAGACCACCAACTGCCCAGGCAAATGGTGGGTCACCTCACCACCTCGATCAATGCGATGCAACGCAGCAGGTGGATTGTTGGCATCAAACAGCAGATTGGCCTCGCTTGCACCGCGACCGAGGGTGTAACAAGCCTGATGCTGCAACAGCCAAACTGCCTGCGGAGCAAGGGGTTTGGCAAACAACTGTTGCTGCCACTGCTGTTGCCAAAGCCAAGCCATCTCGAAGGGCACTGGCTCACTGCACTCAAACAGAAAAGTCGATCGGGATTGTGCCGATGTAGAGGTAGTACCTAACTTGCCGATATCAATCGGCACCGGAGGGATGCCATGAAGCTGCTGATCCATGGTCGCAATCTTGAACTAACGCCTGCCCTACGCGAATACACGCAATCAAAACTGGAGCGGGCGATTCAACATTTTGAAGACATGGTTAAGGAAGCTGATGTGCACCTTTCAGTCGCCCGAAACCCGAGCGTGCCTCAACAGACTGCCGAGGTCACCGTTTTTGCTAACGGCACGGTGATCCGCGCTCAAGAACGCAGTGAAAACCTTTACGCCAGCATTGATCTGGTAGCCAGCAAGCTCTGCCGTCAACTACGCCGCTACAAGGAACGCCACAGCGATCACCACCACAGCCCCGGGCATCGAGCCTCGTCAACGCCAACCACCGAAGCGGTGATCGATGAAGCCCCGATCGATGGTTCACTACTCGATGGCAAGGAGGCCCACCTCCCTAGCCCAGGCGTTAGGCGCAAATACTTCGCCATGCCGCCAATGAGCGTCGAACAAGCCCGGCATCAACTAGACCTGATCGACCATGACTTCTACCTGTTCCGCGAACAAGAAAGTGGCCAATTGCAGGTGATCTACCGACGTAACCATGGCGGCTACGGGGTTATACAGGCTCGAGATTAAGCATGAGCGATCTTGATGCCTGGACCCTCTCAGCAACGTGAATTACCGGATCTAGCACCACTGATCAATCAGGCACTGCTCGATCCCCACCTTGATCAAGAGGTCCTGCAGCAGAGCTGTGATGCAGCACGTCACTTCGGCTTTGCAGGTGTATGCACCAACCTCAATCGCCTGCAGGCGGCGCGCGAACGACTTGGTCCTCCAGGTCCAACGCGGCTGATTGCCGTGATCGCTTTTCCCTTCGGCGCCATACCAAGCACCCTCAAACAAGCCGAAGCGGAATGGGCCGCCGAGCATGGAGCTGAAGAGCTCGATGTGGTTCCAGACTTCTGGGCCCTCAGCCAAGGCCGAGCAGAACTCTTTGCCGAAGAACTCGCCGAGATCTGTGCACTAGGGCTGCCTGTCCACGTCATCCTCAACATGGCCCTCCTGCCGGCGGATCGCCTGAGCTTGGCCGTCGACGCCGCCATCGATGCTGACGTCAGCGGGCTGCAGAGTGGGAATGGTTTCGGCCCAGCAGTAACGGCAGCTGATATTCGTCTGCTGGCAAACCTGGCTCGTGGTCGTTGCGGAATCAAAGCTGCCGGGGGGTTACACACTCTCGATCAAGCCCTCGACATGGTGGAAGCAGGCGCAACCCGTCTTGGCACCAGCCAAGGCCCAGCCCTCATGCAGGCACTACGCCGTGGCCAAACGTGAGTGGAGAACGACGCCTCAACGGCCTCTCTTTGAAGGTGGGACCTCTCGGGGAACATGATCGACTTCTCACTCTGCTCAGCGATCAAGAAGGAGTGACCCGTCTGGCCGTACCTGGGGCGCGACGACCACGCAGCAGCCTTGCAGCAGCAGTGCCACTCAGCTTGCTGGAGCTGCAAGTCGCAGGACGCCGAGGCCTAGCAAGGGTGCGGCAACTCAAGGTATTGCGCAGCTTTAACAGTGTGGGGAAGCAGCTAGAGACACTGGCTGCTGCCCAGGCCCTTGCAGAACTCAGCCTGATGTTGGTGGCAGGCAACGATCCTCTACCTGGCCTGCTCAACACACTGCTGATGCATCTCGAACGACTCGAGGCCCTCAGCCAAGCCCAGCCAGCGCAGCCAAACACAACCCTGGCCTGCAGCGTGCAAGCGTGCGTGCATTTGCTTGCTCTAGGCGGCTATGGCCTGCCAGTACAGGAATGCTGTCGCAACGGCACAGCGCTGGAGCCACCCCTGGGCCAATGGGAATGGCGCTGCAGTTTGATGCCAGAAGAGGGTTTTGCAATCGGCGCCCTACCCGGCGCAGCACTGCAACTGAATCCCTCAGAGCTAGCCCTATTGCAGCGGCTGCTTCGCCCTGCCCTGCCCATGCGACGCGATGGCGGGTTAATGGGTCCGCCAGAGGTGTGGCTGCGGTTGCTCGCGGTAGTGGAATGCTGGATCCGCACCCATCTGCAACATCACATGCGAGCTCTAGGGATGTTGCGCGAGGCCATCATCAGCTCAGGCGATGGGCGATCATAACCGCGGCACCACAAGCATCTTGAGCGGTCCAACTCTAAACAGCCCCGAACCGACCCTCCCAACCGGCTCGAATCCAGAAGGACGCCGCGGATTGGCAGCGGTGATCAAGCTGGATGGCTTTCGCCGGCTGTGGATCGGTCAGATCTTCTCCCAACTGGCCGACAAGTTCTACATCGTTTTGATGGTGTACCTGATTGCCCAGTACTGGGTGAGCAGTACCCCGCAAAGCAATGAGGCGCTTGCAGAGGTGGCGGCGGCGATCCGGATGGATTTCGAAACCCGCGCCCAAAAGATCACCCTGCTTGCCACAGGCATTTATGTAGCCAACACCATTCCAGCAATGTTGCTGGGAACCGTGGCGGGTGTCTGGGCTGATCGCTGGCCGAAACGTCGCGTGATGGTGGCCTCCAACGCACTGCGTGCTCTGCTGGTGGTCTTGGCCCCAGCTTGTCTCTTGCCAGGTCCCCATTGGATGGGTCTCAGCTGGGGGTACTGGGCACTGCTGGTGATGACCTTGCTGGAGTCAGTTCTCACCCAATTCTTCGCGCCAGCCGAGCAAGCAACCATCCCTCAACTGGTGCCAAAGGAACATCTCCTGGCTGCCAATTCCCTGTATCAAGCAACCAGCATGGGCGCCACGATTGTGGGCTTTGCCCTTGGTGATCCAATCCTGCGTCTACTCAAACAAGCCTTCCTCTCCCTAGGACTCAATGGAGGGGAATTCCTGCTCCTACCGTTCTGCTACGGCATGGCAGCGATCAGCCTCAGCACGATCCAGATGCAGGAGCAGCCCCGCGACAGCTCTAGAGAAAGTGTCTGGAAGGAAATCGGCGATGGTCTGCAGGTGCTTCGTCAACAGGCTGCTGTGCGAGGGGCCATGCTCCACCTTGTTGTGATCTATAGCCTGCTAGCCGCCATGTACGTGCTGGCGATCACCTTGGCAGGTTCGATCAAAGGTTTGGGGCCAACTGGTTTCGGCATGATCTTGGCGATGAGTGGAATTGGAATGGCCCTGGGGGCTGTGGTGATGGCCCAAACCGGCCACCGCTTCAACCGCCGCAACTTGTGCGCAACCGGCCTGGGCACAATCGCCTGCACCCTGGTGCTGCTGGGGGGAGTGCTTGGTTCTCTGGGACCAACTCTTTTGCTATGCGGCTTGCTGGGCGTGGGAGCAGCCCTTGTAGCGATTCCAGCCCAGACCACCATTCAAGAAGACACGCCAGAAGCACAGCGCGGCAAGGTGTTTGGTCTACAAAACAACCTCATCAACATCACCCTGAGTCTGCCTCTTGTGCTGGCTGGCGCTCTGGTCAGCAGCTATGGGCTCGTGCCAGTGCTGTGGTTGCTTGCTGCACTTGCCCTAGTAGCAGCTTTATTAGAGCGCCCTTGGCAGCGCTGCTAGCTTTCACATTCGGCAGGAGGATTGCAGCAGGTGGCTCACATTGCCTGGCTAGGCAAAAAAACACCGTTCTGCGGCAACGTCACCTACGGTCTCAACACGACTGAGGCCCTCAGACAACGCGGCCATCAGACCAGTTTTATTCACTTCGACAATCCAGGCGGCCTTAGCAACGGCGAGAGCGCACTGTTGGCCAATGACCCAGAAGTAAGCCTGCCATACCTGGTGAAATCGCAGGTTTACACCATTCCCTTCCCAGGAGCGCAGCGAGAACTCAGGGAATCATTAGAAAGGCTGCAACCCGATCTCGTTCACGCCAGCCTCACCCTTTCCCCCCTCGACTTCCGGCTGCCAGAACTCTGCGAGCAAATCGGTGTGCCATTGGTGGCAACCTTCCACCCACCATTTGATAGCGGCATGCGCCACCTCACGGCTGGCACACAACAGCTCACGTATCAGCTCTACGCCCCTGCCCTGGCTCGCTATGACAAGGTGATCGTCTTCTCCGAGCTGCAAGCTGAGGTTCTTACCAAACTTGGAGTACAGGAACAACGACTCGCCGTGATCCCCAATGGCGTCGATCCTGAATGTTGGGCACCAACAAGTCCCCAATGCAGCAACCCAATGCAGCAAGAGGTGCTTGGACGTGTGGGAAATGAACGAATTTTCCTCTACATGGGACGCATCGCAGCAGAAAAAAATGTGGAGGCACTGCTGCGCGCTTGGCGGCTGGTAGAGACCAAGGGCTGCCGACTGGTCATCGTTGGCGATGGCCCTCTGCGTTCGACCCTGCAAAACAACTCAACCCCAACGAAAGAAAACGACGTGCTCTGGTGGGGCTATGAGTCAGATCTCAATACCAAGGTGGCCCTACTGCAATGCGCTGAAGTCTTCCTCCTACCAAGCCTGGTCGAAGGTCTGTCTCTGGCACTGCTAGAGGCCATGGCAACAGGTACAGCCTGCGTGGCCACTGACGCCGGGGCTGATGGGGAAGTGTTGGATGGCGGTGCGGGCATCGTCTTAAGCACACAGGGTGTCACCAGCCAATTACGCACCCTGCTGCCGGTGCTCCGCGATCAGCCCGTACTCACAGCCGAACTGGGTCGCCGCGCCCGTATGCGCGTGCTGGAGCGATACACCATCACCCGCAACATCGATGACCTGGAAACGCTCTACCGCGGCTTATTAGGGGCGACAAAGATGGCGGCGGCCTAACTCAAGCCAGTTCACGGCTACGTTGAGCAGCTGCAACAACCGCCTCAATCAAAGCAGAACGAACCCCGGCCCGCTCAAGCTTGCGCAGTGCGGCAATCGTGGTGCCACCCGGAGAGGTCACCATGTCCTTAAGCTCCGCAGGATGCAGTTTCTGCTGCTTAAGCAAGGCTGCTGTGCCAGCAAGGGTGCGATGGGCAAGATGATGGGCCAAGGACCTCGGCAGGCCTGCCGCTACCGCACCATCAGCCATCGCCTCAACCACCAGTGCCACATAGGCAGGGCCGGATGACGTCAACGCCAAAAAAGCATCCAACTGCGACTCCGGCAATTCCAGCACCTCGCTCACCGGCAAAAACAATCGCTCAACAGCTAGGCGTTGCTCTGGCGTGACTCCCTCTCCCCAAGACAATCCAGTGAGCCCAGCGCCTACCAAGGCAGGGGTATTTGGAACGGCACGCACACAGGCATGAGCGGGGAAAGCCTGCTGCAAACGAGCCAAGCTCACGCCAGCAAGCACAGAAATCAACAGCTGCGGCCTATCTGCAGTTTGCTTAAGACGAGCTGCTGAAGCCACTATCTGATCAAGCTGCTGCGGTTTCACCGCTAGTAATTGAATGGGCGCCATCCATGCCTCTGCCGCAGTGGGATCATCTGCAGCTTTCAAACGCAGACCGATTGGCAGCTGATCTGCGAGACGTTCAACACTTGCGCCACTGCCCACAACCGCAACAAGCTGCTGCGGAGCAAGCTCTCCCTGCTTCAACAGAGGCAAAACAAGAGCCTGAGCCATTCGACCCAGGCCGATTACCCCCAAAGAGCAGGGCATGGAGTGATTAGAGGCCACCAGCGCTGCTGACCTCCCAGGCCGGAACAGGCGCCACACCAGTTTGTTGAGACGATGACCGTACTGAATCGTGCTCCTGGCTCACCATCGATGGTGCAGAAGCCTCGTCATAACTGGTATTGGAAACCGTGACACAACTAGGAGCAAAGAGAAAAATGCTCTCTCCTACCCGCTCTTGGTGACCATCAATGGCAAAGGTGCCACCAGCAACAAAATCCACCGCACGCTGCGCCTGATCAGGTTCCATCATCGTGAGATTGAGGATCACAGTCTTGCGTTCTCGCAGGGCCTGAATGGCACGAGGCATTTCATCAAAACTCCTTGGTTCCATCAGGTTCACCTCAGCAGAAGTCGAACCAACCCCTGGCATACCAATCACATTGGAACCGGAGAAACCCCCGCCGAGATCAAAAGGGCTGGAGTCTGATGGCGTCGCCAAAGCACCGCCACTGGCATGATCACTTCTGTGATCAGCATCCATATGGTCATCGGTGTCGTAATCGAGGTCGTCGTAATCGCTGTCGAGATAGTCATCACCAGCGACGACAGCACGAAGACGGGAAATAAGCGACACCGGTGGGATCCTCTCGCGATGATGTGAACGTAAATCGGCTTAAAACCGACTGAAGGCAAGTTCCCCTTAGAGGAAGACTGCTTAACCTGATACCTAAATAGCGCTCTAAGCAGGCCGGGGCAAGGGTTTAGACAGCATTAATGTCATCTACGGAAGAAGACTTAGCCATTGAACGCGCGCCAAAGAGAATTGACCCCAGCCGTAACCAGGTAGCCCCTGCATGCATAGCTTCAAGCCAATCACCGCTCATTCCCATCGAGCAATCAGGCAAACCAAGCTGATCTGCAAGTTCACGGCACTGCCGAAAAAGCTCCTGGCGTTGCTCGAGTGAAAGCTCTATAGGAGCCATTGTCATCAGACCAATCAACTGCAAATGAGACAACTGGATCAGATCGGGCCAGGCCTGCTTGAGCTGCTCTTGAGAAAAACCACCCTTAGAGGGATCATTCCGAAATTTGACCTGCAACATCACCTGCGGGCAGCACTGCTCTTCAGCAGCAATTCTTGAAATGCGTTCTGCCAAAGCCAGAGAATCCACGGAATGGATCACGGCAAAGGATCTCACTACTCCCCGCACCTTGTTCGCCTGTAGACGTCCAATGAAATGCCAACGCAGACCTTTGAGATCAGCCAAGGCCTCCAACTTGGGCAAAGCCTCCTGCAAGCGACTCTCTCCAAAATCCTGCTGACCAAGCTCGGCAAGTTGACGGATCAAGGTTGCGGAATGCCCCTTACTCACAGCCAAAAGATGAACTCCATCAGCAAGCCGATCAACCAGATCGTGCCAACGAGCAGACAACGTCACATCAACCTCAGATAAAGGTCTGAGCAAACAACTGCTGCCAACTCTCGAACTCAGGGGAGCGATCACGCCGACAATGGGTCAGATGAAGTTCGGCGTAATGGCGCGCGTCTTGATAGGGAATCACCTCAAACTGCGCCCCTCGAGGTTGCAAGGTGACGAGAAAAAACATCCTCTGGGCATAGAGCGTGGCGTAAACGTCTCGACCATCGCCGGCAGGGGCCACGAGATAGAGCATTCCGAACGTGGGGTGATTGAGATAGCGCTCGGCGCTCACCTGCAACAGTTCATCATCTACAAAGCACCGTACTTCCCACGCAAGCCAAGCACAAATAGCAGCAACATTGCCGAAGCGATGTTGAGCCAAAGGGACGCTCCAGTCAATAACACCTGAGGGCGGAACTGATCGGGCGGCAACCAAAGACCTCCACGAGCAAGCAAAGCTTCTGCTCCTTGCTCAGCTCGCAAGAGAATGTTGGCTAAGAGGCGTTCTCCCACTGAGAGAATCAAAGCAAAGGAGGCCTTGAAACCCAACTGCCGCAAGTTCACGGCTCGGCTAGCGAGAGACCGTAAGAGGTTCTGCAACTCCTCTTGCACCAGGGGTAGAAAGCGCAAGGCAAGCAATAACTGAAAGCTAAGCCGATCGACAGGTACACCAATCAAGGCCAGCGGTGCCAGGCACCAGCTCAGAGCCCAAACCAAATCTTCCGGCTGGGTGGTGAGCAACATCAAGTTGACGCTATGCACCACAGTGAAGATGAGAGTGGAGGTGTTTAATCCCAACTCAGCAGAACGATGACTAACCACAAAGGGCCCCAATGCCAAAGGACCAAGGCGCAGGGGACCAAGCCGCAGCAACTCCCAAGACAGACTGGTCACACTCGCCCCCGGCAGTTCCTGCGGCGATCGCACAGCAAGGGTGGCTGCGTTTTCCCCCGTCGGCAACATCATGGCGAACAAGCCCACAAGAGCGCCCAGAAACAGCAACAGCAGCAACGATCGCCACCAGATCCGCACCGGCAGACCACTGGCCAAGGTGATCAAGAGAAGCGCAACAACCAAACCAATACGCCACAACGAGCCAGCCAGTACTGGAGTGAGCAGGAACATCAACACCCAGGCCAGCTTCAAACGGGGATCGAGACGACGCAACCAACCGGAGTTGCCAGCCACGTACTGCCCGATCGGAAGCTGACGCAACCAGTCCATGACCTATCCCAAACGGTTCTGCTGACGAGCCAGCTCGCGTTCGGCAGCCCGTTGCTGTTTCCCGCGCCAAAACAGCTTCAAGGGAGTGCCATCAAAACCAAGCCCTTCTCGTAACTGCCGTTCCACATAGCGGCGGTACGTATCGCCAAACAACTTCGGGTCATTGACAAACAACGTGAAACTAGGCGGCCTGCTCGCCACTTGAGTGCCGTAATAAAGGCGTCCCTGGCGACCCCCACGGGACGTGGGTGGACTACGCCAACTCAAGGCTTCCTTCAACACCTCATTCACCACCGAGGTGCTCACCCGACGACGGTGCTGCTCAACTGCCAAGGCGGCCAAAGCAAAGATACTTTCCACCCGCTGCCCAGTGAGTGCAGAAGTGAACAACATCGTGGCCCAATCGAGAAAGTAAAGCTTGGCGCGCAGCTCTTTTTCAACCATCGGCATGGTGTGACTATCTTTCTCAACCGCATCCCATTTGTTCACCACCAGCACGCATGCGCGGCCATCATCTTCAATCCTGCCGGCCAAGCGCTGATCCTGCTCTGTGACCCCATCAAGGGCATCAATCACCAACACACACACATCGCTGCGTTCAATCGCCTTAAAACTCCGATTGATGCCAAAAAACTCAGGGCCGTAATTCACACTGCGCCGACGGCGTATGCCAGCTGTATCGATCAGTCTCCAATGATGGCCTTCACGTTCAAGACGTGTATCGATGGTGTCGCGGGTGGTGCCACGAATCGGGCTAACAATCGCGCGTGGCTCACCACAAATGGCATTGAGCAGGCTTGATTTACCCACATTGGGCCTGCCAATGATGGCCATCTGAATCGGTTCATCCTCTTCTGCCTCCTCATGCTTTGGCGGCAGAAGAGAGAGCACACGATCGAGCAGATCACCTGTGCCAGCACCATGGATTGCAGAAATCGGGAAAGGCTCTCCCAGGCCAAGACGCCAAAACTCGGCCGCCATCGCCAAACCCTGGTCTGGCGATTCGCACTTATTTACTGCCACCAGCGTGGGGCATGGTTGCGTGCGTAACCATTCAGCGATCGACTCATCTGCAGCCGTAACACCCTGCTGACCATCAACAATCACCAGTGCTACAGAGGCTTCCGCCAGAGCCAAGTTGGCCTGTTCGCGAATCTCAGGCAAAAACTCACTGTCGTCATCAAAAACCAAGCCACCGGTGTCGACCACCTTGAACTCACGATCCCCCCAAAAACCATCCTGATAGGTGCGATCGCGGGTGACGCCAGGCTTGTCATCAACAATCGCCTCGCGACTGCGACAAAGTCGATTCACCAGCGTGGACTTGCCGACGTTGGGGCGACCGATGATGGCGACAATCGGACGCGCCACTTGGCTGAATCCTTGCAATCATTCTCGACCCTACAGAGGCATCAAACCGAGACGGGGTGATGCAGCTCTGCAATCAGGGTTCACTCAACAATCGGATCGCCAGGATGCCCTTTAACGGGGTCAAGGGGAGGGTCAAGACGTTGCGGCAAGGGGGCTTCGGCGGGAAGAGCGTCTCCCCGTTGCGCCAACCAGGCCAGCAACCAATTAACAGCCGTCGCACGACGGGTGCGACGAGGGTAGAGCTCATCAATGCGATAGCCAGCGAAATCAAGCTGCTGCTTTAAAAGCTGTTTGTGTTCTTTTGCGATCGAGCGGGTGAGCTGTACAGCTGCCGGCCGCTGCGCAATCACAGGCGGGGCAGTGGGGAAGGCATCACGCCAGGGCTGCGGCGTTTGGGGCCCGGCAGACCAAGCAGACGTTGAATCAGCGCCGGGTTGATAGCCAAGCCGCTCCCAGATCAATTCGGAAACAAACCGATCGCTCAGACGATCTTCGAGAATCTGGATTAATAGAGCCCTGCTAAGAGGCCAAGTCAGAGACGGATACTGCAAAGGAATTTCAGAGCAATTCAAGACCTAAATAAGAAGCAAAGCCAATTTCACCGCTCACAATGATTGTATGTGGAACCAGACCAAGGTTTCTTCAATCAGATGTAGTCAATCACATCATCAGCGAGAAACTCACCCTTATCCACATCCAGCAAGGTGTTGTGAATGCCATCTGCTGTGAGCAATAGATCATCACCAACTTGCGTCAAGGAAAGCTCAACTCCATCGGCTACACAGATGCGATCGTATTCAGCGATTGAAAAGGCGATGATCACATCATCGCCTTTTCAACATCAAAACCAAACAGCCAAGATCCTTATTGCCTCAAATCAAAGCTAGAGATGCTTGCTAAGGAGTGCGCTGGCGTATCTTAAACAGGATGAAACCGCCATAAAGCAACATCAAGGTTGCCATCCCACCAACAACAAGCAGGGTAGAAGCGCTCAGAGAATCAAGCATAAATTTTATTTTAGGTTGACTGTCAAGAGTAATCGAGATTGAGAGGCAAGCCATGGGCAAAATCGGGAAGAGCTAGGCAAGCAATAAGAACTCATTAACCCAATCAATCGCTCGCCACAGTCAACATCAGCAAAGCCAAATACTCCACGATTGGCACTTGATCAATTTAAATTCGTCGATACGATGATGCAGCTTAACTACCTACAGACGGCATGTCTGAAGCACATCTCAAGGCATTCATGACCATGCTGCGTGCGTGCCCATCTTTAGAGCAGAAGCTAAAAGCCGAAGGAACGGATGTATTGATGCTTGCCAAAGCTGCTGGTTATACGGTCACGATGGAAGATTTAGAAAAAGGCATCTTTGAATACTCAGGCACAGAGCTTTCACATGATGAGCGTGGATATTTCAGCAGTGGCTATAGAAAAGAAATCAACGGATGAATACCAAATCAATTTTTAGCAGCAACAAAGAGAAAAGGGCAGTAATCACAAATACATAGTTCAGGAACGAGTTTGATTGATTTTAAAGAAGATAAAAGCAATTAACAAGACAAAGCCCAGCAGCGTACCCGCCAATAGATAGTAAAAATACGAAACGGGCACATCGAAGAGAATGGGAAGAGGCATTACAAAAAATGTTTAGACAAATTATAATGGCTAATTCCTCTAATTTGCTAATCGTGCATCCCTTCTGTTGATCATGAAACCGAATGAATTTAATTCAATCTCAGAACAAGTTCAATCCTTAATTCTAAAAAAGTCTAATGGGAAAGGGCCTAGGGTGTCTGCTTCTTTTTCTTCATTATCATGTTGGCAACTGAGCAAGACACCTTCACCTAAGCCATGCTCGATGCGTACATGGATATCACCGGTCTTTTGATTCGCCTTAAGAAAGACAGGCCCTTCGCCAGCAGGCTTATCAACGACATTCATGGCAGACCAATTAAAACGAGATTCCATCTCTCGTAAAACAAAAATTGCCAAGCTAGAGGAAGGGGCCATGATTCCCACTGTGAACCAATCAGCGTCGCCCATAGAGGCACAAAGCTGATCAAGCAAATGCTTCGATTGTGTCGCATCAAGATCAGGAGCCGAACGGAGACCATCGAGATCCTTTAATGACTTAATCACCAGCTCAGACATGTCACAAAGGCTACATATTCTTGTAATCATTATAGCATAGATATGCCATCAAGGATGTGGAGACATGATGGTCTTTGACAAGCAAAAATGACTTTCCAGAAAGCCAAAGTTATACTTGCAATCCAATTTTTGTCCCACGATAACAAGCGAAAGCTTCTCCAACCGACTCATTCTCACACCTCATTTAGCCCACCATCAATGATACGAAAACCAAAAATTCTTATTTTTAGAGAACGCTCCCTTGAATGAAGAGAGGCCATTCTCTCTAGGATATTGATCCGATCACTCTGATCATCAACATTGTGCCTGAACTCAGCCTGCCCGGCAGGGGAACAACAAGGGCACTGCGCTGCAGAGTACTGCAATCGCCCCTTGCAGGCGTGAGTGATCAGATCTTCCGAAGCCTGGTTCGGCGCTGGGCGCCAGATGCATTGTTATTCACGGAAATGGTCAATGCCACCAGCCTGGAGCTGGGCCACGGCCAACAGAAAATCGACGAACTCGCCAATGAAGCCGGGCCCATCGGCGTGCAATTGTTCGATCACAGCCCAGAAGCAATGGCCGATGCTGCACAACGAGCAGAGGCTGCTGGTGCCTTCCTGATCGACATCAACATGGGCTGTCCTGTGCGCAAGATTGCACGCAAGGGCGGTGGCTCTGGTCTGATCCGTGACCCACAACTGGCGGCAAAAATCGTGAGCACTGTTGCTGCAGCGGTCAAAATCCCAGTCACCGTGAAGACAAGGCTGGGCTGGTGTGGCAGCGATGCAAAACCAATTGAATGGTGCCAATCACTCGAGCAGGCCGGCGCCCAGATGTTGACATTGCATGCTCGAACTCGAGAGCAAGGCTTCAAAGGCTCAGCTGATTGGCACGCCATCGCTGCCGTCAAAAGCGCACTGCAAATCCCCGTGATTGCCAATGGCGATGTCAAGAGCGACATAGATGCCAAGCGCTGCCTAGCGATCACTGGAGCCGATGGCGTGATGGTGGGCAGAGGCTCGCTGGGAGCGCCATGGCTTGTGGGCCAAATCGATGCAGCACTATCCGGCCTACCAGTGCCTGCAACGCCTGGAGCGGCAGAGCGACTCACCATTGCTCGTGAACAACTTGAAGCGCTGGTTCAAGCAAAGGGGGAACATGGCCTCTTAATTGCCCGTAAACACATGGGATGGACTTGTAGCGGCTTCCCCGGCGCATCAAAACTGCGCCATGCCCTGATGCGTGCACCAACGCCAACGGATGCCATATCACTGTTAGAGCAAGCCAGCGCAGAACTCATAACGGCATGGCCAGAAGCGACCAACGCCTAATCCAGCCTCAAGTTGCGATCAAGCCGCTACCAAGCCACATCCAATCACCCAGCCAATATCACTAATCAATCGCCGTCATCAACTCAACGGCTCATCATCCAGTTGCGATCAATGGCCTGCTCAAGCTGCTAAGAGATTACGTGTGCCTGTAATCGCCTGAACTGCAAGCAATACAGCAACCAACACGTTGGCGTAAACATGCAGTCGTCGCATCGAGAGATGACGAGCAATCTCAGGTTTGGCTGCCACCGAGGCAATTAACAACCCGCTCAGTAACACACCGCTCCAGTAGTGGGAGCGCCAAAAGTCTGCATCGAAAGGGTTGTCTGTGAGGCGATTGATCTCCGGTTGTGCTCCCAGCAGCAGCAATGCCAACCAGCAAGCGAGGCCCAACAGCGCACGCGCAGCAGGGCGCCTCACCTTGAGGAGACGGAGGTAGATCACCACAGTGCCCAACTCTGCAAAGGCCAAGGCCACGAGTCGACCAACGCCAGCCAAGCCCCCAGGAGCCGCCTCGAACCAAGCGGCCAAATAGCTATGAAAAAAGGCGATTAACACTGCCACCAACACACCTCCGGCAACCCAGCGGCCATGCTCGGCATGTTCAACAGGTACCGAGGCAGGCAGCGGATTGATCTGCAAGCGCCGCTCGCGAGCCAAAGTGCCAAGCCGAATCGTGGCACCCACCACGGGATAGACAAACAAAATGATCAGCACGGGGTGCAACAAGCCAAACCACTGCATGGCGGTTAAAGAGAGAGCACTCGACATCAGGGCATCACCTCCGGCCAGCCTTGGCGCACCAACAACAACGAAAAATAGGGCTTAGCTGTTGCGGGCACCTCGCTGGCCTGCAACACCTGCTGATCGGGCCAGCCCAAATGCTGGGCAAAGAGTGCTGATTGCAATAAATTCCGCTCTTCGAGCATGGGCCTCACCCAGGCCCAGCGGTGCGCCAACTTGAGCAACGCCAGAACACGCCCAGAACCAGCCGCATCCTCTAGTAGAACCTCGAGCTCGCTGGATTGATCGGGGGTCGGCAACAGCAAAAGTTGTTCCTGCTGCATCGCCAAGGGCCAGTTACCTGCAGCAGCGGCGGCGGCAACGGCCGTGACTCCTGGGATCAGCCGAACCTGGCAATCAGGATGATGCTTCTTGAGAGCCAGCAAGATGTAAGAGCTTGTGGCAAACAGAGACACATCACCCTGACAAAGCACCACCACTCGCTCTCCTGCAGCAACGGCAGTTGCCAGTTGATCACTAGCCTCTCGCCAAGCCTGCTGGCGCGGTTCAGCGGCAGCCACCATCGGAAAAAGCAATGGCAGTTGGCGTTGCTCAGCACGAATCCATCGCGAGGCAATGCTCGCCGCCATCCCTTTGCTCCCTTGCCGTGCCACGGGATAGGCCACAACAGTGGCCGCTTCAATCGCCTCAATGGCAGCCAGGGTCAACAGGGCAGGATCACCAGGGCCCACCCCGACCAAGGTGAGAGCTGTAGTTGAAACAGCAGGGCTCGACAAAGCCGAACGAAACATTCAGCCGTCGTTCTAAGACGCCACGATCAAGATGGCTGCAAAGACCCCTTCAACCTCTGGGAATGAGTCGCCTCAGCATCCACCCCGAAGGCAGCACCAACGCCACAAGCCCGGCGGAACCCTTATTGGAGAGCGATGATCCTGCAGTGATCAAAGTCGAGCTGGCCAAACGGGGCATTGAATTCCAGCGTTGGCCAGCCAAAGTCAAGCTCGATCAGAACTCAAGCGAATCCGACATCCTTGCGGCCTACGCCGCCGAGATCGCCCGAGTGCAGGCTGATGGCCGTTACCCCACGGTGGATGCAATCCGAATCACGCCAGACCACCCCGATCGTGAAGCGCTGCGCCAAAAATTCTTAGCCGAACACACCCATGCCGAAGACGAAGTTCGCTTCTTTGTAGAAGGGTGTGGCTTGTTCTGCTTACACATCGGCGCGGAAGTGCTGCAAGTGCTCTGCGAACAAAACGACTGCATCAACGTGCCTGCCGGAACTCGCCATTGGTTCGATATGGGCAGCAAGCCACAGTTTTGTGCTGTGCGCTTCTTCGATAACCCAGAAGGCTGGATTGCAAACTTCACAGGGGATGCGATCGCCGAGAGATTCGCCAAGCTGCCATGAGGCTGAAGTTGGCTTCAGCTATGCATGCGTGGCTGAGGATGCAAATTAGCGAGGATCCCTGCCTCCACCTCTGCCAACTCCTGCAAACGAGCAATGATCAGCTCACGCTGAAAACGCTGCTCACAGAGCCTCCAATAGAGGCCAAAATGACGCGCCTCACTCGCCAGCAGATCTGCATAGAGCTGACGCAACTCCAGATCAGCTAGGTGGGTGGCAAGCAACGACATGCGTTCATGGCTACGGGCTTCGATCAGCCCTGCCACCAGAAAACTATCGAGCATGCGCTGCGGTTCATCCCTACGGATCTGTTTGGCCAACACTGCGCCATAAGGGGGTGCAGCCAGAGGCTCCAGATACCGCCCTCTGGCCTTCAGCAACGTGAGCACACGCTCAAAATGCTCCAGCTCCTCTCTTGCCAAGGGGCTGAGAACTTCTGCGAGCCCAGGCTCACACAAGTAGCGAAACATCAATTGCACGACGGCACCGGCCGCCTTGCGCTCGCAATGAGCGTGATCAATCAGCAGCTCGAGCGGATGAGCAATCGCCTGCTCCAACCAAGCATCACTGGTGGGAGCCGCCAGCCATTTGATCGTGGCGTTTGACGTCTTAGCAGCAGCAAGAGCACTCATAGAACCTGCTGCGGCTGACGCAAATGAGCCAGCAGCCCTTCCAAAGCAAGGCGATAGCTCAATGCACCAAAACCGCTCACCACACCCACAGCGCGATCTGCAAGATAGGAATGATGCCGGAAGCCCTCACGGGCATGGGTATTGCTGAGATGCAACTCCACGTATGGAATCGCTGCTCCGAGCAGAGCATCCCGCAACGCAATCGAGGTATGGGTATAGGCCCCCGCATTGATCAGGATTCCTTGCACCTGGCCGATGGCTTGATGGATGCGATCCACCAAAGCACCTTCAAAATTGCTCTGGAAACACTCAAGCTGAACCGCTTCTGCCTCCGCCTGAGCGAGCAGGTCTGCCTCAATCGCTTTCAACGTCATGACTCCATAAAAACCAGGCTCTCGTTGACCGAGAAGGTTGAGATTGGGGCCGTTGAGCAGCAGCAGTCGCATGGCCCTGAAGCATGAAGGGGGTGAATGGATCGTATCGATCCCCACAAGACCTTCCCAGACATTCAGCCACAAAGGTGCGATCTGCTGGTAATGTCTGCAGGTGTGGTTCGGGTCGGTGCCCGAGTGGTTAATGGGGGCGGACTGTAAATCCGCTGGCTCTGCCTACGTTGGTTCAAATCCAACCCGGCCCACCTTCCACATGCCCTTGTAGCTCAGTGGTAGAGCACTCCCTTGGTAAGGGAGAGGTCCCGGGTTCAAATCCCGGCGAGGGCATTGAACCCGGGACCTACGAAAATCCAAGGGCCGTCAAGAGGCCTAAAAGACTCTTTTGTTATGCCGATGAGGCGATTGAGATAAATCAAACCCATCTCCTGTTGTCAAGATCTTTCAAGCAGTTAGCAGGTTTTTAGGTCGAGGTGTTCTGGTTTGTTGTTGGTGTGTCAAGGGTCTAAGCCAAGCCCCCATTGCGGCTCAACACGGTGCCATCCATCTGCCCTCAGCTTGTTCCAGATTTCAACGGCATCACGCTTCGGCAAGTGCCTCCTGCTTTTGAGCAAAGCAGGAGAGCCGTCAGGCATTGCTCGCCCTTTATCCATAAACACAAACAGATCGCTGCTCCAAGACTTTTGATCGCGATGAAAGCGAAGGGACCAGTGCTTGTTGGGATCAATCAACCAACCTTCTGGCTCACATGCTGAACTGCCACCCATAACGCCCCTCAGTAGTAAATATGTATTACTGCAGGGACAGGGAGTGCGTCAAGCCCTCTTCGCCAACTCCTTGTAAGCCCAATAGCCACCGGCGGCAATAATCGCCAAAGGCACAAGGGCTCTAAGAACCGAGAGAGCAACAAAGAGAAGCAGAGAGAACGCACCGAATTTCTTGACGATTGTCTTTGTTTCGTCGCTCATCGCATCCCAACGCTCGATCAAAGACATGGTTGCTGGACTGCATGCTGATCTGCTTTCTACCCAATACCTCTTGCGATGCAACCTCAAGGGCAGCAATCAACAGGCGAGCCCAGTCTTGCTAGTTCGCTCAAAAGGCTCTTGATACTCAGCCAAGTCAAGTAAAAGCACTGTCTGGTTCACCCCAATGACATCCCAAAAGCCTTGGGCTATGGCTAGGGAAAGCCACTAGATCTCTTCTTGCACAAATGGGATACGGGCACGATGGAGACCCGTTGTGGCTCAGGGGGCCTTTCCACAGGCCCCCGCAAAATCAAGTTGGCTGCACTTGATAAACCTTTGAGCGGCCATTGCACTTCCTCACGCCCCAGGAAATAGGAGCCTTCGACTTCGTGATTTCTTGTTCAACACAGATGTTTTGATTATTTGCCCAGTGAGCGACAGGAGCCAAACTCAACGCAATAAAAGCAAGAGACAAAGCAGCTATTAACAGAGCAGCTGCCGTAACAACAGGAAGCACAACGCTTTTCAGTGTCTCCATTTCATTGGCCCGGGGAAGTCAATGCCAGCTTACGAAAGCTAGGAGGCCTTTTTAAGGCGCTGCCAACCCTATAGAACGCGATCAATATGTAAGCATTTTTTTTCATTTTTTCATTGTTCCATTGCTCAAACTCGTCTGAGCGGACGGTCATAGAAGAAGCAAACAAGACGAGAGGAGCCCCCGATCACAACAGCTACCAGAGGACGCACCTAGCGAAGCCTTAACTGACTTTCAAGAGCAAAGTTGGCGAAAGATGTCACATCTGCCAAACATTGAATCCATCAGCTACAAGCAACATTTCATGCGCAGCCATGACGCATTCACGTCTCTAGCGATCAGACCATTCTCGATCTCCGTCTCCTCTATAAACCTCGACATTCATTTAGATATCACAACCAAGCAAGTAGGCATTGATCATTTCTTTGAAAATTCAATCACACCACTACGCCGATCTAGAAAGACTTGAAGTAGCAACAACGTCTACTGCAATGCCACTAGACAGTCCTGTAACGACAACAACACCTTCAGCAGCAGCGTCTATCGCAGCAACCTCTACAGAGTTAAGCCTTGCTGGCTCCAGCCCTGCTGACAAGTCGCTCTTTTGAAAATAACTCTGCTGCAAGAAGTCTTGAGCAAGATTCAGACAGCAGCGACAGTTATGACTCCATTACCGGCACAAGCTCCTTCGACATCGCCGCAACCGATAGCGGGAACAGTGTGTATCAACCGTCAAACACTGCTCTGTCCTTCAATAGGCATGAGAAAGGATGTAAGTCGATCTTAAAGCTGAAGCGACAAACAGAAAGAACCTGGGATGGACCACAACTAAATACTGTGCTCACCACCACCCTCCAAAGCAAGACTAAAAGGACCAACCTTTAAACAAACAACGCTTTCTACTGCTGATGTAACAACCTCAAAGGCAGCCTGATACGAACATTGCCGTCAGCAGGAGCATCTGACAACATCTTTGAACGCCTTTGCAAAAATGGATGTGTTGCCAGCGTCGATCTTGACGAATTTATCCTTACAACTCGGACAGTTCCCAAGCGGACTGGAAGACGCCGTCGAGGCCATCAATAATCCGATCAACGGCTTTGCCTGGGGTTGGCCCACAGTCATCCTGATTGCAGGCACCGGCATCTTGCTGATGGTTGGGCTGGGCTTTATGCCCTTACTGCGCATCCCCTATGGCGTGCGCATGCTGCTTCTCAATCCAACCTCCTCTAGCGAGGGAGAAATCAGTCCATTCCAGGCACTGATGACCTCGATGGCGGCCACGATCGGCACGGGCAACATCGCCGGTGTCGCTGTTGCGATCGCCATGGGCGGCCCTGGGGCGGTGTTCTGGATGTGGCTAATTGCCATTTTTGGTATTGCCACCAAGTACGCCGAAGCCTTACTTGCAGTTCACTTCCGCGAAGTGGACCCCCTCGGCAATCATGTCGGTGGTCCGATGTACTACATCCGCAATGGCCTAGGTCCAAACTGGGCCTGGCTGGGCGGATTCTTTGCCCTGTTTGGAATGCTGGCGGGCTTTGGCATTGGCAATGGCGTGCAATCGTTTGAGGTCTCCAGTGCCTTAGCCACGATCGGCATCCCTCGGCTTTTAACGGGTGTCGTGCTTGGAGTGCTTGTCTTTGGAGTCATCATTGGCGGCATCAAACGCATCGCCCAGGCTGCATCCGCCATCGTTCCTTTGATGTCGTTGTTTTATGTGATTGCTTGCCTGGTCATCATTCTCAGCAACATCAGCGAAGTGCCAGAAGCGTTCTCAACGATCTTCTCCAATGCCTTCACAGGCGAAGCCGCTGCCAGCGGCACGTTGACCCAAGTGATCCTGATGGGCTTCAAGCGCGGCATCTTCTCCAATGAAGCTGGTCTTGGTAGTGCGCCTATCGCTCACGCTGCCGCCAACACCAATGACCCCGTCCGTCAGGGCACTATCGCCATGCTTGGAACCTTCATCGATACTTTGGTCATCTGCACAATGACGGCTCTGGTGATCATCACCACCGGCGCCTATCAGAGTGGTGAGTCAGGCTCTGATCTATCAATCGCTGCCTTCAACAGTGGCCTTGCAGGCTCAGGTTGGGTCGTGACAGCTGGCCTCGTGGTGTTTGCCCTAACAACAGTCCTTGGCTGGGGCTTTTACAGCGAACGCTGCACTGAATATCTCTTTGGGGTGCAAGCCATTCTTCCCTTCCGCCTGGTGTGGGTCGCTGTGGTTGTCATTGGTGCTGTTGCAGGCAATCGCGGCGTGGTGTGGGACGTAGCTGACACACTTAATGGTCTGATGGCGATTCCTAACTTGATCGCACTGGTGCTGCTCTCAGGCACTGTCTTCCGCCTCTCCAAAAACTACCAATTTGAAGAGGGCTAAACGTAGAGGTGATCTTGATCAGTGAAACAACACTGCTGATTGAGGGCCTAATCCCCGGCCATTGCATTCCAATGCTCCTTCCAGCCAAAGTGGGTCTGTCGATGAGCCTTTCATCCGCAACCATGACCTGCGACTGCGATTGACCCACACCTGAATCGGCGTCTCCTTTTGCGTTGAGCCTGGCTCGGGCTGCATCAGCCAAGCATGAAGTGCATCAGCTCCAATCGGTTGCCATTGCAAACCGCCATCACTCAACGCTGGGCAACGTTGGCGCAGATCACTCAACGACTGAATGAAATCGCGCAGGTCTGCAGGCCAAGGCGTATGCCACGGGAACCCTTCTCGGCAAGCTGGTTCAGGGCCACCCTGCAAACCCGCCTCTGTGCCGTAGTAGATGCAAGGCGCCCCTGGTTGCAAAAACAGCAACAGCAAGGCCAACTTCAACGCCGCAAGATCCCCCTGAAGTGTGTGCAAAGCTCTAGGCACATCGTGACTATCAAGCAAGTTCAACTGGCTGCGGTTCACCTCAGGTCGATACCAACCCAGCGTTGTTGCCAATAGCTCAACAAAAGCCTCCCCACTCAGAGGGTCAAGGGGATAGGCAGGATTGCGATACCGACGGCGTAATCGCTTACCAGCAACCCAGCAAAGGCTGCTCCAACCCATCCGATAATTCATCACCCCATCAAAGTGCTGCCCCTGTAGCCACGGTCTCGCATCACCCCAGATCTCAGCCAAGATCCAAGCGTCTGGATTCACTGCCTTAACCATGTGCCGAAACTCCAGCCAAAACTCAGCAGGCACCTCATCAGCAACGTCAAGTCGCCAACCATCGATTCCCTGCTCGAGCCAATAGCGGGCTACGGCAATCAAATACTCACGCACAGGGGCATGGGCATGATTGAACTTTGGCAAGGCTGGATCGTTCCACCAGCAGCTGTAACCACAATCCTGCCCACGCCGTGGATAGGGATGAAGCGGCCATTGCCGCACCTCAAACCAATCGCGATAGGGCGAAGCCTCACCATTTTCCAAAAGATGATGAAAAGCCCAGAACCCGCGACCACAGTGATTAAACACGCCATCCAAAATGATGCGCATCCCGCGGCGATGCACCGCCTCAATCAAAGCCTCTAGCGCTGCATTGCCACCGAGAAGCGGATCCACCTGCAAGTAGTCATAAGCGTGATAGCGATGATTAGCGGCAGAGCTAAAGACGGGTGTCAAGTAAAGGCAGCTGATGCCAAGCGCCTGGAGATGATCAAGAGCCTCGATCACCCCGTAGAGATCTCCCCCCTGAAAACCCTGCTCAGAAGGGTCACTGCCCCAGCAGCGCAAAGCCAAATGCTGATGAGCTAAGACACGGCCACTACAACGAAAACGATCAGGGAAGATCTGATACACCACCGCCTGGGCGACCCAGCGGGGAGTGTTGGTCAGCCCATCGATCTGCTGCATGCCCCATTGCATACCAAGATTCCACCGCTAGCACTTGAACAAGAGAACAGCCATGGATGATCAGCTCCTAAGCCTGGCTCTCGCTCAGGGCACCAGTAGCTCCAGGGCCGCCGTCTTCAAACCCGCAGGTCAACTGATCGCCAACGCTTGTGCCCATCCGCCAACAGCGCCGGCACCACTGCTAGACACCTAGACACGAGTAACAATGGTGTCAGACCTTGCTTCCTGAGAACTTTCTGCTGAGTGAACTGCGCAAGCCAGTCATTTCGGGCCTCACAAGACCAGAAGCCTGGCGCAGAAAGCAACTCAAGCAAATTGAGGTCCTCATCGAAAAGCACCAAGACGAGGTGCTTGATGCCCTGGCAACGGATCTAGGCAAACCACCAACCGAGGCATTGTTTGAGCTGATCGCTCTGCGTGGGGAGCTCAAACTGGCTCAACGGCAGCTCAGCCGCTGGATGCAACCCAGGCACGTACAAGTGCCTTTAGCCCATCAGCCAGGTCAAGCCGAGGTAATCCTCGACCCCCTGGGTTGTGTTCTGATCATCGGCCCCTGGAATTACCCCTTCTCTCTAACCCTCCAACCACTGATTAGTGCTCTGGCAGCAGGCAATACAGCAGTGCTCAAACCTTCCGAGCATGCCCCTGCCACCTCTCGACTGATCGCCCATGTGATCCCTCAACATTTCTCCAGCGAGGTCGTACAGGTGATCGAAGGGGATGGGGCCATTGCAGCGGCACTGATCAAGCAACCCTTTGATCACATCTTCTTTACCGGCAGCGGCGCCATCGGCCAGAAGGTCATGGCTGCTGCCGCCGAACATCTCACTCCAGTGACCCTGGAGCTAGGAGGGAAAAGCCCAGCCATCGTGATTGATGGCGCCGATCTCTCGGTCACGGCTAGGCGATTGGTATGGGGGAAGGGTCTCAATGCTGGTCAAACCTGCATCGCCCCTGACCATCTACTTATCCAAGAACAACTCAAACAGCCTCTATTGCAGGCGATGAAAGGAGCCATTACTGAGCTCTATGGAGGCGATCCGCTGCGATCACCCCACCTCGCCAAGATCATCAACGATCGTCATTTCCAGCGACTACAACAGTTGCTTGATCAAGCAAAGCAGCGCGGCAAGGTGCTCTCAGGCGGACAAATTGACCCCGATCAAAGACGCATCGCTCCCACTCTGATTGACGTAGACAAGCGCGACGATCCGCTGATGGAGGAAGAGCTCTTCGGCCCACTGCTGCCTGTCATCAGCGTGCAAAGCCTTCATGAGGCTCTCGCTGAGGTCCGACAACAACCAAAGCCCCTGGCCCTCTATCTCTTTGGCGGAACACATGCCGACCAACAACAGCTCCTCAACACAACCAGTTCAGGCGGAGTGTGTTTCAACGATGTGGTGATGCATGTAGGCATTCCTGAGCTGCCCTTTGGTGGAGTCGGGGCCAGTGGCATGGGGCGTTATCACGGCCTGGCTGGTTTCGAAACCTTTTCCCATCAAAAGTCTGTCTTACGTCGCCCCTTCTGGCTAGATCTCAAATTGCGCTACCCCCCCTACAAGGCCAATCTGGCGTTGCTCAAAAAGGTGCTGGGATAATCAAGCCGCTTTTTGCAAGGGCATCATTTCGGGATGCTTGAAAAGGGCTAGCGTATCTGTGGAAGCAGCTTATCTTTCACCAAACTGTAGAGAGAGATTGATGCGCCGGATCATTGTTAGCGCTCTAGCCCTGACAACACTTCTACCGCTGCCATCCTGGGGTGCCAGCGTCACAGTGAGACCCGGTGACACCCTTTCGGAAATCGCAGCGCGATATCAGGTATCCCTTCGGGCCTTGATGCGGCTGAACGGCCTAGCCAATGCAGACAACCTCTTCATCGGCCAGACCCTCAAACTGCCAGGTAGCTCATCAGGCACAGTCACGACTGGAGCAAGCCGTCACACGGTACGAAGTGGCGAGACCCTCAGCACCATTGCTGTTCGCTACCGAGTGCGCCAGCAGGATCTCATCACCCTCAATGGTCTGAGCAATGCCGACAATTTATATATCGGCCAAACGTTGAAATTACCGGGAGGTGCTTCCGGGGCAATCAGAGCTGGCGCCAGTCGTCACAAGGTTCGCAGTGGCGAAACCCTCAGCATCATTGCTGCTCGCTACCGAGTTCGCCAACAGGATCTCGTCGCCCTCAATGGCCTTGCCAATGCCGATACCTTATTCATCGGCCAGACCCTCAAACTGCCAGGCAGCTCATCAGGCACAGTCAGAGCTAGCGCCACTCGTCACACAGTACGCAGTGGCGAAACCCTCAGCACCATTGCGGCCCGCTACCGAGTTCGCCAACAGGATCTCGTCGCCCTCAATGGCCTTGCAAATGCCAACCATGTCGAACGTGGCCAAACCCTGAAACTGCCCCAAGGGGCTGTTGTTCTCAAACCCAAAGCAGCAGCAAAGCCCAAACCTGTAGCCATTCAGGCAAATCCAAATGCCACCTCCCATACCGTGGCTCGAGGGCAAACATTGAACCAAATCGCTGGGGCTTATCAAATCCCTGTAGCAACCCTGATCAAGATCAATGGCATCAACAACCCCAACAAGTTATTAGTCGGCAGCAAACTGTCTCTACGGGTCAAACCATCAACAACAACCCAGCCAAAATCCACCACGACAGTTGCCATCAAACCGACTGCAAAAACCACTGTTAAACCAACCGTTAAATCCACCACCAAGCCTGCTGCAAAACCGCAACCCAAGCCCAAGTCCACCACGACAGTTGCCATCAAACCGACTGCAAAAACCACCGTTAAACCAACTGTTAAACCAACCGTTAAATCCACCACCAAGCCTGCTGCAAAACCACAACCCAAGCCCAAGTCCACCACGACAGTTGCTGCCAAGCCTTCGCAAACGCAATGGCGCACTTACGGTTCACTTCAAGTGGACTGGGCCAATTGGAAGTTCATGGGAGGAAGCTACGTGGCCCCAACCCTCAACAAAGATGGCAAAGCCCTTTATCTGGCTGTGAACTGCCCAGCGCGCAAGATCAATACCACCGGCACGAATGGATCTTGGAAAACTTGGGGCGCTCCACAGCAGCGCTTTGAGCATGATCTCGTCAAGGATCTCTGCAAAGCCAAAGGCGGCTAAATGCATCGAGGGCTGCACTCAGGCCGCATAGTGCAGCGGCCAGGGTTGGCGTAAAAAGCGCCGACCGCTCTCACGTAAATAGAGCCGCTGGACACCATCATTGCTCTCCGTAATCAGCTCTTCCTGCACCAACCTGCGAGCCAACCAACCCCAACGCTCTTGCTTGCGGCCTGTAGTGGAGGAAAGGCTTTCACTGAGACTGCGAAGATTCATGCCCTTGCGATCTTCGAGCACCTCAAGCACAGCAAAGGCTTGCTCAGACCAATCACGGCGGCGGGCAGTCTGCTGACAGCGATCGCAGCGACCACAAGGCGGCACCAATTCACCAACGGCAAGCAAAAGCCCTTGTTCCAGGCAAAACTCCCCTTCTGCTACCGCCTCGATACGCCGCAACTGTTGCTGCGCCAGCTCCAACCGCATCTGAATCTCCTGCGTAGCGTTCTCATCAGCACAACGGCGAGCGGAAGCATGCATCGCCCAACCAAGGCTGGTGCGATCACCAGGAGAAAACAACACCAAGCAATCGGCCGGCAGTCCATCACGCCCGGCCCGGCCAGACTCCTGCAAATAGCCCTCCGGCGTTGCAGGCAGATTCAAATGCAGAACCAATCCCACATCGCTGCGATCTACACCCATACCAAAGGCCACCGTGGCCACCAGCACAGGCTTCTCTTGATCTAGGAAATCAGCCAGCGCCTGCTGGCGCACCTCCGGGGCAAGCCCGGCGTGATAAGCAGTAGCCGCAACATCCTCAGCCTGCAACCGCTCTGCCCATTGCTCCACAGAGCGACGCGTTCTGGCATAGATCAGCGTGGCACCGCGTGATCCTTTCAAAGCCGCAAGCACATCAGGCAAGGGATCTCTCGATCGCCTGCGCATGGCGTAGTGGAGATTATTGCGCCGGGCCGAGCAAACCTGCACCTGCGGCCGGCGAAGAGCCAAGAGGCGGATGATGTCGGCACGCACCCTTGGAGCCGCAGTAGCACTGAGAGCAACCACAGGCACACCTGGGCAGAGGCGGCGCACCTGCCCCAGGCGGCGGTAATCAGGCCGGAAATCATGGCCCCAAGCACTGATGCAATGGGCCTCATCAACAGCTAGTGCCACCAACTTTCCCTGCGCAGCTGTGTCCTCGATCAATTGCCGCGTGGCCTCACCTTGCAAGCGCTCGGGAGCCAGATAAAGCAAACGCAAGCGCTCATCTCGCAGGCGAACCAGTGCATCGCGACGGCGCTCCGGATCCAGGCCAGCATGCAAACAAGCGGCGGCAATCCCCCGCCGTTGCAGCTGCATGACCTGATCCTCCATCAAAGCCACCAAGGGAGAGATCACCACCACCAGACCATCACGCAACAGCGCTGGCAGCTGATAACAAAGCGATTTACCACCACCGGTGGGAAGCACCGCCAGAACATCCTGACCCGCAAGAATCGCTTCCACCACAGGACGTTGACCAGGCCTGAAACCATCCCAGCCATAGTGATGGTGCAGGGCCTCGATCAGTGGATCCACTTCACACCACCAATAGCGCCCTCAAGATAACGAGCGCCAAGCCTGATGGCACGATCTCGAACTCAAGACAGCGGCGGCGGCTCGAGCTGGTCAGGAGCCTCCTCCACCAGCTGCAAGCGAACCCGTTTCCCTCCCGCCAACTCCCCAAGCGACACCCTCAAGGTTGCCCCGCTAAGGCTCTGCAAAGCACCCAAAACATCACGGAGATAAGGGGTACTGCTGCCACTTTCCACCCAAAGGCGTTCCTGCAAGCCACCCAATCGTCTCCAGGCCGTATGCAGCTTCAGAACGGAGGCTTCTAAAGACTGAGCCTGAGAGACAGCATCAGCCAGCAAACCCAAAGCATCGAGACGCTGAGCCTCATGCATGGCCTTCTCCAGGTTGAGTTCACCTTGCTGGAAAGCCCTCACCGCCTCGCTGGCCTCTGTGGTCTTACTGATCCAACGTGCTGTGCTGGTGACATCCTTAATGCAATCCAGTTCTGGCTCCTCCCGCAAAGCTCGCCTGAGATCTTCCTGCTGAAGCTCCGGCAGTTTTGCCAGCTCCCTTACCAGAGGAGCCACAACCTTGGGAGGCAAAAGATTCTCCTGCGTGCGCTGGCGGATCTCCTCCGGCAACAGGGGGCTTGTGGCAGACGTGAACTCATCTGTCAATCGGCGAACCTGCTTGCGAGTGATCTCTTGACCTTCATTGGCTGCCTCGGAAATCATCATCTGCACTTCTGGAACAGCCTGCGTCGTTTCCATGAAGGCCCTTTTAGAGAATTGATTCACGCTGCTCTCCTCCAGCATTCCTTCTGCCAGCAAGTTCTCAGCCGAATCAGCCAGCTGAATCAGGGCATAAGCACGGGTCTTACTGATCTCCCGTTCACGCAACCACTGCAAAAAACCAGCACCACGCCCCTCACCACCCCGCTTCTCACGATCCCGCACTGCCCTAAGGATTCGCCCCCGCCAAATCTCAGTTTGCAAATCAAAGCGATCGCACAAAGCCCAGGCTTGCTCGAGTCGAGCAAGAAACTCCATGGTGCTGATGTCGTCCTGCTCCGGATCGGGCAGATCCAACTCAATAGCAGGAGGATCAAGAGCAACGGACGAACTCACCAAAACACACCTGGCTTAAGGCTGGATGCTGCCATGGCCTATACCCCAAGGGGCGACATTCTGTGACGCATGGGTCAACTCACACACTCACGGCGATAGTCTTATGTGTGAATTCAATACCTGCGCAGCGATGGCGATCTCAAAAGGCGACAAAGTTCGCATCAGGCGCCAAGAGAGTTACTGGCACAATGAAGTGGGCACAGTGGCCTCTGTCGACACCACCGGCAAATATGGGGTACTGGTTCGCTTCGAGAAAACAAACTACTTCGGCATGCAAGGTACCGATAACGGCAACCTCACCAACAGCTTTGCTGAATCAGAGCTCGATCGCGCCTAAGGCGCTTGCCGGAATTACCTGAAGTTGAGACGGTCCGCCGCGGATTGGCAGACCGTCTTGTTGATTTTCAGATCTGCCAGGTTGAGGTTTGCCGAGAACGAGCCATAGCAAGCCCTGGCGGTTCTGCCCTATTTATCAAGATGCTCTGCGGCATGCACGTGGGCTCATGGTTAAGACGCGGCAAGTACTTAATGGCGTCTTTACATCATGATGTTGCCCAGCCATCAGCTGATTCAGAACCAGATCCTGATGGTGGATGGTGGGGCGTTCACCTGCGCATGACAGGGCAATTTCAATGGCATGAGGCCATCAGTTCACCCTGCCCGCATACACGCGTACGCATCTGGAACAAAAAAGATGAGGAACTGCGCTTCGTTGACACCCGCAGCTTCGGACAAATGTGGTGGGTTCCACCTGGCAACGCCCCGGAAACAATCATCACAGGGCTGCAAAAACTTGGGCCAGAGCCATTCAGCAGCGCCTTCAATTCCTCATACCTAAGCAAACGCTTGAAGGGTTCGAAACGACCAATCAAGTCAGCACTTTTGGATCAATCCATCGTGGCAGGGGCAGGAAACATCTATACCGATGAAAGCCTTTTTGCCGCCAGAATCCGTCCCCACACTCCAGCAGGTCAATTAAAAAAGGTCGAACTCGAACGCTTATGCGCCTGCCTCACGGAGGTCCTCAGAGTGAGCATCGGTGCTGGAGGAACAACCTTCAGCGACTTCAGAGATCTTGAAGGCATTAACGGCAACTACGGTGGTCAAGCCTGGGTGTATCGCAGAGGAGGCCAAGCCTGCCGGATATGCAGCACGCCCATCCGCCGTGAAAGCCTCTGCGGTCGTGGCACCCACTGGTGCCCCAATTGCCAAAGATGAATCCCGGCAAAAATGTTCGATTCACAGCAACAGCGGCAAGCTCTAAGCGACACCATTCGCGATCTCCATCAACGTGGTTGGTGTGATGGAACTGGCGGTAATTTCAGCCTTGTTCTACAAAAAACGCCATTGAGATTATTGATGGCACCTAGCGGCATTGAGAAAAGAAATATCGAGGCAGACGAACTCATTGAAGTCGACAGCTCGGGTAACCTAATTCAAGGGGAAGGTAGAGCTAGTGCTGAAACAGATATGCATTTAAAAATCATCGAGCAGACCAACGCCAAGGCCGTACTGCACACACACTCGATTACAGCAACATGGCTATCCAACCACTATAAAAATACGGGGAAACTAACAATTGAAGGCTGGGAAATGCTGAAAGGGCTGCAAGGGATTAATAGCCATTCCACATTAATCACTCTGCCAATCCTATTGAACAACCAAAACCTAGCCAAATTAAGCCAAGCAGCAGGCGAATTAGTCCATGATGCACCCTATGGAATACTGGTCGCAGGGCACGGTTTATACGCTTGGGGGGAGAGCCTCAACGAAGCAAGGCGTCATGTAGAGATCTTGGAGTTCCTACTAGAGCTCTGCTGGCGTGAACAACTTATAGCCAGCCAAAAATCGTGATCACTCACATCTTGCTTGATATTGAAGGCACCACATGCCCTACAAGTTTTGTTAGCGATACCCTCTTTCCTTACGCCGATAGCCATCTAGAAGGATTCCTAAATGAAAATAGAGGAAACAATGAGATTCAATCTCTTATAGATGAAGCTTGGCATGAATGGAAAGCTGATCATGATCCGAGCAGCAAAGATCTCCTAAGCAAAGCATTTAGGGAGAACAGCCGCGAAATCGAGAACATCTGCGGCTACCTTCAATATCTAATAACAATTGATCGCAAGTCTAGTGCTTTAAAAGATCTGCAAGGCAGAATCTGGCGAGAGGGTTATGAGAAAGGTGACATCTCCTCTTCACTCTACCCAGAAACGATCGAGGTACTAAGCAAACTAAAACAACAAGGTTATATCCTTGCAGTATATTCATCAGGCAGCATATCAGCTCAAAAGCTCCTCTACAGACACACGACTAATGGAGATCAAACAGCGCTCTTTAGCCACTGGTTTGATACTCGTACTGGCAACAAGAAAGAAAGCAAAAGCTATAGCGATATCTCCACAGCTATGAACATTCCCGTAGAAAAGGTGATGTTTATTAGTGATAGCTGCGCAGAATGTAATGCCGCAAAAAAAACAGGCATGAGTGTTTTATTCAGTCTTAGGGAAGGCAATCCAGAACAAGACCCACGTGATCACAAAGCAATCAAAGAGCTCTGGAGTCTATTTGATTATCTTCTTTAAAAATCACACTGACTTAGCCATCAAAAAAGCCACCCCTGCGGGTGGCTTTTTCTTGGTAAATCAACAACTCTTTCTCGAGATTGATGATCTACATGCGGAAATGTTTTACCTGGCATTGAGCTATTTTCTCAGAGGGCTACCCCCAAAATATCGTCGCCGCTGATGCGTTTCACAACCGAGTTCGAGATGGATCGGAGTGGTTCCACATCGCCATGAACACCAGGATAAAATCATTCCCAAGGAGTGAACCTTGAGAACTGCATAGGTCATCATCCTTGCGAATGATGCTCTGAATTGAATAAAACTTGTTTCTCGGGCAAGAACCAAATGGATGGTCAAGCCCTCGGTCTATTAGTACTCCTCCGCTGCATCCATTACTGGACTTCCACGTAGAGCCTATCAACGGGTGTTCTTCCCGTGACCTTACTGGCTTATGCCATGGGAACACTCATCTTGAGGTGGGCTTCCCACTTAGATGCTTTCAGCGGTTATCCACTCCGCACATGGCTACCCAGCGTTTACCGTTGGCACGATAACTGGTACACCAGAGGTGCGTTCCTCCCGGTCCTCTCGTACTAGGGAGAAATCCTCTCAATGTTCCTGCGCGTACACCGGATATGGACCGAACTGTCTCACGACGTTCTGAACCCAGCTCGCGTACCGCTTTAATGGGCGAACAGCCCAACCCTTGGGACCGACTTCAGCCCCAGGTTGCGATGAGCCGACATCGAGGTGCCAAACCTCCCCGTCGATGTGAACTCTTGGGGGAGATCAGCCTGTTATCCCTAGAGTAACTTTTATCCGTTGAGCGACGGCCCTTCCACTCAGAACCGTCGGATCACTAAGGCCGACTTTCGTCCCTGTTCGACTTGTAGGTCTCACAGTCAAGCTCCCTTCTGCCTTTGCACTCGTCGACTGATTTCCAACCAGCCTGAGGGAACCTTTGCGCGCCTCCGTTACCTTTTAGGAGGCGACCGCCCCAGTCAAACTGCCCACCTGATACTGTCCGCTCCCCGGATAACGGGTGAACGTTAGAACCCTAGCTCTGAAAGAGTGGTATCTCACCATTGACTCAGTAGCACCCACGAGCACTACTTCAACGTCTCCCACCTATCCTGCGCATTCAGAGCCCGGGCACAATACCAAGCTACAGTAAAGCTTCATAGGGTCTTTCTGTCCGGGTGTACGTAGTCCGCATCTTCACAGACAATTCTATTTCGCCGAGCCTCTCTCCGAGACAGCGCCCAGATCGTTACGCCTTTCGTGCGGGTCGGAACTTACCCGACAAGGAATTTCGCTACCTTAGGACCGTTATAGTTACGGCCGCCGTTCACCGGGGCTTCAGTCGCCAGCTTCGCTTACGCTGACCGGCTTCCTTAACCTTCCGGCACTGGGCAGGCGTCAGCCCCCATACATCGTCTTGCGACTTAGCGGAGACCTGTGTTTTTGGTAAACAGTCGCCTGGGCCTCTTCACTGCGACCAGCTCTCGCTGGCACCCCTTCTCCCGAAGTTACGGGGCCATTTTGCCGAGTTCCTTAGAGAGAGTTATCTCGCGCCCCTCGGTATTCTCTACCACCCTACCTGTGTCGGTTTCGGGTACTGGCAGTTATGCCTTAACGGGTATAGGGCTTTTCTTGGAAGCATGACATCACCAACTTCGCTGCCGTAGCAGCTCGTATTCACGCCTTAGCTCAGAACGTTTTCGCCGCTCCTCAACGCCTCGAACGCTTAAACCAGTAACCAACATCTGGCTTGGCTAGCCTTCTCCGTCCCCCTTCCCAAAACATAACCGGTACAGGAATGTTGACCTGTTATCCATCGACTACGCCTTTCGGCCTCGCCTTAGGTCCAGACTAACCCTCCGCGGACGAGCCTGCCGGAGGAACCCTTAGGGTTTCGGGGCATGGGATTCTCACCCATGTTTTCGCTACTCAAGCCGACATTCTCACTTCTATGCAGTCCACGCCCGCTTACGCTAACGCTTCGCCCCACATAGAACGCTCCCCTACCATTTAACAAGTTAAATCCGCAGCTTCGGTACAACACTTAGCCCCGTTCATTTTCGGCGCAGGATCGCTCGACCAGTGAGCTATTACGCACTCCTTTGAGGATGGCTGCTTCTAGGCAAACCTCCTGGTTGTCTGGGCAATCCCACCTCCTTTATCACTTAGTGTTGATTTGGGGACCTTAGCTGGCGGTCTGGGCTGTTTCCCTTTCGACCATGGAGCTTATCCCCCACAGTCTGACTGCCTAGTTACACACAGGGTATTCAGAGTTCATCTCGATTAGGTACCGCTCTCGCAGCCCGCACCGAAATGGTGGCTTTACCCCCCTGCTGGAGCACTAGACGCTACGCCTCAACGTATTTCGGGGAGAACCAGCTAGCTCCGGGTTCGATTGGCATTTCACCCCTAACCACAGCTCATCCGCTGATTTTTCAACATCAGTCGGTTCGGACCTCCACTTGGTATCACCCAAGCTTCATCCTGGCCATGGTTAGATCACCCGGGTTCGGGTCTATAAACACTGACGATCGCCCTATTCAGACTCGCTTTCGCTATGGCTCCACCATTTCCGGTTTAACCTGCCAGTGCCTATAAGTCGCCGGCTCATTCTTCAACAGGCACACGGTCACCCGATTTAGTCGGGCTCCCATTGCTTGTAGGCTCATGGTTTCATGTTCTATTTCACTCCCCTCCCGGGGTTCTTTTCACCTTTCCCTCGCGGTACTGTTGCGCTATCGGTCACACAGTAGTACTTAGCCTTACGAGGTGGTCCTCGCGGATTCACACGGAATTTCACGTGCTCCGTGCTACTCGGGATACAGCTAGTTCAGTTCAGTTTTCGGTTACGGGACTTTCACCCTCTGTGGTGTGCCATTCAAACACTTCTCCTAACATCCCTGATACACATTGCTGTCCCACAACCCCGATGGTCGAAACCATCGGTTTAGGCTCTTCCCCGTTCGCTCGCCGCTACTTAGGGAGTCGTTTTTACTTTCCTTTCCTCCAGCTACTAAGATGTTTCAGTTCGCTGGGTTGGCTCGCACCAGCCTATGGATTCAGCTGGCCGTACTAGGGGTTGCCCCATTCGGAAATTCCCGGATCAAAGCGTGTGTCCAGCTCCCCGAGACTTATCGCAGGTAACTACGTCCTTCATCGCCTCTGTGTGCCAAGGTATCCACCATGAGCCCTTTGTAGCTTGACCAATTAATCTCTATAACGCTTCACGTAGTTGAATACGTATTCTTAGCAATTCACCTGGCTTCAATCTCAAACTTCTCCAGTTAAACTGAATTATTTGTCATTGAAGATGGTTTGAATCACCAATCAAACTCTCGATGCCTCGATGACATCGAAAGAACGCTATAGAGTCTCGGCTCTTGACTCAAGAATCAAACATCATTCTCGTTAATCAACCTCAGCTCTCTACTGACGCAGATTGCATTAGCTGATTCCCAAGAATCATGCATCCATGAGATGCTTTATTCTTTCCAGACTTACCTATGCAGTTGTCAAGGTTCTGCTGAACATCTCTGCAATTCTTGCGAATTACAGTGAGCCCAGCGTCCTATCAACCTAACCTCAATTGATTGAGACCTGGAATGATAAGAAGCTAGGGTCTGCCAGCAAACTTAAATTCTAAATCACATCACACAACGATTCTCACCATTGGCTCGTTGTCAGAAGATTCGTCAGTGGAGGTTAGCGGACTCGAACCGCTGACATCCTGCTTGCAAAGCAGGCGCTCTACCAACTGAGCTAAACCCCCAACACCGAATGGGCCATCCTGGACTTGAACCAGGGACCTCACCCTTATCAGGGGTGCGCTCTAACCACCTGAGCTAATGGCCCAGGAGTAACCCTTGCGGGGTGTGACCTAGACAAGTTTAGGAACTAAAATCAATCATCAATCTCCAAGCTGATTACTCAGCTTTTCTTTGATTCTCAACTTGAGGTACCGATCGACCTAAGGTGACAGGATTTCGGCCTAAGAATTAAAATACTCAGACATCAAAATCATTGTTTTGTCTCCCTGTTAGGAGGTGATCCATCCGCACCTTCCGGTACGGATACCTTGTTACGACTTCACCCCAGTCATCAGCCCCACCTTCGGCGTCCTCCTCCACAAGGGTTGGAGTAACGACTTCGGGCGTGGCCAACTTCCATGGTGTGACGGGCGGTGTGTACAAGGCCCGGGAACGTATTCACCGCAGTATGCTGACCTGCGATTACTAGCGATTCCTTCTTCACGTAGGCGAGTTGCAGCCTACGATCTGAACTGAGCCACGGTTTATGGGATTTGCTTGTCCTCGCGAACTTGCTGCCCTTTGTCCGTAGCATTGTAGTACGTGTGTAGCCCAGGATGTAAGGGGCATGATGACTTGACGTCATCCACACCTTCCTCCGGTTTATCACCGGCGGTCTCTCTAGAGTGCCCAACTGAATGCTGGCAACTAAAAACGTGGGTTGCGCTCGTTGCGGGACTTAACCCAACATCTCACGACACGAGCTGACGACAGCCATGCACCACCTGTCACTGCGTTCCCAAAGGCACTCTCTCGTTTCCAAGAGATTCGCAGGATGTCAAACCCTGGTAAGGTTCTTCGCGTTGCATCGAATTAAACCACATACTCCACCGCTTGTGCGGGCCCCCGTCAATTCCTTTGAGTTTCACACTTGCGTGCGTACTCCCCAGGCGGAACACTTAACGCGTTGGCTACGACACCGAGGGGGTCGATTCCCCCGACACCTAGTGTTCATCGTTTACGGCCAGGACTACAGGGGTATCTAATCCCTTTCGCTCCCCTGGCTTTCGTCCATGAGCGTCAGTTATGGCCCAGCAGAGCGCCTTCGCCACTGGTGTTCTTCCCGATATCTACGCATTTCACCGCTACACCGGGAATTCCCTCTGCCCCTACCACACTCAAGCCAATCAGTTTCCACTGCCTTGATGGAGTTAAGCTCCACGCTTTAACAGCAGACTTGAAAAGCCGCCTGCGGACGCTTTACGCCCAATAATTCCGGATAACGCTTGCCACTCCCGTATTACCGCGGCTGCTGGCACGGAATTAGCCGTGGCTTATTCCTCAAGTACCGTCAGATCTTCTTCCTTGAGAAAAGAGGTTTACAGCCCAGAGGCCTTCATCCCTCACGCGGCGTTGCTCCGTCAGGCTTGCGCCCATTGCGGAAAATTCCCCACTGCTGCCTCCCGTAGGAGTCTGGGCCGTGTCTCAGTCCCAGTGTGGCTGATCATCCTCTCAGACCAGCTACTGATCGATGCCTTGGTGAGCCATTACCTCACCAACTAGCTAATCAGACGCGGGCTCATCCTCAGGCGAAATTCATTTCACCTCTCGGCATATGGGGTATTAGCGGCCGTTTCCAACCGTTATCCCCCTCCTGAGGGCAGATTCCCACGCGTTACTCACCCGTCCGCCACTAACCCGAAGGTTCGTTCGACTTGCATGTGTTAAGCACGCCGCCAGCGTTCATCCTGAGCCAGGATCAAACTCTCCGTAGTAGATCAAACCCTCTCGCAATCAACCCTTACAGGCTCATCACTCAGTCTGATTTGCTTCACCCACTCATTCGCACTGGCGTACGACAAGCAGTTGTTGCCCCCTTCCTCTGACAGAAGGATTACAAGAGTGCACTTCAGAATCTCTTCCTTCTGTGACTTTCCAGGATCTCAGATCCGGTCGTTGCTTTCACCTGTCACACCTTTGACATCAATCCTCGCCCGTGAAAGCAAAAATTGATGCTGTAACAGGTTTCTGCAACTAATTTCTTTTGACGGGACCTCACACTCTCGTCGCATATCTGCTCAAACCCTTTGATCAGCTTTTGATCGCTGCTCATCGGGCCTAAACGCGACAAAAGCGTCAGTTCCTAAACTCTTAAGTTGTCCAGGTTCTGCTCCTCCACTCCCTTGTAAGGAGTGTCAGGCGCTGCGATCTTGCGATCGCCTCTAAAACCTACAACACCAGCGGATCGCTCCTCTGCTCTTGTAAGCGCCCACTGACGCCTCAAGCTTTCGCTATCAGCACCACGTGGGTTGCGCTACAGGGCTCAGCCCTTCGCGCAGTCCAAAAACATAGCCCATTTCATACCCCTCTCGCAATCTCTTCTCAATCGCTCTCATCTCCATAGTTGCTTCCACTGTTGGTCAAGGCTGCCATCACTAGCGTTTGGCAAATGCATTGCATATCAGTCCATGGCCGGACGCTTAAACCAGCAAAACCAGAGGGTTCGTCCCAACTCCAATGAAGACCAGGTCGTGGAGCAGGTCAAGGAGCATTTCGAACGCACGCTGATCGAAGTCGGCGGCACTGTGGCCGGCAGCGTGGCGGCTCTTGAGCATCAGCCCCATAACAAAGCTCTCAATTACGGCGAGGTCTTCCTGCGCGACAACGTGCCCGTGATGATCTACCTGCTCACCCAAAAACGTTACAAGGAGGTGAAGCAATTTCTCAGCGTTTGCCTAGATCTGCAAAGCACCACCTATCAGACACGCGGGGTGTTCCCCACCAGCTTCGTTGAGGAACAAGGCGAACTGATTGCTGACTATGGCCAGCGCTCAATCGGCAGGATCACCTCTGTGGACGCAAGCCTTTGGTGGCCCATTTTGTGCTGGCTTTATGTCAAGCGAAGCGGTGACAAAAACTTCGGCACCAACCAAAAGGTCCAACGAGGGGTGCAGCTGATGCTCGATCTCGTGCTGCATCCCACCTTCGAGGGCACTCCAGTTCTATTTGTGCAGGATTGCTCATTCATGATTGACCGCCCCATGGATGTTTGGGGGGCACCACTTGAAGTGGAAGTCCTGCTCTATGCATGCCTGCGCAGCTGCATCGAGCTGATGGAACTGAGTCGCAAAACTCATGTCAGTCGGCTTCTCGACCAACGGCTCTTACTGACCCGCCAATGGGTGCATGATCTACGTCAATTTCTGCTCAAGCACTACTGGGTCACCAGCAAGACCATGCAGGTGCTGCGGAGAAGACCCACAGAGCAATACGGCGACAACCAGCACCAAAACGAGTTCAACGTGCAGCCACAGGTCGTTCCCGACTGGCTTCAAGACTGGCTTGAAAACCGGGGTGGCTATCTCATCGGCAACATCCGCACTGGACGACCTGACTTTCGTTTTTACAGTCTCGGAAACTCCCTAGCCTGCCTGTTTGGGCTGCTCACCGCCCCGCAACAGCGCGCTCTGTTCCGACTGGTGCTTCACAACCGACAGCATCTGATGGCTCAGATGCCAATGCGCATCTGCCATCCGCCCATGGAAGGGGCGGAATGGCAGAACAAGACAGGTTCAGACCCGAAAAACTGGCCATGGAGCTATCACAACGGCGGACACTGGCCCAGCCTGCTCTGGTTCTTCGGAGCCTCAATCTTGTTACATGAACGGCGTCATCCTGAGGCCGACGTGCTGCTGATGGGTGAAATGCGAGCCCTGCTGGAGGAGTGCTACTGGAGCCAATTAAACCAACTGCCGCGTCAAAAATGGGCCGAATACTTTGATGGACCAACAGGCACCTGGGTAGGACAGCAGTCAAGGACCTACCAGACCTGGACCATGGTGGGATTTCTACTTCTTCACCACCTTCTACGCGTCTGCCCCGACGACGTGTTGTGGTTGGATCTCGATGAACTGCTGCCAACTCATGAAGTGAAAGCAACAAAAAACCCGGCATGAAGCCGGGTTGATGCGAGCAAATCTTGACTTTTAAAACTTTTCAGAACAAACCCAGAGTTAGCGACTTGTCGATGGGGAGACAAGCACCGATACCGAGATAAATCGTAATCACAGTTCCGAATAGAAAGAAGGCCATCGCAATTGGCCTGCGGAATGGATTCTGATACTTATTAACGCTTTCGATGAAGGGAATCAACATCAACCCGAGAGGAACAAGGGTTTGCAAAGCAATGCCAAGCAGCTTATTCGGAACAACCCGAAGAATCTGAAACACCGGATAGAGATACCACTCAGGAAGAATCTCTAGAGGCGTTGCAAAGGGATCTGCTTTATCACCCAACATAGCGGGATCAAGAACAGCAAGACCAACAAGGCAAGCAAACGTGCCCAGAATCACGACTGGGAAGATGTAAAGGAGATCATTCGGCCAAGCAGGCTCCCCGTAGTAGTTGTGCCCCATGCCCTTGGCCAGTTTCGCCCTCAATTTTGGATCAGAGAAATCGGGCTTCTTAAGAATGTGCATGGGATTTTGGCCGAATAGTTAGCGAATGAAGTAGGTGATGAACTGAGATATAAAAACGTGAAGTGGGATTTGAATCTGAATGATTGACGCTTACAACGGACCTGAAATGCCCTGCTTCCTGATCATCAGGAAATGCATGAGCATGAACACTGCAAGTAGCCAGGGCAGCACAAAGGTGTGAAGGCTATAAAAACGAGTCAGGGTTGACTGCCCGACGCTCTCGCCACCGCGAAGCAATTCGACCATAAAGTCTCCAACCACGGGAATAGCAGCAGGAACGCCTGAAACGATCTTCACAGCCCAGTACCCGACTTGATCCCATGGGAGGGAATAACCGGTGACACCGAAAGAAACGGTGATCACAGCCATCACAACACCGGTAACCCAGGTGAGCTCTCGCGGACGCTTAAAGCCGCCAGTGAGGTAGACGCGAAAGACGTGCAAGATGAGCATCAACACCATCATCGAGGCGCTCCAGCGATGCACAGAACGAATCAACCAGCCGAAACTGACATCTGACATCAGATAGCTCACAGAGCTATAGGCCTCAGTCACAGTGGGCTTGTAGTAAAAGGTCATCGCGAAACCTGTCGCGAACTGAACCAGGAAGCACACCAGCGTGATTCCGCCTAAGCAGTAGAAAATATTGACGTGCGGAGGCACGTACTTGGAGCTGACATCGTCAGCTATGGCCTGAATCTCAAGACGTTCCTGAAACCAGTCGTAGACAGGTGAGGAGTTCGTCATGCAAATGAGGGTCCGGATTGCGAGAGTCTACTTAACGTCCTGCATGGACAGCACCCGGCATGAAGCCAATGTTGCCGACTACTAACTCCCGATCACATCCGCTGCGGCGCCTATGGCTTGCGTGGCTGAGCCTGGGTCTTGGCGTGCTGCTGATGGCGGCTCCAGCCATGGCATTGAATGATGCCCAACAACTGGTCGTTGAAAGCTGGCGGCTCGTCAACCAGGGATATCTAGACCCAGCCAAGTTCGATGAGGTGCACTGGCGAAGGCTAAGAGAGCAGGCATTAGAGAAAACAATCAACCGTAGTGACGAGGCCTATGAGGCCATCGAAGCGATGCTGCTTCCACTTGAAGATCCCTACACAAGACTATTGAGACCAGACGACTACACCGCCATAAAAGCCGCCAATTTGGGCAGCGAGATCAACGGCGTTGGCCTACAGCTGGGGGCCCGCGCTGAAGATGGCCAGGTCGTGGTTATCGCTCCGCTTGAAGGGTCCCCCGCGGCCGATGCAGGCGTCACAAGCGGCACGGCCTTACTCAGCGTGGATGGCCAGTCTCCACAATCCCTTGGCCTCGAAGCCACAGCTGCAAGGCTGCGGGGAGAAGTGGGCTCACAAGTTGTCGTAAAGCTGCAACCCCCAAATGGATCTAGCGAAGAACTCACCCTCGAGCGACGCAGTGTGGATCTCAGGCCAGTACGGACCCGCCGACTGAGGAGTGCTAAACACACCCTGGGCTACCTACGCATCACCCAGTTCAGCGAAGGAGTGCCCGAACAGGTCAAAGAAGCACTTGAGGAACTGTCAGAAAAAGAGATTGAAGGCCTAGTTCTAGATCTGCGCAATAACTCCGGTGGGTTAGTGAGCTCTGGACTAGCAGTAGCGGATGCCTTCCTGAGTGGCTCCCCAATCGTGGAGACACGCAACCGAGAGCGCATTAACGAAGCAATCCCTTCTGCAATTGAAACCCTTTATGACGGTCCGATGGTGACACTGGTCAACGGAGGGACTGCCAGCGCGAGCGAAATTCTGGCTGGTGCCCTGCAAGACAACAGCCGCTCACAGCTGCTTGGTAGCCGCACGTTTGGCAAGGGTCTGATCCAAACACTCACCAACCTGAGCGACGGCAGTGGCCTGGCCGTGACGGTAGCCGGATACATGACTCCAAGCGGCCGAGACATTCAAAACCAGGGCATCGAGCCGGATCGGACTCTGGATCCTCCTGAACCCCTCAATCCTGGCGGGGAAGAAGACCGTTGGTTGCATGATGCTGAACTCTGGATGGAGGCCCAACTCGACCGCGATCACGATGCCCAGTTAGAGACCACAGAAGATCTTCAGCTCGATAGTGCTGAAGATGTTGAATTCAAAACTCAGCAGAATCGTGATGATCCATGAGTCTGCGCACGTATCACGACCCTCTCCATCACGGCATCACCCTCAATGCCAGCGATGCAGCAGAGGCCATGGTGATGCAGTTAATCGATGCGGCGCCATTCCAGCGGCTGCGCCGCATCCGTCAGCTTGGGCCAGCCTTCCTCACCTTTCATGGAGCTGAGTCCAGTCGCTTCACCCATTCCCTTGGTGTGTTCCATCTCGCACGCCTTGCTCTGGAAAGGTTGCTGCAGTTCGACTCAGGCCTAGAGGAACATCGCGGACTGCTCTATGGAGCGGCCCTACTGCATGACCTCGGCCATGCCCCCCTAAGCCATACCGGAGAGGAAATATTTGGTCTGGACCATGAGACCTGGTCGGCGCGTTTAGTCAGAGAACATCCCGCCGTGCGTGCGCCCCTTGAGGCCTACGCCCCGGGCACTGCAGATGGAGTAGCCAATCTTCTTGAACGGGGCAGTTCACCCCACAGCGTGATCAAGGCTCTGGTTAGTAGCCAACTGGACTGCGACCGACTCGACTATCTCTTGCGAGACAGCTACAGCACAGGAACCCATTACGGCCAGCTCGACCTCGAGCGAATCCTCTCCGCCCTCACCCTGGCGCCTGATGGAGCCATGGCCATTCATCCAAAAGGTCTCATGGCAGTTGAGCACTACCTGGTCGTACGCAACCTGATGTACCGCAGTGTCTACAACCACCGTCTCAATGTTGTTTGCAACTGGCTGCTTGAGCAGGTGGTGCGCACCGCTCGCCAATTCGGAGCTGCTCATGTTTGGGCCGACAAGATCATGGCCACCTGGCTCTGGAGCCTCAATCAACTCGACCTCGACACATTCCTGGCCAATGATGACCTGCGCACCGGCTATCACCTCCTCCGTTGGCAAGACGAGGGACCTGCACCTCTAGCCGAACTCTGCAAACGCTTCCTCAATCGCCACCTCCTGAAAGCCCTTGCAGTACAACATCTAAGCCATAGCAACCAGCTAGAGGTCCTCACTTTGGCTCGGCAACTAGCTGAACGCCAAGGCTTCGATCCAGCGCTCTGCTGTGGATTACGCCATCAGCAACAGCGCGGGTATCACCCCTACAAAGGAGGGCTACGTCTTTGGGATGGAAGGCAATTGCGAGCTCTCGAGCAAGCCTCTCCCCTGGTCGCCAGCTTGATTACCCCAGCCGACTCTTCATGGTTGATTTATCCCCGAGAGATTCATGGGGAGCTTCAAGCTGCGCTGGCAACTTAGACGAACTGGCCTAGCGTCCTCATCTGAAAAGGGTCTTGGAGATCGAGGTGGGCGAGCCTGAGGCACAACGACTCACACTCCCCTGGTGCCGAGAAGCACATTGGCGAGAAACATTGCCGGCCATGCTCAATGAACTTGATCCTGGGCCCACCGAACTCGATTGCCGCGACTGGCAACTGGGTTGCCGGGACCTGCATCAGCTGAGGGAGCTGCTGAACAAAGAAGGAGTGACGCTGACCAGAATTCACGCCAACTTGCGAGAAACCCTTGTCAGCGCTGCTGCTCTGGGTTATCCAACGCATATGGCCTCTCCACAGGGAAACAGCTCCAAAACACGCTCTGGCGATACACAACCCAAGCCCAAGACGCCCCAAAAACTGCTCTTCCACCAAGGCACTCTGCGATCAGGCGACCATCTGAGCGCAGAAGGAGACGTGCTGCTACTAGGGGATGTCAACCCCGGCGCACGCATATCAGCTGGAGGCGACGTGATGGTTTGGGGGCGACTCCGCGGCATTGCTCACGCAGGACAGGACGGCGACACCAAAGCAAAAATTGTGGCCCTACAACTCAGACCACTTCAGCTGCGTATTGCCGATGCAGTTGCTCGAGGCCCTGAAGATCAACCCCAACCTGGCTTAGCAGAAGAGGCCCGACTTGAAGCAGGCACAATCATGATCGAACCTGCTAGGGCTAACAGATTCAACGGTTAATTCTTCAGCCTCAAAAGGCAAACACATTTCACGATTAAGCCTCCGGCTCATGCCCCGCTGAACAAAGCCCATTTGTTCCATTGCAAACCTTGGACCATTTCTGTTGGGCCTATTGCCTACGCCACTTAAGCTGACCGCACTTTTCAATGGCCCGTGGCGCCAACGACACGCACCATTCTGATCTGCTCCGGAAAAGGAGGTGTCGGCAAAACCACCCTCACCGCCAACCTGGGTATCGCTCTTGCCAAGCTTGGAGTTCAAACCGTTGTGTTGGATGCCGATTTCGGCTTGCGCAACCTCGATCTACTACTGGGCCTGGAGAACCGAATCGTCTACACCGCCCAGGAAGTGCTCTCAGAGAACTGCAGGCTTGATCAGGCCCTGGTGAAACACAAGCAGGAGCCAAACCTCTCCCTTCTGCCCGCCGGGAACCCCCGCATGCTCGAGTGGCTCAAACCTGAGGACATGCAACGCATTGCCGCGATGCTGGCCAAGCAATTCGACTATGTATTGATTGATTGCCCCGCGGGGATCGAAGACGGCTTCAAAAATGCCGTTGCTGCCGCCAAGGAAGCAATCGTGATCACAACACCTGAGGTTTCGGCAGTGCGCGATGCCGACCGTGTCATCGGCTTACTGAACACCCATGGCGTAAGCCCTGTTCAGCTGGTGCTCAACAGGGTGCGTCCAAAGATGATGGCCAATCAAGAGATGCTGGCCGCAGACGATGTGACCGACATCCTGGCGCTGCCCTTGCTTGGTTTAGTTCTAGAGGACGAACAGGTGATTGTGAGCACCAACCGCGGAGAGCCGCTCACCCTCAGTGCCAACAACTCTCCAGCCTCTCGTGCCTACTCCAACATTGCGCGTCGCCTTCAAGGGGAAGATGTTCCTCTGATCGATCCGGCAAAGGAAGGACTGGGACTACGCGAAAAGGTGTGGCGCTTGATGCAAACCAAGATCTTTTGAAGTAATGGCAACCACTCTGCGAGACATTCTTGACAAATTGCTGGGCCGCCAACCAGCCAGTGCCAAAACGGCAAGGGAGCGCCTTCAGCTTGTGCTTGCACATGACCGCAGCGATCTAAGCCCTGAACTGCTCGATCAAATGCGGCGCGAAATCTTTGAGGTCGTTGCCAAGTACGTGGAGATTGACCTTGAGGAAGGCGAAGTAAGCCTTGAAACCGAAGATCGCATGACGGCCTTAGTGGCTAACTTGCCGATCAAACGTTCCCAAGCCAAGGCTGTCAGTAGCCAAGAGAAGGCTGTCAGTAGCCAAGAGAATGGTGCCAGCAGCCAAGAGGCTGTCAGCAGCCAAGAATCCGTGTCAACTCCTGGAGCAATGGAATAGGGCGGAGAAGAGGGGGAATCCTGAAAGAAATTGCTTTGCTGCTATGCAGCCACAAAATCAATCAAACTCTTTTCCATTGCCTCAATCAGCTGGATCGCAACGACTAAGCCCAGCGGAGCAATCCGTGGTGACTTTGTTGTTTGAGGGTCTCAGTAACAAAGCCATCGCACACAGACTGATCCTTAGTCCACGAACCGTGGAAAGTCACATCAGCCATGCCCTCGCCAAAACCGGCTGTCAAAGCCGACTCGAACTCACCTTGTGGCTGATTGCCAACTGTCAGCCAGAAGCAGCCACCTCCGTCGTTACACTTCCAGGATTGCCGGCTTAGCTCAGTGGTAGAGCAGCGCTTTTGTAAAGCGAAGGCCATCGGTTCAAATCCGTTAGCCGGCATTTCAGAAAGATGAATGTCAACCAACAGCCAAGCTGCCAAACAAGAAGATCAAGGGAGCACAAGAGCCCTTCCTTTTGGACACACGTGTCGAACGTCCTGTCTTACAAGAACACTTCAAACCTCTCAACCATCAGCCTGATCCTTCACCTTCCCTGCGAGCAACCAAGCTCCAAGCAACAACAGCACCCAACCCAGACCCCGTAATTCAAAAATCGGTGTAGTAATCACAGTCACCTGCTCTAACAGCCAATGAAAGCTGGCCTGAAGAAGCAATACCAAGCCGATCAGCCAGAGCATGTGAAGGAAGACAATTTAGGCATCAAAGCCACTTTCACGTAACTGACAACATTGTGAAGAGTTGATGGTGACCATCTTTAAACAACTGTCTAATTTCTAGACGCCGCGATCAAAGGATCTGAAGCTTACAAAGAGGTTCTAACCCTAAGCTCAAAAAAATGCCACCAACCAAACAGAACCATCGACAACACTGAACACGGGGGCAACGACCAAGACAGTCGCAAGGAAACCTTGATCAGAGAATCAGATCCAATGGCAAAATATGAAAGCAAACAAAATACAAAATAGCCGCTCAAAAATCTCCAAGGACAATAAAGCTCCACTACTAATAGAGATTTCTCAATCCCATTTGATGAGAGGAAGGTGCATCAAAAGTGGGAAGCAAACACAACAAAAGGTAATGAAGGATTGATGGTACCAATCGTATTTAGGCCCAATAGGGAAGGTCTTGCTAGGATCCTGCAAAATAAGAGCCAAGGCAATGAGGTTTATAGAATTCCTGGACCAGCGCTTCTGCAATTCACAGGAGATTAGAGAGATTAACCATCGAGGCATATCTGCAGGATTTGACGGCTTCAGAGAAGTGTGGGAACTCGATTATCTTTACGAGCATTTTGAAGCCGATATCCATGAGATCATAGAGGAGACAGGATATTTAGACTCTGACTTGAAAGACGAATTTGACAACGAAGAGACACTTAGGATGAAACTCGTATGGTTTGCAGTTAGCACATATTGCCTAAGCAGAACTGATGCACTTATCGAGGCAAAAGATTAAGGTGTTTAGCAATGAACCACTAAAGCAAGGTTGACAGCGAATCAATCACTTAGTCTAAGGGGCATGAGATCTCAATAACAAGTACAGAAACAACAGCCAGTCAGATTAATGAATGTTATTTCCATGAAATTATTGCCCCACTAGGCTGACTAATAAGATGGTCAAAACAAACAAATGACCAATGGGATGGCGTGGGGCAATTCTTAGAGGCAGACTAGTTGCATCTTAAGCGATTAAGAGTTTCTCGGAAGAGGGCAGCCAAGAGAAGGCCTTGTGTCATATTTCAAATGTTTCAATGGACCATTTTCAAATACATAAAACAAGAAAGCTCCAATATATTCCCGTCCAGAATATGGAGCCCTGCCATGCCTAAGCGAGGGCCCATGGTAAATAACTAGATCTCCTATTTCTAGGAATACGGATTCAATCTTATCGCTTTTATAAAAGTCAAGAGACCATTCAGAGTCTTTTGACAAGCAGCATGAAACACCTATTTCAGAGCTAGGCTTCAAATCAAAGTGAGGGGGGAGAGCATGCTAACGACCATAAATTCGACCAAAGAAATAAGCAGGAAGCAATCTATCCTTGAAATTTTTCTGAATTAAAGGTTGCAAGCATAACAGTAACGAATCAAGAAAAAGAGGCGAGTATTTAGAAAATAATTCAAAGTCATCAGCAGGCTTGCCGTAAAAGCCTGAACCACAGTCAATTGACATTAAAATTCTGAGTCGAAGTGATAAAAACTCACACAGCTCATTAAAGATTACCTTTCTAAGTATGGTGGTTTTACCAGACATTAATTCAAGAAAAGCAATATAACTATAATAGCCGAGAATCGGAAGAAAGAGTTATTGAAATACTTGTCAATGCAAAGCGATGATGGAGTGGTTGATAATGCGGCAAGAAAAATAAACTCTGTAATTTATTACCAAGCATGACTTTGCATTGTCTACAATGAAATTGCTAGAAGGCAATCATGAAAGCGAGTCATTAAGACTACGAACAGGGTATATCACAGGAACAAAATCACGCTTAGGTATCAATGCTGCCAAGGTTAAATGAAGACGATCTAGTTTTAGACAAGAAAGCATTTGGACTTGACATCAAACACGAAGTAGTAAAGTTTTTAGCTGATCAGGAGATTCCTCAACAGGGAAATTTCTCTTGAAAACAGCTGCAAGCAAGATTTTCTGTAGTTTTTCTAAACTTTGGCCTTTGCAAAAAAATAACGGCTGGCACCAAAATTCAAATGGTCACTATCTGTTTGATCGAAACAATGCAAGTGCTGGGGAAGAGTGACAATATTGATCAAATCACCATCATCAATCTTCCTATTAGCAGTTCATAAGTCTCACAAAAGAGCAAATGCAACTATCCCCAGACAAATCAATCGGCAACTGTCACCTCTTGCTGCAGCGCCTAGGCCACATAGCATGACTTGCAGACGCAACGCAAATTCAACAGGGCTATTTTTTGCCAACCCATTCGCCCATCTAATACACAGCAATTCGCCTAATACTCAAACAAAATATCAAAACGCCCCAAAAGCGCATCTATTGTTAAGGTCTTGGCACTTCGGCTCTGGTATTTCTATCTTTAAAAAGCACATCAAGGTGTTGGGTGAAGCTCACAAAACTCTCTCAATCAGAGTTCGATAGAGGCTGTGAGCTCAACAATGTCTTAAAAGAGTGCTGGAAAGCTTTTTACAGCCTGACAGCTCAAATGAATAATGTAGAGACAGATAGCACAAAATATCTTCAACTCGATAGGCTTCGCCAGACTTGTGAAAAAAACATCGACGAATTCAAGCAGGAGCTAGATGAACTCAACTGGCTGATACGAATAGGGATTCGTGACTAGGCCGCAGAGCAGCAAAAGCTTTACCACCAATCAACAACAGCTCTTCTCTTTACAAGCAACAACCTCAACAAATCACCGCGTTGGAGACGAGTTTCAGAGATCACTCAAGTGGTCTCTGAAATGCACCTCTTAACAAGTTCGGTTCGACCATTTGAATCGTCAGGCTCTCTTGATCAGGCGATTCATTCAAAGCTCAAGCACCACTGCACCACGTCGTAACTCATGCCAACGCCCGGCCCCTTGCCAAGCCACCACCGTGCTGGCCAAACCAGAAGGCGTCGGCCATGGCAATGGCCCCAACAATGGCAATCCTGGGAAACAAGTATGAGCAGCATCTGCCGAGAAAGTGGGTGCAGATCCAGACAAATTCGCGCTCGTGGTAGCTAGTGGCCCGCTCTGCTTCAGCAAGGTCCTCAGCATTCCACAATCCGGTACTCGCAACCCAAGCGTGAAAGCTCCAGGGTTAAGAGCCTCAACAAGCACACCCGAAGCCGGTACAACCAAGGTGAGGGCCCCTGGCCAATAGCGCCTGGCCATCGACCAGGCATCCTCCAAAGCAAGCGGCAAAACATGCGCAAGTAACTCTTCAGGAGTAGCTCCCATCAGGATCAGAGGTTTGTCGGCCGACCTCTGCTTGATGGTCCACAACTGTGCAGCGTGAACAGGAGCGGCCGCCAAAGCTGGCAAGGTGTCTGTGGGCAACAATGCCGCTGAACCAGCATGCAATCTGGATGCCAAGGCACTGGCGTCAAGAACAGCCGAGGGCAGAACTGCCATGGTTCAAAGAGTCTTGATAATCAGGATGCCGAGCAATGGCAAAGCGCCTTACCCCCAGTAAATCTGACTTGTAGTCCACATTCTCCAAACCCTGCTGACGCATCAAAGCCAGCACGGCATCGCTCTGGTCATGGTGGTGTTCCAAGAACAGCCAACCACCAGGCTCTAAGGCCTGCATGGCACCAGCAATGATTTGACGAGTGGCCACCAACCCATCGGCTCCCCCGTATAGAGCCAAATGCGGCTCATGATCACGGACCACGGGTTCAAGTTGAGCCATTACAACTTCTGGGATGTAGGGAGGATTGACCAGTACCAAGCTGAACTCTCCCCACCAAGGCCGCAAAGGCTCCCACCAACTGCCCTGATGCAGCTGCCATAAGGCATGGGGCGCAAGCCTTTGCAAGTTCCGTTTCGCCAAAGCCAAGGCCTCGATGCTGCAATCCACTGCATGTCCACGCCAAACAGGGAGAGCGCGAGCCAACGCCACAGCTAGTGCTCCTGACCCTGTCCCCAAATCGGCCCAGCGACCAAAAGGTTTCCGAACCAATGCTTGCAAAGCAAAATCCACCAACAGCTCCGTCTCTTGTCGGGGAATCAATGCCACCGCACTGACCTCCAGCTCAAAATCCCTCCAATGGCAGTAACCGATCAAATGCTGAAGAGGAATGTGATGATCAAGATGTTGCTTCCAGATCATTGCGAGCTGATCAAGAGATCGCTCAAGCAGCACTGAACGGCGTGGGTCGAGATAAAGCTGCTGAAGATCGCTCCAGCGCAAACCTCCACCCAAATCAAGCAACCAGTCAAAATCAACAGCACGGCCTCCTTCAGCCAACTGCAAACGACGCCAGGCCAATAGCTCTGCTGCGGAAATCTCCAGCAATGCCATCGAAACAGGCTAGGCCAAACGCCAATACAACCCAGGCTCTGCCACCAAAACCCCCTGAAGCTCCAACTGAAGCAATTGTTCTGTCAATCGCGCCGAAGACAGATTCAGACAGGTCATCAAATCCTCCAGGGACGCCCCATCGCCAATGGCCTTTAACAGTGCTGTATTGCCATGCTGGCCGGCTGGTGCGCTAGGGCGAGAACCAGACAAATGAACAGCAACCGAAGGAGAATGAACCGCCAGCGGACCAGCACCAAGTTGTTTTACAAGAGCTTCAGGGCTTAGCAAAGGGGAAGCCTGATCCAACAACAAAGCATTGCTACCGAGAGCCGACCATCGCCTTGCATCTCCGGGCACGACCAACAGCTGACATTGCTGCTCTATTGCCCGCCGCGCTGTAATCAAGGCTCCACTTCTCTCGGGGCACTCGACGACGACCACAGCCTTTGCCAAGGCCACCAATAGGCGATTACGGGCAGCAAAACAACCGCGCTTGACCAAAGTCTCCCGGGGCTGCTCTGTGACTAGCAGCCCTTGAGCCGCTACCAGAGCTTGAAGGCCCTCATTCTGCCGGGGATAGACCTTATGCAACGGTGTGCCCAGCACGCCCACAGGCGCACCACCGCCTTCCAAACAGCCGCGATGGGCAGCCGCATCAATCCCTTCTGCAAGGCCACTAATCACAGGCCAACCCGCTAGTGCCAAAGCACGACCCAATGCTTCCGCCACACGCAAACCATGGTTCGAAGGCCGTCGTGTGCCAACAATTGCGACCGCCCTACGGGCCCCAAGGCATCCCAAAAGCTCCTGCCAGCCCTGCCAAAAAAGGGCCAAAGGAGGGCGCTTCAAGGCACGAAACCCTTCCGGCCAAAGCACATCCACAGGCAACAAGACATCCTCCGGCACGTCGACACTTGGGCAAGTTCCCCACTTGCTGCGGTGGAGGCTCAAGTCTTTGAACACGGCTGTCGGCCAGGAGAGCACCTTGCGCAACCTTTCCTCAGGCCAAGTCCATAGCTCAGCCAGACTGACCTCGTGAGCCTGGCCTAGCGCCTCGAGGTCCCCCATTCGAGCAGCTCCAATCCCTGGACAGCGGCTCCAAAGCCACCACCAATGCCGAGATTCCACCAGCGAAATAGTACGTATGAACTAATTATCTTACAGGCGAGGTTCGGCCCCCTGCTGTAGTTGCCGCAAAGCACTCGCAAGAGGCTCTGGGGGTTGACGTAGCACCCGCCGCCTCGAGCCCATGACATTGAGCAGCACAAGATCCACCTGAGCATCAGCGACCCGATCCCCTGCCTCCGATGCAAAAACTGTGAACCAGGGCCATCGCACCCCATCGCAGGGCAGAGACCAACTCTCCAGCTCTACCAGCTCACCATGGCGAAGCGCACGACGATAGTGAATCTCAAGACGCACCACAGGCATCTCCAATCCGGCTGCGGAGATGCGCGCATAGGGCAAACCTACCTGCGCCAAAGCCTCCACTCGAGCCTCCTCCAGCCATGCCACATAGGCCCCATGCCACATCACCCCAGCGTGATCTGTGTGCTGCGGTAACACCCGCCTACGCAGCTTCCAAGGCTGAGTCTTCTCACTCTTCATCAGCATGCTGAACTCCTAACTCACTCGCCATAGGCTGCTGCAAAGCCTGGTAAAGCTTGCAAAAGAACCTACTGACCAAGAACTAGCTGGAAGCAATGCTGAAAATGCTCTACCCGAACTGACCTTCCCAAGTTCAAAACAGCTGATAACTGTCGGCTAAGTCTGGATTCCTGAAAGCTGTCCAGCTAGATCGTGAACCCCACCAAAAGAGTTGTAACCCCTTCCCCGCCGAGACATTGGCAAGTTAATGAGAATCAGCCCCAACGCATTGGGTACACCCATCAAGCAAGGATGAATCAAAGCGAGGGTGGCCAAGATGGCGGTTGAAGAGAACGCAGATCTAGTTTCAATTGCTTGGGAGAGTCGCCAACAAGAACTGATCAAGGGCCTTTGGGACCTCGACACGCTGGTTGGGAGTTCCGGTGAGCAACTTCACCTGAGTTGATGAAACCGCTTTAGTCCTGACTGACCAGGACCAAGAACGCAGTTGAGACTGGCAAGCGGATGGCCTTCAAACCAGCAAGAAGTTGATCAGCTTTTGTTGCTGTTGGTCTGGATGTAAAGACCAATCAGAAACAACATCGGAACCGCTACGAACAGAAGGGTGGCTAGGAAGCCGAAGTTGTTTACAGGCATGGCCGCAGAGGATTACTCCGGGAAAGTATCACCCGCAAGCTACCCAAACTGCAATCTGCTCAAGCCTCGTCACCGGGCGTAGCAGCCCACGCCCTTTCAAAACCAGCTGAGATCACACCATCAAACCCCTCTGATTCGAGGGGTTTGATGGCCTATTAAGACAGCTTTTGCGCACGCGCCGCCTCAAGACGACTCTTGGCATTAAGCAGGGCTTCCTGTGGTCGAGTCACGACGATCACTGACGACATAACAATGGTCTGACAAGCAAGGCGCCAATTCTCAGGGCGGCGCTTGAGCTTGATTTCCTCAACCTCAGTTCGTGGTGAAAGCGCACCAACTTTGCTTTCCCCCTCAATTCCAACAAAACAAGTAATGCACTGACCACAACCTCCACAGTTCCCCAACTTTCCTTTCAGCCCATAGAGCTCCATCCCCTCGCGCAAGGCAACCTCCCTGAGATTTTCGCCTTGCTTGCACTCAACATCTTTGCCTTCCCGGACAAAGCGAATGATGGGCATGGATCTGGAACGCAAAAGACAAACCATTTTGTCTCAAGCGCGGCATTGCAGTTTGTAACCAAGCCTGAATATCAGCAAAACCTCAGCCTGAGGAAATCGATAGCCCTCCAAACACACTCTTTTAAGAGCTATTCATGTATCACTGCACGTTGCAGCTAGCGACAACCTTCTCCACACTTAATGGTGAACGTCTTACGATCTGCGGGTCTGGCTGCATTAGCAGCTTCGTTTCGTTCCCCCGAACCTGACCCATGGGATTGCCCTGGTATCGGGTGCACACGGTCGTCATCAACGACCCCGGCCGACTTCTGGCCGTGCACCTCATGCACACAGCCCTGTTAGCCGGCTGGGCCGGCTCCATGGCCCTCTACGAATTAGCCATCTTCGATCCTTCGGATCCCGTCCTCAACCCCATGTGGCGGCAAGGCATGTATGTCATGCCGTTCATGACCCGCTGCGGAATTACTGGCAGCTGGGGGGGCTGGAGCATCACCGGTGAAACCGGTGTTGATCCAGGCCTCTGGAGCTTCGAAGGTGTTGCTGCCGCTCACATCATCTTCAGTGGCCTGTTAATGCTGGCCGCAATCTGGCACTGGACCTACTGGGATCTTGATCTTTGGCTAGATCCACGTACTCAAGAACCTGCTTTAGACCTTCCAAAAATCTTCGGCATCCACCTGACACTTGCAGGTGCCGTTTGCTTCGGCTTTGGAGCCTTCCATCTATCTGGACTTTATGGTCCTGGGATGTGGGTCTCTGATTCCTATGGACTAACAGGTCATATGGAGAATGTCGCGCCCGAATGGGGTGCTGCAGGATTCAACCCCTTCAGCCCAGGCGGCATTGTGGCGAACCACATTGCTGCAGGAATCTTTGGATTCCTTGGTGGCCATTTCCAAATGCTCAACCGCCCACCTGAAAGGCTTTACAAAGCCCTTCGCATGGGCAATATCGAAACAGTCTTAGCCAGTGGTTGTGCTGCTGTTTGTGCAATTGCTTTCATCGTTTCAGGAACGATGTGGTACGGATCTGCAGCCACACCTGTTGAACTGTTTGGACCTACCCGTTATCAGTGGGACCAAAATTTCTACAGAACTGAAATCAACCGTCGTGTCCAGTCAGCCATGGATGAAGGCGCTACTCAAGAGGCGGCATATGCCGCTATCCCTGAGAAGCTTGCCTTCTACGACTACGTAGGTAACAGCCCTGCAAAGGGTGGTCTATTTAGGGTTGGTGCCATGGTGAATGGCGACGGTCTTGCTACTGGCTGGCTCGGCCACATCACCTTCAAAGACAAGGCAGGCAATGATCTGCAGGTCCGTCGCATCCCTAATTTCTTCGAGAACTTCCCTGTGTTACTTGAAGATCAGAATGGCGTCGTGCGTGCTGACATCCCCTTCCGCCGTGCTGAAGCAAAGAATTCCTTTGAGCAGCAAGGCGTAACGGCAACCATCTATGGCGGTTCCATGGATGGGAAAACCTTCACTGATACCGCTGATGTGAAGCGTCTGGCTCGCAAGGCTCAGCTTGGTGAAGCCTTTACTTTCGACCGCGAGACCTATGCTTCGGATGGTGTTTTCCGAAGCTCACCTCGAGGCTGGTTCACCTTTGCTCACGTCAACTTTGCGCTCTTGTTCCTATTCGGCCACTGGTGGCATGCAGCTAGGACCTTGTACCGCGATGTGTTTGCCGGTATCGATCCTGACCTTGGCGACCAAGTTGAATTCGGTGTTTTCCAAAAGTTGGGCGACGCTTCTACTCGTCGCGTTCCAGGGCAAACTTAAGCCTTCCACAGGAACTACACCTTCAGCTGATCGACCTTACGGAGACTCTCAATGGATGCTTTTGCTTACACCCTCTTAATGACCCTGGTGGTTGCCACTCTGTTCTTCGCGGTTGCATTCCGTGATCCGCCGAAAATCGGCAAAGACAGTGGCAAATAAAACGCCAATCTCTTCAAAGCCCCGCTTCCGCGGGGCTTTTTTTTGTCTTTAAGCACTTCTTCCTCCAATCTCGTTGATCCAAATAATCATGCAGTCTCATTGTCTCGCAAAGGATTTACAGCACTAAAGCCTGAGAATGCAGTTCAACAGGTCCTTCTCAAGGCTCGAATTACTGTCTAGACTTAGTTCACTAAGTTTGGAGTCTTACGGGCATGCAATGCCCCTCCTGCCAAAACACTGATAGTCGGGTACTTGAATCCCGCGCTGCTGATGCCGGGCGAAGTGTAAGAAGGCGCCGTGAATGCTTACATTGCGACTTTCGCTTCACGACCTACGAACGCGTCGAAACTGTTCCAATCACAGTTTTGAAGCGTAATGGCAATAGGGAGATTTTCAATCGCAGTAAAATCCTTAATGGCCTTACGCTGGCCTGTCAAAAAACCGGTCTCGAGCAAGACAGACTTGAGTCAATGGTGAACGAGCTTGAACTGCAACTTCAGCAAAGAAGTGGGCGTGAAGTGAATAGTGCTGAAATCGGCGAAATGGTTTTGGACCAACTATCGCAAATGAGCGAGGTCGCTTACGTACGCTTTGCGTCGGTATATCGTGATTTCCGTGGAGTTAATGATTTCGTAGCAGCACTTGAAGGCATTCATGCCAACAAGGAACAGCTCGCAGCCGTTCGCTGAGAATAAGGAGTCAATCTGTAGAGTGATCAATTAATTCCGAAAGGTCGGCGGGCCACTCGGATTTCCTTGCGCACTGCCATAGGGCAGACCGCCATCCAACAATGTCTGCGACTCCTACTGAACAAGTTCAGGACTCTGCTGCTGATAGCACTAGCAGCGAGCAGGTAATCAATACCACTTCTGAAACAGCCGAAGCTGCCAAGCAAGCCTTGGTTGAAGAAGACCTGAGCATTCCAGAGGATGTCCCAACAGCCGATGACCCGAGCAGCCGAGCAGCCAAAAACGACCTGAGTGGAGCTGGATTCACCCTCGATGAATTTGCATCACTACTGAGCAAGTACGACTACAACTTCAAGCCAGGTGACATTGTCAACGGCACGGTATTTGCCCTTGAATCAAAGGGCGCAATGATCGACATCGGGGCCAAGACCGCAGCCTTCATGCCCCTTCAGGAAGTGTCGATCAATCGGGTCGAAGGACTCAGCGACGTCTTACTTCCTGGAGAGATCCGCGAGTTCTTCATCATGAGTGAGGAGAACGAAGACGGACAACTCTCCCTTTCAATCCGCCGCATCGAATACCAACGTGCATGGGAACGGGTAAGACAGCTCCAAAAGGAAGATGCCACCATCTACTCCGAAGTCTTTGCGACCAATCGCGGGGGTGCCCTGGTCAGGGTGGAAGGCCTGAGAGGGTTCATCCCCGGATCACACATCAGCACCCGCAAGCCAAAGGAAGAGCTTGTCGCGGACTTCCTACCTTTGAAATTCCTCGAAGTCGACGAAGAACGCAATCGCTTGGTACTGAGCCATCGCCGTGCTCTGGTTGAAAGGAAGATGAATCGCCTCGAGGTTGGCGAAGTCGTCATCGGCGCCGTTCGCGGCATCAAGCCCTACGGAGCCTTCATCGACATCGGTGGCGTGAGTGGCCTACTTCACATCTCCGAAATTAGTCACGAGCATATCGAGACCCCCCACTCGGTTCTTAACGTGAATGATCAGATGAAGGTCATGATCATCGATCTCGATGCGGAGAGAGGTCGAATTTCACTATCTACCAAGGCCCTTGAGCCCGAACCCGGAGACATGCTTACCGATCCACAAAAGGTTTTTGACAAAGCTGAAGAGATGGCCGCCCGCTACAAGCAAATGCTGCTCGAGCAGGCCGAGGAAGGCGAAGATCCAGAAGTTGTCCCCCTCGACTAATCCTGATAGCTAGCCCATGCCTCAACTATTGCTGAGGGGGACGCCCATCGGCAAGATCCAAGGGGTGCTGTTCGACAAGGATGGCACCCTTTGCCATAGCGAACCCCATCTGCTCACTCTGGCAAAGGGAAGAATCGCACAAGCCATTCGTCGGTTTCACGGAGGGAATGCCAGCAAAAGTGTGGTTTGCAAAATTGAGGAGCTTCTCTCTGCTGCCTATGGCCTCAACGCTGAAGGACTCGATCCAGGCGGAACCATCGCCGTAGCGTCAAGGCATCACAACTTAATCTCCACAGCAACGGTGTTCTGTCTGCTCGGAGAAGGCTGGCCACAGGCTCTTGCTCTGGCCAATGAAGTGTTCGCAGCTGTGGATGCTCTTGAGAATGAAGTGCCCTGCCTAGTAACAACAAGGAGTCTGCTACCAGGTGCCCTTACGGTCTTGCAAGCGCTGCGACAACAAGGGGTGATCTGCGCCGTGATTAGCAATGACAGCGCCTCAGGGATTGAGACCTTCCTGAACCAAAACAATCTTCATGACACGGTGACCGAGCTCTGGAGCGCTGAGCATCGACCAGCTAAGCCCAATCCAAATGCCGTCAAAAGACTCTGCCAGTTAATGGGATTAGCCCCCGCCCAGTGCGCCTTGATTGGTGATGCCGATTCCGATTTACAGATGGCTCGACAGGCTGGTATAGGTCTCAGCCTTGGTTACATGGCCGGCTGGAATCAACCACCAAAACTGACGAACTACCACCACCTTATCCACCACTGGAATGATCTAGCCGTCAAGTAGCCGTCAAGGCAGACCCTAAAATTACGCATAACTTCAGTTCTCCATGAGCCGTTACGTCTTCACCTCTGAGTCCGTCACAGAAGGGCATCCCGACAAGATCTGTGATCAAGTAAGTGATGCCGTTCTAGACGCCCTACTCGCTCAAGACCCCAGCAGCCGAGTTGCCTGTGAAACAGTTGTCAATACAGGGCTCTGCCTCATTACAGGCGAAGTGACCTCAAACGCCCAGGTTGATTTCATCCATCTTGTTAGGAACGTAATCCGCGAGATTGGCTATAGCGGTGCTCGTGCAGGTGGGTTTGATGCCACGAGTTGCGCCGTGCTCGTTGCCCTGGATCAACAATCACCAGACATCGCCCAAGGGGTTAATGAAGCCGATGACCATTCAGGTGACCCTCTTGACAAGGTGGGAGCCGGAGACCAAGGGATCATGTTTGGCTACGCCTGCGACGAGACCCCTGAGCTGATGCCCTTACCCATCAGCCTCGCCCATCGCCTTGCCCGTCAACTCGCTGCAGTCCGTCATGACGGGTCTCTGAGCTACTTGCTACCTGATGGGAAGACCCAAGTCAGTGTGGTCTACGAAAACGACCGTCCTGTCGCGATCGACACAATTTTGATCTCCACTCAACACACCTCGGAGGTAGAGGGCCTCTCGGATGAGAATGGAATCCGTGAGCGGATCACTCAAGACCTCTGGACCCATGTCGTAGAACCAGCGACTGCTGACCTCCCCCTCAAACCCAATCGTGAGGTGACCCGCTTTTTAGTCAATCCAACCGGTAAGTTTGTGGTAGGAGGCCCCCAGGGGGATGCTGGCCTTACTGGCCGAAAGATCATCGTAGATACCTACGGCGGCTATGCCCGCCATGGTGGTGGAGCCTTTTCCGGCAAAGACCCAACCAAAGTGGACCGCTCTGCCGCCTACGCCGCAAGATTTGTGGCCAAGTGTCTTGTAGCAGCAGGCCTCGCTCAACGTGCAGAGGTGCAACTGAGCTATGCCATTGGCGTGGCTAAACCCGTCTCGATCCTAGTGGAATCTTTTGGCACCGGAAAAGTGACGAATGACGAACTCACAGCCTTGGTGCAAGACCATTTTGACCTGCGACCTGGTGCCATCATTGAACAATTCAAGCTACGACAGCTGCCTCAACAACGCGGAGGACGGTTCTACCAAGACACTGCTGCCTATGGCCACTTCGGCCGCCCTGATCTAAAGCTTCCCTGGGAAGACGTTACGGACAAGGCCTCCACTCTGCTTCAAGCAGAGGCCCAACAACAAAAACAGGGAAGCAGCCTCTAGAAACCCCATGCCTAACGCGTCCCTGGCGCTCGGCATCGACCTTGGCACCAGCGGCGTACGGCTTGCCGTGCTCAACGAGCAGGGCAAGCTGATCCACACAAGCAAAGCGGACTATCCAAAAGGGGTTGAGAGTCCTGAAGACTGGAAAACCTGCTGCACAGAGCTGATTCGTGCTTTACCTAGCAGCCTGCGACAAAACCTGGGTGCAGTCGCTATCGATGGCACATCAGGAACACTGCTGGCCTGCGACCGCTCTGGCAAACCACTCGACACAGCCCTGCCATATCACCTGAGCTGCCCGGAACAAAGGCCAACACTCATCTCCCTTGTATCCCATGAAGAACCAGCCGCAAGTGTGAGCAGCAGCCTGGCAAGAGCTCTACGACTCATCAGCACACATGGCCCCTCTGTTCTGCTTCGCCATCAAGCGGACTGGATCAGCGGCTGGTTGCTAGACAATTGGGGCTGGGGAGAAGAAGGCAACAACCTGCGCTTGGGCTGGAATTTGATTAATCAGGCCTGGCCTACCAGCTTTGCCGAGACAGCCTGGCGGTCAGCACTTCCTGAGATCGTAAGCAGCGGCAAAGTTCTGGGTACGGTGGCACCTGAGCAGTCCCAAAGCCTTGGCCTACCGAAACAACTCCTCGTAGTAGCAGGGACCACCGACGCCAATGCTGCTGTTTTAACTGCCAATGCAGGTCCCGACGACGGCATTACCGTGCTGGGCAGCACTCTTGTGCTTAAACGTTTTACGGAAGGTCCAATCCGTGGTGCTGGCATCACCAACCATCGCGTTGGCGGACGATGGCTCTGCGGCGGAGCCTCCAATGCCGGGGGCAGCGTCCTTCGACAACTGTTCAGTGATACTCAGCTCAAAGAGTTAAGCCGCCAGATCAATCCAGAGTTGAACAGTGGTCTAATGCTGCGCCCTCTTCCCGGCCCCGGCGAACGCTTCCCAATTGACGACCCCACACTCGAACCACAGCTAACTCCACGACCTGTGAGCGATTCCCTCTACCTCCATGGCCTGCTCGAAGGCCTCGCACACATCGAATTGCAAGGCTGGCAACGTCTCAAAGAACTTGGCGCACCCCCTCCCAAGCAAGTGATCAGCCTGGGAGGGGGTGCCCGCAATCCCCAATGGCGTCGATTAAGAGAACGGATCCTTGGCATACCCGTCAAGACTTGCACCAACCCACCAGCTACCGGAGTCGCCCGTCTGGCCTTGCAAGCGATCTCTCCTCAACACAACTTGGTTAGTACCAAGCAAGAAGCTGATCACCAGCTCTGAATGGTGCTAATCAAATGGCATAACCACATTTTGACTGGACTGGTTGTCATGAAGATAAGTTCAATGAGCTTCAATGTGATCGAACTAGAGAGACTTCCTTCTTGATCAGCGCTTTGACTAACTACTAGTAGGAAGAGCTCACTTCAGGCTCTCCAATCTCTAGTCTCAAAATTCCCAACATCACTGCTGATGAGTTCCGATCCCCTCACCCCTGATGTCAGTGCACGCATCTGTCGCCACATGAATGGCGACCATGCCGAAGCTGTTATGAATTATGCGCGTTACTACGGAGGAATTAAAGACCCACAAACAGCCAAGATGATTTTAATTACCTCAGAAAAGATGGAACTTGAAGTGGATGGGGATGCCTTAGAGATCAAGTTCGACCACACTCTCACCGATAGTGAAGATGCCCATCACACTCTGGTGGCCATGCTGAAAGCCATGCCGAAATCATCTGGCTGATATTGCCTCATAAGGGAACCCTGCCAAAAGAACGAGGGGAATCCTTGCTTCAGAAGCTGAACTGCATTGCTTTCATCCCTGATGCGAGCAGGTCATGCCCTGCTCATGCAACCCCAGTGCCCCATCTGCCGGGCAGCGATTACCTCAGATGCCGAGTGTTCCAAGCCTTGCCTGAACTGTTGCATGAAACTCGATCTACCAGCCGATGGCTTAAGAGGCTTCAGTCCCCTGAACTGGCGGGCGCTGGGTTGGTACGAAGGTCATCTCCGCCGGCTGTTGTTGAATCTGCGTCGCAATCGGAAGCTCTCAGCGATCCACGCCTTAGCAAAACTGCTGACCCCGCTCGTCCCCATCAACGCTGTGCTGGTCCCGATTCCGAGCGAGAAAAGCCTAAGCCGAGCAAATCCTGTACCCCAACTTCTGGCCAGTGGCTTATGCCGTCCCTGCCATGGCCTCTTACGCCGCCGCCATGCAACCGTGGGACAACACCATCTCGACAGACTGCTACGCCAGCGAAATCAAATTCATTCATTCGAAGCGGTGCCAGGCCTTAGCAACAACGCAACTGACTGGTCCTTTAATCGGGTTTGGATTGTTGATGACATCCTCACCACTGGTGCCACAGCTCTGGCAGCCAGAAATTGCTTGCAGAATCTTGGCATTACTGTAGGTGGTGCGATCTGCCTGGCAAAAACCCCAAAACAAAAGAGCAAATACAACCCCAAAACCATTCGCAATGGGTGAGTCTGGCCAACAGGGCGACTGCCAGTCCAGAGGCAATGTTTAGCTTTAGCCGAAAAGATGCATGGTCAAGAATTAGGCCACGAGTCAAAAGAGCGAACGCCGTCATAGATACCAACAGGGCATGGCCTTTACCTTCAATTAAAAAGCGCATAGGGCAGGGAATGGCAGAAAGCCAACAGAGCGACAAGATCAACTGCTCGAAAACGACACCGAGCCACACCGGCAGCCTGAGTAAGCATGAGAATTCCTCTAGCCAGATGGGCCAACCAGGAGGAAACACGCAGGCTGATAGAGCTTTGTCCAACAGACTGCCCCCAGCCCCCGAGCATCAAGTCATAGAAGGGAGGGTGTGAGTCGGTTTTCTGCTAATCGAAGATGGAAAGAACTGCGAGCTAAAACGCCTGAATCACAGTGCGCAGCTCATCACCGCAAAGACTAGAGCGATCGATCAGGCAGAAGGCTTTGATGGCAAAAAACAAGCTCACCATCAAAGCAGGAACGACAACGCCACTGCTGATCTACTGATGAGCTTTGGACTGCCCCCTGAAGCATCATGATCATCGCCGCCAAGACGCGATTGGGTTTGCGCCACAGCAAGGTTGCTGACCCAGCGGCCTAAGGCAATGATTTCATCACCACCCTGGCAAGGCTTTGCCTCACGCAGTGATTTAAGATTCCGAGATCGCGAAGGCGACTAGCCGGGATAGCTCAGTTGGTAGAGCAGGCGACTGAAAATCGCCGTGTCCCCAGTTCAAATCTGGGTCCTGGCATCAATTTAAGATGCCCATTGCCGTGTCTTTCTCTCCGTCCAACGAAAAGAGCGACCGCCTGTTCAATAATGCAGACAATTTTGCGATGATATTTGATGAGGCCTGGAAGAACTATCAGTCTAAAAAAGAGGGAAATAAGCTTAGTCAGGAGACTAAACTAAATCTAGTCCTAGACACGATCAAAGACCACCCATTCCTATTGGGATCTCCATCCATTGCCAAAGAAGTGGCTCAATTTCGCATCCGACTTCTTGATCTGATCTAAAAAATAGATCAGGCTAAAAGCAGATTTGTTTGCGCATCCTCCACGCATTGAGTATCGCCAACATCATCGTCAGAAGCCCCATCTCCATCCTCAAGACACTGATCAACATTCCCCTCTGCCTGGAAATTTTCTGTCTTCAAATTAAAGGTTTGGTCTGATTCACTATTCTCAGGCTTAACCTCTTGAAGGGTCTGCCCTTCTGATGAAATAGCGTAAGCGAGGTTGAACGAGGTACATCGGTCTGGGTCAACGTCTAAAAGCCCCTGAAGGTGCCTCACGCTCTCCTCACTATCAACAAGGAGCTTCTTAGTGGCTTCATGGCAGTCATCATCTTTCAAACATTGACTACTCTCAAGTGTCGCGACCCTTTCTTCAAGCTGAATCAGCCTCAAAATTAAGGCCTCACTCAACTGACTAAAACCATGCAGTTGCTTACTAAGCAACTTTTCGAAAGAGGCCTTATTTTCACTGACCGTCATCAGTTATTTCCCCCCAGAAAGAATCTTGCCGATGGTATCGGTGCCACGCTGCCTGTCCATCTCAGAAGCTTCAACGAGTCAAAGTTGGTTTCATCACTCTTCTCCAATTTCTACTGCGAGACCAAGACAAGCTTGAGCAGATGAAGCAAGAAGCGATTGACTGGTGGCGTAATTTTCCAGAGATTAGATAGAGCTTGTTTTAGTTAGGGCAATCGCCTGGGTCAATGGCCGGGCAGAGAAAGCGAGCAAGACGGTCCGCAGGTATTTATACCTAAGCGACTCCTGATTGTTCTTCTTCTCTCGCCTGCTAGCGACTGACAAGGATGAATCTATAGGTTGATGACCTTATTTCCAAGCCAAAAAAAATCATGAAGCCATGCAAACTGAAAACAATTAAAGATTTTGGCTTCCAGCTCACAGGAAGACACCTCTTGCTTGTTTATCATGGCCAAAGGGAGGTGATTTCCCTGCAAACCATTGAGCTGTCAACAGGGCGACAAACTGAACTTCCCATCACCGACTTTCCCCATGCCTCTGTTTCGCCCCCCTTCAAGTGAACAACCGGGTGATCAATCTGCCCTAACCCCCTCAGGGAAAGAAATTCCCATGGCAATGTCGATGATGGTTGACTCCATGGTACGCATGATTCAAAAAGCCAGTGGCAATCAGCCAAGTGGTCAAAAAGAAGACTCAAACGAATCTCTTGATGAACATTGAGCAGTTCGTTGCTCAATGTGAAGGTACATGGCGGTCAATGCGAAGTAGCCATTCACTAGCCTTCCAACAATTTGAGGAAGTACTAAGCGAGATTCGCATCCAAAAGGTCAATAGCGAAGATCCGGAAGTTATCCAACTCGTCAAGTCCACGACAAGTCACAACAGCATGCCCGTATCGCCGTTCAAAATGGAATGGCAAGCTGAAAGTGACTGGGAGCCAAATGTAAAATCAGAGGTCACATCGGGCTCATGCCTTTTAATACCTATCCCAAAAACCCATGAGAAAGGGGTGATCTTAAGAAGTAGGGGCTATGCAGAAGCTGAAAAAGCTGTCTCAAATTATGAATTCCTATCAGACGGGACTTTCCTGCTGACAACCAAATATGGTCAATCTATTGCTGAGGAGAGAATCTGGTTTGTTTCCAAACACATTCGGTGCCGATCATCAGTTCTACGAACATCAGAAGGCTCAGGCGTCCTGCAAACATCTTTTGCCTCGGAAGTACGCAGGCTAAAAAACTAAAGGATCAACAAAAAAAGATGCGTCAGAGTTCATTACTACGTTTCGCCAAAACATTAGCTGCTCACTACAGCAACAAGGAGCAAGCTCAGAAAGATCCAATCCACTTTGCCAGAATCAATATCTACTTTAGGCCACTATTATGGGATGTATTTAAAGGGCCTGGATATTATTCAGAGCAAAGTTACGACTATGATCCATGGCGTCCTTATCGTCAAGGCGTGCATAAATTACTAGCAAACAAAGAAGCATTCATATTGGAGAATTATAGTTTGCAAGAGCCTAAGCGCTTGGCAGGCGCAGGTTTTTACCCTGACCTTCTCAATCACCTATGCGCTGATACGCTCCTTCCGCGACGGGGCTGCTCTATGCACTTCAAGGAAGTAAAACCAAACCAATATCAAGGACAAGTTGAACCTGGTAACAACTGCCTAGTTCCTCGCAACAACACCATGACTTATCTGGTCAGCGAGGTGGAGTTTGATGAAAAAATTTGGATTAGTCGAGATCGCGGATTTGACCCAAAAACACATGAACAGCTCTGGGGCTCAAAGCACGGTCCACTTCACTTCCAACGTATTGTCAATCTAGGCGATCATCTTAACGAAAGCTGGTTGCGCTCGGCCTCACACTGAATTAACACATCAAAGAAACTATTGATGTGTCGCAAGAATGAAATAACAAGAGGGAGAAATCCCATGACAGTTTAATACATCTATTAACTGTCCCATGAACTCACATCCTGCTTTCCAGGGCCACTAAGCCATTGCCATTTTTACCTTGCAAAAGCAAGGCCCTCTCGAACACTTCGAGATAAAAGCATGAAGGAATTAATAGGCTTAATATCTTGATAGTTGACCAGCAATATAATAATAAATAAAGCACTAAATCTATAATCAATACTGCTATCCAAGATTCACGAGCAAGGGGAATCCGCGAACAAAGAAGAATGCCCTTAACTTAGAGGAGGAGAACCCCCGATACGATTCATCCCAAGACTGTTAACCTTAGCTCGAACAAAGCGATGTGGGTCCTCCTTACTTCTAACCACATTTTCTACCAATGTGCCCCATTCTTCTACATGAAGCAAAGGCTCAATAGCCAATAATGCTGAATATCGACAGGCCCAGTAAGGAGACTTCTCTGGGTTGAGCCATTGAGACAAATAGGAGCAACCAATCTCGGGGCTATATTGCATCAGCGTAAGGATGGAAGCTGGCTTGAATTTAATAAAATCAGGCCAACGTCGATCAAGTGCAGAGAAGCAGAAATCCTGAATTTTCTGTTGTGCTGTTTCCGGCCAATCGGTCATACATCTAAAAAGAAGCATAAAGAAATAGAGCGCACCATAATCCTTCTTTGCTCGTTCCCAGCATTTCAATAACAAAGGCCAAAGCTCTGTTGGATTGCGACTACGCAAGGTCTGAACAGCAAGATAACAGCGACTGAAATCAGTCCCGAATAGTTCCTCAATCAGGAAGGCATCTTTAGGGGATTCATCATAATGATGCACGAGATCAAGATCATCTGGGTCATCAAGCATCAGCCCATCCAAAATAACCAGCAAATCAAGGCCATTCTTCTTTACAAACTCTTCAGGCCAAAGAGCATTCAAGGCCCGCATGCGAAAGGTCGGAGATACAGGTGCCCTTAAAGTAGCCTTAAGTAAATCAAATTCACCTGCATCGATAACATCCTGAATGGCAAGATGTCGATCCATCTGAACAGGAAGGGCCAGATGCAACTCCAGCTCCATCAGTCGATCTTTTTTGCCGCAAAGCCTAAACACTGCAGCAAGAGCAGCACCACGAACACCAGGCGTGGCATCATCCTGCAAAGACTCAATTCTTGATGCCGCTGAAACCACCCCAAGACAAGCCAGGCTCTGAATCAACACGCGCCGATGCTGCTTGGGATCATCTAGCAAAGACAGCATGACTTGATGTAGATCAGGGTCCTGACAATCCAACTCTTGAAGGGCCCAAGCAGAAATCTCAACCAAATTTGGATCAGTGCTTGTAAGGCAGCGACCAATGGCAGGAATTGCAGCGGTACAACGAAGACGAGCCAAGCCCTCAACGGCCTTTTTACGGGCAATCACAACAGGCAATTCAGAGGACTCTGACTCAACCAGGCGCAACAAGGCCTCTTCTGTCAAGGGTCCAGGGAATTTGCTTAGGTGAAAGGCTGCCTTGTAGTAATCACTGGCCAACTCCAACTTATTGATAGGCGTACAAAGAATCTTGAGTGCCTCTTCCTGGCTGAGAGATGGAAGATGATCGAATGGGCTCTTCAGCTCTTTCACTAGATCAGAATATGAACGAGGAGCAAGGCAGAAAGGTTAACCAAGTCATTACTCTGGAACACTACATTCCTATCTGAGTCATCTTTTAAGAAATATTAGGCAATCGTGAACTCTACTGTTTTGCGAAAGGTACTGATCTCACGTTAGAGGCATGCCTACTGGAAGAAGCTGGAATAGAAAAGTATGGCTACTAACTGATCATGAATTTGAGATTCAATAGAGGCAGCATTCACTGAAATATCTAATCACTAAATTGATCCTTGTCATCTTGCCAAGACCCTCAAAAACCTCTCAATCAATCATTCTCTCCCATAGCAAATAGCCTCAGTGTTGACTACGGAATGACTCTTTATGACTGAGGGGAATCGAAATGTCTGCCCCAATTCAACATAGAAAACACTAGCCAGATTTCAGCAGCCAAAATGTGATACATGCTTCGAGCAAAGATGCATTCATTAAAGAGGTGAAAAAATCATAATACAATGCATAGGTGAATTCATGAGTTGATATTACCAGCTGTTCAGGGACAGGAGCTTCTGTTTCCAATAGAACGATAGCTTCAATAATGATTGACTGATTCAGCCAGACAAGTTTACTTCTATCTCTTGCAACTAATGCAGCAAATTAGAAAATAACAAAGAATGGCCAGGACTCCACTAATAGCCCCTAAAAGAAGCATCAGCTAAAGAGCAAAAGATTAGGCTCAAAGCCATAGCCGCATGAAATCTATGTGCCAACTTAAGCCGCAAAGTATCATGACTCATCCATTGCTTTTCGGCAAAGAAATCTACCATCATTAACTTAATGAGACTGCCGCGCTATTGCCCGCCCAATTGAGCTCACTTATGAACAGTTCACGTCGCTCAACCTCAACGAAAGAAGCTATTTCTACTTCCATACTGCAATCTGTAGCTTTTGATTCATCCACATGAGTCATATTGATCAACAATAAAACATGTTTTGAGATAGAAAAGCTGTGGGAATAAGCAAAGGATTCCATTCTATGGAAATAGAGCGCAGGGCTAAAACTCTTAGTACATTGACTGACATACAATCTGGGAAGGAGTCGAGACTTGCGCAAGCATTGGTAATAGCCTTAAAAACAAGGCCAACTTTCAACCACCCAACAAGGGGGCTGGAGTACCTCAAGAATCAATTTTGATTCTAAAAAATCAAGCTTCACTGAACAGCTTATCGTCGCTTTACTGAACACTATTATATCGACAAGTCAATCATCCCAAAAGGGGGAACTCTAATGGCTTCAGATCAATGAAATTAAAAAACCTTTTAGCTTCTATCACCATCCTGAAGCTGTTCTAGCTAATGGTAATTATCAAGCTGTTGGAGTCTACAATCTCAGGTATGCACAAACTTAACTGCTTATCAAGCAAAGCAAACACAATCGCAGGATCCTTTCAAGGTCCAATAACTATCGCAATAACTCTGACCATCCCTTAAACAAATTTATAACAGCTAACCTTCCAAAGGCAATCAGGATGGCAAAGGGTTTAACTAACTTCAAGGCTAAAAAACGCAGCAAAACCTTCGGTCAGGATCCTTACTAGTGAAATTCCAAAAGAATGAAGGCACAATTTCTAATTACAGCCAAAATCCTGCGCAATTCACAAATAGCATCATGGTCTCATTGTTATCCCCTTAGCCTTCTATCAGGCAGGCTTGCATAAGGGCCTTAACCGTTAAAACAGTGGATCCGTTGATCTCTCGACTCTAGTCATTACCTTGCTCACATCGATAATGCATGCATTCTCAAGTCGACAACATTGACACAGGACCACCCCTTCAGCATCAACACTGACGAGTCGTTGCTGAATGAAGACGAAGCCGCTGAACTGGCCGATGAATTAAAGGCCATGCTCAGACGTGGAGACACGCCGAAAGCCGATGCAGAGCAAATTCAGCGCATGGTGTCTGGTCTTGGCGATCATCGAGGATTGCTTCGACGTACCTTTGCAGAAAGTCTCGGCGTCGTAGGCAAGGCCGCGGTGCCAGCACTTTGTGTGGCCCTACACAAGCATTCCAGTGCCACGGTGAGGCGCGCCGCCGCAAAGACCCTCAAACTGGTGGGCGATCCAAGCACCTTGCCAAATCTCCTCGAAGCCCTTCTCAACGATCCAGACCCTGTCGTTCAGGGATCAGCGGCAGGAGCTATGGCGATTTTTGGTGCCGATGCAGTAGAGCTCCTGCTAGAGGTCCTCATCAATCCCAACAGCACAGCAATGCAATGTGGATTCGCTAGCTGGGGGCTGGCCTTTGTGGGAGCTCAAGCACCTGATGCTCTTCGCAATGCAGCCCAATCCGACCATGCAGAAATTAGAGCGGCAGCCATCGCCGGCCTGGGAGAGCAAATACAAGCCTTGGGTGATACAGATGCTCGAGAGCTTCTCCTAGAAGCTTTAGTTGACCCTGCCAGCGATGTGCGTGCTGAAGCAACCATATTGCTTGGCAAGCTACACGAACCATCCTGGGCACAGCCAATGTTATTGGCCAGGCTCGATGATTTACACCCTCAAGTCCGAAAGAATGCAGCCTTATCTCTAATGAAACTGAATGCAACGGAAACACTCAATGAACTGCTTGCAAGAAAGTCTGCAGAACAAGATGAAAGCGTCAATAGGGTTTTGCAGCTCGCAATTGATCAGCTTTCGCACGAAGATCTAAAGAAACATAATGATGAAAGCTAGTCATTATTGAGTACTGGGCTTGCCTGCATTACGTTGCTCCAATGTATTGAGAGCATCAATCACGCTCCCTCCCAACAAATCATCAATTAAATCATCCGCCTGAAGCTCTTTCAAGCAAGCTTCAGCTGCAGGATCATCAACTTCCCCAAGAGCAGTTACTGCAATAGCCGCCAGCAAGATATTCTTACTTTTGCAACTCTGTAGCAGAAGCGGAAGCCCCTGCTTGCCGAGAAGAGATAGAAGCGGAACCACTGTAAGAATCAACTCAGGGATATCATCCTGTAGAGCCAATTCGACAACCTCCATGGCCTCTTTTGGGAAGGCTTCACCAGGGAACTTAGCTGCCACTTGCACAAAAGCCTTGAGACAACTTGTGCGAACTATTCTATTCTCACTGGCATGAAATACCTGCGCCAAAGGGAGCAAGGAGCGTCCACCAAATACACCAAGGGCTTTTACAGATGCTCTTCTAAGTTCAATATCCGTCTGATCCAGATTGGCCAGCAGTCTAGGCATTGACTCCTCAGGCCAGTGGCGAGACATTTTCAAATAAGCTTCTTCTTTGATTTGTGGATTTGGATGAGCAAAGTCATCAAATAAATCCTCAAGATCAGGCTTACAGTTTTCATCCTTGCTCATGTATGTAGGCTTAGCACATCTCAAGTCACTAGCGATAAGAGTAATTCAGAAGAGCTTGGTGGAGATCTTTAAATCAAATAGATTCCCAATGCTATTACAGACAAGGCCAACCAAGCTAAAAAACAAGCTGCGCAGACCTTGAAAGGTAGCCGCCTAAAGGCATTGAGGTTCAGGAGAGAGCATTAATCAGGTAGTTAAGAAGGTCCTTAAACTCGTTGGCAGCTTGCTGATCCATATCACGAGGAACACATACACGCTCACGGATGTAGCTAAAGGCCTCGATGTAGGCAGAAGTAGGGATACCGAGTGTGCGAAACACTTCTCGAACACCGGCAATACCCCACTCATCAAGGGGGCCAGTGCTACCTGCTATCAAGCAATAGTTAATCAGGCGCAAGTAATGGTTGATGTCTCTTGCACACTTGTCCCTAGTTGCAAGGTCATACTTACCATCGCTGTAAACAGCTTTAAGTGCATCAGCAGTCACATTATCTATGCCAGAAGCCAGCTTCTCAGCAGCTTCCATGCGGGCAGCCGCACGATCGAAGGATACCTTGACAGCTTTAAGGTCACTTATATCAGGGAAACGACCTGCTGCATCTGCTGCAGTGATCACTGTTGTGACAGCAGATTTCATCGTGTGATTCCTTTTATGGAAGTGTGATAATTAACTTGAAGAAGATTACGAATGATTCAGCTCAGGGAGCTGATCACACGATCAAAATAGGAAGCAGCTTCTGCAGCAATGCCCTGGCAGTCAGAACCCTTACCAGAGATGCCCTGGAAAGCAGAGGGACCAGAATTTGTATCAGTAATGATAGCGACAGTAGCGGCCTTCATGATCTCAACAGCACGAACTGCGTTCTTAATAGGCACGCCCAGAGCGTCGTAGGTCTCTTTGAGACCATTGAGGCAACGATCATCCAGAACAGATGCATCCCCTGCCAAGAGGGCGTAACTGACATAGCGGAGGATGATCTCTCCATCGCGCAAGCAAGCAGCCATGCGGCGAGTGGGGTAGCAGTTACCGCCAGGCTGGGTCATGCCTGTGTTCTCGCAAACCATGCCGCTCACTGCATCCGCTGCAATACAAGAAATGTGTTGCGCGATTGCATTGGTTGCATCGATTCGAATGTTGGCATCCGCAACGTGCTGACGAAGAGAAGCCAAATCGGCACTGCCGAGGCAAGCCCCTTTGGCATCAGCACCAACTACAGCGCGAGAGAATGCGTCAAGCATTGGCAAGCCGGACAGGACTGGGGGTTAGGGAGCTTCTGAACCATTAAGGGAAGACTCCAAAAGCTAGATGGACATTACCACTTGCAGATAAACCTCTTAATGCGGGTGACGCCTTAAGAAGCCTGCATTAAAGCGGCAAGACCTTTGCGCTAATGGGTTTTGCCCCCCTTGATTGGGCTGAAGACGAACGCAATCGTAAGCCTCTATACCGAAACCCAGCCAATCAGCAAGCAATCACGCAACGGTTCGTCACTGAAGCATCCACGCAACCAAGACACACTGCTTGATCAAACTTTTGGGCTTCGGCACTCCAACAGACTCCAAGCCATCAAGAGTAGAAGCAAGCCATGCAAGGCTTCATTGAGTTGCGTTGATCATTGCTCGAAAGGCTCGATGTTGAACTCCTCTAAAGGGGTTCTCTTGCTTGAAATGATGATTAAATATTCAAGTGTAGGCTTAAAGATGAGTGATTAAAACCAATGCCTGAAGCCACACGAGAAGAGCTACAGGAAACCATTGGGGATCTAAACGCCTATCGCAAGCGATTACGAAATGAAATCATCTCGATTGGGCAAAAGCTCAGGATGCCTCAAAAAAAGATCGACGCCTCATTGGCCGAACATACCGAATTGCAGCGAATCGACTTGATTCTCACTGAGCTCGTCGCACAGCGTGATCAGAATTAATCCAGCCTCATTGCCGTTGCATCCTGTTCAAGTGCGAATCCTTCTTTTAAGGTCTTCCTGAAACTGCCATTTAGCCTCCTAGGGTCAATCAAGACATTCGACTTCAAGCACCTTGGCGGTAGCCCTTGCGAGCCAACTAAGAGAAGGCACCAAGGCCGCCCACACGATGGCCGAGAACACTGGTTTCGTGAGCTGTTTCCTTAAAGGGGTGGTTGATCAGTCCAGTTATCGCATGCTGGTGGCTGATCTCTATTTCGTCTACTCCGCACTGGAAGCAGAAATCGGCAAGCTGCGTGAGCAAAAGCATCCGGTGGTGGCACCTATTGGCTTCCCCGAGCTCAATCGCTGCGAGGCCTTAGAACAAGATTTGATGTTTTATTTCGGCAGCGACTGGCGCAATCTGGCCAAGGCGACGCTGGCGGCTCAGGAGTATGTGGCCCGTATTCATAAGTTGGCGCAGGAGTCGCCTGAGTTACTAGTGGCTCATCACTACACCCGCTATCTCGGGGACCTTTCAGGCGGTCAGATTCTCAAGACCATTGCCCAGAAGGCCATGAAGCTAGGGGGCAATGACGGCGTGCGTTTTTATATCTTTAATGACATTGAAGACACCAAAGCGTTCAAGACTCTATACAGCGCCACCCTTGATAGCCTGCCGATCAATCAGCAGACCGCCGAACGCATGGTCGAGGAGGCAAATATGGCCTTTCACTGCAATATGGCCATGTTCAAGGAGTTGGAAGGCAACCTAGTGGCTGCAATTGGAAAGGTCCTGTTTGGATTCCTCACGAGCCGCCAACGAGGCGGCAGCACTGAGGATGCGGTGGCCTAAGAGGAAAAATCAAGAGGTTGGCGGAGAATTAACACCTTCAACTGTTCAACACTTTCAACCTGGCTGAGGATGAAATGCTTGCGATCACCAGTCCCTATCAGTCCACTCTTGAGATCGAACGATCTGGGCATGTGATTGGCCTATTCATCAAACATGCCATGAAGCATCAAACCACTGATCTTGAGAAAATATTCAACTCAGCCCAAAGAAGTGAGGGATCACATTTAGATGTTTGACCCATTACTTGAGAAACTGCACTCCAGCATCCGAATACAAGGCGGAGAAACTGCAGCAGTTCCTGATGGTCTTAGGGAATGTCGAAACGAGAAAAAAAACAGCTTGATTCGAAGTTGGCTCTGGCAGGTGCCAGGGTTCCGTCGCTGGAGGGTCTCGCGACTCGATGCAGGGGAAAGCCTTCAGGTCCTCAACTCAGTGGCTTATCCGAACTACAACATTGATCAGCCATTGATGGGATTGGACTTGTTGTGGTTTGGGAAGAGACAAAAGCTAGTAGCGATCCTTGACTTCCAACCCCTCATTCAAGATCAGTCCTACTTAGAGCGCCACTTCCAGGGACTCAAAACCCTCCAAAATCGTTTCCCTGAACTGAGTGGAGAGGAGACGATGCGATTGTTCGATCCCAATCAATACTTCTCCCCCTGGTTACTTTTCTGCAGAGGCGGCGCCGAAAAAGCAACCAACTCCTTACCTGAAGCGTTCAACGCTTTCCTGCACTGTTACTGGGAGCTTCACCAACAAAACAACGATAAGGCCTCCCTAATACCGGCGGCCGAAGTCAAACAACTACAGATCGCTTATGACATTTACAGCGCTGAGCGGGATCCCGCCCACGGCTTGTTTACGAGTCATTTCGGCAAGGCATGGTCTGATCGCTTCCTACACGAATTCCTATTTCCTGCCAGCACTAAAGCGGATTCATCTCCGCCGGCAGACGCAGACGATGACCTACCTCGATGAAACCCTTACGCCTAAGCAGCCTTGATCCAGTCAAGATGCCCGAATGGCGATGGGCGCCGTTCCTCAGCCATGCCATCAACGCTTTCATACCACTGAAGCCTGAGCCATACCCAGTAGCTCCAGAGTTCCTGCAAAGAGAAGGGAAAACAGGCTCCAAATCTCAACCCATCAGGGTAACAACATGCACCTGGGCTTGCAGAACCAAAAAGTTCAGACAGGTGCGAGCCGCGTGCGTGGAGGCCGGCCGTTCTGCCTCGGTCTTGAATTTCGTGATAAACCCTTATCACACCTTCGATCTTCCCTTCTTCGGTGCAGACTTAGTAACACTTCCATCTGGGCACCTTTTAGCACTGGACTTACAGCCAGCAATCACAAGTGACGAACGCCATACCAAACAAGTCTGGGAACGACTGATGCCAATCTTTGAACACTGGAGAGTTCACCTCCCTGAGGGAGGGCCGATACCAGAAGAAGCTAAACCTTACTTTTCACCAGGATTTCTCTGGACTCGCCTACCCCTAAGCATTGAAGGGAACCAACTGATCGATGAAGTCATCATGCCAGCATTTAGAGACTACTTAAACCTTTACTTAGATCTTGTCGAAATGGCAGAGGAGGTCTCCCCTCAACGTGCCTTCAAGCTGCTGGAAGGTCAGAAACGATACTTGAGCTACAGAGCGAAAAAGGATCCAGCAAGAGCCATGTTGGCCCGCTTCCATGGTCACCAATGGACCGAGTCTTATATCCATAACGTTCTTTTTGACCTCTAAGAACGCTCTGATCAAGACCATACAAAGTCCCAAATGAACTCATTGAAAAACGAAATTCTTTTGTGCATTGTTGATTTCAACTCAACAAACCTGAGCCAAGGCAAGCCATCAATAGACTTAAAGCCCCTTGCAAATGCAATCAAAGATGCCTCCGTGGTATGCAAAGCGATTCACGCTCAGCCTGCAACGCTTGGAGTCTGAATGAATCATCGGCTGCTGTTCGTTTGCCTCGGCAACATCTGTCGCTCCCCCGCTGCAGAAGGGGTTTTCCTGCATCAACTAAAAAGCCAAGGCATGGAAAAGCACTTCGTGGTGGATTCCGCCGGCACCGGTGGATGGCACGTTGGCAGGCCAGCGGATTCGCGCATGCGTAGTGCTGCCCAGCAGCGAGGGATCCTTCTACCCAGCCGAGCGCGACAGATCACCCTGGAGGATCTACAGACTTTTGATCTAATCCTCACCATGGACGCAGATAATTTGGCGACTGTTCAGAGCATGGCCACTGAAGTCGGCCCTATGGCAACTGCCAGGATCGAGCCCATGCTCAGTTATGCCACCAAAACATCACTTGAAGAGGTGCCAGACCCTTATTACGGAGGAGATGCAGGCTTCGAGAAAGTACTCGATCTGCTTGAAGACGCCTGTGAAGGCCTGCTCATTGAACTCAGCTCCCAGCTGTAGGCCAAACCTCCTCGGGAACCTGCACTCGAAACAGATCGATCAAAGTCTCAATCACCTCCTCAATCGTCATGCCGTCACTGATCAACTCAGTGGCATCTTCAGCTTGGCGTAAAGGAGCAACTTCGCGGGTGCTATCCATTCGATCACGTTCCTCGATTTGTGTTTCCAACTCAGCCAGATCAGGAACCGGGAAACCACGATTGTCCAGGTCCAGAGCGCGACGCCTGGCACGTTCAGCCGGGCTGGCGGTGAGGAACACCTTCAACTCTGCATCTGGGAAAACGGCCGTACCAATATCCCGTCCTTCAGCAACCAAACCGCCTCGTACACCCATCCTCTGTTGCTGAGCCGTCAAAGCCTTACGAACACAGCCGTGAGCAGCAACCACTGAAACCGAGGACGTCACTTCCGGCGATCTGATCGCCTCTGTTACGTCATGACCATTGATCCGAACCGTCTGTGCTCCTGATTGAGATGGCTCAAGCTCAAGCTCAAGATTCTCAAGGATGGTTTTGACTGCTACAGGGTCGTGCGGATCAACATCATGTTGTTGAGTCAACCAAGTGACCGCCCGATACATGGCCCCCGTATCGAGGTAGAGCAGGCCAAGCCGTTCAGCAAAGGCTCTTGTCACGGTGCTTTTACCAGCACCGGCAGGCCCATCTATAGCAACAATTGGCTGACGAGACATCAGAAAAGTGTGATCGATGAGACGAGTCTCCCCGCAACGCACAGCCGCCGCCAGAAGGCAAAGCTTGCGGCCAGCATGCAAAGGCTGCAGGTTAAAGGCATCTACCTTTTCTACATACTCAACCTCCAAGCCAAGTTGCTCCCATGCGCACCGGAGCCCTGCAAGATCAACTGCTCGTCCATCCTGAGACTCCCGAGCAGCTCGAGCAAGTAGCTGAGGCAAGGCCAACGCCTGCTGGCGCTGTTGAGTCATGAGGTAACGATTACGGGAACTACAAGCCAAGCCATCGTCATCGCGCACAGTGGCGACCCCATGCACCCGCACCGGCAAACCCAACTGGGCAACCAAATGGCGCAGGATCACCAATTGCTGCCAATCCTTTTCACCAAGCACAAGCACCTCTGGCCGAACTAGAGCCAAAAGGCGAGCCACCACCGTGACCACACCATCAAAGTGACCAGGCCTACTCGCCCCACACAAATGTGCCTGAAGATGAGAAGGAACCTGAATCCTGAAGTGGGAAGAAGCCCCCCCAGGAAAAACCTGATCAACTGAAGGAGCCCAGAGTGCAGAAGCACCTGATCTTGATGCCAACTCACAATCGGCCTCAAGATCACGAGGATAACTATCGAAATCCTCGGCAGGGCCAAACTGCAAAGGATTCACGAAAACACTCACCAACACAGCGGCTGGTTGAAGCCTGCCAAATCCATGAACTGACTTGATCAGCTGGCCATGACCGCGGTGCAAAGCGCCCATGGTGGGTACGAAATGAACCGAAGACTGCTGATGCTTACGCCATTGATGCAACTCAGCCGTTGAACTGAGAACAGAAAAACTCAGCGCAGCACCTCAAGACGCACTTGGGCAATACCACTCGATATCAAACCAAGCTCGTGGGCAGCACCATGAGCAAGATCGATGACGCGATGAGCGATAAAAGGGCCTCGATCGTTGATTGTCACAACAGCTGAACGATCATTCCAAAGGTTGGTCACCCTTACCTTGGTACCAAACGGCAAGCTGCGATGAGCAGCTGTCATTGTCCCTGGCCTGAAAACTTCACCACTTGCAGTTCGGTTTCCGAAGAAGCCCGGGCCGTACCAGCTTGCTTCACCAGTGCTCACTTGAACAACAGTGGGAGTTGGCTTGACAGGTCGGTTGAGCTTGGCAACTGGAACGATTGGGAACGCTTGTGGTGTCTCAACAACTGAATCAACAGTTAAACCAGTAGCGACATCAGCACTGCCTTGATCTGAGCGGCCTTGATTGGCAGACAAAGGAGTCGCAAGAAGCGAGATTCGTTCAAGCAGGGCTTTCTTTACCTGTTCCCTGGTGACCTTTTTATCGAGGTCAAGATCACGAGCAAAGGCTGGTAACAGTGCAGCACTGCTGGAGCAAACACCAGCAAGAACAAGAAGCGAAACGGAAAATTTCATTACTAGCAGACGACACTTGAATGAGGAGAAAAATCATCCCCAGCAGGAATCCGTCCTTCAACCAACTAAAGTTCCCCAAACCGTACGAATTACATCCTCTCTGTAGAAGAGTTCGAACAGCACCTCCTCGTCAGATTGGTGCAACTTTAAGCAGGTAAACAACAGATCATCACTTGACTTACAAGGGTCAGAGCCATGCCACGCCGATAAGTCGCACTGATGCCGTCCAAAGGCCCCGCTAATGCAAGACAGGACAATCATGACATTGGCTGAATGGAGGGCGGCAGAGGAGGATCTAGAGAGGGCCAGTCGAAACCATGGACTACAAGACCGCGGGCGTTGACGTCCAAGCAGGTAGGGCATTCATCGAGCGGATCAGATCTAGCGTCGAAGCCACCCACCGCCCAGAGGTGATCGGTGGTCTGGGAGGGTTTGGAGGCTTGATACGCCTCCCCGCAGGGCTAAACAAGCCTCTGCTTGTCGCAGGAACTGATGGGGTCGGCACCAAGCTCGAACTAGCTCAGCAACATCAAGCCCACTACGGAGTAGGGCTGGACCTGGTTGGAATGTGTGTCAACGACGTCATCACCAGTGGCGCTGAACCCCTCTTTTTCCTCGACTACATCGCCACCGGAACCCTCAGCCCAGAGGCCATGGCACAAGTTGTGGAGGGAATTGCAGAGGGCTGTCGCCGCAGCGGCTGCGCCCTCCTAGGAGGAGAAACCGCCGAGATGCCTGGGTTTTACGACCCAGGTTGCTACGACCTAGCCGGCTTTTGCGTAGCAGTGGTAGAAGAAGACGAGATGATCGACGGTCGCAAGATCAAGCCTGGAGATCAGATTATCGGTGTGGCAAGCAGTGGCGTTCATAGCAACGGGTTCAGTTTGGTGCGCAAAGTGCTCGCCCTTACTGAAGCCAATAAGAACACTCGCTTCGGATGCGACAACAAACCTCTAATCGAGACCCTGCTAACCCCTACCACCCTTTACGGCCAGCTGGTAAAAAACCTCATAGAAGCAAAAGTTCCACTCCACGGCATGGCACATATCACCGGTGGAGGCCTACCAGAGAATCTTCCCCGATGTTGTCCAAAAGACTTAGTTACCGTCATAGATCCAAGCAGCTGGACCAGACCAGAACTTTTTCAATGGCTCCAAGATGCTGGCCAGATTCCAGAGCATGACCTCTGGCACACATTCAATCTTGGAGTGGGTTTCTGCCTAGTGGTCGCAGAAGAAGCAGTACGTGATGTCCTGCAGGTTTGCAACGAACAAGCTCTTCAAGCTTGGCCTATTGGTCAAGTCGAAACTGCCTCTCCCTCAACCGGGGAGAGATTACGAGGGCTACCCAGCTAAAGCATTGCATCGCAACGGCTCTTGAGTCGCAAGATCTCTCTGACTAATTACATCGGACTTGTACGAGCCTATTCTCGAGCCGATCTTTAGACACGTCCTCAAGTAATATTTACCTATGCAAGCCGAGAGAATATTTCGGCAACAGCGTCGTCAGATCTAACTTAAATCCAATGCCCTTTGATAGCCCCCAGCGCATAACGCGTCGCCGTAGCTCAGCAGGACCTGTGCCTCCAAGACGGCAAATCAATAGTGATTACGACGATCGCAACGCCCCCCACCGTCAAGGTCAGGGTCCGAGGCCAACATTTTTAGCCCTGAGGGACCACGGCAAGGTTTATGTGGCAGACCTCCCCAATCTCTCTGACGGGCAACTGGTACACATCTGCAAAGAAGCTGAGGAAGTTCTTGAAAGCCTGGAGCGTCGCATCAGCGATCTCGAAAGCGAAGCACACAACGGTTTCGGTGATAGCGACACCTTCATCAAGGCATCCACCAAGCGAGATGTGACTCGTCGCTTCATCCGAGCCATCCAAGGTGAGCAAGAACATCGCCTCAGCAATCCAGCCCTACGCAGGGCGGCCGCTGAATCTCTGCCTCGCACGTTCCTCGAGATCTCACGCCACCGCTTGCCTGGAGCAACTTTTGATTCACTGCTTCAAGAAGCTTTGGCAGCCTGCGAACTGAAGGAACTGGACTCCGGCATTGCTACAGAGGCACCCGTCAAGGTTGTCCCCATCCACTCAACTGCAACCACTCTTCCGGTCGTAGTGACACCTGATCCAAATCTTCCCAGCTCAACCAGCGCCTGATAGGGGTTCATTACTCCAAATGGATGGCCTTCCCCTGGCTAAGTACTGACAACCGAGCTAATCGAAAGACTCTAGAAATTGCAACGTCAAGGTTGAGATGCTTGGGCCCACTCCTGTTTCACCAGCGTTCCCATCTGAAGGGGCATGATCACAAAATCGAATCAGATCGCCATCCTCGCGACCATGACGAGAACCGGCAAATCATCCGATCCATTTCACTCCAGAAAACCTCTAAGGGGCAAGGATGCAAAAGCGGTTGACACCCCAGAGGATGGGGATGTCCTTTGCAAGCACTGTCGGCGAACCGCAATCAATGGCATACGTTGTCTAGGAATGTGTGTCGCTGATAGCGACTATTAACTAGATGCGCACTCCGCTTGTTCCCCTCTTGCTGATCAGCCTGTCCATGATTGCTGGAACAAGTTCAATCGCCGATCCACGCCAAGCTATTGGTCGCTTTGAAACGATTGCTAGCAAATGTCAATACAGATTGGGGAGCGGCTCTCTGCAGACTTGCCATGTTGTTCAGATGGATCGCAAGACAGAGACAGTGACCGGGGTACGCTTCATCGGCCGAGGCGTAGTACACGGATCCAGCCGTCATCTCACCTTTGTCGCCAACGCACCGGATCAGACCATCCCATTACGCTGTATATCAGGTAGCTGCACCCTGAACAAGAAAAGATGGACAGCCACGGTGAGCAGCGTGGCAGAAAGAAAGTTTGATGGGCGAGGAATTGCAGAAGGACTGCCTCAAGCCTGGCCGGTAAAGGGTGATTGTGAGCTCTCTTTGACAAAACTCCGCTGCAGGGCACGGGCCATGAGTGGAGAGGTCCTTACCGGAGAAGCCCAACTTTGAGAGACCAGCAAGAGCGGGCAACTTCAAGACGAGGATCCTTATAACTGGCTAGCGAACCTACCTACAAGCTTGTCTATTCTGCGCACCACAAGAAGACCCAGGGCCAAATCCGGCTCGTTGGAGCTTTAGCGAAGGGAAAGATTTGCCCCCTTAACAGTCAGAAAACAGCAATGCTCCTTTCTAAAAAGTAAAGAAAGCGCTTAAGATAGGTCAACAGAACCTCAGTGAGCCGAAGGTCATTAAGCCTCTAAAACGGGTTAATTCAATCTGCACTAATCCTGAATTAACAACTTCATTTTAGAAGAAAGAGTGAGAAAAGAGAATCCATGCAGTTTAGCAAAGCGAAGGCTTGGAGAACTTCAAGATTGATCAGCCAAAAGTGAAGCAACATTACTCCCAAATTGCATGGTGCAGACAGACAGAACACATTCTAGCGGCATGACTCTTTCACCCACTTAGCAGCTATTTCATCGCCTAATGCGGATGCCTCTCTCCAATCAGCACAAGCACCTGTTAGGTTGCCATCATTCTCTTTTGAAATTCCACGATTTAGGTAAGCAACCGCAAGTTTAGAATCAATCTCTAGTGCCTTATTGTAATCAGCAATTGCCGCTCGATTGTCGCCTGATTTCCTATTTGCAACACCGCGATTGTTGTATGCAATAGCATGGTTGGCGTCAATTTCCAGAGCCTTGCTGTAATCATCAATCGCACCTTTATAATCCTCTAATTCATCCTTCGCATTACCACGATTATAATATGCAAGAGCATACTTAGGGTCAATGATTAATGCCTTGCTAAAATCTTCGATTGATCCTTGATAATCACCAATCCCATATTTAACATTGCCGCTTTTAATGTAAGCATTTACATCATTCTCTTCCCCATCTCTTCTTGCTGAGACCGCCACCCCGGCAACTCCAGCAACAGCCGTAGAAACAATCACCAGGGGTTTGCCTACCCGAAAGAACGACAAGCCAACAGCAGTGACAGCAGCTGTGGCAACACCTACGGCAATGGCAGCAGTATGGCGTGGCATCGAGGTCATTCTCCTATTGACTCAGCCTAGACAAAAGGTGCCACCCTCCCAAGAGTGAAGCCGTTTTTTGGCATCAAGATTAAAAAGGACACCCTCAACCGACGTTCTTAAACCCGAGACTAATTTTCGGGCATCTACGACCTCAGACTGATAAGCAATTTCAAGCCTGGCGAAATCCAAGCTTCAGCAAACAAAGCGACCCCTCCCTCAGGTGCCACCATTGCAGAAACGAACTGCTGCAGAGACGCTCATTCCACTGTTCCTTGTCTCTTCAATACAGGCATTAAAAAACTTTGCTTCCTGCTTAAGCGGATACAACTTGATCGCAATTGCCAAAAGAGCAAATGCCGCTATCCACCTTGCGGCTAAACCTCCAGCCCCAAATGCATACCAAAGGATCCGCCTACTACCGGAGGAGCTCGCACATTTCTTAGACTTCTTGGATTTCTTGCCCTTGCCGTTGTCCTTTGCCATTGAATCAGTGATGATTCAACAAACACTAGGCTGTTCAAGCTCCAAGCAGCTTTAGGTCTTCCAAAAGAGCGCCAGGGTGCTAGAGCAAGACCAAATCAATAGTCCAAGCAGCACTTCATTCACTCCACAACAGCGTTGGATTTATCTTGCTGAAATTGGATTGCTTGGTCCAGACTGATCAGGTGGAAGTGGGCAGCTCACCAATCCCAACGAGAACCCAGGAGGAAGGGCCTGATGCTTTGCAGGAATAAACAAAGATCATGGATCGAGCTCTACCCCCCTTCAGATCACCATGCAATCAAAGACACACCTGCAATCAAGAGTGTTGTAACGACAAAACCAAGGCCAAAGATAATTGCCCCTATTCCTGTATTCCAATAAATAGACATGCTTAGCAACTCATCTCCTTCCTTTAAAGATTGATCTGGCGATGAGCCCAGCTGAAAAGACACATAGTCATTGATCCATACCTGTGTTGCTGATCGATAGGGTGATTCGGTTGTCACAAAATCGACAACCTCTATAACTCTCTCTTTAATTGTCGCTCGTGTCACTTATACAACCGCCCTTGCAATCAAGGTGATAGCAGCAAACAGAACTGCTGAGACAAGGAATCCAACCGCAAAAATACCTGCAACTATGCCTGTATTCAAATAAACGGAGACAGTCGCTAACTCCTGTCCTTTTTTTTCTGCCACTGATTTTTTCTCTGCCACTGGATGAAGCTGAAGGAATCAATATCCTATAGCCCCACCTCTTTAGATTACTTGTGACCTGCTCTGCAGAACCTTCGCTTGAGGACGGCAGGACTGGCAAGGTCTGTTCAGGCTCATCAAGAGCTCATCACCCTCCACCTGTATGTCTGATCCCCTCATATGGCAACAATCGCCCCATGAGCCAATGTTCTGACCCTCCAAAAAGCAAGCAGGCCCACAAAAGAAGAAACGACAATCCACTCGCCAAGTTTTTTTACCTCAATGATCATGACCACCTCATTGGTGACAAGAGAGCTCAACCCGCGTTGAAGGCTGTCTCTTGCACCGCGACAGGTTCTCTCACCCATAAAGATAAAGAGCCTTAGGGTCAAGCCTGCAATAGAGCACCGCGTCGGATGCCCTCAAGTACAGGCCTTATTTTCTGAGTATCTGCGTCATAGGACTCCTAAATCAATCTTGAGCATTCGGAATCAAAGCATCAGCAGATAAAGCCGGTCCCTTTGATTGACATTCAAGCGCTTAGGCAAAGGCCCCCAGCGAGCACTTCATGTCAGACCGCCGATCATCAAGCTGAGGCATTAAATGAAGCAGGCTGCTGTCTTAACTGTCACCAGGCCATCAGCACTAGGCTGAAAGAAGTGGGCAGACCACAACTGCAAACTGCTTTAGCAGCAATCGATGAAGGTGATGAATTGGTAGTCGTGAAGTCGAACCGACTAGAAAGAAACCAAGTGGAAGCGATTGCAAGGCTACAAGATCTTTAGAAGAAAAGCATCCATATCAGAACAGCGGATGATCTGATCAACACAAGAGCAATAGGTAAATTGATGCCAGTCCTTCTTGGATTTTTTCTGGTCTTGCTGAAGTAGAGCCTTCGCTGACCAGTGAAAAAACAATTGAACACATTTAGCACCTCTTGAAAACAGGAGGAAAATTTGGAGGACGATCCAAGAGAAATGCTGCAAAGGAGAGTTTGGCGCTGTGGTTGAGGGATGAAGGTTGCTCTTGTCGATCCATCAGAAAACAAATAGGTCTTGCACTCTCAACAATCCTCAGGATTATTATGAAAAAGGAAGCATTAGCCGCATGAACCTGATCGAAGCACACAAAAGATCTATTGAACGTGAAAAAAAGAAGCTTGGGGTGTCTGACTATGGGTTGCTCTGGATTTCCTTCCTAAGAGGAGCATTTGTCGCCCTGATAATTGAGAGGTTAATCATCCATTAATGAAAACAATCTTACTTGGCCTCATCGTTGCCCTTCTCTGGTCTTCACCTCAAGCAAGAACCACGACAGCCAATGGTCTCAGGATGGCGGCAAACTGGTTGGATCCAAAGGAGGAACCTACGAAGAACCCCAAACACATAAAAATCCCCAACCCTTTATATGTTGAGCAAGAATAAAAATAGAGCTCATTTCTAATTAAGAGATCAACAAGCTTCAAAAAAGGCGGCAGAGCAAAGAACACCCAGAACAGCCTCCTCCTACGCTATTGAAATGGCAGTTGTACTTCAACCATTTCCATATTTGCTCTTATTTCCTGCCCATTGAGTAAATAAGATCATGAGCGATGTTAGCTTAAGTAAAGCTGGTTGATTGCCCTCATATGAAAGACGCTCATGAGCAAGTTTTAAGCGAAGATAGCAAAGAGGTATGGCGAGATCATGTTCTTCAAGAAATAGTTGATTTTCTTGGATCCCGCAAAGACGAAATTTATGAGAACTACGCCAAACAGAGCGAAGGAAGACTCTCTAAAGAAGTCATTGAGGATGAAGGCTTGATGGACTTTGAACTCGCGATTACTTTCCTACGAGACAAGAAAAAATGGTTTGGACTTGGCTCCGGTTTCTTCAAGGCTAATCTCATTCGTTAAGTTCATGGAATCGTGACAACGTTAATTGAGAAGTAGCCCAACTCCCCTTCCGCTCCCCTTCCTCTTTTGCAGAGAACTAAGACGAGAACACGCCAGTTACTGCGACTTGTTTGGAGGACATTGTCGAAGGCGGCACCCAGATTCGAACTGGGGATAAAGGATTTGCAATCCTCTGCCTTACCACTTGGCCATGCCGCCGCCAGGGAGACTCAATTCCCTGCAGCGGATCGTATCAGCCACTCTGCTAGCTCTCTGCTCGTGATTTGCAACGGGCATGGCGAGGATCTGATTGCACTACGGGTGTTGGAGGCACTACATCGCAAATGTCCAAGTCTGCCCATTGAAGTGCTTCCCCTCGTAGGGGTAGGACAAGCTTTTGAACATGCCTTAGCCGCTGGATGGCTTAAGCGCCTGGGCCCTTCAGCGCCCTTGCCAAGTGGTGGCTTCAGCAATCAAAGCTTGCGGGGCCTGATTGCTGATCTTGCTGCCGGACTCACTCTGCTCAGCTGGCGACAGTGGCGATGTGTGCGCCGCTCAGCCAAAGCTGGCAAAGCCATTCTGGCAGTAGGAGACCTGTTGCCCCTGCTCATGGCATGGAGCAGTGGTGGAACCTATGGCTTCATCGGCACACCGAAAAGTGATTACACCTGGCGAAGTGGACCAGGCCGAGCCTTGAGCGACCACTACCACCGCCTCAAAGGCAGTGAATGGGATCCCTGGGAATGGGCCCTAATGCGATCTTCGCGATGCCGAGTGGTTGCCGTTCGTGATCAGCTCACCGCCAGCGGACTACGACGCCACGGGGTAGCCGCAACGGCGCCTGGAAACCCAATGATGGATGGATTCAAGGTCGAAGCAATTCCTGCCGCCCTCAACCGATACCGGCGACTGTTATTGCTCTGTGGAAGTCGAATGCCCGAAGCAGGCACGAATTTCAAGCGACTGCTTGAAGGCCTAGGCCAGCTCGAAAGCGATTTACCGCTAGCACTACTTGTAGCCCTTGGCTCCCAACCCAGCCTCAACCAGATCGAAGCGATTCTCAGAACCGATGGCTATCTACCATCCATCCCCCCCATCGACACCCTGGAAGCCAAGGCCTGCTGGGTCAAAGGTACACAGCTCGTGCTGCTCGGGCCTGGTCAATTCAGCCGCTGGGCGGCCTGGACCGAAGTGGGCCTTGTCACCGCTGGAACCGCCACAGAACAACTTGTAGGTCTAGGCATTCCAGCCTTATCCATGCCTGGGCCAGGACCACAATTCAAACGACAATTCGCCATGCGGCAAAGTCGCCTCTTGGGAGGAGCCGTACTGCCCTGTCAAAGCAAAGAAGAACTGGCAGACAGGCTGCAGAGACTGTTAAAAGACGACTCCCTTCGACAGCGATTAGGCAGGGTTGGCAACAGACGAATGGGAACAGCTGGCGGAAGTGCTGCACTCGCAGCACTGATCTCACAGCTTTTATTAGGACATACGAGAGCACCTAGACAACGCTCTGTTTGACCCGCCATAGCGGATACTGAACGCTTGCAGCACCACTGCCATGGCGGCCATGCAGGACCATGCCTTAGTGAAAATCTGCGCCGAACTGGCCAGCTGCCTCAGCATTAGCCTTGCCTCGGCCCGAAGGAAGGTTGACCTGACAGCAAGTCGAGAGGAGGTTAGGAATCTTGAAGGCCGCAAGGCCATTGCCGAACGTCTACTTGAGGAGGCTCGCTCACGCCCAACAGAGGGAGAAAACACCTCAGGTTCTCAACTCGACCTACTTCTGGAAGCTGTGGCCAGTGAAGAGAACTTCATGGTTGAGGACTAAAGCCCACGACACTGGTCAATGTTCAAAGATCTGGGTAAATCGCAAACGATCCAGTTCCGCGATAACAGGAATGCAGCTGAAACAACGCTGAGCAATCTCCCAGCGCCCCTCACGTCGCAACATCATTTCTAGACGTTGCCTAGCCGGAAGCAGATATCGAGCATCGTTGGCTGCATAGGCCAACTGAACATCGCTGAGTTCCTCAACCCTTCCCCAATCACTGCTCTGGGCCTGCTTATCCAGTTCAACTCCAACCAACTCCATCACCACCTCCTTCAACCCATGGCGAGGGCTATAGGTACGTGCAAGGCGACTGGCCACCTTCGTACAGAAAATGGGCAAAACGGAGATGCCCAATCCGCTAGCAAGTGCGGCCACATCAAAGCGAGCAAAGTGGAACACCTTTTCAACAGAAGTGGCCTCCATGAGCTTCTGCAAGCGAGGGGCAGAGGTCTGACCCAAACCGATCCGCACGCATGCCACATTGTCGGCAGGGTCACAAATCTGCACAAGACAGAGGCGGTCGCGGCCATGAATAAGTCCCATAGCCTCAGTGTCTACCGCAATGGCAGATGCTCTGAGATATCGATTCGCCCAGTCTGAGTCGAGATCCCCATCGAAAACGACAAAACTTGCAGGAGCTTGAGAAAAGTCGGCCATTAAGCAAATGGCGCAGGGCCAGGACAGATCCTCACCACTCTGAAGGGCCACAGCGCCGGCTTGCTCATTTTGCTGATTTGAAAACGGTGGCGAGACTGGGTTGAATCAGGCATTGTCACTCGCTCGCCTTGAGCATCCGAAGCATGCCCTCGCTGAACTGTCTGGCCGATATCAAGCAAGATTTTTTCAACCACCGCAACAGTGTCTCGATCTGGGAGCAACCGACTACAGATTGCTGATCTCCTTGCTCAAAACAGTCAACTATCAAGCAAGCATCTTGCATCAACTAGCTCTGAGGCTGCCACGCCATCGGCTTTCGAAAGGCATGCTGCAAAAAGTCCTGAATTTTCTAAAGAGCTAAGCAAGGCTCATACAACAACACCAACCACCGCTGCCCAAAACCTGATCCGACCGAATCGCATGCTTCAGCTCCTCGCTACAGCAAAGGCTGATGCAAAGCGACTGATAGAGCCCTGCCATGGCATCGTAAAGACCTAGAACAGATGGGTACATCAGCACCCATGCACGAACGCGATGCCGGCGGTCTTCTCCTCGACCCTGCTACTCACAGTGCTACTGGCCATCGGCCTGGTGTTCTTTCTGCGGGCAGCAAGTAAAGACCGAACCACGGTTGTAGATGTTCACTCACCGCGTCCCCCACTAGAGGTCCTCAATGGAATGATCCACTGGCTGGAGGAACGAGGCTGGAAGCAAGATAGTGGCGATGCTGATAGACAAGTCCTTCGCTTCCGTGGAAGCGTTGCCTCCAGCCAATCGCTGGCAATCCTGTTATCCCTATACGCTGCCGTTGGTTCAGGCTGCCTTGGACTGGTTGTCCGCCAGCTTTATCCCCTCCTGGACTGGTGGCCACTTCTGCTTATTGGTCTGGGCCCACTCGCAGGATTGATCTACAGCAATCGCGCCAACCGCATTGAAGCCGTTGAACTTCGCTTGATCAGCTCCAGCGACGACGAAGGCAGCAGCCTGCGGCTGAGGGCCCATCGCGACGAACTGATTGCCATGGAATTGGAACTCTCCCAGCCCCTTGAGCTTGCTAGCGATGGCTCTCTTCTATCCTCTCCAATCTGAGTGATTTCAAATCTCAGCGAGAAAGGCAGGAACCTATTGGTTCTGAGCACAGCTTTCAGCTTGGGGATCAGCTTGCTTTGCCCGGCCACTTCCGCAGAAGCACCATCTGCGCCACCTATTGAATCTCCTTCAAGAACAGCACCGTCTCAATCGCCGATTGCAGAGCTAAACACCGGTCCCCGCACGCGCTTAAGGGGCAATTGGGTAGGTCGCCAACCTGTGTCTCCCTCTTTAAAGATTGTTGTCATGGCAGGACATGCAGACTCACAGGGGATGCATGGCTCAGGAACCCCAGGTGCTGCAGTTGATCAAAGGGGAGAAGCACCGATGGATCCCCGCATGCGGGATGAACTCTTTTGGAACCGGAAAGTACGCGATGCAGTCGTTGCCCTCAGTAAGCAAAAAGGGCTCAATATCATCGGCTACGACCCAGGAGCACTCTCAATTGCTAAAGCGAGCGATCCACGTACCAACTGGTCAGTAGCCCGCCGCCTTTCCAGGCAACGCGACTACATCCTAGAGATTCACTTCGATGCATACAGCCCGCATGGATATGGATCTGGACTGATCCCGGCCCTCAATCGCAACCTCAACCGAGTGGATGAAAGTCTTGCTCAGAGCTTCGGTCGATTTCCCAGATTCTTTCGGGGAGGCCTTGGTGGACCACGACGAGGGATCAGCATCCTTGAGATCGGAATGCTGGAAGGGAGTCTGGAGGCAAATCTCCGCAACCCCAAAACCAGAGAAGCAACCATTCAAGCCATCGCCCTTAAAGTCACCGATGCTTTGATGCTGGGAGTACGTGGGAAGACGTCTTCTAATCCACCGCCTGGTGTGGTCGACAACGCTCCTCCAACGTCGAATCCTCAAACCAATTCTGAGGTCGAGTAAACAAATCAGTGAGCAAAGCCTCCCTTGAATCAGCTGGTGCGACATATCCATACTCCCAACGAGCCAGTGGTGGCAAAGACATCAAGATCGACTCAGTTCGACCATTGGTTTGCAATCCGAAAATCGTGCCCCGATCCCAGACCAGATTGAACTCCGCATATCGCCCACGGCGATACAACTGGAATTGACGTTCTCGATCGCCATAGGCCTGCTCCTGACGTTTCTCCACAATCGGCACATAAGCCGGTAAGAAAGCCTTCCCGCAAGCTTTGGCCAGCTCAAATAACTGTTCCCAGCTCTTCGGATGAGGCCCTAACTCCCGTGAGACCTGTGCAGCGGGCCCCTCAGAGTTTTGACCTTTGTAAAGCACTCCAGATCCATCCTGGTAGTCGTAAAAAATTCCACCCACACCACGTGTCTCACCACGGTGCTTCAGATAGAAATATTCGTCACACCAAGGTTTAAAGACCTTATGGAGCTCAGGTCCAACCGTGTCACAAGCCTGCTTGTGAACGCGATGGAAATGGCGGGCATCTTCCAGGTAGGGATAAAACGGCGTGAGGTCAGCGCCACCACCAAACCACCAAACCGGCCCCGCCTCGAAATAGCGGTAATTAAGGTGGATCGTAGGTACATAGGGATTGCGAGGGTGTAGCACCATCGAAGTGCCGGTAGCAAACCAGGGATGCCCCTTTGCCTCAGGCCGCTGATTCAAAATCGACGGAGGCAACTCCTCGCCGTGCACCTCAGAGAAATTAACGCCGCCCTGTTCGAAAACTCGGCCCTCACGCATCACCTTGGATCGCCCACCACCCCCTTCAGGCCGCTCCCAACTGTCAGTTCTAAAAGATTGGCCACCATCCAGACTCTCCAGTTCATTACAGATCTCATCTTGCAAGCCGAGTACCAATTCACGTGCACGTTTGCGCGAGTGAGGAGGAGGAGGACCTTGGCCAACATTCTCAGAAGCACCCATAAGCTTGCCAATTAAAGTAGGAACAATGCAGACAACAGTAATAGTATTGCGTTGTATTTTGTGCCAGGACAGCTCTGTTTTTGTGTCTTTTCAGATATCGCCCTTGAGAACTGTCACGAGAGTCCACACATAGGATCCTCTCACCTGAAGGAAAGGCATGGCCACGGCCGAGCAAGCACACAATGCGCTTGATCAAGTCAAGGATTCAGGCAGCGGCCGCTCGGCTCTTGAAATGGGCTGGATTGACCACGTCCGTGTCATTCCTCCTCGCGCCGTCATCCGCCTCACCTTGCCTGGATTTGCCCAAAGCCAAAGGGATCGATTGGCACAAGAAGCTCGACAAGTCTTACTAGAGCTCAACGGCATCAGTGAGGTGCAGATTGAAATTGGGGAGACTGCCAGCCAGGGGCCTATAGGCCAGGCTGGCCATGGCCAATCTGCCGAGCCCCAGTCCATCCAAGGGGTTCAGCAGATTGTCGCCGTAAGCAGTGGTAAAGGGGGTGTTGGCAAAAGCACCGTGGCCGTCAATCTGGCCTGCGCACTAGCCCAGGAGGGTCTAAGCGTGGGACTGCTCGATGCCGATATCTATGGACCAAATACTCCAACCATGCTTGGAGTCGCTGATCAAACCCCTGAGGTGAGCGGCAACGGTGCTGAGCAATGCATCATCCCGATCGAAAGTCATGGGATAGCCATGGTGTCGATGGGTCTGCTAATCGAGGAGAACCAACCAGTGATCTGGCGCGGCCCGATGCTGAACGGGATTATCCGCCAATTCCTGTATCAGGCCTACTGGGGGGAGCGAGATGTTTTGGTGGTCGATCTACCTCCAGGCACTGGCGATGCACAGTTGTCACTAGCGCAGGCAGTTCCCATTGCGGGGGTGGTGATTGTCACCACCCCCCAGAAAGTTTCACTGCAGGATGCTCGCCGAGGACTGGCAATGTTCAAGCAAATGGGCATCAACGTGCTGGGCGTGGTCGAAAACATGACCGCCTTCGTACCTCCCGATCAACCAGAGCGTCGTTACGCCCTATTCGGCTCTGGAGGGGGAGAGCAGCTGGCGATGGAAAACAATGTCCCTCTGCTGGCACAAATCCCTATGGAAATGCCTGTGCAAGAGGGGGGTAATGAAGGTAGCCCCATCGTTCATAGCCGACCCGAATCAGTGAGTGCCAAAGCCTTCAAGCAATTAGCCAAACAAGTTCTGGATTGCGCCTCCAAGGCCAGCTGACCATGCTTTCAAGCCAGAGGCGGCGACGCAATGGTGGCAAGTCCTTCCATTCTAAAGGGCATCTACGCAGATGGTGGAAAGAACTGGATCGAGTGCTCTGGGGGGTGCCAGTGGCCATGGTGATCCTTGCGGGCGTCCTGATCGCCAGCACTCAAAGACAGGCTGATTACGCCGACTGGTATCACCACTGGATCACCGCTGGATTGGGATGCTTGGTCGCTCTGTTGCTGGCCCGATTGCCAGTCCAGAGACTGCGGCCGCTATTAATTCCCCTCTACGCACTCACTGTTCTGAGCCTGGTAGCCGTTCGCCTAATCGGCACCTCCGCCCTAGGCGCTCAGCGGTGGATCAGCATCGCTGGGGTGAATGTTCAGCCATCTGAATTCGCCAAACTGACAGCAATACTCCTTTTGGCAGCAGTACTCGACCGCCACCCGATAGAACGCCCCATCGACCTGATGAGGCCTTTGGCCGTGATTTCTGTGCCCTGGACACTGGTCTTCCTGCAACCGGATCTCGGCAGTTCACTCGTGTTCGGAGCCCTGCTAGTGACAATGCTCTATTGGGCTGACATGCCCTGGGAATGGGTCCTGTTGCTCCTATCACCTCTAGCCACAGCACTCCTTGCAGGGCTATGGCCTTGGACTCTCTGCGCATGGCTCCCTCTGATGGGTTTGCTGGCCTATCGCTCACTGCCATGGAAACGCCTGGCCGCTTCGCTCACTTTGGCGCTGCAAGGAGTCGTGGCTGTTACCACCCCTTGGCTTTGGTTGCATGGCCTCAAGGACTATCAAAGAGAAAGGCTGGTGCTGTTTCTCGATCCCACCAAAGACCCCCTAGGTGGTGGCTACCACCTCCTGCAAAGCACTGTGGGCATTGGCTCTGGCGGGCTATTTGGCACAGGGCTGCTGCAAGGTCAACTCACCAAGCTACGTTTCATCCCCGAGCAGCACACCGATTTCATCTTCAGTGCCCTAGGGGAAGAAACTGGCTTCATCGGGACCATCCTTGTCGTAACAGGCTTCGCGCTACTCATGGGACGCCTACTACAAGTTGCCAGAGAAGCCCGCACTGACTTCGAATCACTGGTTGTCATAGGCGTCGCCACGATGGTGATGTTCCAAGTGGTCGTGAACATCTTTATGACCATTGGCCTTGGCCCTGTAACTGGTATCCCCTTACCATTTATGAGCTATGGCCGCTCAGCAATGGTGGTGAACTTCGTAGCACTTGGACTCTGCCTTTCGGTGGCACGCCGAGGCCACACAAGACTCAACAACTGGTGAGAGATTCCATCTCGCTCACCACGATCCAACAACGGCTTGCAGAAGGTGTCACTCCTGGCCGAGTCGATGAAGCCACCGTTCGACGCCTGTGGTGGGCAGCTCTGGACACCTTGCAAGACGACATCCTGCTGCCCATGGATCCTGAAAAGGGGCTTTGGCTGGCAGCACCCCTACCTGCGCTCTATGAGCCAAGACTGCTCGAACGCTTAAAAGGATGGGTCTGGGCACCAGACGAGCTCGAAACACTCCATTCTCCTCAAGGCGGCCTCTTGCCCCCCAGTCGCGTGAGGTCATCAATCCATGAGAGAAGCAATTCAGCTGTCGGGGGCTATCAACGGTTACCACTGCGCCAAAACGATGGTCATGAGCCCCTTCTGCTGATCATTACCCCGGATGTTCAAATTGCCCTGGCCCTGCATGGCAAACCCGCAGAGCGCCATCTGTTAATGCGCAGTGATCCCGAAACCCTCAGTGATCTCTTGAAGATGCTGGACCTGAGACTGAACAGCGAAGACCCTGGCCATGCCATTGAGCTTCGTCAGGCTTTGGCAAACCTAGGACCTTTACAAAGCAACCCTGAACTAGAAAAAATCTTCTGGCCTCGGCTTGCGGAACGGTTGGCCGGCATGGCCCCAAGTCTCACACTGCAACCGACTCCTGAAAGATCACACCCGGCCAAGTCCATAGGAGAAACAAATCAAGAAACGAGTGCTGAACTCATTCTGCTGGAGGCACTCACTCACGAGGTGCGAACCCCACTAGCCACCATACGAACCCTGATCCACTCCCTGCTGCGGCGAAGTGACCTTCCTGGTGTCGTAGTCAAACGTCTCAAACAGATCGATGCTGAGTGCACTGAGCAAATTGATCGATTCGGTCTCATTTTTCATGCCGCAGAACTTCAGCGGCAGCCGCCAGAAGCGTCCATGCTCGCCCATACCGACCTCGGCGCCATGCTGGCCATGCTTCATCCAGCCTGGCGTCAGCAGCTCGAACGCCGCGGGGTAGGACTCCAGATCGATATCACCCCTGATTTGCCAGAAGTTCTTAGTGATCCAAGACGTCTTGAACCGATGCTGGGTGGATTAATTGATCGCACGAGCCGCGGCCTGCCAGCAGGTGGCAGCCTATCGCTCACACTTCGCCCTGCGGGCCCCCGCCTAAAGCTTCAAATCCTCAGCCAAATACCAAATCATGAAGATCAAGGAGCCAGCAGTAGGGATCAAAAGGCTGCTCTAGGCCCAGTGCTGAGCTGGGACCCCAAAACCGGCAGCCTGCAACTCAGCCAAGCTGCAACCCAACGAATGCTGGCTAGCTTGGGTGGGTGGCTAACACAGCGTCGGGACAAAGGGCTCACAGTATTTTTTCCCATCGCTGAGGAAAAACTTTGAACTCCAAAACAAGCCACAATGTTGACGGGTGTGAAGCTTGCAGCCAAGCAGTGCCATAGGGCACAAAACGCAGTGCTACTTTTCACCTGTAACGGTATGCCGATTCTCGAGGTTACTCATGACAGCAACGGCGTTAACAGGTCAGTATCCCAAGTATCTAGGGAGCACCGGGGGCCTTCTAAATTCCGCTGAAACCGAAGAGAAGTACGCCATCACTTGGAGCAGCTCAACAGCTCAGGCGTTCGAACTACCCACTGGCGGCGCAGCTGAAATGAATGAGGGCGAGAACCTCATGTATTTCGCTCGCAAAGAACAATGCCTCGCGTTAGGCACTCAACTGCGTACCTTCAAACCCAAGATTGAAGACTACAAAATTTATCGCGTCTTCCCAGGTGGTGACACCGAATTCCTGCATCCAAAAGACGGCGTATTCCCCGAGAAAGTCAATGAAGGGAGGGTTATGGTGAACGTCAACAATCGCCGGATCGGAGAAAACGCCAATCCAGCGAAATTAAAATTCAGCGGGCGCAACACCTACGACGCCTGAGTCCCTTTCGCCTGAAGGGTACGGGGATCTTCAACCAATCGGCACCTGCTGCGAAGATTCCCTCATGCTCAGCTCTGATCGTGACCATTTCTTTGAGATGGCTGCTAGTGGTGCCAATTTCATTCCTTTGGCCCGCAGTTGGCCAGCGGATCTGGAGACCCCTCTAACAACTTGGTTAAAAGTTGGGGCAGATCATCCCCCTGGGGTCTTACTCGAATCGGTCGAAGGGGGTGAAACTCTTGGGCGCTGGAGTGTGGTGGCCTGCAATCCACTTTGGACAGCCACCTGCCGAGGGAAACACCTCACACGTCGTTGGCGAGAAGGACGAACCGATGAAGCCATCGGCAACCCTTTTGAAGGCCTCAGGCAATGGCTTGCTCCTTATCGCACCGCAACCCTGCCAGGCCTACCCCCCCTTGGCCAGCTCTATGGAATGTGGGGTTTTGAACTGATCAAGTGGGTTGAACCCACAGTGCCCGTTCACTTAAGGGACAACAATGATCCGCCTGATGGTATCTGGATGCTGATGGACAGCATCTTGATCATTGATCAAGTTAAACGCCTCATCACTGCCGTGGCATACGCAGACCTGAGTGTCGAGCAAACGGCTAACGAAGCTTGGGACAAGGCACAAGCACGCATTCAAGACCTAGAAAAGTGCATGGCGGAACCACTTGCGCCGATTCAGCCACTGCAATGGCAACCAAAAAATCAATCTCCACCTTCCACCATCAGTAACTACAGCCAACAAGGCTTTGAGGAGGCAGTTCAAACCGCCAAGCAACACATCGCCGCAGGTGATGTGTTCCAGCTTGTAATCAGTCAACGGCTGGAGACCAGAGTTCCTCAACAGCCACTTGAGCTCTACCGAAGTCTGCGGATGGTGAATCCTTCTCCATATATGGCTTTCTTTGACTTCGGCGACTGGCAGCTGATTGGCTCAAGCCCGGAGGTCATGGTCAAGGCGGAGCCTGTCGCCGATGGCATTAAGGCCAGCCTTCGGCCTATTGCCGGCACGCGTCAGCGTGGCGGCAACGAGCTTGAGGACCACAATCTTGAAGCAGAGTTGATGGCAGATCCCAAGGAACGTGCCGAGCATGTGATGTTGGTTGATCTTGGCCGCAATGACCTTGGACGCGTTTGCAGGCCGGGCAGTGTGATGGTGAAAGAGCTGATGGTGATCGAGAAATATTCCCACGTCATGCACATCGTCAGTGCAGTGGAAGGTGTGCTTGACAAAGGCAAGGATGTTTGGGATCTACTCATGGCCTCATTCCCAGCAGGCACGGTCAGTGGCGCCCCAAAAATCAGAGCCATGCAGCTCATTCATGAGCTCGAACCCGACTCAAGAGGACCTTATTCAGGTGTGTATGGGTCCATCGATCTCAACGGTGCTCTGAATACAGCTATAACCATTCGCACAATGATTGTGCGGCCCCATCCTGAAGGCGGCTGGCAAGTCAAGGTTCAAGCAGGTGCTGGTGTGGTGGCCGATTCCATCCCCACCAAGGAATACGAAGAGACCCTCAACAAGGCAAGGGGAATGCTCACAGCCCTGGCCTGCCTCGAGTCCCACAAGTCATGAATACCCGGCTGCTACTTAAGGGGTTCGAAGTGGAGCTGTTCACAGGACGCTTCAGCGGTGAGCACGTCGGCGTAGCTACTGCCGTAGCAAGCGATCTTGCTGATTTCGTCACAGAACCAGACCACCGAAATCTGGAATACATCACTGAGCCAAATCAACACTACGGCCCATTGAGGGAAGCCCTGCTGACTCCTAGGCGAAGACTGCGCCAATGGTTGGTTCCACGGCAGCTCACATTGATTCCTGGTAGCACCCTCAGCCTGGGCGACAGTCATCACTTTGAACGATCTGATCCGCTCAACCCCTATCACGATTTAATTGAGGCCAACTACGGCACCAGGGTGGTCACCACCAGTGTTCACATCAACCTAGGGCTTGAAGATCTACCGCTGCTGTTTGCTGCGCTGCGCTTGGTGCGTTGTGAAGCAGCCCTCTTTCTTGCCCTGAGTGCAAGCTCCCCCTTCCTCGATGGCCAGCCCACGGGAAGCCACTCTCAGCGATGGCTGCAATTTCCACTCACTCCAGAGCGGGTACCACTCTTCCAAAACCATCCTGACTATGTCGCTTGGGTTGAAGCACAACTGGCCACTGGCACGATGCAAAATGAGCGTCATCTATGGACCTCCGTACGGCCAAACGGACCTCGCCGCCCCTATCAACTCAATCGTCTAGAGCTGCGCATCTGCGACTTAATCACCGATCCCGATGTTCTGCTTGCAGTGACTGCCCTAATCGAACTGCGCGTGCTCAGCCTTCTTCAGAACCCAAGCCAACTGGATCCACTCAAAGTGAGTCGACTAACCACCGATGAACTTGCTGATCTTTGTGATGCAAATGATTCTGCTGTCGCTCAAATGAGCCTGGACGCAACCCTGCACCACTGGCGAGATGGGAGCCCCATCCTGTGCCGCTCCTGGATCGAGACAATGCTCGAGGGAATCATTCCGATCAGTAGAGATCTAGGTCTGGAGCAACAACTTGCACCGCTGCATACAGTCCTAAATAAGGGCAATCAAGCCATGCAATGGCTACAGAGCTATGCCGATGGCAAGTCTGTGGAGGCTGTCATTCAAGACAGCATTGCCGAAATGAACGCCGAAGAGCTCAACGCAAGCAAGGCCGAGGCCATTTTGGGATGATCATGGCCAAACCTGAGTCCACTAGCGCATCGATGCAGCAGTCTTCCGCCCAAAAAACTGATTGCGAACAGCCCAGAGCAATCGGAGAAGGGCAGCAGGCAGGACGCTTACTGCAGAACCGCCTTGAACTGGTGGAAGACCTTTGGCAAACGGTGCTACGCAGCGAATGTCCACCGGAGCAGGCAGAACGACTACTTCGACTGAAGCAACTCAGTGAACCTTTGGCCCTTGAAGGTGCAGATGAGAACAGTGCCAGCAGAGCAATTGTGCTGTTGATCCAAGAGATGGACCTGGCAGAAGCGATCACCGCAGCACGCGCATTCTCCCTCTATTTCCAACTGGTGAATATCCTCGAGCAACGGATCGAGGAAGACAGCTACCTCGCAAGTATGTCCTCTGGCAAAGGAAACAACCGCCAAGACAAACCCTATGACCCCTTTGCTCCACCGCTCGCCACGCAGACAGACCCAGCCACATTCAGGGAGCTGTTCGAACGACTTCGCCGTCTCAACGTGCCACCAGCTCAGCTGGAGACCCTTCTACAGGAGATGGATATCCGCCTAGTTTTCACTGCTCATCCCACTGAAATCGTCCGTCATACCGTTCGCCATAAGCAACGCAAGGTTGCAAGCCTGTTGCAGCAGTTTCAATCAGATCCAACAAAATCGACATCTGAGAAAGAAAGCCTGAGACTGCAGCTTGAGGAGGAAATCAGGCTCTGGTGGCGGACCGATGAGCTTCATCAGTTCAAGCCCTCCGTTCTGGATGAGGTGGATTACGCCCTCCACTATTTCCAACAGGTGCTTTTTGATGCCATGCCCCAGCTACGGCGTCGCCTGATCACTGCAATGGCCGAGAGCTATCCGGACGTACACATTCCACAAGCTGCCTTCTGCACGTTTGGATCTTGGGTTGGATCAGACCGAGACGGCAATCCTTCCGTTACACCAGAAATTACCTGGCGCACCGCCTGTTATCAACGTCAGCTGATGCTGGAGCGCTATGTCAATGCCGTTCAAAAACTCCGTGATCAACTCAGCATCTCCATGCAATGGAGCCAGGTAAGCGCTCCACTGTTGGAGGCACTGGAAATGGACCGGCTTCGATTCCCCGAGGTTTACGAGGAACGCGCAGCCCGCTATCGACTGGAGCCTTATCGCCTCAAACTCAGCTACACCCTGGAGAGGTTGAAACTCACTCAACAACGCAACCAACAATTGGCCGAAGCAGGCTGGCAAACCCCACCAGAAGGCCTAAACCCCAGCCCCAATTTCATTAATGCGGGAGAAGCCCTTCACTACAAATCAGTAGCAGAATTCCGCAGCGACCTAGAACTGATCCGCAACAGCCTGGTCAGCACAGATCTGAGCTGTGAGCCTCTGGATACCCTCTTAAATCAGGTCCACATTTTCGCTTTCTCACTAGCCAGCCTTGACATCCGCCAGGAGAGCAATCGCCATAGCGATGCTCTCGACGAATTAACCCGCTACCTAAACCTCCCTAAGGCCTATGGCGACATGGCCGAAAATGAGCGAGTGCAATGGTTAATGGAGGAACTACAGACTCGCCGCCCCCTGATCCCCTCTGCCGTTATCTGGTCGCCCAGTACAGCAGAAACGGTGGCCGTGTTTCGCATGCTGCACCGACTGCAGGAGGAATTCGGCAGCCGAATCTGCCGCACATATGTGATCTCAATGAGTCACACAGTTTCCGATCTACTCGAGGTGCTGCTGCTAGCCAAAGAAGCCGGCCTCGTGGATCCGGCTGCTGGCCATGCCGAACTGCTTGTGGTGCCCCTCTTCGAAACCGTAGAGGATCTCCAGCGGGCTCCAGCAGTAATGGAGGCACTTTTGAGTTCACCTGTCTACCGCAATTTGCTCCCTCGTGTCAGCGAACAGGTCCAACCTCTGCAGGAGCTGATGCTTGGCTATTCGGACAGCAACAAAGACTCCGGATTTCTATCCAGCAATTGGGAGATCCATCAAGCCCAAATTGCCCTGCAAGATCTAGCTAACCGCCAGGGTGTGGCTCTGCGCCTTTTCCATGGACGCGGTGGATCTGTTGGCAGAGGAGGTGGCCCTGCCTACCAAGCAATCCTTGCCCAACCAAGCGGAACCGTGCGCGGCCGAATCAAGATCACTGAGCAGGGAGAAGTGCTGGCATCGAAATACAGCCTGCCCGAGCTAGCCCTTTACAACCTAGAAACATTCACAACGGCCGTCCTGCAAAACAGTCTGGTAACCAACCAGCTAGATGCCACCCCAAGTTGGAATCAACTGATGACCAGACTGGCTGGCCGTTCACGTGAGCACTATCGGGCCCTCGTCCACAACAACCCTGATCTGGTGGCCTTCTTCCAACAGGTCACGCCGATCGAAGAAATCAGCAAATTGCAAATCTCCAGCCGTCCTGCTCGACGCAAAAGCGGCGCCAAGGACCTCTCTAGTCTGAGAGCGATCCCCTGGGTATTTGGCTGGACGCAAAGTCGATTCCTGCTACCGAGCTGGTTTGGCGTTGGAACAGCCTTAGCCGCTGAAGTCGAATCAGACGCTGACCAGCTTGACCTTCTACGCAGACTGCACCAACGCTGGCCATTCTTCCGAATGCTGATCTCCAAGGTGGAGATGACCCTTTCAAAAGTAGACCTAGACCTGGCTCATCACTACATGACTAGCCTTGGCCGCGAAGATTACCGTGAAGCCTTTAACCGTATCTTCGAGATCATCGAAACGGAGTACAGCCTCACCCGCCGGTTGGTCTTAAACATCACAGGACAACCCAGGTTGCTCGCGGCCGATCCCGCCCTACAGCTATCAGTCGATCTTCGCAATCGCACGATCGTGCCCCTTGGGTTTCTGCAAGTGGCCCTGCTTCGCAAGCTGCGTGATCAGAACCGGCAGCCACCCATGAACGATGCTGGCGATGGTCGCACTTACAGCCGCAGCGAACTGCTAAGAGGCGCACTGCTCACCATTAACGGCATTGCTGCAGGCATGCGCAACACCGGTTGAAACCACCTTGCTTGCCTTTCTTCAACAGCCCGAACTCCCCCCCGGCTTCCGGCTAGACCTTGAACAGCCACCCAATCCTCAAGCACTCAACAAACTTCTTGCTCGTTGCAGAGAAACCACTCACACTTCAGAGCAATGGGCCCTGGCCTTTGAGCGAAGCGTTTGGCATCTAAGCATTATTGAACAAGAAAAAGGAACCCTGGTTGGTTTTGTGCGCGCCACAAGCGACCATGGCCTCAATGTCAACCTCTGGAATCTCGTCGCCCAACCCGGCTCATTACAAGCACAATTGCTTGCAGTTCTCGTACATCAAGCGCTTGACAATTTGCGCCGAATCATGCCTGGTTGCAGCATCTCAATATTGGCACCTGCCATCTCCCTCAAAGCATTGAAGGATCAAGGCTTCATTATTGATCCAGATGGCATAAGAGCGATGAGTTATCGACTCCGCTAAGTCGTCGAGTCAACATCGTTATTGGATCCTTCCTGCAGCGATCTAAACCGCGCTTGTGAGCCAAGTATGGCGAGAGAACTGCAGCACTCTGGCCATCTTTGCTTGACCGACTACAACCTGAATTGAGATCAGCTCCTCAACTGAACGATGCCACTGAAAGCTCTAGAAGAGTATGGGAGCTAAAGCAAATACGAGCATGGAGGGACTCGAACCCCCGACCCTCAGAACCGGAATCTGATGCTCTATCCAACTGAGCTACATGCCCACAAATATCGGCTGGATGCCGCTATATGAGAGCAACTCTCAAGCCCCCTCAATCAAGGTACCTTAACCTCATGCCGCTCCAAGACCGATTCGGCTTCACCAGCTCGAACTGCAGGGGTATCGCAATTACAGCAGGCTTCAGCTGGAGTTGACGGAAAATCGGCTGCTGGTTATTGGCCCCAACGGCATCGGCAAATCCAACCTTCTCGAAGCCGTAGAGCTACTCGGCAGCCTGCGCTCGCATCGCGCAAGCAGCGATCAAGACTTGATCCACTGGGAAGAACAGCGGGCCCTACTTCGCGCCATCGCTGATGACACTGAGAAGCTCGAACTGGAATTGCGGCGACAAGGAGGTCGACAAGCCCGCCGCAACGGCAAAACGCTCACCCGCCAATTGGATCTAATCGGTCCACTGCGTTGCGTGGGGTTTAGCGCTCTCGATCTCAATCTCGTTCGAGGCGAGCCTGCCCTGCGGCGCCAATGGCTTGATCGCGTCGTACAACAACTTGAACCGATCTATTCAGATCTAATTAGTCGCTTCAACAAGCTGCTGCGTCAGCGAAGCCAGCTGTGGCGTCAGTGGCGCCACATCCCGATTCAGGAGCGTGATTCCCTCTTAGATGCCTTCGATGTACAGATGGCTTTAGTCAGCACACGCATTCATCGACGTCGCAGTCGAGCTCTCGCCCGCCTTGAACCACTTGCAGCCCGATGGCAGGAAACCCTCAGCAAACACAAGGAACGGTTGCGACTCGACTATCAGCCAGGCAGCCAACTCGAAGGTGAGGAAGCGGAAGAACCTTGGAGGTTGGCGATCGAAACGCAACTCCTCGGCCAACGCAGTGAGGAGGAACGGTTAGGAAGTTGCCGGATCGGTCCTCACCGCGACGAGGTGAGATTGCTACTCAACGATTCAGAAGCGCGCCGCTTTGGCTCAGCAGGACAACAACGAACCGTGGTGCTGGCGCTCAAGCTTGCCGAACTAGAGCTCGTAGGCGAACTCTGCGGTGAACCCCCTCTGCTGTTATTGGATGACGTTCTTGCGGAACTGGATCCCGGCAGACAGTTGCTGCTGCTCGAGGCTGTAGGAGAGAAACATCAGTGCCTCGTTAGCGCAACCCATTTGGAAGGCTTCCAGGATGAATGGCAACAACAATCACAGATCATCGAAGCAGGATCTTTAAATCGATCGGAAGAGGTCCGCTAAGGTGGCGAGCTGATTTTTATTGCCTTGATGGAGAGAACCCTGTCTTGCTTGCATCCCAATCCAGGATGGGAAGACACCAATTGCCAAGACAACACAAGCTCAATCAATCACAGCGCCACCGACATGGTGGGCAAGCACTGCATCCTAGAGCTTTATGACTGCGATCACGCCAAGCTCAATGACGAAGCCTTTCTGAGAACCACGATCACAACAGCAGCCAAGCGTGCTGGTGCCACTCTTCTCAATCTGATCACCCACCGATTTGAACCTCAGGGGGTCACAGGGCTTGCCCTTCTAGCTGAATCGCATCTCTCCATCCACACATGGCCTGAGAATGGTTATGCCGCGGTGGATGTCTTCACTTGCGGCGATCAAACGATGCCGGAACAAGCTTGTGAGCTCTTACGCCAGGAACTTGGCGCTAAAAGCCATGCATTAAAGAGCTTCCAACGGGAAACACCAGCAGCTCTAGCAACCGCAGTACGCCATCCAAAGGCTTAATCAGCTAGCTACAGCGACCTGCTGAAACCAATACTGAAGCATTTGAGTGATCGCTACAGGCACTTCTAAAAGGCAAGGGGTATCTAAACACCTACTCACATTGCCCCATTCATCCACCTTCCGGTTCGTAGTGGCTTGAGATTCAGAGGCTGGTGACTAGTCAAGCCTCCTGTCATGCTCAAACTTATCCAAATGCTCTTCTTCTAACCTCAACCTTTGCGCTTCCCTTTTGCGATCATCCTCTCTCTTTCTCTCTTCTAAAGGAAGAACTTGCCCCAACCCAATCACCATTCCATTCAGTTCATCAAACCTTTTGTTCATTTACCCTAGCATTCTTTCTAGGTCTTGGATAGCCAATTCTGTTTGACTGAGCTGTTCTTGAGACTCCTTCAGCTGTTCCGATGTAGGCTTCATAGCAAGTATTGAAAAGTATTTGAATACAGAGAAATTTCCTAGCGAAAGAGTGACCACAACGCTCTAAAGATTTGGCTAAGTCGTTCCAACCACTTATCTACAACCACAACTAACACTGGATATTTAGAGGGGGAAAATAAGAGCCTAGTAAATATAAACCCCGGAGCGAGAGAATGATTCAACATGAACACAGGTTCGGCTTACTCTCCATCTTTCAGCCATAAGCAATGTATATGGATGCAGACAAAAGGAGATGAAAGCCAGACCAAAGATGAAGAAGGGTTAGCCATCATCTCTATTGTCTGATTAAAAGCATTGAAAGCTTCGTTTCACCTAAATGTTGTTAGTTCCACCAGCCCTTGCCAAAACAAGCCAAACCTCTTCCTGTCAGGGAACTTCAACAACTAAGCATCAAAAAGCCCCGCCAATAGGTGGGGCTTTTGCTTATTTATTTTCTCCCCCTAGAGCGGTGGCGACTTTTTGTTTTCATCCTTCACCGCTATCCATAGATTCACCCAACCTCTTTAAAAACGCAGTGTCCTGGCTCAATGCCAGCGGTGAGTTTGAGCACAAGCATCTAGAACCTATGCATTGGCTCTGTAAGGAGAGCAAACAACTGACGTAAACAAGGGCACCCGCGTTGGATGCCCTCAAGTCCAGGACAGGTTTTCAGGGTTTCGACGTCCTCGGACTCCTGATCTAGGTCTAAGCAAGCAGGAATCAGTCGTCAGTTAGGCAAAAACTGCTAAATCTCCGACCTAGGTGGCTCCCAAGCGGCCTCTCTAGCAGGTTGAATTTGATGTGCAGAAATGCTCATGGTTGATTCTGCAAAAGTCTGTATTGTTTGCGAGCTGGAAGTGCAGCCGAAGGTTTGCCACCAGCACACCCAAACAGCATTGAGTACTTGGATAAGAACACAGCCATTCGTGAAGCAGAGGTCCTGCGGATTGAGGCATCCCTCGCCGCAAAGCCTCATAGCCAAAAAGCCTTGGCCAACCTCCCAGCTACCAAGAAGACGACTGGTGTTCGCTCTGCTCGCCCTGAATCAAGCTCCAATCGCAACTGAAGCTGTTCTCCGTACTGAAGAAATTCTCCATTTTGCCTGTGTTGTCAAGATCCAGACCGACAAAGGGATAGGGCATCTCAACAGCCTCCCTTATGCGACACCCTTGTGAGCCAGCGTGGCTCAACAATCGGCAGAGATAGCTCTAACGAGCTGATTGCCCCTAAAGCCCCAGACAAGCTGTTGTTGCCCTACTCGCCCAGCTGTAAAAGCAGCGAGAAAGTCCTTCCAGGCTTTGCCCTATCGCATCAGAGAGAGCACCAAGCTCAATCTCCCGCCGATGGCAACGCAGTGGAACAGGAGTCGCGAAAGGAATAAAGCCGTAAGCCATTCCACGCCTTCAATGTTCTTGGCCAGTGCGATTGAGCTTGCCACTGACCAAACCTTCCAGATCAAGGCTGATGGAGGTGAAACCCAGCGCAAGGAAATGCGCGACGACCTGCTCACGATCCAACTCAAGCACCACATCCTCAATCCGATCCGCGGGAACTTCAATACGCGCAGCTAAGCCCTGACTGCGCACTCGCACCTCAGTAAAACCAAGCGTTTTTAACCAGGCTTCAGCCAGACCAACCTGACGCAATCGCTGAGCCGTGATGCTATTGCCATAGGGGAAACGAGAAGCCAGGCAGGGCTGCGCGGGCTTATCCCACCAAGGGAAGCCAAGAGCTCGTGAGATCTGACGTACACCCGCTTTGTCAATCTCCAGTTCAGCCAAAGGAGAACGCACACCTGCCTGACGACCCGCCTCAATGCCAGGTCGATGCTCTCCCAAGTCGTCGTGATTCACGCCATCCACCACCTGAGCTCCACCGGCTGACTGAGCAATCGGGCCCAGATGGCGATGTAATTCACGCTTACAAGCAAAACAACGGTCTATAGGGTTGCTGCTATAGGCCGGATCATCCAATTCCTCAGTCACGCATTCCTGGTGACGAATCTCAAGCCAGGCAGCCTGTTGACGAGCCTCATCGAGAAGATCAGGGGCAAGTGCAGGAGAAACCCCTGTCACCGCAAAGGCTTGAGGTCCAAGTTGTTCTTGTGCGATCGCTGCCACTAGTGCACTATCAACTCCACCGGAATAGGCCACACACACGCGCCTAAAACTGGCAAGACACTTGCGCAACCTCTGCAACTGGGCATACTCACGATCTGGCAGCGGTTCCAACTGCCGAAACACCGCTGCACCAGCCGTCCCAGCAACCACCTTCTCAGCCCATCGATCTCGTTAGGCTTCAACCGTAGAGGACCCGTCAATGGCTTCGCAGACGGCAGCATCCAAGACACCCAGCAATCGCCAAACATCAAGCGGCAGAAGAGGACGTGGGATTGGCATCGCGACCGCAGCCGAAAGCAATGAACGCAGTCATGGCCAACTGCACATCTATGACGGCGAGGGAAAAGGCAAAAGTCAGGCCGCTCTTGGTGTTGTCCTACGCACCATCGGGCTCGGGATCTGCGAGCAACGACGAACCAGGGTGCTGTTGCTTCGATTCCTCAAAGGCCCAGGCCGCGCCTACGACGAAGATGCTGCCATTGAGGCACTGCAACAGGGCTTCCCTCACCTGATCGACCAAGTACGCACTGGTCGAGGTGAATTTTTCATCGCCGAGGACGCTACCCGCTTTGATCGTCAAGAAGCCCAACGCGGCTGGGATATCGCCAAGGGAGCCATCGCCAGCGCCCTCTATTCAGTCGTTGTGCTTGATGAACTCAATCCCGTGCTGGATCTAGGCCTGCTGGCTGTTGAAGATGTAGTCAAAACACTCACCGACCGACCTGACGGCATGGAGATCATCGTCACCGGACGAGCCGCTCCAAGAGCCCTAGTTGAGGTAGCCGATCTGCATTCCGAAATGCGCGCCCATCGTCGTATGGAGCCTCAAGCTGATGGCGTTATTCCCTTCATGACCACCGGTGGCATTGAGATCTACACCGGTGAGGGCAAAGGCAAGTCCACCAGTGCCCTAGGCAAGGCCCTCCAGGCCATTGGCCGCGGCATCAGCCAAGACAAAAGCCATCGCGTGTTGATCTTGCAGTGGCTGAAAGGTGGCAATGGCTACACGGAAGATGCTGCCATTGCAGCCCTAAGAGAAAGCTACCCCCATCTTGTTGATCATCTGCGTTCCGGCCGTGATGCCATCGTGTGGCGAGGTCAACAACAACCGATCGATTATGTGGAAGCAGAGCGCGCATGGGAAATTGCCAGAGCCGCCATCGCCAGTGGGCTCTATAAAACTGTCATCCTCGATGAACTCAATCCCAGCGTGGATCTTGAACTGATTCCTGTGGAGCCGATTGTTCAAACCCTGCTGCGTAAGCCTGCCGAAACCGAAGTGATCATCACCGGCCGCTGCAAAAACCAACCTGCCTACTTCGACCTGGCCGGCGTCCACTCAGAAATGGTATGCCACAAGCACTACGCCGAGCAGGGCGTAGACCTCAAGCGAGGCGTGGATTACTGAATAAACAACTTGTTAATAACACCTTCAACTGATTCCTGTCGCATCAAAGCCAACCTCGAGTCTTAATCATTTAGGAATTAAAACGATTCAAGCTCTTATTTCTGGAAGCCCAGCAGATAAAACAGCTTGATCAAGGCGACTTGCATGACACGGCCACGAGCGGGCAGATAGAAGCAAGCCGCGACAGGGTTGCTCGCGACCCAGCGAGTTAGAGGTGCAATCAATCACCAACTTTCAACTGGAATAGGTTGCCCTGCATGAGCATGGGGGACGAACTAGAGCGCTACAGGATGATCTCAGTAACTCTCAGTAACGCTGCACCGAGGGGTCAACCTCCTGGCTCCAAGCGTCGATTCCACCTGCCACATTGATGCCCTCAATGCCAGCACGCTTGAGAGCAATGAGAGCCTTGGCGCTTCGCCCCCCCAGCTTGCAGTGAACATAAAGTCGCTTCCCCTTAAGCAAATGGCGCAATTGCTCGAGAGCACTCCCGCTCTCAATCTGATCAAGGGGTATCAGCACAGAGCCGGCAATCGTGGCAATTTCTGCTTCCTTGGGAGTGCGCACATCAAGGAGCAAGATGTCATCTGCAGCGCTGTCTAACAGCGCTTTGAACTCGCTGACAGTAATACTCGCCACCGCGCCTGCCTCCGGGGCAATGTCGCCCATTCCACAAAAATCCTGATAGTCAATCAGCCTATCGATGACAGGGCGCTCGGGGCTAGTGCGCAACTTAAGCTCGCGGAAGCCCATCTTGAGAGCATCGAATAACAGAAGCCTGCCGCTGAGGCTGGTCCCGACCCCGATGATGATCTTCACCGTTTCGATGGCCTGAATCAGGCCGATGATCCCAGGCAACACGCCAACGACACCACCTTCTGCGCAGGAAGGAACCATCTCTGCAGGTGGCGGTTCTGGGAACAGATCGCGGTAGTTAGGGCTGTCTCGAGTGAGATTAAAAACAGAAGCCTGCCCTTCAAACCTGAAGACTGCACCGTAGATATTGGGTTTACCCAGTATCACGCAAGCGTCGTTGACCAAATAGCGAGTGGGGAAGTTGTCAGTGCCATCGCAAACGATGTCATAAGGGCGAATGATCTCGAGCGCGTTCTCGCTAGTGAGGGCGATCTCGTAGAGATCCACCTGGCAATGAGGATTGATCTCATGGATGCGAGCCTTTGCCGACTCGATCTTCGGTTTGCCAAGCCAACTTGTGCCGTGAATCACCTGACGCTGCAGGTTGCTGTGATCTACCACATCAAAATCAACGATACCCAGACGCCCTACACCAGCAGCTGCTAGGTAGAGCAACATCGGAGAACCAAGACCACCGACGCCGACACAGAGCACCGAAGCAGCCTTGAGGCGCTTTTGTCCTACTAGGCCCACCTCAGGAAGAGTCAGGTGCCTTGAAAAGCGTGCGATCTCATCGGGTAAGAGCTCAACAGCACTGATATCAAGAGGAAGCATGGCGGCTGGCGCGTTGGACTAAGCGAATCGGGCTTCCTACTCTCCCAAAGCTTCGAAGCAAACCAAAGCCCATTACTGCTGGTTGATGAACTCAACCACAACCTGAATCATCAACTGCCAGCTCTAGAGACAGTTGTGCAAATTTTGCAAGAGAAACCTACCGAAATCGAGCCAATCATCAAAGGCCGATGCAAAACCAACCTAGTTATTTCGATCTCGCCTACGCTCAACTCGAAATGGTTTTCCATAACCACTATGCCAAGCAGGGCGTAGATCTCAAGCGCGGCGTGAACTTCTGATCAGCCACTCAAATGGATCAAGCAATAACTAGTACAACACGAAGGCCCCAAAAGCGACCATGCCAGAAAGAGGTGAGATCGTTTGAAAACTCAATCCAACTCGTCAACCAATCATCCAATCAGTGTATGCGTTGGTATTTCTGTTTTTGACACTCCCCTAATTTGGCTACAGGAAGCCATTGATTCCGTAAGAGCACAAGACTTTCAAGACTGGGAGCTGTTAATTCGCCCAGATGGGCCCGAGGCGATCACAATACAATGCCAAGAATGGCTCAACAAAATTGCCAAAGAAGAACCAAGACTGAGATTACTAGCTAATAATCAACAGCTAGGAATCTATGGCAGCTACCAGCTTCTATTTAGCAAAAGCTCTTCTAACTATTTCGTACAACTGGATGCTGACGATAAACTTGACCCTTTGGCATTGGGTAAGGCTATTGCATTGCTAGACAAGAGTCCAAAAAGCCCATTTCTCTATAGTCAGTGCTGGTTGATGGAGCCAAATGGATCAAAATATGCTCTCGACCAACGTGCTCTTCGACCATGGAGGCAGAACAATGATCTTGTTCAGTTTATTCCTTTCCATATGCGAATGATCAGGCGATCAGCATATTTAAAAGTGGGCGGATATCTAAGCTCTTCATTTGTAGGAGATTACGATTTATGCCTAAAGCTTTCAGAACTCGGACCTCCTATCTATCTCCCAGAACCTCTCTATAGTTATCGAGTTCATCGTAATAGCGCCTCGCAGACAAAGCGTAGACACCAACATAGTCAAACTGTTAACGCCGCAAGAAATGCCATCAAAAGACGAGGAATGGCTCCAACATATAATTTAATCCACTCACCATGTTCAGGCATAATCACCCTGACTAATGTCCATGATGGGCCGTGGGTCATTGCAGGAATGCATCGCAGTGGAACCTCTTTGCTGGCGCGAATGCTTAGCAAGTTGGGCATCATTATGGGGAAGTCTTTAATTCCTAAAGACGCTGAAAATCCTGAGGGATATGAAGAAGATGCAAACTTTGTACAACTGCACCGCGAATGGTTTCATTCAAGTTTAATAGATAGTTCTTATGGATTTGCTGATTGGGGTTGGACACCAGAGAGATGTATTGACGGCTCTGAAAAAGCTTACTGGAGGGAAAAGGCTTCAAAGCTTTTAGCTGAGCGCGAATCGGACGCGAAAAATCAACAATGGGGATGGAAAGATCCACGCACCACATTACTACTCCCATTCTGGCATCAACTAAAACCAAATATGAGAACGATAGGGATCTATCGTTCACCATGGGACCTTAGTGATGCGCTACAGCGCCGCCAAAATTCGTTACTGAGAATGCAACCAGAAATGATACTATCCCTCTGGTCACTTTACAACGAAAGACTTGTCACACACATAGAAAAATTTAGTACTGAATGCATACTTTTAAATGCCCAATCACTAAAGAAGCATACAAATAAACTAGTCGAACTTCTGATTGAACGATGGGATTGGAAGCCAGACCACCAAACCATCCAAGCAGATCTCAACGAACTCGTCGATCCCAATAGGATGCCAAGCATTCCATTAGGTGATCCAATTGAAGATCTTTATCGATTAGCGTTCCCTGAACTGATGAAGATCTGGGACAGACTACAGACCATCGCCGATTTACCAGCATTAAGCGAAAATAACACCAATATTGCTGCAGAAAAAAAGCACAAGCAAACAAATAAAAAGCCAGACATCAGCGTGATCATTCCTACATTCAATCCCTGCCATTTTCTTCTTGAAGCAATCGCCAGCGTTAAGAGATATCAATCCGAAGATAGTGAAGTAGAAGTTATTGTTGTTGACGATGGATCTACGAAGTCGTCTTCACGGCAGATCCTGCAAAGACTTAAACAAAGTGGCTACAGAATACTTAGCATAGAACATTCTGGGCTTGCTGCCGCACGTAACCATGGCATTAATGCTGCAAATTCCGAATTAATTATTCCACTAGATGATGACAACCGTTTGCTATCCCCTTACCTGCAAGATTGCCTATCTATCATCCGACAGAATCCTGACATGGAGATGATCTTTGGAGACAGGCTCGATTTTGGTGCTCGCACTCAACATTTCAAACCAGGCATTCTTAATGCCAAGCAATTAGTAAAAGCCAATCGCATTGATGCTTGCACATTAATGAAACGCTCTTTATGGAAAAAATGTGGCGGTTATGACGAGAACCTCAAAGCCTTAGAAGACTGGGACCTGTGGTTAACAGGTATGCAAATAGGCATGAGAGCGATATATCACCCCAAACCCTGCTTTGAATATCGAGTTAGAGAGAATTCAATGCTGCAATGCCATCTAGCTAATAAAAATGAGCATCACAAAACAATTCACTATTTGCGAACCAAGCATGGCCTACCCATTGAGGCTCTTATCCAATAAATATTATGGCTTATTGGCATAAATCTGTTCATTCATGCAGAACATCATCCCTCCTAGCAAGATCAACTCGGCAATTAAACCATCTAATTCTGCTCTCTCCATCACGGTCAGCGAAGTTGGCGTGGCTAGAGCATCGATAAACCAAACGCTGTTATCACCAACAGCAATCGATAGGGAAGCACCAATGCCGGCTTGATAGGTGTGCCTGCTCCTTGCAGTGCGCCTTGCAAATCCCAGTTGAACTGCACTGCCTGTTTGAAGTTGATCTCGATCACGTCTAGATCTGCTGCACTGCGAAATCATTTACTGTTGCTTCTTCTACAGTAAAAAGCCCCGCCAAGTTGCGGGGCTTTTTACTTATATGTTTTCTTCCCCTGGGGCGGTGACGACTTTTTTGTTCTCATCCTTCACCGCTACCCATAGATTCACTCAACTTCCTGGCAAGCGCATTGAGCTAGCTCAATGCCATCAGTGAGCTTGAGCACGCGCTCATAGAAAAGATGGGTTTGCTCTGTAAGACAAGCAAGCAAAAGGCATGAACAAGGGCACGCCTGTTGGATACCCTCAAATCCACGACGTATTTTCAGGGTTTTGATGACCTCAAACTGATGGAATGCAACAAGGCAATCAACAGCCAAATCAGACGCAGATCTGTTGTTAACGATCACTTGCGGCAACGTCTTGACGCAGGCCTAGCTGTAGCAACTATTTGATGATTAAGGGCAACGTTGCTTCAAGGCCCCAATCAAACGGGGCACAGCATCCTTTTGGCCTTGAATAAAAAACGCTTCCTGCTCCAGGGCCCGGTTTCCATGGTGATAATTGCGTATCAAAATTGCGCTGATTTCCCTTTCTACCACTGGATTCAAGCTCACAGTCCAGCCCAGAGGCGTGAGCATCCCGGAAGGACAGCTCTGGATGGCATGCACCGCTTCATGCAAAAAGGTTGGACGAGAAATCTCTAGAGGAAAGGTGAGTGGTGAGATCCAGAGAGTTTTGCTCTTGCTTTGATACAGCCCATAGCTCGAACGCACTGGTGGAAGGGCAATGCGAATGGTGAAGCCTTTGGCCTGGAGAGCACTCACCAAAGGATGCAGATCCGCCGGCAGGGTGGAAAGCGGTTTAGGTGCCAGCGTTGATGCAACGATCAGACCTAGCAGGAGGCTTGATCGATACTCGTGATTCAGCTTTTGCATTGGCTAAAGCTCCAATCCATTGATCATCTCGCTGAAAAGCTAAAACCATGGCAAAGAACATTCGCAAAGCTGCTGATCAGCGCAGAAGTGCAATGGTCAGTGGCACTGGCCTATCAATGCATACGAAAAGGCAACGTAGAGCCAAAGACCAAAGAACAGATCTTGACACTCACAAGCCATTCCTCTGTTGATGGTGTGGTTGATGCCAGTGTGGCTAGTGCTGTTGATGCCAACTCTGATCACCAGATCTCAATAGCAGATTTGGCAGTATTGGATGCCAATTAGTCAAAACTCTGCTCCAACAGCTAAGCGATGGGGCCAATCACAGGCACCAATAGCACAGAATCAAGCTTTAACAAAGCCAATCAAGTGTGGTGGCAGGAACCTTGGTCATCAGGGCAGAACAGGCAATGTAGCCTTGGCTAAAAGGCGGTGTAAAGATCAAAAGACTTTAGAAGCAGGCAATGAAGTCGGTCAATCAGTTAAATCACCAGGGGCTATTGATGTGATCGGCGCTGATGGCAATAGCGACAGGCGCGATAACGACATTACTGGCGGAAATTCCAAGAATGCTAATCACTAACGAGTTTAACCTCTCTTGGAATGAGTGAAATCCATATACTTCTAATGCTTATACTCGTGCAAATCTTAATAAATACTCCAAGTGATTTTCCAAGACAGTCATAAGAGTATTCAACAAAAAGTCACCTCCCTGCCTATTAGCCACAAGGTGCAAGTCTCTGTAACATAAATACTGCCCATATAAGTCAGGGCCTTAATAAAATGCTTTTACTGGAATAGTGCATGCATTTTGGTGCAGTCGGTATCACCTTGAGCTCAATATTCAAATCAAAGCCAGTAGATTTTACAGATACTATTTATAAGCCTTGGATTCCAATTAACTCGATTCACGTATACAAAAACCAACTCATACCTTGCATTGATGAGTTTTTATGGCAGCATCTATGACTTAGGAGCTTACTAAAGCTAAAAGTTTTAAAGACTTACTGCTCTTATTTTTGCGAGTTAAACCATTTTTAGAAAGCAGAGGGATTATGTCTCACTTGTATTTAAGCCTAAGGGGCCCTCCTTCGCAAAGGGAGCGGTCTGCCATTGAGCCGAAAAGCGATGTGGCAATATGTTTGATTGGAAATTCTTAAAACCATTGCGCTGCAATGCAGATGCCTATCAATAGGGCGTTTGACGCTTGTGCTGATTGCTGAGCGGCTAAGCAAATTTCCTCTGAGAGACTGAAGACAGGTCGCGTATTTAGCTGAACATCATCCAATCACTACAGAGTGCTGCTGAATCGACTCAAGCGAGCACTAGGCAATCGACATGCCGCTTACCTAGTAATATATTACTGTAAAGAAGAGCGCGAGTCTGGTAACTGTCTAGGAGGAGGCAAAAAGCCTATAGAGACAAGTATTTTGAGCAGTAAAAAGCTCTGCGCATCAGCTGGTGAATGGAGTAGGATTGTGAATAGGAAGATCTGTGGGGAAGGGGAATGATTGATTTGAATCAACAACTCAACTCTTCTACTTCCTTGTCTTTGAGGGATCCATGCTCTAGTCAGTGGCTATTCGGCTTGTTCGTCGTAGCAGATGGATCGATCAATTTTCAGCCAAGCTCAGGTTTGACTAATTTCTCTTGGCTTGAAGTTGTTTTCACTAGAGCTTCATTCATGCTGATTGTTCAAGTCCCACAGTTTGGGGGGCTTAGCATATGGCAGTAGACACACTTAATGCTGAAATTACCAATAGAAACTTAGCGGGAAATAGCGATGAGGTAAGCAACAGAGACAGGTTGTCACTGGCATTGGCATTGGCATATAACCCCTCTGACTGGCAAATACTTAATTCAGATACAACATGGGATGACGATCCCAATACTACAAAGGCTGATAATCCCTATATATCAGGCCTTATGCATGGCGTGAAGTGGGCGACAACATCTGATCCAAGCGTTGATAGTGACACACATCAATTCAAATACTATTTCGCACAAGAAGGTGATCAAATTAAATACACTTCTATAAAAGATGGGAGTCCGACAGAAGATACGATACTCGCCTTAAACCCAAATAACGCAGAAAAGAATGCAGCTATCAGTGCAATGAACACCTATGCAAGTATTGGTAATATACATTTTAGCAAAACGCAAAATCTTGAAGAGTCAGATATTAGCTGGATTTTTGTTACCGACGAGGAAGCCACAAAAGTTACTGGTCTAGAAAATACATTGGGATTTGCGTGGATGCCTGGCGGGTTAAATTCTGGTCAAACATCGATCAACAGTGAAATAAATCTAGGCAGCAATGCAGATGCACAACAACCTGGAAGCTATTACTACCTGACATACATACACGAACTAGGCCATACACTTGGCCTAAAGCACCCGCACGAAGAGTTTACTTATAACGAAACCACTTACCCTACCTTCCCAGGAGTTGAACATGACTCTCCAAACCAAGGAGGAGACAATGGCCTAAATGCAACTCCTTGGACAGTAATGACATATAACACGCTTAATGCCAACGATTACTCTCCATCATATAACGTACGATATACATCATCCAATGACGCTGTCTATGACGGCTTCATGACCGGGTTAGGCGCATTTGACATTGCAGCAATCCAATACCTTTACGGGCCAAATGATACGCATTCTCCAGGAGATGACACTTATCCACTCGACCATGAACTCAATGGATTTAAGTCAATTTGGGATTCATCAGGCATCGATACAATTGATGGCTCAGGCTCTTCTAGCTCAGTAACAATTGATTTACGCAATGCAACGCTCGCTAATTCCGACGGAGGCGGTGGCTTTATATCTCAAGTCAACGGAGAATTCAAAGGTTATACGATTGCTTATAACTCGATTCAGGATGATTTAAACGCTGATGTAATCATTGAAAATGCAACAGGGTCTGACCATTCAGATTCGCTCAGAGGTAATAGTAGCAATAACAAGCTTGATGGCCTAGCAGGGTTTGACACGGCACGCTTCAGTGGGCCAAAAGATGAATACCAGCTATCACTTAATAGCAATACAGAAGGTTTTGAAGTTGCTGATAATATTTTATCCCGTGATGGAACAGATCAACTCTTCAATATTGAGAGAATAAATTTCAATGGTGCAACCTATGATTTTCCAACAGATATCTCCATCTCATCGACAAGCTTTGCCGAAAAGTTAGCACCTGGCACTACAATCGCGACCTTTTCAGCAACCGATCCAGATTCAACCAATGGATTTCTTTTCTCTCTAGCACCTGGCGCAGGCAGTGAAGACAATTCATTCTTTGGCATCAACGAAGACCAATTAATTATTAATGATTCAGCTGATTATCAGCAAAAAAACCTTTATTCATTAAGACTTAAAGCGGCTGATAATGATGGCCTCGAGATTGCAAAGTCGTTTGCGCTAAATGTTATCGATATCAAAGAAGCTCCTACAGATATCACACTATCAGCCACAAGCTTTAATGAAAACCTAGCTCCAGGTACAGCAATTGCTGACATCTCAGCAATTGATCCAGATTCTAGTAATGGCCACATTTTTTCTCTAATCCCAGGAGCAGGTAGCGACGATAATTCATTCTTTAGCATCAATGAAAAGCAACTGATTAGCAATTACTCAGCAGATTACGAAAATAAAACCAATTACTCAATCACCCTAGAAGCGGCAGACACAGATGGCATGACATTTGCTAAATCGTTTACGCTGAATGTCAATGATGTTGAAGAGACATACCTCACCAACTCGGTCGAACAAATTGAAGAGGGTAATCTTCTTACCACAACAGCCCATACCAAGCATATTGATACAGGCACCGAACTTTACTGGGCTCTCTATGGTGAAGGAATCAATAAACTAGACTTCCTTAATAACAAGATTACCGGGTCAGGAATAACTGATGCAGAAGGAAAATTTTCGTTCACTTCAGAGATCAGAAATGATCAAACCAAAGAAGGCCCGGAGACTTTAGAGATCAAGCTGTTCTCTGATGATTTACGCAGCGATCAAGTTGGCAATACAGCCTCTGTAGAAATCAAAGACACCTCCAGGTCAAGGGAATACGTTAGCCGTGGAGATTCGGCCTATGTGATTGTTGATGGGCCAACTTGGGAAGAAGCAGAAGCTAATGCTCAAAGTATTGGTGGGCATCTGGCTTCTATAAACTCTGAAGAGGAAAACGACTTAATCACAGCGCTGCTAGGAAACTACAATATTTACAACAGTGCTTTTATAGGTTTTAAAGATGGACAATGGGTTGATGGAAGTGATATCACATTCAACAATTTCCATCCTGCAATAAAAGCTGACCCAACCTCCTATTTCCAACAATATAAATATGCGGAGATTTGGGCGCCAAGTGCAGAAGGAATAGCCGAAGATTGGCAAGTTAACGTAAAGGCAGGAGTATGGAATACAGCACTTGACAAACAAGGTGAAAGAAACCAAAAGGGCATAGCTGAAATATCCCTAACCAGAAGCAATCAGAATATTGCCAATCAATGGGCTCCTAATCCACAAGCCACAGCAGATAGCGACCTTGAACTTGGCTATAGCCTTCACTCAATCAATGGCACTGATACTCAAACTGATCTCAAGCAACTGGCAGTGCTTGGTGATTCGGTTGATTGGCAAGACACCTATCGCCTGGACATCACAGCAAAGAGCCTTGCAGAAGGCTATGACTTAGAAACAGCTGATATCACGATCAACTTTGATCCCTATCTCTTTAATGAGATCAAAGCCTCTGATATCACCATTGGCGGGCAGCTACCCATCGCCAATGCGGTACGCATCGATAATGATGTGGGAACAATCCGGATTGCTGCTGCAAGTCTTGGAGATCTAGATCCAGGAGATCTCTATGGAAACCATATAGCCGATGCCGGATCGCGTATTGGCGCGGATGGTGCTGTTTTGGCATCGATTGACCTGGACTTCAATGAGTTCCGCCTCGATACGCTCACGCAAAATTCAGATGGCAGTATCGATGATCCAAGCACGCCGCTGTTCTTTGGCTTGAGTGCCAATCAAGATGAAACAGTATTTTCTAAGGATCTCACCGATGCTGCAGGGTTAAGCAATCGCGAGATCAAGAGCTTGCGGGATCTCGGTGGTGATTTAGCTGTAGAAGGAACCAAAGTCACCCTGTATGAGGCAACAATCAATCTAGAAGAACAAGGCGATGGCTTGATCTTAAGTAGTGATCTTGATATTGGATCTTATAATTCAAAACAAACAAATTTGGTACGATCAGGTGACACGATTACAGCCACAAGCGAATGGACAAACGTCGGTAATATCAAAGCCACAGATATAGCGATTACGGGAGTTGCCAATGACAATGCAAGTTTAACGAGCTCTGGTTTCTATATCAGTTCACCTGACGACAGTCAAACATCAACAAACCTCGAGAGTGGCAGCTTTGTTGATGGCGCATTTGTACAAGCAGGTCAAGAAACAGCGCAACTGGTTGCCGATATCGAGATCACAGGTGCAGCAGGCAATGTTGTTGATCTCAGCCAAGGCATCCTCAGCCTTAAAGCAACAGGCTCAGACGTCTTTGAAAATCAAAAGGGCTCCAAAAACCTAATCACCTTCCAAGGCGATCTCAATTACGACGGCCGCGTTTCAATGAAAGATCTGGCCTATCTCAATGCTGGTGCTGCAAGACAACAACAAGCCAGTGAGGATCCCGATGCAGTGGATGCCAATAATGATGGCTTTGTTGATGCCAGTGTGGCGCGAGGAGTGGATGCCAACTTTGATGGCCAGATCTCGATGGCAGATTTAGCTGTCTTGGATGCCGATTGGGGCCAAAGCCTGCATCAAGCAGCGAATGGAACAGAATCAAGCTTTACCGGTTCTGATCAAATCTCCTGGGATCAACTCGATAGTCAGGGCCTAACAGGCGAAGCGACCTGGGATAACCAAGCCTTTAAAGATCAAAACGCTGTAGAAGCTGGCAATGACTTTGTTGAATCACTCGAATCACCAGCGGCTGTGGGTGTAATCGGCGCTGATGGCAATGAAACAGCCAATGACGGCGGCATTAACGGCGACTACTTCCAGGACCCTCCGCTCTCAGCCTGAGTAGTACAAATACCCTAAAAGGCAGGCTTTTGATTTGACCAGCAGCCTGGGCACAAGCCTGTCAGGACAAGGGCTCTAGCGACATTAAAATTAGTAAACCTATGGGGATATGGGATCAAACTAGGACTTGCGAGCTATATTAGATATAGATATAAGACTAAGCGGGAGAACTGGTATGCCACATGACGAACCCGGAGAAGCTCCCCAGTACGACCAGAACGGCGTCCTGATTCCGCCTGGCTGGGATGCAACTAGTGGTACTGGGTATGGCAGCCCTACTGGTACTGGGTATGGCAGCCCTAGCATGGGAGATGGATCAGGTGGATATGGCACGGGAAGTGGAGAAGGTGGACATGGCAGCCCTACCATGGGAGATGGATCAGGTGGATATGGCACGGGAAGTGGAGAAGGTGGAGGGAATTCAGGAGCATTTGGCTGGGGCTATCAAGGAGTAAATAACAACTGGGTAGACTTACAGAGTCAGATAGACACATCAAGCTCAGTAACAAAAACCGTTAAAAGTGTTAGCGAATTACATGATATTATACGAGATACAAAATTTGAAGCAGTAGGAAATTTTGCCGATCAGGGCATAACTGAGATTGATGCAAAGGCAAGATGGAGTCTTTACTACAGCCCTCTAGACGCGGACAAAGACCCAACATTTACCGTTTTAAATAACTGGTCATCCGTGGGGGTAAATGGGCGCTGGAATGCAAATGATGGAGATACCTTTACTACGAACGAAGCAGGTGAGTCGGTTGCTGAAATCAATATCTCAAGCAGCAGCCTTGTAAGAAAAATAAGTGATTTCGTGTCAGATAATTCTGACAAGAATTTTCCTTCAAATAGCATCTTATATAACAGCCATTTCTTTGATGGCAATGGGGACTTTGCCCGTGCTGAAGAAGGTGAGATTTGTCTTACTTTATCGCCTACGGAGTTCAGGTACAGAGAATCGAAAAGCTTTGACCCCAATAATCCATACAGTTCTGATGAGATAAGAATCCTCAATAATCCTTCACTCGATCCATATCGTAGCTCCATCAGTTCTGAAGAAGCGAGAACTCTAACCCCAGATATAAAGATTTCATTTGACAGCGCATTTTGGAAAGACCTTAAAGACATTGCCCTTGAGAGCAATCCAGACTCTGGTGGGCAGATCGTGGGCCCAGAGGACCTCTCAGCTAATTGGGCAGATGCATCTCTAGAAGCAACAGGAATTAGCACTGATGATCAGGGGGTCAGAGTAATTGATATAGGAGCCATTCATAATGGCGCTGAAACGCTAAAGGATTTCAGCCAAAGCCTAGAAACTGCACTTGCCTTCGATCTTAATCTTGATAACGTCAGGAGGCGAGGAGACGCAATCTTTACCGCTGATTTTACATCTCAATATGGTGATGATGTAACACTTTCTATTGGAAACCATGAAAAATCATGGACAACGACCCCAGGCTGGCCGACTAGAGAGACTGCCGTTAATTCAATATTGACTGACGGTCAATGGACCGGAACTAGCTTCGAATTTGAACTGAATGACAGTAGTAAAACCTCATGGTTCATAAAAAATGTTGGCGACGCGCATAAAGATCTTCCGACCAGTAACAACACAGGCGAAATACTATGGACTCTAAAAGATATCGAATTCCGAGGAACTGAGTTATGGCCCCGAACAGGCTTGAATGAAGACTACGATAATATGCTTGATACTAGCAGTTTAAATTTTCAGTTTAAAACAAAGCTTGATTCCAGCTTATTTGATAGTGACGAGAGTTTTAATGAAGCATCCGGCATCTCCCAGGCTGAAGGAGTTCTAGATACGAGTGCAGCAAAAGGTATTGACTTCGACTTACTCAAGACTGAAGATTTCCTAGACAAACTCAGTTTAAATATTGACAAAGGCTATGCAGGCAGCAAATTACTCGGTCTCAACAAATCTATCTCTTCGACAATATCTTTCGATGTATATGACGAAGACAACAAGTTAGAAGGTGTTGAATTACGATTAGGGTATGACAGAGAAGATGGCCGATTCGAACTTCAGAGTACTGATTTCAAAAATATCAAGAGAAAAATCTATGAATACAATCCCGAACTCAGATCCAACGACACCTCTATTGAGGATCTTAATGCAAGGGATATCACTCTTAAATTAAAGGAAGATGACGCCGTTTCTATTTATATGAGCCAAGCCACCTATGACCCCAATGGTGTTTTTTCAGAGGTCAGGCTTTCTAGGGATGGAAATGAACTGACAGATGCTAAGGAATACACTAATTATTGGACGGAGGCAGTAACTTCGACGCCAGATTTTGATTACTGGGGATACTCAACTAGTGGTGGGTGGGGATACGATCAGAACTGGAATTGGGTAGAACTAACTGAAACAACTTATGAACAGCGTTCCGAGACATACCTTGATAAAACCAGCACCGGTGAATTTGAAGCTTTCTCCGACAATGGAGGCAGTTGGGCTCCAGAAATATATGACAACATTGGTGAAATTAAACTTACAAATCTTTGGTCAGCTCCCGAAGCTTTGCAAATTTCCTCTATCCAGGCGAAGAGTTCAGCTATCTCTGGAGAAGGTGGAGAATGGTCAGGATCTACAAACGGAGAAGCCGTAAAATTTGGTTACAACGTATTCGCCAAAGATGTATCAACTGATTATGACCCTCAAGCCTATATCGACCCAACTAAAGCTCTGAAGCAAATCGGTGTTCTAGGGCAAGATACAGACTTTCAAAATGATATCTATGGTAAAGAATACACACTACAGATTACAGCTCAAGCATTAGGAGGCTTCGATTTAGAAGGAGCAGATATCACGATCGGCTATGACTCGAGAATATTTAATGATATCCAGGCCAGTGACATCACTATTGGCGCAGAAATGCCAATAGCAAATGCTGTTCTTATTGATAAAGGAACAAATGGAGAGGGAACAATCCGAATAGCAGCAAGTAGTCTGTCGGAAATGCTGACAGGAGGAGATGGCATCCCTTCTACTATTGCTGATGGTGTTCTCGCCACGATTAATCTAAACTTTGACGAAACGCAAATTGAGACCTTAGGGAGAGACAATGCAACAGGTCAGCTGGTAGCTAATCCACTTGAGTTTACGATTAGTGCAAATAGTGACGAAACGATCCTCTCAAAATCTGCTGTAGATTCAAACGGCTTTGTTAATAAGAATATTCAGAGCTTGAGAGATCTTGGTGATGTAGCAGGAAGCAAAGTTGCAGTAAGCGGTGATGCCGTCACACTCTTTGAAGCTGCAGTGAATCTGGGCCAGACTTCTGGGATCGTTATGGGAACTCAGCGAACAATAGGTTCGGATGCAGCATTCACAAACCTCGTTCGTTCAGGCGATACTATTGAAACCGTAAATGAGTGGAAGAATGTAGGCAATATGACCGCCAATAACATAATCATTAGTGGAATTAAGGATTCAGATAATAACCAGACAAATGCATATGCTGAGTTGGTTGAGGATGCAACAAGAAGTTATTTTATCAATGATGATGCAACTAAGCTGAACAACATGGTTGGTGGATCATTCATTGATGGAGAATATATTGCCACTGCTGCTGAAAGTGGCAAAGTTCATGCTGCTATCAAAATTACCGGCGCTGCAGGAAATGTTGTTGATCTCAGTGATGGTATTTATCAGATTAAGGCCGATGGCGGTGCAGCACAATTTAATACTGGCCAAGGTTCTAAAAACCTAATTACTTTTGCAGGCGATCTCAATTACGACGGTCGCGTGTCAATGAAAGATATAGCCTATCTCAATGCTGGCGCAGCGCGTCAAACAAGTGGAACCACTGAGACATTAGTAACAGATAGTGATGGAGTCGCAACAACTGTTTCGACAGTTAATGAAGGCGCACGAGCTCTCGATGTGGACGCCAATTTTGATGGCACAATCAGCATGCTTGATCTGGAGGCCATTGATGCTGATTGGGGTAAATCACTGCATGATGCTTCCGAGTCGTTTACTGGGAAAAGCAGTGATTTCACCTGGGCTGATCTTGATCAACAGTTTTATGATCATGATGGCGATGCCGGAACCGATGGCCTAGCCGCAGGTGAATGGGACAACAAAGCATTCAAGGATGCCAATACTCTTGAATTCGCTGCCGATTCAGATTACGTAGCACCTCTAGATGTAGGAGCAGGCGCCGCAGGCGATGCAGTCGGAGGCAATGGGCCAACAGAGGTTCAAGGTGGTCTAGCAGCAACCTCAACAACAGATGATATTGCAGGTGATTTCTTCCAAGACCCTAGCTCCACCTAGCTGAGTTTATTTTCCCCAGACAAAACCTTAAAAGCCATCAATTCACTCATATTTAACATTAAACCAAATGGAACCTTTGATATGCAAACCTCAAAACAAAACCAAGATTTTTCCATTACTCCTTCTTGGATATTGTCTTTATATAAGCTAGAAATTACTTCTAAGTCTTTCTATCTTTTACCGCTAAATAACAAGTCCGGCTAATGGCTCGATGGATGAACAGCTCGCATCAGTAAACTGGACCGACGATGCAACTAATACGGAGCATGATGCTGTTCAATATTCTTTTTCTGCTCCAGAGATTATTTATGATTCTCCCTCAGATTCACTCAATCAAGAGACTGCTTCAGTTAATCTAGACCTGGATGATCAGAAGGTTTCACCTGCATGGCAAAATGGTGAATCTATTTCCTTGGAGCAGCAGGAACTAGATAGCTCAATCCAGAAATTAGCGGGCGATGTACCTGGTCTTGATGTTGATAACCTCTATGAACCTTCTCCGTGGGATTCTCAATTAGTACTGCATGGATCAGCCTATCCAGCTCCATCTCTTGAGCAGGATTTGCATTCTGCCGATTTGGATCAATCCACTCCAGATCCAACTCTTTTGGGTGCCAATATTGACTTGTATTTTGAGGCTACAAGTTCTGACCAGATTGATACTCCAGAACCAACTCATACAGCTCCGGATTCTCTTTCTGGTCTCTACATAAGCCTTGAGTCAGATTCTTTACCTCTAATTTCAAACAATCTTTCTCCTCTTTTAGGCAATGAATTTGCTAGTGATCCTTTTCTTGTTTATCAGAATACTGATCAACTGGCTGACGTTCTGTTAGAAAAAAATCCAGATTCAGACTTGGATGATCAATTTTTAAAAGAGGCAAAGGCTCTTGCTGTTCCTTCGTTAGAAGGAGAAGAGGTTCCTTTTAACCCTTTGCACGACTATCAAAATGGAGGCATAGAGGAGCAAGGCAAACAATCAGTGCACGTTAATTTGCAGCGCCAAGTCCAAGTCCAGGCACGTGTGGCTGATAGTGAAGACAATAAATTAGAGGCAACACAAATCGAACCAGTCATTGATTTCTACTCAATAGATGGGCAAGCAACGTTCTCTTCAGTTGGAAAGTTCCCAGACGTAAAAGATCATCTTAATCTTGATGCTATTAATTGGCGTCCTCTTGATCAAGATGGAGCTCCACAGCTCAATGAGCAGGACTTGCCACTCAATATTCCCTTCAAGGTTGAAGAGTGGTTTGAAGATCAGACCACGCTCATGCCATTGGGAGAGTATCCACCAATGGCTGAGGCCAACGGCCCATGGAGCCTTCGTGCTTTTTCGTTGCCTGGTGTCTCGCCACCGCCTTTGCCTAATTGGCTAGAGGTGATGCAGATGTCTCCCACCCCAGAACTAGTGGGAGACGGACGTCTTGTGATTAGTCAAACCTTTGAATCTGATCCTCAGGATCCAAAGAAGCTTTGGGTAGAGATTCATGTTCAAGATCGTCGACCCGATGGTCTCGGTCTGATTGGCCTTGAACTGGTTCTCAATTGGAATGCCTCAGCATTGGATTTGATTGTTGATCAAAACCGTTCAAATCAGGTGTTTGAGCGTAATCATTTGCCACTTTTTCAGAAAACAGGCAAGCTCACAACACTTCAGCCAGAAAGCGCTAGTGATCTACCCCGCGAAACACTTGTGGGCATAGGCGCTGCTGCGCTCCCTAATGCAGGACTTGGTGAGGCACTCGGGAATTTAAGTGCGGCAGATCCGCAAACGCTCTTCGCCCGCTTAGCTTTTCAGGTTGAAGATCCTTCTCTGGCTCCTGATCTGCAAATGCAGGTCACCATGTCACCAACGAATGGAGGTATCGCTTTAAATGATCAACAAATTCTTGTTCTTGATGGCCAGAGCCCTAATGCTTGGGTTCTAAAAGCTCAGCCTACGCAAGAGCAAGTTGGCAGTTATGCCTTTACTCTCCAGCAGGGGGAACTAGATAGCGGCCTAACCACTCATTTGGCTGTAGCTGTAAGTGAGGTTAATGATGCACCAATAGCTTTAACAGAAAAAGAGATTCCTTCAGAAAGCTTTACTCCTGAATTACTACAGGGGCAATCACTAAGCCACGATCTTGGCCGTCTATTTAGAGATCAGGATGATTCTAGTCTTCATTACAAACTGGTTTCAGCCCCGAGTTGGCTAGAGGTTGATAGTCAAACGGGCCGACTGATCGGTGTCCCCAATAATTCTGATGTAGGTAGTTATAGTGTTACTGTTGTCGCAGATGATGGTAGAGGAGGCACGGCTAAACAACAGCTTTTAATTGACGTTAAAAACGTTAATGACAGGCCTCAGGTTGATTCATCAGTATCAATTGTTCCTCCGCACCTGATTCAAGGAGAGAGCTTTACTTATAGGTTGCCAAAAGGTGCTTTTGTTGACCCAGATTTGTCTGTAGATAGAGATGAACAACTTCACTATCAACTTGTTGCAGCAGAAGGTGATCAGTCTCCACCGGCATGGATCCAGATTGATCACGCCAATGGAACCCTGACTGGTACAGCAGGAAGCAGGGATGTTGGCATTAATAGGTTTGTTATCAGAGCTGTAGACGCGTCAGGTCTTTTTGTTGATCAATCTATCAGCCTTAACGTTGAAAATGTTAATGATACGCCTCACCGCACTAAATTGCTTTCTGAATTCATATCTGCTCAGCTTCCTATTGCCTCTGGAGAGGCTCCCCTAAGTGAAACTGATCCTAATGCATTATTTACTGGCTTAGAACGCATCATTGATTTAAAGACTTGGTTCAATGATCCTGACCTGAATATCGTGCCTGGCGAGAAATTAGAACTTCATGTTGAACTTGATATCGGAACTGGCAAAGTGATTGATTTAGCAGATCATAATCTGTCGCAAGATCAGCGTCCAGCATGGCTCAGTTGGGATGAGAATTCTGGCCTGCTGAAAATTAATCCAAGTGTTGAAGAGATTGGTCAGCATATCCTGCGAGTGAGCTCTACAGATTCGGCAGGCTTGAGTGCATCAGCAATAGTTCCTCTACTTGTTCGCCATCGCAATAGTTCACCTATTGTCAGCTTTGCTAGTGCAGATGATCTACTTGAATCTTTGAGGACAGAAGGCATCAATAGTGCAACAGTAATCAACTCCTCTGAAAGTAGTAATCAATCGAATAAACTCAGTGGTTTGGAAATAACATTAGCTGAAGAGGACGATGTATTGCTGGAGCTTCCTCGCTCTCTTTTCTCTGATCCAGATTTAATTATGAGTGGCTCTGAACAACTCACTCTTGAGTTGCAAGGCGCAACAAATTTATTTAGGCAATCAAAGGACAATCATCCCCCTCCCTTTGAATTTGATCCTAAGACATTGACGATAAAAGGAAATACTACTGGCCTTGGGCTTGATGCGTATGGCGGATTGAGCCAGTGGCAGGTTAGATTAATTGCTACTGATACTTCTGGTGAATCAGCCAGTTTTGATCTTTCACTTAAACTACAGCGCACTTGCACCACCCCTGAGCTTGTAGCTCTAGATGATGTTCATAAGAAACCAGAAGGGTCCCTCGTTCAACTAAATGATCTCGTTCAATTCACTCTTAGGCCACGAGATGGTGAATTGGTCCACCTCACAATTAAACAGCCGCTAGGAAAACAACAACCATTAAATCTTGTAGAAATAGATGGAGTTGACGTGGTCAATTCAACTTATTCTAGCACTCAACGTCAATGGCAAATCACTGGATCAGCAGAACAAGTTCAAGCTATTATGGATGATTTACAATTCAAAGTTGCTGATGATGAGCACGCAATCGGTGATTTCAAGTTAGATGTTTCCATTCGAAGTGAACTTGGCGATACCGGCCTTGTCTCTGAGACAATCACTCAGGCTGTTACATTCACTCTTGAGCCAACTGCCAATTCGCCCCTTTGGGTAGATAGTATTAGAAGTGAATTGCACAGCAGTGATTCACTAAGGCTTGAAACTCTCGCAAGTCGGCTCATAGCAAATAGTGTCGATCCACGCGAACAACTTAGTTATCGTGTTGAATTACCAGGCAATCGCCCCGATCTCTTGATCACTGATCAAAGCGGTGTAGAGCTCGGAGAGCGTCAAGGTGATTTACTTTTACTGACTACAGATGAGTGGCAATCTGCATATCTTCGCAGCACAGATGCAGCCCATCAAGATACTTCTCTGATTGTTGAAGCGATCAGTACTGAAGCCAGCAATGGCACGCAAGCTTTCTCCACAGCAAAAACTCTCAGCACAAATCCCTGTCCGTTATTAAAACAGGCCCCTGAATTGCTATTGAGACCTCCAGTGAGCATCCAGCGCTCTGGCGAAGAAGCAATGCTTCAACTTGAGCTCGACCTACCTGATGCAGCTAAGAGTCTGCAATTGCAACTCGACTTACCTGCAGATAGCTCGATCAACATCAAGGGAGCTCAAATCAGTTCAAAACTTTTACCAAATCAATTAGGAGAAGCTGTCAATAGGCGCTTCATTATCACTTTCGATAGTGAGCAACAGCCTTTGCCAGATAAACTTGATATGGGGATCACTAGTCCTGCTAGTTTTAAAGGTAGTTTTGAAGGTCGTTTAAGTGTATTGGCGTCCGCACGTTCTGTACTTAGAGAGCATTTAGATCCACTTGAATTGGCAATTGATATCACAAATGGCCTTGCATGTGAAGTTGAGGATCGTCCTTTCGCCTGGGATGTTGCTCAAGTTGCTCTGGCTCCTAAGTTTATAACTGAACCATTTAAAGACGAGCCCTGTCTAAATTTCAACCCTGAGACAGGTGCGCTGACAATCTCTGTACAACGCGGGATTGGTGCATCTGGTAAGCAGAATATAAATGAAGATCTTACTCTGGCTGTAATTAACATTCCAGCTGGCTATGTATTAGCGGAGAAGGTGAACGACACGTTTCAAGCTGTAGGTGCAACAGACGCATTTGGCACGATGACATTATTCACCTTAAATTCTAAAGACAAACAAGAAGCTGCTAGTTCAATTGGGTATACAACGGTTAATGACGGCAATCTGTTCCTTGTTGCTACTGATAAGAATGCGGTCAGCCTTAATGGTGCTTATCTGAATTTAGCACTCACTGCTCGAATTAGTAACCAACCTGGTGGCGATTCCAGATCTGAGATTATTAAGCATAAACTTAATCTTGAGGCCATGAATGGCGGATTTAATTCTGTACAAAGCTTGTCTGCAGCTACACGATTTGTCGATCCTCTGATTCTTGATTTGACCGAAAAGCAAGGCCTCCCACTTACTTCGTTAGCGAGTGATGGTAGTGGTGTGAGCTTTGAAATGCTACCTGAGAGTCCTGAAGTCCCCACGGCCTGGCTTAAGCCGGATGCGAATGCAAATGGACAATTTAATGCCGGTTTTGTTGTGCTCAACGATGTCAGTAATGACTCTGCTAATGCTGACATAAAGATAAGCTCTATTAGCGAACTGCTTTCGGAATATTTTCAGACAGAAAGTCGTCAACGTAGTTTTCTATCTGGTAGTTCGGCTCTAGCCAGCCTGGATGCCAACAATGATGGGCTGCTCAATAGCCTTGACTCATCATGGAGTCAATTGCAACTTTGGTTTGATGATGGCGATGCAATCAGCGAATTTGATGAGCTACAACCCATCAATAATTTTCTAGAATCGATTAATTTAGACACGCTAATAACGCTCGCCGAACAACCTGAGTGGGCTGCGGACAATGCAGTGTTGCGTCGTCTCAGTGGAGCCAGTCTTGGCAAACCCGCAGACATCTACGAACTTTATGACGTCGGCCTTCGGGTCGCACCAGCATTTACAGCACAATTAGACCTTCAGTTAGAAGGGATAGATGTTCAGCAAGTTGGCGAATCTGGAATGATTTCAAATCAAACAGATCATGGAGTGAATAAAGTTTCGGCAATGGGATCAAGTACTGAGCTAGTTACTGATAAATTAGTTACAGGGCTTCAATCACGTTTAAGTCGTCTGCAGTTACAGGAGAATGGTAATCCTGTTCCACTCAAATTGAAGAGTCAGGGCAGTGCTAAGTGGTCAGAGAATGGCTTGGATGACTTCACCTTGGTTCGGATGTCAGGTTTGCCAGCTGAGATTGTTCCTTCTGTAGGTGTTCGTGATTCTCGTGGTGATTGGTTATTTACATGGTCTGAACTGAATGCTAATGACGGCCAAGTCGAACTGATCCCTGGTCAAAACTGGAGTGGAAATGCAAATTTGCAGGTGTTGATCAGTCAGCTACAGCCTGATGGCTCATTACTTAGTTCTGCACTTACAAGTATGGCTTTGGATGTTGTAGCAGTTGCTGATGAGCCTCTGTTGCAATTGAATAACGTAACCATCAATGAAGACCAGTCTCTTGCATTAAATCAAATTCTCAAGCGAGCAGAACTTATTGACGATGATGGTTCAGAAATCATGCATTACGAGTTGAGTGCAATCCCAGATGGAGTTGTGTTGCAACGCTTAGTGACTGGGGATAAGCATGTTGTTTTAGATTCCGAAGAGGGTGTCTATAGGTTTAGTTCTGAAGAGCTCGAAGGAGTGGAATTGCATGCTGCAGAAGACTTCTCTGGCATATTGCAATTTAAATGGCATGCTGTGGCAACAGAAGCTTCCAACGGTAATATCGGCCGCACGAGCCAGGATGCACTCATAACTATTCGGGCGATTGCAGATACACCCTCTGATGTTGTTTATAACGAGTCTCCTCCTGCTCTTTTGGAGGGAGGCTCTGTTTCCCTATCTAGCTTGATCAAGCAACAGACTCCTACGTCGGGTCTTAAAGACACAGATGGTTCCGAGGAATTACGACTTGAGTTCAAGTTACCCCAAGGCCTTTCCTTGAAACATCAAACTGATGCTAATTGGCAACCGATTAGCCATGTCAATTCTGATGGTGAGCAGATTGTAATGATAAGTGCTAAAGATTTATCAGAGGTGAAGCTGGTAGACAAAGGGATAGAGCAAGTTGACAGTTTCAGCGTCTCTGTCTCAAGTGTCAGTCGAGAAATTAGCAATGGCCAGCTTGCTCGGAGTGAGTCTAAAGAGCTGACACTTGGTTTTATCCGCAATGCAAGAGCTGCTAAGATTACTCTTCTAGATGCTCCCACTATATTAGAAGACTCTAATGGAGTAGACATTAGCGATTTCATTCAGGTTGTAGCAGCTAATAAAAAGGATATTCTTAGTTACCGTATTTCTGAAATAACAGAGGGCATCAAACTTATAGATCCTGATGGTCAGATTTGCGTGCCAGACAAGGTCAATAAAACCTTTATTCTGTCGAGCCTAGATGGCTGGCAATTGCAACCAAATGAGCATCAAGCTGGTCAATTTGGCTTCGATATTGAAGTGATTAGTAGGGCACCTGTGGATGGTGGCAAGTCAGCGACAGCATTAAAACATATCAACTTTAGTGTCAAAGCAGTTGCCGATATGCCAACCCTCCTACTTGACCAATCTGAAGCTAAAAAATTACTAATCGAGAGCAATGGATGGTTGAATTTAGATAGCCTCAAACCAATCGTCAGCTCTCCTGATAGTGATCAATCGGAACGCCTTTCAATTGTGATCGGTGCTATTGGTGTTGATGGCAAGCCCGTTAGCCTGCCATCCCATAGCCGCTTTAATGTTCCCGCCACACAATTGACAGATGGTCGCTGGGAAATTCAAGATGATGATTTTGATAATCTTAGTCTCTACCTTGGGGAAATTGCAGATGATCTAACGATTACTTTTACTCCTACATCTCACGATGGTGATGATCAAATTCAAGCAGCAATGACAAAACTTACGGTTGCTGCCAACTCTGTTACCCAGATCCCACTACTTGAGGTGCGCGGAGTCATGGAAGGTCTAGAAGATTTACCGATCCCATTACTTGCTCAATTAGAAGGTGTCATTAATGCTCAGCTAAGAGGAAGAGGAGTCGGCCAAACATTAGAATTGGAAATTAGCGGCTTGCCTGCAGGCTCGAAGTTTGTTCGTCTGATTAATAGCAATAGTGATTCTTCATCTCCCTCATATAGCCAACCAGTCAATACCAATCAAGACAATGAATTAACATCAACTTTAAGGTTGCCTTATGTTCAATGGCAACAGATGCACTGGCTAGGCCCTGCGAACCAGTCTGGTGAATTTAGTTTTGATGTTCAAGCCTTTAGTGTTGGCAAAAATGGAGATGTCTTGAGTACAGATATCTCAACGGTAAGTATTTTCTTGACTCAATTCAATGATAAGCCTGAGATTATCGATGACAGTGACCTAAGCGCTATTCAAGAGGGAGAGAGTGGTCAATGGGATTTGTTATCTCGTTTTAAAGACGTAGATAATAACAGTAGCGAGCTGTCACTTAGCGTCAACACTCTGGACGAGAATGGAAGTATTGGGGCACTACCATCCTGGCTTAGTCTAAGTTCAGAAGGGATCTTGGCTGGAAGTCCAAGCAATGCTGACGTTGGCATGCTCAAATTCTTGATTACCGCTAGCGATCCGTTAGGCCAAGTTACAACGATGAAGCTAAGCTTGGACGTTGGAGATGTAAATGCAGAGCCAACCTTCAACAGGGAAGCCTTGAAAGACTGGGAAGTTATTAGCAATGAAGGCAATGAAATCTTTAGTCGCAATCTTGATCTAAGGCAGCGAATACAAATAGACCTTGAAACTGCATTCAGTGATGAGGATAAAATCAATGGTGATATTCTTACATACACTATCAGTGATGATGATAGCGGATGGAGCTCAAGTCTAGATGGTTTTGCCAGTGTGAAAGATGGTGAATTGGTTGTTCAGGCTATAGGTAAAGAAAATGTTGGCTCGCATGTGTTGCGTCTGCGAGCGACAGATCAAAGGGGAGCGAGTATGACAAAAGAGCTGAATATCAATGTGCTGAATATTAATGACGCTCCAATCGTTGTTCGTGATAATGCCATCCTTGTGCGTGAAGGAGTCTGGGAGGAAAGAGTCCGGGTTAATCAAGATCAAGAGTCTTGGCAGCTCAATCTTGAGGGGCTCTTTAGTGATGCTGATATCACTGATCGCATTGACCAGATTACTCCGTCTTTTCTTCCTGCTTGGCTTCAATACACACCTTCTACATCAAATACAGGAGGAGTGCTGAGTGGAAAACCTGGCAATCTAGATGTTGGCATCACTCCCTTGGAATGGCAGGCTGTGGATGATGTAGGCGAAGTTGCAACTTATCGCCTTAATCTCGAGGTCATCAATGTTAATGAAGCTCCGGAAGCCATTAGCAACCCAGATTTGTCTGAATTAGGTATCTTACGAAACGGAGTTGCCACGATTGATGAAGAAAGTTACTCCCGCCTAGACCTGTCGAAACTATTTACTGATAGCGACAGCATACATGGTGATTCACTTGCTTATGAAATTACAAAGGTTACTAAGGAAGGCAATCAGTTACCGCAGGTTGTTGATTGGTTGGGTATCGAGCATCGCAGCTCGATCACACCTAACGCAAGCGGTAAGCTTTTGATCGAGCCAGTATTCTATCGAGTCACTGAATCTGGCAGCCTAGGAGATGCTGTGCCACCTGATGATATAGATAAGCTGGAAAAGAATACACTGCTCAGAGTATTAGTTGAAGCTACAGATGATCGCAAAACAGATCTTAAAGGTGTAATTGGTGCTGATCTTGATGTGACATGGAGTCCAGCACTTACTCTTGTTAAAGATAGTGCTGCCATTACAGATTCGCTGCCTCTATTTCAATCAATTTACGAAACCACTAATGGTTTACGCATGAAAGCAGGCTCTGCTCCAGACGGGGGTTTGTCAATCGGTAAGGCTATAGGTAGTAAACCAAAAGAAAGTTTGTTGAGTTTCGATTTGCTTCTTAATGATCCAGATCAAAAAGTGCTTGTGAGCTTAAATAGAGGAAAGGGCCTTAACCGCGATGGCCTTAATGGACGACTTGGTGAACAGTTTGACTCAGAGAATAGTGTGGTTCATTCTTTCTCTAGTCAAGCAGGTGCTGATATTGAGATACTTGCACCAGGTAATGCTGATGTCGGCAATTATATCGTTACGATTACAGCAACAGATCAGGATGGCAAAAGTAGCAGCGCAGAGGTGCCATTGCTGATTTCAAATACAAATGATGCTCCAGAAGTAATAAAGAATGCAGAGAATATCCTTGCCAAATGGCTTGCTGAAAAGCCTCATCTAGAACACAATAATGACATGACTCCTTTGGTAAAGTTATTTAAGGACCAGGATCTGATACATGGAGATAAACTAGACATAAGACTTGTTGAAGCATCAGCACAAGATTCGCAGCAGAATTTTTCTGTAAATAGCATTGTAGAACTAGCACCGGGAATCAATGGCAATGTCAGCCTAAATCTGCGCCCTCCTAAAGGCATCACAAGTATTTATGAGCAAATGTTCCGCTTAGAGGCTACAGATTCTGATGGTTCTACAGCTAATACAGACTGGCTTACTGTCGCAATTACACCGTCTGCAGAGGCTACTGTTCTTAACAGAGGCTCTGATAAGAAGATATTAGACACTCAAGCTCTCGGTACTATCACTAAGAAGAATATAAATATTGATCTAGGCCAAGCCTTAAATATAAATGCACCTGAACTCGTTGACCCGACTGGAGACGAAGCCGAGTTGCGATTTCTTGTTAAGTCAGCAGATGCAAAGTTGGTTCTAGAAGGCAAGGATGATCACGATTTCTTTGAGGTTAATATTAATGATCAAGACCAATCAGTCTTTAGCGTCAACCTTAACAAGCTACAACAGATTTCAGGCAACACTTACGGCAACCTAGAGAATCTAAAGCTTATACTTGCTCCCAACCAAATAGAGCTTTTGCCTTCTGCCTTAAGTACAAAACAAGTTAGCGGAATTCCCTTGAAGCTATGGACATCAACTCATGTTAAAGGAGATACTTCTAAACAGTTTGGCGAGATTCAGAGCAATTACTCAGAAATTTGGATACCGGTAGATAATACTGCTCCAACCTTTAATTCAGTTAAGCCAGTAAAAATTAACCAAGATTTCTTTTCCCAGGATTACTTCTCTTCTGAGAAACCACTCTTCTCACTTACGAATCAGTTTACGGATATAGATGCAAGTGATACAGCTAATTGGCAAATCGAGGTCCCACGAGATTTGCAAGGATTACTCAAGCTAGACGAATCCACTGGAGATATAAGTTTTACGCACAAAGTCAATTCCTTAACAGATCTTCCGGTAGGCAACCATCGGATCATTGTTAGACAGATCGATAGCTCAGGAAGACTTGGAGATTCAACTGGTATTAGCAGTGGAACAGTTCGTTTGTTTGTTGCTTCAAGCAACGAGGACGAATCATTAGTTGGCGGCTTAGAGCTGTTAACAAGAGGAGATGGTGGAGAGCTTAAGCAAATATTCAGTAAGCTTTCAGCAGGTGAAGAGCTTCAGCAGCAGGAAGCAGAAGTTATTGATATATTTGAAAGACTTCAGGTAAAGAGTAACAAGAGGCAGGAATTTATTGAAGAGTTAGAGAAAGGTTCTTTAGCAATTCTTGGCAAGCCAGAGGATGGAGAGCCTCTTTTATTGCTCGATGCTTCCTATGATGATAATAGCTTGTTGATTAATTCTGAGCAGAAAGAGGCATCTGCAGAACTTTTGGACAAGGCTGAAGATCTGTTAGATAGCCAAACAATTGCAGAAACACCTATGGGTGAATTAGATTTTTCCATAGATATTCAAGGAGAAAAATCAAGTATCGTTCAGATTCGTCTCGAAAATGGTGGTATGGATATCGATGATCTTGTCAAGACAACATCAAGTGGAACTCCTTATTTATTTAATTCTCGCAAGCTAACCTATGACTCAAGCAAGGATGGAGAGATGTCAGAGTGGCTTTCTGGCCTTGCTTATGATGTCTATTTCTATGGCCACGCAGATGGTTCAAAGGCTAGCTCCTTATCAACTGGCATAAAACTCCGCAAAGAAGATGATTTTTCACAAGCGTTGTTAAGCAAAGGCTTTGGTAACGATTACCTGCCACGAATGGATGGGTCTGGACTACTGATTGATTTGGACGGAGATAGTACTACTGATCTCATTAGCATGCTGCTTATTGATCAGGGATTCTTTGATACTGATCAACGCTTTGGGATTATTGGTGATCCACTGATACCTGTAAAAACCTCTGATATTGCTGCAAAATCAGCAGTCGCGAGTGGTAATAGTAACTCCTTAGCTTTGGGAGGTGGTCAGACCTCTAATAACCATAACCCTCAAGATTCTGAATATCCAGACATACAAGATCCGATCGACACATCTCAAGATGCAACTAGCGATCCACAAAATCAGGATCCTTCCTCATCAGAAATAGATGATTCCTCTATTACTGATGAGGAAGTGATAAATGATGAAGCAAGGTCTTCTAATTCCAATCCTTCTCTACAGTCAGGCTCGCCGCAAGGCTATAAGCCCAATAATAGATCACCTTATAACAGCATTGGTAGTCCATCCATGCAGAGTTCAAATTCCTCAAACTCATTGAGCAGCTTGACCTCAGATAAACTCAACAGTAATAGAAGGCCTGAGTCTCTTACGTCTCAGCAGGAACCAGATGGTTCACTACAAACAAATGATGAATCACTAGCCTCTCAAAATCAATTAACAAAAGCACAACGTACCAATGCATTGTTCAACAATTCATTAGCATCTGTACAAGACTGGATGCAAGCCAGAAAGGAAGATGCTTTAGAGGCTATCAATTCATTGATAGCCTCTATTGAGGATTCCAATCAAGCTTCAATGGCAGGAGCTATCGCACTTCTATTAGCTCCGGTACTAGGGGAAAGACTACTAACAAATACTGCAAAAGCTATGGATACTAATATTACGTTGAAGTTACGACGACGAGGTGAAAACTTTAAAGGTGTTTGGGCTATGCCTACGCGTGATGGCCGATTCATTTCTATCAGTAAGGATTGCTCTGCTCTTGATTTTAAGCCTATAGATATTTCAGAAGCAGATACGAATCAGATGCAAATACTGCCTGGCTTTAATTCAAATGGAAAATCGCTATTAAGCCTTGCCATGCCTCTGATGCGAAGTCCAGGTAGATTTATACATTCAGTACATGCTTTGTCTCAAGAGCTGTTAAGTAATCCAACCCCAGATATTAATTGGGATGATTGGATCAATCGTTCATTTAACCAGCATAATAGGAATGGAGAGCATGCTCGCGAGGCTGTAAAGGCTTTGACTGAACTGCGACGACTTGTTGATCAAGCGATTCAGCAAGACCCTGCTTTGGCAGACGTTATCATGCTAAGCCAACTTCATGACTGCAATTCTCTGCTTGGATTAGCAACTAAACCTCATGCAGCTCCTGCTAGCAAAGCTTATTCCAACATTGCTCCTGATCAAGATGTGGGAACCGCTATTGCCTCATCTAACTCAGCAAAATGAGCTAGGATTGTTATTGGCTAAGTTTGTAAACTTAGCTATGCTCAACAAAGAGGTTCAGGCAGGAAGCTTTGGAGCAAACTCTGATGCAGCAAGTTGCCTTGCATGGACTACTACAATCCCTTATAAGAGCACAGGCTGAATTCGAATTTGTTAACCAGTTTGAATTGGATGATGAAGGGCAGCCAATAGATGATGAGCAAGCAGTCTCTACATTAATAAAAGACTTAAAAATACCCAATCATCAAGCACTTCAGAGCTGGAGAAACAGCCATCTGCTAAATAGTGACGACGATAATTTCATTAGTTATGCCCATAATCGACTTAAACGTAAGCGAGTAATCGACAAGCTAATCACAGGTAATGGTGAGTCTTTATTTCTTCGCTATAAGGATAGGCTAGACCGCGTTCTCTATAGCTTGATTCGAGTTGAATCTGAGGATCTTGCCTATAACCTTTATTATTCTATTGAATCTGGAGAAATAGAGTTCGGTTCTGCTGCTGAGTCCCACAGCTGTGGGCCAGAATCCAAAACTCAGGGGATCATTGGGCCTGTTGATCTGACAACACCTCATCCAGAGGTCGCAGCAAGGCTTCGTACTGCTTCTGCGAGGCAATTATTTTCACCTTTTCAAGCTGATGAATGGACTGTGATTGTTCGACTTGAGTATAGATTTGATAGTTCCTTTGACGAATCCACTAAAGAATTTTTAGGGGGACTTTTATTAGGGAGCAAGTGCAAAGAAATAGCTGAAAAAATTTCAAAAACTTATCTCGACAAGGAGGATTTGGAAGTTGCAGCTGTCTAATAAAAACTATCAAAGCTTGATCACTTCATTAGAGTTAGATCTTGAGTTAGAAGAAGTTGAGCCTGGGGCTCTAATCTATTCGACTAATAATTCTCCGGGAAAGATCGTGTTTATAGAGAAAGGGCAGCTAAGGTTAATAGATGAAAAGCGAACATTTGGTTCTCTCACTTTATTGAAATCAGATGCTCCTTTTGTTCTTGGCCTATCTCAACTCAACTCTCTGCCCATAGCAGAAGAGGCAAGAGCATCTTCTCTCTGTAGCTATGGAGTTATAAGTCTTGAAGACTTGCCTGAGAAATCTGTTTCTATTTTGAATGATCTGCTACGGAATTCGATAGATCCATTTGAATTGCCAACTGTAAAATCTCTTCTTCAGGATTCTAATAAATATTTTAATCCTAACCATGACAATCCTAATCTTTTGATGAATGATTTGAATATTGTTAAATCAGCTGAACAGATTAGAAGCACAGGAATTCTTTTCTATTTGGATCAGGAAAACGATGGTTTTCAATATGGACAATCCTTGACTCCGGAAATATTTCGTACCTATTTTAATTCTCAATCATTGCCGCGAATAGGCATCGTACATACGCAAGAAATATTGCAAACGAATAGGCATTTACCCAAAGCAGTAGAAAAAGTTATTGAACAAGAGCCCAATCAGCCCGAAGCTCCAATCAATGACTCAATGCCTACTACACTTGAACTAGATAATGATGTTCGCAAGCAGGAAGTTTTTGATTTTAATCTGATTAGAGCTAATAATCGCAGAGATGCATTCGTCGCTTGTCTAAGTATGTTGGTCGAGCATTTTGAGCTCCCTACACGTCGCGATACCATAAACAGAGCAGCTAATATATTGGATGAAGATGATATTCGCTGGGGCAGAAAACTTCTGTCAATCTTAGACAACTTTGGACTTGCAGTTCGCAACATTCGTATTCACCCTGATCGCCCTCTGCGCTTACCCGTGCCATGTATTTGGATCGACAGTCAGGGTTTATGTTCCATTATAGTAAACACAACTAATCGTGAAATAATTATACTGAACCCTCTTAAGGGAGTAGAGAAACTTCGAACATCAGAAGCAAGCGAAAGATTATCTGACAACCCAGAAGTCATATCAGTTGCTCTAGGTCTACATACTCCGAAGAAGAGATTTAATGTTTTGTGGTTGCTTCCGTATATGAAGCGTTATCGCCTGCAATTAATAGAAGTATTTGCTGCAAGCTTCTTAAATCAATTATTTGCACTCGCGACACCTTTACTTTTTCAACAAATTATAGATCGGGTTATTAGTAAAGGTGCCTTTGATGCCTTAACTCCACTTGTCGTTTTGATGATGATTTTTGTCATACTTGAAACAATTTTTTCAAGCCTGAGAACTTTTCAATTTGTTGAAGTTTCTAATCGTATTGATATTGGTGTAGGTTCAGCAATAGTTTCAAGGCTTTTACGAATTAATGCGCGTTTCTTCGATCGACGTCCAGTCGGAGAGCTTTCAAGTCGATTGGGAGAGCTAGACAATATACGCCGATTCCTTACTGGTACAGCCTTAACAGCAGTACTCGATGCAATTTTTTCTGTTCTCTATTTTGCGGTCATGTTCTTTTACAGCCCGCTCTTGACGCTAACAGTATTACTGACAATACCTTTCTTATTTATTGTTACTGTAGGGATCACTCCCATCACTCAAAGACTTATTAGGAGAAGAGCTGAGGCCGCCTCCCGTACACATTCTCTTTTAGTAGAGATCTTAAGTGGAATTCAAACTGTAAAATTACAAAATGCAGAGCTAACAGCCCGTCGCCAATGGGAAGACCGTCACCTTGAATCGATTAATCAAGGGTTCAAAGCTGTTTTGGCAAATACGACAAGCTCAAATGCCTTACAGCTCATAAGTAAGGTTAGCAACATTATTATTATCGGCCTTGGAGCTTGGCTGGTGCTTCGCAATGAACTTACCCTTGGTCAACTCATTGCCTTCCGTATTATTAGTGGTTATGTAACCCAACCAATGTTGAGGCTAGCATCAACCTGGCAGAGTTTCCAGGAGATGTCTCTCTCATTAGAAAGAGTTGGGGATGTTGTTAATCAACCACTAGAGATAAGTGAAAATGAAGAAGGTAATATAATTATCCCTCCTATTAAGGGTCGTATAGTTGCTGATGCCGTTGGTTTTGCCTATTCAAGTTCTTCAACTCCTGTCTTGTCTTCTGTAAGTCTCGAGATAGAAGCTGGCACCTTTGTAGGACTTGTTGGTCAAAGTGGCTGTGGTAAAAGCTCATTTTTAAAGATGGTACCTAGGCTATATATACCTACTCAAGGTAGGATACTTATTGATGGCTTTGATATTGCCAAAGTTGATCTTTATAGCCTACGTAAACAGCTTGGGTTTGTTCCACAAGATTGCATGCTTTTTGAAGGTACTGTTTTTTCAAATATTGCATTAGGTGATCCTCAAGCAGAAAGTGAACGGGTTTTAGCAATGTCAAAGATTGCTTGCGCCCATGAATTCATCATGACACTGCCTTATGGTTACAATACACCAATTGGCGAAAAAGGAGCGGGGCTATCTGGAGGACAAAGACAACGAATCTCTTTGGCAAGAATGTTGCTTGAGGATCCTAATATGGTTATTTTAGATGAGGCTACTTCTGCCCTTGATGTAGACACTGAAAAACAGGTTGTAAGCAACCTGCGCGCTCACTTTAAGAATAAAACAATGCTAATGATCACCCATCGGCTTTCGACTCTTGTCGATGCTGATCAAATCATTGTTATGCATGATGGCAGAATAGATTCCATCGGCAACCATAAAGAGTTAATGAAAAAGAAGGGTCGTTATTTTGCCCTTTATCAGTCTCAATTTGGAGAGCCAGAGTGATTCTGAAAAAGATAGCAGGTGTTTTGCGACCACCTAAATCCAAACCCAAAAACAATATCCCACAGGCAGACTTAGGTCTTTTACCTCCAACACCTCTTTGGTCCAGAGTAATGATTTGGACCATTGGTGCAGGTTCTGTCTCTCTAATCATTTGGTCTGTCTTCACAAAAGTAGAAGAAACTGTGATGCTTCAAGGGGAAATCACTACGGCAAAGCCTGCTGTACCAGTAAAAGCTTTAGATCCAGGAGTAATAGAATCCATTCTAATAGAGCCCCATCAACCAATAACAACAGAGCAACCACTTATTATTTATGGTGATGATGAAACAAAGCTCCGCCTGGAAAGTCTCAAAAAACGCCTAGCGCTGATTAAAATTCAAAATGTGAGTGAGGTCAATATGTATGATTTTCGTATAGAACAAAGTAAGCAGCAATTAGCCCTAGACAGGGACATGCTTAGACGTCTTACCTTTCTATTAAAAGAAGGTGCTATTCAAGAGACCCAAGTCATTGAAAAGAAAACACAGATCAGCAAAGCAGCGCTCTCTATAGAAAGTATACGAGAAGAAAAGCAACGTTCAATTCATCAAACAGAGCAAACATCAGAAGAAATTAAAGGCAGTATTCAAGAACTTGAAGCCAAGTCAAATAGATTCACGATCACTTCCCCCGTCAATGGTTTTATCCAAGATGTCAAATACCAGAGTCCAGGCACAAGAATTCAACAGGGCGACATTGTAGCCACAATCATTCCTGACCGAGAGTTAATTGCCAAAGTAAAGATTCCCTCAAAATTGAGTGCTCCTATCGAAGTCAAAAGCCTTGCAAATCTAGATGTCGATGCATTCCCTTCTTCAGAGTTTGGATCTATAGAAGCTGAGGTCATATCCCTGTCGCCCATGACAAGTGCACAGTCAGGAGATTCACCTCAGAAGCTTTATAGCGCTGACCTGAAACTGCTAAAACCAAGCGCACCTAAGTTATTTAGCTTAGACCAACTCAGGCCAGGAATGGCAATTACAGCACGAATCAGACTGCGTGAAAAGCCTGCAATCTCGACAGTCTTTGAATTCCTTTCAAACCTATTTGATCCTCTGACAGAACAGAGGTAAAAACATCTTTTAACAGCCAATATTCTTACTTTAAGCTACTGATTTTAATCATAAATCACACCGCCAAGACCGCCTCATAATGCCGTGGCTTTTCGATTCGAACAAAACCTTAATAGAAGGAGCATCGCACCCTTTAAGCAAACAAGTAATCCAACGTATAACTATCATTTAAAGTCCTATTCAACAGACTCTCCAATCTCAATTCTGCTAGGCAGAATCAACTCAATAGTAGCGACGCTAGCAAGCCAATCTTCATATCAATTGTGAACATCTAGAAACAACCTCTACGCAGTCTTCTTAGCAAACAGTTCCTTAATCCCCTCATCAGGATACTCTCCGAAGGAATATCATCAATGTCATCATTGGCGAACGGATGAATGATTGGGTGACACTGAAGTCAGTCAAATAATTGATCCTTGAGCATTGAGAACTTAGCCACAAAATACGCCCCTTACATTGAAGGGCAAAACATCAACAATCTATAGCGACCTCTCAACATCGTTCTAATTCCCGTGATGAGTGTGATCATCTCAATAGACTGGATTCAACCAATCAATCCCGGAAGGATCCCCATCCCACCGCCTTCGACGCAAGAAGGCACCAAGCCAGCGGGTGGCGGTTCGGACACCAGATCACGATAGTTGGGACTCTCAGCATCAAGGTTAAAATCGGTCGCCTGACCTTCAAAGCGATGAATCGATCAAAAATATACTGAGCTTACTTAAAAGCACACAAGCGTCATTCACCAGGTAACGGCTAGGGAAATTATCATTACAGTCACAAACAATTTCGTACGGCTGAATGATCTCAAAAGCGTTATCTCGCGTCAGCGCTTTCTCGTAGACATCAACTTAAACAATGGGAATTGATTTCAAGGATGCGAGCCCGAGCAGAATGCGTTTTTGCTTGACCCACCCAACTCGTGCCATGGATCACCTGGCGCTGCAAATTAGAGGGCTCAACAACATCTAAATCGACAATCCCGATATGGCCCTGCAGCGGCAGCAGCCAAATCAAGCAGCACCGGCAAACCGAGCCCGCCACTACCCACACACAACACAGAAGCCACTTTGAGTCGTTTCTGACCAGTCATCCCAACCTCTGGCAGGGTGAGATGACGAGAAAAACGCTCTAACTCATCGGGGCTCAGGTCAACATCAACGGTTTCGTGAAGACCCATAGGAGAAAGAGTGCCGATAGCTATTCCCTTACCACTGTCCCAAATGCGCAACCTCATGCTGCTGGCCAGGTTGCACTCCTGTCAGCCACCAAGCGCGCACATTGCCGGAACCTGCCACGATCACAACTAACGACGGCACAGTGGCCCAGCGATGATCCATAACGGAAGGCACAGCCTCACCGCCAGGATGAGAATGGGCACTGCCCAACACCTGCCAATTGCGCTCTCTGGCAAAGCGTTGAGCCTGCAACTGTTCACGAGGATCCAAAGCAAAGCGACACTTGCGTGATGGCAGCAGCTCAGCCCCAAGATTCGGATCATCCGAGTCTTCAGGGAGGCTTGACATTCCCGGCTCCCATACATTGCAGCAAGGCCAAATCAGCCGAACATTCCAGATACTGCCGCCTTGATAACTATTGGAATCATCTTGATAACCCAATAAGAGAGCACATCCCTCAAATGGCGCCACAGCCAATAAACTGCGACGAAGAACCATCAGGTAATTACGATCAAACTCCAACAGCCCTGGCATAACAAAGATCCTTTCGATACGCTCGGCAAAGATTTGCCATCGGTTTCGTGTTCATGAGCGACATCAACACCGTGACAAACGAACAATCCACCACAGAAAAGACCACCACAAGCAGCGTTGATAACGCAGATGAGGAGATTAAATTCTCAGAGCGTTACAGCGAAGCCGTTGGCAAGGTCAACGAAACCCTAAACAAGCTCGATTGGAGCCAGATGGGGCGCATCGGCAAGGTTTTGGGGATCTTCGCAGCTGTGATCGTTGCCCAGATCCTGATCAAGGGAGTGATGGATACAATCAATTTGCTACCAATCGTGCCTGGACTGCTCGAACTGCTTGGTGTGGTGATGGTGGGCCAATGGAGCTGGCAAAACCTCACCACCAGTGAGAAGCGCTCTGCCCTGTCTGAAAGGGTTCAGAATCTCCGCAAGGAATACTTAGGCTGAATACTGCAAATCCAAATGCAATTCAAGTCAGCAACCAACTTGCCAAACGATTCAGAATGGATTGGCTCTGACTTCGATATGAGCCTCCAAAGAGATTGGCATGATTGATGAGGTGATACAGGTTATAAACCTCGACCCTTTTGCTTGCATCAGCTGGGAGTGGCCATACGTTCTCATATCCGATATAGAAATCCTGCGAAAAACCACCGAATAATTGAGTCATCGCCAAATCAACTTCTCTATCGGCCCACCAGGTAGCAGGATCCAGCAGGACTCCCCGCCCATCTGAGAGAACATTGGCATTGCCACTCCAAAGATCCCCATGCACGAGACTTGGACTGGGTTGATGGCGATCCAACCAAGGGATTAACGCCGAGAGGATTGGCTCAACATCAACCAGATCCAAGCCCCATCGAGCCGCCTCTCTTAGCTGAGGACGCAAGCGCAGCGTCACGAATGCGTCGCCCCACTCCTCCCTCCACCCCCCTGGCTGAGAGCCAGCACCGATAAAACCATCCACGGGCCAACCAAAGCGTCCAGGGTTTTCGGCGGCAGATGCCCGATGCAACAGGGCCAGTCCACGACCCAGAGATGCCTGATTACCCGCCCAAAAATCCAACCAAGGCAGCAACAACACGGCTTCACCACAGACCTGATCAAAAGCCAAAGGCTCCGGCACCTCCAACACTCCCGGATCAGCCCATGCCTTAAGAACCTTTAGCCCCTCAGCTTCGACCTTGAGCATTGGCAAAGCATCTGCCCCACCTGTTTTGGCAAACAGTTGCCGACCACCCTTCAACTGCAAACACCAGGCCTGATGAATGCATCCGCCTGCGACGCACTCAACATCCTCAATGACTTCACCACTCAAGGGTCCCTCGGCTGCTACCAGGTCCTGCCTCAGACGCTCGTTCATACCCACACCTCTCTAAACCTTGTCAGCATGACCGGATGGCTGAGGACTCAATCATCGTGATCGGGGGCGGCATTGCCGGCCTAACGGCAACAGCCCTCTTAGCCAAGCAAGGATTACCCGTCACCTTGGTGGAAGCGCACCATCAACCTGGAGGGTGTGCCGGCACCTTCAGACGAGGTCCCTATATCTTCGATGTGGGTGCCACCCAGGTTGCCGGTCTAGAACCCAGTGGCAGCCATGAACGCATCTATAGGCATCTGAACCTGGTCATGCCACAAGCGGAGCTACTCAACCCCGCTTGTGCAGTGGATCTCGCCGACGGATCCCAACCCATTCAGCTCTGGCATGATCCAAAGCGCTGGGAACAAGAATGGCGATATCACTTCCCTGGCAGTGACTCCTTCTGGGCTCTGACTGCCAAGCTCCACCAAAGCAACTGGGGCTTTGCCAGCCATGATCCGGTCGTCACACCCCGCAACGCTTGGGACTTAGGCCAACTGCTTCAGGCTCTGCGTCCAGCAACAATCGCCTCAGGGCTATTGAGCAGCCTGACAGTGGCAGATCTCTTAAAGCTATGCGGCTGTGCGCAGGATCAGCGCCTTCGCAAATTCCTAGACCTCCAGATCAAGCTCTATTCGCAAGAACCGCTCGATCGCACAGCCGCCCTCTATGGAGCCACCGTGTTGCAAATGGCTCAAGCACCTCTTGGGCTCTGGCATCTGCAGGGATCGATGCAAAAACTCAGCGATGACCTAATGCATGCCCTGCAGCGGGATGGCGGCCAGGTATTGCTGCGCCATCGTGTGGTGGGCCTAAAACTAGCTGCGCGGGGCATGGCTTGGACAGTCAGCATCAAAACCCCCAATGGCAAGGCTTTAGAACTGACCACACCAGATGTGGTATGCAGTCTGCCTCCTCAATGCCTGAGATCGCTGATGCCACAAGGAGCAGGCATGCCCAAGGCCTATCGCCAAAGGCTAATGAAATTACCTCAACCCAGTGGAGCTTTGGTGTTCTACGGGGCCATCGATCGCAGCGCCCTGCCTAAGAACTGTCCTGTCCATCTGCAAAGAGCCTCCAAAACACCCGGCTCCCTGTTCGTATCAATCAGCCGTGAGGGAGATGGCCGTGCTCCCGCTGGTCAAGCCACAGTGATTGCAAGTGTGTTCACCGCCACAGCGGAGTGGTGGGGCCTAACTGAATCCACCTATCAAGAACGCAAGCAAACGGCCCTGTTAGCCATCCGCCAAACACTTGAAAGTTGGTTAGATCTCGCACCTGAAGCTTGGCAGCATCAAGAACTAGCCACACCCAGGAGCTTTGCACATTGGACTGGTCGGCCCAATGGAATTGTGGGTGGCCTTGGGCAGCACCCTTCACAATTTGGGCCCTTCGGACTAGCAAGCCGCACTCCCATGCGAGGGCTCTGGCTCTGTGGTGACTCAATTCACCCTGGTGAAGGTACTGCAGGGGTGAGCATCTCGGCACTCATGACCTGTCGCCAGCTCATGGCTCAGCGAGGTCATCAGTTGCGGGTGGCGAATTGAGGTCATTGTTGGCAGCAACAAGAAAGCTGGGTCGCAATGCCTGGGAACGTTCCAATTCAGCCTTTAACTGCGACCAGTGCCCATTCAAAACGGCCTCCTCAAGCTGCTCCAAGCTCCAGCGATAAGCAGCCAAACCACGCAAGATCGCTGCGGTGTTGTTCTCAGCCATAGATGTTCCCAACTGGGGATTACCACCACCCACCCTGGTGGTATCAGCAAAACCACTAGAAGACAGCACTCTGGCGAGTTCGCGAACAGCAGGATCACGCTCCTCACCCACTGTTCGTAGCAAGGCAGCACTCACCAGCACAGGCAGGTGGGAAATCAGCGCCACAGCTTGATCATGGTTAGCTGCATCCGCCGTAAACCATTGACTGCCCAAAGACACCGCAAATCGACGCACCAACTCGAGCGCCTCAAGGTCTGTTTGATTGTCAGGTGTCGCTACCCAAGGACGTTGCTGAAATAAGCCCCGCAGCCCTGCTTCCACTCCTGCTTCAGCGGTGCCTGCCATGGGATGGCTAGCCACAAAGCGGGGGTGTAGGTCGCTCCAGAGCTCTAAAACAGGCATCTTCACTGAACCCACATCAGTTACCACAGCAGCTGCAGGCAAAGCCTTTAGAAGATTCGGATCTGGATTGAGCAGCTGAGCCAAAGGCAGCGCCAGGATCACCAAATCACAATCCGCGAGAATGCCCGGATCGGTACTCACCAAGTGAGCCAAACCCCTAGCGCGAGCCCTATCAGCGGTAGTGGAACGATGCACCAGACCATTGACCTTCCAACCAAGCGCCTGCAGATCCAATCCCAAGGAGCCACCAATCAGCCCAAGCCCTACGACTCCAGCGCAAAGTGATGTGTTTTTGTTCTGCTCCATCCCTACGGTTCTGGCACTGCAGTCCATGTTGATCGACCAATCAACATGGAGCTTGCTCGGGTTTACAGCTTCCTAGGCTCTGGCAATGCTCGAAGCCCGCAGCCATCAGCAGCTCAAGCACCTGCTCCTGCAGAACTCCTCCCCCTGGCCTCATCACCTCACTTTGAGCCGTCTTGTTGCCCGCAGTCTCAGGCGCAAAGATCACACCCTGATCCAGCTCGACCCTCGTAGCAAAGACCTCTGGTGGCTTGGTCTGCTGGTTCCTCTCTGCCTGGAGGCCAAGGATGCTGTGATGATCCTTTCCGATCAGCAGCGACGGCGACTCCTCAAGGTAGAACTGCCACAACTGCTGACGAAAGGCATCAAACTCCCCTGCTGGGAAGGGCACCTTCCGCCCTCAGGGAATCAACTGTGGTTGATGAACCACAGTGAGTTGATTGAGGCACACCACCAGGGGCATCTCAAATCAAGGCAGTTGATCATTCCAGAAGCAGACCAACTAAGCCAGCGACTACGGGACAGCATGGCTTTGTCGATCACACCTCAAGACTGGGAGCGTTTGCGGCGGGCACATCCTTCTGCGGAGGCTTCCCTCATGCAACTGCACGAACGATTAAGCCGCAGCCTGTTTACTCACGCCACCCGAGCCAATGCCCAGGTTCGCCTTGATGGCAGCGAAATTCAGGCTCTCAAAGATCTCATGCGACTTCTAGGCCCCTCACCTTCCCCTTGGCCTGCAGTGCTGAAGGCCGATAGCCGTTTTTGGGCAAGCTGGGCCGAACTCGATCACCGACTACTGCAATGGCAATGGCATCTACAACCGCTCGAACCCCTTCAAAATCTTCCAGGTCTGTTACGAGACCAACCGTCTGTCCTGCTGAGCGGATCACGGGAGCACGAACTCGTCCGCACTGAGTTGGACGCTGCAGCATTTCCTGCCACCGTCATAGCCAGATTGAGTGAACCCAACCTGCAGGAACCAATACCTCTTTTTGCACCGCGCCGCCAACCACTACCGAATACCGAAATCTATGCAGAGCATCTGCTCGATCAATGCCGCCGTCTGATCCTGGGGCGTCCGGGCATCACTGTGGTGTTACTTGACGATCAGCAACTGCGCCGCCAACTCACAAGTGAGTTGGCGGCGGAATTTGGACGCAGAGTCGTTCATGAAACCACCGCTCCGGAATCCAACGGTGTTGTCTGTTGCCGCTGGGCTTGGTGGCTTCATCACCAGGAACAACTCCCTCTCCCAGAACAACTAATCGTGGCCTTGCTTCCCCTGGCGAGCGTAGAGTCACCACTCACAGCAGCAAGAGTAGAATCCCTCAAGAATCAAGGTCGTGACTGGTTCCGAGACCTTCTCTTGCCTGAAGCTCTCAGCCTGCTAACACCAGCGATTGCCCCGCTCCGAAAAAATCACGGACGACTAGCAATCCTGGACGGACGTCTACGAGGACGGAGCTGGGGGAAGCAAGTGCTGAGCACACTCGAACCCTGGACACCCCTGCAACGCCTATTACCGGATTAAGCCAACTACTCTTTAACAACCAAACAGCAACGAGGAAGGCCATGGGAGAAGCCAGACGACGATCCGAACAGGGCCTAGCACCACGCCAGAAACAATCCAAAAAAGATGACTCCCCCAGAATCGTCTCCTGGCTGCCCATTACCCAACGTGATAAAGAGCGTTTTTACGCCATCACAACCCGTGGCGCCTGGATTGGCATCGGCTTCATGGTGGCTTTGTGGGTCGTAGCGCGCTTCATAGGCCCAGCCGCTGGGTGGTGGACCCCCGCCGATGCCAGGTAAAAGAAACTACTGGGGAAAGAAAACATCAATCATCCCAAATCCCTCTCTTCAGTAACAAACCCAAGACCCTCAAAGAGCTCTTGGGTTGTCTCGTTCTTTTAGCCAGTCTTAAGCAGCTTCAGATGCCAAGCTGACGACAGGTTTTTTAGCCGCAGTACGCGCCGCAGCCGCCAACGGACGCATGGAATTAGCGGTCACCTCAGACCCTTCAGTGAGTTTCTGACGCACAAGAACTTCAATCTGCTCCTGGGCTTCAGAATTCTGCTCAAGCCAAGTAATCGTGTTGTCACGTCCCTGACCGATATTGTCGCCCTCATAGCTGTACCAGGCACCCTTACGGATAACAACACCAGTTTCTTCAGCTAGGTCAAGCAAGCAACCCAAGGTACTGATGCCACGACCAAAAAGAATGTCGAACTCAGCAATACGAAACGGAGGGGCTACCTTGTTTTTAGCCACCTTCACCTTGGCACGAATTCCATACTCCTCCGTGCCGCGCTTGAGCGTTTGAATACGACGGATATCGAGACGTACGGAGGCGTAAAACTTGAGAGCATTGCCACCAGTCGTCGTCTCCGGGTTGCCGTAAGTGACGCCTATCTTGAGACGCAACTGGTTGAGAAAAATGACAGTGCAGCCAGATTTGCCGATGTTGCCAGTGATCTTGCGCATCGCCTGACTCATCAGACGGGCCTGGCTACCCACAGCTAAATCGCCCATCTCACCTTCGATCTCAGACCGAGGAGTGAGCGCAGCAACGGAATCCACAACAACGATATCAACGGCGGCAGAGCGCACAAGCTGGTCGACTATCTCCAGAGCCATCTCCCCCGTGTCCGGCTGCGAGACCAGCAGGTTCTCAATATCCACTCCTAAAGAGGCTGCGTAGACCGGATCGAGCGCATGCTCGGCATCCACAAAAGCTGCGACGCCACCACGACGCTGTACCTCGGCGATGGCATGCAGGGTGAGGGTGGTTTTACCGGAACTCTCCGGGCCGTACACCTCCACGACTCGTCCTTTCGGGTACCCACCGCCAAGGGCAAGATCAAGGGTCAGTGCCCCTGTAGGGAAGGTCTCCACCCGCATCCGAGAAGCATCCCCCAAGCGCATGATCGAACCCTTGCCAAAATTGCGTTCAATCTGACCAAGCACCAAATTGAGAGCTTTGTCCCGCTCACCTGGACGGGGTTCAACCTGGAGGGAATCAGACTTAGAGGATTGGGCTGATTTCACGTCAACTGACATAGCAATGGTAAATAAAGGATTAAACGAGTACCGTCGACTGCTGACCTAGGCGAAGCAAAAAACACTGCGGCAAAGCTGACGGACACCGATCAAAGAGTCCAATACCACCACAACCGCGAACCGTCCCAGATAGTACAGACGTACCCTAACGGATCAGGGCCAACTCGCCAAGGGTGCCGCCAAAGCTTCTGGCTCCAACAGGCGAATACCCATGGGCAAGGTCCGAGAGTCTTCCGGCTTGAGGTAGCCCCAACTCGCCAGATAGCAAGGCAGAGAAGAGAGTCCGGGCGTCGCGAGCACCGTCTCGAGGGTGGCACGACGATCCTCCACGAAGCCCCGCAGTGGTCGCTCCGCCGCCAACCGCAGCAGCACCTCAGGCTTACTGCCCGACTGATGGCCGTACAACCCATGAGGAGCAAGTTGAAAGCACTTCAACAGTTCAGCGGTGAACTCGGCCCCCTTGGTGGTGAGCACCACCAAGTCGAAGCCTTCATCGTGGAGGCCACGAAGACGCTCAATCACACCAGGAAAAGGGCGGTGGCGGGCCAGCCAATTCAACCGATCGGCCTCCAGCGCACTCCGCCGCACCTGCTCCAAGGCCTCCTGCAACTGACCTGGCTGCCATCCCCAAGCCTCTAAAGCCTGCTGACATCGCAAGTGATAATCGACCGAAAAGGCCTTAGCTCCATGCCTCAGCAAGGGTCCATCAGAGCGCAGCAGCTCTGCCGCCAAAAGCACCATCTCCCAACCCTGATGGATCCAGGGCCGGAGCAAACGAAAAGCTTCAGGAGCAGCATCGGGCAAAGGGTCTGGACCAAAGTCAAGACCCACTAACTGCAGACAAGCGTGCCGGGCACTCCACCAGTACTCGCCCATCCCATCAACAATGACACCGTCAAAGTCGAAAACCAACAGGGAGCGAGACGTCAACTGAGGATTGAGAAACTGGGCCGCTAGGATTCGAACCTAGGAATGGCGAGACCAAAACCCGCTGCCTTACCACTTGGCGACGGCCCAATGATCCAGATCATTAGCCGCGCAGAGGAGACTTCACTGGAATCCAGATAGTTACCCACATTGAAGCCACCTTCGTCAATGCATGCTGTTCAAGCAGAGCCATTTCAAGGGGGATAAACCCGCAATCGCTGTTGTTCCGCCTGGCCGAAAACATCACTACTGAGGCGATAGCGCGTCACCAAATCAACCTGCATCTGACGAACCTGCTCGCTACGGGGTAAGAGCTCCACCGGTCGTCCATAGGGCAGCACTACCTTTTCCACAGCCAATCTGCACTCTTCAAGTGCAGCCAGGGCATCTTCCTGATCACCATCCTGAGACTCTGAATGTGAGATCTGATCTTGCGGCCCAGCGCGACGTGCTAGCAGCCGCTCCAGCGCACGCTCTACCTGAGGCAATGTGTCGGACTTAATCACAAGGACCGGCACACGTGATTCACGCGCCTGACGTCTCAGAGTTGGCTGATGGCCGAGTCCCTTACGGATGCTGAGCACAACGTCAGCCTCATGGAGGTCATCCACCCAACGAACAGGCCAGCCATGACGACGAATAGCCTCATCCACCAGTTGGGGCGTGATTCCACAACAGAGCACCTGAAGTGCTCTGTGATCTGCACGCTCAGCAGAGATCGCCTCAGCATGATCTTGGGCAGGTGGAGCCGCTCTAGGAGAAGGTGCGTTTGGATCCGGCAGTGGGACCGCTGCCAGAGCAGGACGTGGTGAAGATGATCGACTCGGCTGCGCATCCACGAGCCGCACCGATCCATCAGAGCCCAGCTCCCGCAACTGGGGGCGTGGCAACTGTCCGCGCAGCAACTGATCAACAGTGGCAGCCACGTCGGCATGAATCGACCAACGATTGCGAGTATTGATTTCAACTGCCACAGGGAAAGTGGGCTCAGCAGCCCTCTCAAGCACAGTCTTCTGCGTGCGTCGCCGCCTTGCCTCTTCATCTCCAAGAGTGACAGCCTGAATCCCGCCAACAAGATCACTAAGGGTTGGATTCTTGATCAAATTCGCCAAAGCATTGCCATGGGCCGTAGCCACAAGCTGCACCCCCCGTTCAGCGATCGTGCGCGCAGCCTGGGCCTCTAGCTCCGTACCGATTTCATCAATCACGATGACTTCCGGCATGTGGTTCTCCACCGCCTCAATCATGACCTGATGTTGTTGTTCTGGCAGTGACACTTGCATGCGCCTGGCCCGACCAATAGCTGGATGGGGAATATCCCCGTCACCAGCAATCTCGTTACTGGTGTCAATCACCACAACCCTGCGTTGCAGATCATCAGCAAGAACCCTGGCAATCTCACGCAGCGCGGTGGTCTTACCAACTCCTGGGCGCCCCATCAACAAGAGCGATTGACCACTATCCAGTAAATCTCTCACCATTGCCACGGTGCCAAAAACGGCCCTTCCCACACGGCAGGTGAGGCCCACCACCTCTCGCTGGCGATTACGAATAGCACTGATGCGATGCAGAGTTCGTTCAATACCAGCACGGTTGTCAGCACCAAACTGACCCAATCGATCAACAGTGGTTTGCAGGTCATCGCGCGTGAGGCACTGCTCTCCTAACGCAAGCGCTCGTCCCGGATAGCGTGCTTCAGGCACTCTGCCGAGATCCAAGACCACCTCAAGTAAATCCTCCCGGCTATTGGGTGTCGCCAAAGCCTGCTGAACCGCAAGAGGCAACAAATCCAACAATCGGTCTAGATCATCAGTAATACGCTTTGGCTTCATGGCCCTCAGCCCCAGCCATGCGGAGATGGCTCCAGTAATGGCCTTCTAGCAGGCTTACGACCCAGATTGACGGAACAGCCATGGACGAACAAGCTGCTCTGCCTGCGCAAGAGCAGCTTGCCAACCCTCAGGCCATTCTCTCAGGCTCACATGCCTGGCCTGTGCTTCAAGCAACCAGGGCTGAAGGAGACGACGAGCCATGCCGCCAAAAGCAATGCCTGCCGGCCCATGCTCAGTAGAGAGATAGGTGATCGTGTGGGCATTGGTGCCCCCCGCTAACTGGAGGGGGCCAGGCGGAGCCAATGGCCGCAGCTTCCGCCAGAGCGCTACAGCAACTCGAGCCGTTCCTGACCCGATATCGCCACTCATGGGTCGGCCATCAAGCTGCCAAAGAGGTCTTTGCCCAGAACGCCTTAAACAAACATATCTTTGCCACAACTCACTTGCTAAAGCCTCAACCGTGAGCCCATGCCCCTCAAGGCCACAGCTCACCCCAATCCGCTGCAGAGGCACCTGAGCCGACATCAGCTCTGCAACTGTGGATTCAAAGGCCTCAGCCCGCCCAGGTGCCGTGTGGATCTCGACTGCATCAGGATGCAATTCCGCCAACAGAGGTCCGAAATCTTTCAGTTCAAGTCGCCGGTCATGTTCATCGATCAAACCAAGCGGACAAGTCGGCAGACATCGTCCACAGCCATAACAACGGCTTAACTGAACCCCCCCTTGCTCACCAATAGCCTCAGCAGGACAAGCATGTTGACAAGGCCGCGAACAATCGCTTGGACAGCGAGCAGGATCAAACCAAGCTTTTCGAAAATGGGCATCCTTGCCATCACTGATGCTCACCATCAACCAAGGACGAAAACCACTCCGCGCTTGCACCCAATCAAGCCCCTGACGAGCTGCCCTGACAACGGCAGCATCGGCCGCCACATCCACACAATGAATACCAGCCGCGGCAAAAACCGCACAAAGGTCTGTAATGGCAAGCAAATCCTGATTGCTGGCACCACAGATCAACTTCACCCAAGACCCACTGGCCAGGGCGAGCTCACCGCGAAGAGCACTCTGCTGGAAAGGGTTAGAAGGAATAGTGTTCAGTCCGCGAGCAAAGTGGACATCGGCTGCCAATTCAAACTGCGAGCACCACCCATCTCAACAACGACCCGTAAACGCGACTCACGCTTACAAAGATCACAAAGCGCCAAGAGCTCAGATCTTGACAGCACCTGCCCCTCCAAAAGCCAGAGCACCACAGGAGCGTTGTCGACAAATAATTCAGCCAACTGGGGCATCACCTGCTGAACCTCACCGACAGCCCCATTGCGCCCAACGCTTTGATGCCCGAGATGAGGAGGCCGAATGCCGTGCAGCTCAAACAGAAACACCTCCGGATCGCCAAGCCCCCGAGCTGAGCTGAGCTGGGTGCGGTATCCAGCAGCCCGAAGCCTTCGCAGCAAACGGGTTTCACTGCCACCTTCAAGGGGAACATGCATGGCCAGACAGCCGCAAGCATCCAGGTCACGGCGAAACACCCGACCAGAAAGCAACAGCGGCATGACGACATCACTCAAGTAGCCATGAGTCTGCCAGCAGGTTCGGAAAATATTTAATTGGCGTAAGTAGTGGTGTAAGGTCTTAGTTTGGTTCCTATTTCTGTGCCCGTCCGCTAGCCGGGCCTCCAGAAGACGAATCAGATCCGACGATTGCGCCGGATCCTTAGGCCAGAGCAGAAAAGGGATTTATCCCTATAACTGCCGGGAAACTGATTGACTCAAAAGGTCGACCAAGTCCCAGCCAGCTGATTTGCTCGCTAGCCCTATCCGAAATTGCCTCAGCCGCCGTTTCTTACGGCACAAGGTCTTTCGGCGACGACTGCGCTCCATTGATCAGCACTGAATCACAACCCCCCGACCGGAAAACGGACGGCGGACATCCACGCTGGCGTTTTTACCCTCCATGTCAATCGGCATCCTTGGGAAGAAACTGGGCATGTCTCAGTTCTTCGACGATCAAGGCAGAGCCATCCCGGTCACCCTGATCGAGGCGGGTCCCTGCCGCATCACCCAACTCAAGACTTCTGAAATCGACGGTTATGCCGCCGTTCAGATCGGTTTCGGTGATACCCGCGAAAAATTGATCAACAAGCCTTCCAAAGGGCACCTCACCAAATCTGGCGAGGTTCTCTTGAAGCATCTACGCGAATATCGCGTCGAGGGCCTTGAAGGGCTAGAGCTAGGAGCGGCGATCACCGTCGGCAGCTTTGAAGCTGGCCAGAAGGTAGACGTCAGCGGCGACACGATGGGGCGTGGTTTCGCTGGTTATCAAAAGCGCCACGGCTTCAGCCGTGGTCCGATGAGCCACGGTTCCAAAAACCATCGAGAGCCAGGCTCCACAGGTGCTGGAACGACTCCAGGAAGGATTTATCCAGGCAAACGCATGGCTGGCCGCTACGGCGGCAAAAAGCGCACCACCCGTGGACTCACCATCCTCAAAGTGGACAGCAACCGCAATCTCCTGGTGGTGAAGGGGTCGGTGCCTGGCAAGCCAGGCGCCCTGCTCAACATCAGACCCGCAAAACGCGTAGGCAACAAGCCTGCTCAAGGAGGTAAGTGATGGCTGAATGTGTTGTTCACGACTGGCAGGGCAAGGAAGCCGGCAAGGCAAGCCTTGCACTCAAAGTTTCTAAAGAAACCACGGCTGTTGATCTCATGCACCGTGCAGTGCTCAGGCAGCAGGCCCATAGCCGTCAGGGAACGGCAAGCACCCTCACTCGTGCCGAGGTTCGTGGTGGTGGACGCAAGCCCTATAAGCAAAAGGGCACCGGCCGTGCCCGCCAGGGAACGATCCGCACCCCCTTACGCCCAGGCGGCGGCATCATCTTCGGACCAAAGCCAAGGACCTACAACCTGGCGATGAACCGAAAGGAACGTCGTCTGGCCCTACGCACCGCGCTGATGGCCCGTATTGAGGACGTCATTGTGGTCAAAGACTTTGGCAACAGCCTGAAGGTCCCCAAGACCAGAGAGATCTCAGACGCCCTTATAAGGCTCGGCCTTGCCGCAGATGCAAAGGTTTTGATCATTCTTTCCACACCCTCCGAGATCATCCGACGCTCCGTGCGCAATCTCGAAAAGGTGAAACTGATCGCCGCCGATCAACTCAACGTCTTCGATTTGCTCCACGCCAATTCTCTGGTGCTGAGCGAGGAGGCTCTCGCAAAGATCCAGGAGGTTTACGGAGATGACTGAACGTTTCAACGATCGGCTGGCGGATGTGATCCGCCGTCCACTGATCACAGAAAAGGCGACCAGCGCACTGGAACAAAACCAGTACACCTTTGAGGTTGACCATCGTGCCGCCAAGCCTGATATCAAGGCAGCCGTAGAACAACTCTTCGACGTCCGTGTGGTCGGCATCAGCACCATGAATCCTCCTCGACGCAGCCGTCGAGTGGGTCGTTTCACCGGCAAGCGAGCCCAGGTCAAAAAAGCCATCGTGCGGCTTGCCGAAGGCAACACGATCCAACTCTTCCCTGAGTCCTGAGGGGTCTGAAAACATCATGGCAATCCGTACCTTCCGCCCTTACACCCCAGGAACACGCACCAGGGTGGTCACAGACTTCAATGAGGTCACCGGCCGTAAACCCGAGCGTTCTCTTGTGGTGGCGAAACATCGCCGCAAGGGTCGCAACAACAGAGGTGTTATCACCTGCCGCCATCGCGGTGGCGGGCACAAGCGCCTATACCGCATTGTCGATTTCCGTCGCAATAAGCACGGCATTCCGGCCAAAGTGGCGGCGATCCATTACGACCCCCATCGCAATGCCCACCTAGCACTGCTTTTTTACACCGATGGAGAGAAGCGCTACATCCTTGCTCCAAACGGGATCACCATTGGTCAGCAGCTGATTTCAGGCCCGGAATCACCGATCGAGACAGGCAATGCCTTGCCACTCTCAGCCATCCCTCTTGGCTCCAGCGTCCACAACGTTGAGCTTTATGCCGGCCGTGGTGGCCAGATGGCGCGTACGGCCGGATCAAGTGCACAAGTCATGGCCAAGGAGGGTGATTACGTCGCTCTCAAGTTGCCCTCCACTGAGGTCCGCCTTGTGCGCCATGAGTGCTACGCCACTCTCGGAGAAGTAGGCAATTCGGAAGTGCGTAACACCAGCCTGGGCAAGGCTGGGCGTCGCCGTTGGCTAGGGCGACGCCCCCAAGTTCGCGGCAGTGTGATGAACCCCTGTGACCACCCTCATGGTGGTGGCGAAGGGCGTGCACCGATCGGCCGTTCAGGCCCGGTGACACCCTGGGGCAAACCTGCCCTTGGTCTCAAGACGCGTAAGCGGAACAAGCCCAGCAACCGGTTCGTTCTTCGGAAACGTCGCCGCACCTCCAAACGAAGCCGTGGAGGACGCGATTCCTGATGTCACTCACTGTTCTGCCGTTCGCTTAACCCGCCATGGGACGTTCATTAAAAAAAGGCCCATTCATTGCTGACAGCCTGCTTCGCAAGCTGGAAAAGCAAAATGCTGACGATGACAAGTCGGTGATCAAAACCTGGTCTCGAGCCTCCACCATCCTGCCCATGATGATCGGCCATACCATTGCCGTTCACAACGGCAGGAGCCATGTGCCGGTGTTCATCACCGAGCAGATGGTTGGACACAAGCTGGGTGAATTTGCTCCCACCCGCACCTTCAAAGGCCACATCAAAGACAAAAAAGGAGGCCGCTGAGACCATGACGACCTCATCACCCACTACGACAACTATCGCCAAGGCCCACGGCCGTTTCATCCGCGGCTCCGTATCAAAGGTACGGCGGGTGCTCGATCAAATCCGCGGTCGCACCTATCGCGACGCGCTGATCATGCTCGAGTTCATGCCCTACCGCTCCACTGGCCCGATCACAAAAGTTCTGAGGTCAGCTGTGGCCAATGCAGAGCACAACCTGGGTCTTGATCCAGCATCGCTTGTGATTGCCCAAGCCAGCGCCGACATGGGTCCATCCATGAAGCGCTATCGGCCCCGAGCTCAAGGTCGCGCTTTCGCGATCAAGAAGCAAACCTGCCACATCAGCATTGCTGTGGCAGCCCAGACCGACTCCTGACCCCCGAGGACACCGACCGATGGGAAACAAAATCCATCCAACCGGCTTACGCCTGGGGATCACCCAGGAGCACCGATCTCGTTGGTACGCCACCAGCAAGATGTACCCCATCCTCCTTCAGGAGGACGACAGGATCCGTCGATTCATCCATAAGAAGTACGGCGCAGCAGGCATCAGCGATGTGTTGATTGCCCGCAAGGCCGACCAACTCGAAGTGGAGCTGAAGACTGCACGACCAGGTGTGCTCGTTGGCCGCCAGGGCAGTGGCATCGAAGAGCTACGAACCGGCATCCAAAAAACCATCGGTGATCACAGTCGACAGGTTCGGATCAACGTCGTCGAAGTCGAGCGAGTCGATGCCGATGCCTTCCTGCTGGCCGAGTACATCGCCCAGCAGCTCGAGAAGCGAGTCGCTTTCCGCCGCACCATCCGCATGGCCGTACAACGGGCCCAGCGAGCGGGTGTACTGGGCTTAAAAATCCAGGTTGGTGGTCGGCTCAACGGCGCCGAAATCGCTCGCACCGAATGGACCCGCGAAGGCCGTGTGCCTCTACACACCCTTCGCGCCGAGATCGACTACGCCACAAAAGTAGCTAGCACTACCTACGGAGTACTAGGCATCAAGGTCTGGATCTTCAAAGGCGAAGTACTGGGAGACGAGGCCCAGTCATTGCCTGTGGGTGCAAGCCCACGGCGCAGGGGCAATCGTCGACCCCAACAATTCGAAGATCGCTCAAACGAGGGTTGATGAGGAGGCCTGAACCATGCTGAGTCCAAAACGCGTCAAATTCCGCAAACAACAACGAGGCCGTATGCGCGGCGTCGCAACCAGGGGCAACACCATTGCCTTTGGAGAGTTTGCCTTGCAAGCCCAGGAATGTGGCTGGATTACCTCACGCCAAATCGAGGCCAGCCGCCGAGCCATGACCCGCTACGTCAAACGGGGTGGAAAGATCTGGATCCGGATCTTTCCAGACAAGCCAGTCACTATGCGTCCCGCTGAAACACGCATGGGCTCTGGCAAGGGCAACCCTGAATTTTGGGTTGCCGTCATTAAGCCAGGTCGGATTCTGTTCGAAATGGGCGGTGAAGAGATCACGGAAGACATTGCTAAGGAAGCCATGCGCCTTGCCCAGTACAAACTACCCATCAAGACAAAGTTCATCGGCCTGGACGACCAAGAGAAGGTGACTGGTAGCGACAAGCCTGCCAGTGTGCCTGCCATCACCGCGGAGTCCTAACCCATGGCCCATCCCAAAGCCGCCGAGGTGCGCAAACTCACCGACGCCGACATCACAGAGCAGATCGATGGCATCCGCCGAGAGCTTTTCGATCTCCGCTTTCAGCAAGCCACCCGGCAGCTGAGCAATACGCACCGCTTCAAAGAGTCCCGCATCAAGCTGGCTCAGCTGTTAACGGTGCAGAAGGAGCGCAGCCGCTCCGCCGCCGCCTCCTGATTTTTTCCCTTAGAACCCATGGCACTCAAGGAAAGGCTCGGCACCGTCGTCAGCGACAAGATGGACAAAACAGTAGTGGTAGCGGTGGAAAACCGCTTCCCTCATCCCATCTACCAGAAGACGGTCAGCCGAACCACCCGTTATAAAGCCCACGACGCTGGTAACACCTGCCGCATCGGTGATCGCGTGCGAATCACTGAGACACGTCCTATCAGTCGATCAAAGCGTTGGACGGTTGCTGAAGTCCTCAGCCACAGTCCCAAAGCTCAAGAGGTCTCCACATGATTCAGCAGGAATCCTTCCTCACTGTTGCCGATAACAGTGGCGCCAAGCGAATCCAATGCATCCGTGTGCTGGGCTCAAACCGTCGCTATGCCCATGTAGGCGACATCATCGTGGCAGCTGTAAAAGACGCGATGCCGAATATGAGCGTCAAGAAATCCGAGGTCGTCAAAGCTGTGGTGGTTCGCACAAAAGCAACCCTGCGCCGAGATACTGGCAACTCGATTCGTTTCGACGACAACGCCGCAGTGCTCATTAACGAGGACAAAAACCCTAGAGGCACTCGTGTTTTTGGGCCGGTGGCTCGGGAACTTCGCGAGCGCAACTTCACCAAAATCGTATCCCTCGCTCCGGAGGTGATCTGAAATGCCTATCACAACCCCCAAACAAAAAACCACTCAGCGCATCAAGATGCGCATCCATAAAGGGGACACCGTCCAAGTCATCACAGGCAAGGACAAAGGAAAAACTGGCGAAGTGCTACGCACTCTGCCCATAGAGAACCGCGTGATTGTGCAGGGCGTCAACATTCGCACCCGTCACGTCAAACCCACCCAAGAGGGAGAAAGCGGCAGGATTGTCTCAGAGGAAGCGTCCGTACACGCCTCCAACGTGATGCTCTATTCCAATAACAAAAAGATCGCCAGTCGTGTGGCGCTGGTTGTCGAAAAAGACGGCAGCAAAAAACGCCGCCTCAAAAGGACCGGAGAGTTGATCGACTAATCACAGCTCCAACCACAGAACCTTGGGCCATCTAAATCACAATTTCCAGCCCACCAACGTCCCTTTCTTCCCAATCCCCGATCTTCTGACCACGTCCAGAAGAACCCTTCCACCAAGCCATGTCACTCAAACAGCGCTACCGGGAGACCATTCAGCCCAAACTGCTGAAGGATCTAAGCCTCTCGAATATTCACGAAGTCCCCAAGGTGCTAAAAATCACCGTCAACCGAGGGCTCGGTGAGGCCGCCCAAAACGCAAAGTCCTTGGAGGCCTCCATTACTGAACTGGCTACTATCACTGGCCAGAAAGTTGTCGTGACTAGGGCCAAGAAGGCCATCGCTGGCTTCAAAATCAGGCAGGGAATGCCCATAGGTTGCGCCGTCACACTCCGCGGAGAGCGGATGTATGCCTTCCTGGAGCGCCTGATCAATCTTGCACTGCCCAGAATCAGGGACTTCCGAGGTGTCAGCCCAAAGAGTTTTGACGGCCGTGGAAACTACACCCTTGGAGTGAGGGAGCAACTCATCTTCCCTGAAGTTTCCTTCGACAAGATCGATGCCATCAGGGGTATGGACATCACCATCGTGACCAGCGCCCGTACGGATGAAGAGGGCCAATCCCTCCTCCGAGAGATGGGAATGCCGTTCCGCAGCAACTAAGCCCTCTTCGGAGACGACTGAACTATGGCCAACCACGATCCAATCTCAGACATGCTCACACGCATTCGCAATGCGAGTGAAAAGCGTCACCAAACAACCCGCGTTCCTGCCTCCCGCATGTCACGCAGTATTGCCAAAGTCCTACAGCAAGAGGGCTTCATTTCTGAAATCAGTGAAGAAGGTGAAGGTGTACTTACCCATCTAGTCCTCGAATTGAAGTACAGCGGCAAACACCGCCATCCCACCATCCGCTCAATGCAGCGGGTGAGCAAGCCAGGCCTGCGCATCTACAAGAACACCCGTGCCCTACCCAAGGTCCTTGGTGGCCTTGGGATGGCAATCATCTCCACTTCCAAAGGCGTGATGAGCGACCGCGATGCCCGCAAACAGGGCGTTGGCGGAGAAGTGCTCTGTTACGTGTACTGACCAGGAACCTGAACCATGTCTCGTATCGGTAAAAATCCCATCCCCATCCCCGACAAGGTGGCTGTAACCCTTGATGGTCTTGCAGTCAGCGTCAAGGGCCCCAAGGGAGAACTGAGCCGCACCCTTCCCGAAGGCGTCAGCGTCAGTCAGGTGGAGAACACAATTGTGGTTACACCCACAAGTCAGAAACGTAAGTCGCGTGAGCGTCACGGTCTCTGTCGCTCGCTTGTCGCCAACATGGTTGAAGGGGTGAGCAAGGGCTACACGCGCAAACTAGAACTCATCGGTGTGGGCTCACGTGCACAAGTGAAAGGGAAAAAGCTTGTAGTGAGTGCCGGTTTCAGCCATCCGGTAGAAATGGACCCACCCGAAGGAGTCACATTTGCAGTAGAGAACAACACCAACGTCACCGTCTCAGGTGCAGACAAGGAGCTGGTGGGCAACGAAGCTGCAAAGATCCGAGCCATTCGTCCTCCTGAGCCCTACAAGGGCAAGGGGATCAGATACGAGGGCGAACGGATCCTGCGCAAAGCCGGCAAATCCGGCAAGAAATAGAGGTCAGCCTGACTTCCCTCCGCATTACCCACCATGTCTAACCTCTCCCGAAAGCAGCAGACCCAAAAGCGCCATCGGCGCCTGCGGCGCCATCTCAAGGGCACCGCCCAGCGTCCGCGCCTGGCTGTATTCCGCTCCAACAACCACATTTATGCCCAGGTTATTGATGACGAGGCCCAAAACACCCTTTGCGCCGCCTCGACTCTCGACAAGGACTTACGCACCAGCCTTAAAGCCGATGGCAGCAGCTGTGACGCCTCCAATGCCGTCGGGGACTTAGTCGCAAAACGCGCCCTCGCCAAGGGCATCCAACAGGTGGTCTTCGATCGCGGCGGCAACCTGTACCACGGCCGAGTGAAATCCCTCGCCGATGCCGCCCGTGAGGCGGGCCTTCAGTTCTGATCCCTGCTCTCACCATGACCCAACCCAACACCCAGACCACCCCAAATGACGTCCCCGCAGCTGCGGAAGGCCAACAAGAACAACAACAGCAACGCCGTGGCGGGGGACGAGAGCGCAGAGGTGGCGGACGCCGTGGCGACCGCCGTGGCCAAGAGCGTGATTCCGAATGGCAAGAACGAGTCGTTCAGATTCGCCGCGTCTCCAAGACCGTAAAAGGTGGGAAAAAGATGAGTTTCCGGGCCATTGTGGTTGTCGGCAACGAGCGTGGCCAAGTGGGTGTTGGAGTCGGTAAAGCCGGCGATGTGATCGGTGCTGTTCGCAAGGGTGTTGCTGATGGCAAGAAGCACCTGGTCAAGGTTCCTCTCACTCGTCACAACTCCATCCCCACCCTGTCCAACGGACGCGATGGTGCTGCCAACGTGCTAATCCGCCCCGCTGCCCCAGGAACAGGGGTCATCGCAGGCGGTTCAATTCGCACAGTTCTGGAATTAGCCGGAATCAAAAACGTTCTAGCCAAGCGTCTTGGCAGCAAAACCCCTCTAAACAATGCCCGAGCTGCCATGGTGGCTCTGGCAAGTCTCCGCACCCATAAGGAGACCGCAAAGGAACGGGGGATCTCCCTCGAGCAGATCTACTCCTGATTCCCCTATGACTACTCTTCGACTCAACTCTCTCAAAGCCAACGTAGGTGCAAGGCGCCGCAAAATGCGTAAAGGTCGTGGTATTGCCGCTGGCCAAGGAGCAAGCTGTGGTTTCGGCATGCGTGGCCAAAAGTCCCGATCTGGTCGCCCTACCCGCCCTGGCTTCGAAGGCGGCCAGATGCCTCTCTATAGGCGCGTACCCAAACTCAAACACTTCACCACAGTGAACTCAAAAGAGTTCACTGTGGTGAACGTAGCGGCCCTCAATGAGCTCAAGGCGGGTACCACCATTAATCTCGACAGCCTTGTGAAAAATGGTGTTGTCACTAGTCCCAAATACCCTTTAAAGGTACTTGGCAATGGAGAACTCAAAGTCAAGCTGACCATTCAGGCCGCTGCATTCACAGCTACAGCCCGCAGCAAGATCGAAGCCGCTGGCGGCACATGCGAAACCCTTGACTGAAACGATGCCAAGTCAATACACCTGCATGTCTATGGTCTGAGCAGTCCGACAAGTCTTCAGTCAACGGACTGCTCTATTGCTTCAAACCCTCCCAATCCCTTCTCTCAATGTTCGTCAGTCGGGGTCGCAACCCCAGTGCCGCTGAAGTCATCAGCCAATTGGTGCGCAATCCAGAGCTGCGCGGCAGAGTGCTGACCACCCTGGGATTACTGCTTTTTATTCGCCTCGGCATCTACATCCCAATGCCAGGTATTGATCGGGTGGCCTTTCAGAGCTTCCTGCAACAGGGCGGACAACTGATCGGCTTTCTAGATATTTTCACCGGTGGAGGCATCTCCACCCTGGGGATTTTCGCTCTTGGGATCCTCCCATTCATCAACGCCTCAATCATTCTCCAGTTACTCACCGCAGCCTTACCCCAACTCGAGGACCTGCAAAAAAACGAAGGCGAGGCTGGTCGTCGCAAGATCGCACAGATCACGCGCTATGTAGCTCTTGGCTGGGGTCTAGTTCAAAGTGTGATTTTTGCCCTGATCCTCCGCCAGTACGCCGTTGAAGGGCTCAGTGAGGTCGTCTTTGTCGTGCAGACATCCCTGGCATTAGTAACAGGCTCGATGATCGTGATGTGGATGAGCGAAATCATCACTGACCGAGGGATTGGTCAAGGGGCCTCCCTTGTGATCTTCCTGAACATCGTTGCCACCCTGCCAAAAGCACTTGCTTCAACGATTGAAAAAGCACAAACCGGCGATCGCGGCGATGTGGTCGGCATCATTGTGCTCGTGATGGTTTTCCTAATGACAATCGTTGGGATCATCTTCGTGCAGGAAGGATCACGCCGTCTGCCGATTGTGAGCGCAAAACGACAGATAGGTGGAACCAATTTGCTACCAAACCGCCAGAGCTATCTACCTCTGAAGCTGAATGCTGGTGGTGTGATGCCAATCATCTTTGCTTCTGCACTGATTTTTCTACCAATCACCATTGCAAACTTCACCAAAAACCCTTTACTCATCAGGGCTGCAAGCACTCTTAACCCAAGTGCCGCTAATCCATGGCCCTATGCCTTGGTGTTTTTCGCGCTGATTGTCGGCTTCTCTTACTTTTACGCCTCACTCACCATCAATCCAATAGACATCGCCACAAACCTCAAACGGGGAGGCGTGGCAATCCCAGGAGTGAGGCCAGGCAGTGCTACAGCGAACTACCTATCCGGGGTTCAGAACCGACTGACCCTACTGGGCGGATTGTTCCTCGGTGCAGTTGCGATCATTCCCGCTGCGGTGGAACGCGCTACCAACGTTCAGACCTTTCAAGGCCTCGGAGCTACGTCACTGCTGATCCTTGTAGGTGTTGCCATCGACACCGCAAAACAAGTTCAGACCTATGTGATTTCTCAACGCTACGAAGGCCTTGTACGCCAATGAACGATTCCCCACTTCGTCTGAAAGCCCTTTTTTGCCATCCATGAAGCAACGTCTCCTATTCCTAGGGCCCCCTGGCGCAGGCAAAGGGACCCAGGCTGAACGTCTCTGCGCAGCCCATGAATTAATGCACCTATCTACTGGTGATTTACTGCGTACTGAGGTCGGCGCCAAAACACCCCTTGGTCAGGAGGCTGCTGCTGTTATGAACCGAGGCGAGCTGGTCAGCGATGAGCTGGTGCTCGCCATCGTCGAGAATCAACTCAAGAACCAAAATGGTGGTTGGCTCTTGGATGGTTTTCCACGCACCTTGATCCAAGCCACAGCACTCGAACCCTTACTTGAGGAACTCAAGCAACCAATTGAGGCTGTTGTACTACTGGAACTCAACGATGCAGTGTTAATTGAACGGTTAATTTCCCGAGGCCGCAGTGATGACAACGAAAGCGTGATTCGTAATCGCCTTGAGGTCTACCGTGAGAAAACAGCCCCCCTCATCGACCATTACCGCCAACAAGGACTGCTGCAAACGGTGGAAGCCCACGGCAGTATCGAATCAATCGCTATCAGCATCGAAAAATCCTTATGTTGACCTACGTGGTATGGTTGCCGTTTGGAAATTTGGAGAGCCACACTCCATGAAGGTGCGTGCCTCGGTCAAGAAAATGTGTGACAAATGCCGGGTGATCCGCCGCCACGGCAGGGTCATGGTGATCTGCTCCACCCCTAAGCACAAGCAGCGTCAGGGATAACTCCCTGTTGCTCATTGTTGATTGAACACCCCTGAATTGGGCCTTCAATCATCACCAACCTTTCTCGCCACCATCGGCGACCCCTATCCCCCTCGATTAACTGCTAAGTGGCACGGATTGCTGGCGTAGACATACCCCGTGACAAGCGGGTTGAAGTTGCACTCACCTACATCTATGGAATTGGTCTAACCCGCGCCAAAACCATCCTGACGAAATCTGGCGTCAATCCGGACATCCGAGTCAAGGATCTGGAAGATGGAGATGTGCAGAAGCTGCGTACGGCCTTAGAAGCCTTCACGATTGAAGGAGACCTTCGCCGCCAAGAAGGCATGGCCCTCAAGCGACTGCAAGATATCGGTTGCCTTCGGGGACGTCGACACCGCATGAGCCTCCCAGTTCGCGGTCAACGCACCAGAACAAATGCACGTACCAGGCGCGGCGCACGCAAAACCGTGGCTGGCAAGAAAAAATAAGCAACATCTATTTGAGCTGCTCAGGCAGACCCTCCCAAAACCGTATCTACCAGGCCCCAGCCCATGGCCAAACCCACCAAAAAAACAGGTTCCAAAAAAACCAAGCGCAACGTCCCCAATGGGGTTGCACATATTCAGAGCACCTTCAACAACACGATCGTCTCAATCGCCGATACAGCTGGGGAAGTTATCGCCTGGTCATCTGCTGGAGCCAGTGGCTTCAAGGGTGCTCGTAAGGGCACACCCTTTGCCGCTCAAACTGCAGCTGAAGCTGCAGCTCGTAGGGCACTCGAACAGGGCATGCGTCAGATCGAGGTACTAGTCCGTGGACCCGGCTCCGGCCGTGAAACCGCCATCCGCGCCCTGCAGGTGGCAGGCCTCGAAATCACTCTTATTAGAGACGTCACCCCACTCCCCCATAACGGTTGCCGTCGGCCCAAACGCCGGCGCGTCTGAACCGCGTTTCAATCCCTAGCTCCTGCCCTCTCTCCCCGCTTCAGACCGTGCTGCAATACCAGATCGACCGGATCGAGCATCAAGTTGCCGATGATCGCGCCCAAACAGGCGTCTTCCTCATTGGACCGCTCGAACGCGGGCAAGCCACCACGCTTGGCAATTCCCTCCGCAGGGTGCTGATGGGGGGCCTTGAGGGCAGCGCAATCACAGCTGTGCGCATTGCCGGTGTCAACCACGAGTACGCGACCATCCCAGGAGTCCGAGAAGATGTGCTCGACATCCTGTTGAACTGCAAACAACTGTCGGTAAACAGTCGAACGAGTGAACTAGAGATTGGGCGACTTGTTGTTACCGGCCCTGCCCAGGTCAAAGCTAAAGACCTGCAGTTCTCCTCACAAGTCCAAGTAGTAGATGGAGACCGGCAAATTGCCACTGTGCATGAGGGTCACAGCCTTGAGTTAGAAGTTCATGTTGAGCGGGGTATCGGTTACCGGCCTGTTGATCGCCACCACGAAGACATAAGCGCCATTGATCTACTTCAGATCGATGCTGTGTTCATGCCCGTCCGTCGGGTGAACTTCACCATCGACGAGACTGCCGTCGCAGAAGGAGGATCGACCCGCGAGAGGCTGCGCATAGAAATTGTCACCGATGGTTCAACTACACCAGATGATGCCCTTGCAGAGGCAGCCAACCTACTGATCGAACTCTTTCAGCCCCTTGCCACCGTCACCATGGTGGAAGAACCAGGCCTGGAACCCGAGCCTTCCGCTGAATCACAGATCCCCCTTGAAGAGCTCAACCTCTCTGTAAGGGCTTACAACTGCCTCAAGCGAGCCCAGGTGAACTCAGTTTCTGATCTGATGGGCTTCAGCTACGAAGACCTGCTTGAGATCAAGAACTTCGGCTCAAAGTCTGCAGACGAGGTCATCGAAGCCCTAGAGCGCATCGGCATCTCAATTCCACAAAGCCGCACCAGCGCCTAGCCGTTTTTACATTCCCGCCCCAGCGCACAACCGAGAACCATGCGTCACCAATGTCGAGTCCCAAAGCTTGGGCGCCCAACTGATCAACGCAAAGCCATGCTTCGCGGTCTGACCACTCAACTCATCCGTGAAGGCCGTGTCACAACAACAAAAGCCAGAGCCAAGGCCCTTCGGGACGAAGCTGAACGAATGATCACTCTTGCGAAGAACGGAAGCCTGGCATCAAGACGCCGCGCCATCGGATACATCTACGACAAGCAACTGGTTCATGCGCTTTTCGACAAGGCCCAAGACCGTTATGGCGATCGTCAAGGGGGCTATACACGCATCATCCGTACGGTGCCTCGCCGCGGCGACAATGCTGAGATGGCAATCATAGAGTTGGTCTAAAGCCTGGGAACAGTGACAACATGCTGGACTGATCAGCAATGTTCCCTAACTCCAAAGTCGAACTGCCAAAAAGTACGCCAGTTCGACGTATTGGCCTCAGCTTGCAATATGAAGGCTCAAACTTTTGCGGTTGGCAGCGTCAACCGCAAGCGGTGAGCGTTCAACAAGTACTTGAAGAGGCAATCTCCCAGCTTGATCCTCACAGGCCTATTCAAGCCGTTGCAGCAGGTCGCACAGACGCTGGTGTCCATGCTGCGGGCCAAGTTGTGCACTTCGATTGCTGTGGGCCCATCCCAGCCGAACGCTGGGCACCTGCTCTAAACGGACGACTACCTAGCACGATTCGTGTGCGGGAAGCAGTAGCACGCCCAGCCTCCTGGCATGCATGTCATTCAGCCATATACAGAAGATATCGCTACACGATCTACAACGGTCGGCGACCCAATCTGTTCCTCACCCCCTGGAGCTGGCACCGCTACCACGTTCGTCTTGATGAAACCATGATGCAAATGGCTCTAGAGGGGCTCCTTGGGTTGCAAGACTTCAGCGCTTTTCAACGGACTGGTAGTCGACGAGCCCATGCCCGCACCACAATTCAGGAAGTAAAGATTGAGCGGCAGGGAGATTTAATAATGATTGAGATCCAAGCCAGCGGCTTCCTCTATGGCATGGTGCGGCTGTTGATGGGCCAATTGGTGGCCTTAGGCGAACACCGACTTAATCTTGAGACCTTTGAGCGGCGCTGGAAGGAGAAACGCCGTCAAGAAGTGAAAGAAGCGGCACCAGCTCAGGGTCTTTGCCTCCTGCGTGCAGGATACGAAGAAGACATTTTCTCTAAAGGCGGTTGGCATGACTGCCAACCGCGCTATTCCCTCGGAGCAAATGATCCTCCTTTGGATCCTCCATCTGCACCGGAGTCAAGCTGAACTCCCACTACAACGCCTCACCCCTAAGGCAAGCACAAGGGCTTCGCGAACCATTCCATGAGTGATCTTTTTGGATTTGCTCCCATGAAAGGCTAAAGTTAAAGATCGAGTTTGATCAGGCTCAGACCTAAATGTGCCTGATGCTCCCTGCCCAGCACTATCCCTTGAGATAAGTGCATCTCCGAACCGGCATGCCGGCGTGATGAACAAGACCTCCGTTCCCTCAATTGATTCGATCGAACGCCAGTGGTTTCTGGTGGATGCAGAGAATCAGACACTCGGCAGACTTGCTACTGAGGTGGCCTCCGTGCTGCGCGGCAAGAACAAGCCAAGCTTCACCCCTCACCTGGATACAGGTGACTTTGTTGTGGTGGTCAATGCGGACAAAATCAGAGTCAGCGGCAACAAGTCAAATCAAAAGCTCTACCGCCGTCACTCTGGTCGTCCCGGGGGGATGAAGGTTGAAACCTTCCAAGCGTTGCAGGATCGTCTACCTGAACGCATCGTCGAAAAAGCCATTAAAGGGATGCTTCCACACAACGCTCTTGGCAGACAGTTGTTCCGCAAACTCAAGGTCTACCGCGGCCCGGAACATCCCCATTCCGCACAGAGACCCCAAACCCTTCAGCTCAATCCCGCCGCTTCATCGCAATGAGCAGTTCCAATAACAGCGTTGTCTACTGGGGCACTGGCCGCCGCAAGACCTCAGTTGCCCGCGTTCGTCTTGTCCCTGGCACTGGCACCATCACCATCAATGGACGCCCCGGTGACCACTATCTGAACTTCAATCCCGCTTATCTCGCGGCAGTGAAAGCACCCCTGCAAACCCTTGGTCTAAACGAGCAATACGACGTCCTCGTCAACGTTCACGGTGGTGGACTCACCGGCCAAGCCGACGCCATCAAACAGGGTGCGGCACGAGCCCTGTGTGAGTTATCGGCAGACAACCGTAAACCGCTCAAAACTGAAGGCCATCTCAGCAGAGACCCCCGCGCCAAGGAACGTCGCAAGTACGGCCTCAAGAAAGCTCGCAAAGCTCCTCAGTTCTCCAAGCGCTGATCCTTCACCCCTCCTACTTTTCCCGGACTGCCATCTCCTGATCCTGATATGCCTAAACCTGATATTCATCCCAACTGGTATCCCGACGCAAAGGTGATCTGCAATGGAGAGGTGGTGATGACCACCGGGTCCACCCAACCAGAACTCCACGTTGATGTATGGAGTGGTAATCACCCCTTCTTTACCGGTACCCAGAAAATTCTTGATACTGAAGGACGCGTGGATCGCTTCATGCGCAAGTACGGCATGGGCAGTGCCGATGCTGCTGCGGATGAAAAAAAAACAGACCCCAAAAATAACAACAAGGACAACACCTCTAAAGAAGACTGAGCTGTTGTCCTCAAAGACTTCGCCGGGTGCCAATAACATCCGCTGTTGATGGGTATGGACTCTTCAACCCTCATCACTCGGCTGGAAACAGCCAAGACCAGTTTTCAAAGTCTGGAGCGCCAGCTAGCTGATCCCGATGTGGCAGCTGATCCCAAACTTCTTGAAAGTATTGCGCGAGAAAGAGCACGACTGGAACCCCTCGTACTCGATTTTGAAGCACTCCAGCATGTGGAGCAGGAATGGCAAGAGACCAAGCAGCTACTGCGAGAAAGTAGGGGTGATGACGCCATGGAGTCTTTAGCCCAGGAAGAGTTGCAACAACTAGAGGCACGCAAAACAGTCTTGGTGAGACGCCTCACCCTGGCCCTACTCCCAAGTGATCCTCGTGATCAACGCAGCGTCATGCTGGAGATCCGCGCCGGTGCAGGCGGAAACGAAGCCTGCCTATGGGCAGGTGATTTAGCCCGCATGTATGAGCGCTACGGTCAACGCATTGGCTGGTCAGTCCAACCGTTGAGTGCAACAGAGGCCGATTTGGGGGGATTCCGTGAACTCATCCTCTCAATCAAAGGCGATGCCGTCTTCAGCCAACTGAAATTCGAAGCCGGCGTGCATCGAGTTCAACGAGTTCCTGCTACAGAATCCCAAGGTCGAGTGCACACCTCCACAGCAACAGTGGCTGTGATGCCAGAAGCTGATGCAGTGGAAGTGCAGATCGATCCCAGCGAACTAGAAATCAGCACTGCTCGCTCAGGCGGGGCTGGCGGACAAAATGTCAACAAGGTTGAAACGGCAGTGGACCTGCTCCACAAGCCCACCGGTATCAGGGTGTTCTGCACCCAGCAACGCTCCCAACTGCAGAACCGAGAACGTGCCATGGAAATCCTGAGAGCGAAGTTGCTGGAAAGACAAATTGCAGAAGCCAACGCGCGTGAAAGCTCAACGAGAAGAGCCCAAGTGGGAACTGGCGACCGCAGCGAAAAGATCCGCACCTACAACTACAAAGACAATCGCACCACTGACCACCGATTAGGACGCAATTTCTCCCTCGAGCCAGTGCTGACTGGCCAGCTGGAAGAGCTGATCGGCGCCTGCATTGCCGAAGAGCAACGCCATCAACTGGAAGAACTCAGTCATCAAGAGGAAGACTGACATTGAGGCTGGTATCACCAGAGCCCCAGCCGATTACATACTTTTCCCACTCGCTGTGTCGGCCCGAGTGAATCTGTCGAGTCGCCTCAAAACTGAGACTGCTGAGTGGTCGCCGCGGCAACCGATGCAGAGGCATTTCAGCCTCCTGAGGAGTACGGCAGCCCTTGCGTACATTGCAAATCAAGCAAGCCGTGGTGACGTTTTCCCAGGTATCGCTACCGCCACGGCTGCGAGGGATCACATGATCTATGGAGAGTTTCTCTCCTTGGTAACCGCAGTATTGGCAACAATGACCATCGCGAAAAAACACATTTCGACGCGTCAGGGGCAATTGCCGAAAAGGCACCCGAACAAAATGCCGCAACCGAATCACCGTAGGGAGCATGGTGTCCTCGCGAACCATGCGTGAAGAATCCTGTTCCAGGCTCTCCGCCTTGCCCTTGAACATCATCACCAGGGCGCGTCGCCAGGTGGTGATATTCAGAGGCTCATAGGACGCGTTGAGGACGAGAACCTGGCTCATGCCAGCCCCCTGATTAAGCGCCATGCTACCGACACTCCAAGGGTGAGGTCATTCCCTTGTTTACCCTGCCAGCATGCGAGACCTGATCGCCCCACACGGTGATCTGCCTAGGGGCAAAAACCCTGAGCAGATGGCACAAGCCGATCCACGTCAGCGCGCCTGGGTGGAAGTTAATCCCGCAGCTGTGGAAGCCAATTGCCGCAGCCTTCGGAGACACCTGTGTGAAAGTTGTGCCCTGATGGCCGTGGTGAAAGCTGATGGCTATGGCCATGGCGCTTTAACCGTAGCCCGAGCCGCCTTGCAAGGAGGAGCAAAAAGCCTTGGAGTAGCAACCCTCCAAGAAGGGATTGAGCTTCGTCAAGCCGGCCACAATGCCCCAGTGCTTGTGCTAGGCAATCTCACCCATAGCGAAGACCTGAAAGCTTGCCTTCATTGGCAACTCATGCCCACCCTCAGCAGTATGCGAGAGGCTCTGCTCTGCCAAAACCTTGCAGATGGCAGCGGCCGGCAATTCAGGATTCAGCTCAAAATCGATACTGGGATGACCCGCCTCGGCTGCGAGCTAAAGGAAGCTCCCAGGCTGGTGGAGGCGATAGGCCACCTCAATCAACTGGAATTAAAGGGTATCTATAGCCATTTAGCCCTGGCAGATGGGGATCTCCAAGGGAAAGCCGCAATGGTGACGGATCAGCAGCAGCAACACTTTGAGACGGTGCTAAGAACGCTGCCAGAGCAACACAATGGATTTACGCGGCACCTTGCCAACTCCGCCGGCACCCTTCGCGATCGCGGACTCCACTACGACATGGTGCGCGTTGGTCTTGCTCTGTATGGCCACAGCCCCAACCTCCAACTACAAGGAAAAGTAGACCTTCAGCCAGCTCTCAGCGTCAAAGCAAGGGTGACATTGATAAGGGATGTGCCTGCAGGTGTGGGAGTGAGTTACGGCCATCGCTTCACCACACGACGCCCCAGTCGCCTAGCCGTCGTAGGAATCGGCTATGCCGACGGGGTTAGCCGATCCCTATCAGGCCAAATCTCTGCCATAGCCGATGGTCAGCTTCTCCCACAGGTTGGCGCCATCACCATGGATCAACTCGTGCTTGATGCCACAAATCATCCCGACCTAGAGGTGGGAAGCATCGTGACCCTCCTAGGCAAGGACGGTGACGCCTGTATTACACCACAACAATGGAGTGATCTGAGTGGATCAATTCCATGGGAGGTGCTCTGCAGCTTCAAACATCGACTACCCAGACTGGTGATTTAACACCAAACCCAGACAAGTAAAACAAAGCACTAGAGGTGGGTATTGGTAGGGTATGTAGGCCGCTGGAGAGGTGGCCGAGTGGTTGAAGGCGGCTCCCTGCTAAGGAGTTACAGGAGGCAACTCTTGTCGAGGGTTCGAATCCCTCCCTCTCCGTTGAAAGTCAGTTTCCGAGAGTGCCAGGCACTCCTCAAACGGCTTTAATCGACTGCCCTCAAACAGTTCCTGCGTGTCAAACGGATTTGCGCCGTTTAGACCAGCTGCAAGCTTGTGTTGTCCAAGAAGCTATCCAATAATCGGCAAGAATTTTTCTTCGTGGCATGGCAAATCGCTTTGACTGCAAAGGCATGCAAGGAATTCGTTATCCAATTCTGCGTAACGTTCAACGAAAGGCTCTCCAGCTCGACAAAAGCAGGCAATGAACACATCTAAAAAGCTTATTATTTTTTACTCAACTAACCAAGCTGGGACTGAAAAGCATTAAACATCTAACAAATTCTCTACCCTTTTACCCCTCTAAAGGCGATTTGCTAAACGGGGTATAACAGGAAATTTTGCCTTCTCTACTTAAGCAGAGAGCATCCAAAGCATGCGTTAGACTTTGACTTCAAGCATAATATATGTAGCTTTTCTCCAAACCAATTCTACTTTAACCGACTTAACTGAATCGATCCACTCAAGCCCCGCCAAACGAGAAAGGCGGGAGCACTTTTAAAAAGATAAAAGGATATAAATTTACCAGATCACTTACTATTAAAGGCTTTATCTGTATAGATAAATACTATTTAGGCATGTGCTGTCTGCTTTATACCGCTTTCACTCAAATTCAACTTTTTCTCGTTTGATTTACTTAGAGGTCTCAATTCTTTTAGCCCTATAGCTTGCTGAGTTCGCGAGCTATTGCCGGCAAGAGGGTTGTGTCATTAGCTCGCTCCCTTCCTTGAGTGAAGACCACCAAAAGCATCGGCCTGCCTCCTTGTAAAGACCACCAAGCCGCATCATGACGAGCCTGACTCATCCAGCCAGCCTTACTCCACAAACGGGATCCTACCGGCAAACCTTCTCCAAGAAATCCATCCACCTGATTCTCTGGATCAGCCTTGCGCTGCATGAGATCAATAGACCTTGAAAGAAGTTGACGCAAGCGCTTGCAGGCCAACGGAGACACCAAAGCATCAGTCATCACTGACTCAAGCAGGCGAGCTGTAGCTGCAGTGGTTAACGCATTGCGATTCCCGAGACCTACACCATAAAAATCTCGCTCTCGACCATAAGGTCCATCACCCCAGGTCTTCTGGCAACAGTTCACCTTTTCCAACTCTTCCCAGCCCAACCCTTGCAGCCAGTCATTCACCAGGTGCCGCTGCTGCTGCCAAGTCTGCCAGGATTCTCCCAGCAGCGATGGGCCGCTTGTCGTCCCGGTAAGCAAATCCAACACAAGGCTGGTGGCGTCATTACTCGAATCAGCAATCATGTCTCGCATCGCCCGACGAAGCTCATCGGCCTCTGGCAACAGGTCCCGCTGGAGCCATGCCTCAGCAGCAAGGGCATAGACAAGCTTGACCACACTGGCAGGGAAAAGAATGCGCTGATCCGACCAACCGGCCCCCGAGCCACTGCCGGGAGTTGGATCAGAACAGTCATAACGAACCCAACTGATCGCCACGCTGTTATGAAGGCCAGGACGCCTCTCTGCCGCCAATCGATCTAACAGCCCCTTTAGCTGAGCCTGCATAGCACTATCGGGGCGGTAGAACGCCATTGCTAATCACTTCAGGCAATGCCGACCCTAGGCACCCCAATCACCACTGACCTTCTTGCTCCAGGCAGCTGCTGGCAACTGCAAAAGGGAGTCAACGGTTATGCCGGTGTCGAGGGAGCAGGACTGGCCACCCAGGCGGCCGCAGGCCGAAGCTTTGAAGTGCTCGATGCAGCGAAGCCCAACAAATATCAACAGCCAGTAACACGGCTACGGGTGCGGCTACTGGAAGACGGATACCCCTGCTGGATTGATCTGCGCGAAGTGAACGGCCAGATCATTCAACGGGGACGCTGGCGACCTCAACTGCTTGCCATCAGAGAGATCCGGCAACGACTAGTGGCTGTGATGAACTGGGTGGAGGCAGCAGCCAATCAGCCAAACACTTACCTATGGGGCGGCAGCATCGGGCCAGATTTTGACTGCTCTGGCCTTGTACAGACCGCCTTTGCTAGTCAAGGCATCTGGCTGCCGCGCGACGCCTATCAACAGGAAAGGTTCTGTACGCCAATAACTGTGCAACCTGACAACACCAAACAACTCCGCCCTGGAGATCTGATTTTCTTCGGCAGTCGAAAACACTGCAGCCACGTTGGCGTATATGGAGGCAACGGAAGCTACTGGCATAGCTCCGGTAAAGAGCATGGACGCAACGGCATCGGCTGCGATCGGCTGCCTGCCAACGACACCCATCCAGTGGCCTGCTACTACCGAGCTGAGCTGCGCGGGGCGGGGCGAGTGGAACGCTGCCATGACGGAACCACCCTCCCCTGAAGGGCAGCGCCTAAGTTGCTCTCTACTGCGGAAGGCCTCCGGCATGCCCTCGCCCATGGACCTCTCAGTCGTAGTACCCCTCTTCAACGAAGAGGAAAGCCTGCCAAAGTTGATCGATCAACTCCTTGCAGCCTTACGCCCTACTGGTGAAATCTTCGAGCTGGTGCTGGTGAATGATGGCTCCACCGACGGCACCGCCAAGGTGCTGGAGCAGCTAAGTATTAAAACGCCAGAACTGGTAGGCGTACTTCTACGCAAAAACTATGGCCAAACGGCTGCCATGGCTGCAGGGTTCGACGTATCCCAAGGTGAAGTGATTGTCAGCATCGATGGCGATCTCCAAAACGATCCCGCCGATATCCCGCTACTCCTATCGAAGTTGCGTGAGGGATACGACCTCGTGAGCGGCTGGCGTCATCAACGCCAGGATGCTGCCCTAAAGCGCAAACTGCCCTCAAAAATTGCCAATCGCCTGATCGGCCGAGTTACCGGTGTAAGGCTGCATGACTACGGCTGCTCACTGAAAGCCTATCGGAAAGAAATCCTGACGGATATGCGTCTCTATGGCGAGCTGCACCGCTTCCTGCCGGCTTTGGCCTTTATCGAAGGGGCTCTGATCACAGAAGTGAAAGTCAACCACCGTGCACGCCAATACGGCAATAGCAAGTACGGGATCGATCGCACCTTCCGCGTGTTGATGGACCTATTCACGGTGTGGTTTATGAAGCGCTTTCTGACCAGACCGATGTACGTCTTCGGCTTCGGCGGGTTGCTCGCCATGGGCGGGAGCCTGCTGACGAGTATCTATTTACTGGCGATCAAGCTGATGGGAGAAGACATTGGCAACCGCCCACTACTCACCATGGCTGTGGTACTCGGCCTGACTGGAGTCCAATTGTTCTGCTTTGGTCTACTAGGCGAGTTGGTCATGCGCACCTACCACGAAAGCCAAGGGCGACCGATCTACCGCATACGGGCGACGTTGCGCGGCGGCGGTACATCCTGAATTAGCTCTGCACGCGGTTTACCTCGATAGCCTTCAAGTGCTGCCGCTGCAGCAGCCACAACACGGCCATCGGAGTCGTGCAGCCCCTGCCGCAGCAATGACATAACTGAAACATGACCCCACAGGCCTGCCAGGGTCACAGCCTCTAATCGTTGCTCAGGGCCGGCAGCCATGGCCTCACGTAACTGCCTTTGCAGAGCAATGCGTTCAAGAGATGTAGCCGGCGAATTCCATGTGACCGGACTCTCAAGGGCTAACGAAGTGGAATCCTCAGATCCCTGCGATTGAGGCTTGGCTAGCGTTAGCTGAACACGATTCAAAGCAGCCACGCTGCTGGCGTCGGTACTGCTCAGCAGGAGCTTGCGAGGGCGTCTACCCAAACCCAAGAGCACCAGCGTGAGAGCTAAAACAGCAGCACCAGCAAACAGTTGATTCATTGAAAGATGGCTCGTGGAAACAGCGGTAACCGATGATGAGCCCGATAGTGATGGATTGAACTTTTATGTCGCCAACAGGGCCTGAATAGGCCCTATTCAAAGGCGATCTATACAGTAGCTATGGAACCTTTGGCTGACGCCATGACAAGTGATTTTGCTGCCACCTGGCTGCCTGCGGTGTTTGTACCCCTGATCGTGCTAGTGACACCGGCAATTTTCATTGTCCTAGTGGGTCGCCATATCACAGCTACCGACTGAGCTGTAGACGCTTAACCCCAGCCAACCGACTCCCCTAATGCCGAATGACTGACGAGAACCTGCCCCTAGGCCCCAAGACGCTCAACGAAAAGTACCGTGACCGAGGGCACGTAGAAGAGTGGGCTGTGCAGCCTGCTGCTGACCCCTGCGTCGGAAACCTGGCCACTCCAGTCAATAGTGGCTACTTCGTGAAAGCCTTAGTCAACAATCTTCCCCTCTATCGCGAGGGTATTTCTGCAAACTTCCGCGGCTTGGAAACTGGTGCCGCGATCGGCTACTTCATTTACGGTCCCTTCCTTGTAATGGGTCCGTTAAGAACGACCGATTTTGCTACAACAGCAGCTTTATTGGCAACAGTTGGAGCAGTGCATATCCTTACTGCTCTTTTAGTGCTTTACAACGTCCCCGGCAAGGCACCCACCGTGCCACCCCCGGACGTCACTGTTGCTAACCCTCCTGCCGACCTGTTCACAAGGAAAGGCTGGGCAGACTTCACAAGTGGCTTTTGGCTGGGTGGCTGCGCGGGCGCAGCCTTTGCATGGTTCCTATGCAACACTTTGCACATGCAACCACTGCTGAATGTTCCCATGAATGTCTGGGCTTCTTAAGAATCAAGAAGCTTTCACATCATCAAATCGAAAAGTAAAAAATCTTCTCCTGGGGTGGCTTGATTGCTTCCCCAGGTTTTTTATTGCTTCAAGAATGCCAAGGCATGCTGAAAGGCCAATGCGTAAAGGTGTTTCAAGGTTGGAAATAAGAAACCTGCCTCTAGCCCGCTTAAGCCAATCGCTTTAAGGATTTTCTGCCTCTCCTTCGCGAGGCAGAAAATCCCCACCCGACTTCAAGATCTCAGGCCTTGGGAGGGGAGAAAAAGGCACTAAGAAGACTAAGGCGAGCCTAGAGAGACGCATGAGGGTGATAAACAATTAGAGGCATTGGAGCCTCCTCAAAGCGAGCAAACATACAGAAAAAAGAGCCTGCATTCCCATCTTGGTAGTCGCAAATACAAAGAGAGATGAAATCCTAGTCTAAGCGAAATCTCCTAACAAGATTCCCTGAACCAACTTGTATACACAGAACTGATTAACTCAGAGACAAGATATGCCATAGAAAGCGAATAAAACGAGACCCTCTATCAGGCATGAACAAACTTTTGAAGGCTTTCAATTGGCATCCTTTTTTCAATTAATCCAATCAAAGCCAAACCCTTTGGCTAGACAATTTCAAAGAATTTGACCAACCATTTCCATGGCATTACTTGAGCAATAAGGTGCTTTACAAGCCAATACTCTAAGAAGGAATGCATCCAACAAAGCAAGAAAAAACCCCGTCAAGTAAAACCTGACGGGGAATTATCTTTCTGACGATGAATCGACTAACTAACTAGCGAGAGGGGATGTTATCCAAACTTGCTAGCTGTAGATGCAATCACAAAGGCACCAAAGGTAAAGATGTTCCCCACTGCAAAGTGCGTCACACCAACCAGACGGGCCTGCACGATCGAAAGAGCTACTGGCTTATCACGCCATCCAACCAGGTTGGCAATCGGAGAGCGCTGATGAGCCCAAACGAGAGTCTCGATCAGCTCCTGCCAATAACCCCTCCAAGAGATCAGGAACATGAATCCTGTTGCCCAGACCAAATGGCCTGCTAGGAACATGTATGCCCAAGGGGAGAGATTATTAATCCCGAATGGGTTGTAGCCATTGATGATCTGGGAACTATTGATCCAGAGATAATCCCTGAACCAACCCATTAAGTGGGTACTCGACTCATTGAACTGAGCCATGTTGCCCTGCCAAGCGGCAAGGTGCTTCCAGTGCCAGTAATAAGTTGCCCAAGCAATGGTATTCAGTGCCCAGAAAATAGCCATGTAAGTGGAGTCCCACGCAGAGATGTCGCAGGTGCCGCCACGTCCAGGGCCATCACAAGCAAAGGCATAGCCGAAGTCCTTTTTATCGGGCATCAGCTTGGAACCTCTTGCATCAAGTGCACCCTTGATCAAGATCAATGCAGTGGTGTGAAGACCCAAGGCAATGCCATGGTGAACCAGGAAGTCTCCTGGGCCAATAGGCATGAAGTTGGAAACTTCTGGACTGGCATTAATCAGATCCATCCAGTAGTGATCCCCAGGCATCCCAGCCGCAGCCAAGGATGGGGCACTATTTGCATTCGCAAGCAGCACATCAAGGCCATACATGACCTTGCCACTAGCGGCCTGAATGAACTGAGCAAAGATGGGCTCAACAAGGATCTGCTTTTCGGGGGTTCCGAAAGCAATCACCACATCGTTGTGGAGATACAGCGCCAGGGTATGGAAACCGAGGAGCATGCAAACCCAGCTCAAGTGACTGATCAGTGCTTCTTTGGTTTCTAAGACCCTTGCAAGAACATTGTCCTTGTTGGCCTCAGGGTCATAGTCACGGACAAAGAAGATTGCTCCGTGGGAGAAGGCACCGCACATCAGGAAGATGGCGATGTACTGATGGTGGGTGTAAAGAGCTGCCTGAGTGGTGTAATCCTGCGCAATGAAGGCATACGAGGGCAAGGCGCCCATGTGATGCGCTACAAGACTGGCTGCTGTACCTAGACAGGCAAGAGCAAGACCAAGTTGGAAGTGCAGGGAGTTGTTGATCGTATCGGTGATCCCGTTGTGATTGAGACCGTAGTGACCGATTTTTTCTCGGAAACCATCCTTATGAGGATCATTGGGATGATTGGTGTTGTGACCGTCGGTGATTTCCTTAAAGGTATGGCCGATACCGAAACTATTCCGGTACATATGGCCACCGATGATCATGAAGACACCGATCGCAATGTGGTGGTGGGAGATGTCAGTCAGCCAAAGGGCACCACTCTGTGGATGAACACCACCTAGGAAAGTAAGGATGGCCGTGCCAGCGCCTTCAGAAGTACCAAAGGCATGATTCAAAGAATCAGGATTCTGTGCATAGGCTCCCCAGTTTCCTGTGAAGAATGGGGTCAACCCTTCAGGGTGTGGGAGAACTGTGAGGAAGTTGTCCCAACCGACGTGCTGACCACGTGATTCAGGAATGGCCACGTGAACGAGGTGACCAGTCCAGGCGATGTTGGTGAAACCAAACAACACTGCGAGGTGATGATTCATCATCGCCTCAGCGTTCTTGAACCACGCCAGCGAAGGACGGAACTTTGGCTGTAAATGCAGCCAACCACCGAACAAGAGCCAAGCAACCAGGATGTCAATGAAGATGGCGCCCTGGTAAAGCTCTGTATTGGTGCGCATTCCGATGGTGTACCACCAGTGGTACAAACCGGAATAGCAAATGTTTACTGGACGGGAAGCCCCCGCTTGAGTCAAAGCATCAGTGATGCCTTGACCGAAGTGAGGATCCCAAATTGCGTGGGCAATCGGTTGAACATTTTGTGGGTCGGCGACCCACTGTTCGAAGTTGCCCTGCCAGGCGATATGGAACAGGTTTCCTGCAACCCATAGGCCAATAACAGCCAGATGACCGAAATGGGTAGAGAACAGCTTTTGGTAAAGCCGTTCTTCGGTCATGCCGTCGTGGCTCTCGAAGTCGTGAGCCGTGGCTATGCCGTACCAAATACGGCGGGTTGTAGGGTCCTGTGCCAGACCCTGGCTGAACGAAGGAAATTTCGTTGCCATGTGGGGAAAGGTCAGGAAAGGTCAGCCGAGCCCAAGAAGGCGGGCATGGAAGAAGGCCCAGGTGGTCACAATGCCACCAAACAGGAAGTGGGTTACACCAACTGCGCGGCCCTGCGTAATCGAAAGTGCCCGGGGCTGGATGGTGGGAGCAAGCTTGAGCTTGTTATGAGCCCAGATAATGGATTCAAATAGCTCCTGCCAGTAGCCACGGCCGCTGAACAAGAACATCAAGCTAAAGGCCCACACGAAGTGGCCACCAAGGAATAGCAGGCCATAGCCGCTGAGGCCAGTGCCGTAGCTCGTGAGCACCTGTGAGGACTGAGCCCAGAGGAAGTCACGGAACCAACCATTCACAGTGATGGCGCTTTGAGCAAAGTTGCCAGAAACGAGATGAGTCACACTGCCGTCTGAATTAACAGTGCCCCATACATCGCTTTGCATCTTCCACGAGAAGTAGAAGATCACCATCGAGAGGGAGTTGTACATCCAGAACAGGCCTAGGAACACGTGGTCCCAAGAGGAAACCTGGCAGGTACCACCACGACCTGGGCCATCGCAAGAGAAGCGGAACCCAAGATTTGCCTTGTCAGGAACAAGACGAGAACTGCGCGCAAAAAGCACACCCTTAAGAAGGATGAGGCACGTTACGTGAATGGTGAAGGCATGGATGTGGTGAATCATCAAGTCAGCTGTTCCCAAGGGAATAGCCATCAGAGCCACCTTGCCGCCTACTGCTACAACACTTCCGTTGAACACATCACTAACTGCACCTGGCAGACCTGTTGCCGTGCCAACCACAGATGATGTGCCGATTGAAGACGCCCAAAGGCTTTGGATCCACTGAGCCAAGACAGGCTGCAACTGGATTGCAGAGTCGCTGAACATGTCTTGGGAACGACCCAAAGCACGCATGCTGTCGTTGTGTATATAAAGGCCGAAGCTATGGAAGCCAAGGAACATACACACCCAGTTGAGGTGACTGATAATGGCGTCGCGCGCCTTGAACATGCGGTCAAGCACGTTATCGACGTGAACTGAGACGTCATAGTCACGAATGACTGCGATGCCAGCGTGAGCGGCTGCTCCGCAAATCATCAAGCCACCAATCCACATGTGGTGTGTGAATAGCCCAAGAACCGTTGGGTAATCAGTCGCTAGGTATGGATATGGAGGCAGAGAATACATGTGGTGTGCAACCACGATGCTCCCTGAACCAATACAGGCCAGGTTCACTGCCAACTGAGCATGCCAGCTACTGGAAAGGAACTCAAAGAGGCCTTTATGGCCATTGGGAGCTGGGAATAACAGGGGGTCACCCTTTACGTTCCCCATGATCTCTTTCATGCTGTGGCCGATACCGAATCTTGAGCGGTATACGTGGCCTCCAAACATCAAAAAGACCGCCCATGCCAAATGGTGATGAGCAACATCAGTACTCCATAAAGCACCGGTTACAGGATTCACTCCTCCGTTGTTGGTGAGAAAATCACTAAAAGCCCACCAATTAGCCGAGAAGAAGTTCCCGATGCCTGAAGCAAGACCTGGATAAATCTGGCCAACGAGATCAGCGTTATAGAGCTCGTGTGGCAGAGGGATATCCGCTGCAGAGGCAATGGTCTTGCCATCAAGCACCATTGGAGTGCCTGCATCTATGGCATCCAAAAGGGCGTTGGTGGGGTTGGCCACATGGATCAAGTGACCTGTCCAACCAAGAGAGCCCAAGCCAAACAGACCAATCTGATGGTGCTGAAGCATCGACTCAATCTTCTTAAACCACTCCAGCTTTGGAGCTGCTTTGTGGTAATGGAAGATTCCGCCATGGAGAACCAGGGCAGCCATGATTAGGGCACCAGTTGCAAGAGCCATGAGCTCCGTCTCACTGGTAATTCCCCAACCCCTCCAAATTTGGAAAATGCCGGAGGTGATCTGGATGCCGTTAAAACCGGCACCCACATCAGCATTCATGATTTCTTGACCGACAATTGGCCAAACGACCTGCGCACTGGGTTTCACGTGCGTGGGGTCGGCTAGCCAGCCGGAGTAGTTGGAGAAGCGGGCACCGTGGAAGAAGGCACCGCTTAACCAAATAAACACTATGGCCAAATGGCCGAAGTGCGCCGAAAAGATCTTCCGGCTGGTTTCTTCCAGATCCCCAATGTGGGTATCGAAGTCGTGGGCGTCAGCGTGGAGGTTCCAAATCCAGGTTGTGGAGTTTGGTCCTTTAGCGAGGCTTTTCGAGAAAAATCCGGGTTGTTCGAATTTTTCGAAGTCGGCTGGGACGTGGTCCCGGTCGACTGGTTGATCGTAAATGGGCTTCGCTTTTTCCCCACGCTCTGGTGGGCTGATGGTCATCGAGAGGTTCCTCGAGGGACGGGATCGAGGTGGAGGTCCACCCCTTCGACAGGCCCATGGGCTTGCCGGGGCCCCGGAGACACCACCACCGAAGTGGTGCTGATACCGGGCGCCAGCACAAGTCGAAAGTCGAAACTCAGACTCACACTGGAGCTATGGGCCCCTACAAGGGGACCGCTTCAAGCAGCATAAAGCTGAGCACCACTCACTACGACAGCAAGTAACAAATGTTCTATCCGCTCGCTAATCAGTGGGGGCCTGGCGTCTGCAGAAGGGCCACTGACAGAAGCGGATCATTAATACACGTAAGTTTACAACTCCAAAAGAAGCAAATTTTCAACGCTAATTAACATAAATCAATCAACTAATCCAACACTGCCGCCTTGCAAGGAGTTGCCACGCTTTTACCCACACCGGGTGGCTGCCCAGAATGAGCAAATCTTGCCTCCCTCCAATGCCGCTTTCGAGCCGGCGTCAGCAATTCAATCTGTCGTTATGGCATGGGAAGGCCATGCGCCTATTGCAAGGCCTGGTGTTGGTTGTGCTGCTGAGCATCTCTGGGCTCTCTCCCGCACAAGCCCTGCCAGGCTGGCCCTTTAACAACCAAAACAAGGAACGTTCAACAACGCAATCCTTACGCGTGCCAGCGCCAACTGGAACTCTGCAAGAGATTGCCCCGCCAGGGGCAGTACAACAACTGCGAGAGCAACTCGCCAAGCATCACCCCCAACTGAGCCTGGAAAGCCCAACAGACGGGACAGTGCTTAAGAAGGATGGGAGCTGGGAGCTCTTGCTCAATTTGAAGGACTGGCCACTGACCAACGATCCAGAACTAGGCCTCGGTGCCCATGTTGTGGTGCAACTTGATGAGAATCCACCACTCCGCATTAGCGAAGCAGATGGTGGCCAACTGCGTATTGCGATGGAAGGCCTGCAGCCTGGAAGTCACAGACTCAGCGCCTACGCCGCTTATCCATGGGGCGAAGCTGTAAAGGATCCCAAGGCCAGCCTGCAATGGCGGCTGCATCAGCTTCAACCTCTGCAAAAAACGCAACCGACAGAAGATGAGCCTTGGTTCGTCACCGTTAGCCCCTCAGAACTCAGCAACACTGAACCCCTTCTATTGGACTGGTTGATCTGGAATGCTCCCATTCAGAACCTTAAAGAAGGCGATGGCCGCTGGCGACTCCAAGTGAGTGTGAATGGTGAAAGTTTCCAAATCACTCACCAAGACGCCATTTGGATCAAGGGCCTGCCCTCAGGATCAGGCCCCATTAGCGTTCAAACAGAGATGCTCGACGGCTTTGGTAAGCCAATTAATCCAGTATTCAACAACCAACTGAGGATTGTTCAGACCAGCGAAGCAGTCAAGCCAGTTTGGATGCAGGCAACGCTGACAAATCAGCAAGTAGCAAGGCTCTTAGGGGAACCCCAGCCAGAAGAAGACCAGCCTTTGGCTGATCAAACCCCTCAAGACAAATCAGAAGCCCCGCAAATCTCGACACTTGACAACGCATCAGAACCAAAACCTATCCAAGACGAACTTTCTGATCCGTCTGAAAAACAGGAGTTAGCGCTCTCCAGTGAACCCGAGACAGAGCTCGGGTCTGGAGCCGAACTAAAGCCAGAAGCCGAACCAGAATCTGATCTCAATCCAACCCCTGATCTAGAACCAAACCCTGATCCAGACTCTGCTCTCAAGCCAACTCCTGATCTAGAACCAAACCCTGATCCAGACTCTGCTCTCAAGCCAACTCTTGATCTAGAACCAAACCCTGATCCAGACTCTGCTCTCAAGCCAACTCCTGATCTAGAACCAAACCCTGATCCAGACTCTGCTCTCAAGCCAACTCCTGATCTAGAACCAAACCCTGATCCAGACTCTGCTCTCAAGCCAACTCCTGATCTAGAACCAAACGCCGAACGAGAGCCAAAACTCAAAGCAGACGCTGCCCAAGCCTCCCCAGCACCCAATTACCCAAACCCCTTGGCCAACCCTTGATTGATCCAAAAGCATGCTTTAACGCTCATGCCTAGATCAATTAAAAGGAAACAGCCTCCAACGTTCCCCTTGGCCAACCTGCCCTGACCCATCCCGACGCACCTAGCCCCGCTCTGCGCCTGGCTCTTGGTCTCTCTGTCAGCGCCTGGCCCCTTTTGCAAAGGCTTGCAAGACGCCACCAGGTGGATCAACTGGCCCTTACCCCGCGTGCAGCAAACGCTCTCGAGGAAACACCTCAAAGCCTTGTAGTTGGCCCCGCCAGCGAAGTGCTGAGCAGAAACTGGCAGCCAAACGGGGTCTTGCTCATCGTGGGTGCGATCGGCGCCGTGACCCGCTTAATTGCTCCATTACTGATTGGGAAGGACAAAGATCCCGCCGTGATCGTCCTTGATGCCCATGGCAAACACGTCGTGCCATTGCTGGGCGGTCACCAGGCGGGCGCAGAACAACTTGCCATGGAACTGGCCGCAGAGCTAGGCGCCCATGCTGTACTCACCGGAGACGCCAACAGCCAAAACCGCTTGGCCCTCGATAGTTTTGGCAAAGGCTGGGGCTGGCGACGTAGCGGCAGCCGCGACAACTGGAATCAGTTGATGCTGACCCAATCCCAAGGGGGGAAGCTTTTGCTTCTGCAGCATTCTGGTGCGACGTTTTGGCAAACAACTGCTGCTGCACAAGACGTTTTTGATGCCAATGCCAATGCTGATCAGGCTCGGCCAGCCGAGCTAACCATCGGCCCACAAAGCAGCATGTCTTGCAGCTGGCATCCCGCCAGTCTATGGATTGGAATTGGCTGCGAACGCGACACAAGCCTGAGCCTGCTTGAGCGCGCCGTGGCAGCTGCCCTGGCAGAGGCAGGCCTTGCCCCAGAGGCAGTAGCAGGCCTTGCCAGCATTGACCGAAAGGCCGATGAAACCGCTCTGCTCGCTCTCGCGCAAGCAAAGGACTGGCCTGTGCGCTTCTTCAACGCTGATGCCCTCGCAGAAGTTGACGTACCCACACCTTCTGCTGTGGTAGCAAAAGCTATGGGCACCTCTTCCGTGGCCGAAGCAGCAGCACTACTCGCAGCTAGCAACAAAAGCACTTTGCTGCTAACCAAACAGATTCACCACGCCCAAAACGCTGAACATGGTGCTACCACCATCGCCATCAGCGAAGCCAATCAACCTTTTGCACCCCAAAGAGGCGAATTGCATCTGATCGGAAGCGGTCCTGGAGATTTGGCCTTTCTCACCCACGATGCCCGTGCAGCACTAGCCCGCAGTGCCATATGGGTTGGATACGACCTCTACCTCGATCTACTGGAACCGTTGCGCCGCCCAGATCAAGCCCGTCTGGACGGGCAACTCACTCGCGAACGGGATCGCTGCCTTAAGGCCCTGGAGCTAGCCCAACAGGGAGCTCGAGTCGCCTTGATCTCTTCAGGAGACAGTGGCATCTACGGCATGGCCGGCCTAGCCCTGGAACTATGGCTCAAACAACCCCCTAGTGATCGGCCACAATTTCAGGTGCATCCAGGCCTCTCAGCCCTGCAATTAGCCGCCGCCAAGGTAGGTGCCCCTCTGATGCACGATTTCTGCAGCGTGAGTCTCAGCGATCGCCTCACTCCCTGGTCAAAGATTGAAACCCGCCTGAAAAGTGCAGCCAGCGGAGATTTCGTGGTAGCCCTTTACAACCCACGCTCTCAAGAACGCGACTGGCAGCTGACGCGTGCCATTGAACTCTTGCTGGAGCATCGAGCCCCCAGCACGCCAGTGGTCGTAGCACGTCAACTTGGACGAGCGCAGGAAGACATACAGCTGCACACACTGCAGACGCTGCCAGTCAAAGAGGTCGACATGCTCACGATTGTGCTAATCGGCAATAGCAGCAGTCGTTTGCAAGACAATCATGTGGTAACACCAAGGGGATACCCCGGAGCCGAACTGGCTTGAAAACAAGTCAACTTCAATCAAGCTGAACGTTGTTTCAAGGCATCTCTGAATTGATAGGGCACTTTTTAGCGAGGCGGAAAAAGAAAGCGTGAAAGCAACTTCAGCTCCCGCCCCTGCATACCCATTAGACCCCAGCGAACACTCCAAGGGGCGCTAACAAACATGTTCACCATGGCAGCGACCAATTCACGCAGGCTAAGAGTGTTGGTCAAAAAGCCGTACCATTCTTCGCTCGGCAAAGCAAAGAAACTGACAAAGAAATCACGCAGTTGGGGCTCTTTAAAACGCATCAGCTTCTCAAGGCCAAATTGATAAAGAGCATGCTTACGGCGCAACTCCTTGGGCCAAAGAGTCTCCCAACCTGCAGCCGCGAGCACCGCCGGCCCCGCCCCTGGATCGGCCATGGCTTCAGCCACAGCCTTTGCAACATAAGGTGCGCGGCGCAGCATGCTGCCCACCAAATAGCCCGAAGCAGGGTGCACCATCGCCGCCGAGCCGCCGAAACCAAGCAGCGGTTGCTGCAGGTCAGGCAGAGGCAAATTCATCGGCAGGAAATAACCAAGCTCCTCGTGCTGCAATTCAGTGATTGTTAAGCCTTGATGAGCCAATCGCCGCTCCAAGCGTGAACGCAGGGTTTCTAATGACACCGGAGGCGCGAGCCCTAGCGATGTTTCCTCTAAGAAGAAGCATCCCCCACCAAAGTCCATGGCATAAAGAAACGTGGGTGGCTCAGCTTTCTCCGCAGGGCTCAGATGATCACAGCGGTAGTCCATCAACACAAACTGGCCAGGCTCCACTGGGGGCTTATTGAAACGTCCCACCACGCCAAAGCAGGTCTGAACCGCCACCGGCCCATGATCTAGATGACGCAGAAATACCGGCTTATAGCCAGTTGCATCAACCACCAAACGAGCTTGCAGCTCAACACCTTCGGCGGTGGTCACAGTACTAACGGTGGCATCAACAGCAAAATCAGTTGCAAGACCTTGATGCCAAGTCAAACCAGCAGCTTCGCATTGCTGCAACCAATGCTCCTGGAGCTTGATCTTGTCGAATAGGCCGTAATCCCGATGATGAGGACTTGGCCGATTCTCGTCAGCATTGGGGTCAGAGGCGCCTGGGCCAAAAAAACTCACTGTGTTCGACCAGCGGTGCTCGAGCAGGTGCCCCATATCAAAGGCATCCACCTCGTCACCCCAAATGCCATAGGTATATGGCCATGGCTCGCGAGGATTGCCAACCGTCAGTGCTGAGACCTGTAAACCCTCCTTGCCCAAGGCTGCAGCAATGGCCAGGGCCGCCGGACCAGCACCAAGCACCAAGACATCCACCACTGCCTCTGTCACTGTCTCACCAGAACAATTGGTTGGGCATAAGCCACCAGCAAAGGCATTAGTAGACAGCGATAGACGTTGTTGCTCTCGTCAACCACCACTGCCAGGGATCGTCTCTTAAAAAGAGACTACCGCCCCTGGCGATAGTGATTTAAACGACATAGCTTTCTCGTGACTTTGCAACATCGTTTAAAGAGCAATCCTCTTGATACCGCAGGCGCTCAGCGACAAGGCTTCATAACATTGGTCATTGCGATAGCCATTTGCTCATCCTTTGAGACGTATTCAATAGGAGTGTCAGACACAACAGCTTGAGCAGCACGATCCAGTGGATAGAGCCCCAATAGGCCACCCTTCCTAAAGGCTCCCAACCAATGCACCGACCACTCCACACGACAAGAAACAAGGTAAATCGGCCGACCGTGATCTACAGCCATGCGTGGATTTAGAACAAAAAGAACAGCCGCAAATGCCACTACGGCAAGCAAAATGACTGGCTTCATCACTTCAAATTTCCCTTAAGCCTTCAACCTCCATTCCAAAAGTCAAGCAGCTGACGCAAGTTTTCCTTGGCCTAGGTATTAATAATCCATCAATAGCCTTCCCAGGTTTTACTCATGCATCCCATTGGCAGGCCCTAAGAATGCTCAGAGAACTGATTGATATCAATTGTCGAAGGGATTACCTCGGACTAAAGCAACGATCAATCGGGATGACAGGATTCGAACCTGCGGCCCCTTCGTCCCGAACGAAGTGCGCTACCAAGCTGCGCCACATCCCGATAGGCTCACTGTAGAAGGTGAAGTCGCCTGGAACTGCTGCTGCCAGTGGGTTCCTGAACTGCTCTCATGACTGGAAAAGCCTTACTGAAACCCCACTGGTTGCGCGTCAAGGCTCCACAACAGCAACGCATCGGCGAGGTAGCCGAGCTGCTGAAGGGCCTCAATCTCAAGACGGTGTGTCAAGAAGCCAGCTGCCCGAATATCGGGGAGTGCTTCGCAGGAGGAACTGCCACCTTCTTGATCATGGGGCCGGGCTGCACCCGCGCTTGCCCTTACTGCGACATCGACTTTGACAAAAGCCCACGCTCCCTAGACCCCACTGAGCCAGAGCGCCTAAGCGAAGCGGTGGCTCAGATGAACCTTCGTCATGTTGTCATCACTTCAGTTAACCGTGATGACCTCAGCGACGGGGGAGCCAGTCAATTCGTCGCATGTATCGAGGCCATTCGCCAACGTTCTCCCCTAACCACAATTGAGCTGCTAATTCCTGATTTCAACGGCAATTGGGATGCCCTCGCCAAGGTAATGGGAGCAGCTCCGGAGGTGCTCAACCACAACATTGAGACCGTCCCCCGGCTCTACAAACGGGCTCGTCCACAAGCTGACTACATGCGATCTCTTGAGCTGTTGTATCAAGTGCGGCAAGGCTGGCCGAAGGTCTATAGCAAGTCCGGCCTGATGGTGGGGCTAGGTGAAACAGATGCTGAGGTAATTGAGGTCCTAGAGGATCTACGCCGTCACCGAGTCGACATAGTGACCATCGGCCAATACCTATCGCCAAGCCCAAAGCATCTGCCAGTCGATCGCTTTGTGACACCAGAACAGTTCGAATATTTCCGCTCTATGGGGGAAACTGAGCTGGGGTTCCTGCAAGTGGTTAGTACCCCTCTCACACGCAGCAGCTACCACGCCGGCGAGGTCCAGCGGCTGATGGCCGCCCACCCACGCTGAACTCAAGCCATGAGCTCCCCACACACAGGGATCCACTGCTGCAGATCCCATTTAACTAAACCCTCAACAATCATCGGGTCCTGTTCGACTAAGCGTTTGGCTGCTTCAAAGGAGTCTGCCTGCAGCACCAACAACCCTCCACCTCCTGGTCGTTGTTCAGCATCAACCAAAAAACCACTCGAAACCTTGACACCTTCGGAGCGCAAAACCTTGATCCATTCATGGTGGGCAGCTAAGTAAGTCTGCCGCTGCTCTGGCAAAAGGGTCAAAGTCTGCGCCGTAAACTTCTCGGTTTTGATAAACCAAGGCATTCATCAGGCTGCAACTTTCTCAAGCAAAGTTAAACCAACATTGACCTTTTCACTGGGTGGAACAAGCACCTTAAAAAGTGCTTTCCAACTGATCCAGTTGGCCAAAATCGCCTTGGCTTTTGTACTGCCGGTCTGCGCGAGATGGGCTTCGAGCAGTGTTTTGAGAATGGCTTCCTGCTCAATAGTGGTTAGCAAGCAGATCTCAACAATCTCTTTGTTGACCCGATCGCTCACCATTCCCTGCTCATCCAGCAGGAACGTCACCCCACCGGTCATCCCTGCCCCAACATTGCGGCCAGTTGATCCCAACACCACCACCACCCCACCGGTCATGTATTCACAGCAATGATCCCCCGCACCTTCAACAACAGCCTTCACACCGCTATTGCGCACAGCAAAACGCTCGCCAGCCCTACCTAAAGCAAACAACTCTCCACCGGTCGCGCCATACAGGCAAGTGTTGCCCAAAATCACCTGGCTGCCGCTTTGATCTGCACTCGAAGGTGGTACCAGTGTGATCCGACCACCATTCATGCCTTTACCGACATAATCATTGGCCTCACCCTCCAAGCGCACATTCACCCCCTGCAGCAGAAATGCCGCAAAACTCTGACCGGCAGCCCCCTCAAAGGAGAGATCGAACTGACCTCGAAAACCTTTGTTGCCATGGCGTTCAGCGATCTCACCAGAGATCCGTGCACAAACGCTGCGATCCGTGTTGACGATCGCGAGATTGCGGGCGATATGACCATGGCTATCGATCGCTGCCATCAGCTCGGCATCAGCAAGCAGCTGATCCTCGAGGATCGGTCCATTGTCATGGGCCTTGGCGTCATGAATCAACCAAGCCCGATCAACGGCCCCCGGAATCGGATCCAACAAGCAAGAAAGATCAAGGGTTTGGGTCTTCACCAAGTTGAGGCTGCGAGGCTCAAGCAGCTCTGTGCGACCAATGAGATCCTCAAGCCGAGCCACACCGAGCACACTCATCAGTTGGCGCACCTCCTCAGCTACAAACAGAAAGAAGTTGACAACATGCTCCGGGACACCTGGGAAGCGCTTGCGTAAGCCCTCCTGCTGGGTAGCAACCCCCACAGGACACTTGTTGGTATGACAGACGCGAGCCATGATGCAGCCCTCGGCAATCATCGCGACTGAGCCGAAACCATATTCCTCAGCACCAAGCAAGGCGGCGATCACCACGTCCCAACCAGTCTTAAGACCACCATCAGCGCGCAATAACACACGATCACGCAAGCCATTTTCAAGCAGTGAACGGTGTACCTCGGTGAGACCTAACTCCCAAGGGCTTCCAGCGTGCTTAATCGAACTCAGAGGCGATGCGCCTGTACCACCGTCATGACCAGAGATCTGAATCACATCTGCCTTGGCCTTCGCCACTCCAGCAGCAATCGTGCCAATGCCAATCTCAGCAACCAGCTTCACGCTCACCTTGGCAGCAGGGTGAACCTGATGCAGATCGTGAATCAACTGGGCCAAATCCTCAATTGAATAGATGTCGTGATGGGGAGGTGGCGAGATCAGCGCCACACCAGCCTTGCTATTACGCAACTTGGCGATGTAAGGATCAACTTTTTGACCCGGCAACTGACCTCCCTCACCAGGCTTTGCCCCTTGAGCCACCTTGATCTCAAGTTGCTTACCGCTCCGCAAATATTCCGGCGTCACACCAAAGCGACCAGAGGCGACCTGCTTAATCGCAGAGCAAGCCGTATCGCCATTGCGCAAACCCTTGATGCTGGGCAGGGTTTCTGAACGACTCTCAAGATCGACATCATCAAGGATCTTGAATCGAGCCGGATCTTCTCCTCCTTCGCCACTGTTGCTCTTCCCACCGATACGGTTCATCGCCACGGCAAGCACCTCGTGAGCCTCGCGCGATAGGGCGCCAAGACTCATTCCACCAGTACAAAAACGTGCGCAAATGGATTCAACACTTTCAACCTGATCTAAAGGGAGGGGTGTAGGGGCTAAGCGAAACGTCAGCAGGTCGCGCAGGGCAGTAGCAGGCCGATTCTCCAGCAGGTTCTTGTAGGTAGAGAAGTGGTCGTAGCCCGGCCCAGCCCTCACGGCCGCATGCAGGGCCTTAGACATGTCCGGAGTGTTGAGATGAAATTCACCGCCACTGCGATATTGCACAAAGCCCATGAACTCGAGCTTGGTGCGATCCAATTCAGGGAATGCCTTGGCATGGAAGATGAGGGTCTCGCTAGCCAAGTCATTGAGACTGAGTCCAGCGACTCGACTGGTCGTGCCCTTAAAAGCCAGCTCAATTAAATCGGCACCGATACCAATCGCCTCAAAAATCTGAGCACCGTGGTAACTAGCAAGTAAGGAAATACCGATCTTGGAGAGGATCTTGCGCAGGCCATCTTCCTGCGCCTTACGTACGTTGGCCTGGGCCTGATCAATGGTCAGCGCTGGCAATTTGCCGGTTTCAATCAGTTTCTGAGTACGAGGATGCTGCCACCAATGCCGCGTAGTCTCCCAAGTAAGCCAAGGGCACACAGCACTAGCGCCATAGCCGATTAGACAGGCCAGATGATGGGTACTCCAGCACTGTGCCGTGTCGACCACCAAGGAAGCATTCAGCCGCAAACCCTGTTTCAGCAAGTGGTGATGCACTGCACCAACCGCTAGCAGCGGTGGAATGTAGGTGGTGCTAGCAACAACCCCGCGGTCGGAAAGCACCACGATCTGGCTGCCATCGCGCACAGCATCCGCTGCTTCAACGCAGAGCCGTTTAAGAGAATCCCCCAAACCGCTAGGCCCATCATGAACGGGCAGCAAAGTGGAGAGTGTGGTCGTGGGAAACTCCAGCTGACCAAAAGCTGCAAGTTCCGCCTCATTGAGAATCGGAGTCTCAAGATGAATCAACGAAGCCGCCGCTGCCTCAGGCTTGAGGGGAGAACCACGCTTTCCCAGATGCATCTCGAGACTCATCACCAACTTTTCCCGCAAGGGATCAATCGGCGGGTTCGTGACCTGAGCAAAGCGCTGTTTGAAGTAGTCGTATAGGAGGTGGGGCTTATCTGAGAGCACCGCCAATGGGATGTCATCACCCATGCAAAAAGTGGGTTCTTTGGCCCCAGCCGCCATTGAATCGATGATTAACTCCAAATCCTCAGCAGTGAAACCGAAGGCTGTCTGCTGCTGAAGCAGTTCCAGATCTCCCAGTTGAGAATCCTGCTGCCAAGACTTTTGACCAAGCTTGCAACGATTTTGACTGAGCCATTCGCGATAGGGATATCGGCCAGCAACCTCCTGCTTGACATCCCAATTGCGCAGCAAACGACCCTTTTCAAGATCAACCGCCAACATCTGCCCAGGGCCAAGGCGTCCCTTCTCGATGATGCGGCTTTCTTCAAGCTCAACCACACCAGTTTCTGAACCCATCACCACCAAGCCATCACTGGTGATGCAATAGCGGGCCGGGCGTAAGCCATTGCGATCGAGGCTGGCACCAACACTGCGACCATCTGAGAACACAAGCAAGGCTGGGCCATCCCAGGGCTCTTGCGTGCACGCGGAATACTCATAAAAAGCCTGAATTTCTGGCTTGTCAGCCAGCTCTGGCTGTTCCCGGAAGGCCTCAGGAACCAAGGTCAGCAAGCTGTCAACAATCGGGCGACCACTGCGTACAAGCAGCTCCAGAGTCGCGTCAAGGTTGGCGGAATCACTAAAAGCTGCATTAACAACCGGTTTTAGATCAGCCGCATCAACACCCCAAACGCTATCTAGGTTGACTTCAGTGGCCATAGCCCAATTCAGGTTGCCCAACAACGTATTAATTTCACCGTTATGGCCGAGCAAACGCATCGGCTGGGCGAGTGGCCAACGGGGCAACGTATTGGTGCTGAAGCGGCGGTGATAAACCGCAAAAGAAACCTCAAAGCGAGGGTCGCGGAGATCGGCATAAAACGCCGCAAGCACCTCGGAGCGCACCATGCCTTTGTAAACGACTGTGCGACTACTGAGTGACGCCACGTAGAGATCATTGGCATGCTCTCCCCAGGCCTGCCTAGCACGATCTCCGATACGCCGCCGCAATCGAAATAACAACGCCTCCAACGCATCACCTGGCTGAGATCCCTGCACCAGCCACTGCTCGATAACCGGCGCTGTATCACGGGCGAGGGGACCCAACACCGCCACATCCACAGGGACTTCTCGCCATCCTCTGGACCTGAGACCGAGAGACTCGGCCTCCTGCTCGCAAAAGCAACGTGCTTCTGCGCGACGTGCAGCATCTCGAGGCATAAACAACATGCCCAGGCCACAAGGATGGTTTGCAGATTCCACTGCCGACCAAACGGTCTCAAGATAGCTCCAGGGAATAGCGCAAAGCAGACCTGCTCCATCTCCGGAATCCGCATCACCTCCGCAACCACCACGATGTTCCATGCAGTTCAGGGCCCGAAGTGCCTGCTGCAAAATCCAATTGCTAGCTACCCCATCAATTTGAGCCAAGAAACCAACGCCACATGCATCCTTTTCGCCAACCACGGCCGTAGGCGCGCTGCTGTCGCAATAGGGCCAATTGGAGCGACGGTGATCCTGAGACATAACCTTCAGCCAAACTATTTTCCTGCACCGCAGTGGACTGCGTTCACAGTGAAAAGCTCAATCAGTGATCCTAGGCAGGCGCCCTCCTCTAAGACTTAGCCGAATGAGAGGACTAGCGTCGAAATCATGGTTTCTCCTCCTCCCCCACCTCCCACTGTTGAGGTAAGAGCCGCGAACTTATTTGTTGGAGATCGCCTCAACATCGATGGTCAGTTAATCGAGGCCCCTTGGCGCTGGAGAGGCCATAGGGATGGCACTGCAAACCAGCTCTGGCTTCCCCTGGATCTACTGGTCGGACGTTTTGGCTTCCGCAGGTCCACCCAGCCAAACGGACAGCAATTGCAATGGTATGGAAGCAAAGCCTCTCTGAAATCCCTCCCACAAATCACACTTCAAGATGAAGTGGCATTGAATGTGGCCGAATGGCTCACGACGACAGGAGTCAAGATCAAGCGGAAAAGCAAGACCCTTCACGTTGAACTGCCAACACCACGCCTCAAAGGTCTTCGGCAGGGCAAGGGCAGCAATTCAAATCGTCTGGTGCTTGACCTAAGCGGTCCGGCGCTCGTGCAAAGCCTTGACAACAATCTCCTTCTTAATCTTCAGGCCACCGTCCAGCAGCGTAGGCAGATGAAGGCATTAGGCCTGATGCCCAAGCAGCAGCGCAATGGCCTAATGCTCATCGGTCAGGCAGAAGCCCTAAGCAGCCTCACCCTGGACAAACCCTGGCGCATTGTCTTGGACGGTATTGGCAAGCACAGCAACACAATAAATCTGCGCTCACCACTGCTCAATCCATCCATCCAGGCCCTCATCCAGCGCGGCCTGATCTTCGACACAAAAGTGGTGAACGTTGGGGTCAAACCATTGCAAATCACCAGGGTCGGTACAAATCTGTCAAAGCAAGGCCTGCTCCTCAGGCCTCTGCCGCAAATTAACCATCAACAAGGCCTGCGTTTTCTCAACCAGTTGGCCCAACCTGCAGACGCTCTGATCGCCATCAACGGGGGTTTCTTCAATCGAGTGCGCCAGTTGCCCCTAGGGGCCATACGACTTGATGGCACATGGTTGTCAGGCCCCATCCTCAATCGAGGGGCAATCGGCTGGGGCCCTACAGGACATCTATCCTTCGGCCGCCTGCAACTTCAACAAGAACTTCAAGGTTCTAAAGGGCAGAGATGGAATCTTGAAACCTTGAATAGTGGCTATGTGCAGCGAGGCCTTAGTCGCTACACCAGAGCCTGGGGGCCTATCTACCAAGCCCTCAGCGGAGAAGAAAAAGCAATGATGATCATCAACGGGCGAGTCGTGCAGAGCTTCCAGCAAGTGCAGCTGGCCCGGGGGGTTCCTCTGAGCAAGGATGGGGATCTGGTCGTAGCCAGAGGAGGCTTCCCTTTACCGGCGGCGACTGGTGAAACAGTGAGCATAAGGATGAAAGCATCACATCCTCTGGGCGAACTGCCTCAAGTGATTGGTGGTGGTCCATTGCTGCTGCAAAACGGGCGGGTGGTTCTGTCTGGAAGACAAGAAGGCTTCAGCCCAAGCTTTCTATCCCTTGCTGCTCCCCGCAGTGTGGTGGGCCAAGGTGGTGGCAAGCTCTGGCTACTCACTCTCAAAGGGGCCAGGGGCAGCGATCCAACCCTGCTGGAAACAAGCCTAGCTCTGCAACAACTGGGGATCAGAGACGGCCTGAACTTAGATGGAGGCAGTTCAACGTCCCTATTGGTAGCGAATCAATTGGTTGTAACAGGTCGAGGCACACCCCCCAGAATCCACAATGGCCTTGGCCTCATTTTGCGCCACCACAAAGGCAATCCCCAAAGAAGCTAATAAGCCTCTTAAAAATGCCAGAGGTCAAGATCGAATCGCCAACAAATAATTAAAGAGATCAAACTTGGCTTCTAGCTCAACAAAACCGAAGCACTGCTAGGGCCCATGCCTCCCTTATCACCACATCCTCCATCGCTTTTAAGATTAAATTTCAAATAAGTGTTGGTTGCAGAGCTGCTCTAATCACAATCTATTCCGTCTGATCATCAATCAGGCAAGCCGAAACGGTATGGTGGTTGATTGTGGAATCAGGTCGGATCTCCGACCAAATGCCGACCTTCGATGCCAACCATCCAACAGCTGATCCGAACTGAGCGTCAGCACCTGACTCGCAAGACAAAATCTCCTGCGCTGCGCGCTTGTCCAGAGCGACGTGGTGTCTGCACACGGGTCTACACCTCCACACCTAAAAAGCCCAACTCAGCCCTACGCAAAGTTGCGCGCGTGCGCCTTACCTCAGGCTTTGAGGTCACGGCCTACATCCCAGGCATCGGCCACAACCTCCAGGAACACTCTGTGGTGCTCATCCGCGGCGGCAGAGTCAAAGATCTCCCTGGGGTGAGATATCACATCATCCGCGGAACTCTGGACACTTCAGGTGTCAAGGATCGCAGTCAATCCCGCTCAAAATACGGCGCCAAGGCGTCGAAGCAGGATTAAAGAGCCTCTTCATTAATCTCTCTCCTTATTAGCTCTACCTCCGCCTTCTCCACTCCTAACGGTCTATGTCCCGCCGCAACGCAGCTGAAAAACGCCCAGTCCTGCCGGATCCCCAGTTCAACAACCGACTGGCCACGATGATGATCTCTCGGCTGATGAAGCACGGCAAGAAGTCCACTGCTCAACGCATCCTTTCCCAAGCCTTTGGATTGATTAATGAGCGCACCGGTGGCGACCCGATAGAGCTCTTCGAAACAGCCGTAAAAAACGCCACGCCACTGGTGGAAGTAAGAGCCCGCCGTGTTGGTGGTGCCACATATCAGGTGCCGATGGAAGTACGCCAGGAGCGAGGCACGGCAATGGCCCTGCGCTGGCTGGTGAACTTCTCTCGCGCCCGTAATGGCCGCAGCATGTCCCAAAAACTGGCTGCTGAACTAATGGATGCCGCCAATGAGGCTGGCAGCGCCGTTCGCAAGCGAGAAGAAACCCACAAGATGGCAGAAGCGAACAAAGCTTTCGCCCACTATCGCTACTGAACATGGCCAAGCCCTGACGGCACTGAACCGTTCCAACGGCTGACCTGTAGAGTCGCACCCGCCTTTTAACGCCAAACCCCGGAGAGTTTCCTGTGGCTCGCGCCTTTCCCCTGGAACGCGTCAGAAATATCGGGATTGCCGCCCATATTGACGCCGGCAAAACCACCTGTACGGAACGCATCCTTTTTTATTCCGGTGTCGTTCACAAGATGGGCGAGGTGCATGACGGCGCCGCCGTCACCGACTGGATGGCTCAGGAGCGGGAGCGCGGAATCACGATTACAGCGGCTGCGATCTCGACAACCTGGAACGATCACCGCATCAATATCATTGACACCCCAGGTCACGTTGACTTCACCATTGAAGTGGAGCGCTCGATGCGAGTGCTCGATGGTGTAATCGCCGTGTTTTGTGCGGTAGGTGGCGTGCAACCTCAATCAGAAACCGTCTGGCGGCAAGCCGATCGCTATTCCGTTCCACGGATGGTTTTTGTCAACAAAATGGACCGCACCGGGGCCGACTTCCTCAAGGTTCACGGACAGATCAAGAATCGCCTCAAAGCCAACGCCATCCCAATCCAGCTACCTATTGGTGCAGAGGGAGATCTCAGCGGCATTATCGACCTCGTTAAAAACAAAGCCTTTATTTATAAGGACGATCTCGGCAAGGACATCGAAGAGACAGAGATCCCAGACCATATGAAAGAGCTTGCAGCTGAATGGCGATCCAAGCTGATGGAATGTGTTGCTGAAACCGACGAAGAACTGATTGAAGTTTTTCTAGAGACAGAAGAACTAAGCGAAGCCCAACTTGCATCAGGCATTCGCGAAGGGGTTCTCAATCACGGCCTAGTACCTTTGCTGTGTGGATCTGCCTTCAAGAACAAGGGCGTTCAACTGCTATTGGATGCAGTAGTGGACTACCTACCCGCTCCTGTTGATGTACCCCCGATTCAAGGTTTACTTCCCAATGGCAAGGAGGCAGTAAGGCCATCCGATGACAACGCACCATTTAGTGCTTTGGCCTTCAAGGTGATGTCGGACCCCTACGGCAAGCTCACCTTCGTGCGTATGTATTCAGGGGTGCTCGAGAAAGGCAGTTATGTGCTGAACTCCACGAAGAACGAGAAAGAACGAATTTCCCGACTGATCATTCTCAAGGCCGATGACCGTGAAGAGGTCGATGCACTACGCGCTGGAGATCTCGGTGCTGTTCTAGGCCTGAAGAACACCACGACAGGCGACACCCTTTGCACGACTGACGATCCAATTGTTCTAGAAACCCTCTACATCCCCGAGCCAGTGATATCGGTGGCTGTTGAGCCCAAAACCAAGGGTGATATGGAAAAACTTTCCAAAGCCCTGCTTTCATTAGCGGAAGAGGATCCCACCTTCCGCGTCAGCACAGACCCTGAGACCAGTCAAACCGTGATTGCTGGTATGGGCGAACTCCACCTTGAAATTCTCGTGGATCGCATGCTGCGAGAATTCAAGGTGGAGGCCAACATCGGCGCTCCTCAGGTCTCCTACAGGGAAACCATTCGTGCCAGCTCTAAAGGCGAGGGCAAGTTTGCCCGTCAAACAGGTGGTAAAGGCCAATACGGCCACGTGGTAATCGAAATGGAGCCAGGCGAACCTGGTTCTGGCTTTGAATTCGTCAACAAGATTGTCGGCGGCATCGTTCCCAAGGAATACATCAAGCCTGCCGAATCAGGCATGCGTGAAACATGCGAATCCGGCGTTATCGCTGGCTATCCGCTCATCGATGTGAAAGTCACCATGGTTGACGGGTCTTACCACGATGTGGACTCATCCGAGATGGCTTTCAAAATCGCCGGATCGATGGCTTTCAAAGACGGCGTCAAGAAGTGCAATCCTGTGCTGCTTGAACCGATGATGAAGGTTGAGGTCGAGATCCCCGAGGATTTCCTCGGTGCGATCATCGGCGATCTGTCCTCCCGGCGAGGCCAGGTTGAAGGCCAGTCCATTGACGATGGACTCTCTAAAGTGCAGTCCAAAGTGCCTCTAGCCGAAATGTTCGGTTACGCCACCCAGCTCCGATCTATGACTCAGGGTCGGGGTATCTTCTCGATGGAGTTCAGCCATTACGAGGAAGTTCCTCGCAACGTTGCTGAAGCCATCATCTCCAAGAATCAGGGCAATTCCTGATCTCTATAACACCCACTTTCCACCCCCCGATTCTTTTACACAATGGCTCGCGAGAAGTTTGAGAGGAACAAGCCTCACGTCAACATTGGCACCATCGGCCATGTCGACCACGGCAAAACAACCCTGACCGCAGCCATCACAAGTGTGCTTGCGAAAAAGGGTCAAGCCAAGGTGCAAGATTACGCCGAGATCGACGGCGCGCCTGAAGAGCGTGAGCGCGGTATCACGATCAACACCGCTCACGTGGAATACGAAACCGATGGGCGTCACTATGCACACGTGGACTGCCCCGGCCACGCGGATTATGTCAAGAACATGATTACCGGTGCGGCCCAGATGGACGGCGCAATCCTTGTTTGCGCAGCAACCGATGGTCCCATGGCTCAAACCAAGGAGCACATCCTTCTTGCCAAGCAGGTGGGCGTGCCTGCACTGGTTGTCGCTCTCAACAAATGCGACATGGTCGACGACGAGGAAATTATCGAGCTCGTTGAAATGGAGATCCGTGAACTCCTGAGCAGCTACGACTTCCCTGGTGATGACATCCCCATAGTCCAAGTCTCTGGTCTCAAAGCCATTGAAGGTGAAGCTGAATGGGAAGCAAAGATCGATGAGTTAATGGAGGCAGTTGATGCATCCATTCCAGAGCCCGAGCGAGAAATCGAAAAACCTTTCCTAATGGCCGTAGAGGACGTTTTCTCAATCACTGGTCGTGGCACGGTGGCCACCGGACGAATCGAACGCGGCAAGGTCAAAAAAGGCGAAGAAATTGAAATTGTCGGCATTAGAGACAGCCGCAAAACCACCGTGACCGGTGTGGAAATGTTCCGTAAAGATCTTGACGAAGGCTTGGCTGGAGACAATTGCGGGCTCCTACTTCGCGGCATCGAGAAGGAAGACATCGAGCGCGGCATGGTCCTCGTCAAGCCAGGATCAATTACACCTCACACTAAATTCGAGGGTCAGGTTTACGTCCTCAAAAAAGAAGAAGGTGGACGCCACACCCCCTTCTTCGCCGGATACCGTCCACAGTTCTACATCCGAACCACTGACGTGACGGGCCAAATTACCGCCTTCACAGCCGAAGACGGCTCCAATGTGGAGATGGTGATGCCAGGCGACAACATCAAAATGACTGGTGAATTGATCTGCCCTGTGGCCATCGAACAGGGCATGCGCTTCGCCATTCGCGAAGGAGGCCGCACCATCGGTGCGGGAGTTGTCTCGAAGATCATCGAATGATCAAGAGGGGGATGATTGGGCCTTTGCCTGGTCATCCCTTAAATTCAAAGCTTCAGCCTGCATGAACGATCAACGTTCAATGCATCCCCAAAGAACCTCGACAATCCATCCCTAACCCCAATACAGGGAAAATCTCCTAAACCTTTCATGTCCACGGCTATCGCTCAGCAGAAGATCCGCATCCGCCTTAAGGCTTTTGACCGTCGCATGTTGGATCTTTCCTGCGACAAAATCATTGAAACAGCCGACAACACTGCCGCGACGGCAATCGGCCCAATCCCTCTTCCCACCAAAAGGAAGATTTACTGCGTGCTTTGCTCCCCCCATGTGGACAAAGACTCAAGGGAACACTTCGAAACTCGGACCCATCGGCGCATCATCGATATCTACAACCCGTCAGCAAAGACCATCGATGCCCTGATGAAACTCGACCTCCCAAGTGGTGTTGACATTGAAGTGAAACTCTGAAGGTCTTCCAAGATGTGTGCAGGCTACCTAGGCTTTTAATCTCTCTAGGACATTATCTGTGACCGACCTGTCCGTCAGGGAGTTGCCTCTCTTCCCTCTGCCGGATGTCGTCTTATTCCCCCAAGAAGTGCTTCCACTGCACATTTTTGAGTCTCGTTACCGAATGATGCTCCAGAGTGTGCTTGAAAGTGATCGGCGTTTTGGAGTGCTGCGCTGGGATCCTCAAACAAAAACAATGGCGAATGTGGGATGTTGCGCAGAGATCCTGCAACACCAAACATCCAAAGACGGACGCAGCAATATCGTCACCCTTGGACAGCAGCGCTTCCGAGTGCTCGATGTGATTAGAGACGCCCCTTTCCGCACTGCCATGGTGAGCTGGATCGAGGATGACCAAATGGATAACCACAGCCAGCTAGAGGAGCTATCCATCAGCGTTTCAAAAGCCCTACACGATGTGGTGATGCTTACAGGCAAGCTCACAGATTCAGACATCACCATGCCCGATGACCTGCCTGATCTTCCAAGGGAACTCTCTTTCTGGATCGGCGCCCATCTCGGGGGACCTGTTGCTAAAGAGCAACAGGCACTACTGGAGCTCACAAGTACCAGCCATCGCCTGCAGCGTGAATACGAGATGCTTGACCACACCCGCCGTCAGCTTGCGGCAAGGACTGCACTCAAAGAAAGCCTCACCAACGTCGATCAAGCCAACAATTAATGGACCTTTGGGTGTGGATATTGATCCTGGCAGGGACAACCCTGACTTCTGCTGTAGTGATCTGGACCCAACGGGATCGGCGATACAAATCAAGCGCCAGTGTTGCCTCTGCTTACGATGCCTGGACCAATGACCAGCTGCTCGAGCGGCTCTGGGGTGAACACGTCCACCTCGGCTATTACGGCAAACCTCCTAGCACCAGAGATTTCCGAGCCGCAAAGCAAGACTTCGTACATGAGCTCGTTCAATGGAGTGGACTCGCCCAACTCCCTCGAGGCTCCCGAGTACTTGACGTGGGCTGCGGTATTGGTGGTAGCGCAAGAATCCTGGCCCGGGATTACAACTTTGACGTGCTTGGCATCACCATCAGTCCAGCCCAGGTGAAACGAGCGTCTCAACTCACTCCTGAGGGGATGACCTGCCAATTCGAGGTGATGGATGCCCTCGATTTAAAACTGGCCAACGGTAGCTTCGACGCTGTTTGGAGTGTGGAAGCAGGCCCCCACATGCCAGACAAGCAGCGCTATGCAGATGAACTGCTGCGTGTGCTGAGGCCAAAAGGTGTACTTGCGGTGGCCGATTGGAACCGCCGTGATTACGAGGATGGGGAGATGACCAGCCTTGAGCGATGGGTGATGCGTCAGCTACTCGACCAGTGGGCCCATCCGGAATTCGCCAGCATTAAAGGATTCCGCCGCAATTTGCTTCATAGCCCTTTTGCTTGCGGCACTGTCGAATCTGACGACTGGACAAGATCCATCCTGCCCTCCTGGAATGATTCGATTTTGGAGGGGTTTCGTCGTCCTGGAGCCGTGCTCGGGTTGGGTCCAGCCGCCGTGGTCAAGGGATTCAGAGAAATACCAACGATTTTGTTGATGCGCTGGGCTTTTGCCCACGGTCTGATGCAATTCGGTGTCTTCCGCAGCCGCGACTGATCTCAATCGAGCTCCAAGTCGCTGCTGAGATAAGAGCCGAAATGCACAAGATGTTCACACAAAGGCTGCAAGGCCTCGATGAGTTGCTCAGATGCACCAATACCCCCATCCCTCAATTCCACATCCACAAAGAACACGTATTCACCTAGTTCTCGCTTCGAGGGACGCGACTCAATACGACTCATATTGAACCCCAGTCGAGCCACACAAGTGAGTGCTTCGAGCAGGCTGCCCGGGGCGTTGGCATGCAGAGAGAATGCGAAGCTAGCCACATCCCCACGTTGCAGCGGTGTTCCCTGCCGTAACAACAAGAATCTGGTGCGATTGCCCGCGACATCGTTGATAGGAAAAGCCAGTTCTTTAAGGCCTCTTCCCTGGCCCGTAGACCGAGAAGCGATCGCTGCCCGAAATCGACTATCTATAACCATGCTGGCCGCCTCGGCCGTAGAACTTGTAGGCAACTGCAGGGCATCAGGAAGATGATCAGCCAACCAGCCACTGCACTGAGCCAGAGCTTGGGGATGAGACAGGACTTCAGAGATGTCTTTGAGTCCGCCACTGCTCAGTAGAGCATGACGAATCGGCAAAACCACTGCCCTAAGGATGCATAACTGCGGATGAGACCAAAGCGCATCCAAGCTGGCAGTGACACCGCCCTCCACGGAATTCTCCACCGGAACCACCGCCATTTCAGAGCGTTTAGTGGCCACATGCTCAACGACGGAACGCAGACCTATACATGGCACCAGCTCAAAATTTGCTAATCCCTCAAGCTCCGCCAGAGCTTGGGCCGCTTGCTGACCATAGGTTCCCTCCGGTCCGAGGAAGGCCACGCGTATTGGCATCAGAAGCGCATCGCAAGTGAGGTCGATAGGATCATGACGCGTCAACCGCAAGCCATGCCTCTGGCTTTCCAAGCCTGCCAGAACCTCAATTTGCCGGTAAGGCAAAACACTGAGCGACTGCCTGCTTACCTGCTCGAGCAGGATAGAGTTCTGGCTGCTCTGCTGGAATGGGAAAAACTTACCCCACTAGGTGAGGGTCGCTTCAGCTACGCAGTGACCAGCCTGAACGTGTTTCAGCTGCAGATCAACCCAGTTGTCTCACTCAAAGTAGACATCTGTGACGGCAAACTCAGCATCCGCGCAACCGATAGCGAACTTAAAGGTCTAGATCTAGTGGATGACTTCGACCTCGGCCTGGAGGCCATCATGGAAGCCACCCCAAAGGGTCTTGAAGGAGAAGCTCTGCTATCTGTCAGCGTTACCCCACCAGCACTGCTGAAGCTGATCCCCAAAGGGGTGTTAAAAAGCACCGGTCAATCAATTCTCAGCGGCATCCTGCTTGGCATCAAAACCCGTGTTGGCCAACAACTTGTCAAGGATTTCAGCCAATGGTGCCAAGAGACACCCATACGCTCAAGTGAGACTGCCATTAACAGCAAACAGCTTGGTGAGGAATGAGCGACGATGAAGCGCTGTAGGGCCTAAATCCAACAAGGCACGCCGGTGGATCGCCGTTCCATAGCCAACATGTCGCTCCAAACCGTAGCCATAGAAGCGACTAGCCAACCGCTTGATCAGCCCATCACGAGCCTGCTTGGCCAACACACTGGCTGCAGCGATGGCCGCACATTTGCTATCACCGCGCACCACGGTACGTTGTGGCCCCATCCAGAGGCGCAATGGCAACACGCCATCAACCAAGACAAGCTCCAACGGTGTAGGTAGCCGCTGCAATGCCCTCAGCATGGCAAGTTCCGTCGCTGAGCGAATGCCTAGAGCATCAATTTCGCGAGCCGAGGCCTGTCCAAGAGCCCAAGCCGTCGCGGCATCCTCAATCAGCGGCACTAGGCGAGCCCTGCGGCGAACAGTCAGTGCTTTGCTATCTGTTAACCCCTCAGCTAACAATTCGACTGCCGCAACTTCAGTCAGAACAACCGCTCCTGCAAACACAGGACCAAACCAGCAGCCCCGACCCACCTCATCAACTCCGGCGATGGATTCCGCCGAAGGGTCCATATCAGCCTGCAGCTGAGGAGCGACGGCGGCGGCGGCGCGGATCCTCGGGTTCACTCTCCTGCGGCTCGGAAATTGAAGAAACGGTTTCTACAGAAGCGCTACTCGATGAATGATCAACCTCAAGAGGAGTGATTTGAACACTTAGAGGCTCATTCTTTGCGACAACCTTGGATTGCTGGACAACGACCTCTGTGCCATTGGATGAAGGGGTTTCGACACTGGCTTCGGGAGCGCCACGGCCGGCCCCTCGACCACCACCTCGTCCCCGACGCCGACGCCGATTGGAACTCGCTGAAAGCTGCTCACGGGCCTCCTCAAGGACAGACTCAGCATCTTCCCCAGGCCGAACCACGCGAACCAGAAGGTTGTCATTCTCTGGAGGTGGCTCAATCAAAAGCAAAGGGTTTAATCCAAGCCAAGCAAACACCTCCTCCTGCCCTGAATCCATTGGAACAGCAACCAATTCAGGTTCCTGGCGACGAATAACACCCTCAGACGAGGCCGAAGGCTCTTGTCTCTCAGGTTCAACAGTCGTGGTTGACTCAACTCCATTCGCCACATCAGAAGGAGGCGTATGTGCAGCCAGCTCAACCGCACCGGTACGAATGCGCCCACCACGCCTACGGCGACCATTCCCGCCATCCGCTGGCACCTGCGCTTCAGCTCGAGCAGCGGCGGCTGATCTCACCAATCCAGTCGCCATAGCAAGTGGCTGTAGCAGATCTTTGCCAGGTAGTACCGCCACATGGCCAAGGCCACCACAGGCAGGACAAGCCCTGCCAAACAACTCATAGATGTTCTGCCCCTGACGCTTACGAGTGAGTTCCACCAGCCCCAATTCAGTCAACTGGGCAATCTGAGGACGAGCAGCGTCATCGCGAACTGCTGCTGTGAAATGCTCCAGCAACTGCAACTGATCACGGCGCGACTCCATGTCGATGAAGTCGATGATGATCACACCGCCAATATTGCGAAGCTTCAGCTGGCGGGCAATCTCAATAGCTGCCTCACAATTGGTCCAGAGCACCGTCTGACGAGCATTGGCCGAACGAGTGAACGAGCCTGAATTGACATCAATAACAGTGAGTGCCTCCGTCGGCTCAATGATCACGTAGCCACCGGATGGCAGATCTACCCTGGGCTTGAGAGCATCGCGGATGGCCGCATTAACTCGGTAATGCTCAAGAAGTTCGGTGGATTCGTTATGGGCCTCAACTAATACATTTGGTCCTTCCTGGCCAAGGAAACTGCTCACACGCTCAATGGCAGCGGCATCATTCACCACTACTCTCACAAGATCTGGACCGACGTGATCTCTTAAAACGCGATGAATGAAATCTTCATCGCGATTGAGAAGTACCGGTGGCAGAGCATTGTCTGCCGCCTGCTGGATAGCTTCCCATTGCCTGAGTAAAACCTCCAGATCATCGATCAGCAGATCTTCACTAATGCCATCGGCCTCGGTGCGAATCAACAGGCCAGCACCCGGCGGCTTCACTAGTACGCCAAGTGCTCGCAAGCGATTGCGTTCCCCTTCGGAATTAATCCGGCGAGAGATGTTCACCCCCTGGCCATGGGGCTGCAGCACCAAGTAGCGACCAGGCAGCGCCAGGTTGCCAGTAAGCCTTGGCCCCTTAGACCCTGTTGGCTCCTTCATCACCTGAACCAACACCTGCTGACGGGGCTCCAGCAGCTCGGTGATCCCTGCCGCACCCTTCTTCAAACGCAGAGGGCCCAGATCAGTGACATGGATAAAACCATTTTTCTCACTTTCCCCAATATTCACAAAAGCGGCATCAATTCCCGGAAGAACGTTCTCGACCGTGCCGAGGTAGACATCTCCGATCTGGTATCGACCCTGAGCGACGATCAACTCATCGACTCGCTCATCTGAGAGCAAGGCTGCGATGCGCAGCTGCTCAGAGATGACAATTTGCTGGGGCATAGAAAATAAATAGGGAGCCCTGCTGGACTCAGAACCGATCAATGGCCTGCCGGCTCAATGCATCGGGTGGAAAACGAATTAACAGCCAAAGGCCGTTGAAGAAGCAGACGGAGTCCAAAACTCCTATGGGTTATGTGTCTCACTGCTCCCGAACAGAGGGAACGGAATGAACGAGCAGCAAATAGCCTCGCTTTGCTCAGAATTGGAGTGAAGAAGGCCGGGACGGACCAGTGGCAAAAATTGCCCCTGCATTCGCGTCATATTTTCATTCTAACACTGCAGCAACTTGAGTTCCTGCCTTTGCACACCGCTCATGCACAAGGGCTCACCAATCTGCTCTGCAAGCCAATGCTGCACCTGAACAGGTTTAAGGCTACGGCCCATCGAATCAATACTTGCCTCCAGACGCAGTTGAACGGCGTCTAAGCAAAGAGACTCACCTCCCTCTTCGCATCTGTTGCACAGTTGAAGTTCACGCAATGCTGGCCGGCAGTCTCGTTGACGCGGCCGTCCCTTCTTATCAATGTCATGCCACAGCAGTTCATGAGCTTCCTTCAAGGACTCGACAGCCACTTGCCACTGATGCCACGTCGATGGCTTCTCAGACTCAATGGCCAAATCAAAGCGCCATGAGGCTGCAACCAGCAACTGAGAGAGGCTGCTACCGCCTACAGGCACAGATTCCGCACTAAGCAAAGAGAGTCCCTTCGGTAAGGTGACCTGAAGCTGCTGACGCATGGTCTCGGCCTCCACTGGCTCCACAAACTCGAGATCCATCCATTCCCCAAAGGCCTCTACCCCCAAAGGCAAAGCCAGAGCTATTTGCAAACGCGGCAGGGAATGAAACCCACCGCTGTAACTCACTGGCAAACCACTGCGCCGCAGTGCTCTTTCAAGCAGACGCATGACATCCAGATGACTAAGAAGGGCCATCGAACCAGTTTTTGCAAATCGCAGACGGATGCGACAGGCTCGCTTCGTTAAAAGAGTTTTCTGAAGCTGCCGATCTGGCACAGGCGGCGGTGGCACCACCTCGTTGTGACCCATTTCAGAACCACAGACGCCACAACTACTACAGCCTTCGAAAGAACAGTCAGGCACCACCGTTGCCGTTAAAGCACGCTGCAGATCCTCTGCCAGCCAGCTCTTATCAATGCCCGTATCAATGTGATCCCACGGCAGAGACTGAGCGCAGAAGCTGCTCAGATCATCGCGATTGAGGGCTGAGGTCGCTCCCCAGCTCCCTAACTCCAGATCCCTATATCGGCCCTCCAGCCCTGCAGCTGCAATAGCCCAGACCCAGGCCTGATAAGTGCGATCAAGGGCCTCGAACCAAGCATCCATGCCTCCCCCCGCCCGCCAGGCTGCCTCGATCACCGACGAGAGACGACGATCACCGCGACCGACAAAGTCCTCCATGGCGGAGAGGCGCACATCAGTGAAATTGACCTTTACGCCTCTGAGCGCCCGAAATGCCTGTTGCAGCTTTTGCTGACGTCGTTGCAGTTCTTGCGTAGATACGCTGTGCCACTGAAAAGGCGTATGTGGCTTTGGAGTGAAGTTACTAACCGTGATCTTCAGGTTCAACCGCCCAAGATCCCTGCACTGCTCCTGCAACATCTGACAGGTATCGGCAATGCCAAGCACATCCTCATCCGTTTCGCTCGGCAATCCGATCATGAAGTAGAGCTTGACCTTGCGAAAGCCGTTCTGCATCGCCGTGCGGATCCCCTGCAGCAGGTCGGCGTTCGTAAGACCTTTATTCACAACGTTCCGCAAGCGCTGACTGCCAGCCTCCGGCGCGAAGGTGAGAGCGGCCTGACGAGCACCGCCAACGATGTGAGCGATATCATCATCAAAGCGATCGACCCGTTGGCTGGGCAGCTGAAGGGTCACATTCTGATCAGCCAAACGATTTCTCAACTCCACACCAACCGCTGGCAGAGCCAAGTAATCGCTGCAACTGAGCGACAACAACGAAAAATCGCTATATCCCGTTCGCTTCATACCATTGTGCACTGCTTCAATCACCGCCTCCGGATCAACATCCCGAGCTGGACGTGTGAGCATGCCGGGCTGGCAAAAGCGACAACCACGAGTACAACCGCGACGAATCTCCACCTTGAGTCGATCATGCACCGTTTCGATATGTGGAACCAAACCCATGGCGTAGTGAGGCATCGGCTTGGCCACCCGTCGCAGAATCTTGGCCGGCGCAGCAGGCTCCAAAGGAACGATGGAGGTGCCATCAGGGCCTTGACCGTAAAGCGACGGCACGTAAACGCCAGGCACCTGAGCTAAGTCCTGCAAAAGGCTTGAGCGACTCAGTCCATTGGCCTTAGCGTCAGCCACTACCAAACCAATCTCAGGCAGCAGCTCTTCACCATCGCCAAGGGCTACAAAATCAAAAAAAGCGGCATAGGGCTCAGGGTTACTGGTAGCCGTTGGTCCGCCAGCAAAGATCAATGGTGGTGCTGCTAGATCATTCAGGGGCTGATCACCACGATCGCTTGCCAACAAAGGAATCTCTGCCAGATCAAGCATCTCAAGGATGTTTGTGGCTCCAAGCTCATAACAGAGACTGAAGCCAAGGATGTCGAAGGCCTGGAGAGGACGGCGACTCTCCACCGCGAACAGAGGCTGCCGAAGAGCCCGCAAGCGCTGGGCCAGGTCCTGAGCGGGAAGATAGGCCCTGTCACAAAGCTGACCTGGAACTGCGTTGAGAATCGAATAAAGAATGATGTGGCCCTGATTGCTCGCGCCCACCTCGTAGATCTCCGGGTAGGAGAGAGCCCAGCGCACCCGAGAGGCCTGCCAATCACGAGGCTCCACCCCCAACTCATGGCCCATGTAACGGGCAGGGCGATTGATCCCGGCATTGACCAGGCTGTCGAAATCCACCGGCTCCAGACGGGGTGAGGCGACGGTCATGGCCAACAGGGCACTAATCCCATCGTATGGACAACACTGGCCACCCCCCCGACACAGCGCAAGGCCCCGTGACGTAGCAAGATGCCTGCCAAGACAGCCAGCTCATCAGTGGTTCAGGTCAACAGCAACTACCTCAAACTCAAGGCGGGATATCTATTCCCCGAAATCGCCAGGCGGATCAAAAGCTTCAGTGAAGCCAACCCGAATGCTGCGCCCATCCGCCTCGGCATCGGCGATGTAACCGAACCTCTGCCACTGGCATGCAGAAACGCGATGAAGGTAGCCATCGACGAGATGGGGACCAACACTGGCTTCCATGGCTATGGCCCTGAGCAGGGCTACGACTGGCTGCGCGAAGCGATCGCCAAGCATGATTTCCAGACCAAAGGCTGTCAGATCAATGCCGAAGAGATCTTTGTCTCCGACGGATCGAAGTGCGACAGCAGCAACATCCTCGACATCCTTGGGAGCAGCAATCGCATCGCCGTTACAGATCCGGTTTATCCGGTCTATGTCGACAGCAACGTGATGGCGGGTCGCACCGGCGACGCCAATCAAAGCGGCCGCTACGCAGGCCTGAGCTACCTGCCAATCAACGCCGAAAATGGGTTTGCAGCCAAGATTCCCTCCGAACCAGTCGATCTGATCTATCTGTGTTTCCCCAACAACCCCACCGGAGCGGTAGCCACAAGATCCCAGCTCCAGGAGTGGGTGAACTATGCCCGCACCAACAGTGCCTTGATTTTGTTTGACGCTGCCTATGAGGCGTTCATCCAGAACCCCGACCTGCCGCATTCGATCTATGAGATCGAGGGCGCTCGCGAGTGTGCCATCGAATTCCGATCGTTCTCCAAGAATGCTGGATTCACCGGCACCCGTTGCGCCTTCACGGTGGTACCGAAAGGCTTGAAGGGCAAAAGCGACGATGGATCAGATGTGGAACTCTGGAATCTATGGAACAGGCGCCAAAGCACCAAGTTCAACGGAGTCAGCTACATCATTCAGCGTGGCGCCGAAGCGGTTTACTCCGCCCAAGGCCAGGGGGAGATCAATGCGCTAGTGAGCTTCTACATGAGAAACGCCGCCATCATCCGCAGGGAACTTACGGCCGCCGGGATCGAAGTGCATGGTGGTGAGCATGCGCCCTATGTGTGGCTGAAGACACCGGACGACATGGATTCCTGGGGCTTCTTCGATCATCTGCTCCAAAACGCCCACGTGGTAGGCACCCCAGGCAGCGGTTTCGGTGCTGCAGGCGAAGGCTACTTCCGTCTCTCCGCCTTCAACAGTCGCGTCAATGTAGACGAAGCCATGCGTCGGATCCGTGCCCTCTGAAACCACAGAATCAATCCCCCGCCATTGAAGCTGGGATTGCTCACCATCTGCACCATGGGTGAGAGGCCCACGTACATTGGAGCCGTCCCGATCGTCCTGGCCATGGCGGTGAATGCCCCCAGCCCCACTCCCGGTGGTGCCGCCGTCCTCGAGAAGCAAACCGAGCGGATCCGCAAGCAATCGCCTCATTACAAGGTGCTTCTTCACAACGATCCGGTGAACTCCATGGAATACGTGGTGGTCACCCTCCAGCAGGTCGTACCCCAGCTAAGCGAGCAGGACGCCATGGCCGTGATGCTGGAAGCCCATAACACCGGCGTTGGGCTGGTGATCGTCTGCGACCTCGAACCAGCCGAGTTCTACTGCGAAACACTGAAAGCCAAGGGGCTGACCAGCACACTGGAACAGGAAAGCTGAATAGGTCTGGCCTACATCCGCTCTGGTCAGCATGGTTAAACCAACGTTGGCGCTGGTTGCCGACAGTGACCCTGATCCCCCTGCTCTACGGGTTGGGCTGGCTGATCATGCAACCAACTGTCCTTTTCCTGCCAGGGCTGCCGCTCCAATGGCGCGGCCTGCTGGGAACCCTCTGCAGTGCACTGCTGTTTCTAGTGCTACTGCCTGGCTGGGTTAGGGCCCGCTGGATCAGCCAACATCCATGGCGCAGCTTGGGCATCACTGGTGCAGACGTTGGCAACACCCTTGTGAAACCCCTGCTCCTCGGATTAGCCGGGGCAGGGGCCCTGCTGCTGCTCATCAGCGTGATCACGATCAGCGGCCATTGGGGCTACTGGCTAGGGGACCTCAACGCCGAGAAACAGCTCAATGCCATTCTGCTCTGCCTCGTCGTGGGCTTGCTGGAAGAGCTGCTATTCCGCGGATGGCTCTGGGGAGAGCTCAAGCTACTGATCGGAGCACGGCTGGCACTGCCCATTCAAGCCCTAATTTTCAGCCTGGTGCACACACGCTTCAACATTGGAATCTGGCCAATGCTCGGCCTGCTGAGCGGGCTGTTCCTACTGGGCCTGGTGCTGGCCATTCGCAGGCGCCTCGACCATGGCTCCCTCTGGGGATGTGTAGGACTACACGGAGGTTTGGTGGGTGGCTGGTTTGCCCTCCAATCCGGCCTCATCCAATTTTCCCCTCAGTCGCCGCTTTGGCTCACCGGGCCAGCTGACAACCCCCTCGGTGGAGTGGTCGGCATCCTGGCGATGGCTTCCTTACTCGTCTATCAGCTCACGGCATTAGCCAAGGCCGCCCGCCCCATCACTGGAGCCCGTAGAGCCTCCTCCAAAGGCGCCACCCCGTAATCCCGCTCAAGCAACGCCATCACGGTACGTCCGAAATTGCCAGGCTCAGTTTCAAAAGCCTCGAGACAGATTCTTCCGAAAATACTTCCCATCGGTTCAGGGTTCCAGAGCAGCTTCCTAGCCGTCCAGGGCATCATGCTCATGGGGTTGTAGCCGGGCTGAATCAAAGCCTGTTCAAAGCCGTACTGCTCCAAATGGGTGTGAGGTTGGAGGCCAATGAAGAAGATGGCAGGCTCCACCTTGTCGGGCCCGAAAATCCGTTCCAGCTCGCGGTGATAGGCGATGGATTGACGAATCGTTTCCGGTCTTTCGTCAATCACGTTGAAGGAGTAGTTCACCGACACGTGTTGACGGAAGCCAGCGCGGACTAACAGCCGACAGTTCTCAAGCACAGTTCGCAGGTTGTACCCCATGCGCATCTTGCGCACGAGCTCCTGAGACCCTGAGGTAATGCCAATCTCGAAGTAACTCATGCCGGTTGCAACCATCAACTCCGCAAGCTCGGCATCAAGGTTGTCGGCACGGATGTAGGCGGCCCAACGAATTCCATTGAGCCCTTCGGCCTGGATCGCCGTCAGAAGATTTTTGGCATCCTCAATGTATCGGCGGGCGGGGATGAACTGTGCATCAGTGAACCAAAAGCCACGTACGCCACGGTCATAAAGCTGGCGCATCTCCGCCACCACCTCTTTGACAGGATTGAGCCGTACCTGTTTCCCCTCCACAACGGTGTAAACGCAATAGCAACAATTGTGGGGACAGCCCCGCTTGGTCTGTACACCGACGTAGAAGTCACCACCCTCTAGGTACCAATTCAACTGAGGCCATATCGATGAGATGTAGTCGTAATCGCAGGCGGTTTTAGGACGACTTTCAGGCTGCTCATGAATCAGACCAGCTCGTACTGGCTCACCCACCACAAAACAGCGTTGATCACTCAGTGAAACGCCGCGCAGCAAATTCTCCAACAGGAGCTCCCCTTCCCCCACCGACACGATGGTGCCCTTCGGCAAAGAGCGACCAAGTTGCTCATAGAACACACTCACTGCACCACCACCCAAAACAGCCCGGGCATGGCTGACATAGCGACGAGCAGCTCGCAGCCCATGTCGCAAAAGTCGCTGATTGCGCCAGAGCTCTCCGTAATGGCTTTTCATCAACAACAATCCACCGAAGGCGCCCCGGAGGCGTCGCAAAGGATTGCTTGCATAAAACACCTCAAAAGAGTGCTGCAGTGGATTGCCAGTGCGGCCATCTACCGGTGCATAGATCTGGATATCTCTCCAAGAAAAAACCAGCAGGGTGGGGCGAAACTGATCAATCGTGGCCAACAACACCCGTTCAACATCCAGCACAGGCAAAGCAGCCAAATCCAAAATCCGTTGAGGAAGATCCGGGAAACACTTGTGCAGGTGATCGGCCAGGTAAATCGGCCCAATTGGAAAGATGGGATTGCAGGGCAACCTCACCAGCAGCACACGCTCCTCGACCTGCGAGGAAAATCCTCTAGAAACCTCAAAGGATGAAGCGGAACCCATTGGTCAAGAGCGCAGGATCTCAGCGATTGCTCAAGCTGAAAGCGACGCTAACAATGACTGCGCTTCTCCCAAGCGCTAATCAGTCAAGCCGTTGTCTCTGAAACTCCCGGCATCAATTGAAGATGAGCAAAGCAAGCTCCCCGCTGCGCAGCGACTAATTACTCTCTAATAAGAATGAGTTCTTGATGGGCAGCAGCTTTGGGGATCTATTCCGAATCAGCACCTTCGGTGAATCTCATGGAGGGGGCGTAGGAGTCATCGTGGAAGGCTGCCCACCAAGGCTTGAGCTTGACCTACAGAAGATTCAGGCCGAGCTAGATCGACGCAAACCTGGCCAAAGCAAGATCAGTACACCCCGCAAGGAAGAAGATCAAGTCGAAATCCTCAGCGGTCTGCTCAACAACACAACCCTTGGGACACCAATCGCCATGGTGGTGCGCAACAAGGATCACAAGCCTGGCGACTACAAGGAGATGAATGTTGCATTTCGGCCTTCCCATGCCGATGCCACCTATCAGGCGAAGTACGGCATCCAAGCTCGAAGCGGTGGAGGGCGAGCCTCCGCAAGAGAGACGATTGCGCGGGTAGCCGCTGGAGCGATTGCCAAGCAATTACTGACCAAAGCCCATAACACCGAAGTACTGGCATGGGTCAAACGCATTCACACCCTGGAAGCCGAAATCAATGCCCAAGACGTCAGCATTGATGACGTCGAAGCAAACATCGTGCGTTGCCCGAACCAAGTCATGGCAGCGCAAATGGTGGAGCGTATTGAAGCCATCAGCCGTGAAGGCGACTCATGCGGTGGTGTGATCGAGTGTGTTGTCCGCAATGCCCCAATGGGTCTGGGGATGCCTGTGTTCGACAAGCTTGAGGCAGACCTCGCCAAGGCCGTGATGTCACTACCTGCCAGCAAGGGCTTTGAGATCGGCTCGGGTTTTGGCGGCACCCTGCTAAAAGGCAGCGAGCACAACGACGCTTTCCTCCCCAGCAATGATGGTCGCCTACGAACAGCCACCAACAACTCTGGCGGCATCCAGGGAGGGATCACTAACGGTGAATCGATCGTGATCCGAGTGGCGTTCAAGCCAACAGCCACCATCCGTAAAGATCAACAAACAATTGACGCTGATGGCAACACCACGACACTGTCTGCCAAAGGTCGTCATGATCCCTGCGTGCTACCTAGGGCCGTACCGATAGTTGAAGCCATGGTGTCCCTTGTACTCGCTGATCACCTCTTACGCCAACAAGGACAGTGCAGTCTCTGGTAAAGCAAATCTGCGCCTACCTAAACCAAGCAATGATTCCCCCTTCACAAGGTCCTACGACTTAATCATCATCGACAAATAGTTAAAGCATGCGCTGCCAATGGCGCTCCTCCCTCGTGATGCTGCTGATTCACGAGCCATGGAGCCATGATCGCCACAGCAGAATTGCCTTAATCACCAGCGGGATCGCCACTGCCAAACCACTGGCTCGACAATTAAAAAGGCCTCTTAGTACGACTGGCAAAACCGTTGGTTTTTACCCATTCGCCCGAGGCCTTATAAGACGAAACGGAGGCACTGGATCAGCCAGTCACCTCCAAGCATCAAGTGCTCATTTGAGCGCCAATGGAACGCTACCGTTGGCGCCAACCGCCGAGCTAACGACAGAGGTTCCGAGACGACCCGCGGCCTTCGCCATGCGTTTTGCTACCGACGTGGAGGCAACAAGACTTTTGCTCCCACTAGCTTTGCGTGCACGGCGAGCTGGTCGCGACGTGCCAACTGATGCGCTGGAAGACTTCTTCGCGGAGGCCTTGACAGCAGGGGTTTTCTTCGCGGGGGCTTTGGCGGCAGAGGCTTTCTTTGCAGGAGCTTTAGCAGCAGAGGCCTTCCTTGCGGGGGCTTTAGCAGCAGAGGCTTTCTTTGCAGGGGCTTTAGCAGCAGAGGCTTTCTTTGCAGGGGCTTTAGCAGCAGAGGCTTTCTTTGCAGGGGCTTTAGCAGCAGAGGCCTTCCTTGCGGGGGCTTTAGCAGCAGAGGCTTTCTTTGCAGGGGCTTTAGCAGCAGAGGCTTTCTTTGCAGGAGTCTTACTCGTTGATTTACCTGGACCACGACTGCGATGAGTCAGCACCATGGCCCACTCATCAGCAGTGAGATTTGAAGGCTTGCTGCCATGGGTATTGGCGAGCTTGGCAGCCTTTTCGATGTCCTTGATCAAATTGGTCCAGGAAGTCGCAAAGCGCTTGTCCGACTGAGACTTGGCACCGCTTTCAACCAAAGTTTCCACGACTCCAGCTGCGCTGACCTTCTTACGGCGACGGTTAAAAATCTCCTTCTGGAGCTGTGCGATCAGAGCATCGGCTTTAACGCTGAGCTTGATGGTTAGCTGAGACATTCAAGAATAAATAGCTATCTTATATGTAGCATCTCAATCGAATGTCAACAAATAGTCGAAGTTAGCCTGTCGTTGCCGGAGGCTTCAAACAAGTCTGCAATGCAGGATCAAGCTGCCCCTGTTGAAACAAATCACGCCCAAGAGCAACAGCGTCATACCCCGCATTAAGCCAGGGGACGAAGTCTTGAACCGTAAGCCCACCAGCGGCAATAACAAAGGGCAAAGAGTCCATCGGTCCAGCCAACTGACGCCAGTAGTCAAGCCCCAAAACTGATGCAGGGAACAACTTAACGAGCCGGCATCCAGAACGGTAAGCCTGCTGGATTTCAGTGGGAGTGAAAACCCCAGGGACAAGGACCTGATGCATTTCCCGCGCCTTCTGATGAAGGTCGGCATCCCAATATGCAGTCATGGCATAAGCAAGGCCTAGCTCTGCCACAGACTGCAAGGCTTCTGGACAGCTAATAGATGCTGCTCCCAGGCAGAGCCCTGCAAAGCAGTCCTGCACCTCCCTCATCAAAGACATCCAACCAGGATGAGGAGACCAGGCCAGCTCCACATGCCGAACTCCGAGAAGATGCAGCTGCTCGAAAACCGCAAACAAAGAAGCTCTAGAGCTAGATCCCTCAAGATGGTCGTACTCGCTACGCAATACCACAACCAAAGGCTGGGCTCGTAGTGAGGCTATCAAGACCTCTTGCCTATCAAGCCAGAGGCAATCACAGGAGCGCTCAGATGTATTCGGCAACCCTGACATCGCGTCGGATCAGCAAGTCCTGCAAATCCTGAGCATCAACAGTTTCCTTCTCGACAAGCAAATCAGCCAACTCATCAAGAACTGAACGATTTTCGATCAGTACTTTAGTGGCACGCTTGTAAGCCACATCAACCAGATCAGAGACCTCTGCATCGATAAGCGCTGCAGTGTCTTCAGAGAAATCACGTTCAGAGGCGATGTCACGACCAAGAAACATCCCTCCCTGAGACCGCCCCAAAGCGACCGGACCAAGCTTGTCGCTCATCCCGAACCTCGTCACCATCTGCCTGGCGACCTGAGCGACCTGTTGAAGGTCATTTGATGCCCCAGTGGTCACTTCGTCTTCGCCGTAGACGATTTCTTCTGCAACTCGACCACCCAGAGCAACAGCCATCTGATTCTGCAAATAAGACCTGGAATAGAGACCCGACTCCATCCGCTCCTCACTCGGGGTGAAGAATGTGAGACCACCAGCCTGACCACGAGGAATGATGGAAATCTTCTGCACTGAGTCGTAATCAGGCATAAGCGCTCCTACCAGGGCATGACCAGACTCGTGATAAGCAACCAGTTGCTTACGCCGTTCACTCATGACACGATCCTTCTTCTCAGGACCAGCCATGACCCGCTCAATGGCGTCGCTAATCTCGTCATTGCTCACTTCTGTGAGCTCCCGACGAGCTGCGAGGATTGCTGCTTCATTGAGCAAGTTGGCAAGATCAGCCCCTGTGAAGCCTGGTGTGCGCCGCGCCACTTTGTCGAGATCAACATCCTGGGATAGGGTCTTATCGCGGGCATGCACATTGAGGATCTGCAGGCGACCGGTGTAATCAGGGCGCTCCACCACAACCTGTCGGTCAAAGCGACCAGGGCGCATCAACGCCGAATCGAGCACATCAGGCCGATTGGTGGCCGCCACGATGATGATGCCGGTATTGCCCTCGAAACCATCCATTTCAGTAAGCAGCTGGTTAAGAGTCTGCTCACGCTCATCGTTGCCACCGCCAAGGCCAGCGCCCCGCTGCCGACCCACCGCATCAATTTCATCAATGAAAACAATGCAAGGAGCGTTCTTCTTGGCCTGCTCAAATAGGTCACGGACTCGACTGGCACCAACCCCAACAAACATCTCGACGAACTCCGAGCCTGAAATCGAGAAGAACGGCACCGCCGCTTCACCAGCCACTGCTTTGGCAAGCAGTGTTTTGCCAGTTCCGGGAGGGCCTACAAGCAGAACACCTTTGGGGATTTTTGCGCCAACAGCAGTAAATCGATCAGGGTTTTTGAGAAAGTCAACGACTTCGTTAAGTTCAAGCTTTGCCCCTTCGATCCCAGCAACATCACTAAAGGTGACCTGAGTGGAAGGCTCCATCTGAACTCTGGCCTTGCTCTTGCCAAAATTCATGGCAGGGTTGCCCCCGCCGCCCCCACTCTGAGAACGTCGGAAGAGAAAGAAAAGTCCACCCAATAACAACAAGGGGAAAATCAAACTTCCGGCGGCCTGTTGCCAAGCACCTGCCTGACGGGTTGGTTGAACAGCAATATCAACGTTGTGATCCGTTAACAACTTCAAAAGGTCCTTGTCAGGGGCAAGGTTGACATCCGCGCGTCGACCATCGCTTTCAACAACCTGAGCGGTGGCCTGGTCGGGGGAGATCAGCACACGACTCACTTGGTTGTCCTGAACTGCTTCAACAAATTCGCTGTAGCGGAGAGTCTCCCGCTCAGTCGTGCCAGGTTTGCCGAGGAAGGCCGTGCCGACCACGACCACCACGACCACCAGAAGAACGTAAAGGCCTACGTTGCGCCAGCGTTTATCCAAGATTCTCCTGCCTGTAATGAAAGAATGTTATTCGGGCTCAGGGAATCACGTGGCTCTCAGCACCTCAACCACGCTACGGAAGGCAAACCACTCAGGGATCTCCTCGCCACTTCTCAACATCTTGCGAAACTGCGTACCGCTCAGCTTCTTGACATGTAATCCTCGAGCCTCGGCATGCTCGGCAGTGACGTAGCCCTCCTCTTCAGTGAAAACAAGATTCAACGAGGGGACCGTTTCCATTGCCAGCTCTACTGCACATTCCTGTGCAAAGTTCTGCGCGTCGTAAGGACCATAGAAGTCATCGCCGCTAAGGGAGGACTTACATCCGGCCATGTCACGACCGATAATGAAATGGGTACAGCCATAATTGCGGCGAATAATCATGTGTTGCAGGGCTTCGCGCGGACCTGCCATATGCATGGCATAGGGAAGATAGGCCCAACGAATGCGGGGATTATCTACCTCAGCAGCCAACCGCTCATAGGTCTGAAAACGTACACCGCCAGGGATATCATCCTGCTGAGTTGGTCCACAGGTGGGATGAACTAGCACAACAGCGTTCTCGCTCACATTGCTGGCATGCAAGGCTCGCGTAAACAACTCGTAGTGAGCACGATGAATGGGATTGCGACACTGAAAGGCAACAACGTCCTCCCCGGCAGGAAGTTCCGCCCGAACCTGTGCAGGGCTCTTGCAAGGGAAAATGCGCTTGGGCAACTCCAAACCCTGCAAAGTGCCCCCGAGATAAAAGCGCTTGCGTTCAGTGGCAATCATGCGCACAGCAGGATGTTCTAGAGAGGTGGTGCCATAGCAACCTTTGGCTTCCACAACCTTGTCGGGCTCCCATTTGTCCTCGACTTGAAGAACTGCCAAATCCTGACCCTTGTAACTCAGCAACACCCGATCACCGATCGCTACATCCTCTCGATCGGTATCCATCACGATTGGCAAGCCGAAAAGATAGCCGGAAAGAGTGCGATGGCCTGCAACAACAGCGTCGTAATCACCCTGGTGCATAAAGCCCCGCTCAGGCGAAAAGCCTCCACCGACAAGCAACTCCAGATCGCAAGCATTGCGATCTGAACACTCCAACACATGGTTGGCACTTGCCTTGACAGCTTCCTGCTGATCAGGAGCAACCATCAAATCCACCAGTTTCCCCCCATAGGGGGCGATCACGCCTGGAGACTGGGCAGATGCAGAGGGACTGGCAATCATGACAAGCCTGGGGATGCCGGGAGATTCTCCCAGACGACTGGTTTTGATCAGCTAAGACCAGACGCAACCAAAGCATGGTCAAAAAAAAGGGGCCCATAGGCCCCCTTGAAAAATCTTCAGTTAATTGGGATTAGGAACGATGAGAAGTCTTCTAATCAGCCCTTACGGCCATAGAGGACTCCAGAGATCTTGAGATCACGAGCTTCCTTAGAACCCATGTCTGTATCAGCAGTCTGTAATGCGACGAAGGTGCCAGCAAATTCATTAGAACCAGCGTCAACACTATCGACAGAGAGGGTGATTTGACCCTTGCCATCGATATAGCGCTTCACGTTTTCAGTCTGGAGCTCCTTGTCATCACCCCCCAATGCTACGAGGCCTTGGGCATAGTCAACACCTGTAGTCAAAGCGCGACTCTTGGGATCAAGGAAGTTGCTGGTGCGATAGCTAGGTGTCCTTGTTGTGCCTTTGAACTCAGTACCAACAGAGATTGAAGAACTGTTGGAATCCACCTGCATGTCTTTAGCTGAGAAGACAAAAGGCACTTCCTCTCCGTTAGGAGCGAGGACGGTAATTAATTGAAAGTCAATACCACCCTTTTCAGCGAAGGCGCCAGAACCAGAAATGTCTCCGAAAACCTGCTCAATGGTGGTGTTATTGGATGGGCTGATGATCTTTGTTTTAGCGAAATCAGCTTTTTTGCGCTTTGTAGGAGCAACCTTCACAAGCACCTCAGTCGGTTGCAAGCAAATGTCGCTGAGAGTATCGCCAGAACCAATGCTGATGGATCCACTTGAACCCGCGGCGATGGTTGGGCAATCGTTTGCTCTACCGGTATTAACGATGTTGCCAAAACGTGCATTAGAGCGTTCATTGCCAACAACGAAATCGCTATCGCCCGCGCCATCTGTGATTGCGGCGGACACACTGCTTGGGGCAGCTACAAAGGTGAGACAGAAAGCCAGCACCAGGGCCAGCAAAGGACGAAACAGCATGGGAAGAAGCCGAAAGGCCAGATAACTGCGGGATGAACCGCCCAAAATGATCGTTTGGATCCTACAGGGCACAAATAGGCGTTACGGCTAGCCTTTTGCACCTCTCAACAACCCGTCGCTTACCGAGCTCAGTGACCACCCACAACGACCACGCCATAAAAGGCCGTATAGCCCCACTGATAGCTGAACTACGAGAGGTGAGCGATGAGCTCAAACAGGCAGAGACCCTGCTCCCATTACTGCGAGAGATTGCAACGATCCATCGCGATTCCAGGAAGGTCCCTTTCGCCAAAGATTGCCGGAAGACTGTCAAGACCTTTAACCCTTGCTTCAGACCATGGAGAAAAGCGGAGGCTGGCCATATATCTCAAGGCTGCAACTGCGCACTTTCATCGATCTACCGGGTCAAGATGGCGTCGAAATCACGACCTGAACCTCCAAAATGGCATCAAGCAACTGATGCGCCAATGCCAGCTTGGACGTAACAGGTAAAGAACGAACGCTGCCACCGGCAGAAAGCAACCAACCACCATTGAAATCCTCCTCAAAACCCTGACCAGGGCGATCAATCGGATTCGCCATCAGCAGATCACAGCCTTTGCGAAGACGTTTTTCCTCCCCAAGCTGCTGAATCTGAGCTTCATTACCAGTTAGCGCAGCAAAACCAAGCAGAACCTGACCAACTGGTCGCCTTAAAACGAGCTCAGCGAGAAGGTCAGGGACTTGCTCCCAGCCCTGAGAAAAAGACTGAAGCAAGCAATCCTTCGAAAGCTTCTCAGTCTGAGCAGGATTAACCCGACGAACATCCGCAACCGCCGCCGCCATTGCCACTGCATCTGCTTTGGACTGCAGCTGCGCCAGCATGTCCTGCATCTCATCTGCGCTTGTCACTGGATAGGCCGCCAACCCCTCCAACCAAGCAACAGGTAATTTCAAAGGACCATGCACCAAATCCACCTGGGCACCACGTAGCCGCGCTGCCTGCGCCAGCAACACCCCCATACGGCCGCTGCTGCGATTGATCAACAACCTGGCTGGATCCAAAACCTCCACTGTCGATCCAGCGGTCACCAACAACCTTCGCCCTTGCCAATCGCGTTGCAGCCTGCCTGTCTCATCAGCCTGCAAAAGCCCACTCACGACAGCCAGCTCAATCAACTTCGGATCGGCCATGCGGCCATCCCCGATCCGATCACAGGCCAGCAGCCCAGATTCAGGTACCAATGGCAGCACGCGTGGATCAGTCTGCAACTCTTGCCAGTTCCTCCTCACGGCAGGGTTGGACCACATGGCAGTGTTCATTGCTGCCGCTGCAAGCACCGGCCGTTCACAAGCCAGCAACAAACTTGCCAGCAGCCCCTCTGCAAGCCCCTGAGTCCAGCGGGCAAGACTCGTAGCACTTAAAGGAGCGACAATGACAAGCTCAGCCCATTCAGCCAGGGCCACATGTAAAGGACGAGGTTCACTCGAATTCCATTGATCCTCATCCTGGTAGCAGCGATGCCTACTAAGACTGGCCAGAGCAACAGGGCTGACTAGACGAGCAGCACTAGGGGTCACAAGACAACGCACCTCAGCGCCGGCCTTGATCAGAGCACTCACCAGCAATGGTGTTTTAACAGCCGCGATACTGCCAGTGACTGCTACAAGCAGACGACGACCCATAAGAGGGCGTGCCGCCTCAATCTTCATCGAAGGGTTCCTGATCGATCAAATGCACGTATGGAGCTGTCAGCTCAGGGCGATGAATCGCCAAAGCCCTCAATAAATGCCAATCGCCCAACCCGGCAAAGGGCGTGGGGTAATCGTCATCTTCAAGACGCCTAGCAAGTACCGCAGTTGCCTCATCATCAAAGGCCTCAAGACGTTCTGGAGTAATCGCACCAGCAAGATCCATGGAAAGCACCTTGGAGTTCCGCATGGAGTTTGCTCAAACAAGGAGCAGCTCCATTCTGCCTGGACGCTAGGTTCCTGCCGCTGGGGAATTAGCTCAGTTGGTAGAGCGCTGTGATCGCACCGCAGAGGTCAGGGGTTCGAATCCCCTATTCTCCATTCAGGTCTCAATGAGATCGATTGCTATAGAGAGGCTTGTCAGATGCAAATCCGCTTAGACAAGTCTTAAGGCCATGGAGTTTCCTCTTCGAAGTATCCGTAAGCACAAACATCAGATCCTGATTGGGCTGGGAGGTCTTGTCACGATGACGGTGATCACACGTCCTTCAGCCCTACTCACATTTGCCTTAATTGTCCTTGCAGGAAATCTGACATGCGGACACCAGCACTCTTTGACAGTCCATGCGTTAAAAGAGAGTGAAGAAGGATCTGGTCCTCAATGTCGCAATCAAAACGTGAACAGGTGGTGAGTCATCTTCGCTACATCCGCCAAGAGCTACGAGAAATGCATCAAGGAGTCATGGAAGATGGGCTTCTCCCCGAAGCAGGCGAGGTGCGTGGAGTGATGGCACAAATGGAAGCTCTGCTTGAGCTACTCGAAGGCAAGTCATCGCGTAAAGCCAAAGCCGAAGCTAGTTAATTGCCCAGATCACTTGCCAAACCCTGCCTAGCAAGCTTTTTATTCAAATCCACAAACTATTGGAGAGAATGAAGACACATACGCTCCAAGTGTTGCAAAAGGGTCTGGCCAGATTCCAGGCTGGGTGATGGGGGGGCAACTCAATCCCACCATGACAGTTTTTACTTATGCCCCAAAAGCTTCAGTTCACTCGCTTTCAACGCAGTGTTGGTCAAGCAGGGGAGCGCCTGGAATTTTGGGCTGTGAACCCATGGCGGAGAAGCTCATTGTTTGTGATCGTTTTATTAATCACCTTTCTGTTAGGCAGCTCGGTTGGAACGATCAGTGGCGCGTTAGACCTCATGGACCCCATCGGAGCCCTTCTCACTGTCGTGATTTGGGAAGTGATGGTGCGATTACGGCGGCAGTGGCCTGCTCCCAAACGGGCCGTTCTGGCCCGTCAATTATTAGATATGGCAAGGATTGGTCTGCTTTACGGCCTGCTCCTAGAAGGCTTCAAGTTGTTGTGACCTAAGTGAGAAGCATGACCTCAAATGAAATTGCCAACATGCTCCATATCCGTCAAGCAATCCCATCATCAGAGGGAGCATGGGCAAAGAGCACTTCTTCCTCGAATTCGAGCCACCTGAAGAACGCCTACGCCGTGCACCCCATGTTGTGATTATTGGTGGTGGGTTTGCAGGAGTGCGTGCTTGCAAAGCTCTCGCCAATACAGAGGTGCGCGTCACTCTGATCGACAAAAGAAATTCAACCTCTTCCAACCCCTCCTCTACCAAGTCGCTACAGGCCTTGTCTCCAAAGGAGATGTGGCCACCCCCCTACGACAGTTGGTTGGCAGGCAATTCAATGTGCAAGTTCTGCTCGGTGAAGTCACCCAGCTCAATCCGCAAGACAAACAGATCATTTTCAATAACAAAAGCTTGAGTTACGACTACCTCGTGCTCGCTACCGGCTCTGGCAGCACCTACTTCGGGCATTAGGAATGGCGCAGCTTTGCTCCACCGATGAAAATCCTTGAGCCCGCCGAAGAAATCCGGCGTCGACTGCTGATGGCAATGGAACAGGCCGAACAAACAGCCGACACCAACGCCCGTCAATTCCTACAGCGCGTCGTGATTGTGGGTGCAGGGCCCACTGGCTGCAAGATGGCAGGAGCCGTATCTGAGTTAATGCACAATGCCATGCGCCGTGAATTCAAACAACTCAAGCCTGACCAAACCAAGATCTACTTGGTTGATCCTGGCGAAAGGGTGCTGCGCGCCATGCCTGAAATGTTGTCGAAATCAGCCCGCACGACTCTCGAATCACTAGGTGTAGAAATGGTTTTCAAAGGCAGGGTGCAGTCCATGCAACCAGGCGAGGTGATGATTAGCACCCCGAATGGTGATCAGTGTCTTCAGGCCGCAACCGTGATCTGGACCGCTGGCGTGCGTCCTTCACACCTGGGCCGCAATTTGGCCGACTCGATCGGTTGTGAACTCGACAAGGGGGGGGCGAGTCGTTGTGGAACCAGACTTCTCCGTTGCCGGCCATCCCGAAATCCGAGTCGTTGGAGACCTCTGCTCCTATCGGCACACAACCAATCAGAACCCCCTCCCTGGCATGGCCGGCCCAGCTACGCAAGCAGGCGGATTTGTGGGCAAAGACATCACTGCAGTACTGAGTGGGTCATCCCGGCCAACATTCAACTGGTTTGATTTCGGCAGCATGGCGGTCCTTGATCGTGTAGCAGCGGTGGCAGATCTGCGTGGCTTCAAATTCTCAGGAGGGATTGGCTGGATGTGCTGGGCTCTTGCCCACTTGGCCTTCATGCCCAACCCGGAGAACCGCATCACGCTGCTTTTTAAGTGGTTAGTCGCCGTGGTGTCTCAACAACGCTCATCGATGCTGCTCACGGGAATGCCCAGCCAGCACATCGACATTGATGCCCCAGATGCTCATTTCCCAATGCAGCCTGGTTTAGGCCCCTCAATCGCAGCACCGGACGCAGCACTACAAGCCGCCATGAAGTACTACAGCACTCAGATCGCAGGCATAGCTCCTCAGCCGATGGCTGCTAAGGAAGGATCTGGGGAAGACTCAACAGCTGCCATCAAATAAAGCAAGGCCATGCGGATAGGAATGCCATTGCGCACCTGCTCTTCGACAAGACTGATGGAGTGATCATCCAGTAATGATCCACCCAACTCAACCCCTCTGTTCACAGGCCCAGGATGGAGCAGAGGGACAGACTTCCCGCATAACTTGAGGCGCTCGTGGGTGAGCCCATAATCACGATGAAAGCGGTTGAGATCAGTAAGCAAATACTGATGCATCCTTTCCTTCTGCAACCTCAAAGTCATGACCGCATCCGCACCAGGCAACGCCTGCTCCAGAGTTCGCACTACCTCCACACAACCACGATGTTGAACCGGGTCATGAGCCTGACCAGGAGGTGGCGCCTCGACAAAAGCGACAAAATCTTGAGGCACAAGGCTCGGCGGACCACACAACACAACATCAGCACCGCAGGCAGTGAGTGCCCAAAGATTGGATCGCGCAACACGTGAATGGAGAACGTCTCCAACGATCACAATCCGCTTGCCCTGAAGGGCTTCAGGCAGAGGGTGATCCGGATCAAAATGATGAGCGAGGGTGTAGAGATCAAGCAATCCCTGGCTGGGATGGCTATGCAGCCCATCGCCACCATTGAGCACGGCCGTGCGTTCGCCTGAACGATCTAAAGCACAAGCAAGTTGTTCGGGAACACTGGTAGAGCTATGACGCACCACCAGAACATCAGCCCCCATCGCCACATAGGTGCGAGCTGTATCAAGCACAGTCTCTCCTTTGCTGAGTGAACTGCTAGCTGGAGTGAAACTCTGCACATCAGCCGAAAGACGACGGGCCGCCAACTCAAAGCTGCTACGGGTGCGCGTACTGGGCTCAAAAAACAACGTTGCCACCAAACGCCCCTGCAACGCCGGCAACTTGCGCGCACCCGTGACAGGCATGGAACGGAAGCGATGCGCTAGCTCCAGAACAGAGGTGTAATCCTCACGAGAGAAGCTGGCCAGATCAAGGATGTGACGATGGGACCAGCCGCTCATGGACAATCACTTACGGAAGGAGCCCAGGCTTGTTGCAAAGGCGGCGTGCGATCTCCCTTGGCACGGCGACTAATACTGCGACAGTTCTTCAGATACCAACGCCAAGAAATGTCTTGTCCTTGAGAGATACCGATCCTGGTTGTGCTCACAATCGTTGGCGTACCGAAAGCAACCGGCCTAGGTGCCAGCCACACTTCATTCTCTCCTGTGACGGCTGCTCTGTCATGGGAGCGATCCAAACCAAAACGACGCGCCAATAAAGCTGGCCCCGCCGCGACGCGTTCCGGTTCGTCCGGCAGTGCAATCGCCCTCAACAAAACACCATTGGCCCATTCAGGTCGATCCGTCACCACATTCACGCAGTGGTGGATGCCATAGCTCACATACACATAAAACCGCCCAGGCTCTCCAAACAGCGTTTCGTTTTGCGGTGAGCGGCGCCGATAGCCGTGGCAGGCGGGCTCATCCTGCGAATACGCCTCCGTCTCCACAATCACGCCCCAGAGCACACGTCCATCCGCTTGGCGTTTCACCAGCCTGCAGCCCACCAAGTCAGGTCCGACAACTTCTGCTGGGCGGCAGAAGAACTCAAGGAGCAGAGCTGGGAAAGCCTGGGTGATGGGCTGGGTGGCTATGGGAGTGGCTGGAGCGACAGTCTTTTTAGCCCAAGTCTGACAACGCCGCTTACAGAAGAGACTATTGAGTTATCAAATCCCTTCTCCTGATGTCAGAAGAACAACTCAAAGCCTATCTCGCCAAAGCAAAAGACGAAACCAACCTGCAGGGATTTATTGAGCCTAAAATCAAACGCAAAGGGAAGCTGTTGTCGAACTGGTGAAACACGTTTTCTCTTGCTTCTATTTCTTCTAGAAGAATTAAAACTCTGTGCCAAGTTTAAAGTTAAATGTATTGTTAATATCAGGTGATTGAAGAGCACTATAAATTAGCCGAGCCACTAAAGACATGTAAAATTTAGAGTTTTTGGCAGGGAAAAACTTTAGCGAACCACTCAAATCATTTCCTGCCGCCATACCATTGACAAATGATCCTGTCAATTTATCTTTAATTGACAGGCGAAATTGCTCATTCACATCCCATTCTATGCCAGCCCCGATTGTTCCAGATGGAATGATCTCACCGCAGTATTTTTCCAATGCAATTCCATCTGAAACGTAATCGCCTGTGCTGCAACCAGAGCCACCATCAAACCAGATCAGAGAAGGGCCCAAAGAGACTCTTAAAGATAATTTCTTATGATCTAAAACCTTATAGCCAACACCAACTGAAAAGACATTCGTGTTAACGCCAACATCATTGAGTGCATTATAAGTGTAATCCGTGGAGGCATATGTACTCCATTTGGAAGAAGCTAAAATTCTGTCATAGCGAATAGAGAATGCGCCTTGATTTGTATCAATCGCTGAAACACTTTCAGCATCTACACTCTTATCAAAGTCAAAGCTCGCCGAAGCATTCAACTCATGATCCGTTCCCTTGAAACGAGTGGAAGCTGAAACAGCATAGCCAAATGACAAATCATCTCCCGTATTTGATCCATCAATGCCTAAGTCAACCGAGCTGAGCCATCGCGCTGGAGTGGGCTCTGGTTGAATCAAAGAGGCATCAATCTCTATACGACCAAAATAAGGACTAAGAAGGACTTTCACCTTATTGCTGCTTTCCTCTGGCAAGTACTCGCCACTGACCACATCTCCATTAATCAGTTTCAATGTAAGATTTTCAGCTCGTGCATATTGAGGGACAATCATTGCACCAATGGCAACAAAAGCATAAACACTCTTGGCCAGCAAGGATGACAGATAGGCCAAAGGCAGGAGAAGAGCAAAATCAATATTATAAACGAAAATACCTCTAATGTAAGCCTTCTAAGCTCAGAGACTAGCCCTTATACAGCTAGTTCATATGTTCACTATCAGCCCAAAATCTGATCTCACTCCTGCAGCAATCTGAATTAGATTCAAAAGAATTGTCCTTAAATATTCAACTAAAACCATAAGCAACAGGCCCCAGCACGGCAAATAAATCTGGAACAAACCATTCCAATCAAGAACTCATGCATCACCATTGCAAGAGAAAAGCCATTACAAAAGAGAGCCGATTAGGGCAAACGCTCTTGAGCCATCAACTACCGAAAGAATCCATGGCTTCACAATCTGCGGTGAGAGCTCTGATTCCCTCTCTTACCGTTGATTAATATCGCCAACACCTTCATCCAAAGCTTGAATCTCTGATCGATCCGCTTCCTTGAACAACTGAGCCAAGGTTTTTACGCCCTACAGGCAGCTTGAAAAGCATCAGCAACTAAAGCGTCCTCTTATTGAGCTACACATTTTTTGCGTGGCCGCCATGCTGTTGTTCAGAACCGAAGTTCTGCAACAACAAGACCATTGGTTCAACAGCAGCACCCAATAAGCCCTCGTCAAAGCATCCCTCCCCATCATGTCTTCCACCCTGCCCGGCGCCGTCAGCAGCGTCGACCCCATTCGCCTAGCCCTGCGTAGCTGGCCAGAAGTGGACGACTATCTGAACCATTGCAAAGGCGTGATCCTGCCACTTGGCTCCACCGAACAACATGGACCCACTGGCGCAATTGGCACCGATGCACTCACCGCTGAAGCAGTAGCTCTTGAAGTCGGCCGTCGCACAGGGGTGCTTGTCACACCGACCCAAGCCTTCGGGATGGCTGAACACCATCTCGGTTTCGCCGGAACGATGAGCTTAAAACCCGCCACTTTGCTCGCATTGATCCACGATCTCGTGATATCTCTTGCCAACCATGGCTTCGAGCGGATCTTTGTGATCAACGGGCATGGCGGCAATATCGCCACCACTAAAGCCGCCTTTGCCCAGGCCTACAGCAGCGCCATCAGCAACGACCTACCCGTGGCATCCAAACTGCGATGCAAACTGGCCAACTGGTTTATGGCGGGCTCTGTCTTTCGCGCAGCCAGAGAGTTATATGGCGATCAAGAAGGCCAGCATGCCACTCCCAGCGAAATTGCTCTCACCTTGCACATAGATCCAAGCCTGCTCAGCAAACAGCGGCCTCTACCGGAGCCAGCCCCTGCAGGACCGATCCACGGCCCGGAAGATTTCCGCCGACGGCATCCGGATGGCCGCATGGGCTCAAACCCCTATCTCGCTAAGCCAGAGCATGGTGCCTCATTGCTAGAGACAGCGGCTACCGCGTTGAGCGAAGATCTAACAAGCTTCCTTAGCGCAGCATGAGCAAGATCACCGCCAAAGACGTACGCAAAGTGGCCCACCTAGCTCGCCTAGACCTGCCAGATGATCAGATCGCAACCTATACAGAGCAGCTAGAGAAAATCCTTGCTTACGTGGCCCAGCTTGAAGAAATTGATACCACGAACGTAAAACCCACAACGCGAGCAGTAGAAGTGGTGAATGTAACGCGTACTGACGAGGTCTTTGAGACACCAGTACGCGAAGAACTTCTAAATCTTGCCCCTCAACGCGAAGGCGACTTCTTCAGAGTGCCAAAAATTTTGGCCGAATAGTCAACGTTTCTTGGCTTCTGGCAAGACAGCAGTGCGATGCAACAAACCAATCCAACGACGCCGCCAGCGGCGGCTGGGAATCAATTTGGCTAGTGGACGCATCTTGCTACGACGTGTTGTATGGCTACGGACACCCAAAACGATGTCATAGAGAAAATTAAATCCATCGGATCTACTTTCAAAAAATCCGAGTCGCTGAGGTGATCCTCTGGCATCCAATAGAGGTTTTGTTGCTTCGTAGGCCGGCTTATACTCAAACCAGGGAATAGAAGGCCATAAATGATGAACAAGATGATAATTCTGACCCATAATCAACCAATTCATCATCCTGCTTGGATACACTCTGGCGTTATGCCAACGGTCCCTTGCAGTAAAGGGACGATGGGGCAAATAGTCAAAGAAAAGGCCCAGGGTGACCCCAACCATTAAGGCAGGGCCAAACCAACAATTATAAACAAAATTCATGAAGTCAAAATGAAGACCAGCGATCACAATGGAAACAAACAAACCACGCTCAAGCCCCCACTGCATCAGCTCAAAGCGACGCCATAAGCGTCGTTGAAAGAAGAAATATTCATGATAGAAAAACCGCGGCGCAATCAACCAAAGCGGGCCAAACGTGCTGACAATGTGATCCGGATCATTGTTGGGGTCATTCACATGTGAGTGATGCTGAAGGTGCACTCTTGTGAACACAGGAAAACTAAAGCCCAGCAAAATTGCTGAACCATGACCCATGAACTGATTAATCCAAGGATTCGGATGAGCCGCCTTATGACAAGCGTCATGGATCACAGTGCCTTCCATATGCAAGGCGAAAAACGCCAATGCCACCAGAACTTGTAAAGGCCAATCACCAAAACACCACTGCCAAATCGTTAGAGCCGCCAAGCCATAACCGCCCAGAAACAATCCCACCGTGGGATTCCAAGGGGAAGGCGGATCGAGGTACTCCTTCGGCACCGTTAGCTGTTGAGAGGCCAACTTGGAGCTGGCTTCAGCCTCAACAGGATCCGGGTTGGAGAGTACCTGAGTCATCAAATGGAAACATACCCCCTGATCAAACCAGGGGCTTTAAAAAGGATGCCCACCGGGGGACTTGAACCCCCACGACCTAAGCCACTGGTACCTAAAACCAGCGCGTCTACCAATTCCGCCAGATGGGCACGTACTGAACTCTAAACACCACTCCAGAATGGACCTACACCGTTGTGCCAAAGATGCTGGCCACCCTCCTCGGAGAGTTCTCCCTCCTGCTCGGCCTGGCAGTACTCCTGCTTCCGCTGCTTGCCACTGAACTCAGTCGCCCCCGTGACGGGCTGTGGGGAGCTGTGGTGCTCATGCTGGGGCTGGGGCTGATCACCAGCAGCGACCGCTTGCAGGGGCCCCCAATGCTGGCAGTGATCTGTGGCACACTACTCGTGAGCAGGCTCGGGGTGGAAGTCGCCCAAAACCGCTGGCAACAACTCAGTTCGGATGATCAGCAAGGGCTAATTTCTCGGGAGCGATGGACCACCAGCCTCAAGCAACTAGGCGCCTCTATCGCAAACCTGGGCAGCACCCTCAAGGGATTGATGGAACGGCTGCGGTCAAAACCCAACTCAGACCAAGACTCAGCTTTAGCCAACGAGATCACATCAGCGGAGGGATCTGAACCCAGCCCTGAATCAGGAGAAAGCCCTGAGCCTCTCACCACTGAGAGCTTCAAAGAACTGTTGACCTCACTGGCAAGCATCGGTGACAGACTCAACGGGTTGATCGAACGGGTGCGGCCAAAAGCAAACGAAACCAAGAAAAAATGGGTGCGTCCTGAACCAACCGCCGACCAAGACGTAGCACCAGCTGTTGAGCAACAGCCATCTAGAAGCCAACCTTCATCAGCAAATCAACAAGCCATCAACATTCCCCCAGCGGTGTCAACCGAGGCGGCAGCAGCCGATCAAGCAAAAACCAACTCTGAACCTAAAGAAAGTTCTTCGGCTTCAGCCAATACCAGCCTCAAAACATCGGTAGCCCCCAAGCAGACCACTGAGCAACGATCTGAAGATCAGCAACCCGCTAAGAGCAAACAAACTATTGACGTTGGCAAAACTGACTCCCCTAAAAACTCAACACACCCTGAAGCAAAGGTTCAAGAACGCCCAGAGCCGAAAGCAAGCCAGCAGCAGACTTCAACGCCACAGCAAACGTTTGACCAACAGCCAACTGAGACTCAACAGCCATCTCAAGCCCAACAGCCCAAAGACATCCTCCAGGTGGCTCCCGCCAAGGCCCCAACAGATAGCGAGCCAGACACAACTTCAGACACTGAAGACATTCAAGAGACAACAGCGGTAAAAACTGAATCGACACAGCCTTCCATTGATAATCTCTCCTGCTGCAGTGACACCGTGACCCAGGGAAAACAACCGGATGGTGTTGCACGAACCTCTTACAAGGACACTCTCAACCTTTTGCAAACCAGCTTTGGCATGCGCGCCAATGCAAGCCAACGAGAACCAGAGTTACAAGAGTTCTGGAAGCAACAAGGCATTGATTTAGAGCTTGGCCTGAACAATCAGGGCCAAAACTTCACCCTTCATGACGGGCCGCCCTACGCCAATGGAGCCCTGCATATGGGCCATGCCCTCAACAAGGTGCTGAAAGACATCATCAACAAGCATCAAATCTTGCGTGGCCGTCAAGTGCGTTTCGTGCCCGGGTGGGACTGCCACGGCCTTCCGATCGAACTGAAGGTGTTGCAGAACCTCAATCAAGAGCAGCGCGAAGCACTCACACCACTGAAATTGCGCAAGAAAGCTGCAGCCTTTGCACGCAAGCAAGTGGACAGCCAAATGGCAGGCTTCCGCCGCTGGGGCATCTGGGCCGACTGGGAGCATCCCTACCTAACGCTCCAGAAGGAATACGAAGTCGCCCAAATCCAAGTGTTCGGCACGATGTTTCAAAAGGGATACATCTATCGGGGACTCAAGCCGGTGCACTGGAGTCCCAGCTCCCGTACAGCCCTTGCTGAAGCGGAGTTGGAATATCCAGACGGTCACACCAGCCCAAGTGTCTACGTTGCTTTTCCAGCAGCCAAGCTGCCCGAGCACTTGCGCACATCTCTTGGCAATCAGGGCCTGGAGCTGCCGAATAACGGCCTCGAACTCGGCCAGGCTCTGCAAATTGCAATCTGGACCACCACCCCCTGGACTCTGCCCGCCAACCTTGCGGTTTCGGTCAACGAGAAACTCGACTACTCCTTTGCAGTTGACAACCAAGGTCGACTACTACTAGTGGCCGCTGAATTGTTGCCATCGTTACGCGACACCCTCGCGCTGGAACTCACAGCTCGCGCCACGGTCAAGGGAGCCCTTCTTGCAGGTCTCATCTACAAACACCCACTACTGGATCGAGACAGTCCGATCGTGATCGGCGGTGAATACATCACCACCGAATCGGGAACTGGTCTTGTGCACACAGCCCCAGGCCATGGTGTCGACGACTTCAACACAGGCCAAAAGCACGACCTGGGCATGCTCTGCCCAGTAGACGAAAGCGGAACAATGACAAGCGAGGCGGGTCAATTCGCTGGTCTCAACGTGCTCAAAGACGCCAACCCCACCATCATTGCGGCACTTGAGGAAAGAGGTGCTCTGCTGAAGCACGAACCCTATCCCCACCGCTACCCCTATGACTGGCGAACAAAGAAACCCACCATTTTTCGCGCCACAGAACAATGGTTTGCCTCTGTCGAAGGCTTCCGCAATGAAGCATTGACAGCTATCAACAGCGTGGAGTGGCTACCAGCCTCGGGCCGCAATCGCATGGAAGCGATGGTGCGAGAACGGGGCGACTGGTGTATTTCCAGACAACGCACTTGGGGCGTGCCGATTCCAGTGTTCTACGAGCGAGAAGGCAATGAGGTGCTGTTGAACGACGAGACACTTGCTCATGTCAAGGCCCTGATCACAGAACATGGTGCCGACGTGTGGTGGGAACGCAATGAAGTCGAGTTGTTGCCACCGGCCTATGCCGCAGAAGCTAAACGATGGCGTAAAGGAACCGACACGATGGACGTATGGTTTGACTCGGGCTCGAGTTGGGCGGCTGTTGCTAGTCAACAAGATGGCCTCGCCTACCCTGCCGAGCTGTACCTAGAAGGCTCTGACCAACACAGGGGCTGGTTTCAGTCTTCTTTGCTGACCTCCGTAGCCATCAACAGCCAAGCTCCCTATCGGCAGGTGCTCACCCATGGCTTCGCCCTCGATGAGAAGGGCCGAAAAATGAGCAAATCGCTAGGGAATGTCGTCGATCCAGCGGTGATTATCGACGGTGGCAAAAACCAGAAACAAGAACCTCCCTACGGCGCCGACGTTCTGCGCCTATGGGTGAGCTCTGTGGATTACTCCGCCGATGTTCCGATCGGAGCCAGCATTCTGCGACAGATCGCAGATGTGTATCGCAAGGTGCGTAACACGTCCCGCTATCTGCTGGGAAACCTGCACGACTTCGATCCCGAGCGCGACGCGATTCCCGTGCAAGATCTACCCCTACTCGATCGCTGGATGCTGCAACGCACAGCTGAGGTCATGGATGAGATCTCAACGGCCTTTGATCGCTACGAGTTCTATCGCTTCTTCCAGTTACTCCAGAGCTACTGCGTGGTCGACCTATCGAACTTCTACCTCGATATTGCCAAGGACCGGCTCTATGTGAGCTCACCATCCGAACGTCGCCGACGCAGCTGTCAAACAGTGATGGCTCTCATCATTGAGCGTCTAGCTGGGGCCATTTCCCCAGTGCTATGTCATATGGCCGAAGACATCTGGCAGAACCTGCCCTACTCCGTAGCGGAAGACTCTGTCTTTCGTAGGGGATGGCCCACGGTCCCAGAGACCTGGCGAGACCCCTCAATGATGGCGCCAATGCACCAGCTACGTGAACTGCGCAGCGCCGTGAACCGCGTTCTAGAAGACTGCCGAAGCCAAGGAGAGCTGGGTGCAGCACTTGAAGCAGCTGTCCGCTTGGAAGCACACAGCGAAGCGCTCCAGGAAGCACTCGACTGGCTCAGACAACAAGGAGATCCCGATGTGGATGGATTGCGCGACTGGTTGCTGGTATCTCACTTACAAGTAGGTGGTGAACCATGGGCAGAACTACTGGCAAGTCAGGACAACACCTTGGCGACGATCGAGGTTGCCAGGGCTCGCGGTAGCAAATGCGAACGTTGTTGGCACTACGAAACGGATGTCGGCCAGCACACGACACATCCCACCCTTTGCGGTCGCTGCGTGGGCGTGCTCGAACATCAATAAAAAGGGGGGGGGCTCCACGACATCCCCCCATCCATCACAACCATGGCACCACCAATGTCATCAGCACTGAGCCTTTGCGTCACTAGCGATATCCAGAGGCTTATCCAAGTCAATGCGGTGATGACATCAGCTCACAAGCAGCACAGTCGCATCCAGAACGGCAGTCATTGAACATTCTGCTTGAAAAAGCAAAACTCAAAGCATCGAAAGAGTGCCAAAAAATCATTCAATCGCGCAGTGGATTCAATGATCAATCCTCCATCAAAAAGCTCCAGTAGCAGAATCCGGCAATGGCAGAGGGTCAACTTCAGGCAAACCAGATAGAAAAGATGTCTCTTCTTTGCTGGCCTGCTCTGAAAGGCCTGCATTCGAATTTGTATTAGCTTCTGCGGAAGGTGATCCACAGATAACCGCAGCAATACAAATTGCAGCAATCAGCGTAAAGAACTTATCGGTAATCAGCTCGGCTTTGTCGAATGTCATTGTCCTGATTTGGTTGTGAGGACAACCTGTCCTCGATGCACATAGCTTCTCCGCAAGTTCTCTGTGTTGTGTTGACGCGCCGCAAGACCTGAGGTGATTGTGCTCACAGCTCCTCTATCGCATCAAAGGCAATAGGGTCAGAATTCACCAGCAACCCGACCCTGACGGGGAAGTCGCACCAGAAGCCACTGCAGCAAGCCCACGATATAAGCCACCAAGGCCACATAACCAATAAATGCGGCGACCGCTTCGGTCCACTGTCCACCGAAAACGAAATCGAACAGTCGCTCCGCAACCCGATGCAACCCCTGCGGAGCCTCAAACCAGACGCGACAATTAGCCCCTGCAACGTCCTTCATGCAAGCAAGACTGGTTGACGCCATAGCCGCCGCCATTAGACCGAATCCGCTCAGAGCCCAGCGCCAAATACGCACCGTTAATGGCAGAGGCCGCCAGGGGGGTAAATCGGCAAGCTCCTCATTAAGGTCTACCCAAAACCAAACTGAAGCCACCATCAACAAGGGGGCCAAGAAGGTCGTCAGATAACCAATAGGCCTTTGATCGGTCAGCAACAGCACGCTGATGGCTAGCAAACTGGCAATCTTCCAATAGATAGTCAGTAAACGCACCATCGAAGCCTCCCGACGCACCGAAGCCCAGATCAACAAAACAAATGGCAGGCCCAGTGCAAACATTGCCGCAAGGCGGTAGGTCAGCCAGACGAGAGTGCGATAGGGGAGTTCAGGCACTTAGGAGGTTCGTGAAGGCGTCATTATCAATGCTGGCCTGAGTTCCGTCAGTGTTGTTAGGGTCCAATTCATGGAGCCCTTCTCTCCGCTCAATTGGTTCAGACGCAGCTCATCCCAGGCCAGCTGCCGAACGGCATTGTCCAGCCAACCTTCCCTTGAGGCTGCGGTCAACGAGGTGGCGGCAGCCCTGGCGGGGGGCAGCTCAGCCGATCTAGCACTCGTCTTTGCCTCCACCCACTACGCCAGCGATCTACCTCGATTGCTGCCTTTATTGCAGCGTCGACTGAAAGCAACCCACTGGTTGGGATGTGCCGGTGGAGGCGTGATTGGCACCACAGCCAAAGGGAATGCTTCAGAGCTCGAAAAAGAACCTGCTCTCAGCATCACCATGCTGCAGCTGCCAGGAGCCATTCTCAAGCCCTTCTGCCTTGAAACCCAGTCATTACCAGACCTAGATGGACCAGCTCAGCACTGGCAAGAATGGGTTGGCGCTGATCCTTTCAATGCCCGCAGCATGTTGCTGCTTGTGGATCCCAGCTCACCCTCCATCAATGATCTCATTAGCGGCCTGGATTACGCCTACCCAACCACGACCAAACTCGGTGGCATTGCCGGCCCTCATAATGCCCCTCATGGCTCCCTGTTCTTTGACGACCGCGTCGTCATGGGCGCCGTTGGCTGCAGCTTTGGCGGCGACTGGAATCTGGAAGTCGTGGTCGCACAGGGTTGCAAACCGATTGGTCCTGTGTTCGCCATTGAACAGGTACAAAAAAATATTCTTTTGGAGCTCAGTCACGAAAACCAGCGGGACAGTCCGATGGCCTGCCTACAACGCGTGTTAGATGATCTCTCAGAAGAAGAACGAGAGATGGTCCGGCATTCACTTTTTTTAGGAATAGAACGACGCGATCTGGTGTTAGCAGGAACCGGAGCACCTCAGCCTCAAGGAGCTTTTTTGGTGAGAAACCTGATCGGAGTAGATCCCAAGAATGGTGCCGTTGCCGTCGCCGAGCAAATAAGAGCTGGCCAAAACGTGCAATTTCAGCTGCGGGAAGCTAAGGCCTCACGGCAAGAATCTGAGCAACTGCTCGGTGCCGCAAGAGAGCGCAATACCAGCCCCCCTCTCTTCGGCCTATTAATGGCTTGCCTCGGGCGAGGCCATGGCCTCTACGGCGTACCCAATGGTGATGTACACATCGCACGCAAACTGATAGCAGAACTACCTATCGCTGGAGTGTTCTGCAACGGTGAAATCGGCCCTGCCGGAGGCGTTGGCGCTACCCACATTCACGGTTACACGGCCTGCTGGGGTTTGCTTAGGCATGACCCCTCTGCCTCGGAACCAGCCAAATCGGTCTAAGTGTGCGCCAGCACGTCAATCCCCTCAGCCGTTTCTTCCAACTTCCAAGGCCACTGCCAAGCCCGGAAGAAATGTTTGCGCAATCCAGCCGCCCTCTCCATCTCGACATCGGTTGTGCTCGAGGTGGCTTCCTGTTAAGCCTGGCTCCACTTCAACCAGAGTGGAATCATGTGGGTGTTGAGATTCGCCACCCGCTTGTGCTTTCAGCGGAAAGGGATCGCCAAGAACTCGAACTCGACAACCTCCGCTTCTTGTTCTGCAACGTCAATGTGAGCCTTGAGGAATGGCTTGATGCCCTGCCTAGAGATCAGCTGCAATGGGTGTCCATCCAGTTCCCAGACCCCTGGTTTAAACGTCGTCATCAGAAGCGCAGGGTGCTGCAACCCTCCCTGTTAATCGCCTTAGCAAAAGCCCTGCAACCAGGCCGTGAACTCTTTATCCAGAGTGATGTGCTGTCTGTTATCGAGCCGATGGTGATGCTGATTGAACAAAGCAACTGTTTCGAGCGTCCTAAAAATGATTCCCATGCCTGGCAAAAGGCCAACCCACTGCCCGTGCCGACGGAGCGAGAACGTTATGTGCTCGATCAGGGTCTACAGGTTTACCGCAGGCTCTACCAACGCAACGACCAACAAGCTCCTGAACTGTCCAACCTCGAAGCATTATGGCAACAGGTCGATAATCCCAGTGAAGAAGAACATAGCGACTGCTGATGCCTAAGACTGCGGCCCCACAGCCCCTTCTACTGCGCTGGCAGGGACGCATTCCCTCCTCTGAGGCGATGCAAATGCGCCTGCAATGGATTGCGGGGTTGCTGTTGATGATGCTCCTAGCAACCCTGCCCATGCTGAATCGAACCGGGCTTGGACTAACAATCCTCGCGGCCGGAGCGTTATCGATCATCTGGGGCTGTGTGAAACCAGCTGGCCGAATTGGAAGCATCAGTAGCTGGTTACTTGTGTTTTTCGCTATTGCATGTCTCGCCACAGGGTTCTCACCCGTTCCATTGGCAGCTGCCAAAGGATTGATCAAACTCATCAGCTACCTGGGGGTGTACGCACTGATGCGACAGCTACTAGCCACCAGTAGCGACTGGTGGAATCGCCTGGTGGCTGCCCTCCTAACCGGCGAACTGATCTCTTCTGTGATCGCAATCAGGCAGCTCTATGCCCCTGCTGAGGAAATGGCCCACTGGGCAGATCCCAATTCAGTGGCTGTAGGGACAGTGCGAATTTATGGTCCGCTTGGTAACCCCAACCTGCTAGCTGGCTATCTCATACCCATCCTGCCGCTGGCCTTAGTAGCCCTACTGAGATGGCAAGGCTTGGGAGCAAAGCTTTACGCGATGGTCGCTCTAGGGCTTGGTATCACAGCAACCCTATTCAGCTTCAGCCGCGGTGGATGGCTAGGCATGCTTTCGGCTCTAGCTGTGATTTTGGTGCTGCTGCTGTTGCGCAGTACCAGCCACTGGCCTCTCGTCTGGCGTCGTCTGCTGCCCCTAATCGTGATTGTTTTAGGCACAGCCATGCTGGTGATAGCCGCAACCCAGATTGAGCCCATCCGCACCCGAATCACAAGCTTGATCGCAGGGCGAAGTGACAGCTCTAACAACTTCCGCATCAACGTTTGGCTATCAAGCCTTGAAATGATTCAGGCACGCCCGTGGCTGGGTATTGGCCCTGGCAACGCTGCCTTCAACAGGATCTATCCGCTCTTTCAACAGCCCAAATTCAACGCCCTAAGTGCCTACTCTGTTCCCCTGGAAATCCTTGTAGAAACCGGACTGGCTGGCCTCATGGCAAGTCTCGCTCTAGTAATTACCAGCATGCGCAAGGGCCTCGCTGGCCTCTACTCAAATCATCCGCTGGCCCTCCCCGCTCTAGCAAGCCTGGCCGCCATGGCTGGGCTGGCGGTTCATGGCATAACAGATACCATTTTTTTTCGACCTGAGGTTCAACTCGTGGGCTGGTTCTGCCTGGCCACACTGGCCCAAACACAGCCAGAACAAAAGCAACTCCAACAGACAGAGTGAACGGCCTTTTCCTTGCAGGCTTTGATGCAGGCCAAACACAAACCCGATGCCGCCTAAGCCGCTGGCATCAAAATCAATGGTTGCCGATTGCAGAGGGCCTCGGCAGCGGCGTCATTCACCTGCACGCCTCTGACGGTGAAGAACGCTTTGAGAAAGCACTGCGAAGCAGCTTCAGCAAGGCTATCGGCAATGCTGGATTGAGATCTGAAAAAGCTCTGATCTCTGCAGCGGCCGTCGGAGCAAGCGGAATAGAACATGACACCCCACTGCAAGAGCAAGCGCAGCACTTGCTCGCGCGTTGTCTAAACATCCCATCAAACCAATGCCTAGCAACTGGGGATGAACGCACAGCTCTGCATGGGGCCTTCCCCCAAGACGCAGGCATTGTGTTGATCAGTGGCACCGGCATGATCTGCATCGGGCGAAACGATCAAGGAAAAGAACAACGCTGTGGTGGCTGGGGTTGGCTACTTGATGAGGGTGGCTCAGCTCAAAACCTCGGACAAAAGGGGCTACAGCTCAGCCTGCGCATGGCCGATGGCCGTATCCCCGATCGACCTCTACGCGAGAAACTCTGGCGCGCTCTCAATTGCTCATCGGCAGCAGCTATCAAAGCCCTTGTTGTGCAGCCCAGTTTCGGTGCTGCCGGATTTGCTCAACTCGCGCCACTCGTCGTTGCAGAAGCTCAGGTAGGCGATAAGGATGCCATCGCAATCCTTGAACAATCAGCCCACTCGATCGCCGAAGCGATCGCAGGAGTTGCCCAAAGCCTTGAGTTATCGGCTCCCAAGATCTGTGGCAACGGCGGAGCCTTTGAACATCTACAACCCTTTCGCGAGCTGATCGAGCAAGCCATTGCCAAGCGACTGCCTACTGCAAGCTGGATCAAAGGCCAGGGGGATGCCCTGGATGGTGCTCTGCAGCTTGCACTCCGCCAACTCAAACGCAACCCCGATTGAGGTGTTGCTCGGCAAGGTCGGCCAACTGTGCTGTCCAGAAGTCCACGGCAGCAGAATCCGCCGCTTCAATCATCACCCTTAACAACGGCTCCGTTCCACTCGCCCTTACCAAGACTCGGCCGTCTTCACCCATGGCTGCTTCTGCCGCCAAGACCGCCTCCTGCAGAGGCTCACATTGCTGCCAACCCATACGTCGTTCCAAATCAGGAACGCGCACATTGACCAACTTTTGTGGGAACGCCTGGAAACTCTGATCCAACCACTCACCAAGACTCAGACCCCTGCCATGACAGAGAGTGGCAAGCTGCAAAGCAGTGAGCACACCATCACCACAAAGGCCATGAGCTGCTGAAAGGATATGGCCAGACTGTTCACCACCTAAAGCCGCATTGCTCTCCACCATGGCGGCATAGACATGCTGATCACCTACCGGTGTGCGTTCAAGAACCCCACCTCTTTGCTGCCAAGCCCTCTCAAATCCGAGATTCGACATCACAGTGGCCACAAGCCTTTGTTGAGGTAAAGCCTGCCGATCCTGAAGGTCTGATCCCCAGAGGTAGAGCACATGGTCACCATCGACGACGCGACCGTGTCCATCCAAAGCCAGCATCCGATCAGCATCCCCATCAAAGGCAAAGCCCATGATCGCGCCGCGCTCAATCACAGCTCGACGCAACGGCTCGAGCTGGGTAGAACCACAACCGACATTGATGCGCCTGCCATCCGGTTCACCATGCAACACAGTGAGATCAGCCCCAAGGGCCGCAAACACCTCAGCACCACAGGCTGTTGCCGCTCCCCAGCAGAGATCAAGCACAATGGGCACGCCATCCAGGCGTTGATGCAGCACTGAGGCAAGAAGGGCATCGCGATAGTGGCTAAGAAGCTCGTTGCGCTGATAAGCAGGGCCGCAACTCGTGATCGTTGGTCGACCTTTGTCACCAATGGCCTCGCCGCGAAGCCCCGCTTCGATGAGACCCTGCTTTGCTGGGCTTAGTTTGGCACCATCGGCCCCAAACACCTTGATGCCATTGTCTTCAGGTGGGTTATGACTTGCTGAAACCATCAAACCGCCTGCAGCACCAAGCTTGCGAATTAATCCAGGCACAGCTGGGGTGGGACATAAGCCCAAGGTCCACACTTCCCGACCTGCAGCGGTTAAACCAGCCGTTAATGCCGAGGCCACCATGGCCCCACTGCTACGGGAATCCATCCCGATCAACACCGGGCCTTGATCAGGCAACACCTGACCACACCAGTAGCCCACCTGCAAAATAAACGCAGGCGTCAGCAACGTTCCGACCCGACCGCGAATGCCATCTGTGCCGAAGCTGGCCTGGGCCGTCCCGAGGGGAACACCTAAGGGGTCAAGAGCAGCAAAGACCATCAGGTCTCAAAAGTGGACTGAAGGTTAAAGGGCATGCGCCTGAGACTCAAGCGAGAGGGGACACGATCGAAGACAGTCTCAACGCCAAAAGCATGGGAGCCCAGAGCAAAGTGACGGGTTCAGGCACGCTTCAAACCACAACCAAAGCCTCAATCCATCAAGGCCGCAACGGCATGGGCCAAAGCCAGCACAATCCCTCAACGAATCATGCCGCTTCCGCAACGGGTGCACACTCAGAGCGGTGAGCCTGAGCAAGCGGCATCAATCCTTGCGAAGACTGCATCACACAACTGGACTTCATCACCACAGAATGCCAACAGTTTCTGCTCTGGCGTGATCGCGAGCCCCTGTCGCGGATTCCCTCTACTCGGAGGTACAGCCCTACTCAGCTTGGCGGTAAGCCTCGCTGGGCAAGCCCTTTTAAAACCACAGCTCAAGCGACTTACGCCAAGGATGTCGCAAACAGAGCTCTGGCAGGCCTATCGCTGGTCAATCGATCCCCAGCAACGCCGAGATGCCTCATTGCTGCTCGTGAGCAAGACAAAAGGATCAACCCTTAGGCATCAGAGGCTGTTGGCCGGCCAAGGCTGGGGGAACAGCCCCTTAGCAGCCGTTGCCCTCAAGCTGCAAGCCCAAACAGCCGAGCGTCTTGGGGAAAAATCAAAGGCCAATCATCTTTGGCAAAGCCTGCTGAAACGTTTTCCAAACACGACGACGGCGGCTGATGCGTATTACAGCCTCGGGCGCCATAACCCTGAACTGCGTCAGCAACTCCTTCAGCAACATCCTGCTCATCCAGCGGCACTAGCCAGCGCAATTGAACTGGATACCAGCAACAGTCGCCATCAAAGAGCCATTCATCTCACGCGTTGGGGGGTCTTCTGGCCAGGTGCCGCAGAAGTCCTACGCAGCGCCTGCAGCGCTCCGGCAAGGAATGGACATTCAAACCAAGAGCGACAAGAACTAGCCCTTGGTCTTGCACAACTAGGCGACGGCAGAACAGCCCTGAGCTGCCTACAAGAACAACCCCCTGATCCTGCAGCAGCCCTAGCCATTGGCCAGACACTGCTCCGAGGCAATAAGGAGGAACAACTCCAGGGCGAATCTCTGCTCTTGAAGCTGGCTCAAGACAATCCAGAGGCTGCTGAAAGCCTTGAAGCGGTGAGCCTCCTCAGTGAACCTCTTCATCCGAAGGCGACTCTGCTGAAGTCCTTGCCGCCTGCCCTTGCTGATCGTTCCCCCAGCGTGGCGGCAGCCCGCGTACGCCTCGAAAATGGGATCCAAGCAGACGAGGTGTTTCAACGCTGGCCTGATAGTCCTGCTAGCTGGCAACTGCAATGGGATCTGAGCCGAGACGCTCTGCTGAAAGAGCAATGGAACAAGGCCCAATCGATTCTCGAAAGCATCCCAACCCAAAAATTGCCGGAGCCCCTCGCCGCTAGGCAACAGTTCTGGATCGGATTCACTGCCTCCAAACAGGGTCGCAATCGAGAGGCCACCCAGATCTGGGAAAAGCTGCTCCGATCCCATCCCAATGGGTACTACACCTGGCGCGCCCAAGCACGCCTTGGTCGAGCTGATCTTCCTGCACTGCAAGGGCAACCCGTATCAATTTCGAACCCTGAGCTCCCATCCTGGACCCCACTAGGCAGTGGAGAAAAGCTTGTAGACGAACTCTGGCGACTTGGTCTCGCAATGGAGGCCTGGGAAACGTGGCGGACTCTGAGGGTTGAAGTCGATCGCGCACAACATGATCCCAACACCAGGATGGTGGAAGGGCGGCTCAGGATGGCCGTCGGCGATAACTGGACGGGGCTAAGTCAGCTCTGGCGAACAAGCCTGCGACTCGTAGGAGAGGACTGCCACACACGCCAACTGCTCCATCACAGCCAACATCCATATCGCTTTTGGCCTGAGATCAAAAAAGCGAGTCACCGCAGTGACGTCCGAGCTGAACTATTGCTGGCCATAGCAAAGCAAGAATCACGCTTCTCGCCAGGCGTGGAGTCTCCAGTAGGCGCAATAGGGCTGATGCAACTGATGCCGGAAACAGCGGCAGAACTCAGCAATAGCCCTCTGAACAAGCAAGTGCTGTCCACTCCTGAAACCAATATTGAACTTGGGGCCCGTTACCTAGCAATGCTGCTGAAGCAATGGCAAGGCAATCCATGGCTAGCAGTGGGCAGTTACAACGCAGGGCCTGCTGCAGTAGCCGACTGGCGAACCCCAGAACTGGCTGCGGACCCTGAGCTCTGGGTAGAACGAATCCCTTACCCAGAGACACGCCTGTATACAAAAAAGGTTCTCGGCAACCTCTGGAGCTATTTAGGCCTATCCAGCAAAAAGCTTTGCGAGACTGAGATGTAAAGGCATAGAGATCTGCTGGCCAATCCATATCCCGCCAAGCAAAATCAACCCCAGAGCAATCGCCATCACAACCGGTGGTGGAACCACACGAATGCGAGTGAGATCCAAGCGCGCAAGCAATATCGCAGAAGCAAGGATGAGAACATCCGCAAGCAGGCTCAGGTGCAGTAGGTACAGGCCAGCGGTGATCACCAACAACAAAACCACCAGCAAACTGATTGCACGACTGGCAGCCATCAGCAAGGAAACCTGACGCAAGATCAGATCCGGCATCGTGCAAATCACGACCAACACGACCGCCTGAAGGAGCTCAACAATCCAAAAGAGCTCAACATCAATACCGAGGCTGTCTATCTGCTCAGACTGAAGCAACGACCAATGGTTGCCCATAACGACCGCCACCCCAAAGAGCAACAGCAACGAGGGGGCACGAAATGGCACAACGAGGAGACGCAGCATCAGCCTCAGCCTCAACGAATGGTGAAAAGACGCTTCACTTCTGAACAGTTAGCCCATTGAAGCGAGCAACAACAACAAAACAGACCTGCCAAAGTGCATCGAGAATCTTGCCCATCATGACCGGAAGTTCCCCGTCTTCCACTCTCGGCCAAGGCCAAAGGTTGATCCTGCTATTCACAGCATTGGGATTAGCAGTCGTTCTTTTCCTGCTGCGGGGCGGCCTCAATGCTGAGGCACCGCTCGAGCAACTGGCACGGCGCTCCCTCGACCCAGATGTCGCACTCACCAATGGTCGACCGACCGTGATCGAATTTTATGCTGATTGGTGTCAAGCCTGTCGTGAAATGGCCCCAGCCATGCTCACAACGGAACGTGAAAGGGAAAACCAGCTCGACGTTGTGCTGGTGAACGTCGACAACCCCCGCTGGCAAGACCTTGTCGATCGCTACGACGTCAACGGCATTCCCCAGCTGAACTTCTTCGATAACAAAGGCAAACTGCAGGGTCTCTCACTGGGTGCACGCACTCAAGAACAACTACAGCAATTAACTGACGCTCTGATTCAAAACCAACCACTACCCAAGTTCGCCGGTGTAGGCGCTATCAGCAACCTGAATCCATCACAAGAACGAACAGACAAGCAAAACAATTTAGAGGCTATTGGGCCAATGAGCCATGGCTAATCTAAAAGCAGTCAATAAGCAATAAGCAATTAGCAATTAGCAATTAGCAATTAGCAATTAGCAATTAGCAATTAGCAATTAGCAATTAGCAATTAGCAATTAGCAATTAGCAATTAGCAATTAGCAATTAGCAATTAGCAATTAGCAATTAGCAATTAGCAATTATGATGAGCCATTACACAAGCAACTATTTAATATGATTTTTAGCTCAAGTAGATTAAGCAAAATATCTACACGGCCCAAGCACCACTCCTATCAACCCTGCCTGTGGCGACAATCGAGCCAAAAAGTTATCAAAATCTCCTTGCTAAGCTCTAGTATTATTGCTGCTTGCCCTTAGCTTTCTCGCTCACCATTTGAGCGATTAACCACTCCAATCGGACCCCTTTTTACCAAGAGCCTCTATTGTGTTCTAAGGCCAGGCAAAAGCAAAATCCCTATTGCAAGATGAATAAATACTCCTGGCCACAAAAGAACTCCAGTTACATCTTGGCTCACACCAATAGACGCTAACAAAAGGCCAACAGCAATATTGTAATAACAAAGAGATCTTCTCGGATTTTGCATCGGCGCATGGCTTGAAACTTCCCAGCACGCGCAGCCAAGAGCAATGATTGCCAATGCAAATAATCTTGCAATACCTACCAGTTCAGTGACTAGCGTATAACCAAAAAGTAGTGAACAAAATTTAACAGGCAGAACAAGAGCAAAAATCCCACCAAGGATTTCAAAGCCAGCAGAAAACCTGAACAGCAAAGAAGTCCGTCTCATGGAATTAAGTTTCAAAAAATCTCATCTTTAACCTTGAAGCAGGCTAATACTGAACGCCAAAACCCCTACACAAGCAGCGAGAACGACAGCACTCACCCAAAAGACAAAAGAGTTGCCAAACTGTCCCCATCCACCAAGATAATCACCTGAGGTATTAACTTCCACCTCAGGAGGTGCGGATTTTGGCTGCTTGTCTGACATACGTGGGGGATGAGATCAGTAGCTTCACTCTATCAATGTCTACAAAATCAAAAAGATCTGTTGAGAGCAGACATGCATTCAACAGATCTTTTTCGTTCAAATCCTGGCGAGAGTGACGCGTTCTGGCTGATGTTGATATTTACCCTGGCGATCGCTGTAGGTGGTATCGCAGGGATCACCCTCGAAGAAAAGAAGCTGACAAATGCCTTCATTGGCATAGATACGGCAATCAGCTCCAGAACTATTGCTGAATTCAAGCGTGAGATGCCCTTCCCAACTGGCTTCGGCGGGAGTCGTATTAACAATGATACCAAGGCGAGCATAGGTACTCTTACCTAGGCAAATGACAGTGATATTTGATGGCACCTTCATCTTCTCCAGCGCCACACCGAGACCATAAGAATGAGCCGGCAGGATGAAATACTCGCCATCCTCGTCCTGATGCAAAGGGGTGGATTCGAGATTTGCAGGATTAAATCGCTTCGGATTCATCACCGTGCCTGGTACATGGCGAAAGATCAAAAACTCCTTCGCAGAGAGCCTTAGGTCATAACCAAAGGAAGAACAGCCAAAGCTCAGCACAGGCCGTTGATGCTGCTCAGGATCAAGATGTCGAATCAATCCGGCTTGAAAGGGTTCAAGCATCCCTGCTGCGGCCTGTTCGGTGATCCAACGATCGTTTTTAAGCATTAGAAACCACGACGCAACTCAGTGACCTGATCAGCCATTGCCATCAGGATCGATGGCATGACTGAGCCAGTCAAGATGACATCCATCGACCCGGGGCGCTGTTCCAGAGTTGATAACACATCAGCTTCATCGAGATAACCAAGAGCAATCGCCAGACCAACCTCATCCAACACCATTTGATCCAAATCACTCGCCATGATGCGATCCCGACATTCATGCCAAATGGCCTCCACGGCCTCAGGTGCGCTGGAGTCAACGGCAAGCGTTGAAGCAGGCTCAGATAGACAGCCAGGAACCGCCGGGCGCAGCCACTCAAGTCGCCCACATAGGCGCACACGCCCATCTGGGCCTTGGTCTACTCCTCCCTTGAGGAACTGAGCCACCAACACACGACTTCCCAGCCCAGCCGCTCTTAACGCCTGACTCAAGACAACAGAAAAACTGCCTCGATAGGGGGCTGTATAAACCTGAAGCTGCCCTTCAGGAGCTACCAGATGCAGCAAACGCCTATCAGCAACTACTGCCAAAGACCGGCTCCCATCACTCTCCTGCGAGCGATGGTCCGTCATGCACGGATCCACGGAGCGATGACTAGGGCTCAGGCTGGCAGTCATAAAAGTCTCAATCGCCCCGACAAAACCAGCAGAAGTCAAATGTAGCGGTGGGAAGCTGCTTAACAAGGCTCTTGACACTATCCATGGTGTAAAAGCACCTGTTTCTGCCAGGCTCAGTTCATCTCAACCACCAACAGCACGATGCTCACATCCCCCCAGCCACGTGCTGACGGCCGCCTTGCTGACGTGATGCGGCCCCTTCAGATCACATGGGATCCAATGGGCTTTGCCCTCAGTTCGTTAATCATCCGCACTGGTCGCACCGCAGTGCTCTGCAGTGTTTGCATTGAAGAAGGTGTACCCCGCTGGCGCAAAGGCCAAGGCAAAGGCTGGCTCAGCGCCGAGTACCGCCTTCTGCCTGGGTCTACACCGCAAAGACAGAACCGTGAACTGCTCAAGCTTTCCGGACGCACTCAAGAAATTCAACGCCTCATTGGCCGCAGCCTGCGCGCCGTGATCGACATGGCCGCTCTTGGGGAAACCACCCTGCGAATTGATTGTGACGTCATTCAGGCCGATGCCGGCACACGTACAGCCTCCATCACCGGCGCTTGGATTGCCTTAAAACGAGGCTGCGATCGCTTGCTGGAACAAGGGCTTCTCACACATCAACCCGTCATCGAGCAAGTTGCTGCAGTATCCGTTGGTTTAGTGGAGAGTTATCCCCTTCTCGACCTCGACTACAGCGAAGACTCCAGGGCTGATGTGGATCTAAACGTGGTAATGGGTTCCAATGGGCACCTATTGGAGCTGCAGGGCACCGCTGAAGGGGCTCCATTCAGCCGGAATCAACTCAACGACTTGCTGAATCTGGCAGAACCCGGCCTGCAACATCTACAAGCCTTCCAGCGTTCGGCATTAATGCAAGAAGACTAAAAACCGTCACCATTGCTACATGGTGGTGGAGGTCCACTCCCTAACTTCATATTTCTGCAGTTTGCTGCGCAGCCATGGCCGGCGTCATCCGCGGCTTCAGCCGTTACGCCCAGCAACCCTATGTTCAAGGGTCAGGAAGTATGGCCAACTCGCCTGCTCCACCCCAGAAAACCCTGCTGGAAGTCATCCGTGAACTGGATGGCGCCAGCAACGAAATGGTGGAGCGTTCCAAAACCATCTTCTTTCCTGGCGATCCTGCCGAAAAGGTTTATCTCATTCGACGCGGCGCGGTTCGGCTATCTCGGGTCTATGAATCTGGTGAAGAGATCACCGTGGCATTGCTGCGTGAAAACAGCCTATTTGGAGTGCTCTCTCTACTCACAGGCCATCGCTCGGACCGTTTTTATCACTCCGTAGCCTTCACCCGAGTCGAAATGATCACAGCGCCAGCCACCTCAGTTCGCCAAGCGATCGAAAACGACACCAGCGTGGGGTTACTTCTGCTGCAGGGTCTCTCAAGTCGGATCTTGCAAACCGAGACCATGATCGAGACCCTCACTCACCGCGACATGTCATCAAGGCTTGTGAGTTTCCTGCTAGTCCTCTGCCGGGATTTCGGGGTTCCAGGGGAACAAGGAATCACCATTGACCTACGCCTCTCACATCAGTCCATCGCTGAAGCAATCGGCTCGACTCGCGTCACCATTACTCGCCTGTTGGGAGACCTGCGCAATTCAGGTCTAGTGCAAATCGATCGCAAGAAAATCACCGTTCTTGATCCGATTGCCCTTGCTAAAAAATTCAACTGATCCCCGTCCCAGTCCAGGATGGTGAAACGGGTTGACACTATTCCTGATCCCACCCGCCCATTGTCGTGACCGGCTGGCTGCTGATCCTCTCCCTACTCGTCCTCGGTGGTGTGCTCTCCACCCTTGGCGATCGACTTGGCAGCCGTGTAGGCAAAGCAAGGCTGAGCCTGTTCAATCTCAGACCGCGAAGGACAGCCGTCTTCATCACCGTTCTCACTGGCAGCCTGATTAGCGCCCTGTCCCTAGGACTGATGCTGCTGGTCAGTCGACAACTGCGAGTAGGACTTTTTGAACTGGATGACCTTCAGGCCAAACTCCAACAAAGCCGTGATGCCCTCAATTCAAGTCGGTCGGCCCAGTTGAATGCCGAGCTTGATCTCAAGCAGGCCAGGTCGGACAGCAATCAGGTTCAGAATGAACTGAAGGAAGCCAAAAAGCGAGCTACCGCTCTTCGCAACGAACTCGCACCACTACAAAAACAAAGACAACAGCTCGAGGCGGAACGAGCTCGTCTCAGTCGCGACATTTCCAAAAAAGATGCCGACATCCGCCGAACGGAAGTTGAACTAGCCAATGTTCGCAGCAGGATTAGCGCGGCTGAAAAAGAACTGAAGCAGCTCGAGACCAACCTCATTGCCTTACGTCGAGGGAATGTTGTGCTGAGCAGTGGGCAGCAACTTGCCGCAGCCACCCTGCGGCTCGATAACCCCAGCCAGGCGAAAGCCGTCATCGACCGCCTACTTCAGGAAGCAAACCTGGAGGCTTTTCGACGCGTACGTCCCGGTGAAGAAGCCAATCGACAGATCCTGCTCGTGCCACGCACCGATATCAACCGCATCGAACAGATCATCCGAAAGCCAGGCACCTGGGTGGTCTATGTGCGCTCTGCCGCAAACGTGTTGCGTGGTGAGAACGTGGTGTATGCCTTCCCGGATGCTCGCCCAAATATCAACATCGTCCGACAAGGCGAAGTTCTCGCACGAACGACTCTTGACCAAAACGAGAAGAGCAGCGAAACCGTGCGCAACCGACTTAGCCTCCTGCTTGCATCAACTCTGGCAGAGGTAAAAAGACGCGGATCCCTCAGTTCAGGACTGCAGTTCGATGGCAGTGAGATGAACCGGCTCGGCAAGGCATTACTGAACCGTTCTCAAGAGCGGATTGAGCTAGAAGCCGTTGCACTCCGCAACAGCGATACAGCCGATCCAGTAGCAGTTGTCCTGCAGCCCGTGGGTGGTCCTTGGACAAAGATTCCCGAAGACAAACCATGACAAAGCTTGTGGCCGTAGATCCTGGTCGCAATAAATGTGGATTAGTTCTTGCCGATACAGCAACAAGTGCTGTGCTTGAGGGGAAAGTGGTGGCCGCAACCGCTGTGCTCGACCTCATCATGCATTGGCAAAACCAAGCACCCTTAGAAGGCATCTTGATCGGCAACGGCACCAGCAGTGAATACTGGCAAAACCTTCTACTGCACATTGCCCCCTTGCATGTGGTCGAAGAACGTGGGAGCACACTGCGCGCCCGCCATCGCTATTGGGAGCTATGGCCCCCAAGCAACTGGCGCCGCTGGCTACCCCGAGGAATGATCCTGCCTCCCCATCATCTGGACGCCATAGCCGCAATGGTGTTGCTTGAAGACCACCTCGGGCAACAACTCCTTTGGCCCGGACCACCCAACTTCAGAATCGGGCCCTAACAGTGAACATATAATCCCCACCAGGCTCAAGGTGGTAGTCAGCCTTAACGAGGAAGCGCAGTAAAGCATCCTCAATCAGTGCTCGCCCAAGAGAGGGTTCCACTTTCAGTTCACCCCGATCGAAAGCCCAGCTGAACTGCCACTGAAACCCCCCAGCGGAGACCTCCCCATCCAAGCGTTGGTCGGCAAAGCTTTGGCGGTGTACACAGAGGCGAGCCGTGGTGACAGGCAAATGACTCATCAGCAGGCAGAACAACCCTCCGGTTGAAAAGCATTGAGACGATTACCTGCCCGTTCCAACCCAAGGCACTGAATCAGATCCAAACCCATCAGCACCTCATCAAGCACTTGATCGACTAGGAGGCTCTCCTGCCGACTAAACACCCCGAGCACATGCGAGACGGTTCGAGCTCTTCGTTCCTCAGAGGTACAACCTGGAGAACCGATCCCGATCCGCAGACGACAAAAATCCTGAGTCCCCAGATGTTGAATCGCGCTGCGCAAACCATTGTGACCTCCTGCACTTCCCTGGGCGCGAAGCCGCAGTCGACCCAAAGACAAATCCATGTCATCTACAAGCACCAGCAACTGATCAACCTCCAAGCCAAACCAATCGATGGCTGTACGAATCGCCCGACCGCTTTCATTCATATAAGTTTGAGGCATCAGCAATCGAACCCTCTCTGAGCCAACCGCCACTTCCGCCATCAGTCCATGGAACTTTGTTTGCGGCCTGAAACTTACTGACTTCTGCGCAGCCAATTTATCGAGGGCCATGAAGCCGATGTTGTGACGGGTACCGACATACTTTGAGCCTGGATTACCTAGGCCTACCAATAGACGTAAACGACCCGGCCTCATACCACTCTCAGCTAGCGGGAGGGTTTTTAGCCTCCTGAGGGGTTTCACTTATTGCATTGGTGTCTTGCTGCATGGACCCTTCCGTCGCAGCCTGTTCGATGGACTCAGGTTCTGTCATCGTTTTATGAATCTCACGCTCGAATTCCTTTGAGGCTGCCTGAAAACCTTTCAAGGTTTTACCAAGCGTGCGACCAAACTCTGGAAGTCGTTTAGGTCCAAAGACAAGCAGGGCTATGGCGCCGATAACCGCCATCTCGGGGAGACCGATGCCGAACACATTCATAGGCGAGCCTCAGCCCAGCAGAGCCGAGGACAATCTATTCAAAGCTGATGCTTTGGAGAAGAAGCGACTGGTTGTAGATCTGCAAGATGGTCACCAGGAAAATCAGCAACATGAAGCCGATCCCTGCCATCACTGGGGTAGTGCCCCAACCTGGCACTACCTTGCCAGGGGCGTAGCCGGGTAGAGATTTGATCAGATTTCCCAGACGGGTGCTTTGAGCCATAACGGAGCTTCGGTCTCGGATGGTGATTAAGCATGCCTACTGTAATGGTCATAGTCCGCATACGGACTAATCCTGTCGAGAGATGTGATGGAAAACTCCTCCTCCGAGACCTACTCCCTGCTCATTGCCATGGTCACCATCACCTTCGGGCTGACCGGATACGGGCTCTACACAGCTTTTGGTCCTCCCTCAAAAGAACTTGAAGACCCCTTTGAAGAACACGAAGACTGACGATCACATCAATCGACACGCTCAAGCAATAGTTCAGTCAACTCTCCAGGCTTCAGCTCTACCGCTTCGCCGAGACAGGACTCGTGAGCGCTACCAACCCGCCAAGTCTTCCCTACGGCCCAAGACTGGCGTGTTGCACCGGCATTAAGCACGCTGAGCTTCAGCTGCCTTACTTCGGCATACGTCACAGCCAATGGAACCAGCTTTGAAGGCAGCGACGGCAATCCTGACCATGACACCTTGAGATCAGAAGGCCCCAACCAGCCCGGCTCTCGAAAAGCCAACGCTGCCTGAGGCACAGCCTCCCGACTCCAACCATCGGGAACAGGCATCAGTGCTAATCGCTGACGATGCCAACCCCGATCAGCCGAGGGATCTGGCCAGGTAGCCCCTCTAAGCAGAGAAACACCAAGCCTGTCTGGGCACACCTGAACCCCCTGAGGTCCATCCAATAACACCGCAAGGCCACCACCCGGCGCCGCCGACTCGCTCGCCAACCAGGAGATCACAGGAACCTCCCAACGTGCTTTTTCCCTAGCCGTCATAGCTTCAGCAGGACGTTCAATGACTCCACCGCTGGTATCCGCCGCCCATCTCACCGCTGAGCAAGCCAGGGGAACCTCCAAACGCAGTAGCTCATGACTTTGACGCCAATCCACGCCTAGACGCAGCTCGAGCCAGGGGCAATCAGCTCTCAGCTGCACATCAAGGCGCAGAGCACTGCTCCCAGCCCAACCTCGCAAGACCAAGCGCGCTACAAGAGGTCCGCGCTCCACCAGCTCCATCGAACCATTCCAGTTCAGAGCCAATGGATGCTGGCGATAATCTGCCGCCAGATCCCAGGCGTCCCAAAATTCGCCACGATCGCGAAAAAGCCCCCAAATCAGAGGTCCTGCCAACTGAGGTGTCCCGTTCCGATCCCAAAGTTGCTGCAAGCCTTCGGCACCAAAATCAGCTTGCAAAAGGCCATTACTAATCCGCCAACCGCCTTGATCAAGGGGCTGAATCTGCACAGCCCCACGAACAGGTAAGCCATCAAGAACATCTAAGGCCTTACTGACACAACGCTGAAGCGGAACTGCTATCACCCCTTGCTGCACAGGCAACTGCACCCAGGTTCCGCCTCCCTTGGCCTCTTGGCATGGAAGCTGCCTACCGGCGCTGCCCCATTGATCTCGTGGCAATCTCAGCACAGGCGACCAACGCTGTAGTGGCTGTAGACCCATCCAGACCCAGCACCCAGCAGGAGACTCTGGATCGAATCGATCGGAGCAGGACACCCCACTGCGAAAAAGCTGCTGCAGATGCTGATCGCGGCTCCGCCTTGATTCACGACATGACGATCGCCAGACCGGCTCAGCCTGCTCAAACACTTCAGGAATCGATGTGCCTGGAAGGATGTCGTGAAATTGCTGAAAGAGCAAAGGCCGCCAATCTGGCAATGAAGATGCAGAGGTTCCAGGAACGTCAGCCCTATCGCCAAGCTGGCAAGCCAGCAAAGCTATAGCCAGGTCGACTTCCCTCAAAAGCCTTTCAAGGTGTCGGTTTTGACGCTTCTGATCGGGACGGGTCGTCGCACAACCACGATGAAGCTCCAAATAGAGCTCATCACGCCACACCGGCAAAGTCTCAGCATGAGCTTCAAGCGTCGCAAGGTAAGCCCTTACTGTGCCCGGCCTCTGGGGCAAAGCCTGAGGATGATCCTCCCAAAGCTGCAGCTGCTCTAGCATTTCTGCAGTGGGGCCACCTCCATGGTCGCCAACACCCGGAACCCACAAAGCCTCTTCAACAGCGGTAGACGCCTGCCAAGACCGCTGCTCGCGAAGCATGGCCATCGGATTCCCATCAGTGCCAATTGGCGGAAGCATCAGCGCTAGCACCTCAGCCTGGCCACGACTGCACCAACGAAACAGTCGATGCGGGAAGGGATTACTGGCATTCCAAGACAGTTTATGGGTGCAGAACCAACGGATTCCTGTCTGGGTAGCTACCGCTGGCAAACCAGCGGCAAAGCCAAAGCTGTCTGGAAGCCAGGCCAACTGATGGGGCCACTCCGGAAATGCTGATCGGCTGTACTGCTGTCCAAGCGTGAACTGTCGCCAAAGCGAAGCAGTGCTCACCAGCACACAATCAGTCTCGACCCAAGGGCCATTGATCGGCTCCCAACGACCTGCCCGACTTGCATCCTGAAGCGCAGCAAAAAGAGTTGGACGGTGATGTTCAACCCACTGATAGAGAGCTGGCGAGGAGTGGCTGAAATGGAAATCAGGAAATCGCTGCATCAGGTGCAGCACAGAGCGGAACGTGCGCTCTGCCGCCTGCCAAGTGTCAGCCACTGACCACAACCAGGCCAAATCAAGATGGGCATGGCCGATCCAATGGATCAGCCCCGGCGGCTGCGCTGCATTGCGTAGTTGCTGGTCGACAGCCACGGTTGCCTCCTGACTGTGGGGATCCAGCTCAAGCCAATCCTCCGGCAACACCTCTCCCACCTCTAAATAGAGCGCCAGCGCTTCAGGCAGCAGAACCTGATCTAGATCCACTGCACCGGCCCTGGGTTCCAGCACCAACTCACTGTTGATCAACGCGCCATCGTCATGGATAGGACTCCTCAACTCCAGCAAGAGTGTTAGAGGTCGCTCCCAAGGGATCGATTCAGGAAGGCTCCACCGACAAGTGGTATCGAACAGATCCCCCTCATGCACCAACACACCATCCACCCACAGCCTCATCTGATCAGCCCACCAACCCAAGACCAGCCGCAAACAACTTGCTTGAGCTTGTCTCCAAGCCTCCGGACAAAGGATCTCCTGCTGCAATTGCAGCCATACTCCGCCTCGAGGCCAGACCAATAAACCCCTGGCAACCCAGTCGGGTCGATGGATTTGAGCCCAATCATCTTGAAGCAGAGACCGCCGATCACGATCCCCTACGCGATACCAACCTGGCTTGAGATCCCACCGAGAGCGACTTCGAAAAGTTTCAATCCACGCCAATCGTCGGGCTTGAAGCTGCTCCTCCATCCCTAAGTGTCCTCTATGCGCCATAAGATGTCATCGATGTACTAGAAGCTGAACGGTCTCTCCATGCTCGCCCTCAAGCTCTCCGTTTACTCGGTCGTCTTCTTCTTTATTGCGGTTTTCGTCTTCGGCTTCTTGGCCAGCGATCCTGCGAGGACACCAGCCCGTAAGGATCTCGAAGACTAAAAGCCTTTGCAAGCGAAACTTCTCGGGTCACGCAACACACTGGACTGAGGCCTGCTCAGATCTTCCATCAATTATGGGAAGATCAGCTGCCCCAGCTGAAGCCTATTGGCGGCGAACAGTCCCCCAACCCTTCTTGTTGGGCTCTTACTTGCTACAGGGTTAATCCCTGCTGAGGCAAATTCTCAGTCAAGCAACTCATACAAAGAAGGCACCTCCTCGCCCACCCAAGCGGCTCCCATCGCAAGATCAGGGGGGCAGTTGAGGCAATCAACAGGCCTTCAACGCCAGCCCAGCCTTCCAGAACAATCTCCCGAACCTCCCCTAGAGCTCAAACTTCGGGCTAACAGCCAACGCTATGACGCCCGACAAGAGCGTTTTATCGCTGAAGGTAACGTCAAGGCCGTTCTCAATGGAGGCCTCCTTCATGCAGACCGCATTGAGTTCGACAGCAACTTCAACACCCTTTATGCCAGGGGTAGCGTTAATTACCGCAAGGGATCTCAGTACTTCCAAGCCAGTTCCCTCCGCTACAGCCTGATTCAAAAAGAAGGGGAGCTTAAGGACGTCTATGGCGTTCTAGATCTCGACAGCGCAGCAATCGACCTTGGCCCCAATTCACTCGATGCAGCTCAGATCCCACAAAGCCCCTCAAACCCACGACGGCACCTAGCAATACAAGAAAGTGAAAGCCTCGGGTTCCCCACAGCTTTAGACGTTGAATTAAACAGCACCACCGCTGGAGCCATCAGCAGCCAGACCGCTTCAACAACGATCTGGGATCAAAGTCTTGCCCAAAGCAATCAATGGGTCCAGCTAGATCAGCCACCGCAATCGTCCGAGACATCTCGAAAAGACGCAAACAATCAACCAGGCATGGCCTGTCCACCTGTGCTGCCGCCGATACCAGATTGGCATCCCCATCCCTGGGCCGTAACGGCTTGGGGTGGCCAGATGATTGATTCAAATTTTGGAGACACCTTTCTGTTCAATGGCCGAATGAGGGAGGAATATCTCCTGGGCCTGGGTCTGCAGAAAAGAATCGCTCGTGCAGGCCCCTTCGCTCTTGAACTGGAAGCAGACCTCTTTGCTCACCATGCCAACCAACAAGCTGGTGGAGCATTCAATCAATCGGTACCATTTGCAGACACACCTGCCCAGAGCTTTGGTGAAGGTGTACTGGGTATCGGAGCACGGCTATGGGTACAACCGTGGTTGAGTTTTGGCGTGATCGAGGGAATCAGCTTCAATACGGCCTATAGCAACTATGAGAAGACCTACCGAGAGGACTATGCAAAATTGCTCAACTATCTGAGCTTTGAGCTTGAAGCCGCAGTATCACAACAACTCTCTCTTGTGGGACGCATTCACCATCGCTCAGGAGCCTTCGGCACCTATAGCGGTGTCAAGGAAGGAAGTAATGCTTACCTTGTTGGCTTGAGATACCGCTGGGGCCAAGACAAAACAGCACCGCAGCAAGTTGACGTTCCGCCACCATTGGGTTGTCCTGACCCCGATCGTGCTAATCGAACAACTCGCCAAGGGCTCCAACAGACCCTTGAGTCGATCACCCTTGGAGAGGGTGACCCTAAAGCCCAAGCAGAAGCTCTCCCTCTTGGCACCAGACCTCCCCAAGCTGTTGCCACGCGACAAAGACTCGCCCAGACGAATTCATCGACGCTCTCTCCAGCAGAGCAAGAAGCATTGCGCGCCAAGGCAATTGCCAAGATCGATCAACGTATTAGCAGCATCCAGTTCCAACAAGCCCTTACCATTGGATTGCAAAGAGGAAATCTGGCCTCAGCAAGGGAAGTAAGAGAAACAAATGCATATGGTGGAATCAAAGTTTCTCAATTAAACAGAGTATCGAACACTAAATTAATCACAGGATCAATCAGCCGCTGGAGGATTCAAGCCGCCAAGGTCACGATCAGCCCAGAGGGATGGAGAGCAGATCGCATGGGCTTCTCCAATGATCCCTATACACCTTCTCAAACGCGTATTGACGCCGAAGATGTTATCGCCACTGAAGAACCCAGTGGCGATATTGTGATCCAAAGCAGCCGGAATCGACTCATTATAGAGGAGCGTTTTCCTATCCCAGTCTCCAGAAACCAAACCATCAAAAAGCAGGAAGAGGTTGAGAACCGTTGGGTATTTGGCATCGACAATGAAGATCGAGATGGTTTCTTTGTTGGTCGTGATCTAAAACCTATCGAGCTAACAAAAAACTACACCCTCTCCCTCCAGCCTCAATTCCTTTTACAGCGAGCCATCGACGGAGAGACCAACAGCTACGTTGCTCCTGGCACCTCAATTGACAGCAGCAAAAGAACTCAGTCCATTACAGCTGCTGACTTATTCGGCCTAGAAGCAGAGATAACTGGGAAGACTTGGGGGTGGGACATTGATATTAATGCTGACATAAGTACCTTTAATCCTCTAAACATTGCTGACGGAAGCCGTTATTGGGTAGACCTCAAAAATGAGTTTGATATTCCTATTGTTGGCAATATTGATGCACATATCTTTGGGGCTTATCGCTACAAAGCTTGGAACGGATCACTGGGAGAAACAGATATCTACTCTGCTTATGGAACTTTAGTTGAGAAGCAAGGCAAGTGGCGCTGGGGTAAACTAAGAAACAACTTCCTCATTAGGGCTGGCGCAGGTAACTATCAAGCGGAATCATTTACTAGTGAAAATCTTTCAGATCTATGGCGTGTCAACTTCTATGGATCTTGGAATAGTAGATACCCAATTTGGCGCGGCAAACCTACTGCACTCACACCAGAAGCAGCCTACCGATATTCCCCTTTAGCAATCGTACCTGGACTCGACTTCAGAACTAATCTAAGAGCCTCATTAAGCGCATACAGCAGTGAAGTTAATTCAAGTCAAAACACCTTCACTTTTAGCGCTGGGCCAACCCTTACACTAGGAACATTCAGCAAACCTTTCCTAGACTACACACAACTTTCGCTAAGCGGTGGAATAACTCTAAAACAAGGCGAAAGCCCATTTGAATTTGACCAAGCCGTTGACTTAGGGACATTTGGGATAGGCATCAACCAACAAATTGCAGGCCCTTTAGTACTTAGTGCAGGCATAGGAATGAATGTAGACCCCGACTCCATTTACTACGGTGACATCATTAACTCAAACATCGAACTGCGCTGGCAACGTCGTTCCTATGACTTCGGTTTCTACTTCAACCCCTACAAAGGCATCGGCGGCTTTCGTTTCCGTCTTAATGATTTCAACTTCACCGGCACCGGCGTACCTTTTGTTCCATATACACCCATCAATCAATTCGATCAATTTGAAGAGCACCTCTTCTAATTCAGTTGATCAAGGAGCACCACCATAAATCAAATGACTACCGGTTAAATCAGCACCGGCAAACTGCATTCCTTCCGTACGCACATCTGGCGAGTAAGCATTGATCACCACAGCCTCACGTAAGTCTGCACGCCGCAAGTCTGTCCCACTCAACTCAGTATTCGTAAGCACCGCCCCATTGAGCTGAGCATCATCCAAGCGAGCACCACTTAGATCAGCACCCTCAAGATTCGCTCCCTCAAGACGAGCACCCCGCAGATCAGCATCGCGAAGGTCTACACCAATCAAATGAGCATCACGGAGGTCTGCCCCGCGCAAATCACAACTCCTACACGCTCCGCATTGGTGCAACTGCTCCATCTGTGTTGTAAAAGGCTCAACATTGAGCGACACCACTGACGCTGCAAATGCTGGAGGAGCTAACAGAACGAGCACCACAGTCCAGATGTAACGGAGAGAAACCATGACCAGCTCGCTTTCTCTTTTCATAGACACGCTGCAAATGATCTGCCGCAGCAAATCACTAAAAATTCAATCTTCCGTGTCCTCAACAAACAACATTCAATGCAGAGACGCCACAAAATCATTGAGGTATGGGAGGTCTGCCATCGTGCGCTTTAGGGCTGCGTCCTGAGCCACCAACTGCGATGTGGCATCCCAACGTCCGCTAAGCAGCATCTCGCGATGGCCAGACTCAATCTGTAAATCCCATGAACCCGCAGCACTCGTCAACTGCTGAGCCTGAAGATTGAAGACCCAGCTCTGCGACGGTTCCGCTGCTACCGCCTGCTGCAAGGCATCAATCTGAGCAAAGGCGGCAGTTGCACATGGAATTCCCAGCGCTAGACAGTTGCCATAGAAGATTTCTGCAAAGCTCTGTCCAATCAGCGCACGGATACCCCAGCGCATCAAAGCTTGAGGTGCATGTTCACGACTAGAACCACAGCCGAAATTATCATTAACAACCAAGATCGAAGCACCCTGATGAACCTTCAGGTCGAAGGGATGTGAACCACCCAGTTCCAAGCGATCATCCTCAAAAACCTGATCTCCCAGCGCCTCGAAACTCACACATTTAAGAAACCGGGCTGGGATGATCCGATCCGTGTCAATGTCGTCACCACGCAACATCACGGCCCGGCCCCGAACCTGGTCTATAGGGCCATGAGGGAAAGGTATAGCCTCAATCGTCATTGGTGGAAGCTTTGAGAAGGAACAGTGTTGCTGATTAGCTTGCGCACATCAGTGACCTGGCCGGTAATGGCAGCAGCAGCCACCATTGCGGGACTCATCAACAAGGTGCGGCCTCGGGACGAACCCTGCCGCCCCTTGAAATTCCTGTTACTGGAACTTGCACTGATCTGCCGCCCCTCAAGACGATCAGGATTCATTGCCAGACACATGGAACAGCCTGGTTCACGCCATTCAAATCCAGCCTTCCGAAAAACACCATCAAGCCCCTCTGCTTCCGCAGCCCTGGCAACTTGTTCCGACCCTGGCACCACAAAGGCCTTGATCCCTTTTGCTACATGGCGGCCCTTGGCAATAGCGGCAGCAGCCTTTAAATCACTAAGACGACCATTGGTGCAACTGCCAATAAAACAAACATCAACTGGAACCCCTTCAATCGCCATTCCCGGCTCCAAATCCATATAGCGACAAGCTTCCTCGGCGATTGGACGTTCACTTGGCTCAAGCGAATCAGCAGTCGGTACCGATTCGTCTACAGCAATGCCCTGACCGGGAGTGATGCCCCAGGTCACCATGGGCGCAACACTGGCCGCATCAAACGTCACCTCATCATCAAAAACAGCATTGGGATCACTGGCCAAGCTCCTCCACCAGGCCACTGCCCGATGCCAAGCCTCCCCAGTAGGCGCATAAAGCCGTCCTTGCAAATAGTCAAAAGTGACCCCATCAGGATTGACATATCCGCAGCGGGCGCCTCCCTCAATCGCCATATTGCAGAGGGTCATGCGTTCTTCCATGGAGAGCACATCAATGGCTGGTCCGGCGAACTCATAGGCATAGCCCACGCCAGCTTTAACCCCAAGGCTTCGGATCAGATGAAGGATCAAATCCTTGGCATGAACCCCGCAACCAAGCTGACCGTCGACCCAGATCCGGCGTACCTTGAGCTTGTTCATGGCAAGACTCTGACTAGCAAGCACATCCCGCACCTGGCTGGTACCGATGCCGAACGCAATGGCGCCAAACGCCCCATGGGTAGACGTGTGTGAGTCACCACAAGCCACAGTCATGCCCGGCTGGGTCAGCCCCAACTCAGGAGCTATCACATGCACGATGCCCTGGCGACCACTGCCAAGGCCGCAAAGAACAATCCCGTAGTTGGCACAGTTTCGTTCCAAGGTGCTGAGCATCTCCTCAGCCAAAGGGTCAACAAACGGACGCTTCTGACTGATCGTCGGCACGATGTGATCAACAGTCGCCACGGTGCGCTCAGGGCACCGCACCGGCAAACCCTTGTCCTGCAAAGCAGCGAAAGCCTGCGGGCTGGTGACCTCATGGATCAAATGCAAACCCACAAATAACTGAGTGGATCCACCAGGCAGTGCAGCCACCCGATGGAGATCCCACACCTTGTCGTAGAGGGTGCCGGAGCTCAAGGTTCAGAGGCAGTAGCCGAAAACCTTAGCTCCCATCCAGCAGGAACCTGCGCAGCCGATCGAGACTGCGAACCACACTCAGCTCCTGAATTGCCAACCTTCCACGACGAACACCGAACTGCACAGGGCTTGCATCACAGCCATGCGGTCCAGCTACTGCGATATGCACTAACCCCACAGGCTTGGCCTGCGTACCACCGCCAGGGCCTGCCACACCGCTCACCGCAATGGACCAATCTGCCCCCAGCCGTTGACGCGCGCCTTCAGCCATAGCCCGCACCACAGGATCCGAAACTGCACCGTGCTGATGCAAAAGGTCTGTGGATATCCCCAGTAGGGCTTGCTTAATGGCATTGCTATAAGCAATAAACCCGCCAAGAAAAACCTCAGAAGCTCTCGGAACAGCAGCCAAAGCGGCACCAACTCCGCCACCTGTACAAGACTCTGCCACTACAACGGTCTCACCTCGTTGACGCAACAAATCCAGCACAACCGAAGCCAAGCTCTCATCATCCGAGCCATAACAGAACAAGCCGGTGCGATGACGGAGCTCTGCATCCACTGGATCCAATAGCTGCCTCGCTTGCTCCACCGTTGCCCCTCGGGCCGTGATCCGTAGTTTCACCTCTCCCAGGCCGGCATAAGGGGCCACTGTTGGATTGCCCTGCTCAAGCAAATCAGCCACCTCTTCAGCCAGCGTGGATTCAGCAATGCCTGTAAACCGCAATAGCCGACTCACAAAGATGTCAGCCACTCCTCCGTGCTGACGCAGCCATGGCACGGCTTTCTGGGACCACATCTGCTTCATTTCAGAAGGCACACCCGGAAAGGTGAGCACAGTGAACCCCGGCCGAGGACACCAGATCATCCCCGGCGCAGTGCCGGAAGGATTTGGAAGGATTTCAGCTCCACGAGGGAACAACGCCTGCTTGCGATTACTGATTGCAGAAATGCTGCCGCCAGCAGTGAGCTTGGCCTGAATCTCGAACCAAAGTTCTGGACGTTCCTCAAGCGGCGTATCAAAAGCAGCCGCCAAAGTTTCAGTAGTCAGATCATCAGGCGTTGGTCCTAGGCCACCAGTGGTGATGAGAATCCGACTGCGATCAACAGCCTCCAAAACTGATTCTTTGAGACGTTCAACGTTGTCTCCTACAACAGTTTGGCGGTAATGAGGGAGCCCCAGAGCAGCCAGCTCCTCAGCTAACCAACGAGCATTGCTATTAAGGATGTTGCCAAGCAACAGCTCCGTGCCAATGCAAAGGATCTCAACGCCATGCCTAGCCGAAGCCTCAGCCATGTCCATCGCGATAGACACGTGGATCACTAGGAGCTGCAAGGGGGCCAGAAGGGTCTACGAAGACACCTTCAGCACTACGTTGACGACGGCTGATCACGACTGTCGCCACGAGAATGGCTGTCGCTAAAGCCAGCCACAAAAAACGCATTTCAGCATTGGCCACCACGAGGGCCAATGCTGCTAGCCATTGTGTAAACACGTAGATCAACAACACCGTTCGGCGATGACTGAAGCCGGCGCGCAGCAGACGGTGATGAAGATGGCGACGATCAGGGTAAAAGGGAGAACGGCCTTCCCGCAAACGCCCCATAATCACTGCCGACATATCAGCCAAAGGCAGAGACAAAATCAACAGTGGCAGCAACAGACTGACGGTAGTGAGTCCCTTGGCTGGTCCCACGATGCTGATTGCTGCCAAGGTAAAGCCAAGGAAATAGGAGCCGCCATCACCCATAAAAATGCGGGCTGGATTGAAGTTATGGCGCAGAAAACCAAGACAACAGCCCGCCAAAGCAGCTGCCAGAAAACCTGCAGCCACTTGATGAAGTGAAAAACTGACCGACACAAGACCAACAGCGGCAATACCAGCCACTCCTGCCGCAAGACCATCAAGACCATCTAGCCAATTGATGGCATTGGTAATACCCACAAGCCACACCAGCGTGGCAGCAAGGCTAAGCAAATCCGGCAAGGCAATTAAAGAAGAAGAGCCTTCCCCCAACCAGGGGAACTCAATCGTTCCAATGCGTACCCCCTGAGTCCACATCGCAAACGCAACGGCCACCTGTCCTGCCAAACGAGGCCAAGGAGACAAAACGAACAAATCATCTGCCAGGCCAATCACAAAAAAGCAAAGAGCCCCCGCCAGAGTGGACCAGATCAGCTGATCCTTCGCAGGCGCAAGTAAACCAAACCCCCCCAGCCCCCATGTCACTGCCAGAGCCAAACCAAATCCCAGCACCATGGCGATGCCACCAAGACGCACCATCGGAGTGCTGTGCTGCTTGCGGGAATCAGGCTGATCAGTGAGACCAAGGTGAAGGCCAAGCGCCCGCACGAGTGGGACAACCAAAGTGGTAAGCACAGCAGCTATCACAAAGCTCGCCGTAGCAAAAGCAAAGGGGCTGCTCGCGAGAGTCAAGTTCGCTCCTGTAGCAAGCGACCTAAAGAAGGGCCGATGGAATGAATCCTAGGCAGAGCAAACCTGTGATTCCAGAGCGAAGGGCCAGTCAAGCAAGCGCCGGCTGGAGGGCACCCCTGTAGAGAGGGAAATGGCCACAAAGTTGTCTCACCCGTTCCAAGCACTGCGCCTTGATCGATTCATCTTGCGGTTTAAGCAAACGATCTGCAATCACATCAGCAACCTCACGGAATGCCTCCTCATCAAAGCCACGAGTTGTGAGCGCCGCCGTGCCCAAGCGCAGACCACTGGTCACAAAAGGCGACTCAGGATCAAAGGGCACTGTGTTCTTATTGGCGGTGATGTTCACGTCACTGACAAGCAAATCAGCAACCTTCCCGGTCATCCCAATGCTGCGCAGATCCAGCAAGACAAGATGATTATCTGTTCCTCCACTCACCACCGCAATCCCGCGCTCCTGAATGCGACCAGCAAGAACCTGGGCATTCGCCACCACCTGGCAGCTATAAGCCTGGAACTCTGGCTGAAGAGCTTCTCCTAAGGCCACAGCCTTGGCTGCGATCACATGTTCCAAAGGGCCGCCCTGACTGCCAGGAAACACTGCCTTGTCAAACTTACGGCCAAAGTCCGCATCACGACAAAGGATTAAGCCGCCTCTGGGGCCACGCAATGTCTTGTGGGTGGTCGTCGTCACCACATCACAGTGGGCGATAGGACTCGGATGGACCCCAGCCGCAACAAGGCCGGCAATGTGTGCCATGTCCGCCAACAAGTAAGCGCCCACCTCATCAGCGATGCTGCGAAAAGCAGCAAAATCGATCGTGCGGGGATAGGCCGAGTAGCCGCAGATGATCAGTTGAGGACGCTCTTTCAGGGCCAGCTGACGAACAGCCTCCATGTCGAGCTGCTGACTATCACGCTCCACGCCGTAATGAACGACATTGAACCACTTGCCGCTGACATTGACAGGAGAACCATGAGTGAGATGCCCCCCATGAGATAGATCCATCCCCATGATGGTGTCACCGGGCTGCAACAGCGCCAGGAAGACGGCGAAGTTGGCCTGCGCGCCACTATGAGGTTGCACGTTGGCCCAAGCCGCACCAAAGAGCCGCCGAGCACGCTCGATCGCCAACTCCTCAATCGCATCGACATGCTCACAACCGCCGTAATAGCGCTTATGGGGAAGACCTTCGGCGTACTTGTTGGTGAGCACAGAACCCTGAGCCTGCATCACAGCTTGCGAAGTGAAGTTCTCACTGGCTATCAGCTCTAGATGGGTCTCCTGACGTTGCCTCTCCTGATCGATCAAGCCTGCAATCGCCGGGTCGGAATCCGTCAGGGCAGCATTAATAGAAGCCAAGAAGCGATCCGTCATTTACAGAACCCAACAGTTTTCGGATCGTAGGCAATGGTTCTTCACGTCTTAAGCACAGCCCTAAGACCGCCGCCGGACCCAAGTGCAAAAAAAAACTGCCCGAAGGGCAGTTAATCAGCGCGCCTGGAGAGATTCGAACTCCCGACCCTCTGATCCGTAGTCAGATGCTCTAATCCGCTGAGCTACAGGCGCTTAGAAGGAAACATCAGACTTCATCATGGGGGCCTTCGTCAACCGAGTCTCATCCAAGCGCCACAATCGAGAGATCTACAAGGACACTGCTCATGCCAATTCGCTGGTACGGCAACGCCGACACAACCGACCCGACCTATCAACATTTCGCTCGAATCGTCAACTTCACCCTGCATGCCATGGCCTTTGCAGCTTTCAACAGTGGCCTTTGGTTCATTCAACAAATGCGCCACCCATGGCCACACTTGGATTGGTTCAGCGAAATCTGGCTTGCTGGACTCTTCATCCACCTTGCATTTGTAGTCGTCAAAAGACCCAAGGCCAAGACCACCGAAGAGCAAGCCTGATCCCAACATCAAGCCAGCATCCACCTAGCAAGACCATCACTTATGACAATCGATCCAGCAGATTTAAAAGAGCTACAACTATCCCTTGCCGATCGCATCTACCTTCAGATCGCCAGCTGGCACCTTTATCTGGGCGATGCAGGGCTTGCAGAAAACCTTGCCATCGAATGCAGCGTCAGGCTCAATGAAGGCGCCAATGTGGCAGCCCGCCAAGCCCTGGAATCAGTGCAAGTGCCCCTAGGTGGAGGGAGCACCCGCCTACCACTGGCGCGCCTAATCCCAGCCTCTCAACTTCGTGACCTTGAGGAGATCCTGGAGCCCTACTGCCGATAAGGTTGCTGCCATCCATGGAGGGCCAGTGCTGATCATCGAGGTCACCAACGCCCGTGAAGTGATGCGTCAACGCATCGGACCACTAGGGGAGCGACTCATCGGCAAAGTTGTCGATGCTGAGGACCAGGTGGAGAAAGCTCTGATTCAAGAGCTCGAAAACGCCTTCCAGGAATTCGGGATCGAAGCACGCATCGTTTCGGTACAGGGACCCCAGCTAGTGGGCCGAGACCATCTGGAGCTACCAATTCAAGTCCGTGAGGATCGCGAAGTTCGCCTCAGCGAGGAATAACTCTGTAACGCAGCTCCCGCGCTAGCTCACGCACCTCAGCGACACCAAGAGAGATGCTGATTAGAGCGAATACAGCAAGGCCGGTGATCACTGACAGACACACCTCAATCAAAAGTCCCAGCAGGTCCTGAGGCCATTGCATCAAGGTCGCCAGAGCCCAAGCCGCAAACCCTGCCGCCAGGCCAGCCCAAAGCACCTTGACGCCATCAAAAGCCCACCGTTGCAAAGGCAAGCCCCCTAGCCGCGAATGCAAGCCCACCAAGAGAGCTGCGCAGGTCAGCAGATTGATTGCAACCGTCGCCAGCACCAAACCGGTAGCCCCGAAATTGAATGGCAACTGAAGGCCCCAAGGGGTTGGGCCACCAACCAACAACCAATCAAACACCACATTCAAGCCAATCCCTGCCGTAGAAAGTCGGAAGGGGGTAGTGCCATCACCTAGGGCATAAAACACACGCACCAGCAGATCACGAGCTAGATAGGCAGGCATGCCCACGCCATAGGCCATCAGCAATCCACTCACCAAGCTGGCCGCCTGGGCATCAAAGGCCCCTCGCTCGTACACCAAAGCAACGATTGGGGTTCCAAGAGCCACGAACATGGCCCCCAGAGGAACCATGCTGGCCGTAGACAACATCAACCCCTGACGGATGCGAGTGACTAGTGCAGGCCGATCTTCCTGGGCAGTGAGCCTGGCAAACGTTGGCAGTAGTGGCACCAGCAATGCATTGGAGATCAGCCCCAAAGGCGTCTGTACCAAAAGATTGGCGTAGCCCAGACCAGCTGCCGCACCCAAAATGCCGGAAGCAAAAAGCAGATCTGTAAAGACATTGATCTGCAACATGCCTGAAGAAAGGGTGGCCGGGCCCATGACCTGCCATACCTCCCGCACACCTGGATGATGCCAATCCCAAACCAACTTCATCTTTGTCAAGCCTTGCCTGATCAACGCCGGCAGTTGAATCAGCCACTGCAACAGGGCTCCCACCAAGGTGGCTAGTGCCAAAACAATGCCACCCCTAAGGGCGAACTGCATGGAGCCGATGTTCGTGCCGACCTGCCACCACAAAACTCCGACACCGACCACCAAAGCAAGACTGGACATGATTGGCGAAACCGCCGGAATCCAGAACTCATCAGCAGCATTAAGGGAGCCGAAGCCCAGGCCGATCAAACCTGCCAACAAAGCCATTGGTGCCATCACCTGAAGCTGAACCACAGCAATCCGATGCAGCTCAGGACTCAGACCTGGGCCCACCAAAGTGATCAACGGATTGGCTGCCAGCACTAATAGAGCCGTCAAGAACAACAAAGCAGCACTAACCATGGTGTTGAGCGCCGCCAACACATGAGCGCTCTCCTGCCGCGGCCGTCTGCTGAGGACACTGACCATGGCGCTGTGGAAAGGACCGTTGATCCCACCCAGGAGAATCAACAGAAACCCCGGCAAGACGTAGGCGTAGTTGTAAGCGTCATAAGCCGCTCCCACCCCGAAAGCAGCCGCAATCACAAGCTGACGAACCAGCCCTCCCACCTTGCTAAGCAAGGTGCCGACTGTGACAACCAGAGCAATACGCTTTAAGGATCTCCCCATCCTTGGGCCTCAGACCATCTGATCATTTAGCAGCATTCTCAAGCCCTGCAAGCATCCCCATGACCGAGGCCATCCCGGAAGGATTGTTAGGGAGTCCACTGCTCACATTCCCACCACTCGAGGAAGGAATATTGGTGAAGCGCTACAAGCGCTTCCTTGCCGATGTGGAGCTAGTCAGCGGCGAAATCGTGACAGCCCACTGCGCCAACACAGGCCCCATGACTGGTGTTCTTCATCCTGGAGGCAGAGTGCGACTCCGCCATGCGCCTTCTCCCAAGCGCAAGTTGGCCTGGACATGGGAGCAAGCGGAGGCACCCAGCGCCCAGGACGGCCTCTGCTGGGTGGGTATCAACACAGCCTTGGCCAATAGCCTGATCAGAGCCGCGATTGAAGCCGGACACCTCAAGCAAGTCCTCGGTCCGATCGCAGCAATCCGTGCGGAAGTGACTTATGGAAGCAACCGACGCAGCCGCATTGACCTGTTTTTAACCCCTGATGCCAATTGCTCGGACACCAGACCCATTTACTTAGAAGTCAAGAACACCACCTGGATCGAACACTCCTTAGCCCTCTTTCCCGACACGGTGACAGAACGAGGGCAAAAACATCTCAAAGAGCTAATCGGTGTCCTACCAGAGTCCAGAGCAGTCTTGGTGCCCTGCCTCAGCCGCCACGATGTCCAAGCGTTCGCCCCAGGGGATAGCGCAGACCCTCGCTATGGCGAACTCTTTCGTCTGGCTCTTACAGCTGGCGTGGAAGTCATTCCATGTTGCTTCGGATTTCACCGCGACAAGATCACCTGGGAGGGCCTTAGGCCTACCAAGACAACACAGAGTTGACACAGCAAAAAGAGCTCCAGATGTAACAAAATGAACTTTCACCCCCGCAAATAGACCTAAAAGCGTCCATCAATCCCATATTTCGTATCAACATGAACATAAAAAAATCCCAAGTTGAGCAAGTTTCTCCTTTGAGCTATCACAAAGGCTTCCAGCTCGTTTTGCAGATCTGCTTCTTCCAATGACAACTGCTCCGCTTCCGCCCTCCAGGCGGCGCACGGTTCGCCTTCAGGAGGCCAGTCTCCTGGAGGGGCCAATGCTCCTCCTGCGCAGCATCCGTGGCTTCAGCTCCAATCGCTCAATCACATGGCTGACCTGTGTGCCCTTCGCCCTTTTCGGCCTAGGCGTTTTCAACCTTTCAGCACATGCCGCCGACCTCCCTGAACTCACGCCAGGATTCCTAGCTAACAACCTCTGGTTGCTGATCGCAGCTGTGCTGGTGATCTTCATGAACGCCGGCTTCGCCATGGTGGAGGCAGGGATGTGCCGTCAGAAAAACGCCGTCAACATCCTCGCCAAAAACCTGTTTGTCTTCGCCCTTGCGGTGACGGCCTACTGGTTCATCGGCTTCCAGATCATGTACAAAGCAGAGTGGCTGATCCCTGGTTTTTTGAAGTTCGGCGGGCTGTTCTTTGACCCCGCAGTAACGCCTGACATGGTCACCAATGGAGACTTGGTCCCAAGCGTTGACTTCCTCTTCCAGGCTGCCTTTGCAGGCACAGCAGCAACGATTGTCTCTGGCCTGGTAGCTGAGCGAATCAAATTTGGCGAGTTTGTTGTTTTCTCGCTAATCCTTACGGCATTCATCTACCCAATCGCGGGTTCCTGGCAATGGAACGGCGATGGATGGCTTGCAGAAGCAGGCTTTATCGATTTCGCCGGCTCAACGTTGGTGCACTCCGTGGGTGCCTGGGCTGGGCTGGTAGGGGCCATCGCTCTTGGCCCTCGCATCGGCAAGTTTGTCGGTGGCAAGGCCCAAGCTCTACCTGGTCACAACATGGCCATAGCCACTCTCGGATGCTTGATCCTCTGGATCGGTTGGTATGGATTCAATGCTGGCTCCCAGCTGGCAATGGATGCAGCGGTGCCTTACATCGCAGTCACCACAACCCTTGCTGCAGCCGGTGGCGCCATCGGTGCAACGATCATTTCAACCCTCTATTCCGGCAAGCCTGATCTAACGATGATCATCAATGGCATTCTTGCCGGCTTGGTAAGCATTACCGCCGGTTGCGACGGTGTCGCCATGTGGGCGGCTTGGCTGATCGGCCTCATTGGCGGTGTGATCGTGGTCTTCTCTGTGGCCTTCATCGACGGCCTGCAAATTGACGACCCCGTTGGGGCTTTCTCTGTGCACGGCACATGCGGCATCTGGGGCACTCTGGCAGTGGGCCTGTTCAACACCGATGCAGGTCTATTGACTGGCCATGGGTTCAGCCAACTTGGCGTCCAAGCGCTCGGCTGCATCTCATACGCAGTATTCATTGTTGTGACCTGTTGGATTGCCTGGTCTGTCATCGGAGCACTGTTTGGCGGTATCCGCGTAACAGAGGCTGAGGAAATCGAAGGTCTTGATATCGGTGAGCACGGTATGGAGGCTTATCCCGACTTCGCCTCAGCCGGCAACTAAAGCCTGATCAACAACCTGAATCCCATTAAGCCCGACCCTGTGCCGGGCTTTTTTGTGCTTCAAAAGTGTTGAGCTGCCCATAGAGTCAGGAGATTGCTGCTGCCACGATGGATACACAAGCTTTCAAACGCTCGCTCCATCACTCTGAGCGTTACAACCGTAGGGGCTTCGGGCGAGCCAACGAAGTCGCCAGCAACCTTGAGAAGGCCTACCAAAGCAGCCTAATTGGCTCGATTCGAGACAACGGGTATGTGCTTCAACATGGCCGGCTTCAGGTGAAATTAGCTGAGGCCTTTGGTTTCTGCTGGGGAGTAGAGAGAGCAGTTGCGATGGCCTATGAAACCCGTAGGCACTACCCAAGCGAGCGCATTTGGATTACTAACGAAATTATTCACAACCCTTCAGTGAATGAACACTTACGCGAAATGGACGTGCTGTTCATCCACGCTGAAGGAGGTGTCAAAGATTTTTCCTGCGTCAGTGATGGCGATGTAGTGATCCTGCCCGCCTTCGGTGCCACTGTTCAGGAGATGGAGCTGCTTCATGAGCGTGGCTGTCACATCATCGACACCACTTGTCCATGGGTTTCCAAGGTGTGGCACACCGTGGAGAAACATAAGAAGCAAGAATTCACCTCAATTATTCATGGCAAGGTGAAGCATGAAGAAACCTTGGCCACCAGCTCCTTTGCAGGGACCTATCTAGTTGTTTTAGACCTTGATGAAGCCCAACTAGTCGCCGATTACATCCTGGGCCAAGGAGATCGTGCAGCGTTCATGAAACGCTTTGCTAAGGCATGCTCTGCAAACTTTGACCCAGATCAAGATCTCCAACGCCTTGGGGTAGCCAATCAGACCACCATGCTGAAAAGTGAAACCGAGGAAATCGGTCGTTTATTCGAGCGCACCATGCTCAGAAAATATGGCCCAATAGAGCTCAACAAACATTTCCTTTCCTTCAACACCATCTGTGACGCCACAGAGGAACGGCAACAAGCAATGTTCTCGCTAGTTGATGAACCTCTAGATCTACTGGTGGTGATTGGTGGTTTCAACTCATCCAACACCACTCACCTACAGGAAATCGCCATCAGCCGAGGGATCCGATCCTTCCACATCGATACCCCAGAACGTATTGGTGATAACAACAGCATCCAACACAAGCCACTGGGAGAAGATCTGTTCATCGAAAGTAATTTTCTACCTGCTGGAAGCGTGAGCGTCGGCATCACCTCCGGAGCCTCAACACCCGATCGAGTGGTTGAACATGTGATTCAGAAGCTGATCCACCTAACCTCGGACTGAACAACACCCTGGCTTTACATTTGTTAATATCCCAGACCAACCCAGTCAGGGATCACCATCCGTGCCGCCCTTGTCGATACCTGCCGACCAATACCTGCGCCTCAGCGACAAATCCCAAGTCCGCTGCTATCGAAGTCATTTTTCCGATCGCATGGAGATGCTTGCGCCGCCAAAAAACGTGGCGGCATATCTTGACCACCATCAAGGCTGGTTTCAACGCTGTGCTGCACCCATGGAGGTCAAGGCCATCGATGATCAGTCCTATCTCCTCACCCTTGGTCGATTCGGAAATTTTGGCTTTGAAGTCGAGCCTTGCATCGGCCTAAAGCTGCTTCCTCAGCAGCAAGGGCTCTACCAAATCATCAATGTGGACCTAACGCATCAAGATCTGCCCCTTTGTGATCACTACGATGTGGACTTCAAGGCTGGGCTGAAACTTGAGCCATCAGAAACAGAAGCCAGCAATACTGTCCAACAAACCACCATCGTGAACTGGGATTTGGATCTTTCGGTGTGGATCCAACTACCGAAAGTGATCACCCTGCTACCGGATGGTCTTGTACAGACAAGTGGTGACCAGCTGCTGAGGCAAATCGTGAGACAAATCTCGCGACGACTCACCTGGAAGGTTCAAGAAGACTTCCATGCCACCCATGGACTGACCTGCCCACCACGTCGCCATGCAGCTTTCTGAGCGAGTCAACCCTGTTATCGCCTTGATCTGCGAACCGATTCTCTAAAGTGCTCACCTGCAATCCATGGTGATGATGGCCGGCTCCGAAACCCCTAAAGCAAAGGGATCTGACTCTGACCTAGGACCTCAAGCCAGTTCATCGTCAGAATCGATTAACTACTTCTCCGAATTTGGAATTCTCATACTCCGGCTCGGGGTCAGCATTTTGATGGTCCACAACGGATTAGAGAAGCTCCAAAATCCAGAAGGCTTCTCGGAATTTGTCATCAGCCAACACCTTAACTTCTTACCAGGCGACCCTCTGCTGTGGACCTATGCAGCAGCTTTAACAGAAATCATTTGTCCAATTGGAATCGCTTTCGGACTTGCTACTAGGCTCTGTGCGCTTGGCCTTCTATCGACAATGGCTTTTGCCATTACATACCACTTATTTGATACTGGCCTGCAAGGCTTCCCCTTCGCCGTGGTCGAAAACCATAGCTATGCCTTTGAATTATCTGGTGTTTATGCAACTACTTTCTTTTACTTGCTTTGTGCAGGGCCAGGGCGCATTTCACTGGCAGCAAGGAACAAAGCCAAAGCAAATTCAGTCAGAATGAAACTCATCAAGGAAATCAACAAAGTCAAAATATAGGCAAACAAATTGGCTCGATATTAGCTTTGATTATTACTAACTTAATGCAAGAAGTGGCGCTTTCCCGTCAACACCATTGCCAGACCAAAATCATCGCAAACAGCGATTGAATCTGCATCACGCTTGCTCCCACCAGGCTGGATTACGGCACAGATGCCATGGTTAGCCGCCAAACGCAACGTGTCGTCAAAGGGGAAGAAGCCATCACTAGCCAAAACAGCTCCCCTGGCTTGATCGCCAGCTGCCTCAAGGGCTAGTCGCGCCGAGCCGACTCGGTTCATCTGGCCCGCTCCAACTCCGAGACTCTGGCCAGCACGAGCCACCACGATGGCGTTAGAGCGCACATGTCTCACCAGGCGCCATGCAAAGGTGAGATCCTCGTTTTCTTCAGCATTAGGCGAGCGTTTGCTGGCCACAGTCCAACTGGTGGGATCAATCGATTGATCGTCTTGGTCCTGCACCAACACCCCGCCGAGGATGGTGCGAATGTGATCACGACCAGCCGCATCAATGGCACCTGGTGCCAGTTCCAACAAACGTAAGTTGGCCTTGCTGGCAAGGATTTCCCGAGCTTCTGGTTCAAAGCCTGGTGCCACAACACACTCCAAGAACAAACTGGTGAGCTCCCGAGCAGTCGTGGCATCCACCAATCCATTCAGAGCCACGATCCCTCCAAATGCACTCACCCGATCCGCATCCAAGGCACGGCTTAAGGCCGACGCCACGCCAGTGCCAATCGCGACGCCACAAGGGTTGGTGTGCTTAACCACCACGGCAGCATCTTGAACAGCTTGTTGAGCGCCTTCCGTGCCATATCCAAACTCCCGAACAGTGGCCAGGGCAGCTTCCAAATCAAGCAAATTGTTGGTACTGAGCTCCTTGCCCTGCAACTGAATGGCACCGCCCCAACCCTGCTTCGGAGCGCTGTACCAAGCCGCATGCTGATGGGGATTCTCGCCATAGCGCAGCCTCTGCCTAAGGGGAATAGCCTCAAGCCATTGGGAAGCTTGCTCAGTCAGCCGCTCGCCCATCCAATGGCTGATGGCCACGTCATAGGCAGCGGTGTGCTCAAAGGCTTCAAGGGCAAGCTCACGACGGAGCTGGTCATCCACACCATCACTTAAAGCCACTAGGAATCTGTCGTACTGATCCGGCCTCGTGAGCACGGCCACATGCGCATGGTTCTTTGCCGCCGCTCGCACCATGGCGGGGCCACCGATATCAATATTCTCAATTGCAGTTTCCCAACTCACCTGCGGATTGGCCACTGTTTCCCGAAACGGGTAAAGGTTCACCACCACCACATCAATGGGAGGGATCTGATGCTGCTCCAGATCGACCTCATGCTCAGGGTCGCCCCGCATCGCCAAGATGCCTCCATGGACACGAGGATGCAGAGTCTTCACCCGTCCTCCAAGAATTTCCGCAGCACCTGTGTGCTCAGCAACCCGCGTCACGGGCAGACCGGCATCCTCGAGCACTTTGGCTGTGCCACCACTGGAAAGCAGCTGAAACCCATGCATGCGATGCAAGGATTCCGCTAGAGGCACAATCCCATGTTTGTTTGAAACGCTCAACAAGGCGATGGGAGCCATGGCAGCAGAGACGAAAGCATTCCGTGGGCCAACCTACGCAGCAGCGATACAACACCTGCCGTGAGCGACAACCTTCTCCGCGACATTCCCAAAGGTGCTTACTACAGGCTTGTGCTGCTGCATGGCTGGGGTGCAGATGCAGACGATCTGATCCCCCTTGGCCGAGAGCTCTGCCAAGTCATCAAGCCTCCCGTAGAACTAGTGGCTCTACGAGCACAACAGCGTCATCCTCAAGGCCTGGGCCGGCAATGGTATGGACTCTTTCCAAGCGACTGGGCAGCCGTTCCTGATGCGATCTCTCAACTTCAGGCTCGCTTGAAAGCCCTGGAAACCCCAGAAATTCCTCTACAAAGAACGGCTCTGCTGGGTTTCTCTCAAGGGGGAGCAATGGCCCTGGCGAGTGGTTGTGATCTACCTCTAGCAGGCCTAATCGGCTGCAGTGCATACCCACATCCAAATTGGGTAGCGCCAAGCATTCGCCCCGCTGTGCTTCTCCTGCATGGGCGACAAGACGATGTAGTTCCCTACGCCGCCTCTGAACAACTCCTCAAAAGCCTAAAAACAAGCGGATTGGAGACGGCATTAGTGAGCTTCGAAGGGGGCCACTGCATTCCGGGAGAACTAATCCCCCGGATGCAACAAGCCTTGCACTCTTGGTTCAACTAAGGAATCGCTTTCTCGTCAAACGAAGGCGTACTCATACTCCTCGATCTCCTCCCAGTCGTCGGAAGTCAGTTCAAGGCCTTCAAACATGACCTCTTCCCCAACGGAGTCAACGATCAAGCGCAAAGAGGGGAAGAGAAAATGGTTCTCTTCAGCGTACTGAGCACTAAACAATCCTTTCTCGCCCCAGAAAAAGCGATCAGTGGTGTGTTCGTTACGACGAACATTAAGGATCGCTGGTGAGACCAAACCAGATTCGGCGATGTAACGACGAGCTGCCGTCACAGGCTTGTATTCACCGGTTTCGAGATGGAAAGTAGGCACATGAGCCAACACCCGTTGACCAGCCAATCGTCTGCGGCTGATCCGCTTGCGCTTCTTAGACATAAACGGGAAACTCCTGTATAGGAGTGCGATGGAGAGAGGAACGGGGCGGCTTAGGACCGTCCTGCAAATAGCGCTCAAGCACGATGCAAGAGCATGAAGATGCCCAAATGTCAGCAAGCCTTAGTCAGGGAATCGCAGCAGAGCTACAACACCCTGAGGGATCACTTTCAACATGATCGGCCGAGGCCGAGGATCCAACAGAGGACGCATCTACCTCTGCTGTAGCTTTGGCGACACGATTTGTGCAACCTCTGCTGTGGCTTTGGTGACACAATTTGTGCAACCTCTGCCTTGTCCGACTTTGAGCTACAGCCTCTGGGCGAGGCTTTCAAGCCAATCGACGCTCAAAATTTTAATACTTTTTTCAGAATTTACAAGGTGTCATTCGTATCAGCCTCTTGGTGTCGGTGTCCAGAGGCACATCGCTCGCCATGAAGTTGTCAAACCGCTTCCTCAATCTGGTGAAGCAACAACTCAGCAGCTTCGAAGCGGAGGCTCCACTAGAGAAGCTTGTCGTCTATATCGCTCAAGCAAGAGACGGGCGCGCCCCCAGCCTGGAAGCCGTAAGTCAGTGGCCCGCCAATGGGAACAAATCCCTGCCACCTGTAGAGGCAGACCCTGAGCTTCGTGCACCCTCACCTGATCGACGCTGGTACCCGCTTCAAGAAGGAACGATCTTGCTTGGAGTACTCAGAGCCGAAAAACCCCTCTCTTCGCCATCCTGGCCCACCCGCCTAGACCGACGGCTGCTTGCTACTGCGAGTGCCATCACCGATTGCCTCAGTCTTGAGCTTGAGCGCGCCAGGCTGCTTGATGAGTTGGCCGAGCAACGGGAACAAATCAGCCTGATGGTGCATCAACTGCGCAATCCGCTAGCCGCGCTTCGAACCTATGCCCAACTCTTGATGAAGCGCCTAGAGCCCGATAGTCGTCACCGCACCTTGATCAAGGGTCTGCTGAGCGAGCAAGCACAACTAGATCGCTATATCTCCAGCCTCGACCAGATCGGCCAGGACAATCTGCCCATCCAACCAAGCATCAAGGCCCCATTGCTGCTGCCTCCATTACTGCCACAAGCCACTGATCTCACTATCAAATCCTTACTAACACCACTAATCGAACGCGCCATAGCCACATCAGCCTTGCAAAAACGCCCTTGGCATGGACCCAGCCTATGGCCTGCCTGGACTGAAGAGCTACGTCCTTCAGGAGATGGAGTGGTCGCTGAAATCGTGGCCAACCTGCTGGAGAATGCTTTCCGCTATAGCCCTGCAGGCCGCCCTATCGGCCTTTGCCTGCAACAAAACGGAGTATGCGTCTGGGATGGAGGTGAACCCATCAACAAGCAAGAGCGTGAGCGCATCTTCAGCAGAGGCATTCGAGGCCAGAGCAGTGGCGATCGCCCCGGCAGCGGCCTTGGCCTCGCCCTGGGACGCCAACTGGCTGAAGATTTGGGAGGTTCGCTGCAACTGATCACCTCTCCAGCGAACCTTGATCCAGCCCTTCCCAGCGAAGGGAATGCCTTTCTGCTCAGCCTGCCGGCAGTAACACCGCCAGCAACAGAAGCGTGATTGTTTCCACCAGCACGACTGAAGCGCCATAAGAATCCCCGCTATGCCCACCAAGACGACGTCCAAGCAGTTCAGGCACTAAAAACGCCGGCAAGACACCCACACCAATTCCTGCCATCAAAACCATCTGACTGGGCCACCCCACGATCATGAGTGAAGGGACAACCGTTAATGCCAAAAGCAGCACTAAGCATGCTGGTAATGCTTCCTGCCATCCCTTGCGATAACGACGATGAAAGGATGCGGTGCCAGCCTGCCCCTCACGCAAGTAAAAGAAGCGCGCCATGGCCCAAAGCGGCGCACAACGCCCCCAAAAGGCAGCAATCAGCAAAGCCAAAGGGGCTAGAGAACCAAGCCGAAGTAGGGCTGCAATCTGAAGTAACACCACCACAAGCAGAGCCTGGACTCCACTAGCTCCAACACAACTGTCGTCCATAGCCTGCAGACAGCGCTCACGACCAGCCGCCAGACCATCGGCCGTGTCCATCAACCCATCAAGGTGAAGACCACCCGACAGCCAGGCACCCAGCCCGATGACCAAAAGTGCCACTGCCGAGGTCGGCCAATCGGCACGGATCAAGACAAGCCAAAGGGAAGACTGCAGTCCTCCCAGCACCAATCCGATCCAAGGAGCAAAGCGAGCAATCCGTTCAAAACGTGGCTTCAGCCCTGGCCAAGCAGGCAATACGGAGTAGAAGATCCATGCTCCAGCCAAATCCCGGAGCCAAAGGGGAGCGCGCAAGATCTCCAACCTCCAGCCAAAGGCAAAGCCCAACGTAGGGTCATGATCGGCCTGGTGCCTTGTGGCGCTGAAGTATCGCCGTAGCACTAGCCGTGTTTGATTTTCAGATCAACGCCCGCTGTTCACACACACGTGCTCGCGTTGGCTGCTTCCGCACTCCTCATGGTTCTGTCAACACACCTCGTTTCATGCCTGTGGGCACGCTGGCAACCGTGAAAGGCATCACAGCCACTCAACTGGCCAACACCGGAGCTCAGATGGTGTTAGCCAACACCTATCACCTCCATCTTCAGCCAGGCGAGGGGATCGTGGCCGATGCCGGTGGCCTGCATCGCTTCATGGGCTGGGACCGCCCACTGCTTACCGACTCAGGTGGCTTTCAGATTTTCAGCCTGGCAGACCTGAATCGTATTGATGATCACGGGGTCGTTTTTCGCAACCCTCGTAATGGCAGCCAGATTGAACTCACGCCAGAACGAGCCATCGAAATTCAAATGGCCCTTGGCGCTGATGTCGCTATGGCCTTCGACCAATGCCCCCCATACCCAGCCAGCGAAAGCGATGTGGAGGCTGCCTGTAAGCGCACCCATGCATGGCTGGAACGCTGCTCGAACACCCATCAACACACAAATCAAGCCCTATTCGGCATTGTTCAGGGAGGGTGTTTTCCCCACCTCAGAGAGCAAAGTGCTCAAATCGTGGCCAGCTTTGATTTGCCTGGCATCGCCATCGGTGGCGTCAGCGTGGGTGAACCGGTTGAAGACATTCATCGCATCGTGCGCCAGGTTTCTCCTCTGCTTCCCCAGGATCGCCCCCGCTATCTAATGGGGATTGGCACCCTGCGAGAAATAGCGATTGCAGTTGCCAGCGGTATCGATCTATTCGACTGTGTGCTGCCTACCCGCCTGGGAAGACATGGCACAGCACTTGTCGCTGGCGAGCGCTGGAATTTACGCAATGCCCGCTTTCGTGAAGATCACACACCCCTAGATCAAAGCTGTACCTGTACAGCCTGCCGCCATCACAGCCGGGCTTATCTGCATCACTTAATTCGCAACGAGGAGCTCCTAGGGCTCACGCTTCTAAGCCTGCACAACCTCACCCAGCTGATCAGATTCACCTCAGCTATTAGCCAGGCAATTCAAGATGACTGTTTTTCAGAGGATTTCGCTCCTTGGCAACCGGACTCAGCAGCACATCACACGTGGTAACGTCCATGAAACGCAGCTGAGCAACTAGGGATGGCAGCCTTCACTCTCGATCTGATGGCCCAACTGCCAGAGGCCTATCAGGCCTACGCTCCAGCAGTGGATGTTCTTCCACTCATCCCCATTTTCTTCTTCCTGCTTGTCTTTGTTTGGCAAGCATCTGTGGGCTTCCGCTGAAGCATTCATTTCAATCAACGCTTTTTTCCTCGACGCCATACCTCCCAGACGAAGGTAGGCAGACAAAGAATGCGATTCCATCGGCTGGGCTCTTGGCCCAACCGATATAGCCATTCGAGCCCTAACTGGCACATCCATTGGGGGGCCCGCTTTTTCATGCCAGCCCATACATCGAAACTTCCCCCAACACCCATCCAGAGGCCTGGACATGCCCGCCTTACGCGCGCTATCCATGTTTCTTGACGGGGAACCCCTAGAGCCACAAGCACAAGATCAGGATCCAAAACTCTCAACTTGGCTTCCAGGCCAGGCCAAGCATCTTGGGGTTGATAACCATGCGAAGACATCACAAGTCGCAAAGCAGGCAGGTCTTGCTTCAGGAGTTGCCTCAAACGATCCATGACCTGCGGGGTTGCTCCCACTAGGGCCACCTTCCAATCATGAGCCTCTGCATAGGCAAGTAACGAACGGGCCAGTTCAATGCCAGGACTGCGCGGCACCACAACTCCCTGACGCCTCAGCGCCCAAACCACGCCAATCCCATCTGGGATGACTAGATCTGCCGCGGCAATAGCATCACCTAGCCTGGGATTCTCTCTAGCCGCCATCGTCATCTCCGCATTAAGCGTGACGATCTGGCCACCACCACGAGCATGCAAACCAATCGCCGCAGCCTGAACATCGCGGCATGCATCCACTGGCACACCTAGAACACTTCGACGGTATTGATCGCTCGGTGCGGTGCTTGTTGATTCCATCAGCGAGACAACTGAGGTTGAAAATTTAGTGCTCTAAACCTTGAACGCAATCGATGGAGTCCAAAGCCCAATCGCCACAAGCAAGCGAATGGAGCAACAGCCGATTTGCAAAGAAGCGCCTGAGAAAGTAGCGCTGTGCGAGCCGAGAGGGTTGAACTGATGTTTTGCTAACGACTCAGATGGGCTCCTCCAAGGAAAGTCCCATGCCGGGGTGTTCGACGGCATGTTCAATCAGGTCAGCCAAACGCAGCGCGCGCGAAGCCTGCTCCCCATCCACAGCTGGTGTCTCACGACCTCGCAAACACTGAAGAAAATGCTCCAACTCTGCATAGAGAGGCTCAATAGAAGTCGTGCTGACCTCTTCGATAAAACCGTCATTGCGATACAACAACTCACCGTGATCGGCTGAATACCACTCATGAGCACGACGATGTATTTGCAGGGTGTGATTAAGGAAATCAGTCTCAACAAGACTGCCCCGACAATGAGCACTGAGACTGCGAATTTTGCGGTGGCTCATCTTGCTAGCCGTGAGGCTAGCCACCACACCATTGCTGAAGCCAAGCGTGGCATTGACGTAATCGATCGGACCCTCAGCAGTGCGCCCTCCTGCAGCAGCCAGACCTACCACCGGAGCACCCGCCAGCTCAAGAACCAAGTCGAGGTCATGAATCATCAGATCAAGCACCACCGACACATCGTTGGCTCGGTCACCATGGGGGCTATGACGACGAGCCTCAAGAACCACAACCTCCTCATTTTCCACCACCTTGATCAACTCTCGAAAGGCAGGGTTAAAGCGTTCAATATGGCCAACCTGCAAGAGCCGTCCAGCCTTATTCGCCGCCACAATCAATGCGGATGCCTCCTCCTGACTCGCCGCAATCGGTTTTTCGATTAACACATGCAGGCCTGCCTCCAAGCAGGCCTGCCCGACCTTGTGATGGAGCAATGTCGGCACAGCAATGCAGACGGCTTCGACCTCGCCTAGCAAGCTGTGGTAGTCAGGGAACCAATCGCATCCAAACTGTTCAGTTGCCAGCTGACCACGCTCAGGATCGGGATCAGCGACTGCCACCAGCTGCGCATCCTTAAGCAGACTGAGCACACGGGCATGATGCCAACCCATATTGCCAATCCCGATCACACCGACCTTCACCGGAACCATGGGATCGGTCATCGGCAGGCCATGGCGCATCGTGGAAATTATCAACGATCATTCCTCAGTGTGATCGTGACTGGGAAGAATCAGTCGCACACGCTCGATACGAGGACCCTTCATCGTGACGATCTCGAATTGCAAACCATCGCAGCGCAAGGCCTCTCCAGCAGAAGGGATGTGTTGCAACTTTTCAAGCAGAAAGCCAGCCAAGGTGTGATGTCCATCAGCTTCAGGCAAGTCCAGATTGAGCTGTCGATTGAGCTCAATGATCTCAAGATCTCCTGCAACCATCCATGTATCTGACTGACCCTCAATCAGCTCAAGATCAGGCTCATCGTCGTCTGCATGGGGCTCATCGCCCACGATCTCACCAGTGAGATCGGCAGCTGTAACCAATCCTTCGGTACCGCCATGCTCATCAACGACAAGCAGTAGGGGCTGTCCACTTCGGATCATCGGCAACAATTCAGCCAAAGTGCTGGTCTCAAGAACCCTTACAGCTGGTTCTAAAAAAGGTTCAAGCGGAGATTCTGCCTGCAAAGCACCCCGGGAGATGGGTTCCGCCAAGCGACGTAAATCAAGCACACCCCTGACATCATCGAGGGACTGACCGATCACTGGAAAGCGCGCATGACGGGTGCTATGCACCACTCTCATCAGTTCAGCGAAGCAGACCCCAACAGGCAAAGTGACCATGCCAGAACGTGGCACCATCACCTCTCTCACTTGAGTGTCGCGCAAGGCAAAAACACCTTCAAGGATGTTGCGCTCATCAGGACGAAGACCTGTTACACCACCAATTTCGATCAGAGACTCCAGCTCACCAGCAGAGAGAGCAGGCACGAGAGAATCCCAATGTGCATTCAAACCAACCAGCCGTAACATCATCGAAGCGACAGCTTCCAGAAGAGCCAAAAGGGGAGCAAGCACACGCATCACCATCTCCAACAATGGAGCGAGGTTTAGAGCTGAAGCCTCCGGACGGTTCAGCACCCAGGCCTTAGGAAGAAAACCAGCCAACAAGGTGGCCAACACCACAAGCAGCAGAAAAAGGCCCCCGTCCAACCAGCGACTAGCAGGATCAGCCAGAGGCCACCAGCGATGTCCAACACCACGGCCAACCCAGCCCAGGGCTACCAACGCCAGCATTCCACCCAGTTGAGACACCATCAACGCCCTCCTCAAACGGCGCTGAAGACGATGGACGGCGGAAGCTCCGGGGTGTTGCTCTTCCACTAAAACCTGTACTCGACTAGGCCGCAGCCGCAACAAGGCAACCTCTCCAGCCGCGAAAAAAGCCGGTAGAACCAGCAATACAGCCAGGAAAAGCAACCTCATTGAATGAAGAAAATATGGGGGTCGCGAGGATCGAACTCGCCTTAGGCGAATTATGAGTTCGCTGCATTCACCAGATTGCTAGACCCCCTCAATCACGGATCTACCACATGCCACGGATAGGAGTGAAGGCCTCAGGCGCCACATTCATCTCAGGACCATCCTCCAACATGACAACTTCTGAAAGATCACCCCCCGCAAGGCTGCTATCAAAACCGCTAGAGATATCTACAGTTCTTAAAGGCAAAATAGTGCTCTGCTCTTCTAGAAGCAACTGGTAGGTGTTCTGTAAAGCAGTACCATCCCAGTTGATCGTCTGATCAGGGAAACCAAATCCCATCAAACGATTCCCATCCTTACCAGCCACAACAATACCAAGCATATCTGTGAGCTGATGCCACACATCAACCCCCCTTGTATAAGGAGCAGTCCAACTGTAAAAGCGATTCTCCACCAAGTCAGCAGTAGTGGCTTTCAACGGTCCACAGTGGATCACCTCAACGGGCCCCATTGACGACTCGGACAATCCACGGTTCGTGAATATAGGCATCTCGGAAGGATCAGGCGCTTCAAGGGTCGTGGTGCAAACCACAGGCATCCCCCAGGCCAAACCGCCACCCCATCCAGTGACTGCCAATGGTGTCACCAGGGCTAAACCAAGCATCCTTAGTTTATGGAAGGACACCCAAGCCATAACTGCAAAAAACACGACTGCGCGCAAACTAGGCAATGAATCCTTAACGCACCAGCCCAATGAGCCCTCTTCCCCCATCGGCGGAGGCCTGCCGCGATGAGCTGCTCAACCGGCTAGCGCGAGAGGCCTACCGCCATGGAGACTTCACCCTGGCCTCTGGTCGCCAAAGCAACCACTACGTGAACTGCAAGCCAGTCAGCCTCAGTGGATCTGGCCTGGCGTTGCTAGGCCTGGCGTTACTCAAATATGTAGAGCCCGATGCTGTTTCTGTAGCTGGCCTCACCCTCGGCGCCGATCCCTTGGTGAGTGCAGTAGCGATGGCAGCAGCACAAGCGGAACGCACTCTCAATGCGCTAATCGTGAGAAAGCAAGCCAAAGGCCATGGCACCGCTGCTTGGCTTGAAGGTCCACTACCTCCCAGCGGTGCACGCATCACCATTTTGGAAGACGTTGTCACCACTGGCGGATCGTCACTCAAAGCCGTGCAACAGCTGCGTGAGACGGGCTATCTGGTGACACGCGTCGTCACGATCGTCGATCGACAAGAAGGTGGTAGAGAGGCCTTGAATGCTGCTGAGTTAGAGCTTGTCAGTTTGTACCAGCTCAATCAGGTCGCTGAGCGGGCCAGACAGCTGGAGACGGAGACATGAGCAGCTCGAGCAAGCAACGCTGGGACGCCCTTAAACCCCTATTGAGGCTAGAGGGTTCTGGTAGTCGAGACTTTCTTCACGGCCAGACCAGTGCCGATCTGCTGGCTGCCGAAACAGGCGCCCTACTGCGCTGCTGCTGGCTCACCGCCACAGGAAGGGTGCGGGCGCTGTTGGAGATTCGTCTGGATGAGAGAGGTGCAGATGTGCTGGTTCTCGCCGGCGATCACAACGCCGTAGCGACGGGATTTGAACAGGTGATCTTCCCTGCAGACAAGGTTCGACTGAAGCCGAGCGACCCAATTCGACGCCTACAGATAATGACCCAACTCAAACAGGAGCAAACTCCTGAGGTGATCTGGCTGCTGCCAGACGAACCACTGCCAAAGCAATGGGCTGCTATGGAGCAGGCCAATGCAGATCAAATTGAACGCTGGCGAATCAAGCAAGGCCTGCCCCTTGAACCTGGTGAAATCAATGGCGATACCAACCCGTTTGAACTGGGACTAGCCGCATGGGTGAGTCTCAGCAAAGGTTGTTACTTGGGGCAGGAAACCTTGGCCAAGCTGGCCAACAGTGGTGGTATCAAACAACAACTGCGCTACTGGCAAGCCAACCGCCCAATTGCCGTAGGCCAAAAACTAATCAAGCTTGAGCCAGAGGCAGGTGTCAACAATCGAGCAGGGGTCATTACTTCAGCGATGCAAGACCAAGACTCAAAAGGCAGCTATGGCTTGGCCTTGGTGCGCCGCAAGGCTCTAACAGAGACTGAACTATGCCTGGCGGAAGACTCAACAAGGGTGCGCCTCACCATTCCTACGGGATTTGTGACTCCACCCATGAGTGACTGAACATGGCTTGACGATGCCCAGCTACTCGTCTTGCTTTAACAGCTCGTCTTGCTTTAACAGCCATGCCGCCACGGCCCAAGTGGCGAGACAATCATCGTGGTTGTAATCAAAGATCCAACGCAGGGAATAGGAACTGCCGCGATCTTGAAGACCTGAACCACGCCACTGGCGCCACCAAAGCAGAGCTCGAGCTCCATCGACCCCCACCTGACGCCAACAAAATCCCAGCCAACTAGCCACGCACTTCAACCCATAGCTGTTTAAAGGCAATCGCCAATAACGCCGCACCCGATCGTGCACATCAATCATGCGCTTGCTCAGTGCACTCAACTCAGCCGCGTCAACTCCCTGCCGTTGAGCCATACGGCGAAGAGCCAGAGACTCCGTTTCGCCGTAATGCATCACTGGCCAGTCGGGATAACTCTTCAGCATGCGTTGCAACCGCTGCCAGCAACGTGCCTCGCCGTGCTCATAAAGCACCAAAAAGGGGTGATACTGCGCACCCTCTAAATCCCAACTGCCATCTGGCCTGCGGCCCAGCAGGACAAAACCATGCAGAAAATCATCGCGAGCATCTGGATCAGATTCGATGTCGTACAACAACACGCCAGGGGCAGTGGCCAATTCCGGCAAAGCTGATGCGAAATCCAAGCGCTCACAACGACCATCCCGCTGAGCGCGGGCCTGAGCGACAAGCTCACAAGCCACTTCCCCGTGCTGCTCACCGAAATGTTGCAAACGACTTCCGAGTTCATTCGGATCGGCTGCCGCTAACTCCTGCAAACCAAGGATCCCCAGTTCCTGAAGCATCTGCCGTCGACGAGTCCCGATACCGCTCACCTCACTGAGGTGTCCCTCTGCAGAAGCCACGGCATTGCAAACACCTCGCCAGGAACACAACTTGCACTTGCGCCGATCGGCAACCAAAGGCGGAGGCTCGCTCAGCTTGAGGTCTACGGCCAACTTGACCAGCACATCATCAAGCTGCCGCTGCAGCCCCCCCAGCAATGAAACTCGTTCCATGTGAAAACTGCGACCAGCTCCGGCCAAAGCCAATCCTTCAGGCACGGGAGCCGACTGCAGCGGTGCCAATAAACGACCAGCAAGGGCCAAAGCCAAGCGATGCTCTCTGGTCAATCGTCGACCCTGACGTGCAAGCACCGGTCGGTAAGCAAATGCCCCCCAACGACTTTGCCCCTCGACCCTCTGCAGCAATGGCGGATGGGCCTCCAATAACTGCCCCGCAGGACCAAACCCCTTAAGCCTCAGCCCCACCACCCCTGGGCATCCTTGACTGCAACCTTCTAGACCCCTGCATGGTTTGCGCGGCAACAAAGCAACAAAGTTGCGCTGCTGATCATCAAGTTGCAGAGTGCGGTGAGCAGTCCAGAGCCGTTGCTCTCCATCGCCATAACGGTCTAACCAAGCCCTACGACGACAGCGCAGCCAACTACGCAGCAAGCGATCAGTCAGAACGTTGGCAGCGAGAGGGGTGGCACCCATCAGTCGACGTTACGGCGCCTACCTGCTAGATCGAATCCATTAGTTGATCATTTATGGCATCGGCCCCCCTGCCGCTGGCCGCGGCCCCCATCCACTTCGGTACCGACGGTTGGCGCGGGGTCATCGGCGTGGATATCACAGTCGAAAGGTTGTTAACCGTTGCTGCTGCTGCTGCACAGGAGCTGGCCTATCGCGCACCCACAGAACTCAAAAGCCGCTCAGTGATCATCGGCTACGACCGCCGCTTTCTAGCTCCGGAAATGGCAGAGGCCATTGCTGCCGCCGTGCGCGGCTGTGAGCTGGAGCCCTTACTCACCGAAACGCCTGTGCCGACACCTGCCTGCAGCTGGGCAGTCGTTCAACATCAGGCCATTGGCGCCTTAGTGGTGACAGCCAGTCACAATCCGCCGGAATGGTTAGGGCTAAAAATCAAGGGGGCCTTTGGCGGCTCAGTGGAAGACACTTTCACCGCAGCGGTGGAACAGCGACTTGCTGCCGGAGGGATCTCAGTACCCATCAATGGGATTACCAAGCGATTTGATGGGCGTGGGCAGCATCTCAAAGGATTGCGAGAGAAGCTCGATTTAACGTCCCTGATCAAGGGCCTGCAGAAGATGGGGCTCAAGGTCATCATCGATCCGATGCACGGTTCAGCAGCGGGTTGCATTGCCGAGCTACTGGACCCGCACAACCAGGGCTTGGTTCAAGAAATTCGCGCCCAGCGCGACCCGTTGTTCGGCGGCAACCCGCCCGAACCCCTCGCCCCATATCTGAGCCAGCTGATCGCAGCTGTGCAGGCCTCCAGCGCTACCGGACAACCCGCCGTGGGTCTTGTGTTCGATGGCGATGGCGACCGCATTGCAGCCATAGATGAAGCTGGCAACTTCTGCAGCACCCAGCTGCTGATGCCCCTCCTGATTGACCACCTCGCCCGAGCCAAACAACTGCCAGGCAAGGTTGTAAAAACCGTGAGTGGCTCTGACCTGATGCGTCTAGTTGCTGAGGATCTAGGCCGGGAGGTGCTGGAACTACCGGTTGGTTTCAAATACATCGCCGCTGAAATGCTCAGCGGCGATGTGCTGGTGGGAGGTGAGGAATCAGGAGGGGTGGGCTTCGGAATGCACCTACCTGAAAGGGATGCCCTCTTTGCAGCCCTGCTTGTACTGGAAGCACTTGTGGAGGGAGGGCAGCCCCTCGGCGCACGCATGAAAGCCCTGCAAGAGCGTTGTAGGGGGAGCAGTTTTTACGAACGCTTTGATCTACGCCTTGCTGACATGGACTCGCGACAACGACTAGAAACGCTGCTTGAGCAAACCCCTCCAGCCACAGTTGCTGATCAACCCGTTCAGACCGTTATCCGTACAGATGGCGTGAAATTTCGACTTGGACCTAGCCACTGGTTGATGCTGCGTTTCTCCGGCACCGAACCCCTGCTCAGGATCTACTGCGAAGCTCCCAGCGAGACAGACGTCAAAGCAGCTCTGAACTGGGCAAAGCAGCTCGCAGAACGAACATGAGCAGCAATGAATTGACAGAGCGGGTGCTGGTGATCGCCAGCGGCAATGCTGGCAAAATCCGCGAGTTCCGTCAGTTGCTGGCTCACCTGCCGCTCAGCGTGCAAGCCCAACCCAAAGATCTTGCCGTGGAAGAAACAGGCCAGACCTTTGCAGAAAATGCACGCATCAAGGCCTTGACAGTTGCTCAAGCCACGGGGCAATGGGCCCTCGCAGACGACTCCGGACTCAGCGTAGAGGCACTGGCAGGCGCCCCTGGGGTGTATTCAGCCCGCTATGCCGCGAGTGATGCCCTAAGGATTGAGCGCCTACTACAAGAACTCAAAGGGATCGATGATCGCCGCGCTCACTTCAGCGCTGCTCTTTGCATCGCATCTGAAACGAGTGAAATTTTACTGGAGGTCGAAGGCCGCTGCGAAGGTTTGATCACCCACGCAGCTCGAGGAGAAAAGGGCTTCGGCTATGACCCGATCTTCGAAGTCGAGGCAACCGGCACAACCTTTGCAGAGATGACTATTGAGCAAAAACGCCAATGGAGCCACAGAGGTTGCGCCTTTGCCCTGTTAGATCCAGCCCTGCAAGAACTGCTCCACAAACAAAACAAGCCCTAATCGCGAGACCACCGAATCGCTAAACAATCAATCTGCTCTCAACTAAGGAATTGAGCAGATCGCTTGATGGTGTTGATCTGAAGCAAGGCAGCCAAAATGATCCCCAACAAAGCAAGGCTGCCGTAGGTCAACACCACCAGAGTTGTATTGCCGGGGGTCGATACCTGCAGCAATACCCCAGAGAGCATGATCATCAACGCTCCCATCAACGTGCCTGCTGTATTCACAAAAGCGACAACAAGAGCCGTTTGAGCTGGAGGAGCTGCAGCTTCTGCAAGAGGAAAAGCCAAAACACTCGTGCCAAGGCCCAGACCAAGAATGGCTCCAGCCAAAATCAAAACGATGACGGATTGAGGGTTGGTCGCCACCAAGACCAGCAGAGCGGAGGCGGCGCTGCAGCTGCCCGCCAACAAGATGGGAGCACGCCTGGACTGATGACTGCCAAGCCAACCTGCCCCAAGCATTCCTACGGATGTAAAGAGGGAAAGAACCATGCCGACGCCCACCTTGAGAGAACCGCTCCACCCCTCAACATCGGACAGCAAGCCATATTGACAAAAGCCAAAAAGAGTTCCAGCACCCCAGGCATAAATCAAGGCCGCATGAACAACCTTCTTGATGGCATCGGCACTCCAGCGCCCTGAATTATCAGCAACTTGGCGTTCGCGGATCGATTGGCTTGGCTTTGCACGACTCTGCTGCGAGCTGGCAACAACCACGACAACTAACGGTGTTGCCACCAGCAAAGCCAGCACCATGATCTGCAACGTCACCTGCTGCCGCCAGGAGCCCAAATGGATCAACACAGGCATCAAGGCAGCCAAGGCGGCGCCAAAACCAAGCAGGCTGTCGGTAGCACCCATCGCCAAGGCAAAACGCTGCGACGGCAGGGTTCGCCTCGCAAGCAGCCCTGAGGCCGGGAAGGCAACAGCACAAGCAAGACCCATGCCAGCGCGGCTGATGATCAAGCCATCAAGGGTTTCAGCTCGAGCGAAGGCCAGTGTCAGTGCAGTAGCCGTGATGGCACCGAGTAACAGCCAACGTTCGGCACGGCCACGATCCAACACCCAACCGACAGGAATCTGAACGAGGCCATAGGGCAGCAGGAAGGCTCCCCCCACAACGGCAACATCAGCAGAGGAGAGAGCAAGCTCATCAGCGAGCGATTGATCGAAATATTGAAAGCTCGTTTCAGACCAAACCATCCAGGCCACGAAGAGCAGGCTGAGGATCCAAAGCAAGCGATCGCGCATCAAGTCATTGAAGACATCCAGGAGAATGTATTGGCTGCGAATCTGTTTGTCTTCAAGACAAGCAGTAATCGAGATTCAGCGTGAGCGACTGGCGCGGCTGCGGTGCTTCGTCGGGATTGAAGCGTGAGCTTGCTGCTTTTGAAAAACTGAGCCGACGTATCGAGCCATCACCGCGCTGATCAATGCGCAGCAATCGCACCTGCTTGAAGCCAAGTGCATCAGAGGTAGTTTCAGCCTGATGCTTGCCCTGCTGTAGAGCCCTACGCAACAACTGATTCTTCAATTGCTGTTCGCTAGCAAGATCAGCACGTGAAGACATGCCTTGCAAATCAACACCAGGCAACCTGCCTGCGATCTGAATCAACGCGTCGTAATTGGATCGGCCCACCTCCCCACTGACGCTGGTAAAAGCACGCTGCAAGCGTGGTTTGCCGCTGTTGCCATCAATGGCATAACTGCGCGGAGCAGGAATCTTGAGATCGCCCAGGCTGAGTGACCGCACGCGACTACGAACTGTGGCTAAGCGCTGATTGAGCTGATCCATTGCTGCCGATGAAGTTTTCCCCTCGGCTTCAACTTGCAAGGAGAAACGAAAGCGATCTGATCGCAGCTCGCCACTTTCACGAACAATAAGCTGCAGCAAAGTGCCATCACATCGAAGCTCACCAGCATGAGCAGGCGAGCTTGCTAAGCCCATCAATCCACTCGTGCTAACAAGCAAGCCAAACATCAAGGGAGAGCACAACAATCGCATCGAAGCTGAAAACATTAGACAGTGAGCTCTCTAACTTAGGTCTAGCGCCCTTGAGCCATCAAAGTGTGAATGAATTACATAGCAAAAACGTCAATTCACAACTAAACATGACTGGAGAGCAATGGATTCCCTTTTACTTTCTCCAACAAAATTGACCAATTAAATAGCAATGATCCCAAGTCAACACAAAATCGCAAAGCTTTGCAGCGCCTATAAAATATTGGGCTATCATCAATAAATACAGACTTTACAGTGATGGGCAATCAGATCTCTCCAAATCCAAATCCAGTAGGCACTATATATGCTGTAGGAGATGGTGATTAGAACGAGGAATTTTATCAAAATCTTGGCACGCCGGACAGCGATGGCTTCACGCTGAACAACAACCACATACTGCATAACTTCGGCCGTGGCAAGCCAAGCAACAACTACTATTTGAACAACAACAGCAACACCTCCCTAAATAACTACTCCCTGCTGAATAATAATGCCGATTGCGAGCTAATCGACTATGGCTGGCTAAGAAATTACAACGGCACGCTGAACAGCAGCGGATGGCTGTGCACCTACAACAGCGGCAGGCTGAAGAACGAGGGCGGTGCAACGCCAATCAACGACGGGACTATTGACAATTCAAACAATTATTTGGGCGCAAAAAGTTTTATTAATCGGGGATACTATTCAGGAAATAGCAAAATTATAGGCAGCTGGATTGATCACGGCCAAGTCAAACCAGGCAGCTCGACTGGCGGAATGTTGGTTGATGGCAGCTACTACAAGAAAGGTGGCTCTACAGAAATAGAACTAGGAGGTACACTCGGTGGATGGTGGAAATTTACAGAATTCGATCGGATTGAGATTACTGGCGATCTAGAACTTGCCGGGGATTTACGTGTCTTAGCGATCAATGATTTACAGCTTTCTGCTGGTGATTCATTTGTAATGACTAGAGTTGATGGAGGTCTCGATGGTCAATATGATGGTCTCAATGAGGGAGATTCAGTCGGGAGTTTTGAAAGTGATAACAGCGGCATCCTTGAGCTCTTCGTGACTTATAAAGGAGGCGATGGCAATGATATTGAGCTGTATACGGAATCAGTCTCTGGTGTTCTTCCTGAGAGCTTGCGTGAACCAAAAATCATTGGTTCTGATGCTGATGATTCCTTAACTGGAACCTCTGCAGATGAAGTGATCTTTGGTGGTAGTGGTGATGATATTTTACTAGGAGGCGGTGGAGATAATCAAGTTACTGGAGGGAATGGCGATGATCGGCTATATGGTGGTTTCGGTGATGACATTCTCAAAGGTGATCGAGGCGCTGATCCCTACAAGCTGAGTCGTGGTAATGATGTGATCATCGCCTTTTCATTCGCTGAAAACGATCGCATCTCTGTAGCAGATGGAGTGAACCTTTCCTTTAAGCAAGTTGGTGATGATCTATTGATCACAGCAGATGGCATTCACACCACCTTGAAGGATGTTGATAAGGGTGAGTTTCTCGCCGCTGATGTGATTGACTTTATCTAGTCAACCAACCAAACCCTTAAGTTCAGAGCGAACAAATTCCAAATAAGCTTGGAATTTGTTCGCCAATCAACACCCTAAACTCAATCAATAAATCAATCAGCAGTAACCCAACTGCCATGTAATCCGTATGGAATGGTTATAGGCATCTCAAGCACTGCCTGCTCGCTTAAATCGTTTGCATTCAAAATCAACAACTGACTGGCACGACGCTCTCCATTCCATACAAAAACCAACAGCCAACCATCATCCTCAGCTTCACTGCCAGGGCGTGGCACCATCAATGGCTCACTGACAAATCCACGCGGCGCTGCACTCCATAAGCATTGATCACCATTGCTCAAATCCAGTTTTTTGATCGCCTGTAGGGGGGCATAGCCGGTTTCACGCTCTGCCACAGCCATCCATGCATAACGAGCCGACAACCCTTCTCGGCGTGGATTGACCATCGCAAATTCACAACAACGCTCACTAAAGCGCTTGGTTTCAATTCCTTTACCCAAAAGATTGATGCGGCACTGCTCTAATCGACCCTCAGGGAAAAAGTCAAAGTCCATCGAGAGGAAGTCCTCGCCGGGATCAATCGAGGGGTAATCGCTGTAGTAAATGCTCTCCAACACCAACTCATCCCCCTCCTCCCAAGCATTGAGATGGTGAAAAACAAAACCATCGGGAGCATCAAAGATGCGCGGCGGCTGCCCAGCAAAAGTGCCGCAATCCCGAGGAATCAACCAAAACTTTGCCTGGCCTCCAGGCTTAGACGTTAAACATTGCGCCGCACCCTTCTGACCCAGAACAAACGGCAACGGATTGAAGTTGATCGCATTCTGCAAAAAGAGCGTCCAGTTGGGAGTAATCGCGAAGTCATGCAGAAAAGCAAAACCCTTAAAACTGTCTGTGCGATCACTGATGAGGCGTCCCGCATCTGGCCCCTGAGTGGCAAACTCCATCAGCCTGATCTTGCTAGTCGGCCCTGTGTTCACACCAAAGGTGACCATGCGAGGTTCGCCATGGTGGCCAGGATCGAAGCGGGGATGAGCGCTAAAAGCCTCTCCAGGCTTCAGCACCCCATTGAGACTCGAAAGCCCATGGGTTTCCAGGCTGACAGGGTCAAGCGCATGCGGACCAGCCGCCTCCCAAAGAGCCAGTAACTGATCACCAAGTTGAACCACTTGGGTATTGGCAATGTTCTTGAAACGCACGTCAAAAGCATTCGCCTTCGCCCCACCACGCTTCTGCGTGCCAAACACCCCCCGATAAAGGAAGCGACCGGCCTTTTCCTCTTCCTGCCAGTATTTCGTTCGCACAAAGCGATTACTCAGCGTGGCCTTGCTATCGCTGAATCGCACAGCAGTGATCATGCCGTCACCATCAAAAGGGTGATGCACCCATTGCCCATCGCGTTCAAACCTGCCTGGACCATTGCGATAGTGGCTGCCTTGCAGTTCAGCTGGAATCTGTCCCCTCAGGGGACTTAAAGACACAGCATTGAGCTCTTGCTCAACATTGCAATAACCACTTGCCCAGTCATCCCGATCAAACCCGCCGGGTACATCTATTGAGGTCGCGGACACTGTTGAAGGGCTATCGCTCACTGTGCTCACTGCAAGGCTGATCAAGATTGACCAATCCTTACGCAAAAGGGCTTACAGCCGCGAGCGAGGAAATCCCCACTCCCCAAGCATTCAGCTCTTCTGCCCGCCAGCCTGCTCCAGCACACCCTTGCTGCTAGGTACTGCACCGGCCCTTCGCGGGTCGATTTCAATTGCCATGCGCAGAGCTCTGGCAAAGGCCTTGAAACAGGCTTCAACGATGTGGTGGGAATTGGTGCCTGCCAACTGGCGAATATGCAGGGTGAGGCCGCTGTTGTTCACAACTGCCACGAAAAACTCCTTCACCAACTCGCTGTCGTAGCTACCAATGCGCTGAGAGGGAATTTGCAGGCCATAACTGAGATGAGGTCTACCGGAGCAATCCAGAACGACCTGAACCAACGCCTCATCGAGTGGTGCCACAAAATGACCGAAGCGGTGGATGCCACGTCGATCTCCAAGCGCCTGAGATAGGGCCTGACCAACAGCAATACCCACATCCTCATTGGTGTGATGGTCATCGATGTGGGTGTCACCAGTCGCGGTGATCTCTAAATCCAGCAGGCCATGGCTGGAAAGCTGGTGAAGCATGTGATCGAGGAAGGCGACCCCCGTAGAAACGTTGCACTCACCACAGCCATCAAGCCCAACACGAACAAGCACGTCGGTTTCAGCGGTGACGCGATGAACATCCCCCTGCCTTAGCGACGTCATGATGCCCATCCAAATGAAGTCATGCTGCCAGTCAAATCACATTCCGTTAATGCAGTAACCAGCATCCACATAAAGCGTCTGACCGGAGATACCACTGGAAAGATCGCTCAGCAAGAACGCGGCTGTATTGCCAACTTCGATCTGGGTCACAGTGCGACGCAAGGGAGCCTTTTCTTCAACGTTATGAATCATCTCGAGGATGCCGCCGATCGCAGAACTAGCCAAGGTGCGAATTGGGCCAGCACTGATCGCGTTCACACGCACCTGCTTATCAGGGCCAAGTTCTGCAGAGAGATAACGCACTGAAGCCTCCAGAGCAGCCTTGGCAACACCCATCACGTTGTAATTCGGAATGGCACGATCTGCACCGAGATAGGTCAACGTCACAACCCCTGCACCATCACTAAACAAAGGCTTGGCGTGATGACAAAGCGGGGCCAGCGAGTAGGCACTGATCTCCAAGGCGCGTGCGAATCCCTCGGCCGAGGTGGCGCTGTAATCACCCACCAATTCTTCCTTGCCTGCAAAGGCAAGACAATGGACCAAACCATCCAACTGGCCCCACTGCTGGGCAATCACAGCAAACACCTCCTCGATCTGATTGCTGTCCTGCACATTCAAAGGCAAAAACAAACTGGGTTCTAGAGGAGCAGTGAGATCGCGCACCTTGCCTTCCGAACGGCCCCTTTCATCCGCCAAATAGGTGATTCCCAGCTCAGCGCCGGCGGCTTTCAACTGTTGAGCGATGCCCCAGGCAATGGAACGGTTGTTGGCGATACCTGTGACGAGGATCTTCTTACCGCTTAGATCGAGAAGCATCAGAGCGAACGCACTAGGGAACATTGGCAGCGATTCTCTCCCATGCCACGCCGAGTTTCACTGGATGCCCCGAATAAGGTCGCCAAGAGTTCTATTCGATCAGCTTCCAGACCAGTTGCCGTTTAACAACTCCTCCTGAAGCTTCCTCTCTTCTTCTGGATCCCTGAGCAGGTCTTCTTCCTCCAACGCAGGCAATCTCAAAGGCTTCACCTGATCAGCAGCGCGGGGCGGCTCCTGCCAACGCCATCTCGCCCTAGGTGCCCGATCAACACAAAGAGCCTTCAGCTCACGCTTCAAGACACGGCGGACATCCCCGCGGGCCACTACCACGAAAAATTCCTTGCGAGACGCAAGCCCTGAGCTGAATGGGGCATTGCCATTGCCATTGAAAAGCCTTGCAGGGTCTGGCAACCAACGGGGCGTACAGATCCCTGGATCACTGGTGTCCGTTTCGAGAAAGAGATGTACGCCATAGCCATCAGGCTCACTCACCACCGCCAGGCCGTCATGAGCTTGATGCCGCTGCAAGGGATAAATAGCCCAGCTGGGCTTGGAAGACGACGTCATACAGCCGTTAAGCACTACGGCCAAAGCCACTAACAGGAAGGTCTTTCCTTTTGCATTGACTTGCTTCACGGCATTGATGCAGCCATGCAAAGTCATCCTGAACCAGCATTGAAGGGCTGCTTTCCCAACATGGCCCTCACTCCCTCGACGATGCTGCCTCTCAGGACCCCCTTACCGGCGTTTGAATTGAAGGTGGTACCCGGCACCAATCTTGAGATCGATGGCGGGCTTGGCGCCCTGAACACAATCAACACAAGCAACCTGCCAACCAAGCCCCTCCTGCTGATGGCGCTCTGCGCCCACTGCCCTTTCGTGAAACACATTGAAAAAGAACTGACCCATCTTGATCAGGACTACGGAGATTCCGTGCAGCTACTGGCTATCGCCAGCAACAGTCTGATCACTCATCCCCAAGACGGTCCTGAGCAGCTCGCAGCTCAGGCCAAGCAACAAGGCTGGCGTTTCCCTTATCTACTGGATACTGACCAAAGCCTCGCCAAGGCCCTACAAGCCGCCTGCACACCAGACTTCTTCCTCTTTGCTCCCTCTCCACAAGGACAGCAGCGACTCTGCTACCGCGGCCAACTGGATAACAGCCGCCCTGGGAACGATGCACCTGTGACTGGATCGGACCTACGTGCTGCCTTAGATGCCGTTTTGAACGGGCAGGATGCCTCTCCCCACCAGCAGGCCTCAATCGGCTGCAACATCAAGTGGCACCCAGGACAAGAGCCCCCCTGGTTCGGCTGATCTGCCACTTCAAAAGCTGCTAAACCGTCTTCGGCTCGGCTTAAGGTGCTTCTCATGCAGGTGCCCCCTTTTAGCCTTACTCAACAGCTAGCCGAACTGGGGCCTGACCTTGATGAGGCGGTCTTGCGCGTGCTGCGCAGTGGCCAATACATCGGCGGCACCGAAATTGAATCTTTTGAACAAGCCTTTGCTAACTCCCTTGGCGTGCCTTATGTCGTTGGTTGTAACAGCGGCACCGATGCTTTGGTCCTGGCCCTGAGGGCACTGGATATCGGAGCAGGAGATGAGGTGATCAGCTGTTCTTTCAGCTTTTTTGCCACTGCCGAGGCAATCAGTTCGGTCGGCGCCACACCTGTCTTCGTGGACGTCGAAGCGGACACCTATCTCATCAACCTGGAACAAATCGAAGCAGCAATAACCCCAGCCACCCGTGCTCTTTTACCAGTTCATCTTTTCGGCCGCCCCGTCAACATGGAGCAGCTGATGGCCATCGCCAACAAACATGGGCTGAAAGTGATCGAAGATTGTGCCCAAGCCAGTGGTGCAGCGTGGAACGGACGGTCTGTAGGCAGTTGGGGCGATGTGGGCTGCTTCAGCTTCTTTCCCACCAAAAACCTTGGCGGCGCTGGCGATGGTGGAGCCGTCAGCACACATGACGCAAAGCTTGCTCAGCGAATGCGAGAACTCGCTGTTCACGGAATGCCGCGTCGATATTTGCATACAGAACTTGGCTACAACAGCCGACTGGATGCACTGCAAGCCGCAGTTTTAAACGTGAAACTACCAAGGCTTTCTTGCTGGGTTGAAAAGCGACAAGCCATCGCGACCCGTTATCAAACGTTGCTCACAAACCTTCCTTGCCTCGAGCTTCCAGATCAAACAAAAGCAAGCCATCTGCAACATGCATGGAACCAATTCGTGGTGCGGGTAACGAGCTGCCCAATGAACCAAAGCAACTCTGAGAGCCTTGGCAAACCGTCAAAAAACAATGGCAGCAATACCCTGCCGGATAGCAGTTGCCGTGATTGGCTCAAACAAAGTCTTTTAGAACATGGCATTAACACCATCATTTACTACCCAATCCCGATCCATCTCCAACCGGCCTATGAAGGCCTAAGCCAAGGCCCAGGCAGCCTGCCGGTCACTGAACAGCTTTGCAGTCAAGTGCTGAGCTTGCCGATCTTCCCAGAATTGAGCGAAGAGCAGCAGCAACAGGTTGTCTCTATGTTGCACAAGCTGCTGAGTCCAGCAACCACAACTCACATGAGCAAGGTTGCTTAAAAAGCCTTATTTAATACCTGCTATTGCTTGTTATTAGGCACAACCTCCATAGATAAATACTGCTTCGCAGTAATACCAGAACAACCAGCGGGATAGTGATCTTTAGAGACCCAACAACTGACGCGCCCGATACCAAGCGGTAATGCTCTTGCCATCCAGAGCTTCATCACCACTAGCTAAGCAAGCATCGAATTCAGCTGGGGTCATATGCAGCACCTCAAGATCCTCGTCTTCATCACCAGCAGGAGATTCGCTCAGGGCTTTAAGGTCTCGGGCCAGAAAAAGGTGTATGACTTCATCGGAGTAGCCAGGACAAGGCAGCATCTGCCCCAAAGAATCCCAGCGAGCTGCGCTGTAGCCAGCCTCCTCTGCCAGTTCCCGCTCCATCGAAGCCTGGGGATCTTCACCATCCTCAAGCGTGCCAGCAGGAAATTCCAGGATGCGGCGGGCTACCGCAAAGCGGTACTGACGAAGCACCACAACCCTGCCATCGGCAGTGATTGGCACCGCTAAGGAAGCACCAGGATGGCGAATCAGACCAAAGAGACCCTGTACCCCAATCGGCAGCTCAAAACGGTTGATCTCAAAACGAATCTTTCTTGCCTCTAGCGCTGCTGTGGTTTCCAACAGCAAAGATGGCTCAGGGGGCGGAAGAGGCACCATGTTGACCACAAACAAAGAACTCCCAGCATGGTGGCTGATGACCAGACAAGGACTTGAATTGCGCCACCCCTATTCAAGCCAGTCCAAATCAGGGGGAATACGGCGCGGCACCTGAGCCACTCCCGTTAGGGCCGCTGCAAGTGGCACCACGACAAAACTTCGTTCAATCAGACGGGGGTGAGGAAGGATTAGGGCCTCGTGCTGAACCTGTAGTGCGCCCCAGGCAAGCAAATCAAGATCCAGTGAACGCGATTCCCAGCGCATCAACTCTGCCTGGCGATCTCGTCCGAAGCGCTTCTCCAGGGCCAGCAGTCTGGCTAACAAGGACAGCGCAGCCGCTTCACAAGGCTGCAACAAAGCAAGCCGCGGCCCATCCACCACAACTACCGCATTGATGTAGACAGGCTGCTCCGGTGGACCGCCAACGGGGTCGGTCTCAAATAATGGCGACCAACGGCAACGCAAACCTGCAGGATTCACCCTTTCGCCCGATGCCTCTCCAAGCGATGTTGAGAGCCACTCATGGATGGTCTGCTCTAACTCAGGTCGCACTGCCCTCAAGGTGGCAGGTGGAGGTCCAAAAGCACTAGCCAAATTGGCTCCTAGTGCCACAGCTAACGTGCTTGGAGCAGAATAAGCAGTAGAAACTCCGAGTTGATCAGCGAGACTGGCGCACACGTCATCGAGCCGGGGGGACTCCATGGTTGCAAGCGGATCGGCCGCAACTGCCAACACAAGGTCCAGAGATCGAGCAGGCCAGGACATGGCCACTCGTGCTTTTCCTCTTGCCGCAATTACAGGCCATGGAACGCTCAAGCTTTCACTGCTCCTAGCAGCGGTTGATCCAGAACTGGGTGGGGTGGTGATCGCCGGCGGCCGCGGCACTGGCAAATCGGTCTTGGCACGGGGACTGCATGCACTGCTACCGCCAATCGATGTGCTCGATCTGGAAGCCCTTAGCAAAGATCAGCAGACTTCACAAATTCATCGCCCCATTGGTCTCAACCTGGATCCAAAGCTCCCTGAGGAATGGGACGAAGCCAGCCAACGCCTGATCACGAAACAGGGCGCCACCGATGAGGAGAACTCAAAGGAGCCACTGCCGAGCCGTGTGATCCCAGCACCCTTTGTGCAAGTTCCAATTGGCATCACTGAAGACAGACTTGTTGGCGCTGTAGACGTCACGGCCTCCCTAACCAGTGGAACCCCTGTCTTCCAACCTGGACTACTAGCAGAAGCCCATCGGGGAGTGCTCTATCTCGATGAGCTCAATCTGTTGGATGACGGCATCGTCAACCTCATGCTGGCGGCAGTGGGAGCCGGCGAAAACCGAGTAGAGCGAGAAGGACTCAGCCTCAGCCATCCCTGCCGTCCACTACTGATTGCTACTTACAACCCTGAAGAAGGGGCAATGCGCGACCACCTATTGGACCGTTTCGCCATCGCTCTCTCCGCCGACCAGCTGATCAGCAACGAGCAACGTGTTGAGATCACCGAGGCAGTACTCGCCCATGGCCAATGCAGTGTCAGCTTCGCTGCAAAGTGGTCCCAGGAGACCGAAGCACTAGCAACTCAACTGCTACTGGCTCGTCAATGGCTGCCCGATGTACAAATCAGCCACGCACAGATCAAATATCTGGTCAATGAAGCCATTCGTGGAGGCGTGGAAGGGCATCGCTCTGAGCTTTATGCAGTACGCGTGGCACGGGCCCACGCGGCTCTCAGCGGCCGAGACCAGGTTGAAGCAGACGACCTCCAAGTCGCCGTGCGGCTGGTGATTGCACCGCGTGCATTGCAATTGCCGCCTCAAGAGGAGCAAATGGAGCCCCCCCCGCCAGAGCAACAGCAAGCACCGCCACCACCAGATCAATCGCAAGAAGACACTTCTGAAGAGGATGAAGAGGATGACGAAGACACCCCTGAAGAGCAGACATCACCACCGGTTCCAGAAGAGTTCATGCTTGATCCAGAAGCAATTGCAATCGATCCAGACCTTTTGCTGTTTTCTGCAGCCAAGTCGAAAAGTGGAAACAGTGGGAACCGTTCGGCAGTCCTCAGTGACAGCCGTGGCCGCTACGTCAGGCCCATCATCCCTCGTGGCCCTGTTCGACGTATCGCCGTCGACGCGACATTAAGAGCTGCGGCCCCATATCAAAAAGCTCGGCGATCCAGACAGCCGGATCGCACAGTGATTGTCGAAGAAGGAGATCTGAGAGCCAAGTTGCTGCAACGCAAGGCTGGTTCACTCGTCATTTTCCTTGTTGATGCAAGCGGTTCGATGGCTCTAAATCGCATGCAGGGCGCCAAGGGAGCAGTCATTCGCTTACTCACCGAGGCCTATGAGAACCGAGATGAGGTTTCACTCATCCCATTCAGAGGAGAACAAGCGGAGGTTTTACTGCCTCCAACCAAATCGATTACTGCAGCAAAAAGAAGGCTAGAAGTGATGCCCTGCGGCGGCGGTTCTCCTCTTGCCCATGGTCTTACCCAGGCTGCTCGTGTGGGTGCTAACGCATTGTCTAAAGGAGATCTCGCCCAAGTTGTCGTTGTTGCCATCACGGATGGACGCGGCAATGTGCCTTTAGCGACCTCACTAGGTCAGCCACAACTTGAAGGAGAAGAGCCACCGGATCTAAAGCAGGAATTACTGGATGTAGCGAGCCGCTACCGCAGTCTGGGGATCAAATTGCTAGTCATCGACACCGAGCGTAAGTTCATCGGCAGTGGCATGGGCAAGGACCTAGCAGAAGCCGCCGCCGGCAAATACGTCCAACTGCCAAAGGCAACTGATCAAGCGATTGCCGCCATCGCAATGGAAGCAATAGGCCAGGTCAAATAAGACTTAAGCCTATGCATTGATCACGTATATAAGCTCTAAAGAGCTTATTACTTCAAGGTCTATTACCACCAGCTTGGGCCGGGTAAAGCTCATTAAAAAACTCACCAAGGCCAATCGTAACGCTACGCAAAGCATTCATGAATTGCGGATCATTCGTAAGCTTTTCCACATCTCCACCCACTGCATCAAACTTTTTAGTAAGCGAGCGAGCGTAACTCACAGTCTGCTTGAGATCATTAACTGTTTTCGGGTTATCGAATGCTTCAACCACATTGTTGATATGGCCGGTTGCCAGATTGAGATTGGTAATCATCGGTTCAGCTCGAGCCACCTCATCCTTGAGCTGACTCATTAATTTGGAGACATCTTCGGCGGTGGTCTCAATCTGCTTGGTGGAATCAACCAAATACGTGACCAACTTCTGCTTATCTACCTCTTGCAGAATGCGCTCAAGTGTCTCTGTCACTGAAGAGATACTCACCGGAGGCTTACCCACAATCGTTGCCCCGTTACACAACACCTTGCTGCCAGAACAATCCATTGATCGAGGCAGGGGAGCATTAGCAGACAACGGCTGACCAAGACTCACCAACGCCACCTGAGAATCACCCCCAAGCAATGAACTAGAGGCCACCTTGGCGACAACCGGCTTGGAAAGGCGCAGATCACCCTTATTGATTTCGAGGGTGGCCCGCACAGCTTGGGAAGTCACATCGATTTTGACGACAGTGCCCACCAAGATGCCGCGATAAGTCACGGGGGAACGTTCAGCAAGACCTGTTGCATCGGGGAAGTTCACCTTGATACTCCAAACCTTGGCGCCAAGACGCACACCCCTTAACCAGAGCAAGGTTCCTGCAAAGGCAACCACTGCTCCAACGATGGAGAATCCGACAATCGCATCACGAACGCTGCGTCGCATAGACATCAATGCTCTTCAGGTTGCATTGGCCCGCGAAGACTACCGGTACGGAACTGTTCAACATAAGGATTATCCGTCTTACCGAAGTCTTCTATAGAGCCAGCCCAGTGAAACTTGCCTCCATAAAGCATAACCACCCTTTCTGCAGAACGTTCAATCGTGCTGCGTACATGGCTCACCACTACCGAACAACCTCTAGCCACTGTGGTGGTCTTAACAATTAAATCTTCAATTCGTGTGCACGCCACAGGATCAAGGCCAGCAGTTGGCTCGTCATAAAGCAATAGCGGCATCGCTCCGCTCTCCCGATCAGGATCATCAATCAGGGCCCTAGCAAAACTTACTCGTTTCTGCATGCCACCACTGAGCTGGCCTGGAAGTAGATCAGCCACATCGTAAAGCCCTACAGCTTCTAGACAAGCCATGGCTCGCTCACGAATCTCCTTCTGCTTAATGCGCCCCCCCCGCATCAACAAAAACCCCACGTTCTCCTCAACCGTGAGGGAGGCCAGCAACGCTGGGTTTTGAAAAACAAGGCGCACATCAGGGGGTTGCTCCTGATCAAGACGCAAATAAGCCTGCTGCTCACCAAAGAGACGAAGCTCTCCGCTGGTAGGCAACTCCAAACCTGCCAGCAACCGCAACACCGTGGACTTACCAGCACCAGAGGGCCCCACGACCGCCAAGCGTTCCCCAGGCTGCATGACCAAGTTGACCTGATCAAGCACTGGCCATTGTCCCCACTGCATGGTGAGATCACACATCTCGACCACGGGGGTGGCGTTTGACACAAATACCCTGTGCTGGGAACCGAGTCATTGTGCCCGGGATGTCGAAGAAGGAAAGCTTTCGTACAGTTGCGTTAAAGACCTATGGCCGGTTTGTCCCCGCGCATGTGACCTCGCCCAAACACCGCTTTACTCAGCGCCGCTCTCATCAGCGCCGCGCCAGTATCAAAGGGATAAAGGCTGCTAGCGAAAGGGGTCTAATGATCCGTTCTCGCAGAGCAGTGAGTTGGCTCCTACCTGGACTGGTCGTCAAGCGCTGGCTGCTCACTTCGGGCCTGGGCCTTCTTATGGCACTTCTAGGAGCAGCCATCTGGGCAGACCTCAAGCCCATCTACTGGATCATCGAGACCCTCGTCTGGCTACTGGGAACAATCACAACTGTGCTGCCACGCAGCATTACAGGTCCTTTAGTGGTCTTAATCGGAGCCGCCCTAGTGCTATGGGGACAAAGCCGCAGCTTTGGTTCGATCCAACAAGCACTAGCGCCCGACAAGGACACCGTGCTCGTTGACGCCCTTCGTGCCAAAAGCAAACTCAACCGCGGCCCTAACATCGTCGCCATCGGAGGAGGAACAGGCCTCTCCACTCTGCTGAGTGGCCTGAAGCGCTACAGCAGCAACATCACAGCGATCGTCACAGTGGCTGACGATGGCGGCAGTAGCGGAGTCTTGCGTCGCGAACTTGGTGTTCAGCCCCCAGGCGACATTCGCAACTGCCTGGCTGCACTCTCAACAGAAGAACCCCTGCTCACACGACTGTTTCAATATCGTTTCTCAGCAGGTAGTGGCCTAGAGGGCCACAGCTTCGGCAATCTCTTTCTCTCTGCACTATCAGCCATCACGGGCAATCTAGAGACAGCCATCACAGCGTCTAGTCGAGTCCTCGCAGTTCAGGGTCAGGTCGTTCCCGCTACCAATGCAGATGTACAGCTCTGGGCGGAACTGGAAAACGGCCAGCGCATTGAAGGGGAATCAGCGATCGGCAAGGCCCCAAGTCCAATCGTGAGGCTTGGCTGCTTGCCCGCACAACCGCCAGCCCTGCCCCGCGCGCTAGAGGCAATCTCTAATGCAGACCTGATTCTTCTAGGACCTGGCAGCCTCTATACATCACTATTACCCAATTTGCTTGTACCGGCCTTAGTTCGAACCATCCAGCAGAGCCGAGCACCGAAGCTTTACATCTGCAACTTAATGACTCAACCCGGGGAAACAGATGGCCTGGATGTTGTTGGTCACCTAAGAGCAATCGAAGCCCAACTCGCCAGCCTGGGCATCAGCCAGAAACTATTCAATGCCGTATTGGCCCAGGATGACATAGGAGAATCCCCATTGGTGAAGCACTATCAAGCACGAGGCGCTGAACCGGTCAACTGTGATGCTCAAGCACTCATCGCCAAGGGCTATGAGTTGATGCAAGCTCCATTGCAAGGGAAAAGGCCTCGCGCAACACTGCGCCATGACCCACGTAGCCTTGCCCTAGCGGTGATGCGCTTCTATCGAAAGTATAAAAAGAATGCTCAATAAGCATCCTGCATCTCATAAAAGTCTGGCTGCACATAATCTTTCCGCAGTGGCCAGCCCTTCCAGTCTTCAGGCATTAGCAACCTTTTCGGATGGGGATGTCCCTCAAAGTTGATGCCGAACATGTCAAAGGTTTCCCGCTCCTGCCAGTCAGCTCCGCGAAACAAGCCGTAAATCGATGGGAGCGAAGGTGTGTCTTCACGGGATAAAAACACCTTGAGGCGTACCTCACGGACCTTGGCCGCTGTCGACGACGAATCTCCCTCCCCCATCTTTGCAACCATTTCAGCCATGGCGACGAGATGGTAGAAGCAGACCAGCTGCTGGCCAGGGCCTTCGTCATAGCCACCCTGGCATTGAAGATAATCAAAACCATCAGCCTTGAGAGCTGAAACGATCACCTGCAGGAACATCGACTCCACACCAATCACCTCCACACCAAGATGATCAGGATCAAGCAACTGATGCTCAAAACCCTGCTGGTTGAGCCAGCGGCTTACAGGCCCCGGTTCCGGACACGCCGGCACCGGGGGGGTGGAAGGGGTCTCGCTCATGACTCGTAGGTTGATGAAGACTGAGAAGCTGGGCTGGCATCAATTTCAGAGGTGTTCAACTCCGCAGCCATTGGTAGCCCAGCACCAGGCGTCAAGGCAGCTTTCTGGGTATCAGCACTCAAGTAGGCCCCGGTGACAATTGGCTCAACTCGCTTCATTTGATGGGGCACTGTGAAGTAGCGATGGGTCTGGGCAATCTTGATCCGCTCAGCAACCGATTCATCACCCACTTTTTTACGTAACTTGATCACCGCATCAAAAATTGCTTCAGGGCGAGGTGGGCACCCTGGGAGATACAGGTCTACGGGGATGAGCTTGTCTACTCCACGCACAGCGGTAGTGGAGTCAGCACTGAACATGCCACCAGTGATCGTGCATGCACCCATAGCAATCACGTATTTAGGCTCAGGCATCTGCTCATAAAGCCTGACCAGGGCTGGAGCCATCTTCATGGTCACCGTGCCCGCAACGATCAGGAGGTCAGCCTGTCGAGGAGAGCTTCGGGGCACCAAGCCAAAACGGTCAAAATCAAACCGTGATCCAATCAGAGCAGCAAACTCGATAAAGCAACACGCGGTGCCATACAGCAACGGCCAGAGACTGCTAAGCCGAGCCCAATTGTGTAGATCGTCCAGGCTTGTGAGAATGATGTTCTCACTCAAGTCACTAGTCACACTGGGAGCGCCAACAGGGCCACAACTCGCTGCACGCAAGTCACGTACGGCATCGATGGAGGGGGTCACTGACATGAAATCAACTCCACTCGAGGGCACCCTTGCGCCAGGCATAAGCCAGTGCAACAAGAAGGATGGCAATAAAAATAAGGGCTTCGATGAAAGCCAATAGACCTAAGCGATGAAATGCCACAGCCCAGGGATAAAGGAAAACGGTTTCCACATCAAAGATGACGAAAACTAAAGCGAACATGTAGTAGCGAATGTTGAACTGAATCCAGGCACCACCAATGGGCTCCATCCCTGATTCATAGGTCAGCTCCCGCTCGCCGGTACGACTGCGAGGCGCCAAGAGCTTGTTGGTGACAAGCGCCAAGATCGGGACTGCTGCTGAGATCAGCAGAAAGCCGAGAAAAGCGTCATAACCCGGCAGCGCAAACATGGACAAGTACGACTTGCTTCTCAGTCTGGCATTCACTGCCATGGGCTAACGCCGATAGAGTTATCCCACCTGACAGTGCAGCTGTGAGCGACAAAACCACACCTGCCGAAGACTCGACAGAAGCCGAATCAGTTGCTCAAACTGACGTTGATGGTATGGCCACAGACACCATCGCCTCAGCAGAGTCCGACACCGATCAGCTCACCCATCGCTTTGAGTGCCGCAGTTGCGGTTACGTCTATGACCCAGAAGAAGGAGTCAAGAAGCTTGGCATCAGTTCCGGAACAGCTTTCAAGGATCTCGATCCAACCAACTTTCGTTGCCCCGTATGCCGTGCCCGCATCGACGCCTTCAAAAACATCGGTCCTCGCAGTGCACCTAGCGGCTTTGACCAAAACCTCAACTACGGCATTGGCGTCAACCGCTTAACACCAGGGCAAAAGAATGTCCTGATCTTTGGAGGCCTGGCACTGGCCTTCGCCTTCTTCCTCTCCCTCTACTCACTGCGTTAACGCATCCCTGCCATGAGCCGCCTGTTCTCGAAAATTTTCAACCTTCTGCTGATTGCGGCCATCGGGTTCGGCCTCAGTGGGTGCGTCACCAGCCGGCTTCCGGTCGCCAGCACCAGCCCATGGCAACCCTTGGAGTTGAACACTGAGTCAAATCCACTGGACATCAGTTTCTCTGACGCCAACCACGGCTTCGTTGTTGGTACCAACCGCTTAATCATGGAATCCAATGATGGTGGTGTCAGCTGGAAGAAGCGCAGCTTGGATCTTGAAGAGGATGAAAACTTCCGGCTCATCAGTATCGATTTCAACGGCAATGAGGGTTGGATCGCTGGGCAGCCAGGGCTGGTGATGCACAGCACTGACGCCGGCAAGAACTGGTCACGCCTGAAGCTTGAAAACAAACTCCCAGGCGATCCATATCTGATTACCAACCTAGGTCCAAATAATGCTGAGCTTGCCACCAACGCAGGTGCCATCTATCGCACAAGCGATGCTGGCACCACCTGGAAAGCAACTGTGAGTGAAGCGGCAGGTGCAGTGCGCGACCTCAGGCGCAGTGCAGCTGGCAATTACGTGAGCGTAAGCAGTCTCGGCAATTTCTTCTCCACCTTGGATGTAGGCCAGGATGTTTGGCAAAACCATGAGAGGGTCAGCAGCAAGCGGGTGCAGAGCCTGGGTTATCAACCCAACGGTGAACTATGGATGGTGGCCAGGGGGGCCGAGATCCGCCTGAACGATCAACCCGGAAACGTCGACAGCTGGGGGAAAGCGATGATTCCAATTACCAATGGCTACAACTACCTAGATCTGTCCTGGGATCCCAACGGGGGCATCTGGGCAGCGGGCGGCAACGGAACTCTTATTAAGACTCTGGATGACGGAAAAAGCTGGCAGATCGATCCCATGGGTGACACACAGCCCTCGAACTTGATCAGGATCCTGTTCGACACCAGCTCTGAAAGCCAAGCCAAAGGGTTTGTTCTTGGGGAACGAGGCCACCTTCTGCGCTGGGTGGGCTAAGGCTTGACCTAGAGCCAAATGAGCAACGCTCTGTAACCATGCCGTTCACCAGACGCAGTGTTGAGGCTCAGCCTTATAGGATCTAAAAGCTGATACGCCTGAGGCCATGGCTGCTGGCTCCACCGGGGAACGCCCTTTTTTCGAGATCGTCACTAGCATCCGCTACTGGGTGATCCACGCCGTTACCCTGCCGTCGATCTTCCTCGCCGGCTACCTGTTTGTGTCCACGGGCCTTGCCTATGACACATTCGGCACACCTCGCCCTGATGCCTATTTCCAGGCAAGCGAAAGCAAGGCTCCTGTCGTTAGCCAACGCTACGAAGCCAAATCCCAACTCGACCTGCGCCTGCAATAAACCATGGCTCAATCTTCTTCTGCACCTCTTCAAGCGCTTAACGTCCGTGTCTATCCGATTTTCACGGTGCGTTGGCTCGCTGTACACGTCCTGGGTGTACCCACAGTGTTTTTTCTTGGCGCCATAACCGCCATGCAGCTCATCCGTCGCTGATCCCACTCCCAAACCATGGAGCAAAACCCAAACCCGAACAACCTGCCGGCAGAACTGAACCGCACCAGCCTTTACCTAGGGCTTTTGCTGGTTTTTGTGACAGCCGTTCTGTTTACCAGCTACTTCTTCAACTAAGGGATCTGAAGCATGAGTACGAAACTTAAAGGCCCTGACGGACGCATACCTGACCGTCTTCCAGACGGCAGTCCAGCCGTTTCATGGGAACGCCGTTGGACAGAAGGGTCCCTACCCCTATGGTTAGTTGCCACAGTTGGCGGCATGGCGGTCCTCTCAGTCCTAGGCCTCTTCTTCTTCGGCTCCTTCACTGGAGTCGGTTCCGCTTAATTTAGAGTCAAGATTCTGTGTGTAAACCCCTACCTAGCAGGGTGGGGATTTACATGCAGAGTTAGATCTTCTAAAAAAACAAAAACTGACCATCAACTACCGCCAAACTCGCCCCAATAAGGTCTTGTAAAGAGGTCAAGTTTGCGGCGGGTTTTGTCAGTTACATGTTTTTTGGCGGTTAGCAAAGCATCTTCCAAAGCATTGTGAGCTGTGCTGACGGGACGAATATCTGCAACCATTTTGGCTGTTGCCCGAACGATCTTTGTGGCCAACTGTGCATTGGCCCTCAGATTTGCAAGCACCATCTCTACAGTCACGCTGTCATGGTGACCATGCCAACAATCGTAATCAGTAACCATTGATAAAGAGGCATAGGCAATCTCTGCTTCCCGAGCCAGGCGAGCCTCAGTGTGATTGGTCATTCCGATCACCATGCAGCCCCAACTCCTATACAGCTTCGATTCAGCTCGAGTGGAAAAGGCCGGACCTTCCATCGCCAGATAGGTACCACTACGATGCAATTGGCGTCCATCCGGCATCAGACTTTCGCCAACATCAGCTAACAAGCGAGAAAGCGTGAGGCAAAAAGGATCAGCCATTGCCACATGAGCCACCGCCCCATCTCCAAAAAAAGTCAGTGGTCGCTGATGAGTCCGATCAATGAATTGATCAGGTACCACCATGTCTAAGGGGCGCACCTGTTCCTGCAATGAACCAACTGCTGAAGGCGAAAGGATCCAACGCACACCAAGCGAACGCATCGCCCAAATATTTGCTCGATAGGGAACTTCCGTAGGCAAAAAAGTGTGATTACGCCCATGGCGAGCAAGAAATACCACCTCCATACCGTCAAGGGTGCCGAGTCGAAAAGCGTCCGAAGGCTTTCCAAAGGGAGTATCAATCTCCAATTCTTGAATGTTCTCAAGGCCTTCGATGGCATAGAGACCACTGCCTCCCAAAACTCCCAAACGAGCGCCTTCGAGAGGAGAAGTTGTGAGGCGATTCAATTAACGTCTTTCAGCTTTAAATAGCATAGCCCGTCAATAACTCGATCAATACTTATAGCCTTCAAGGGCTTCATACATACAACTGATAGTCGAAGTATCACATCAAGCCATGAGTTTAATTAGCAAACATTTATTCAACCTTCAAAAAATTAACTAGCCAAGGTCTCCAGCAGAAAGAATCCATCAATCCCTGAGATAACTTACAAAGTGTTGACGATCAAGATGCATGCACACACACGTGAAATAACAATTAGATGATTCAAGCGGACAATCATCTAAAGAGCCGCCTTGGTCCACTGCATTGGGTTGAACAAGAGTAAATCCAAACTGGCTTAAAAAGCATTTTAAAAGCTGAAGGCGAGGTTTATCTTGATAAGGTTAATTTAAAAAAGAGTTAACTCATAAACACTAGAGGCACTAACCCAGGCAAAGGTTAGACCAGGCCTAATGCTTTCATTCAGCCCAAAAGGTTACTGGGCCTAGCAATAATCAACAAGCCACACTTGAGCTAATCTTCAACCATGACTTCAATGCCGAAGCCTTGCTCGCAGCAAGGCTCAATGTATTAGTAGCCAAATATCACAATGGGCGATTGCACCAGGATGAATGAACCATGCAACCTAACCGCTTTAGAAATTAGGATCTGCCCAGGCATAACATCGACTCGATCAACACTGCCCAGGATCATCTAAATGGTGAAAGGTCATGAACATTGATGGCACAGCCTGGCGCACCATCTGGCTTGAAAAAGATGGGCATTCAGTCGGCGTGATCGATCAAACCCAACTGCCACACAAGTTCAGCACCCTCAAGCTCAGCAACTGCCAAGAGGCCGCAACCGCAATTCGCACCATGGTGGTGCGTGGGGCTCCATTGATCGGAGTCACCGGGGCCTATGGATTAATGCTGGCCCTACAAGAAGACCCCAGCGATGACGCCCTAGAGGCGGCCTTTAAGCAACTCAATGCCACCCGGCCAACAGCAGTCAATCTGCGCTGGGCCCTCAAACGAATCCGAGACAAAGTAAAACCGCTTCAACCAGCTAAGCGGGCAGAGGCCGCCAGAGCCGAGTCTGCCCTCATTGCCGAGGAGGACGTGGCCATGTGTGAGGCCATCGGCAACCATGGCTTAGCAATCATCCAAAAGCTTGCTGCAGGCAGACCAAGCGTGCGACAACAAGAGCCCATACAAGTGCTCACCCACTGCAATGCTGGCTGGCTAGCCACCGTTGATTGGGGGACCGCGCTGGCACCGATTTACAAGGCCCACCGGGCCGGCCTAAACATTCATGTATGGGTTGACGAGACACGCCCCCGCAACCAGGGCGCGAGCCTCACTGCCTACGAACTAGGTCGTGAAGGCGTACCCCATACCGTGATCGTGGATAACGCAGGTGGGCACCTTATGCAGCAAGGATATGTTGACGCAGTCGTCGTAGGTAGCGACCGAACCACACGCAGCGGTGACGTGTGCAACAAAATCGGCACCTATCTCAAGGCCTTAGCGGCCCTAGACAACAGCGTGCCCTTTTATGTAGCCCTACCCGGCTCAACAATCGACTGGTCAATCTCGGATGGGGTCGCAGAAATCCCTATCGAAACCCGCTCGGCGATGGAAGTGACCCACATCCAAGGACGAAACAACAACGCTTCTAGCAACCACCAACTCACCACCGTGCAACTCACTCCCAATCAAAGCGAAGGATTCAACCCTGCTTTTGATGTAACCCCTGCGCGCCTCGTAACAGCCCTAATCACCGAGCGCGGAGTCGCGGCAGCAAGCGAGACGGGTCTCATGGAGCTTTACTGCGATGATTAGAAATCAAAACCAATAAATGAAAAATATCACTACGGAAAGATTGATCAATGACCAATCAAACTCAAGGTCGTCTTTAATTATAGAAAAATCTTCACAGCAGCACTCAATCCTCACTATCCATAGATGCTAAACATGAGATGAATTGAAATCACTAAGGTCGACTCAACTTACACACTCAAATACAAAGAAGATCCTTACATTGCTACTCCCTAAGACTTGACTGGAACCTATGAAAAGAAGCAAATCACCATCGAAGTTAAATACTTTGCAAAAAGATATGTCATTGCACATAGCAACCTTTTATTCCTCAGTTTTACATCTTTCCAATGCCAGAGCTAAAATAGTTCATTAGATCTAGAGCTCGGCAATGATCAACAAAAGGCTGCTCGACTTGACAGGAATAGCAAACATTATACTCTGCTATATATGGCCACACAATCATTCAAAATCCTAAGCATCCGAGGCTTTAGAACTTTTATATCAACATCTTTTTCATCTACAAAGCCCAGACGGAACAGCATATGCACAATCACCAATCAGTAAAAATTCAGCCATCTGGCTGAGAATCTCTTCAGTCAACACTTCATCCCAAGGAATTATAATTCTTGGCATGGCAACCTCTCAACGAACTGCCTAATAAAGCTTTGACCCATAAACATCAGCAAAGGAGAAAGCGGAGGAACTTCAGCGCGACTGAAGTAACGTTCCCGTCGATACGCACCAATCAATGACGTGCCAAAACCGCTGGTCGGATGCCGAGGCACAAGCTGCCATCAAGTCTTACGCCGCGCAGGACGTCTCTGAAGACCTGGCTCTCCGCACTTACACAGCCCGTCTGCTCGGCTCAGATCCCCAGCTAGTGCTGCATGGCGGAGGCAACACCTCGGTTAAAACCAGCTGCATAGGATTGTTTGGCGATCACATACCAGTGTTGTGCGTGAAGGGCTCGGGCTGGGACCTATCAACCATCGAGCCGGCCGGCCATCCTGCTGTGCGATTGGAGAACCTGCAAGCCTTAAGAGATCTATCTGCACTTAGCGACGAAGACATGGTTGCAGCTCAACGCAGCAACCTGATCGATCCATCGTCACCCAACCCTTCGGTTGAAGCACTCCTACACGCGTTCTTACCAAGCAAATTCGTCGATCACACCCACGCAGTAGCTGTTTTAGCCCTAGCAGATCAACCAGATGCCGAACAGATCTGCCGTGAACTCTACGGTCGACGTGTCGCGATTGTTCCCTATGTCATGCCTGGCTTTCAACTAGCCATGGCCGCCATCAAAGCCTACGAACAAGCAGAAGTAGAAGCAGCTCAAGCGGGAGTTGAACTTGAAGGGATGGTGCTTCTCAAGCACGGCTTATTTTCGTTTGGAGCCACAGCACAACAAAGCTACGAGCGAATGATCAACTTGGTGCGTGAGGCGGAAGAGCGTCTTGGGGACACTCCAACGCTTTGCCTACCACCACCAACCAATCCAGCTCCTAAAACAAACATCGCTGCAATTCTGCTCCCGCTTTTACGTGGTGCCCTGGCTCAATCCGCAGCTGTGCATAACGCCCCCCAACGTTGGCTTATGGAGTTGCGCTCAACCCCACTGGCACTCCAACTAGTCAACGACATTCACCTCCAAGACTGGTCTCGCCGTGGAGTCGCTACCCCCGACCACGTGATCCGAACCAAACCCTGGCCTCTCATTCTCAACAAGCCTCCACAACTCCAAGGAGATGAAGCGATTGAATCCTGCCACGTGCTGGAGGAATGGCTCCACTCAGCAAAACTGGCATTAGAGAAATACATCAACTCATATCAGGATTACTTCGAGCGTCAGAATGCTCGCGTTGGGAGCCATAAACAACACCTCGATCCACTACCAAGGCTGATCGCAATCCCTGAACTTGGCCTCGTTGGCCTAGGACGTTCAACAGCCGAAGCCAATGTCACCGCAGATATTGGTGAAGCCTGGGCCGCCACACTGATGGCAGCTGAATCAGTGGGACGTTTTCAACCAGTCAACGAGGCAGATACCTTCGAGATGGAGTACTGGAGTCTCGAACAAGCAAAGCTCGGCAAGGGCAAAGAAGCACCACTGGCACGCCATGTTGTCGTGGTCACTGGTGGTGGTGGTGGAATTGGTGCAGCGATCGCCCTTGCCTTCGCCAAGCAAGGTGCACAAGTTGTCGTACTTGACAAGAATGGTGAAGCAGCAACAACGACTGCCAAAGAATGTGGCTCAAGCGCTCTCGGACTGAAGTGCGACCTCACCAATGCTGCTGAGGTTCATGATGCATTCACGACAATTGCAGCTTGCTTCGGGGGCTTAGACATCGTGGTATCCAATGCTGGGGCGGCTTGGAGCGGAAACATTGCCACTCTTCCAGAATCCAAGTTGCGAGCAAGCTTCGAGCTCAACCTATTTGCTCACCAGCACGTTGCACAAGCTGCAGTTCGCCTGTTTCGAGCCCAGGGCAATAGAACGACAGAAACCAGCAAATCCTTAGGCGGACAGCTGCTCTTCAATGTCAGCAAGCAAGCGCTAAACCCAGGCCCTGGTTTTGGAGCTTACGGAATTGCAAAAGCGGCATTGCTGGCACTTATGAAGCAATACGCCCTGGAAGAAGGGCCCTCAAGCATTCGCTGTAACGCCATCAATGCAGATCGGATTCGGTCCGGCCTGCTCGATCAGGCAATGATTCGAGAACGAGCGGAAGCGCGCGGCATCAGCGAAGCCAACTACATGGGTGGGAACTTGCTCGGTGCAGAAGTCCGAGCAAGTGATGTGGCAAATGCTTTCGTGGCATTAGCCTTAATGCCGCGAACCACTGGTGCATTACTAACAGTAGACGGCGGAAATGTTGCGGCGATGGTGCGTTAACGCCTACATGCACATGCATATCAAGCTCTCGGTCAAACCTCATAAAAGCTTCGATACCACTGAGAGAAGCACTCCACCCCCTCTGCGATTGGGGTCGACGGCCGAAAATTCACCCAGGCCTCAAGAGCAGATGTATCAGCAGCAGTGGCCATCACATCACCAGGTTGCATCGGCTGGAAGTCCTTCACCGCTTCCCTCCCGAGAGACTTCTCCAAAAGCTCAATAAAATGCATCAACTCAATGGGCTCGCTATTACCAATATTGAAAAGACGGTGGGGTACAGCAGCGGTGGCTGGATCAGGGTTCCGCGGATCGAAGCCTAAATTTGCGGTAGCAGGCTTGTCGCAACAACGAAGTAGCCCTTCAACGATATCGTCGATATAGGTGAAATCACGCTGCATCTTGCCGTAATTGAACACCTTGATGGGCTCGCCAGAAAGAATCGCCCTGGCGAAGAGCATCGGAGCCATGTCCGGGCGGCCCCAAGGTCCGTACACAGTAAAAAAGCGCAATCCTGTAGCAGGCAACCCATACAAATGGCTATAGGTATGAGCCATCAATTCATTGGCCTTCTTGGTGGCGGCATAGAGACTCACCGGGTGATTCACAGGCTGTTGCTCGTGAAAAGGCAAGTTGCGATTGCCACCATATACCGAGCTACTTGAGGCATACACCAAGTGCTGCACTCCTTGATGACGACATCCCTCAAGGATGTGACCGAAGCCCACCAAATTGGCCTGAATGTAGGCCGCAGGGTTCTCCAATGAGTAGCGAACACCTGCCTGAGCCGCCAAATTAACGACCACCTGAGGCTTCTCAGCCTTAAACAGTTCCTCTAGGCCTGCACCATCTTCCAAGGCTATTGGATAAAAAGTCCAAGACGCTGTAAGGGAAGCCGCTTCAATCTGAGCAAGTCGTGCCCGCTTCAAAGACGGATCGTAGTAGTCATTCAGGTTGTCAATGCCAATGACACGGTCACCCTGGGCTAACAGCCTCTGCACGAGGGCAGCACCAATGAATCCTGCAGCACCGCTAACAACAACGCATCGACTCATACAGCACCATCTCCAACTCGCCAAAGCATCAAGCCTGACGATTTCACAGCTTCTGGATCGACAACAGCACGAGCATCAAACACCCAGGCAGGTTGACGCATCAAAGGGGCCAAGGCGACCCAATCAAGCTGTCTAAACTCATGCCACTCCGTCAGGATCAGCGCAGCATCAGCACCAGCGACTGTATCGGCAACGCTAGTGCCGGACCACCAGGTTCCTTCGCCGCTAAGGGCGGCACGGGTAGGGCCTGCCTGGACATCTGGCGGGGAACTAGCCGACAGCTGCAAATCAAACGCAATCTGTTGCGGATCCACCTTCGGGTCATAAATAGCCAGCTGAGCACCCTCCTCAAGCAGATCATGTGCGATACGAATCGCCGGCGCTTCTCGAGTGTCGTTGGTGTCTGCCTTAAAAGCAAAGCCGAGCAGTGCCAGCCGCTTACCTGTAACCGTTCCAAAAAGCTTTTGAACCACCAAACGAGAAATGCGGTGCTGCTGCCAAGTATTGAGAGCTACTACGTTTTCCCAATAGTCCGCTACATCCGGCAAACCAAAATGACGACAGAGATAAACCAGATTGAGGATGTCTTTCTGAAAACAACTCCCACCAAATCCAGGCCCAGCTTGAAGGAACTTGGAGCCAATACGAGAATCGCTTCCAATAGCGCGCGCCACCTCACGAACATCCGCACCAGTGCGTTCGCAAAGAGCCGCCACTGAGTTAATGGAACTGATGCGCTGAGCAAGAAACGCATTGGCGGTGAGCTTGGAGAGCTCACTGCTCCAAAGATTGGTAAGCAGAATTTTCTCAACTGGCACCCAATGGCCATAAATCTCTGCCAAAGACTGAATGGCAACGGGGTTTTCACCACCGATCAACACACGGTCCGGCGACTCCAAATCACGAATCGCCGTGCCCTCGGCAAGGAACTCTGGGTTGGACAACACAGAAAAACTAATCGGTAGTTCTCCATCAACCGCCTGCCGCTGAGCTGCCTCAAGAATCGAACGCACAACTTCAGCGGTTCGCACTGGCAGCGTGCTCTTCTCAACCACAATCGTGTGACCCTGCGCAGATTGAGCAACCTGACGAGCACAAGCTTCCACCCAACGCAGATCACTGGCCTGACCGGCCCCCAGCCCTTTTGTTTTGGTTGGTGTATTCACCGAAATGAACACCATGTCAGCAGCAGCAATCGCAGCGTCCACCTGCGTAGAGAAAGTGAGATTGCGCCCGCGAGCCCGGTCGACCACCGCATCCAACCCAGGCTCATACACAGGCAGTTTGTTGAGATCAAGGTTATTCCAAGCAGCAATGCGGGCCTCATTGAGGTCCACCACGTTCACCTGAATCTGTGGACAGCGATCGGCAATCACCGCCATAGTCGGACCGCCTACGTAACCCGCACCAATGCAACAGATGTTGCGGATCGGGAAGGTACTCATAGCGTTGTAAACAGCGAGTTCAACAAAAGATGAGGGGAGAGGCCTGCTCAGTCATGGCAAAAGATTAAGTGGAACCTCAGCCTGCGAAGAAAGTTATACGAAGTCATTCTTGAAGCAAACGAACAAGACCAGTGACATCGTCGAGTCGATGGAGTTGATCGATGGGAGTCGGATTGGCTTGAGTTGTTGCCTCCTGCAAATACTTAAGGCGTCCCTCGCCCCGCTCGACCTCATCATCACCAATCACCAAGGCCCAGGTAGCCCTACTGCGACCGGCACGCTTGAACTGCTTATTAAAGGCAGCTCCAGAACTATCCAGCTCCACCATGAGCCCCGCAGCCCGTAGCTGATGGGCAATGACCAGGGCGACTCGTTCCGCCTGCTCTCCCCGATTCACCACATAAAGATCCGGACTCGTGGAAGCCGTTAAGCGAGCAGCTGATCCACTTGGATTAATACTCGCCGCAGCCTCAAGCAAAAGCATCAACCGCTCCATACCAAGAGCCCAACCAAAAGCGGGCGTTGGCGCCCCCCCTAGCTGCTCAACCAACCCGTCATATCGGCCTCCTCCACAGACTGTGGCCTGGGCCCCAAGCTGATCGCTAGTGATCTCAAAAGCGGTATGGCCGTAGTAGTCAAGGCCGCGCACAAGACGAGGATTGAGTTGACAAGGTATCTGGAGAGCCTCCAAGTCGACCTGAACCTCCTCAAAGCGGGCCTTACTCTCCACGCTGAGCGCCTCAAAAAGCGTGGGAGCATCCTGCAACAATTCACTGATTGCAGGATTTTTACTATCAAGAATACGCAGTGGATTGGTATACAAACGCTTGCGTGAATCGTCATCAAGCTGGTCACTGCGGGCTTCTAGCCACGCCACAAGCTCCTCTCGATACTTCTGTCGATCCTGAAGGGTGCCGAGGCTATTGATCTCCAGAACAAGACCTTGCACCCCCAAGTCGACCAGAAGTGCCCAGGCCAATGCAATGACCTCAGCATCACTACGAGGACTACCAACCCCGAGATACTCCACACCAATCTGATAAAACTGTCGTTGCCGACCAGCCTGAGGTCGCTCATAGCGAAACATTGGACCGCCATACCAAAGACGCCGTGGCCCCTGACTTAACAAGCCGTGCTGTAGAGCAGCACGCACAACAGAAGCGGTTCCCTCCGGCCGAAGGGTGCAGGATCGATCACCCCGATCAACAAAGGTATACATCTCCTTTCCAACAACATCTGTAGCTTCACCAATGCCACGTGCGAAGAGTTCAGTCACTTCCAGAAGAGGCGTGCGAATTTCCTGCAACCCTGCTCTGCGGAAGTGATCTCGCGCAACGCTTTCTACCGCCTGCCAGCACCTCGTCTGTTCCGGCAATAGATCCACCATTCCTCGCAGGCTCTGCAGCTGAGTCACTCTTCACCGACAACCAGTAGGCAGTCTGCCGGGCCAGTGATCACCAAGCTCGATAAACGAGGCAACCAAACACGTCGCGCAATGCCCCTGAACTGTTAGCGAGGCTGCAGGCCGCTGGCAACCACAACAACGGATCAAGCCACAAGCGATCTGCCCAAGCCCAGCAAGCCTTGAAATCAACAAGAAATGGCACCACCTTGAGCCCCCCTACGCTCAAAAAGCCCTGAGCAGGACGCCTATGGAAAGTACCGCTCGCAAGAAGAATCCTGATAGATAATGATGCGTTAACTGATCTCAACAACTGACTGATGGTGGTGGCCTCTGCTGCTGTATTCACCACTGGCGGAGTCCTGACCATTGCGGTACCAATGTGGGCCTAAAAAAACACCAGCGAAATACCACGCCAACAAGCAATTGAATGAGGTTCAATCCCAGAGGCAAACGATTGATGCGCAAATAGCTGATCACGAGTCGAAAAGCTCTCGGAAGTAGGCGATGGTGGGTCGAAGCCATCAATCTGGTGTATTTGATGCTGCCAACGAAATGCTGCAATGGAGCATCGCTAGGCAAGAGTGTGTTCATTCATCGATAGAGAAGGATTGATTCGCTCGCACTCCAGCTCAGCCAAGTTTCAGGTCATGACTTCAACGAGGTCCCGAAGCATTCGAAGTCTTTGATGGAGTTCAGGGTTGAGCTACTGCCTTGAGGACTACGGTTCTGAACATTGAAGGACAGCTCACTATCACAACGAAAGGGGGCCGACGATGCCCCGCAGACTCTGCAATGGCTCCTCTGGTCAGCTGATCATTTCAAGAGTCTTATGAAATGGAACAGGTACAGCTCCTAGCCTGACTGCCTAAGTCATTTAATTTGCGATGGCCGAGTTGTTGATCACGGGTGGTGCCGGGTTCATTGGCAGTCACGCCTGCCTGGTGCTTCTGGAAGCCGGCCACAGACTAGTGATACTCGACAACTTTTCCAATAGCTCAGCTATTGCCTCAAAAAGGGTAGCCGAACTTGCTGGAGTGGCCGCTCAAGAGCGAATGCTCGTATTGGAGGGAGATATCCGCAATAGCAACGATCTAGATCGCGCTTTCAACTCAATGGAAAACGGCATCGCGGCTGTGGTGCACTTCGCCGGGCTTAAGGCAGTTCATGAATCAATTCAGTGGCCACTGAAATACTGGGATGTGAATGTGGCTGGCAGCCGCTGCCTGCTGGAAGCCATGCAACGGCATAACTGCCGCACGATTGTTTTCAGCAGCAGTGCAACGCTCTATGGCTATCCCGAGCAAATCCCAATCCCTGAGACAACTAGGGTGCAACCGATCAATCCATATGGTCAAAGCAAGGCAGCGGTGGAGCAGTTGCTAGATGACCTGGCCTGCAGCGAACCTGGTTGGCGCATTGCCCGATTGCGCTATTTCAATCCAGTTGGAGCCCACCCCAGCGGCTGCATCGGCGAAGATCCCAAGGGAACACCCAACAACCTTTTCCCTTTTGTGAGCCAAGTAGCAGTGGGCCGGCGAGCGGAACTCCAAGTATTTGGAGCCGATTGGCCTACACCCGATGGGAGTGCTGTGCGCGACTACATCCATGTGATGGACTTAGCTGAGGGACACCGAGCTGCACTGGAGGTACTGCAACGAGAGGAACCGCAACTCCTCACTCTTAATCTCGGCAGTGGCAAAGGCCACTCGGTGTTGGAAGTTGTGCAGGCCTTTGAAAAGGCAAGCGGCCAACCCGTTCCATACAGCATTAACCAGCGCCGCGCTGGAGATGCCGCATGTAGCGTCGCAGATCCAAGACTGGCCGCCGAGCGGTTGGGATGGTATACACAGCGCAGCCTTTCAGACATGTGCCGCGACAGTTGGAATTGGCAGAAGGCCAATCCACAGGGCTACAGCCAGGAACAACAATGAAACCATTGTTGTTCCCCAAGACCAACACATAGCCAGGCCAGACCTAGGGTCAGCAAGTCGCTGTGATGCCCTTGTCCTGGCGCGATCCTCGCCGCAACTTGCTGACTTGTGTAGGCCTAGATCTGCTTGGCCTAGTGGGAGTCCTGGCTGGATTATCAAGCATCTGGTCACAACCGCTAACGGAACAACTTGGCTGGATGGTGACAACGATCACGGCCTATTTACTACTGGGCTGGCTGTTGGGCACATACACCCTGCTGAGCTGGCGCCGACTGCCCCGCTGGACACTGATCCAACGACTGGGGCTTTGCCTGCTGACCACATTGATGCTGGTGGCGATCCTGCGCTGGGTGATCAATCCACCACTAGACATCTGGCTGGTGCACCGCAGCACCCAGATGTCATGGCTGCTACCAACAACACTATGGTCACTCCTAGTGCGAGTCAGTCTGCGCAAGGGGAGACTTCAGGCTGAAGAGCCCAAGCTGATCCTTCTAGCCTCCGAAACAGAAGCAGATCAGACCCTTCAGGCCTGGCGACAAACACCCACAAGACTCATGCCGAAATGGCTACCTGCTGCAGAGGTAGCAAAACAACAAGGGCCATTAGTGATAGCTGTATCACCCAACTTCAGGCACCAACCTGTTTGCAGCGAATTACTCGAAAAATTGGAGCAACGCGACCCCCGCGAATGCAACCTGACAACACCTCTTGCCCTTGCAGAGCGACAACTCGAACGACTGCCTCCAAAGCTGCTGCCTGAAGCCTGGCTGAGCTATTCCGAAATTCCCTGGAACATGTTGTTCAGCCCTCAACGCCAACTCAAGCGAGTAGCAGATGTTGTATTAGCAATGCTGCTGTTGGCGGTGACAACACCGCTATTCCTGCTGCCAGCGGCCCTGCTGATCTGGTTAGAAGATCGCGGTCCGATCTTTTACATCCAGGAACGCAGCGGCTGGTTAGGCCAGCCATTCATGGTTCTGAAACTCCGCACGATGAAAGTGCTACCACCTCATGCCCCCATCAGCTGGACAATGCCGGGCGACCCACGCATCACCCGAATAGGCAACTGGCTGCGACGCTCGCGCCTCGATGAACTCCCTCAGCTCATCAACGTGCTGCGTGGTGACATGAGCCTGATTGGACCGCGACCTGAACGTCCTGAAATAGAGCATGAACTGGAAGAAAGCATTCCCCACTACCGCAAGCGCCACTGGATGCGCCCGGGATTAAGCGGCTGGGCCCAGGTATGCGCCCCCTATGCCGCAAGTGTTGAGGATTCAGAGCTCAAACTCTCTTACGACCTCTATTACCTCAAATACTTCAATAGCTGGCTAGATCTCATGATCCTGCTACGCACAATTAAAACGGTGCTCAAGGTGGGTGGTCGTTGAACATCTCGCCACAGGCAACACGGTCAACTGCCAACGCAATACCAAGCCTCAACTCCATGCTGCGCTGATAAACCATGACGGCTGATCACCTCGTTCTGGCCGGGGGGGGACATAGCCATGCCCTGATGCTGCGTCGCTGGGCCATGCGTCCCCAACTCCGACCTGCAGGACTGATCACCCTGATCAACCGCCACAGCAGCACCCTCTACTCCGGCATGGTGCCTGGTCTCATTGCCGGTCATTACAGACACAGTGAAATCGCGATCGACCTCCGTCGCCTCACAGACCGAGCTGGCGTGGCACTCATCATTGCCGAAATCACAGCAGTGGAGGCCCACAACAATCGCCTGCTCCTCGCCAAGCGTCCTCCCATACATTTCCAACGAATTAGTTTCGATGTGGGCGCCGAAACCTTCAACAAGGGTCCTTACCTTGGACGAAGCCAGGCTGCACTGGCAATGCCAATCAAGCCTTTGGAGCCTGCCCTGGCATGGCTTGAACAGCAAGACAGTCAGGTGCTGCTCAATGATTCCACGCCACTGACGGTGATCGGGGCTGGCCTGGCGGGAGTAGAAGTGGCGCTCGCCCTTCGTCAACGCTGGCCCAAGCGCCCTTTAAATCTGCAGGCGCATCATGGGCAACCCAGACCAGCTCTAAAACAAGCCCTCTCCAGGGCCGCAATCGTAGTAGTGCCAAGCGGAACTCCCTCGAGTGGCCCCGCCCTGCTCTGCACTGGCAGCCAAGCCCCCGCTTGGCTTGCTAACAGTGGCTTTCCCGTGGATCCCTTTGGGCGTGTTCGCACCACTAAGACACTTCAAGTCATCAACCATCCCCACTGCTTCGCCGTCGGCGACTGTGCGGTGATTGATAAGGCCCAGCGGCCAGCCGCAGGGGTATGGGCCGTGCAAGCCGCAAAGCCTCTTGCCCAAAACCTAGAGCGGCTCAGCCGTAGACAACCCACCCGTCCATGGCAGCCACAACAGCATGCCTTGCAAATACTGGGAGGTCAGCTGACCTCCGGGAGGTTCACCGCCTGGGCTTTTTGGGGCAACCTGATCATCGGGCCCCATCCCTGGCTTTGGTACTGGAAAGAAGCTATCGATCGGCACTTCATGGGGAGCTTTAACGAACTCCCAAGCATGAGCGGCGTTCTCAAGCGACAGGAGAGCATGGCTTGCCGAGGTTGCGCAGCCAAATTGGCTGAGAAGCCTTTAAACGATGCCCTAAAGCAGGCAGGCCTAGGGGCTCTTGGGCAACAACCTGAGGACGCTGCCTTGATTGCCAGCACATCATCAGGCGACAGCTTGCTGCAAAGTGTCGATGGTTTCCCTGCACTGATCAGCGACCCCTGGCTTAATGGTCGCTTAACCACACTGCATGCCTGCTCAGATCTTTGGGCCAGTGGTGCGCATGTGATCTCTGCACAGGCTGTCATCACCCTGCCCAAGGTGTCTTCTGAACTTCAACAAGAGTTGTTGGTCCAAACGCTCAAAGGAATCCAAGCAACCCTCGAACCGCAAGGCGCCAAATTAATTGGAGGGCATACCCTCGAAGCCCGCAGCATTCCCCCCCAACCAATCAATCTTGGGATCCAGCTCACCCTTAGCGTTAACGGCAAGGTGGCTTCTGGGCGTGCGCCTTGGAGCAAAGGCAAGCTGCAATCGGGAGATGTCCTGCTCCTCAGCCGCCCCATAGGCAGCGGCGTGATCTTTGCTGCAGCCATGGCAGGAGAAGCTCACCCAGAGGATCTCGACGCTGCACTTGCGCAGATGACAATCAGCCAGCACAACCTCCTGACAGCGCTGCGCAGCCTTGAAGAGAGACATACAGGAATGCAAACCATTCATGCATGTACCGACATCACCGGCTTCGGACTACTGGGCCATCTCGGTGAAATGCTCAGTGCAAGCAATCACCAACGCCATAGAGCAGGGCTACAACCTCTACGTCTCATCCTCGAAGCCGCCGCCATTCCCTCCCTGCAGGGTGCTCTACCGCTACTCAAAGCTGGCTATTCGAGCACCCTGGCCCCAGCCAATCGCCGCAACTGGCACTTGCTCAATCCAAGCATCAACGGCGAACCCGCACCGATCGAAATTGCACTGAACGATGTAACGCCAGGCAGTGAACACCACCAGGCACTGCTCGAACTCATGGTGGATCCACAAACCTGCGGCCCATTACTCCTGGCCTGTTCAACCAAGATCGCCTCAGAGCTGCTCAGGGACGGGCCTTGGCAACGCATCGGCCAGGTTCAGCCGATGTAGAGGTTGCTGCTCATTCAGTTGAAGTTAGCTACTGAAATTCACCAACATTGGACGTCGTCAACGTGCAACGCAAGATGCGTCTTTACTCAATCTATGGGCCATCCTCCCGACATTCATACCCCCCTCTTTCAGCTCTCTTAATCAGAGGCTTGAGCCGCCGACGCATTGATTGGTCAGGACCACTACTCCCAGCCCAAAGCGCCGCCAGAACAACATCACCTCAACGCCACCTGCTGATCGATCAGCTCCAGCCTGAGCCGCTGTAATTCGGCCCCCAAAGCCGGACCGGGTCGCCAGCCCTGATCAATCAAAGCCTGTGCCGATACAGGAGACTTCACCTGCCGCCAACGCCCCCACCAACGCAGCAAGGGTCGCCACATCGGTACACCCAAGCAAACGCAAAGAGCAACCGCCTCTGGCTGCCAACCATTGCCCTCCAGGGTTTCGCACCAGCGAGCGGGCGACCACGTCGACAAACTCTCAGCGACCTCTAGCGAAGCCAACAAAATCTGCAATTCGGCCGCTTCCGCCAACAACCTTTGCTGCAATTGTGGCAGCTGCAAGCGTTCTGCCATAGCCAGAGGATCCGCAGCTCCGGCAACCAATGCTGTCAGCAACGGCAGCTCCAAGCGCCAGGCCCAGCGCATTCGACGATGCCAGTTTTGATCAGCCTGAAGGTCCTCATCAAGTAACACCAGAGCTCCCCAGTCCTGCAAATGAGCCACTGCCTTCTGCCAAGGCTCCCTTTCCAATAACAACTCCAGCTCCATCCGCAACCGCGTTGAAAGGGCTGGCGGTGCCAGCTTCGGCGCTTCGCCTGGACGCCAAGCCCAAGGCCAGGATTGAAGAGTGGAGCGCACCTGAGCGAGAGCCTCAGGCGCCAATACAAAACCAAGCCGGGCCGCATAACGGGCCCCTCGCACAACTCGCGTCGGATCGTCCGCGACACTGTTTAAGTGTAAAAAAACCAGCTGACGCTTGGCTAAAGCCGCCCAACCATCATGGGGATCTAACAAGGTCATCCCTGGCAACTCCAAAGCCATGGCATTCACCGTGAAGTCCCTTCGGGCTAAATCTTCTTCGAGATGACCCTCCGTGACCTGCGGGTTTTGTCCAGGAGAAGCATAGGTTTCTTGCCGAGCAGTCGCTAAATCAAGCAATAACCCATCAACCACAAGTTCCACCGTTCCGTAAGCCCCATGCACACGCAGCTGCGGCAACTGCTCTGGCCCTACATGCCGGCGAAGTGCCTTGGCTAAAACCACCGCTGAACCCTCCACCACCAGATCGAGATCAGGCAAACCTCGCCAGGGATCAAAATGAACCCGATGCAACAGGCCATCTCGAACCGCACCGCCCACCAAGGCAAGGCGTTTAATCCCAACCTCCGACGCAACTTGCTGCAGTACCGCCAACAAACCCATTGGCAAACCTGGTCCATCGAATCCAGGCTCTGGCTTCAACAGACTCTCCATGGCGGTGGTATGCAGGAGAATTACCGCATCATCACGAACTTACAGTTTGTCTGCCCTCACCCGCTGCCTGCAGGAAGAGGCCGCGGCCATTGCCGCCGCTGCCGAACGACTAGGGACAGCAGAAGTTGAACAGGCCTTGGCCCTACTCGAGGACTGCGCTAATCAAGGCGCAAAACTTGTCATTACTGGTGTTGGGAAGAGCGGCATCGTGGCCCGCAAAATCGCCGCCACCTTTTCGTCTATCGGCCTAATGGCGATTTACCTCAACCCACTCGATGCAATGCATGGCGATCTGGGAGTGGTAGCCCAAGAGGACGTCTGCCTCATGCTCTCCAACAGCGGTGAAACTGCCGAGCTTTTAGAAATAATGCCTCATCTAAAACGACGTGGCACGTCAAGAATCGCCCTGGTGGGTCGTCGCAATAGCTCACTTGCCGACGGTAGCGATGTGGTGCTTGAAGCCAGCGTCGATCGTGAAGTGTGTCCATTGAATCTAGCGCCAACTGCCAGCACAGCTGTGGCCATGGCAGTTGGCGATGCACTTGCCGCAGTGTGGATGGAACGTCGGGGCATCTCACCAACCGACTTCGCTATCAATCATCCAGCCGGTGCGCTGGGTAAAAAACTGACAAGCACTGCAGAAGATTTAATGGTGCCCACTAAAAAACTTCATCCGTTAACTCCTAATACCCCCTTTCAAGAGGTCATTAGCGGACTGACCCGCGATGGGATTGGCAGTGGTTGGGTTGAGGATCCCAACCATCCTGGCCGCCTACTAGGAATCATCACTGATGGTGACTTGCGTCGTGCCCTTCGCAATCATCCAGCCGAAAAATGGGCCTCACTGAGTGCCATTGACTTGATGACAAAAGATCCCATCACTGTGGAAGCTGATTTACTCGTTGTGGAAGCGATTAAACAGATGGAACGTAATCGTCGCAAACCGGTCTCGGTCTTACCTGTGGTTTCAGCAGCAAGCACTGGCCGGCAGCTGCTCGGGCTGCTACGGCTTCATGATCTGATTCAAGCAGGGCTGACATGAGCGGCACCACCCTGATCTCCCAAACCCACCCCCGTTACTGGAACCGAGAGCTGCAATGGCGACTGCAGTGGAAGGCATTAGCTTCCATCGATCTACTGGTGATGGATGTTGATGGAGTCCTTACCGATGGTGGGCTATGGCTTGATGCTCACGGTGAACTGCAAAAGCGATTTGATGTGCGCGATGGACTGGGACTACGACTGCTCCAACAAGAAGGGCTGACCCTTGCTTTCCTCAGCGGTGGCAAAGGAGGTGCAACCGAATTTCGCGCTAAACAACTGGACATTCAGCATTGCTTAGTGGGAATCAAAGACAAAACAACAGCGCTATCCGAACTGCAACAACAGTTAAACCTCGCCCCTTCGCAGACCGCCTTTATCGGCGACGACCTCAATGACCTGATCGTGCGTCCTCTGGTCAAGCTCTTGCTAGCCCCTGCGGATGCCTGTCGTCCCCTTAGATCCCAAGCCGATGCCGTGCTCCAACGCCGTGGGGGGCATGGTGCAGTGCGAGAACTCGCAGAACGCCTACTAAAAGCCCGTGGTCAATGGCATCAACTGCGCAAAAAAGGCTGGAAGGACCGCAATGACTAAAACAAACTCGACGACACAACAAGGGGTCTTCCTTCTCGTGGTTGGCGCGCAAAAAGCCGTCACGTCTTGGCTCCATTACAGCTACATAACAGAGCCGATGCACATTTTGGCTTCTGCAAGGAATATCACATCCACGATGCATTAACTGTTCCAAAGCTAGTCCGCTATAGGCAACAACAAGGTTCATGGCTCAAGCCACACACTTGACGTCGCCAAGGCTTCTTCAAGGATACTGAGCGCTATTACGACTACTTCTGAAGTCTACTAAGCCAACCTCATATCAACCTAACCGGAGACATTACCCCCTCCTATTCATGCCTAAGCGCCAATACCCTGATGACAATCAAACGTGAATTTACGCCTCGCGGGATTCCTGTTCGACCGGTTTTTCTGATGCGTGACCCCATTGAACGAGTGATTTCCAGCCAACGCATGAAAATGCGTAAACGCGGCCAACTATCCCCAGACGAGGAAGTAGAAAGCCTTCGTTCTCTTGCTAAAAAACTGCCAAAACAAGTCTCGATTCGCAGTAATTATGCGCAGACTTTGGGTGCCCTAGACGAAGACCTTGGTCACGAAAACTGCTTCATCAGCTTCTACGAAACATTGTTTAAGCAGAAAACTTACGCGAACCTATGCAAATTCCTAGACATGAACTACCAAGAGCCACGCTGGGGACACAAGATTAATGTAAGTGCTACAGATACTCTAATACCAGAAGATATTTTAGAGCAGCTAGGGCTTTGGCAATCGCCTATCTACCACGCAGTTAAAAGTCAGTTAACAAATGTCAATATTGACTCAATATGGTCAACATCTGCAAATTGGTGCGGAGACCAATAAATGCCATTCACCTTGGCTTCACAGTCATGATTTCAGCATAACTTCCTAGCCTCCTCCAACTGCTCCTTCGTATCCACAGAAAGAGATGATCCTTCGACAGTAAATGTGGCAATGGTATGGCCAGCCTCAATTAATCGCAGCTGTTCAAGACGCTCCACATCCTCAAGTGGGGATGGTGGTAGATCCGCCCAACCAGCCAACACATCTCCTCGAAAGCCATATATCCCCAGATGCCCCCAGTAGGTGGCATGGCGATGCCAATCCAAAGGGTCCACATCACGCACATGCGGAATCGCTGAGCGGGAGAAGTAAAGAGCACGTCCATCCTGAGCAAGCAACGTCTTAACGACATTGGGGTTATGGATGGTCTCGGGCTTGAGTCGGTAAACCGGAGTTATCACAGCTGGAACAATCTCTCTCTGCTCGAACTCCATCGCCATTGTCGTCACCACCGCAGGGTCCAAGAACGGCTGATCCCCTTGCACATTGATCACTGCAGTCATAGCCAACCGCTGTTGTTGCTGCTGCTCCCAACGATCAGCTTGCTCATCCCAAGCCATGGCAACCAAATGATCGGCAACCGAAGCAATTCTTTCGCTACCTGAACTGCATGAAGCCGAAGTCATCAACACCGGGAAACCCCAGTCTTCTGCCATCTCTTTCAATCGATCACTATCCGTGCAAAGGACAACCGCCGTGGGCCCATGAGCCTGACTGCAGCGCTCAAGAACACGCTGCAGCATTGGCATCCCGCCGATATCTGCCAGAACCTTATTAGGTAATCGCGATGATTCAAGCCTTGCAGGCACGGCCACGACACTGCGTTGAACTCCCATCGGCATTAATCCCAAAGCTTCATCGCATCATCACGAGCACTAAACCATTCAGCCGCTAAGGCACCACCCATTGTTCGCTGATCGCGGAACCATGGTCCACCCAGAGTCCAATGCAGTAACTGGGGTCGTGTCTGCTCATCTGACAGCGCAAGGTCCTCCTGTACAGCAACCAAGTGGTTCCAACGCCCACCATCAAGAGCCCCAATCTCATGATCACCTGCAAGCCAGTGAAAACGATGCAAATCCAAACCCGTAGCCCTATTCACGTAATCAACTGTGAGCGCTTTGCAACGACAGCAGTTCAGCATCATTAGCGAGCTCCAGTTTTTTTTCGGGTAGGAGCTCTGCACCTCACCCAAGAATTTTTTTGTTTCTCCTGGCTCATGCTGATGCTTAACGCACATCACAGCCATCTGTTCATCTCGCTGTGCCCATAGCTCCGCGATATCACCACGACAAAGCATGTCGCAATCCATAAAAATCGCCCAGCCTTGATAATCCATCAGCTTCGGCACAAGAAATCTCGTGAAGGAGAATGCCGTGCTTTGCTTCGGATCGCGCTCCCGCCGAAACAAGCCTTGGCCTTCTAGCTGAGGAGTGACCAAAGGGGTGATCGCCAGCGGCATCGAGCTGTGCTGGTAAAGACTGTCAATCAGAACATTGGTTGCAGCTCTTTCACGCGGGTCGTAACCGATATAAATCGGTATCGGCGTGGTCATGACTGACATGTTTCGCTCATGAAAATGAGCGTAAACCTTTCTCGTCTCACTAACTCAATGGAGCAGACACCCAAGCCGAATCAGGCGCAACAAAATTCAACGTCGTAGCTCTATGACTTGAGGATGATGACAAAAGCAATGAAGCCCAACCAACGAACAGCAGCAGGAATCACATCCAAAGCAATGTCTCCGATTCAAGAATAGCAAGGCTGCGATTCTCCAAAGCTGGAGAAGAAGATCTGTTCTAGATTAAAACATTTTTTGCCTCACCATCATGGCCTGTAATTCAATGCTGAGCCAGCCGATATTGGCTTAGAATATACTATGGCAAGACTCATAATTACCAGCCAACAATCATTCACTAGTATCAAGACAAACCTAGAAAGGCTACAAAAAGATATCAGACAAGCAAAGGCAGTTCAGGAATTCCGTATCACCGTGATCAAGGTCATCCAAAAATCACAAAAATACCGTCGATTGCCCAAGCCGGCTACACTCAATACAGAAAATCAAAACGAACAATCAAGATGACAAGTACTAGCGTCTCAATAGATGGTATTAGCGTTGGCAACGATCAACCCTTCGTATTGATCGGCGGGGTGAATGTGCTTGAAAGTCTTGATTTTGCCATCAACGTGGCCGGTCACTATGTTGAAGTTTGTCAACGCCTAAGCATTCCATTTGTCTTCAAAGCCTCTTACGATAAAGCCAATCGTTCTTCCATTCATTCGTATCGAGGTCCAGGGATAAAAAAAGGTCTCAACATACTAAAAGCCGTGAAAGAAACATATAAAGTCCCGGTTTTAACTGATGTGCACACACCAGAAGAGGCCTCTGAAGCTGCCGCCATTTGCGACGTAATTCAACTTCCTGCCTTCCTAGCACGCCAAACAGATCTTGTGCGGGCGATGGCAGAAACAAATGCGGTGATCAATATCAAGAAGCCACAATTTCTGAGCCCAGAGCAAATGAAAAATATTACTGAAAAATTTAGCGAATGTGGCAACACTAAATTGCTTCTTTGTGAACGTGGCTCCAACTTTGGCTACGACAATCTAGTTGTCGACATGCTGGGCTTTGGAGTCATGAAGCAGACCTGCAATGATTTGCCCCTGATTTTCGATGTCACCCATGCATTGCAATGCCGCGATGCTGGTGGAGCCGCCTCGGGCGGCCGGCGTTCACAAGTTCTTGAACTCGCCCGTGCTGGCATGGCCGTTGGGCTTGCGGGGTTATTTCTTGAATCTCATCCCGATCCCAACAAAGCTTTATGTGATGGTCCAAGTGCGCTTCCTCTAACACTTCTCGAGGCTTTCTTGGGACAAGTTAAATTAGTTGATGACCTAGTCAAAGCCATGGATAAATTAACCATTGAATAAATACAAAGAATCAAGAACCCTTGCTCTCGAAATGGGAGCAATCTTAATTATCGGGTAAAATATTTAGAGAATTGCTTTTTAACATTAAGGTCTGGGTCCATGCACAAAATACTTCTTGCCACAAAGTCTTGATTAAATTTATCATCTACACAAGTAGATGTCTCTGGCAATGCATAGCGAGACTATGATTCAATACTTTCTCCCAAGTCACCCGAAGTCCGATCCACGTGTCCGCACACTGTGCAGAAGATCACACCCATTCACAAGCTTTCGCTACCTCACATCAGATCTATATTCGAATCACAAAAAGATAACTTTCGGCTATCTAGGTACATTCGCCAGAACGATCCTATTAGGCCCATCAAGTGCTCAAAAAGCTGCTCTTGAAAAGCTGGTGATCCTTGATCACGCCTATGCTCCAAAAAGTCATAAGTTTGGCCTATTTCGTGCAAGCCGCTTTAGCAAAGAACTCCAAACACTCACATTGCCAGGTCAAGATCTACTCGAAAATAAGCACAAGAATGATCTCTACTCATACCTAAAAGAACAACAAGGAGAAGATCAAATCATGCTGACCGGGGAAGCAATTCAACACTTCAGCATCAAAAACTCATCCAACATTCTTCTAATCAACCCGGCACCAGTATTACTAGCGTTGCGCTCAATCAATCGCGAAAATTTCAACCAGGAGCTAATTGAGAGGATCAAAGACAGGCATGATTCAAAAAACATATACAACTCGTACAAGCCTCTAGAGATTAATTTGACTCAAACAGGCGAAAGAGACAAGCAAAAAAGACCGTGCAAAAAAAAGACCTTTCAATACAACTGTATCGATAAGGTTTACTGTCCAACTTCAATGCTTGCGCTACGTTTCATCCTGAAAGGAATTCCAGTTGAACTTTCAAGTCTTCATCCACTACAAAAAATCCTTGGCGAAAACATCCATGCTCATTCAAGTCAAGAGGCCCTAGACATCGTTTACAACTCACTTCTCAAAACAACTTTGTCTATCCGAAGACTACGAAAATTCGAGAGATTTATAGCGAGTAAGTCAACCTAAAAAATTAAATCATCTCAGCATGATGACCAGAGAAGCAAATCGAAACGAGTTGACGAGCAAGAGCAGAAAACTGAGCGGGTCTCAAAATCTCAAAGCGTTTGCGAAAAACATCCTCATTAAGAAGCTCATTGTTAGACAACAGCATTGTAATTTGCATGCACCAAGCCTCACAGTCCGCTCGTAAGGGCATCAGCCAACTTCCAAGCTCACCTGACTGAATATCTGCTGGGAAGCCTGTTGGAGATGACAGCATCAAGCAGCCACTAGCCATTCCTTCTAGGAAAGAAACAGGACCACCCTCCTGAGCCGCCACCGAACAAACCAAGCGAGAATTCTGATAAACTTTAGGAGTCTCAGAATGTGGTAGATCAATCAAGCGAACGCGTTGATCAAGAGAATATTCACAACACTCCCAATCATGGCCTAGTATGGCTACATTTAGGCCCATCATAATCAAACGATTGACTATCTGTACCTGCAAGCCATAACGTTTACGCTTGTGGTAATAACCATCAGAGCCTTCACGATAACGACCAACAAATAAAACATCGATATTACGCTCGCCACACTGTTGAGAAACCCCATCTTGGTCATTTCCGGCAAATAAACAGGGGTCGTATCCAGCAGGAAAAACATGAATCCGTTCTTTGTTAACCTTGCGCATAGATACCAATTCTTTTTCAAAGTGATTTAAAACAAGCACTGCATGAAGCCGATCAATCCGATCAAGTGGTAAACCCAAGCGCACATGAGTATGATAAAAGACAATACGCTTTTCAGGTACTCCAAACTCAATAAGTTCATCTAAAAACTTCAAACCCATAGCCACTACATAGATATCGTGACGACCGATAAATTGGCGCAACTCAGCTTCATCCCCAGCAATCTCACAGCCAACCGATTTAATGCAACTAAACTGCGCCTGAAGATCTCTCCAAAGAAAATAGAGAATCCATCCCCGATTTTGCATCGGCAGGTAAGCAACCAGACAAGGTTGCTTACCTGCCGATGCATCAAATAGCCGCTTATACTGCTGGCCTTTGATTACGCGTAAAATGCGCTTGAATACATACAGAAGTGCTTGCTTCAGAGCTTTCATAAAGGATACGCAGATCGCAACGCGGGATACGCTCGCAGAAAGTATTGAACTTGCCAAAGGAATAACCAGTAGGCAATCCAACTTCCCCCTATAACGCTACAAAACAAACCCAAACGATTGCGAAGAGCAATTGCGAGACAGGCGACGAGATAAACCAAGCCCAGACCTAAAGCTGCTGTCCAAGTAATGGCATGAATATCTGGATGCTCTGCTACCGACTGGTTAATCAAAACACACCAGAGTAACGGGGGAGCTGTTACGATTGCAAGTGAACCTGAATATAGAGAATTCACATGGTTACAGTAAGTAATCAATGCAATCAAGCCAGTACCTGCCAAAAGGTACAGAAGAAGGTGCTCAAAGCTAGCGACTTTTGATATCTTGTCAATCATCAATTCAGATTGCCTCCATGCAAAACCAAAAGACTGAGCTATTGATTCATAATCCAAATCTGATTGAGCTTTGCCTTTTGTTTTATGAATAAAGCCAAAACGGTCGAGCATGGAGCTACCACCTAAAATGAAGCGTCCTGTCAAATCAACTACAGCAAGACGGATATAATGCATCGCACTAGAAGCGAAAAGTGCCAATGCCATTGACCAAGAATAGATAGCGCGAACAAAAGAGTCTTTCAAGTCCAATGCATAGCGACCAATCAGCACTGTGATTGCACACATCACTCCCATCCTTGGGCAGCCAATTGCAGCAATCACCAACAGCACCGCTGAAAGTTGATGAAGCCAAGCACTCCTCAAACGGATCGCCAACGCCAAGCATGATGCACTAACAGCCACTAGGACAGAAGAAAGAGCCCGGTCATCGCTATTCCACAACGCTCCCCAAATACCCTCGCTTGGAAAGACAACAGCAAAAGCAGCAAATAAGACCAAACCAAAAATATAACGAGGGGTCGAAATTGAACGAGAACGTTCTTCAATAATTAGCCATGACAGCGTGGCAACAGAAAGAGAAATTAAAGCTGCAGATGCATAAGCAGAAGCCCGAACTACTTGCCAAAATCCAACCACTCCAGCCAACTGGTAGGCGAAATAATGGGGCACAATATATAAGGTGGACTGTGAGGAATAAAGATCCTTAGGCATTGATGAAGGCAGAGTCACCAATAATTTTCGAAAAGTCATCAGACCACCAAGCTCCCAAAAACCAAATTCATGCCATGAACGCACAGAATCAAGCAAGCGAACATTGCATGTTGAGGCCAAATGGTTCAGAGAATTTCCCGCATTTCCCAAAGCCACATTAAATAACAACAAGCAAATCGTTACGCCAAGTAACCAGGGTATGTACATCAACCAACATGGACCGGTTGAGCTGCTTGGCGATGTTGATGTCATGAGAATTCCTCTCTGACTAGTGGTTGCTCTGCAATGAACTGTTCAGACATATTAAAGTACAAAGGCATTGCTCCTATAGCGTTAACAACTGTATGCTCAGGTAGAGAAGAATCCATGCGAATCAAAACCGTAATCACTATAGATCTCATCGATCTATTTCATCTAAAGGGAATCATAAGACTGTACTAATCATGAGACTGTTGATGTCATCTCTATTGCTACACCCCTCACACTGGCTGCTAGCCCATCAATGAGCTGAAATCATGATCTCGGCTGTATGTCACCGAAGAAGGATCATCCGCTGCAATCATCCTCTGCTTGCTGTTGCAACAAGGGTGAAAGTCAACAACAACGTCATCAGCATGGGAAAGTTCTGCTCCTCACTCTCCTCTCCTACCATCTACCAGGAAGTAAAGAGATCTAAGAAACAGAGATCAAATCTACGACTTTGCAGCTATCGCTAACCGAGAGGGTTAACAGCTTCCAACTAAGCATCCTACTAGTTGATTTCTACAGAGTTCAGCAGCTGCAGGCACTTCGGAATCATGAGATTTTTGATGGCTACCACTCGATGAAACCATCGGCAAGCCGAGGCAATTCGTATCCACTTTTTCTCGCGTCGCCATAGCTTTCAGCACAAACGAGCTTTTTATGGCAATGCATCTCTACCCTGATCAAAACTTCAGTGAACCAAGCATGGTTCAAATAAATCGCTTTGAAGCCATGTATAAGCAGATCCCTGCCATCAACACCGTGGTAGCTGTTCTGCTTTTTCAAAACATTCTATGAAAGACACCCTGCGCTGGCAGACCATCGCTTGGGGACGCATCCTGTTCAGGACACGCTTGGCTCGTTCGGAATGGGAGGCCTTGAAGGCTTGGCAGGGATTGGTCCATCAGGCCTACCAAGGCAATCCGATACAACCCAATCTCTGCCATGACCTTTGGCACCAAGACCAATTCCAAAAGCCTGACGCGCAAAAAGCTTTTTTCACCCCCAATCGACGCGAAAGAGAACCTTCATCGCACCACTACGGCCACGATATTCAGTTGAAACGCTATTGCGGTTTGCCACTAGTTGGAGCCCCGCTTGAAGTGCTCTTGGAACACGGCCTCAAAGTTGCAAAAAGCTCACGTTTTGAAGCGCCAAAAGCCTGGGCAAAGCAAGGCTACCTTTGCATGGGTCCATTACGTGCTCGATGGTTACAGGAAGAACAGGCTGTCCCTGCTCACCCGATTGGACCATGGATTCGCTTCGCAAAACCTTTGCTCACTGCTAAGCAGCTGCAGCTATATCGCGAACACTGGGGCAAAACCCTACTGGTGGTGCTAGCCCACAGCTGGGATCAAGTGGAACGATCCATGGATCTAAAGGCCTGTATCGATGCAGTCAGCTCCATTGCTGATCAATATGGTTACTTAAAAGTGGTTTGGCTACGGCACTGGAAAGATCCTCTGAGCCTACCTATTCCAGATGGTTGGATCACCGCCTGCAATGGCCACCGCTCAAACCCCTGGTTTCTAGACTCACTGCGCACACTTCTGGAACTTAGTGATGGATTAGCAAGCAATGCTTTCGGCACACATTTGGGTTACGCCACAGCTTTAAAAAAAAATCTGCACTGGATCAATGTCACAGCTAAGCAGGATCTAAGTCTGTTGGCAGCTACCAAAGCACAAGAGGAGCAGATCGAATGGCAGGAAAGACAACGCTTGAGCGAAGAATTAATCTCTGCACTGAAATTACCGTTTGATCAGCAAGCCTTAGCAATACATCAACTACTAGATCCTTACTGGGGATTGAGTATTCAGCCTTCCCCTGCTGAGATCGCTAAAATACTAGGCCGTTAATTCAGTACTTCCACTCATAAGAATACTATTGCTTGCAATAAGACAGAGGTTGAAGTCAGTCAGCAGACATCAAGCCAAAAAACAACGCGAAGGCAGCGTTGGTCAACCAGGCAAACAGCCAGAGCAGTATTTACTGAACAGAAGTACAAAATCCCCCACAAATCTGAGCCATAGATATCGGATCATGGTACTTGACCACAGCTCAGCAGCTCCGTGACTGGTACTTACTGAAAAGAGTGGTCCTTCAAAGCCAACCAAGGGAAAAACTGTTCCAACCGCGACCAGCTTGCCAAAGGGCACACAGCAGTTCAAAGCAACCTCCATCCAAAAGAAATGCAAGGCCTTTTCCATCCTCTCTCGAAGCAGGGTTACGCAAAAGGCGAACTGCCTCTACAAGACCAATCCTCTGAGGATTGGTCTGTTGACAAGATCGAGCACCTTGACTCGGGCTATGACCCAAAGTGCGAATCAACAGCAGCGCTGCCTTTTCAAGGCAATCATTTTCAGGGATAAGTAGCCCAATTCTCTTATCACCTCACTCCAATGGTTCTATCGGCGCAAGACGGGGGTCAAGAATCTTTGGCCCCATCCCTACAAACTTCACCGCAATTGAAACCTTTTGACCACTGCCGAAGGTATGTGTAATTTCACCAACACCGAAGCTGGAGTGCGTAACCCGATCACCAACGGCCCAGCGGCGACTAGAAGCGGAATTAGTCTGTCGACGTCGAACAGCATTTGCCGGCGGTGCACTAGGCCGCTGACGATCCACACGCGTCAGTCTTTCCAGATGACGTTCACGACGCATGGCGGCCCCTCCGCTCTGAGGGACGTCACCATGCACTAGTGCTTCAGGCAGTTCCGAAAGAAAAACTGATGGCACGGCAGCCTCACGCATGCCTCCCCAGAGCCGTCGCTCACAGGCGTGAAAAATGAACAGCCGCTCTTTAGCCCGAGTAATCCCTACATAACAAAGACGACGCTCCTCCTCCAGCGAAGCCGGATCATCTAGCGAGCGATAGCTCGGGAACAGTCCCTGCTCCAGGCCCACTAGAGAAACGACGGGAAACTCAAGCCCCTTACTGCTATGCAGGGTCATCAAGGTGACCCGGTCGGTCGCAGTGTCTTTGCTGTCGGCATCGCTTGACAGAGCAGCACTAGCCAGAAAGCCCTCTAAATCACCTTCCTCGTTCTCCTCCTGATACTGAAGACCTGCATTGACTAATTCCTGCAAATTGCGACGCCGCTCCTCCGCCTCATCAGTTCCATCTGCAATCAGCTCACTCACGTAGCCACTCTTCTCCATCACCTGCTGAATCAATTCCGCAGGTGAAGACTCCTGAATCTGCCGCTGCAAATCATTAACTAGCTCACAAAACTGCAAAAGACCCTTGGCTGAACGACCACCCAAAGAACGCACGGCTTCCGGATCACTGACCACATCCCAAAGCGGGATCCCAAGCTGATTAGCCGCATCGGTTAAGCGCTGAATAGTGGTTTTACCAATTCCCCGCTTAGGCACATTGATAACACGCAAAAGACTTACACCGTCTGCTGGGTTAACAAGAAGCCTCAGATACGCCAACACATCTTTGATCTCACGTCTGTCATAAAAGCGAAGGCCACCCACCACCAAATATGGAATTCCCCAACGAACCAATGATTCTTCAATGGCGCGTGATTGGGCATTGGTGCGGTAAAGCACCGCCATATCCCCCCAACTGAGTTCTGGGTTTGCAGACTCCAACATCCTCAGCCGATGCACCACTGCTTCGGCTTCGGCAATCTCATCATCACAACGAGTGAGTGTGATCAGCTCTCCTTCGCTACGCGTCGGTCGCAATACCTTTTCGATCCGTTCGGTGTTGTTCGCAATCAGCGCATTGGCAGCCTCAAGGATCGTTGCAGTGGAGCGATAATTCTCCTCCAACTTGACCATCGTCCGTGTGGAGTCCTCCGGAGCCTGATCACCAAAATCGTCCTGAAATCCCATCAAGATGGTGAAATCCGCAGCCCGGAAGCTGTAGATACTCTGATCGGCATCTCCGACCACAAATATTGAACGCCCCTGCCAATCGTCGTAACTCTGAGGATCTCGACCATCAAGCACCAGAAGCTTGATCAGCTCGTACTGGGTACGGTTGGTGTCCTGATACTCATCCACCAACACGTGACGGAAGCGGCGATGCCAATAGCCGCGAACCTGCTCGTTCTGTTGTAGCAACTGCACTGGTAACAACAGAAGATCGTCGAAATCGAGTGCATTGTTCGCCGCAAGAGCCTTTCGGTAACGGCGATAGGTCTCAGCGGTAAGCTTGCCCCGCTGGCCTTCTGCATTGGCCTCCAGCTCATCAGGCAGCCATCCCTGGTTCTTGGCGTTGCTGATCGCCCAACGCACCTTCTTCGGCTCAAAACGCTTTGGGTCTAGCTGAAGATCCTGAGTGACGATCTCCTTCACCAGGCTCTGGGCATCAGCCTCGTCATAAATTGAGAATTGCTTGGTCCAGGTGAGGCCCTCCGGATCTTTGAACTTATCGATATCAAAACGCAGCATGCGCGAAAACAGCGCATGGAAGGTGCCGATCCACAGCTCCTTAGTCACCTCCCGGTAGATGCGCGAACGCAGTTGACGCTGCTCCACCGGCGGCAGCGTGCTCCAGGGCTGGCCGTACTGGCTCTGAGCCAGGCGCTGGGCCAGCAACAACTCCAGCCGCTCCTTCATCTCTCGGGCGGCCTTGTTGGTGAAGGTCACCGCCAGAATCTGAACCGGATCGGCGCCATGCTCACCGATTAGGTGGGCGATGCGATGGGTGAGGGCCCGGGTCTTGCCGCTGCCGGCACCCGCTACGACCAACAGCGGCCCTTCGTGGTGATCCACCGCCCTGCGCTGGGCGTCGTTGAGGCCGGCCAGAAAGCTCATGAGCAGAGGCTACAGAGCCTCAACAGCGCCAAGTCGGCGCTTCTGCCGCTTGGGGTCCTTGTAAAAAATGGATTGAAATCAAGCCTCTTAGAATCCAGGCCAGAAAAGACAAACAATGAGCGATACCTGCAGTTCCCATTTTTCATTCTCGGAACAACTCAAGCAAGCTGAATTTCATCCCGAGACATTTCCACACTGGATCTGCCGTAACTTCCTTCCCGAAGCGCTACTCAAACCGCTCGCCAGCCGCTTCCCCACAAGCCAGGCAATCCATCATTTTACCAAACCCAACACTCCTTACACACAGAACACGGCCTATCCCTGGGAATTCACATCACTTCCAGCCGACCTGACGGAACTCAACACGGTCGCATCCGCCTGGACAGCACAGAAGCAAGACCTAATCCAGTTCATTCATCCCCATCTCCCCCCCCATCTGCAGCCTCACCTTCAGGAGCTGATCGACCACACCGAATCTCGAGGAGATGGGCGGGCAACCTCTCCCTGCACCATGAAGGGCACAACGCAGTTAGGCCCCCATTGCGACAACCCCAAGGAACTTTTGGCAGGGCTCATTTACCTGAGAGACGATCGCGATCAAGGAGAAGGCGGAGCCCTCGATATCTATGCGCTCCGAAACCCCAACCGAACCCGCTACATGTCGGCAAAGAGACGAATCCCCTCCCGCTATTTAACCAAGATTCGCTCGATTCCCTACGCCTCCAACACAGCTGTTTTCTTCGTGCCCACCCACTTAGCGATTCACGGGGTCTCATCCCGCGACATCACTACTCATGACAGGCGCCTGATCAACCTCTCCATCGAAATCACCAAACAGTCCAATCTCAAACTCTGGGATCCCCAGCAACATCTTCATCGCAGACATGAACTGAACCTTCGCCTTGCTCACCGTGCAGCGAAGCTGGCCCGTCAGGCGGGACTGAGCACTATCAGCAAAGTGCTGAGCGAAATCGGCAGCAGTGGCGAGATCTACAACTTCATCAACAGCAAGAGGCTCAGATGAGATCCAGTCACAAGACTGCTGATCAGGAATGACGGCTACGGTGACACTGGGCTGCAGCGTGGCCCAGCACAGATGCCACGGTGGAGATGTGATTCCCCACCGTGAACCGCTCGCGGGCATGCCGCTGCGCGGCACGCCCCATCTGCGCCGCCAGAGCTGGATGCTCCAGCAGCCTCAGCAACCCATACGCCAACGCCTCCAGATCCCCTTCTTCTGCAAGGAAAGCGGTGCGCTCCTCAAGCACCACCTCCGGGATCCCCGCATGACGGGTCGACACCACAGGCAACCCGGCCATCTGCGCCTCGAGCACGGCCACGGGGCATCCCTCGGAATCACCATCCGCCGCGACCCGGGAGGGCAGCAGCAGGCAGCGCACCTGCCGCATCGATGCGGCTACCTGGGCAGGTGACTGAAATCCCAGCAATTCCACCTGACCCTCGAGGCCCAGTTCTCGGATGCGCACCTCCAAAGCCGGTCGCAGGGGACCCTCACCAATGAAGTCCAAATGCAGTGGCAACTCAGAACGCTGCTGAACCATTGCAAAAGCCTCAAGCGCATCTAAGGGAGCCTTCTTCTCAACTAATCGACCGACAAACAACACTCGGGGTGGTGCATTTGCAGGCGAAGCTCCGTAAAACAAAGTGGGGTTTGCCCCAGAAGGGCTGATTGTGATCCGTTCAGCATCTGCCCCAAGCTCCTCCAAAACGACTTTCATGGGCCGACTCTTAACGATGAATGCTGATGCGATACGCATCAGACGCCTATAGCGCTCCTGCAACAATCTCAAACGCCTGTCTGCGGATGCATCAGAACCCCGGAAATGCACAACAAGAGGCACGCCACTCCAGCGAACAGCATCCATGACCCGCACTGCATGGAAACCAAATTCAACAAGAATCACGTCTGGCCTATGACAACGGATCAGCCAATAAGCGATGAATGATGATGGCAAAGTTGCCAATCGCTGAAGACCAAGACGTGTGCAGACCTTGCTAAGCAAAATTGCAACGCCATAGGCCATTTGCCCAGGACTATTTGAAGTTCCAGCGTATTCATCTCCAAAAAAAGCAATTTGCCGCAAAGGCATTGCAGCAAGATTGCTCCGGATAAATGTCTCCGAAGGAGAACATCTGGTGGGTGCGAATAGCATCACAAGAGGGTCCAAAGCCTGCTGAACAACATCCTCAAACTGCTTGCGAACTACAGATGGTGAATACAACTCACGGATCCTTCGAGCTTCTCGCCCAAAACGTTCAAGCTTTAAAGGGTTCTCAATCAAGGTTGCAATAGAGTTTCCCAACTTCTGCGCATCAACGTTTTCAGGTAGTAATTCACCATTAACGCCATGTTGTATCAACTCTCGAGGCCCTGTTGGACAATCAATGGCAAGACATGCTGTCCCAGATGCCATTGCTTCCATAAGCACATTGGGGCAGCCTTCAAACCTTGAACTAAGGACAAAAAGATCAGCTCTTTCATACCAATCGCCGACATTCCCGACACGTCTAATTAACAGACGCCGGCTTTGACCGTTGACATGAGCGGAAAGAGTCTGACGCAAGTAAGGATGACTCTGATGAACACCCGCGATAACAAGCCAGCAATTCGGATGATCATTGGCAAGCAAACTAAAGGCCTGCAATAATCGATCAAATCCCTTTTGATGAGGCTTAGTCCCTACAGCCAAAACAACCTGTGCTTTAGCCGGTAGACAAGATTCAGGAGAAATGCAAGGGTCCTGGATCGGCAAAGGCCATTCCACTGGATTAGACACAATCCGCCAATGGCTAGTCAAGCCTGAATCTTCAAGCCACTGACCGATTCTTAAAGTTTGGACCTGATGCAGAGCTGCTCTTGGATAAAGAATTCTGCGTAAAATCCACCACGACAATGGCAATGTTTTTGCCGGTGGATAATTAACCTCTGCAACAATGACACGCCAGGGTTTACCTACATTGGCCAATAGCAAGTTAATCGATGGCCTGGTGGAAACACCAATTGCTAGATCAGGTGGATACTTGGCTAAATAACTTCGCAGCCATCTCCAAGTCGACTCTTTTGATCCAATAGGGCGGGTAACTACTTGAAGGCCAGGCGGCGCCTGGAAAAATACTTCATCAGGCGGGAATCCTAATAAAAGAGTTACCTCATGCCCCATATCCTGCAACCAAGCAATCCACTTCAAAGCAATACGCTCTGCACCCCCCAAGCCCAAATCATGGATATGCAATACAATCTTTGCCATATTTTAGCTATCCGATAAAAAGTTAGGCTCAAGGGAGTCAAGCCAATCAAGCGCCCCCTCAGCAATGCCAGGCGAAGCTATGTTAATCATTATGGAAAGCCTTTTTTCACGCAAAACTTGTGAATCTGACGTCATAGCCAACTCGACCAAGTCAAGGACTTCAATCAAGAGGCCAAGATGATTCTCCTTGGCCTCTTCAACTGGTCTTCGATATCGACCACACTCAAGCTCTATCCGCAATCTTTTCAAGGAATTGCACAACTGATGACATCCTAACCGATTAAAGCTTAGACACAAAAGTCCTCTCAAAAGATTAGTAGTACTGCGATATAGCACATCAGCAGAAATCTCTCGAAAAGGCATCGCATTGAGAATCCGTAAATTTGCGTTGCCAATTGACTCAATTGTTTTAGCAGCAGCCCTTCCTTCAGAAAGAGATAACTGCAGCAAGCAGGCGCGAGCCGAAACAATTTGTTTATATGGACATTCACGGTTACGCCAATGAGGACTAAAAACAATCTGTTCTGAACTAGTCAGGCCTGCCTGCCTGAAAAGCCATGGGTGTAAGCCATCCAAACTAACTGAATTCTTTTGTTGAATAGAAATATAAATAGCTGCAATTCCAGCATAAAAACACTGATGAGAAAGGAGAGACTCAGACTTGTGAATCCCGACAAGTAAAGTCAAAGCCTTATCAGGTCCTGCCGGCCTGCAATCTGGTCTAAAAACAAACCTCTCCGCCTGAAAATGCCACTGATATTTATACTGCTGATATTCAAGAAGCCTTAATGCACTATGTATATCATCGGCATCGATAGCAGTTTCGACAGAACATTCAGAAGCCTTGATTTTTTTATAACTCAACAGCCACAGGAGGCGTCGACACAAACGACCCATATGACGCCTTAAAGCTCCAAACAAATCAGCCACAACTCCATAATAACCTTACAATGCTTATTGGAGCAACTAAAGGAATTAAAGCCCTCTAAAAGACATAAGCATAATTTTGCGGCCACCAGCATATAAACCAAACCTTTAAACGACTCCCCCTCGAAATTGTCTAAAAAAGTACAAATAAATCAATAGTACACAATCTGCCAAGGCCACCTGTCTGGGATGCAAAGGAAGTCATCATCAAAGCCACAATTAAGACCAACCGGGTCAACCAATTGCTTACCCCAGATCATCAAACTAAAGAGAAGTAAAGGCAGCAACATCTGATTACTGCTATAAAGTTGAAACCAACGCAGTACAGATAGCAGCAAAAATAACCCTATCGGATCTGCAAATCTGAAGACGATCTGTGGGTAGATTTCAAACCTCACTCCACATTGCACAATGATGAACATCAACATGTAAAGAAGCAAAGTCCTACTCGCCTGACAATGCTTCAAAACAGACCATGATATTTTTCTCCTTTGGCAGGAAAGAACAACCGCTACCAACAAAAGAACTTCTGAAACCAAAACAGGTCGCTGAATTGAATAAGAGCTGAAAAAATTCATCTGACTTGTGTAATCCAGCAATTTGAGCCAGATCGGTTGTGCAAAAATAGTCAATACAACGACGAGCAATCCAAAGACGCCAATCTTCACGAGACGCGGCAACCTGGCCAAAGAACCTATGCCTTGCCAACTTGCAGGCATTGAGGCCAAAACAAGCATAGGGAAAGCCGTGAGATGACTAAATAAAGCCAAAACAGCAGAAGATAAAACAGGAAGTATTCGTATTTCAACAAAGCCCGAGGCACGTAGAAACAGTGGCACAGCCAGTAAAACTGCCCAAGCCTGTCGGGTGTGAGCGTTCTGCAAAAACCCTCTTAGGAATGGGCTTGTCAACAACAACAAAGCCCACCAGCCACCCCAGCCTGGCAATCGCCAACAACGGGAGAGAAAGATGGCCAAAACAGCGAAAAACGTCGCAACAAGCCCATGAATGGCTGCCATCCTGTAAGGAAGAACCTTGATGAAGGGAGCCAATATCCACCAAAAGGGCTCTCTAGGTAGATATACAACAAACTGGTCGATGTAATGATTCAACTTGGTGACATCGCTTGTACCCCATGAGGACAACGCGAAAAAAGCCGTAGTCACTAGACAAAAAAAGCCTACCGCAAGCCACCACCAAGACATCTTCTGGCGGACAGCCAACCAATTGATGCAAGTCGCAAAGAGCACTTGGCTGAAAAATAACAACGTCATCAACCATGGTGATGACATCACCTGATCAATCCGATAGGGGGACTCGCTCGGGAACATCAGCAAGAGACTCAAGAAAGTACTCCAATACATAGAATAATCAGATCTTTGAGTGACATAGCCAACGTCGAACATAAGCAACTGAAGTACATCCGCAAGACACTGAAGGTACTTATTAAGTGTTTGACGAAGCTAGGCGGTAAACAACAAGGATGGCAAGTTGATTTTCAAAACATTCCAACTCAGAAAAAAAATTAAGAACAAGAAGCTTTCTCCAAGCGAAAATGAAAAGGATTTTAATCAAATTTCTGATGCTTTTATAGTGCCCATCAGCTACCAAGTCGTGTTAACGGCATAAGGCCTTGACTATTGCTCCAATAGAACATCTAAAAGAACTTCAAAAAAACGTGCCCATCAAGGGTAAGGGCGGCGTAGACATCCCTTAAACAAGATAAGCAGATTGACAGGGATGCGCAAAAGCCGACGCAAAGTATGCCAATAACACAAATGCCAAGAGCGAACAACAAATTTACCCTCATGATCGGGAGGGAGGAGCTTGACAGGCAAAAGCTTTACGTGCAGATCTGGCAGCTCAAGGAAGCGTGACCAGAACACCTGCCGACGCAAATGCTGGAGTTCTGCAGCAGCTAAGCCATCAACTTTTGGAATCGTGCTGGGGTCACACCGCCATAGACCAGCAGCAACATATTCGTAACGACTGCCTGATCGCTGAGCTGTCCAAGGCATGTGAGCTGCAGCTACTCGGTTGCTCATTGCAGTAGCCCTATGCAGAGCAAAGCTACGCGAATTTTCCAAAGCAGTGGATTTGAGCTGAGGGGCTCGCAAACGGCTCACTCGTTCATGAATGGAGTGAGGAATCACCCCGATAGCTGCTTCTGGCATTAGCTGAACGGAATAGTTGAGGCTCTGCAACCTGGCCTTGAGGTCTTTGTCATCAAATCCATAGCCAACGAGAACTTCGTTGAAGCCTCCAACAGCTTCAAAAGATTCACGTGCCATTAAGAACTGTCCAAGGCGGCCATCCAGGCCAGAACCAAACCAACACCTTTCATAACCATCCGCAAAATATGCAAGAGGGTCAAGATCTTCTGGCCAGCAATCTGCATCTAGCTTGAGCAAAAGACTACCCCTTGCGAGTTGTGCTGCGAAGTTATAAGCACGGCATAGATTCCATCGCTCTTCCCGCTCGACGCGTTCCAAACGAATCCTGGAATCATCTGGCAACTGACTCCTTTGCACAGGATCTCGACTACTCCAATCCAGGACCAAATGTTCTTGATGATGGGGCCAAGCAGCTAATTGCTGAGCAGAGGTCAACAAATGATGTTGACGATTCATGCATACCGTAATAACACTCAAATCTCTAATCATGGCAAGGCCTCTAAAGCCGACAACATTCGTTTAGTACGCGCCTGGTAGGTGTACTGCGATGCCATCGCCAAGCGCACACTCTGATCAGGTCCATGACCAGCTAAGCAACCCGTCAAAGCTTTGGAGAAGGCCTCAGGTGTGTCATCGCACAACCAAGCAACAGAAGAAAACTCTCTTAAAGCATCAATCTCTGTAGCCACTACAGGCAAACCAGCGGATATGTACTCAAAGAATTTCATCGGGAACATGGCCTCCGTGTAAGGCGTCAACCGCAATGGCAACCACCCACATGCAAATCCTGCGCAATAGCGCGGCAAATCCTCATAAGATCTCTTACCGAGCAAATGGATATTTGGCTCCTTCTCAAGCAAGCTGATATCTGTAAAGGGCTCTCCCTCACAAGTAGGCCCAATAAACACGAACTGCCAAAGCGGCTTAGAACGAGCAACTGCTACAACTAATTCAAAATCCAGCTTGTAACTGCTCACAGCCCCGATAAAACCAATTCTGGGCAACGTTATAACTGCAAGGTCGCTAGGCAAGCCTGCCGATCCAACCTTCATCGCCTGCGCAAAATGATCCTGATTGGCAACATTGGGATCATATCTAATCCGTGCAGAATGCGGCTCAAGCTGACGTTTCAGTTGTGGAGAAGTCACAAACACTTGATCAACCAAGCGACATAGTCTTTGCTCTTCAGCTTCAATCACTTCCCGAGGCATACAAGGCTGTTCCTGCAATGCATCAACAGCGTGATAGATGCATAAAGAAAAGCCCTTCAAACTCAGAAACCTTGCCGTGAGAGGGTTATATGTCCATAACCAAGGTCGACGAAATTCAATAAACCAGAGAGCTAAACGCAACCCCATCGCAAGGCTGAGACGATTCAACTTCAAAGCAATTCCCTGATTACCACCTGGAAGAACTAAAGGAGACCAAACCCAGAGCCCTTTGCGGACTTGCCTGGGCAAGCTAAGACCACGTCTCAAACGACTAATAACACGTCGAAGATCACGCCCAGTGGGCTGAAACATCCGCAACCCAAGCGAATCTACATAAAGGATTCTGTGACCTTCATCTAAAAGAGAACAGGCCACATGTTGCTTATTAGTCCACAACGGATGATCCCAATCCGCTGTAGATACCAACACAACATCAGCCATCCTGAAGATTGACCAACTCCTCAAAAGATCGCGAACGATCCTTCAACTCATCGTAGGTGCCAGAAGCCACCACCCGACCTTGACTAAATTCATAAATTCGGTCACAAAAGCGAATTGTAGACAATCTATGAGCAATAACAATTGTCGTACAACGCCTTCCAATCAGCTCAAGTGATTCCATGACATCACTCTCCGTCTTGTTATCTAAAGCACTTGTAGCCTCATCTAGCACCAGTACTTTGGCACGCTTATAGAATGCTCTTGCTAAAGCCAATCTCTGGCGCTGACCACCGGAAAGGCGCATTCCATCTTCACCGATCCTTGTGAAAGCTCCAAAAGGCAAATCAGAGACAAATTCAGCCAACTGCGCCATCTCGAGACAGTCCCAGAAAACATCTTCATCAATGCATGCATCATCAATACCAAAGGCAACATTTGCACGCACACTTGCATCAAGAAGCCTGATATGTTGGGGAACAAAAGCACAACATTGCTGCCAGGCTTGAACCTCTTCCTGCCTAATATCTACACCATCAAGTAGTAAACTCCCTTTTTGAGCACGTAACAGGCCCAAAATAATATGAGCCGCCGTGGTCTTACCTCCTCCAGTGGTGCCAACCAGTGCCACTCTGGCCCCGACAGGAATAGTCAACTCAACATCCTCTAAGACCCAGTTAGAATGCTTTAAATACCTATAAGAAACTCCATTCAATTTAATCGTATAACGTGGCATAATTCCAGCAGGACTAACGGGGCCGGAAGATGAATCAAGCAAGCGATTAGGCTTAAGCTGAAGAAGATCAATGGCATTTTCTAGATCTGGCAGTGATCCTCTCAAGATGGTTACTGCTTTAAAAACAGCCTGTATTGGAGACGCTAGTCGCAATGATGCAAAGACCACGCCTACGAGAGCAGGCAATGCATCGCGTACAGAGTCTTGGCTCTCACCGCCAATCAAAAGCGGAAGAAGACCTAGTGCAAACAAAACAGTTACCCCTACAGGCTCAATTGCAAAGCGAGGTAAATTAGGCAGGATTTTTGATATACGATCATAGCGCTTGCCTTGAGATCCAATTTCCTCAAAACGACGAAGAAAGAAAACCTCAGAACCATGCAAATGAATATCACGAATAGACCTAGAGGATTCTAATAGTATTTGATTAACTCGTCGGCTATATACATACTTCTGCCTCGAGAGAAAGCGCATCCTTGGCGTAATCAACAAAGAAGCAATCGAATAGGCAAAAAGCAATAAGCCAAAAACAACAAGTGCAATCCACCCAAAAGCAACAATAACCCCGAAAGCTAAAATTGCAGCAGACAAGCTATTGCCAAAAATTGTTAATATTGGCATTACAATGTTATCCGAGACTTTACTCAATACACGGTTCAGACGCGTGAGTAACTTGGTAGAACTACTATCCTTAAAATAGTCAAACGGCTGCAACAAAAGATTTCCATAGATCTTGTTACCCAAGGCCGACCATATCTCCGCACTAACTCTGGCACCTATCAACTGGGTAAGGAATTTCAATCCAGTAGAGGCCCAGATCAAAACAATCAAGATCCCCACAATCCATAGCCCCCTATCCAGAGCATCACCTCCGAAAACCCTCACATTGGGGAGATTATCTGCGAGACTAGAGCCACTTAACGAACCCACTAACTTAGCAATCAAACCCACAAACAAAAGATCCCCCAATCCCACACCAATGGACATCAATAACAACAAAAAGAATCCTCTTAATTGCCTCTTAGGTAGATAACTAAGAATCCCCCTGACGTGTTTCAGGGTTGCACTGCGACCAAAGCTTCTCTTATGTTTAGCCACGTGAGATTCAGGCAAGTATCAACCTCACCTGATGAGATGCACACAACATAAGGCTGTACTTCCAAGCCCTATTGACCTTCAGTGCCAGCCAGCCAACCGATTGACCATCCCCAAGTCCCTTATTCGATGCAGCAGCTCATCAGAAAGGCAGAAGCAACAATTAGCTGCGAGAGATCAGCTTTCTCAAGAGCCTCAATAATCGACCAACCTTTCGATTGCATCGCAACACAAAAGGTGAAGACCTCCTGAGGGGCAGTTCATCTGACGGCATGGTCTCAATAGCAGCCAGCGCCGATCTCCAACGCGACATCAAAGCCGTTTCCGTATGTTCACTTAACAGCTGATTGAGCCGCTCCTGAGTTGGACGCCAAGCCGCCGGCTCTCGCACAGATTCGCAAATCCGCCGCACATCCCAGGCGAGACTGCCGCAACCAATCTGATGGCCCACCACACTCGGCTCAAGTGTATCGGCGAGCGCATGGTTGAAACTGCTGAACACAACGCAGCCGCAAGCCATCGCCTCCAGAGGGGGCAAACCAAAGCCCTCACTCAGGCCATTACTCCGCCAATACTCAGCCGAATCGTAGATATAAACCTTGGAATCGTTGAACAGAGCGACCAGATCCTCCACCCAGCCACTCTGAACCACAACCTTCAACCCCAGCTTTCTCAAGGCAGGAACCAATTGCCCCAGCACATAACGGCTACTCTTTCGCTCCTGCACCAAGACATCGATGGGGCGATCTCCAGCTTCAGCCACAGCTTCTCCAAGCCGAGCACCTCTCTCCAACCAATAGGGCTCTAAAGCATTAGGCACCAAAAACAGAGGGTTGCGAGGAGCCCGGTCACCCCAGTAGCCAAGGGTATTCCTGCTCACAGCGAAGACAGGAACCCCTGATGGAAGATCAAATCCATAACCGCTGCTATGGGCGTGATAAACCACATGCCGCCCCCTTAGACGCCGCAACAACTTCGGCACTTCAAACCCCCAGCTCACCACCCAAAGTATTTCCCCTTGAGCTGGTTCTTGCTGCAAAAGATCATCCAAAAACAGATAATCGTCCTGACGGTTCCGATAGGTCACCAAATCAGTAGGAATAAGCCTGTTCACCAACCTTGCGGTATGGAGCGCCACTGAAAGACCACCGCAGCGATAGCGATCAGTAGTCCCCGGAACCAGAAAAAAGACGCGACGCACAGGGGCGAGTGGACTAACCGATGCAGAACTATGCCGCAGTTTGCTCAAATCTGACGATTGCAAAGCTCCTCAGACCACCGCATCGTCGGTGCTGCCACCTCGTTGGCGGCACCGAGGAATCCACAAACAAGACCTTTCCAATTGCAGCCACCAGGTTGCGATAACTGGAGAGATAAACCACGTCTTTAAGGAAAGAGCTCACGAAATCAGTGTTCTCGGCCATCGTATGGGCTGCCTTAGTGCCTTCTCTGAGTGCGCTCGCAAGGGCTACCGCAATTGGGGAAACAAAGCTTTCAAAGGTGAAAGGACATGAAAAATAGCCGGTGCTTCATGAAGTCATCGATTGCAGAGAGTTAAGAAGAACCTCGCCGCCTTGTTGATTTGCATCAACAAGGCGGTACTAAAGCAACGAGCTCCAAAGGTGTATTAGTAGAGAAAGATCAAGGGGCTCACCCTCAAACCAACTGCAAATCTCTGGATCATCCCATCAGCAAATGAAGATGGATTGAGCGGCTGATATATGCGGACTCAAAACATGACCATTCAATCTGGCCCTGAGCAAACTCCAAGTGATTCATCTTGTAGGGACTGCATCCAGTCTCCTAAAGCGTACCAATCTTGCAGGATCAATCAGTGCCATGCCATTACGGTTGCGGCACTTTGATGTTGTCCCTGATGAGGAATCGCTCTGCCATGTCATGTCTATTGCTACTCGATCATCTCAAAACGATGAATACAGTCCTTGAAACTGTGCTCTCATGAGTTTGCAGCCATTGGCTGCACGGGTAGGGCGTTATGGACTAGTCGGACTAGCAGCTGCAGCCATACACGCAATGCTGCTGGTGCTCATGGCAAAGCTCATACCGTTCTGGCTGAGCAACCTCAGTGGCTTCTTGGCCGCCTCATTGATCAGCTATCTAGGCCATGCCCTGTACACCTTCCGTTCAGAAACAACTGGACAGCGCTTCGCACGTCGCTGGTTGCTTCTGCAGTTCAGTGTCAATGTCAGCGTGAGCGCACTGTTGCCATTGGCGCTCAGCCCTTGGGCTTCACTACCCATCACCACAGTGATGCTGGTTTTTACACCGACATTGCTCAATGCTTTGATCTGGTCAAGGGCCGCCCGATTCAGCATGCGCCGGCACCAACGATCTAACAAGACGAAGCCTCAACTGCATGCCGATGACCTAGGTCTCACCAACGCGACCAACACCGCCATCCTTGCTCTTGCTGCGGCCAGGCAGCTCGACAGCGCCAGCCTGCTGGTCAACGGCAATGCCGTTGAGTCCGCTATTGAACAATGTAGAAGCTACCCCAGCCTTCAACTTTGCTTGCACCTCTGCCTAAGCGAAGGTCGAGCAGTAGCGCCCACTCAACAAGTCTATGAACTCATTGATAATTCAGGGCGGCTCAAATGCTCTTTTGGGACGTTAATGCTGGCATCATGCCTACCTAAAAATGCACCAAAACGACGACGACTTGAAAGGCAAATTCGCTGTGAACTGAATTCTCAAGTCCAGCGATTTCGAGAACTCACTGGACTCACCATCATCGCCATTGATGGCCATCAACATGTGCATCTGGTGCCCATCGTGCTCGATGTGATCCTCGAACTAGCCCCTGAACAAGGCATCAGCTGGTTACGCACCACTGCTGAGCCCTTGCCCACTGGACTGTCATCACGCTTCTGGCTAATAGCTCTAACGAATGGTGGCTGGTTGAAGTGGCTTGTGCTGCAAACCCTCACTCGCATGGCTTTACCACGACTGCGCAAAGCGTTAGTAGCTACCAACGCCCGATTTGCCGGCGTACTTTTCACAGGGCGAATGGTGGATGCTCCGCTCAAAGCCGCTTGGCAAGAACTCAAATCTGTTTCATTCTCACCACCGCACACAAAACCTTTGCTGCTATCGCATCCAGCTGCAGCGCTAAAGCCAGAAGAGATTCATAAAGGCCTAACAGATTTCCCTTTATCTCGTACATTTTTCTCATCCTCATGGCGTCAAATGGAGTGGCAAGCAGTCAAAAAACTACAAGCCAGTGCCTCCACTCAAAGTGAACCGTGAATGGCCCTAATGAAATAGTGTGGTCTGGCTTTGGTATCCACATAGATCCGACCGATGTACTCGCCAAGTACACCGATACCAATCAATTGAATGCCCCCAAAAAACAGAACCGCCACAATGAGTGAGGCATAGCCAGGAAGATCAACTCCATTAAAAATCGTGATCAAAATGATAACTGCAGCGTAAAGTAAACTAATCAAGGAAACTACAAGGCCCAAAAAACTCCAAATCTTTAGAGGAATCACTGAGAAGGAAAAGATGCCGTCGAGTGCATAGCTCCATAGCTTCAGGGGGCTCCAGGAGCTACGACCTCCCATTCGTTTCACCCTGCTATAACTCAGCTCGAGACTGCGATATCCGGTCCAAGGAAGTAAACCTTTGGAGAAACGACTGAATTCGCGCATTTGAGTGAGGGCTTGCACAACTGGTGCACTGAGTAAACGAAAATCTCCTGCCCCATCAATCAGTTGAATGGAATCCACTACCCGATTGAAAACCCTGTAGAACCAGGAGGAAGTTGTTACTTTCAACCTTGATTCCTGATCACGATCGTCACGGACTGCAGTGACAACCTCAGCACCATCACGCCAAGCCTGAGCCATCTGCGTAATCAGCTCTGGCGGATGCTGAAGATCTGAATCAATCAGCACCACAGCATCGCAGTGACCCTGGGCATAATCCAAGCCAGCCAGCATTGCCGCTTCTTTACCAAAGTTCCTTGTGAGCTCCAACAAAGTGACTGGAATAGAAGCCTTAGAACCAACAAATCGCTGCTGCCATATGCGGATCTGAGCCACCGTGGCGTCACGTGAGCCATCATCCACCAGCAACAAATGACTGACTTCCGGCAAGGCCAGCACTCGTTCTATGAACTGACAGATCACAGCCTCTTCATTGAAACAAGCCGCTACTACCCAGATCTGACCAGGCAAACGCTCTGAGATTGATGACATCTCCATCACTCTCTATGGACGTAGAACTGCACTACTGAATTCGAGAAGAGTTTGGCAAGCTCAAGCTAAGTCTCTGAAGCCTGGTCGTCAGGGCCACCACCAAGGCATAGGCTCGCCTCAGCACGCGTCACCGTCGAGCACGTTTCCATGGCTCAGTTCGAGAAGCTCTCCACACCAAGCCAGGGCACGGCCATCCGCTTCGTGAACGGCCAGCCAGTCGTACCCAACGAGCCAATCATTCCCTTCATCCGCGGCGATGGCACAGGTGTCGACATCTGGCCCGCGACCCAAAGAGTGCTGGATGCAGCTGTAACAAAGGCCTATCAAGGGGTGCGTCGTATCGAATGGTTCAAGGTATATGCAGGCGACGAGGCCTGCGATCTCTACGGCACCTACCAGTACCTACCAGAGGACACCCTTGAAGCGATCCGCACCTATGGGGTCGCCATCAAAGGCCCCCTCACGACTCCAATCGGTGGCGGCATCCGTTCCCTCAATGTGGCCCTACGTCAAATCTTCGATTTGTATTCCTGCGTCCGCCCGTGTCGCTACTACAACGGCACACCCAGCCCCCACAAACGGCCTCAGGATCTTGATGTCATCGTCTACCGAGAAAATACGGAAGATATTTACATGGGGGTGGAATGGGAAGCCGATGATCCAGTCGGCCAGAAATTGCGCGAACATCTCAACGCAGTCGTCATTCCAGCCAACGGCAAGCTGGGCAAACGCCAGATTCCTGAAGGCTCAGGCATCGGCATCAAGCCGGTAAGCAAGCACGGCAGCCAGCGCCATATCCGCAAAGCGATCCAACATGCTCTTCGACTGAAGGGCGACAAACGCCACGTCACCTTGGTGCACAAAGGCAACATCATGAAGTTCACGGAAGGAGCCTTCCGTGACTGGGGTTATGAACTCGCCACAAGCGAGTTCCGCGATGTGTGCGTCACCGAACGAGAGAGCTGGATTCTCGGCAATCTTGAGAACGATCCAGAACTGACCATCCAAGCCAATGCCCGCATGATCGAACCTGGCTACGACAGCCTGACTCCTGAGAAAAAGGCCAGCATCGATGCCGAAGTACTCGCCGTGCTGGATGCCATCGGCACCAGTCATGGCAACGGCCAATGGAAAGCGATGGTGCTTGTCGATGACCGGATCGCCGACAGCATCTTCCAGCAGATCCAAACGCGGCCGCAGGAATACTCGATTCTCGCGACACTCAACCTCAATGGCGACTACATCTCCGACGCCGCTGCGGCGATGGTGGGCGGCTTAGGCATGGCCCCGGGAGCCAACATCGGCGAGAACGCTGCCATTTTCGAAGCAACCCACGGAACAGCACCCAAGCATGCCGGCCTTGATCGCATCAACCCTGGATCGGTCATCCTCAGCGGCGTGATGATGCTGGAGTTTCTGGGCTGGCAAGAAGCCGCAGACTTGATCACAAAAGGGCTAAGTGCTGCGATTGCCAATCAACAGATCACCTATGACCTGGCTCGCCTGATGGACCCGCCAGTAGAGCCTGTGAGCTGTAGTGGTTTCGCTGAAACGATCATCAAACGATTCTGAAACGCAACTAACCTTGCCCTTCAGCCATGCCTAGCCAGCCTTCAAAAGCTATCGCCGAATACAATCAATCGCTACATAAACAATAAGCCAAATCTCATAAATTCCAACTCGGAAATCAAGAGCTCTAAATCACTAAAATGGCAATCCAAAAAAAGAAATACTCAAAAAGTAATTTACAATTTCCATGGCCAATATTCCTCATAACAATTAGCAGCTTAATTGCAGGCATCGGAATATGCCTGGCAATCTGGATTCACAAAAACAACCACTTACTACCAACAGCCAATTCAAGTGAAGGCAAAGCTTTAATTCGCTTATATCTCGGATACGCACACGACCTCTTTCTAATATTCATATTAACCGGGACGTACAAGCTGACAGTGCTTGCACGTCGACATTACAAAAAGAACAAAAGTCAATATCAATCAACTCGCCCTTTCTTGAAAAACTTAATCGAATTCGGAAGCAAGAATCCACTGACTTCAATCCTTCTTGCCTGCTATGCAATAGCAATAATCTATGGTTCTTCCTACCTTTACTTCGACATGATTGGCTGGTATCCAGACCTAATCAATGGAAACCTGTTAGATAATTTTTCAATCCGCTACAGTTTTGTCAACGAAACAATGAGGAGAAGCGATTTTCGCTTTTTCCCACTAGCCCATCAGGATTTACACATTCTTAGCTGGTTCACAGTTCAAATCAAGACCTGGCTACTTTTTTGCTCATTCCAGCTTTTTTTAATAGTTTTCTTTTGCACAAAAATCGTCGAAAACCTTTCAATAAAAGGAAAAGCTAATCAGTCAAGCTTAGCAATATTTATCACCATAATCCTTCTCTTTCACCCTTCTACAGTATTTACGTTTTTCCACGTCATCTACTCCGAGAGAACAGTGGGAACACTTTTTGCAGCCTATTTATATTGCTACATTAGACACGCTAAAGAGAATAAAAATACAACTTTCTACACGGCAATTATTCTCGCATCAATAGGATCTTTAACTAAAGATATAGCCATCCTTCTCTTCGTAACGCCTTCTATCGTGAATCTTGCGCTAGAGGCGAAGAAGATGTCAGCTTTTGGCCCGAACCATCTTAAAGGCCTATTCAGCAAACTCTTAAAAAGCAACAAGCTGGATCTCTACATTCTTCTTCTTATTCCAGTATTCATTGCAAGCTATGTAGTTCTCTCCTTAATTCCAGGAGTTTATGCAAGTGAAGGTCTTTACATTGAGGGGAATCAACTCAATCTGAATCTCGACATTCGGATCACAGCTTTAGGCCTCATAACCATCACAAGGTTATGGATGGCTATAAAAAAATTAGTCACATTAAACATACTTGATTCTTTTAATATTGCTGCGTTTATTTATGGGACAGCTCTTCTTGGCCTAACACGCCTGAAAGCAGACGACTATCAATCATTTCCCCTCCAAATAGTCATTATCATCAATGCTGCTTATGCATGGTCAAAATGGATTGAGCCATGGATTAAAAATCACTTAAATACGAATAAACCTCTTTTCACCAGCATAATATTTGCGGCTGGAATTCTCATATGCGAACACTTGCAGTTCTCAGCGCTCAGGATTTCAAGCGTTTACAAAACTGCAAAATGGATAAAACTAGAGCAAATTTCTAATCAAGCAAATTTCGAACATTTGGATGAAACCCTTAGACAGATCAAAAGAATTGGCAACGAGGTCAACCTCATTATCAACGAGAAATCGAGGCTTTCACGCGAGCGGTTCCTGGGACAATTAAAATATGATAGGCTGATTGAATACGATTCAAAGACAAAAACTTATTTAATTAAGGACGGTATCAACAAGGGTCAAAGGTACTTACCTAAATCAGGAGACATTGTTGCAAGCATTGACCAAAACAAAAGCCTGCTAGATCCAATTTTAGAACAAAGGCAGTTTACGATTATCTACAAAGATCAGATTGTGCCTAACAAAGGATTATTTGTCCGCTTAAAATAAGCTCCTGATACCTTTCAAAAGGTTGATCTGCAATACTGATTCAAATTTGCAAGCAATGCCCATACCTCGAACTCTTGGGAGCCCAAAAATCCAGGATATTTTCCATCAAATTGGCAGTGCATCTAAATGCTAGCGGCAATATTTATCCTGAGTAAGTAGCATGAGCAAGAAATCATAAAGTTGGTGCCAAAAAGCAAATCTTCAGGCAACAGCCAACGGTATTGAGAACGATCGCCAATAGTGATGGCACATACTGCCGGCATGCGACAGAGCGACATGGAAGTCGCCAGACTCAAAGCATGACCTCTGTTGACGTCACGCCAAACCAAAATGACAAGGTCTTGAGCCGTCTCCCAGCAGACGCCACCGACCCCTGCGTGCACTGTGGTTTCTGCCTGCCAACCTGCGCAAGTTACCGAGTGTTGGGCACTGAAATGGATTCACCACGAGGGCGAATCCATACCCTCAAGGCGATCGACAACGGTGAGCTGGAGCTTGATGCCACCGTCGCTAGCCACTTCGACTCCTGCCTAGGCTGCTTTGCCTGTGTGAGTGCCTGCCCCTCAGGCGTTCGCTACGACCAGCTCATCGAGGCCACGCGCCCTTTACTGAACCAAGCAGAACTGCGCAGCCCCTGCCAGAACCACTTTCGTCAAGTTCTACTGAAGTTGCTCCCCTATCCCGGCCGACTGCGCGCCCTTCTGCAACCTTTGCGTGCCTACGCGGGGACACCAATACAAGCACTCAGCCGCCGCCTCGGTATCAACAAAATTCTAGGGCCCCAACTCGAAGCGATGGAGGCCTTGTTGCCTGCTCTTGCAGCAGAAAATTTTCAGGACGATCTGCAGGTTCTCCACCCCGCAACAGGTCAACGCCGCAGCAGAGTGGGGCTTGTTCTTGGCTGTGTGCAACGTTGCTTCGATCCCAACGTGAACCAAGCCACTATTGCCGTGCTGCAAGCCAATGGCTTTGAAGTCGTTGTGCCAAAAGATCAAGGCTGCTGCGGCGCCGTCTCCCACCACCAGGGGCAACTCAACCAAACCCGAGAGCTAGCCAAGAAGCTTGTCAAAAGCTTTGCCAATGTTGTCGGCCCAGGGCGACCTGCTGGAGCCGAGCCCTTAGAGGCTGTGCTGGTGGCCGCCTCGGGCTGTGGCCACACCATGAAGGCCTACGGCGAACTCCTCAACGCAACAGCAAGCTTCAACATTCCCGTCTTCGATGTGCATGAATTCCTGGCGGAACACGGTCTCGACAGCAACTTTCAGCAAAACCTTCAGCCTCTTGCCCATCACAATGGGCAGCCTGCCAGCCCCCAAACTCCTCTGAAAGTTGTTTACCACGATGCCTGCCACATGATTCATGGCCAAGGAATCCAAGCCCAACCAAGACAACTATTGAAGGCCATTCCCCATCTAGTTTTGAGTGAAGCCACAGAAGCAGGAGTTTGCTGTGGGAGCGCCGGAATTTATAACTTGGTCAACCCGCAAGAAGCTGCCGAGCTGGGGAGAATCAAGGTTGCTGACCTCAGCAACACTGGAGCTGAACTGATTGCCAGCGCCAACATTGGCTGCACCTTGCAACTCCGCCGTCATCTGAATGGTGATGTAGCAGTTGCCCATCCAATGGAACTACTGGCCTGTGCCGCCGGCCTCCATCAAACGCCAGGCGGTCAACAGCGTGGTTTCATTGCCAAGATTTCCGGGGAAGGTAAGGATCGGCAGATCAACCAAGCCATCTCCAGCTAAAGGCCGCACCAACGACAAGCCTGGCAAGATTTGCCCCTCAAGCTGCACTATCTCCAAGCCCAGCCCTTCTGCCAAGAGAGTGTGGGTTGTAATTCCACCCTTACTGATCAAATAGCCCAACCTCGGCGCGAGAGCAGCCGCCAGACGAGCCATCAATTGAGCCAAAGCAACGCCAAAGCTCAGCCTTGCCGCTGATGTTGAGCAATCCAATTCACCGCGACTCGTAAACAACACCGGTGTACGACCGATGGCAAGCGCCTCGCCAAGCTGATTGAAGCAATGCTGCTCCAATTCAGCCAAGCGCCCATCAGACACGCCCCTCTGCAAGATCTGCGCCAAGCGGGGAACTGGCAATTCAACCCCCATGCACTCTGGCGCCTCGAGTAAACATTCCAACTGAGCATCAGCCAAAGGAACGTGGGAACCAACCATCACCAACCCAGGCCATCGTTGACCTAAGTGATCGCTACGTCGCATGCCAACCAAACCATCAGCAGCAAGAGGTTGGGGTGCAAGATCTGCCAACGCATTGAGCAAGCTTGCTGCAGAGCGAAACAGAAAACGCTTATGACCAAGCAACTGCCTGACCGCTTCTGCTAAGGCCAGCAATTGCTCAGAACGCTCCGCATCCACCACCACAGACTGATTGTGATGAAGCCGAGCCAACCAACGACGCAACTCTGTGCGGCCTGTCTGCAATGGCTTCGCAGCATCTTGATTGTCAACAGCCGCATCCAACTGCGCAAGGCAGAGGCGCTGAACAGTTTGAGCTCGGATCTGCCCACCACTTTTCTCCTCTAGCCAAGCAGGGAGATCACTTGTGCTGTAACCAAACAAGCGATCTTTGGCAAAAGCACTGGAATGCACTGGCTTGCCATCAAGCAAATGCACGCCATTCACCGTGGTACGCCCTCCTTCGAGGAAGGCAGGAACATGCAGCGTCGCATCGAAGGGGCCAAGCTCCTCAGCGATCACCTCAGGCTCCAAAACGCCATGACCGCGCAGCGTGGAGTCACCGCGACTGACCACAACAACTTCAGCTGGAGACATGCCTTCCGCCGCGAATGCTTGCCGCAAAGCAGAACAAATCTCACGATTGCGGGATGCCGCCTGATCAGGGGCTAACGCACGTGTGTTGGCCAGCACAAACAAGAGTGGCGAAGGGTGGCGCAACCCATGCCGCAACACATCAACATCCCAGCGCAGCAGCAGCAGACAGCCATGCACAGTCTGGGAGCCGGTGGGGTCGTCATCAAGCACCACAATCTTCATGGCACCATCGTGACGTGAACACGTTCTTCGCCGATACCGCCAACGTGCCAGCACCTGCTACGGCAGATGAACTGGCCGATCTTGTTGCGGGGCTGCATGCGGCAGCAACCCCCTGGCTGCCCTGTGGTCTTGGCAGCCGTCTGCAATGGGGGCCGCCTGTGGAGATACCTTCACAACCAATCAGTGTGAGTGGTCTCAATCGCATCCTTGATCACGCTGTCGACGACCTCACGATCACTGTTGAAGCCGGCCTGCCGCTGGCAGAACTACAAATGGTTTTGAAAGAACGCCATCAATGGCTAGCCGTCAACTGGCCCAGGGGAAGCCAAGCCAATACAGATCCCAACAGTGCAGGAAGTTTGGGTGGGTTGGTGGCTCGTGGCCTCGCCGGCGGTTTGCGACAGCGGCATCTGGGTATCCGCGACCAACTGATCGGAATCGGACTCATGCGGAGCGATGGCATTGCTGCGCATGCTGGAGGCCGGGTAGTCAAAAACGTGGCTGGCTATGACCTCATGCGCCTGCTGTGCGGCAGTTGGGGCAGCTTGGCTCTGATCACGGAACTCACTCTGCGCTGCCAACCAATCCGCCCAGCACACATCGGCCTTCGCCTTGATGGTTCTCTGGAAGCACTGGAAGCATGGCGAGCTGCACTATTGCGCACCAGCTTCACCCCAGAATACTGCGATTGGATCAAAACAGATTTAGAAGACTGGCATCTCAACATCGGCGTGGCCAGCGTGAGCGATCAAGCCGTCAACGACCAAATAGGCCACCTCAAAGCCCTCGCCAATCAACATCAACTGGGCACAAAACAGCTTGACTGGCTCGGCCCCCATCAAGAGCCACACCCATCTGAAGGATCTTTCGATAGCAGCCACTGGCTGGTACGGGTAGCGCTGCGACCAAGCAACATTCACCGGCTGATCGCCAGCAAAGAACTGCAAGCCCTCAACGGCTGGCATTGGCAGCTTGCCGCTGGCGCTGGCATCGGCGACGGCTGGCAAATATCACCAGCCAACGCCAAAGGAATCAGCCAAAGCGAGGATCTCAACGCGCTGCGCCACGAGATTGCTCGCCTCGGTGGCCAGCTCACACTCCTGCAGCAGCCCAGTCAAGCTGGCGATCACCTCCCTGCTTGGCTGGATGCACCTTCAAGGCCACTGATTGAAGCTGTGAAGAAACAATTCGATCCGAAGCAACAACTAGCAAGAGGCCGATTGCCAGGAGTTTGTGGTTAATCAACGGCCAAGTAGACATGGCGGAATGCCTCAATAAAGCATCGAGAAGAGGGCTATCTTATCAAACTTAAACCCTGAAGATGGCACTAGCATATAAACAACTACCAGGCACAAGATCTAAACGGCCAGACCTCTTCCCAAGTCTTTAATCGCACCCAAGTATATCAATCAATTAACTTAAACCCTAAAAGATTAGATCCAAGCCATGACCACCGCAGAGATCAACATATCCCATATTAAACTTTTAGAAAATGATTAGACCATCAAGGCCAAGACTCCAAGTCCTTTGCGCAAGGATGCATGCAAGGCAAGTCCAATCAAGGTAGATTAATTTAAATCTTATGGCATGGCCGAATACGAGCCAAAAGGCAGAAGCTTGGCCAGCCAATATCAATTCAGACTATGCGTACTCAATCTGAAAATGAAGATATTTTCACTGGGGATTAAAGTTGCATCAATAGGGAAAATGGATCAACAATTAACCAAGGCACATCTCAGCCTCTGCTGGCCACCAGCTTCGATCTCCAACTTTCGATCCCCACTAATCAAAGCCTCACGCGGCCCAGTCCAAGGCTCAAGGCATACCATCTGCCGCGGTGGATCAGTCCACACCACAGTGAGATCCATGGGATTCTCATGCTGAAGCTGCAGAGATCTCTCACAGGCTTCATCCACAAGGGTGACTGGCCCCGCAGGGCGAGTCAAGAAGTCCACCCCCTCAGTTAAAGCTGCCAATTGGATGGAGGTTTCAGCTTCTGCCATCTGCAAATGATTGAGACATGAATTTGGTAAGCCTTCGAGGCGAACCTTGTTCAAATCAGTCACCTTGAAATAAGGGTGTAAACCAAAACTGAAGGGCATCGCAACTTGACTACGGTTATGTACATTTACCTCGATCTCTAAAGCATTGCGAATCGGACGCACCACCATCTCAAGCAAAAAAGCAAATGGATAAGCAGCACGCGTCTCTTCACTATCACCAAGGCTAAGCTTCACGCCACTGTGATCTTCTAATAACTGCAATTCCCAGGGCTGATCCCTAGCAAAACCATGCTGTTTAAGAATGAACTCACCACTTGGCAAGGATAATAAATCGTCTGGCAGGTTTCCGCAGATGGGAAACAACACTGGAATGCCTCCGCGAATACTTTTCTCTGGATCTGCAAAACGCTCCTGATCCAAATAGAGCAGCTCATGGCCATTACAACACCAATCAGTTACTAAACCACCTCGCTCAGGCACAATCCGCAAACGATCACCACTTTCTGGGTGCAGATACTGCCAATGAGGATAGGGACTCTGCTTGCGTAGAAGAGGAGAACTATGGCCTTCAATCATTCCTAATTCAAGCAATACTCAAACCATTTAGCCACTCCAGCAATTCAGAATTCACCAAGTCAGGCACCTCATCATGAGGGCAATGTCCAGCATTTAAAAGCACCTCTTTCACTTCCAAAGAAGCTTCTCTGGCATATGTGCGAAACTTATCTTGCTTAGCTTTTGCATTCCTCAACCAAGGATCACCATCACCCCAGAGCAATAAAAGAGGAGCTTGCAAATCATTGAACAATTCATCAATAGCCTTACCCCTAAGCCCACGTGCCTGAAAAACATTGCGAAACACTTGGAATGCGCCTGGATCCAGAGAAGGCCTACGAATCGACTCAATTAGATCATCATCAACATTGGCAGGGTCTATATAAACCTGCTGGAGAGTCTTGCGAATGACACCAGGCCTGCGCAGATTCTCAAAGATCATTCTCTGGATCAAGGGATATATCAACCACTTCACCACAAGATCCCTTGAAAGACCTTGCCCAATCATCTGGCGAAGCCTCGAACTCATGTCTTTTGGTTTTGGAGAAGACTTCTCATCACTGAAATAACCAGCAGCATTCAGTAAAACCACTCCGGCCGATTGCGATTCAAGAGCAGCAGCTGCAGCCAAGGCTGCATAACCTCCCAGCGAATTGCCAACAATCACAGTGGGCCTTCCAATCCGCTCATTGACATATGCAACCAACTGGTCTTTCCAAAGGTCCCCGCCATAATCGAGCCCACCAGGTTTGGCACTACGACCAAAGCCAAGCAGGTCTATGGCATGCACCTCATGGGTGAGAGAAAGCTTGGGAATGTTGTGGCGCCAGTGATCGGTAGAAGCCCCGAAACCATGCACCAACAACAATGCCGGCCGTTGGCGTCCCCCATGCTCAACATCCTGATCTGGGATGCGTTGTAAGCAATGAACATCGTGCCCCAGATGGCTCCAGGAAGCATTAAGAACGGCAGATGGAGCTGACGTCACAACGGCGACGGTGGCGAAAGTTGATGGTAGGCAATTCTTTTACTTATCAGGGCTATGCAATCAAAAAAGCTGCACTAAACCAGGCCAACAGGATTGGCAGCAACCTCATCAGGGATGGAGTTGCCGCCTCCAGGCGTTTTGTCTTTAAGCACCAAACGCAAAAGCAACGGTGCAAGGAAGGTGGTGCTAATCACCATCAATAGAACGGCAGCTTCTAAAGAAGGAGAAAGCAGTCCGGCGCTTGTACCCAGCCCAAGAAAAATCAAACCAACTTCACCGCGAGGCATCATGCCAAGACCAACAACCAAACGATTGGTGGGTTTGTCAATCCAGAAAGCCCAACCAGCAGCAATCTTGCCCACAATCGCTACAACAACCAGGAAGCCAGCCACAACGAGTGCAGAGCGGCTCGCAGGATCCAGAGGATTGATCACTGAAAGATCCATGCCAGCGCCAACCAAAACAAAGAAAATCGTGGCGAAGAGGGTCACGATCGGCAAAACCGACTGCTGAATCGCGTGATTGTTCTTCGAGCTGCTGAGGATCAATCCAGCGGCAAAGGCCCCCAAAGCGGCTTCCAAACCAATCGCCGTAGCGATAAAGCAACACAGCACAAGAATCACAAACGAGGCAACAACAACCGCTCCAGGCGCTTTAAGTCGGTCGATCACCCAATCAAAGGCTGGAGCCGCAGTACGGCTAAGCACGATTGCTAAGACCACAAACACTGTCGCTGCTACGACAAGTTTCACAATCGGGGCAATCTCGAGGTTTCCTCCTGTGGCCAAGGCCACAACAACAGCCAGGATCACAATGCCAAGGATGTCATCAAGCACAGCCGCACCAATGACGATCTGGCCCTCTCGCGTTTTGAGATAACCGAGTTCGCCAAACACACTGGCAGTGATGCCGATGCTGGTAGCAGTCATCGAAGCACCAGCAAAAATCGCCGGGATCAATTCCACCTGGAAGAGAACCATCAAACCAAAGGTGCCTAAGGCAAAAGGCAGCACCACGCCAGCCATGGCCACTGTGAAGGCCTGGACTCCTACAGCGACCAACTCTTCCAACTCACTTTCCAACCCGGTGAGGAAAAGCAGGGCATACAAGCCGAGCGTGGCAACCGCTTGCAGAGAGGGGAAGGTTTCGTAATAGAGGTCTGGTACGGCCTCAGGAGGAATCGAGGCCAAAGCGCTGATCAGGCTGACCAAACCCTCATTCAAATGAGAATGAGTACTCGGCGGCACCAATAGATGCAAACCTGAGGCCCCGATCAGAACCCCTGCCAGCAGTTCGCCGACGATCGTAGGTAGATGCAAACGCACCAAAAGCTCAGCCAGAGTGCGTGCTGCAACAAAAATCAGCAAGAAATTCAGCACACCGATCAAAGTTTCAGCCACCTCCACGTCGTGGCTGCTCAGCACGGACAACACTGAATGCAAAACCATGGAGCCGGATTTCAGTCTTTGTGAGCGAGATTAAAGGAAAGGCAAATCCTGCTTTGGTGTACTCAAAACGAAGCGTGAGGAGAACCTGCAGGTGTTGATGTGCGGTTGCTAGGGCAAACAAGCCGCACATCGCAGCTAACTTCCAGAGATTCCCCAGCTGGGTTCGATGGCCTAAACCCTTCGCCTCAAGAGAATGAGCATCCTCAACACACGTGACGAGGATGAACCAATCAATCACCTTGACACCTTTTGAGCTGCCGATTGGCCACTGACTCCTGCTCCGCCTGATTACTCGTTCCCTTAATACCCCTTACAAGGAGAGCCTCCAGCCCTCCAACATTATTTTCTCTCCGCCGTCATGAGCAGCTCCCACCCCCTAGATCTACGCCTGCCCACTCCGGGGTGCTTCGCCGACCCTGAACGAGCCGGGCTGGATGCCGATGCTGTATTCGACGGGATGACAGAACATCTGTTCTTTACCCTCGGAAAACTTGCTCCCACAGCAAGTAACCATGATCTCTACATGGCCCTGAGTTATGCCGTGCGGGATCGGCTGATGACTCGCTACCTGGCAAGTCTTGAGGCAATCCGAGCCAGACCCCACAAGACGGTGGCCTATCTATCTGCTGAATTTCTCATCGGTCCGCAGCTCAACAGCAACCTGCTCAACCTTGGCATCTCGAAAGAAATCGCAGAGCAAGCTTTACGCCGCTTCCGGATCGAATCACTCGATCAGATCCTTGAGGTCGAGGAAGAGCCCGGTCTCGGCAATGGAGGTCTAGGCCGTCTTGCCGCCTGCTACATGGAATCACTGGCCAGCCTGCAGGTGCCAGCTATCGGCTATGGAATCCGCTACGAATTCGGCATCTTCAACCAGTTGATCCGAGATGGCTGGCAGGTAGAGGTCACAGACAAATGGCTCAAGGGTGGTTGGCCATGGGAACTCCCCCAACCCGAGGAGGCCTGCTTCGTGGGCTTTGGTGGTCGCACCGAGAGCTACACCGACGGCAAGGGCAACTACCGCTCACGCTGGATCCCCTCCGAGCATGCCATCGGCATTCCCCACGATGTGCCGGTCCTTGGCTATCGGGTCAACACCTGTAACCGCCTACGCCTCTGGCGAGCAGACGCGACTGAAAGCTTTGATTTCTACGCCTTCAACATCGGTGACTACTACGGCGCTGTGGAAGAAAAGGTTGGTTCAGAAACCCTTTCCAAGGTGCTCTATCCCAATGACGGCACCGATGAAGGACGCCGCCTGCGCCTCAAGCAGCAACACTTCTTTGTGAGCTGCTCCCTCCAAGACATGCTGCGCAGTCTTGGAAACCGAGGCATTCCCATTGAAGAGTTCCCTAATCACTGGACCGTTCAGCTCAACGACACCCACCCGGCGATTGCAGTAGCAGAGCTGATGCGACTGCTCATTGATGAGCACTATCTGGATTGGGACACCGCCTGGGACATCACGACCCGCTCAGTCGCATACACCAACCACACGTTGTTGCCAGAAGCCCTAGAGAAGTGGGATCTCACTCGCTTTGCCAGCCTGCTGCCCCGGCACCTTGAGCTGATCTATGAGATCAACCGCCGCTTCCTACAACAGGTACGCCTGCGTTACCCAGGCAATGATGCTATCCAGAGAAAATTATCGATCATCGATGAGGATGGTGGCAAGGCCGTGCGCATGGCGAACTTGGCCACCATTGCAGCCCATCATGTGAACGGTGTTGCGGCGTTGCACTCTGATCTGTTGAAGCGACAGCTGATGCCGGAATTCGCTGAGATCTGGCCGGAGAAATTCACCAATGTCACGAATGGCGTCACGCCGCGGCGCTGGGTAGCCCTTGCAAACCCAGCCCTCTCACGATTACTCGATGAACACGTTGGTCCTGAATGGATCACCAACATGGAATTACTCACCAAGCTGGAGGAGCGGCAACATGACACCGCCTTCCTAGAGCAATGGGGAGCAACCAAACTTTCGGTGAAGCGCAAACTTGCCGGTTACATCCATCGACAAACCGGTGTTCTGGTGGATCCTTCGAGCCTCTTCGATGTGCAGGTCAAACGAATCCATGAATACAAACGCCAACACCTCAATGCCCTGCAGGTGATCACCCACTACCTGCGCATCAAGAACGGCCAGGCCAAGGGAATGGCTCCGCGCACCGTGATCTTTGGAGGCAAGGCAGCACCTGGCTACTACATGGCCAAACTGATCATCCGCTTCATCAATGGCATTGCCGAAACAATCAACGCTGATCCCGATATGGAGGGCCGCCTTCGGGTCGTTTTCCTACCTGACTACAACGTAAAACTCGCTGAGCAGATTTATCCCGCCTCAGACCTCTCCGAACAGGTCTCAACCGCAGGCAAGGAAGCTTCAGGCACCGGCAACATGAAGTTCGCGATGAACGGAGCTCTCACCATCGGCACCCTTGATGGTGCCAACGTTGAAATCCGTGAGCGAGTCGGCCCTGAGAACTTCTTCCTGTTTGGCAAAACCGAGACGGAAATCATGGAACTCCAAACCAAGGGTTATCGACCCAGGCAAATTGTTGAAACCTTGCCCGAGCTAGCGGACGCCTTAAGGCTGATCGGCCTTGGCCATTTCAGCAACGGCGATGGAGAACTGTTCCGCCCCCTGCTCGACAACCTAACTGGCTTCGATCCATTCTTCGTATTAGCCGATTTCGCCGATTATCTGCGCGCCCAGGACGAGGTCAACCAAGCCTGGACCAACCGGAAACAATGGAACCGGATGTCACTGTTAAACACCGCAAGGACTGGCTTCTTCTCCTCAGACCGCTCAATCCAAGACTACTGTCAGACAATCTGGAAAGCTGAGCCCTTCCCTGTAGAAATTACCTGCGATGTGCCCTGAAGAATCAATAAACGATGGATTAGGAAAGCTAATTGCGATCAGGCAAATCAGGGGTCTGATGCAGAAGACGGTTGAGGCGAAGCCGATCTGCATTGAGAGGATCTGGAGCTAGTTCACCTGCAAGTTCTCGGAATTTCTGCTCAACAGCTTCTGGCACCTTCACATCAAAGATGCGTTCCATCAGGGCTTCAATGGAAAACAGGTGCGCATTGATGTTCTCCAAATCAGCGATCGATTGCTGGATTGCATCAGCTGGCTCTTCTCCCCCACTAACAGGAGTGGCGTGACTATTAGCAGCCTCATTGGCTTGGGAGCCATATTGCTTCTGCAGATCTTCAAGAACACGACCAGAAAGTGTTCGAAAAGACTGCAAAGCAGCCCAATTGAGCTCCTGCTGATGACGCAAGGTAGGGCACTCACGAATCAGCCGATCATGCTCCCGGTAAAACCTTTGACAGTCAGGGCATTGACAGGGCTCTTCAGGCACCGCACTCCGTCTAGCTCAGATCCCATCATGGCATCTACTAAGCCGCAAGAGGAGGCTCGCTTGAAAAACTGCCCTCCCCCGAATCTGTATCGCCTGGAGCCGGCAAGGGAATCTCAATGGTGGACACCACCTGGATCACGTCGCGAAGTCGCATCGAATCAGCAAACCAACCCATCGCCTGCTCGGTATCACCTCGACGTTCAGCATCACTGGCCTGATCTTCATGAGCCTCAGCCAATAGAGCCAACCAACAGAGGCAGCGTGCCTGAACCACAGAGAGGTCCAGGTCCATGGGTTGTGAATTTGCAATGCTCTCGCTTTCCTGCTGCACAAGTAGCCGTAGCCGCAGATCGTGAAGCTGGGTCATGACGCCTGATCCACCGAATCAACACTAGCGAGAGCGTGGCATTTGCCTAGCCCACCAGATGTAGTACCGGCTACCGCGAACAGTTGGCAAAAAACGGGGCTGGCGGGACTCGAACCCACGACCTACGGTTTAGGAAACCGTCGCTCTATCCGGCTGAGCTACAGCCCCATCACAGGGAATTATGCCCTCAATGCATGATGGAAGCTGAAAGCAGGTGAGGTGTTTGCGATCAAGTCGTCATTGCCATTGGCAAGACGAGCTTGGTTGAGGAAAGTCCGGGCTCCCCGATGGCCAGACTTGCTGGGTAATGCCCAGTGCGGGTGACCGTGAGGAGAGTGCCACAGAAAAACACCGCCGATGGCCTCATGGGTTTTTACTCCGGGCACAGGCAAGGGTGCAAAGGTGCGGTAAGAGCGCACCAGCAGCATCGAGAGGTGCTGGCTCGGTAAACCCCGGTTGGGAGCAAGGCCAAGGGGCGATGGCTGGCCATCTGCCACGTTCCACATAAATGCGCCGCTTGAGGCCGTCGGTAACGGCGGTCCTAGATAGATGAGCACCCACTGCTCTTGAGCAGTGAACAGAACCCGGCTTACGACCTGCTTTCACCCTCTTCCCTAACGCTGTTGATCAATCTGCAGAGAAGGCCAGACAATCCATCCTTAGCGTGATGACTCATCGATCGAAGACGAAAACATCCCGAACAACCCCAAAAAACCTCTCTAACGAGCGGGTCCAGCAACTGCAAAACCTGCTAAAGAAACTCGCGCTGGTGGATCCTGCACGATCAAAAAGCTGCCCTGGAACTGAACCGAGAGGTTTAGCCATTCTCGATGAAGCACTGACGCACACCTCAGCTCAAGAAATAACCAACCACGAGCGCCTGGAATTCCTTGGCGACGCAGTTCTGCGGCTAGCCGCCTCGGAGTATATCGATCGCCACTTCCCGCGCATGAATGTAGGCGAGCGCTCGGCATTAAGAGCTCACCTTGTGAGTGATCGCTGGCTAGCCGAAGTCGGTCAACGTATCGGCATCGAAGCAGTACTCATCATCGGACCCATGGCTGCAGGGGATGCCTCTGCTAAACCCACCCTGCAGGCTGAAGCAACCGAAGCGTTGATTGGAGCGCTCTATGAGTGCTGGCAAAGCCTTGAGCCAATCCACCACTGGCTCACACCTCACTGGCAAGAGGCAAGCAGTGCGGTTCTAGCCGATCCTCATCGACTGAACAGCAAATCCGCGCTGCAGGAATGGAGCCAGGCACGGGGGCTCGGGCTACCCCGCTACGAATGTGCAGAACGAAGCAAGCAACATGGCGATCCTCAACGTTATGTTTGCCAAGTTCATCTCGATGATCGGCCAATTGGAGAGGGTTGGGGAGGCTCCCGCCGCAATGCCGAGCAAGAGGCAGCCCGCCACTCACTACAGGCACTCACCCAATCAGCTAACGACAACTCAAGCCGCACTGAACAGAAAGCCATGCTCCTGAAAGATGGAGATCAATCTCCTTGCTGACTAGAGAAAATCAGTGGCAGCAGTGAAGGGACTGCCAAAAACCTCAAGCCAGCAAAAGATGTTTCAGAGGGATCGTGACCAACTTGTCCCAGTTCCCCCCCTCAAACAACACCGCAGCTCGATCTCCACTGATACGTTGCACACATCCGCTATAGCCGTTGTAGATCGAGCGAATCTCGTTCACAACCACATTGGAACCAGGCAAGATCGGTGCTTCTACAGAGGCCATGAGATCAGCTTTTGGCAGTCTTAGCGCCATTATCAGCAGAAATGCTTTCTCCGCCCATGAACGGCGACGAAGACTGGCTCACCGTGGGAAAACTGGTGGCCGCCCAAGGAATGCAAGGTGAACTACGCATCAACCCCAGCAGTGACTTCCCTGAACGCTTCACTCTTCCTGGTCAACGCTGGCTCAAAGAACGCAATGGTGAGCCCCGACCTATTGAATTGCTGACTGGACGTCAACTACCTGGCAGGTCGCTCTATGTCGTGAAATTTGCTGGGGTGAACAATCGCAATGCGGCCGAAGCGCTTGTAGGCCAAAAACTACTGGTGCCTTCAAGTGATCGTCCTAGCCTGGCCGAAGGCGAGTTTCACCTGCTTGATTTAGTCGGCCTCGAAGCCCGTTTGCAAGCCGAAGGCCCTGCAATCGGTCATGTGATCGACCTCACCACCGCCGGGAACGACCTCCTCGAGATCGAATTACTGACAGGAAGGCGGGTTCTGGTTCCATTCGTGGAAGCCATCGTTCCAGAAGTGCAACTCAATCAAGGCTGGCTCCGACTCACCCCACCTCCTGGACTGCTAGAGCTCTAACCAATCGACAGAAGCAAGATATCTAAGCGATTCTGGGAACACTGAAGTAGCAAACCGTGGCCACCCCCCCCCTGATTCCAGTAATCCTCTGTGGGGGAACAGGTACCCGCCTTTGGCCGCTGTCGCGCGCGAGCTACCCCAAGCAGTACTGGGCTCTAAGCGGCTCCAGTGAAGAAACGCTGCTTCAGCAAACACAACAAAGACTTAAAGGCATCGAGGGGCTTAGTGCGCCACTACTGATCTGCAACGAAGAGCATCGCTTCATCGTGGCCGAGCAGATGCGCCAAATCGATGTGGAGCCCAATGCAATCCTGCTCGAGCCCATGGGTCGCAATACCGCTCCAGCAGTAACAGTGGCGGCACTGCAAGCCACAGAACGAGGCGAAGATCCGATCCTGCTAGTTCTGGCTGCAGACCATGTCATACGCAATGCAACCCAGTTCCGTCATGTCATCGAAGCCGGTCGCATCCCCGCAGAAGCCGGGCGACTTGTGACCTTCGGCATCGTGCCCACCGCCCCTGAAACAGGTTACGGATATATCGAAGCAGCAGAATCATTCGGCAACGGTGAACCCAAAGCCGTACCCATTGCCAGGTTTGTGGAAAAACCGGATCGCATCGCCGCTGAGCAGTTCCTCGCAAATGGATGCTTCACCTGGAACAGTGGCATGTTTATGTTCAAAGCGAGCGCCATACTTAGCGAGCTGGAGCGACTATCTCCCGAGGTGGTGAGCTGTTGCCGTGCTGCCCTGGAGCAGGAAGTGCCCGACCTTGACTTCTTACGGCTGGAACGTGAGGCCTTCGCTAAATGTCCCAACATCGCTATCGATGTGGCAGTTATGGAGCAAACCGAACTGGGCACTGTGCTGCCTCTCGATGCTGGCTGGAGTGACGTGGGCAGCTGGAGTGCCTTATGGGACACCACTGATCGAGATCTGAACGGCAACGTGCTACGAGGTCATGTCATCGCTGAAAGCAGTCGAAATTGTTACCTACGTAGCGAACATCGCCTGGTGGTAGGCCTAGGAGTAGAGAACCTGGTCGTAGTCGAAACCGACGATGCTGTACTTATTGCCGAGCGAAGTAAAGCCCAAGACGTAAAAACTATTGTCAAACAACTAGAAGCAGACGGAAGCCCAGAAGGCAAGGCTCACCGCAAGATCTATCGCCCTTGGGGGCATTACACCTCTGTAGTTGAAGACAGCCGTTGGCAGGTCAAACGTATCGAGGTGAAACCCGGTGCAAGCCTCTCCCTACAAATGCACCATCACCGTGCTGAGCACTGGATCGTAGTCAAAGGAACCGCCTTAGTTGAAAGAGACGGAGCGCGCCAATTAGTAGGCGAGAACCAGAGCACCTACATCCCATTGGGCTGCAAGCACCGACTCACCAATCCTGGACGAATGCCAATGGAATTAATAGAGGTGCAAAGTGGCCCTTACTTAGGCGAAGACGACATAGTCCGCTTTGAAGATCGTTACGGACGTAGCGAAAAAATGATCATCAATTGATCTATTCCACTGCTCTATTCCACCGTGACGCTTTTGGCCAAGTTGCGTGGCTGATCAACGTCCAAGCCTCGATGAGCTGCAATGTGATAGCTCAGTAGCTGTATCGGAACAAGTGTGAGCAGGGGGCTGATCCACTCGCTCACCTCAGGGACAGGAAGTAAAGCATCAAACAAGTCCGTATCAGGACACTCCGGCGCCACACCGATCAGCTTTGCATCACGAGCTTTCGCCTCCTGTGCATTGCTGAGCACCTTCTCAAAAACCACTCCCGGCATCGCAATCGAGACGACCGGCACATGCGCGTCGAGCAAAGCAATAGGTCCATGCTTCATTTCCCCAGCTGGGTAGCCCTCTGCATGGATATAGCTGATCTCCTTAAGCTTGAGAGCCCCCTCGAGAGCAATGGGATAGTTGATGCCACGACCCAAAAAGATCACATCCTGAGTATCAGCGAAGCGATTAGCTAAAACTTCGCAGCGTTGATCATGAAGCTCCACCAGCGAGTGCAGCTGATGCGGTAAAGCCTTTAGTTCCTCTTTTAGGTTGGCAATCTCAGTCACTGAACGGTGACTACGACGAGCAGCAAATGCCAACGCAAGCCCATAAAAAGCCAACAACTGCCCCAAGAAGGTCTTTGTAGCTGCCACCCCCACTTCAATCCCTGCACCGATTTCGAGAATGTATGGAACCTGACGAGTCAGGGAGCTTTCTGGCCGATTCGTGACCCCTAACTGGCGAGGCGCAAATGCAGGCTCCCCATGAGCCTGCCTACGCTGAGCATCCATCGCCAATGCCGCGAGAGTATCAGCGGTCTCACCAGACTGGGTCACCCCAATCGTGAGTGTGTGGGGTGCTAGTGGAGGCGGTGCATAGCGAAACTCACTTGCGTAAAAGACAGAAGTGGGAATTCCCGCGAACTGCTCCAACAAATAGGCCCCTACAAGTGCCGCATGACGACTCGTGCCACAGGCCAAAATCTGAATTCGCTCTAGATCGCCATAAAAGGAATGATCGAAGGGCAAAGCCACAGGATCATCAGACGAAAGATCTGGAGGCAGATGACGTGCTAACCACAGCTCCGCAGTCTCAGGCTGCTCGTGGATTTCCTTCAGCATGAAATGACGGAAGTGACGTTTATCGGCCACTTGATCACCGCCACTGAGCAGTGAAGGGCTTCGCTGCTGCCGTTCGCCTTGTGCGTCATAAAGCTCAATCCCCAAAGGCGTGAGCAAGGCCACCTCTCCATCTTCCATAGGAAGAATCGTGCGCGTGAAGCCTGCCAAAGCTGGCGTATCACTTGCACAGAGGAATTCACCTTCGCCAAGACCAATCAACAGCGGTGCCTGCTTGCGTGCGACGACAAGAGCACCTGGTACTTCCCCCCAAACCACTGCAAGGGCATAGGCACCCTTCAACTGAGGCAACACCCGTTGCACAGCCTCTAACAACATCCTTCCATTAACGACTCGGCCCTGAACCTGCAGAGCACGAAGTTCAAGCGAGATGAGATGAGGAATGACTTCCGTATCTGTCTCTGAAACAAACCTCACCCCTTCAGCCTCAAGTGCCTCGCGGAGAGAACGGTGATTCTCGATAATGCCGTTCTGCACTACCGCCACAAGACCAGAGCCATCCCTATGGGGATGAGCATTGCGCTCTTCAGGTTTGCCATGGGTGGCCCAACGGGTGTGGCCGATGCCGCAATGCCCTGGCGCACCCTTCTCTTCCACACATTCTGTGAGGTTTACCAGCTTTCCTTGAGCCCGCTGGCAGGTGAGTCGACTTGAACCATCCTCAGCTAACAGCTCAACAGTGGCAAGACCAGCAGAGTCGTAACCGCGGTATTCGAGCTGCCTAAGCCCTTCTAACAGCAACGGGGCCGCCTCACGGGAGCCAATAACCGCAACGATTCCGCACATAAAAAAAGCCCGGCACCTGCCGGGCTGAGCTTATGGGGTAGATGCGCAAAACAGGGCCAACTGAAACTGAGACGTTGAACTCAGATCAGTAAGCCAGACCCATACTGCGCGTGGTCTCGTCGCCTAAATAAACCCGAATGCTAAGGAAATCAGTGGGGCAGGCGGTTTCGCATCGCTTGCATCCCACACAATCTTCAGTGCGAGGAGATGCAGCGATCTGGCCGGATTTATGGCCATCCCAGGGAACCATCTCGAGAACATCGAGAGGGCATGCACGAACGCATTGGGTGCAACCAATGCATGTGTCGTAAATCTTGACAGCGTGAGACATGAGCCTGGTCCGGAACAAAAGGCTTGAATTAACGGTAACTGGCAAGACTCCTATTGAGACAAGTTCGACGTGTTGCCGTCACCGTTGTTAACCCCACTACCGCCAGCTCGTAGGATGCGTCGTCCCGTCTTCACGGCTATGTCCCAGGAAGCGATCCTTGAGAAAGTCCGTTCAATCGTTACGGAGCAACTGAGTGTTGAGGCCGGCGAAGTGAAGCCAGAATCGAGTTTTCAGAACGACCTTGGTGCCGACTCCCTAGACACCGTGGAACTCGTGATGGCCCTCGAAGAGGCCTTCGACATCGAGATCCCCGACGAGGCGGCTGAGGGCATCACAACCGTCGGTGACGCCGTCAAGTACATCGAAGACAAGCAAGCCTGAGGATCGGCATGATGGAGGATCTCCATCGGGTTGTGATCACCGGTCTCGGAGCGGTCACACCGATTGGCAACACGGTCGCGGACTATTTAGAAGGGTTGAAGACAGCCAACAATGGCGTAGGCGCAATCAGCCTGTTTGACGCGTCAGCCCATGCATGTCGCTTTGCCGCAGAGGTCAAAGACTTTGACCCAACCGGTTTCCTCGAAGCGAAGGAATCAAAAAGATGGGATCGATTCAGCAAATTCGGTGTAGTAGCAGCCAAGCAGGCAGTTGCTGATGCCGGTCTAAGCATCGCAGAGGAAAATTCCTCCCGCATCGGGGTGATTATTGGTTCAGGTGTTGGTGGTCTGCTCACCATGGAGACCCAAGCCCACGTTTTGAATGAGAAAGGTCCCGGTCGGGTCAGCCCATTCACAGTGCCGATGATGATCCCCAACATGGCTACTGGGCTTGCCGCCATTGCATTGGGGGCCAAAGGACCCAGCTCAGCAGTAGCCACAGCCTGTGCAGCTGGATCCAATGCCATCGGCGATGCTTTCCGGCTGCTGCAACTCGGCAAAGCTGATGTAATGGTGTGTGGTGGTGCAGAAGCAAGCATCACGCCACTAGGTGTGGCTGGCTTCGCCAGTGCCAAGGCTCTCTCCTTCCGCAATGATGACCCCGCCACGGCTAGCCGTCCGTTCGATGCAGAACGAGATGGATTCGTCATCGGGGAAGGATCTGGCGTCCTGGTCCTTGAAACCCTTGAGCACGCCAAAAATCGCGATGCCACGATCCATGCTGAGATTGTGGGCTATGGCATCACCTGCGATGCCCACCACATCACCTCACCAACCCCTGGTGGCGTTGGTGGTGCAGAAGCAATCCGCCTGGCCCTAAAAGACGGACAGCTGGAGCCCACCAGCGTGGATTACATCAATGCCCATGGCACCAGTACTCCTGCCAATGACAGCAACGAAACAGCAGCCATCAAAAATGCTCTCGGTGAGAGGGCTTATCAGATTCCTGTGAGCTCCACAAAATCCATGACGGGTCACCTTCTTGGTGGATCGGGCGGCATTGAAGCTGTGGCGTGCGTGCTTGCCCTTCAGCACGGCATGGTGCCTCCCACCATTAATTACCTCAACCCAGATCCACAGTGTGATCTGGACTATGTCCCCAACATGGCCAGAGAACACAGATTAAGCGTGGTGCTCTCCAATTCCTTCGGCTTCGGCGGCCACAACGTCTGCCTCGCCTTCCGCCAAATGGCCTAAGCGGCTCTGCCGCCTCCATCCTTCAGACTCCCTGCTATCCCATCTCAACACCATGGTCGCTGCGACTGCTTCCCTAGATACGCTCTGCATCAACAGCATTCGCATGCTGGCCGTCGATGCGGTCAACAAGGCCAACAGCGGCCACCCTGGTCTTCCCATGGGCTGTGCCCCCATGGGCTACACCCTCTGGGACCAATTTCTGCATCACAACCCCAAGAATCCTCAGTGGTTCAACCGCGACCGCTTTGTCCTCTCAGCCGGTCACGGTTGCATGTTGGTTTACGCGCTGTTGCATCTCACCGGGTATGACTCGGTGAGCATCGAGGACATCAAGCAATTCCGCCAATGGGGCTCCCGCACTCCTGGACATCCCGAAACATTTGAGACCCCTGGAGTCGAAGTCACCGCAGGCCCCCTTGGTGCTGGGATCTCTAATGCCGTTGGCCTTGCGATCGCTGAAGCTCACCTTGCGGCCAAATTCAATAAACCCGAAGCAAAGATCGTTGATCACTACACCTACGTGGTGATGGGCGATGGCTGCAACCAAGAAGGTATTGCCTCGGAGGCCTGCTCCCTTGCCGGCCACCTCAAGCTAGGAAAACTGATCGCCCTCTACGACGACAACCACATCACGATCGACGGCCGCACAGACGTTTCCTTCACCGAAGACGTTCTCAAGCGCTACGAAGCCTATGGCTGGCATGTACAACATGTCGCCAATGGCGACACCGACGTGAATGCCATCGCCAAGGCGATCGCTGCCGCCAAGGCCGTGACCGATAAGCCGTCCATTATCAAGGTGACCACCACCATTGGTTACGGCTCCCCTAACAAAAGCGACACTGCCGGCGTGCATGGGGCGCCCCTTGGCGAAGAAGAAGCCACTCTCACTCGCCAACAACTGGGATGGAACTATGGCCCTTTTGAAATTCCCCAAGAGGCCTACGACCAGTACCGCAAGGCCATCGATCAAGGCGCTCGCCTTGAATCTGAGTGGAATCAAGCACTCGCCAACTACAGAAGTCAATACCCAAATGAAGCAGCTGAATTCGAGCGGATGTTGCGCGGTGAACTTCCCAAGGGGTGGGACAAAGATCTACCGACCTATACCCCTGAAGACAGCGGCCTCGCAACGCGTAAGCACTCCCAGATCTGCCTCGGCGCGCTGGGGCCAAATCTGCCCGAACTGATTGGCGGTTCTGCCGACCTCACTCACTCCAATTACACCGATATCAAAGGTGAAACCGGCTCCTTCCAAAAGGAAACACCCGAAAAGCGTTATCTACATTTCGGTGTGCGCGAGCACGCCATGGCCGCCATCCTCAATGGCATCGCATACCACAACAGTGGTCTAATCCCCTACGGCGGAACCTTCCTGGTTTTTGCTGACTACATGCGCGGCTCAATGCGCCTTTCAGCCTTAAGTGAGCTTGGAGTGATCTACGTACTCACCCATGACTCAATCGGCGTCGGTGAAGATGGGCCTACCCACCAACCGGTCGAAACCATTCCCTCCCTGCGCGCCATGCCAAACATGCTGGTGTTCCGTCCCGGAGATGGTAATGAGACCAGCGGAGCGTACAAATTAGCCATCCAGAATCGCAAACGCCCCAGCTCTCTTTGCCTGAGCCGTCAGGGCATGGCCAACCAAGCCAATTCATCCATCGAAAATGTCGCTCTCGGCGGCTACGTACTGGAAGATTGCGAAGGAACAGCTGATCTGATCCTGATCGGTACAGGCACAGAGCTTGACCTTTGCGTGCAAGCCGCCAAGCAACTCAGTGCTGAAGGCCACAAGATTCGCGTGGTCTCGATGCCTTGCATAGAACTTTTTGAAGAACAGAGCAGCGCATACAAACAAGAGGTGCTGCCAAACGCTGTACGCAAGCGCATCGTGGTGGAAGCCGCCGAATCATTTGGCTGGCACAAGTACATTGGCCTTGATGGCGACAGTGTGACCATGAACAGCTTTGGCGCTTCTGCACCAGGTGGCACATGCATGGAGAAGTTTGGCTTCACCGTAGAGAATGTGGTGGCGAAGTCCAAAGCGTTGCTGAATTGATCTGCAAGTTAATCAATAGCTCTAGCAAGCCTCGTTTCTGCTCCGCATCTCTACTGGTGCGGAGCTTTTTTATTGGTATCAAGTGAGCAGACATCTCCGCCTAGACTCAGATCTAAATATCTAACACTGAAGCCTTGCAACCGACTCGCAATCTTGTTACCGGAGGCGCAGGTTTTCTTGGCTCTCATCTAGTCGACAGGCTCATGCAGGCGGGGGAAGAAGTCATTTGCCTCGACAACTATTTAACTGGGCGCAAAGTCAATGTTGCGCAATGGATCGAGCATCCACGCTTCGAATTAATCAGACACGATGTCACCGAACCAATCAAGCTCGAAGTTGATCGGATCTGGCATCTGGCATGCCCTGCATCACCGGTTCACTATCAGTTTAATCCAATTAAAACAGCCAAAACCAGTTTTCTTGGTACCTACAACATGCTGGGCCTCGCTCGCAGGGTAGGCGCACGCCTACTACTCGCAAGCACAAGCGAGGTTTACGGCGACCCAGAAATTCATCCCCAACCAGAAAGCTATCGCGGTTGCGTTAACACAATCGGGATTCGCAGCTGTTACGACGAGGGAAAGCGCATTGCAGAAACACTCTGCTTCGACTACCAGCGCATCCATGCCACGGAGATCAGAGTGATGCGCATCTTCAACACCTATGGCCCCCGAATGTTGCCAGATGATGGCAGGGTGGTGAGCAACTTCATCATGCAGGCACTTCGTGGTGAACCACTAACCCTCTACGGAGATGGCCTACAAACGCGTTCATTCTGTTATGTGGATGATCTCATCGAAGGCATGTTGCGCCTCATGAACAGTGATACAACTGGACCCATTAACATCGGCAATCCCAGTGAATTCACGATTCGCCAACTAGCAGAGTTAGTTCGCAATAGTATCCAACCCAATCTGCCTTTGATCTCAAAGCCCTTGCCTCAAGACGATCCAATGCAACGCCAGCCAATAATCGACTTAGCCCAAAAGCAACTGGACTGGAAGCCACGCATTACACTTGAAGATGGACTAACAAGAACGATCGACTGGTTTCGTAAGCAACTATGAAACAATGGAGCAATAGAATTCACCCTGGCCTCGGCAAGTTCAAATATTAGCCATCAACTAGACAACTCCATTTATCAAAACAAACCATCAGAAATAACACGGATTTACTAACAGACAAGCACTAAAGAAAATATTGATTCTATGCCCGGAAGGAGCTTGCCTTACCGAGCATCGAAGGATGCTAAAATAGCAAGCGCTCAACCAATGCTTAGAGATGGCAGAGACTGCCAGCTTATCAATAATATTACCTGCTTTCAATGAAAGGGATAATATTTGCACCATCATCGAATCAATCATTGATCTATCCTTGCAATACAAGTTAGAGATTATTGTTGTAGATGATGATTCGCCAGATGGCACCTCTGAGGTGGTATTGGAATTGGCTCGTCAATATTCATTCATCCGATTAGTTAGGCGTGTAGGCAGAAGTGGTCTTTCCAGTGCTATCAAAGAAGGACTCTTAAATGCTTGCCATGAATATGCTCTTGTCATGGATTGCGATGGTCAACATCCTACGTCAGTCATCAAACAATCAATAAGTCATCTAAGAGACAAAGGCTTAGATCTTGTTGTTGGCAGCAGGTTTCTTCAAGGATCTGTAATCAATGGTCTCACCAATGATCGAGAAAGTGCTTCTACTTTTGCAAACTTTCTTGCCAAAAAAAGTATCTCAAAAAGATATCGTCATTTAACTGATTACATGAGTGGATTTTTTGCAGTCGACTTGAAGCAGGCCATGCCAATCATTCGCTCTGTTGATGTCAATGGCTTTAAGTTCCTATATGAATTATTGGCCAAAAGCAATGGAGCCTTATTGGTTGGCGAGGTACCCCTGATCTTCGAGAAGAGGCTTCATGGAAGCTCTAAACTGGATATCGCAGTCGCATGGGATTTCTTATTATCATTTCTACATTCAATTAGCCTAAAGCTTATTCCTCGTCGCGCAATAAGCTTTGCGCTCGTTGGCCTAAGTGGTGTTTTTGTACAGCTGTTTAGTGTTTTTATTCTCACCAATATACTTGCCTATTCTTTTCAATCCTCTCTGCCTATTGCTGTCATATTAGCAGCAACATCTAATTACTTAATCAACAATATTTTGACTTTTAGGTTTGCACGCCTTAATGGCTTAAAATTAATAAAAGGCCTTACAAAGTTTTTACTTGTTTCCTCTTTACCATTCGTGGCCAATATTGGTTTGGCATCTGCTTATTACGAGCACATCTCTTCCAACGAGCTGATCGCACAACTGCTTGGCATCATCTTTGCCTTTACTTGGAACTATGTGGCAAGCAGCAAATTTGTTTGGAATACTCCATAGCCATATAACTTATGCTCTTCATTGGTGACACATAAAATATTTTAGGACAATGCCATTTCAGACTTGCAATTGAATTGACGCATCTATCTCGTATGACTCAACATAGTCTCCAGCCATTCTATATGCTCTCGAGACAGATTTTCATTTATAGAATACTTGCTTCAGTCCGCAGATCTGGAAATGATCAATGTGCTGATATGCATTCAACTCTAGATTCACATCATAATGCCCCTGGGAAAAATCGCGAACTGCAACAATTACAAGTGATGATTTAAAGGCTCATGATGTTAAAGGGAGCTTGGATTGAGTTTGTCTTCTCGATACGTAAGGCCTGCACGACTTCATCGGTGTTCAGCAACAGTGTTGTCAAAGCGAACTAAATCTATCCAAATGAACTCAACTTTGAACAGATCCAGGAGGTTCCAGGCGTACCGCAAACCACTGCAGGCAGAGACCTTGGCCCACCTCCAGCTCACAAGCTGTATCAAGCAACCGCTGGGCCGCTGAAGCGAGTGAGTTCTGACTCTGCAAATCCTCTGGCAAGACATCCAAACTCTGGAGCCAAGTCTGCAACCAAACAAGTGTGTCAGCAGCGCTCAGAAGTCGCTCAGCCTGGCCAGGCTCCAAAACAACGTAGTGATCAGAATCACGAATCAAGGGATCAGACATTAGACAGCCATTTCTGCATCGATGTTCAAGCAAGGCTCATCGGACTGAGTCATCCGCCTCAAGCAATAACAACTCAAGCTGATCCCTCCAGTGGAATAAGGGCTGCAGCCGCGGGTGATCACTCAGGCCGAACACACCTTTACCGGCAAGTGCTGCCCCAGCCGAGGCTGGAAAACGCATTAAAGAAATCTGAGCGGCTACAGCTAAATCAGCCAAACTCATCGCATCTCCTACTAGCCAGGACCTTTTCTGCATCAAATCAGCCAATTGTTCGAGGCTCGCTAATAACTCAACCCTCTCTGCCTGGCCAATGATCTCAGAGACACCGTTCAATAACCCCCCCGGGAGATCTCCCATGACCTGACGCAAGGGAGTTGGCAGATCTTCTGGAAGAAGAGCTAAACGCAACTCAGAGTCCAAGGCTGCAGCCTGCAACAAAGCTGACCGGCCTGCCCGCGCCAATGTCGTATCAGCCCAATCTTCAATCAAGTACACCTGCGCGGCCTGCTGTGGATCAACCGGAATGAGGGCTGGTTCCGGCTGCTTAGCCTCGAGATGTCGAGCAATGGTGCTGGAATCTGCCAAAACAACATCGCCATCGACAAGTACAGGGACCTGACGCTGACCTGACAAGCGAAACACGTTGAGCTGTCCTAGCCCGGGGGTAACTTCCACCACCTGGTAAGTCAAACCCTTGGCCTGCAAGACCATCCGCACCTTGAGACAGAAGGCGGAATGGCGGAATTGATGCAGTTCCATCATCGTTTGCTCTGCCAAAAGAACGGCAGAGTAGCTAACAGCTTCAAAAGCCCGCTAAGGCAAAAAGGGCAATAATCGCATTTGGCTTTCGGCTGAGAGTGGAAAATGAAAAGAGCTGTTTTATACAGATTCAATCAAGTCAGGCCAATGCAATCGGCTTTGAAAGTTAGCCAAATGGCTGTATTTCAAGACACCAATCAAACAGTTTCTTCAAGGCAAATAATTAATTTAGCAACCGCAAATGGTGCATGCTGAGCAATGAATTAACAGAAATTTGCGACGCGCCGAAGAGAAGTGTTCCAGATTTCCTCCCCTTTAACGGCTTCGTTAATTGCCTTTTCTTGAGCAACACTGCCTACGGCTATCGCCAGAATGGCCGCACCAACTGAGCTGAGATCTGAGCCCCCCGCTGGCCGCTCTAAGCAATAGAGGCAACAGCAAGCCCTAAGACGCTGCACTGCGGTTTCTCAAAGGAACTACCGCAGTGCCTTCTACCTCACTAAACTAACGTCGTATAACTGGTCACACTGAGAATGCACGATACCGGCAACCTTTGCGCTCAGGTGATCTGTGACTTCAGAAGTAGCTTCATCCTCACTTTGGGCTAACCCATTTCCCAAAAACCCTCTGCAATAACTGAAGATGAGAGAGTTATTTCTCAACTTGTCACGCTATCCGCGATACCTCATCGCCTTCTGTCTTGGTTTGCTCAACAACTACATCGAGCCACTCGCCAAGCGTCGCAGTAATCCCGTCACTGCAATAGCCATCATTGGGGCCCTAATAAGTGGATTGATCAGCATTGTCTTAATCATGCATGCCATGGTGTATCCAACATCACTGGCATAGATATGGCACCTGGACGACGGGTGGAGCGGGTCGCTGCCCTAATTCGCCGAGAGACAAGCGAATTACTCATCCATGGCATCCGCGACGAACGGGTGCATCAGGGCATGGTGAGTATTACGAATGTGGAAGTCTCCGGCGATCTACAGCACTGCAAGATTTTTGTGAGCATTTACGGCGAAGAGATCCAACGCTCTGAAGTGCTAGAGGGTCTAGAGGCCGCCAGTGGTTTCCTCAGAGGCGAGCTTGGCCGCAGATTGCAGATGCGACGTGCACCTGAAGTGCACTTTCATTTGGATCGCGGAATCGAGAAGGGAACTTCGGTACTGAATCTTCTTGAGCAATTGGAACAACAGCGAGAAACCCTTGAAGAAGTGCCATCAGAGAGTGATCAACCAACCACTTACGAGACAACAACTGCCAACAAAACGTGAACCCGCCGATCCAGAGCCCCCTTCGACGTCAAGTCGCTGAGTTGCTGGTGGTGCGAGCAAGTGGTCATGCCAGCGATGACCAACGCCGTTATCCAAAATGGGAACTAAGCAACGCTGAGCTAAAACGTCTGCTCGCTGAAGGTGTGGGCGGTGTGATTTTGCTGGGCGGCACAAGCACCGAAATAAGGCATCGCTGCAAGAGACTTCGACAATGGGCGAGAGCACCCCTCCTGTTATGTGCCGATGTGGAAGAGGGTGTCGGTCAACGCTTTGAAGGCGGCACTTGGCTCGTACCGCCCATGGCCCTTGGACGGCTTTATCAAGAAGACCAAGGTCGTGCTGTCAATCTGGCCGAGCGCTACGGCCGCTGCACAGGACACCAAGCTCGACGCTGCGGACTCAACTGGGTGTTAGCACCCGTCTGCGATGTCAACAACAACCCAGCCAACCCTGTCATCAATGTGCGGGCATGGGGAGAAGACACTGCCACCGTCTCTTCTTTGGCCTGTGCTTTCCAACAAGGCCTTGCAGCAGAAGGTGTGCTGGGATGCGCCAAACACTTCCCAGGTCATGGCAATACGGGAATGGATTCCCATCTGCAGTTGCCTGTACTGGATGAAAACCTCCGCCAGCTTGTGGAGCTTGAACTCGTGCCTTTCCAGGCCGTCATGAAAGCCGGCATCGACAGCATCATGACAGCCCATCTATTGATGCGAAACCTCGACGCCTCCTGTCCGGCGACCCTGTCTCCAGCTGTTCTCCAAGACCTTTTACGCCGCAAACTCAAGTTCGAGGGCTTGGTCGTGACCGATGCCCTGGTCATGCGAGCAATCACTCAGTCCTATAGCGCTGGCGAAGCCGCCGTGATGGCCTTTGCCGCCGGTGCTGACCTGATTTTAATGCCCGAGAATGCAGATGACGCTATCGAGGCCCTATGCGAGGCCCTCCAGTCGGGCCAAATTCCAATGCAACGCTTGCACGCCTCCCTAGAACGCCGGCGAGAAGCCTTACAAAAGGTTGGCACCTCCACTGCAAAGCTGGCCCTCAAAGACAGCACAAGCATTGAGAAACCCCTGGAACGAGATGAAGACCGTGCTCTCGCCAGAGAACTGGTGACTGCATCGCTAAAAATCCACCATCCAGGACCGGTCACCCCAACTGAGTCAGGCATCAATCTCCTGCGGGTGGATGGAGTCTTGCCCTGCTCGGTACTCGCAGCCACGGCCCCAGCACTCGTACTGCCCTCTGAAGCTGGATTTCAAAGTTTGCTCTGTCACCCCCTAGGGATCTCTCCCTGGCAAGACGACCCAGATCAGCCTTTAGCTCTAGAACGATTGGGAATCGGCCCAATAATGCTGCAACTTTTCTTACGCGGGAACCCCTTCCGTGGCGACCAGGATCGCCACGAGCCATGGGTGGCAACCGTCAAGCAACTCCAACAGCAAAAACGCCTCGCAGCCCTAGTTGTCTACGGCAGTCCTTACATCTGGGATGAGCTGATTGAAGTGTTAAATATCGGCATCCCCGCGGCTTACAGCCCTGGTCAGATGCCTGAAGCCCAGCGCCAGGTTCTTGCCTGCCTGCTACAACCTGCGCAGGTGCAATCAAGTGCCCAAACGCCGCTGTTCCAAGACTTCACGGACTGACGTCTATATCCTCGAGCCACCCTCCAAACCAGCTCCAATGCTCAGCCTCTCGATGGTCGTACGCAACGAAGAGAGTCGCCTGGGAGCCTGCCTGGCGTCCGTGAAAGGGTTCGTAGACGAAATCGTGCTAGTCGACACGGGGTCCACGGATGCAACAGTGGCCATAGCTGAAGCCGCCGGTGCACGAATAGAGCACCTGCCGTGGCCAGGGGACTTTGCCCCAGCCCGTAATGCCGCCCTGAACCTGACCACGGGGGATTGGGTCCTTGTTCTTGATGCCGATGAACAACTACGCGCTGAGGCCATCTCAGGCCTACAAAACTTGATGGCTCAGCCAGATGTTCTGGTGATAAACCTGCTGCGCTTTGAGCAGGGAGCAACGATGGCCCCTTATTCAAACGTCAGCCGTCTGTTCCGCCGACACCCGCGAATCCACTGGAGCCGCCCATACCACTCCATGATTGACGACAGCGTGAGGGATCTGCTCAGCGAAGAACCCCATTGGCGCATCGTCGATTACCTTGAGCCGGCTTTGTTCCACGAAGGCTACCGGCCAGATCTACTCCAAAGCAGCAACAAATCCCAACGGTTGAGGACAGCAATGGAGGCCTGGCTGGCTGAGCATCCAGGCGATCCGTATACCTGTGCAAAGCTCGGCGCTCTCGAGGTGGACGAAGGGCAAAAAGAGCTCGGCATCCAGCTCTTGCGGCAAGGCCTAAAGCAGAACGAAAACACGAATGTCAATCCGATCGAACGCTACGAACTTCTTCTGCACCTAGGCATTGCCCTTGCCCAAGACGATCCCCAAGGAGCCGTCACGGCCTACCGCGAAGCCGTGGCTCTACCCATGGACATCAGAGTGAGCCTGGGAGCTCGCCTCAACCTGGCAGCCCTGCTCATGCAACAAGAGCAACTGGATGAAGCCATCGCACTCACCACCACCGCTACCCAACAAGCCCCGGAAGTCGCTCTGGCGTGGTACAACCTCGGATTAATGCAGCGTCGCCAAGGCAATCTTGTAGAAGCCTTATACGCCTACGAACAAGCGAAGCAACTTAATCCTGAACATGCTGAGACCCACCAAAATCATGCGGTCGCGATGCTCGTCGCTGGGGACATCAATGGTGCCCGCAACAGCTTTAAAAAGGCTATTACGCTGCTGCACCGTCAAGGACGAAGCAAGGAAAGCGAAGGGCTGCGCCATCAGGTAGCAGGCATTGTGAAACTAAATGAGGAAGAGAAATGAGCAGCAAACCCATAGCTCCCCTTCATGGCCGCACAATCATCATGACCCGTGCCCAGGAGCAACAGAGTGAGGCTCGGAGTCGGCTTCATGCCCTTGGATCGAACGTTCTGGATCTGCCCGCTCTTGTGATTGGCCCACCCGACGATTGGCAACCCCTCGATGATGCCTTAGCCGACATCAAGACATTCCACTGGTTGGTGTTCTCCAGTGCCAATGGAGTACGGGCCGTTGAAGAACGGCTGCAGCGGATCGGCCAATCTCTTGCCAATCGTCCCAAGGGACTAAAACTTGCAGCAGTAGGCCGCAAAACAGCCCAATATCTTGAACACCTAGGAGCTGCGGTTGATTTTGTTCCCCCAAACTTTGTGGCTGACAGCCTGATCAATCATTTCCCAGTTTCAGGCTTTGGACTGAAGATGCTGCTGCCAAGAGTCCAGAGCGGTGGCCGCACCATTCTGGGAGAAGCCTTCCGGGAAAGCGGAGCACACGTGATTGAAGTAGCAGCTTATGAATCCCGTTGCCCAGAAGCAATCCCGGAGGACACGGCCACAGCCCTCGCAAACAGCAATGTGGATGCAATTGCTTTCAGCAGCGGCAAGACCGCGGCACACACAGCAAGTTTGCTCAGCCATCGTTTTGGCAGCGACTGGCTGCAGCAGCTTGAAACAGTCAAAGTTATCTCCATTGGCCCCCAGACAAGCCTCAGCTGTGAGCAGCATTTTGGAAGGGTGGATCAAGAAGCCGATCCCCACGACCTTGAGGGGCTTGTCATTGCTTGTGTTAAAGCATGCAGGTCGGAGGCTGAGACTTGCCCCCCTGGCTCAGGGTGATGCACCCGCGCTGAACGTCGATCGATAGCAGCGACCAGCTTGGAGGTAACAGCTGGTCCGCCTCAACTTGACCGGGGCAACGACCTCCAGGCCCCACGCACAATGCTCCTGATCCATCTGATGTTTGAACCAATGCCCGCTGCTGCCCGCCAACAACCAGGACACCTTTCAGGATGAAGCCATTTGAAGTCGTTGAGCCAACAAGCGGTTGAAAAGGATCCCTTCGACCTGCGAGCACTCGCTCTTGAACCTCTGTGGCCGAAGGCAGTGGTGTGAGCCGATCAGAAAGATCAATCGGCATCACAAACTTCTCAGCACTATCCGTAGCCGATCGCGGTGTTGCAGCCAACTTCTCGGTAGAAGTGCGATCGGTACTGCATCCCGTTAGCGCAACCGTGAGCAGGATCAATGCACTCCTCAACCGCCAGGCGGCTGTCCTCGAGCACTCAGGAGGAAACGCAGTAACCGCTTTCCACAAGATCCCTAAATCTGTCAAGATTGGCCTGGAGCTCACGAGTAACAATCCCTCCCAGGATGCTCGGTTCCATCAAGGGTGCCAAGGGCCTCGGTAACTCGTAAGTAACGCTCAATTTCACAGCTGTACGGTTCTCGCTCTCCGGATAGAAACGCACAGCTCCTTTCGTAGGTAGCCCTCCGATGGATTCCCATTGCAACTGCTGGCCTTCAACCTGCTTGCTGATCCTTGCCTGCCAATGGAAACGAAAGCCCTGAGCAGCCAAGGTCCAATCCGTGAGGTTTGGATCCTCCAGGGTTTTGACAGATTCAATCCAGTTCATCCAGCGAGGCATGGCCTCTAGATCCATCCAGACAGCCCATACCTGCTCAACGGGAGCATTGATATCGCTAGTCACTGTGTGTTCAAGCCAGCGTCCCATCGTTAAGCCACCGCCTGATTGGTGGCCAACTTGGCTGGTTGATGAAGGATCGCCGCCGCCGCCAAATGGCCACTCATCGTGGCACCCTCCATTGAGTCGATGTAATCCTGGCGGGTATAACTCCCCGCCAAAAAGAAATTACTGACAGGCGTGCACTGATCTGGTCTATAAGGCTCCATCCCTGGGGCTTCTCGATAAAGAGACTGAGCAAGTTTGACGACGTTGCTCCACACCAGCTTGAGAGAAAGAGACGAAGGGAACAATTCACGCACTTGAGCATCGGTGTGCGAAACGATCGTCTCTACGGATTTAGAAATCCAGGGGTCACCAGGAGTGAGTACACATTGGAGTAAAGAGCCCAGACCCTCCCGGCGATAGTCCTCAGGACTCGCCAAAGCCAGATCCGCAAAGCAGCTGAAATCTGCATCAGCTGTATACAAAAGATTATCCAAGCCAACAGGACTCCGGAGATCCCTGCGTGCAGCCTCGTGAATGGGGTCATTACCCAACTCAGTCACCCAGCCGTCGTAACGCAGCTGCACGGTGGCGACTGGCACGGCTTGGAGCTTGTAGATGTCATCAAATTGGGGGAACTTACGCCATGCTTCAGGAAGCAAGCGCTGAATGCCTGGCACATCGCAAGCGGCCAAATAGCAATCAGCTTCAACCATGACATCCCCTTCTGGTGTGCCAAGGCTTAGCCCGGTAACCACGGGAGCGGCGTCATCGCGAAAGTGCACCTCACGCACACGATGGCGGAGATGAAGACGACCACCCCTTGCCTGGATGTAATCAAGAATCGGCGCGGTAAGCCAACGATGAGGGGAGCCTTTAAGCAAATTCAGCTTGGATGCTTCCGTACGAGCTGCAAACATCATGAAAATGGTGAGCATGCAACGGGCAGAGATCGCCTCACAGTCAATAAAGCCAAGGGCATAGGCAACCGGGTTCCACATGCGCTGAATGCTCTGCAGGCTGCCGCCATGACTGAGAAACCACTGTTGAAAACTCACTGCATCGAGAGCACGGATTGTGCTCATGGCCCCCTCGTAATCCACCAGGCCCCTAACAATGGGACTCGTTCCCAGAGCAAGGGCATTGCGCAATTTATCGATCCAGTTCAGCTGAGGAGTCGTAAAAAAAGCCTTGAGACCGTTAAAAGGAGCCCCTAGCGCAAAACGAAAATCAAGAGATCGAAGATCACCACCACGATTGACGAACAAATGGGTGTGGTCCTTTGGCAGCAGATTGTCAATGGCACCCACCTTGCGCATCAGCGCAAAAAGATTGGCGTAATTGAAAAAGAAAACATGCAACCCCATTTCGACATGGTTGCCATCTGGATCTTCCCAACTACCAACCTTGCCACCAATGAACGGCCGAGCTTCGTAGAGATCCACGGTATGACCGGCATCAACGAGATCAACCGCTGCAGCCAATCCGGCAAGCCCAGCGCCCACAATGGCGACCCGCACGCGCTTCCTACAAAAATCCTTCCGACTCTATAAATATGGCGGATAGGTTGACTGCATTGGATAGTGCAACGAGAGACATCCCTCCATAAAATGAATTGAGGTCTGTGCCAGCACTGAATGACCAGCACCACTCATCCTGCAACCCACCACACAGCTACTGACGGCAAAGGCATTCAAATCACCAACACAGCTATGCAGCAGTTGGCCAGGCTCTGCCTTGAGAAGGGGAATGATCAGGTACTGCGAGTAGGCGTGCGCTCGGGCGGCTGCAGCGGCATGAGCTACACCATGGATTTTGTCCCCTCAGCCGATATCCAAGAGGGTGATGAGGTCTATGAGTACACCGCAACCGATGGCGCAAGTTTCCGTGTGATCTGTGATCCCAAGAGCCTGCTGTACATCTATGGGATGCAATTGGATTTCAGCACTGAAATGATTGGCGGCGGCTTCAATTTCACCAATCCCAACGCCAGCCAAACCTGCGGTTGCGGCAGCTCATTTGCTGTCTGAAATCAATGGCCACCGCTCCGTGGGAATCTGAAGAGACCTAAGCAGTTCTGCTGCATCCGATGGCGTCCACCAACGAGAACCTCTTCGAAACAGCCATGGCCCGGTATCAGTCCGGAGCTGAAGCCAGTGAGCTGATCGAAGACTTCAAAACCATCACAGCAACGACGCCCAATCAAGCGGCTGGCTGGACATGCCTAGCCTGGCTACAGCTTCTCAATGCTCAACCCGATGAGGCCCTGCGCAGCGCGCGCACTGCGGTAAAGCTCAACGCCCAGGATCCCCAAGCTCGTATCAACCTCAGCCTGGCCCTGCTGGAAACCAACTCCAAGGGTGTAAGAGATCAAATCGACATGGTGCAAAAAATTCTTGCTGTTGCACCGGAGTTTGCAAAAGACCTCAAGGACTCAATCGCCGATGGGTTACTTCGCAGACCAAATTGGCATGCTTTGAAGAAAGTAAAGGCTTGGCTGGAGCTCTGATTTGGCGAAGCTGCTGCTGTTGAGTAATGGACACGGGGAAGACCTTTCCGGTGCCCTACTAGGCAAAACCCTGCTCAACCTCGGCCATCAACTAGAGGCCCTGCCTTTGGTCGGTCATGGTCATGCCTATACCGAGGCAGGAATCAAAATCCTTGGACAGGCCAAAGCATTCAGCACAGGCGGGCTTGGATACACCAGTCTTCGAGGCAGGCTGACTGAACTGCTACAAGGCCAAGTGTTCTATCTCCTAAGGCGCCTGGGACGTTTGTTGCAGGTGGCAGACCACTACGACCTGCTGGTGGTGATTGGCGATGTGATCCCTGTGATAGCAGCTTGGCTTAGCTGCCGTCCGGTCGCGATCTACCTAGTGGCTTACTCCAGTCACTATGAAGGTCGGCTGCGATTGCCTTGGCCTTGTGGCAGCTGTCTGAAAAGTAAGCGGTGTTTGGGTGTTTACAGCCGCGACGAGCTCACCGCAACAGACCTCACGGCTCAACTTCAACGCCCAGTGAGCTTTCTGGGCAATCCCTTTATGGATCCAGTCCTCACTCCTCAAGCACGCTTACCAAGCTGCCGTTATCGCCTAGGACTTCTGCCTGGCAGCCGCCTCCCAGAACTAGAACACAACCTGCTGTTGCTGTTGGCGATGGTGGAATATCTTCCAGAACAACTACTAGCCCGCGATGAAATAAGCCTAGATCTTGCACTGGTCCCAGCTCTAGACGACAGCAGCCTGGCTCAATTAGTCGCTCAAAAAGGCTGGCAAATGCAACCTGGTATCGGCAACGCAACACGCACCAAGCTTGTGCTCGGTCAACGACACATCACCTTGCAACGCAACTGTTTCATTGCGGTCCTTCAGAGCAGCGACCTCCTGATCAGCATGGCGGGCACGGCGACTGAACAAGCGGTAGGACTCGCTAAGCCAGTGCTACAACTTCCAGGAATGGGGCCCCAGTTCACCGCCGCATTCGCAGAAGCTCAGCGCCGACTACTCGGGCCCACTGTGTTTTGTGCTGGTGGGAAGCCTGGCGAAGCGCTCAACCTGCAGAACACTGCCAAACTGACTCTGGAGCTATTGAAACGCAGCCAAGCGGACCCTGACCTGCAACAACAATGCCAGAAGCAGGCCTTGCAAAGACTCGGGGTGGCAGGTGGCGGGCAACGATTAGCCCAAGCCATTACAAGCATGCTCACTGAAAGACATCAATGACAACTCCTTCTGCCGATCCCCAATGGAAACAGTGGTTGGACCGACTGCTGATCATCGATGTGTTCCTAGTGATTGCCGGAGCACTCTGGTTTGTCACAGCGATCCTGGCCGCAAGCCAGGGAGTGGAGAAACCAATAGGACTGTTTCAGCAACTCTGGATGCCCCTATTTTTGCCCGCCATCAGCCTGTTAATGACAGCTGCCCTCATCAATGGGGTGTGGGCATGGTGGCTGCGGATAAGGCCTGGCATAGATCGGGATAATTAAACCTGAAACCCAACCCTGCAAGTCGTTCTGAGACCACCTGTTGACCCTCAAGGACGACACGAGCGCCATCCCCAAGCAAGATTTTGAGGAGCGGTCCTGGAACCGGCAAGAGGCTTGGACGACCAAGAGTCTTGCCGAGAACCTCCGCGAACGAAGCCATAGGGACAGGCTCAGGAGCAACCCCATTCACCACACCGGACCAAGCCCGTTCCTTAAGAGCCTTTTCAATCAACTGACACAGATCAGTGCGATGAATCCAACTCATCCACTGAAGGCCACTGCCCACCGGACCACCAATACCAAGCCTGAACACCGGCAGCATCTTGCCTAGAGCCCCTCCGTCGGGCCCTAGAACGATGCCGATACGCACTACTACCAATCTGGTAGCAGACGGTTTAGCAGCAGCTGCAGCCTCCCAGCGCTCACAAAGGTGAGCGAGGAAATCTTGTCCACAAGGACTCTTTTCCGTGAAGTAGCCATCTGGACTGGTGCCGTAATAGCCCACCGCAGAAGCATTCAAGAGCACTCTTGGTGGTGTCTTGAGTTGACTCATGGCTTTCACCAATGCCCTGGTTGTGTCCAAACGACTCGACTCCAGCTTCTGACAATGAGCAGCTGTCCAGCGCTGCTCAGCGATCGGTTCTCCGGCCAGGTTCACCACTCCTTCTACTTGGGCCAAGGCAGTCAGTAGTGGGCCATCGAGCCAACTGTTTGGATCCGCCGGATTGATCTGCAGCCACTCCAACTGCCCTGCCTGGCGCTCTTGATCGAACCCAGAGGCAGCCTTACGACTGACCAAGATCAACTGATGCTTGGCTGCCAACAACTGGGGGACCAGCTCACGGCCGACAAAACCTGTGCAACCAACAAGTAGAAGGCGCATAAAAGAACTGACGGCATTGGCCGCGAGACTAAGGGGCTGAGAGCGGAGCTTCCAGTGGACTAGCTAGCCCAAGGCGATTTGCAATAGGCACTAAAGCAAACCCCTGGAACAACAATCCGAACAAAACCACCGCCAGGGCTAGGGGAGGCATGGTTTTTCCCCAACTCACCGACGAGGCCCAGACCTGAATCGCTAAAGCAATAGGCACCGCACCACGCAGGCCAGCGCAGCACACGAACGTCCGCTGCCCTAACGAAAATGAGCTGCGTAAGAGCAGAAAGTGAACAATCAACCAACGCACCACCTGCATTAAGAGAAACAGTAGGAATGCTCCTCCAGCTGCTCGAACAACGTCCTCAGGGGAAACCACCAGCCCCATACAAAGAAACAAAAGCAGTTCAGCCATTTTTGCAAAACTGGAATGGGCCTCCGCAAGCACCAACTGATCGGTGCTTGAACCATTTCCGAGCACAAGCCCCGCCACATAAGCAGCCAACAAGGCACTGCCACCCATCAAGGTGGTTCCACCTGCAAGCACCATCAACAAAGCAAGACTCACAACTGGCAACATGGAATTGGTATTCAGAGACCTACGACTACCGAGCACCTGAGTGGTGAGACTCCCCCCGAGAAAGCCAAGCAAGATGCCCAAAAGAAACTGACGTAACACCACAGTCACCAAAGCAACCGGAGCAACACCCTCCCCGCCTGCCAAAGCCATTGCCACCCCTGCCAAAACCACAGCGACAGGGTCGTTGAAACCCGACTCCGTCTCAATCAGGTCCAAAACAGGCTTAGGCAAGCGTCCAGCGAGAGGCCGCAAGAGAGCAAAGGTCGCAGATGCATCCGTACTGGACAACATCGCGCCCACGAACAAAGCCTGCGGGAACAACACCACCCAACCAGCACTCCCTTCGGCCAAGCCAAATGCAAGCATCGCCAAGGTGATCAGAAGGGCTGTGAATAAAGCACCAAAAGTTGCCAGCCTTAGGGCCGAGATGGGATCACAGAGCGCATCTCTGCCCAATTCGTCGTGAGCCCCCCGAAGAAAAGCACTAAAACAAGTGCTGCCTGCGTGATTTGGTCTGCGTGGACCAAGGAAAGCAAGGGAGGGAGGGCATCAGCCGCATCCGAAGCCACAGTCAAATGGTTATCAACCAACAAACCAAGAATCAGCACCATCAGGATCCCCGGAACCCTCACGCGAGCCGCCAGGTCATCGAGAAGCACGGCTACAAGCAACAGAGCTCCGAAGGCCAAAAAATAGAGGGCGAGTGAATGACCCAAATCAGAATGTTGGTGATCCTGAGGAGGTTCTAGCCTGAGTCTTAGAGAAAACCACGTCATGGCCGAAACATCTGCACCAGCAAAGGCCACGGCAGCACTCAAGAAAGGAGCCCTTGTTCGGGTCAATAGGCACGCCTTTAGCAGCAGCACTGAAGCAGCGGCCAGTGATCCTTCTCCCCCCGACTACATTTTCGAAGGTCCAGGTGAACTGCTGGCCGTCAAAGAGGGCTATGGGCAAGTGCGCTGGCGCATGCCTGTTCCGGACGTGTGGCTAAGGATCGATCAGCTGGAACCCTTCTCATGAGAAGAGGGCTTTAGCGCTTCCTCAACCTGTTGCACAGCCTTAGGTATCGAGCCTGAGGCCGCAGGCAAACGCCACAAAGCTCCTGCCAAAACCCCACTGAGATCACCAAGACCGGCCAATAGATCATTGGGATGCTTGCGCTGGGCTCGATCAGCCACAGCTGATGCCTGCCAGGGATTCAAGCCCGCCAGGATCACCACACTGCGATAAACACTGGGCCAAGGACTCTCTGGTAGTCGTTTCTCCAAGACGGCGAATTGAGTCGCTGCCTCAACAGGGCGATTCGCCAACACTGCCAAAAGCGCCAATGTCCAGCGGGCATCGGTATCAACAGGATTATCAAGCAAACGCCGCATTGCGGCTTCTCGCACTTCAGTTCGATAACTGAAATGGCCATCCAACATATGTTCGACAGAGACCGCAGCAAAGACTGGCTCAAGCCCTTGAGGTCCCTTCGCCAACCCCTGGGCCAGAGAGGGAAAACGCTCAGCAAAGCTTGCTGCCCTAGGAGCCCCAGAACTGCGTGCCCAAAGGGAATAGCTGCCGCCAGATTGCCGTGAAAAACGGCGCAGCTCAACAAATACACCACTGCTGCGAACAGCCTGATCAAGGCTTGCCGCAGTGTCTCGAACTGAGCCCTGATCTCCCTCTGCAAGCACAACCCACTCAGCCTGCTGCAGCACCGGCTCCACATCACCTGCACTACTACCAAGCTGGCGACCTACCAATCGACCACCCCGTCTGCGACCGAAATAACTGACATTGTGCTGATTGAGATCCGGAGTACTGGGCACCACGATGATTGTGGTGGGCAAGCCATTGGGATCAGCGCCTCCAGCCGCCCGGACAATGGCCTCCACAGGCCCCTTGTGGCGCTCTGACAAACGAGTGATCTGAGCCGACAAAGCTGAAGGAAGGATGGCCAACAACCCCGCCAAGAGGGTCGTAGGCAAAATCAGCCAGGAGCCCTTCAGCCAGCGACGGTTCGCCCACAACCCCCATTGCCACCAACCCCTAGCAAGCAACAAAAGCAATGGTGGGAGCAGTGGAGTGATATATCGATCACCCTTATTCGGACTGAGGCTGGTGAACAACCAACCAGCCAGCAGAGTCACGATCAGCCAACGCCAAGCCAGTGGATCATCAGAAGACACTGCTCTCTGTGTTGAAGATCCAAGGCTGCGGCAGTGAATACCCAACCAGAGCACACAACCACTGAGGCCAACGATGAGCAGAACAGGGCCTAACTGCGCCGGCAACAAACGTAGATACCAAAGCCAGTTTTCAAGGGTCCATAGAGAAGGGTCCCCTTCCCTAGCCGCCGATTCGATCACGGCCCTATTCGTTCCTCCAAGCGTTGTGATCCAGTTGTGACGTAACCAAGGACCCATGCCGAACAAAAACACACCCACACCTGCCAGCAGCTGAAATCGGGTGCGATTGGTACGACATAAGGCACACCAACTGGCCCATAACAGCGCCGGAAGCAAAACCAACAAAGCGCTTTGCTTTACCAAAAGTGCCGCCGTACAAGCAGCCGCAGCAAACAGGGCCTGTACCCAACCTCCTCCTCGCTGTGGATCCCACCAACACCCCAGCCGCCATAACGCCAAGGTGACTGCAGCAGTGAGCGGCATCTCCAACACATAATCCGAGCGCAACTCCAACAAGGCTGGAGCCATGGCAACAAAGACAACGGCAAGCAATGCCATCCCCTGACCACGCAAACGCAACCCCCATGCCGCAACAGCAACAAGGAGCAGCCCATGCCAAAAGCTAAGGCTCCAAGCAGCCTGCTCCGGAGCATCACCAGCCACTGCCATCACAGTGCCATTCACCAGCGAAGCCAAGGGCGGAATTTTGGGCGAAAGGTCGAGTAAAGCGTTCCATCCCTGCCATTGGCCTCCTGGTAACAGGCCTAATGCCCGTCCATGATCAAGAGCGCTGTTGAGATAATCGGCCTGATCCCAAGAGGGAATGCTGGCGTAGTGATGCCACCAGATCCGATCGATGCCCGTAGACAGCAACCAGACCAGAGCAATAAACGACCAAAAGCGCCAGGCAGCTTTCACGAAATCTCCAGCCGACGGCGTTCCTCCTTTAAGCGTAAACGCCGCTTTTTGGCTTCCCGCAACATCTCTCGACCATCATGGAGATAACTATCGACATAGCCCATCGTGTAGCGCTCCAACTCAGCCAAAGCGTCTTCCACCTGCGAGAGGCAGTGATACAAACTCAACCCAAAACCTTGGGCTGAAGCCGGTATCGGCAAAGCTCGATAAAGGCTATTCACCTTTTCAATCCGATTGCTACTGTCTTTGAGGTAAGTGCAAAAGACCTCCATCAAGGAATCGTCGTAAGGGTCAGCCGAAAGAGAGCGAAACTGAGCAGGGAAAGGATTGATCACTTGCCCCAGCAATCGATCGATCGGGACATAAACCTGCTTGATCCACTGCACAAGAGCCTCATCTGCTGCTGCAGCCTGGCCTTTGGTCGCTCGAGCAGCAGCACTAGCGCGAGCATTGCGAACCCCTCGCTGATGCGCTTCGTCAGCAACTGAAACGCCATGCTTTCTTGTGCGGTCATAGGCGCGTCGATGGTCTGAATCCCCCAAAATCTCCCAAGCTGCATTGAGCGCAAGGATCCCCTGCTCATCTCCACCAGCGTCAGGGTGATGCCTTTTCACCAACTGGCGATAGGCAGCCTTGATCTCAGCCGAGCTAGCGGTGGAGGATACTCCCAACACCTGATAGGGATCTGCAGCCATAGAAACAAGTCATTTGGAAGACATCAAAGGTATCCATCACGCTGCGCCGGCACCGCCGAAGCAGAGCTAAACATCGGCGTTGAAAGATAACGCTCACCAAAACTTGCCAAGACAACAACAAGGCGCTTGCCCACCATCTCAGCCCTACTACCCACTTGCAGGGCAGCCGCAACAGCAGCGCCACTGCTTACCCCACTTAGCAAGCCCTCCTCCCTCGCCAAGCGCCGACCCATCTCCATCGCGTCGTCATCAGAGACCGGCAGGATCTCATCGATCAAAGAGAGATCAAGAACGCTAGGAATGAAGCCAGCACCAATCCCCTGAATGCGATGTGGAGCAGGGCTCCCGCCTGCCAAAACAGGGCTTAACGCTGGCTCGACCGCAAACACTCGCAGGCTTGGATTGCGTTGCTTGAGCAAACGCGCACAACCTGTGAGTGTGCCCCCCGTTCCTACTCCAGTAATCAGACCATCCAACCGCCCCTCGCAATCATTCCAGATCTCCTCTGCGGTTGTGCGCTCATGCACCTGCGGATTCGCAGGATTATCAAACTGCTGCAGCAGATAAGCCTCAGGGATGGTTGCTACCAACTCCTTTGCCAACTCAATGGAACCAGACATTCCATCGCTGCCTGGGGTGAGTTGCAGTTCAGCGCCATAGGCCCTAAGCATGGCGCGACGCTCTGTACTCATTGTGTCCGGCATGGTGAGAATGAGGCGATAGCCTCGGGCGGCAGCCACCATGGCCAAGGCGATCCCAGTGTTTCCACTGGTGGGTTCCACCAGCACGGTGCGCCCCGGAGCAATGGTTCCAGCTTCCTCCGCTGCATGAATCATGGCCCCCGCGATGCGGTCTTTAACCGAGGCAGTGGGGTTGAAGCTTTCCAACTTGGCCAACACCTCTGCATGGCAACCACTGACCTGTGGCAAGCGATTAAGGCGCACCAAGGGAGTGCACCCAACTAAGGCCGTAATGTCAGCAGCGATAGTCATGGGCGATGGCATGGCCACTGACCCATCCAAACAAAGCGATGGAGATCAGACATGAAAAAGCCCCCCGTTGCCGGAGGGCTGCAATTGATAGAGATTGTGAGGAGGTGTTCTAATGAGGCCCAACGTTGTGTTGGGCCAAAAAATCAGAACTTAAAGGTGGTTCTGACGAGACCACCGAAGTTGTTGAAGGTGTCGTCGTCGTTTCCGTGGAAATGACCACCACCATCTGTAAGTTCACCCAAAGGACGGCTTAGGTAGAAGATCGCAGGAGTCACAGAGATGTTGTCGGTGACCTGGAACTTGTACCAGAGTTCAAAGGCGTAGTTGCCATCAGCAACATTTTCGTCGCCGTGGTCGTTATCGTCATAGTCGACGTCAGTGACGAAGGTGGGCTGACCCACAGCAGCACCAAGGACATTGCCCTCGATAAATGCATCTTGCCATTGAAGACCGACATACCAGGACTGGGATGTAGCGGACTCAAAGACGGCGCTGTCATCGTTGTCGTTGACGTCGTTGTAACCCCAGCCAGCGCTGATGCTTGGGAACCAACCAGTCTCTTCTGGAGCCCACCAAGCACTCAATCCATAGGAGTTGGTTGTGCCCATGCCAGCAGCCTGAACTGCCAACGGGGTGCCATTACCCGCGTAAAGACCAGCGCCATTGTCTCCTGAGGTATAGGAGTAAGCAGCTGCAACACCCCAGCGCTCATCAGCGTAGGCGATTTGAGCAGTGCCGTTCGAAGCAGCAGCATCAGTGCCGATACCACCTACTTGACCATTGACGCCATCCTTGCGATTGGGGTTGCCGTTATCAGCGTTGGCGGAGACATAGCTAGCACTAATGCTCCAGCCACTGTCATTGTCATCCCACCAGATGCCAGCACCACCACCTTTGGTGAGGCTGTAGGCGCCAGGTGCACCGGCGTAGGTGAAGAAATCAATGATGGTTTCAGCCGGATAATTGCTTGGCCATACGGCAAGCATGTTGTCCTGGCGAACCATGCCACCAATGGTGGCAGTGAACTCTTCGCCTAGTGGGAACTGATACCAGAGGCGATCAACGGTGACTTCATTCTCGTCGCCGGATTCTCCAAAAGCCACTTCCATGGCTGAGAGGCCAACATAACCATTGCTGCCGAAGGGGGATTCGGCAAAGTTGCCAGCGCGCAAGCGGGTCTTCAACAGATCCTTACCAGTGAAGCTGGTATTGAGCTCAAGGCGCATGTCGTAGTTGAAGACAGTCGCGCCACTTGCATTGGCAGCTTGCTCGTCACGGTCTTTGCCGTGAATATCATCAGCATCACCGCCGTAGGTGTTGGCGCCGATCACGAAGGAAGTCTGACCAACAAGCTTGGTTGTTGTCGAGAACTGAGTGGCTTCGAGTTCACCAACGCGGGCTTCTAGGCCATCAACACGGCCCTTGAGGATGGCGAGCTCCTGCTCGAATTCGTTGAGCAGACGACGCAGTTCGTCGGTGACTTCAGTGATGCGATCGAGGCATGCATTCAATAGAGCAGCCGCTTCAAAGCGGGTCATTGCTCTGTTGCCCAGGTAGCTACCACTTGGATAGCCAGCCACACAGCCGTAGCGCTCAATCAGGTTGCTCAGCGCCTGATAAGCCCAATCGGTTGGGTAAACATCTTGGAATTGGGAGATGCTGGTGACCTGCTCGCTGGAGGCCGAATAATCGGACACACCTTTGATGTCTAGGTCTGCGGCATTAGCAGCCATAGGAGCCATCAGGCCCAAGGCAGCAGGTGCCACCAGCAATTGCTGGAAGAGTTTCATTTGGTTCCTCACACAGATAGGCGCAATGCGCCGATTTGATGTTGGCCCTTACTCTCTTCTTAAACACCTCTTGGTGTGACAGATGTATCAATGGTTTCAATGGTGGGTATCAGAAACACCAAGTCAATCCATGCCAGCCAACATCCCTTCTAGAGCTAGCAAGCGCTGAATGAACTCCTCTAGTCATCCCTGGCGAGCTGAACCCAGCTCAGCAGATTAAGGATGTCAATGACCAGCAAAAGGTGACACTTAGTGGATAACGGCCATTGGCCTAAGGCCTGCCATGCCCGCCGACTAGCTCTGAATCTTGTTCACGCCAACAGCTGAAAACAACCCATCCATCCGCAGAGCGCCTCTGGTGGGTTTGCTATTTCTTTGGCTGGTGGCATGCGTGCTTGCACTGGTGGGGCTAGGAGATCTACCCCTGCGTGATTTTGATGAAGGCATCGTTGCCAGAGTCGCCTTTGAATTAAGCCAAAAACAGGGCCTAGAAGCTCTACTGCCCACTCTGTGGGATTCGCCCTACCTCAACAAACCACCAGGCCTGCATTGGCTGATTGCTACCGCCATCCAACTCAGCAACAGCGGCGACACATCTTTACCAGGCCTCCCCTCAAACACTCTGGCGCGACTGGTTCCTGCCTTGCTGTCGACGCTGATTGTCCCCTTAGGGGGGCTTGTGCAATGGCATCTAAGACCAAATGATCGAACCAGCTCCCTTGCTACAGCGGCAATTTTGCTAACGCTGATGCCAGTGGTACGACATGGTCGGCTAGCCATGCTCGACGGCCCTCAACTCAGTGCCATGGCCTTGTTGTGGTTACTCGTTTTAAGCCTCGACCGCAGCCGAGTGGACCGCTGGCGAATGCTGGGGGCAGGACTCATCAGCAGTGGCATGCTGCTGCTCAAAGCCCCTCTGCTGCTACCAGCAGCAGCAGCGGCTTTGATTCCTGTGCTCTGGGGTGGCGAATTCAGGCGCTGGTGGCGATGGCCACTAGCAGGCTGGTTTGGAGTGGGGCTGATCCCTGGCCTGGCCTGGCACCTCTGGCATGGCTTACATCGAGGAACTGGAGCGCTGTGGCTCTGGGGAGGCGATGGTGCAGGCCGCGTTCTGTTTGATGCTGGAGAAGGCAGTGATCTCGGCTGGAGAGTCCCGGCCATTGAGATGCTGGAAGGTGGCTGGCCATGGCTGTTGCTATGGCCCTTCGCAATGGCCTGGGCCTGGCGTCAACGACACAGCCGTTGGGGCAAATGGGCACTCGCCACGCAGGTCATTTTGGCGATTGCAATCCTGCCATTGAAGACCCAACTCCCCTGGTACAGCCACCCTCTATGGCTCCCATTTGCACTGCTCTGTGGAGCACCACTGGCCTGGCTCATTCAAAGGAAGGATCTAACAAATCCTCCTGGTGCAGGAGTTTTAAAACATGTTTCGTTCCTCTGGCTGGCCCTAGGAATCTCCCTTGTTCTATTCGGGCTGATCGGAGCATCAGGGCGAGTTCTCACGTTTTATCCCTATAGCGGTATTGCACTCGCTGCTGGGGCGGGCTGGAGTATCGGCGGCTGGCTGATGCTGCGCCCAACCCATACCAAACGCAAATTGGGCGCAATCAGCATGGTGGCTGGAAGCGTCGCAGCTCTATACCTATTAATGAGCTCCTCACTCTGGCTCTGGGAACTCAATGAGAACTGGCCCGTTGAACCTGTCGCCCAGCTCGCAGCACAAGCAAAGGGAGCGCAGGTGGTGCTCGAGGGGAATGATGAAAGGCCAAGCCTCAACTGGTATGCAGGCCAGCGCATCAGCTCCTTAGATGCTGTTCCAGACGCTGAATGGATCTTGACGCGCAATCCCCAGCGAATCAGCAGCATGGTTCAGGAGCGGCAGTGCAAGCTTGCGCAAAGCAAGGAAGACTGGGCCCTGCTTTTTTGTGGCCCGCAAACCCAATAACTTGCCTCGATCTAGGGAAGCCGAGGCCTGTCACGCATTCTGCCGAACACACCAACCAGAACTCCTGTAGGCGGTTCGGCGAAGCCACAACAGCCTCACTACTCAGCTGAAGGAACTGCTTGTTCTGTCGAAGCCCTATCAGCTCAAACGACCCGTTGAGGCTGACGTTTCAAACCACGCCATCAAAGCACTCTTCATGGCGCTGACCCACCAAGATCACCGCATCCAACGCATGCATCGTTTAAGCGGCGAAGGTTTAACGAAGACAATGAAAGAAAGCTGAATTTGCTTACCAGAAGCCACTGCAGGTGGCCACATAAACGTTCTCGCAAATACCTTTTCGGCTCTAATAGCAGTGATCCTGATGATGTTTATCTGGAACGATGTCACCTAGTCCAGTTGCATCCGGAATACCCCTTGATTGAAAACAGTTGCTGATGGCGAAGTCTTTTGCCCGCTGGGCTCAACAAATCTGGTTTCCTGTGGGCTTAGGGGTAATCCTGCGACTGATCCAACTGCAGGCTCCCATCCTCGGCATCCATAGCTGGCGCCAGGCGGATACAGCAGCCATGGCAAGGCATTTTGCCCTGCAAGGCACCCCGATCTGGTTGCCGCAAATTGATTGGGGTGGAGCCAGCCCCGGATATGTGGAATGCGAGTTTCCTTTATATCCCTATCTACTTGGCCAGCTTTACAAGCTTGCGGGCTTGCACGAATGGTTGGGACGAGGCCTTTCGGTTTTCTGTAGCGCACTAACCATCGTGCTCATCATCCGCATCGGGCGTCGCCTGCTGGATCCGATTAGTGCTTGGTGGGGCGGGGTCTTCTTCGCTGTCCTGCCACTAGGGATTTATTACGGCCGCACTTTGCAGGCAGAAGCGCTTCTACTGCTACTAGCAGCACTGAGTATCGAGCGGCTGCTTGTCTGGAAAGAGCGGCACTCTCGCTGGGCTCTGCTCACCAGCTGGCTGGCATTTTGCCTTGCCTGCTTGATCAAAGTGCTGCCCTTGATCTGGCTCGGCATACCCCTTTTGGTCGTACAAATGCAGCCTCAGCCACTTGGACCAGCACTACCACTTGCAACGTGCATTCGAAACTTAAGAAAGCTTGCACGTTCGCCTGGTGCTTGGATCTATGCAGGTAGCTCAATACTGATTGGAGCCCTTTGGTATGGCCATGCTTATCAACTTGGCCAAACCAGTGACTTGAGCTTCGGATTCTGGGGCAACAACTCTGATCGCAGCAGCCTGAGCCTGCTGCTGGATATCAATCTCTGGCTAAACCTATTGCTGAGAATCAGCGTACGCAACCTGGCTGTGCTGGGTGTGCCGATCGTGATCTTTGGCCTGTGGGAATGCCGCCGAGATGCAGGTGGTCAAATTCTGGCAGCAGGCCTACTCAGCATTGGAGCCTGCACAGCAGTTTTCTTACGAGCAAGCTCTATTCATGAGTACTACCAACTGCCCCTATTGATTTTTCTCTGCCCATTAATGGGAAGGGGCTGGCAATCTTTGACGAAGTTAATCATATCCAAAGGGCTACATCACCAATGGTTGACCAACATCAACCTTGCACTGATTGTTGCCATCAGCCTCACTGTACTCAATTTTGATTATTGGGCTCTCGAGCGCCAACAAACAGAAATCTGGATGCCATTAGCCCAAAGCATTAGAAAAGAGTTACCAAGCAAGGCCCGGATCGTAAGCGTGACTGGCAGTGATCCCAGTTTGTTGAACCTTGCACGACGTCAAGGCTGGCTCACCACTGCCAAAAGTATTAATCAGAAACAACTAAAAGCCTGGTATGCGCATGGTGCTACCCATCTCGTTGGCAGCCTTAACTGGGAAGAAAGCTTTAAACCTCTCACTCAAGGACATGCAAGAAATAACCTGCAGGCTCTTTTGTGTGAGCAGCCAAACTCCACTTACTGCCCCCAAACATCTCATCAAACTTATCTAGCTCCCATCAACCTATTAATCCGATAAATCATCAGTACCTACAACTGCTTTATCTGAGCAGAGGCGAAAGACTATGAGATGCTCACCAACATCTTGAGCATTCCTGCTTGGACACCAAGGCCTGCCCACCCCGCCGCCTGAGCCTCACCTGCCTGGCAATCTTCCTGCTGCTTTGGGCCGCCGCCGCAACACGTCATGCTCTGCTGCAGAGCAATGCTTACGATCTTGGCCTGTTCGACCAGTGGGTCTGGTTGGCCAGCCAAGGGTTGCCACCCTATTCCTCCATGGAAGGGGTGCATCTGCTAGCTGATCACGGCGCCTGGGCTCTCTATCTGGCAGCCATTCCATATCACTTCCATGCCAGCGTTCAATGGCTACTCGCCAGCCAGGCGGCTGGACTAAGCCTGACAGCACTACCCCTTTGGTGGGTGGGCCGACAAGCAGGCCTTACTCCAAAACTGTGCTGGCTGATCTGCACACTTTGGTGGCTGCAGCCAGTGGTGTTCAACGCCAATCTGTTCGACTTCCACCCAGAGGTATGGGTGATGCCGGCCCTGGCAGCTTGTTACTGGGCCAGTCGAGCCAAAAAAGCCTGGCTCTGGTTTGGCTTACTGCTCTTATTGCTTAGCTGCCGTGATGGACTTGTGCTTGTGGTAGGAGGCCTGGGGTTAGAGCAGGCTTTGCGTAAGCGATGGATCTGGGCCTTTGCAGCCATTGGATTGGCCTTGGGCTGGTTGGCCATGCTCAATCACTGGCTTTACCCCTGGCTGAAAGGCAGTACTGGAGGCCCTAAGGCAGCGGGAGCCCTTTTCTCTTACCTAGGCGACAGTTTCGATGAGGTTCTCTTCAATCTGATCACAAAGCCTCAGTTGTTAATCGAGCATGTGGATTGGATCGGCGGACTGATCTATCTGCTGTTAATCAGTATTGCCGTCGCTCCATTCTGGCGCCGAAACTCCCTACCCGTTCTGATGGGAGGTTTACCGCTAGTTCTGGTGAATCTGCTATCGGAAGAGTCACCGCAACGAACACTGATCCATCACTACAGCCTGCCAATTGCAGTGATAGCTGTTGTAGCTGCCATCGATGGACTGGCTGTACGCCCAAAACAAGCTGTTCCTTGGCGGCTACTGACCTGGAGCACCATCTGCTGGGTAGCCCTTGCTAAGCCCTGGTTTTTTAGTGGGCCTTATCTCGAAAGACTCAATGCATTGACCCCATCCCATGAAGCCATCGCAAACATTCCTAGCAGTAGCCGCCTTGCCACTACCAGTTATCTCGCCCCCCATCTCAGCCAACGCATTGCCATTGACTTCCCCCGCCGCAAAGGAAAGTCTTTAGATCTAGAAAGCTTTGATGTACTGCTTCTCAACCCAAAAGATCCAGGTTGGGGATCCAGCCGAAAACATCAACAGAAGCTATTAAGCAAAGCCAAACAAGCTGGCTGGTGGTGCGAAAGCTGGGACAACGGCTTGGAACTTTGTCAGCGGTCCGAGCGCAAGTCCATCAAACAACCTTGAGACCCTCCAATTGATTAAAAGCCTGCAAAACGATGCCCCCTCCATGAATACATGGAGGGGGCTCTCGTCGGGTCCACTCTGGCGCGGAACCATTTGATCAGGGAACAGGTGTAAAAATCAGCCGGCGTTCTCCGCGATCAGCAGACCCTGCATCGAACAACTGGAACTCATGAGCACCTCCTCCTTTGGGGATAACGACAATTCACGAAGCATGCGACGAATGCCTATTTCAGGCAAAGTCACTTCGCTATTGCCAAAGCAAATCAACAGTAACCGGAATCGAGCAGAAGGCACGTTCTGAACCCTTCTATTTCATCCAGGCTCAAGTGCTAGCAATGCATCAAGACAACGCTGTGCATCAGGAGAGGAATCAACGCTATTGCGCAAAACCACCAACCCATCCGCGCAGCTCACCACCCCGTAACGCCCCTCTTCCATGAGTTCCTGCAAGGCCTTTTTGATAGATCGCCAACGAGACGTTTCCTGGCGAAACAGTGGCATCAACGAACGGTAATAGCCAGGGAAAGCCAAGACCCATTGAACCGATTCAATTTGATCCTGACGGTTGTAGTACTCGATATGTTTCGGGAAGCGCAAGGCAACTTCCCGTTCCGCCAGCAGCGGCAACAAGGGAGTATCAGCAGCGACCGAGGCGTTATCTGGCACAAGCCCAACGGCATGGCGGGCCGTTGCAGCTCGCTGCAGCATGGCGACCGGCGAGACATGAACGAATGGACTAAAGCTATCCGGTACCAGAGCGGAGAACGTGCGATGGGGATTGCTTGCCAAAGTCAAAACAAGCCCTAGGGCAAGACATCCCGTCCAGAAACGCCGGAACCAAAGATGAGACCAGAAACCTGGATGGGCCTGCCACCAAAGCATTGCGCCCATAAATAACCCTGGGACCAAAGCAAGCACATACCTGAGCGTTACCGACAACGCACTCATGCCCTGGGACACCAAGGCGATGAATAAAGGCACAGCCACCATCAGGGCCACATCCAGCGAGACAAAGGGGATAAAGGCCAAAGGCAACGCTGGTGCTAGCAGAAAAGCCAAGGTGGTTCCAGGGGGAGACACCAAGGCCGCCAGCAAACGAAGCGGATGGGTCACCATCGTCCATAGAACGGTGAAGGTCCCACCAGTGCGGCCTTGCAAAAGATGCCCAAACTTTTCCTGCAGGAAGCGATCAGACAGGGAGGAATCAAACTGGGGCTGAATCCAGCCAGTCATCACTGCCACATAAACCAACGACATCGCCATGACCATCAGGCCGATAGCGCGTGCACCAGGTCGACGAAGCGATGCCCACAATCCAAGTGAAAACAGAGTGAGACCCGCATCTTCACGCACCAACAGCATCAGGAAACTGCAAGCCATAACCTGGCTCCACCCCTGCTTGAGGAGACCATCAACAACCAAAAAGCCCAGTAATGGCAACCAACAAAGGTCGTGAAAGTTTTCAACAAGTGGGCCAATCACGGTTCCACTGAGGTAGTAGGACGCGGTCAAGCGAATCGCCAAGGGTCGCGACAATCGGGCCGACGCCATCCGCCACAACACCAAACCTGCTAGAGCCAACAGCCCCACTTGAATCAACGGCAAGGCCCAGCGACCAAAGAGTGCTACTAAGGGCGCGGCCAACACAGTCAGCACATTGGCGTGCTGGCCAAGATGGAGATAGTCGATGCTTGGCAAAGCATCTTGATTGGCAACAGCTGCCGACAACTCCGACGAAAGGCTACTTTCAAAAAAATGCCCCCTAGCAGTAGACCAAAGCTCCTGCAAAAAAAGAGCTTGGTCGTAAGTAGCAGTAAGGCTTTCAAGGCGCCAAAACTGAATCAGCAATCCGACCAGCCAAAAGCCGCCAGCCATCCCAAGAACCACCCAAGGGAAGTTGTCTCTGCGATAAGACCTCAACCCACTGACAAGAGATGACATTCGCATCATTCCTCAGCTGCCGAAATGAATACTAGAGAGCCGCCAAATACCATCCCAAGGAAGGATAAAGACCAGGAGAAAAGGGCAGAGACAGTCTGGTTAGAGACTTTCCCAAATCCAGTCATCAATGGAATAATAAGCGAAAAAAATTATACTTAATACCAAAAGACAACCTTCACTCATAACATCACTGACTCAGGCGGTAACTTGCTCAATACCGGCAGATATCTATCAACCATTTTAGCGCACTGACGGGTTTGCTAGCAAGACATAGGTTCGCAGCAACCCTAGGCCGAAGGAGAGATAAAGCATCAACTCTGCCCACTCCTGATCAATATTCAGAACCAAAGCTGTCGCTGACCTGGTAGCAACAAAATAAGACAAAAATGCAGCACAAAAGAATAGAGGCCAGAAATACCTGGGCAGAAAAAATGTTCCGGCAGGAATTACATCCTCTCGAGATGATCTTGCTTTAAACAATCCAAAAGATGGCCGCCATAACACTAAAACCAGAATCAATACTGACACCAGAAAAAGATTAATATCGAGATAATCTTGAAAAAACTCGAGGTTATGAATTGTTGTCTGATTTTGAGCATTAAGAGCAGCTATGTTATCAGGTGTTCTCCAGCCGAACAAAACCTGACCCCAAGCAAGCTCCTCTAAGCCAACAAAAAGCATTCCCAAAGCGATCATCCCATAAATGGCTCCATGCAAGCGCATCAACAGACGCCTCCATAAGTCCCTAGAAATTAGCCAAGAGACCCAAGCAGAAGTGAACAGAATTAGAGCCTGCAAGTACTCAAGAATTCCTCCTTCTCCAAGCAGCCGTTTGTAACGCAAAACATCCTGAACGGACAGCTTGAATAGAGCTACAGATCCCATAATAAATAATGCAAGGATCAACATCAATAGAGAGCGACTTGCTCTAGCCGAAGGAGTAAACTCCGAAAGCAAAGACTTTAAGAAGGTTGAGCGTCGCAGAAAATTACCTAAAAAAACTAACAACAGACCAGCGACTCCAAGCTGCAGCTCAGGCCAAGGAGAGACATCTAACGAGAAAGCGCTGACAAATTTATACAGCGAAACTGCAACAATAAATGCCCCAAAATAGATAACAGCCTGGCCGCAAATACGTTGCACAAGCTTTTGTCTAACCACGCTCTCGCGAAGAGAATCACCAGCATCTCGCTGAACCTGGGAATTCGACGGAAGGGGAGTACTCATTAGGCACTGCTCTGTGTCTTAAGGGAAGATTAATACAATCTTAATTGGCCGTGTGATAGTCAAGAGAAGAAGCCCATCACAGCCACCTAGGCCATTGGCATCGCCAAAAGACTCATAGCAAAGGACTTCAATCAATAAATTCACTGCTTACTAGGGATTGATTTAAAATTAAAATCCAGCCCTTGATGCCATAAATCGCACGGCATTGCCTGCAGCAAGTAGATCATAATGGGGAAGACAGTTTTAAAAATACTTGCCCACAAAGGGCTTCCAGGCTCTAATTACTGCAATCAAAAATCAATACTCAAGCGAGAAGCTGTCGAGCTCTAACTCCTCAGGGGCGCAGATTTCCTGTGAGACGAAATCGGTGAGCTGCAGATCGGCGCCCAAACAAACAATGCCGACACGACAAGATCAAAGACTAAAGGGGCACACATCACCCATCCGAGCAAAAGATCCTTGACTGTCCACATCACTCCAACTGGACACTGACCCCATGGAGAGGATGCATGACGACCACTCGAGCAAACGGTTCATTGCTAAGTGTAAATACTTATCCACTTTGGCCTGCATGGCAAATAGTGGAGCTTGATTCGCAAGAATGATGCAATCCTGTCAACGTTGTCCGTGTACGTCATTGAGCTGGCCCTCAAATTGAGCCCCTTGCCGGTATCTGTGCAGCGCAAAGCATTGACAGATGCGGAAGCCGTTTACCAGCAAGTGCGCAAATGCCTGGAGAGAGGTCAGCCTCACCTTCTGGAGCTCAGTTGCGAAAAAGTCGAAGACAAGAAAGTCACTGTTTTAGTCAGTGAAATAGTTGCTGTTCAGCTCTATGAGAAAACAGCAGCAACTGGAGGCAGTAAGCGGCCTGGCTTTTCCTTTGAAACCTGAGGCCATGGTGGACGAGAACGCTGATCAAAGCATCTTGAGAGATGGCCCCCCTCCTAAGTTTTGAGCAGGTGAGCTTCATTTGGCCCTCCGGCACAAAAGCCTTGGACCAATGCAGTTTTGCAATTCCAGAACCAGGCCTTTGGATGCTCGTAGGCAGCAATGGCAGCGGCAAAAGCACCCTTGCCAAGCTAATCAGCGGTTTATTACAGCCACAGCATGGTCAGGTGACTTGCATGCTCAAACCTGCTCTGGTGTTTCAAAACCCTGACCATCAACTGCTGTTGCCAAGTTGCGGCAGCGACTTGCTGCTGAATTTACCTAGCGACATCCCAATCAAACAACGCCAACAGCGCATTGGCGATTCCCTAGAGCAGGTTGGTTTGGCCGCCATGGAATCGCGCCCGATTCATACCCTTAGCGGAGGCCAAAAACAACGCCTAGCAATTGCCGGCGCCCTGGCCAGTGAAGCCACACTGCTGCTGCTGGATGAACCAACAGCACTCCTAGACCCAGCAAGCCAACAAAGAATTTTGGCAACAGTTCAACAGCTTTGCCATCGCTCCCACGCACCCCTAACGGCCCTTTGGGTCACCCATCGCCTCGAAGAACTCGACCATGCTGATGGGGCTGCCAGGATGGAACACGGCCGAGTAGGAGCCTGGCAATCTGGCCATCAGCTAAGACAAAACCTCCAACCCCTTGCAGGTCGGCGGGGATGAAGGGTAGGTTCTTCGGGTTGCAATCCTCGGTAGCTCAGCGGTAGAGCGGTCGACTGTTAATCGATTGGTCGCAGGTTCGAATCCCGCCCGGGGAGTTTTCAGATCCACAGCCGGTGGCTGTGGTTTTTGATTGCCTGTTAGAGGGCATCCACAACAGTGCATGGACAGATTCGGAAGACTTCCTAAAAAGAGGACGCCTTTAAGGAATTCGTCAGCCAGTCAAAAGGTCAGTCTGCATGGGAGTTTCAGTGATTGGGCTCTATGCCCCCACAGAGATGCCAATGATGCACCTCAAAGCAAATCTTGAGAGAATCTGACAAGCGCTGACTTCACAGCACCCCGATGATTTCAAATTCCTCCTGGACTCCGATCTAAATGAAGCCTTGCATCCTGCTGATCGAAGACGACCAGGACATGCGTGAACTGGTAAGCAGCCATTTAGAGCACAATGGTTTTGACGTACAGAAGGCTGAAGACGGCATCAAAGGTCAGGCTCTTGCCCTTCAGTACACCCCAGACCTGATTTTGCTCGACTTGATGCTTCCTAACGTAGATGGGCTAACTCTCTGCCAGAGGTTGCGTCGAGACGAGCGCACCGCGGGGATTCCGATCTTGATGATCACCGCCTTGGGAGGCACAAAAGATAAGGTCACCGGCTTCAATTCAGGCGCGGATGATTACCTAACAAAGCCTTTTGATCTTGAAGAATTGCAAGTGAGGGTGAAAGCCCTACTACGTCGCACCGATCGAGCGCCGGTGGGCACCAACGCTCATCACGAGATCCTCAGCTACGGCCCTCTCACACTCGTGCCTGAACGATTTGAAGCGATTTGGTTTGAGCGTCCCGTACGGCTCACGCACCTGGAATTTGAGCTGCTCCACTGCCTACTTCAGCGCCATGGACAGACCGTGGCACCTTCTCTAATCCTTAAGGAGGTGTGGGGCTATGAACCTGATGATGACATCGAAACCATCCGAGTACACGTTCGCCACCTGCGCACCAAGCTGGAACCCGATCCACGTAAACCCCGCTTCATTAAAACCGTCTACGGGGCTGGTTACTGCCTTGAATTGCCTACAGGAGGACAACTCGAAGGGTTCCAAGACCTACTAATCCAGGCACGCCAAGAGAGGGAAGCCAGAGAAGCACAAAACAAGCAAGGAGAGCGCGCCAGCGCTTAAGCGCCAGGAATCAGTTCCAGCAAAGCCACTTCCCACGCCAGCCTGGGTTGCACAAACCCCAGCAGGTGTGCACGCAGCCTTTCCAAACGTTTCAGTGGTGTTGGATCAGGCCGTTGGATCCAAAAATGTTGTTGCCACCAATCAATCAGCCAAAGCTGCTGCTCCACATTAAGAGCCTCCGTAAGGTCCCTCGCCAGAGCTAAGGCTTCCATTGGCTTTTGGGGACGCTCTTCAAGCCGTAGCCAAAACTCCTCTGGGACTGCCTGCCAGAGCCCAAAATTCTGCAACAGCGCCCCAGGAGAACCAGCCGCCATCGCAACCAGTTCCGGCTGATCCAATGCCAACAAGGACGACCCCATCTCAGCTGTGCTCGTCCTGGCCAGAGCAGCCTGCATGTCAGCTGCTTCAAGACGAGCAAAAAGAATCTGTTGGCATCGAGAACGAATTGTCTTGAGCAAGCGCTCAGAAGCGGTCGAAAGCAGAATCAACAAGCCATGACCTGGTTCTTCCAGCGTTTTAAGCAAAGCATTGGCAGCAGCTTCGGGCATAGAATCTGCTGCTTCAATCACCACCATGCCCCTTGGGGCCTCAACAGGTCGTCGTCCTAGGAATCTTGTCACCCCGCGAATCTGTTCGAGGCGCACCTGTGGGGGGGAACGGCGGTTGACACCTTCTTCCTCTGCCTGGGACTTAGGGACCAAGCGGCCTTGATGCTGATAAGTCGGTTCGACCCAAAGCAGATCAGGATGGTTGAACGCCTCTAAACGACTGCGTTCACGCAGGGCCGGCTTACCACTGCTGATGAGGCCCTCGAGAAAACGCAATGCCGCCAAACTGCGACCCACTCCATCTGGACCAGAAAAGAGATATGCGGGAGCCAGTCGACCCTGACTCAGGGCTGCCTCCAGCAATGCAACTGCCAACGGCTGAGCGATCAAATCTTCAAACAGCCCACGCGACTCAATCTCAAGGCTCATCGCATGCTCTCTTGCAAAGGCCCAAAATGGTGCTTCAGCTGGCTCTCCAAAGCAGAACTAACTGACTCAACTTGTTGATCCGCCTGCAACGGCACCCAAGATCGTTCCCTAGCCAAAACAGCAAATCCAGTTGCCACCCTGGTTAAAAAATCAACTCCTTCCGCTTCGATTCGATCGTTAGATCTTGCATCACGCCGAAGCAGACTTTCTTCTACAGGCAACTCCAACCAAAAAGTTAGGTCCGGGACAAGTCCAGCCGTGGCGATCTGCTCGAGTTGCTGAATCAAATCCAGATCCAACTCTCTTCCATAACCCTGATAAGCAAGGGTAGAGCCACTAAAACGATCACTGAGAACCCAGTGCCCCTGCTCAAGCGCCGGTCGGATCAACTGAGCCACGTGCTGGGCTCGATCAGCCGCATACAACAACAGTTCCGCAAGGGGTTCTGGGGAGGCATCCCCAGGCGGGTGAAGAACCAACTTGCGCAAGGCAATACCCAAAGCCGTACCACCGGGCTCACGGGTGAGATGCAACCTTGCACCCTCAGGCATCAAACCGCTGCGTGGCAGCCAGTTGGCAAGGTGACGAAGCTGAGTGGTCTTGCCACAGCCGTCAATACCCTCCAGAACAAGAAAGCGACCACTCATGTAGTACGCAGTGCCAAAGCGTTCACGACCACCGTGATTGAACTAAGGGCCATCAATAGAGCTGCGATGGGTGGGGAGAGCAATAACCCAAAGCCCGGCAACAACAATCCTGCAGCAATTGGCAAAGCAATGAGGTTGTAGCCAAAGGCCCAAGTCAGGTTTTGACGCACTTTTGCCATGGTGCGGCGAGCCAACAACAGGGCTTCCGGCAAACCCTCCAGGCGATCCCCAAGCAACACCAGATCAGCAGAATCCTGGGCTATCTGCGTGCCGGTACCCACAGCGATACCAAGATCTGCTGCCGCCAGAGCTGGGGCATCATTAATGCCATCGCCAACCATTGCCAACAGTCCAGCCTTGCGAAGACGTTGCAAGCGCTCAAGCTTCTGATCAGGCAACAACTGCCAGCCCAGTTGATGGGGTTGAAAACCCAACTGCTGCCCCAGGCGTTCCACCGCCTGACGTCTATCACCACTAAGCATGGCCAGAGTCATCCCCTGCTCTCGTAATCGATCCAAAGCAACAGACACATCAGGTCGAAGCCGATCATCAATGGCCACAAGGCCCAAAGGCTCTTCCCCCAGAGCCACGGCTACCACCGATTGCCCCTGAAGAGACGACAGCTCAACATCAGCCTGAAGTTCAGCTGTCCAATGAACCCCTTCAGCCTGAAGCCATTCCGGTGTACCTACTCGAACCGTTCCTTCTACACCTTCAAGCTCACCGGCCAGGCCGGAGCCTGGATAGGTACGGGTTGCCAAAGTGGACAGTAGCGAAAGCCGATGCCGTTGAGCCTCTTGCAAAACAGCATGGGCCAAGGGATGGCGACTGTTTTGCTCAAGACTTGCAGCTAGCTGCAACAATTGATCAGGTTTTTTTGTGCCAACAACCCCTGCCACCAAAGGGCGGCCAAGGGTAAGAGTGCCAGTTTTGTCGAAGACAACTTGCCTCAGCGAGGCTGCCATTTCAATCACATCCCCACCGCGAAATAACCACCCCCGGCGGGCCGCCTGACCAGAGGCCACTGTGATCACTGTGGGCGTTGCCAATCCCAATGCACAGGGACAGGCCACGACTAGAACAGCGATGGCGAGCTGTAAAGCCAATCCTAAGGAAGTTTCAGCGACGCCTCCAAGCGGGACATGATGACCATATCCATGCACCAACCCCTGACCCGAAGCGTGCAACACCTCTGGCCAAAGACGTGCACCCAGTTGCCACCAAAACAGAAAAGTCAGCAGTGCCAGGCTGACAACGCCATAGCAAAAGCGACCTGCAACCCGATCAGCCAGGCCTTGAATAGGAGCCTTACGCGCCTGGGCCTGTTCCACCAAACTAATGATTCTTGCCAGAGCTGTCTCAGCTCCCACATGTCGCACTTCTAGCAACAAGGTGGCTTCAAGATTGAGGCTGCCTGAAGTCAGCTCGATTCCTGGAGCTGCCTCCAACGGCAATGGCTCACCAGTAATGCTGGACACGTCGACAGCGGAATGTCCCTCCAGCACCATGCCATCAACAGGAATGCGATCCCCTGCTAACAACTGAACCCTCTCCCCAGGTCTGAGAGCACCGACTCTTACCTCACGGATAGTCCCATCACCTGCCAGCAACCTCGCAGTATCTGGCTGCAATTGAGCCAGCTGTTGGAGGGCCCGCCCAGTGCGGAAACGAGCACGCTCCTCAAGGAACCTTCCCAACAAGACAAAGCCGAGCAACATCACGGGTTCATTGAAGAAGCAAGGCCAACCCACCTGAGGCCAAAGCAGAGCAACCAGGCTCGCCAGATAGGCACTGCTAACGCCCAATCCCACCAAGGTGTCCATGGTGGGGGTTAAGGCAAGAGCCGCCCGCGCTCCGCCAACAAGAATCGGCCGACCAGGGCCCAACAAAGCCACCGTGGCCAATCCGGCATGGAAGGGCAAGGCCCCTACAATCACCAGCTCAAGATGTCCACCGGCAGCAAGGTGACCAAGAACAGACAGCAACAGCAACACCAAGGCCACCATTAACTGACGCCACTGACTCCACCAAGCCCCTAGGGAATCACGCGTTGAAGGCGTTAGCTGTTCTAATGAGCCCGTATTTCTTGGCTGAGCAGAGAAACCCCGAGCTGCCAGAGCAGCAAGGATCGGCTCAAGAGACTGGCCTGGATCGTTGAGATCCAGCCACGCAGTGCGGGCTACCAAGTTGACACTGGCACGAGCAACACTGGGCTGCTCAAGCAAAATACGCTCTACCGATTGAACGCAGCCGCCGCATTTCATCCCCTCGATATCGAGTGCGACGGATGGATGAGCCAATAGACGGTCGTTGCGGCTCACGGATCGGTGAAATGTTCCCGCACGCTAATGACAATCGTTACGCATAGCCCATCCCATAACAGCAGCCCAAAGATCTCACCAGAGACTCAAAACAGTGTTTTCAGAATAAGGCGAGGATAATGGTGTGATTCCTTTATTCACGCCGTGCCACGCACCCAAAACAAAGACAACTTCATTGACAAGACCTTCACGGTGATGGCCGATCTAATCGTGAAGATGATGCCAATCAACGATAAGGCGAAAAGAGCCTATGTGTATTACCGCGATGGCCTATCAGCCCAGAACGCAGGCGACTATGCAGAGGCACTGGAAAACTATGAAGAGAGTCTGAAGCTTGAGGAAAGCCCCTTCGACCGCAGTGAAACCCTCAAGAACATGGCGATCATCTATATGAGCAACGGGGACGAGGACCTCGCTCTTGATACCTATCAGAGGGCCCTTGACCAAAACTCAAATCAGCCCTCCTGCCTAAAGAACATGGGCTTGATTTACGAAAAACGCGGCCGCACAGCACAAGAAGCTGGTCTGCAAGACGAAGCTGATCGATTGTTCGACAGAGCTGCAGACGTGTGGACCCAAGCGGTAAGGCTCTATCCCGGCGGCTACCTAGATATTGAGAACTGGCTGAAGACAACAGGCCGAAGCAACATAGACGTCTATTTCTAAAGCGAAAACATCCTTCAGCCGCCATCATCAGCTGGATTCACACCGAGGGCCATGACCAAAGCCTCAGTCACACTCGCAGCCTCAAGTAGTTCCAACTCCAGCTCCTTGCCGATGGGTCCTAGGCCACTGCCCTGCGGCACTACTGCACGATGAAAACCTAAGCGAACTGCTTCCTTAAGACGCTGCCCAAGCTGCCCCACTGGCCTCAATTGCCCCCCTAAGCCCAACTCCCCAAGCAAAACTGTGCCTTTTGGCAGCATGAGATCTCGATAACTGGAAACAACGGCAGCGGCGACACCCAAATCAGCAGCAGGCTCTTCGACTTCTAATCCGCCAGCAACAGCCAGATAACAGTCATAGCGTGACAATGGCAAGCCCATGTGCTTCTCCAATACGGCCAGAATTTGGTGCAAGCGGTTGGTGCCTAATCCTGTAGCGGTACGGCGTGGACTGGCATAGCTGGTTACACCCACCAAAGCCTGCAGATCCACAACCAATGAACGGGTGCCTTCAAAGGCCACGATGGTGGCCACCCCAGAAGCAGACTCACCCTTGAGAAAGAGCTCGCTGGGATTCCCGACTTCAGCTAGGCCCTTCCCCTGCATCTCGAACACCCCCAGCTCATGGGTGGCTCCAAAGCGATTTTTTACAGCCCTCAGAAGGCGATGACTGGCAAATCGATCGCCCTCAAAAGTGAGTACTGCATCGACCAAATGCTCAAGCACCTTGGGGCCCGCCAGCATCCCCTCCTTGGTGACATGGCCCACCAAAACCAAGGCTGTGTCCTGACGCTTAGCCAAACGCTGTAAAGCTGCTGCACACTCGCGCACCTGCGCGACAGAGCCAGGCGCACTGGAAAGCGACCCATCATGCAAAGCCTGAATGCTGTCGATAATTGCCACCGCAGGCCGCAGTGCTTCCAATTCCTCAAGCACCAATTCCAAGTCCGTTTCCGCCAAAAGCTGCAGGTCCGACGCAATCCCCTCAAGGCGCAGCCAACGCAACTTCACCTGCTGGGCAGACTCCTCAGCACTCACGTAAAGCACAGAGTGTTGCAGTGCCATAGCCGTGGCGCTCTGCAACAGCAACGTGCTCTTGCCAATCCCAGGATCACCTCCAACTAACACCATTGATCCAGGCACCAGCCCGCCGCCCAGGACTCGATCCAATTCGTCGTAGCCACTGGCAAGACGGCGAACGGGTTGATCCCCGAGAGAAGCCATCGCCATCGAGCGCCGCGCCGCTGGTTCCACGGCCGGATCAAAACTGTTACTGCGGCGGCGACCATCAGTTGAATGAGCGACCTGTTCGACCAAAGAATTCCAAGTTCCGCAACTGGCGCAGCGACCAAAAAACTGGCTGGTCTTAGCGCCACAGCTCTGACAGACGTAGACGGAAGCAGTGCGCACTTACTAAGATAGGTAAAGAAAGTTGGCTTTAAATGAACCAAAAGGCCGGTAAGCCTTAACAGCTCTTATCTAAGATTCATTGATTGCAGCCGCCAAAGAAAAAAAATGACGGCCACCAGCCCATCTAAAGAGACGATCCTCGTGGTCGACGATGAGGCCAGCATTCGTCGGATCCTCGAAACCCGTCTCTCGATGATCGGCTATCAAGTGGTCACGGCATGTGACGGCAACGAAGCTCTCGATATCTTCCACAACTGTGAGCCTGATCTTGTTGTGCTCGACGTGATGATGCCAAAGCTTGATGGCTATGGCGTTTGTCAAGAGCTTCGCAAAGAATCGGATGTCCCGATCGTGATGCTCACGGCCCTTGGAGATGTCGCTGACAGAATCACGGGGCTTGAGCTGGGTGCAGACGACTACGTCGTCAAACCCTTCAGCCCTAAGGAACTTGAAGCGCGCATACGCTGCGTGCTTCGAAGAGTTGAGAAAGAGCACGTTGCCGGCATCCCTAACTCAGGGGTGATTCAAGTGGCTGAACTAAGAGTCGACACCAACAAGCGACAGGTTTTCCGAGGAGATGAGCGGATTCGCCTTACCGGTATGGAATTCAGCCTGCTTGAGCTACTGGTCAGCCGCTCAGGGGAACCTTTCAGTCGCGGCGAAATCCTCAAGGAGGTATGGGGTTATACACCTGAACGACATGTAGACACCAGAGTCGTGGATGTTCATATTTCACGACTTCGCTCCAAACTCGAAGACGATCCCGCCAATCCCGAGCTGATCCTCACCGCTCGAGGTACCGGCTACCTGTTCCAGCGCATCATCGACTCCCTTGCCCCCGAAGGACTCTGATTCCTCCACGGCCTCCGGGCCCCGGAGCAAGACCACCCGCCCCAGGGCCATTAGGCGTCTGGTGATCTGGTATCGCCGCAATGCTGCCGTTACCAGCCTGGTAGGAACTGCCACAAACTCAGCTTCCGCCGCTGGAAACGTAGCCGGAACAGTTGTTTCCAGTGCTGGATCAATGGCAGGAAGCATGCTTCAGCCACTCGTTTTTGATCCCCTGCGGCGACTACAAAGCAGCGAAAACAACCCAGAAGCAGAGGACATCAAAAATAGCGATCGGCTCTGGGTTGCCGTCGATGGCATGGGTGGAGACGAGGCTCCTGGCCCCATTCTTGATGGCTGTCTAAAAGCGATCCAAAGACTTCCCCTCCGCATCAAGTTCGTCGGAGAGACCGAAAAAGTGTTAGGCGCTGTCCAAGCCATGGGTCTCACCGAACTCTTCAACCAAGCCACAGCCGCTGGTCATCTGGAGCTTGTCGCAAGCGGTCCCTCTGTGGGCATGGATGAAGAGGCCACTGTGGTGCGCCGCAAACGCGACGCCAGCATCAACCTGACCATGGACCTGGTCAAAAAGGGCGAAGCTCTAGCAATGTATTCAGCTGGAAATTCCGGAGCCATGATGGCCTCAGCCATCTTCCGACTGGGGCGTCTAGCAGGGATAGACCGTCCCGCCATCGGTGCTCTATTCCCAACAAAAGATCCAACACAACCAGTGCTAGTGCTGGATGTGGGCGCCAACATGGATTGCAAGCCCATCTACCTCCACCAATTTGCCCTACTTGGCAATATTTATTCCCGCGACGTTCTCCAGGTGGCTCGCCCACGCATCGGGCTTCTGAATATTGGCGAAGAGGAGTGCAAGGGCAACGATCTAGCCATTCGCACTCATGCGCTACTCAGCGAAGAGCATCGGCTTCAATTCGCGGGCAACTGCGAAGGTCGTGATGTTCTTTCAGGGGCTTTCGACGTGGTGGTATGCGATGGCTTCACCGGCAATGTGCTCCTCAAATTCCTGGAGTCTGTCGGCAGCGTGCTGCTTGATGTATTACGAGCCGAACTGCCACGAGGCAGACGCGGCAAGGTGGGTTCTGCGTTCCTACGCAGCAACCTCAAACGAATTAAGAAACGCCTCGACCATGCAGAACATGGTGGGGCACTATTGCTAGGTGTGAATGGCATCTGTGTGATCGGCCATGGCAGCAGCAAGGCGCTATCGGTGGTCAGTGCACTACGACTAGCCCACTCCGCAGCGAGCCATGGTGTCATGGACGATTTAGCCGAACTGCAAAAGGCACCTGTTGAAAGCGCCTAAAGGCGCTCTGCCGAAACGCTGTGATTGACTGACGCCACCTTGGACCACTTGCCCCTTGGCTGAAACGTCCACAATCGGTAGTGGAGTAGCTCTGGTGGGCTGCGGCAGTGCCACACCATCCCAACGGATTAGCAACGACCAACTCGGCCAAAGGGTTGACACCAGCGATGCATGGATCCGTAGCCGCACTGGAATCAGTGCCCGACGTGTTATCGGACCGGATGAAACACTGACAGGCCTAAGCCATCAAGCTGCAGCCAACGCCCTAACAATGGCTGGCTGGGAACCCGAAAGTGTTGATCTGATCATCCTGGCCACATCAACCCCTGATGATCTCTTTGGTTCAGCCCCGCAACTGCAAGCCATTTTGGGAGCTCGCCAAGCAGTGGCTTTTGATCTCACAGCCGCTTGTAGTGGTTTTCTATTCGCCCTGATCACTGCCGCCCAGTTCCTTCGCACTGGTGCAATGCGGCGAGCACTCGTGATCGGTGCGGACCAACTAAGCCGCTGGGTCGACTGGGACGATCGTCGCAGTTGTGTGCTGTTTGGCGATGGAGCCGGAGCTGTTGCTCTGGAAGCAACGAGTGCTGCTCAGAACGGGCTGCTGGGCTTTCAGCTGAAATCTGACGGCAGCCGCGGCGACTGCCTCAACCTGCCGCAAGTTCAAAACCATCTATCCCTGGTAGCGGGTAATAGCTATCAGCAAGGCGGTTTTAAGCCAATTCAGATGAACGGACAGGAAGTCTACAAATTCGCTGTCCGAGAAGTACCTGCCATCCTCCAAACCCTTCTCAAAGCCACCAACACAGCCCCGGAGTCACTGGACTGGCTCCTGCTTCATCAAGCCAATCAACGCATCCTCGATGCAGTAGCAAATCGCTTCGCCATTCCGCAGGCCAAGGTGCTCAGCAACCTGGCTGAGTACGGCAACACATCGGCAGCAACCATCCCACTCATGCTTGATGAAGCCGTACAAGACGGGAGAATTAAACCTGGTCAACTGATCGCAAGCAGCGGTTTTGGAGCTGGTCTCAGTTGGGGTGCAGCATTAATCCGCTGGCATGGGCCCATCTAGGCTCGCGCTAAATCGCTAGACCATTCTGATGTCGATCGCTTGGGTGTTCCCTGGTCAGGGCTCACAAAAGCTGGGCATGGCTGACCCGATCATCAGCTTGCCCGATGCCGAAGAGCGCTTTGCCCTCGCCTCTCGACTACTGGGACGTGATCTCCTTGCGATTTGCAGTGGTAGCGACCAAACCAATCATGACCCGGCCGACCTTAATGACACCCGCAATACCCAACCCGCACTTTTTGTCGTTGAATCATTACTGGTGGATGAACTGCGCAGGCAGGGTCGTGAGGCATCGCTCATCGCAGGGCACAGCCTGGGTGAACTTGTAGCCCTCTATGCGGCTGAGGTTTTTGACGTAAACACCGCCCTGCTGCTTCTGCGACGCCGCTCAGAACTGATGGCCTCAGCCGGTGGTGGGGCCATGACAGCCATCTTGGGCTTTGACCGCACACAGCTAAAAGCTCTGGTAGCAGACACAGAAGGAGTCGTGATCGCCAATGACAACAGTGCTGCCCAGGTGGTTTTATCCGGCACCCCAGAGGCTGTTAGCAAGGTCAGCAGCCAGCTGACCTGCAAGCGAGCGATTCCGTTGCCAGTCTCGGGAGCCTTCCATTCGCCTTTCATGGCCACAGCGGCCACAGAATTTGCAGCTGAACTGGATCAAGTGACTTTCAAAGACGCCCGTGTCCCCGTTCTCTGCAATGCCGATCCAATCCCAACCTGCGATGCCAACTTGCTGAAGCAACGGCTAAAAGATCAAATGACAACAGGCGTCCGTTGGCGCGAAACGATGGATACCATGGCCAGCCAAGGCGTCAACACAGTGGTCGAAATCGGCCCTGGCAATGTGCTGAGTGGTCTAGTCAAGCGATCTCTTCCAGGAGTTGCGACCATCCAGCTGAGCTGTGCTGCAGACCTGGGGAATTGAACTTTGACCCAAACCAAACCCCGCCTGAGCTCAAGCATGCCGGTGCTAATGACACCGCAGCCAAGTCTCACCTATCGACTCGTGAGCTATCTACTGGTGTTTCCCATCTTCCGGGTTCTATTTAGGGGATGCACCTTTGGCAACGACAATGTTCCGCGTCAAGGTGCTGTTGTGGTCGTCGCCAACCATGGCTCTCACCTTGACCCGCCCCTCCTTGGCCATGCTCTTGGGCGGCCTGTGGCCTTCATGGCCAAAGCAGAACTGTTCCGGATCCCCTTTTTAGGAGCAATCATCCGTGCCTGTGGTGCTTACCCGGTGAAACGCGGCGCCAGTGACAGGGAAGCCATTCGCATGGCCACTGCCCGCCTGGACGAAGGCTGGGCCATAGGGGTCTTCCTTGATGGCACTCGCCAAGCCAACGGCCGCGTCAATGCCCCCATGCCTGGGGCCGCACTGCTAGCGGCTCGCAGCGATGCGCCCCTACTTCCAGTAGCGATCATCAATAGCCACCGTGCCCTTGGTAAACGTGGACAATTACCCCGACTCATGCCAATACAACTTCGAATCGGCAAACCGATCCCCCCACCTTCCAGCCGTCGTAAACACGACTTGGAAGCCACCAGCGCAGAACTCCAAAAAAGAATCAATGCGCTGCTGGATCAAGGACTTTTGAGTTCGGCAGAAGAGCGTCTCCGCCGCCAGCGCTGAGTGCCTCTGGCCAGCGCCGCTGCGCCCACTCCTTAAGATCACTACCTGTAGCCACCCAAGCCCAAGCCCTTAACCAATCGCTGATCCGCTTGCGCAACCCCTCCTCCCGACATTGATTAGCGCAAGAGACAGAAATGCCTGTCAGGCGGATCCCTCTGCTACCAGCCACAACATGACCGACGGCCATGGAACGGGGCAAATGATCCTCACTAGTCACCAATAAGACATGTTGGATGCCCTTTAACCGCAGTTCATCCACAAGAGACGTGAAGTTACCCAGGGTGTCCTTAGCGCGGTAGTCGAGCTGAACCTGACTCAGAGGAATCCCCACCTCACGAACCAACCACTGGGCATATTCCAGGTTGCTACCACCGCTAACCACCAGAGGCAAATTCAAATCCCTCGCTAATCGGATACCAAGATGCTCACGGTCAACATCACCTCCTAGTACCAAGATCAACTGAGGAGGCTTCCCATTCGTTAGCGCTTGCCGATAAGGACGCAAAGGTCCGGCAGCAATCAGCCAGAACAAGAGGCCTACAACAACAATCGGCCCAGGACGACACCAACTCCTCAAGACGAGACCACCACCGGAGATGTGGGATAAACAGGCAACACATCAGTCCAGGCGACCTCCTGGCCCAAACTGTGCGCCGTGGCGCACAGCTCAAGCAAATGCTCCACATCCTTAGCCACATCATCTTGGGCATCAAGGGCAGGGAAGGCCTTGAAATCCTCTGCTAACAAATGGGGCGATTCCAACTCCACAACAGCCTTTGCAGCGCCAACGTCTGCAGCCATTTGCAACTGATAACGACCGGCCACAGTTCCTCGCCGCGGCAGGGGTTTCACGATCCAAAATGGCTGCTCCATTTGCTCATGGCTTAACGCAACCGCCAAGCGAGGAGCCATCAAAGCAAAACTGCTCACCCCATCGAGGGAACAACCAAGCTGCTGGGCCAGAGTTCTTGCCATCACGACGGTTAAACGAGTCCCGGTAAATCCGCCAGGACCAATGGCCACGGCCAAGCGAGCCAACTGAGGCCAAGAGGCTGCTGGCAAAAGCTCCTCTACACAATTGAGCAAACTATTTGAGAGCCCGCGGCCCAGTGGGAAAGTTGCAGTTCGCCGACTGGTCTTGGGATCGCGGCAATCTTGAACAGCGACACCAAGCGTTTCTGAAGAACTGTGGAGTGCCAAAAGCAAAAAAGCCTTATCTTTTTCCAAGGATGAACCGGGCTGACAGCTCATCGAGGCAGCTCCTGACCAGGGCACAATCGCTTCCAGCGCCCATGATCTAAAAGAAAACTACCGCAGTTGCGTACATCCCATTCCACGCCTGTCACTCCTTCAGGCAAATCAATCACACTGATATGGATGCGTGGGTTCTGAGGCTCCAGATCCGGTGCCACATTGAGATGGGCAACCCCGTGCTGCCGCTCCACCGCGTGATAGGCCTGGCAACGATCAACCCAGCGGCAGTCGACACAAATACACATGCCCTCCCTTCGCTCTTCTGCACCCATTCTGGAGGGTGATCCCACTATCCGGGTCCAGGCCCTTTGGGAACAATTACATCCTGATCACTGGCCACTATCGATTCAAGACCTTCCTGCTGGAACGGTCTTAGTAGGAGGAGCCGTTCGTGATGGCCTCCTTGGCCGACTTCAGCAGCAACCAGATCTCGACTTCATTGTGCCAAACAAGGCGCTAGAGATCACCCGCAGCCTGGCCAAGACACTGGGAGGCACATGTGTGGTGCTGGACGCCGAAAGGGACATGGCGCGATTGGTCATCAAAGGCTGGACCATCGACATCGCCGCCCAAGAGGGATCCAACCTTGACGAGGACCTTTGGCGGCGGGACTTCCGTCTCAACGCCATTGCCCTCACCCTCGAGGCCACCCCTCAGCTCGTGGACCCAACGGGAGGGCTAAGTGATCTGGAGCAAAAAAAACTTGTTGCGGTACGTGAGCAAAACCTGCTCGACGATCCCCTGAGGTTGCTGCGCGGTCTGCGACTGATAGCCGAACTGCAGCTCAGCCTGGGAAAGCAAACCTTGGCATGGATCAATTGCCACCACAGACTTCTGCCCCAAGCAGCTCCTGAACGAATTCAGGCAGAACTACAACGGATCGTGGCTGCGCCTTGGGCCGATGACGTGCTGCCGCTGCTGCTGCGCACTGGCCTACTGGATTGTTGGCAAAACACCATTGAAAGAATCAGCCGACCAGCACCATGTTTAAAGGTTGCCAAATCCCTCAAACCTGAAGAGCAAGCCGTTGCCCTTCCCTTGGCTCGTCTCACTCATCTGCTCAGCAATGAGGGGCTGAGCGCATTGCGCTTCAGCCGACGACAATGTCAACGCTGCCAACTTCTTCGTTACTGGGAAGAACGCGACGACGGTATGGCGTTTGCAAGCCTCAGCGAATTGGATCGGCTGCAATTGCACCTCGATCTAGAAACAGACCTTCCAGCCCTCATCCTGCAGCTCCCGCACATCAGCCAGGTGCAGTGGCTAGAGCGTTGGCGGAACGCGGATGATCCTCTGTTCCACCCCTCACCTCCTGTGGACGGCTATGCACTGCAAAAGACCCTCAAACTCCCCAAAGGTCAAGCTCTAGGTCAGCTGCTTCGCCATCTCTGCCAAGAAAAAGCCTTTGGTCGGGTACAGAATCGAAAGCAAGCTTTTAAGGCGGCAACTTACTGGTGGGAACAAAAACAAACCTTGCTGTGATTAACTGCACTGGCAATAAGGACATCGATCGGCCTGATCCACATCCTTTTCTCATTCCCCTCTCTTTTTCATGAGCGTTCGCCTTTACATCGGCAACCTGCCGCAAACTTTTGAAAGCAAAGAGCTGGAAACGCAGCTGGCCAGCGTTGGAGATGGGATTCGCTTCAAGGCAGTTCTCGACCGAGAAACTGGAGGTTGTCGTGGATTCGGCTTCGCCAATGTCAATGATGAGAAAATTGCCAATGCGGTAATTGAACAGTTCAACGGCCGAGAATTCAACGGAAACAACTTGCGGGTTGAGCGTTCTGAACGCCGCAATACAAACGAAGGATCCGGTGGTGGTTCACGCCGCAACGGTACAAATTCAAGCGGCAATGCCCCAGGATCAGCCAGAAAATCGGCCAACAAAGTTGTACACAGTGATGCGCCTGCTGAAGAAGCACCCGACCCACGCTGGGCTGGAGAACTTTCCAAACTGAAGGATCTCCTCGCCAATCAAAAGACAACTGTTTGAACTGAACCGGTACTCCTCTTTCAAAATCTGTTTGTCTAGCCTCAGCGTGCTTGGGCCATCAGATATGACAGAGGAAGATCAACCAACTTCATCCAGCGACTCACATAAGCCCGATTATTAAAAACGTCATAGTCCAAGCGTTCGATGGAATCGAGGATCCCTCTATAAAGCCGCAAGGAAGCCCATACTGGCCAACGGGCATCTTGAGATAGCCAGCGCACTCCAGCTTCCGACCGGGCAAACCACTCGCGAGCACGCTCCAATTGGAAAGCCATCAAATCCTTCCAAGCACTATTCAAACGTCCAGCCATCAAATCAGCTTCTGAATAACCAAATCGGTCGAGATCTTCCTGGGGAATGTAAATACGGCCACGACCACGGTCCTCTCCGACATCACGAAGAATGTTGGTCAGTTGATTGGCAATTCCCAGAGCGATAGCAGCATCTGATGTCTCTGGAGAAGAACTCCAAGGGGCTGTTGTGTATGCAGGGTCAAGACCCATGACGTGCTGGGTCATCAAACCCACAGTGCCTGCCACTCGATAGCAATAGAGCTCTAGCTGCTGAAAGGTGGCGTATCGATGCTGATTCAGATCCATGCGCTGCCCCTCAATCATGTCCAGATAAGGCTGTATGGACTGAGGGAAACGTTCAAGAGTGTCTGCCATGACCGCATCGAGGCCATCCAGCACCTGGCCAGCGAACATGGCTCGAGTGCGTTCTTCCCATTGATCAAGCCGATTCGCTAATTCTGAAACAGGACGCGTCTGAGCCTCTGCGCTATCCATCAGCTCATCAGTTCGCCGACACCACACATAGATGGCCCAAATCGCTCTGCGTTTGATCGAAGGAAGCAACATGGTGCCGAGATAGAAGGTTTTCGCCCACTGAGCTGTTTCCTTCCGACAAGCCTCATAAGCCTCATCAAGACTCAAGCAAGCCTGAGCATTGATAATCGACGAATCCGGCGCTAGCTGAGTCATTCTTCAGGCCTGGAGAGGCTTGCTAACAGACTGGGCCGTGGATAACTTCTCCCCACAGCTATCCACGGCATTTGCACACAACTTGCCGCTGAGCACCGCACCCTCCATCGACGCAAGGTATCGCTGCATTGTGAAGTCACCAGCGAGAAAAAAGTTGGCAATCGGAGTCTCCTGGCTCGGGCGAAGCTTCTGACACCCAGGGGTGGTCTTATAAACCGACAGGGGTGTCTTAATGACCTTGTACTTGCGCAGTTTGGCCTGTTTTTCGCCTGTGAAGTGCATCGGGAAAAGCTTCTTGAGCTCAGCCAATGTGGCTTCGATGATGTCCTCATCGCTACGGCCGATCCAATCTTTGGCTGGAGCAAAGACCAGTTCCAACATAGAGCGATCTGGATCTTCGTACTCCTTGCAGGTAATGCTCATATCGGCGTAGACACTCAAAAGAGGGGAACGACTGAAGAGCAGGTGATCGATATCCGTGAGCTTGCGATCGAACCAGAGATGAATGTTGATCACTGGAACACCGCGCAGTCCATCGAGTTTGCGAAACACCTCCATCTGCTTCCAAGGGGCCGGCAAAAGCAATTTGAGCGGATCCACAGGAAGAGCACTGACATAAGCATCGGCTTGAACATTCCTAGGTTCACTGCCCGGCTCACCTCCAATCAGAAAGCTCTCCACACTGCTGTCTTCACTGAGCTTGATCTCCCGCAAGGGGCTGTTGAGATAAACCTCGCCACCATGAGACTGAATATGCTCCACCATCGGTTGACAAAGCCGCTCAGGAGGGGCCCCATCAAGGAAGGCCATCTTGGAACCATTCTTTTCCTGAAGAAATCGATTGAGCGCCGTGAGGATGACAGTGGCTGAAATCTCATCAGGGTCAATAAAGTTCAATGCCTTACTCATGGCGATGAAAACCTCCTCATTCACCCGCTCAGGGATGTTGTGGAGCCTCAGCCATTCAGTCCAAGAATATTGATCACACTCCTCCACGTAATCCTGGCCTCGCAACATTGCCGGTACGAGACCCAAGCCGAAGGCAACCTTCTCTGGCCAGCTGAGTAAATCGTTATTCCCTAAAATTGCTGCCACTCCATTGAATGGAGCTGGAAGATCAGGAAAGTCAAAGCGGCTGTAGGTTCCAGGCTCCTCAAGCTGGTTGAAGATCATCGAGTGACTTTTCCACTGCAAACGCTCCTCGATGCCCAATTCTTTGAACAACTGGAGCATATTTGGATAAGCCCCAAAAAAGATATGTAAACCAGTCTCATACCAGTCACCATCCTCATCCTTCCAAGCCGCAACTTTGCCGCCAAGCACATCGCGGGACTCATAAACAACTGGAATGTGTCCCGCATCAACTAGATATTTGGCACATGAGAGTCCAGCCAGACCTGCTCCTGCGATGGCAACGCGCATGCTTCTCACGACAAGTAAACATCAACCCTAAAAGGAGCCCTCCCCCATTCTCTTCCTAGAGTCCCTTCACTTGCTCTAGCGGGCCCCATTGCGGGACCGGTCCATGCCATGAACGAGACCCTATTGAAGTGCACGACCCGTCACGTCAGGATCTTCACGGCCAGGGTTGAAAACAATGATCTCGTTCCAGACCCCAACCAGCTCACGCTTGATCTCGATCCTGACAACGAGTTTCTTTGGACAGAATCCGTCACAAAAGAGATCCAGCAACGCTTCGCAGAGTTGGTGGCCTCGCATGCCGGAGGCGAACTTAGCGACTACAACCTGCGCAGAATTGGCTCAGAACTCGAAGGAACAATCCGAAAGCTGCTTCAGGCTGGAAAATTGAGCTACAACCCAGAGTGCCGCGTGCTGAATTACTCCATGGGGCTCCCGCGTACCCCTGAGCTGTTGTGAATCGCTCCCGATACAACCGCCAATCGCCTCCTGAGAGCTATGGCCAAGACGGAGGCCGCGGGGACCGCTACTCGCGCCGCAACCGCTATGAAAGCGAGGACTACAGCTATGACCGTTCCCCTTCAAGTCGTTCTGGCCCTCCCACCCCACCAGGAGGCAATGGCATCCGCTTGAGTACAGCCAGCCTGGCTGTACTCGCAGGGGTTCTGATCGTTGGAATCGGCATCGGCAGTGCTGTCACTAGCACCACCCAAGGCGACCAAGGCAACATTGCCAGCAGTCAGCAGCTGGACATGGCTGTGCCTGATCCTGAATTCTGTCGACAGTGGGGGGCCAGCGCCTTCGTCATCGACGTTGAGATGTACACCACGCTTAACCCTTCAAGCAGTTTTGTCACACAGCCAAGTCTGCAGCCTGGCTGTGTCATTCGTAGGGAAAACTGGACGGTGCTGGAAAAACAAGGTGCCGTCACCAATAGCCAGGTGAGAGAGTGCAAGCAACGCATGAACACCTTCGCTTATATCGGTTCAATCCGCGATAAACCCATCGTCCGCTGCGTCTACCAGACAGATATCAGAGAGAATAAATTTATTACTAAAGGAGTTGCTGACGATTCCGTGGGCGTAACACCGGAAGCGGATCAATTCTGAGTCGACTCTTAACCATTGCCATCTGCAAGAACGGCCCTGTTCTGACGAATGGGGCTATCGGCACTAGCAAAGACTGGCAGCACATCACGCCTAAAGGCTTCTGCTGCACGTGAACAGTAACGCGCAGGATGGCTGATCAACTTCAGCTGACGACGCACCTGCAGATCAACCACCAACGGTTTGTGCACTGTGCCGGCGGTGAGTTCACGTTCAATCGATACCACAGGCAAAAAAGCTGCCCCAAGACCAGATTGAACTGCATTCTTGATCGCCTCAAGAGAATTGAGCTCCATCTCTATCCGCAAGCGCTGCACATCCAAGCCAGATCGAGCCAGCAGCTGGTCCAGCATCTTGCGAGTGGTGGACTGGGAATCAAGACTGATAAAGCCCAAGCGATAGAGATCTTCCTTGGTGAGTTCAACAAGCCTCGACAAAGGATGTTTCACCGGAAGAACCAGGGCCAGTTCATCGCTGGCGTAAGGCACAACCTGAAGAAGTTCGTTGAGCTCCGATGGCAGCTCGCCTCCAATGATCGCTAGATCAATTTGACCATTAGCAATGCTCCAACCGGTGCGTCGGGTGCTGTGCACTTGCAATTGCACAGCCACGTCCGGGTACTTTTGGCGAAATAAGCCAATCATGCGCGGCATCAAATAGGTGCCAGTCGTCTGGCTAGCCCCAATCACTAACGATCCACCTTTGAGGTCATGCAGATCATCAAGGGCTCGGCAGGCTTCCTGACACTGACTAAGAATCCGCTCGCAATAGCTCAACAGAAGTCGGCCCGCTTCGGTGAGCTGAGCCTTGCGACCCCCACGATCAAACAAGGAGACCTCTAACTGCTTCTCCAGGTTCTGAATCTGCAGGCTCACCGCCGGCTGCGTGACATAAAGGCTATCGGCTGCTTTCTTAAAGCTGCCCTCACTCACGATGGCGTGGAGGATGCGCAACTGATCGAGTGTGAACGGCAGATCGGCCATGGAGGACCTGCCAACCCGGCAGTAACAACAGAAAAACTGTAAGCGGAAAAGCCTGGACGCCAGAATCGATAATCATTGCCACTGCCGCTTGGCACAATTGTCATCCACTGGGCTCCATCACAGCACCCTTGTGATGCTTGTTCTGTTGTTTCTCTTCGCTGTAATCCACAGCGGCGGAGCAGCCCTACGTAGCCATGCCGAAACCAAAATCGGGGCTAGGGCATGGCGATTGATTTTTGCCGCAACAAGCATTCCCTCCGCTGTGGTGGTGATCGGTTACTTCCTCGCACATCGCTATGACGGGCTGCGGCTCTGGAATCTGCAAGGGGTGCCAGGCATGGTGCCAATGATCTGGGCCCTCACGGCCATCAGTTTCCTCTTCCTCTATCCCGCCACCTACAACCTGCTGGAAATCCCAGCCTTGCTCAAGCCGAAAGTACGGCTTTATGCCACGGGGATCATCCGCATCAGTAGACATCCCCAAGCCATTGGCCAAATCCTCTGGTGTTTCTCCCATGCGCTCTGGATTGGCAGCAGCTTCATGCTGGTGACTTGTTTAGGCCTGATCGGCCATCACTTATTTGCTGTTTGGCATGGCGACCGCAGATTGCGAGCCCGCTTCGGCGATGCTTTTGAGGAACTGCGTCAAAACACCTCCGTAATCCCCTTCAGGGCGGTGATCGATGGACGACAACAATTGCTATGGCAAGAAGCTTTGAAGCCTTCCCAGCTCGGCATCGCTATCGCTGTGGGAGTGTTCTGGTATGCCCATCGCTTCATCCCCATCGGCAGCGCGGCCTTCCTCTCCTCCAAGCTGGAAGGCCTGCTGAGCTGAATTGCCTACACTCCCATGATCCTGCCTGGACCGGATGACCTCGGCCGCCGACCTCGCCTGGTTAATCCCGGTGTTCCCCCTACTCGGAGCGATCGCCACAGGCCTGGGACTAATCAGTTTCAACCGCACCATTAACCGCCTGCGTAAGCCGGTAGCTGTGCTGCTGCTCACCTCTCTAGGTGCTGCCGCCGTCTTGAGCTATGCAGTCCTCGCCGAGCAGCTGAGCGGTGCTGCACCTGTCGAACATCTCTTCGTCTGGGCCAGCGCCGGCAGTTTCATTCTGCCAATGGGTTATGTGATTGATCCCCTTGGGGCCGTGATGCTTGCCCTGGTCACCACCATCGCTCTGCTGGTGATGGTCTACTCCCACGGCTACATGGCCCACGACAAGGGCTACGTGCGTTTCTTTACCTATCTAGCCCTATTCAGCAGCTCGATGTTGGGCTTGATTATCAGCCCCAACCTTCTCGAAATCTACGTGTTTTGGGAGCTGGTAGGGATGTGCTCCTATCTCCTGGTGGGCTTCTGGTACGACCGAGATGGTGCCGCCCATGCAGCTCAAAAGGCTTTTGTCGTCAACCGTGTGGGTGATTTTGGCTTGCTCCTTGGCATTCTCGGACTCTTCTGGGCAACGGGCAGTTTTGATTTCCATGGCATTGCGAATGGCTTGTCAGATGCCATCGCGAACGGCACCGTTCCAGGCTGGGCGGCCTTGACCTTATGTCTATTGGTCTTCATGGGGCCGATGGCCAAGTCAGCTCAATTCCCCCTTCATGTTTGGCTTCCCGATGCCATGGAAGGGCCCACACCAATTTCAGCTCTCATCCATGCGGCAACCATGGTGGCAGCCGGTGTCTTCCTCGTTGCCAGGCTCGAACCTCTCTACAGCCAGTTCCCCATGGTGGGTTTGGTGATCGCCGTGATCGGCACGATCACCTGTTTTCTGGGAGCGTCGATCGCGCTCACCCAGATGGACCTCAAGAAGGGACTGGCTTACAGCACGGTGTCTCAACTTGGCTACATGATGCTGGCGATGGGCTGCGGCGCTCCCGTAGCAGGAATGTTCCACCTGGTGACCCATGCCTTTTTCAAGGCCATGCTTTTCCTTGGCTCAGGTTCAGTGATCCACGCCATGGAAGACGTTGTTGGTCACGAGCCCATCCTGGCCCAAGACATGAGGCTGATGGGCGGCCTGCGCCAAAAAATGCCGATCACAGCCATCACCTTCCTGATCGGCTGCATTGCCATCAGCGGTATTCCCCCTCTAGCAGGCTTCTGGAGCAAGGACGAAATTCTTGGACAAGCATTCACAACCTTCCCATTGCTCTGGGTTGTGGGCTTTCTGACAGCAGGGATGACGGCCTTCTACATGTTCCGCCTCTACTTCCTCACATTTGAAGGGCCATTCCGCGGAGACGACAAAACCCTTCAGGCAAACCTGCTTGCTGCTGCGGGCAAAGGCAGTGAAGACGAGCATCCTCATCAAGGCGGGGTGCTGCATGAGTCACCCTGGTCCATGACTCTGCCATTAGCAGTCTTGGCAGTGCCCTCGATGCTGATTGGTCTACTCGGCACCCCCTGGAACAGCCGCTTTGCAGGCCTGCTCAACCCAGAGGAGGCCCTTGAAATGGCCGCAACATTCAACTGGAGTGAATTCCTGCCACTCGCAGGTGCTTCAGTGGCGATCTCAACAGCAGGCATCAGCTTGGCTGTCTTGGCTTATGCATTGCACCGACTCGATCTCGAAGAACTATTTGCCAATCGTTTCCCGGTCATCAATACCTTCCTGGCCAACAAGTGGTATTTGGATGAAATCAATGAAAAGATCTTCGTACGCGGCAGCCGCAAACTGGCTCGTGAAGTGCTTGAAGTGGATGCCAAGGTGGTTGACGGCGTGGTGAATCTCACCGGCCTACTCACGCTTGGAAGTGGCGAAGGTCTTAAGTACTTTGAAACAGGCCGCGCTCAGTTTTACGCCCTCATCGTTTTCGGTGGTGTCATCGCCTTGGTCGTGCTTTTCGGCGTCCTAGGCAATCCTGTGAGCTGATAAACCAAATTGTGTGTTATCCCCTATCGATGCAGTGTCAGAACGCCAAGCATTTCTACACTCCGACCAGTGCTGAAAAGGCCTGTCCGTGCTGGAGTTTGCCATAAGCGCACCCTTGGACACAGGTGCCGAGCTGCTGAGTGATCAAGTGAGCGCTAACTTCCCCTGGCTGAGCCTCTCAATTCTGTTCCCGATTGTGGGGGCCTTTCTGGTGCCGTTCATCCCTGATGAAGGGGAGGGTAAGCAGGTTCGTTGGTTTGCACTCGGCATCGCCCTGGTGACCTTTCTGATCACCGTGGCTGCCTACCTATACGGCTATGACCCCAGCCTGAGCGGCTTACAACTATCCGAACGGGTGAGCTGGCTACCTGACCTGGGCCTCACCTGGGCCGTCGGAGCCGATGGCATCTCGATGCCACTCATTCTGCTCACCAGTTTCATCACAGCACTGGCAGTCCTGGCAGCCTGGCCAGTGACGTTCAAACCCAAGCTGTTCTTTTTCCTGATACTGGCAATGGATGGCGGCCAGATCGCAGTTTTTGCCGTTCAAGACATGCTGCTGTTCTTCCTGGCCTGGGAACTGGAATTGTTGCCGGTCTACCTGCTGCTAGCGATCTGGGGTGGCAAAAAAAGGCAATATGCAGCCACAAAATTCATCATTTATACCGCTGGCAGCTCGCTATTCATCCTGCTGGTGGCCCTAGCCATGGGGTTCTTTGGCGGAGGCACACCCAACTTCGAATACACCAAACTCGCCCAACAAAGCTTTGGGACAGGTTTCCAGTTGCTCTGTTACGCCGGACTGCTCATTGCCTTCGGCGTCAAGCTGCCAATTGTGCCTCTACACACCTGGCTACCAGACGCCCATGGAGAAGCAACGGCGCCAGTTCACATGCTGCTTGCAGGCATCCTGCTGAAGATGGGCGGCTATGCCTTGATGCGCTTTAACGCGCAACTGCTACCTGAAGCCCATGCCCAGTTCGCCCCACTTCTCATCGTGCTTGGGGTGGTCAACATCATCTATGCAGCTCTCACCTCCTTCGCCCAGCGCAACCTCAAACGCAAGATCGCCTATAGCTCAATTAGCCACATGGGCTTTGTCCTGATCGGCATTGGCAGCTTCAGTGCCCTAGGAACGAGTGGCGCCATGCTGCAGATGATCAGTCATGGTCTAATCGGCGCCAGTCTGTTCTTCCTTGTAGGAGCCACCTACGACCGCACCCACACCTTGCAACTTGATGAGATGGGAGGAGTGGGTCAAAAGATGCGAATCATGTTCGCCCTATGGACTGTCTGTGCACTCGCCTCCCTCGCTCTGCCTGGCATGAGTGGTTTTGTTTCTGAATTAATGGTGTTCGTGGGCTTTGCTACCGATGAGGCCTACACGCTGACTTTCCGGATTGTGATTGCAGGGCTTGCGGCAATCGGCGTCATCCTTACCCCAATCTATCTCCTCTCAATGCTGAGAGAAATCTTCTTCGGCAAAGAGAATGACCAACTGGTCTCCCATACCAACCTGGTTGATGCCGAACCAAGAGAGGTCTACATCATTAGCTGCTTACTCGTGCCGATCATCGGCATTGGCCTCTACCCCCGACTCATGACCGATAGCTATACCGCATCCATCCAACAATTAGTAAAGCGAGATGAATTAGCCCTGCAAAGCATCAAAAAACCCTCAGCATTGATGATTCGAAACACCACCATGACGCCTGCTTTGGTCTCATCCCCAAGGCTGCCGATCACTCAAACGCGATAGGAGCAGCTCACTAGGAAATAAGAGCTTCAGCCTTTCTTTGCATAGCGAAGCATCCTGAAGTCTGCAGCAGTAATGATTAATTAGTTCCTGTTTTAAGGAATTCGCCAGATCAGTTTCATGTTGATCTTGTGCCTCGCCCTCAACAAAGCGATTCACAATTCTCTCGAGCCCTTTTGGATGGTATTGCAGGTCTAAGGGCTAACAGTAGATGCTTATTCACTGCCGGGAGTGCCTGATCTGGAACCATGCCAAGCAATCCCGACCTCAGCCTCTAAGCCACCAACTCAACCGACCAAGACAAAGCAAGACGATCAAACGTTGAGACGGAAGCTGACTAGAAACCACCTCATCAGCTTCCTCCTAACCCAATTCATATAACTCTTTAAAGGCATGATGATCTATGGAATCCCCCTGGCGCGCGCCTAACAAGATCGATAACTTATTTCAAGCGTGATCTTTGCCTTGCAGGATGATGGACTGAACAGGGGGGCTGATTCAGGCGCACGCCTTGCAATCCGCCTGCTGCAAGATGCCGCAGAGCGAGGTGAATTAGATCCCTGGGATGTCGATGTGATCGCTGTGGTTGATGGTTTCCTCGATCAACTACGCCAGCGCATTGAGGTACCCCAGCAAGTGGCCGCACAAGTTCAACGGCAAGGCGGCAGTTATGAACAGGATTTAGCAGACAGCAGCGAAGCCTTTTTGGCCGCATCAGTCCTGGTTGGTCTCAAAGCAGAGGTTCTCGAAGCCCAAACCTTTCCACCTGAACCTCTGTTTGAAGAAGGCTTCGAAGCAGAGCTGGGAGAGCAAGGCTGGCTAGATCCAAGTTTTGCGCTTCCCAGGCGCCCAGAGCGCCACCTCTTACGTCGTCCGGCAGCACCACCGCCCCTACGTAGGCCAGTGACTCTTGGCGAGCTCATCGAACAACTGGAATCCATCGCCGAGCAACTCGAATCCGACGAACTGCAACAGCGACGCCGCAAACGCAATAAACGTTTGAGCGAGCGTGAGGCCATTGCCCAAGTCACCGCTCTGGCGCACCGTGAAAAACTTCCTGAAACGACTGCAGCCTTAGGAGTTTTCCTCAACGATTGGGAACAAGCCCTGCACTGGGTTGATTTCGAGCAGTTGGTTGGTCAGTGGGAACAGGTCTCAACAGCAGACCTGGACACGGATCGGGTGGGCGTGTTCTGGGCTCTGTTATTTCTATGCTCACAAGGAAAAGTGGAGCTGGCCCAGGAAGGATCCCTCTATGCCCCCCTCCGACTTAAGCGACTGCTGGCCCCAGGAACCATTGCTCAGCTCCCACTTACCAGCCTTAACGTGCCAGCTGCCACTCCGGCCGAGGTCGTGAATGCCGCTTGAATGGAGGTCTATGTTGTTTAACCGAGCTGAGGCCTAACAACGCCAATGAAGGCGATGATTTTGGCGGCCGGCAAAGGGACGCGCGTCCAGCCGATCACCCACGTGATCCCCAAGCCGATGATTCCCATCCTTCAGAAACCCGTGATGGAGTTTCTGCTCGAACTGCTGAAGGAGCACGGATTCAAAGAAGTAATGGTGAATGTGTCTCACCTAGCTGAGGAAATTGAAAACTACTTCCGCGATGGCCAGCGCTTTGGCGTAGAAATCGCCTACAGCTTCGAAGGACGCATCGAAGAGGGAGAACTGATTGGTGATGCCCTTGGTTCCGCTGGCGGCCTCAAAAAAATCCAGGATTTTCAACGATTCTTTGATGACACCTTTGTGGTGCTCTGTGGCGACGCCCTCATTGATCTCGACCTCTCAGAAGCCGTAAAACGCCATCGAGCCAAAGGCGCTCTGGCGAGCTTGGTGACCAAACGAGTCCCCAAAGATCAAGTCAGCAGCTATGGCGTGGTGGTCACAGACGAGAATGATTGTGTTCAGGCATTCCAAGAAAAACCCTCCACTGATGCAGCGCTGAGCGACACAATCAACACAGGTATCTATCTCTTTGAACCAGAGATTTTCGAGCACATTCCTTCCGACCAACCCTTCGATATCGGCTCTGACCTATTCCCCAAGCTGGTGGAGATGGGCTTACCATTCTTCGCCCTACCCATGGATTTCGAATGGGTGGACATTGGCAAGGTTCCGGATTATTGGAGGGCCATTCGCAGCGTCCTGCAAGGAGAGGTTCGCCAAGTAGGCATCCCTGGCAAGGAAGTCCTTCCTGGGATCTACACAGGCTTGAACGTTGCCGCGAACTGGGACAAGATCAATGTGCAAGGGCCAATTTATGTGGGTGGCATGACCCGCATCGAAGATGGAGCAACAATTATTGGGCCATCAATGATCGGCCCTAGCTGTTGCATCTGCGAAGGGGCAACCGTGGACAACTCGATCATCTTTGACTATTCCCGTATTGGAGCTGGTGTGCAGCTGGTGGAAAAGCTGGTATTTGGCCGTTACTGCGTTGGCAAAAACGGCGATCACTTTGACCTTCAAGAAGCAGCCCTTGATTGGCTGATCACCGATGCAAGGCGCCAAGACCTTGTGGAACCATCTCCTCAGCAGAAGGCCATGGCCGAACTCCTTGGCACAGACCTCACACCGGCACCAAGCTGATTCCAGCCTGATCAAGAATCTCGGGGATGCGCTCTTCTGCTTTCACGGCCATCAGATGGACGCCCTGGGCAAGAGACAAGTAACTCCTGACCTGCTCAGCAGCAATAGCGATCCCCTCAGCCATTGGATCAGATGCTTGCTCCAGCCGAGCAACAAGTGATTCAGGGATGCATGCTCCAGGCACAACCCTATTAATGAAGCTTGCATTACGAGCTGATTTCAGCAAAAACACCCCAGCAAGCACAGGCAACCCAAGGGGATTGGCCACCTCATTGCAAAAGTGTTCAAGCACAGCGGGTTTCATCACCATCTGAGTCTGAAGAAAGCGAGCGCCGGCCTCTTTCTTTCGTTCAAGGCGCCGCCGCAGACCACTCAAGCTCTGGCAATTGGGATCGGCAGCGGCCCCAGCAAACAAAGCAGTCGCTCCATCAGGGAGTAATCCCGAAACAGGGTCCTCAGCACGGTTGAAGGCAGAGACCTGATGCAGCAATTTCACCGACTCGTAGTCATGAACAGGTCTCGCCTCAGGTTGATCACCAACCCGAACCGGATCACCTGTAAGGCAGAGCACGTTGCGAATACCCAGAGCATGAGCTCCAAGTAAATCTGATTGAAGGGCGATCCGATTGCGATCACGGCAAGCGAGCTGCAAAATTGGTTCAAGCCCCTCATCTAACAGCAACCGGCAGAGAGCAAGGCTGCTCATCCGCATCACTGCACGGCTGCCATCAGTCACATTGATGGCATGAACAAAACCTTTCAAACCTTGAGCCATCGTCAAGGAATGAACAGGATCTGCACCACGAGGAGGCATGACCTCAGCAGTGATCGTCACCGCTCCGGCCTCGATGGAGCGCTGCAAGGCTGAACTCAAATCACGATGTCCTTCACTTACTCACCAACTATGAGGGATCGCTTGCCCAAAGTCTGCGTAAGATGAACGGAGATAATCAATGGGGAGGAAATGGCCACAGGCAAAATCCCCAGTTCCGTTCATATCTCACTCTCTTCAAGGGAAATGGAAATCATTGACCTTGTCGCCGACGGTCTAACCAACCAAGAAATCGCTGAAAAGCTAACCATCAGCAAGCGAACTGTCGATAATCATGTCAGCAACATGTTCACCAAAACAGGCTCAAAAAATCGTGTGGCCCTTCTGAACTGGGCCATGGATCACGGCAAGATCTGCCGCGATGGTTTCAATTGCTGCTCCTTGCCAGACGACTCCGACTCTGACTCCTAAACCCAAGCACAGCGGGCTCTGGGATGGACATCAAAGAACATCCTTCGGACTCGAGATCAAACAACTCGACATAGGCCATACAAGCCTCACGATCCCGGCATGTAAAGCGGAGGATGCCATCGGTATCGTACAAACCAAACACAAGTTGCCTTCCCGCAGCCTCTGCTGCCCGAACAACCAGTTCACTCGATCGGAACTGTTAAGAGATTATAAAGGCCCTTGGGGCGCTTTGGTCAAGCCAGGCCGTTATCTCTGCGCCTCTGATCTGACCATTGCTGAATCGGGGTGCATGCCAAAGCGGCATTGCTCCACTCAGATGCACCCGTCACCTCCTGCCAACACCACGCGGGAATCTCTAGCCGATCCTCCGCAGAGACAAGTTCCACCTCCGCTAGCACAAGAGGAGCATTCGCTCCTTCGAAGCAATCGACCACCCAATCACCACCTTTAAGGCTTAGTTCATAACGTGTCTTGATCAGACGATCAGGCGCCAAACCCCAGAGAGCCTCTGCATCGACTAGAGGGATCCGATATTCGAACTCATGGCGAGCAATACCCTCAGCAGGAGCTTTGAGGGTGAGCCAAGCCTGCTCCATCGCCATGATTCTCATCCTGACAGTGAACCCTTGAGGAGACCCGGCCAGGTAACCCTGACGCAAAGGCAAGGCCGGTCCTGCCAAAGCTCGCCACTCTTCTCCCACCACCAAAAACCTCCGTTCGATCTCGAGGCCCATGAGCTTCAGCTGGGAGATGGTTGATTGTTGAGCAGACTTCCCGCCCAATGCAGCTTGTGCGTGAGAGTTCTGTAATAAGAAGGACTCTGTTCAAGAACCACCATCAATGCATGGTGCCGAGCCCTCTGAACAACACAACACTGGCCTGGTTCAAGCAGGGCACCACTCGCCCCATCTTTCCAGAGCTTCACGCGGCGAGTGTTTTCTCCCAGAAGACCAATCACGAGCCGTGAAGCTGGAGGCACGATGACCGGACGACTAGAGAGACTCATCGGACAAATTGGACTCACGATGATGGCATCAATGCCAGGGTGAAGAATCGGCCCTCCAGACGCCATCGAGTAGCCGGTAGACCCTGTGGGTGTCGCCAAGATCAAACCATCGCCACGGTAATGATCCACCACCTCACCATCGATCTCAAGTTCAAGGGTGCAGGTAGGCGACACATCATCGCGATAAGGACGCATATAAAAATCATTCAGGGCCCAGTGCGGTGCCTTAGTCCCATTCAAATCCTGGAGCGAAGCAGTAGGTCGAGCAGTTCGTTCAGCAGGGGAGCGGCTGTCCACTGCAGCCTGCAACATCATCCTGCGCTCCAAAGCAAAGTTGTCCTGCAACAATCTCTGCCATAGCTGACCGCCATCAAGTAAGCAGCGTTCATGCGTCAGAAAACCTAGATGCCCGCCGACGTTGAAACTAAGGATTGGTACATCATGAACGGCAAGATGACGGGCCGCACCGAGCACCGTGCCATCGCCCCCAAGCACAACAGCCAAATCAGGCAGGCCGGCTTCTGAGGCCAATAAATCGGGGAAAGGGTTGGCCGTCACTCCACTCATGGCCATCACCACTTTCACTCCAAGCGCTTGGAGCTCGTCAACACAACAACAGGCTTCACGATGCGCAGAATGACTTCCCGCCCGATAGATCACCCAGACCAAATCGAGACGCATGCCTGGGTCTCCTTACCAGCGCAGCAGATTGAAGCGCTCCATATCCACAGTGACGCGATTGCGATAGAGGGAAAGGAGGATCGCAAGACCCACAGCTGCCTCTGCAGCAGCAACAGTAATCACAAACACAGCAAAGACCTGACCGCGGATCAGACCACCATCAATATATGAAGAGAATGCCATCAGATTGATATTCACAGCATTGAGCATCAGCTCAATGCTCATCAAAACCCGAACAGCATTACGGCTATTGATCAGCCCCCACACGCCGATACAGAAAAGCATCGCAGCAAGCAAGAGATAGGCCTGAAGAGGAACAAGACCGGACGAGGACTCGAGCATGGGATCAATCAGGGGAAAAAGCAAAGTGTCCTGAACTGATCAGGGCGTGGACTTATCGACAAGCAACGGGGTTTGAGCCTTCTCGATCAGACCCTGATTGACAGCATCACCTGTACCAACATCAGTCTCCAGGACATCTCTGCGGGCCAACACAATTGCACCGATCATGGCCATCAGTAGAAGCACAGACGCCAGCTCAAAAGGCAAAAGGTAGTCAGTAAATAGGTGTTCACCAATTCGCTCAGTAGCCCCTACTCCAATCGCTGCGGGGCCTGGCACTGCCCAAGGTGTGGTGATCACCACACGAAAGAAAAGAACAAACAACCCTGCACAAACTCCACCAGAGAGCAGCCTTCGAATAGGCAATCCCTCGATCGGCTTCAAATCTTCGCGCTTGTTGACCAGCATGATCGCGAAGAGAATCAGCACGTTGACTGCACCCACATAAACCAGCACCTGTGCTGCTGCAACAAAACTGGCATTGAGGAGCAGATAGAGACCAGCCACAGCCATAAATACGCCACCAAGCAAAAAGGCGGAGTAGACGATATTGCCCAGCAAGACGACACCAAGACTGCCGAGAACCACCACGGCGCCTAGAACCAGGAAACAGATTAATTCTGTGGAAGTAGCAATCGTCATCCGCTGGGCTGGTCTTGATCAGAAGCATCCTGCAACGATTCTCCCTCATCCCCTTGAACAGACTCTTGTTGCAAGCTCAGACTCTTGAGCGCCTCTGCAGGGAGCTGTCCGGCTCGAGGTTGATTGGCAGGGACATCATGGGGATCCATCACCCCTCTAGGCAGATAGGCCAGCTCTCTTAAAGGCTGCACAGATGGGTCTGTCGTCACACTGGTTGGCAAACGACCCAATGCAACATTGTCGTAGTTGAGGCTATGTCGATCGTACGCAGCCAGCTCATATTCCTCTGTCATCGATAAGCAATTGGTAGGGCAGTACTCCACACAGTTGCCACAAAAGATGCAGACACCGAAATCAATGGAATAATTGCGCAGCTCCTTTTTCTTCGTCTCCTTATTCATCACCCAGTCCACAACAGGCAGGTTGATGGGACAAACCCTGACGCAAACCTCACAAGCAATGCATTTATCAAACTCGTAGTGGATACGACCGCGATAACGCTCTGAGGGGATGAGCTTCTCGTATGGATACTGCACCGTGATCGGACGCCGGCGCAGGTGATCGAATGTGACCGCAAGGCCCTGGATCAGATAGTTCGCTGCATCCGCAGCGTCGCGGGTGTAGTCAGCAACTTTTTTGAGGAACCCGAACATGCGAAAGGAACCTCTAAGAGGCCCACTAGGAGCATTCCAGAAATCCTACAAGCTTTTTAACCAGGATAGGTAAAAGTGCTTAGCCCTCCCGGAACGAGATCCAGCGCCTTCAAGCGCTTTGGCTGCATCAACCACCAAAGGCAACAGGGAAAGCCAACTTAAGAGCAGCGGTAATCAGCAGATTTCCAAGCGCGATCGGCAAAAGAAACTTCCAGCCCAAATCAAGCAATTGATCAATACGTACTCGTGGAGTAGTCCAGCGCAACAAGATGGCTAAGAACACCAGTAGATAAGCCTTCAGCACTGTCATCACAATGCCAACGGAGCCAGTGATCACCTGCACCAAGGGAGCATCAACCGACTGACCAAGCCAACCAGCTAGCCATTCCACCGGGATGGGGAAGCCCCATCCCCCTAGATAGAGCACTGCGACCAACAAGGACGAAAGCACAAGGTTGATGTAACTACCGAGATAAAACAGGGCAAACTTCATCCCTGCGTACTCGGTCTGATAACCCGCCACCAGCTCTTCCTCAGCTTCAGGGAGATCGAAAGGAAGTCGTTCGCACTCGGCAAGCGCACAGATCCAAAAGATCAAAAAGCCCACAGGCTGCCGCCACACATTCCAGCTCAGCAAGCCAGCACCATTTTGTTGGGCAACAATGTCGACCGTGCTGAGCGAATTACTCATCATCACCACTGCCAGAACAGCCAAGGCAAGAGGGATTTCGTAACTGATCGATTGAGCTGCAGCCCTCAGCCCACCCAAGAGTGAGTACTTGTTATTGGAGGCATAGCCACTCATCAATAGGCCAATGGGCTGAATGCTGCTGAGGGAGATCCAGAGGAAAATCCCTATCCCCACATTGCTGATCAGCAGGTTTTGACCAAAGGGCACGATCAACCAGGAGAGGATCACAGGCACAAGCACCAGGACCGGACCAAGAGTGAACAGCAGGCCATCCGCCCTGACAGGGATCACGTCTTCCTTCACAAGCAACTTCAAGCCATCGGCCATCGGCTGCAACACGCCGAGAGCTCCTGCATATTCCGGTCCGATCCGCTGCTGAACAGCCGCCGAAATCTTCCGCTCCAGCCACACGGTGACCAAAACGCCCACCATCGCCGCGGTCAACACCAACAGCATCGGCAGCGGCAGCCAAATGAGATGGGCCATCTGAGGGGAAAGCCCCAGCCCTTGTAATGACTGACTAAAACTCAACTCCAGATCAAGGCCAGAACTCACCAAGCCTGAGGTTGCAGTGGCAAAGGTGGTCACCATGGTGATGGCTGAGCTGGCTGCAACTTAGGCGCCCGTAGAAGAGACACGCTCATCACTAGGGATCCAAGTTCTGTTCTGGGCACCGGTGTAAATCTGCGAAGGCCTGAAAATCCGATTCGCGCCAAGTTGCTCTCGCCAATGAGCTAGCCAACCAGCCACCCTTGAGATAGCAAAAACAGGAGTAAAAAGATCACGTGGAATTCCAAGCTTGCGATACACAAGACCGGAATAGAAGTCCACATTCGGATAGATCCCTTTAGGCCCTAAACGGGTGGCAGCCGCCTGCTCCAACGCCTTGGCCACGTCGTACATCTCATCGGTACCGAATCGGGCAAACAACTCCTCTGCAAGACCCTGAAGGATCACAGCGCGAGGATCCTTGACCCGATATTCCCGATGACCAAAGCCCATCACCTTGCGCTTAGAAGCAATCGCTTCATCCAAGTAATCACCAGCGTGCTCTGGGCTGCCGATCTCTTCGAGCATCGCCAAAACATCCTCATTGGCACCACCATGTAGAGGTCCTGCAAGGGTGCCCACTGCGGAGGCCACCACTGCATAAGGATCAGTGAGCGTACTGGCGGTCACGCGAGCACTAAAAGTACTGGCATTAAGACTGTGTTCCGCATGCAGGATCAAGCAGCGATCAAGAACCCTGGCCGCCAAAGGGTCCGGTTCACGCTCGGTGAGCATGTAGAGGAAATTGGCTGAGTAGGCCAGGTTGTCACGAGGCTGAATGGGATCTTGCCCTTTGCGAATCAACTTGAAGGCCGCCACCATCGTGGGAATCTTGGCGATCAGCCTCACCACGGCGTTATAGACGTACTTCGGGTCATCGATGGCTCGACGGGAATAGAACAGCCCCAGGGATGCCGCACTCGACTGAAGTGCATCCATCGGGTGCCCCGAAGCTGGGAAGCACTTCATCATGTCGCGTACCCGGAAACTCACGCGACGGTGCATCTGCACCTCAGCTTCAAAATCACGAAGTTGCTGTGGGCTGGGCAGATCGCCCCAGATCAACAGATAAGTGGTTTCCAAAAAGCTGCTATGCGCTGAGAGCTCCGCAATTGGATAACCCCGATAAGCAAGCCGCCCCTGCATTCCATCGATATCACAGATGGCGGATTGGGTTACTGGCACTCCCTCCAGCCCCGGACGAAAGCTGATACCACTGCGATCGTGGCGAATCTCCCCAACCTGCTCCTGCCCCACCGCATCTCAACAACTGCTTGGCAACCTAAGCGGAACAGGGCAACAACACCGACGGCCTCAACAACACCTGCAGCGTTGCCCTGCCAGCAGGGCTTCGTTTTTGCTGCGACCATCTGAGATGTGCAAAACCAGCCTTCTTCAACACCAGGCAGCCCGTAGGCATGCCAAGCAACCTTGCTGCTAGATGGTTCAAATCAGGTTCATGACCCACCAAAAGGCAGCGCCCAACTAATCCTTCAAGCAAAGGCCAAGGATCCCTGCCAGGCAGCAAGCCACTCTCGAATTCCACACGCCCCGCCAGACCTGCCTGCTGCGCAAGTTCGGCCGTCTGAGCCGCACGCAGATAAGGACTACTCAGCAGACGATCAGCAGCAAAGCCAAGGCTTCGCAAGCGACGAGCGACCTCCATCGTGCGCAGAATTCCTTGCTCTGTAAGTGGGCGTCGCGAATCATCAACGCCATAGCAACGCTGCTCAGCGATGCCATGGCGCAATAAGAAAAGATCAACCGAGGTTGAGGCGGGCACGCATGCGAAGAGAAGAGCTTTGCTCATCTTGATCAGGCCCCACAGCCATGGCCAACCCCTGCACACTGGGCTGCAATGAACCATCAGCAAGCGTTTGCATCAACGTCCAGGGACGCCAATGCTGAAGCTGCACGCGACCAGGACTTGCACCAAGAACCAGCTGTTGAGTAAGCGGACGATCATCTCGATTGAGATTGTTCAGCTGACGAAGACGAGGCTGTAACGCCTTGCCCTGCTTGCGCTGCTGTAGAGCCGCAAGGGTCTGCCCCCACCAGGCCTGGTCTGGCTCCTCGGCCAAAGCAACGCCCAACTGAGCCTCAAGCAAGTTCTTAGTGGAGCTTTGTTGACGTGCCAAGCGCGTCCACACCTGCAGAGATTCGTCATCAGACGGCAAATCCGAACGAATAAAACCCTGCTCAGTCAGCGCATCATCCACCACCGAGACAGCTGGATGGTCCTGCTTGGTCGCAACCAGCCAGCCTTCGGGCTGCTGAAGCCACAACAACGGTCCATCGTCCAAACCAGCAATCGTGGCAGCCGAAGACAGTTCATTTGCCTTCAACTGCTGACGCAGTAAGGGACCTAACCACTGCACCAGAGGATCCTGATCTGAGGGATCAAGTAATCGAGAAGGTGAACTCAGCAAAGCGAGTGCCTCCGCCTGACCACCAGCCGAGGCAGTGAGCTGAGCAAGTCCATCAGCTGCTCCAACCTCACTCGCAACGGCTTCCAGGGGTTGCTGGAAACGCAACAGCCCTTCCAGGGCCAAATCGGACCCTTCAGGCTTCAAGGCAGCCACCAAGCTCAACAGATCCTCCCGCTGGCTGAGCTGCTTAGGCAGGCCTAACCAAGAGTGAAGAGCGGGCGGCGAGGCAACCATCAGCGCCACACCATCACCAAGCTGGCGCACGATCTCGACAAGCTCCTGATCGCCAAGTTGATGCTGATCAGACAACTGGGAAACATCAAGAGCCTGTTCCAATACCCCCCGGCCGGAGGCAAGCAACAACAGGTCATCGTCGATCAATGCTGTTGCCAAAGGCTGTGGATTACGCCCCCTCAAAGCCCCTTTGCCACTAATCACTCCCATCCCCCGATAGCGGCTGATCTGCAGATCTGTGCCAGCCAAGCTGCGGGCTTGCCAAAAGCGCTGTAAAAACCGCCTCGCACCATCCTGATCTCGACTCTCTAGAACCAAAAGCCAACCCATGGATGCCTCTGGCCCGTTGGGTTCCAACAGAGCCATGCTCACTTGCGGACCAAGCCAGTCGACCAACTCCGACTCAAAATCCAAACCAGCGAGTGCGAAAGCACCATCACGAATCTGCTGAGCACCATCGCGAGCCTTGCGACGGTTGCGTGCCGGTGCTACAGCCTGGGCATAGGCCGGCACACGCACTGGATCCATCAACCAATGAACGGCAAGAGCAGCATCTCGAGGCACAAACCTTGCCGCACGTGGCAACTCCAGTGGCTGATCAACCAAACGCAGAGGGTTTTGGCGGGCCATAGCCCATCCAAGCCCCGCCACCAATGAGAACAGGACAAACACCGTGGCTACCACGGCAATCAAAAACGGGCGGGCCTTCATGGGCCGGCAATGGGACTCTTTAGATCATCTTTATCCATTAATCATCTGATCGTCTTGCGCCCAGTATGAAGCGCTCACAAAGTCAACAACAATGAGTCGATTGACAGCCCTGTTTGTGCAAGCCAACTGAATCGCGAACAGCAGCAAAATTTCCGCCACAAAATCTTGTCGAGCTACATGACGAGAAACACAACAGCTGCAATCTGGAAAGAAGCATCGAGACTTGGTGATGCTGGGTTGCAAGCAAACTGCGCCAACACTGAGGCCGGCTTAGTGAGTTCGTGACAGAGCACAAAAGAAGGGCAACCCCCCCGTACCATCAAGATCCCGACGTCACCGCTTTGGAGTCGCTACCGGCACGACAACAGCAGGTGCTTCAAGCAACGGTGCACCACTACGTGGACACGATTGAGCCCGTCGGCAGCAAAACCCTGGTGCAACGCTTTGGCCTCCAAGCGAGCGCCGCAACGGTTCGTTCGGCAATGGGAGCCCTTGAACAGCGTGGCCTGCTCACCCAACCTCACACCTCGGCGGGAAGAGTGCCGAGCCCGCAGGGCTATCGCCACTATGTGGACTGCTTGCTGCCGCCTCCAGGATCGGCGGCGCAGCACCTGGAACGGGAACTGACAAACCTCAGTCTGCGCTGGGCAGCTCTCGATGACTTGATGTGGCAATTGGCCCGTCGCCTCACCGATTTCACCGGCCTGATGAGCTTGATTACCAGGCCCGCACGGCCAAAGCCAACGCTTCAAGCCGTACGCCTGGTGCGCAGTGGCGACCGGCTGCTGGTGATGCTGGTTGAAAGCTCCAACCAAGCCAGTCATCTCAATCTGCGCCTGCCCCATGAAGCCAGCAACGAACTCGAAGCCATCGAGGAGTGGACCCGCGATCAACTGGCCACAACGGGCAACGGCAGCCTCGACTGGTCGAGCCTGCCACCGCAGCTCAATCTGAGCGGATCTTTACTGCGAGAGGCGATTCACAGCCACAGCCAAGCTCAAACACCGGCTGAATCAGATGCAGTGTTCCACGGGATGTCCAGGCTGCTTGCGCAGCCAGAATTCAGCAGTAGCGCCAGCCTCCAACCTTTACTGGAACTGATGGATACGCAGCCAGCTGCAGTGGTGCCAGTGGGCAGTGAGCAGCTTGGAGGCGTGTGGATCGGCGCAGAGCACCCCAAAAGCGCCCTGGAAGCCTGTTCTGTGGTGCAAGCGAGTTATCACAGCTCCGGGGAAGGCATCGGACAAGTTGCTCTCGTTGGCCCGATGCGCATGGCTTATGCCACAGCCAAGGCAGCCGTGAGCAGCGTGGCGAATCACCTTGAAAGGTTGCTCTGCTAAGCGAGACAGCTAGCCATGAGTTGCAAACTTTTTTGCTACGACTACCAAGCTTCGACGACTAGGTTTTCGGCGGTATAAACGGTTCAACAAAAACTGGAAATGGAGCCCATGAACTGATTAATCTTTGCGTTATTGGTTCTCGTGATCAGTTACTCGTTAACCCCTTGCTGATGGTCAAGCTCTGATGCCATCAGCTCATGGCTCGAGCAAAACGCTTACTGCCGGCAGCCATCACTCAAAGCTGATTGCCCAGTTTCTCTGCCACGGTGTTGACATCTTTATCGCCACGGCCAGAGCAATTGATCACCACTTCTGTTCCAGCGGCGAGAGTGGGGCAAAGCATCTCTAACCAAGCAAAGGCATGGGCCGTCTCTAGAGCAGGAATAATTCCCTCTAGTTCACTCGCCAAGCGCAGGGCATCCAAAGCCTGCTGATCGCTAACCGCGGCATACTCCGCCCTACCAATCTCACACAGGTAGCTGTGTTCTGGACCCACTCCTGGGTAGTCGAGGCCGGCACTAATCGAATGCGCCTCTTGCACCTGACCTTCATCATCCTGAAGCAACAAACTCATCGCTCCATGCAAGACGCCTACTCGACCTTCGGTGATTGTTGCCGCATGACGACCAGTTTCAACACCATCACCAGCAGCTTCCACTCCAATCATGCGCACAGAGCGGTCCTGCACGAAGGGATGAAACAAACCCATGGCATTGGACCCACCACCAACGCACGCCAAAAGAACATCAGGCAAGCGACCGAAAGCCTCAGCACACTGCTGCCTGGCCTCCTGACCGATCACGGCATGAAAGTCGCGAACAAGCATCGGATAGGGATGGGGACCAGCCACCGAACCAAGGATGTAATGGGTGGTTTCCACATTGGTGACCCAATCACGAATCGCCTCACTCGTCGCGTCCTTCAACGTGGCCGTGCCTGCAGTGACAGGCTGCACTGTGGCCCCAAGAAGACGCATGCGGAACACATTCAACGCCTGACGGCGCATGTCCTCAGCGCCCATGTAGACGACACACTCAAGACCAAAGCGGGCACACACCGTGGCAGTTGCCACACCGTGTTGACCCGCACCTGTTTCGGCAATGATCCGCTTTTTACCCATGCGTAAGGCCAACAGAGCCTGACCCAAAGCGTTATTGATTTTGTGGGCGCCTGTGTGATTGAGATCCTCACGCTTGAGCCAGATCCTGGGGCCTCCGTCTGAACGGCAGTAATGAGCTGTGAGGCGCTCAGCCTCATAAAGCGGCGTCGCCCGACCCACATAGCTACGCAGCAGCCGATCCAACTCAGCGGTGAAGGCAGGATCTTTCCATGCCAGCGCAGCTGCTTGCTCCAGTTCAGCCAAGGCAGGCATCAAGGTTTCGGGCACGTACTGGCCCCCATATCTGCCGAAACGCCCCTGGGCAGAAGGTCGCGCACTCACAGCGAGGTCCGCATCTTTGGGCTGAGAGGGCAAAGTGCTGGTCACCAGTACGCCAGGCAAGAACAACACCAGCCTAGGAATCGAAAGAATCACCCCAAGCAGCAAAGAGTGCTTTCGTTTGAAGCCGCAAAGTTAGAGGGAGTCTTTGCCAGCCAACTCAACCATCCGCCGCATGGGCCCTGCCCAAGCCAGACCAACAACGAAAAGACTGGCAGCCGCTGCAATTGGAATCAGCTCTCTACTCAAGCTGAACGCCTTCGCGTTAGCGCTGCAATCGTTGGCGCAGCAACCATCCAGCAGAGCATCACCAGCAGCCATCGGATCGCGGAGTTGCATCTGATCACCGCGAAGATGGCATGCAGAAACAACGACCCCCGTACATTCACAACATTGGCGATCAGACAATGCCCCGAGGTGGCTGGCAAGAATTCACAGGCCCAGGTGGTTTTTCAGGGCAATCCAGAGCGATGGCGCGCCCCGATGTCAGCCAAGCCAATCCCAAGGAGCAACAAGCTGTGCGGGTGCAACGCACACGCGGAGGCAAGCGTGGCAAAACAGTTACCCAGATCACTGGGCTGGCACTCACCGCTACAGAAACCAAGGCTTTGCTCAAGCGCCTTAAGGCCCGTGCTGGCACAGGCGGAACAGTCAAAGACGATCTACTCGAGCTACAGGGCGACCAGGTGACCCTGGTGATGGACTTCCTGCAAAGCGAGGGCTTCCGTCCCAAACAAGCTGGTGGCTGAAAGGAGCTGACAGATCAGCTAGGCGGAATGGAGAATGGCAGCCCAATCAACATCAAGACCATGAGCTCTGCCCCGCAAGGAGAGACAAACCCCAAGGGCACCAACATTGTCTGGCATGAAGCCTCCGTAGACCGTCAATCGCGAGCACAACAACGCGGCCACCGCAGTGCAATCCTCTGGTTCACTGGCCTATCCGGTTCTGGCAAGAGCACCCTTGCTAACGCAGTGAATGCGGCACTGTTTGAGCAAGGTCTTGCCACCTATGTCTTAGATGGCGACAACATTCGCCATAGCCTCTGCAAAGACCTCGGATTCTCCGACTCAGATCGAGAGGAGAACATTCGCCGCATCGGCGAAGTCGCCAAGCTCTTCCTCGATGCCGGTGTCATCGTGCTCACCGCTTTCGTCTCCCCCTTTCGAGCTGACCGTGACAAAGCACGCAAGCTTGTAGATGTTGATGATTTCATCGAAATCCACTGTGCAGCGGACCTAAGCATTTGCGAAGAGCGAGACACCAAAGGGCTCTATGCCAAAGCCAGGGCAGGCGAAATCAAAGATTTCACTGGTATTTCAAGCCCCTATGAAGACCCTGCATCACCCGAACTAAAGATCAATACCGGTGAGCAAAGCCTGGACAGTTGCGTTGAGATCGTGCTCAAGACTCTGCTGGATCGAAAGGTAATTCCCGCCACGCATCAACCAGTGTCTTAATGCAACTCGCCACGGGAACGGCCAGCAATAACCCCAAGAGCTGCCCAAAACCAAATAATGCTCCTGTTCTGGCACCAATCGGCAGAGCAATCAGCAACCAAGCAGGCTGCAAGCCAACGATGCTTCCCATCAGGCGCGGTTGGATCACTTGATCCACAATCTGACCAACAGCGATCGCAGCGGCCAAAATCTCTAGACCCATGCGGGGGTCCTGTAATGCGAGCAGTGCACTCACACCAACAATTGTGAGCGCACTGGCGTAGGGGATCAAAGTCGTAAAACCAATTAAGACCGCAAATAACACTCCAAAAGGAATATCTAGCAGCGTAAAAACAGCAATTTGGCCGCCGCTGAGAATCAGTGCAAGCAAGACTTGCCCGGCAAAATAACCACGGAATGTGCCCGTGATCGTATCGACCACAAGCTTCCTCCATTGATCTGGCAGCCAACGAGCCAGCCCAGCAGTAATTGGATCGCCCCCCAGCAAAAGAAACACTGCCAAGACAAGCACCAACAACGTGTTGATGGTGATGCCAAGAGTGGCTCCAAGAATGCCGAGTAATTGCTGACTCAACTGAGTCGCTACGCCGCTCAATCGGGTCAGTAGATCACTGCTGAAGTCTCCGAATTCACTGGGCAATCCCCGACCCGAAGCCCATCCCTGCAGCCGTGTAACCCAACCTTCTGCAGCCACAAGCCAGCCGGGTAATTCATTGATCAACTGGCCAAGCTGATCAATCAGACGGGGCACCAAAGCAACGCCCGCCAACACCAACAAACCCACCGTCAAAACTGCCACCACACCGATAGCCAGCCAACGGGGCAACCCCAGACGCTGATTAATCCAGCGACTGGGAATATCTAGCAAAAATGCAATCAGCGCTGCCGTGACAAACAGCCCTGGGAACGGAGCTAAAGGCAGTAGTAACTGACGCAGCACCCAAAGATTGAGGGCGAACAGAGGCAAAACCAGACTGAGCCGCAACCAGATAGGGAATACCAATGGCCCAAGCATCAGAGAACTCTCATTGAGATCCTCAGCAGATCAGTCATAGGCTGAAGCTTGGCTCCTCGCAAAGAAGCCTGCCACCAAAAGGCAAGCCAGCAGGCAATCCCAACAAACTTAAAGCCCTCTTCAAACAACTGCACTGTGGCGTAGCCAATGGGTAAAGACTCCTGGAAGCGATCACTCAACACCGAGAGGCCCAACAGCAAGGGCGCCGCCAGGAATGCCACACCATCAGCCTGGATGACTCATTTGCAAAAGCGTCCGCAGAAAGAAAGCTGTAATGATGCAGTAACAGCCAGCTTGAGCTAATTGCGCAAGGCTCATGCCGTAAGGAAAGATCATCAAGACAAAGCAATCTGGAGAGCATGGCCACCCTTAGGCATTAGGGCAGAATTGTCTCTAGAGGCGTTTGGCTCAGCGGTAGAAAGCCTGCCTTATAAACACGATCTCGCTGGTTCTATCCCGGCATCGCTAATCACCTAAAAGGTCTAGTCAATGAATTTGGCTCTTTCCCCAACGCTGGCTGCATGTCGGCCCCGGCAATGGCCAAAGAATCTGTTGGTTTTCGCTGCTCCACTTTTTGCCTTCCGCTTCGAGATTGAGATTTGGCAGCGAGCACTTGCTGCACTTGTGGCTTTCTGCTTGATCTCTAGCGCAATCTATCTACTGAATGACTGTCTTGATGTCGAGGTCGATCGAGTTCACCCCAGCAAAAGATATAGATCCATCGCCTCTGGGCTGGTCACGGTGCCTGCAGCCCTAGCAACAGCCTTGATGCTCACAGTAGTCAGCCTCAGTTTCGCAGCCGTAATTACTCCAAAGTTGGCAGGCGTGGTGCTGCTATACGGCCTCATTCAGGTCGGCTACTGCTTAAAGCTGAAGCACCAGCCGTTACTTGATCTTTTCGCTATCGCATCGGGATTCTTATTGCGGGCCATCGCAGGTGCTGTTGCTGCTGGCCTACCCCTTTCCCCCTGGTTCCTTCTCACTGTGGGACTGCTAGCGCTTTTTCTAGCTATTGAAAAGCGCAAGGCCGAACTTCGCGTAACGAAGAACGCTGGGGTAACGACCCGCACAGTATTGAAGCGCTACTCATTACCTCTGCTGCTGCGGCTTGAAAGCTTGGTGGCAACCAGTTCCTTTATGTCTTATTCACTCTGGGCCGCCGGTCCAGCTCTGAAAGGAGCGTCAACCAGTTGGATGCTACTCACCGTACCCTTCGTACTAGTAGGGATTTTCCGCTATCAGTTGCTCAGTGATCCTGAAGAGGTCGAACGCCGTGGCACATTGAGACCAGATCTCAATGGCGAAAAGCCTGAGGAGATTCTGTTGAATGATCGCGGCATTCAGTTCACCTTGATCGGCTGGGTCTTGACTACTTTGCTGATCGGGTTAGTCAACCACGCAGCTGCATAATCATGGCGATTGCAGTTTTTGATGTGGACGGCACTCTTTTGCAGGGTGATTGTCTACTGATGGCATGCCGACGATCGCGTGGCGCCTTGGGCACAGTCTTGGCAGTCCTGATCTGTATGCCTTGGCTGATTGCATGGCAACTACGGCTCATCAAAACTGGACGTTGCAAAGAGAAGGTAATTGCAGCCTTTCGTATCTGTGAGGCCGTTAATCAGGCCGCATTGAACGATCGCCAGGATTGGTTACTGCCAATGCTGCAGCGTCAACTACGTGATGAAGCTGTTCAGAGATTGCAATGGCATCAGAAGCGTGGTGATCGAGTATTGCTCTGCTCTGCTTCACCGCGCCTACTCTTACAACCACTAGCCGATGTTTTGGGCGTAGAACTGCTCTGCACTGAATTAGCAAAAGTAGACGGTTTATGGCAACCGCAATTGGTGAGTGCTAATTGCAAGGGCTCCGAGAAGGTGCGATGCCTGGAAGCCCATTTAGGGCCACTAAAACATTTCACAATTGAAGCCTATGGCGATAGTCGGGGCGATCGGGAACTACTACAAGCTGCCGCGATCCCCCACTACCGCAGCTTTTGTACTGAACCAAGGCCCTACCCTGCTTTCTCGCTGGGCGCTTTGTTGCCATTGATAGCTCTGACCCTGCTGAGCTATGGGCTGTTGGGGAGTTGGAGCCAGGGCGACAAGTTACTTCCGCTATTTCTGCGCCTTTTGCCACAGATATCAGTGGGGCTGCTGCTTGTACTGGTTAGCTATACGGTTCGCTACGGCAGGTGGAGGCTGTTACTGGCGGCTCTCTCTTTGCAACCACCCGTAGCAGATGATGCCAGGATCTGGATGGGTTCCTATGCTTTTACCGCTACGCCAGGTAAAAGCGGAGAAGCTGTTCGTTCTTGGCTACTCAAGCAGAACTGCAATATCCCGGCACCCCCGACTCTGATGGCGTTGGCGGTAGAGCGCCTCACTGACGGTACTTCTGTACTGCTTATTTTGTTGTTCAATCTGCCCTTGCTGCTGTATTGGAAACTGCCTTTGGTCTTGCTATGCACCTTGGGGCTAATTGCTGTGATCGGGTTCTGGCTGTTGGGCTGGGGACGCGGGTTGAGATCGTTGTTTTGCTCGACTGCTAACAAGTTGCTGCCTGAGAAGTTTGTCAGCGCAAGCGGAGATGGTCTGATTGCATTACGGCAATTGTTGCGAGCGCAACTCTTGCTAACGGCAACCATGATTGGGGTAGTGGCATGGTCATTAGAAGGCCTCAGCCTATGGATATTGATTAAAGGCATCGGCGCAGGCGGCATCAACTGGAATGAAGCAACAATTGCTCACACGGCCGCTGGCCTCCTCGGAGCTCTTTCCCTATTGCCAGGTGGACTTGGCAGCACCGAGGCAGGCACCATTGGTCTGTTGAATCTCCAAGGTGTACCTCTTGCCGTCGCCACTCCGGCCACTCTGCTAATCCGCTTGATGACTATCTGGTTCGCTACGGGTCTAGGAGTGTTGTGCTTGCTATGGCAAGAGCGTAGAAGCTGATGTCAGCTGCTGACTCTGAACCCAGTCAAGGCTGGAAACCAGCATGGAGCAGTTTCATTGCCCTGACACTCATAGCTGTGGCTTTAACGGCGATGCTGCAGAGGCCAGCTTCTGAGCGCCAAGTACTTGTAGCGTCGACCCACAAGCTGCTGCTGTGGCTTCCAGTGCTCTACGGCATCGTGGCAGTCAGCTATGCAGGCCGTTATTGGCGCTGGAGGCTATTACTGGGCCGAATTGGAATCGGTCGACTGAGTTGGGCCGATCTGATCGGCTGGTTTCGTGGCTTTGCCCTCACGGCAACCCCCGCCAAGTTGGGCGAACTCAATCGGATTCGGCAGCTCCATAGGCAGCTGAACTACCCCCGCAGCCCCCTGGTGCACGTCTTTGTAGTTGAACGCATCGCTGATGCATCTGCCGTGGCTTTTCTGCTGATGCTATTGACGCCGAATCAATTGCTGGTGCATCTTTCAGGCCTGAATTGGATCGTTGAACTACTGCTAGCTGTGGGGGTGTTGGCTGTTGTTTTCTTTTCCGCCTTACGCCCCCTGCGCTGCTTCTTATCCAATCGCCTAAAAAGCTGGCATCATCATCTACCCAGCGGCGCTCTGGGGCGCGCCATCTGGCCCGCCATATTGATTTCAATGGCGCTGTGGGCCAATGAGTCCTTAGTGCTTTGGTTACTGGTGCACTTGCTGAGCCCTACACCTATCAGCATCCCAACAGCCATCAGCATTTATTTGCTGTCTGGTGTCATCGGCATAGCTTCATCATTACCTGGCGGGGTTGGAGTGAATGAGACCGTCACAGTCTTGCTTTTAAGCAGACTGGACATTGGCCCTGCAGTGGCCCTGCCGGTTGCGGTGCTTAGGCGGATTATAAGCCTTTGGTCAATCGTGGCTCTCGCTGCTGCGATTAGGATTTTCTGGCCTTATCCAGCCTTCTCATCTAGCAAGTTTGCGAAAGGATGAACACTATGGGCCAAGCAGCGAGAACTCCGATTCGCAGCTCCTTTGTGCTTGGAAGTACCAGTGAAATAGCCAAGGCAATTTGCCATGAGTTGGCTCGATGTGGCTGTCGTCAGTTCCATTTGATTGCCCGCAACCAGGCTGGGAACGAACAACTGGCCGAACAACTGAGAAATCACTATGGCGCAGTCGTCACCCAGGAGCAGACCGATCTTTTGACTGATGTAGCCCTTGATGGTCCTGGCAAGCCGCAGGTGGGCAACTATGACTTGTATTTGATCACTGCGGGTTCTCTTGGTGATCTCGAACTAGCGCGCAACGATGCCACTGAGGCCTTGCGAATCACAGCTGCAAACTACAGCGGTCTGCTGCCATGGTTAACCGCGATTGCTACTCCTGAGCGGCTGTCTGGCCCGGGGCGGTTGTGGGTGTTCAGTTCAGTTGCAGCTGATCTTGGCAGACCCTCCAACTATCACTACGGAGCAGCCAAAGCTGCTCTTACTGCGTTCTGCGAGGGTCTACAACTGCGCTGCCAAAGGAAGCCTTTTGCAGTGCGCACCATCAAGGCTGGCTTTATGGCCACATCGATGACGATTGGCAAGGCACCAAAAGTTCTGTGCGTCAGTCCACAATCGGTGGCGCGTGATCTACTGAGACGCCCCAACCGTAGAGGTATCGAATACCTCCCCTGGTGGTGGGCACAGATCATGTGGTTCATTCGCTTGTTGCCTGCGCCCTTTGCTTCAAGGCTGTGACCTTGCCCCTCTCTTCGCAAACACAAATCCTCAGCGGTTGGGGCCGCACAATGCCAGTGCAGGCAAAGGTTGTGCAGCCAGCCAGCGTCCAACAAGTCCAGGAGCTAGTGCGTCAGGCCAGCCCGGCCTCACTGATCGCGAGAGGGCTAGGCCGCTCATACGGTGATGCGGCCCAACTGGATGGTGCCTCTGCGGTTGAGATGGGAGCCTTTGATCAAATCAACCTTGATCTTGTCAAAGGCTCTGTGACAGCCGGCGCAGGGGTAAGTCTGAATCAGTTGCTGCGGGTAATCGTGCCGGCAGGCTTTTTTTTGCCCGTCACCCCTGGCACTCGTAACGTCACCATTGGCGGTGCCATTGCAGCAGATGTGCACGGCAAAAACCATCACGTTGATGGCAGCTTTGGCAATCATCTCCAACGGCTGTTGCTTATTGATGGCAGAGGCGAGCTGCGTGAGCTCACCCCCAGCGGGAAAAGCAGCGTGGATGAAATCGAACAGTTCTGGGCAACGGTGGGTGGGATGGGTCTCACCGGCATCATCGTGGAAGCCACCTTTTCACTCATCCCAATCAGCAGCTCTTTGATCAGCGTCAATACCGCTCGATATCACAATCTCGATGAGCTGATGGCTGCGATGGTGGCGTCTGATAGCAATTACCGTTACAGCGTCGCCTGGATCGACAGCCTCGATGCAAAGGGCCGCGGAGTTCTCAGCTGCGGTGACCATGCCATGGCCGAACAACTACCCACCAGCCAACAGGCGGATCCACTGGTTTACGACCCCAAGCCCTTGGCCTCAGCACCGACTTTTCTCCCTGGAGGGCTACTCAACAAGCTCACCGTACGAGCCTTTAACGAAGCCTGGTTTCGCAAGGCACCCAAGCAGCGGCTAGGTGAATTGCAGACAATCGGAGCCTATTTCCACCCTCTTGATGGTGTGCAGGACTGGAATCGTATCTATGGCCCGGCCGGTTTTTTGCAGTATCAATTCGTTGTGCCAGACAACGCCTCACACTTAGTGCTCTACACGCTAGAAGCCTTGCGAAAAATTGGCACTTCGAGCTTTTTGACTGTGCTCAAGCGTTTTGGTCCTAGCAACCCAGGCCACTTGTCGTTTCCAATGCAGGGATGGACACTTGCAGTGGATCTTCCTGCAGCGGTACCGGGATTATTTGAGGTACTTGACCATCTAGATGAACACATAGCTGCTGAGAATGGCAGACTTTACCTAGCGAAAGATTCGCGCCAATCAGCCACAATCCTTCGCCGAACTTATCCACGACTGGAGGAGTGGCAGCAAGCAAGAGAAAAGCTTGACCCCAGCAAAGTCTTCTCTTCAGACATGGCTATTAGGACTGGACTTTAGACCAATCATTCTCATCAATCTAGAGAACACTCCCTGACACTATCTGCATTTATATGACGCAATCATTCTGCGCCAACAAGTCAATGCTTCTCTAGCTAACATGATCGTTGTCAACAAGTAGTGTCATCGGCTGGAGATAGCGAAGAAGATACAGTCTAAAACTATTCATCTTGAAGCAAATCAGCTAAGCCAAGCATTGGCTTGCAAAGAATACTTAGAAATTTTGCTTAAGCCAAATACTGCCGGTTGAATCATCCCCAATCGGCTAAGGATTGGATTCAAAAGCAATATCGTAAATCACAAGCATACTTGCCAGAACATACATTCAGCCAAAAGAGTGGTTGCCAAGCCCACATTACAAGAGCTTGCAAAGCCCATCAACCAAACAGTCTACACATTAACAAAATAGAATGGCAGTATTTAGCGATCTCAAGAAGAGATATTCCAATGGAAGTAGCGTCAACAAATCAACCTTTGCAGAAATTTTATGCCAGCTATGTTGCATTTATTATGCCCAATAAGTAGGCCTTGCAATGTGATTTAAAGCTGGCTTGATCCTACCGGTCAGCGCCAAGGCTAAAATCAAGAAATTAATAGAGGCTTCTATTGATTTGAAAAAACATGGATGGCTACAGCTTTTTATGAGTCACTTCTGGGGGGTCTCATTATCTTCAGCAGACAGCATTGTGATGCTGATGCTTTCCGCTACATTCCTCCGAGGCATACTGCGCAATATTAGTGAAAACAATAGCTACAACGATTCTTGGACTGTTGGGGAATGGCTTATAAACTACTCAGGAGGCTTTGTACGCCGAGGGCTGCCTGGCTCCGGCATTTATCATCTAACAATTCTCACAGGAGTTAATCCTGAAAATCTTATTTTAGCTATATCTCTTTTATTCTTCGCAATTTTAGCGGTCTTTCTCTGCTGGCGTAGAGAGCTGTTGTTGCATCCACTGGTCATTCTTTCATCAGTAGGGCTTCTAGGGCCATTGACAACTGGCAATTTGATCCGAAAGGATTTTACTGTACTAATTCTTTTGCTTGCTTGTCTATTAATTCTTAGGGCCTGGTGGTCTCGTCGATGGTCGACAATTCCAGCTCTAATCATGATCAATACAATCTCAATTATGGGCATCCTTAGCCAGGAAATATATGGTTTTGTTGCACTACCAATATTAATTCTAATAGCAAGTTATTTGATCGCGCAAGATAGAAATTGCCATGTATTTATTTTTTGGAAAGGTTTAATAAGGGCCTTTCTATTCTTGCTCCCTACTTTGGCAATATTTTCCTTAGTTCTGCACGCACGTGGCAATAGTGAGATTGCCCATGCCATCCATAGTTCGTGGGTAGCACTTGCCGATCTAATGGGGCCGTCAGACAAGCTAATCAGTGGATCACCCGATGGAGCAATTAAGGCCCTAGCCAGGGTCCCTGGCACTCAATTTGCCAAAACCTATACAATCTTCAAAAGCTTTGCGGGTCCGATTTGGGTGCCCCTGGCTTGGCTGATAACGGCCATGGCTGGATTACGTCTACTCTTGGCAGGGTTTGGCCATAGTGCCATGGCCAATATTAATTTTGATCGCTTTCAATTACGCCGCTTTGCTCTAATGGTGGCCTCGATCCAAATTATCGCCATTGCACCACTATTTATCCTCGGAACCGACTATGGTCGCTGGCTATCATTCTGGTATCTAAGCACTTTACTAATCGTATTGGTTTGGGCCCAAACGGATCTGATTAATGTTAATCAATATTCCTCCATTCATTTACTTATGCCAACATCTATCGATTCGTACTTCATCAAAATGCAGAATTGGCTTTGTTCTGATATGCATCCGAACACCCTTCGTTGGCTTGTAATCCTTCTAGGAATACCAGAACATGCTTCCTGGAGCCTAATGGATTGGCTTACCGCCACTCCATTAGGCTATCTAATTTACCTCTAATAATTAATGATTCAATATTATCAACGCCTTGCGAATTCCTGGTGATCAGCAATCAAAACACTTCTATGCAATTAAGAACAATGTGATTATTTCTTTAATATTTATTACGCCAAATGCGGCCTCCGAATGATCAAACCCTAAAGCAATTACTACTATCCAAGTATTACCATGAAGTTGATTCTAACAACCAGGAGATGGTGAAAGAATGCAATGCCCCCGCTGATTAAATTTAGCCTTCTCTTCAAGCGATATTGTTCCGTGAGGGCTAATCCAAAGCGCTCGTTGAGATCCTCAGCAGGTCAGTCGCTAGCCTGAAGCGTGGCGCCTCGCAAAGAAGCCTGCCACCAAAATGCAAGCCAGCAAGCAATCCCAACAAACTTAAAGCCCTCTTCAAACAACTGCACCGTGGCGTAGCCAATGGGCAATAGATCCTGAACCTTATCGCTGACTATCGAGAGACCCAGAAGCATGGCCGCCGCCAGGAATGCCACACCATCAGCCTGGATGACTAATTTGCGAAAGCCTAACAAGATGAATAGGGCCAAAATGGCATAGGAGGTATATAGAAAATCAGGGCCTATATGACGATCATGCAGTAAAAATAAATCATCGAGACAAAGAATAGTGGAAAAAATTCCACCCACTAGCAACAGCTGACACCAATCACGCTTTATTGCTAGCCCAGAGAGGGAAACAAAAAGGCTTATGGCTGCCGCTGCAGCCCAAAGCAAAAATCCAATATTAGAAAGCATGCCAACAGCAACTGGGAAGTCGCATGTCTGCATTAGATCCGTTAAAACTTTTCCAGGTTGAATACCCGCAGCTGCCGAGAGAGACAGCACAACAATGTAGACGATTAATGCCGGGAAAATAGCAACAACCAAGAGGCGGGTGAAAGGATTACGCAGCATCAAAACTCATAGACAAGCATCAAGCCGGGACATTACCTGTGGCTTGAGTGGAGTTGCGAGGTTCCAACAAGACCTTCACATCTGCCCCAAATAAGCCTCGCTGCCAAGCTCCAACAAGCGAGCATCCTTGGCTACCACAGCATCATGAAGATCCTGGCGGTAGGCCCTCAACCGCTCTGCAAGCTTTGGATCGCAGATCGCCAGGATCTGAGCCGCCAGCAAGCCAGCATTAAGCCCTCCGCCAATCGCCACTGTTGCCACAGGGATTCCCCCAGGCATCTGCACAATCGAATGCAAGGAATCCACCCCGGAAAGAGCCCTGCTCTGCACAGGTACTCCAATCACTGGCAGCGTGGTGAGTGACGCCACCATGCCCGGCAAATGAGCAGCACCGCCGGCACCTGCCACGATCACCTTCAAACCTCTCTGATGAGCTTCCTTTGCAAAGGCCACCATCTCAAGGGGCGTACGGTGCGCAGAAAGCACACGCACCTCCACCTTCACACCGAACTCATCTAAGACGGTGACGGCCGGTTGCAGGGTTGGCAAATCAGAATCACTACCCATCACCACAGCCACCTGCGGCGGCGATTCAGCAGCTGCCAAAGGCACAGGCAGAGAAGCAGAGGTCACGATGAATAATGACGACAATGCCATGGTCCCGCACTAGCACCGCCTGGCCACCTCCCATGCATCGGATCACCCACATCCGCCTGCCCCAACCTCTCAACAAAGCCGTGGACACCAAGCTGTGGTGGATGGCCTTAGATGAACACGAGCGGGTGCTCAGTGTTCAACCCATGGCAGATGGCTCTGCCATGGACGGGGAGAGCTGGCAGGGCGACTGGCTCAGCCCCATGGGCATCGATCTACAAATCAATGGAGGGCTGGGATTGGCCTTCCCCGAGCTCACCGCCAAAGACATTCCCCAGCTCCTGAAGCTGCTCGACAGACTCTGGCAAGACGGTGTACAGGCAATCTGCCCCACGATTGTGAGCTGCGGGGTAGCAGCCCTGCGTCAATCTTTAACGGTGCTGCATGCAGCCCGAGCACAACACTGCCCGCAACGCTGTGAACTGCTGGGGGCCCACCTTGAAGGCCCTTTTCTGGCAACAGCACGCCACGGCGCCCATCCCCTGGAGCATCTCTGTGCTCCGAGCCTAAGGGCACTGGATGAACGCATTCGCGGCTTTGAGCAAGACATCAGTTTGATGACCCTGGCACCAGAACTGCCCGGATCATCTGAAGTGATTGAACGACTCAGGACCCTAGGCATCGTGATATGCCTAGGGCACTCGAACGCAGATGGGGAAGCATCTGCCGATGCCTTCTCCCAGGGAGTGGGAATGCTGACCCACTCCTTCAATGCCATGCCCGGTCTTCACCATCGTGCAGCTGGCCCGGTGGGGGAAGCCTGCATACATGGAGAGATTGCTCTGGGACTAATCGCCGATGGAGTTCATGTTGACCCCACCATGGCGGTGCTATTGCAAAGACTGGCACCACAACAGCTGGTACTTGTGAGCGATAGTCTCGCTCCCTACGGCCTCAAAGATGGCAAGTATCGCTGGGATGAAAGAGTTCTGCTGGTCGAAAAAGGAACCTGTCGTTTAGAAGATGGCACTCTCGCAGGAGTCACATTGCCGCTCCTGGAAGGGAGTCGACGTTTAGCTACTTGGAGTGGTGAACCTGCCGCGGCCATCTGGGCTGCCACCATGGCCCCTCGTCAGGTAATAGGCAATGGCCGCCCACTGCATGAGCGACTTGTGAATCAGCCCTTAACAGACTTACTCCGCTGGCAGTGGAAACCGGATACTGAAGAGCTGATCTGGAAGCATGCTGCTTAAGATCCCGATCGTCTGAACCCAACTCAATGGCCATGGAACAGCGCCAAGAGCTCAAACAGGCCGAAAAAACTGAAGTAGCCAACTACTTCAACGGAACAGGGTTTGATCGCTGGAATCGCATCTACAGCGAGAGTGATGACGTCAATAAAGTGCAGCGCAACATCCGCATCGGCCATCAGAAAACGGTGGATGATGTGCTCGCCTGGCTTCAGGAACGCGGTGATCTGAGTGCCATGAGTTTCTGCGACGCCGGCTGCGGGGTAGGAAGCCTCAGCCTTCCTCTGGCCGCAATGGGGGCTGGATCAATTGCCGCAAGTGACATTTCCGCCGCCATGGTGGCCGAAACCAAACGCCGCGCTGCAGATGCAAAGTTGGATCTAAGCCGACTAACCTTCACCACCTCCGACCTCGAAAGCCTGCAGGGTTGCTTTCACACCGTGATCTGCCTGGATGTCTTCATCCACTACCCCCAACAAGCAGCGGAAGAGATGGTCCGTCACCTATGCGGACTCACACAAGAAAGTTTGCTAGTGAGCTTTGCCCCTTACACCCCTCTACTAGCGCTACTCAAACGCATTGGCCAGCTGTTCCCAGGGCCTAGCAAAACAACTCGCGCGTATACCCTTCGCGAAGACGGCATCATCAAAGCCGCAATGGGCTGCGGATTCGAACCCATCCGCAGCAAACTCAATCAGGCTCCATTCTACTTTTCACGACTAATTGAGTTCAAAAAAAGCTAGAATCAAAGCCAAATCTTCTGGCAAAAACAATAGGGAAAGGCAATGTCTACTAAACTCAATCAAGCTTGAATTGACTAAACAAGTTAATATCAACTACCACTGCATCTCCAGGCTTAACAAATGCGGCACCCACCCGCCCAGTGTAAGAACCACCCTCGCCAATAACTGAAAGCCTATCGCTCTCAGGAAAGATGTTGGCAAGAACAAGATCAATAGAACCGGATTGATTAATAGCTTTCCACTTGCTAGCGCTTAAGCCAAGAGAACCCAGGCCTCGCAACTGTAGGTTCCCTTTCTTCAACCTAAAAGTTCCCTGAAAATGGGTCACAAAAGTCTGCTGCCGATCATGCCCCAAAGCCTGCCTCGCCACAATCTGCTCAACAGCATAAAAGGTTGATTGCGACTGAGCACAAGCAGCATCCTCAGAAACATTAAAAGCATACGTCACATGATCTCCAACTGAAATTTGTCCGTCCTGATTTACATCAGAGAAAAACGTAGACTTTATTTTGCAGACTAATAATTGCAGGTCCAATCTTTCAGGCTGCAACACTTGATGCTGGCGCACAGAATTCAAAGAGCAACCGGCAATTCCCATCAAAGAGCATGCAATCAGCAACCCACGCTTCAACATCAAAAGTCACGAGCTCTTGGGGATTCAACGATCACCCTAACTGGTGAAATAGGCACCGCTCATCTTTCCGTCTTCATCTGGAGGCGCCGCGGCGAGCAGGCTGTGAAGCCATGCAGACGGTTGCGGTAGGGCACATCCAGAAGCCTGTGAGCATGAAGACAATAACCACCATCACCTGGTGTTGCTGCTGATGAAATCTGCCCATCAAAGCCGTAGAGAGGGTCGCCAATCAAAGGCGAACCAATCGCTGCCAGATGGATTCGGATTTGATGCGGACGCCCAGTTTGAATTGCGACCTCAAGCAAATCTGCATCCTGACGTCGCTCCAGCAATCGCACAGTTGACAAGGCTGTAAGAACACGAGATTCAGACCGCTTTGAATCATGTTGCCGGGATGAATCAGCAGCAACCCAAACCTTGCCCACCATGGGGTGAGCCGTCTGCACAATCGGGACCCTGATCGTGGCAACCTCATCGCAATGGACATTCAGATTGCGGTGCGCCAAAGCGCGATAAATCTTCTTGCAACCTTGATCACCAGCAGTGGCACGACGAAACATCGCTGAGAGTTTCGCTCGAGTCTCCCTTTGCCTAGCGCAGATCAACAGTCCCGATGTGAACCTTCCCAGGCGATGCACCGGCCTTGGCAGCCGAGACTCCCCATCCAGCTGACAACGACGTTGCAACAGCCCCGTCAGCGTGTGATCAAGGAACCCCCCACCTGGGATCACCGGCAACCCTGAAGGCTTATTGACGACCAGCAGATCGCCATCATCAAAAATCACCTCCCAGCTCGCCGGAACCGCAGCTTCTAGCCATGGAGGGCGCTGCCAACACACCTGATCACCTGAGGCGAGCAGCTGATCCAATCGCACCAGCTCGCCATTCAGCCGAATCTGCCCCGCCTGCAAACGCTGTTGCCATACATCTTGACTCGAGTGGGTGTAATGCACCGCAAGCAGCTCCACCAAGCCTCGACCAGCATCAACAGCAGCAATGCGTTGGCTGTAGGTCCAGCCATGGTTGAAGCTGGCTGAGAGCCAATCCGCATCAGACACGCCATTGCAGCCTGCCAATGGTCATGTCACTAACTGGTTTTCCAAGGCATAACGAACCAACTCAGTGCGACTTGACGTGCCCGTTTTGATGAACAGACGACTCACGTACTTCTCAACATTGCGAATTGATGTCTCCAACTTCCGAGCGATCTCCTTATTCATCAACCCCTCAGCCACCAATTGCAGAACACTCGCCTCCCGCGGCGTGAAGTTGTGAAGCGCTACATCCTTGGATGAACGGCCATCACCATGGGCAAGCATGGTGCGAATCTCTGTGATCTGCCGGGCCATCTGACCCACATCAGTATCCGCGAAACGAGCTGCTTCCCGAAGAAGGCGATCTTGCCGACGAACCACGTTGCGGACACGAGCCACCAACTCCTCAGGGTCAAAGGGTTTAGGGATGTAGTCATCCACCCCAGCCAGATAACCCTCGGTGCGATCGGCCGTCATCCCCTTAGCAGTAAGAAAAATCACAGGAGTGCCACCCAAGCGCTCGTCCTCCCGCATCCGCTTAAGCAGTCCATAGCCATCACAACGCGGCATCATCACATCGCTGATGACCAAATCAGGCAGCATCTCTTGAGCCTTCTGCCAGCCATCGTCTCCATCGACAGCAGTGGTGACCTCAAATCCTTCATCCTCCAGATAAGCCTGCACCGCAGTGCGCAGTCCGGGTTCATCATCAACCAGTAGTAACCGCGGAGACGGGGCAGCCTCCACATTCTGGGGAAGGGTCTCACTCATGGGCCAACAAAATTGCAAGCTGCAAAAATCTAGAAGCGATCGCCCCAACAGTCCTGAAGCGATAGGGACCTCAACGGACTGGTCCGACCAAGACTTCTTGGGATTCAACTAACACGGTTGAATAACCGAGTGATAGAGCCTTATCTTTCAGATTGGTTGGATCTGTGCCGCCCAGCTCTGGGACACAAGCCGCCCACCACACAAGATGGTCCTCCCGATTCGCTGGGTTCACAATCCCCCCTGGATTAAGACGACGCACATACACCGCTCTGCTATCTCGGGTGATCCGAAGAGGTTCTTCGGTGCTGCAGCTCACTGACTCCGTGTGAACGTTGAGGTCATATGACCACTCCTGCCAAAGTTTGAAGCGGCGCAGATCCTGATCAAACTTGTCCGTCTTGAGCGCATACATCCCCAAGAGATAATCGCCACCAACATCAGGGCGCTTAATTAACACCACCAAATTGGCAGGCCGACTCTTCTTCATCTGCTCAATAACCTCCTGAGGCTCAATAGCCTCTGAAGGGCGGAGGCATAACAAAAACAAGGCCGTGAGGCTCAGACCAACGATCCTGAAAGAACGACGCATGCGCGACAGAGCAACGGAACTTTCCACCATGCTGCCAAGCCTTTCCAGTGGATCCCTAAAACAATCCCCCCTTTGCTTCGATTATCAGGCAACCACACCCTGTGCTGCCGAGGTTGTCAAGGCCATGGCCGCCTACTGGAGCGAGGACTGGGGAAATGCCTCAAGCCGCCAACATCGCTCTGGATTGAAGGCCGCAGCCGCAGTGAGCCTCGCTCGAGAGCAACTGGCCTGCCATCTGCGCGTCACACCGCAACGAGTGATCTTTACGAGCAGTGCCACAGAAGCGAATAACCTGGCGCTAGTGGGCCATGCCAGGGCAAGAGCAGAACAACGCGGAGCACCAGGCCACCTGATCACGCTGGTTACTGAACACCATGCCGTACTCGATCCGCTGCGCCAACTGCAAAAGGAAGGTTTCCGACTAACCGAACTACAACCACGGGCTGATGGTCTACTGCGACCGGAGCAACTGGCTGAGGCATTTGAAAACGACACGCTGCTCGTGAGCGTGATGGTCGCCAACAATGAAACGGGTGTCATCCAACCCCTTGCAGAGCTGTCAGAGCTTTGCCGTAAGCGTGATGTGGTTCTGCATAGCGATGCCGCACAAGCCTTTGGTCACGTCCATCTCGATGCAGATGCTCTCGGGCTCGATCTGGTCAGCATCAGCGGCCACAAGCTTTACGGCCCTAAAGGGATCGGCGCACTCGTCGTACGTCCTGAAGTGCCAATCAAACCCTTGCAGTGGGGTGGGGGCCAAGAGCAGGGCCTAAGGCCTGGGACACTACCCGTGCCATTAATTGTGGGCCTCGCTAAAGCCGTAGAACTAGCCATGGAGGACATCACGAGCCGCCAAGACAAGCTCTGCACGCTGCGTAATCAACTCTGGGATGGTTTACGTGAACGCCTCCCCGATCTCATCCTCAATGGATCGCTAGAGCACAGGCTGCCTCACAATCTCAACATCACAATTCCAGGCGTGCGCGGCAGCAACCTGCATCAACAATTGCGACCGCTCATTGCTTGCAGCAGCGGCTCTGCCTGCAGCCAAGGAGCCCCATCCCATGTGCTGATGGCCTTAGGACGCACATCAGCTGAGGCGGAAGCCTCGCTGCGACTGAGCTTGGGTCGCAACACCTCAAGCGAAGAGATCAGCCAGGCTGTGGAGTCGATTAGCAATGTCGTGACCGACCTGAGAGCTAGATAGCAACAACTACCTCAATCGATGTCGCAGTTTCAAAAAATCCTGAGCAAAACTGTTACTGCGGCTAGTTTTTAACAACATCTGTTTATTAGACGGTGGCAACTACTCCAACCGGCTCCAACCTTCAGGTGCTCAAAGCCGTCGAGGACGGCTGGAACGCCTTCTGTAAAGCTCCCTGGAGTTTTTTGCTTTTCCAAATCCTGGTGGGGGTGGTCACGCTCCCCTTCATCGGCATTGCTGCTCTTGGCGGTACTCGCATCGCCGCTGTCAAAGAAGTTGCATGGTTACATCCAGTCCTGGGTTATCTACTGCTGGTCGTTGGCCTGATCGGTTACATCATTGTGGTGCTATGGGGAATTGTGGGACTAATCCGAGGCGCTTGGACAGCACTCGATGGTCAAAAGCCTGACTTCGCCGTCTTTACACGTTGGGATCAAAGCTCCAGCTGGCGGCTACTGGGCTCATTGATTCTTTATATCGTCGTGATCGCTGTTGCCTCAGTGATTGCCTACCTGATAGGCCTGGGGCTAGGCCAGATCAATCAAGCCCTAATCGTGATTCCAAGCATTGCCCTAGCAATCTTTGCAATCTGGTTCCTGGTAACCCAACAGTTCCTCGTTCAAAACAGCCTGCTTGGCAGCAAGAACTCAGCCAATGCATTGCGTTCTGGTATCGATGTGATCAACCCTTCCTGGTGGATCGTGCTCTGGCTGCTGATTGTGGAAGCTGTGATCCATGCCACCGCCGCCACCTTCCACTATGGAGGTCTCTTCGTGATGGTTCCTGCCATGGTTTGCATCTCAACTGCGGCCTACCGTCAGTTGTTCGGCAGCACAGACAACACTGGCCTGCTTAAGCCCAACTGAGCAGCAAAAAGCCAGCGATGCCGAGTAGCGCCAAAACGAATTGGGCTACTCGGCTCACCAATAAGCCAGCGACCACTGCAAGCCCGACCAGCGCACCACGGCGAGCAGCAAGCAACCATCCAAGTGCTAAAGGAGGTTGATTAGCCGTCAACGTTTCCACCAAAGCAGCGCCCAGCCAAGGTCCAAAGAGAGCCCCTAGCAATGGGCCTCCAAAAGGCAAAGCCGGCAATAGACCCACCAAGCCAAGCAGCAGCCCCAATCCAGCACCCAAAACTGCCCAGCGGCTTGCTCGTAAACGAGCAGAAGCAAGAGCTACCGCTAACAGATCAGCAATAAGGCCAAGTAAAAAAACAATGCAGGCCAAACCAAGGCTGAGCCAACCTGCACTCCAGCCCACATTCCAAACCCATAAACCAGCACCGAGTGGCAACCACAACAAACTCGGTAACACCGGCAACAATGCTCCAGGGAGAGCTAGCAGTTGCACTCCAAAAGCCCACCACCAGATTGGATCAGCGGGCATCGGCAGTGGTCGCTTGAGGCAAGCGGCGAGCGAATCGAAACTTTGCACTACGGCTGCGTGGATTGGCAGCGATCTCCATCTCGCTGGCCACCAAAGGCTTACGGGTTAGCCGCTCCAGGCGCTGATCACGCAAGAAAGCAGTCTTGACGCGACGGTCTTCAAGAGAATGAAAGCTGATCACTGCGAGCAAACCTCCTGGGACTAACCAGTCAGGGGCCTTTTGCAAGAAGCGATCTAAGGCATCCAATTCATTATTCACAGCAATGCGCAGGGCCTGAAAAGTACGGGTGGCTGGATGGATACGACCATGACGGGCCTTCGGCGGATAGCAACCAGCCACCGCATAAGCCAAAGCGGCGGTGCCGGCATAGGGTCCTTGCTCTGCCAGATCGTGCTTAATGCGCCGGGCGATGCGTCGGGACAAGCGCTCCTCGCCATAGGCATAGATGAGATCTGCCAGCTCTGTTTCTTCGAGACGCCCAATCAGCTCAGCCGCCGTTTCGCCCACCTGGGGGTTCATGCGCATGTCGAGCGGACCATCGAGGCGAAAGCTAAAACCTCTTTGCGCCACATCCAGTTGGGGACTGCTCACTCCCAAGTCAGCCATCACTACCACTGCCGGCTCGGCAGGGCTGAAATCGACAAAATTAGTCGCCACGATCGTGACGCGATCTCCAAATAGCGCCAGTCGCTCAGCCGCCGCCGCACGAGCCGTGGGGTCTTGGTCCAAACCGATCAGGCGGAGATCTGGATGACGTTCCAGCAACAGAGCACTATGGCCGCCGCCGCCCAGGGTGGCATCAATGATCAACCCGCCAACGAGCAGCTCTGCAGGCAAAGCAGCGACAGGCTGCGACACGGCATCTTCCATTACGGACAGATGCTTGAAACCTGAATCCGAGTTAATGGACGAATCGGGCATGGGTTCCTTCCTAAGATCCCGCTAACGCTCTGCAACTCAAGGCCCCATGTCGCAGCTGGAAACGCGTACGGAGCCAATGGTCGTCAACTTCGGCCCCCATCATCCCTCGATGCATGGAGTGCTGAGGCTGGTGGTCACCCTCGACGGTGAAGACGTCGTGGACTGCGAACCGGTGATCGGTTATCTCCATCGGGGCATGGAAAAAATTGCCGAAAACCGCACGAGTGTGATGTTCGTGCCCTACGTGAGCCGCATGGACTATGCAGCCGGAATGTTCTACGAGGCAATCGTCGTGAACGCTCCGGAGCGCTTGGCCAACATCTCTGTGCCGAAGCGAGCCAGCTACATCCGCGTGCTGATGCTCGAGCTCAATCGCATTGCCAACCACCTGCTCTGGCTTGGCCCCTTCCTGGCTGATGTGGGTGCCCAAACACCCTTTTTCTATATCTTCCGAGAAAGAGAAATGATCTACGACCTGTGGGAAGCAGCCACAGGGCAACGATTGATCAACAACAACTATTTCCGCATCGGTGGCGTCGCCTGTGATTTGCCCTGGGGCTGGCTAGAGAAATGCCAAGACTTCTGCGACTGGTTTGGTCCCAAAATCGATGAGTACGAAAAACTAATCACCAACAACCCAATCTTCCGTCGCCGCATCGAAGGTTTGGGCGCCATTAGGCGAGATGAGGCGATCAACTGGAGCCTTTCGGGGCCAATGCTGCGGGCATCAGGAGTGCCATGGGATCTACGCAAAGTGGATCACTACGAGTGCTATGACGACTTCGATTGGGATGTCGCCTGGGAGAAAGAAGGCGATTGCTATGCGCGCTATCGCGTTCGGATCGAAGAAATGCGCCAATCACTGAAGATCCTGCGCCAGGCCTGCGAGATGATCCCAGGCGGACCAACAGAAAACCTCGAAGCTCAGCGGATGGCGGAGGGTAAGACAAGCCCCTTTGTGGGATTTGACTATCAATACGTTGCCAAGAAGGTTGCACCCACCTTCAAGATCCCTAATGGTGAGCTTTACACCAGGCTTGAGTCAGGCAAGGGAGAAATAGGCGTTTTCCTACAGGGCAACAATGACGTCACACCATGGCGTTTCAAAATCCGCGCTGCTGACCTCAATAACCTGCAAATCCTTCCCCATATCCTCAAGGGAGCAAAAGTCGCAGACATCATGGCGATCCTTGGCTCCATCGACGTGATCATGGGTTCTGTGGATCGCTAAGGCACAAGGCACTGAACCGTTTTCTGCGACGGATCCAACGGGCTGGTTATCTACTGCCGGCAACACTCACTGGCTCCCTGTGGATCAAGGGTCTGCATCCATCGCTGCCAGGCTGGCCCTGCCCACTCAGAGCTCTCACCGGCATTCCCTGCCCAACCTGCTTCCTTACTAGGGCCACGACTGAAGCACTGCAGGGCAATCTCAGCAGCTCAATGCAATGGCATGCTTTTGGGCCAGTGGTGGCAGCAATGTTGATCATCTGGTCGGTGCTGGCCATCCAGCAGCACCGATTGAGGCCCTTTGCTATCCACGCTTGGCATTTGATCGTGGCAGCCGTTGCGTTGATCAGCTACTGGCTGGTGAGACTTGGCTTGAACTTTGGCCTAGGAATGCAAGCATTCCCTGTGTACTGAGGAATCCACAAAGAGAAAAAGGCAAGAAAAGTTTTGAGCTGATGCGGAGCCTTTTACTGAGATCGAAATAGATACTGACTAGTTTAATCTTGTCCAAATTAGCCAAGCTGCTATCACCAATCCATTAAGCCCTAATGCCAAGCCAATCGTGATATACGCGAAGACATTACCAACTGCATTCTTCTCCCCGTTGAGATTGACTCTCATGACTAGCCATTAGGGTTCAAAGTAAGTATATGATTTCAAGAGCCTGACAGTATTAACACTCCTTCATTGTCAGCCTTAATTCTGAAAATGATACAAGGGCCACTTACCCAATCCATTAAAGATGTTCTTCTTTGGCTTAGATGGCTTGTCTGCCTTTACTCAGTAAATCTGTTACATCATCAGCTCGGCGGAGGAAATAGTGGTCTTGTATGTATTTCATCCTGGTGCCAGTATCCTCTAGAGGAACAGGAAGAGGAGCACTGACTTTAAGCCACATGTTTGATTCAACCAATAACATCGCCAGCCAGGGATTGTCCCGCAGATCAATCGCTAGCGCATCCGCGAAAGTATCTACAACACTCAACCGATCACAGCAGCTACCAAAAAAATCTGCCGCCAACACCCCATCACAATGATGATGGTGATCTTCGGCTTCGATCAGAATCCCAAACATGAATCCAGAAAACTGGTTATTGCTGCGCCGCGTGGTGCGCTTTGGCGATACTGATGCCGCCGGCGTGATGCATTTCCATCAGCTATTTCGCTGGTGTCATGAAGCATGGGAAGAGAGTCTTGAGCACTACGGCCTAACCCCCGCAGACATCTTTCCTGGCAGCCGCAAGTCTGAAGTCACACCGGAAGTGGCCTTGCCGATCATCCATTGTCAAGCAGATTTCCGCAGGCCGATCCACACCGGAGACGCATTGGCTATGGAGCTACGCCCAGAGCGACTCAATCCAAACAGCTTCCAAGTTCACTTCGAATTCCGCTGCGAAGAGCAAATCGCTGCCCACGCTCTCATCCGCCATCTAGCGATCAACGCCCAGACACGTCATCGCTGTGCACTACCAGAAGGCATTGATCGCTGGCTGGAGGCTTCCGGTGTGGGGAAGATTGGCTCAATCTGACCCACGCCAACGCCCCCAACTGCAGCGGCAAAAAACTTGCCATCAATGCAAAAGGATGAAAGGCATCCTGTGGCATAGACGTGAAGATACTACAACTCATCAGAGCGGATCCTGCAAGCATCAGCCGTTGCAATATGCGCATTAAACTAACACTCATCAGAACCACTCCTTGTCACCATCAAGATAAATCTCTTTAAATTCTTGCGGTGTTTGTGTTAAATAAATAATGCCCTCAATTAAACCTATAACTTGCATGACTGCATATGCAATCCCACAAGTAATAGAGCCTCCCGCAAGCGAAACCACCAACATAATCATCGCCGGATTATTCTTGCCTAAGACAAATTTATGAATCCCTAAAGCGCCAAGAAAGATCCCTAGCAAACCCGCGGCTAATTTCTTATTACTAAGCTCAGCATCAGAAAGACTGGCCATCGTCAAAACTCTGTACTTTCCGCTTCTAGCAACCGCAACCATTGCTGCCAATAGCCCCGTTGCCATTTTCCATTCGCCATCGGAGCAAGCATTGGACAAAGCCGCCAATGCATCGGCCGATCGGCAGGCGGCCAATCGGCACAGAGATGGCGTAGTTGCTTAATCAAATCCTCTCCATTCGCCCCAGCAGCAGGACGCACAAGCGCCACCAAGCGTTGCCCCCATTCCCTGTCTTCAACAGCAAGCAGCAACACAGCCTCAACAGGCAACCCAACCGCCGCCACTTGTAAACGGGCCTCCAACTGTTCAGGGAACACCGTTTCACCACCAGAGTGAATCGCTCCATCCAAGCGGCCAGCAATGCTGAGACAAACCCGGTTGCTCTCAGTGATCAAGCAACCAGCATCTCCAGAGGTCCACCAGCCTTGCTGATCGCGAACATCCTCCAAGCCCTCACCCAACCAGCGCGCCAACGCCAACCGCGCTGTTCGAACTTGCAACGCGCCTGCTTGCGTCAACTGCAGCTCCACATCTTCAAGCGGTGATCCACAGCCCGTCGCACCCGCCAGGAAATCCTCAGGAGCAAGCGCTGTCACCATCGCCGCTGTCTCAGTTGCTCCATAGCAGGGTGCCAAGCGCAAGCCTTCGGCCCGTGCCGCTTTCATCAATCCTGGCGAAAGCACTGCTCCACCAACCCAAATCACAGCACAAGCCTTCAACACACGCACACCAGCGTTATGCGTCAACAACCGCTGCAGTTGTGTTGGCACTAAAGACATCAAGACCGGTTGCTCTCCCCATCCCGGCAACGAGCCACACAACTGCTCTAAAGCGTCTGGATCCCTCAGCAAGCCAGGCTGTAGCCATGCATGCCCAATACGCCAACAACGACTACGCCACCAAGGCATCAAGCCACTAACGTGATGCAACGGCAAAGGATTAAGCAGCATGCATTGCTGCAGGTCGTAACCCTGCTGCTGAAGCCATTGACCTGTAGCCGAAGCTGATAAGTCGAGATGGCTACAAGGCTGCAAACAGTGCTGCTGTCCGCCGGAGGTGCCTCCACTTGCGACCACCACACCAGGACCATCAGGCAAAAGAGCCCTAGGGATCAAACCGCTAGTTCCAACGGGCGGCAGCAGTTGCACCCAATCGCCTTGCTCCAAGGCCTGAGCGAGCTGCAAGGCCCTTTGCTCAGCCTGAGCGGGATTGCAACGCAGGGCAACCAACTCCCTCATGCCGCCGCCCAGACCACTTCGGGATCAGCGCTAAATAAAGGTCCATCAGGGCACCAACCCGGGGCCAGGCCAGGAGCCACTGGTGTAGGGCCCTGATGCTGCAAAGCAGCGAGATGGTGCAGCCAACGCCGACCAATGCCGGTTTCAAAGGCCGTGCTCAACATCCGGTAGCCAACACCCTCCTGCAGCCCCCTCAGCAGAGGTCTGGGATCACCGTCTAAAAGCGGACGCCGCACCTGCCAGCCAGACCATGACTCTCGCAGTGATGGCTCAAGCACAAGCGACTCATCAAGAGCCACGGGAACCTGTTGCGCCAAAGCTCTTAACCCCTCAAGGTCACCAGCAGGCAAAGGTTGTTCCAACCATTCCAGCCTCGCATCCTGCAGACATCGCTCCACCCACCAGCTCACCACACTGCGATCCCAACCGCCATTGCCATCAAGCCTGAAGCGCGCATGCTCTGGCAGCCGCTCCAACAATTGCAACAAGAGGCGCCGCTCCAATGCATCTGGAGCGACCGCCACCTTCCACTTCACAGTGAAGGGATCAGCTGCTGAGGGAACCCTCTCAAGCATGGAATCCAACGCATTCAAAAGAGGCTGCCCCGCCGGCAACAACACAGCCGAGGCAGGCGCCGCAAGCCAACCGCCTGTTGCTAAAGACCCCACGAGGCCATCCAATTCCGCCAGAGCTGCACCCACACCAAAAGCCAAAGGCGCAGGCCAAAACGCCATTCCTTCCTCCAACTCCAAACGCGTTGGTGCCAAGCGCAGCTTGACCAAACAATCGCCGCAGGCCTTTAAACCAGCCACATCCATCGGAGCCACCTCCCCCCAACCACAACGACCCGCGCAATCCTCCAATCTCAGCAACCAACCCTGACGTTCTTCAACAACCCCCTGAGCCGTCTGCAACACCCGACTCAAACGAAATGAAAACGGTTTGCACTGAAACTTGAGAGCCATCAACTCAACCTGCGCTAGATAGCGCAAAGCCCAAGCAAGGCGCTAGCGCTAGGCCCAAGCTCAACCCCAAGCCATTGAGCGCCTGAAAGCGCAATGCCAAAAACTTGCTGCCACGAATCTTCTCTGGCTGATCATGATGATGGCGAAGCAAACGGACCAGCGCTGCTCCTGCAGGCAATCCCAAACCACCAAGCAGAGCTGTCAGCGGCCAATCTCCCTGCAGCACAGGGATCCACTCCAGAGCAAACACAAGCGAAAGAATCCAGGGCACCAAAGCCGCCGCACGAGCTGTGCCCAAGCGCACCACAGGCGATCGTTTGCCAAAAGCCGCATCCTCAGCGACTTGATGAAAATGAGAGCAAAAGAGCACCAAGGTTGTCGCTAAGGCCGGACCACTCCCCAGGGTGAACGCCGTTGCCCATGGAATAACTGATCCATCACCGTTGAGCGGTGCTAACGCCAACAAGGCAGCGGCAGTAGCGAAAGGGCCAAAAGCCAACCAACACAGCGGCTCACCGAGGCCTATGTAGCCCCAGCGAAAGGGCGGCCCCTGGTAGAGGTATCCCAAACCACAACTCACCAGCACCAAAAAGAGCACAGCAGCACTACTACGCAAAGCCAACAGCAACATCAACAACAAGCCCAGCACGAGCGCTAAGTGAGCAAAGCGGCGCACAGGTCTCCGCTGACCCAGCAGCGCAACCACCGAATGCAACTTGGTGAAGCTATCCACGCCGGTATCTGCATCAAAGAGGTCGTTGCTGAGGTTTTCCCAAAGCAAAAGCAGCACAGCCGCAACCAAAAAGCCAAGCAGTTGATCAAGACGCACTGCTTCGCCGGCCCCCACCCGCCAACCAGCCGCCAGCAACGCCGGCATCACTGCCACGGAGTACATCGGCCACTTGATCGCGGCTTTCCAAAGAGCTCGCCTTGTGGAGGCCTTGGCGTAAAGGGATGCAACATCCTGCTGGTCTGGCATGGGAAAGAAGCCTGGAAACCAGGGAAAGGCCCATACATTTGAGCAGGACCCGCGCTCAACTCCGATCCCGGATGAAAGCTGACCGTAGTTTCAGCAACCTTTTAACTGCCGCATCCCGGGGCTGGTGCGAGCGCAAGGGCGATGAAGGTGTCCTCAGCCTGGCCCTGCCTCTCGACGAGGTGGATCCCCTGTACCACCTGCCCTTACTAGCCGATGAGCATCCCTTCCAGTTTCTCTGGGATAGTGCACCAGGCCTTTGCTTTGCAGCAGCTGGTCAGTGCCAAAGCCTTGATCTTGCAGGCCCCAGACGCTTTGAGCTAGCCCAAAGATTCAGCGATACAACCCTGGCACGCCTCACAGACGCGACGCCCAACGCCCCTGCCCAGGCTCGAGCCAAAATCCTGCTGGCCTTTTCCTTTTTCGACCATCCCGCAGAACGACAACGCAGCCAGATCCACACCAGTGCTGTTCAAGCGGTACTGCCGCGCTGGCAACTCAGCCGCCAGGGTCGACACGGTTGGCTGCGTCTCAATGGCGTAATCACCCAGCAAGCAGAAGCGCGGGACCTAGCAGAACAGCTTTGGCTGATGGCGGAAAACCTGCTCGACCCCAATCACAATTCAAAAGATTTCTGGCCCAGCAGCGTCCGCGGCACCACGGCACTCCAGCCCTGGCAGGAGTGTTACAGACCAGCTCTCAAACGCGGACTGGATTTAGTGAGCAGCGGTGAGCTCAACAAATTGGTGCTGGCTGTGCGCCAATCCATTCAGCTCCAAGCACCCTTAAACCCGCTGCCAGTACTGGCCAAGCTACGTCAACAACAATCAGGTAGCTGCCGCTTCTTATGGCGAAGAACTCACGAGGATGCCTTCTTTGGAGCTTCGCCTGAACGGCTACTCAGCCTGCAAGAGAATCAGCTACGCACCGACGCTCTGGCCGGCACTGCTGATCGCAATGACGATGGACAGGGCCTACTCCGCTCGGAAAAGGACCGTCGCGAGCATGAACTTGTCGTTGCCTCAATTACCAATCAGCTGTGCAATCAAGGACTGACACCACGGCGACCACGGAACCCCCAGCTCGCTCGTCATGGCCAACTGGTGCATCTGCATACACCGATTACAGCCAATGCCATGGGTCATACATCCCTCAATCTGGCCAAAATTCTCCATCCAACTCCGGCGGTCGCGGGTCTGCCTTGCCGAGAGGCGATGGCCTGGCTGCGCACATTGGAACCTTTTGAACGTGGCAGCTATGCGGCGCCGATTGGCTGGATCGACAGCCAAGGCGACACGGAACTGCGCGTGGCCATCCGTTGTGGCCACGCCAGAGGTTCAGTGCTTGATCTCACTGCTGGAGCTGGTTTGGTCCGAGGGTCTGTGGTCGAACGCGAATTACAAGAAGTTGGCATGAAGCTGTCTGTACTGGCCGACCAACTCGAGCTGGATGCCAAGTATCAACCAAGACTGACCAGCAAACGCGCAATCACTTGATCAGCCAGGGGAATCCCCTTGAGGCGCTCAACCTCTCTAATGCCAGTAGGACTGGTGACATTGATCTCACTCAGCAGGCCATCAATCACATCAATTCCCACAAAAAACAAACCCTGCTCTCTCAAAACGGGTGCCAATTCTGCACAGATCTGCAATTCACGACTGTCTAGCTCTGTGGGTTCAGGGCGACCACCCATGGCAAGGTTGCTACGAAAATCTCCAGCCTTAGGACGACGGTTCACTGCACCAAGAGGCTCTCCATCCACCAACAGGATGCGCTTGTCTCCTTCAATGACAGCCGGCAAAAACCGCTGAACCATCACCGGTAGCTGCTCCTGATCCGTGACCAACTCCAGCAAGGCCTCAAGTCCGGGAGCGGCCCCAGCGACTCGCACCAGCCCCTGACCAGCTCGACCCCCTAAAGGTTTGAGCACCACCTCTTCTTGCTCACGGGCAAAGGCAGCAAGCTCACTGACCCGACTGGCCACAAGCGTGGGAGCCATCAGGTTGTTGAAGCGCAGCGCACCGATCTTTTCATTCCAGGCCCGCAGCGCCGCTGGCCTATTGAGCACGCACACACCAGCCCGCTCTGCCAGCTCGAGCAAATGGGTGGCATAGAGATAGCCCTCATCGACCGGGGGATCCTTACGCATCCAGATGCAGGCGAAGTCCGTTAGAGGAAGGCTGCGGGGCTCACCGGTGCTAATCCAAGGCTCAGCCACCACAGGGACGGCAATCGCAGAGAGCTGATCTCCACGAGCCTGAAGATCAGCGGGTGTACAAGCCCAAACCTCAATTGATGCCCGTTGGGCCGCCTGCATCAACGCAGCTGAGGAATCCTTGGCAGGTTGAATGCACTGCAGGGGATCCAAGACGAACAGCTGTCGCATGGCTTCAGACCTTGCCTTGGAGCAAACCATCAAGTTTTTGAGCCCCCTCAAGGGCATGCAACTCATCGCAGCCACCAATGCTCAGATCATCGATAAAGATCTGGGGCAACGTGTTTTTCCCCCCAGCCCGGCTCGCCATCGCTGCGCGGGCTGCCTGGTCGCCATCGATGGCGTGCTCCTGGTAACTCACCCCTTTGCGATCCAAGAGAGCCTTGGCACGCAGGCAGAATGGGCATGACTGCCAGGTATAGATCTCAACCTTGGCCATGGCACTGTGATCACGTCACTGAGATCCTATGCAGGCTGGCCCCGCTGATAGCGTCAGATCTCTGGACTCAAGCACCAACGTTGCTGGACCTCACCGACTTCAAACGCGATCTTTCTGAGCTCACCGACCGCCTGGGCCAAGCCCAGGACTGTCTTTGACGTTCCTGCTCTAAACGCTCGCCAACAAGATCTCGAGCAACTCGCTGCTCAACCAGATTTCTGGAACGACCAGCAAAACGCCCAGAAGCAGATGCGTCAGCTGGACGAAGTTAAAGCCCAGCTGACGCAAATCACGCTCTGGCGTAGTGCCGTCAATGATGCCCAGGCAACCTTAGAGCTCTACGACCTGGAGCCAGACGACGAGATGCTCAGCGAAGCCCAATCGGGGCTGAAACAGCTGCGCCAAGGGCTTGATCGCTGGGAGCTCGAACGACTACTTAGCGGCGAGTACGACAAGGAAGGCGCCGTGCTCTCAATTAACGCTGGAGCTGGTGGCACAGATGCTCAAGACTGGGCTCAGATGCTGCTCAGGATGTACACCCGCTGGGCAGAGGATCACGACATGACAGTGACCGTGGACGAGCTTTCCGAAGGGGAAGAGGCAGGAATTAAAAGCGCAACGGTAGAGATTGAAGGCCGCTATGCCTACGGCTATCTGCGTAATGAAAAGGGCACCCACCGCTTGGTGAGAATCTCTCCTTTCAACGCCAATGGCAAGCGCCAAACAAGCTTTGCAGGCGTGGAGATCATGCCAAAAATCGATCAGGAAGTAGAGCTCGATATCCCCGAGAAAGATCTAGAAGTCACCACCAGCCGCTCCGGGGGCGCCGGGGGCCAAAACGTCAACAAGGTGGAGACAGCCGTACGCATTCTGCATATCCCAACAGGATTAGCGGTGCGCTGTACGCAAGAGCGCTCACAACTACAAAACAAAGAAAAGGCATTGGCTCTACTGAAAGCCAAGCTGATGGTGATCGCCCAGGAGCAGCGTGCTGCCGAGATCGCTGACATCCGCGGCGATATCGTTGAAGCTGCCTGGGGCAATCAGATCCGCAACTATGTCTTCCATCCCTACCAAATGGTGAAAGACCTACGCACAGCAGAAGAAACCACAGACGTGCAAGCGGTGATGAATGGTGATTTAGACCGATTCATTCAGACCCTGCTGCGTCAGGGTGTCGATCGTCCAGGCAGTGATATGGATCACTAAATCAGACATGCAATGACGACAGATCCAAGCTCCAAGGAGCCTCCATCACAAGCAACACCACCGCCAAGCTTCGTGAAACTGGCGATGCGCAACATGGTGCGCAAAGGTGGACAGAGCCTGTGGCACTTCGGCCTCACCACCTTTGGCGTTGTGGGGTTCATCTTGATGATCGCCTGGCTAGGCAGGCCCACACTTCCCCATTGATGCGCGCATGAGCGCACTGCAAACCTCTCCGATCAACCTCGACCTCGATCTGGCCTTTCATCCCGCCAACGATGATGCCTTGACGAGCTTGGTTGATGCAGACACAAAGCGCCGCCTCACTAACGCAAGTCCCTGGCAGCAAGACCTCACAGCCTGGATTGAAAGCGTCCGTCGTGACCCAACCCTGACCTGTCCTGAGATTGTGCGCCTCAGCCCGATGCTCAGCCTGGGACTTCAACTCACGGATGACGCCACCATCACTGAACTGAATCACGCTTGGCGTCAACGATCTGAAACGACTGACGTCCTCTCCTTCCCAGCACTGGATAACAGCCTCGTCCTACCAACAGACACTTGCGTCGAACTGGGCGACATTGTCGTCTCAGTGCAAACAGCACAACGCCAAGCCAAACAACACAGCCATGAACTTGGCCTAGAGCTCCGCTGGCTGGTAAGCCATGGCCTCCTGCATCTACTGGGCTGGGACCACCCAACAGATCAGAGCCTGAAAACGATGCTGAGCTACCAAGAGCAACTTCTCAGCATCAACGGTAAGGTTCATCACCACTAGTGATGCAATCCAAGAGATCACTACATGCTCCCTCAGACCAACAATTTGTTGTCCGAAGAGATCACCCCACTATCCAGCCAAGGGCATCAAGCTGCCCGGCGGGGAGCCTGGCGAATTGCCGCAGACCTACCAAGCAGCTTTCGCTACGCAACCCAAGGTCTGGCCTATGGCATCGTCAGTCAGCGCAACTTCCGCATCCATGTCGTGATCGGCACCGTCGTTTTCGGTTTGGGGCTCTGGCTGCAACTGAATCTCAACGATCTAGCCGTCTTGGTTCTCACGGTGGCGGCAGTGCTTGTCTTGGAGTTGCTCAATACATCCATCGAAGCTGTGGTGGACCTAGCAATCGGTCGCCGCTTTCACCCCCTTGCCCGCATCGCCAAAGACACTGCTGCTGCTGCTGTGATGGTTGCCGCCATTAGCTCTCTACTGATTGCCTTACTGCTGCTGCTCCCTCCTCTACGTATCCGCCTAGGGCTCTGACGCCCTGCAGCCCCATGCTCCTGATTATCGACAACTACGACAGCTTCACCTTCAACCTGGTGCAGTATTTAGGGGAACTGGCCGCAAAGCATCCTGTCGCTGCTGATCTACGGGTTGAGCGCAACGATGCTCTCTGCCTAAGCCAAATTAGGGAGCTAGATCCCGCCGCCATCCTGCTCTCACCAGGCCCAGGCAATCCTGATCAATCCGGAGTTTGCCTAGAGGTGCTGACCGAGCTGGCTCCCACAATCCCCACCCTCGGGGTGTGCTTGGGGCATCAAGCCCTAGCTCAAGCCTACGGAGGCAAGGTGGTGCAAGCACATGAACTGATGCATGGCAAAACCTCGCCTGTGCTGCACAACGGTGAAGGGCTGTTTAAAGACTTACCGCTACCACTCACTGCTACCAGATATCACAGCCTGATTGCAGAGCGAGAGAGCCTGCCGGACTGCCTAGAAGTCACAGCATGGCTAGAGGACGGCACAATCATGGGCCTACGTCATCGAACACACACCCATCTACAAGGAGTGCAGTTCCATCCCGAAAGTGTGCTCACTGAAGCCGGCCATCAACTGCTTACCAACTTTTTGCGTCTGACAGAACCAAACGAAAAGCACTGCTAACTTCCATACCCTAATCACTTCCACTCATGCCTTCCCGCTTCAAGGTTCTGAAGCCGCGCAGCCTATCCGCCGCAACAGCAGTGGGTTTGATGCTGTCTACGGCATCCTCAGTGATGGCCGGTGGGGTCACAATCACCAGTTATGGCCACAGTGCCCTGCTGATCCAAGGGGGTGGGCAATCGGTGTTGCTCAACCCATTCAAGGCCGTGGGCTGCGCCGCAGGCCTACGCGAGCCTCGCGTCAATGCCACTGTGATCCTTGCCAGCTCTGAGCTCGCTGATGAAGGGGCTCGAGTCGCGAGTGGTCGCTTTTTCGTGCAACCAGGTTCATACCGCATTGGCGGCTTAAACCTAGAGGGATTTGCGGCTCCCCATGACCGCCTAGGCGGTCGCCGTTTCGGCCAAGCCACCCTCTGGCGCTGGCAACAAGGCGGCCTGCAATTTGCTCACCTTGGCGGCAGCGCTGCCTCGTTATCGGGAGAAGACAAAGTTCTACTTGGACGTCCCGACGTCTTGATCATCGGCGTAGGGGGTGGTGCCAAGGTCTATGACGGCGCTGAAGCAGCACAAGTCGTCAATGCACTCAATCCACGCCGAGTCATCCCAGTGCAATACGTGAGTGGTGCAGCGCCAAGCGACTGTGATCAAACAGGGGTGCAACCATTCCTTGATGCGATGGCAGGTACACCGGTCAAGCAGACAGGAACGACCATCAGCCTGCCGAGCGATCTGGGTGATGGACCCGTCATTGAGGTGATGCGCTAACAGCGCATCCATAGCCTGAGTGAGTCGATCAGCATGTCTTTCCGGTCACTCAGGCTGCAAGAAACTCAACAGTGGCAAAGGCTTGCCAAAATTGCTGCATTTGCTCAATCGTGCCGATGCTGACCCGCAAGGATCCATCAATCAGCGGTTTGCCAGTCATCAGCCGAACCAAGATGCCCCGCTTGCGTAAGGCTGCTTCCACCTCTGCTAGTTGCTGCTGCGGCCAGATCAACAGGTAATTCCCTCCATCGAGGTGGTAACGCACCCCAGAAGCATCAAGGCGGCTTCTGAGCCACTCACGCGCCTTCGACACATCAGCCACGTAGGCATCCACGTAAGCCTGATCATCAAGAGCCGCGAAAGCTGCTGTTACCGCAAAGCTATTGATGTCATAAGGCCCAGTCACACGACTGACGCGATCGATCACATCAGCAGAGCCGATCGCGAACCCCATGCGCAGACCAGCCAAACCTGCGGTTTTGGCCAGCGAACGCAACACCAACAAATTTGGTGTTGCAGTGAAGTCTGCAAGAGGCATCACGCTGTCACCTGTGAACGCCTCATAAAGCTCATCGACTACCACTAACGTTTCAGGCGCAGCAATGGCAAGTTGCTGAATCTGTTCTGGTGCCAAGCGAGTGCCTGTGGGGTTGTTGGGATTGCAAAGCAACAGCAATCTCGGCCGCTTCTCTTGCAAAAGCGTGCGGATCACCTGCAGAGGGAAGCGAAAATCGCTGCCTTCATAGGGAATGGCCAAAATCTCCATCCCTTGCATCTGGGCGCAGGGCGTGTAGTAGCCAAAGGTAGGGCTCGTTGTCAGTAAGCGATCACCACGATCGCCATAGGCATGAAAGATGGCGTGAATCGCTGCATCAACGCCGTTAAACAAGCCAATCTGACTAGGGCTAAGTGGCTGGGTCAGCCCTGGTCGGCCCTGATCACGATTGCTCAAATTGGCCACCACCGCTTCTCGCAACCCGTCGTACTCCGGATAAACGGCGATCTGATCAGCAGGAATCGCTCGCAACGCCTCTAGTACACGAGGGCTAGGGCCGATCGTATTTTCATTGAAATCAAGGCGCAGCAATCCACGGCGACCCTCAAGCGGAGCGCTATAGGCCTTCAGACACTCCACTTCCACCCGAGGAGCGGGGGCCCCAGAACTCATTCGTGAAGGTGAAGACCCCATCACATCCGCTCCAGCGTGGGAATACCCAACAACGACAGCCCTAGTTTTAGGGTATCTGCCGTGAGCCGGCAGAGCGCTAGGCGACAGCTACGAGAGGGTTGCTCAGCTTTCAACACCGGCACCTGATCATAAAAGCGATTAAACACCTGGCTGAGCTCAAACAGATAGGTGCAGAGACGATTTGGTAACAACTCCTCCTCAACTTCGGCGATCACTGCATCAAACTTGAGTAACTCCCGCACTAAAGCCCATTCCTGCGTTTCACTGAACTGAAGCTCAGCCGTAGTGACATCAAGATCGCCCCCCTTGCGCGCAATACCGGCGATACGAACAACGGCATAAAGCAGATAGGGAGCTGTATTGCCCTGTAGAGCAAGCATGCGATCAAAACTGAACTGGTAGTTGGTGATTCGGTTCTGGCTGAGATCGGCATACTTCACTGCTGCCAGCCCCACCGTGATGGCCACCTGCTCAATAAAAGATTCATCTTCATCCCGACCTTCCTCCTGCAGCCGACGGCGCAGATCAGACTCAGCGCGCTCGACAGCCTCATCGAGCAACTCACGCAGACGCACCGTGTCACCAGCACGCGTTTTGAGCTTCTTGCCATCTTCTCCCTGCACCAAGCCAAAAGGCACGTGCTGGAGACGACCAGCATCAGGGATCCAACCTGCGCGCTGAGCAACCTGAAAGACGCCAGCGAAATGATTGGCCTGGCCAGCATCGGTCACGTAAATCACACGCCGAGCGCCATCACCTTGGGGAGGAGCAGCAAAGCGATAGCGAATGGCTGCCAGATCGGTGGTGGCGTAATTGAAGCCACCATCACTCTTCTGAACAATCACAGGCAGAGGTTTGCCGTCCTTACCCGTAACACCCTCAAGGAAGACACACTGAGCGCCGTCATCGCTAACGAGCAAACCGGAGACATTTAGATCCTCAACGACGCTCTCGAGATAGACGTTATAAAACGATTCGCCGCGCTCGTTGAGACGAACATCAAGCCGATCGTAGATCTTTTGAAATTCACGGCGCGACTGATCACATAGCAAACTCCAAGCCTTCAAGGAAAGAGGATCACCCCCTTGCAATTTCACCACCTCCTCACGGGAGGTGGTCTGAAAAGCCTCGTCGTCATCAAAGCGTTGCTTCGCCTGGCGATAAAACACCACAAGATCGCCAAGATCAACAGCATCAGCTGTTTCAAGAGCCTCTGGTGCCACTTGCTTCAAGTGGGTAATCAACATCCCAAACTGCGTACCCCAATCGCCTACATGGTTAAGACGCAGCACGGGGTGTCCACGAAACTCCAACACCCGAGCCAGGGAATCGCCAATGATCGTGGAACGCAAGTGCCCCACATGCATCTCCTTGGCGATGTTGGGGCTGGAGAAATCCACCACCACTGGAGTGGGCTGTTGCCCATCGTTATCGCCCTCCACCAGCGGCACGCCCAGACGAGCATCAGCCAGCCTTGCTTGCACTTCAGCAGCCAAGCATTCGGGCCGGACGGTGAGATTAATGAAACCTGGCCCAGCAATTTCTGGCGCCAAGCAAATGGCATTGAATGCCGTATCGACCATCAGCTGGTCGACAATCGCTGCAGCAATTTGACGCGGAGGCTGCTTGAGCGGCTTAGCGAGGGGTAAGGCAGCATTGGCCTGAAAATCACCAAATTCAGGTTTGCTGGCTGGGGCCAATTGTGGATCCAATCCAGTGCCACTCACACGTGCTGAGGCTGCGGCTTCAGGGAAGGCACGGTCGATCGCCGCACGCAGTTGACTCTCCAGAGCGTGGGCAAGGCTGAGCATGAACTCCGAAGCGAAATGGGCCTGCAATCACCCTGATCATCACTGACCACGATGCCGGCAACCAGCAAGCCTGCTTCAGCACTGTTCTCAAGCAATCACCAACAACACTGCGCGCTGATCTTTTGAACAGTGAACGGGCTTCAGGAATAGCTTGCCTAGCTCAACCTGAGAGCTGCCTTCTCCGTCTAGGTTCTCGGCTCAATAGGCGGCTCAACAAAAGCTAGACACCCAGAGCCAATGCACTGATTGATCCTTGCGTGATTCGTTCTCCTGATCAGCTCATAGTGTTTTGAATACTGAGTTTCAGCGCAGAGCTTGAGGCAGTCGCTTGACCGGGAAGAAGGTTGGCTTAAAGCCGAACAACCTAAATACCTCTTAAGCAGGCGTCGTTGATTCAAACCGCATGCTGATATCAAGCCAGGAACTGCGCGTCACCGGAGCACTCGTCGAAATCAAGTCAATCCCCGTTGCCGCATAGGCATGCAATTGGGCAGGGTTAACACCAGACGCCTCCAGAACCACAGGCCCTTCAGCTCGCTGCTCTGCCAATAGACGCAAGCGAGGCACCAAATCTTGCAACTGAGCAGGGGAAAATTCATCGAGCAGCACACCATTGGCTCCAGCCCGAATCGCCTCATCAGCCTGCTCTGCAGTTTCAGATTCAACGATCACTTGAGCTGGCCATGGTGCGCTTGTGCGAACAGCGGCGACAGCTACCGTGATTCCACCTGCCCAGGCCAGATGATTCTCCTTGAGCATGGCGGCATCATCCAAACCACAACGGTGATTCACTCCCCCCCCACAGCGAACGGCGTACTTCTCCAACACACGTAACCCAGGAGTGGTCTTACGGGTGTCAGCCAAGCGCACAGACGACCCACGCAACTGATCCACGAGCGCGGCAGTTGCGGTTGCCACGCCAGACAATCGCATCGCCAAATTCAGTGCTGTGCGCTCAACAGCCGCCAACGCTGAGGCCTGCCCCTCAAGCCGCAGTAAGTCTTGGCCAACTGAAACTGAAGCCCCTTCAGTGACGAGAAGCTGCACCCTGGCCTTTGGATCAAGCGCATGCAGCAATGGCTCAACGAGCACTCCACCACAAAACAGACCATCGGCTTTCGCTCGCCAACACGCACGACCATGACAACCAAACAAAGCAGGAGCGGTGAGATCACCACGACCGAGATCTTCTGACAACCAGCTCTCAAGTCTGCTTCTCAGTTCTGGCGTCAAAGTCAGCGAAGGTGAAGAGACTGGCATTGAAAACATCTTGCAAACAAAAAGACAAGCTTTCGAGGAGTGATTAACTAGGCAGAAAAAAGCATTTTGGCACTATGAATTAACAATAGTGAGTTTCCATGTATGCCTACTTGCCAATACAAAAACGTGAAAAGATTCGATCAAGCACAGCTTCTGTGATCTCCTCGCCAGTAATTTCCCCCAAGCTGCTGATCGCTTGCCTCAGATCAATGGTCCAGAAATCCCAGGGCAACTGATGCTCTGCTGCTTCCTGACTACGGCTCAAGGCAATTGCTGCTGTTGCGGCAAGATCTTGCTGCCGTTGATTGAGAGCAACCACCAACCCCTGCGCTTCGCTGGCCCCACAAGTCTTCAAAACAGCCTCAATCAAGGCCTCTTCTCCTTGCCCAGTGAGTGCGCTCAACATCACATCCACAGTCTTGCCATCGACCTGATTGCCAAGTGAAGCAGCCATCGAGGCAGGCTGAAGATCAGCTTTATTACCCACAAGAAGCCTTGGCAGATCATCTGGGATCTGAGCGAGCAACGCCGCATCTTCGGATGTCCATCCCAGGCTGAGATCAAACACCAACACCGCCACATCAGCTGCAGCGAGAGCCTGATGACTACGGTCTATCCCAAGTTGCTCCAGCGCATCCTGTGTGGCGCGAATGCCTGCGGTGTCAACCAAGGTGATCGGCACACCCTCCAGCACAATCTCGCTCTCCAAGACATCCCTGGTCGTACCAGGAAGATCCGTCACGATCGCCCGCTCCCGGCGGCTGAGGCGATTCAAGAGGGAACTCTTACCAACATTAGGGCGACCAACCAGAGCCACCTGTAGCCCCTGACGCAGCACATCACCACGCTTGGCATCTTCAACAAGCTGTTCGAGCTCTCGCCGCACGCGCTGCAACTCAACCAACAGCTCAGCACCATCAAGAGGAGGGAGATCCTCCTCAAAATCAACCCTGGCCTCCAGCTCACTGAGCTGATCCAACAACCTTTCCCGCAGGGAGGTGATGCGGCGCTGAATACCTCCATCGACTCCCGTCATCGCCAACTGGGCTGCTCGACGACTACGCGCCGCCACAAGTTCACTGATCGCCTCCGCCTGGGTGAGGTCAAGGCGGCCGTTGAGCACTGCCCGCTGGCTGAACTCTCCAGGTAGTGCCCGACGTACATGCGGCTGAGCCAACACACGCTCAAGCACCCGCTGAACAGCCATCAATCCACCATGACAGTGGATCTCCACAACATCCTCGCCAGTGAAACTGCGTGGCCCCTTCATCAGCAACACAAGAACCTCATCGATCCGTTCCTTGCCGCTCTCATCCATCACATGGCCATACAACACACAATGACTAGCCCAAAGTTGTTGCCCCGGGATCGACACCACACTCCGCCCAACGACCTCAGCCGCAGGCCCAGAAAGCCGCACCACAGCAATACCCCCTTGGCCTGGTGCAACCGCGGTTGCCACTGCGGCAATCGTTTGTTGATGCGGGATAGGAGAAGACATCATCACTGGTACCTTCAACCCTTCCTACGATCAACGCCACCCTGCAGCACCATTGCTTCGGTCTGGCCATGATCCAGCAAACCCTGCAGGGCATCATCAGGCGACTGCGCCGCTGGCTTGTTTGGCTCTGGCAACAAGAAGGTACACCCGGGCAACGGGCACGAGGAGTCGCAGCGGGAGTGTTCAGCGGCTGCTTCCCTTTCTTCGGATTACAGACACTGCTGGGTGTCGCCTTGGCCAGTGTGGTGCGAGGAAACCATGTACTGGCAGCCATAGGCACCTGGATCAGTAACCCGATCACCTATTTGCCGCTCTATTGGTTCAACTATCAAGTTGGCTCTGCCCTACTTGACCAAGGACAAAACGAGTTTGACCTCACGCAACTCAATAGCCAAAACCTTTGGGCTCAAGGCTGGACCTTCAGCACTCGCCTTTTACTTGGATCAAGCTTGGTAGGAGCAAGCGTGGCTCTATTCGCAAGCTGTGTTGTCTATGGGTGGCTCAAAGGGCCAGCAAAAACACGACAGCGGTTTTATCGCAGGCGAAGCCAAAGTAAACATGACTAAATAGAAATTAGCCTACTGAGATTACAGATTGCTTAACCATACATCCATCGCTGCAAAATCTTGGCAGCATGCCCATTCTTTGTTGCCTCTTTGGTGTTATTAATTGCATGACTTCCAGAAAATGGAGAAAATATTGATGCCAGAAGAGTTATTATCATAGCCATGAAAGTACAGTCCAGGAATATCAACCCTTACAAGCCTAAGGTATATACCCCTGACTGCCACATCGCGGGCAGCAAAAAGTCTTTAGTGTTACTCATAGCCAAACTTTAAATAACTCAAAATTCTTTTTCTTGATGAAATTTGTCAATAATCTGCAGCGTTCTAGGGCTAGCTTATCGTCATGCTAATCACTTAATTGAAACGAATGCCTTCACTACCCCCGAGACTGATACGCCCTCACTTCTTCTCGATGTGGTGCTTGCGCTGATCTTCCTCAGCCTTTCTTTATTTGCCGAAGAACAGCTCTGGCGTTTGATCTGGGGTTGCGGCGCCTTGCTCGCAGTGATCGATGCCCTAGTAGCCAATCGATTCCTTGATGAAGAAGACCTAGACTGAGGACAATAACTATAATTTTCTGCATTTGAGCTCTTCCCTTATAACATCTCTGTCGAGATGTCTTATTGTTTATAAAACAAAGACTTTAACCCAAAAGTTACAAGTGTGTAAAAAATCAGTTCGATGACAGCCTTAACTCCTGGACCAGCAAAAGGCAACAGAAGTGATGCTAATTCCAGCACTAAAGAAATTATGGCAATATAATATACAACAATATAGACGCTAAACAATCAACCTCCAGGAGATAGGCCTGGAAGGTGAAAGAATCAATCCCTTAAAGACTTGAATGAGTCGGGAATAGATAAATTTGGCAAAAGAGCTGAGGCCGTCGATTAAATGTAGATATCTTCTTTGCTGTCGTTGCTTGATGTTCATCCTAGCAACGACAAACTTCTCTAATGCTAGCGATCTATCAACAGTGATGCAGTATTGAACTCATTGTATTCACCATCAGTCCAGCTATATGCAACATCAGAATCCACCTGTTTCACCTTCATGCTCTTACGATCTGTCTTGAGAACCTGTCCTCTAGCCCTGAAATTACCTTTTATTCCATCATTATTGACCTGAACGTATATAGCTCCTACTTCAAAGCCCCTATCACTGCAGAATATTTCATCAAAACAAGTATGGACAGTAACTGCATAATCATCAGATACAAAGCCTGCCCCAGCAGCGTAAGTATTGGAACATCTCCAACTGCCACCAGTTATCAAACCAGACTTTGCACCAGAGGCTAAATTTTCATTCCATCCAATAGCCTCAAAGGCTGCACAACCAGCTTCAGCCCTTACGGGAAGCGTCAAGCCGGCACAGCAGACGGACACCACTACTCCGAACATAGCCCGGGGTAAGACTTGAAATGTGTTCAGGTGTAGGGGCAAGAGCAGTATTGGCTAGATATAGAGGCTCCAATAACCAAGATAAGCCAAACCTGAGGACGAAGGTTACCGTTACCCAAATCAAGAAATATGGCAGGCATACCATGCCCTGCGATCAATCGTTCAAAACCTTTAGCCGGGCTAATCACCTCTTTGTTAGCAGATAACACATTTCTATTGTCTGCTGATCGCGCATGACGGAAGCAATTGGTTTAAGAATTGTCGTTTTGAAAGTAATCAAATCATTTTAACTGCCTCAAGGTGATTTGATCACTTTGGTGCCTCAGCAGTGACCAGTCATCAAGATCACTTCTGAGGATTCTCTCTTGACTCAGGTTACTTAGGAGCTCATCAAGGATCGAATTGATTGAATAAAAGTAGCAAGTGTCGGAGTCATCCTAGAGCTTTTTGGAGGTTGATATTAAAACGACACCTACAAGGTAAAGCAAATGAGTTAACTCGTGATTGTACGACGCTTGACAGCAAGAAAGCCACCAAATGCAATAGGAATAAGAGCTACAAGTGCTGCAATTGCCAGGATAGCAGGAAGTGAAAGGTCTGGCATCGGCTTAGTGCAAGTGACAGAACTATTTTAATCGAATGTCAAGGTCAAAACAGGAGGGCCTGCGTGATGTTGCACCAACAACATCTATTCTTCCTTATCGACATTGCATGAACGCTAATGAATATATTATTATAAATCATTCTATGGTCAAGTGAAACAAATACTCTCAGCCCTATGCTCTGTGATTGTATTAATCATATCTGCAGAGGCTCAATCCACATCCTCCTCCTTTCGGCAGGCTTGCTAATGATTGTTGGCGGTTAACCAACGATTCGTATGCTTTGCCTGTGGATGTCAGACGCTGACACTGGCAACACCATTTTTGTGGGCAACGCAAGCACTGGCGAAATCTACGAGCCCAAAGGACTCTCTCCGGAGTGGCGTGCTGATCCTAAGATCATCAACAAATTCAAGACAAATGCCTGTCAACTGTGATTCAAGCTTTGATTCTTTCGAATCTATCCATGAGGCCTGCTTCAATTTAGATATTTATAATGTTTCTAATAGGATGCCCTTAAAGAAGGGATAGAATCTAAGCTGCGAAGGCCTTAAGCCTGCCCCTAATGGATCGGAAGCCAACATGAGTAGCAGTGAGAAAGAGCTTGATCTGCGCATTGATCATCTTCAGAGAGAATTAGCATTGGCCGAGCAAGAAAGAGATATTCTACGTGCGGCTAAGATGCAGCAAAAGGTTCTCATGAAACTCCTTAAAGAAAATCCCTCGAGGCAGGTTTAAAGCCAAATCGCATAGGGAGTTGTTTATATTATCACCATAGAAACTAACTCTCATTTACATGTAAACTGAAGATGAAATTCATTCGGTCTGCATAGAGATTAAGCAGTGAAATAGGCAAATATTAATCTAGGCACCAAGCAATTAGGATAGGCTGGATAGCTACAACATTATTTCACAGATCTACATCAACCTGCTTTCAAGGGTGGGGCTCAAATAACGTTGACTAAAATCAGATTGTTTTCATTAAAAGTAGCAACCCAATCGCGCCTTCACCACTACTTAGGATCGGGCGAAAATCCTTGTCGCGCTCGTTTTGCTTTTATTCCTATTAAGCTAGGTCCCACAAAAGAGCAATCTCCTATGGCTGTCAAGTTCACCTTTGAATCTCAGACTGAGATTTATTACATGTTGAAGGCCTTAAACCAGACTCAATGGTGTGTTGAGAATGGATTGCTTGAAATGGACAGGAAGTCGCTCAAAGGTTTTCAGACATTACGCAAGAAGTTTGCAGACTTTGCATTAGCGAATCCATAGCTTAAATCTTCATGAGTAGATTTGCTTGTCTTACTTGTACCGACAAGGCTTCTTTGACTTAAATTAAGCAGACTTGCCATGATGGGCACTAATCTCAGGCTTAAACTGACTGGCTAGTTCTTGGTTACTAGTGATCCAACTAGGCTTGAGGTATTCGCATCAACAGTTGGTTATTTGGCTATCAACTAGTTTTTTGGAACTTAATTAATTATGCACTCAATCATCTCAGACAAGAAAATGATCCTTGTCTACATCAAGTCATTTGTGGCGAAAGCCATCACCTCTAATCAAAAGAGCATCGTAAACTTGCTTAAAGAAATGCTGACTCCATAACCAACAGCAATCTGATCATCTTCAGCAGATGAGCAAGAATCAATAAATTTTTAGGTGCAACTGAAGAGATCGGCATCAGCGACACGATCAACTTCAGACTGGAACCAGAATTGCCACCAGTGACTGTTAGCCTCCTTGCTCTCATTGATCTAGCTTTTCTGGTTCTACATGTTTGCAATGGTCTGGAAGATGGCATCGTCTGATTCACTAAGAAACAGTGCATCTATGTCTTGTCAATCAACTGGTAGACACACCACTTCTTGATCAGACCACTTCTGGATCAGACCATTGTCTTGAGAGAGGCTTATCTTGTTCTTGATCAATTGTGTCTGCTGTGATAAAGGCAATTTTATCTCTACCCTGATTCAACTTTCCTCAGTAAGATTTGCTCAAACCAGATTAAGCCGCATGCCCGATACGCAACAAGAGCTGCTCAACAAGATCGATTTTTTTCAGAGTCAAGAAGGGATCCTGGTCGGAACTGTTTTCTTAGCTGTTCTTTGGTTGATACTCGTTCTTCTGGATAAGTACGGAAGGCGGATTGGCCCTCTGGTAGCGAGATCCATCCGAAGGCCCTTATTGCTTGGATTTAGTTCAGCTCTTTACTTGGGTTGGCTGTTACACCTCTTGGAACTGCAAGCTAAGGCCTTGTTGCCTATTAAAAGTTCAGCAGTCTCAACTGCTCTGGTGGTGATCGCTCTGGGCTGGGCCACGATCAATCTCGGCCGGGCACTGCTCCTTCAATCGAATCGCATTCAACGCTGGCTGAAGGTAGAAGATCCCAGAGATGAGGCGATGTTGACCGCCTTATTGGATCGAGTTTTCACCATTGGAGTCATTGTTTTAACTATCGCGGCCCTGATGGTGACTTTTGGAGTGTCTACCGCAGCAGTAGGCGCTTTGCTTGGTGGAGCAGGCATTGGCCTCGGCTTTGGGACACAGCAAATTTCTCAGAATTTCCTTGCAGGGTTCATGCTCTTTTTTACTCGTCCATTCTCAGAAGGTGACTGGATTAGCGTCTCGAGCTTTGATGATGGAACAGTTGAGAAAATTGGCTGGTATCACACCCGCATTCGCACCTTTGATCGTAGACCACTCTATATCCCAAATTCGATCTTTGCGACTACTCCGATCGAGAATCCTGGACGAATGTATAACAGAAGAATCAAGGCCAGCATTAGTCTTCGCTACGAAGATCTGCCCCGTATCGACACGATTAGCAAGAATGTTCGTAGTCTGCTATTAAGCCATCCAGAGATAGATCAAAAACAGAGCATCTTAGTGAATTTCAACGAATGGGATAGCTCCTCGATCAACATGATGGTGTATTGCTTTACTAAAACAACTGTTTGGAAAGACTGGCTAGATATTCAACAGGAGGTCTTCCTCCAGATTGCAGACATTGTTCAGAAAGCTGGTGCTGATTTTGCGTTCAATTGCACCACCCTCTATCCGGCGCCAAACCTGAACGATGACAATCCAATTAGTCGCTTGGGTGAAGATCTAAAATCGAACAGATCACTGCAGTAAACAAAGCTAAAGTCTATCATTTATAAATATGAGTCAAACGTTTCCAGGCAATTGATGTGCGACTGGAACAAAGCCGAACCATCAGATTTCATTTGCGAAGAATAATTTTGTTCTCAATCTCATATTTTGCAAGCAAGGCATACCGGGATCGAATAAACATCGCATGATCCACTTCTATCAATGACAGAGGTTAAGCTTTGGTTTTAGTTTTATAGTTTATTTCCTTTTACATAGGGCGAGTTATCATAGGCTTTAGTTAACAACTGACGATATTCTGGATGCCATTTAAGATTAGGACGGCTTCGACGTGCATGAAGTAGCATAATAACTCCAAAAATGAGCACTAATGACGCTTGACAAGAGGCTAAAAGTGGAGAATCACTGAACAGATTAAGCATCGGGCTTCATTGACTATCAATATCATTATATTGACTAGTCAAGAGGAGATAAAAATCAATCAAGTTTTTGCTTTATCGACTTATTTGCTTGATCAAGCCATATGATTGATAGTGCCCTAATTAGAGATTCAAAATCAGCATTTAAAAAGCCATGAGAATACGAATAAGAAAACTTACCGCATTCTTTATCTTCCTCATATTTCTACATGCCAATCAAGAAGATGATATGTAAACTTTAATCTCAGCGTGTGGCTTTCATCTGAGGCTACTCATCCATACAGTCGATCGAGCAATCACCTCAATTTCTTCATAGTTTAATATCCTTAGATCTAAAGCTGCCTAGCCGAATGAGACAGTGGCGCGCATAATAGATCCTGAGTAAAATACGTTCTAAATGCCTCAAGCAATACTTAGCCTGATAAATTCGAAGACAATGATTTTATTAAATACAGCAATTACAAGGATAGCAATGAATACGAGAAGATAGGTCTGCAACCAAATAAAGGTTTTCTGCAACACATCTCTCCACAATAAATCTTGGATATTTCATATTCAATTGTGTAGGCAGGCAAGCTGCTCTTAAGGCTTACGGCAAAATTAATAGCATTTTTTTGATCTGCTTCCAAGCACTGGCAGAGAACTCAGGTCTAAGTCACATCTTCTAAAAGTTGATGCCAACAAGCCACTAAATCCAAATCATCATCATCTGAATTATAGGCCTCTTGGATATTGAAAATTGCCAGGTTTCTTAGTTTAAGATCTATTTAAGTCTTGTTAGCAGCTTCAAGGCTTTTGTGGTTTCATCCCAGCATCTACTTTTGAAGTCAAAGCATGGTTAATTTGAGATCGCAGAATCAATTGCATGGTTTGAATTTTCCTTTTCCTACTTTACATTGTGGGCATTTCCAATCTCTGGGCAAATCAGCAAAACTTGTGCCAGGTGGGATCCCATTTGTCGGGTCACCAACCCTTGGGTCATAGACATAGGTGCAAACCTTGCAGGCGTACCTTTTCATTGTTCGATTTGAGCTTGTGCTTAAGCTACTATAGTTGCTATGAAGCTATTACTGTGAGGATTGAAAAGTAGATTATGGATTCCATTCCTTGGGACATAATTGGCGCTATCATGCTATTGCTAGTTGGTGTAGGATGGTTTTTGTACTACATCTTCACGATGGATAGTAAAGAGTAGTTCCTTCTTCTCAACCTATTGCACTCTTAAAGCATTTGCGGATGCGTATAGATAGATAGTTCAAATCCACTACCATCAAGATATCATGTCCACATGTTATTTCATCGGCATCTTGTTCTAGGTATTGCAATGATAGTCTTTGTATATCCTTTGAGGGTGATTTGCTCTTAGCTGCTTAATCTGATACAGCACAATTTTGCAGAGCGTATTCTTGGCAGAATTCATCCCTCTAGAAGGTCTCATGCAGAGCGTTTCCCCAATGGAAAACAAAATTTACTGAGAGCATCAACGCTAAGATATGCTTTGGCTAATGATCCCTTTGTTGATTTAAGTGAGAAAAGGGTCCCAGCAAGATTAATATTCTCCTGACAAATCATAAAAGGTTCTTCTTCATAGTCAGAGAGCTTCAGCAGTAGAATAAACCGTATCTTTAAGCCGATTTGAACCTCGATTAGCGGTCACAGGATGTCTAGTGTGTGGCCGTAAAATATCAATCTCTTTTAATGAATGAAAGCCGTGCCGGTATACTAAGTATTAGAAATAACAACTATTTTTTGGGTTGACTTTATGATACCTAGATCTCTTTCTCTTAGCTCTAGTTTCTGGCAGCATCTGAGAAATATAACAGTCGCCAAAGAGTGCGCAGCATGGCAATAGCAATGATTAATGCAATAGGATGGCCCATATAGACTTAGCAACATATAATCGCTATTATAGAGCCAAGTCAAGGCCTGAGTTTATATCTTGATCCTCAACAGTATGTTAGAGGCTTGTTTTCGATCATTTCAATTTTAAACTGGTAATCATATTACCTTTTAGGGAAAGCCACCTTGAATAAGGTTAATGCTCATTCGCCTTGCCCAGTAAAGCTCAGTCTGTAATCTTTTGCGCGAGACAGTTTCTTGATCCTTCCCTTAGCCTTCCTAACCATTTTCATTTTCCCTTTACATTTACAACCTGCCAATTCCCTCGATAGACATGTGCACTATTTAAATTTATGAGTGTTTATACAGATTGCCCCATTCCATTTCTCGGCGATACTTTAATAATATTAATATCTTTTACCATGAAATTTACTTTTGAATCCCAATCAGAAATTTATTACATGCTAAAAGCATTGAATGAAACCCACACTGCCATAGAAAATGGGCATGTGGGCCTAATCAATGATCAAACTCGTAAAGAGTTTGATTCATTGAGAGATAAATTTCAAGACTTTGTTCTTGCCAATCTCTAGCTGTTAAAGCGCCTACTGGTCTGCATAATTGATTGGGCATTGAAGATAGAGCTCCCTTACCTAGCTTTTACTGCAAAGGTCATTTCAGCGGATCACTTATCCCACTGCCTCAAAGTGTGTCATAAGTGACCTTACGCTCCAGGGGAATGCCTTCCTTTTTTTGCAGGTGAAGCTTTTTGCCTGATTTAGATAATTAGAAGCACAATACTGCTTGTATTTCTATAAGAAGTTTTGGGTATTATTTCCATAGCCTCGGATTGAAAGTATGCTGCTGTTGACAATATAAGGATTGAAGCATCGCCCCACTTTGATTGAATTTACAACGACCTATTTCTTGATGGAAAAGATCGTAAGTTCGCAAATTATTTCGATCAATAAAACTGTATCTAATCTTTCTTGCTTGAGGGGAGAAGTCAGCTCGTCTATAAAAGACACATCGGCTCGATTGATAACTTTCAAATATCAGATATAAATAATCGTAAAGTCTATCGACTTGTTTTTCAAGCTAGCTCATAGGTGATGATTCAATTGATCATCATGAGAATAGTATTTAAGACTAGAGCCAATTAAGTTAAAAGCTTACCTTTTCGTGTTAGAGACTGTTATTATACAATCAACCAAGTGCTAGACAGTTGAGAACATTATCAAGGCTCCCGATTTTAATGACAACACTACTTTCATTTCTATGCTCTGGTCCAACTAGTGCTCAGGCTCAATCACAACAAGACGTCGGCATCAAAATCAATAGTGACAATGGAAATACTTATTTTTTCCGTCAAGCCAATGTTGCCTGTGAAGATAAAGTTGGTGCTTATCAATTCCCTACATCAACTTGGTGTCAAGCGAATGGTTTTTCAGAAGACCTTACGGGGCAACGAAAACCTTACACTGGCTCGAAACTTTGTGCCATTACATCTAGATATCTTGCGCCGCCAGAATATACTAATATCAATTCAGTGACCTGTACAGCTGCGCGCAAGGCCGGAAAACTTCCTGAGCTGATTGAGTAGTGTTGCAGTTGTTTGTTTTCTGCTTATCTAAGATGCCACCAGGCTTCATGTTTCCAAGTTCTTCTTTTCGCTATCAACTTTTTGCTTAGGATTGAATTGTTAGAAGCTTTTCTATGATCAAAAGTTTTTCCTTTATGAACCCTTGCAAAAATGATAACGCCAATAATGATTGGCAACTATGGCTAGATACCCGTTCCTTGCTTTCAGTTTTTCTATTATGCCGCGTAGCAGATTAAAGCAATTCGTTTCGCAATATTCTTATTGTATAAGTGCATGCATCAACGCAGAGGCAATCCTATAAAGTGGAAATTATATGTTAATAAAGCCAACTTAAATCTCTCTTGAATCCTGCTTTCGTCAACACCAGCGGGCGCAATCTTTTCAGAGTGATTGAGAGGACAATACATGATCATCACGAGTTCATTTACTTATCCATTCATCAACGCGCCTGGATTGGCCATATTGTCAACAGTGTTTGTACGACTAATGGACATTGATCTACATTTCAAGAGAAATATCTGCTGAGCTCGGTTCAAGCACACTGGAGCTCCCCGATGCTCCAGTGTGCTCTATCTCATCATCTCTTGCCATGCAGCAACGGATTGTTCCAGTTCATTGACTTGGCAACCATGAAATGGCTCATTTCTTTTTTGAACAACGAATTTGCGTGTGCTTGCAGAAGCGAATGGTGATGCAGCCATCCAAACTAGTCAGTCGTCTTTTACAGATGTATCAGGCTTTTGGTTATTTACTTTCTATCTCAGGCTATCGACAAGGCCATGTCATGAATGGTTGGGATCGGGAGCTAGTTTGCCTTTCTGTCTATAAACCTAAGATCGCAATTAGTGGGAAGCCAGCAGTTGGAAGCTTTTAGCAACACTTAGATCATCCTGCTCTACGTCTATAAATTCTTCAAAGCTTCTAGCTTCAATCTTTTATGCTTGCATCTACTTTGACCCATCTAAATATGGATGATTGATCAGTCTTGATCGAGTTAGCACTGCTTGGCATCAGGGATTGTTTTGCCCTTGTTTGAACTTTAAAGCTGATCAAGACGACTGGATATGCTTGATCACGTGGACAAACCATCACCAACTGAGCAGAAGAACCGCAAGCGCCCACGCTTTTGGCTTGGACCTTTGTTGGTGGGTGGGTGTTTTGCTCTGGGCTATGGCATGACCCAGAGGATCATGATTCTGCGTGGCAACACGCAGCAGCCTCAGCAACAGTCTTTTGGACCGACTCCTTTTCCATTTCCAGGAGAGCGCCTAGAAGGACTGCGTCGTCGGCATGGTGGCAGCAGTGCAGATCTACAGGCGGATGTCGCTGCCAAGGAGGCCAAAATTTCAGCCAAACGTAAGACCAAAGAGCAGGCTGAGAAGCAGGCAAAACAGCAAGCAGAGAAGTTGGCTGCGGCGGCTGCTCTTCGTCGTGAGCAGGAACTTCAAGCGATTCGCCAAGCCACAGAAGCCGACTCTGCAGACCCCGCTCTGGCTGCTCCAGAACTGCCTGCACCAATCAACCCTCAGAGAACAAGACCTGCTCAACCAGTAGCGCCAAAACCAAAGCCTTCCAGCACACCAGCATCAAACTCTCTTGGCAGGCCAACGCCGCCTCAGCCGGTAGCGCCAAAACCAAAGCCTTCCAGCACACCAGCATCAGATTTCCTTCGCAGGGGAGACTCTCCTCAACGGCCGCACTCGCCAGTATCAGACTTTCTTAGGAGAAACTATCCCTAAAAGCCCTTGAAAGTAATCACCCCATTTCCAAGCGACCCACCTCATACTTTGACAAGGCCTCCCAACGCTCCTTCAGTACTTTGATTGCGAGTTGGATCTGCCACAGTTTCAGACATCCGTGCTGTGGTCATGAGTTCTCCTGATTCCCTACTCAGAGCGACCTTGAACCGCTTAGCAGCACGATTGGGTCATGGGCTTGCTGACGCTGCTGCTGGCTTGGCCGTGCTGGCGAAGGATGCTCCAGAGCGCTTGAGCAAGGAATGGGATCTTTTTCAGCAAGAGGTGATTGCAGAGGCCGATCGTCTGGAGCAGGAATCTGGCGAGGTCAGTGAGACAAAGGCAACCTCATCGCCAGTTTCTAATCAAGAACAGGCTCAGGATCAGATCGATCGTCTTAGGGCAAAGGTGGCAGACCTCAATCGCCAAGTTGAGATCAACCAGTAATGGCTTGTCCGTCCCTGCTGGTAGCGATTCGGCGTGGGCTGCGTGCGCTGCGTATTTGGCGTGCAGTTTTGACGTTAATCATCTTTGTTTGGTGGGATGCCCGTCAATGGACTTATCCAGGTGGTTGTACCAGTGAGCGGCGGCAGGCCCGCCAAACGATTCGAGCTCGTTGGCTCACTACAGAATTGCTCCAACTTGGTTCCGCTTTTATCAAGCTTGGACAGTTGCTCTCGGCACGTCCTGATGTTTTGCCAGTTCAATGGGTATCTGAACTGGCTGATCTTCAGGACAAGGTCCCTGCATTTAGTTTTGAGCAAGCTCAAATTCTGCTGGAGCAGGAATTGGGGGACCGCTGTGCAGAGATCATTGATCTTGATGATCAGCCCCTTGCAGCCGCCTCCCTAGCTCAGGTTCATCGCGCCAGTCTGCGCAGCGGTCGGCAAGTTGTCCTGAAGATTCAACGGCCTCGCCTGGAGCGATTGTTTCGCCTGGATTTGCAAATCATGCAGCAGGTCGCTGCTGTACTGCAACGTCACCCCAAATGGGGACGTGGACGCGACTGGGTGGGGATTGCTCAGGAATGCCGTCGGGTCTTGTTAAGGGAGCTCGACTTTCGTGTAGAGGCTCAGTACGCAGCTCGGTTTCGTCAACAGTTTCTTGATGATTCTCGTATTCGCGTGCCTGCAGTGGTCTGGGAGCTCAGCACCCGGCGTGTTCTTTGTCTCGATTATTTGCCAGGCATCAAGGTGAATGATCTTGAGGCTTTATTGAAGGCCGGAATTGATCCCTCGGCCGTAGCGGAGCTTGGAGCCGCCAGTTATCTGCAGCAGCTCGTGCGATTCGGTTTTTTTCATGCCGATCCCCATCCAGGCAACCTTGCCGTGGCCCCTGATGGAGCTCTCATTTACTACGACTTCGGCATGATGGGGCTGCTCTCCGATTCTTTACGACGTCGGCTCGGTTCGATGATTCGTGCGGCGGCGGCTAGAGATGCGGCAGCCCTGGTTGAGGAGTTGCAGGCTGCGGGTTTGATTGCTTATGGCATCGACGTTGGGCCTGTGCGGCGGTTGGTGCGAGTGATGTTTCAAGACGCTTTGACGCCCCCCTTCAGCGCCAATGTGATCGAGAAACTTTCCGGTGATCTGTACGAGTTGGTTTATGGCCAACCCTTTCGGCTGCCAGTTGAGCTGATTTTTGTGATGCGTGCTCTCTCCACCTTTGAAGGTGTGGGGCGAAGCCTCGACTCAGGCTTTAGTTTGATGGCTATAGCCAAGCCATATTTACTGCCACTGATGACTTCAAGCGGTTCTGGTCCAAACGATTTGTTCAATGAGCTCGGACGTCAGGTCGGTGCTATTGGCAGCCGGGCAGCAGCGTTGCCAAGGCGTCTGGACGAAAGCCTTGAACGACTGGAACAAGGAGATCTGCAATTGCAGATCCGGATGGGTGAATCCGATCGACAGTTGCGGCGCATGATCAGCGTTCAGAAGGCCCTTGGTCAATCGGTGTTATTGGGCTCTCTAGGCATTGCAGCTGCTCTTTTGGGGGCAAGTAATCGGCCGATTTGGGCTGTCTTGCCGTTGGTCGCGGCTCTCCCGGTGGGCTTCGGTTGGTTCAAATTGCAGATCAAGCTGGGACGTGAGTCGCGCATGGATCATGTGTCGAGTCAGAGTCGCTGAAAGTCTTCCAAAGTGATCCCCGTCCAGCCCCTTTGAGGCCTTTGCTTAGCTTCGCCCCCGTGGCCCTTGTCCTGTGGCACCGGCATAGACCGCTTGGCTACCGAGTTCGTCTTCGATTCGCAGCAGTTGGTTGTATTTCGCTACCCGTTCACTGCGACTTAGGGAGCCCGTTTTGATCTGCCCAGCACGGGTGGCAACGGCAAGATCTGCAATTGTGGTGTCTTCCGTTTCGCCGCTGCGGTGGCTGATCACGCTGGTGTAACCAGAGCGCCCAGCAAGATCAATGGCCTGAAGCGTTTCCGTTAGCGAGCCGATCTGATTCACTTTAATCAGGATGGAATTGGCTACGTTTTGATCAATTCCCTGCTGTAAGCGCTTAGTACTCGTTACAAAAATATCGTCACCTATCAGTTGGATACGCTTCCCCAATTTTTTTGTGAGTAGAGCCCAACCTTGCCAATCATCTTCTGCTAGTCCATCTTCGATCGAAATAATTGGGTAGCGATCAACAAGTTTTTCGAGCTCATTGACCATTTCGGTGCTGGTGTAACGACCACCCCCGAAGGCATAGCAGCCGTCTTGATAGAACTCTGTGCTGGCTACATCTAGTGCCAAGGAAATATCCTTACCTGGCGAATAGCCTGCTTTTTCGATTGCTTGAATGAGCAGATCTCCTGCTGCATCATTGTTGGCCAGATTGGGTGCAAAGCCGCCTTCATCTCCAACTGCCGTTGAGAGCCCCTGAGCACTGAGCAGGCCCTTGAGTGTGTGGAATACTTCTGCGCCCATGCGCAGCGATTCTCGGAAGCTGCTTGCTCCATGGGGCACCAGCATGAATTCCTGAAAATCGAGATTGTTAGCAGCATGCGCACCACCGTTGATCACATTCATCAGCGGTACGGGCAGCAATGAGGCCATGGGGCCACCCAGGTAGCGGTAGAGGGGCAAACCCAAGCCATTGGCGGCCGCGCGGGCAGTGGCCATGCTCACGGCCAGGATCGCGTTTGCGCCCAGGCTTGATTTGTTGTCGCTGCCATCAAGCTCTTGCATGGTGCCATCAACACTGGCCTGATCTAGGGAAGAGATCCCACAGAGCGCTGGGGCAATCCGATCCTCGATATGGTTCACAGCCTTAGTCACCCCTTTGCCCAGGTAGCGGCTGTCGCCATCTCTTAATTCATGCGCCTCATGGGCACCGGTGCTTGCTCCGCTGGGCACGATGGCCCTACCGATGGCACCTGCTTCGAGCAACACTTCTGCTTCAACTGTGGGGTTGCCGCGAGAGTCCAGAACCTCTCTGGCCACGATGGTGTCAATGACGAGGTCGAGGGAATCGATCACCTGTGACGAATTGAAGTTGCGTGGATCCTATGGTTTGCCATCCCTCGGACTGTGTACCGCCTAGCCCTTTTACTGATGCTGAGGCTGTTGTCAGTCGTAGAACGACGCAGAATGAACTGAGTCTTAAAGGTCAGGATCGCTCGAGATGCGGATGTTGCACACGATGCTGAGGGTGGGAGATTTGGATCGTTCTCTGCGCTTCTACACCGAGGTTCTAGGCATGCATCTGTTGCGGCGAAAGGACTACCCCTCAGGTCGCTTCACCTTGGCGTTTGTCGGTTATGGCGAGGAGAGTGACACCACTGTGCTGGAGCTCACACACAACTGGGACCAAGATCACTACGAGTTGGGAGAGGGCTATGGCCATATCGCCTTGGGCGTGGAGGATATTCAATCCACCTGCTTGGCCATCTCAAAGCGAGGCGGGCGTGTGGTGCGAGAACCCGGGCCTATGCAACATGGCAGCACCGTGATTGCCTTTGTGGAAGATCCCGATGGCTACAAGGTGGAGCTGATTCAACTGGCCTCTCGTGAGGCCGCGAGCTGAACCCTATGCATCCTGAGACCAGTCAAGCGGCTTCCGCCCAGGGAAGTCTCACAAGTGATCCTGATCGATTCAGTGATGACGCTTGGGATTTGTTGCTTGTCGGTCAGGATGTCGCCCGCCGTTGGCGACATGGTCAGCTGGATGTGGAGCACTTAATCCAGGTGCTTTTCAGTGATCGGCGTTACAGCGATTGGGTGTTGGCTCTGCCCATTGATTCAACTGCGCTGCTGGATCGCTTGGAAGGTTTTTTGGCCGAGCAGCCTATGGCTCGAGGTGATGAGTTGTTCATCGGCGATGACCTTGAAGACCTCCTTGAAGAAGCAGACCGTTCCAGAGTTCGCTGGGGGTCTCGGCTGATTGACGTGTCTCATTTGCTGATTGCGTTGGGGCGCGATCCGCGCATTGGAGCCGAGCTATTTGAAGAGCTAGGAATGCCCAGTGAACGCTTGGAAGCAGAGTTGAGACGCTTGCCCAAAGGCAGGCGCCAGTTGCGTACATCAACGCCGTCTTCGCCTGCTGCGCCCGATTCTGCGCCACCTGCATCGGTGGCCTCACAAACGAGACCTGTCTCCTCCCCTACCCCGCCGATTATCCAAGAACCTGCCGTCGCTACTGGGGAGCCAACTCCATTACAATTCCAGCAAGAACCTCAGGCTCTTGAGGCCTATGGTCGTGACCTTACCGCTGCAGCTCAGGCAGGACAGCTAGATCCTGTGATCGGTAGAGATCCAGAGATTCGCCGTTTGATCAAGGTTTTATCGCGTCGCGGCAAGAACAATCCGGTGTTAATTGGAGCGCCTGGCGTTGGTAAAACGGCCATCGCCGAGCTGTTGGCTCAACGCATTGTGGCTGGGGAGGTTCCCGATTCCCTGAAGGGTTTGCGCTTGGTCTCCCTTGATCTTGGTGCACTGATCGCTGGTGCCAAGTTTCGTGGTCAATTTGAGGAACGACTTCGGTCTGTGTTGAAAGAGGTGAGCGATCCAGATGCAGGTGTGGTGTTGTTCATCGATGAACTGCACACGGTGGTGAGCAGCGATCGTTCCAGTGCGGATGCTGGAAGTTTGCTCAAGCCGGCTTTAGCAAGGGGAGACCTCCGCTGCATTGGGGCCACGACCCCTGAGAACTATCGCCGCACAGTGGAGAAGGATCAGGCACTCAATCGGCGTTTTCAGCAGGTTTTAATCAAGGAGCCGAGTCTTGAATTGAGCGTTGAAATCTTGCGAGGCCTGAAAGAGCGCTACGAACTTCACCACGGCGTCACGATCACCGATGGTGCGGTGACTGCTGCCAATCGCTTGGCTGATCGCTACATCAGTGACCGCTGCTTGCCTGATAAGGCCATCGATCTCATCGATGAGGCTGCAGCCCAGCTCAAGATGGATGTCACCTCGAAGCCTCAGGTGGTTGAAGAGGCGGAGGCGGAGCTGCGTCGTGTCGAGCTTGCTTTGCTGGCGGCTGAGCAGGCTCCAGAGGTTGAACGGGTGCAGTTGCAGGCTGCTCGGATTGCTGCGGCATCTCAGCTCAAAGATTTACAAGAGCGCTGGCAAATCGAACGGGATCATCTGGCCGAGCTGCGGGATTTGTTGCAACAAGACGAGGATCTCCGCAATGCCATTGCTGAAGCAGAGCGACTCGGTGATCTAGAGGCGGCTGCACGTCTTCAATACGACCAATTGCATAGGGTTCAGCAACGGCGGGCCGACCTTGAAGAAACGTTGGCTGTTGCCCAGGCATCTGGTTCGGCGCTCCTGCGAGAGCAAGTGGAGGCTGAAGACATTGCCGATGTCGTTGCACGCTGGACTGGGATTCCTGTTCAGCGGTTGCTGGCGGCTGAACGGCAAAAGTTGCTAGATCTTGAAGCCCATTTAGGCGAGCGGGTGATTGGTCAGCCCGAAGCGGTTCAGGCGGTGGCGGCAGCGATTCGTCGGGCTCGAGCGGGCATGAAGGATCCGCGCCGTCCTGTTGGTTCGTTTTTGTTTCTTGGACCCACTGGCGTGGGCAAGACAGAACTGGCAAAAGCACTTGCGGCCTCCTTGTTCGATGAGGAAGAGGCGCTGGTGCGACTCGATATGAGTGAATTCATGGAACGCAATGCCGTGGCGCGCCTTTTGGGGGCTCCTCCCGGCTATGTCGGCTATGAGGAGGGTGGACAGCTCACCGAAGCGGTGTGTCGCCGTGCTTATGCGGTGTTGCTTCTGGATGAAATTGAGAAGGCTCATCCTGATGTGTTCAATGTGCTCCTGCAGGTTTTGGACGATGGCCGTCTCACTGACTCGCAGGGCCGCACCGTGGACTTCCGTCACACCGTGGTTGTGATGACTAGCAACTTGGCTAGTCGCGCCATCCTTGATGCGTCTCGCTTGGCGCAGCAGGAGGGGACAGATGGGGATTGTCTTGATCAGAGCCTGACTCAAAAGGTGGATCAGGCCCTCAATAAGCAATTTCGGCCTGAATTTTTGAATCGCATCGATGAAGTGATCCGTTTTCGGCCGCTCAAGGCTGATGACCTTCAGCGAATTGTGCAGCTGCAATTGGCCGATCTCTCCAGCCTGCTTGCTGAGCAAGGTCTTGAATTGCGTGTGGAGGCAGACGCGGTTGAGGCTTTGGCTTTGCAAGGTTATGAACCGGAATATGGCGCTCGCCCTTTACGGCGCGTACTGCGTCGTCGGGTTGAGAACCCGTTGGCCACGGAATTGCTGGAAGAGCGTTTCAGCGGTGCCCGCGCCGTGCGCGTGATACCCGGTGTTCAGGCCTCCGAACCATTTCAGTTCCTTCCTGAGGATTGAAACAGGTATCCGGTAAAGTGGTGGTTTGCCGGCGTGTGCTTCAGCACCGGCGATAGCCACCGGCCTAAGCTCCGTGACCAGCCCTATTTCCGAGGACACCACAGACTCCAGCGAATCTCCTGAGGCAGAACCGACCCGTCAGAGTGGGTTTCTTGCAGCAACATATGAGGAGTTGAGCCTGGTGGTATGGCCCAGTCGCCAGCAGCTGTTCAGCGAATCCATCGCCGTGATCCTGATGGTCAGTCTCTCGGCTGCATTCATCGCTGCCGTGAGTCGGTTTTATAGCTGGGCTTCGTCCCAGATTTTCGTTTGATTGTGTAGGGCGGTTTTGCTGTCTTGCCTCAACCGTCTTTCCCAAACCATTAGCTTCTTATCAGCGCAAGTGTCAGAACTCGAGCTCACACCACAAGAACCATCTGAGGTTCTGGAACTGCCGGCTCCTAATGATGGAGAGGAGGGTACCAAGGCCCCAACTCCTGCAGCCAGAACAACAGTAGCCCGCTGGTATGCCATTCAGGTGGCCTCGAGCTGTGAGAAGAAGGTGAAGGCAACTCTTGAACAGAGGGCCGTCACCCTTGGTGTGAGCAACAGGATTCTGGAGATCGAAATTCCCCAGACCCCAGCGGTGAAATTGAAAAAGGATGGCAGTCGTCAGTCCACTGAGGAGAAAGTCTTTCCGGGGTACGTGTTGGTACGAATGGTTCTTGATGAAGACACAATGATGGCGGTGCGCAGCACCCCCAACGTGATCAACTTCGTGGGGGCTGAGGACCGCCGCGCCACAGGGAAAGCTCGTGGTCACATCAAACCCCGACCGCTAAGTCGTCAGGAGGTGGATCGCATCTTCAAGCGTGCTGCTGAGAAAAAGACACTCGTCAAGGTCGATCTCGCGGAGGGCGATCAGATCCTTGTGACCTCGGGTCCTTTCAAGGACTTCCAAGGGGAGGTGATCGAAGTCTCTGGAGAGCGCAGCAAACTGAAAGCTCTTCTTTCAATCTTTGGCAGAGAAACACCCGTGGAACTCGAGTTTTCTCAAATCAATAAACAGAATTGAGCTAACGGCGGCCGTCTCCCTGCGGAGGGCGGCCAAAGAGGTGGGCCACCACCTTGCCGCACTTGTCCCAAGGGCCAGGTCATCCGCAATCGTTCAATCCCCCTCGTCCATGGCAAAGAAAGTTGTATCTGTGATCAAGCTGGCCCTTCAGGCTGGCAAAGCTAATCCTGCTCCGCCTGTGGGTCCTGCCCTTGGCCAGCATGGAGTCAACATCATGGCGTTTTGCAAGGAGTACAACGCTCGCACGCAGGACAAGGCCGGATTAGTGATTCCGGTAGAGATCTCGGTTTTTGAAGACCGTAGTTTCACATTCATTACCAAGACTCCCCCAGCATCAGTGTTGATCACGAAGGCTGCCGGGATCGAAAAAGGTTCTGGTGAGTCCGCCCATGGCAAGGTCGGCTCCCTAAGCCGTTCTCAGCTTGAAGAGATCGCCAAGACCAAGCTGCCTGATCTCAATTGCACCAGTATTGAGTCAGCCATGCGCATCATTGAAGGAACTGCTCGCAATATGGGCGTTTCCATCAGCGACTGACACTGATGTAGCGTCCATCTTCAAGATTCATCTATTCACCATTTCCGGGGGAGACACGTTGTGTCGCCTGCACCCCAACATCTGCCATGACAAAACTGTCTAAACGTATTACTGGTCTTCTCGCCAAAGTTGAAGACCGTGTTTATCAGCCTATTGAGGCCATTCAGCTCGTCAAAGAGAACGCCACAGCAAAGTTCGACGAAACCATCGAAGCCCACGTGCGCCTTGGGATTGATCCCAAATACACCGATCAACAGTTGCGAACCACTGTTGCTCTGCCTCAAGGTACGGGCCAGAGCGTGCGCATCGCTGTAATCAGCAGGGGTGAGAAATTAGCTGAAGCAAAGACAGCTGGGGCTGAGGTGGCTGGGGATGATGATTTGGTGGAAAGCATCGGCAAAGGCCAGATGGATTTCGATCTTTTGATCGCTACCCCTGACATGATGCCCAAGGTGGCCAAGCTGGGCAGAGTCCTAGGTCCCCGTGGCCTAATGCCAAACCCTAAGGCTGGAACAGTAACCACGGATTTAGCAGCTGCGATCAAGGAGTTCAAGGCCGGCAAGCTGGAATTCAGGGCTGATCGTGCTGGCATCGTGCATGTGCGTTTCGGCAAGGCAAGTTTTTCCGCAGACGCCCTGCTCGAGAATCTGAAGACCTTGCAGGAGACCATCGATCGCAATAAGCCAAATGGTGCCAAGGGTCGCTATTGGAAGAGTCTGTACATCACCTCCACCATGGGTCCTTCAGTAGAAGTGGACGTAACTGCTCTTCAGGACCTCGAAGAAGACGCTTGACCTTGTTGCTGTAAGGTTGCCTCTTGGCGAAAGCCAACGGGCACGCGCCCGGCCAAAGACAACAGGTTGCCATCTTGCAGTGATGCTTCATGCATCATTTGAGGTTGTTTAAGTCCTGTCGAGGTAGATGCGAAGGTTTTTCCCTGTTGGGATTGGATCGACACGCGGCCTCTGCTCTTTTTTGAGCACTTGGCGAGTGCGTGCCTAGCTTGTTCACCCGATCCGATCCAATTCCTATGGGCCGCACTCTGGAGAGCAAGCAACAGATTGTCGAAGAGCTCAAGGGGCTTCTCGGCGAGGCCGAAATGGCACTGGTCCTGGATTATCAGGGCCTCTCCATTAAGGAAATGTCTGATCTGCGCACGCGTTTGCAGGCCAGCAACGGGGTGTGCAAGGTGACCAAAAACACCTTGATGCGCCACGCCATTAATGGGAATGGTGCCTGGTCGAATCTCGAATCCTTACTGACTGGTACCAACGCCTTCGTTCTGATCAAGGGCGATGTTGGTGGTGCTGTGAAGGCCGTACAGGCTTTTCAGAAGGACACTAAAAAATCCGAGACGAAGGGTGGTCTTTTCGAAGGCAAGCTCCTCTCACAGGGTGAGATCAAGGCTATTGGTGATCTTCCGACCAAGGAGGTTCTGATGGCGCAGATCGCAGGTTCCCTCAATGCCTTGGCTACCAAGGTTGCTGTGGGTATCAACGAGGTTCCTTCCGGCCTTGCCCGGGCTCTTCATCAGCACGCCGAGAGTGGCGAGAGCTGAACGTCTTCGATTCGACTGTTTCTCCCTGATCTGTTGCTTAATCCAAACCATGTCTAAAAAAACCGACGACATTCTTGACTCGCTAAAAACCCTTTCTTTGCTTGAGGCGTCTGAGCTGGTTAAGCAGATTGAGGATGCTTTTGGCGTCTCTGCCGCTGCTTCTGCAGGCGTTGTGATGGCTGCTAGTGGTGCTGGTGGTGCTGCTGCTGCTGAAGCTGCCGAAGAGCAAACCGAATTTGATGTTGTGCTTGAGAGTTTCGACGCTTCAGCCAAGATCAAGGTCCTTAAGGCCGTTCGTGAAGCCACCGGCCTCGGCCTGGGCGACGCTAAAGCCATGGTCGAAGCAGCTCCTAAGACCATCAAGGAAGGCATTGCTAAGAATGATGCTGAGGCTCTCAAAAAGGCCATCGAAGAAGTTGGCGGTAAGGTCAGCCTCAAGTGATTGCCAGCGGATAGCGGCCTTCAGCTTGGTTGCTATGCATCCCTTTTTTGAACTCTTAACCGGTCCTTCGGGACCGGTGTTTTTTTGCGTGGCAAATATGCAAAAAAAATCCCCGCCTAAGGCAGGGATTTTTAGGCAGGACAGAATCAGGAGTCTTTCCTTGTTTCGACCCTGAACTGTTTATTCGCACCCCTCACGATATTAATGATATGAGGCAATTTTTAGAGTTACTAGTATTAAGGGGCGCTACGTCAACTGTCCTCTCTGCAGTGGGACTGCGTCAGGGACGATAAGGAATCACCACGAGTCGAATCGGGCCTTTACCATGGATGAGGCTGTTGTTGGCTATTGAAATTGGGGGAGGGAGTGGTGCCTTGGGAGCGCCGAGTTGCTTGAAGGCGGAAGGTCCTTGATGAGCTGATGCTTTAGCAATTAAGAGGTTCACAGGATCTGGATGAGCAAAGTAAATGTGGCTGAGTTTGCGTCCTTGGTATATGCGACGCTCCAGCTGCCAGCCGGGTTCCAAGTTTAATTTCACAAACGCATCACGATTGCGTTGAGGAAGTAATGCGCTGGCAACGGTAATTGGAACCGACCGCGCAGGATCGAGGGCTTTTAGTTCCAGACGGTCTCGGCTTTGTTTGATGCGCAGCCGAAAGCTGTGAGCCACGTCTTCGCCGCTACTTCGCAAGGAATAGCCGTTGCTATCTAAGTAACGATTGCAGATTCCTGCAAAGTTGAAGTTATTAAGGGTTGGGTTAACCAATCCATCTGGACGGGTTTCCCAGCACAGTGGCCGAGGCTTGATTTGTTCGAGTACAAGCAGTTTCCAGCGATTTCCTCCCACTGCCTGAGCCAATACGACCAAACGTTCTTGGTTGAGAGGCTGACTGTTGAAAATCGTTTTGGAGATTGCTGGCAAGGTCGTCAGCAAATTGAAGAAACCAAGGCCTAAAACCAACAGCCTTTTGCCTGGCTTTCTCCATGCCATGAGGAGCGCGGGGTAGGTTCGCGACATAGCGTCTAATTAGTAAGAACCAAGCGAACCGTGTTGTACCAAACAACAACAGACTTCTCAAATGGCTGATAGTCGTGGACGGGTTGTGGCTGCTGCCACTGATGGGGCTTGTAGTGGAAATCCTGGCCCTGGGGGCTGGGGGGCACTGCTGCGCTTTGAGGATGGGAGCGTGGAGGAGTTCGGAGGCTATGCGCCGGCCACGACCAACAACCGCATGGAACTTCAGGCAGCCCTTCATGTGCTGGAGCAGCTCAAAGAGCTTCCTTGTCACCCCGATTTAAAGATCCGTACCGACAGCAAATATTTAATTGATGGTTTGAGCAAATGGATGGCGGGATGGAAACGTAAGGGTTGGCGTACGGCGGCTGGCAAGCCTGTGCTGAATCAAGATCTCTGGCGAGCTCTAGACCGTGCTCGTTTGGATGATGTGCCCCTGACTTATGTGAAAGGTCACAGCGGTGACCCAGACAATGAAAGGGTTGACCAAATCGCAGTGAGCTTTTCCAAAGGAGGTGGTGCTCCAGCGTTGATGTCTGGACAGGGGTCAGCCTCTATTGCACTCGGTCTTGTTGAGCCGATCAAAGAAACTGGAGATGACGAAGATTTTGCCCCTTCTGATTTGCAGCGGCTGCTAACAAGACTGGAGCTGGCTGATCGTTTCGCTGTGCGTGGCTATGGCCTCAGCCTGGTTGAGTTGGCCCAATTGGTGGAGCAACCAATCGAGCAGCTTGCGAGTAAGACTGCCCCCTGGCGTTGGCGCGATTGGCTATTGGAGCCTGTGGGGGAAAACCGCTGGCGATTGCACCGCTGCGCGGCAGGATCGGATCAGATCTGAGGAGGCCCAGGATGGCTGAGCCATCACCTGCAAAGGTGAACTCCACCGGTGGGTTGTATCGCCGTTGGCTGGGACCAATACTCGCGAATGATCAGGGCTTAGATCCGGAACAGTTGACTCAAGCAGCATTGAGTGCCCTTAGCCAGACGTCCCTACGGAGAGATTGGCCAGGCGTATCAGCTGTCCTGGCAGCTATAGCCTTGGATTTGCAACGCCATGATCTGCGGCTTGAGCAAGTGTTGTTCGGCTGCCGGTTTCTTAATCCTGTTGGACTGGCGGCTGGCTTTGACAAAAACGGAGTGGCGGCAAGTATCTGGGATCGCTTTGGATTTGGATTCGCCGAACTCGGCACAGTGACTTGGCATGGGCAGACCGGTAACCCTCGGCCCCGACTCTTTCGCCTTGCTGCTGAGCAGGCCGCTTTGAACCGGATGGGTTTCAACAACAACGGTGCTGAGGTAATGCGTCGCACTTTGGAGAAACAGGCTTTGCCTTCACCCGGCCAGCGGCCAGCTGTGCTGGGTCTCAACTTGGGCAAATCCAGGATCACGCCATTGGAGCAGGCCCCAGACGACTACGCCTTGTCGCTTGAGTTGCTGGCACCATTGGCGGATTACGCCGTGATCAATGTCAGCTCGCCTAATACACCCGGCTTGCGTGATCTCCAGGATGCCAGCCAGTTAAGGCGTCTGGTGGAGCGATTGCGACGATTGCAAGGATGCCCGCCACTACTGGTGAAGATCGCTCCAGATCTCGAGGATGATGCCATTGATGGCCTGGCTCGCTTGGCTTATGAGGAGGGTTTAGCAGGTGTCATTGCTGTCAATACCAGCCTCGACAGATTCGGCCTCGACGGGCGGGTCCTTTCAAAAACGGGTCGCAGCCTGGCGGAGGAGGCTGGTGGGCTCAGTGGAGCGCCACTGCGTCAACGGGCCTTGGAGGTGCTGCGTCGGCTGCGTGCCACTGCAGGTCCGGCGTTGCCCTTGATCGGCGTGGGAGGCATCGACTCGCCAGAGGCTGCATGGGAGCGAATCAGTGCAGGAGCTTCACTTGTGCAGCTTTACACCGGTTGGATCTTTAAGGGTCCAGATTTGGTGCCGAATATTTTGGATGGGCTGATCGGCCAGCTTGACCGCCATGGCTTCCGGCATGTGTCTGAGGCTGTAGGGAGCGGCGTGCCCTGGCAGTAGCCGATACCCTTCGTCCAGAGCGGGGTTGCCTTTCCTTGGTGTTGGCTGGTCTAAGCGAACGTTTTCCGCAGCTGGAACAGTTGCAGGCCATGGCGGAGCGGTGGCTTTTGAAACAACGGGTGCTGCTTGTTGTTGATGAGTCTGCTCTCGTGATGCTCTGGAAACAGGGGGAGAGATTGACTCTTCGACATGTACCCCTGCCTCAGGGCCTTTGTCGTGCAGGCATGCCGACCCAGCGTCAAGCTTTGGGTGAGTTGTTAGGGGACCTACTTCTGGATATCGGTCTTCTCGGAGGCCAGCTGAAGATGTTGTTGCCGATGCAGGCCTGTCAATGGCGCTTGCTCTGCTGGCCCGATGTTGAACCAGAGGTGGATCAAGTGAAGGGCTTGCAAAGGCTCAAGCTTGAGCTCAGTTAGCCATTGTCCTTACCGGAGTCTTATTTAGCTGTTTCATCAGTGCAGCTTGCTGGATCTTTATCGCCGCCAACGCCGCTGTCTTTAGCCGTTGCGACTGATCGGTTGATGGTGCATGCCTGGATTGATGTCGTCGAGGCGGCGGATCTACCGCTCCTCAGCCTTGAGTGGATGCTGACAGCTGCCTGGCGAGCTGTACGTGCGGCCAGCCAACACTTTGAAGGAGATCTAGCTTGGTTGTTGAAGCATCATGGATACTGACGTTTGGTGCTATTACGCAGCGGTTTACCTGAGCTCGACCATGCTCTTTCGGCTTCTTTTGATGGTGGCGATCTGAAGCAGGATCTTTTGCAGGAGCTTGATGAAGTGTTGCAGGCTTGGCGTTTACGCAGCGAAGGGGCGTCGCCCCCTTTGGCATGGTGGGTTACAGCCGCAGCTGTGGATCAACAGCAACTTTGTTTAGCGTTGGAGTCTCAAGGTCAAGGTGAGTGCCTAAGCAAGCAAAAGCTTTGGGTGGTTGGTGAAGAGCAACCCGCCCTTGAAGGGCCAGAGGCTGATTTCTGGCAGGGTGACTGCGCAGCTTTGGCTTGTTTAGCCCTAGCGGGCGCCTGGGAGCAATGCTGATGGCTCCATTGACTAGGGCTGAGTTGAATCTGCTGCAGGAACGTCGCCAGGAGTTGGGTCTGAACGTTCAGCCTGCTCTTGTGCCTCAGGTGCGATCCTTGCTTGGCAAGGGAATGGGGCTCGGTGCTCTGCTTGTTCTTGCTGTTGGAGCAGTGGCCGTTTGGTTGGCCTGGCAAGAAAGTCAGCAACAGGTTGAGCTTGATCGCTTGCAGCCACTAGAGCAACAATTGCTTCTGGATCAGACGCAATTGCAGCAGCTAAAGGCACGTACAGCAGTCATACGTAAGGAAAATACCCAGATCGCTGAACAGTTGGTCGCGGTTCGAGCCAGCTCTGCACTGATGGAACAATTGCGTCGGCTGACGCCTCAAGGCATACAGCTAAAGGAGGTTGCGGTAAGAACTCAGCAGATCAAAATTGTCGGTCAATCCTTGGGCGGTGGTTCTCCGGGGCCCTTTGAACGCATCAATGCATTGGTTCTGCAACTTGCAGCACTGCCGATGGTGAAACCTGATGGGGTGAAGGTTTTGAAAGTGGTGAGGGAGGGGGCTGATGAGGATGGGGAATTCGTGCAATTCAGCGTCGATGTGACTTTGGATCCCAAGGCGAAGCCTTCTCTGCAGGAGTTGAGTGAATTGGGTGCAAGCGGTTTGGTAGAGCGCTATCAGCTGCTTGAGGAGCAGGGCGTAGCACCATGACCAATCTCAGCCAAGAGCAGCCGAGCTGGCGGCGCAAGCTCACACGTGAGCGTGTCTTGGTGGGAGTGCCGCTCGTGGTAGGCGGCATGGTGGCTTGCTCGTTGGCTTTCACGGTTGTATCGCCTCGGTTGGTTCGCGTGGAAGCCCAGAAGCAACGTCTGGAACAACTGCTCAACCAAGAGGCCTCATTACCCTTGCTGCCGGGCAAATTGAAGACAGCCACTGAACAGCTAGCAAAGGTTCAGCAGCAGCAAGATGTGTTGCTCAATCTGGTAGCAGGTAAGAACAAAATTCAGACTTTTTTGGCTCAGTTGAGCCGCGAAGCCATGGCGGCTGGGGTGCTGCTGGAGCTCTATCAACCTGTTTTACCCGCCCCGTCACCATCGGCGGCGGCTAGTCAAGAGCCTCCTGGAACGAAGTCGAACCCAGATAGCGAGGAGATAAGCCCTGAAAGTCCACTGGCAGGACGTGTTTACGAGAAGACGGCCGTGCTCCTGCAGGCCCGTGGACCTTTTATCTCCATGCAGGGCTTTCTTAGAGGAATAGAAGCTTTACAGCTCGTGGTCCAACCCAGTGAACTTGAGCTAACAGCACTCGACCCTAAGCAGGGGCCAGAAGAGGACGTCTTAACAGGACCAGCAATCACGCAGCTCAAGCTGAAACTAACCTTCTATGACAAGGCATCCGTTCCTGCCAAGCAAGGGGAGAGGAGGATTCTTGATTCTGAGGAAGAATTCCCTCCTGAAGCTTGAAGCGCCCCTGGCTGGCAAGGAAATCGATCGATACCATCCGTGAAGATTGTGTGCCAGATCGACCCTGGGTCGCCTTATGTCTCGTTCCCAGCGACTGGTTCCTTTGCTTGCAGCTCTTGGTTTATATGGCGCGTCTATCAGCGGGAGCTTGATGCTGCCGGCTGCGGTGAAGGCACAGAAGAAGGGGACGATGGAACTGAAGTTGCGACGCTCGCAGGACAGCGTTGAAGTCATCATTGAAGGAGTGGGCCCGCAGCCCGTTGTGCAGCAGCGACAGAGTGGTCAGAACTGGGAAGGTCGATTGACTACCCAGGGCAAACCTGGTCTGCGACGAGGTCCACAGCAAGTGTCGATGCCGCAACTGGGGCTGCAATCTGTGAGCCTTGCAGGATCAGGCGAGAGCTATCAATTAAATGTTGAAGTGGTGGCCGGCAGGCCGTTCCTGGAACCATTGGTTAGTGCCGACGGCCGCAATTTGATCCTTAGCTTTCCTGGGTTGACTGCTCAGGCTGAGCAAACTGGACGATTGGATCTACGCACACCAGGGCGGGTCCCTGAGGCGTCTTATGTACCGCCGTTGCGACAACGTGCTGTAGCGCCTCCACTAGGAGATATGGCCGTAGGCACGATGGTTCTTAGTAATCGTAGTTTTCTGCAGGTGAGTGGTCCACCAGTAACACTGACGCTGAAAAATGCACCTGCCAAAGAAGCTTTGATGTCTCTGGCCAGATTGGGGGGGTATGGATATATCTTTGTCGATGAGGCGGATTCCTCTGCTGCGGGGAATTCCGTTGGGGTTTCTGCTGAGAACAACGCTGGCTTGGGTAGTCGTCCAGTGTCGATGTCATTTCTAAATGAGAGTTATGCACGTGCTCTCAATGGCGTGCTGTTGGCTTCTGGCTTGCAAGGAAAGATTGAAGGCAACACCTTGCTGATCGGCAATGCTGTTGCAGCCAAAACATTTGGCCCCCAAGTTTCAAAGGTCTATAGATTGAATCAAGCCAGTGCGGCTTCTGCCGCTGATTACTTAGCCAGCTTGGGAGCATCAATTAGCAAGGTGAATGTGATCAGCATTACCTCTGGCGAGTCGGAATCATTCGGAAGTACTGATATTAGTAATGCGACCTCTAGAGAAAGCAACAATATTACAAATATTGAGACTTATGGAGCCGCTTTAGGCCCCCTGAGGGGACTGACTGGAACGACGGATTCTCGCCTGCAAACAATCACATTGGTAGGCGAATCGACTTTGGTCGCAGTGGCAGAGAGTTATCTTAAGCAGATTGATTTGCGATCACGCCAGGTGGCGTTGTCTGTGAAGATACTAGATGTAAATTTAAACAACGTAGCCGGCATGGACAATAGCTTTTCGTTGCGCTTTGGAAACAATCTAATTGTTAATGATAACGGCAAGCTGTTGGCAGCGTTTGGCCGTAATTTGCCTGCCAATGAAGCCTCTTTTACTTCTGCTCCTCTCGAAACTGAAACAGTGTCCGGCTCTGAGACGGTAACTCAATCGACAACTCAATCAACAACTCAGACAAGTGCACAGACAAGCACACAATCATCGAGTCAGACAACAACAAATAACTCGACACAGGGCATTGACTATGGATTTGTTTATCAAATGACTCCGACAGGCTTTTCGACAGGTCGAATAGTGACGACGACTGACGCCAATGGGAATGTAACCCCTCAAAAAGCAACGGGGTTACAGTTTGATGCGGCTGGAAACATGATTACCAATGATGGGAGAGGTCCAACCCTATTCACCACTCCGACAGTATCCTCAACAAGCGGCACTGCAGGTCCAGACACGACAGGGCCGAATACAACATCAGGCTCCACAGGTCCTGATACTACAGGTCCAAACACATCATCAACGACAACAACTAACACATCTGAAGGAACAACAACCCGAAGACGTAATCCCTCGTTGAATTATCCCAAAGAAGCTTTTTATGATTTCCTAAAAGCACAAATTGTATCGTCAAATACAAAGGTTATGGCGTCACCAACATTGATACTTTCCGAGAGTGCTCAAGCGATTGTTGGAGAGATTGGCAGATCTAGAGCTAATGAAGCTTTTGTACGTCTTGGCGATAAAGTCGTGACCGCATTTAGTGTCACTTCAGACGATAATGGAAATATCTTTTGTGAGCCAACATTTGAAACAGCTGGTTTATCATTGGGTGCCATGGTCAGCAAGATTGATGACAATGGATTTGTGACGTTTACTCTTGAACCGAATCTTTCCGCTGCTGTCGGTTCAACCCAACAGGGTCAATGTGGAACTATCACAACTGTGAATGAAAGGATCTTGGAAACGGGAACAGTGCGCGTTCGTGATGGCCAAACATTGATTCTTACTGGTGTAATTAGTGACACAGATCGACAGGTGGTCACAAAATGGCCAATTTTAGGAGATATGCCAGTCATTGGTCAGTTCTTTAGGTCTACCTCTGGAACCAAAAAGAAAAATGAGCTGGTGATTATGGTCACGCCTCGTATTATTAATGATGAGCTTGGAGGTTCTTACGGCTATGGCTATCAACCTTCTACTCAGACAACGCGCGATATGGTTTATTCCCGCTAGAGAAATTTAGTTTCCATAGTCTTCTGATTGCTTTGGCTAAAAGGCCAGGGGGGCAAGAAATTTTGCGGCTAAGGGGATGAGCTGTGTAACTAAGCCGGTAGCACCACTTAGTAAAGAACTACCAATACCATTGCCGCCTCGTTGGGCTGGATCTTGTTTGACTTGTTCTGCTCCATCGCGGAGTTGCTGAGCTATCTCCGGTTGTGCTTGTTGTTCGTAAAGCTCAGCCGCGTAGGAAAAATCTCTAGAGGCCAGTTCTCGTTTCGCTTGTTGAGCTCGAGTAATTCCGCGAGCAACCCATGTAATTGCAGCTTTAGGGCGATGCCTCAATGCTTTGTTGAAGTACTCCTCGGCTTCTGGATAGCGACCTTGGAGAGTTTCTTCAACGCCAGCGTTGTGCAGCGATTCATAGTCGCTGGCAACCGCTTGCACACCTTTGGCATCTTTCCAGTGACTTGTGGACAAGGCGTTTTCATCAAGTTGTGCATTTCTCAGATCAGCGCCGATCAAGTCTGTTCCAGTGAGTGTGGCGCCTCTGAGATTGGCGCCGCGTAATGAAGCGTGGCGAAGGGTGGCAAAGCTCAGATCAGCACCACTGAGATTGGCCCCATCAAGTTGGGCTCGCCCGAGATCTGCACGCTGCAACTGAGCCTTTTTGAGGTTGACATCGCGCAGATCAGCATGCATGAGATCGGCGTCTTGAAGTCTGCAATCTATGCAGGTTCTGGTTTCGTGGAGTTGCACAAGATCCTCAAAGTTGGTATCTGCTTCGCTGCGTCGGACGATACCAAGCGTTCCAGCACTACTGGCCAAGATCACCATAAAAGCAAGTAGGTGACGGCGCATCGTCGAGGACGAAAATCGTTGGTCTGCTATCGAGTTGTACCAGTTCTTATTCATCGTGTCGACTGAAGAGTGGTGGCAGTGATCGATGGCTTTATTGGCTTCAATGTTGCTTGAGCGAGTTCCGTTTTTCACTGATGCTTGTTATTGCATAGCACTTAATGAATACTGTGCTTCGATTGTTGCAAGATTAATAATCTCATAGGCTTATGCAGCTTTATAGGGCACTCGTCGATCGTTTAAGTCGTTGCAACCCAAATCCCAAAGCTCCCCGCTGATGCGTTCGATCAATTCTTTTGTTGCGAGGGCTTGGTTGGCCTTTGATCGTATCGGAACAGTGCAAATGCGGAGGCGAAGGCTTCCTACAAATGGACCATGCGCAGCATCTGTCATGCGCATGATCTCCACAACTGCAACCCAGCTTTTGGGCAAAGTTTGACTAAAGCCGGAAGGAATAAATGTGGGTGGCAGTTCTTCAAGTTCTTCGAATTGTTGGAACTCTTGATTTCGTGCAGGCCTGAATCTGACAATTTCCTTAGGGTGTTGATCAAACCAGTTGCGATCATTAGCGATTGCAGATTGCATGGCTAATTGCCCTTCAGTCTGATTTATTGAGCCTGGATGGTTGGATGTTTGCATCAAGATTTAGGGTCTAGCTTTTTAGTCTTACTCGGCCAAAAATTATCTATTGTTCCTGGTGTTAGCAAGTGCCTTCTCAATCAGTTGCTGAAACTGAGGCCATGGCAGTGCCCCTTCGATGATATCGCCATGATGCTTGTCTCCCTGGGATGGACCAATCACAAACGTTGGTGTTGCGCGGATGCCATTGAGCTGAGCTTCTGAACGGTTGGAATTCACAATCGAAGCGACTTCTTTTGATTTCAGGCATCTCTTGAGCTTTGTTTCATTGAGGCCAGCGCTCGTGGTAATGCTTAGTGCGCCTTGGCAATCCAGGCAGTTCTGACGTTTGAATAAGGCCTTATAGGCAAGCCAATAATCGTCTTGTTCCATCGAGCAACGGGCTACATGGGCTGCTTGTTTAGCATTGTTGTGGTAGGGCAGGGGTAGATCTTTGTGCACGAAGCGAACGAGGCCTTTGTTGATGTATTCACTTTGGATTTTTGGCAAGATGTCGTCGTGGAAGCGCTGGCAATAGGGGCATTCAAAATCACTGAATTCCACGATGGTGATCGGTGCCTTTGGGCTGCCTAGGCTGGGATCTCCTTGAATGAGTAAGGCTGTTTTTAAATGGAGCGGTTCTCTTGGGATCACCTCAGTTTTGGTAGATGTAGTCCTTTGCCAGCTTTGGTAGGCGAGTGTTCCACCAATCCCTACACCAACGCTGCAGATCACCAAGCCAGCCTTAACTAGTGATTTCATACTTGGTGGTCTGATGCGCATCATGGCTTGATGGGATTACTTGACAGTGTTTAGTGCTAGGGATTATGCATTGATTGCGAAAGTCAAGAGATAAGACGTGGTATCCATGAATATCAGTTTGCATCCTATTTGTACCACTTATAAGCAGCATTGGCGATCAAGGCTCCAAGAGGTTTTAATAGGATTACAAGGCAGTTGATTTTGGCAAAAGGCTCCTGGCTCAAACTGGATCTGCTGCGTCGGCGACGGGAGCAACTTGGCCTAGTCGCTCCCAAGTTTGTTGCTGAACGTTCTCTGTTATGGCGCGGTGGCTTGGTTGGTGGTGGCTTGGTGTTTGCCGTCCTGCTGGCTTGTTTGGGAGCATGGTTTTATGGCAGCAATCTAGAAGAGCGCCAGCAGCAACTTGCCTCTGCCGTCTCAGAGTATGAGAACAATGAATCGTTGCTGATTCAGGGCACTCAGGAGTTGAAATCTCTCCAGAATGGCAACAAGAGCATCGCTGAAGGTATTGCTGGTTTGAATTCTGGTTCTGCACTACTTACTGAAATCAGTAGGCTGACCCCACAAACCGTTCAGCTCACAAAGATTAAAGCGTTACCTAACAGACTTGAGTTATCTGGAGTGGCGAATCAGCCCAGAGGGCTTTATGTCGTCAATGCCTTTCAGTTGACGTTATCTGGTTCGTCATTTTTTCAACCGGAAGGCATCAGTTTGATCAAGGCTGTGGAAATGAGCAGAAAGCAGGTGTCAGTTAAACCTGGGGCTTCGATGTCGATCCCTGTTAAAGAGCTGAGATTTGACATGAATGCCGTTTTTCTTCCGGATTCTGCTCAAAAGCAGACGCCAGGCCGGCTGCAAGCTCTGGGTTCTAGAGGCTTGGCTGACCGTCTTGAGCTGTTGCGCAATGAAGGTCTGCTGCGATGACAAATTTCCAGATCGTCGAGAGATCAAAACCACGTTTAATCACACCTGAGCGGGCAGTATTGCTTATACCAATTATTGCCGGTGCAATGGTTGGCGTTGCGCTCTTGTTGTTTGGCCTTATTCCATTATTGGTACAAGTTCAAGAGAAGCTGGACGTGCTCCAGGGAATGGAGAGGAAGAAATCTGAATTACCGATCTTGAGACAACAGTTAGCCGCATTGTCTAAGAAGAAGGCCAAAAGCATGGCGCAGCAAGAGCGTTTGCTGAATCTGGTGGCAGGAACAACTCAGTTGCATACGTTTTTAGCTCAGCTCAATCAATGCGCAGTAGAGCAAGGTGTTTCCATCGTGAAGGTAGAACCACAGGCAATTGAGCGCCCTGCACCCAAGCCTGCATCGCCACCAGCTGATGATGGTGCCACGGCACCACCTCTACCTCCAGAAGATCCACTACTGGTTCAAAAACTAGAAAAACGCTCGGCGCTCTTAACAGTGCAGGGTCCTTTCAGAAGGATTATCGCTTTTTTACAACAGATGGAGCAGCTGCAGGTGATTGTGATTGCAAGTGATCTTGAGCTGAGGCTGGGAGCAGAGAATCAAAGAAGTAGCGGTAATTCTACGGATGGCGAGGATGTTACCCAGACAACGCTGAAGCTCAAGCTTTCGGCTTATGGACGTAGCAGCCAGGTGCAAAATTTATAACGTTGCTTTGCTTTCGTATTCAAAACTTTTTCCTGACATCTGATGATCGTTGGCCTAGATTGACAATCGATTGCAGATGTAAGGATGTATGGCCTATCTCTATGCTGGTTTGGGCATCGCGATGTTAACAGGAATTATGGCGATATTTGAGATGGCAACGAGTTATGTGCAATTTCAAAATACTTGGCAGCCAGCTTCTATAGCGAGTTCAAGCCTCTATTACAATGGCCTTCAGCTGAAGGATCAAGTGATTACGCAGACGATTGCGGAGAATCCTGGCTTGGATGTTTGCAATGCTGCTAGCGCTGATGATGTCAAGGAATCTCTTAATCTTGATAAGCTCGCATATGTTTTTTCCGGCAGTGTTGCTGATTTTGCAGGCGGATGCTCGTATGCCTCTTCTGGCCATCGGATCATTTTCGATTCAGCTAAGGGGTTATGGTCATGTGCGCTTCCTTCCAATCACCAAGTAGATAAAGATAGCAAGTGTGATTTTGAGGTATAGGTATAAATTATGATTGATGCTGTATTGGGTTTGATTATCGCTACGATTGCTACATCCGCCTTGACCTTGGCGGTTGAATTCACAGAGGCGTCCTTTGCGCGTAAGGACTCTCTTGATGCTGGGATGTCTACTTACGAGCTAAATGTCCTGGATGCTGCGGGTTTGAGTGATTCTCAGAAAAATGCTTTCAAGGATTTTCTCGCCAATACAAGCTTATGACACACTTATATTACTATAAGAGTAATGGTGATGCTGAGAAATATAACTGTGAAGATCAGGGCATGTCTCTTCTGCAAGTGGTTTTTGCCCTGGCTGTTTTCGTGATCTTTGGAGCCGTATTTTTGGCTGTTTCAGAGCAGCTCAATCTTTACTTTATTCCAGATAGCAGTTTGGCTCGCAGTGAGAAAGAAGAGGCACCAGTGCCGATCCTGCTAGCTGAAAGGCTTTCTGCCGCTATGGATAGAATGGTGAGCGTTTTGGAGCAGCCAGGAGCTAACACGGCATTATTCCCTCTTGGCATAGGGAATTGCTCTAGCAATCCTCTTCAGAAGGTTGCCCCTGCCTTGGCCGGAATTGTTTCGCTGGATAATCTTGCAGCAAATGAATCGGAATTTCAGCTTGCCTCCCGCTATGAGTTTTGCCTGTTTGATTCTCGTGAAACAGGTGCTCATAATCAAAAGGTTTATGTTTTGGTAGCCAAGCCGTTGGATCAGTACAAAACAGTGGCGATGTTGCCAATTGTTAGAAGGATATTTTGCCGACCAAAACCCTTTTGTGTTCCTACAACGTAATTGCACTTGCCATGACAGCCACTCCTCCAGTTGGGCAATCATTTTTTGGTCTTACGATCAATATGAGTGGACTGGCCGACCGCCTTTCATCATTTCGAAGATCAGTTTCCAAGCGCGTGCTCTTGCTTGAATTTGGCAGCACATCGTTAACTTTTGCTGAAGCTAAATATACGGGACTTGATGTTGAATTCAAACATCTGAAACGAGTATCTTTGCCTGCCAAGGCAATCGAAAGAGGCGTTCCGAGCGAACCGGACAAGATGGCTACTTTGATCCAGTCAATCTGTAAAGAAGAAAACATTTATGCTCATCGAACGGTGGTCGTGCTGCCTCCTGAGGCTGTATTCACGACATGGATTGATGTTCCAGCAGAGCTTTCTCAGCTACAAGCATGGGATTATGTGAAAGATCCGACCTCGGGGCTGCAGATTCCTATCCCTTTGCAGCAAACAGATTTCGATATCCTGCCGATTGATTTAGCTTTGCTTAGCAGGCATGAAGCCAATACAAAGGCTTATCTGTTGACAAGTGTTCCGCAAAAATTAATTGACCAATTATTGGATACTCTTGAGGCTGCTGAACTGGAGTTAAAGGCGGTTGAAACTGGTTCCATGGCTCAGCTACGTTTAATAGCAGGCGGTCTTGATTTGCTGAAGCAAAATGAAATTTACTTTATGTTAGAATTGCTGCCAGAATGTACTCATCTCACTGTTATTGCAGCCTCGGGCCCAGTTTCTCTGTTGAGATTAGCTGCTATTCGTGAGTTCCCAGAACCTGAGATTGCTAATAATCAGATTGCAGTCGACGCATCACTGGCTGAGCATGGCTCAGCAGAGGCGATCACATTAGCCGATGAAAAATACCTGCCTATTTCTGAACTAGATCTTAGAGTATTGATTGGCGAACTGCGTCGCTTCATGAAGGAGTTCTCTGAAAAAGCCCCAGAATCAATTTGTAAATCTATTTATCTTACTGGTGTTAATAGTGCCCATCCTAAGATTGATGAATTGCTCAGCTCAGCGTTAGGTCTTCCTGTAGAGGTGATTCGCCCTCTGGGTGCTGAAGGTGTGGGAAACGTTTTATTTTCACAACCATTGCTACATCAAAGTCTTGGCAGGCTGTTGGGTTGTGGTCTTACCATCCTGCCAAATGATGATACAGAGTATTTTTCATTTAATGATTATGAACAACAGGAGCCTGTAGAAGAAGAATCAGATTCAGGAAAAGCTTTAATAACGGCAACAGAGATTCCACCAATTGAAAATGAAAAAGAAAATGCGAGGGCTGGTTCCCATGAAAACATCGTTGATGTTGAAGCAGAAGGGATTGTAAAAGCATCCCTCACAACAGAGTTCCTCCAAAAGCAAGCAGCAGAACAGTTGATTGATGCTGGTATCGTTACAGAGTTAGTAGAAGAACAAGGCGATGAGAAGCTTGTTTTTGAACAAGATGATCAGAAAGATGCTAATAACGTTTCTGAGCAAGAAGCAGAAGAAATAATTGATAAGCAGGAAAAAGAGGAAGAGAAATGGCCTAGTATTTATGGAGACGCTTTGGTGGCTGAGCAGCCGGCTAAAGATGAGGATGCTGTAGAAGAAGAGATGCTCGTGATTACTGAGTTAGGCGATAGAGCAGCAGAACAAGAACAGACTGTCGAAGCCCAGGAAGTTGTCGTTGCTGAGTTAGTAGAAGGACAAGAGGAGGGCAAGCGTGTTCTTGAAGAGGCAGATGTGCAAGAAGAAGAACCAGCAATTGATCAGCAACAGCAAGAGGAAGAGGAAGAATGGCCAAGTATTCATCAAAACGCTTTGCTGGCTGAGCAGCCGGCTACAGATGAGGATCCTCTAGAGGAAGAGAAGCTCGTGATTGCTGAGTTAGGCGAAAAAACAACTGAGCAGGAGCAGGCTGTAGAAACAAAGAAAGTTATAAATGCTGATGTGACTGCAGAGTTCGGCGAAGAACCAAGCGAGCAGAAGCTTGTTCTTGAAGAGGCCGATGGTCAGGAAGGAAAAGAAGCAATTAATCAGCAGCAGCAAGAGGAAGAATGGCCAAGTATTCATCAAAACGCTTTGCTGGCGGACAAGCCGGCTCATGATCAGGATCCTTTAGAAGAAGAGAAGCTCGTGATTGGTGAATTAGGAGATATTGAAGTTGAGCCAGGTCAAGACCAGCATTCAGAAAAAGCCACTGAAGCAAATGATTCAGAAGAGACTATGGCCGAACAAGACGAGTTTCCACTTGGCGAGTTGAAATTTTCAGGCGATGATCATTAACTCTTGGCCCCATTCAGCAACTCTTTAATCAAGCAAGTGGGATTGTAGGGTTTATCTTTAGCGTTTTGCACAGGGCACTATGAAACTAGAGCTTGGTGAAAATATCATTGATGAGATACTTTTTGTTGCTTCTCTATCCTCCTTTCATTGCTTTGATCATCGAAAACATCGGTAGGTAGAGTGCGATAACGATCGTGCCGACGATACCAGCAACGACAAAAATAATCGCAGGTTCCATGGCTTTGGTAAGTGCAGAAACTGTGGACTCCACTTCGCGCTTATAAAAATCAGAGAGCTTTTCAAGCATGAAGCTGAGTTCACCAGTTTCTTCGCCGATCTTGATCATCGAGACCACAAGCCGAGGCATGATCTTGGATTGATTGAATGCATAGTTCAGTTCTTGGCCTTCACGAACAAGTCGAATTCCAAGCTGAATTGTATTTTTAATCAACTGATTGGAACTGGCGCTCATGCATCGCTGCAAGCTGTCGACTAATGGAATCCCTGAGGTCACCAGAGTAGAGAGGGTGTCGCAGAGGGCGGCCATCTCTGAGCGCAGAATGAGATCGCCAAAAAGAGGAACCGCAAAAATACCAGTATCAACAGCTATTCGCCCTTCTTTGCTGGCATAAAAGCCTCGAAACAGAAATATGCATACAAAAATTGTCACTGGCGCCCCAATTGCGAAACCAGCTGTAGTCACAAAATCCGACAACGTGAGCATAAACTTCGTGAGCGCAGGCAGCTCCGATCCCATATTACTGAACATCGTTTCAAATTTAGGCACAATACCGATTAACAGCCCCAGGCTCACCGTTACAGCGAGCAATAGAACAATACCTGGATAGATTAGGGCACCAATAATTTGGCCTTTCAGCTTGGCTTGCTCTTCTAAGAGCAGGGCAATCCGTTCTAATACTTGATCAAGGATGCCACCAACTTCGCCGGCCTCAATCAAACCAACAGTGATCGGCGCAAAAACTTTCGGATATTGCTTGAGGCAAAAGGATAAGTCTTCGCCAGCATTGAGCCTGGCAGCAATCGCATAAATGCACGCGCGAAATTTTTTATTAGTCATGTTTTCCCCGATCAGCACTAAACCTTGTGCGAGCGAGACACCACTTTGCAAGACAACTGCAAGTTGCCTGAAAAAAACCAACAAATCTTTCTGGGGTATTTTTAGTCTTTTCGGAGATATTTGTGGCATTGATGCTACAGCCATGGAGCGCTGATTTGCGCCGCTGAGATTTTGCGCTGATTGCTGAGGCTGGCTGGCTTCGCCGTATTCAGCCATGGCTAACTCGCTTCTGTAAGGATTGCCTTGGGAATCGATGCTTTGCCAATCGCTTCTTCTTTGCTGATCTTGCCTTTGATGACTAGATCAGAAAGGCATTGCTCCAATGTATTCATGCCATCTTTACTACCTGTTTGGATTTGTGAGTAGATCTGGCTAACCTTACGCTCACGAATCAGATTACCAATAGCAGGGGTGTTAATGAGTAATTCGTAAGCCAAGGAGCGTTTGCCCGCAGTGTTTTTGCAAAGCGTCTGAGACATGATTCCGAGCAGTGAAGTGGAAACTTGCAAACGGGCTTGTTCTTGTTGATCGCCGGGGAAAACATCAACAATGCGTTCCACTGTCTTGGCGGCGGATGAGGTATGCAGTGTGCCTAAAACAAGATGCCCCGTTTCTGCTGCTGTAATCGCGAGTTGAATCGTTTCAAGATCGCGCATCTCGCCGATGTAGATCACATCTGGATCTTCCCGTAATGCGGCACGCAGCGCTGTGGCGAATGATGTTGTATCGCGCTTTACCTCCCGTTGATGAATGATGGAGTTGGCGGAATGATGAAATTCAAATTCAATCGGATCTTCAATCGTGAGGATATGCCGTTTTTGTGTTTCAAGAATACAGTTCACAAATGCTGCCAAGGTTGTTGACTTACCCGACCCAGTTGGGCCTGTACAAAGCACAAGGCCACGATGTTTCTCACTAAGGTCAACAAAAGGTTGGGGAAGGCCTAAATCCTGCCATTTTGGCAGGTTTTCCGGCAGGATTCGCAATGTTAAACAACGTTTTTCGCTAGCGACATAGGCATTAATCCTGATTCTTGATAAGCCTTCAAGCCCAATCGATGTATCGAGATCACCCGTTTTATTGAACTCCTCTACTTTCTCCTTACCTAAAATTTCAAGCATTAATTTATCCATATCTGCAGGCTTAAGCTCATTTTCTAGAATCTTGATATCTGAATGCACGCGGATCGCAATCGGTGAGCCTTCTTCTAGGTGGATATCTGAGGAGCCAGCTTTGATGGCAAATCCGATAATCTGGCGTGCGATAGACATTGGTGTGCAAAGCAGATGTGTTTGAGGTTCTAGTAATCAGTATTGCAAATCTTTTGCAATTCGGAAACGGTTGTTAATTGGTTTTTGATTAGATCTACAGCATAGCCTTTGAGGGTCAACATTCCATCCTCAACTGCAATATCCTCTATTTCCCGCGTTGATTTCTTCTGTTTGATTGCATCACTGATTCTCCTATTGACCCTCATCAGCTCATAGGTGCCGATGCGTCCTTTGTAGCCAGTACCACTGCAGCGTGTGCAGAGTGTGCCTTCCCGCTTGCGTTGTTCTTTTTCTTCTGCTTTCAGAGCCGTAGCAACTCTCACTTCTGTACCACGCCGTAAACCTGTAAAGCGGCTTTCAAGATCATCAATCGGCCGCTTGATGCTGCATTCTGGACAAACCTTGCGAAGCAAACGTTGCGCCAACACGCCACGAAGTGAAGCTGTTAACTTGTAACTCGGTACTTCCATGTCGAGTAGGCGGGTCAGTGAAGTAGAGGCGCTATTCGCATGAAGGGTTGTAAAAACTAAATGGCCTGTTTCGGCTGCATCCATGGAGGATTCAGCAGTTTCTGGGTCTCTAGTCTCGCCAATTAAAATCACATCGGGGTCTTGGCGTAGGAACGTGCGTAATAGGTTGGCAAATGTTTGGCCTTTGGCTCGCATCACAGGAAACTGTTGAATGTTGCCGCCAAGGTCATATTCAATTGGATCTTCAGCAGTCACAATATTCAATTCGCCAGTGTCTTTTTCACGCAGAGCTGAGGCGAGAGTTGTCGATTTACCAGAGCCTGTTGGCCCAGACACAATCACAATCCCATTGGCTTCTTCAATGATGCGCCGGAAGTTCTTTTTTATTTCCTCGTTTGTAATGAGTACGTCAAGACTAAGCATGCCTTCATCACTATTGAGGATTCTAAGCACCATCTTTTCTCCATGTTTTCCTGGTGCTGTTGAGCAGCGAAATTCTAGTCTTTGGCCTTCAAAGCGTCTGAAGATCTTTCCATCTTGAGAAGCACGCCGTTCGGCAATATCCATCTGGGCCATATTTTTTAGACATGCAGTCAGCTTCACTCCTGCTGAGCGGGGCATACGCACAAAATCTTGCATCACGCCATCGCGCCTGACTCGAATCTTGTATTCCTCAAGCCTTGGCTCCACATGAATATCAGAGACATTGCTGCGCGTTGAGTGGATCAAGATATTGGCAGCTGCTTGTTGAATTTTGCTGCCTAGCATCTCAGCGGATAAATCTAAAGCTTCATCAGCAATCTCGGCTTCTTCGCTGTCATCAAAATCGAAGTCAAAGCCATCTGGATTTGTATCTTCTTCTGCTGCTCTTAAGGCTTCAAGGATGGCATCATCAGAATAATCATAAGTTTCAAGTCCTTCGCCAGTAATGAGTCGTTCGGTAGCGGCTTCATCAAGTAAGGCTTGGATTTGATCAGCAGGTTTTTCAATGAATACACATTCAAGATTGGAATCTGCAGCCCGTTTCTTAATGAACTCACCAATAGTGGCGAGATAACTGAAATTACCGACAGCAACAGTTAGCCTTTTCTTGTTAGGGAAAGCAGCGGTTTCTACCCCTAGCGGAATGACAATATTTTCTCGACACCAAGCTAGTGAGAAGTGCTTATCTATTAATTTGCGAACTTCTTGGGTTTGGTTCATTGTGTTATTTTTATATTAAGTAGACTCATGGAACTGGACAGCTTGAAGTGTTGTATTCTTTCGCTCCGCAGCAGGCAGGTATCAAGGGGGGGTTATTTTTAAGCATCCCGCTAGTATGGAAAAAGGTACAGTTTGTATTAGACGATTTTGCAATATCTTCAACTGTACAGCAAGAAACTCCCCCGCAAGTTGCTTCGTATTGGGTAAAACTTACTTCAGAGCCATTGCATTTATACTTGTCTGAAGTGCAACTATTTGGTGTTGGCATTTTCCCATTGCCACCTTGAGCCAGCCATGCAAGTTTTTCATTATTGCATGCATTCCCACAAGTAGCAGTGTATTCGGCGTAATCTACTTCTCTGCCGCTGCATTTATATGCTGCTGCACAGCTACTAGATGAAGCTGGCAATGCCCCATCACCGCCTGCAGCAAGCCAAGTTGATTTCTGATTGGTGCATGAACATTCATCGTATTTCGTTTTGCTGTTCATCTTTTCACCAGCACACCACCAATAATTCTTTTCACATTCATTGTTGGTCCCATAAAGATCTTCGCCATCAAAATCTGAGGATCTTAAGGATGCCTCGTAGTCATTGCATTGCTGTGTTTTGTTGGCTGCATCAGCGGCAATGTAATCTGCTTCTTCGCTAAAACAAGAACCTTCAAAACGCCAGCAATCATCAGTACAACTTGGCAGCGGACTTGCCTTGGGCCATGTGCACTGACCGACCCATTTATACCCCTTGTCTCCATTAGATCCCGAGCTGATTACTGTACTGAGGCTTCCATCGCATGTGTCCTTGGTCTTGTTGCATGCTTTCAAGTATTCGGCGGATTCACTGCCACCACAATTGCCCCAACTGATGCAAGCACTTTCGGTTTCGTTATTTTTATTCACTGCTTCTTTAATAATCTTGCCGCCAATCACGCTGAATTTAAGATCCATCAATAATGAACTTTCATCAGAAGGATCATGAATAGAAACCTCCGCGCAGGTGTTCTTAGAGTCTTTATATTGGTAATTGCCTGGTAATTGAATGCTTCCCTTCATTTCTCTGGATTTAAGCGCATCAGGTTGCCATGTTTTGTAATCGCTGGGATTAGTACGTACCCGTTGCAGGCATTCCACCGCTGCTGCATTCAACAGTGCTTTGGCTTCATCGAGCTGGGCAAACTTGCTGGCATTACCGATGCTGGTCACAGCAATCGCCGAAAGGATGCCAAGAACAGCAACAACTGTGACCAGCTCAAAAATGCTAAAGCCTGTTTGCTCTCTGCTTGATAACAGCTGAAATAAATGAAGCCTAAGCAGCTCACGTGCTTGTGGCAGGCGGGAATATTTTTCTTGGTTCCTGTTCTTCAAGGCTGTATGTAGCAATGGAGAATTGGCTATTTAATTCGCTTGTCTTCCCTTTACGCATAATAAAAATATGCAAGCCTTACATTTTTAGTAACTGCAAATCAGTTTCTAAAAATGTAAGGCTTGCTATTGCTTAGCTTATACGCAGTCTGCAAATGTTTTTGGCCAGGCAGTCGCACTGGCCCCAGTACCACTACCGGCGAAACTCTTTATACCAGTCCCATAATGCAAATTGATGGTACATGTGTCAGAGCCAACAGTTATTACAGCTGTGGCAAGACCATCGCAGGCGGTGCCATTGGTAAGAGTGACAGTGGCATCACCCGTAAAATTAACTCCTGCGATAACATTGTCGGCTCCAGTTTCTACCTGAGTGTGATCTCCGGTTCCAGTTCTTGCTGCAGAGTATTCACACTCTTTGTATTGATTAACCAGCGTTTGCCCTGCAGTGTTCACACGTGCATCATCAGTTAAGGCTGTGAAATTAGGAATAGCAATTGCCGCAAGAATCGCCAGCACGGCAACAACAACAACCAGCTCGATCAAAGAGAAGCCTTCCTCGCCTGGGCGACGGTTGAGGACTCTTTTGATTTTTGGAGAGGCTAGGTAGCTCTGCAATGCAGTCATAAGACTCAGTTTAGATTTAGACTAATCATCGTGCTGTCAAGCCCGGCTGTCAACAATTCAACCAAGCAAGCTATGCATAACGTATTACCTATGCGTGAGGAAAGTCTTCTTTGTGCCTTGCTCTGAGATGGACTTTGAGTCATGCCCGCCATGTCTTTTAGCCATGGCGGCGATATCCATAGCGCTGCCCGCAGGCAACAGCATGGAGCGGCCGATTTCCTTGATGCCAGCGCCTCACTGGCTCCATTTACATGCAAAACATATACCTCGGCTAATGATCTAAGGCCTTATCCGGATCCCCGCTATCGCAACCTTCGTGCAGCGCTAGCTCGCATACACAACGATCTCAACCCAACATTTGTGCTGCCCGGCAATGGCGCAGCCGAGTTGTTTACCTGGGCAGCCCGCGATGCTGCTGCCTTAGGCCTCAATCATCTGCATACGCCTGGTTTTGCTGACTACGCCAGAGCTTTGCGTTGTTGGCATGTTGTTCCCCAGCTCACGCCGTTAGCGCTGGATTGGGTAGGCCCTTTGCCGCAGGCTTTTCCGGGATTTTCTGGTTCGCCTATAGCCAGCTCACCAGCTGGCGTGGCTCCAACAGCACCAGCAGTTGCGGCTTCAACCGCAGCCTCACCAGCAGGTGAGCCTCTCGCAGCCGGTTCAACAGCAGCCCAGGCGCCAACGGCTGCTGCAGAAGTCGCTTGGATCACCAATCCTCATAACCCCACAGGCCAGCTATGGAGTCGGGCGTCTTTAGAGCCTTTGCTTGCGCGTTATCGCCTGGTGATCTGCGATGAGGCCTTTTTGCCTCTGGTGCCCAATGGTGAAGCCCAGTCGTTGATACCTCTTGTAGACACTCACCCCAATTTGGTGGTGATCCGCAGCCTCACCAAGCTCTATGGCATTGCAGGCTTGCGGCTTGGTTATGCCCTAGCTCAACCCAAACGCTTGCAGCGTTGGGCTGGCTGGCGTGACCCTTGGCCTGTCAATGGCATCGCCGCGGCTGTAGGCGAACGCTTGCTGCGCAATCCGCGTCGTTATCAACGTTGGTGCCACAAGGTGCAACGTTGGACCGCCAGCGAAGGCGCTTGGTGGCAACGCCAGCTCAATGCATTGCCAGGCATCACGGCCATGCCTTCGGCTGCGAATTTCTTGTTGATTCGTGCTCAGAGCTCTCTGCTGCCTCTGCGTGAATCCTTAGAAGTTCGCCATCGCATTCTCTTGCGTGATTGCCGCTCTTTTGAGGGGCTTGGCGAGAACTGGTTGCGGATCGGTTATCAAAGCCGCCGCCATAATCGCCGCATCATTAACGCCATGCGTCAGGAGCTCCTACGCCACCCTCTGGCTTAGGGGATGACATCTTCAAGTCGATGTCTTAATTGCTGATCGGCATCACGCACAGCCAGTCGTTGCATGCCTTGCCTCATCTTCAGCAATAGATCCTCTTCTGGATTGATGCCGCGTAGGCGAGAGCCGAGTAAATGCTGCAGAGCATTACCAAGAGCCTGATGTTCTGCTGCATGTTGATGCACGATCACGGCAGCCCCAAGCGCAGCAGCGCAGGCTGCGTTGGCCTCTTGATGCTGGTCTGCTGCTTGAGGGAAGGGCACCAAGATGGTTGGGGTGCCACAGACGGCCAATTCACTCAGGCTGCCGGCTCCCGCACGGCTGATGGCGAGATCGGCATGTTGCAGCAAACCAGGCATCTCATCGCTGAAAGGCTCTTCCACCAAGTTGGCGTGATCGAGTTCTCCTACCTCTGGATCGTTGTTGCCGGTGAGATGCACCACACGACACCCGGCCTCCAGCAGCGATGGCAGTGCGCCTCGCACCATGCGGTTGAGTCCGACAGCCCCTTGGCTACCACCAATCACCAATAGCAATGGGCCATCCCCACAAGGAACCCACCGCGGCAAGGCCTGTGGCGAAAGGAATGCCGCGCGCACCGGTGTTCCTGTGACCACAGCTCTGCTGCCTGGGAGGCGCTCGGCAGCAATAGGGAGGCCAACGGCCACAACCTGGCAGAAGCGACCCAATAAGCGGGTCACTCGTCCGGGGATGGCATTGGATTCGTGCAACATCACAGGGATCCCACACCAGCGTGCCGCCAAGATTGCTGGCGCAGCGATATAGCCCCCAGTGGTGAAAACAGCCTGGATACCTTGTTTCTGCAGCAGCTTTCGCACTCGGCCCGTAGCAGCGAGCAATTGCAGCAACTGCATCAGCTTGCGCAGGCCGCGTCCTTGTAGACCACCGGCGCGCACAGTGATCAGCTGATAGCGCTCTGGCACCAGTTGGGTTTCTAGGCGATCTGGCACTCCCAGCCAGCACACGCTCCAGGAGGCGGGCAAAGCTTCGGCAACAGCCAGTGCTGGGAAAAGATGGCCACCGGTGCCGCTTGCAGCAATCAGAAGCCGGGGCATGGCAGTGGGCAGAGCATGAAGGTGCGGCCTAACTTATCGGCAGTGCCCTCAAGCCTCCAGTGCGTCATCTCAAGCCAGTCGCTTTGGCCACCAGTCTGCTGGCCTTGTGTTCAGCCTTGATGCCCTTGGTTGGCAGGGCTGCAGATGCTGTGCCTCTCAGCACCCGATTACAGCAGGCTCTCAATACACCTGGAGGTGACGCCCTCGCTGGTTTGCTCGCAGACGAATATGCATCTGATCTGAAGAGTCGTTTGCGCATTTTCTCTGCCAAATTTCCTGATGCCCGTTGGTCTGTTCGTCCAGCCGAACCTTTAAAGGACGGACGCTCAACATTTGCAATTGATGTAAGTGCTAGTCGTGAAGCGGAAAGCCTGAGCTATGCCCTTGAGGCAAGCCAACGCTTGGCATTGCTCACTGAAGGTGAAGGCTCGCTGATCACTGGGGAAGAAGTGATCAGCGAACAGTCGATCCTGCTTAGCGCCAGCAACCCTTTGCCGATCAGCCTGCTGATCCCTGATGCGGTGCTCACAGGTAGTCGTTATGACGTTGACGTGATCTTTGATCAACCCTTGGGCCATGCGATGGTTGCAGGTGGCTTGATTGCGCTTACGCCTGCACAGGTGAATCTTCAAAGCACGCCTGATATCCAGCTGGCACCGATGCATGGTGGTGGCATCTTTAAATCAGTGCAGGCCCCGTTCACGCCCGGCAGCCAAACATGGGCAGCGATGTTGGTGCATCCTGATGGCGTGATCACAGTGACCAAGCGTGTGCGGGTGGTAAGCAATGAAGACGAACTGATCCCTTGAGTTTTGGTTGGCGTAAATCTCCTTCATTGCCGTCAGCGGTAGAGATGGGATGTCTTGATTAGTGTGATCAAGTCATGATTGCCTAGGCGTGAAGATCAAGGAGAGGTTGTTGGCAGGCATTTCAATCACCTCATTCAACAAGAGGCCTGAACTGACACCAAGACGTTCTACATCTTCGAGTTCACGCACTCCCCAACTTGGATCTTGCGTGCGCAGATAATCATCAAATCTGGCATTACTTTCACTCGTGTGAAGACCATTACGCTTGTATGGCCCATAGAGAATTAGTGGTGCAGAGTTGCCCAGTAATTGAGCAGCTTCTTGGACTAAAGATTCACAACACTTCCAAGGAGAGATATGAATCATATTGATGCAAATAACCCCAGAAAGATGATCAGTTAATCCATCAGGCAGTTGCCAGGGGCGTGCGTTGACATCGATCTTGAGGGGTGGGGGCATGGTCTGTTCAAGCTGCTCAAAATGGATCCAAGCATTGATGCTGCGAAGATGCATTGGATCAATATCGCTGCAGTGCCAAATGAGCTTTGGGAACAATTTTTGAAAAGCAACGGCATGTTCGCCACTGCCACTTGCAAGTTCCAACACTCTCCCATCGCTAGGCAGCACTTTGCTCAGAACATCAGCAATTGCATCACGGTTCCTGTCTGTTGCGGCAAAGTGAAGACGATCTTGATCGGTATCAACGCGTTCATTCATGGATAAGTTTCCACAAGTTCTACAGCGCTCAAAGGCAGGACTCCAAAAAGATGAGGGAAAAGCTCCCCGGCTGATGAGGGTTCGGCTCGAAGCGGCATTGTCAGTTGCTCTGGGTTTAATTTCAAGCTAAGCACCTGGCCTCGATCACGATAAAATTGATGATAAGTAGACTCAAGTTGATGCTGATAGCTCAAATGGATGAATCCAATCTCTTTGAGTTTTAATCCGCGAGTAGAGAATTGATAAACCCCTTGATTGCATGCGTCTTGCCAGTCTTCAATCAAAGCCAGATGAAACAATGGTTGATCTATTTTAACTAAACTTGAATCAGCTGGGAAAGTCCGCGGTTGATGTTCTGGCAACCAAGGTTTGACTGGTGTCATCAATCTTGCAAAAAGTGGATGTTGCAGAAAGGCTTTCAACCATCTTTTAATGGCTTGAAGATCTTGATCGCAATCAAAGCTTGATGGATCAGCGAGGCGGTATTGACGCACAAAAGGCCATAACGCCCAGTCTGCAAGGCTTTGAGATTTTCCGACCAGCCAACCATTGCGATCCCTTGATTCTTGTTGTACCAGTCGCACATTCCACTCCACAAGAATGTCTCTAGCTATTTTGCGATGCTCTTCGGCATCTTCTCCTTTAAACCTGCAAGCATATTTAAAACGGTCTAAATGATATTTGAAAGGGCCATCATTCTGTTCGATAAGCTGCTGAATTATTTTTTGTTCTCCGACTTTTCCGCTGCGTAGCCCATCGAAGGGATCAGCTTGCTGAAGAGCCCAGTGCATGATATCAATGCTTTCATCAATCACTGTCCCATCTGCAGTCAACAGCACTGGCACGGTTCCTTTTTGAGAAGCCTGCAGCAGCTCTGGCGGCTTATTTTTCAGGGCCACTTCTCGCAAGGTCACCAAAAGGCCAGAAACCAAAAGAGCCCATCGAGCTCTCATTGCATAAGGGCAGCGACGGAAGCTATACAACAACGGATTCGACATCAAGCTCAAGGCACTGGATAACTTGATTGGTGATGCAGGCTGTCATTTTTGACCATGGTGATCAGTGAGTTTTCAGGTGCATCTTGTATGCCTTTAGTCGTTGCATTGAATTGATTTGTGTAGCATAGCTGATCAATCAAATATTACTAATGCCATCGCTAATCCCTTCTACACGTATCAGTTGGAGTTCGTGAAGTAGTAGATCACAAATGAACATTCAGGCTTAATCTGTTGGCTTTCATTTGAAATAAAGATCAGCCTTCAATTGAAGCAGTATTAACAACTGATTCATCCTGCCGAAGGCTAGATCAGGGTTGCTGAGATTCTGCCTATTGGTGATCAAACCACCGCCTCAGCACTGATACATCTTCATCGCTATGGCCGAGTTCAATCAGGCTTGCCTCCATCGATTGCACTTCGCTTGTGATGGGCAGTTGTAGTCCCACGCGTTCTGCCGTTTCCAGGGCAATGCCGAGATCCTTGTGATGTAAAGCCAGCTTGAAGCCGAGCGGATAGTGATCTTCGAGCATCGCTGTTGATCGGTGCTTGAGAGCCCATGAACCTGCAGCACCATCTTGTAAGGCTGTGATCACCTCCTGCATCGGTAGACCCAGCTGCTGCCCTAGCGCAATTGCTTCTGCTAAGGCGGCATAGCTACCGGCCACTAGCACTTGGTTGAGCGCCTTCACCTGCTGGCCCCGTCCCACCGAACCGAAGTGATGAATGCTCTCACCGATCACTTCCAGCAGTGGCTGCACCCTTGCCAGAGCTTGTGTGTTGCCACCCACTAGCACGGTAAGAGTTCCGGCTCTGGCCCCTTCAGTGCCTCCGGTTACCGGTGCATCCAGATAGGTCACCCCTCGCTGAGCGAGTCGCTGCGCAAGAGTGATCGACGTTGCTGGGGCGATCGTCGAAAAATCCACCACAATGGCGCCGGAGCTGAGCATAGAAGCTGCTCCCTGAGAACCAAAAAGAACCTCTTCTACTGCTTCATCATCGCTAACGCAGATCAGTAGAGCCTGGCTGTCTGCTGCAGCTTCTGCTGGTGAGCTACAGGGACGGCTACCTTGCAAAGCCAAATTCTGTTCAGCCGCACGACTGCGGCTGTGAACCTTCAGCTCATAGCCCGCAGCCAGCAGATTGGCAGCCATTGGTAAACCCAATGCGCCGAGGCCAACAAAGGCAAGGCTAGACCTTGAGCTGAGCTGAGCTTTGCTCATGTTTGTCAGTAGAGCTGCTTCGATTTTTACTGCTTCAGCTCAACATTGGCAGTTGCTTCAAGCCTGCAACATGAGGATCTTGCCTCGTGATGCTCGACGAGTTTGACCTACAAGAGTTTGCAGGTTTGCACTCGGGCAGCTCAAAGCTCGCAAGGCGATGAATCATCTAGCCAGTTGCAATCTTCTTCGCTGTTAATGCGCCCTGCGATTGCTGGGATGAAGGTTCGCTGTTAGATCGGTATTCCGCCGGCAATTTGCTCGAGAGGTCTTATCAGAGCTAATGAATGCGGAGGCCATTGCCGTCATGCAAGGCAATGGCCCAAGAACACAAGCGAGGTCTTTGCTTAGGCGTCGTCGAGAGCGGCGACACCTGGCAACACCTTGCCTTCCAGCAGCTCAAGGCTGGCGCCACCACCGGTGGAGATGTGGGACATCTTCTCGGCGAGGCCAGCCTTCTCAACAGCAGCCACGGAGTCGCCACCACCGATGATTGTGCAGCAACCCTTGCCACTGAGGTCCGCCAAGGTTGTGGCGATGGCGTTGGTGCCGGTGGCAAACTTGTCAAACTCAAACACGCCCATGGGGCCGTTCCAGATCACGGTTTGGCAGTCAGCCAATGCGTCTTGGAAGAGATTGATTGAGTCGGGGCCAATGTCCAGTCCCATCCAACCATCGGGAATGGCGTCGATGGATACGGTCTGGCTATTGGCCTCGGGGGCGAAGTCATCGGCTAGAACCACATCAGTGGGCAGAAGCAGTTGCACCCCCTTGGCCTTGGCCTTGGCCTCTAGCTCCTTGGCGAGTTCCAACTTGTCCTCTTCCACCAGACTCTTGCCGACTGAAAGGCCACGCGCTTTGTAGAACGTGAAGATCATGCCGCCGCCGATCAGCACCTTGTCGCACTTGTCGATCAAGGCTTCCAGCACGCCGATCTTGCTGCTGACCTTGGACCCACCCACGATCGCTGCAAGGGGTCGCTTGGGGTCGTCGATGGCACCTTGAAGGTATTGAAGTTCCTTCTCCATCAAGTGGCCTGCAACGCTGGGGTTGAGGAATTTCGTGACACCTTCTGTAGAGGCGTGGGCACGGTGTGCAGCACCGAAGGCGTCATTCACATAGGCGTCAGCAAGTGCTGCGAGCTTTTGGGCGAAGTTGCCGTCGTTTTTTTCTTCTTCTGAGAAGAAGCGCACGTTCTCGAGCAGTACGACATCTCCATCGGCCATGGCATTGACCTTGGCTTCGGCGTCGCTACCGACGCAGCTTTCGGTCTTTGTCACGGTTTTACCCAGTAGTTCGCTGAGGCGTTTTGCTACTGGTGTGAGCCGCATGCCTTCGTTGATTTGACCCTTTGGTCGGCCAAAGTGAGCCGAGAGGATCACCCGAGCACCTTTGTCGATCAGGTCATTGATCGTGGGCAGTGCAGCACGGATGCGGGTGTCATCGGTAATGGCGCCGTTCTCATTGAGAGGCACGTTGAAATCAACCCGAACCAGCACACGCTTACTGCGTAGGTCCGCTCCGCTGAGACTGGACAGTGAACGCTTCGCCATGGGGGTTGTGCCGTACGGTAAGAAAAACCCGCTGACATTAACCCGTGTTTTGTTTGGCTGGTTGCCTTGATGGGCCGGCGAACTGATCTGGTTGGCGCCAAGACAAGATTGAAGCAAGCATTTAGTTCAAACACATGTTTGAAACCGTTCTCTTCCCGATTGATCAGAGCCGAGAAGCGATGGAAACAGCCAGCAAGGCTTTGGAACTGGCTAGAAGCAATAACAGCCGTTTGATCATCCTGTCTGTGGTCCAGGCTGAGCGGCCTGAAATGCATGATCCTGAGGCTGTGGCAGTTCTGTTGAAACGGGCTCGAGAGCAAGTCGAGCAGGCTGGGATTGCTTGTGAAGTGTTGGAGAGAGAAGGTAAGCCTGCCTTCGTGATCTGCGATGTGGCTGATGAATTAAATGTGGATGTGATCGTGATGGGCACGCGCGGTGTCAATTTGGATGGCGATAGCGAGAGCACAGCAGCCCGGGTGATCCAGTTGGCCCCTTGTCCGGTGCTGGTAGTGCCGTGAGCACTCCAACAATTCAGTGGTATCCAGGCCACATCGCTAAGGCGGAACAACAGCTCAGCAAGAATCTCGACAAAATTGACCTTGTCATTGAGGTGCGGGATGCTCGCATCCCGATAGCCACTGCTCATCCGCAGCTGCAGCGCTGGATTAAGGGCAAGCAGCATTTACTAGTGATCAACCGCCGCGACATGATTTCCTCTGCGGCTCAACAATCTTGGGATCGTTGGTTCCGTGACCAAGCCCAAACCCCCTGGTGGTGTGATGCCAAGGCTGGCACAGGTGTTAAGCAGGTTCAACAAGCAGCCATACGAGCTGGGGATCAGCTCAATCAGCGCCGCCGCTCCCGTGGTATGCGACCACGCCCTGTAAGGGCCCTCACTTTAGGGTTTCCCAATGTGGGCAAGTCCGCCCTGATCAATCGTTTGGTCCGTCAGAAAGTTGTGGAGAGTGCTCGTCGCGCTGGCGTGACCCGCACCCTGCGCTGGGTGCGCTTGGGTCAAGACCTTGACTTACTTGATGCCCCAGGCGTTTTGCCACCCCGCCTCGATGACCAACAGGCGGCTTTGCATCTCGCCCTTTGCGATGACATCGGCCAGGCCGCCTATGACGTTGAGTTGGTGGCCCTCGCGTTGCTGGAGACACTGACTGTGTTGGAGAAGCAAGCGGCGGCTGGGGTGGTTGCAGGGATCCTTAAGCAGCGTTACGGCATCAACTTGGCCGGTGATCAAGCTGATGCCCATGCTTGGTTGATGACTGTTGCCGAACACCACACCTCGGGTGATACAGGGCGAATGGCCCAACGGCTTTTGGATGACTTTCGCCGAGCACTGTTAGGGCCGATCGCACTGGAGTTGCCGTTGCCATGACATTGGACGAACGGACATTGGCGTTCGGGGAAGGTGAGGGTGAATTGCTGAAGCTGCACTACCCCAAGCCCTTGCCGATGCGACTGGATCGTTGGCTTGTAAGCCAGCGATCGGAGCAGAGCCGTTCACACATCCAAAAATTTATTGAGGCTGGTCTTGTGCGTGTCAACGGCATCACCGGGCGAGCTAAGACTCCTTTGCGTCAAGGCGACGAGGTGGAGTTGTGGATGCCACCACCGGAACCGCTGCCCTATCTGCAGCCGGAGGAGATGCCGCTGGATGTGCTGTTTGAAGATAAACATCTGATCGTGATCAACAAACCTGCGGGCCTCACAGTGCATCCAGCTCCAGGCAATCGAAACGGCACGTTAGTGAATGGTCTTTTGCATCATTGCTCTGACCTGCCTGGCATCAGTGGCAAGTTGCGACCAGGCATTGTGCATCGTCTCGATAAAGACACCACTGGCTGCATCGTGATTGCCAAGAGTCAGGAGGCATTGGTGAAACTGCAGGAACAGATTCAGAAACGCATTGCATCGCGCAACTATTTGGCTGTCGTGCATGGCGCTCCTTCTGGCGAGCAAGGCACGATCGTGGCAGCGATTGGTCGCCATCCGGTGGATCGCAAAAAATATGCCGTGGCAACTGAAGACGGAGGCCGTCATGCTTGCACCCATTGGACGTTGGTTGAACGATTAGCTGACTATTCCTTGCTGCGTTTCAAGCTTGACACGGGGCGCACCCATCAGATTCGTGTTCATTGTGCACACATTGGTCATCCAATAGTTGGTGATCCCATTTACAGCCGCTGCCGCAAATTGCCGATGGATTTACCTGGCCAGATCCTTCACGCAGTGCAGCTTGGCTTAGATCATCCACTCACCCGTGAGCGGATGATCTTTGAGGCACCTTTACCAGATCTATTTGAGAAGCTTTTGACAGTGTTGCGTCGACGAACAGGCACAACCTAAGTCTTGAATGGTGCGAGATAATTGCACCTACTCCAAACTCAAAAGATTTTAGTTTTATTTGATGACTTCGTGTCAAGGGCAATAAGCTTCTATTCACTTGATTTTTGGCTTTTTCTGCTTTCATTAGACCAATGCAAAGCACGTCTTTAATCTGTTCTATTGTGATCACTGTAAATTGATCTGTTTACTCAGATAGTCGCTGCCCGCCTCAAGTATTAACTCAAAAAATCATTTTTCATACTATCAATTCCTGAACTTTTGGCAATACTGTTGACGGAAACCAATTGAGAGCAAACACATGCCAGAACGCCTAAATTACATGTTAAGTCTTTAATTTTGGAGATAATAATCTAGTTCGAAAGGCGTTATTTAAGAACTTGTCGTTATTTTGGCATGCCTTTAATGCATTGTTTTTGGCAGTCTCGGGCAGGCTTCTACGAGTGTGCGGGTAATCGCTGCTTGGGGTTTCTGAAAGAGCTGATCGCCGGGTCCTTCCTCAACGATTTGCCCATGGTCGAGCACGATCAATCTGTGGCAGAAACCACTGGCAACCGAGAGGTCGTGGGTGATAAAAAGCATCGCTAGCCCCAATTCTTTCTGAAGCTGACGCAATAGAGCCAGCACCTCGGCTTGGATTTCCGCATCCAGCATGCTGACGCTCTCATCGCAAATCAGCACCTTCGGTTTTAAGGCGAGGGCTCGGGCAATGGCGACGCGTTGTTGCTGGCCGCCAGAGAGCTGGCGAGGCAGTCGATCTTGATAGTCCTCTGCTGGGCTGAGGCCCACATGCTCGAGTACCTTCCGCGCGTTTTGCCTTGCTTCGGCTCGGCTTGTCATTCCATGGATGAGTAGTGGGTCGGCGATGGCTTCTGCGATCGTCATTTTTGGATTGAGGCAGGCGAGGGGGTCTTGAAAAACCATCTGCAAGGCCTGACGGGCTTGCCTTAATGGCTGTCCTTGCAGGCTGAGCAAGTTGTGGCCTTGGAGATGCACCTGACCACCCCGGATCGGCGTAAGACCCATGAGAGCCCGGCAAAGGGTGCTTTTGCCGCAGCCAGATGCTCCAACCACACCAAGGCTCTCGCCAGCACGGATGTTGAAGCTCACTCCATCAACAGCTTTGAGCCAGGTCGGAGCCCAAGGCCAGCCTCCCAGAGCATGCCAACAGCGCAAGGCATTGACTTCTAAAACGACCGCAGCGGTATTCGAGCAAGTTGGAGTGCTTCCGCCTTCACGCGCCTTGGCCGCACCCACCAGCCGAGTGCCGATGGCTGAGCGGGGATAAGAAAGCAGCTCGTCGCTCCGGCCCTCTTCCACCATGCGCCCCCCATCGAGAATGGCCATGCGCTCGCACCAGCGAGCTGCCATCGCCAAGTCATGGCTGATCAACATGAGAGCACTGCCGAGCTCCTCGCAGAGGTTGCTGAGTTCGGCCATAACCTGACCAGCCACGGCGACATCAAGGCTGGTGGTGGGCTCATCGGCGATGACCAGAGGGGGATTGAGGGCGATTGCTAGCGCAATGGACAGCCGCTGACGCATGCCGCCACTGAATTCATGGGGGTAAGCGCGGAACCGGTTCGCCCCGATTCCCACTCGCTCCAGGAGTTCCTCGGCCCGCTGCTCTCGCCAGCTGGGGGTAGCTTCTGGTTGGTGGGCGTTGAGAGTGTCAAGCAAATGCTTTCCCACCGTCATCAACGGATTAAGGCGGGTCATTGGATCCTGAAAAATCAGACCTACCGCTTCACCACGCAGTTGCCGCAATCGCTTCTGTTGCAATGGTCTTGGATCTTGGCCGGTCAGTAGCAACCCCCCCTGGCAAATGCTGCCAGGCGGAAGTAGATGCAGTACGGCTTTGGCCACGGTGCTCTTGCCGCAGCCTGAAGGGCCCACCAGGGCGAGTCTCTCTCCTGACTTGATGCTTAGGTTCAGTCCATCCAGTGTCCAATCAGCGCTGCGGGGATAACGCATGCGCAGTTGGCTGAGCTCGAGTACCTGCTCTGAAGAGCTGGGCATCGTTAGTAGCACGGAGTCTTGAGACTGAATACCATGGATTGATCCGCTGGGTCGGATGCCCAACGTCACCACTGCCCCAAAGTCAACACAGGCCAATGCTGGCTGTGGTTCAGAGGTGTGTGGTTTGCCCGAGATCAGGACACATCCGTTCAGCAGTGTTGATGACTACGGCATTGCCTTGCCGGAATGGTTGAAAGACTGTATTAAGCACATTCCTCCTGGGCTTGGGCAGAGTTGCCCAATCGATTCAGAAGCCCTACTTGCAGCAGCTTTTGATTTGGCCTTTCAGCTACATGAGGGGCAATTTCGAGCCAGTGGTGACCCATATATCGTTCACCCCGTGGCAGTGGCTGATCTGTTGCGGGATATCGGCGCTAGCGCCAGCGTGATCGCTGCAGGTTTCCTTCACGATGTGGTGGAAGACACCGATTTAACCCCAGAGCAACTGGAAGATTATTTCGGCGCTGAAGTACGGGAACTGGTGGAAGGCGTCACCAAACTGGGGGGGATTAATTTCACGAACCACACTGAGGCCCAAGCTGAGAACTTGCGCAAAATGTTTCTGGCAATGGCCAGCGACATCCGCGTGGTGCTGGTGAAATTGGCCGATAGGCTTCACAACATGCGCACGCTTGGCTCATTGCAGGCTGATAAGCAGCAGCGCATTGCTCGTGAAACCCGCGAGATATATGCACCTCTAGCCAATCGCCTCGGCATTGGTCGCTTCAAATGGGAACTCGAGGATTTGGCCTTCAAGCTTCTTGAACCTGAGGCTTTCCGAGAGATTCAGCAAGAGGTGGCTACCAAGCGCAGTGAACGGGAGAACCGTCTGGCGAACACGGTTGAACTGTTAACCGAACGACTGGCCTCTGCGGGGCTTGATACTTGTGAAGTGAGTGGGCGACCAAAGCATCTCTATGGCATCTGGAGCAAGATGCAGCGCCAACAAAAAGCCTTCCATGAGATCTTCGATGTAGCGGCTTTGCGGATTATCGCTCCCAGTGTGGAGACGTGTTACCGCGCCTTGGCTGTCGTGCATGACACCTTCCGGCCTATTCCCGGACGTTTCAAGGATTACATCGGTTTACCAAAGCCCAATGGCTATCAATCGCTACATACGGCGGTGATCGGCAAGCATCGGCCCATTGAGGTGCAGATTCGTACTCCAGGGATGCATCGTGTGTCTGAATTCGGCATTGCAGCTCATTGGGAGTACAAAGAAGGTGGATCCCCAGCGGCCGCTAATAAGGAGCGGTTTAATTGGCTTCGTCAGCTAGTGAAGTGGCAACAAGAAGGAGGCAATGCTGACCACAACGACTACCTTGCTTCGATCAAAGAAGACTTGTTTGATGAGGAGGTGTTTGTATTTACTCCTAAAGGCGATGTAGTTGGCTTGCGCAAAGACTCAACCGTTGTTGATTTCGCCTATCGGATTCATTCAGAGGTTGGCAACCATTGCCATGGTGCGCGCATTAATGATCGTCTTTGTCCATTGTCGACCTCATTAGAGAACGGTGATTTCGTGCAAGTTCTCACCAGCAAAACAGCGCATCCAAGCCTCGATTGGCTGAACTTTGTGGCTACTCCCACAGCCCGTAATCGCATCCGTCAGTGGTATAAGCGAAGCCATCGTGATGAAACGATCCAACGGGGGAAAGACCTTTTGGAGCGTGAACTCGGTCGCAATGGTTTTGATGCCCTGCTCAGTAGCGAAGCGATGACTCGCGTGGCAGAACGCTGCAATTTACCGGTTACAGAGGATTTGCTTGCGGCGCTTGGTTTTGGAGCTTTGACCTTGCAGCAAGTGCTGAATCGTTTGCGAGAAGAAATCCGTCTTCAGACTGTCGAGCCTGAGCAACCACTCAGCAATGTCAATGTTGCGAAACGGCTTGTGGCTCAAGTGGAGTCAAGCCCAGCCAGGCTGTCTGCGTCTGATGGCGTACCGATCCTTGGCGTGGAGGGCCTTGATTACCGCCTGGGCGGCTGTTGTAGTCCGCTGCCAGGAGAAGCGATCCTTGGCACGGTTGCTCTTGGTAATCACGGCATCACGATTCACCGGCAGGATTGCGTCAATATTGGCTCGATCCCAAGTGAAAGACGATTGCCGGTGCGCTGGAATCAAGGTGCCTTCATCGAAGGCGAGAGATTCCCAGTGCAGTTGCGTATTGAAGTGATTGACCGAGTGGGAATTCTGAAAGACATCCTGATGCGTCTTTCAGATCACCACATCAATGTGAGTGATGCCAGGGTTAAAACATCCTATGGCAAACCCGCCTGCATTGATTTGCGGGTTGAGCTCAACAGTGCTGCTCAGCTGGTCTCAATGATGGATCAGATTCGCTCGATGGCCGATGTTCTCGATATAGCCCGCACTGGCTTGAGCTAGAACAGCGCGATGTAAACAGGCAAAAGCCTCTGGGAGTCTCTTAGTGGCCGTTCCTTTCTTGGTTGAACTGGTCTCTACGTCTACTACCGGGAGGCATCTCTGCCATATGAGCAACTGTTTCGCATCGTGCCATTCCTTTATGGGTCTAGCTCCATGCCCTTTCTACATAGCCATTCCCCTGCGTTGCTGCTTCAGGCCCTCAAGCGTCTTGGCTGATCTATTCCTTGCCTAATGGCTTAGAGGTTGTCTCTACGTGCTGTTTCCCAAAGCATGACTGCAGGCAATACAGCGCGCATTGAGAAGCCTGGAGATTGTTATCTCTACGGCGATTGCTCTGATTTCTAAATGAGATCAGAGCAATGGAATCGTAAGCGATGCTTTTGATCAGTCAACTTAGTTTTAGGTCTTCTTGCAATCGCTCACGTTGATCCTGCTTGCTAGGGGGCCAGGCTCTAATAGCAAATGTCAAGAGCATCTTACCGAGTAGATGTACCCTTAACGAATCGATCTCTACGATCACTAAGCGACCTTGCGCTGTTCACCATTTTAGTCACTGACTCTATTAAAGATAATCACAAGATAGCCAAGCTGCCCAACGAATAGAGAGCCCTAAGTACTGGGAGTGGGGGAACTGCAAGGTTCTAGCTGATGAGTTTCTGGCTCATTCTTTGGCACTGGAATCATATTAAAGATCAATTGATTGACACAAAATTTTCCGCTAGCCCTGTCATCAAAGACTTTCCTAGCGCCCTCTATATCAGCAGAGCTCGTGAATTAGATTTTAGAATCATCCGCTACAATCTATCAGACAAAAGTCTTGAGTTAGCATCAAGATTACCGAGGAAGCACTGCCTTGCTCTGGCAGGTATTTTGGGCGATACAATGATGAGGACTCCTTCAACCGCTGCTATGTGGCTAAGCAGGGGAATAAAATGTTGGCCATGAATGCCAGAGGGCTGTCTATGAATTCGAGAACAAGCTGTAACGACAGCTTTGTGTTGGATTGACTAACTTGCTACTCGCATTGAACTTTGAGCCGCAGATTGAAAGTCTGGGCTCTGAGTATTGGGATGTGGTCGATGCTGCACGATTTCCGCGCACTGAATTGCGTTTCCGTAATGATGCCTTGCTTAGGCAGCTTGGGATTGAGCCTGACGCCGTAGAGGATCATCATCTGGAGCAGGCTTATGGTTGTTTTGAGGCTCGTACTCCGTTATTAGCTCTGCGATATCACGGCTATCAATTCGGTACATACAATCCATTGCTTGGGGATGGTCGAGGCTTCCTTTATGGTCAACTGCGTGATCGATTTGGACAGCTTCAGGATCTTGGCACTAAGGGATCTGGTACAACTCCCTGGAGCCGTGGAGGGGATGGTCGGCTGACCCTCAAAGGGGGGGTGCGGGAGATCATCGCCAGTGAGGCGCTGCACCGTTTAGGCGTCACCACGAGCCGAACTCTTTGCTTGGTGGAAACCGGGGAGAAGCTTTGGCGAGGTGATGAGCCTTCTCCGACTCGCAGTTCAGTGATGATGCGTATGGCACGCACGCATCTGCGCTTTGGCACTTGTGAGCGGCTGCTGCATTTGCGGGATGCTCAGAGCCTAAAGCGGTTGTTGCGTCATGTGGTTGATGTCTATTATCCGCAGATTGCCGCTGCCTATCCTGTTCAAGAAGGCAATGCTGCTGGGGCGATCGAAGCTCAGTTGCTGGCTTTCTACGCAGAACTCGTTGAACGGGTGGCCAGGTTAACGGCGGAGTGGATGGCAGCAGGTTTTACCCATGGCGTTCTCAATACCGACAACATGTCTCTGCTGGGAGAAAGTTTCGATTACGGTCCATTCGCCTTTTTGGATCAATGGGAGCCTGGATTTACTGCTGCTTATTTTGATCAAACAGGCCTCTATGCCTATGGCCGACAACCTGGGATATGCCATAACAACTTGCGCCTGCTGCAAGAACCATTGGCAATGCTGCTGCCACGGCAGCCAATGGAACAGTCATTAGAAACATTTGCTCCAATTTACCAATCTCATTATAGAGCTTGCATGCAGCGTCGTCTCGGTCTTCCGAGTCGTTTTGGTCGCAATGACAATGATAATGGTGGTGATGATGCCGTGCGTAAAACTCTTGCACTCCTCGCCGCTTGGCCTGTTGGTTATGGCGCCTTCTTTGCAGGCCTTGCTGCTCAAATATCGACCAAGGGGTTACCGGAAGAGCCAGAAGCTTTGTTGCCAGTGGTCTTAGATGGTGCTGAACCTGCAAGGAAAGTCTGGCTGGATTGGAGAGATCGTTGGTGGACTCAGCAACGGGAAGCTGTCTCTGCTGAGCCGGCTGAGGCACAAGCCATCAATGCGCGATTGCAGCGCTGGAATCTTGTCAAAACACCAATTCGATCTGTGATTGAGGAGTTTTGGCACGCAATCGATCAATATGATAATTGGCAGCCTTTGCAGACTTGGTTGAAAACCATCAGTGTGGAGTAATCACAGTTTCAGATGGGGTGATCTGATTCAAGACATAGAGCAACGTCATCATTGGTTGATGTAGCAACACTTGCTAAAGCCATGACTTAAGAAAAAAACTGGCCAAGAAGATGTGTATTAACATCACATGATTGAATGATGCGATCCGAGCATTGCAAGGAAACAATTCACATATAGAGAATAGAGCGACAATTCTCTAAATTATTCTAAGGACCCCCAACCCAGCCATCATGTCCAATGAACGTCTACGTATGCAAGAGTCAAAAATCAATACCTGGCAACATGCCAATGACTCAGGAAAAGCCCTGCCCAAACCGGCAGGGCATGAATTGAATTGAATTGAATTGACTAGAAGTACCATGAGAGGCGCTAAAAGTAATTCTTTATCCGAAGTACTGTTTGCGACTGTGACATCTGATGCATTGCCCTATGCGTTAATTGGTCGATATTTAAATTCAGCTCGTCTTCATTTGGGCCAGGAAAAAAGGGACCAGGACTTCCAGTGCTTAAAAGCCATTCGGAATCAAGGACCCTTGCTTTAGCAAGCCTTCCAGATCCACCATGCACAACTTTTAGCAAGGCAGGTGTTAACTCTTCCTCGACAATCTGAGATTGAGAATTGAGCTTGATTGTGTTAATTAAATTCATTAGTTTGGGGTGATGATAAGGAATAATTAGGCTATGTAGTGCCGATTTTGTTTAGCCTGGCGGCTTGGCTTCCTGAAATTCTGAGAGTAAGTGCTGACTTTAAGCCATAATCCAAACTCCATCTAGATAGTAGCCTCCGTTCCCGGTTGCTCCCTTCTGAGCAAGCCAATCTTTGTACGCCAAAATAATTGCCCCAGGAAAGTTGGCATGAAGTCGATAAGCTCGACTTCCATTCAGCATCGATAATTCTTCTTGAGTAAGTTCTTGGTCAAGACTCAGATCTTCATTAGTCATTAGCTTTAGGTTGTTGTGAGGGAAATGTCCCTCTGACAAACACACCATCTTCTAAATCAACAACCGATGTGATATCCCCAATCACACGTTCTTGTGAAGCTGGTCACACCTTGTAGGGAGATTCAAAAAAATAAAACCAATCCAGGAAACTGGATACCTATGGAGAATGACGTTTTTACCCCGTAGCCACTGTTCCATGCAAGGCTATTTGAATGAAACGTGATGTTTTAGGGTGAATTACTTGTGCTGAGTCGAGGCCACCAGAGCCATGAAGCCAAGCGGGCAACAGAAGCGCTCTCAACAGGCAGAAAGCGACTTAAAGCTGCCTTGGGTAATGACTGGATGCCGTGATTCCTATATCGACGACAACTAACCAACTCATCTCATCCCAACCTTCTTAAGTGCTCTTCGCCAACCACCGATATGCCCAGTAACCGCAGATCGCGACGATCACCCATGGAATCAATGCTCTGACAAACCAAAGGGCAAGCAGCACTAGCAAGGCTGAAACAGCAATCCGCTTGGTGATTGCCTTTGCCTCATCGGTCATGACTTCCCAGCGAGGTACCAGAGACATCGTTGTTGCTTTATTGAATGCATCTGATCTTCTACCGAACCCTCTTGCTATGCAACTTCAGGTGCCCATCCAACCTCCAGCTCCCTTCTGATGATCCATTGATGGCATTTGCTGTTGAGGTGCTCTCCTTGAGGAATCAAGCGTTGATGAATAGGACAGGTCAACAAGGTCTGGCACTGCTTCCCGACTGCATAGCGGAAGTGATTACAGGTCATGCACACTGCTCCTGATCGCGAGGTTTTGAGAGTGCCCTCATCCATGCACTGCCACTCCTCTGGGTCAGAAGAAGGAATGGGCGATAGTTGACTGCCTGAGAACCGTGCCATCGAGCCCTTCGCATCCAGTACTCCTGTACTAACTCAAACAGGCTGCTTGGGTCAAGTGATTGGAAGTGACTGTTCTGATCTCAAGTGCTCGAAGGAATCCCGCAGTGCAATGGTGCTTGTTAAGCAAGTGCAGCATGGTCCTTCATGCAAGCAACTTCGGCATAATCTCAGGCCTTTTCCATACCACCCAAACGGGCCTTTTGCGCCCTGGGCCTAGAGGGTATTTTTACATGTTTACACACTATCAGAAAGAATCAGTTATGTTTGGTGCGAACATTAACCATTAATTGAACAATGCTTCGCAAGCAAGAAAAAAATGCAGTCACAAGAGGTGTCTTACTAGGCATTGGTTGGGGATGGGGTTTAGATAGGTTTTATGAGGGCGACAAAAAAGGAGGAATTCTTGCAATCATTGGATGGGGGATCATTTTTACAAGTTTCTTCTATCTACAGTGTTCTGGGATTGAATACGTCGATGGTGTAAAGGATTATTCCAACTACAGTCCTAATCCATTAGTTGTTCTTCCCTTAATCGCTGGGCTATACGGAGCCTATCTAATTATCAAAAAGGCATTCAAATTGGCAAAGCAATTTGAAAATGCAGAAGATTAATTAGTCATCGATTAAGCTAGAGGCGCTATACTCCTAACTAAGCAGTTTTTTTGTCATGGGCGCTGATCGACTTTGGCGCCCTTTCTCATGCTTCTTTATCACTGCTTAACTCTGATTATCGGTTCAAGATCTAATGCTGCCTATATCCACAATCAGTATTCCAGAGTAATGGAGATGTGCCGATGAGTTTGTGACCTCGAAGATAGATAGGTGCGGCAGAACTCAAGTCGAGGTATTCAATCACATCCATGACCTGCCGCAGCAAGGCATCCACGTCAGAACCCTCAATGGGCTGATCAACACCAGAGCTTTAGCCAAATTCGCGCCTGTGCTTCTTGGTCTGCTCTCTGATCTTGCAAAAGTGGAGCTCTCATTGACCAGAAAGAGAACACTTGAGAGCATCCAACACCGCAAATAAACAGATGTGAGTTCTTGGGAGGTAGACCTAAGACCAGTCGCGTCCAAGAAGGGCTGGTACTACGCATTAGCAAGGAAGAGTTCTCTTACAGATTCATAAGAGAGCAAACAGGTCTTGCTCTCTCCACCATCAGAAGGATCATCGTGGAGCAAGAGGTAGTAGCAGCTTGAACCTTCCACCACATTTCTTAGACAAAAAGAAGAAAAAAGTTGTCTTCCATATCAAGGGGGGGGGTCTTGCCAGTCACTATGGCAATACATACTTGGATGAAATCGTTCCAACCTGAATACAAGGGTATTGTTGTGAGGCGCGAGGAAACTTTCTATCATTTACGAGAGGGAGGAGGAAGATGACAAAGAGAAAAATGACTGCGGTGTTCTGACTATGGACTCGGACGCAGCAAGAAAGCACTGCATTTCAAGAACACGAAACAAGCAACGAAGATTACCAATGAGACTCCTTACACCAACAGAGACTGATCCCTCGTCGAATTCCATCCCTTTACTACTTTCAATAATCCTGTCTCGTTTTTCAGTTACCCAATCCTCTCTATGATTCATTTCTCTCATTCCAATCTTTTACTGTTCTTTCTTCAGTGTCAGTCATTAGGTTTTTATACTATGTATTGTAATAACAGAACCGTCTGTAAGACTTCGAAACCTATCGGAGGCAGTTCAGGATGGAAGGGAATCTTACAACCCCCTTCCTGGTCCTCAAACAGGTGAAGAACCCAGTCGTTAGGGTTCCATCAGCCAGTAATCAATCCACCATCGGGAATATCTCTAAATGTATGGTTGAACCTCCCTTCGGTGGTTGAACTTCCATGTGATTCATTGTCTTGACTCACATTGTTATTACCACCGAAATCAAAACTATTTAGATTGGGAAATGTGGGATTACCGGATTGTCCTTGAGGAAGGTTGAGACCTCCACTAACACTCTTCAACTCGTCTAGTGAGAGTTCCTCGTTGATGTCTTCGTTGGTCTCGTTGGGGTCAGTCATCAGGTGTCAATACTCTCAACATAGTCTAATCATTCTTAGAGTTTTTACCAGAAATTAAGGTCGAAAGAAAAGAAGGTTAGTGACGGAAGAAGGGGCCACGACTATTACGGCCACCTTCAATGTCTAGAAAGTGTCTACAGTGTCTGGTCTCATCAAACAATTCCTTCATCTTCTTATCCCACTGTTTTGTCTTTCTCTCCCGTTGGTAATCAAAATATTTCTCCATGTTATCTCTACAAACATTTATCTTGTGGTTCCTTACTGACTGTGGAATTTGAGTAATAATCAAGAGAAGGAAAAGACCTATGTAGATCCCATCTCTTTTGGTTAGTGATGAGTTCATTAGTGTCCTGCTCCTCCATAAATTCTTCCCTCTGATTTCTCCCATTCTTTCAGTGTCATCCCTGACCCAGAACCATGTGGACCATTTCCTTTCAAATTAGTCCCTTCACCAGGAACCATTATTCCACCACTAACACTCTTCAACTCATCTGTTGAGAGTTCCTCATTGAGTTCTTCGTTGGGTTCAGTCATTAGGAATAACTAGTGATGATGACGTCTTTCAGTTTATATCCATTCTGTTTCTTCCAGTCTTCAAGTGTCCCTCCATAACCAGAACCTTGTGGGGAAGGAGAAGGAACATCAGAAGGAAGAGTGGTTTTTACTTCACAGTTCATAAGACCACCACTAACATTCTTCAATTCATCAGTTGATAGTTCCTCGTTGATTTCTTCGTTTGTCTTTTTTGGGTCAGTCATTAGTTTGTGCTTGAGATGCAGGAATGGTTGAATAACGTGAGGATTAACTACAACTCACCGTATTATTCACCACCAATACCTATCTTGTTGCTTTCTTCCAATCTTTTAACGTCATCCCAGAACCAGAACCTTGTCCAGCTAAAAAATCCTCTGAACTGCCCCCTTTTACTGTATCTCCAGATGAACCCTGACCCCTCAATCCACCACTAACACTTTTTAGTTCGTCAATAGATAGTTCCTCGTTGATTTCTTCGTTTTCTTTTGGGCCAGTCATTAGGTACAAATACTCTCATAGTTAGTATAGCTAACCTTGAGAGTATTTACCAGAACTGGAATATTGGAGGAAACTGACTGAGATTACCTGATCACTTAAACTCTACTAGTTACAGGATCTACATTGGATCCGGCAATGGACCGGATACTTCATCAATTCCAACTTTATGAATAGGATCAATAATATAATCTGGATGGATAATCACTCTCCGTTGATTTGAGCGTGAAATTCTTGAACTGAAGCCGTCCAACTTCGCAAATACACCACCACCGTTGATGGAATGTAGCTCTTCAATCGTAAGTTCGTTGTTAGTCATTGGTTTAAATTTTTGTGAGGGAAATCTCCCTCTGACAAGCACATCCTCTACCAATTCCTCTACTACGTCATTGATCCGAATCATTGCTAGTTGTGATGTTGGTCACACCTTGCCGAAGAAATTACCAGAAAAAATAATTTCAGATCGAGCTTAGGTTTCACGACACAAATATCTGAAGCGATATAACGTATGTAGAAAGCCCGATTTGACCCCATAGCCCCTCTGCAACGCACGTCTATTTCATTGAGACGTGATCTGTTAAGGCAAGCAAGGTTCGTTGAGTCATTACTAGTAGACAACAAATGGCCTGTCGGCCTATGTCCGTATTCAGCGTAAGCATTGCGTAAGCGCCTATTTGACAGCCCCTCAAAAGCCTTCCAGTACAGTAGTTCTCAGCCTAGGTAGTGTAATCGGCGTTGATGCGCACCTAATAGTCACAACCTAGTTATTACAAGGGATTATACGTGATGCAACTTGCGCTAACATGGTGCTAACAAAGGCAAAGAGCTCCTTGCAGCTCAGCCTTTGTCATGACACTGCTGACAACGCGCTAACAAGCGCCTCCTTTCATCCTCAAACAATGGCGGAGTCTTGGGCCCTAGATAAGAAGGCAATTCCTTCCGATCCCAACGCTTTTGTGTTTAGGAATGGCAGTCGTGATGGTCGGTGGTACCTCTATTTCTATGACCGTGAGTCAGGGGGTAGACATCTACGGGTCTTAAAAGACGGCAATGGGACATATCCAAAACCAGATCTCTCTGGTCAAGACGATGCCTGGATGCTCGGTGTCGCTACTTTCATTGATCTAAAAGCAAAAGCTGATCGCGGAGAAGCCATCCGTTCGATTTCATTCGCTGAGATGGCTCAACAGTTCCTAGCCAAAGAACAAAAGAAGATCAGTTCTATTCCACTGCAAGGGATTACAGCTGCTCGCTACAGGCTACTTGCCAATCAAATGCGCTGGCTCAGGGACTACGTCGGAGATGACAAAAAGCCCATTCACAAGTTTCGGCGCTCTGCCTTTTTGAACTACGAGACATGGCGCAAAGAACGAGCCATACAAATCGGCAAAAAGATCCCAGTGCAAACCACCATCCTCCAAGAGATGTCTGCCCTTAAACGTGCCTTTGAGGAAGTCGGCGTCGCCCATGGTTTTGTCACACGAGAGAGCCTTCCTGAGATCCCACGCATCAAGCTGCCGAAAGACCAAAAGCACCGCCGTGATGACTTCTCAGACAAAGAGTGGTTAGAGCTTGAAAAAAGCAGCCGGCTCTGGTGGAGCAAAGGCTTGCAACGCACTTTCGATGAACAAGGTCAGCTACTCAAAGATTCCAGCGGCAAGTACATCACAACCGTCAGCGTTGATGGCCTTTCGCCCCGCTCTGCAGCACAGCTCATCCATCGGCAACTCATCTACTACGCGATGCGCATCTCGATGGATAGCGGCATCCGTCCTGGCTCCCTACGCAAGATCAAGTGGAAGCACATCTCAGAGAACACTGCTATCCCCAAAGCAGAAAGGAAGACATGGATCATTGTTGAGGTACCGCCAGAGAACACCAAAACAGCGCGCTATTACCGCATCTCTGCTCCCATCGCTCGTCACCTTGAGGCCCTCAGAGATATCACCAGATTCAAAAAGCCCGACGACTTGCTTTTTGTCAATCAACGGACAGGCCAAGCCTTTAGTGAACGCATCTGGAAAGACGCCTTCGCTGAGGCATTAGTAGAGGCACGACTCGCCGATTGGGCCGATGATGACAGCAACAACCAAAGGCGCATCAACATCCACTCCGGCAAGAACCTCACCTGGTACAGCTTTCGACACACTCACATCAGCATGCGTCTTAAAGCCGGTGTACCAGTTCCTGTGATTGCAGCTAACACCGACACCAGTATGAAATACATAGAAGACCATTACTTCCACTACCGAGCCGATGAAGCAACAGATCTACTTAGCAAAGGCAGAAAGACAATTAAAGCTGCAGAAAATCACCTCCATTGGATTGGTTAGATCAAACAATAAAACACGTATCACCAACACGAACTCATGGGTCAAAGCAAGCAAAACAAGTTCAATACAACATCAAAGTCCAAGGCCTTCTTTCCCATCAAGCAGCATCGCTTTGATTCTTCAAAGCATCCAATCATTCAATCCACTCAAAAGTGTGCAGCACGCATGACAACGATGCTATCTGCGCAAGAAGATCAAATGCTAGAAGGTCTTGCTAACTCTCTTCAATGTAATCAAAGGGAAGCCATTCGCATCGCCTTACACGAGGCTTCCAGAAGCGGCTTTAAGGCCCTGCAAAGCGCCTCTAGATGCGCAAGAGCGTCAACAACAAACAAGGGCCACACAGGTCGCTCTAGACCTCTCTCAGTCAGTCTTCCTAAAGCAGAAAAGCATCAGGCAATCTGCTTAGCGTATCAACTCGAACTTACAGACAAAGAAATCCTCAGGCTTGCAATCATCTGGCTCGCTAAAGCCATCCAAGATGAAACCATCACCAAGCTGCAAGACACTGCCAAGCTCTCTCAAGATTCATTAGCTAAGCAATGGAGCCAAACGCACAAAGGCGAGCCATCCAAACTCACAAGGCTCAAAGCATCAGCCAAGGCTGCTTACCAACAAGCAGAAGCATTGGGCCAAGAAAAAGACAAGCAGCTCTATGAACAACGGGGTTTGATGATGCAGCCGCTTGGCGATCAAGCACAGCTAACGACGATCGACGCCATGCTGCAGCTAGATGCAGACGATCTCATCGATCAGATCATCAATGACTTCAAAGACACAGAAGCTCTAGATCAAAAAGAAGAGGAGATCTTCCGCATCATGATCTCTTACCAGATTTGGGATGAGCAGCTTGCAACTGAGATCTGGCAACAAGAGCAACAACGAAAACAAGCAGAAGCCTTAGAACCTCAAATGACAGATGACATGCTCGATGAATGGCTAGAGGGGATTAGAGAAGAGACTCAAGACAACGCAAATCAACCAACGACTACTCCCGTACAGCTGATGGCTCAACAACCTCGAGAGCGCCTCACACCAGAAGAACTAATCATCAAGCGCTTCTTTGATGCTCTTGACTGAAAACCCTTGCAAGCACTAGAAAAAGACACCTATCCCCCTACTCTAAGAGGAAAGACAACATAGACATACCAACACCATGACGACACTCACGACAGCCAAAGAAAAGCTTTGCCGCTCCATGCTTAGCAAAGTCGGCATCTACGAAAAGATGTTGCTAGAAGCACAAGAAGAGAAAGACACAGAGACAATCAAACACCTTTATCTGCATCACACTCATCTGATGAACAGGTTGGAGAGGTTGCTCTGCTCATAAGGACCACACACCATTCACGCAAGACACAACAGCTCTTTAGCTCCCTATGAATGATGGTGAGGTGAACGAGCGAGCAAAGCGAGCGAGTGAACCACCATCTTAAATACAACTTCCTTAACTGCTTAAACTGATCAATACATGCCTACTAAATCATTACGTTCCAAGAAAGCACATTCCAACGCAGGACAACAACTTAAAGTTCAACAGCTACTAATACCTGGAATAGAGCAGCTACAGCAACAAGAACTAAATACTCAACTACCACTAAGTATTAATAAACCAATCAAACAGACATCAAAGAAGACTGTAAAAACAACAGCTAAACCAACACATAAAAAAGGAGCCAACCGATTGGAAGCTCCGTATGCCAAACCTAATCCAACTAAACCTGGTAAGCCTTCTTCAGCTGAACTTAAAAAGAAAAAGCAGGAGATGTTGGACTGGTTGAACAATGTAAGGATTGGTTAGTTTCTATCATCAAGTTCTTGCCAGGTATCGGATGCCATTTACACCTTGCTCCAAAGGTCGTTGCATCGCAATCTGTCGCCGACTGATGCATCCCTCCTGCAGCCACCACCCCCAGCTGCACCTTCGAGCTCTTGATCAGAGAGGTTTTGTTGATCGGCTTGTAAGTCTTCTATGGTAATCGTGAACCCAGCAGCCTTTGCAATAGCAACAGGGTCTGCACCTTCTGCCTTTAACTGTTCCTGCAATGAGGCGTCTGATTGAACCTTGGCGAGGAATGCCTTGAGTTGCTCTTCTGACATTTGGTTTAGAAATTGATTGTTATTTGTAAGTATAGGTTGGCAATTATCGGATGCCGTTTTAAGCGAATAGGGAAGTCATTGAAGAAATAAAAAGCCCCTACAATTGCAGGGAGCTTTGGGGTTAAAGCTTTGTAGACACCAACAGTGATTGTCCATTCGCATCTGTCCAACAGTCTATCCACAAGCAGATGGGCCATGGTGATTACATCTGTCGCCCGAGCACTACCCTTTCGCACCACTCAGGGGCTGGATCGCACGAGCATTTTTGCTTCTAAGAACATAAAAACCCGAATTTGGATGGAGGGTCAAGTAGACGTTACGTTTTTCAACGGGATTGGACCTTCCTCTCTATCCCTCACAATCACGCCAGTTGGTGCCCGCTCAGCCTGGCGTTAGTTTTTTTGATTAGCAGTAACAGCATAGTGAAGTCAAACTGGAAAACCCTTTGGTTGGAAGCTGTTGCTCCTGATGAGCCACACAAATTCGAACGGCGCCTGCAATGGGATGCCATCACGGAGGATGACTTTTATGCGGCGCTAAACAAAGAACATGTTTTCCTGCATGAAGATGCACCTTCTGCTCAGGAATCTCTGCAAGATTCGCTTGAGGCTTTGAAAAATGCCTGGGACTTGCCCCTGTTGCCCGTTGATAATAATTTCAAGCACCCTTTTATTGACCTGTGGTGGCCAGTTCGTTGCCATTCAGCAGCGAAACTCAGAGAAGTCTTTGCTTCAGATAGCGCTGGCCTTACTGATGAAATTTTTGATCAGCTAGCTGACAGTTTGCTTGATCGACTCTGTTCTCTTGGTGATCAAGTGTTATGGGAAGCCTTCAATAAGGAACGCACACCAGGCACGATGCTGCTTGCGCACCTGGGTGCGACTGGAGATGGATCAGGGCCACCAGTGCGTGAACACTACGAGCGATTCATCCAATCCCATCGTCGCAATGGCTTAGCAGCATTGCTCAAAGAATTTCCTGTCCTTGGGCGCCTAATCGGCACGGTTCTTTCACTTTGGTTTCAAGGCAGTCTGGAGATGCTGCAACGCATCTGTGCCGATCGCACAGTCCTTCAGCAACGCTTTGCGATTCCCTGCAAGCACCATCTCAAAACCATCAAGCAGGGCTTGAGTGATCCCCACCGCGGTGGCCGTGCAGTCGCAGTTTTGGGATTTGCTGATCCCAATTCCACTGATCACTCCTCCATGCATGTGGTGTACAAGCCCAAAGACATGGCTGTAGATGCGGCTTATCAGGCCACCTTGGCTGATCTAAATACCCACAGTGATCTACCACCGTTGCGCACTCTTGCCATCCACAACGGCGACGGCTATGGCTATATGGAGTATGTAGTTCATCACGTTTGCGCTAATGACCAAGAACTAACCAATTTCTATTTTAATGCCGGTCGACTAACCGCCTTACTGCATCTACTAGGTTGTACTGACTGCCATCACGAGAATTTGATTGCCTGCGGTGATCAGTTACTTCTGATCGATACCGAAACATTGTTGGAAGCTGATCTTCCTGATCACATCAGCGACGCTTCCTCAACGACAGCTCAACCCGAGCCTTCCACTCTGCAAAAACAGTTTCAGCGTTCTGTTTTGCGTTCCGGTCTACTACCGCAATGGATGTTTCTTGGAGAATCCAAACAGGCATTTGACATCAGCGCTCTTGGCATGTCGCCGCCGAATAAACCCGACAGAATTGCTCCCGGCTGGCTTGGGTTCAACAGCGACGGGATGATGCCTGGTCGTGTTAGCCAGCCTGTTGAAATCCCAACAAGTTTGCCAGTGGGAATCACAGGTGTTAATCCATTTGATCGGTTTCTGGAAGACTTCTGTGAAGGGTTCTCAATTCAAAGTGAGGCGATCATCAAGCTCCGCAATCGCTGGCTAGATGTCGATGGAGTATTGGCTCACTTTGCAGGACTACCACGCCGGATTGTGTTGCGAGCCACGCGTGTGTATTTCACCATTCAACGTCAGCAGTTAGAGCCAGCTGCTTTGCGTTCTTCGCTTGCGCAGGCGCTCAAACTCGAACAGCTAGCACGTAGTTTTCTGCTCGCCGAATCAAAGCCTCATCACTGGCAAATTTTTGCAGCAGAAGTCAAGCAGATGCAGCAATTGGATATTCCTTTCTTCACTCATCTCATTGATGCTGATGCCCTGCAACTCGACGGATTGGAGCAAGAATTACCCGGCTTTATCCAAACCAGCGGTTTAGCGGCCGCTTATGAGCGATTGCGAAATCTGGATGCCGATGAGATTGCTTTTCAACTCCGCCTGATTCGTGGTGCCGTCGAAGCACGTCAGCTGCGCACGTCTCTCGAGAGTTCACCAACCATTGAATCCCCTGCGACATCTGAGGCGCTGATGTCGACATCGGCTGAGACGAGTCTGGAGGCAGCAACGCGTATCGCCCATCGCCTTTTGGAATTGGCGATTCGCGGCTCGCAGGGGCAGGTGGAGTGGCTGGGTATGGACCTGGGGGCTGATGGCGAGAGCTTTTCCTTTGGACCTGTTGGTCTATCGCTTTATGGTGGATCCATAGGAATTGCCCAATTGCTGCAGCGCTTGCAAGCACTGCAGGTTTCAGTGATGGATGCCGAAGCCATTCAGGCTGCAATCCTGGAACCACTGGTTGCACTTGTTGATCAACGCATCGACGATGGTCGTCGGCGCTGGTGGCGTGATCAGCCACTGGGGTTAAGTGGCTGTGGTGGCACCCTGTTGGCTCTTGCTCTACAAGGCGAGCAGGTGATAACCAATAGTCTGCTCTCGGCAGCTCTACCGCGTTTCATCGAGGCTGATCAGCAACTGGATGTGATTGGTGGTTGCGCAGGCTTGATTGGACCGCTGGTGCAGCTGGGAACGGAATCAGCGATGCAGTTGGCTTTGCGTGCTGGTGACCAGCTCATCACGCAGCAAAATGAAGAAGGTGCCTGGAGCTCATCGTCAAGCAAGCCAGCACTTTTGGGCTTCTCCCATGGTGTAGCCGGTTATGCGGCAGCTCTTGCTCACCTACATGCTTTCTCCGGTGATGAGCGCTACCGCACAGCTGCCGCAGCTGCACTGGCTTATGAGCGGGCTCGCTTCAATAAAGACGCGGGCAATTGGCCTGATTACCGCCACATTGGTAGAGACTCAGATTCTGATGAACCAAGCTTCATGGCTAGCTGGTGCCATGGGGCCCCGGGTATTGCCCTTGGCCGAGCCTGTCTGTGGGGTACGGCTCTTTGGGATGAAGAGTGCACCAAGGAGATAGGGATTGGCTTGCAAACCACAGCAGCTGTCAGTGCTGTTTCGACGGATCATCTTTGCTGCGGATCACTGGGTTTGATGGTCTTGCTAGAGATGCTTTCTGCAGGCCCTTGGCCGATTGACAACCAGCTCAGATCTCATTGCCAAGACGTGGCTTTTCAGTACCGCCTGCAAGCTTTACAACGCTGCTCAGCTGAACCGGTCAAGCTGCGATGCTTCGGCACAAAAGAAGGATCACTTGTACTGCCGGGCTTCTTCACAGGCTTAAGCGGGATGGGATTAGCGCTGCTCGAGGATGATCCATCAAGAGCTGTCGTATCTCAACTGATCAGCGCTGGGCTCTGGCCTGTGCTCAATGACTAGCCAACATACTGGCCAGATAGCCATGGCCTTTAAGCTCATCCCACGTGCCTGACATGACTTGTTGCGGTTGATTTCTGTCCAGCACCACGATCTGGTCAGCCTGCTGGATCGTGCTCAAACGGTGGGCAATGCTGATCCTGGTCATGCCCAGCTCCTTGATCGTTTGTGTGATCCGCTCCTGGGAGCGATTGTCTAACGCACTGGTTGCTTCATCCATGATCAGAACCTTCGGTTGGGTGATCAGGGCGCGAGCAATCGCAATCCGTTGCACTTGCCCTCCAGAGAGATTGCCACCGGAATCGCTTAACAACGTTTCCAATTGCATTGGCATCGCCCGCACTTCATCAGCTAAAGCAGCTTGTTCAAGCGCTTGCCAAACTTCATCTTCGCTGCGCCCCACTCCGCCGCAGATGACGTCATAGATGGATCCGGAATTGAGTCTTGCTGTCTGCATCACCACCCCGAGCTGACGACGGTAGGCCCGGATTGCTAATTGCGTCAGCGGGATGCCATCTACCAAAAGTTCTCCGGCCTGGGGGCTAACGAAGCCAAGCAGCATGCGGACCAATGTTGTTTTTCCGCAGCCACTTGCACCAGTAATTGCCGTGTGTTGACCAGCTGGAATAGTGAGAGTGAGGCTGTTGAATAATTGCTCACTACTTTCTGGAAACTCGTAGGAAATACCCCGCAGTCGAAATTCGCCCCGCAAGCTGTGATAGATCGCCTCAGGTTGATACCCCTTTTCAATATCTGCATACAACACTGGTTCAGCCCGCCGCCAAAGAACAGCTGCACGTCCAGCCACGTTAGCCAGAAGATTCACCGCACCGGTTAGTGCGCCGTTGAAGCCAGAAAACGCAGCATTAAAAGAAATAAATGCCACCATTGTTTGATTCAAATTAATTTCGCTGGGGCTATTCAAAACCTGAGAGGTCACCACGGCGAACATGAAAAGACTGGCCAAGGGGGTGACCAAGGTTCCGTATTGCTCCATCGCATCGCTATAGACGTTGCTGCGTAATTGCAAGGATGCATAGTGATTGATCTCTCTTAGCCAGCGAACCAATAGGTAAGGCTCACTGCCAGCGCTGCGGATCTGGGGCATGCCCATAACAGCTTGCAGGGAAAAATTTGTGATCTCTGCGCCACTTTCTAGTAATGGCCATTGCAATTGGATCGAGCGCCAAGTGATCCAAAGCAGGCAGATGATGGCAACAAGAGTAAAGGCGCTGGCCCATAGCGCCAGCTGGTTGTCGTAGACGAACATCAGCACAAAAAAGCTGATGGCAAAGAGGCTGGAAAGCAGGGTTGATAGCACACCATTGCCAATCAGTTGACGCAACTGACTGATCGAAGTCACTCTAGAGGCGAGGTCGCCTGTGGTGTATTTGCTGATGAAGCTCATCGGCAAGCGCATCAGCCGATCCCAAACTGCAGATTGCAGACGCAAATCAGCAATGCTCTCCAAGCGCAATAGCATCAGGCTCTGCAGAAACTCAGTGGCCATTGAGCCAATCACAATCAAAACGACAACCGTCACGCCCTGAAAAAGCAACTTCTGATCACTTTGAGGAAGAATTCTGTTCACCAGCAGATTGGTGAGCATCGGAATCGAAAGAGTAAACAACATCACCACCGCAGAGGTGATCACCAGGGCTGTTAGAGCTCCGAGTTCGGTAGCAAAAGCGAAACGCAACACAGCCAGCGGACCTAAAACGGTTTCCGGTAAAGAGGGGTAAACCTCATAAGCAGTTGCAGCAAGTTTCAGGTTCGAATCACACAGCTGATGACTCTCATCCTGCGGGTCATAAAGCCAGTTTTGACCTCTATGTCTATAAAGAGCGAAGGGAGTGTTGTGTTCAGCATCAAAGACAACCAGTAATGGATATTCCGCTTGGTTCGGGTCACGTGGCAACTCAATCTTGCGGTGATGAATATCATTGAAATTCAGAAGCTTTTCGATGGAGGCGCCAGAAAGTGGCTCCAATCGTTTTTGACGTCTTCCGAGCTTCGCCATACAAAAGCCAAGTAGACGAAGCTCGATTTGCCCTTCATTCTCGGGGGTATCGCTGAACAGCAGCTCCTCCTCAAGTGCTCTTGCTTGCAGCAAGGCCTCACGGCCTGGATTAGTCGTCATGCGCTCACTTCACTCTTCTGCTGTTCGGATTGCACCAAGGCCTGAAAAGCGCTTTGTCTAGTCAAAAGATCCTTGGGAGAACCGATTTCAATGACTTTGCCGTCTTGCATCACCATGACCTGATCACTACGTAGAGCTGCATCGAGGCGGTGGGCCACGCTCACCGTCGTCAAACGGCGAGCTTTGAGAGCATCGAGCACTCGAGTCTGGGTGGCGTTATCAAGGGCGCTGGTCGCTTCATCCAACAAGAGAATCTTCGGCTTTCGCAGCAGTGCCCGACAAAGTTCCAATCGCTGCCTTTCTCCCCCACTGAGATCGCTTCCGTTGTCACGAAGTACCCGCTGGAACGCTTTTGGATGTGCTCTGATCGTATCCAACACCTGGGCATCGTTAGCTGCAGTCTCGAGATCTTCCAGCCCATAGACAGGGTTCCAAAGGGTGATGTTGTCATGCACGGAGGCGTTAAAAACAAACACCTGCTGCGGCACATAGGCCAAGCTGTTACGCATTACTCGATCGCCATGCTCCTGCCAGGGTTTTCCATCAAATAAAAGAGTGCCGCCACTGGGCTGATAAAGGCCAGCCAGCAAACGAATGAGAGTGGTTTTTCCACAACCACTACCGCCCACAATTGCTAACTGAGAACCCGCTGGGATCGTTAGATCAAGTTGATCAATGAAAGGAGGGGAATTGACATCAAAGCTATAGCTAATTTGTTGTAACTCGATCATCCCCTCGAGGCGTTTAGCCTCGTTAGATGTTTCGTCTTCAACCCCTAAGGCAGTGGTTTCACTCATCGCGAAACTGCGTACCAACGGGTCATCTTCACTTTTGTCAAGATCTTGGAGACGTGCAAGATCGCCAATTAGCCTCTGAATACTGGCATTCAGTTGTGGAAGGGAAGAGATCGGAGCAGTGAGCTGACCTTGCAAAAATTGAAACGCCACTAAGGTTCCAAGTGACATCTTGCCAGCGATAATCAGCAACCCTCCGACAGTGATAATCAAAGCATTGAGCAGAAAGCTACTGCCGCTAGCAGAGACTGTGGCCATAGCCATCTGTGAACCAAGCAGCTGGTTCTGAATCACCACGTTGCCAAAGCTGCCTTGCCATTGGCTCAGGAAGTCAAATTCCAGGCCAGAAGCCTTGATTGTTTCGATGTTGTTAATCCCTTGCAGTCCCTTACCCTGAGCCTTGCCCTGCTCCAGGGCGAGTTTACGGTTGGCGTCGTAGCGCTGCTGAGTTAACCACCAGTTAAGAAGAAGATTGGCGCCCATCACGACCAGCACCAAAAGCGCTAGCCAGATTGAGATAAACAAAGCCACGGTCAACATCAGAACACTGGTCCAGAGGCTCAAAAGAAAACGCAGCAAGTTGCTAATCACGACCTGCGTGGTTTGCATGCCCAGTAGCATGCGACTAGCAATTTCACCCTGAAAACGGGTCTGATAAAACCCGAAGGTCACTTGAAAAAGCTTGCGGAATAAATCGGCAGTCAGTCTTTTGGAGAGCAACAGCTCCATCCTTCGTAGGATCAAGTAGTAAATACTGAGCACCGCCAACCAGCCAAGAACGGTGAGCAGCAGCAACCAAAGAATTGGAATGCCGAAATAGAGTCGCTGATTCTGTAGAAAGTTGTCGATGAAGCCCGAAGTGAAGCCAGCAACCAAAAGGCCGAACACCGCTTGGGCGCTAGCTACGCAAAGCAGCTGAAGCAAAGATCTGATGTATGGACGAAGCTTGGCGGGCAGACTCAACAGTGGCGATCGCTCACTGCCGCCAGTGCGGAACTCAGGCCCGGGTTCGAACTCGAGCACGATGCCAGTGAAGTTATCAAGGAATTCCTCCATCTCCACCCGCACCCGACCCTGAGCAGGATCACTGAGGTAGGCGTGGTTATCGTCAAACCCTTCAACCACTAGAAAGTGATTGAAGCCCCAAAAGACGATGCATGGGAAGCGGCCTTCACTACTGAGAGTTTCTCCTGAGCTGCGATAGGCATTTGCCGTGAGACCGTAATCACGAGCAGCCTTAAGTACTTGCTTGGCATTAGAACCATCGCGGTTGACGCCGCAGGCCAAACGCAGCTCGCTCAGTTCAACAATACGGCCAAAGTAAGCGAGAATCGTGGCAAGCGAAGCGGCGCCACATTCAGCTGCTTCGTATTGCAGCCGTGCTTGAGCCTTGACACGCTTCCGCTGCAGTTTCTTCATTCGTTGATTTTTTGTTTGTTGTCGCTAGTTAGCTGATTCGGGCTATCTGGCGGACTCATTCCAAAGAAATAGCGGACACTAGGAAGCACCATTTCGATAGGAGCAACGTGCCGGGTGGTGATCTGCACAGAAAGGCGATCACCGGGGGTCGGAGGGAATGGCAGATCCCCCTTTGAACTCCAGCGGTAACCACCGCTATTGAAGGGGGAGGTCTTTCCAGTGCGCTCAAGCGCCACGACTGCAAGGGTTGGAGACGGCTCGCGATTTGTGATCACTTGGGCCAGCGATTTCAGGCCTACTCGGGCACTAACATCTTCAAGCCCGCTTGGCACTTGGGCCATCGACACCACGCGCCCACGGATGCCACCAACCTCCGAGCGTTTATAACCCTCTGGAGTAGCTAGAGCATCCATGCCTGGGAACACCTGGGCCATTTCCTTGGAGCCGAGAAACACTGGCACGAGTCTGGGACCTTTGAGCGAATCATCACTCAATTGCAGTACAACTTGGCCCTTGCTGACACTTTCACCATTGTTTGGGATGACTTGGGTCAAATAAACATCATGCGAGGCAAAGATCATTTCCTGATTAATAAGATTAGAAAGGGTATTGCCCAATTTCTGATAAGACTGATCCAGTTGATTGGCAAGTTGAATTAACTCATTTTTGTTGCTGTAAATCTGAGTGCGAAGATTATCAACCTGAGCTTGTTCCTGTAGAATCGTTGCACGTGTCACATATCCCTTGCTTTCAAGGCTTTGCATCTGGGCAAGGTAAGAGGAACGTCTAGCGAGTTCTTCACGAAGGATTGATTGTTTAGAATTGATATTGTTCTGTTGAGCCAGGGTATCGCGGAGTGTTCTCTTGAGTTGGTCAAGTTGACTATGGAGCTGCTCATGCTGAGCAGATGATTGAATCCAAAGCATTAGCTTGCCTGCTGGGATTTTCTCTCCATGAAAGCTTTGATTAAGTTTATCTGTAAAATTTTCAGCAGATGAATTCTCAGCGATTGATATCTTTTCTGATATTTTATCGATGGCAATAAGGATCTGTTTCGCCAGCTCAGTCATTTGGCGATTATTGAACTGATAAGGCCGATTTTGGAAACGTCTGGCTGATAGATGCCATTGCTGCTTTGGTTGATTAAACATCCAAACAACATTGCCGTTGGTACCGCTGATGCTGCTATTAATTGTACTAACTGGAAGTAGCACACCTGTGCCTTCTACACTCAAGGGTATACGTGCAAAGGTGGCCCACAGAGCTCCGCCAATGGCAATCAGCAGACCCATCCCCAAAGTAGCCTTTAAAGGTGGCGTCAATAATGTAATTGGTGGGTTGCGATCACAAACTTGATGGCGCTTTTCCAAAGCGCGTTTGTTAAAGGGATTAGTCAAGGCATTAGAGAGGAGTTTTTAGGATTACTCGATGGATTACGCATCATTCTTAAACGCATCTGTACATCCTTCTCTGTACTACCAGGCCATGTTGCTGAGTAGCGATAGAGTTCAGCAACAGCATTATTGTAGCTAAGTATCGCTTGCGAGGATTGTTGTGAAGCTATAGATAGCTGTTGAATCGTCTGTACAACGCTGGTGATGTCACCTACCCCAGCAGCCCAGCGCACTCGAGCGACCTCTTGCGCAAGCTTTGCACTTTCGTAAGCCCTTTGGGCACTCGCAATGGCTATGCGTGATGTTTGCATTTCAGCAAAGCTGTTTCGTACTTGACGAACAACAGTTAGTTCCGTTTGTGCTGCTTGGGCTTTTTGTTGACGGCTCTGCGCATAAAAAGATTGAGCATTGGCTGCATTAATGCCGCCATCGAACAAAGACCATGAGAAGCCTATCCCGACAGTAGCTGTCCACGTGCGAGTCCAATGGTAAGCGCTCCCAGGATCATCATCGACAGGGACGTATGGGTAACCATTGCTGGAGTTAAGTGATCCAGTTCCAATAAGTTGAAAAACCGGCAAGTAGCTGCGTATAGAGGCTATACCTCTCCATTGAGCTGATTCAGCGGCAGCAAGACTGGCAAGAATCTCTTCACGTTGCTGGAGTGCATTTTTGAGGGTTTCTTGAAGGGTTTCACTCCAACTCCCTGCCAGAGCGGCTGGATCACTAGGGATGGCGAGTTGTCCTGGTGGTAGTGCTAGGTATTCTGCTAATAAAGCAGTTTGCTTGATGTATTCCTGGGTATAGCTAACTAGTTGGCTGAGCTGAGTAAAAAGCTGAGACTTAGTTTGCTCAACATCAAGCACAGTCGCCATCCCGATATTTTTTTGAGCTTCTAGCATCTTGAGTTGTTGTTTATTAATCTCATAAATCTGTTTAAAGCTGTTAATGAGCTGTTGGCCACTTTGAATGCCGTAGTAGCTCTGCTGAAGGTTGAGGATGAGGCTACGGGTGCTTACATTAAAAAGTAATTTTTGTTGCTTGAGTGATTCAGATACTGCGTTGATATCAGGCTTTCGCGTTGGATCAATGAAGTTCCAGCTCACTATCGCTCCAGGCTGGAGTAGAAATGATTGGTTCTTCTTTGTTGAATAGAGTGAGTTAGAGCTTAGAGTGGTTGATGAATCTCTGTTTCCACGCATGCCATATTGATTGTTAATGTAAGTTCCCCAGCTGTAACCAATGAATGGAGATCCATTGGATAATTGTAATTGAGGATACCAGCGTCTTTGTGCAGCAATCAAAGACCATTCGTATTGCTGAATCGAGCCAAATGCTTGAAGCAGTTCTGGATTATTAGTAATCCCAATAACAATAGCTTTGTCAAGGCTAATGGGCACACTATTTTGCTTCACAATATTCTGCAACCTGTTCAATTCATTGGCTAAATGCGTTGAATCATAATTGGCATTTTTGCTAGCTAAAATTTCATTTGATTTCGATGTCTGCGCAAGGCTTTGTGGCACAATCCAAAATCCAGCCAGCTGTAAAACTGCAGTCGTAGTGAGCAAGGAGTGCAGAATTGACATCTACAGATTACGAACTAGGTGCTTAATGGAATTTGAGTCATATTAGTCATATTATAGACTATTGAACTAATTCTGGAATTAGCATGACACGCTGTATTGCATTGGTCAGCCTCTGCAGGCTATCAGAAACTCCGTAGATTGTGGCATAAGGCTCAATTAAATGCCTTAGCAATGACATCAAGTTACCCTAAAACCTGACAGGGATAATGGAATGAGGGATGGTGATATTTAGTTCAAGTTAGGAGGGTTGCCTCAGGGCAAAAAATGTGAGTTAGAGGCGAGGAGTTGGCAGTTAATATTGCAGCATTAAGTTAATAATACCAGGGTTCGCTTAGATTGAATTCATGCTTATCTGGGCCTCGTAGAGGTAAGATGTCGCCAGGTATTGAAGGCTAATTTGCGAGCTTTTGGGTGTGATTCAAGAAACAAAAAGGCCCCTGAGGGGCTTTGAGTGTGTAGGCTTAAAAATTAGCAGTCATGAACAGCAATCAATACTATAATTGGTTTTGCAGGCCCAGAATGTGACGCTACATTGGTAGTTTTTTTGGATGCCTCCAGCCACATTTTCAAGCTCATCATCAGACAGATTTTGGCGATGAGTTTTTAGGTCTTCAGTGGTAATCGCAAACCCAGCAGCTTTAGCAATAGCTACAACATCAGCTCCTTCTGCTTTTAACTGTTCCTGCAGTGAAGTATCGCCTTGAACTTTGGCGATGAATGCCTTCAGTTGCTCTTCTGACATGGGATTGGAAATTGGTTCTTGTTTGTAAGTTTAAGGTGCCAGTATCGGATGCCGTTTTAAGCGAATAGGGAAGTCATTGAAGAAATAAAAAGCACCTTGAGGGCTTTGAGTGTGTAGGCTGTGGCCGTTCCGATTATGGGCCCGTTTCAGCACCAGGCCCCAACAGTGCCCATCCATCCATCTCTGTGAAGGCCCCCAGCCACACCTTCCAGATCGTCATCAGACAGATTTTGGCGATGCTCTTTTAAGTCTTCTGTTGTAATCGAGAATCCAGCAGACTTAGCAATAGCTAAAACATCAGCACCTTCTGCTTTGAGCTGTTCCTGCAGTGAAGTGTCTGCTTGAACCTTGGCAAGGAATGCCTTGAGTTGTTCTTCGCTCATTAGTTTAGAGATTGGTTGTTGTTTGTAAGTTTAAAGTGCCAGGTATCGGATGCCGTTTTAAGCGAATATGGAAGTCGTTGAAGAAAGAAAAAGCCCTTTATTAGCATGAGCTTTGCTGGGTAAACTCCAAAGCTAACTTAAAAAGATGTGTGGAAAAGCTTTATTAGCAGTGAGCATCCGTGTACCATGACAGCCTAGTGCCATTTAAGCAGTCCAACACATTGCACACCCCTGGTCAGGAACGGTGCAATACCCCACACTGTCGATGTCTCCAGCTCCACCGGCTACGCTCTCAAGCTCACTGTCCGTCAGCTCTCTCGCTCCTGCATTATTCCCTGCTTTGAGCTCTGCTTCCGTAATTATAAAACCAGCAGCTTTAGCAATAGCTACAACATCAGCTCCTTCTGCTTTTAACTGTTCCTGCAGTGAAGTATCGCCTTGAACTTTGGCGATGAATGCCTTCAGTTGCTCTTCTGACATGGGATTGGAAATTGGTTGTTGTATGTAAGTTTAAGGTGATAGGTATCGGATGCCGTTTTAAGCGAATAGGGAAGTCATTGAAGAAATAAAAAGCCCCTTGAGGGCTTTGAGTGTGTAAATACAGCCTTTCAAGTCACAGGTTAAAATTGGATCAGCACACATTGATAGTAAAACGGTTAGCAGTACCCTGCACACAGAAAAAACCCCCAGCCACACCTTCCAGATCATCATCAGACAGGGTTTGGCGATGCTCTTTTTCTAAGTCTTCTGTGGTGATGGAGAAGCCTGCAGCTTTGGCAATAGCAACAGGGTCTGCACCCTCAGCCTTTAACTGTTCCTGCAATGAAGTATCGGCTTGAACCTTGGCGATGAATGCCTTCAGTTGCTCTTCTGACATTGGATTTTAGATTTATGTTTTATATTTAGCAGTCAGCAGGAGACAGAGAGAAAAATCACACAAATCTTTCACGCCATTTAACGATCGGAAGCGGGCCTCATTGTCCCCATAGTCCCTCTGCAACGCACGGCTATTTCTTTGAGACGTGATCTGTTAGGGCGAGCAAGGTGCGTTGAGTCGTGCCCACCAGAGCAAAGGAACCAATGAGCACTACGTCTTTTACAAGTGCTAACATTGCGCTAACAGAAGATAGTGATCGCTGTAATCTACTGCTAGCACTAGCTTTTTACACTACGTAGTGTAATCGGCGTTGATGCGCACATATTGATCCGAAAGGTCGCAGCCCCAAGCCATGCCATCGCCAGCCCCATCACCAACAACCAAACGAATCCTCACTATGTCATCACTTAAATAAGCGCCATCAACCCGCTCTTGCATATAGCGAGATACAGCTATCCGATCAAAAGACAACGGCTGACCAAATTCCATTAACTGATGAGGGCCCAACCAAAGTGCTACGGCTGCAGGATCGAAGTCCACACCAGCACGCCCTGCAGCCGCGACGATTCTCCCCCAGTTGGGGTCACGGCCATGTACTGCCGTTTTTACCAAAGAAGAGCCACAAATCGTGCGTGCGATGCAGCAGGCCTCAACATCGCTCGCAACACCCTCCACATGAACCTCCAACAAACAGGTTGCACCTTCACCATCACGAGCGATGGCCTTGGCGAGCTGCTGGGCAGCCACTAAAAGGCCAACTTCTAAAGCCTGCAGATGTTCTCGATCTAGAGGTTCACCAGCAGCAAAAGCCAGACAAGAGTCATTGGTGCTGGTATCACCATCCACCGTAATCGCATTAAAGGAGCGATCAACAACCCGCTTCAGCATTGCTTGCCATACATCTACTGCAACACCGACATCACAACTTAAATAGCCCAGCATCGTTGCCATATCAGGATGGATCATTCCTGATCCCTTAGCCATCCCGCCGATGCGAACTAAACGCCCACCAAGCTCTGCCTCGAGAGCAACTTGTTTCTCTACTAAATCGGTCGTAAGGATTGCGCAGGCCGCTTCCGCACCACCCTCATCGTTAAGTGCTTCCACAAGGGTATCCAAGCCTGCAAGCAGAGTGTCTATCGGGATCGGTACACCAATTACACCGGTTGAACAAATCAAAACCTGCTCAACTGGAAGCCCAAGTCGATCAGCCAGAGCCTGAGTGACTCGAATGCTATCGAGCCAACCGCGTTCACCGGTGCAAGCATTCGCCTGGCCAGAATTAATCAACACAGTCCGTGCCGTACCACCACAAACCTGCAAATGATCCACACAAAGATCAACACAAGCTGCACGCACCAATGACGTGGTGAACGTCCCTGCACAAACAGCACCTTCTGGAGCTAGCAGCAAAGCCAGATCCGGCTTACCAGAGGCCTTCAATCCAGCCGTTATCCCTGCAGCCTGAAAACCCAAGGGGGCCGATACACCACCTTGGATGGGGCGCCAAAGGGAAGCAAGCGCAGAGCTCACGGCCTTAGGAGACAAACTAAACACATCCTCCACCTTCATCATGACTGCCGAGCCGCTTAGCACGGTGCTACAGCCACCTTGGTCTAAATCACAACGACGCATCGGCCTAACTGGCGGTATCGCCACTGGCAAGAGCAGCGTTGGCCACTACCTCGCTGAGCAACACGCCCTTACTTTTCTCGATGCTGACCTATACGCCCGCGCGGCCCTAGCCCCTGGCAGCGCAGCAACCAAGGCTGTGCTGCAGCGATATGGCAAAGCCGTGGCAGCAGGCAGCCAGAACAATGAAAGCAGCCTCGATCGCTCTGCCCTAGGCAAGATCGTGTTTGACGATGCCGCCGAGCGCTATTGGCTAGAGCAGCTCGTGCATCCAATCGTGCGTCAGCGATTTGAGGCTGACTTGGCTCTCCTTACTGAAACAACACCAGTAGTGCTGATGATCCCTTTGCTATTTGAAGCAAAGCTCACTGATTTGTGCAGTGAAGTGTGGTTAGTGGATTGCAGCTCTACTCAACAATGCCAACGATTGATGAATCGCGACGAACTGTCGCGTCAAGACTCAGAGCGACGAATCGCAGCTCAATGGCCAATGAGCCAAAAGCGAGATCTTGCCGATCTGGTGATCGACAACAGTGGTTCGCCAAACAGCTGGAAACAGTTTGTAGACCAAGCACTCAGGCAAGAACAGCAATAAGCAGCTATGAACTAGATGAGAACACTTAATGACTACAGGTAGCAAACAAGGCTCATCCAATAACCAGTGATGAACGCTATCGCTTGTGTTAACCATTAACCACCTCAACATCCCCAAGGTTGGCCATGCAACAGAACAGTTAATGATCGACGAGTGAGCTCAATTGAACCGATCTACAGCAGCTATCAACCCTTCAACTTCTTGCTGAGGATGAGCCGCCAACAGTTCCTCCACAATCGTTGTGATAGCCGCCGGATCACTGATCATCCCCAGACCGCGCTGATCAACAATCGCCTTCGCTGAGCCGCCCTTCTCCAGCAACTCAGGCAAGATTTCCTTGGCGATCTTGCCGCTGATCTTGCCGCCATCGATCAGTTGCACCATCTCTGCCAACTGCTCCGGTCGCAATGGCAACGTAGAATAAGAAAGACGATTGGCATTCACGTAAGCAGCAATATCGCCCTGGATCCAATTCGCCACTCCCTTGGCCTCGGCACCTGCCGCCACGGCCGCCTCGAAGTATTCCGCCATCACATGCTCATCAGTGAGCACCCTGGCGTCATACACCGACAAACCAAACTCTTCGGCATAGCGATGACGCTTCGCCGACGGCAACTCTGGCAACTCAGTACGCCAACCCTCACGTACAGATGCAATCACCTCAATCGGACCTAGATCAGGATCCGGGAAATAGCGGTAATCGCTGCTGCCTTCCTTCGAGCGCATGCTCTTGGTGAGTTGCTTGCCCTCATCCCAAAGGCGAGTTTCCTGCACCACTGCTTCACCGGCCTCATAGGCCTTGATCTGGCGCTGAATCTCGTACTCACAAGCTTTCTGGATGGCCGAAAACGAATTCATGTTTTTGATCTCAACCTTGGTGCCAAAGGGAGCGTCGGCCCCTTGGCGCACGGAGATATTGACGTCACAACGCAAAGAGCCTTCCTGCATGTTTCCATCAGAGACCCCTAAATAACGCATGATCCTGCGAATCTCCGAGGCATATTCCGCCGCCTCACGACCAGTGCGCAGATCAGGTTTACTGACAATCTCAGCTAACGCCACGCCGGCCCGGTTGTAGTCCACCAGGGAATGGGTGGAGCCAGCGAGTCGATCGCTGCCAGCATGAACGAGCTTGCCGGCGTCCTCCTCCATATGGAGACGCTCGATGCCAATACGCTTGAGGTAAGTGTCCTTCCCCTTCTCCGCAACTTCCACCTCAATCCAGCCTTCTTCTGCAATCGGCTCATCAAATTGAGAGATCTGATAGTTCTTCGGTAGATCGGGATAAAAATACTGTTTGCGATCAAACTTGCTGTGCTCGGCAATATTGAGGTTGAGTGCCATTGCCGCCTTGACCGCGTATTCCAACACCATCTGATTAAGCACCGGTAACGTGCCGGGAAGACCACACACAACAGGGTCGATGTGGGTGTTGGGGTCATCGCCAAAGGTCGTGGAAGCGCATGTGAAGATCTTGCTATTGGTGCCTAGCTGCACGTGTGTCTCCAGACCGATCACGGCTTCCCATGCGCCGTTATCCGAGCTGGTGGCCACTGTCATTACCGATCTCCAATTAATTTCGATCAGTTAAAAAGCAAAAAAACAAATTACCTGGGATGACTTTGATTGCAACATGAAAAAATATTCAGAGGTGTTCTTGGCCAAACTACGTAGAGCTTGCTGTGATATAAATCACAGCAAGCTCTATTCTTAATCACTATTCGAATGCTTTAAAGCCTTATAAACTTGAGGCATGCCTAAATTAGGCATAAAGAAAAACACCAAACTAACCATTAGCGCCAAAAATGATGGCAAAGATTAATCCTAAATGGGCGGCCTCAATAACACTCATTACGAGCATGACACTTGCTGGCATAGCAACAATTAGCGGCATTCCAAAAGCAAGTGCTGATGTCAGCCAGCAAGACATCCAATCACTAAATCCTCGGCGACAAAAGTATTCAACTTGCCCTAATGATGCTAATTGCTACAAACTTACTACACGCGTTATTAGTGGATCTGTAAGAAATCCAAGCGAGGTCAGTGGAGACGAGAACTACATCCTGCCAATTTGGTCCATTATTGATGGCATGGGAATCGATGTTCACCCATTAGCCACTGACTCAGATGACTTCTTTAGAGTGAATATATCCAAGCAAACGATAGGAAATATGGGCAGTATATTCAGTCAAAGAAAAACACGTAGATGGGTAGATCTAAAAAGAGAGAGGCCTTCTGCATATAAGCTTCATGCGAATAAAGACTATGTAGTGCCACTATCTCGAGATCGATGGACCACAGAAGGTATTATTTTTTCAGTTAATATGATGGAGCATGACAATAGCCGTAGAGGTGATATTGACAGAGTGTATTTAAGTACAGCAAGAAATGTACAAGCTGGGCTTCTTCGAAATGCTCAAAATGTACGCGTGAGCATGAGGTCTCCTACTTATTATGGGGATGCTGGAAAAGCAGCGGTCAAATTCACTAAAGAAGCTATTCCTATGGCGGCAAAGGGCTATGCTGCTTATCAAACAGGAGGAGCAACAGCAGCAGCAGGCTCGGTTGATATAAGTTCAGTGGCAACACTGTTCAAGAATCTCTGGAATGGAATCAAGCGTCTTGACAAGGATGATGTTGGACAGCAAAAAACGATTTACATACCATTTAAATCTCTTACCCCTGGTGTTGAGAAGGTAAAGGAAGTATGCGGTACAACAGACCCAACTGCATTTGATACTGGACGATTTTGCATCAAAATTGGTGTAAAGTTAAACCTACATTCAAGGAAGAGAGCAGCCTCCGCATTCGAACAGAATTCAAATGAAGCTCCTCAAAGATCTTGGGAAGGTAGCTCCAGCAATTCAGGCAATCGCCGTGAGGACTGCCTGGCATTTAACAATCGCAACCTTCGACTGCAGAACCGAGGAGGCCGGGGAGGCTGGACCATTACCGAAGGACATCAGCTTCTCTTTGCATTCGGAGAGAAAAAGACTGAGGCACAAGAGACCCTTAATCTGATTCGCCGCTACCGCTTCAATCAATCCTGCTTTGTAGGCAGACCTGGGCCTTCTATGACCTATCTCAAGGTCAACAACAAAGTACCTCGCTTCGCTTCCATCCCAAGCAGCAAGAGGCCCAATGACTGCATCTCTTACAACACTCGCAATCTGCGCATTCAGAAGATTGGTTCCCGTTGGGTTCTCACTGATGGCAGGGCAACTCCACTCTCATCCCCCTCAAAAGCTGAGATGGTGCAGGCCAAAGCAATCATCCAATCCCATGGCATGACCAAACAGTGTTTTATAGGTAGGCCAAACGCCTCCTTGAAGTTCTGGCTGAAGTAAGACCACAAACATCAATGGTTCAGGCACAGTCCCCCTCCCTCAGAGGGGACTGTGCCTAAGCACATGCCCTTGCAGAAACAGCCATGCCGGTTGCTATTTGAGCAAACATATTCAAGTCAAAGCTAATCCCTCAGAAGCACAAACCACTCCTTTGGGCTGTTCAAAGTACTAATCATTTCGAGGACACTTTATTGAAACAAGCCCCCTCACCAAGGGGGCTTGTTTGTGCCCTAGCTTCTTCAACACAACCCAAAGCCATTGCCAGCACTGGCCTGTGATCAACCTCACAGATCCAAGCTAAAAGGCTCAACTCCTCAGCCTCTATCACGAGTGAACTTGTATTCATCACCAGCAAGAGAACACAGACAACTCCTCACAGATTTTCAGCCATGAAAAGCTTCTTCTCCACTCTTGTACTTGGCTCCTCGGCCTTAATCGGCATAAACGTTCCAGAGGCTGAGACTATGACCATTGCCTTCGACTGCTTTGATCGAAACACTCAGCAGCTCATAGCAAGCAATGCTGTTGACATGACCTACATCAGCGGCCTCCCCATCCCTGGCAGCAACATTGCCAGCAATCCAGACTCCCTCTCCCTTAATGAGTCCAATGCTCAAGACATTATCGAAATCAGTGACGCGACGGATATCGATGATGAAAGCATCTCCTCAGAAGATCAAGAACTCGTAGAAGAAAACTACCAAGATGATGACGATGTAGACGACTACGAAGAAGATGGCTACCTAGAGGACGACCTCGCCACTGAATCCGAGCCCAGCACCAGCGCCCAACTAGATGATGCCCTTGGCAATCACCTCAGCAAACTTATTGGACAAAGCATGGCTGATATCTTGCGTTAAATAGCACCAATTGCCATCAATCTAAAATGTCATCCAGTACAACAAATTTATTCTATGCAAACCCTAATTAATTCCTTTCTTGATCTAAATCACACATCAGAGCGGCCTCTATCACAATCGATCTTATCAAGACTGCCACACAATTATCACATCGGCAAATGTGTCGGTCTTACTAACCTCAAACTTTTGAATCATGGCATTCTCCAGAATCAAAAAAACCTCACTGCTTGGCATGGGGCTTTGTCTCGGAATTAGCACTAGTTCTGATCTTCTTAACGCACCATCTGCTCAAGCCATCACTCCCGCACAACGGGCACAGGCAATTCAACTCATCCAACGCGCTGGCTGCAATCTTGGTCTGCAGGGAACTACTGCCAGAATCACCTGCTCTACCCAAAGTGTTGCAAACCTAATTGCATCTGAACTCAGGGCAAGCAACCTCAAGCTCTACAACAGCAAAGGGAAAAGCTACGCAAGGTACAAGATTGGCAGCAACAGCCCTTTAACAACTGTGCGAATCCCCAATATTTATGAAAATCCAACTGGCCCCCCAAACCTAAAAGCCATGCCGGACAACCTCAATAGTCGCAGCATGACACTTAGAGGAACACCGACCGGGTTCAGACTCGTCACAGCCTTTGAGAGCTCGGGAACCGAGTTCCAAGTTGAAGACAAATACTTCGGCAGTTGGTGCGACAACTGCTTCCCCGACCTCCACTGGGATAACGGCAGGGTTACAGCAAATCTGCAACTGACGCGCAACATGACCTTGTCAAATATCTCCAATATTGAAGTCAGCGGTCGTTGGTCTATTCGCACAGGCCTAAATGTTCTGCCCGACAACTTCATGAACAGCAAAGTTCGAGAAAGACTCAACAGTGTCTTTCAACAATACTTACCATCGATGAATCGAATGATTCAACAAAGGCTCAAAAGTCTTTCAGGCCAAATTCCTGGCGCCCAGAGCCAGAGAACCACTTACAACTTCAGCAATGGCAACATCATCGTCAATGTACCCCTCAGCTCTAACAGCAACGGCACGTCTTCGAGACCGAGCGCTCAATCACAACGGCTAAGGCTTAATAAGGCTTACCGCATCAAAGACGACGAAAGCTGGGGTAGCAATGAATACAAAAACTACGCCACATCCAAAACCATGAACGTTGAGCGCGGTGCAACAGCTACTGCTTTCAAGCCATCAGGCCAAAGCAATAGCCCTCGCCATTGTGCTGGTGGTGAGGTCCGCGTTGAGGACTGGGACCGTGTCGAAGTCGCTCGCAACGGTATCGCCAAAATCTGGGTGTCCATGGAGCTCTATGAGGGCATATCTTGTAGCAGCAATGATAAGGACGGCCGCAAAATCGGCGTGCGTCGTAATGGCAGCCCTGTCGGAGTTCCCTTCCTGGTCGTGAGACCTGGTGAAAGCAAATCCAAGACTCTCCGCGTCAACAACACTGATGAGGGAGGTGACTACGGACGGATCATCTATAGCTTCTCCAACAACACTCTCCGCTGATACCACGACTCAACTTGCATAAAGCCCCCGCCCCAAGGGGGCTTTTTTGTGCCCCCGCTTCTTCAACAGAACCCCAAAGCCTTTGCCATTACTGGCCTGTGATCAACCTCACAGGTCCAAGCAACAACCATCAACTCCTCAGTCTCCAGCACAAGCGAACTTGAGTTCATGCCCAAGCCAATCCAGCTCCTCACAGATTGCCCAACATGAACCACTCCTGCTCCTTCTTCTCCGTTCTTGCACTGGGATCCTCCGCTGTAATGGGCCTAAACGTTTCAAAAACTGAGGCCATGACCATTGCCTTCGACTGCTTTGATCGCAACACTCAGCAGCTCGTAGCACGCAGTGCTGTTGACATGACCAACATCACCATCAGCTGCCTCCCCGCCCCTGGTGGCAACATTGCCAGCAATCTCGGCTCAGATTCCAATGCTCAAGACATCATCGAAATCAATGACGAGCAACTCATCGATGAAGACGACATCTCCTCAGAAGATGAGTTCCTCATAGACGAAAACTACCAAGATGATGACGATGTAGATGATAACTACGACGACGAAGATGGCTATACAGAAGATGACCTCACCACTGAATCCGAGCCCAGCACCGGCGACCAACTAGGAGAAGCCCTTGGCAATCACCTTGGCAGACTTATTGGGCAAGGCATTACGGATATCTTTGACTAAAACATCGACAAGCATCTAAACAGCCAGCTCAGCACACTATTTAAGACCTGCTGCTTTAATTATTCATCGGCAACTCAACAGATTCAAGCTCTAGCCAAACCAGCCATGAACGCGGTCTGAACTTAGAAATTAATGAAGCCAACTACCCTTGCAATCCAGACAGACTATATTAAGTCTATTGGAACTCAAGACCGACAAAAGCGCATTTATCTCCAGGCTTTCACGTCATACATGATCTTATGAAACGCATCTCTATTGCACTTAGTCTCAGCACTACCAGCCTCCTGCTCACCAATCCTTTGGAAGCAGAAGGTATGACCTTCAAATGCTTCAATCGCACCACAGGGGAGCAAATCGCCGAGAGTGCCATTGACATCACCACTTTGGCCATCAGCTGTATTTCAGCCGATGGCAACCCTGTGAGGCCATCCACACCAGAGACATCAACGCCCAAGCTCACGACCGATGGCGATAACTTCAACCAACCGCAACGCCCTGTCAAAAGAACAAACTCCTCCTCTCGTCCTGATCCATTAGCAGCCAAGCGCGCCATCAACCTCGCCCGAGGCACAGCAATCCAATTGAATGGTGGTCTTAGTCAGTACAGGCCGGGTAACTGCATGTTTACCAGTACAGTCGAAAACCAATGCATCATCCAAGCTGACGATTCAGGGTTTGAGTTCAGAATTCCTGGCGGAGCACCTGGATGGGAGCAAAACAGTGAAAAGCCAACAGTCCTGACCATCGTGCGGATTGCTCCTGATGGTCGTTCTGTTCTGGAAGCAATCCAGAAGTAGACAACCTCATCAACCCTTCAACTTCTTGCTGAGGATCTGATTGGCGAGCTTGGGATCGGCTTTGCCGCCAGTCTTCTTCATGAGCTGCCCAACAAAGAAACCCTGCAGCTTGGTCTTACCGCCGCGGAAGGCCTCTACTTCCTGAGGATGAGCCGCCAACAGTTCCTCCACAATCGTTGTGATAGCCGCCGGATCACTGATCATCCCCAGACCGCGCTGATCAACAATCGCCTTCGCTGAGCCGCCCTTCTCCAGCAACTCAGGCAAGATTTCCTTGGCGATCTTGCCGCTGATCTTGCCGCCATCGATCAGTTGCACCATCTCTGCCAACTGCTCCGGTCGCAATGGCAACGTAGAATAAGAAAGACGATTGGCATTCACGTAAGCAGCAATATCGCCCTGGATCCAATTCGCCACTCCCTTGGCCTCGGCACCTGCCGCCACGGCCGCCTCGAAGTATTCCGCCATCACATGCTCATCAGTGAGCACCCTGGCGTCATACACCGACAAACCAAACTCTTCGGCATAGCGATGACGCTTCGCCGACGGCAACTCTGGCAACTCAGTACGCCAACCCTCACGTACAGATGCAATCACCTCAATCGGACCTAGATCAGGATCCGGGAAATAGCGGTAATCGCTGCTGCCTTCCTTCGAGCGCATGCTCTTGGTGAGTTGCTTGCCCTCATCCCAAAGGCGAGTTTCCTGCACCACTGCTTCACCGGCCTCATAGGCCTTGATCTGGCGCTGAATCTCGTACTCACAAGCTTTCTGGATGGCCGAAAACGAATTCATGTTTTTGATCTCAACCTTGGTGCCAAAGGGAGCGTCGGCCCCTTGGCGCACGGAGATATTGACGTCACAACGCAAAGAGCCTTCCTGCATGTTTCCATCAGAGACCCCTAAATAACGCATGATCCTGCGAATCTCCGAGGCATATTCCGCCGCCTCACGACCAGTGCGCAGATCAGGTTTACTGACAATCTCAGCTAACGCCACGCCGGCCCGGTTGTAGTCCACCAGGGAATGGGTGGAGCCAGCGAGTCGATCGCTGCCAGCATGAACGAGCTTGCCGGCGTCCTCCTCCATATGGAGACGCTCGATGCCAATACGCTTGAGGTAAGTGTCCTTCCCCTTCTCCGCAACTTCCACCTCAATCCAGCCTTCTTCTGCAATCGGCTCATCAAATTGAGAGATCTGATAGTTCTTCGGTAGATCGGGATAAAAATACTGTTTGCGATCAAACTTGCTGTGCTCGGCAATATTGAGGTTGAGTGCCATTGCCGCCTTGACCGCGTATTCCAACACCATCTGATTAAGCACCGGTAACGTGCCGGGAAGACCACACACAACAGGGTCGATGTGGGTGTTGGGGTCATCGCCAAAGGTCGTGGAAGCGCATGTGAAGATCTTGCTATTGGTGCCTAGCTGCACGTGTGTCTCCAGACCGATCACGGCTTCCCATGCGCCGTTATCCGAGCTGGTGGCCACTGTCATTACCGATCTCCAATGACTGGGTACATGTCCTTGATCTTATGGAAAGGTTCCCTCACATGGCCGAAGTTGGGTCAACAGGCTGAAACACTGAACTGATCTGGACTGTTCATTCAGTTGACCATGGCAGCAATGCGTACTGAATCAGTTCTGATCCTGGGAGGCGGCTTAATGGGCCTAGCTGTGGCACATAAATTGGCTCGCCGCGGCCGCTCTGTAGAAGTACTAAGCCGCCGCCGCAATGAGGCTGCCGGTTTCGTGGCAGCGGGCATGCTCGCTCCCCACGCAGAAGGACTCTGCAAAGAGCAGCTGCAACTAGGACAACTGAGCCTGGAGAGCATTCCCTCCTGGGTAGAGCAAATCGAAGCCGACAGCGGCCTCTGTTGCGGTTTACGACCCTGCGGGATCGTAGTGCCCTTCGCCACGGCAACGCAGCGAGATCTCTATCCCACCGCCTACTTAGGTGAGACCCTCAATCGTTCGGGCCTGGAGCGAGAAGTAGCAGGCATTGGACCTAACTGGCAGGCCGGCTTGCTCTTCAGCCAAGACGGACAAATCGACAACCGAAGGCAATTAATGCGGGCCCTGGAAACGGCCTGCGTGAACCTTGGAGTTCGCTTCCAGGAAGGGGTGAACGTGCAAGAACTCCTGCAAGATGGCAATACCTTTAAGGGAGTGCGAGTACGCAACGCTGAAGGAGAGCTACACACACTTACTAGTAAAGAAGCTGTGCTCTGCTGCGGTGCCTGGAGCGTCCAACTGCTCCCAGAGCTATCTATTTACCCTGTAAAAGGCCAAATGCTTTCGCTACAAGGGCCACGCAATGCCTTAACGCGAATTGTGTTTGGCCCAGGTACTTACTTAGTGCCACGAGAAGATGGCCTACTGGTGGTGGGAGCCACCAGCGAACCAGATGCCGGCTTTACAGAAGGCCTCACCCCTTGTGGCCAACGACAACTGCAAGCAGGCATTGCTTCACTGCTACCGCAGGCAAACCAATGGCCACCGATGGAGCGCTGGTGGGGCTTCCGACCTTGCACACCAGACGAGGGTCCCCTACTTGGTCGCTCTTCCGTGGATGGACTCTGGCTAGCGACCGGACATCATCGCAACGGCGTTCTGCTAGCAGCAATCACAGCCGAGATGTTGGAGAACTGCCTAAGTAATGAACCGCTCAGCACTAAACAACAGCAACTTCTTCACGCCTTTCGCTGGGACCGGTTTTAGGCGTAACACTGCGACCTAAAGAGCGATCAGCATCACTCAACTGAGCGCCTGGAGATCGCAAACAAATTCACACCCGCTGGCTCAAAGCGCAAATGGGTCTGATCAGGAACGAAACCAGCCTTCTTGGCAAGCGATTCCATAGCGGCCTCATCTCGATGGATCAGGCGCCAGTCGAGCAAATGATCCATCAGCCCGCGGGTGGGGTTGCTGGTATGGAAATTGCCAAGAATCGACCGACCGCCTGGGGCCAGGGCATCATGGATCCAACGCTGCAAACGGGTGACAATCCGATCGTCGAAGTAATCAATAAGACCGATCGAATAGATCAGATGTTGAGGAGGTAAATCCAAAGTCTGGCGACCTAAACAAAGATGCAGCAAATTACGGCCCTCCAATCTGATTGGCCGCGAGAGGTATTGATCCACCCCTGGCTGCGCCAAGCGAGACTGCACATGGTCAAGAGCCTCCTGATCAACATCAACCAGGGTTAACTCCAGCTGCATGGCCAGTTTGGGCTCTGTCAAAAGATCAAAGACTTCCGCAGCAGGACCACAAGCCAAGCTGGTGACCCGCAAAGGCCGCTCCTCATTAAGCCGCAGTGCTGTCTCCAACTCCTCTTTCAGCAGACCACGGCGGTTTCTAACTGCCTGCGCAGCCGGTTCATCTAGAAAGCAGCGATCCAGAAACCGCCCTAGCTCCCCAGCACCACCAGGCTGGTCGGCATACATCCAGTCGATCGTAAGAAAATCTCCGGCATACCCGCGAGGTTTGCGATACATCCGCTCCGCGGAGCGAGTGAGCAGCAAATAAGGGAGCAGCTCCGTTCTCAAAAGCTGCAGAGAACAGCACTCCGTCGCAGGCTCCGCACCTGAGCGCGCCGGGAAAGCCTCATGGACCGTCTGAACTACAGCACTAAACGCGGCTGCTAGATCCTGCTGAACCTTAGTGTCAGGGCTAGTGCGACGTAAGTTCACCTCAAAAGCAGCTGCTGCATGCTTGAAACGGTCAATCACCTGGCTGATAGTCGGATCCAACCGTTGAGCCTTGCCATAGGGCATAACCTCAAGCAAACCCTGCTGATGAGTCTGGCCAATCAGGCGCTGAGCATTAATCGAAGCAAGGGCGCGATAGATCCGGGACGCCAGCACTGGAAACTCCTCCGCCACGCGCTCCAAAGCATCACGCGACAATTCGAGACATTCCACCGGCTCAAGTGCCACCACCTGAGCCCTGGTTGTATCGCCCAATAAAAAAGACACATCCCCCAGCCAGCTGCCGGGACCCACTCGAGGTTCTTGCTCTTCTGGAAGACCTTGCCAACGCACCTGACACACCCCGGAAGACAGCAACAACAAACTCGTCAGCGGAGCACCTTCAGCAACAATCTCCTCCCCAGCCAAGAAACGGCGAGGCCGAAGCTCATCGAACACTTGGTCCATGCCATCGTCGATGGCTTGCAGCAACATCAGCGACTCAGAGTTCATGCCGCTACGGATATCGCACTAACCAACACCCTATTAATGATGAATGAACCTGGCAGCCAAAAAGCTGTCATCGCCTTGATCAAGACAGAGCTGATGCCATCTAGCTTGACCCCTATAGCCAAGCCGAATCCATCTAAAGCCCTGCGATGAAAACCTTTATGGATCACATAATCACAAATCAAGATTATAATATCTCTATAGCGCTATAGCCCAACACCCTCAAAGTGCCAGTTCACCACCAGCGCTCAACCATTCCAGAAGAAAGCCGACTAGTAGCCGACGGAATCGTAACTACCGAAAGATATTGACCATTACGTAGGTAGTCGTAGCGACAAAACCCCATTCCAGTAGCTGAGCAAGATCTAAGACTTGGCAGATTTAGACCAGAAAGCTGTATATCGAAATTCTGGGGCACCTGCTCAGAATAAGGTCGCCAACCCTGGGCAATCAATGCCGAGTTTGCCTCAACAATCGGCTGGCCCATAGCCAATGGCAAATATCTTTCCTTAGCGATGGCGCCATGGCCAACAAGGGAAAATCCCAATATAATCGTAATAGAATTAATTAATTGTATGCGCATCATCAAAACCACCACTTGTTGAACGTGTGAAGGAGAACTACGTGCCCTCTATTTGCACAAGATCTCTCAAGCTACGACTTGCAGCAGTGACTCAACTCAAACCAAACTGTGGTCTCCCTCACAGCTTTAAGCAAAGTTGCTGAATGCCACCATCAGGCCAAACAAGGCCCAATCAAATCCAAAATAAAGTCGCGATTTAAAGTGTCTTGCCTTTTAACATCTTTGAAAAGGCAGATTCCAAGCTGCTGGCCTGGATTCGTGATGTCTCTGTCGTAAGGGAAATCACAACCTCCTGTCGTCTGATCGAAGAAGGCAGCACTCCGGACGGCTTGTTTGTAGTGGAGTCAGGAGCAATCACGGTTTGCACCAAGCAAGCTGATGGCGGAAGCTTGTCACTCGCCAGCCTAAAAGCAGGCAACCTGGTGGGAGAGATGAGCTGGCTGGAAGAACGTCCAGCAGTGGCAAGCATTGATGCTGGTCCAGGAAGTCGTCTGCTCCAAATCCCTAGAGAGGCTCTGGAGTCAATCAATCAATCCGAGGCTTTCATTTGCCATCTCCTCTATCGCCTCATCGCTGAAAAACTGGCCCTCCAAGTGCAAGGCCAAAATGCATGGGTTCATCGTTTTGCCGCGACTGACCAGGAACCCCTCCGCAAAGTTCTGGTGCTCTTCGCAGAACTCGAAGAGAAGGATGTGGCCTGGATCGCCAGGTCCGGTAAATTTAAACGTCTTATCGCTGGAGACGTTCTCCTTCAAGAAGGAGATAATGTGCCTGGCCTCTATCTGCTGCTCGCTGGAGAGGCAAGGATAAGTATCACTGAAAACGGAAGCTGGCAATCGGTAGGCAGCTCTCGACGCGGTGAACTACTCGGTGAGCTCACAATGCTCAACCCTCAAGCAGCCGGAGCTGCTGCCAATGTGGACACACTCACAGGCCTAGAGCTACTGATGCTCGACAAAGAGGAACTCAGCATGACCCTCAACGCCGATCCGAGGCTGGCCAAGCGTTTCTACAAAGGTATCGCACGCATGCTCTCCCAACGCAGCCGTGATCAACTCCTCAGCCGTGGATTTGCTCAAGCAAGCCGCATAGCCGAGGAACTCATCGACAACGAACAGCTTGGTCTTGATCAACTCTCGGCCATCAGTTCAGCCGGGTTGCGTTTTGACTGGCTGTGCAGACAATTTCAGGACAAGGAGGGCTGATGTCTTGAAACTGCTACCCGGTGAAGAGCAACCATGGCCCTCTAACCCTTTGAAGGTTACTGAGGGAGAGATAAGACTGATCCTTGAGCAACGCTCTAAGGAAGGATCCCTTCGCTCAAGACTTGGCCTGCTGAGCCTGAATGAAGGCGCAATCCTGCCTGGTTTACCTATTGATGGTCTCAATAGCACCAGCCAACTTCGCATCAAAGCAATCACTACCAGTGTGTTGACGTCGCTGAACAGCTCAGATCCAGAACAACAAGAAGGACTGGAAATGCTGCAAGCGTTGCTATGGGAGAAACTTAGCCATCGTCCTGAGACAACAAACTCCAGCAAAGTTGCTCTCGCAAACCTTCTGGAAGCCCACCATCAACAAGCCTGGGAGCAACACCACTTAAGACAACACAGTCATGAGCCACTGAGCCAACAAAGCGAAGAACATCTATTCCGCAGTCTTGAGGCAGCTGGTCAAGCAAGCCAGAGCCAGCAACATCAGCCCCTACAAGAAACTGTTCGTCAAGACCCTCTTCTGGCCTGCGTCGCGACCCTGGCCCAACAAGGCTCAACATCAGCGAAGGCACCAATTCGAAACACGCCTGACCCGCGCTCAAGGCTACTGCTGATTCTGGAATCGGCAGGTTTAATCGGACGGGATGTACTGCTCAACGACAACCTGCTGGAGAAAGATTGCGGGGACCTCATCGGTTTTCTCGAGCAGACGCCTACAAGCCCAGTTGTGCTTCATTCCACTGCCAACGGCTATCGCGTCTGGGCTCCCGAGCGAATGGCAAAGCCGATACCACTCTCCCAAGCAAGCCAACTACTTGAAGAACTGAACCCAAGGGTGATGGCCATCAGCCCCAAATTCCAAACCAAGGATCTAACCACCTTGGGGCTTTTGCGTTTTACCTATGGACAACCAAACAATCTCACCAGGTTTGTAATCAGTGGTGTGCTCTTGGGAATCACATTAGGTTTCTTACTCGCTATTGGCCGAGAGGTCGGTGCTGCGCGCTGGATCTTCGGGATGGGGGTCACCGGATTGGCAGCTGGGGCATGCCTTGGACTACTCAGCGGCGGCTTCCGTATCGGAGTTGGCGTGATGTTTTTGGCAACTCTTCTGAGCTTGCTTACCCCCACGTTCAACACCGTGATTACAAACTCGGCTTTGCCCGACAGAGACCTTCTTCTATTGCTGCAAATAGGCCTAATTCTTATCGCTGCTGGTATCACACGAGTGGCATTGGAATGGATCCAAAGCCGGTCTTTCCAAATCACCCAACAAAAAGGGGGGGCAAAGTTCCAGCTGGCCAGTATTAAGCACTTGCTAAGCCTGCCGACGGATTTCTTCCGTCAATACAACATCGGCGACCTTCAACTCCGCTTTAATGCACTAGAGCAATTGCGCAGTCAAATCCAAAACCTCTTGGAGGGGGGTCTGGTCAAGGTAGTGCTCACCAGTATTTATGTGCTGTTCATGTTGAGGATCAGCGTCAAGTTGACATTGCTGGCGCTAGTAATCTCCATGATGGTGCTTCTGCCGACAGCATTGATCGGTCTGCAAACTCGCCCTCTAAAACGCCAACAGGAGGAGATCGAAGGCCAAGCCCAAAGTCGCAATCTTGAGCTCATCAGCTCCGTATCGAAACTGCGTCTAGCAGGAGCTGAAGCTGCGGCCGCCCGCTGGTGGGGAGAACACTTCCAACGCGTCGTGGTTCTAGAAAATGCTCTGGATATCAAAGAAGCAACCGCCGCACTCCTGCAGGGTGTGATGCCAAACCTTGGCAACCTGCTGCTTTACATCGTGATCACAAAACTGATCGCTGATGCCGCGATGACCCCTGCACTCAATGCACCCAACGCCGGCCAGTTACTTGGGTTTTTCTCAGCCTTCGGAACATTTGTGGGAGGCATGGCCAGCTTCGCTGGGCTTGCAGTTGCAGCCTTCGATATGCCTGTCCTCTATGAGCGAGCAAAGCCTTTGCTGACAGCCACACCAGAAGTTTTCGATGAAGCCGTCGAACCAGCAGAGCTACGTGGAGCCATCAAACTCGACCGCGTGAGTTATCGCTATGCCCCAGATCTGCCCTTGGTTCTAGATAACGTAAGCCTGCAAGCAAACCCAGGTGAATTCATCGCTCTGGTGGGTCCTTCAGGATCAGGCAAATCAACAATCGTGCGCATGCTGCTGGGATTTGGGAAGCCTGAAAACGGAGAAATCAGATATGACGATCAGCCGCTCAATGGCTTACGCATCGAAAGCTTGCGGCGTCAAATTGGCACAGTGCTTCAAAGCAATACCCTATTCAGCGGCAGCCTGATGGAGGCTATCGCCGGAGGATGCCTGATCAATCAAGAGGACGCCTGGGCTGCTGCTGAGATGGCAGGCCTGGCAGACGACATCCGCGAAATGCCAATGGGACTACAAACCATTGTTTCTGAGGGAGGGGGGACCCTCTCAGGTGGCCAACGCCAACGAATTGCCATCGCCCGAGCCTTGGTGCGGCAACCGCGAATTCTGATCTTTGATGAAGCCACAAGCGCCCTGGACAATCACACCCAAGGAATTGTGAGTCGCAGCCTTGAAACACTAAGCATTACACGTTTGGTCATCGCCCATCGACTGAGCACAATTCGCCACGCCGATCGCATCATTGTGCTGGAGAAAGGTCAAGTGCAGCAACAAGGCACATTCGAAAGTCTGATGAATGAAGCTGGGCTATTTGCCCGCTTAATGGAGAGACAGGTTGCATGAGCCTGTTTCGAAAAAATGCTCTGGATGCATTATCCAGCCCTGAACAACTAGACCAGCCTCTTGAATTGCTCAGACCAAGTTACTGGCTTTTACTGATCTCACTATTAGGGTTCAGTCTTAGCATTCTGCTGTGGTCAATATTTGGCCGTTTACCAGTAAGAGTCGAAGGACGTGGCGTCCTAGTTCGAACAGAAAACTTACAGTGGGTTCAAAGCGAAATCAATGGCCGCATCAAAGAATTCAAAGTTAATGTGGGAGATTGCATCAAGCAAGGAACACCTCTTGCGGTCATTGACCCAGTGCAATTAGAGCTGGAACAACAAAAAGCAAACAACCAACTTGAGATTCTAATCGCCAATGATGCAAGTTTAGACCTCATTGCTATCCAACGGGAAGATGAGCTCAGAAAAAGCACAGCACGCTGGAAATTGGCATTTCAAAAGAATGCGGTGAGTCAAGTCGAATGGGATCAAAGAGTCCAACAACTCTCTGAGCTGTTATACAACCTAGAGACAAGTAACAACCAACGTGAACAATTAATTAATCAGAAACAAAGCGAAATTGTTGCCCTAGAACAACAAATTACACGAACAGCAACCGTGAAAGCACCTCAAGCAGGCTGTGTCACCGACCGCCATGTCCAATTAGGACAAGTGGTGCAACCAGGCGTCACACTCTTTGAACTTGAGCGAGACAAAGACGCCAATACGCTTGAAAGCCTGGCCTTCTTCCCAGCCAGAGATGGTAAACGCCTTCGTATCGGTCAGCCAGTTCGCGTGACCCCAACAACGACCAAACCACAACGCCATGGTGGCATCGAAGCTGAAATCCTCAAAGTGCGTCGTTTGCCAGTCAGCAAAGAGGCGATTATCAATCGACTCTACAACAAAGAATCACTGTTCAAGGCCATCAAGAGCGAAGACGAAGGTCCACTGATCGAAGTCACCACGTCCTTAGCCAAAGACCCAACAACACCTAGCGGTTATGACTGGGGCGGCAGCAAAGGGCCAGACCTAAAGCTCACAGCAGGCACACCAACAACGCTGCGAGTGCTTGTAGAGCAAAGGCGGCCAATCAGCTATGTGATCCCTCTATTGAGAAATCTCAGTGGGATCTACTGAGGGAGATAAGACATGAACCTGCAGCCTTTCTGTCGTCAACTCTGGATCCGCATCCAAGCTCGTCTCAGCAAGCAGTGGGTACGTACCCCAACATTGCTGCAATTAGAAAACACGGAATGCGGGGCAGCCTCCCTGAGCATCATCCTCCAGTACTACGGCCGTTATGTACCGCTGACCCAACTACGCGAACTTTGTGGCGTCTCACGTGACGGCAGTGATGCGGCCAATTTATTACTTGCAGCGCAAAGCCTAGGCCTCAAAGCAAAAGGATTCAAAAAAGGATTGCTGGCTTTGGAACAAATTCAGCCACCAGTCATCGTGTTTTGGGAATTCAACCATTTCCTCATCCTCGAAGGTTTTATTGGTGATCGGGTGGCCCTCAATGATCCAGCTCTCGGTCCTCGAACTGTCAGTCGCGAAGAATTCGATACCAGTTACACCGGCATTGTCCTAACGCTGGAGCCAGGTCCAAACTTTCAAAAAGGCGGAAAGGCACCATCAGTCTGGCCAGTGGTTTGGCGGCGCTTAAGCCTTGAACCCAAAGGAGCCCTATTCATTCTGCTAGCTGGTCTGCTGCTGATCCTGCCCCAGCTGGTGATGCCGATCTTTGCCCAGATCTATATGGATGAGATTATCGGCAATCAAATCCAAACGTGGTTAAAGCCAATGTTGTGGGGCATGGCCCTCACCATCAGCCTGCAAGTGGTACTGCAGCATCTTCAGCTCATCGGAACACGAGCCCTGGAGAGGCGACTAACCCGACGCTTTGCTGCACAATTTGAGCATCAGGTCCTGGCCTTACCAGAGCGTTATTACGCCCAACGCTATGCATCAGATATAGCTAGCAGGGTTACCAGTAATGCCCGAATTGCCGAATTCATCGGCGGAGAACTGATCCCCATGCTCACCGGCATTGTTCTACTGGTGTTTTATCTGGTCTTAGCTTTGCTCTACAGCCCAATTCTAGGACTGCTAGTAGGCGTGACTACTGGAATCAACGCTCTCGTGGTAGCCATCAACCTTCGAGTACAACAAGACTCTAGTCAACAGCTCCAAAAAGATGGGGCCAAAGCTGGCGCAGTCGTTGTCAGCGCCTTGCAAGATATCGACACCGTAAAAGCAGCAGCTATAGAAAACGACATCTTCAGACGCTACGCGGGTTACCAAAGTCGACTCCTCAACACTGTGCAAAAGCTTCAACTTCTCAACGCACGGATCAGGGTGATCCCCAGCGCCATGACCACCTTGAACGAGGTGGCAATTTTGTTGGTTGGATTTTTCCTGGTGATTCAAGGCCAGCTCACTCTAGGAATGCTCCTGGCAGCCCAAACCATTGCCAGCAAGCTAAAAGCTGAAATCGAAAATGTGATTGTCTTCGTGCAGAGCCTGCCCGACTTGGAAGCTGAAGTACTCCGCCTGGAAGATGTTCTTGAACAACCTAGAGACCCATTACTCATCGACGCACCAAAAATTCAGGCCTGGAATAGCGACAGGGAACGCCTATCAGGCGCCATCGAAATTCAAGACCTCTACTTCGGCTACATGCCACTTAACCCCCCTCTCATCAATGGACTACGTCTATCCATCCAACACGGCCAAAGGATTGCTTTTGTCGGAGGCAGTGGCTCTGGTAAAAGCACAATCGCCAAACTGCTTGCCGGTCTCTATCAACCTTCCTCAGGACAAATCCTCTACGACGGTATTCCGCTGAACGAAATACCACGAGCCATCAGCGTCAGCTCACTTGCGATGGTTCAACAAGATGTACAACTCTATGGATGCAATGTTCGTGAGAACCTCAATCTCTGGAATAACAGCCTTCCAGACAAAGACCTAAGGCAGGCATGTGCAGATGCCCAAATACTCGACACCGTTCTCGGCCTGCCTGATGGCTTTGAAACCGTACTTAGCGAAGGAGGTCGCAACCTTTCAGGCGGTCAACGACAACGGCTCGACATTGCTCGTGCCCTGGTTCAAAACCCCAGCATCCTGATCCTCGATGAAGCCACCTCAGCACTCGATAGCGAAACAGAGCGCTTGGTGGACGAGGCCTTCCGACGTCGTGGATGCACCCAAATCATCGTGGCTCACCGCCTCAGTACCATCCGTGATGCTGACCTAATCCTAGTGCTCGAGCATGGTCAAGTGGTCCAACAAGGTCGCCATGAAGACATGGCTACCGTCACTAATTCTCCCTACCAGAAGCTCTTAGCGGAAGTGGCCTAATCAATGATTTAACAACCCATCACCCTCTCTTAGAAAGGCTATAAACCTCAAGGCGCCCAATCCCTTTTAGCTCTTGCATTCCCAAAGATCGGATAGCAAAACCCTCTCCCGCCAATTCTGAGGTGCGCTGATCGAAAAGAATGGATTGATCCAGGCTGCGGGTCAATCCCTCTAGGCGGCTAGCAAGGTTGACGGTGTCTCCGATCACGGAAAGCCCCCCAAGCTTGCGACCACCAATACCACCAGCCAAGACGATGCCGCTAGCGATACCAATCCCATTAACCAGAGGCTCCACTCCCTCCGACTGCCAGAGACAATTCATATGAACAAGCCTCTCATGCATCGCCATAGCACAACAAATAGCGGATTGCGCTTCCGTCGATTCCCCACGACCATCGGGCAAACCAAACACGGCCATCACGGCATCGCCAATAAACTTGTCGAGGAATCCATGGTGGTCCCATACCACCGAACGCATCTCATCAAGATAATGATTGAGCTGCTCAAGATGAACACGAACTCGACCCTGCTCACTGCGCTGTCTAGTCAGAGCAGTGAACCCTTGAAGATCCGCAAACAACACACTTACAGATTTGAGCTTGCCATCAAACAAAGCCTCCATATCACTCGGGTCGCTGAGCATGGGGCCTACAACGGAGGGGTCCACACAACGTTCCAGCCAGCGACGCGTCAAGCGCCGTTTGATCGACATACGTCGATAAGCCTCACCTCCATAGAGCAAAGCACCAACCACCAATGCGACAGGAGGTGTAAGCACGGGAATCCAGACATGACGATGCTGCATCAGCCCATAGCCAAGGACAAACCACAGACCTGCGCATGCAAAAAGCACGCCAAGTCGCCAACCCAAATCGGTGCGATAAAAAGCCAGTAAAAGTGTGAGTAGAACAACAAGGCCAACAAAAGCGCCTCTGTGCGGAAGTGACTGGGGCCAGGCCCGCAGTCCATCGCCTGTCAAAGCATTGGCAGTGGAGGTGGCAAGTAACTCCATTCCCGAAAGATCACCGAAGGGTGATGGCAGATCGCCTAACGCGCTTCCACCACCAGACACAACAACACCCACCAAAACGACAGCCCCACCAACCCGCTCGCGACAGGGATGCACCGCCCATTGCCGCGGATTGATCACATTCTTTGCCGACAGTCGCAAAAACCCGTGACCAAGGGTTGAGCAGGATCCATCCATCCCGATGGGCTCGGGCTCAGGGCCATAGAAGTTAAGAGTCTGGCCATCAAGGTCCAACTCGAGCGAGCGGCCTGCCTGCTCCAATGCAGCAACTGGCAAAGAATGCAACGCCTCATGACCGAGCGGTTGTTCCAACGTGGTGGCATAAAACTCTGGTTGCAAAAACCGAGCTCCATGCTCAGGGGGAAAGAGATTGCTCAAGCCCAGCGAGAGTTTGTCGAGTTCAGCGGCGTCCACAGCATCAGGACGCAAGAGAGAAATTGCACCGGCGCCGAGTTGATCTTCTGCCTCAACCATTTCTGCCGCCAGTACAAGGTGCTGCTGATGCGGCTCGAGGGCTGCGATAAACGCCTTGTCGTCTGCTGGCCCGAAGACACTCTCTCCAGCAAAGACCACATTCAAGACCACTACATCAGCACCAGCCGCTATCAAAGGCTCCAAAAGATCGCCGTAGCGCGCTCGTGGCCAGGGCAGGCTTCCCATTCCCACGGCCCAGGATGGTATCTGCTCCTGCTGCTCAAACCAGAGACCCTCCGCGAGGGTTGCGTCGTCGATCACCACCTGCACGATCTCTGGCGAGGCCAGGCGAGGCCCACGAATCCTGACGAGCTGGCCCTCAAGATTGCGTTCCAATGCCCACCAAGGTCGACACAACGATGCCGAACAAGATGCCAATAGGGCAGCAGCCAGCGTCAGGACACCAGCCACAAGAAGCACTGGAGCATTTCTAGGAATGCGCATCGGTGCCTGACCTGGGGATCATCTTGCTCACCCAATCCATATGAAGATCACTCAGATCTTCCAGGGCTCATTGAATCAAAACCGAAAAAAGCCACCACCAGGGATCCGAGGGGTAGAGGAAGGCACGATCGTGGGAATTGAAGGAATTCTCACTGATGGGAACTGAGATCGTACATAAGATTGGAGTGAAGGCAAAGCAGGGATCTCAGTCTGGAAGCCCTCAAACAAAGGGCCTGCAAAGATGCTGCTGTAATCGCCAGCCGTTAGCTTTCTCAATGCTGAGATCATGCCATCAGGGGTCACCCGAAGCGATTCTCCAGATCTAATGATGACCGGCTCATCACTTAAAGGTTGTTGATCCTGAGCTTGATCCATCCTGGGAGATTGATCAGCTTGAGCTTGAGGCTCCACAGAACGATATTCCACCTCACCCTCCAATACAGACACCTCAGTAGCCCCATCGTCCGAAACCTGCAGAACGTAATTCGTGCCTCGAACACTCAGTCGGGCTGAACGGGTACAGCCATCTTGCTTCCCGGAGACCAAAATCTGCCCCTGGGTAAGGTGATAACAACTACTACCTAATTGCATTCTGGAAAACCGATTCAGGCGACCAGATGCTCCGGTATTGAACAAAAGCTGGCCACGACTATCGCCCGTGCTGACTTGCTGTGGCTCAGCAGCCTTTTGATTCACTTTCGCCTGTTGAGAATCGATGTACAACTGATTGCCATCGAGGATCTCCTGCACCATTGCGGTCTCTGCAGCTTGAACCAAGCTCGAAAGCATCATGGCCATCAAACTGAAGCCAGTGAAGAGACCCACTGGCTTCAGGGTTGTGATGTCAGTCCCAACCATCACAAAAGCCTGATCAACAGCACAATAATTTTGCCCCAATCAGGCACGCGAAATCTTTCAACCTCAGCTTTCAATACGCCAGCTCTGATCTGAAGGAGTCCATGCGTTGAGCTCTTCAGCAGAGAACCAGAGGTTGATCTCAAACTGAGCGGTGTCTGGACCATCGGAGCCGTGGATCACATTACGACCGATGTTCACAGCTAAATCGCCGCGGATGGTGCCTGGCTCAGCCTCAAGAGGCTTGGTGGCGCCGATCAACTTGCGGGCACTCGCAATCACACCATCACCTTCCCAGACCATTGCAACCACCGGCCCGGAGGTAATGAAATCAACAAGTCCAGCGAAGAAAGGGCGCTCACGGTGCACACCGTAATGCTCACCAGCCAAATCACTACTGGGGGTGACCTGTTTGAGCCCCACGAGCTTGAAGCCCTTGCGCTCAAATCGACCCAGAATTTCTCCCACCAAACCACGCTGGACGCCATCGGGCTTGATGGCAACAAAGGTGCGTTCCACGGCCATGTTGATCAGTCGTTATTGCGGCCATCGTCCGTGTTGGAGTGACCGCTTGGCAAGCCAATGGTTTAACAAGGGCTTGTTCACTGGTACTAAGACATCTATCTGGCCTTAGGCAAACAGTTCTTTATCCACATCTCTGACCAGGGAAATGCTGCAAATAAACAGTGCTCACAGGGAGTCAACTAAACCAATTGGTCATGAACCAACCACTTGTGAAGAGAATTTGCCCAGGCAAGCCGATCAAAAAACCCATGAGCTCTGGGCAAGAGCCAAACACCTCCATGGCACCTGAGCGAAGAGGCGCCTTGCATTCAAATGCTTCAAGAGCCTATAGAGATCTTGGAACTGTGCCGTGAAGTGCGCGAAGCAGCATCAGCACATAGCACTGGCAGCTCAGTAGGCCAATCTGAATTAATAAGATCAGCTAGCTCAAAACGACTAGATAATTCCTGCACAACAACATTGGAATCACAAGAGTCAGTCAGCCAAGAGATGTTATTAGCCACAATCTGATCCCCCGGCATTGACGCATCGAGAAGAAGGGTAATTGCAGGAGGAGCAGCAGCCTGAACAAATCCCAGTAGACCAATCTCACTATCTGCATCTTCCTGGCAGTTGAAGGATGACTCCCAAACCATTGGCTCTCTCAAGACTGGGGATCTAAGCAAATAAATCCCAGGTCCAGCAGGGTCGAGCTGCTTCTGCTGAATCACTGGGCCAACCCTATAGGCCGAACCCTCCTTCAGATAAGTACGAAAACTCACAACAGCAGGTCTTGGAAGAGTGGTTGGCCCCTTCAGCAAAGCCAGGTACCTTGAAGGCCCAGGAGAGTAAACACTTTCAGGTGAAACCAAATGCACTAACAGGCGCGAGGTACATTCCGCCCTAGTTGATCCAACAACACGCCGGCCAGGAAACAAACTATAGAGCAATTTTTTTGTAAGCTCACCATCATCAGGTGCTTGCTTTTCAGGCGCAATTGAAGAACCCTCGTCAGAGGATTGCTGAGCAGCAGTCGGCAAAGACTTGAAACCAAAGGTCATTAACAATGCAACAGTCAAACACTTCAGCGGATGAGATAATGACTTCAAGCATGAGCATGCCATCAGAGTTAAAGAAATGGCTAATACTTCAGTATGTCTACTTCATGACATTGCTAGCGATCAAAAACTGTCAAAACTCCTAACCAGAAGGCTCGATTCGTATGACGTTTGAACTGCGCTTACTCGCGACAATTCTTATCAGCTTGATGTTGATGGCTCTACGTCAACTCAACCGCATTCGCACCAAGTGGCCAAAAGCACCACTAGTGCTGCCAGCATGTGGACTCGTGGTTTGGATGCTAAGTGCCCTGCCCATAGGGGATACATGGTTGATATCACAAATGATGCTGTCAACCGTGGGGCATATTGCGCTCAGCTATGCAACTCTCAGAGTGGGGAGTTGGTTACTGATTGAAGTTCCAGGAACTCTTGGCATTTGGCATCCGCCACCAAAAATTGTGCGTGATCTTGGCCAACTGATCCTTGCTTCAATCCTAACGATAGTCATTCTTCAGCAAGCTGGAGTCAAGCTTGTAGGGCTAATTACAACATCAGCTTTACTAACAGGCGCCTTAGCCTTTGCTGCTCAAGAACCACTAAAAGACATTTTTGGAGGGGTGAGTCTCCAAGTCGACCGAGCCTTTAAAGAAGGTGACTGGGTGCAGATAGGAGATGAAAGTGGAACAGTCATAGGCCTAAGCCTAATGAACACCTATCTACGCAACAACGTTGATGGTTGCACATTGATCATCCCCAACGACACCGTCGCCCAATCGACAATCAGACGGATGCAAAAAGGCCATCCCTATGGCAATTATTTTGAAGTTGGCCTTGATTACGGCTTTCCACCCTCACAAGCCGTAGGCCTCCTTCTAAGGGTGGTCAAGAGCCATGCATCTGTGCTTACCAAACCACCCGCAAAAGCTTGGGTAACAAGTTTCGACGACAGTCGAATCTCCTATGGCATTCAAGTATGGCACGAGGATTTTGGAGATATTGAGCGAAAACGCATACGTGGAGAGCTGCTTGAGCAAATTTGGTATGCCCTAGAGCGAATAGGGCAAAGCATTCCTTTCCTGGTACGCATGGGCAGCCCTAATAAACAGATTTTAGCCAAAGACGATCCAATGTGTGCAGACAATCAACACAAAATTAACTGGTTGGCTAGTAATGCACTGTTTACCGACCTAAATCAAGAGCAACTCGAATCCCTAGCAACAAATATACGTTGCGTTCGATTTACTAAAGGTGAGGCAGTTGTCAAGCAAGGAGAGACAGGTGATTGTCTCTATCAAGTCATCACAGGAATGCTCGAGGTATCGCAAACAACTAAGCAAGGTCAGATGCAGACTATTACCAAGCTTGGCGTTAATGAAATCTTCGGAGAAATGGCTCTATGCAATAATCAACCACGCAATGCGACAGTTCGTGCACTAAAAGAGTCTGTACTCCTTGAAGTAGAACGCAGTGACTTGCAACCATTAATTGATCAAGATCAGACATTACTGGAAAAGTTAGCCCGATTAATACATCTCAGACAAATTGAACTTGGGGAATTAAACAAGGGGAAACATGAATCCAATACATCATCGGTCAATCGGCTCATTCGCTCCATGCAACGGTTATACAACGTGTTTCTCGGCAACTAGTCAAGCGATAGGCTTTAAATAAATCATATTTTCTTCCTCAACTGCCTCAAGGGAGTAAGTAGCCCTAATCCAAGAATCACATCAACTAAGCGCTCAAAGACACCTGATTTACAACAATATAAATCTTAGCCAACAGAAAGGGCTGAACTATACCAACCCATCAAATCAAGATTTACCTATGGATCAATGCAAATCTGAACAGCTTACATTTCTGATCTCGTTAAAGCCAAATTAATCAAAAGATAGCGTCATTTGTAAGCAGCTCAAAACCAGCTAGTTCTTCACGAATAACACAAGCAAGAGAAAACCATCTATGCATATTTTTAAACGCTGCTCTTTGCAAAAATAAGTACTCAAGCAATAACATTCTAAACCCACCTATCTAGAGGAACGGTCGCATTGAGCTGTAGCCGGAACTATAAGTAACTAAACTTGCATTTAATTCAAGCAGCTAGGGAGATGCTAATAGGCTAAGGGCAAAAGAAGCCTTGATGATGGAAGTAACCTCAAAACACAAAGTAATCAAGCCCAAGCAACAAGATTCGGCAAACGCAACAAGCAGAAGATCCATTGCCCCTGGAAAGCTTGTAAAACGAATAGCCCCCTACCTGGGAGGTTTAGCTTTACTCACTGGCTTAAAGCTTTCAGGAGTAGCCCAAAGCCTTGATCTACTGCTATACGACCTCGTCACCACGTTCCGCCCTGCAGCCTCAGGCAAAACACAACCAATCACGATCATTGGCATCGGGGAAGACGACATTCGAGCACATGGATGGCCAATCGATGATGGCCTGTTCTGCAAAGGAATCGACCAACTCAGCGAGAATGGAGCTGTTGCCATTGGCTTCGACATCTATCGCGATCAAGGCGTGGGTCCGAATCAGGAGTGCCTACGCGAGCGCTTTCGCAATAACTCTCGACTGATCTCGATTTCCAACGTAGCCAGCAATATTCCGGCTGTTCCAGGAACGCCTCCTGAACGACATAGTTACAACGACATCTCCGTGGATGATGACAATGTCATCAGGCGAGATCTTGTTCACGTTGCCGGCCAAGATGAAGCCACCGTAGCCTTTCCTTTGCGTATCGTCGAAGTGGGTACAGGTGATAAAAAATTACGCCAGCAACTAGAGGCTGGGTCGATCAATGATGCCTGGCTAACCGCCAATTCCGGGGGGTATTACCACGAAACAGATGCAGGCCTAGGCATGCAACGACTCCTACTCTTCCGCGAACCAGGTAGTTTCCGCAGCTACTCTCTCTCCGCTCTGCTTAAAGGAGATATCCCCCAGAAAGACATTCAGAGCCATATGGTATTGATTGGCAGTACAGCACCTTCACTGAAGGATCTCTTCGAAATTCCCCATAGCCGCTTTAGTAAAGGGGAAGTACACATGAAAATGCCTGGAGTGGAAGTTCATGCACTTCGTGTGGCCACTCTGCTTGACCGCAAAAAAGGAATCCTCGTTCATGGCTTCCTGATGCCCGGTTGGGGCAACCTTTTACTAGTCCTATTCTCGGGTGGGATGGGGCTATGGCTTGGCGAAGCCTTCCTTACACTGCGCCGCAGCGTGATTGTTGTCGCAACCTCAGTCGTTGCTTTGAGCACTGCGCTGATGGCTTTGCTCATCAATTACATCTGGATCGGTAGCGTCATGCCAGTTGCTGGCCTAACAGTCATGGCAGGAACGGCCTGGCTGCGCAGGGGCGCAGCCAGCCAGCAACACCAAAAAGAAGTTCAACGGCTGCTCGGCCAAGCCACCTCTCCTGCCGTTGCCGATCAACTATGGCAACAGCGCGATCAACTACTCAAAGACGGACGTTTCGAAGGTCGTCAACTACCAGTCACGGTGCTGTTCACTGATACAGCCAACTTCACAACAGTTTCCGAGCATTTTCAACCTGCTGAGCTGATGGACTGGCTGAACCGAGGCATGGCTAGTTGCGTTCCAGCCGTTACAACTCGAGGAGGAATGATCAACAAATTTACCGGTGACGGGATGTTGGCAGTCTTTGGAGCCCCCCTCAGTGACGACCCAAAAGCCGACGCCCGCGCGGCCATTGAAGCGGTAAGCGAAATTCAATCTGGGCTGGTAAAACTCAATGAACAATTAGCAAAAGAGGGTGCGCCAGCCAACCGTATGCGCATTGGCATTCACTCAGGTGTCGTCCTAGCAGGATCGATGGGTAGCAGCGAGCGGCTGGAATACGCGATCATCGGCGATACCGTAAACTGTGCATCAAGACTTGAGAGTTTCGAAAAAAGTCGCCATGTAGGAGTTCTTCGTGTGTTGGTTTCATCAACCACCAGAGAACTACTCGGAGACGAGCTCAACAACTCTCTGCATTGGGACGAGTGGGGAGAGATTCAAGTCAAAGGAAGGGAAGAACCCCTTCTCGTTGCCGAACTCAAGATGGACAACGCACCGGAAGTTCAGCGGGCCAATCCGCATCAATAACATCCCCAAGGCTAAAAATATGAGCGAAAGTCTCAGTAGAAACACTCTTGCCACACTGACTTCGTAAGCTTGCGAGAGCTTTCTGAATACTCAAATCATCGGCCTCTGAATCGCTAACAAGTAAGCTCAATGCAGGGGGTGATGCGGTTTGAACGAAAGATAGAGGATCACTGCTCATACTCTCATCATCACCACACCGGTAAGCAGACTCCCAAACAGTTGGAGCATTAAGAGCTTCAAGATTGATCAAAGTAATCCCTGCTGCGGAAGCCTGCAATTCACTAGTGGTGAGCATTTCCCCAGACATCTGATCACTAGTGGCGTCGCTCCATCGACGAAACTGTATTTGAATCGGTTTAGGGTTAGCAGTCGGTCCTTCAAGCAAACCAACCTGCAAAGTTCTGCCAGGGGCATAAATACTGTTTTCAGTTACCAGGTGAGCTAACAAACGTGCACTACATTCACCTCGAGTTCCCCCTCCCACTCGCCTGCCGGGGAAAGTACTGCGAAGCTCAGACTGAGCAAAGCCAACTGCTGGAGCCAAAGCAAAGGCCGCCAGAAACAAAAACAATGAAGATCTGCGAACTAACTTTAATGCGTAAATAGACCTTAACAAAGGCATGACGATCTAATTGAATTCTAGTGGCATCCATCCTGAACCCTTTCCGGCACTTATGCCAAAATACGTCTCAAGAAGAAGCAAATACAAGCAACATACATAAAGCAAGCAGCCATTATCTTGGCGTCCATAAGACTTGTTCACCAAGGGGAGCCAAGCAGTTCAATCCCAGCCCAAAAGAAAGGATTTTCCATACCACGAACCACACGACGTTGCTGTGTTGGCGTTAAATTGATCAAAAGAGGTGTACCGTCAACCCCAATAATCTGATCTCCCTCAAGAGTAACTAATCCTCTAATGAATGCCTGACGAGTGAGCTGAAGCGCTTCAGCCTTGGGCATGTCTTTATCTAGATAACGATACATCTGTACGAAGTAAGCAGACGTAACTACATCATCTACATACCAAAGGGTGCCGATAGCACTCCGGGCACCAGCCTGGATTGCCAGCCCAGCAAAACCGAGCTCAGAGTCAGCGTCACCAAGTGCTGTACGGCAAGCACTAAATACAACCAAATCTAGAGGCACGCCTTTGCGCCGTTGGCGTAATTTCGACAACTCATCCATAGCTATGGGACCAGTGCCAGAGTGAAGCTGAGAGGCAGATGGCCCACCTGGCCGAAACTCAGCATGAGTAGCTACATGCACTCGATCATAGCGAGATTCGCCACCCTTAATGAGCAACGCTGATGGAGTGAAAGCCTGATTGAGGAAAAGATCCTTGCGATTGGGATCAGAGCTTGAGATTTTGTCGAGCTCCTGCGGCACTAGTGGAAGTGCCGCCAAACCATCAAACTCAGAAGCACCAAGGGCTAGTAAATAAGAACCACTCTGAGTAGGTAGGTTTATATCGGTAAGTGCAAGTGATGGTGTCATTGCAAAGGCATAGCGATCACCGAAGTAGCGATCACCATCACTCAATGCCGCAAAAGGAACTGCCTGTAGACCTCGATCAGCAGCAATAAGCAATGTGCTGACGCGATGCTTCTCAAGTAATGGGGTAATACTTTCAATCAACAGCTGATGCAATCGTCTAGTAGGAGATTCTGGATTTACCTCATCCAAGGAATCTTGCCGAGAGAGCTGCATATAAAGCAGCCTCAGTTGGGAGCCGAACTCACGGGTGGAGATCTCAACACGACGCCCCTGAACCTCACCTTTAGATGGAATTAAAGTTAGATCAAGAAAAGCATCTGTATCTTTGGAAGTGGTCTTTCCAGCAGCCTGGGTAAAGCGCACATGCAAAACCGCTGGGTTGTAGGCCGCCCGGTTGAATTCAGGAGATGGATTTGGATTTGCCGAAGACAAATCTTTTGCAGCAGCAGCGGTCAACCAAGGATCGTTATAGATCAATTTGGACTTAACCTCTTGCGAAGTGAAACCCTGGCCTGCAGTAGTTGCTGAGGCCATCAGCAGGAGTAATAGGGACTTGGCAAAATTGGCGCTCGCCTTAACTAGTTTCATGGCTGCCCACCAAAGCGTTGTAAAGCCTGCTGCATACTTCCCTGGAGTTGAGCCGGCGTTGGCGTAGGTTTGTCAGCCAAATCAGGCATATTGAACTGTTTAACAAAGCCGCTCGTGGCCGCCTGATCGGCCGTGGAAACATTGGCTGTCGCTTGAACGGATGCCACTCTGCTTACAGAATTCGAGCCTGATACTGCTGTCGATGACGCGCCGGAGTCTGCAGTAGCACCTGCCGCTTCCACTGATTCGGCTCCTCCACCCTCGGCAGCAGTACCTGTCGCTTCCCCTGATTCAGCTCCTCCACCCTCGGCAGCAGTAACTCTCGCTTCCCCTGATTCAGCCCCTCCAGCCTCGTTAGCAACACCTGCCACTTCTCCCAATTCGGCTCCGCCGCCCTCAACAGAAGACCCATCAGGACCTAGCCCGCCAAACTCGCCATCAGCTCCTGGACCGCCAAACTCGCCATCAGGACCTCCAGCAAACTCACCCTCAGGAGCTACCCCGCCAAACTCGCCAGCAGGACCTCCAGCAAACTCACCCTCAGGAGCTACCCCGCCAAACTCGCCAGCAGCTCCTGGCCCGCCAAACTCGCCATCAGGACCTCCAGCAAACTCACCCTCAGGAGCTACCCCGCCAAACTCGCCATCAGGACCTCCAGCAAACTCACCCTCAGGAGCTACCCCGCCAAACTCGCCAGCAGCTCCTAGCCCGCCAAACTCGCCATCAGCTCCTGGAAAGCCAAACTCGCCAGCAGGGCCAACATTCTCAACAGCAAAGTTGCTTGCTTCTGCTACATCAAAGGCTCCCTCAAACTTCAGATTTACAGCAACGCCAGGTGCCTCCAAAGCTTCTGGGGTCAATCTCAGCGCAACAGTTTCAACAACATCAAATGCTATTTCAGGGCTAGATGCACCAGGGCCTGCTGCTGCCAACTCACCTGCTGCAGCAGGTTCAACAATGCTAGGACCTTGCAGGGCGTCCGGCGCAAACTCTCCAGAAGCAGCTCCTGCACCGCCAAACTCACCCTCAGGACCTCGCCCGCCAAACTCGCCATCAGGACCTGCCGCAAATTCGCTACCAGGGCCAGCGTCAAAACCTCCGGGGCCTCCGCCAGGGCCAGCGTCAAAACCTCCGGGACCTCCGCCAGGGCCAGCGTCAAAACCTCCGGGGCCTCCGCCAGGGCCAGCGTCAAAACCTCCGGGGCCTCCGCCAGGGCCAGCGTCAAAACCTCCGGGGCCTCCGCCAGGGCCAGTATTAAAACCTCCAGAACTTACGGCGGGGTTGAAAGCAACGGAGCTCCCGCCCGGGTTGAGAACTCCAGGGTTGAAAATTCCAGGATTGAACACTCCAGAATCGAAACCTCCGGGGTTGAAAGCTGCAGGGTTATCTTCTGGATTCGCTACAGGGTTATCTTCTGGATTCGCTACAGGGTTATTGACTGGATTAGCTACAGGGTTATTGACTGGATTGGCTACAGGGTTACTGACTGGATTGGCTACAGGGTTATTCACGGGAGGATTACCGCCACCGCCACCGCCACCGCCACCGCCACCGCCACCGCCACCGCCACCAACTGAACAAATAGAGCTGGCGCCACTAGAAGAACAAGTAGCAAAAGTAGGGAAAGCAGAACTAACTACCAATCTGCCATCAGTAACATTTGTAGGCCCTAAATAACTATTAACACCCTCCAGGATTAATTCTCCAGGACCAGACTTAGTCAGACTGTTAGTAGAAGTTCCACCCTGAATATTAACGCTGTCAGTGTATACTGTAACCCCATTATCTACATTGAAAGTTCCGCCCTTTGTTCCCAAACTTAATGTCGTAGTAGGCGCGCTAGGATCACGTGGAATATCCACAAGAAATCTGAGAGTAGCAGCATTTGTACTAGAGCCAAGATTAATCGATGTAGACCTGCCAAAAGCATTTGTACTGCCAACCCCCAGCACGCCTGCTGACACAGTCGTATTACCTGTATATGTATTTGCACCACTCAGAATTAATTCTCCTGTGCCAGACTTGGTAAAATTCCCAGCACCAACAATATTACCGCTGTATGTAGAAGTTCCGGTTTGATTTACTTCGAATGTGCCACCAGAAGCAACTGAAACATTACCTGCACCAGTGAAGGTTGCAGCAATAATCCCTAATCCCCCTGAACCTGTAGTAACTGTTACGCCATTGTCAATATTGACATTATCACCAGCATTCAGCTGAAGCTTTCCAGTACCGCCCGACCAATCCAAGCTAACTTGCACATTAATGTCGCCATCAGGCGCATTAACGAATCCAATATCCGCAGCGTCGACATAAGTATTATCATTTATACTGGTACTAATTGTTACATTAGTACCAGCAATTAAAGCATTTTGAATCGCGTTCTGGCTAGAGCCATCAATGCTATAAGTAAAAGGGTCTAACAGCCATTTTCCTTGCTCACCATTAAAACTGCCAACATCAATAACAACCTGGTCAGTATCTAAAAGAGCACCAGATGTCTCAATCCACCCCCCATTACCTTGAAGACTTCCTCCCCGACTAATGAAACTTCCAGCAACCTGAGTAAGGCCATCTGGGTTATAAATATCACTCCAAGCAACAATTGTGCCCCCATCACCATCCCAAGTGGCTGAAGCATCAAGCAATGCGCCAGCTTCAACTGTGGTGTTGACCGCCTGGCGAACACTTACATCACTATTTTGCCAACTACCTCCCACTTGAATTAATCCACCGCCAGTGGCACCAGTAGCCAAAAGCTGAGAGCCACCATCAACCCTTACTTGATCACCGGTCAGCGTGAGACTGCCTCCACTGCTATTCGCTGAACTCGCCGATAGACGACTGTTAACTACCTCGACGGTGCCACCAGGTGCATCAACCAACAGGCTCTGATCAATCGAAATATCTATGCCTTCAAGCAGAATCCTTGGAGTAGAGATAAGACCAAGCTCTGCACCCCGAGAAGGGTTGCCTAAGAATCCCTGTGATCCTGGCAAAGGATCAGAAGTCAAAGCAGCCAACTGATGCGATCTACTGCCAAACACATCGAAAACACCGTTAGGGAAACGCAGTGCACTCGCCGTACTTAACTTGAGCTGCTGAACATTCACAAAGCCAACCCCTGAGCCAAGATGAATGCCACCTGGTGACAGCCAGAAAAGGTTGGCTGGTGCCGACAAACTCAGTACCTTGTCGAGAAAAGTACCAGCAGGAGCAGTCACACCCACAACCAAATTGCGCTTGCCACCCGTATCGAAATTCACTCCCTCAATCGCACCACGAGTGTCAAAAGCACTAAATTTAAGAAAGCGATTCTTGCCGCCATCGCTGCCACCAGTGATGCGACAGATTCCGCGCCTACAGCCCCCTTCAAGATTCCCATTCACACGGGTACCCAAGCCACCAGAACGCACTTCAGCACGCCCCATAGAACCAAGCCACGTCGAAACACCTAGCGCTAGCGCCAAGGTCAGTAAAACCCGTCTAGCGGTAGGTGACATTACAGGAAGTTTGCGAGTCTCTAACACATATCCTCTCAATAAAAACCTTGATCAACTGTGACCGGAGTCAATATTTGCTGTGATCTTGCTAACTTGACCAATAGTGAATCTAATCGCTTAATTGCATAAGCAAGACAAGCATACGCCAAAGACTCTTGATTCATGCTATTATTTTATAATTAATATTGGGTTGTGCTTAGCATGGCCTGCCTGCATAATTAACTGACTTCAACTTAATCATAAAACCATATTCCTTCTAATAGCACAACTTTTAGCGCCGCCTATACAGCCTGGGCCAGTACGGATGCCGGATCGTACCCCATTGGAATCACGACCCCAGCCGAGTCAGCCGATAATCCTGCAAGAAAAACAGCCACCACTCGAAAACGACCCCAAAGAACCCCCTAGCAAACCTCTTGGAATCCCAGTCTCTAACTGGCAACCTCCTATAAAAGGCACAACCCCGTATAGCCCTGAACAACTTACACAAATCCTAGGATCCTGCGGACGACCAACCGTGGCCAGCACCCTGACAACTTGTGCTGCCACCCTCACAGCCCGACTAGTACGCGATGGCTATGTGAACAGTCGAGTCTTCACCCTTACTGAACCAAGTCCAGGAGCACTGGAAGTCGTTGAGGGCAGAATCGCCGAATTGCGCATCAAAAGCACTGACTTAGGCCTACAACAAGAAATCAAGCAGCGACTGAACTCACTGATCAACAGCGTGCTGCATTTACCCAGTCTTGAGAAAGCTTTGGTAAATGTCCGAACCATCCCTGGAGTCGGACAAATCAGCGGGAATCTTGGCCGCCTCGGCAGCGATGCCACCCAAGCCGTGCTGAACCTGACAATCGATGTAACTCCCAGCCCCTGGATGGGGGAGGCAAGCATCCGCAACGACGGCAACGCTGGTACAGGGGCCTATCGCAGTGTGGCAACGGTGGTGAAGAACAGCCTGCTGAAGCGCAACGACACATTTTTGGCATATCTAGAACTCAATGGAGATGCCGATCCAGAACTCGGTGCAGCCATTACTTCCATAAGCTATAGCTGGCCGCTATCCGAAAGCTGGCTACTAACAGGATCCATGGGCTGGAGCCGCCGCTGGATGGTGGAAGCACAAGACGTAGGCCATGAGATTAGCTTCCGCCAATTCCAGGGAATGGCACAAATAGAAAAGACATTGCACCAATCATCAAATCAATTTTGGAGCGCCTTTGCGAGCATTAGCAGCAGTCGCAACGATGCCTACCTAGCTGGTTACAGCGCCCCCCTGGTACTAGGAGGTGGCCTGGATGGCTGGCTTCGCAGTGGATATTTAAAAGCCGGCATTAACTTTGGTGGTAACACCAACTCACTGGCCTGGGGAGGTAACATCTATGGCCTTCAGGGCATAGCAGGGTTCAGCACGGAGAGCCAACTCAAAGAACTTGCTTGGTACGGTATCGATTCGGGTGAAGCGAAAGCCATCGGGGGCCTTGCCAACCTCACCTGGAGAATCAAGCCCAACGTAAGCTTGAATCTGCGAGGAGCATATCAATGGGCCTTCAACAAACTTCCTAGCGATATGGGCTTCAGCATCGGCAGCGATCTTGGTTTAATTGGATTACCAGGCACCCTGATCAGTGGAGATAGCGGTTGGCTGGCAAAAAGTGAATTAGTGGTAACACCATGGCTAAAAAATAATCAAGCATTCCAAATTGTTCCGTTCTTCGGGATTGGTGGAGTCCACACTGATTTTTCCGAATTAATTATTGAAGATACCGTAGGTTCTGCTGGCATTCTTGGCCGTTATATCAATGGTGCCTGGTCGATGGAATTGGGATGGGTTGATTCCTTTGAGACAAATGATAACCCAGGTTTGTGGCAAGACTGGGTCGTCGGCAACGGACTCTATGCAAACCTAAAATATCGCTTTTGAACGCTAAGCAACAAACCTGCAGATTAGCCTGAATGCCTAAAAGAGATCCAAACATGAACACACTCATTCATCGCAACTCTTGATAAAGGGAACAAGTAATCTCAGCTCTTAACAAAGCAATTCCAAACAAATCACTAAAACAAAATGATAAAACACAGAATATTCCGATGGCTAGAAGAATCGAATGCCAAAGCACACCTAGATTTCCTTGTCATTCTCTCAGCGATCCGTCTGCGTGCGTTATGTCGGCAGCCGACCCCATCCAGGGCAACCAGTCATGGACCATTGCCGATAGTGCAGCCCTCTATGGCCTAGATCACTGGGGGGAGCCTTACTTCTCAGCCAACGCCAACGGCCACGTGCAGGTCCAGCCCCGCGGCGATCAAGGCAGCTGCCTTGATCTGGTGGAACTAGTAGAGGAGCTCAAAAGCCGCAACCTCAACTTGCCTCTGCTGATCCGCTTTGATGACATCCTCGAAGACAGGCTAGAGAAGCTGCACAGCGCCTTCGAACAGGCCATTGCCAAATACGGATACGGCAGTCGATATCAAGGCGTATTCCCAGTGAAATGCAACCAACAGCGCCACGTCGTAGAGCAACTAGTGGAAAGTGGTCGCCACTGGCACTTTGGCCTAGAGGCTGGCAGCAAGGCTGAGCTGCTGATTGCTCTTTCACTGGTCAACGACCCCGAGGCACTACTGATCTGTAACGGCTACAAAGATCAGCGCTACATCGAAACCGCGATCCTGGCCCGCAGGCTTGGTCGCCAACCTGTTGTAGTGATTGAACAACCAGATGAGGTGGAACGGATCATCCGCTGCAGCCAAGAACTTGGCGCTGCACCCTTCATCGGTGTACGAGCAAAGCTAACGACACGCAGTACGGGCCACTGGGGTAGCTCAGTAGGCGAGAAAGCCAAGTTCGGTCTCTCATTCCCGGATCTGCTAGCCACGGTGGAAGCCTTAAGACAAGCTGATCTACTCAGCGATTTGCGCCTACTGCACTTCCACATCGGCAGCCAAATCAACGACATCGCCGTACTAAAAGACGCGCTTCAAGAGGCAGGGCAAATTTACGTAGAGCTGACGAAGATGGGAGCCCCCATGGGGTATTTAGATGTTGGGGGTGGTCTGGGTGTCGACTACGACGGCAGCCGCAGCGCTAGCGCAGCATCGACCAACTACTCCCTACAGAACTACGCCAATGATGTGGTCGCAACGGTGCGCGAATGCTGTGAACCCCGTGGCATCACTTTGCCTATCCTTGTGAGCGAAAGCGGACGCGCGATCGCTAGTCATTTCTCAATACTCGTTTTCGATGTACTGGGCACAGGAACTGTGCCAGGAGCTGTGCCCAATCAAACAGGACAGGAACCCCTCACCATTCACAACCTTAGGGAGACACTCGCAGCACTTATGGCAACTCAGAAGGGTGGTGTATCTGAGATATCGCGCCTACAGGAAGCATGGAACGACGCGGTGAAATTCAAAGATGATGCTCTCGCAGCCTTCCGCCTGGGTTACATCAGTCTGCCAGAACGGGCTCTCGCGGAACAACTCACATGGGCTTGCGCCGAAGCAATTATGAGCCAATTGCCTCGCAACGAAACCATCCCCGACGACCTACAAGGTTTAAGAGCTGTTCTCGCTGGCACCTACTACGCCAACCTTTCAATATTTCGTTCAGCCCCAGACACCTGGGCCATCAAACAACTCTTCCCGCTTATGCCGATTCATCGATTGAATGAAGAACCAACTCAGCTAGGTGACTTCGCTGACCTCACATGCGACTCCGACGGAAAACTGGACAACTTTATCGGGCATGGGCAAACCAAAACTCTGCTGGAGCTTCACAACCTGCGCCAAAACGAGGATTACATGATTGGCATGTTTCTCGGCGGGGCTTACCAGGAAGTAATGGGCAATCTGCACAACCTCTTCGGCAGTACCAATGCCGTGCACATCCGGCTAACAACCGGTGGTGGCTACCAAATAGACCACGTGGTGCGAGGCAACACCAATTCCGAGGTGCTCGAAGCAATGGAGCACAACCCTGAGCTCCTGCTAGAACGACTTCGCTTGGCTAGTGAACTTGCAATTCAGCGAGGCGAGCTCACGATCAACGATGTGCGTCGACTGATGGACCATCTAGAAACGAGCCTGCGTCAGACTACGTACCTTCAAGGCTAGAGCTGGCAATCATTCCTATATGGGAGGCATGAGAAACTTTGATCACAACAACTCATTGAGCACTGAAAAGTCGCATCCCTGGAGATCAGCAACTGCTTTTTCTGAACGCTTCCCAAAAACACCTAAGTCAAGACTCTTCTGGCCAGTCAATTCAACCCGGAACTGTGCTCAGAAGCTCTAAGAACCAAGCGGCAACAGTCCTCGTTTGATCAGCGGCTGCAGATCCAGCAAACGAAGGCAACCTTCAATCTCCTCCAGAGTTCCACGACTCCGCAGCTTGCTCAATGTCCGAGAGGCAGTCTCCCGGGACAAACCTGCAATGAGACCCAACTCCCTTTGGGCTAGAGGTGGAATCGCAACTTTGGGATCAGCGGCGGAAGAACTCTTGCGAGCTAAGTAAGCCAATGCATTGAGTAAGCGCGTGGTCGCATCACTTGACTGGATTGCGAAACGCTGATTGAGATCCCGCAAGCGAGAGGCCTCAAGCTGAGCAAGGGCAAGCGCAAAGCCCACTTCCTTGCGCAGCAAAGCCACAAAAGGCGACGCCCTCATCTTCAAAAGCTTCACTGGCGTTAAGGCCACAACATCAGCAGTCCTAGGTGCTGCATCAAGAGCAGCCATCTCACCAAATAGATCCCCCTCCCCCAACACTGAAATCACAACTTCATCGCCATCAGCCGTATAACTACGAACTTTGGCCATGCCTGAGCACAACAGGAAGACCGACTCACCCCAGTCTTGCTCCATCACAAAAACCTGTTCAGCTGCATGACTGGACTCAAGATGGCGGTCCAATAGTTGCCCACACTCTTCAGCTGTTAAAGCCGAAAACAATTGCAAAGCCTGCAACTGCTCGACAGTAAAAACGGCCATTTCAATTATTTTTTAGTTATTAAATGGTAATACAATAATTCCGATCAAGCCAACTTGCAAGAAAAATACAACCTCGAAATTGCTCTTCAATTAACAATCAATTATAGGCGCATTAATCGATCTCCACCACACACTAAGCATGAACTATTCCTCATGACAACAGTCGATCTCAAAACAAAGCTGTTTCTGCCTAATGCAACAAGAGCTGGCTGTTAGGAATAAATGGGATCACCATCGTTACTAGCGGCCTTGAGCATGGATGGCGGCAAAGGGCAAGTTGGCCAAGCACCAAGCACCAAGCACCAAGCACCAAGCACCAAGCACCAAGCGGCAAGCGGCTGTCTTAAGACTTGGAGTGGTGATTGGCGGCATTGGCTTGCTCTATCCCGGAGACATAGAGCTTCTTGGACTGGCATTTGTCGATGCTGCACAACATCTGCGTGGGCCACACCACATCCGGTGGCCAATGGAAATATAATTTTATTGCCACGCAAAATTGATTGTAAGGCAAATTAAGACTTAATCTCAATAGTTGGTCCAAAAGTAATTATCTTGCAAAGAGATGTCCAGACACCAATATCACTATTTTATTTAAAAAAGTCTTCCCCTATAAAGCAACGGATTGCATTGGATCTGCAAGTTGTTGCCAGTCATACCAAAATAATGAAAGCCATCCACGGCAGCCATGTGGGGACAAGAACCTCAACTTCAGCGAGTCCGCGAGCGACTGAAGTTACTGCTTGCGATCCACACCAATGAACTCCAGCCCACAACCGTGCATGCCCAGCAAGGAGAGCTCCTGCTCAAGCAAAACGCACCAGCCAAACACCTGCTTCTGCTGACTCAGGGAAAGGTAGCGATTCAGATCCAACACCAAGGTCAGTCACCGCACACATTGACGGTAGTTGAAGCCGAAGCAATTTTGGGAGAAATGGGACTATTTGGTGGTGGCATCCACTCCAATGACGTACGAGTTGTCGATGGTCCAGCCGAACTGCTCCAAATCTGCGGTGACGATCTACTCAAAGCACTAATCTACGACTCAGATCTACTGATCGAGCTCCTTTCTCTGGTTAGTGAGCGAGCCTGCAATGCCAACAAAGGAATCACATTGCTACTTGATTCCATTAACGCAGCATACAAAGGAGATGATGTCTTATTGGACAAAATGCTCACAGAATTAACAAGTCTGAACCACTATATTTCGCAAACTGCCCAACAACTCAAGAAGCTCGACAAGAAAAATAAATGACTTGTGCAATCAGTCAATGAGAAAATAAGACTTTGCTTATGTTGAATTCCATGTAAAAAATTGCCTCCATAGAGGCACTCCGAAATTTAACAATCGGCACCTAGCCTTCGACTCACAATATAAACGATTTCAGTCGCAAGGTATTTTTTTCTAAAAAATACCTTCTTCTTCCAAATAGCATGCAGCAATCTCCTGAAATAAGACAGGTGGCTATTCTCAAGCCATCAGTCTTATTTCTAAAATCCAGCCCTAAGTCAGATCGGATCTCTTTTATTTCCTCTATATGCATACTAATTCAAGGTTATGTGATGACTTACGGCTCAACAATAAAAAACGTAGAGAAGCCGTCACCCTTCAATAAAAAGCTCAGCCCAAGGCTTGCTTCAGCTCAACCTTTGCCGCTTCCAATACTCCATCCAAAGCCGCGCCATCGCGTCCGCCCGCCTGAGCCAGATTTGGGCGACCACCGCCGCCGCCGCCGCAACGCTTAGCGATCGAGCCAATGAACTTGCCCGCTTGCTGGCCGCCCGCGATCACCTGCTTGCCAAAGGCCGCTACCAAAATCACCTTGCCTTCGGCGCTCGGATCAGGCAAACCTCCCAACACAACAGCAGCACCATCCCCCAATTGATCCAATAAACCCTGAGCTGCGTTTTGTAAGCCCGCACCCTCCACACCATCAAGACGGGCCACCAACAACTGGTACTCACCAACAGCTACTGCCTGGGTTACCAAGGCCGCTGACTTCGCGACCGCTAATTCAGCCCGTGCTGCAGTCAACGCTTTTTGGCTGCTCTTCAGCTCCTCCTGCAGCGATGTCACCCGTTCGACGATTTCGCTGGGCTGCACCTTCAAGCGCTCCAAAAGTTTCTTCACCACCTCATCGCGCTCATTGAGATACGCCAGCACCGCCGGACCAGCCACCGCCTCAATCCGCCGAATTCCTGCAGCAACACTGCTCTCAGCAACGATCTTGAACAAGCCGATCTCAGCTGTATTAGCCACATGGGTTCCGCCGCAAAGTTCCATCGACACACCTGGCACATCCACCACGCGCACCACATCGGCGTACTTCTCTCCGAACATCGCTACAGCGCCGGCAGCCTTGGCCTCTTGGATCGGCATCTCCTCAACAATCAGATCATGAGATTCCATGATCTGATTGTTAATCAAAGCCTCAACCTGCTCGAGTTCCTTGGCCGTAACAGCTCGCGAACAGTGGAAGTCGAAGCGCAAGCGATCGAAGTCCACCAGAGAACCTGCCTGAGCGATCCCCGAATCAACGACCTGCTTGAGCGCCGCCTGCAAGAGGTGAGTTGCAGTGTGATTGGCCTGGGCACGGCGACGACAGGCCCGATCCACCTGAGCGTTAACCAGGTCGCCCAGAGCCAACGTGCCGCGATCAATACGACCAAAATGCACAAATACGTTGCGATGACGACTCACATCGTCAACAGTCACGATCACACCATTGCCGCCGGAGCCTTCACCCGAAAGCACACCGTGATCACCCACCTGGCCGCCACTTTCACCGTAGAAGGGCGTGGTATCGAGCACGATCTGCACACTGTCACCAGCGCTGGCTCGTTCGGCCGACTCCCCATTCACGACTAGGGCCAAGACACAGCAAGGCTGCTCCAAGACCTCATAACCCTTGAAGCGAGTGGCCTCCAACTCAGCTGCCATTTGCTCGATAGCCCCTTGCAGCGTGAGATCAATGCTCACTGCAGCGGCCTTGGCCCGCTGACGTTGCTGATCCATCGCTTGCTCAAATCCTTGGAGATCCACAGTCAAACCATGCTCTTCAGCAATCTCCTGGGTGAGTTCCAAAGGAAAGCCATAGGTGTCGTACAACTCAAAGGCCTGGCCCCCTGAAACCATCTGGGGATTAGCAACCAACACATCAGCCAGCACCTTCTCACCACGCTCCAACGTTTCCAAGAAGCGGGCCTCCTCGCGATTGAGTTCCGCCAGAATCAGCTTTCGGCGCTCTTCAAGCTGGGGGTAAGCCTCCACCATTAAGGCAATCGCCGCTTCCCCCATGGCCTGCAAGAAAGGCTTCTCGATCCCGACCAGTCGCCCATGACGCACCACCCTGCGAAGCAAGCGCCGCATGATGTAGCCGCGACCAAGGTTGCTAGCAGTAACCCCATCACAGATCAAATGCGTAATCGCACGGCAGTGATCGCCGATCACCTTGAAGCTGGTCTTCCCCTTCTCATCAAGCTTTTGATAATCGAGACCCGCCAGCCCAGCAGCCGTCTCGATCAATGGGTAAATAATGTCAGTTTCATAGTTATTAGGGACTCCCTGCAAAATCTGAGCCATCCGCTCCAAGCCCATGCCTGTATCAATATTGCGGTTCGCGAGTGGGGTGAGATTGCCCTCCCCATCTCGGTTGTATTGCATAAAAACCAGGTTGTAGAACTCAACAAAACGACCGTCGTCTTCCAGATCAATGTCTTCGTTGCCCAGATCCGGCTTGAAGTCGTAATAGATCTCCGAACAAGGTCCACAGGGGCCAGTCGGCCCTGAAGCCCAAAAATTATCAGCCTCATCCATACGAATGATGCGCTTGGAATTCACCCCCACCACATCTCGCCAGATGGTCTCAGCCTCATCGTCCTCACGAAAGACGCTCACCACCAAATTCTTCGGATCAAGTCCAAACACCTCTGTCGTGAGTTCCCAGGCCCACTCAATCGCTTGTTGCTTGAAGTAATCGCCAAAAGAAAAGTTGCCAAGCATCTCAAAAAACGTGTGATGCCGAGCTGTGCGACCCACGTTCTCGATGTCATTCGTGCGAATACATTTCTGGCTACTGGTGGCCCGCGGCGCAGGGCGTTCAGCCTGACCCATGAAAACGGGCTTAAACGGCAGCATGCCAGCAATGGTTAGTAGCACCGTGGGGTCTTCAGGAACCAACGAAGCACTAGGAATCACCTGATGCGCACGCTCAGCAAAAAATGTCAGAAAAGCAGTGCGGATCTCTGACCCAGTGCGAGGTCGCGAATCACCAGAACGCAATGATCTTGCAACGGGCATGAAGAATTCGGACGTGGAACAAGGATCCACCAGCCATGATCGCCTTTGGACCTCCATATGAGGTTGGCCACCACCGCAACCAACCCAATGGTTGGGGCCCAGATGTATTTGCATTCGCTTGGGCAATGCCAACTTCAGGCATGCGTTCAGCCCTGTTAAACCTGCCCTTCAAACTGGCAATGGACTTGCGCTCCTAAGGCTTGGGCTTGCTCTATGGCAGCTTTAGCTTGCGCAATCCACAGCCGCAACCCCTCGAAAGCAGCTGGCCATAGCTAGGGGACCGGCGCCCTGGCATGATTGGTTGTGGAACTCCTGCGTGGATGGTTGCCGTTGATCGGCAGTGCACTCCTGCTCCAAGAAACCCAACACATACTTTTTGCGTCGCGGCCATGAGCCTGCTGCACGCCACCTGGCTTCCAGCCATCCGTACTCCGACCAGCTCCGGTCGCCCTGCGCTCCTTGTGTGGGCAGATACCTGGCGAGTCGCTACCCCAGCAGGACCAGCAGCAACTCCCGCACTCCACCCCTTCACCCTCAGCCCAGACGATCTACGTGCCTGGCTCATTGAGCGCGATCTACTGCCTGATCAAATTATCGACGCCACAGCATGTCTGACCCTGCCTAGCCGAACAGTCAAACCGCGCAACAAAACCAAGAACGTATCCACTGAATCCGACGAAGCCAAAGACAACAAAACAAGTTGGACAGGACTGCCCTTACAAGCAGGCGAACCCATTCCCAAACAAACGGAATGGTGGCCCTGGCAGGTGCAAGGCCTGGCAGTGGAACCTGCTGCCGCAACGGCCTGGCTTTCGAAACTGCCTCTTTCAGGAGATCATCCTGATCTGGCCGATGAATTGCGCTGGTGGAGCCATCTACAGCGCTGGGCCCTGAGCATGATTGCTCGCGGACGTTGGTTACCCCAGGTGGAACTCAGCAAGGGAGAGGGCTATCCCCACCGAGCACGCTGGACACCGCTACTCAACCGTGAAGATGATCGCCGCCGCCTCGAAGACCTTGCCGCTCAGCTTCCCTTAGTGGCCACCTGCGCCCTCCCCTGGCGGGAGCCAACCGGAAGGCGTAGCAACCGAATGACCCGCCTAAGACCAGAGGCGATGCGAGCCGCTAACCCTGTGGCTTCATGCCGACCCCGCAGCGGTCGCCTTCGCGTAGCCAGCTTGCTGGAAGAACTCTTGGATGCCCAACTGCGCACCGGATTTGAAGCGAGTGAGCAAGGCCTAGACCCATTGCTCACAGCCTGGCAGGAAGCACTGGGGTCGGACAGCGGCGTGATCAACCTCCCCGATGAGGAAGCCGAACGTCTAGCTACAGCAAGCAACCATTGGCGTGAAGGCGTGGCTGGCAACGTCGCACCAGCCAGGGCCTGCTTAGAACTCTTCACTCCCGGAGAAGGGGAAGACCTCTGGGAACTGCGCTTCTCCTTACAGGCTGAGGCTGATCCCACGATCAAAGTGCCGGCCGCAGCAGCCTGGGCAGCTGGTCCCAAGGTCCTGCAACTAGGCGAAATCCGTGTGGAACATCCAGGCGAGGTGCTACTGGAAGGCATGGGGCGAGCCCTCACGGTGTTTGCACCGATCGAACGAGGCCTCGACAGCGCCACACCAGAAGCAATGCAGCTCACCCCTGCTGAAGCCTTTGTATTGGTGCGCACTGCAGCGAACCAACTGCGTGATGTTGGCGTTGGCGTGGAATTGCCTGCCAGCCTCTCGGGAGGGCTGGCCAGTCGCCTAGGCCTAGCGATCAAGGCGGAGCTATCGGAGAGATCTAGAGGTTTCACTTTGGGCGAAACCCTCGACTGGAGTTGGGAGCTCATGATCGGTGGCGTCACCCTGACGCTTCGCGAACTGGAGCGACTAGCAAGCAAGCGCAGCCCGCTTGTCAACCACAAGGGCGCCTGGATCGAATTACGCCCCAACGATCTCAAACATGCAGAACAATTCTGCAGCGTCAATCCAGGCATCAGCCTCGACGATGCCTTGCGCGTTACCGCAACCGATGGCGACACGCTGATGAGACTGCCCGTTCACCGCTTTGAGGCCGGTCCACGACTACAGGCGGTGTTGGAGCAGTACCACCAGCAAAAAGCTCCCGACCCCCTACCAGCTCCCGAAGGCTTCTGCGGTCAGCTAAGGCCTTATCAGGAAAGGGGTCTGGGTTGGCTGGCCTTCCTGCATCGCTTCGATCAAGGGGCATGCCTGGCCGACGACATGGGCCTGGGCAAAACGATCCAGCTACTGGCATTCCTGCAACACCTCAAGGCGGAACAGGAACTCAAACGGCCGGTATTGCTTATCGCTCCCACGTCCGTACTTACCAACTGGAAGAGAGAGGCATTGGCCTTCACACCAGAGTTAAATGTCCGCGAACATTATGGGCCGCGTCGGCCCTCTACCCCCGCCGCCTTAAAGAAAGCACTCAAAGGCTTAGACCTCGTTCTCACCAGTTATGGGCTCCTGCAACGAGATAGTGAGCTCCTGGAAACGGTCGACTGGCAAGGCGTGGTCATCGATGAAGCCCAAGCCATTAAGAACCCCAACGCCAAACAGAGCCAAGCAGCACGCGATATGGGTCGCCCAGACAAAAACAATCGCTTCAGGATTGCTCTTACCGGCACACCCGTCGAAAACCGAGTCAGTGAACTTTGGGCACTGATGGACTTCCTTAACCCAAGGGTTCTCGGTGAAGAAGACTTCTTCCGCCAGCGCTACCGGCTGCCAATTGAGCGCTATGGCGACATGTCTTCCCTGCGAGACCTCAAGGGCCGTGTTGGTCCCTTCATCCTGAGACGACTAAAAACCGACAAGGCAATCATCTCCGACCTACCCGAAAAGGTAGAGCTGAGCGAATGGGTGGGGCTGAGCAAAGAACAGGCAGCCCTCTATCGCAACACAGTGGATGAAACACTGGAGGCCATTGCCCGCGCACCCAGGGGTCAACGTCATGGCAAGGTGCTCGGATTGCTTACCCGACTGAAGCAAATCTGCAACCATCCCGCCCTAGCCCTCAAAGAACAAACCGTTGCCAAAGGGTTCATGGACCGTTCCGCCAAGCTGCTGCGTTTGGAAGAAATTCTCGAAGAAGTAATCGAGGCAGGAGATCGCGCTCTGTTATTCACCCAATTCGCAGAATGGGGTCATCTCCTTAAGGCCTACCTGCAACAACGCTGGCGCTTTGAAGTTCCCTTCCTGCACGGCAGCACAAGCAAAACTGAACGTCAGGCCATGGTTGATCGCTTCCAGGAGGATCCACGTGGACCCCAACTGTTCCTGCTGTCACTCAAAGCCGGTGGTGTAGGCCTCAACCTGACGCGGGCTAGTCATGTGTTTCATGTTGATCGCTGGTGGAATCCTGCCGTAGAAAACCAGGCCACTGATCGCGCTTACAGGATCGGGCAAACCAATCGGGTGATGGTGCACAAATTCATCACCAGCGGCTCAGTTGAAGAGAAAATTGATCGCATGATTCGCGAAAAATCTCGACTTGCCGAAGACATCATTGGCTCTGGAGAAGACTGGTTAGGTGGCTTAGGCGTCAGTCAATTGCGCGAACTAGTGGCCCTAGAAGACAGCTGATTCAAAGATGACGTCATGACAAGCAGCACCAACAACACCAGCATCACAACCGCCCTAGGCGAAGAGGGGCTAGGGCAACAGCCTTGGTGGGTGGAGCAATGGATGGAATTGATTAATTCCTATCGCTTCAAAAAGCGACTTGAGCGTGCCTGGACCTACGCCAGAGAAGGCAATGTCACCTCAATACGCTTCGAGGGTCGCCGAGTACACGCCCGCGTCCAGGGCACCGGTGAAGACCCCTACAAGGTGAAACTCTGGCTTGATGTCCTCAACGACGAAGACTGGGGGTATGTACTTGAAGCCCTTACCCAGAAAGCACGCTGGTCTGCCCAGTTGCTAGCAGGGATCATGCCGGCAGACATCGAGCGGGCATTTGCAGCCAGTGGTCGACGTCTTTTTCCCTTCAAGCTGCAGGAAGTCCGCAGTGAATGCAGCTGCCCAGATAAAGCCAATCCCTGCAAACACATCAGCGCCATCTATTTCCTGATGGGGGATCGCTTCAGCGAAGATCCCTTTGTACTGTTTCAGCTACGCGGTCGCACCCGCAACAAATTGCTTGCGGATCTAGCCGAACAACGGCGCGATGCACTCGCAAAACTGGCAGAAACAGCTGCCGCAAAGAATGAGGTTCCTGCTGAGCCATCCAGCAGCGACGACCTACCTGTACCACCCCATCCCGCCGTTGTGGACCCGAGCTTATGGTGGCGCTACGACTGCAGCCTCGATGCCGATCTGGTGGTGATTACTCCAGCCATGGAAGGCGACACAGGGCTCGATGCAGCAGGAGATCTACCCCTGGCAGAAGAACCCCGCTTCCCCAAAGCCCGTCAGGCTTTCCTGAATCATCTCAGGGAGCAGGGACAAGCCCTATCCCAGCAAGCCATGCTGCAGGCAATGGCGACCGGTGGCTGAAGCCCCCTGGCTATCTTCTGAGAAGCAGGAGCTAGTCAACCTGCTTTTAATCTCTCACCAACAAGCTTTCAATTACCCACTTCTGGCATGTGAGCGGCGGCAGCCTTCACAACGTCTTGCCAGCCAGGAACTGTTTGCCTCAAGACAGCCCGTACTAGCCCATAGTGATGGACACGATCCAAATCTCAGCTATGCCAATGCTGCAGCACTTCAGCTGTGGGGACGGTGCTGGGCAGAGATGGTCGGCATGCCTTCCCGCTTGACAGCACCAACCAGCGAACAAGATGCACGCGCCAATGCCTTAGACAAAGCGCTCCAACAGGATGCAATCAAGGACTATCAAGGGATCCGTATTAACCATGAAGGGCGAAGGTTTCTAATCAAGAACGCACGCATATGGACCCTATGGAATCAAGAAGGTCTACGCATCGGCCAAGCTGCTGCGATCGGCAGCTGGTATTGGTTATGAGTGCACACCAGCCCATTAACAATCAAAGCTTCATGCTGCCTTGAAGCCAAGTTTATGCGAAAGCAAAGGAGATCATCAGCCAATACGCATGGACTATTTTCTAACAAATGAAGTTCAGATGAAATCCACAAATTGACTTTGGGGTAATCACTTAAGCCCTGAACATTTCCTGCTTTGAGAATCCAAGAATGCTGATCAAAAGCCGATCCTCCTTTGAGTTATTTAAACGCCTGGAACAGTAACTCGACACATCCCAGCCCATTACCACAACTGAAATTGTGCGAACAGAAATGAAAGTTACACAATTTCAGTTAACCGGTCGGATTTAGGCCAAGCCGCCATGAGTTTAAAAAACTACCAAACTGACCCTGATATTCAATGCTTAAGGGCGCAACAAAGATAAAAACACTTCGCTGACAAATAACAACAAAGAGTCTCTGATCCTGCTGTCAAAGTTTTGGATCATGAACTACTCAAAACATTCTGCTATGGGGTCTTGCATCATCACTGCCACTGGCCCTAAGGGCGAGAGCGCAAACAGACAAAAGCCGCCTAGCGCGGTGCGATTCTCGAGATCAGCGTCGCCCAAAACCAAGCATCACATCGCCAACACGGTTCAGCTAAAGAACGACGTGAGATACCAACAAGACCCTTTAAGCATGGCTCAATGTTGTGGAGGCGTACTCTTTGAGACCAGCCCTAGCCCGAAAAGCAACTCCAAGCTTCATTCTTCAACTGACATCGTTGCTCTGAACTTGTAGAGGCGCCGTAAAATCGCAGCGACCCAGAGAACTGTATGCAACGTCGAAAACTACTCGGGTCTGGTGCTACGGCTGTCTCAGCAGCCGTCGGCGCAGGCATTCTCAGTGCCTGCACAATCCGTAGAGAGGAAGAAAGCGGCAGTAACAGCAGCCAGCCCAAGATCCGCTGGCGAATGGCCACCAGCTGGCCCCCCTCACTAGACACGATTTACGGCGGGGCCGAAACAATCAGCAGAAGGGTGAATGAACTAAGCGGAGGCAACTTCCAAATCAAGCCCTATGCGGCCGGCGAGCTCGTACCAGGCCTAGAAGTCCTTGATGCGGTTCAGGCGGGCTCCGTCGAGTGCGGTCATACCGCCAGTTACTACTACATTGGCAAAAATCCCGGCTTTGCCTTCGGCACTTCCGTACCGTTTGGCCTTACCGCACAACAACAGAACGCTTGGCTCTACGAAGCAGGCGGTAACGACGCCATCAACAACCTCTATGCCGATTTCGGAGTGATCAGCTTCCCCGCTGGCAACACCGGTGCACAAATGGGCGGATGGTTCAAGCGCAAACTCGAGGGCCTCAGTTCTCTACAGGGACTCAAAATGCGTATCCCTGGCCTGGGCGGCAAGGTGCTTGCCCAGCTGGGTGTGAACGTCCAGGTTTTGCCTGGTGGAGAGATCTACCTGGCTCTAGAGCGTGGCGCGATCGACGCCGCTGAATGGACCGGCCCATACGATGACGAAAAGCTTGGCCTAGCAAAAGCCGCACGCTTCTACTACTACCCAGGTTGGTGGGAACCCGGCCCCACCCTTGCAGCTCTAGTCAACCAACAAGCCTGGAGCAAACTGCCGAGCGAATATCAAGCGATGTTCAACACCGCCTGTTACGAAGCCAACCTCACCATGCTCAGCCGATACGACAACCTCAACGGGGCTGCTCTGCAAAGGCTTTTAAAGGGCAACACCGAGCTGGTTCCCTATGACCAAAGCATCCTTAAAGCTGCCCAGGAAGCAGCCTTCCAGCTCTATAGCGATACCGCCGCAAAAGATGCCAGCTTCCGCAGCCTGCTTCAGCAATGGCAAGGATTCCGTAAGCAGGTTTACGCCTGGAACAACGTCAATGAGTTCTCATTCGCTCGCTTCAGTTACGACCAGCTGCAAGGAACTTGATGAGACGCTGGCTAGGCCTAGCAGAACGCCTTGACGCCTTAAACAAGGCCTTTGCAGTCATTGCGCGCTGGTCGGTGTTGATGATGTTGGGATTAGGGCTCTGGAACGTTGTGGGGCGCTATCTGGGTGTGTCCATCGGCCACAATCTCAGCTCGAACGGTCTCATCGAAGGGCAGTGGTACCTCTTTGATCTGGTGTTCCTACTGGGACTGGGCTGGACCCTCCAACGCCATGGGCATGTGCGGGTTGATGTACTTCAAAGCCGCTGGGGAGAAAAGCACCAAACACGTATGGAGCTGCTTGGCACCCTGGTCTTCCTGTTGCCATTTGCCCTGGGAGTAATGCTGATCTCGCTCGAACCCGCCCTGCAGTCTTGGAGGATCGGCGAAGCCTCACCCGACCCCAACGGCCTGCCGCGCTACTGGGTTAAATCCCTCATCCCCTTGGGCTTCCTACTCTTGGCCCTACAAGGCGTCGCCGAAGCCATTCGAGCCTGGGCAAAGCTAAAAGCCCAAACATTGATGCCATTCAATTCTGAAGGTGAACAGGGCGGAGATCGCCTTGATTGAGATTGAACTACTCGACCATGTGATCAGTTTCGATCCCGCCACCACACTTGGGCCTGGGATGTTTATAGCCCTGGTCTTCGCCCTATTGAGCGGCTATCCAGTGGCCTTCTGCCTCGGTGGCATTGCCGTGATCTTCGCGTTGCTGGGCATGGCTCTTGGTGTGATCGATCCACTGTTCGTTACCGCTCTGCCGCAGCGAATCCTGGGGATCATGGCCAACTTCACCTTGTTGGCCATTCCGGCGTTTGTGTTCATGGGCGCCATGCTCGAGACATCAGGTATTGCAGAGCGACTGCTCGAGAGCATGGGACGTCTACTCGGCAAACTGCGCGGTGGCCTAGCCCTGGCGGTCGTGCTAGTCGGCTCACTGCTCGCTGCCACCACCGGAGTCGTAGCAGCGACAGTCACCACTATGGGGCTGATCTCTCTACCGGCCATGCTGAGAGCGGGCTACGACCGCTCACTTGCCACGGGGGTCATTGCTGCCTCAGGCACCCTTGGCCAGATCATCCCACCCAGCATTGTCTTGGTGGTTCTCGGCGACCAGTTGGGTGTCTCAGTAGGAGATCTGTTCCTTGGCTCACTGATTCCAGGGGTGCTCATGGCTGGTGCATTTGCCACTTATGTGCTCGTGATCAGCCACCTCAAACCTCATCTCGCCCCCCAACTGAATCCAGCAGACCTGATCCCCATGCAACCTGGCCAACTGCTGCGTGTGATCATCCCGCCCCTAGGCCTGATCCTCTTGGTGCTAGGTAGCATCTTCTGTGGAATCGCAACACCCACCGAAGCTGGCGTTCTTGGTGCCACTGGTGCCATGGTCCTAGCAGCGCTCAATGGAGGGTTCAGCCGCAGCAGCCTCTCAAAAGTATGCGATGAAACCCTACGAACCACCGCCATGGTGATGGCGATTTTACTGGGCTCAACAGCTTTTAGCCTTGTCTTTCGCGGCGTAGGCGGCGATCAACTCATTGCCGATCTTTTGCTGAACCTACCCGGCGGCAAGGTTGGTTTTATGGCCGTGAGCATGCTCACGATCTTCGGCCTCGGCTTTTTCATTGACTTCTTTGAAATCGCCTTTATTGCCGTTCCGCTCTTACTGCCCGCAGCTCGCCAAATCCTTGGACCCGAGGCCTTGATCTGGCTAGGTGTGGTCATCGGCGCCAACTTGCAAACCTCCTTCCTAACTCCACCTTTCGGCTTCGCACTCTTTTATCTACGCGGAGTAGCCCCTAAAACCATTACCACACAAGAAATCTATAAGGGTGCACTGCCCTTCGTGGGCCTGCAAATCTCTGTCTTGGTGCTGATCATTGCAGCCCCACCCCTAGTGGATTGGCTGCCCAACCTTGCCGCCTCCTGAAAGAAAGCACAGTTCTCCGAACACCCTCCGTAGAGTTTTGGCATTGGTGTAAAGGGTCCATGAACGTTGCGAGCAAAGACACCACGGTGACAACAACCAACACTGCTCCAAGGTTGTCACTCCAATGCGAAGTTATCGCTAGCGACACCACCACGATCCGTGCCCTCGATTGGGACCGCAGCCGCTTTGATATCGAGTTCGGCCTTCGTAACGGCACCACCTACAACAGCTTCCTGGTGAGAGGTGCCCAGACAGCACTGATCGATACCAACCACCTCAAGTTTGAGGACACCTGGCTACCGATGCTTAAGCAGCAAATCGATCCAAAAGCGATCGACTATCTCATCATCAGCCACACCGAACCCGACCATTCCGGTCTAGTGGGCCAGATCATCGATCTCAATCCCGAGATCGAAATCGTTGCTTCGAAGGTCGCCATCAAGTTCCTAGAAGATCAGGTGCATCGCCCCTTCCGCGCGCGAGAAGTCAAAACGGGCGAAGAACTGGATCTAGGCACTAACCCAACAAGCGGTATCGCTCACCGCTTCGAATTTCTGAGTGCGCCCAACCTGCACTGGCCAGACACAATCTTCTCTTTCGACCACGCCACAGGGATTCTTTACACCTGTGATGCATTTGGTCTGCACTATTGCTCAGAAGAACTCTTCGACCAGGACCCCTCCGCACTGGCCCCAGACTTCCGCTTCTATTACGACTGCTTGATGGGGCCCAATGCGCGCAGTGTTGTCCAGGCTTTGAAGCGCATGGATCAGCTGCCAGAGATCACCACAATTGCCGTTGGTCACGGCCCGCTACTCCGCCACCATCTCAAGCTTTGGGTCGACGACTATCGCGACTGGAGCAGCCAACGAAGCCAAGGAGAAAGCTATGCAGCCATCTGTTATCTCAGTTATTACGGCTTTTGCGACCGGCTCAGCCAAGCCATTGCCCACGGCATCGGCAAAGCCAAAGGCGAGGTACAACTAGTCGATCTTCGAGCCACTGATGCGCAAGAACTGAGCGCATTAATTGGTGAAGCAAAGGCTGTAGTAGTACCAACCTGGCCATCCCAACCAGATGCAGAACTGCAGAGTTCAATTGGCACCCTATTGGCAGCTTTGAATCAAAAGCAATGGGTTGCCGTTTACGATGCCTATGGCGGCAATGATGAGCCAATTGATGCTGTAGCAGCGCAGCTACGTAGCCTTGGGCAAAAAGAAGCTTTCGAACCTTTAAGGGTGCGGCAAGCTCCTGACGGGAATGTCTACCAACGCTTCGAAGAAGCTGGTACCGACCTTGGACAACTGCTCAACCAAAAGCAAAATATTGCGGCAATGAAAAGCCTAGATACTGAACTTGACAAGGCCATGGGTACCCTTAGTGGCGGCCTTTATGTCGTCACCGCCAGCCAAGATGAAGAGTCCAGCCAACGACGTGGCGCCATGATCGCAAGCTGGGTAAGTCAAGCAAGTTTCACACCGCCAGGGCTAACCGTCGCAGTAGCCAAAGACAGAGCCATAGAAACCCTGATGCAAGTAGGGGATCGTTTCGTGATCAACGTATTAAGAGAAGACAACTATCAACCCTTACTAAGGCAATTCCTTAAACGCTTCCCCCCCGGAGCCGATCGTTTCGAAGGAGTGAATGTACTCAACAACGTTGCTAAAGGAGGCCCCGTCCTCGTGGATGCGCTGGCCTTCTTGGATTGCCTCGTCAAACAGCGACTAGAAACCCCCGATCACTGGATCATCTACGCCCTGGTGGAACAAGGCAATGTGGCTGATGCTGAAGCCAAAACAGCAGTACATCACCGCAAAGTAGGGAACCACTACTGATGTCGATATCCTCCATCCACGAGCCTGCTGCTGCAGCGCAGCGAACGGTGATCACACTCCCAATCGAAAAGGGCCTGATCAGCTTGCGCGGCCTTAGTCCACAACGTCTGCGCTTTGAGCTGGAATATGCCCTGGAGCGAGGCAGTACCGCCAATAGCTTTCTTTTCTCTGCCGGTGACGACTCATATGGGCAACCTCAAGCGGCTGTCCTGGTACACCCCCCTGGCGACGCCTATGCGGAGGTTTTCATGCCGGCACTCGCCAAGGCTCTACCTTCAGATGCCACAACGTTGAAGGTGGTCGTTGGTCACATCAACCCCAACCGAGTTGCGCTACTCAAAAAGCTAGCCAGCACCTACCCCAAGCTGGAATTAATTAGTTCCAATCCCGGCGCCAAATTGCTCAGAGAGCTTTGGGAGCAACGCAAACCAGCAACACCCAACAACAATGAAGAGGAAGAATCATCCCTTCCGTCTCTTCCATCCATTGAGATTGTTCGACAAGAACAGAAGCTCTCCCTCAGCAACGAACACGCATTGTGGCTGCTACCAGCGCCAACAGCTCGCTGGCCAGGTGGCCTACTGGCCTTCGAGGAAAGCCTTGGCTTGTTGATGAGCGACAAACTATTCGCCGCCCACCTCTGCACAAGCGAATGGGCAGAAGCCAATCGCATCAGCACCGAAGAGGAGCGTAGGCATTTCTATGACTGCCTGATGGCTCCCATGGCCAGCCAGGTAGATACCTTAGTAGAGCGGCTTGAAGAGCTAGACATCCGCACGATCGCCCCATGCCATGGGCCAGCCATAGAAACGAGCTGGCGGAGCCTGTTGAATGACTACCGCCGCTGGGGTGAAAGCCAACAACAAGCCCCTTTAAAGGTCGTTCTTCTTTTCGCCAGCGCCTACGGCAACACAGCGGCGATTGCTGACGCACTCGCAAAAGGAGTCTCCAGTACTGGTATTCAAGTAGAAAGCCTCAACTGCGAATTCACACCTGCGAATGAATTAGTGAATGCAATCCAACAAGCCGATGCCTATTTGATTGGATCACCAACCCTTGGAGGGCATGCACCAACACCAATCGTATCGGCCCTAGGAACCTTGCTCGCCGAAGGTGACCGCAACAAAAAAGTAGGCATATTCGGCAGCTATGGCTGGAGTGGAGAGGCATTGGAACTTCTCGAAAAGAAGCTACGTGATGGTGGTTTCTCCTTTGGATTCGAGCCAATCAAAGTGAAGTTCAGTCCCGATGCTGCCATGGTGAAAACACTGGAAGAGACAGGCACACTCTTTGGCCGAGACCTTCTCAAGCAACAACAACGCCAGCAACCACGAGCAAGCAGTGGCATGAGTGCAAGCCGTAGTGATCCAGCCGTGCTTGCCCTGGGTCGAGTAGTGGGCTCACTATGCATCTTGACGGCTCGTAAAGGGGAAGGGAATACAGCGCTTAGCGGCGCAATGGTCGCAAGCTGGGTTAGCCAAGCCAGCTTTTCACCGCCAGGGCTGAGCGTGGCCGTCGCCAAAGACCGAGCCGTTGAAGCGTTGCTGCATCGGGGCGATCACTTTGCTCTCAATGTGTTGGCAGCAGGAAGGCAACACGAACTGATGAAACATTTCCTGCAACCATTCCCAGCTGGTTCAGACCGGTTCGCAGGGCTAGACCTTGACGCCAGTCCCGCAGGTCAACCGCTGCTTAAAAATGCTCTGGCATGGCTTGAAGGATGCGTACAGCAACGCATGGAATGTGGAGACCACTGGCTGCTATATGCCGAGATCAGCCATGGTGCCCTACTTGAGCGAGAAGGCAAGACGGCTGTGCATCAGCGCCGCAGCGGGGCGAACTACTGAAGAAGCAGCCTTGCCGAGAAACTCGCGCAGACAGGCCCCATACGCTCCTGCTAACTCATACTAATTATGAGTTAGGCTGCCAATTCTTGCGCATCCCTCCATTCATGAATCTCACCACCAACGCCAATCTTGAAGCGGCCTTTGGCGGTGAGAGCATGGCCAACCGTAAATACCTCTTCTTTGCCGACGTTGCCAAAAAACTTGGCAACAATGAATTAGCCAAGCTTTTCCGCGACACTGCGGCCCAGGAAACCGAACACGCCTTCGCTCACTTCCGCTTGCTCCATCCTGAGTTATTAATCGAAGATCCTGCCGCACTCAACGCTGCTGACAAGCAGAAGATGCTCACCCGCTGCCTCCAGCTGGCCATTGAAGGTGAAACCTATGAGTACACCACCATGTATCCAGAGTTCGCTACTCAGGCCCGCCAGGACAGAGACAGCACTGCAGAAGCAGAATTCAACGAACAGATCGAAGAGTCTCAGCAACACGCGAACCTTTTTCGTCGTGCAGCCAGCAACTTCGGCTTTTTGGTGCCAATCGAGCAACATCATGCTGAGCGTTACGGCGTTGCCCTCAAAGCACTGGAAGGCAAGGGCGTCGTAAGCGAAGCGGATCAACCCGTAACTGGTAAATGGATCTGCAAAGTGTGCTCGATGATCTATGACCCGGCCATCGGCGATCCAGAGTCAGGCATCTCAGCAGGAACCGCATTTGAAGCAATCCCAGAAGATTGGGTCTGCCCCATCTGCGGCACCCGAAAAGCCAACTTCGTGCCTTACCGAGAAGCCGAACTCAAAGAAGCGGCCTGAGATTGGCTGAGGTGCTGCAAAACCGTGTACAAATTGGTTGCGTGAGCACAGTATCTCTTGAGTTAGACCAGGTTTATGGCTTTATCACCCCCCCCCGATCTGCTTGTCATCGCCGCTAGCAATGGTGAGAACCTAAAGCTAGCTCGTCGCATCGCCGCTCAAGCTGAACACCAGGGCCACAGAGCCAAGATTCTCGATCTCACAAGCTTGGGCCTGCCACTGTTCACGCCTGTGGCAAAGGAAGCTGGAATGCCAAACAGTGTCACCCCACTCCATCAACAGCTGATGGCGGCCTCGCACTGGGTGATCTGCGCGCCTGAATACAACGGCTCGATTCCACCTGCATTCACAAGTGCCGTCGCCTGGCTCTCCGTACAAGGAGATGACTTCCGCAGTTTGTTCAACGGCAGGCCAATCGCAATGGCAAGCTTTTCCGGCGGGGGCGGCATGGGCATGTCGATGAGCCTGCGCAGTCAACTCAGCCACCTCGGCGCTCAAGTGCTTGGACGGCAGCTGATGAGTAACCACGCCAAACCCGCCAAAGACGAATCCATTCGAGACTTAGTGCACCTGCTGATGCAGATGCAACCTCTCAAGCTTTGATCCATCCGAACCAATCACCTTGTTGCACAAGCCTCGATCAGGATCTTCTCGCCGACCGCTCGAAGGCCTAGAACTGCGAAACAAACTAAATCTAGTGAACACTAGATATGGATTCTTACAAAAGAAACTCTCTACAGCTTTAAACGCAAAAAATCTGGTTTTGCTAACTTAAGAATGAGAGCAAAAGCCTGATTTACCAGAAGCCTTGCCCTGTCTAGAAACAACAAAAGCCAGACACAATCCCAATCATAAAGACAATCTAAAAAAGATTGGCACGCTAGATATTGTGGCTTGAAATGCACAAGTCATTGCATTCAGCCCTCTGCGCGATGGGATCTCAGCCTGGCCAAAACGCTGCTGTTCGATACCGCGGTTTTCTGCTCCTGCCACAGAGCAACCAAACATGGTTAGTTAGGCCTGAACGCAGTCCCATGCTTTTGTTGCCGTTCCGCACCCCAATCTGTTCCTTGACAGATGTCAAGTCGATGCTGGATTGGCGTCTCTCTCAACAATCAAAGTTGCTTGATGCTGCCTGATCAATTAGGCAGCATGAGGAGGAGGTGTGGGGTGTCCTTGAGATTGAAATGGCAGCACCAATGTTGCCCATCGCTCTGGACGCTCAGGTCGTTGACGGCGTGGCTGACGGACACCAAAAGGGACACGCACCACATTGGTTCCATCAACCGCCAAGGTATGTCCCTGCAGCAGAGCTGATTCCAATCCATCTGGAAGGGTAGGAAGAGTTACCCCAGCCCCCCTAGAGGACTGATCTACTTGGTTCAATGAAGTGTCGCTATCCATGCTGTCCCCCCAGCGATGGTGCAGATGCGGGACAGTATGGTCAAAACACTGCCACATGTGCTGAATTAAAAACCAAAAATTCGGTTTTCAGTGAAAAGTTACTGCCTTTAATCTGTTCACACCAGGGGAGGTTGAAGAACAGCGTTATCAGCAAGCTCCTCAACTGATGGGCAGCTACACAGCAAATTGCGATCGCCATAGGCATTATCAATTCGCGAAACCGCAGGCCAAAACTTGCTTTGGCGCTGCTCAGCCAATGGGAAAGCAGCTTCGGCGCGGGAGTATGGACGATCCCAAACCTCTGCTGTGACGGCCGCCAAGGTGTGAGGTGCCCGTCGCAGCGGGTTGTTCTGAGGATCGATCTGGCCTGACTCAATCACTGCCGTTTCTTCGCGTATGGCAATCATGGCGTCGCAGAAGCGGTTGAGCTCCTCCAAGCTCTCGCTCTCAGTGGGTTCCACCATCACAGTCCCTGCCACCGGCCAGCTCACGGTTGGGGCATGAAAGCCGTAGTCCATCAACCGCTTTGCAATGTCATCCACTTCCAAGCCTGCACTTCGCTTAAGGGGGCGCAGGTCGAGGATGCATTCATGGGCAACCAACCCTGCTTGACCCCGAAACAGCACCGGGTAATGAGGATGCAACCGATGGGCTAGGTAATTAGCAGATAACAGTGCAACGGCACTGGCCTGCCGCAATCCCTCCGAACCCATCATACGCAGGTACATCCAGCTGATCGGCAGGATGCCTGCACTGCCCCATGGCGCAGCCGAAATTGCGCCGATTCCCTGCTCGCCGCCGCAGGCAGCGAGGGGATGACCTGGAAGGAAGGGCATCAAATGAGCAGACACCGCGATCGGACCAACCCCTGGTCCACCACCGCCATGGGGGATACAAAATGTTTTGTGCAGATTGATATGACAAACATCAGCGCCATAAGTCCCAGGACGACAAAAACCGATCTGCGCATTGAGATTGGCGCCATCGAGATACACCTGGCCACCGTGGCCATGAACGAGCTCACAGATTTCACGAATCTGCGGTTCAAAGACACCATGGGTTGAGGGATAGGTGACCATCAGGGCTGCCAGCTGAGGAGCATGGGCCTCTGCCTTGCTGGCCAAATCATTGAGATCCACGTTCCCCTCTGCATCACAAGCCACAGGCACCACCCGCAAACCGGCCATCACGCACGTGGCTGGATTGGTGCCATGGGCACTGGTGGGAATCAGACAAACATCTCTCTGCTGCTCTCCGCGGGAATGATGCCAAGCGCGAATCACCAACAAGCCAGCTAATTCCCCCTGAGAGCCGGCATTCGGCTGCAAAGACACCCCGGCAAAGCCAGTAATGTCTGCAAACCAATGTTCCAGGTCCTGAACCAATCTCTGATAACCATCACACTGATCCTGAGGAGCAAAAGGATGCAGCGCCGCAAACTCCCTCCAACTAATGGGGATCAGTTCAGCTGCAGCATTGAGCTTCATCGTGCAACTGCCCAGGGGGATCATCCCGTGCACCAATGAAAGATCGCGGCCCACCAATCGCTGGAGGTAACGAAGCAACTCGGTTTCGCTGCGATAGCGATGGAACACCTGCTGCTGCAACCAAGGTCGCTGGCGCAACGGCAAGCCAACAAGCTCCTCAAGGTGAGGGTTTCCAGGGTCTTCGAGAACTGGCACAGGCTGACCTGCAGCCTCAGCCAAAATCTGGAGGATCGACTTCAGCTCCTGATCGGTGCTGAGCTCATCAAAACTAATGCCAAATCCATGGGCTGCCTCTGGAGCAACACCCAAAGGCAACACCCGCAGGTTGAATCCCGCCAAAGCGGCTGCCTGATGAACAGCAGGAGCTTCACGACAGATCACCTCAATCGTGTCAAAGCGAGCTATCGACTGGACTGGATAGCCCAACTGATGCAATCCCCTCTCCAGTTGAGCCCGTAAAAGCAGGACTCGTCTAGCGATTGCAGCGAGCCCATCGGGTCCATGGTGCACTGCATAGAACGACGCCATCACAGCCAATAAGACCTGCGCCGTGCAGATATTGCTGGTGGCCTTGTCTCGGCGGATGTGTTGCTCCCGGGTCTGCAACGCCAATCGCAAAGCCGGTTGCCCCTCCGCATCCACAGACTGGCCGACTAGACGTCCAGGGACCTGGCGCTTGAAGATCTCAAGGGTGGCAAAAAAGGCGGCGTGAGGTCCCCCAAAGCCCATTGGCACCCCAAACCGTTGAACACTGCCAACAGCAATATCAGCTCCAAATTCAGCCACTGGAGCAAGCAAAACCTGAGCAAGAGGATCAATGGCAACAGTTGCCAGGGCCCCTACCTCATGAGCAGCCTGAATGGAGGTCGTGGGGTCCCAAAGCCTGCCGCTACGTCCAGGCAACTGAAGCAAAACACCAAAGACCTCAGCATCAAACTGAAAGGTCATCGGCTCGGCCACCTCAAGATCAATGCCCAGAGGTTCAGCCCGAGTTCTCAACACGGCAAGAGTCTGGGGAAGAACCTCCGCATCCACGAGAAAACGATGAGCCTCAGGGCGCTTGCAAATCGCAAAGCTGAGGCTCATCGCCTCAGCAGCTGCCGTTCCCTCATCAAGCAAGGAAGCATTGGCGATCGGCAACCCCGTGAGTTCACTGATCAGCGTCTGAAAGTTGAACAGAGCCTCAAGCCGTCCTTGAGAGATCTCAGCCTGATAAGGGGTGTAAGCGGTATACCAAGCAGGATTTTCAAGCACCTGTCGCTGAATCAACGCAGGCGTTGCTGTGCCGTAATAGCCAAGCCCAATTAAAGAACGCCTCACCCGATTCGCCGCCGCGATGAGACGCAGTTCCTCCATAGCCTGAACTTCACCACAGCCCTCAGGAAGGGAACTGCTGGGTGCCGTTGTCTCGAGAATGTCTGAAGGAACTACAGCAGCAACAAAGCTCTGAAGATCACGATGACCAAGCTCCAGCAGCATTTGCTGCTGGTCTTCCAAGCTGGGCCCAATGTGCCTCACCAAAAAAGGTGAAGACTGAATGCTTGAAGCCTCAACTGCACGCTGTTCAAGCAGGGTCAAGGGACATTCATCAACAAGATGGACAGAAGTTTAGAAAATTTGGCCCAGAACCATCGCACTTCATCGGGTGATTAGTTGCTGGATTCGACAGCCACCTTGTTGGCATAGGTGGCTGCGTCCATCAGATCCTGCAATTGAGCTGGGTCCGACGGGCGAACCACGAGCAACCACCCCTCACCATGAGGATCATTTTGAAGTTCATCCGGGCTGGCAAGCACCGACTCATTAATTCGCACCAACTCACCGCTGATCGGAGCATGCAAATCCTCGACAGCTTTCACCGACTCAACGGACCCGAAAGTGGTGCCGCGCTTAAGCAGATCGCCCACCTCCGGCAAATCCACAAACACAATGTCACCCAACTGATCAACAGCAAAGGCACTGATGCCTATCCGCACCAATTCACCATCCAAACTGGCGTATTCATGGGTATCGGCAAACCGAAAGTGGTCGGGGAATTGGAAAGCCATCGAGCCTGGCGAGGCAAAGCTCACCCAGTCTGGGGTACATCCAGCAAACCGGCGCGAACCAAAGCCACCAAAGCTCGAATCAGTGCCAATTCCACATGAGTGCGATGGGTACCTCCCTGCACATAGAGGTTGTAAGGGGGGCGCAAGGGAGCATCTGCAGAAAACTCACTGGTGCTGCCGTCAATAAATGTTCCGCCCGCCATCACCAAATCGCTTGCATACCCAGGCATCGCAGCCGGCACAGGATCGAGATAGGCCCCAACAGGCGAACATGCCTGAAAGGCCCTGCAAACAACTTTCAAAACCTCAGGGTCTCCAAGCTGCACCGCCTGAATTAAATCGCTACGAAAGGCTCCCATCGAGGGCTTCACTGCAAAGCCCAAAGTGTCGAACACACCCGCGACCAAATCAGCTCCGATCAATGCCTCTGCCACCATTTGTGGAGCCAAGAACAGCCCCTGCAACACCAACCGATAAAGATCAAAGCCAGTGCCCCCCTGACTACCAATCCCTGGGGCAGTGAGCCGGCAGCAAGCCTGCTCGACCAAATCAGTCCGACCGGCGACATATCCACCAGTTGGAGCAATCGTGCCACCGAGATTTTTGATCAAAGAGCCCGCAATCAGATCAGCACCAACTGCTGGGGGCTCCAAATCCTCAACAAGCTCGCCATAGCAATTGTCGACAAAACACACACATCCAGGCTGAGAGTTATGGATGCGATGACACAACTCGCCAATGGCTTTGATCGAAAGAGATGACCGCGAGCTGTAGCCACAGCTGCGCTGTATCAACACCATCCTTGTTGGCACTTCCAAGGCGCGTTCCAAGGCTGAAACATCCACACATCCCTCGGCCGTGAGGGGCAGCTGGTCATAAGAGATCCCTAATTCGGTTAAAGACCCCTGGCCGGATCCACGCAGACCAATCACTTCTTCAAGGGTGTCGTAAGGCTCTCCGGTCACTGACAGGAGTCGGTCACCAGGGCGAAGAACGCCAAACAACGCAGTCGCAATTGCATGGGTACCACTCACAAACTGGAGGCGAACAGCTGCTTTCTCAGCACCAAGCACCTTTGCAAATACACGATCAACCACCTCCCGGGCCTGATCTCCATGGCCATAACCGGTGATGGAAGCAAAGTGTTGCGTGGCGACTCTTTCGCTGCTGAAAGCCTCCAAAACCTTCGCAAGGCGAACCGCTACGGCAGCCGTCCGCTCGCATGCGATCCCCTCAAGGCGCTTAGAGACAAAACCGACGTGCCGCCTGGCCCAGGCCTGCACCAGCAGTTCATCAAAGCCAGCTGCGGGGAATGTCTTCAAACCAACCCGAGGTCAGGATCAATCATCCCCATGCTGAATGCTCGTTGAACGTCAAACGAAATCGAAAGTGAAGAGCAAGAGCACAACATTGCCAAAATCACAGTTGACCAAACCAAGTCAGCGCAAATCATTGGCAAAACTGCCATAGCTCAAAACGCATCAAGAAGATGCACAGCTGAGCTATGGCCCCTGGAAACGGTTCCATAGTTCCTTTAGATTTGAAAATGTCTCGGCCCTTTCCGCTCCACTCGCCTTACAAGCCAAGCGGCCGACCCATCCAAAGGAGTACCTCTTGGTTTCCCCTCTTCCGGTCTCTTCAGCCACAAACCGTCAGCAACGTTTGTGGGCTGCTGTAAAGGCTCATCGTGAGCCTTTACCAGCAAAACAACGTCGATTCAAATGGGGCACCACCAGTTTCATGCTGGCCATGCATGTAGCAGCAACCTTCGCACTGCTACCACGCTTTTGGAGCTGGCAAGGGTTGGTCGCTTTTGCCGTTCTTTATTGGACCACGGTGCTCGGGGTGACCTTGGGATTACATCGACTGGTCGCTCATCGCAGCTTTGTCGTACCCGTTTGGCTGGAGAGGATTCTGGTGATCATGGCCACGCTTGCCTGCCAGAGTGGCCCCATCGAATGGGTGGCTCTGCATCGCCACCATCACCGCTACTCCGACCAAACCAATGACCACCACGACGCCGGCCGTGGCCTCTGGTGGGCCCACAGTGAATGGATGCTGCATGAGATTCCAGCGCTGGATCACATGGACCGCTTTGCAGGAGATCTGCTAGCCGACCCTTTCTTCCGATGGCTTGATCGCTGGTTCCTGCTGCTCCAGATCCCTCTCGGTCTTGGGCTCTACTGGTACGGAGAAGTCGCCCAGGTGCACGGTGGAGGACTTGGCCTGGTGCTCTGGGCCATCCCCCTGAGACTGGTGGTTGTGTACCACGTGACCTGGTTTGTGAACTCGGCGACCCATGCATTTGGCTACCGCAACTTCGACAGCCCAGACCTCTCTCGCAACTGCTGGTGGGTGGCGGTGCTGTCCTTCGGCGAGGGTTGGCACAACAATCACCATGCTTATCCCTCCAGCGCCCGTCATGGCCTGCGATGGTTTGAATTCGACATCACCTGGCAACACGTGAAGGCATTGCGTCGTCTTGGCCTGGCTCGTCGAGTCCAGCAAGCCCGCTATGTTTCCGGCGCTTCTTGAGCAACCAACAACTCTGAGCGGGCCCTGAGATCATCCAAAAACCCCTCTGCTCCCTGTCTGTTCACTCCACCCAAGGCCACCTGAGTTGCGTGCAGATCAAGTAATTCGCCATCGAGTTCCTCAGAGTTGTAATCCCTCAAACCAGCCATCACCTCCGCAAAACGTTCTCTGCGCTGCGCCTTAGTGACTGGATAAGCCTCCATCACCTTGTCCCGGCATTGACGCCACGATTTTCCATTGCATAGACAATCAGCCAAAGCAGCACTAAGAGCTGCGGCCTCATCTTCTTCAATTCGCCAATCAAAGCCAGCAGGTAAGGCAGCAAGACCCACAAAAATCTCAAACAGAGCGCCAGCGCCGAGTGGCTCACCATCTGCTCCTTCCAGAGGAAGAGAACTTTCCGAAAGCACCTTGAGTAAGTCGGGATGCCCCTCAACCAAGCGATCACGAATCGGCTCTAGACCGGCATGAAGGATGGCGTTGGCTTGACCCAATGCCAGAAACACTTCGGGGCCTGGTGAAGCGAGTTTGCCGTTGCGCAGATTAGAGATCTGCGAATTGTGCACCCGGCCGAGATCAAGGCATTCAGCCAGAGCCGGCAAGACCTTATGTGACCAACCATTGCGCTCATGCCAGACATGAATGAGATGAGCCATGGCCCGCCGCCCATCATCCAAGCGCTCGCGATAGCCCCTGGTCGCCGAATCAGATTCAACATCAGACTTATTCACTGGATAAGGATCCGTATCGTGTATAGTTTATGCACATTCGATAGATCGCTCATGGCCTCCAGAGTGATACCTACGCCTTCAACGATAAGCAGGCCTGCAGCTTCGCATAAGGCCTCAAGCCTTTCTACAAAACTTCAGCGCTCCTACACAAGCCAGGCCATTTGCCCACCCAAAGAATCAAGACGCTGGGGAACGATCGGATTCATGATCGCCATTCATGCCCTATCCATCCTGGCCCTGTTGCCCCGTTTCTGGAGCTGGCAAGCGATCACAACCCTTCTCGTCCTCTACTGGGTCACGGCCTGCCTCGGCGTGACGATCGGCTACCACCGTCTGCTCTCACACCGGTCGTTCCGAGTACCCCACTGGCTGGAGCGCTTCTTTGCCACCTGCGGAACCTTGAGCTGCCAACACGGTCCAATCGACTGGGTAGGACTCCATCGCCACCATCACAAGTTTTCCGATACTGACCCCGACCACCACAACAGTCATAAGGGCTTCTGGTGGAGCCACATGGGCTGGATGTTTGAACCCATTCCAGCCATGCGGGTCGTGCCACGCCTCACTGTTGACCTGGCAGCGGATCCCTATTACCGCTGGCTTAACAAGTACTTTCTACTGTTGCAGCTCCCGCTAGCCGGTTTGCTCTTCTGGATCGGCAGCGTCAGTGGAGCCGGTGGTTGGGCCCTCGTGCTGTGGGGTATCCCCTTGCGCCTAACGATCGTGTATCACATCACCTGGCTAGTCAATTCCGCCAGTCACTGCTGGGGGACTGTGGCCTTCGACAGCGGTGACAACTCCCGCAACAACCCTTGGGTAGCAGCTCTTACTTTTGGCGAAGGTTGGCACAACAACCACCACGCCTTCCCGCACTCCGCCATTCATGGACTCCAGCGCGGTCAGATCGACCTCACCTGGCAGCACATCCGCCTCATGCGAGCCCTAGGCTTGGCTCGCAAGATCCGGCTACCGATCACATCGTAAGGTTGTCGAGCGCTCAACAGTCTTCGTCCGTCTTCTTATCGCCATGGCCAAGCGCGTACAAGTCGTCCTAAACGAAGACGTCCTCAGCCTCGGCAAGGACGGCGACCTAGTTGAGGTTGCTCCTGGTTATGCCCGCAACTTCCTGCTTCCCTTCGGCAAGGCTGTCCCTGTGACCCCAGCCGTGATGAAACAAGTCGGTCACCGACGTGCCAAGCAGGCCGAACATCAGGCGGCAATCAAGCAGGAAGCCCTGGACTTCCAAACCGCTCTGGTCACAATCGGGCGTTTCACCGTTAAAAAGCAAACCGGCGAAGACGACGTCTTATTCGGCACAGTCACCAATGGTGATGTCGCTGAAGCAATCGAAACAGCCACAAAGAAGGAGATCGACCGACGCAATATCATCGTTCCGGAAATTCACCGAACCGGTAGCTACAAGGTGCAAGTGAAACTGCACAATGAAGTCAATGCCGAAATCAACCTCGAAGTCGTCAGCTACTGATTGCTGGCAAGGCTTACAAAACAAGCCAAAGTAGGTCTCCTTATAACGTCAGCTCCTCATCCATGGTGAGCGCCCCCCTGCCAAACAACGGCGATACCGCCGCAGAGGGGTCCCGTCCCTTCAGGAAAGCCTCTTCTACATCTCGAGAACCGAGCTTTGAAGCCCTGCCAGACTCCGTGCCTCCTCAAAATCTGGAGGCAGAGGAAGCTGTTCTAGGAGGCATCCTTCTTGATCCTGATGCCATCGGCAGAGTGGTCGATGTGCTCCAACCTGAGGCTTTTTATCTCAACGCCCATCGAGAGATCTTCCGCACAGCCCTGATGCTTCACAGCCAGGGCAAACCCACCGACCTCACAGCAATGAGCGCCTGGTTGGCCGACACAGGGTCCCTGGAGAAGGTAGGTGGCAGCAACCGTCTGATCGAACTTGTAGAGCGCGTCGCCTCCACTGCATCAATCGAGCAAGTGGCCCGTTTGGTGATGGACAAATTCCTACGGCGACAGTTGATTCGCTCAGGCAACGAAGTGATTCAACTCGGCTTTGACCAGGGCCTACCGATGGAACAGGTTCTCGACAAAGCAGAACAAACAATTTTTGCGATCAGCCAGGAAAAGCCATCCAAAGGTCTCACCCCCACAGCAGAAATCCTTACCAGCACCTTCAACGAGATCGAAAGCCGCTCACTAGGTACGTCCGTCGCAGGCATCCCTGTGAACTTCTACGACCTCGATGCCATGACCCAGGGTCTGCAGCGCAGTGACCTGATCATTGTGGCTGGCCGCCCAGCCATGGGCAAAACCTCCATGGTGCTCAATCTGACCAAAAACGTTGCTCAACTCCACAACCTGCCTGTGTGCTTGTTCAGCCTGGAGATGAGCAAGGAACAACTCACCTATCGCCTCCTTTCAATGGAGGTTGGCATTGAGAGCAGTCGACTGAGAACAGGCCGTTTACGGCAGGAAGAGTGGCCTCTTCTGGGCCAGGGCATCAACACCCTTGGCCAGCTACCGATCTACATCGATGACAAACCCAATTCAGGCGTCCTGGAGATGCGTTCTCTCTCCAGGCGGCTCATGGCCGAACAAGGCAAAGAACTCGGACTCATCGTGATCGACTACCTACAACTGATGGAGGGCTCCACGCCTGATAACCGTGTTCAGGAACTCTCCCGGATTACCCGCGGCCTTAAGGGCATGGCTAGGGAACTGAACGTACCTGTGATTGCCTTATCACAGCTCAGCCGTGGGGTGGAATCCCGCACCAACAAACGCCCAATGCTCAGCGACCTGCGCGAGTCAGGCTCAATCGAACAGGACGCTGACCTGGTGCTGATGATCTACCGCGACGAGTACTACAACCCAGAAACCCCCGACCGCGGCATCACCGAAGTCATCGTGACCAAGCACCGCAACGGCCCTGTCGGCACAGTAAAACTACTGTTCGAGCCTCAATTCACACGGTTCCGCAACCTGGCGGCCTAAAGCAGCAATACATTGATGATTTCTACTGTTCTCTAGAACGTCACGGGCCCCATGCCCTTCAGTGCTCCCCCAACCGAACACTTCGACGTCATCATCGTCGGCGGTGGGCACGCCGGTTGTGAAGCCGCGATTACGGCAGCGCGCTTAGGCCTAAGTACAGCTTTATTCACCCTCAACCTCGATCGGATTGCCTGGCAACCGTGTAATCCCGCAGTGGGAGGGCCAGCCAAGAGTCAACTCGTGCATGAAGTCGATGCCCTTGGGGGGGTCATCGGACGCCTTGCCGATGCGACGGCGCTGCAAAAACGTGTGCTGAATGCAAGCCGCGGCCCTGCGGTCTGGGCCTTACGCGCCCAGACCGACAAACGCCTCTATTCACGCCAAATGCTGCAGTTGCTTCAACAAACAGCCAACCTCTCTCTAAGAGAAGCGATGGTGACTGGCCTCGAAGTCAAAGGTGATCCATCGGGTGGCGGGGAGCACTGGGAGCCAGCTCAAGGACATGCAGCACAAATCACAGGCGTACGGACCTATTTCGGCAGTATTTATCGGGCCCAAGCCGTCGTGCTAACCACCGGCACGTTCCTTGGTGGTCAGATCTGGGTTGGCAATCAATCCATGCCGGCAGGTCGTGCCGGCGAGCAAGCCGCAGAAGGGCTCACCGAAGCCCTCGAGTCACTTGGCTTCCAAACCAATCGCCTCAAGACAGGCACTCCGGCCAGAGTCGATCGACGCAGCATTGCTCTCGATCAACTGGAAGAGCAACCCAGCGATGCCGCTGATCGCTTCTTCTCCTTCGACCCAACCGCCTGGGTTAGCGGTGAACAGATGAGCTGCCACATCACCCGCACCACCGCATCAACCCATCAACTGATCAAAGAGAACCTCGAACTAACGCCTATCTATGGAGGCTTTCTCGACAGCAAAGGGCCGCGTTACTGCCCATCAATCGAAGACAAGATCGTCCGTTTTGCTGACAAAGACTCTCACCAGATTTTTCTCGAACCGGAAGGTCGCGACACGCCAGAAATTTATGTGCAGGGATTCTCCACCGGACTACCTGAGCGGTTGCAACTCGACTTGCTACGCACCCTGCCAGGGCTTGAACAATGCGTCATGCTGCGGCCTGCCTATGCAGTCGATTACGACTACCTTCCCGCCACACAGCTCAGTCCTTCATTGCAAACCAAACGCGTCAAAGGGCTTTTCACCGCTGGGCAACTGAATGGCACAACCGGCTATGAAGAAGCCGCCGCCCAAGGGCTGGTTGCCGGTCTCAATGCAGCCCGTCTCGTCCAAGGCCAAGAGCAAGTGCAATTTCCGCGCGAGGGCAGCTATATCGGCACAATGATCGACGATCTTGTCAGCAAGGATCTACACGAGCCATACCGGGTGCTCACCAGTCGAAGCGAATACCGCCTGATTTTGCGGGGCGACAACGCAGACCGACGCCTCACGCCTCTGGGCTATCAGCTAGGCCTGATTGATGCACGCCGTTGGCAGCTGTTTCAACACAAACAAACCGCTCTAGAGGATGAAAAACAACGACTCGAAAAGCAGCGACTCAAAGCTAGCGATCCAGCCGCACCGGCCCTCGAGGCCAAAACAGGCGCAACAATCAAAGGATCCATAACTCTGGCCGATCTGCTCCGACGTCCTGGCGTGCGTAGTGCTGATCTGATCGAGCATGGCCTAGTCGATCCAGAGCTTGCCCTAGGCGTAAGAGAAGGAGCAGAAATTGATATCAAGTACAGCGGTTACCTACAACGGCAGCAACAACAAATTGATCAATTGAAGCGGCAGAGCCAAAGACGCCTACCTGCAAATCTCGACTACGCCAACATCAGCACCCTCTCTAAGGAAGCCCGCGAAAAACTAACCGCTGTAGGGCCACTCAATTTCGCTCAGGCCAGCCAGATTCCCGGTGTTAGCAAGGCAGATCTCACCGCCCTGTTGGTCTGGCTGGAACTGCAGAAGCGTCGAACCCTCGCCGCCTCTGGTCACGATCGATAACGTTGGATGTCATTGGAAACGAACGGTGCCCTCTCAGCTCACCACCTCGCGGGCCTACTGGAACCTACGAGCTGAACAGGTGATGGACCGCGTCTTCCACGAGGAAGACAATCATCTGACCTCTGCCAGGGTGCATGTCCACGAATCACTCAAGGCGAAGCCACCTCAGTGGCAAACTCTTACTCTGTCTCTTACTGGTCTTGCCACTGCGGGGCTAATCAGCAGTGTCTGGCTAGCTCACAATTGGCAAGCCTCCCAAGCCCAGCTTGACCGAGAACGAAATTTGCTAGTCATGGAGCGGCTCAGAAAGTTACCCGCCGCATCTCGAACGACCAGCGAAGAACCCAGCAACAGCTCAAGCATTAGCGCCCAAAACACAAACGCTGAGCTGGCAGTCCTTCCCCAAACCCCGCTTGATCCTGATTGGGTCCAAAGCTTGGAGCCTGTCATCGTTCCCATCCGCGAAGAAACGTTCTCCAGCCACTCAAGTCACTTGCAGGACAATGCAAGCGAAGTCCCCGTACTTGTAGGTGTCGTACATGGCCCTAAAGGCAGCAGCTCCGCAATCTTTCAGCTGAAGCAAACCTCCGCCTCCGCAAAACCCGGAGAGAACATCGGTAGCAGTACCTGGCGCTTGGACTCTGTCAACGCCAATGGTGCCGTCATCAAAAATCAAGGTCAGCAACGTCAGCTCAACATTGGAGGCGCCTTCTGAACCAGACACCCTCAGGACTGATCTCACCAGCACGGGTCTGGGACGCCCCTAGCAAGGCAGTGCTCTCTGGTGAAGGCCCCTGGCAACTTCCCGGACCCTGGCGATTGATGCTGCTTGGGGATGGCAGCCCAACCCGCCACCTGAGACTGCTCACAGGCCATGAAGTGCAAGTCAACCTCATTGCCATGCAACCGGAACCCAATCCTGATGCAACAGCCCCGCAGGAAGTTCGCGAACTCAAACCACCTTTACTAAGGCGCCAGGTGTGGTTGATCTGCGACTCCCATACCCTGGCCTGGGCAGAAAGCTGGTGGAATTTCGATGAAGCCGAAAAGCATCTCCACAATCGCAATCAACCCATCTGGGACAGTCTCACAAAAGGCCGTTCCGAACTGTTTCGTGAAGTCGACGGACTGGGTCTTGTCGCTGCCGATTGGCTCGAATCCGCATTCGGCCAAACAGGGCCATTTTGGAGCCGTCATTATCGCTTCTTTCGCCAAGAGCGTGAACTAACAGTGATCCGAGAAGTTTTCAGCCCTGAGCTCGAGAAATGGCTCGGACCCACTCCACGACAAGAGCTTCAACTCTGTTCATGACCAGAGCTCTCGATTTGTCGATTTTTAACTTGACAACTTGCCAACTCTTGTGCTTTCGGGAAGATTATTCAAGCGGTTCCCCTCTCCATGGCACCCTCCCCAAGCTGGCTGAGCCTCACTGATCTGGGACGCATCTACGGCATCTCAGCAATCAATTGCGGCCGAGCTCTACAACTGCAAGGCTTGCGCGATCGACATGGACGACCAACTCCAGGAGCCCTTGAGACTGGTGCAGCCCATAAGCACGGTCCACAAACCCCTCCACGCACAGCTCTCTGGAACGCCAAAATCTGCAAAGGCTTGCTTGAGAAAAGCGGCTACCAACCCATCAACCGAACACTTCAGGTGGAGCAATGGGCCGAACTACTTGAGGCCCTTGAAGAGGGATCGCCCTCCATCAATGCAACAGCAGAGCAAATGGCTGAAGATCTACCTGAAGAACTGGTAGGTGACGTCAATGATCAACTCGCACTGCGAGGCTGCCATTTTCGCGTAGCGCACAAACCACATCAAGCATCTTTGAGCGCTGCAGCCTGATTGAATCGCGCAGGCTCAATCTCGCCGACGACTGGAACGCGGCAAAGGTCTCCGCTCCAGCGGTCGCTTCAATGATTCTGATGCGCTTCGGCTTGAAGCGGCCTCAGGATTAAGCCGCTCTGATGGGCGACGCTGCCAACGATCAACCTGGAAGGTGGACTCATCGGGCCAATCATCCTCATGAGGCACAACCTCACTGCGAGAAGACGCAGGTTGAATCAAAGGGGGAACACGACGAGAGATCGCTTCCAGTGGTCGCTTCACTCGCATTTCAGTGGACTGAGGCTCAGACTGCCAAGGCTCCAGCCAACCATCGTCCTCGTCCTCTTCCAACAACCATTCAAGCTTGTCACCCACCCAGCGACCAACCGTTCCCAAGCTCGCAGCGGAACGACGGTCTGTACGACCAGATCCACGCTGTCCAGGGCGGGTGCCGGCCACACCATCAACCAACTGACGACCTGTCTCAAGCCACTGATCCAAACGACGATCCAAGGGATCCCTGGACCTTTGGCGACGTTGACGACGTGTATCCATGCATCGACGTTACCGGCGCCGCCGGTGCAACCACTGCTCCCGTTGCCAACCGATTAGGGCAATCGAGACCCCGCTGACCTGAAGCACCCAGAAAAACATGTCCACTCAGGCCTCCGGTAACGCAGATTCATAGACGAACACACAGCTGGCATGCCAGCTACCCCCATAGTGACGGTCGCAACATTGCCGACAAGCAGCGCGATGAACACGTCGCTGATAAGGAGAACGAAGACCACAGCGAGGGCAAACCGCCCACCACCGCGGCGGCGTTTGAGGCACGGGAAACTGATGGCGCACACTCACCTGAAACTGGTTCTGGGCAGCGTTAATGGCGGCCATCCGGGCATGAAAGTTGGGGCCATGACTCTCCTTAACCTGCAGTACAAGATCAATCCAGGCATGGATCATTTCGTGGCAAAGAGTGCTTTCAGTAGCGGTCTGAGGCAGAAGCTCCAGCAACGGACGAGAAAGGACAATCTCGCAGCTGTTGCGGCCGTCAACCCTTAAGCCACGACGATAAAAACCTGCTGTCTTGCGCAATCGACCATCACTCCACCGCACAGACAGAAGAGGCTGAGATCCAATCGCTAGGGCGCCATTGAAATATTCCCTATTGAAGCGATGAAACAGCGGCAGCAGAGGCACCAGAGGCATTAATGCGCGTGGGGTAGGCCCTTAAATCAAGCTTTGACAGTCTGCCCACTTCACACAATCGCTGAAGAGCCATATTTCTGAAGTCGGTCAGTCAGACTCTCTTTTCAATTGCATCAAGATGATGGATCTAGCCCTGGCACGGGACATTGGGACCAAAGCCCTACTAGCTGGCGCTGGAGCCCTACTGCTCTACTGGACCATCACGGCCGTCAGGCTGGTCTTCAGTGCAAGGGGCATCAACCCCTTGGTCAAGCAGTTCTTCACTCAGGTCGCGGCAGGTCGGATTGATGCTGCCTACCTACTCACCACCAAGACCTATCGGCAGCACGTCAACAGACAACAATTCATCCGCTTCCTGGCCAGTCTGAAACTCAACCGATATCGCAACCTCAAATCCGGTCGACCTAGGCTCCAAGAAGGCCAGGTCATCCTCACCATCAAACTCAAATCTGATGGCAAAGATGAATTAAAAATGGATTTCACATTCAGCAAGATTGACGATTCATGGCGAGTCGATCGCATTGTGCCCCTCAATTCATGACCAATCGTTCTTAAGACAGCTGCGGTGACCCCGACGTCGATAACACCCCCAGAGCGGGCAGCCGAACTACGCCAACTACTCAATCAGGCCGCCCACTCTTACTACGTACTTGATACACCAACGATGGAGGATGCCGTCTACGACCGCCTCTATCGCGAGCTACTGAACCTAGAAGCTAAAGATTCATCGCTACTCACCCCAGACAGCCCCACCCAAAGGATTGGTGGAGCCCCTGCTCAAGGCTTTGCAAGTGTTCAGCATCGCATCCCATTACTCAGCCTCGACAATGCTTTCAATGTTGACGAACTAACGGGCTGGTACGTCCGACTCGCCAAGCTGCTTGGTCATCAAACCAACCCTAAAACGCCTCAACCTGATCTATCGATGGTGGGCGAACTGAAGATCGATGGCAACGCGCTAGCCCTCAGCTACGAACACGGCGTACTCATACGCGCAGCCACCCGCGGTGATGGCGCTAATGGAGAGGAGATCACAGCCAATGTTCGCACCATTGCCTCCATTCCGCTGCGATTACAACTCGTGCATCCTCCAGCCTGGCTGGAAGTGCGAGGAGAAGCGTTTATCCCGAATAGCACCTTTGCAGACATCAACACTGCCCGAGGAAAACGGGGCGACGTAGCCTTTGCCAACCCCCGCAATGCCTGTGCCGGCACGTTGCGTCAACTAGATCCCAAGGTGGTGGCCTCACGTCAGCTGGACTTCTTTGCCTACACCCTGCATCTACCAAACAACTGGCAAGCGAAAGCTCATGATCCAGCCAGACCCATGAACCAATGGGCAGCATTGCAATGGCTCCAGGCCATTGGCTTCAAAATGAATCCAAACACCGCGTTGCTTGCGGATTTAACAGCGGTAGAAAACTTCTTCAAGCTCTGGGATGAGGATCGCCATCAACTTCCATACGCCACCGACGGAGTAGTCGTAAAGCTCAACGACTTACAACTACAAGAAACCGCAGGCTTTACTCAAAAGGCCCCACGTTGGGCGATTGCACTCAAATACGCCGCTGAAGAAGCCCCAAGCAAATTGCTAAGACTCACCTGCCAGGTAGGACGCACAGGCGCCGTAACACCTGTGGCTGAATTCGAAGCGATACCACTAGCAGGTACAAGTGTGAGCCGCGCCACACTGCACAACGCCAATCGGGTCAGCGAGCTCGATCTCCATAGCGGCGACACCATCGTGGTGCGCAAGGCCGGCGAAATCATCCCGGAAGTGATAGGTGTGTTGAGAGAACTACGACCTGCAGGAGCACAGACACTCAAGCTGCCTCATATCTGTCCGGAATGCCGATCAGACCTAGTGCGGGAAGAAGACGAAGCAGCAACACGCTGTGTCAACAGCAGCTGCCCAGCGATCCTGCGCGGAACACTGCGTCACTGGGTCAGTAAAGGAGCTCTGGATGTAGATGGCCTCGGCAGCAAGCTGATCGAACAGCTGGTAAACCGCGGTCTCGTGCAATCGATTGCTGACCTCTATGCCCTCGAGGCAAGCCTTCTGGCAAGCATGGATCGTATGGGCAGTAAATCAACAGCAAACCTAATAACCGCCCTGCAAGCCTCCAAAAGCAAGCCCTGGCATAAGCAGCTCTACGGCCTAGGCATCCACCACGTCGGCGAAGTCAACGCTAAAGCCCTAGCTAAAAAGTTCCCCAGCGCCGCCACACTGGCCAACGCCGCCTGCAAGGCACCCGAACAAATCACGTCAGTGTTCGGAGTCGGCAACGAAATTGCGCAGTCACTACAACAATGGTTTGCCACCCCCGCCAATCAACAGCTTCTGGCCAAGTTGAAACAGCTAGGCATCTCCCTGGAAGCCAATGAAGACGAGCTCGCTCACGACACAGATCAAAACCAAAGAACGGTCAGCTTGGAGGGCCAAACCTTTGTATTAACAGGCACTCTGCCAACCCTGAGCCGCAGCGAAGCCCAAGCCCTGATCGAAGCCGCCGGTGGCAAAGTCAATAGCTCTGTCAGCAAAAACACCAGTTATGTGGTGGCTGGAGTTGAAGCGGGCAGCAAGCTGAACAAGGCCGAGAAACTTGAAGTCACGGTCCTTAACCAGGAGGAGCTGCTCAAACTTTTGGCCAGCTGAAGTTCTCCATCCCTAGGCTTTGAATCACTGCATAAGAGCATGAGCCAAGCCAACATCAACACCTGGATCAAAACAGCCTGCGGACGTGCCAAATATGCAGATCTGGCTCAACGCACTGGGGTGCTTGCACGCCTCCGGCTGATCTGGTTCGTGTTCTTTGCCGCCCTCAAAGACTGGCAGCTAGACAACCCAGATCAACTGGATGGCTCGGAATCCTGAAGAGCTCGCTTGGCTGCAAGGCCTACCAGCCATACCACGACAACCGTGGCCAATACCCCAACAATTCTGAGAGTCCAGGTGGCAGGATCTGCCTGGCCAGAGAGAACATCCCCAAATCGCGCCACATCTCCAGCTAGTGCACCAAACCCACAAAACAAAACAGTGCCAGGAAGAATGCCGATCAAACCGATCGAATAATCCCGCAGACTCACCTCACTGAGGCCATATGCCAGGTTGAGCACACTAAAAGGGAACGCTGGAGACAGGCGGGTTAAGAGCACCAACTTGAGACCCTCACGACTCACCGCCTTCTCAACAGCCTGCAGTTTTGGCACAACTGCCAGGCGACGTCGAGCCCAATTCCTTAGCCAGTAACGTCCAAGCAGAAAGGATGCCTCTGCACCCAAGCAGGCACCGACAAACACCAACAAACTGCCTAACCCAGTCCCGAAGAGAGCACCTGCAAGCATCGAGGCCCATACGCCTGGCAGCAACAAGGTGACCCAAAGTGCATAGAGAGGCACAAACAGAACTGCACCAATAGGTGTCTGCAAGAAAGGCAGCCAAGATTCCAGCCAAGTCCCCGGATCCATCAACACAAGCAATCTGCATGCAACACCAATACATCTCATACTCAAGATTCATGCAGACTTGGCGATGCGTAGGCACAAACTTCTGCAGCAAGCCTTGTTGACCACTCTCTCCGCCATAGGCCTACCAGCGCTATGGCGACAAACCAAAGCTCCTAACACAACAGCAGCCATCAACGAGCTACGCCGATGCCTCGGCACACGTCTATTCAGACCCACACTTGCTTGGGCAAAACCACAAGCAAAAACGCCAGGCCCCTTACAATTAAAAAATCATTGAACCTAAGGGCCCTCTTGCTGGGATCTTGACATACCTCGTCGAGGCCTGTCTTCATCACCCTTAGCCAATGAGCCTGACAAGGCCAAACACCTTGATCGGTTCCGGCAAGCCTTTCACGGCTTGAGGGCCAAGATCCACAACCTCGACTGCATCATCAACGAGGGCGAATAGCTCGCCGCTGATCAGGATCGGGTAATCCTTGAACCGCCTGGTCAATCCCTCTAGACGGCTGGCGACATTCACCGTCGCGCCGATCACGGTGAACTCCAGTCGATCGCTCGAACCAAGGTTTCCGGCGATCAGATCCCCGAAGTGCATACCGATACCCTGGCTCAATGTTGACCGTTGTTCCGCTGTGAGCTGATCATTCAGTCTTGCCAGGCTCTTCTGCATCGCAAGAGCTGCGCGGATTGCCGCCAAAGCTTCCTCGCGATCGCCGCGGGATTCCGGGATGCCGAATTCCGCCATCAATGAATCCCCGATGAACTTATCGAGTAATCCGTTCTCGGCTAATACAGCGCCGGCAAGACCATCGAAATAGGCATTGAGCAGGTTGAAGAGTGACTCTGGTTTGAGCTGGGAGCTGAGGCGTGTGAATCCCACAAGATCGGTGAACAGAACCACACAGCGGCAGTGTTGACCGCCGAGTTGGGTCCCGAATCGGTCCGGTTCCTTGAGAATCCTCTGCAGCAGCCTCGGCGATACGCGCCGCTCCAGCACACGCCGCAACTCATTTCTTTCTCTGCTTTCTTGCAGCCAAGTCTGTGTTGCTTTGGTGCCTCCGCCCAGCACCAGCCCTGCAAGCACTGCGGCCTGGGGTAACCAACGTTGGAAACCCAGCCAGATCGCTCCTGTCAGCAGCAGACTCAGCCCGATCAGCAGCAGAGTCGTGAGCACCACTGCTCTGCTCGATCGCGCACGCAGCAGCAGCAGTCCGGCCACCGTGAGCCATCCGATCAGCAGCGGAATCTCCCAGAAAGCTTGCAATGGCAACAGTCCTGTGCTGTCCGCCACGGCGGCTATCGCTACGGCTTGCACCTCCACCCCGCTGACCGGGCCAAAGGGGGTTTCACGATGATGACCCATCGCGGCAGCCGTGGTGCCGATCAGGACGAGTCGGTCCTTCCAGACAGTATCCGGCTGTGTCTCAAGTTGCCAGGCCGGCACTGTCGGCCAATCACCTGCTGGACCGCCGAAAGGAAGGCCAAGGGGTTCTCGGGTTGGAGGGCGACCGTTCGCCACGAAGGCCAGCGCTGTTGGATGCGGACCGGGAAAGCTTCGCAGTTCACGTTCGTTCCAATTGCTGCCGGGAATGGCTCGTACCTGTCCTCGATCGCTGAGCAGCAGTGTGGCCAGACCAATCCGCGGCCAGGGCCAGGGAGGGAGCACAAGATTGCGTTTCTCAATGCCGTCGTTGCTGTTGCGTTCGAAATCAGCGGCAAGCGTGATGCGATCCCTCCAGGGAGCGAGTCGATCCAAAAACTGCTGGTCATCCTTTGGGCCGTAAGCACTGGGATTGGCAAACACGATGTTGAAGATCACTCCTCGAGCACCACGCTCAAGCACATAGGCCGCGAGTTCGGCCTGGAGTGATCGAGGCCATGGCCAGGGTCCCATTGCCTGTAATAGGGGGGAACTGCTCTTCTCTTCCGGGGTAAGCAACGCATCGACAGCGAGTGATGTCTCATCGATGGCGACGATCACTGGGTCGTTGGAGGGCTCCTTGCGACCATGCAGCAGCATGGCGAGACTTTGGATCTCAAGGTCGAGCTGCTCCAGCATTGCGATTGGTCGGTACTGCCGCAATGCAGGCATCCCGATCAGGATGGGCAGGACCAATGCCAGCCCCCACCACCAGAGGCGAGGGTGTGGCATCCGCCTCATGGACCTGCCTTGATCGGAGCCTGGCTCAAAACAGCCTCCACTTCAGGCATGGTCTCCATGGGAGCCTGGAAGCCATTGAGCAACTGGCTCTTCCTACGCCGGATCATCGCCTGCTTGCGAGTCAACGGGAGAGGTCCGCTCCATGTGGCAGTGCTGTCATCATAGGTAAGCACCTGCCCACCACTCAGGGAGAAGGCTTCGCCAGAGTCGGCATTGACGCTTACCTCCCCTTCCCAACTAAGAAAGATGATCTTGTCATCTTGGTCATCAATGAAGAGGGTCGTACCACGGATCGCGGCGGTGGCGATCCGGGTGCGGATTTGAAGTGGCCTTAACCCTGATCCGCCCGGAGCGATCCAGGCAATCACCTGACCGCTGCGGTGGTTGATCGTGTTGCCGTTGATCTGAAGGGATGCGTTGCCGCCCATGCGGAAGCTGCGGTTGCCCTGGCTCATGCGGATCTGCATCCGGCCGGGTGTGGCCGTACGTAGCAGTGTCTTGTTCTCCAGTGACTGGCCTTTACGGGCCACAATTTCTTTTTGCCCAGGCGGGCGTTGAAAGGCAGGTTGTGAGACCACTTCCTCAATGCTGGCAATCGGTCTGGATTGGGCCGAGCCAGACGCTGCCATCAACACACCGGAGGTGATGGCAACGATCGCGAGTTGGAAGGCGGATCTCATCGGTGCAAGCTGTGGTCTCACTCATTCTGGTGCGAAAATTGGAGGCAGACCATTGCACCGGTTTTCTGCGTTTCCTGATCGCAGAACAGATCGCTGGGGGGGGAATGACTGGCACCTCGACAGGTAGCGCGACCCCCGATGCAAGCTCGACATCGACCGCAACCGTCAGATAAATGGTGGATTGCCTGGCCACAAAGCAAATCCCAGCGGAAGCCACAAGCAACAACAGCATCTGAATACTGCCATGACCTTAATTCGCACAGCCACACCTGGCGCCAGCTCCTAGTCAAACGAAGGTAATTTCACTAACCAAACTGGCAACAGGAGTTCTTGGGCCCGAACGACGAACAGCTGCTGAGCATCAAACTGGGTTACAACCCCACCAACCTTTTCCGAGTACACCATGGGGTCGGCAGCGATCAATAAATCCAAGCCTCAAACCAATGCCCACCGGCAAAACACATCAACTCGAAGCTGATGTGTAATAGCGCAAAGCAAACAGCCAAAAAGCCCGGCTTCCAACAAAAAAAATCACAGCCAAAAACATTCCCAAAGCCAACATCGGCATGGCCGTACGACCAAGGATGACCTCTGCTGGAACCGTGGTCAAAAAAGCAACCGGTAACACCAAAGTGAACACCAAGCGCAGAGTCGGCGGATAGGCACTCACTGGGAACCGACCGGAAGCCAGCACGGCCCGTAGCACTTCAGTGGCATTCCAGGTCTTCACGAACCAGATACTCGTGGCAGCAATCACAAACCACAGGGCATAGAGAATCACACCGCCTACACAAAGCATCAAAACAGCGACCAATACTGTGCCAAGGCTGAAAGATGCGCCTGCCCGGGATGCAGCCCAGACGATCAAAACCAACCCCAACCCCATTTCCGGAAGGCCCGCCGGCGCCATGATGCGTAGCGAGACCCAAAACTGGCTGTCGATCGGCTTCAACAGCACAAAATCCAAAGTGCCCTCACGCACGTGGGTGACAATCGCACCGAGGTTTGGTCGTAGCCAGGTGCTGGAAACACCATCCAAAAAGGTGTAAATGCCCTGAACCACAAGGGCAGCTTCCCAACTCCAACCACCCAGATCTCGCCCCTGCCCAAAGAACACAGACAGCACAAAGATGCTGCCAGCCAAACTGCCGACCATGGCCAGCAAATCGATCAGCATGTTGGCCTGATACTCCAACTGCCCAGCCAATGCCGTGCCCCAAAAACGCTTCAAGCTGAGCAAGTAGCGCCCCATCTCAAGCACCCATCGCTGTATAGCGACGCACCCCAGCGCGCCAAGCAATTACCACCAACGGCAGCAACAGCATCAACCAAAACAACTGAGCCGCAAAGCCAGCAACAAAATCAACAGGCAAACCCGCCAGAACCCGTGCCGGAAAATCAATCAGATAGGGAAACGGTGTCCAGAAACAAACCGTTCGCGCCGCATCTGGGAAGGCAGCAATAGGGACCAACCAACCAGAGCAATAGAGATATGGAATCAATAGCAAGCGCTCTAAAGCACTAGCCTTCTCACTCCAAAAACAGAGTGCGGCAATCAAACTCTGTAGCAAAAAATTGATACTAAAAGCCAGCAAGATGGCCAGACAAGCCAACAAGAACTGGCCAAGCGACGGTAACCAAAAAGACGTTGGATAAAGCAAGAAAAAAATGGCTGCAATGCCAATAGAAAAAGGAAAACGAGTGACTCGTTCAGCCACATGAGCAGCCACATAACGCCAAAGTGGATGCAGAGGCTGGAGCAAAAAGGGAGATAAACGCCCGAGCAAGGCATCCTCCTCAAAGGCAAAAACCACCCAAACCACTGAAAACTGACGCACCATGAAGACGCTGAGGTAATAACGGGCCAAGCCCACCCCCTTGAAGCCAAATGACGCTCCAGCATCACTTTGACTCCAAAGGCTCAACATGATGAAAGGCAGCACACCCGAGAGAGCCCAAAGAGCAATCTCAGCGCGATACTGAACCATGTTGGCGTGCTGAGAAGCCAACAAGGCCCTCACCACAGGCCAAGACAGGCCAGCAATCTTCATACAACCCTCCCCTTACGGAACAGGCTGCCAATCAATTCATCGATCGGTGGATCATTAACTTCAAGATCCAAAACATCAAAATTGGCCAGCAGACGTGCCACAACCTCAGTGAGCTCACTGCGTGAAACCAGAAGACGCACGGCTCGATCATCCAGTGCTTCCAACTCGCCATAACCGACGAAGTCTTCCGGGGAAGCTGACCGATTGAGCTCAAGACGAACCTGACGGAAGGGAGACAGGCTCGTGGCTAATGCATCAAGGCCACCATCGTGAATGAGCTCTCCTTGATGAATCAATAACACCCTCGAACACAAAGCAGTGATGTCGGCCATGTAGTGACTTGTCAGCAACACCGTTGCGCCCGTTTGACGGTTGTACTCGGCCAGGAAACTACGCACCCTCGCCTGAGCATTCACATCCAAGCCAAGGGTCGGTTCATCAAGAAAAAGCACCGAGGGACGATGCAATAGGGCCGCTAATAACTCAGCCTTCATGCGCTGTCCAAGGGACAACTTACGCACCGGGCGGGTGAGCTCTTCTGCGATCTCCAACATCTCCGCCAACTCATTAATGCGGTATCGGGCCTCCTTCTCTCCAATGCCATAGACCGCAGCATTGACCGAGAGCGAATCGAGTGGCGGCAAGTCCCAGATCAGCTGCTGCTTCTGACCCATCACCAAAGTGATCTGCTTGAGAAAAGCAGCCTGACGTCGCTGAGGCACATAACCAGCGACATGGACCCTTCCTGCGCTGGGATGAATTAAGCCGCAAAGCATTTTCAAGGTGGTGGTTTTTCCCGCACCGTTGGCACCAAGAAAGCCCACCATTTCCCCTGGCTGGATGCTGAAGCTCACATGACGAACCGCTTGAACATCATGAGTCTTGCGGCGAAAAAAATGGTTGAGCGTGCCAACAAAACCAGGGCTCTTATCCGCGACTTGATAGGTCTTACTGAGCTGCTCTACCTCAATCACCACATCAGCCCAAATCGGACAACCGCTGACGCGCAAGCTCAGCCTGAGCCTCAGCCTCAGCAAGGTTGGATTGGCATTCCTCAACGACGTTCGGCGGAGCTTTGATTGCGAAATTCGGATTGGCCAAGCGACCCGCCAGACCAGCAATCTCTTTCTCTGCCTTAGCTAAATCCTTCTCCAAGCGACCCCTAAGAGCATCCAGATCCACCAATCCATCGATGGGCAACAGCACTTGCAACTCCCCACTAACACCGGCTAAGCAGCGCTGCGTCAGATCAGCACTGGTCGCCACCACCACGCTCTCAGCACGCGTGAGAGCTGTGATATCCGCAGTCGCCTGCTCTAACAAAGCCGCCAGCTCAGGGCGGCCTGTAATGAATTGAACCGGCACCGTCTGAGCTGGCTTCAGACCAGCAACTGCACGCAAATTACGCACCACCCGGATGGCCTCAATCAGCTCAGTAAACGACAGCTCAAGAGCGTCATCAAGAAATGATTTATTGCTTGCTGGCCAGCTTTGCAAAGCCAGAAAAGTATCTTTGGGCGCACCAGTTAACCCATGCCAAAGTTCTTCGCTCAAATGAGGCATTAATGGATGAAGCATCACCAATAGATCCGCAAGCACCTTGGCCAACACCTGACGAGCTGTGCACTGATCCGCCAGAACTTCACCACTGGCATCTTCACCCGGATGTAGCCGTCGTTTACTCAGCTCTAAATACCAGTCGCAAATATCGTTCCAAGCGAACTCATAAAGGCATTTAGCCGCCTCACCAAGGCGATAACTGTCGTAGCGCTCAGCAACATCGCAATTCATGCGAGCTAGGCGAGAAAGAATCCAACGATCCGCGAGTTGCAAGCTCGCGGGATCAGGCTCACCAAGCGACGCCGGCGTCTCTCCACCCAGATTCATCAGGGCAAAACGAGTGGCATTCCAGAGCTTATTAGCGAAGTTCCGGGCCGCCTCCACTGTCGCGGAGGTGTCGCTCTTACGGTCGTAATCCAAGCGGATGTCTTGACCAGCTCCGGCAACTTCACGCACCAGAGCAAAGCGCAAAGCATCGGTGCCATAACGCTCAATTAGCAACAACGGATCAATACCATTGCCGGCGCTTTTGCTCATCTTGCGATTCTGCTCATCCCGCACCAAGCCATGGATATAGACGTCTGCGAACGGCATGCGACCGGTAAAGGCACCAGCCATCATCGTCATCCTCGCCACCCAGAAAAAGATGATGTCGAAGCCTGTGACCAAAGTGCTGGTGGGATACCAACATTCAAGGTCTGCACTCTCTTGATCAGGCCAGCCCATGGTGGAGAAGGGCCAAAGACCACTGGAAAACCAGGTATCAAGAACATCTTCATCCTGCTGGATGACCACAGCCTCTCCAAACTGATCACGAGCCTGCTGCCATGCCTCCTCCTCCGAGCGAGCCACCAGATAAGGAGTGGCATCGGTCAACTGATTGTGAGTCTCACTGACAACAAACCAGGCAGGAATGCGATGGCCCCACCACAGCTGCCGGCTGATGCACCAATCACGAATCTCAGTGAGCCAATCGCGATAGACCTTTTGCCAACGATTGGGTACGAAGCGAGGTGCTCCATGATCCAAACACTGATGGCAACGGGCCGCTAGAGGTTCCATACGCACGAACCACTGAGTGGAAAGCAAAGGCTCCACCGGCACCTTGCCCCGGTCGGAATAAGGAACGCTATGGCGATGGGGCTCCACTTTCACCAATAGGCCCTCCTCCTGCAAGGCCGCCACCACTGCCTTGCGGGCCTCAAAGCGATCCAGCCCCTCAAAACGACCGGCATGACCATTCATGCTTCCGTTTTTGTTCATCACCGTGATCTGAGGCAAGTCGTGCCGCCGTCCAATCGCAAAATCGTTGGGGTCATGGGCGGGTGTCACCTTGACGCAACCAGTCCCAAAATCCTGATCCACATGATCATCAGCAATCACGGGAATCTCTCTTCCCAGCAGGGGCAATGTGAGGGTTTGACCCACCAAATGGCGATAACGCTCGTCGGCCGGATTCACCGCAACAGCCACATCGCCAAGCATGGTTTCAGGGCGAGTTGTGGCCACTTCAAGATGAGTAGTGCCATCAGCGGCTGGGCCACCCGTTAGGGGATAGCGCAAGTGCCACAAATGACCATCGACTTCCTTCATCTCAACCTCCAAATCGCTCACTGCCGATCCGGAAGCCGGGCACCAATTCACAAGGTACTCACCTCGATAGATCAAGCCCTGCTCATGTAAGCGAACAAAAGCTTCACGAACAGCCGCACTGAGACCTTCATCCAAAGTGAAGCGCTGACGCTGCCAGTCAACCGAGTAACCCAAGCGGCGAAGCTGATCAACAATCCGCCCACCGCTTTCCTCCTTCCAGGCCCAGGCACGTTCAAGAAAGGCCTCCCGGCCTAAGTCATAACGACTGATCGCTTCAGCCTTGAGCTGCTTTTCAAGAATGGTCTGCACAGCAATCGATGCGTGATCGGTCCCAGGCAGACAGAGCACATTTTTTCCTTGCAAGCGCTGAAAACGCACGATTGTGTCGATCAGAGCCGTATTGAAGGCATGCCCCATATGCAAACTGCCGGTCACGTTTGGGGGGGGGATCACCACCGAAAAAGGCTCGCCTGCAGCCTGTGGGTCAGGGTGAAAAGCACCACTCTCCTCCCATGCGCACTGCCAGCGACTCTCAGTACCAGCTGGGTCATAGGTCTTAGCAAGGGCATCAGCCGCCTGAACAAAGGCTGGGTCTGCGGCGCTCAGCTCAGTCACGATGGAAGTGGACGGCATTCGAACCATGCTCGCAAAAGGCCGCGGCGCATCCATGACGGCTCGAAACCATCACCCGCATCACTGAGAAACTTTCCAAGGAATAGCGACTAGCGCATCAAGCCTTTGCCAACGACTGCGGTCGGAATCAACCCTTTCCAGCAACCCCACCTGATCCAATGCCCTGGAAGCCTGCTGGGGTGTCACTACGGCCCCAGGTGCTATAGACATCACCAGCACTTGGGGCTCAGCTGGATCAGCCATCAGCTGCAATTCGAGATCCTCCAAGGTTCGTTCGTAAAACAACCCGCGCAAGCGACCCGTCAACCTTGGGCCCAGAGCCTCGGCAAATAACTCCAGGCTCTCGCGCTCTCCCGACAACCCACAGTTGAGCGCCATCCAGATCAGCAACTTGGCCCAACTATCCACCGTCCAGAGGGGCTGAAAGCTATCCCGGTGCTGCCGCACCAGCTCAGCCAAAGCAAAATCAACCAATTTGCCCTGAAACAGAATTGCTTGGGAATCGTCCATGGCAGACATCCTCTCCTCCAGAAGGCAGACTGATGAGGTGTCTAATCCGGCAGGGCCCATGACCCTGGATCTGAACGATCCCGAACTCGAATTTTCGAATTTGGTGGATGCCTACATCACGTGGGTATTGGCCGTGATCAATGATGAAAAGCTCGAATCTGAGGATCAGCTGCTCACTGATGAGATCTCTGAAGATGCGCTCAATGCGATGCGCTTTCTTCCAGGAGACGTGACCAGCGCCATTGAAACCAGCCTGGCGCGCGTCTATGACGTTGATGCAGAAGAACTCGCCAACCTGCTTTTCCCAGAAGACTGAACTTGATCGCTGACCCCCTGAGCTGCTCATGAGCTGCCTAGGAAGCATTCGTTAGATCTTCTTCACTGATCGATGAGGCATGGTTCCGCTGGATGCCAGATCCCCCAAGCAGACATGGCACTTGCTGGCAACTCCATAGAGCAGATGATGAGATGGGCAAAGTTAAGGCAACGAAGCTGGCAAGGTCAGCACGTTCGATCAGGACCATTCAGGTATGGCAGCATCGGCTGGCTGAACACACTGGACGCACTCGCTTGAGAGCAAAGGGGACATCTCAGGAGAAGCTTTTCAAAAACCAGATCTCAAAACTTGAGCTCTAGGAATAGTGTCCAGCAACGAAGCAGGCCCAATCAAGACTGATACAACGGCCTGGTCGCAAGCAATCGCAAGGATCGTTGGGAGGTGTTCGCTCAGTGATCACAGCTCATCTACAAAACTCAGAGCGATTTCCAAGATTGGCAAACCCGCCACAATCACCCACGTTTAGGCAAGAACTAAGACAACTCTTGCAAAAAGGAACAATGGCCCAACAACAAACCGCATCAATCCTCAATATTTTGAGCGAAAAAGTAGGCAGCGTGAAGACATTGCCTGGCGGTGCTGCTCTTAGCAAGTAGAGCTAACGGGATCGACTAACAAACTGAAAACAGTGTGATTGATGGCTTCAGATTCCATTCAAGCGCAATATCAGTGCAATCGTCTTGAACAATCAGCCACGTAGAGCACACAACCAAACTGGAGAAGGCAAAGGCGAAAACCTATAAAACAATCAAAGCACCGCCCTAGCATTGCCACTAAAGGCTGAGCTCCATCCTGCAAAGACAAAACAACTTGGCGTATAAGATTGATTTAAAGGATTTCTCTAAGCACTTTTCACCATGTCAGAGACCCAAGCTCTCTACGTACTATTGGCCCCTACCGGCCAACTGACCGGCAATGGGCAATTACGAGAAACAATTCGCGAACGTCGGAAGCGCAATGGCGACGATGTAGCTTTTTGGTACCTTTCTCCTGAACTGGTTCAGAAATTCAATCTGCCTGGAACAGGAGTGGAAGCAGTGGTTGCCAACGAACTCACAGCAATCAATTGGCTGAAAATGCGCTTTGGTGGTGAGAGTTGCAGCATTCAACTAGATGTTGATCAATTACATGAACATGCAAGTTCATTACCACCGGCACCAACAAATAGGGATCTTAGTATTCAATAAATAATTGCACTGGCAGTTGATACGGGTGCTCAATCAACACCAAGCCAACACTACAAACTCATCTGCTAGCGAAGCATTAAAAAAATACCTATCCTTACTACATTGAAAAAACACTTTCACATTCTTGCTACTCATATGACATCCCTTCACAAGATCACAATCCACCACCGCCAAGCAGGCCGCACAATTACTTTTGATGTGCCAGATGGGGAATATATTCTGCGCTCTTTCGAGTCACGTGGAGAGCAGCTGCCTTTTTCATGCAGAAATGGCTGTTGCACAACATGCGCCGTAAGAATTTTATCTGGCGAGATGGATCAAACGGCTGGTATTGGCCTTTCAAAAGAAATGCGCGACAAAGGATATGGGCTGCTTTGCGTGGCAAGAGCAACTGGAGATCTAGAAGTTGAGACTCAGGATGAAGATGAGGTCTACGAAATGCAGTTCGGCAAAGATTTGGGTAGCATTAAATCTAAAGCGGGCAGCCCTTTTGATCTGTAAGCATACTCAATCAACAAAGCCTACAGAAATATAACTTGTATTGTACGCTGAAGAAAACTCTCAGGATTTCATCAAGTCTTCTTCAGCAGAAGAATTTATCCATAGCGAACTGCATTTGTTTTCTGCATTGGCAAGGCGAACTGCCTAAGAATCAATGAAACAAACTTACTAAGAGCTACCGGCTTAGCCAAGCCAGAGCTTTCCCTCCAATGACGAAATGCCTTTAAGATCTGCACACGCATCTCAAGGAATTTGCCATCATCGAAGTTGTAAACCCAAGGGAATGCATTGCGAGAAGTGTTATTGGTTTGAATGATCACCTCCTCATCAAAAAGGACAGGGTCGATACCCAAAAGACCGTAGAAATCACCCCGCTCGCAAACAGTGAGTGTGTGAGTAAGAAAAACACTCCAAAGGAAAAAGCGGCTTAGCAGTTTGCCTCGGAAGCCTTTGGTCATTCCTGGCCAGCAGCGCATCATCAGATTGATGCAATCACCATGACGATTTTCGTCCTGACACCATGGCTCAAAAAAGTCAAATAAAGGCGCACATACCCTCTCTGGATTATCATTCAAGTGACGGTTAATCAAGATATAACGCCAATAGCCAATCTTCTCAGAAAGATATAAGGAATAGAGCACCCAGCTGAGCGGGAAAAATGTGGCCGCTCTTTTGTTGCCTAAGTTTGGCAAATCAACATTAATTCCTTCTGCCTTTAATGCCCTACCAAGAAAACCTGCATGACGAGCTTCATCCCTTGCTAAAAATGTAAAAAACTGCCCCAATTCCTGACGGCCTGCTTTCTTGAATCTATTTGAGATCTCCTTAAAGAGTAAAAATCCAGAAAACTCTGAGACCACAGAGCGAACCAAATAGCTCTCATAAATAGCCTTGTCCTCAGGAGAGAGTTCAGAAAGGCGCTCTAGAGAAGCCTTGCGATCAAAATGTTTCAGGTTGTAGTCTGCTTCCATCTCTTTAAACATCGCCTCAAAATCTTTGCGGGCGATGTCAAGATCAGTTTTGGCTGCCTTATCGAATTCTGTGGTGTAAAAACGCGGAGTCAGGAGGTTGTCATCAAGGTGTGGTGGTAGTTCATTCCTCCCTCCTCCTCTCATGGTAGGGGCAGTAGCAGTAGTGGCCGTCATCACCTTGCTCTAACTGGCAAGTGATCATAAGGCCTTTGCTTTAAAAATCGTCCTTTTCCTTAGGCAATCGCAAAATACACCGAGTATCCAAATCACAACACAGGAACACAAGCAGCCTGGATACAGCCAATCGCGCCCAAGAACCCGCAAGATCTAGAGGCCTCAAGGCTGATCAGCAATCCTGTAACTACAAGCCTGCAGGGGCTTCGGCCCAGACAGCAATCCAGCAAGGACGCTAAAGCTAATATAACGCTATTGCGTTAATATACCTCATCAAGTCTCAGCAGGTCACGCTAAGTTTATTCTGTTTTATACAAGTTATTGATATGGAGCTCCTCGCCGAGTACTTCAAAGTGTTCTCAGAGCCCAATCGCCTGGCAGTTCTTGAGGCACTCAGGAGCGGGCCTCTCAACGTAACCGCCGTTGTTGAAAAAACTGACCTAAGCCAGGCCCTGGTATCGAAACACCTGAAGCTGCTGACCATCGCTGGAGTGGTGCATCGCCGCCCCGAAGGGTCCCTCGTGTACTACGAGGTGATGGACAAGGCTGTGTTCAAACTCATTAGCCAGGCGCAAAAACTGATCATGACCGCCCGCCGCCAACAGCTCGACGAGCTCTCCTCCATCATTTGATGGAGGAGATCCCTTCCCTTTGCCCACAAAACCTCGACCAATTACGACAAGCCCTTCCTGATGGCAAGCGTTGTTTTCCAGGCCTTCAGCTCATTCAAGTCGATGGTCTTGATCTCGATCTATCAAGCTGCGAACTCACCGACAGCTGTTTCAAGGAAGCCCGCTTTGGTCATGCCCAGCTAAGCAATGCCAACGTCCAGGGCTGCTGTTTTCAAGAAGCCTTGCTATGGGGGGCAGATCTTTCCAATCTTCAAGCTCAGCAATCGTTTTGGCACGAAGCTGACCTCTCCGGATCCCGTATGCAAAAAGCAGACTTCAGCGAGGCTGTCATGCATCGCTGTTGCTTAAGAGGCGTGATTGCTGCCAGCAGCAGATGGCATCACACCCGGCTAGTCGAGGCAGATTTCCGTTCAGGACTCGATCAACTCACTGACCTAGGCAAAGCAGATTTCCACAACGCAGACCTTAGTTATGCCCTGCTACAGAGACCCAATCTGCACGGAGCCAACCTGCTTGGCTGCTGCCTCTACGGCACATCCTTTAGCGAAGCCGATCTGCGCGAAGCAAGCCTACGTGGATGCGATCTGAGAAACAGCAAGCTAGAAGGAGCCCAGCTGGAGGGCGCACGCCTTGAGGGAGCCCTGCTACCCAAAGGCCTAAAACCTTAAAACTCAAAACCAATCAATCCATTGCTAAGCCCATGGCAAGGCGCTGATGCTGATCTTCATTAGGCCTGCCAATGCAGATCTTTCCAAACCGCTACCGAAAGGATTAAGCCTCAGCAGTAATACACCCTGCTAAACAGATAGAACATCAAGCGGCATTGGCTAAGTCCCCTCTTAACCCCATCGCTCCCATGGGTGCACCCTCCCCTGATCAAGACATAGCAGCGATTAGGCGGAATTACCAAAGAGCAAGCCTGCGCAGTGTCGACCTAGATGCCGATCCAGTGGAGCAATTCCGTCGCTGGCTTCAGCAAGCCATCGCAGCTGATCTGCAAGAGTCCACAGCCATGGTGCTCAGCACCTTTGATGGCAAACGCCCCAGCAGCCGCACAGTGCTGCTCAAAGCCTTTGACAAGCGCGGATTTGTGTTCTTCACCAATTACGGCAGCCGAAAAGCCCAAGACATTTCTGCGCATCCGAATGTGAGCCTGCTATTTCCCTGGTATGACCTTGAGCGGCAAGTCGCAATCATGGGCCCTGCTGAGCGCATCAGCAGAGCTGAATCTCAGACCTATTTCAGCTCAAGGCCCTTCGGGAGTCGCCTTGGGGTCTGGGTATCGCAGCAAAGCCAAGTGATCAGCTCGCGCCAGATCCTGGAAATGAAATGGCAAGAAATGAATCGTCGCTTCGCCAATGGTGAAGTACCCCTCCCTGAGTTCTGGGGTGGCTTTCGGGTGGCTCCGATTGAATTCGAATTCTGGCAGGGACGCGAGAACCGGCTAAACGATCGATTTCGCTACCGACCCCAACAAGACAGCAACCATGCGCAAACCTGGCGCATCGAGCGCTTAGCCCCATGAATTAATTGATCAAGATGAGCTTGAGCCGCAATGGCTTGCTGTCAGCTTGGATGAGTTGGATGTCCGTCGTGTCTGATCGGTATGGAGTCCACCACCCCCAGCCATCAATGCATGATGCGGATGGCTCCCTACCTAATCGGTCGCCCACGCCGCGGCGTCGTGGGAGGCAGCCGTTATGCCTGCAAGTTACGGGAATCCATTCGCCAAGCAGCCAATGATCCAGAGCGCAAGCCCGTCTTAATCAGTGGTGAAAAAGTCTTAGAAAAAGGCAGCATCGCCAGACTGGGCATTCCAGCTCTGCCGATCAACGCCTTCTTTTGATGAGCTTCGATGACAGCAACATAGGCGGCCCAGGCGTTGAACTTTTTGGCACAGAAGACTCTCATGAACTTTCTCTCCTCTATTGCCTAGGAGAGGGAAGCTCACAGCAACTTTTGCCGTCAGTAGCGATGTCAATCTGAACCTTGGTCAACGGCGCCAAAAAAGCAACAACACCAGACAAAGAACCCCAATCAAAGGCCCCGGCGGCAGATCCAGCAAAATCGCCAGCATTAATCCGCCACTGCTCAGCAGCACACCAGTGCCAGCAGAGCGCAGCATCAAGACGCGCAGACTCTCGCTGCGATCAAGATTCACCAGCACAGGAGCGCAAAGCAGGGCAATCACAAGCACAACACCAACGGCAGTGATTGCGCTGATCACGACCAAAGCGGTGATCAGAATCGTGATGAAACGGATCTGCATGACCGGTCGTCGCGCCGCGATCGCTCCCTCCTGATCCACACCGAGAAACACAAGATCCTGATAACGACTAAGCAACAGCAGCAGCAAGGCAGCGGCAGCGATCAGCGTCCGGATCACATCACTACCGTTGCCAGCAAGCATGTCTCCAAAAAGAAGGGCTTCCAGATCGATTCGCGCTTGCAGCAGGGGCACCAGCAGCACCCCCAGGGCAGTGAAACCCGCCAGCACGGTGTTCATTGCGCCCTCCTCCCGACCTTTGAAGCGATGGTTGAGCTGTTCTGCCAGCAACGCACCAAGCAGACCGCTCAGCAAACCACCGATTAGGGGATCCAGCTCGAATGCAAGCGCAAGCACCAGCCCTGGCAAGACCGAATGGGCCATCAGATTGGCTAAAAGGATGCGTCGCTGAGTAATCAGCAGAGCACCAGTCGTCGGGCAGATCACCCCAACCATCAGAGCCAGGATCAGTGGCGTTAGCCACCAAACGCCCAAGTCATCCACAGCAGTGACTGCCCATCATGCAAGTCATGTCGGTGAGGTTTTGGCGAACTTCATCGGGGGTGCCACAGGCAAGGACCGTACCGTCGAGCACCACCACTCGGTCATAACTGTCGAGGGCACTGCCCCAATCATGGCTACTCACGAGTAGGGTTTGTCCCGATTCTGCTTGCTGGCGCATCACTGTGAGTAGGTGTTCACGCGTCGGCGGGTCGATGGCGCTGCAAGGTTCATCGAGCAGCAAGATGCTGGTCTGCTGCATCAGTGCCCGTGCCAGCAGCACCCGCTGCTGCTGGCCTCCTGACAGCCGGTCGAGCCGTCGAGCACCGAGACCATTCAGCCCAACCTGATTGAGTAGCTGCTGGGCAGAAAGCTGCTGCCCTGGATTGCGCGCACGCAGTCTTCCCAACTCCACCATCTGCGTCACCGTGATCGGAAACGACCAGTCGATCGACGCCCGTTGTGGCATCAAAGCAATACTGCCGTTGCTTTCAATCGTGCCCTGATTCGCTCTAAGGCAACCCTGAATCAAATGAAGCAGGGTGGACTTACCAGCACCATTAGGACCGACGAGGGCTGTGAGCGTCCCAGGGTGAAGGTCGAGATCAACGCTCTTAATGGCAGGGCAGTTGTCGTAGTCATAGGAGACCCCTCGCACGCTGAGGCTCGGCATCGCTGAGGCAATGCCAACACCGAACTGATGAAGACCTTGGTCCTGTCTTGGAACTGAAACAAGAGAACGCACAGAACCCCGACTGGTCATAAAAATGGGAATCATTCTCATTTTAGAACATCTTGGCTTCAGCTCGCCGTATCACACCTTCAGCCATAAACGCTCTACTTGTTCTAGCCACAGTCTCTGCTACTCCAGTTTCTGCACAGGCAAGTCAGCCAACCGTGGTCGCCATTGATGGTGTGCTCTGTGATCTCACTCGCACCCTTGTGGCCTCAGATGCCAAGGTGGTTTGCCTGATTCAACCGGGTAGCGATCCCCACAACTACAGGCTCAAACCCAGCGACCGACAGGCTCTGAGCAGTGCGAGTTTGGTGTTGCACAACGGCTACAACCTCACCCCAAGTGCAAACAAAATCAGCGGCTCAACCAAGGTGGTTGCCGTGGCGGAGAAAGCAATACCCATTAATGAGGACTTAGACCCCCATGTCTGGCACGATCCCGCCAATTCAGCCGCGATGGTGACCGTTATTGCTGAGCGTCTCGCTCCTGTCCTGCCTTCTACTCAACAGTCTGCCTTGACTGCTCGGGCCGCAGAAGCAATTAACGTGCTCAATCGCGTTGGTGATTGGGGAGGCAAGCAGTTCGCCACGATTCCTGAGAATCAGCGCGTTCTCGTGAGTGAACACAAAGCTTATAGCTACCTCACGAATCGATATGGGCTACGACAAATCACCATGCTCGATTCCTTTACCACCGGAGGCGTTTTGCGCCCCTCTAGCCTTCGAACGATCACAGCTGAAGTGCAAGGCTCCGGCGCCCAAACCCTTTTCCCTGAATCTCTACCTGTCAGCAAGACCCTGCGCCGCATCAGCCGCAGCACTGGTCTGCCTGTGAATGGCACCCCTCTGTTCGCCGATGGCCTCGCTCCCGATCGCTCCACAGTTGGCACGGCAACGCTAAACATTTGCACTGTCGTCCAAGGCCAAGGAGGCCAGTGTGATCAGGCCGCTGCCGATGAACTGATGGCGCGTTGGTCCGCGATTCGTTAAACAATCAATTTCACCTTTGTTAAATCCCTTTCAATTCATTCCTACACAAACCAATGTCTCATCGTCTCTTCAATCGGCCCAAGTTTTTACTTCTAGCGCTCCTACTTGCTCCAGCAACGCTTGATGCCACCCTCTGCCGCCCCAGTGTTGCAGGTGGCAACCATGGCGGCGGTGGCGCAGAAGCTCTAGAGGCAGGTGAATTTCGTACATCACCCGTTATCACCATCGAAGGTCATGGAGGGTTCGAAACCAACCTCGAGGGCAGCCCTGAGCACTACGCCATCGATGGTTTGTTTGGCTTAGTGATGGAGTGGGGTCTTGGCAATAACGGTAGCTTCGCGATTGAAGCCGCCATTGGTCCAGCCCTGGTGTGGGGTGAAGCGGAACACTTTTACGGCAAGGTTCATGTCGATGAGCATGACGAAGAGACGGATAGCCATAGCGACGATGAGCATGCCGAGCATGGCGATGAGCATGACGACCATGCCGAGCATGAGGACGAGCATGAGGACGAGCATGGCGATGAGCATGCTGGCCATGACGACGATGATGACCATGCTGGCCATGACGACCATGCTGGCCATGCTGGCCATGGGTCCCATGACACCGACTACAAACGCTCCGATGTCCGCGGTTTCCTTCAGGCGCGCTATGCCCCTAACGATCGGCTGAGCCTCTCGGTCTCCTGGAATCCCTACTACGTCACCAAGAATCAAGGCGAAGACATTAAGGGTCTGAAGAATGAACTAGGAGCGAAAGTGCTTTGGGCACTGGGCGATGGAGATGTCAATTTTGCTCTCGGCGATCGCCTCGAAGACCTGATCGATGGCGTTTATCTCTCTCTCGAGCATCGGCAGGGATGGGAATCGGATGGCACATGGATGGGCAACTACACCGATCCCCGTCTTGGAGTCGGTTTCAATGTCGACCTGTTGAACATCAGCCTCAACGCTGGACCACGCTTCTACGTACCAGGCAGCTACTCCGCACTCGAACAGCGCACCGATTTCGCAGGCGAACTGGAAGTTGCATACCCAGTTGGCAACAACACTGTTCTGTTCGCCCACTGGCAGCCCACCTACAGTTCAGAAGGAGGCTCAGGCTGGGGTGAAGGCTGGCAGCACCACGTCGGCACCGGCGTCACATTCAGCTTCTAAGCAAACAGCGATAGATCACCCTGCGGACAACCAAAGTGCCTCCTTAATTCGTATTGGCAAGACCTCAAGCCATTCAAGCGTGGTGGCATCCATCAGAGCCGCTCGACCTGCATCCCATCCTGGCTTGGTGACGGTCATCAACAACTGTTCGCCCACAGGGTCAAACTGCAGCATTGAACGTGGCTTAAAAGTCCATGGTGCTAGTTGGCGGCGGCCCAGTACCAAGCCGTCGCCATCCAGTAGAACAAGCTCATGTTGCATGCGGCGATCCTGCCTGCGACCAAGAACCGCCCAAACACGCTCGCCCCTGTTATCACAACTCAAGGCCAGCACTGACTCTTCGCCAAGCCAGAGCTGCTTAGGGGGCAATCCTGGAATCACCAACTCGATGGAACGGCGATAGTCCGGCCAATGGCGGATGAGCACTGCCCTGCCCGTGGCTTGGCAGAAATCTCCGAGATCCCTTGCCCCGGGGAGGAGTTGGGGGGTCTTGTAGTTTTCAATCAATGGACGCAGTGTCAGCCCGTTGAAGGTGGGCACAACTGCTCCACCACCGGCCGGCAGCAGCTGGATCGGACCGGAGGCTTTGATCTCAAGGGTTCTTCTCTGGCCATCCGCTTTGATCAGTTCAGTGCGTCCACTTCCTGGAGAGAATCCTCCTGTTTGCGCAAGCAGGTCACCGTTCAGGTTGCTGCTGAGATCAGCAAAAAGATATTGCCCTGGCACTAATGGCATCAATTTCCCTGCCTTTGGAGCAGCGAGCTGATCGCGATCAGCCGTGATATTGCGTGGCAACAAAGGCAGCAAAAAGAGTCGTTGCTTCCAGTCCTTATCCCTTTCGATCAAGGCGGCTCCCTTGCCATTGCCAAGGGGAACAACTCTCTGAATCTGATTCAGCGTGGGACTCAGGGGTATCCAACTCCCATCGCGGCTCTGGACTTGCAGTTGGTCTCCGCCATCCACCTGGCGATTCACTAACAGCCAGGGTCTCGGATCCCACCACCAGTGTTGGGGAGGTAGAGCCTGGGCTCGATGATCCTGTCCAGCAACCGTCAGCTGAATTGAAGCCTTGATTCTCTGATTGGCATCAAGCAACAAACGCAGAAGATTGTTCTCCCCCTGCCAACGGTGAAGTAGGGCCGGTTGTAGTTGACTATCTGCCGCCACGCTCCCTAGTTGCATCGGCCGACTGAAGCGAAGGTCAAGGGCAGCACTACCTGACTGAAGGGGCTGCGGTGTGCGTGACAGCAATCGGGGTGGACGGCTCAGTAGCAGTTGCTGTTGCACCAGTACCAGAGCCGCGAAGCTTGTTAGCAGCACCCACATCTTTTGCTTCATGGTTCCAGCGGTCGTTCCGGCCTTTGAATCGGGGTGATTGTCTCGGGAACCACAACGGCGACTCTCTGGCCCTGACGTGTTTCCACCTTCATATGCCCTTCAATCTTGAGCCACTGATTGACCTTTGGTTTAACGTCCACTGGCCAGGACACCGGTAGACCTGCAGGGGTGGCATCCGCCAGACAGCAGCGCACCGTAAGGCGTGCGATCTGGGCTGGCTGGTCGCCTCTATTGAGCACAAATCCACTGATGTTGACAGGATTGCCATCCACCAGATCCGGGTCAGGCTGGCTGCGCAATAGCCTTACCCAGTCCGTAAGCGTGCGCTGTTGAGGCGGCAGCACGAAAGCAAGATCCGGCGGTTCAAGTAGGCCTTGCGGGCGCGAGGCTGCCAGGTCGCTGAAGGAAGGTTGCGGAGGCACTGCTAAAACAAGGACTGCCATCCCAGCACTGGCCAGCCAGGGCCATGAGAGTGATTCTTTCCGCTTGCGGCTTTTCAGTCCCACCATCACACCCGCAATCAGCAGCGCCACTCCTGAAGCACTGACAAGTTTGTGGAAGCCACCAGCGAGAAGGAGGTCGAGGCGACCTGAATGAACACTCCAGACCACCATCCATCCCCACAGCTGCAGAAGCAGGGCACGCATCATCGTTTTCTCCTGTTCAAAGTTGCCATAAATTGACCCACTGGCCGATGAGCAGCACGCCTAAACAGGCCACGATTGCCGTGATGCCAATCGCTTTTGGCCTGAGCAACACCGTGAACAAACCTGCAAGTTTCAGATCCACAACCGGACCCAATAACAGGAACGCCAGCAGGGCTCCTGGTGTCACCTGGGCAGCAAAGCCAAGGGCCAGAAAAGCATCCACGCTTGAGCACACCGAGACCACAATCGCCAGCAGCATTAACGCCACAATCGAGAGTGTCGGCGAGCTGCCTACCGCCAATAGCCAACTGCGTGGCAGCCAGCTCTGCACAAGGGCGGCGATCACACAACCGAGTACGAGTAGAGCAAGCAGGTCAAGCAATTCCCGGCTGCTTTGTTCCAGCACCTCACTGAGTTGAGGTCGCTTGATCCTCGTTGGTTGTGGATCGGGTAGCGCGGCTCCGATCAGCCCAGCGCCTCTTTCTAATAGGCCGATGCTGCTCAAGGGCTGGCTAAGACGCCGTTCTGCCAGTAGGGACGATTCAATCAATTGCGCTTCTGGTAGCTGCACCAAAAGAGCACTGAGTAACAGAGCGATGAGAAAGGCTCCCAGTGGTCTAGCAATCAGCAACCAAGACTGATCAGGGAAAGCGGCCCAGGTGCTGGCGAGAACAATCGGATTCAGGACTGGCGCTGCAAACAAAAAGCCGAAGGCTGTGCCCAAAGGAGCACCGCTGGCCAGCAAGCGGCGGGCGACAGGAACATTGCCACATTCACAAGCAGGTAGGGCAAAACCCATTAAGGCACCCGTGATCGGCGCTAGCAGTGGATGCCGGGGGAGACGTCCGATCCAGGCACCCTGGGGTACAAGCCAGCGGGCCAGACCAGCAATGGTGACACCCAGCAACAGGAAGGGAATCGCTTCAAGCAGTAGGCCCTGAAATATCGCCCAAGCTGTGGCGAGCCTATCCATCTAGCTCAACTGTGCATGTGGCTGATTCTGCAGCAATGGAATTCTTTTGCAGAATTTTTCATGATATTGAATGAATCAGATTGAACACTTGTGCCCAGTGATCGCTGCTCATCATGTAATGACATGAGCACCCAAAATAACCTTAAAAACTACTTATAACCCACAGCAGAGGCTGACTCGCGCTGAGAATCAGACAAAGCTAATTGCCCTTGTGAGTTCAAAAGCCTGGCGGATATTCTTCCACTTGACTCTCATGGGAGCACTGCTAAAGCAAGGGCCAGAACTCCAATCAAGACGCTTCCAGATCCTATTATCATGCAAAAAATAAAAGAACTTCCCTGATCTGAAAAATATTGTGTGCTCTGATTAATCAGTGACAGTTCGAACAATCACGCGCTTATTTTCACCTCCAGCCCTTGCAGGATGCTGGCTTGATTAGCGATCGACGTAAGGGCAACTGAAGTTGCTACCACTTGAGAACAAAGACCTTATATGTCCTGAAGGACTGGCTTAGTTTTCAGTAAAAAAATAAAATTTATCCATTGATAATGAATCAGCGCGATGAATGACACATCAGTGAGTGAATTGCTGAAACTGAATCACAAACCAAAGCTCTGATGAATGTCATTTCAAAATGAGGCAAAGGGTTTGTCAATCAAAGATTCTATATTCTCTTGAGATCAGCTCAAACATCTGCTTTTTTGAATGAAATTGAATTCGTGCAATGGTCTTGCTCGTTGATTGTCTAGAATCATTTATGCAAAAAATTTGTCAAAAGCAATCCTCTTGCCAGCTCCTCTGAGCTAAAAGAGCAAGTGAACGAGCTCATCCATGCCTGTCGATCAGCGTCAGCCCACACTGCGGCAGAACCAACTTTTGAAAGAACTACGTGGCTGTTGCGATGAAATGAGCGGTCAACAGCTGTATCGCGCCTTGCAGGACAGCCCCTATGCCATGGGACTTGCGACCGTATACAGAAACTTGCGCCAGCTTCAACAACGAGGACTGGTGAGATGCCGACACCTACCTACAGGTGAAGCCCTCTATGCGCCAGTGGAAAGGGACCTTCATCACCTCACATGCGTGGACTGCGGCAAAACGCTGCCGATCGAGCATTGCCCTTTGCACAACCTCAGCATCCCGCAAGAACAAAGTCATAATTTTCAGCTGATCTTCCACACACTTGAGTTCTTTGGTCACTGTGAGAGCTGCCAAAAGGATCAAACCCTGACCTGAAATCTCACTGAAGAAACACTTAGGCAGCGGCCCAACCTCCTGCAAAGTTCATACACCAAAGCAATAAAAATGATCAACAAGAAAGCTATCGCCAGCAAATCAAATCACAGTTGAATAATTTAGCCATGCCAAGATTCAGATGGCATTTTAAATAGGCCAGAGCACTTGCTACAAATAACTACTGTTCTTTTTCTATAAAACGAAAACCTCCACCACAAGCAGATGCCTCAGCTCCCTCAGGCACACTAATCAAGAAACCGCCACCACTCAAATCTCCATAATAATTGAGGGTGAGACCCGAAAGTAAATGGAACTGGCCAACCGGTGCAAAAAGAGTGATGCCATCTGCTCGAGCGACAGGCACACCACCACATTCACCAGGCTGGAGTCGTATGTAAAGCCAACCCTCATCGAAGGTGGCCTTAATCAAATCAAGGTGCATCAAGCCTGGCTTGCCGGCTAAAGCAGCCTGTCGAACCAGCTCAGCTGCGGCCGTTGGCGTAATCCCTAGGCGCGGACCATTTTCCATCTCAAAGAATTAACGATGCATCACTATTGCATCCCTAGCGACATTCTTCATTCGCAAGAAATCTAGCTCTGCAGTGACCCCTTTCAGGCCTAGGACTTGGGAATCCTGCCCTGATCATGCGGGTCAGCCTTCATGGGTCTGAAGGGAGTTGTGATCAGACGCTCGCCTCATGCTGAATTGATGAGGATCATGATGAAGCCCTGCCTAAATCGGCAGAGCAGGCAGAGAGCTCTAAACCCTGCAAGCAGATTGATTTGAGAGAATGGCTGAACTGGGGCAATATTTATATTGCTCCTCAATTGAAACATAGACGGCCTACCAGCAACTCCTCTAGACCTGGCTCAGGAAAGATCAGAGCATTACTTTCTTGCCCTAATCACGACTCATCATCAAGCGATATGCTTTGTAAAAACCGTAAGCCGATCAGCACATTAAAAGCATCCTCAACTACAGATTTCAGTTCGCGAAGGCTTAAATCATGGCCTCAAAAGTCAGATTCAAAGACATTCATAATTAAAGATGCAATGAAACATGCTTCAGGTGCATGTCTTGACACAATGCAAGGTGCAGAATTCAGCTTATTGGCTTGCCAATCAAATTGGCAAGCCAATACCATCAGTTAGCAATCTCATTTAAGGCTCATTGAATTGAGTGAACAGCTTTTTATGAGTTTTAGGCAAACCAAAAATTCATTGAGGCCAATGAATGGGCGATGCTGGGATCGAACCAGCGACATCCTGCTTGTAAGGCAGGCGCTCTACCGCTGAGCTAATCGCCCCTAGAGACAATTGTGCCCCAAGAGGTCAAGGTGGACTTGATCACCATAGAAGAGCCATGGCCTCAGGCGAGGACCACGACAAAGCTACCTGCTTCTGGAGCCTGCCATTTGGCTTCGGCCTGAGCTTTGTGATGGGCTTGGCCAGTGGTCTAATTGGTGGGCTGGCCTTTGTCGTCGGCGGACTGTGGCTGTCTCCAGACCTCGACACTTATTCAAAACCATTGAAGCGCTGGGGGCTCTTGCAAGGTCTTTGGTGGCCCTACCGCAAACTGATTCCCCATCGCTCCCTCTTCTCCCACGGCCCACTAATTGGTACCGGTCTAAGGCTCGCCTATCTGATGAGTTGGACTGGCCTACTACTGATGCTCTTACAGCCGCTGGGTTGTCCTGCACCGCTCAGCCTTGCCAAAGCATTGAATGAGCAGCTAAGACTTAATCCCCAGCCAATCCTTGCAGTGCTGCTCGGGCTGGAAGCCAGTGTTTGGCTACACCTGATTCTCGATGGCGATCCCCTGCCCGCCGAATGGCATCGCTGGCGTCATCGATGAGAAGGTAGGCCAATACAAACCAATGGCCATGGACGCCGAACAACATCTGGCTCCAACAGAAGCCATCGCGGAGCTGGTCAGAATCGTGGCCCAGCTCAGGGATCCAAAGGGAGGTTGCCCCTGGGATCTGGAGCAGACCCATTCCTCCTTGATTCCATGCATGTTGGAAGAAGCCCACGAAGTGGCCGACGCCATCCGCAACGGCGATGACAACCACCTCAGCGAAGAACTAGGGGATCTTCTGCTGCAGGTCGTGCTACATGCTCAGATCGCTAAGGAAGAAGGACGCTTCAATCTCGAAGACATCGCCCGAAGCATCAGCAAAAAGCTCATTCGCCGACACCCACATGTGTTTGCAGAGGCAGTCGCAATCGACAGCGAAGCAGTGCGGCAAAGTTGGGAATCGATTAAAGCCAGTGAGCAGCCCGGCCCAACCTCGAACAGTCCATTAAGCGATCGTCTACGTAGCAAGGTGAGGGGTCAGCCAGCTCTGGCTGGAGCGATGGCCATCTCCAAAAAGGTCGCAAACGTTGGCTTCGAATGGAACACCATCGATGGAGTATGGGGAAAAGTGCAAGAAGAGTTCCAGGAACTCAAAGAGGCGGTAGAGCATGAAGACCAAGCCCATGCACAAACAGAACTTGGTGATGTGCTGTTCACTCTTGTGAATGTTGCTCGCTGGTGCGGCCTAAACCCAGAAGAAGGCCTTGCAGGTACAAACCAACGCTTTCTTGATCGCTTTTCTCGCGTTGAAGCAGCACTCGAGGGCCAGCTAAGCGGCCAAGCACTGACGAAACTAGAACAACTTTGGCAAGAAGCCAAAGCAGCAATTCGAGAAGAGGCTGACGACAAAAAGATATCGAATTAACACACATTGAAGGCTTATGAGAACAAGTTCTATAGCCTAAATTTACAACCTCAAACTCAAGCCATCTACTTCAGGTAAAGCCAGAGATGATTTATCCAATGTTCGCTGTATCAATTACCGATTTTCCCCTAACGATTACAGCCGTATTAATTGCAATCGCATTTTGGACAGGCGAGAGGGCATTCCGAAATCATAATAATCAAAAAAAAGAAGAATGATCACCTGCTGATTAATTTAGCCCTTGGACGCCAATTATTCATTGAATGGATCATTGGGAGTGTTTGGCTTTGAAAGCATCCAAAAAGCGATTTGACCTCAAGACCCAGTCATTAGCTTAGGAGAAGATTCTAAGTTTGCCTTGCGAAGTTTCCATAAGCAGAAGCATGAACAATCTCAACCTTCAAGAAAGAAGGGTTAGCGCCAATGCCATGGCCAGTTAAATCTGGCCTAGCAAAATCTTGACCTGCAACAATCATGTGTTTTAATCATTAACATGCGCCATGCCACTAAGCCCACTTTAATAGAGTCACACTCCTAAAAAATACTTCCAAGATCTGCGACTAAAGTCAATGGACGATCTAAGAGTTAATTCGCAATTAGTCATCCCATCAGCTGAATTACAATGGCGATTTTCAAGGGCTTCAGGTCCTGGTGGGCAAAACGTCAATAAGACCAATAGTCGAGTGGAACTGATCTTTGATCTCAACGCAACCTCTGCACTAGGACCTTTTCGAAAAAAACGCTTATTAATTCAACTTCAACATCGCTTGGTGGCTGGTTGTATACGTGTGGTTGCAGCGGAAGAACGTTCGCAATATCAAAACCGTCAGTTAGCCCTTTCGAGACTGGCTTATTTTTTACGAATGGGCTTAGAAGCAGTTCCCAAGACACGCAAACCAACCAAACCCAGTCAAGCAGCAAAGAAACGTCGTCTTCAAGCCAAAAAACTACGCGGCGAATTAAAACGCACCCGACAATCCAAACCTTCACTCGATGCCTAATTAGCATTCAGTCAGCATGAATTGCGTTAATTATTCATGGAAAGATGTACTTCTAAGTACAAAACAATATCCTTCGGACAGAACAACCAAAAAGGGCTAAAAACATTGAATTCGGTCTATTCCTTTGCTCGCCTGCCCTCCAGGCCCAGAAGCCCTTGAAAATCGCCACTGCATTTCAGCAGCAGGAATCAGCAAGCGATTCGTAATCAAAAGGTCTTGCACCATGGGCCCACGCTGGCAACCAAGCCCTACAGGGGGCTTAGCTGGAAGACAGTTTTAGGCCTCCTTGCCATGGACAGCCCTTCAACTCCAGAAGAAGGCTGGATCGATGAACACCACCACGGTGTTCGCTATGGCCTTCAAGGCCGTGTATTGGTTGATGAAAAAAGCCCATACCAGCGCATCACGGTGATCGACAGCAGCCGCTACGGGAAAGGGCTGTTGCTCGACGGCTGCTGGATGACCGCAGAACAACAGGAACGCCACTATCACGAATCCTTGGTTCACCCAGCTCTCTGTAGCGCTGCCCAACTTGAAAAGGTGTTGGTGATTGGGGGTGGCGATGGCGGCACAGCAAAGGAGTGCCTGCGCTACCAGGACGTCAAACACCTCGACATGGTGGAAATTGATGGCCGAGTTGTGGAACTAAGCCAAAAGCATCTGCCAAGCCTTGGAGGCCATGCTTGGAGCGATCCCCGCTTACAGCTCAACCTGGAAGACGGCATTGCCTGGACGGCCAATGCAACTGACTCCTCCTACGACGTGATCCTTGTGGACGGCTCAGATCCGACCGGGCCTGCAGAAGGTCTCTTCAATCAAACCTTCTTTGAGCATTGCCGACGCATCCTGCGGCCCGGAGGAGTTTTTGCTACTCAAAGCGAGTCACCAGAAGCATTCCGTCAGGTTCACATCGACACTGTTCGTCTGATCCGTCAAGTTTTCGGCTACGCAGATCCCCTCTACGGCTGGGTGCCGATGTATCCAAGCGGCTGGTGGAGCTGGACCTTCGCCGCCATCGATGGTCCTCGTTATCGCAACCCACTCCCAGCAAGAGCAGCCGCCATCTCCGCAGGCTGTGAAATCTGGAGCCCCCGCTGGCAACAGGGTGCCTTTGAAGCCATCCCAGCTTTCATTGAAAGGGAACTGACTTGATGCCCCAAAACACAACAACCACTGCAGCAAGATTCGACAGCGAAGGTGCCATCTTCATGGCTGCAAGACGCGACCCTACCGGATGCAACGTCGGACTTTTTGGCGTGCCTTACGACGGCACCTCTTCATTCCGCCCAGGCAGCCGCTTCGGTCCGACAGCCATCCGCGACGTCAGCAATGGCCTAGAAACCTACTGCCCTCAGCTTGATCTGGATCTAGAAGATCTTGCCTTCACTGACCTTGGCGCCCTTGACATTCCCTGCGGCGACCCCAAGCCCGTTGTAGAAGCAGTCAAAAAAGCCACCCAAAACTTGCTGAAGATGGGTCTCAGGCCGATGATGCTAGGCGGCGAGCACTCGATCAGCTCCGGAGCAGTGGCTGCAATCACTGAATTGCATTCAGATCTCGTGCTGTTGCAACTGGATGCCCATGCAGATCTCCGCCAAGAGTATCTAGGGGCGCAACACAGCCATGCCTGTGCCATGCGCCGTTGCCTCGAGGTACTGCCCAGCGCTCAGCTGCTGCAGTTAGCAATCCGCAGTGGCACACGCGCAGAATTTCAAGAACTCCACGACCAGCAACGGCTGGTGAACCACAACCCCGGCCAAGCAGCGACTGAGCTCGCCAAAGCCCTTGCACCCCATCAAGGCAAACCTCTCTATCTCACCGTGGATTTGGATTGGTTCGACCCATCCGTACTGCCGGGGACGGGCACACCTGAACCAGGCGGCTTTCTATGGCGCGATTTTGCCGCCGTCGCGGATGTACTACGACACCATCAACTGGTAGGCGCAGACGTGGTGGAACTCGCCCCCCAACTTGATCCTTCAGGGATGAGTAGTGTGCTCGCCGCAAAGGTGACCCGCAGCCTGCTCATGCTGCTCAGCCTGTCTGCAACATCTGAGCAAAAGTGAGCAGCATCACTCCATTGCTTCAGCAGAGTTTCACGCTAGATCTTCGAACACTCAAAACAGCTCAGAAAACATCCAGGTCTGAAAGCAGCTCCTGTATCCCTTGATTAAAGATCCTCACTAAGACAACCAACCAAAGTACGACCAAACTCAAGCTGCCGATCCATCTGAGTTTCAGTCGCTTTCTCCTTCAACAATGGCAGTGATGGGGCTTGTTCTGTCCAGTGATGACACAGAGCAACGTGCGCCAACTCAGGATGCACGCTGATTTGCCTAAGACGACACCAACCTGCATCCGCCAACTGACTGGTACCACAGTGTTCACAGGTTTTGCAGCTGGCTCTCGTGGACATTTTTCAATCCCCGAATGACGCTCAGGGTAAGGACTGTTGACGGATTGGACGACTGAAATCGTCAAATCTGCGACTTTCCTTCCGCTTCTGCAAACCCGATAGCACCCTCCATAGGATTTCGGCACTGCAACGTCCAGCCCGTGAATCTGCAACACACACCTCTCCATGACCTCTGCCGAGATGCAGGCGGCCGGATGGTGCCCTTTGCCGGCTGGGACATGCCAGTGCAGTTCTCGGGCCTACTCCAAGAACATCAGGCAGTGCGTCAGCAGGTGGGAATGTTCGATATCTCTCATATGGGAGTGCTGCGTCTCGAAGGAACCAACCCCAAAGACACCTTGCAGGCACTAGTGCCAACCGACCTCAATCGCATCGGTCCAGGTGAGGCTTGCTACACGGTGCTGCTCAACGAAACAGGCGGAATTCTCGATGACCTAGTCATTTATGACCTTGGCACCAATAAGCAAGACAGCCAAAGCCTGCTGATTGTGATTAATGCAGCCTGCAGCAAAACCGACACCATCTGGTTAAAGCAACATTTGCAGCCCGCAGGCATCGCACTCTCGGATGCCAAGAACAATGGCGTCTTACTGGCACTACAAGGACCCCATGCGACCAAGGTGTTGGAACGCTTAAGTGGCGAATCACTAGCGAGCCTTCCCCGCTTCGGCCATCGCCAAGTCCTGTTTTACGGCCTGGGAGCGAAAGATCCCTCTTCAATCTTCGTTGCACGAACTGGCTACACCGGCGAAGACGGCTTTGAACTGCTCCTGGAGGCAGAAGCCGGCCGAGCCCTCTGGCTCAAATTGCTCGCCGAAGGAGTCATCCCATGCGGACTCGGTTCCCGTGACACCCTGCGTCTAGAGGCAGCAATGCACCTCTATGGACAGGACATGGACATCAATACAACACCCTTCGAGGCTGGTCTCGGCTGGTTGGTACACCTGGAAATGCCTGCTCCATTCATGGGTCGAACTGCCTTAGAGCAACAAGCAGAGCAAGGCCCCATTCGCCGCTTGGTCGGCCTAAAGCTGTCTGGACGAGCCATAGCCCGTCATGGATACCCACTGCTTCACAACAACAACAAAGTGGGAGAAATCACAAGCGGCACCTGGTCGCCCAGTCTTAAAGAAGCGATAGCCCTGGGCTATCTACCAACAGCTCTAGCCCGCATCGGTAACGAAGTGGAGGTAGAGATCCGCGGCAAGCACCACCGGGCAACGGTGGTGAAGCGCCCCTTTTATCGCCGTCCTTCCCTTAGCTGAAGGCCATCGCCAAAACCGGTCGTTCTAATAAGCGGCAACAAGCCCCTATGGGAAACTCGCTTTTCATCCTGAAGCCTTCCCCATGCGCAGCAACGGTTGCGGAGAACTGCGCAGTAAGCACATCGCCTCCAACGTGAAACTGTGTGGCTGGGTTGATCGCTGTCGAGACCATGGCGGAGTGATCTTCATCGATCTGCGAGACCGCAGTGGAACCATACAAATCACCGTGGATCCCGATCAAGGTGCTGAGCTCTTCGCAAGCGCAGAGAGCCTGCGTAATGAAACCGTCCTGCAGATCACGGGTCTGGTCAGACCCAGGCCGGCCGATGCAATCAACAGCAAACTCAGCACCGGCGAGATTGAGGTGCTAGCCAATGGTCTCGAGGTACTCAACCCCGTCACAGGCAACCTGCCCTTTACGGTCTCGATTCACGACGAAGAACCCGTCAAAGAAGAGCTACGTCTGCGTCACCGCCACCTGGATCTGCGCCGGGAGCGAATGAGCCGCAATCTCCAGCTACGCCACACAACCATTAAAACGGCTCGTCGTTTTTTGGAAGACGAGGGATTCATCGAAGTGGAAACTCCTGTTCTCACACGCTCCACTCCCGAAGGAGCCCGCGACTACCTAGTGCCTTCAAGGGTATGCAGCGGTGAATGGTTTGCGCTGCCTCAATCCCCCCAGCTGTTCAAACAATTACTCATGGTGGGCGGCTTGGAGCGCTACTACCAAGTCGCTCGCTGCTTCCGCGATGAAGACCTCCGCGCCGACAGGCAGCCGGAATTCACCCAGCTGGACATCGAAATGAGTTTCATGGATCAAGAACAGATCCTCAAGCTCAATGAACGACTGATAGCCACCATCTGGAAAGCAGTGAAAGGCATTGACCTACCACTTCCCTTCCCAAGATTGACCTGGCATGAGGCCATGGACCGATACGGCACCGACCGGCCCGATACCCGCTATGGAATGGAGCTCAATGATGTCAGCGAAATCCTCAAAGACATGGGCTTCAAAGTCTTCTCCGGGGCCATAGCCGCTGGAGGCTCCGTGAAGTGCATCACTGTGCCAAACGGGAATGACCTGATCAGCAACGTGCGCATCAAACCCGGTGGAGACATTTTCAACGAAGCCCAAAAAGCTGGGGCCGGTGGCCTGGCTTTCATCCGTGTACGCGATTCCGATGAGATCGACAGCATCGGTGCGATCAAAGACAACCTCAACAGCAAACAAAAGGCAGCCCTGCTGAAACAGACTGGAGCCAAAGCGGGTGACCTGATTTTGTTCGGAGCCGGCAAGACCGCCACCGTCAACAGCGCCCTTGACCGGGTGCGGCAATTCCTGGGCCGCGAGCTGGGCCTGATCCCCACAGACCAAGACAACAAGCTATGGCAGTTCCTCTGGGTCGTGGACTTCCCGATGTTCGAGTTGAACGCAGAAGAAAACCGCCTTGAGGCTCTCCATCACCCCTTCTGTGCACCAAATAAAGACGATCTAGGCGACGATCCCTACGCCTGGATGAAGCGCCTACCTCAAGCCCGTGCTCAGGCCTATGACCTTGTCTTGAATGGGCTAGAGCTTGGCGGCGGATCACTGCGCATCCACAATGCCGAACTGCAACGACAAGTGCTGCAAACCATCGGTCTGCCCCTAGAAGAAGCAAATCAACAATTCGGCTTCCTCATCGATGCCCTTGAGATGGGAGCCCCACCTCATGGCGGCTTGGCATTCGGGATGGATCGGATCGTCATGCTGCTCACAGGAGAAGACTCGATCCGCGACACGATTGCCTTCCCAAAAACCCAACAAGCTCGCTGCCTGATGACCCAAGCCCCCGCAGGTGTCTCCAACCATCAATTAGAGGAACTGCATGTAGAAAGCACCTGGGTCGATCCCGAATAGATTCAGCGCATTCCAGACAACAAGGGGCGTCTTCATTAACCCTGAAGGCATATCTTCGCGGGCAACCCTTGAAGAGCAGCCCCCAACAAACCAAGACTTCCCGAGTCCGCAGAAGCGGCAGCACAGATCCTGTGCGTCTCTACTTGCAGGACATTGGACGCGTAGAGCTACTAACCAATGAAGAGGAAGTGACCCTGGCGAGACTTGTGCAGCGCAGGGAAGCCCTACTCAAACAGGAAAGGAAACTGGCCTCCAACCAAGAAGCGATCAAAGAATTACAAAGACTGGAGGAGCTGCAGCAACGAGAAGCGAACCATTCATGCCACTGGCCCACCAAACAGGAATGGGCGATGGCTGCTGGGCTTACCATTGCTGAGCTGCAAGAGAAAATCGAGACTGGTTACAAAACCTGGGGAGCCCTGACTGGTCTTGACCCCTTGGAACTCAAGCGAAGTTTGCGAGCTGGTCGGCGTGCCAAGGATCAGATGATCCAGGCCAATCTTCGACTTGTGGTGGCTGTAGCCAAGAAATATCAACAACGGGGCATAGAGCTGCTGGATCTGGTGCAAGAAGGCACCCTGGGCTTGGAACGCGCAGTAGAGAAGTTCGACCCCACCAGAGGTTTCCGCTTCAGCACCTACGCCTACTGGTGGATCCGTCAGGGCATCACCAGGGCCATTGCGACGCAAAGTCGGACGATCCGACTGCCGATGCACATCACCGAAAAACTCAACCGCATCAAACGGGTTCAACAGGAGATTGCTAGCAACCAAGGACGATTAGCTTCGATTGCCGATCTCGCCAAGGCACTTGGCCTTAGTGAAGAAACAGTGCGCCTAACCCTAATGAGGGTTCCACGTTCGATCTCCCTGGACACTCGAATAGGCCAAGAACAAGACAGCCAACTCGGCGATCTGCTGGAAGACAGCAACGCGACCCCAGAGCAGAAACTCACCCGCGATCAATTGCACAACGACCTTGAAATCTTGCTGGATGAACTAAGCAAGCGCGAAGCGACAGTCATCAGACGACGTTTTGGACTTGAAGACGACACTCCGCAAACCCTGACGCAAATTGGCGAGGCAATGCATCTATCGCGAGAACGAGTGCGTCAGATTGAAACCCATGCCCTCTTGAAATTGCGTCAACCGCAACGTCGCTGCAAGGTACGGGACTACATTCAAAATCTCGATTCCTGATTAACACTTCACAAACGCACTGAATTTCAATACCTCAGACCTCCTTCATTGAAATCGGCATCCCAGCAGACAAACGACAGGCAATCTCTGACGGCCTTGGAAGGGTTCTCGCCGATACCTATGTGCTCTACAGCAAAACCCACGGATTCCACTGCAACGTAACCGGCCCGATGTTCAACACGCTCCACCTGATGTTTATGGAGCAATACACCGAGCTCTGGAATGCCCTCGATGTGATCGCCGAACGCATTCGTGCCCTTGGTTTTCTGGCACCCTTCGGCGGCAATACCCTCGGACAACTCGCTTCGATCAAGGAAGCGGAGCACCATCCCGCCACCCTCGAGATGGTGCGCGAGCTGGTCGATGGTCATGAAGAAGTGGCACGCACCGCTCGGGAAATTTTCAAACTGGCTGAAGCCGCCAATGACCAGCCCAGCGCCGATCTATTAACGCAGCGGCTTGAGATTCACGAAAAAACCGCCTGGATGCTGCGCAGCCTGCTGGAACCATGAGAAAGCCGAGCTAACTTAAAGAATCAGCCTGAAATTCATGGCCAAGTTCGTCTTTGTTACCGGTGGAGTCGTATCAAGCATCGGCAAGGGAATTGTGGCCGCAAGCCTTGGTCGCCTACTCAAGTCGCGTGGCTACAGCGTCTCGATCCTGAAGCTGGATCCCTACCTCAATGTGGACCCAGGCACCATGAGTCCATTTCAACATGGTGAAGTGTTCGTAACCGAAGACGGCGCCGAAACCGACTTGGATCTTGGGCACTACGAGCGCTTTACTGACACAGCCATGTCACGCCTCAATAGCGTAACCACTGGCTCGATCTATCAAGCAGTCATCAATAAGGAACGCCGCGGCGACTACAACGGCGGCACTGTGCAAGTGATCCCCCACATCACTGGCGAGATTCGCGAACGCATCCACCGAGTAGCAGCCAATAGTGGTGCAGATGTCGTGATCACAGAAATCGGCGGCACTGTCGGAGACATCGAATCTCTGCCCTTCCTCGAAGCAATCCGTGAATTCCGTGGTGACGTAGGACGCAACGACCTCGCCTACATCCATGTGACCCTACTCCCGTTCATCGGCACATCCGGTGAACTCAAAACCAAGCCCACACAGCACTCCGTCAAGGAGCTGCGCGCAATCGGCATACAACCAGATGTACTGGTTTGCCGCAGCGACCGCCCAATCAATGAAGACCTAAAAAGCAAAATTGGAGGCTTCTGCGGGGTACCAAACCGGGCCGTCATCCCTGCCCTTGATGCCGACAGCATTTATGCCGTACCCATCTCACTAGAGGAAGAGGGCCTCTGTCTAGAAATGCTGGATGTACTCAACCTGACTGACCATGACAGCGACATGAAAAGCTGGGTTCAGCTGGTTCATAAGCTGCGCAACCCAGGTCCCGCTGTGAAGGTGGCCCTAGTCGGAAAATATGTGCAACTCAACGACGCCTACCTTTCAGTAGTAGAAGCCCTGCGCCATGCCTGCCTCACCCAAGATGCCTCCCTCGAGCTGTCTTGGGTCTGCGCCGAGCAGATCGAAACGCATGGTCCTGAAAGCCTGCTCAAAGGAATGGATGCTGTTGTAGTTCCTGGAGGCTTCGGTAACCGCGGCGTCGATGGCAAAGTTGCTGCCATTCGCTGGGCGAGAGAACAACGAGTGCCATTCCTAGGGCTTTGTCTAGGCATGCAATGCGCTGTGATCGAGTGGGCACGCAACCAGGCAGGACTCACTGGAGCCAGCAGTTCCGAGCTGGAGCCCAACACCAGCCATCCTGTTATCCACCTCCTGCCAGAGCAACAAGACGTAGTCGATCTAGGCGGCACAATGAGGCTTGGAGTCTATCCATGCCGCATCGCACCAGACACGTTGGCTCAGAAGCTTTATGGCGAACAGGTTGTCTACGAGCGCCACCGCCATCGCTATGAATTCAACAACTCCTATCGCAACCTATTTATTGAATCCGGCTACACCATCAGCGGTAGCTCACCCGATGGACGCCTCGTAGAACTGATCGAGCTGAAAGGTCATCCCTTCTTCACAGCCTGCCAATACCACCCTGAGTTTCTATCCCGACCCGGAAAACCCCATCCCCTCTTCCGAGGATTAATCGAGGCAGCTCAACTACGGCTACCAGCCTCACCTGACGAAGCCCTACGCCGACAAAGCCAGACCAACATCTCCGCTCAGGAGCAACCCAGCCGGATTGGATGACCGGCAATCTGCCGGTAGTAGAAACCTTCCATTCCCTACAAGGAGAAGGAGCCCATGCTGGTCGCAGCGCCTTCTTCATCAGGCTCGCCGGCTGTGATGTCGGCTGTTCATGGTGCGACACCAAGCACTCTTGGAACTCGAGAAACCATCCGCAAATCACGCTTGAACAACTAGCAGAGGAAACAGCAACAGCAGCAAAAGATGGCGCGGCCTTTGTGGTGTTGACCGGGGGTGAGCCATTGCAACACAACATCGCTCCCCTATGTGAAGCCCTACACAGGGCCACAGAAACAAGCCCCGGCGGGCCATTGCCAATCCATCTAGAAACCAGCGGAGTGAATCAGCTCAGCGGTGTTCCCACATGGATCACCCTCTCACCAAAACGCCATGCGCCACCTCGCACAGACTTATTAGCAGCGTGTCATGAGCTTAAAGTTGTAGTTCATGAAACAGACGATCTGAACTTCGCCGAAGAGATGGCCAAAGCTGCCTTAGAAGCGAGAAAGAACGACAACGCCTCACAATCACACCTCAGCAACACATCAAAGGAACCACTACTTTTCCTTCAACCTGGCTGGGAGACAACAACAGGTCAACAACTAGCTTTCGAGCACGTACGAAGTCATCCCACCTGGAGACTCAGCATGCAAACCCACAAGTGGCTTGGTATACGTTGAACCTCAAAGCTTGGTTGCCTCCCGCTGAGTGATCTCAGCCTTCCACAACCGCCAACGCACCTCTAAGCAACCAGGTACATCAACGACGATCGGGAAGGAGGCGTTATAGGGAACCAAATAGGGCTTACTGCCAAAAACCAGAAAGCTCTCACGCATCGGCTCATCAGGAGGACAAACCATGCGGGTGGACATCACCTTGACTGCACCTGCAACGCTATAGAGCATCCGCTGCTCAGCTCCTTGAAGCCGCTCCATCCTCAGCCCTTGACCAGCCAAGTGATACTGATTGCAGTCCAATTGGATCGTTCGACCCACAATCAACTGGACCCGCCAATCCACAGCATTAGTGGACAGGCCAGGATCAGAACTTTTTGCTAGCAACCCTGGGAGCTGAATCACCCAGCGTTGCTGTCCAGCAATCGGCTGCGGGTAATCATTCAAATCCATTCGAGGTATTGCCCGCAGGGGTTCCAACACTGTCGTCGACCACAAAACAACCAGCCCGAAAAAGATTCTGTTCTGAATTGATGCCTGCATACCAACAAGCGCTAGAGAATGGCCAGCATGATCCACTCAACAACCATTGCCCTGCTATCAGGAGGTCTTGATTCCGCCACTGCCGCTGCCTTGGCAGTGGAAGCAGGTCAAAAGGTCATCGGACTTTCGTTCGATTACGGGCAACGACATCGCAAAGAACTGCAAGCCGCTGACGCGCTAGCGGCCCACATGGGTCTAACCGAACACCATGTAATCAGTGTCAACCTTGGCAGTTGGGGAGGCTCCTCCCTCACCGATCTAACGCAAACAGTACCCAGTGAAGGAGTCGTGGACGGAGTGATCCCCAACACTTACGTACCTGGGCGCAACACGGTCTTCATTGCCATTGGCCTCAGTCTTGCCGAAGCCCGCAATGCCAATCAGCTGGTATTAGGGGTCAATGCAATGGACTACTCCGGCTACCCAGACTGCAGACCTGACTATCTCAAGGCCTATCAGAGGTTGGCTGATCTGGCCAATAAAGCTGGCCGTGAAGGACATGGGATCAAACTCTGGGCTCCTTTAATTGATTGGAACAAGAAACGAATTGTGCAAGAGGCGCTGAGGCTAGGGGTACCAATCGAACAAACTTGGAGTTGCTATAGCGGAGGCGATCATGCCTGCGGTATATGCGACAGCTGCCGCATCCGCGATGCAGCTTTGAGCGAGGCTGGCAGATCAGATCTCTGCAGCAAGCCAACACCATGACTTCTCTGGAGCGGCGACTTTGCCGCTGGCAAGAACCAGCGAAGTTGGCAAAACAACTCACCAAAACTTGGGGAGAAGCTGGGCTTGTCTGGCTGGATGGAGACGGCAGTGGTCTGGGTCGTTGGGCGACTCTGGCAGTCGATCCCATGAATCAGATTTGTTGCCGAGGCATCCCTGGCGAAAAAGGTGCCAGCAACCCATTCGAAGCCCTACGTGATCTAGAACCAGGCCACTGGACAGGCTGGCTCAGCTACGAAGCAGCAGCCTGGATAGAACCCAAAAATCCCTGGAAAGCAGATTCCATGGCGACTCTGTGGATGGCGCAACATGACCCAGTACTGCGATTTGACCTTCAAAAGCATCAACTCTGGATCGAAGGGTGTGATCCCAAACGACTGCAAGAATTGGCAAGCTGGCTAGAAGCCAACCCACCTGAAGATGCACCTAAAAGCAGAAAAGATGAGTCGTTACTTGCAACAACAGACCTCAACATTCCCGTCAATGCATGGGAATGGCTCACCACTAGAGCTGACTATGCACGTGATGTGCAACAGATCAGACATTGGATTGCCAACGGCGATATTTTCCAAGCCAATCTCAGCGCTTGCTGTACTACCACGATCCCTTCCGGAAGCTTCGCCGTAGACCTTTTCCTAAAACTTCGTCACCACAACCCAGCTCCATTTGCCGGCCTAGTGATAGCTGCAGGCCTTGCAAAAGGTGAAGCCGTGATCTCCGCCTCTCCAGAGCGTTTCCTAAAAGCACTCCCCACAGGAGAAGTTGAAACTCGACCAATCAAAGGGACCCGACCACGCCACCCCAATCAAAGCCAAGACTCTGATCTGGCAGCTGATCTTGTTTGCAGCAGCAAAGACCGAGCTGAAAACGTGATGATCGTCGATCTCTTACGCAACGATCTAGGGCGAGTCTGTAAACCCGGCTCCATCACAGTGCCTCAATTGGTAGGCCTTGAGAGCTATCCCCATGTGCATCACCTCACCTCAATAGTGCAAGGACGGCTTCGATCAGACCAATCTTGGGTAGACCTACTACAAGCCTGTTGGCCGGGAGGCTCCATCAGCGGTGCCCCCAAGCTGCGCGCCTGTCAGCGGCTGAACGAACTGGAACCAACAGCACGCGGGCCCTATTGCGGATCGTTGTTGCATCTCAACTGGGATGGGCAGCTCGACAGCAGCATTCTGATTCGCTCGATGTTGCTCGAGGGGAACACGTTACGAGCCCATGCCGGCTGCGGCATCGTGACCGGTTCCGACCCCTATTGCGAAGCTGATGAGCTGAACTGGAAACTGCTGCCACTACTGGAGGCACTGCAATGAAAAACCAGATTGCCTGGATCGATGGCAGCTGGGGGAGCACTGCGGAGCTCGCTCTTCCTCTAGGAGATCGAGGCCTGCAGCTTGCCGATGGCATCTTTGAGACAATTCTGATCCTTGATGGACATCCACAACTCCTCAATGCTCATCTCAACCGCTGGCAGACCAGCGCATGCCTACTAGAGATGGCCCCCCCGCCTACAGCGAAATGGTTGACACCTCTGATCAAAGAGGGCCTGAAACAATGCAACTTGGACAATGGCAATGGGGCCCTGCGCCTCAACTGGAGCCGTGGCGATAGGTCAAGCCGAGGCATCAGTCTGCCCCAGAGCAACCCGAGTTCAACAACCCATCGCTTCTGGCTAGAGCTGAATGCAGTGGAACCCTGCTTTACTCCACTTACGACGATCATCAGTTGCCATGAGCGTCGCAACGCCAATAGTTGCTTGAGTCGTTGCAAAACCTTCGCCTACGGTCAAGCGATACAGGCCCGCCACGAAGCACAGAAAGCGAATTGCGATGAGGCCATACTGCTAAGCACAAGCGGTGAACTTTGTTGTGGCAGCACCGCCAACCTCATCGTGCGACGAAACAATCATTGGCTCACACCGCGGCTTGCTAGTGGCTGTCTACCAGGTGTCATGCGACAACAGGGCCTCGAACAAGGATGGCTGCAAGAAACTCAACTAGAAGCCACACCAGAAAAAGATGATCAATGGCTACTGATTAATAGCCTCAGCTGCCAACCCATCGTGAAGCTCGATAATCATCTGCTCAGAGCATGGTCGAATCCTGAAGGCCTTTGGTACTCCCTCTTAAAAGCCAACAACACTGACACTTCTCCCAGACATACAGATTAATGCCCCAGCCCTAAACATCTCCATACGCACTCATACACTTAGGAATTGATCCACCACTGCCTGACTAAGGTCGCTGGTCGGACCACTGGCCACAATGCCACCTCGTTGCATGGCGTAGTAGCGATCAGCTTGACGAACAAAGTGCAGATGCTGCTCTACCAAAAGAACACCAATCCCTGTCTCGGCAATGATGCGTCGAACAGCCCTTTCAATGTCTTGAACGATATTGGGCTGAATACCCTCCGTCGGTTCATCTAGCAGGAGCAATTTCGGCTTACCAAGCAGAGCCCGAGCAATCGCAAGCTGCTGTTGTTGCCCACCGCTGAGGTCTCCGCCCTTACGCGGCAAAAACTCCTGCAAGATCGGGAACAACTCATAAACAAGCGGATCAATGCTGTGGTTGCGCGCCAAGCCGCCGGGCAATGCCTCCATCCCTAGCATCAGGTTCTCCTCCACCGTCAGATGGGGAATAATTTCTCGCCCCTGAGGCACATAACCAATGCCAGCACGTGCCCGCTGATGCGGAGGATGGCGATCCAAGCCTTCACCATTAAACAGAATCTCTCCACTGCGAGGACGCAACAGACCGATCAATGATTTCAACAAGGTGGTCTTGCCCACACCGTTGCGACCAATCAAGCAGACCATCTCACCAGCTTTCACAGTGAGGTCGACATCCCTAAGGATGTGGCTCTCACCGTAGTAGGTGTTTAGACCACGGATCTCAAGAATGGTCATCGGCTGCAGAGAATCATGAACTGCATAGGTAGAAAGCGCTGCATCAGGCAACCTCCTCATTACGACCTAGATACACCTCGATCACGCGTGGATCACACTGAATCTGATCCATCGAGCCCTCGCAGAGAACGTGGCCCTGATGAAGAACAGAAACCTGACTCTCCAGGCGCCGGATGAACTCCATGTCATGGTCAATCACCAAAACAGTGTGATCACCAACGAGAGACTTGAGCAGATCCGCAGTGAGATCTGTTTCCTCATCCGTCAAACCAGCAACTGGCTCATCAACCAATAACAGGTCAGGTGACTGACCCACAAGCATGGCGATCTCCAACCACTGCTTCTGCCCATGAGACAACGATCCAGCAACTTGATGCGCACGTGTCTGCAGGGAAACGATACCCATCAAATGGGCTATGCGATCGCGCTCAACAGCATTAAGACCTGCGCTTAAAAGTGGCCAAGGGCGCTTTGGATGACTGACCGCCAAGGCGAGGTTTTCCTCAACAGTTAGGTTTTCGAAGACTCTCGGGCTCTGAAACTTCCTACCAATCCCAAGCCGCGCAATCCTGTGTTCCGGCTTGTTTAAAAGAGATTGGCCCTTAAACAAAACATCACCTGCCGTTGGTCGAAGCTTGCCAGTAATCACGTCAAGGAAGGTGGTCTTGCCTGCACCGTTGGGACCAATCACGGCACGCAATTCTCCTGGCTGCAGGCTGAGATTGAGATCACGCAGTGCCATAAAGCCATCAAAGCTGACACTGATTTGACGCAGCTCAAGCAAAGCGGTTGTCATGACTTCGCCTCCTCCTTGCCATCCATTTCCAAGCGTGGATAGGTGCCGATCCTGCGCGCGACACCCAAGCGAGTAAGCAGGTTTCGTGGCCCACCCGCCTGCCACCAGCCCACAACACCTTCTGGTAGTGCCGTAACGACGAGAATAAACAAGCCTCCCAGGATAAATAGCCAGCCTTCTGGCCAAACCGTGCTGATTTGGCTCCTCGCCAAATTAATGACTAGAGCGCCAAGAATGGCACCAATCAAAGTTCCGCGTCCGCCAACTGCCACCCAAATCACCATGTCGATTGAGAAGGGAACAGTCATGTATTGCGGCGAGACGATGCCGGACTGCACGGTGTAAAGAGCACCGCCGATGCCGGCCAAGCCACCAGCCATCGCAAACACGATGGTTTTAAACAAGGTGGGGTTGTAGCCAGCAAAACGCAAACGCGGCTCATCATCGCGAATGGCGATCAACACTTCACCAAAACGGCCACGCACCACCCAGCGCACAGCCAACCAGGCCAGGATCACCATCACGGCCGTTAACCAGAAGAAGCCTCGCTGCATGAATGCAGAGCCCACCTGCTGTCCAAAAAGCTCTGTGACATCGGTCTTAAGACCGTTGGTGCCATTGATCAGTTTCTGCTGTCCGTTGAAGAAATTAAAGAAAACCAGCAAGGCGGCCTGGGTAAGAATCGAAAAATAAACTCCCTTGATCCGATTGCGGAACACCAAGTTGCCTAACAGCGCGGCAAGCAGTGCAGGGATCAACCAGATGGCAATCAGCGTGAACCAAGGCGAATGAAACGGCTGCCAAAATCCAGGCAGTTGATCCACCCCATAAAGGCCGAAGAACTCTGGAATACCGTTGGGTTGTTCGCTCGAGCTATTGAGCTGAAGGTACATTGCGGCTGCGTAACCACCGAGCGCAAAGAAGATGCCCTGACCAAGGCTCAATAAGCCTGTAAAACCCCAAATCAAATCGATGCCGAGGGCCACGATCGAGAGAGAGAGAAAACGACCGAGCAGGTTGAGCCCAAATACCGACACCACTGCAGGCGCCGCCACAATCGCAGCAATGATCAAGACCCAGGCAATCACCAGGGGCCAACGGCGTTGTTGAAACGCTTGCAACATCGATTTAAGCCTCCACCATGCGTCCCCTCTGGGGAAACAGACCAGCAGGTCGGAACTGCAGGAACACCACAATCAACGCAAACACCATCACCTGGGCCATGCTCGTGGTAGCAAAAAAATCAACCACGCTCGCCAAAGGCGCAGGCATCGAAGGCCAGATACTGAGCAAACGGCCAGCACCGATCAGGTCTGTTAGCACCCCAATAGCAAAGGAGGCCAACACGGTGCCGAACAGATTTCCCACACCTCCAAGCACTACCACCATGAAGCAACCAACGATATAAGAAGTTCCGACGTTGGGTCCCACGGATCCCAACAAAGACACAGCTACCCCAGCGATGCCAGCCAAACCTGAGCCGATACCAAAGGTAAGCACATCCACAGTATCGGTTGAGATGCCAAGGCAATCACTCATGGAACGATTCTGAGTCACTGCCCTGATGCGCATCCCCCACACACTGCGATTCAAGAACCAGGTGATACCGAGTACAGCGAGGATCGTGATCACAATGATCACCAAGCGTGGTACAGGGAAGGTCATGCCCGACAGTTCAATCCCCCCACGCATCCACTTAGGTGCCGTGACATCGACATTACGAGAGGTCGCACGAGCGATGCGACTGATCTGAGAGGCCAAACCACCCGCCAGTAACACCCCAGCCAAAGCCGACACAAGCCAGCTTCCAGCACGCACCAGGCGGGCCCGCGGCCCCTGCAAAAGCTTGTCAGGAAGAATGATCGGCAGACTGAAGCCAAGCACTAACGCCAGCACCAAGCCAGCCGCATAAGCCAATGGAAAACTGCGCACAAACTGCTGCAGAATCAGGCTAACGCCCCATGTCGCCAACAATGTCTCCAACGGGTTGCCGTAGAGACGACGAATCACGGTGCGTTCTAGCAAGATACCAACCACACCACTAACGATGAAGGCCAGAGGAATCGCCACCAACACATAAGCGTTGTAGAAAGGCTGCAGAGCAGGCAGCTTGAAGATCAGCTGTACCACATAAGTGGTGTAGGCCCCGAGCATGATCAACTCGCCATGGGCGAGGTTAATGACACCCATCAGGCCGAAGACTATCGCCAGTCCGAGGGCAGCAACCAGCAGCACCGAGCCGATGGCCACACCATTGAAAAGACTTTCAAGAAGCAGTTGCACGGGCGAAGATCAGAGACCGGAAAAACGACGAAAGGAGGAGCCCGTTTCCGGACTCCTCCCAAACAATGCCAAAGCGGAAAAACGCCTTGGCGAGGCAATCAAAGCTTGTACTTCTCGCCTTTGTTTGCATCAGTCCAGTCGCAAGCATAGCCCTTAGAACTGGGCTCGAACTGGTTCCAAGCCTGTGGAGCAACAGGGCCATCGGTCTCTTCGAGAATCTCGAACTGACCATCTTTGGTGATCTTGCCGATACGTACGGTCTGGGACAGGTGATGGTTTGGCATCACTTTCACAGGACCCTGAGGCGCATCAAACTCAATTCCGATCAAAGCTTCACGAACCTTGTCGTCATCAAAGCTATTGGCCTTCTCGACCGCAGCTTTCCACAGATACACCATGTTGTAAGCCGACTCCTGAGGGTCAGCAACCTGACGATCATTGCCATATTTGGCCTTGAAGTCAGATGCAAACTTCTTCGAAGCAGGCGTATCAATCGACATCATGTAATTCCAAGCCCCATAGTGTCCCTCAAGGAACTCAGGCCCGATCGTGCTGATCTCTTCTTCCGCGATGGAATAGCTCATCACGTAGTAGCCATTTTCAGGAGTAAGTCCGGCATCCTGAATCTGCTTAAAGAAAGCGACGTTCTGGTCACCATTGAGGGTGTTGATGATCACACCACCATCAGGCAATGCCTTCTTGATCTTGGCAATGATCGGCGCCACTTCAGTGTTGCCGAGGGGCAAATAATCCTCTCCAACCACTTTCCCACCAAGAGCTTTGACCTGCTCCTTAGTGATGGTATTGGAGGTGCGAGGGAAAACGTAATCAGAACCTACAAGGAAGAAGGGCTTGCCAGCAGCGGGCGACTTCTCGAACATGAACTTGGTTGCAGGTTCCGACTGCTGATTAGGAGTCGCACCTGTGTAGAAGATGTTATTGGAACACTCCTGGCCTTCGTACTGAATCGGGTAATAGAGGAATGCATTCTTCGATTCGTAAACCGGAAGCATCGCCTTACGGCTTGCGGAAGTCCAACCACCAAAGACAACAGGAACACTATCCTGATCGATCAACTTCTTGGACTTCTCAGCGAAGGTTGGCCAATCAGAAGCGCCATCTTCAACGATGTAGTCGATCTTGTATTTCTTGCCATCAACTTCAACACCACCGGCAGCGTTGATCTCTTCAATCGCCATTTTCTCGGTGTCCACAAGGGTGGACTCCGAGATGGCCATGGTGCCACTTAAGGAATGGAGGATACCAACCGTGACCGTGTCGTCAAAATCGGTATTCGCGGTTTTATCACTACCACCACCGCAAGCCGTAATGCTGACACCAACGGCGGTTGCGGCAAAGCCAGCCACAAGGCGCTTGGAGAATGAAACGTTCATTGAAACCGTAGATAGGCAGAATATGGAGCACGCCTATTCGGGCGGCCTGGGGAACGTAAAGATCAGCCAGGCATGATTCTGTAGTGAATGATACAAAGCCCTTTGCGCTGATCATTGCTAACGGCGATTTGGTAGCTGTTGCAACAAAAAGTGCAGCACGCTCTCCAAGCCATCGCCGCTCCGCAAGTTGGTGAAGCACCAAGGGCGCTCTCCCCGCATTCGCGTCGTATCGCGCTTCATCACTTCCAAATCGGCCCCGACATGGACAGCGAGATCAATCTTGTTGATCACCAATAAATCCGAGCGTGTAATCCCAGGGCCACCCTTGCGAGGGATCTTGTCGCCAGCCGCCACATCAATCACATAGATGCAAAGGTCCACCAATTCTGGACTGAAGCTGGCGGCAAGATTATCGCCACCACTCTCCACAAGCACAACATCAAGATCTGGAAAATTTCGCTCCAGATCTTCTACGGCCGCGCGATTAATCGAACAATCCTCACGAATAGCAGTATGAGGACAACCGCCTGTTTCCACTCCGCGAATACGCTCTGGCTCAAGAGCTCCAACCCGCGTCAAGAACTCTGCATCTTCCTGGGTATAGATGTCGTTGGTGACAACTGCCAATTGCAACTGATCTCGTAGACGGCGACACATTGCCTCCACTAGTGCTGTCTTACCCGAACCCACCGGGCCAGCCACACCTAAACGCAGTTTGCTACTCATCAGCTCCGGAATAATCGGGAATACAGCTCAGCATGGGAGAGCTGTGCAATAGCAGAACCCACTCCTCCGCACCAAAGCTGCTTTGGATCCACATCAAGCAAGCTACGGGCCTGCATTTCAATGAGCGGCTGAAGCTGACGCTGCAACCGTTGTGCCTCAGTTGGCCCCAGCGGAACAAGACGCACGGCCGCACTGAGCTGATTAGACACCCAGCCAAACAAGTAACCCTGCACAACCTCCAAAGGCGTTATCTCCCAAGACAAACCAGCCCAAGCCCACGCCACTGGCCAACCAAAATCCACTCCTCCATCAGGGAGAGGATGACCCAGGTCAGCTAATAACTGCAAAAGAGAGCGACCCATCTGCTGTTGCTGCGCTCTTACTTCAGCCGCATCTCGCAGTGCAATCAACCATTGAGCCCAATCGCGCACGTCAGTGCCATGGTCAACTTTGCCCTGCTCAGCACTCACCTGCCATTGGCTGAGGGAATGACGCAGCGGGCGCAAAGCAGCAGCTTCGATCATGACCTGCCCGCGACTGAGCTCCGCCTCCAACCAACTTGCCAAAGTTGCTCGATCCTGAAGCTGATCTCGCTGCACCAGCAGTTCCAAACCCTCCGAATAACTGAACGCACCCACCGGCAAAGCCGGGCTAACAAGCTGAAGCAAAGCGAGACTGCTCATCAGTGATGACGTTGTTGCTGCCCATCAATGGGCTGGTGATCATGGCTATGGACGCCTTGATAGGCCCCAGGGTCCGGATAAAAAGGCTCCATCAGAGACTCCAGAGCCAAGCCACGCACCCGCAGCAGATCGGCTAAGACAGGATCATCTAGCAAACGCAGCTGCTGCGTGCGTAGCTCTATTGCCACGTGACGATTACCCAAGTGATAAGCCGCCTCAAGCAGAGCCAGTTCTGAAGGAGCCCTAACCACCAACAGTTTCTCAGGAGCAGCGACCACCCTCACCAAAACAGGACCTTCCTCCGCAGCCAAACTTTCTCCAGGCTGCAATGGGCCCTGCCGCGGCAATTGCAATAAGACGGACTGACCACAAGCCGTGCATCGCAGCCCTCGCAAACGTGTGCGTTCTTCAGCAGTGAGAGGCAATTCCATACAAGCCTCAACCCCAACAGCATCAAGCCTGCGGGTGAGCACCGGAACAGTATCGAGAGAAGGAAAATCGACCAAGCTCATGACCATAAGCCTGCCAAACGGCAACTGCTCCATCCGTGAGTGTTGCTAAAGAGTTAAACCGTGCTCGATCACAGCGTGCTCCGATGACTGGCGATAGACCCTGGCACGGCCAATGTTCCCTGCAACTGATCAGCAAAACTGCGACAGACGATCTTCAATCCCGGCTCACCGTGCATCAGAGCCAATGCACGGCTCCATTCAAGATTCAGCGTGCCAATCTTGATCACGACGGCCGCTGTCAACTGCCCTTACTTCACACCGCAGGGGGTTTGGTCGGAGGAGATCAGCTCAGTGTGAATGTCAAAGCTGGAGCAGACAGCCGCGGCCTGGTCACGAGTGTGGCTGCCCAGAAGGTCTATGGCTCCGTAGGCCGCTCCAAACAACACCCCAAAGGCCGCTGGGCAAGTCAAGAGTGTCACTTCGAACTAGAAACCAATGCTGACCTGGAATGGTTACCCCAAGAGCTCGTGGTTTTTCAAGGAGGCCTCTACAAGCAACGGATGCAAGTCGAACTGCAACCAAAAGCCAGTTTTCTCTGCGCCGAAGTGGTGCGCCTAGGTCGCACAGCTGCTGGAGAAACACTGAACGAAGGCGCCTGGAGGTCAAGCCTGGAGATCTGCCGACAAACCCCGATTGGTCGTCAATGGGAACTAGTCGATCAACTCGAGCTCAACAGCGAAGTGCTGCAGAGTTTGCACGGCATGGGGACACAGCCCGTGTTCGGATCTTTTGTTTGGGCCGCACCGCATCCTCTGACTGCCGACGTGATGGAGATACTTCTGCGGAACTGTCGAACAGATCGCGCAAACCTAGAAGGTTCGATGGCTTGTGGTGGTCTCGATCAAGGCTTAGTGGCCCGATATATAGGGCCATCAAGCCAAGCCGCGCGCCAATGGTTTTCCCGCCTCTGGGCCCGCACACGTCAGCTACGGCGGCTCAGCACTCCTCAACCTCCACGAGAATGGCCCCTGCAAGAAGAGGGAACGTTCTCAAACGAAAGGTTCACAAAGAACCATCAATCGCCTTCTGCCTCGCCACACTGAAATGAAATCCTGGCTTCCATGCACCTCAGCCCCCAGGAAAAAGACAAACTCCTGATCGTCACCGCTGCCCTGCTTGCAGAACGACGCCTCAACCGCGGCCTGCGGCTCAACCACCCCGAAGCCGTGGCCTGGCTCAGCTTCCTTGTCATCGAAGGCGCTCGTGACGGCCAATCCGTCGCGGAGCTGATGGCCGAAGGCAGCACCTGGCTGCGTCGCGATCAGGTAATGGATGGTGTTCCCGAACTGATCCCGGAGGTGCAAATCGAAGCCGTCTTTAAGGACGGCACCAAATTGGTCACCCTCCACGACCCCATCCGCTAAAAAATCCCCATGCCTCCGCTAATCCCCGGTGAAGTGATTCCTGAACCGGGCACGCTTGAACTCAACAGCAACCGGCCAACCCTCACCCTGCGCGTGGCCAATAGTGGCGATCGACCGATCCAAGTTGGCTCCCACTTTCACTTTTTCGAGACCAATACAGCTCTGCACTTCGATCGTGATGCTGCACGGGGGCACCGATTGGACATCCCTGCTGGAACAGCGATCCGCTTCGAACCCGGCGACGAACGTGACGTGCGCCTGGTTGCCCTTGCTGGTCACCGCAAGGTTTTTGGTTTCAACGGTCTGGTCAACGGACCACTCGACTGAACTGCTTCTACACCTCGTCCCTTTCGCTGCATTGCTATGGCCTACCGGATGGATCGCCAGGCCTACGCCGAAACCTACGGCCCCACCACAGGTGACCGCATACGCCTAGCAGACACCGAGTTGATCCTGGAGGTGGAACGCGATTTCACCACCTACGGCGAAGAAGTCAAATTCGGTGGAGGAAAAGTGATCCGCGACGGCATGGGGCAATCCCAGCAATCCCGCGCCAATGGTGCTGTTGACACCGTGATCACCAATGCCCTGATCCTCGACTGGTGGGGGATCGTCAAAGCAGATATCGGCCTACGAGACGGACGGATCGTTGCCATCGGCAAGGCTGGCAATCCCGACATCACTGACGGGATTGACATTGTGATCGGCCCAGGCACTGAAGCCATTGCTGGAGAGGGTCACATCGTGACCGCCGGCGCCATCGATAGCCACATCCATTTCATCTGCCCACAGCAAATCGAGACTGCCCTGGCTAGCGGCGTTACCACCATGCTCGGTGGTGGTACAGGTCCGGCAACAGGCACCAATGCCACTACCTGTACACCTGGCGCCTTTCACATCAGCCGCATGCTGCAAGCAGCTGAAGGATTGCCGATAAATCTTGGCTTCTTTGGTAAAGGCAATGCCAGTACAGCTGAAGCTCTCGAGGAGCAAGTGCTAGCTGGAGCCTGCGGCCTCAAACTCCACGAAGACTGGGGTACCACTCCAGCAGCTATTGACTGCTGTCTTTCGGTAGCCGATCGCTTTGATGTCCAGGTCTGCATCCACACAGACACGCTCAATGAAGCAGGTTTTGTAGAAGACACAATCCGAGCCATCGGCGGACGCACCATCCACACCTTCCATACCGAAGGGGCCGGTGGAGGCCATGCACCAGACATCATCCGTATCTGTGGTGAAAGCAACGTGCTGCCCAGCTCCACAAATCCAACCCGGCCTTACACCCGCAACACCCTGGAAGAGCACCTCGACATGCTCATGGTTTGCCACCACCTAGATCCAGCGATTCCTGAAGATGTGGCCTTTGCCGAATCGCGCATCCGTCGCGAAACGATCGCCGCGGAAGATATTCTCCACGACCTCGGTGCCTTCAGCATCATTGCCAGTGATTCCCAAGCGATGGGACGAGTCGGAGAGGTGATTACCAGAACATTCCAGACCGCTCACAAGATGAAAGTTCAGAGAGGCTCTCTGCCAGAAGATGCTGCCAATCCACGTGGCACTCGTAACGACAACAACCGCCTAAAGCGCTACATCGCCAAGGTAACGATCAACCCCGCCATTGCCCACGGCATTGACAACCATGTTGGCTCAGTAGAGGTAGGCAAACTGGCAGACTTGGTGCTCTGGAAGCCAGGTTTCTTCGGCGTGCGGCCAGAACTTGTCATCAAGGGCGGGTCAATCATCTGGGCGCAAATGGGCGATGCTAATGCCTCGATTCCAACACCTGGACCAGTCCATGGCAGACCAATGTTTGCAGCATTCGGCAAAGCCCTTGCCCCCAGCTGCCTCACCTTCCTGAGCCAAGCGGCCATCGAAACAGATCTTCCCAACAAGCTGGGGCTGCAACGTGCCTGCATTCCCGTTCTGAACACCCGCACGATCGGCAAAGCAGAAATGCACAACAACAATTCACTACCAAAAGTAGAGGTAGATCCACAAACTTACGAGGTGTTCGCCGACGGCGATTTACTCACATGCGACCCCGCAGAAGAACTACCAATGGCCCAGCGATATCTCCTACTTTAAGCGCTAAATTCAACATCTACCTTTAGGTTGCTAAGTCATAGATCAAGACTTGATCGGCATCACAACCTCAGCCGGCTGAGGAGCACACGCTGCCACCTGTTCATCAACTACTGCACCCACAATCACAATCGACGGCGCTGCAAACCCTTCGCTCTGCACCCTTTGAACCAACTGTTCCAAGGGAGCTTTGAGGTAGCGCTGACCTACGACAGTGCCCTGTTGAATGATTGCTGCGGACGTAGCTGGATCGAGGCCACCGGCAATCAACTCTTCGACGATATAAGCAAGGTTATGCAAACCCATATAAATCACCAGGCTGTCACTTGCGCTAGCAAGATCCTTCCAATTCACAGAAGGGCGCTGTTTGTCGATCTTCTCGTGACCTGTCACAAAGGTGACAGAACTACCACCACAACGATGGGTCAGAGGAATACCCACATAGGCCGGCGCAGCCATCCCCGCTGTAATCCCAGGGACCACCTCCACCGATACCCCATGACTCTGCAAATAGGCGGCCTCCTCACCACCCCGCCCAAACAGAAAAGGGTCACCACCTTTTAGGCGTACTACACAGGAATGACGCTGAGCCAATTCAACAAGCAACTCATTTGTCTTGGACTGTGGGACCCAATGACGTTCTCGACGTTTACCAACAAAATGCCGTTCACAAGACTCGGGTACTAACTCGAGTACTTCCTTAGGCACCAGAGCATCGTGAACCAAGGCTCCGCACTGGCGAAGCAGACGATAAGCCTTCAGTGTGAGCAAATCAGGATCACCAGGGCCTGCACCCACCAAATACACAGTGCCAAAGTCCAAAGAGCTCATGGCAATGCAGCCAGCAAATCAATCAAACCCAATCGAAATAACTCAATCTCAAGTAGGGAAGTCATCACCCCAGAATCGCGCAGCGTCTGCGTAATCTGGATTGGCGCCAAGGCAAGAAAAAGAGGCGTGGATGCCTCCTTCGCTGAAGCGACATCAGCATGCCAGTCGTCCCAGGAAAGCATGGGCAACGCCAGCCGCTGCTGCAGCAAACTTAAATAGCGATGAGCAACACCCTGGCGAAGGGGATGGTGAACCAAAACAAGAGAGCCATCACGACAATCCTGACGCTGCACCCACTCCTGTAACAATCGCCACCAAGAGGGCCAGGCACCCAAGAAAGGCACCAACCTGGTGTTCACACCCTGTTGCTGAAGTCGCTGACGAATGAACGGCACATCCTCTCGAACATGAGAACCAGGCAGCAACAACAAAGGAACCAGCCAAATAGGATCTGCACTCTGCTCATGGCGATCAGTAGCCGTTAAGGCCTCTACCACCACAGGTGTGCCTCGACGTTGCGCGACCTGCAGAGCAAAAGAACGCACACAAGAAGGAACATACCCACCAGCACGGCCATGCACGATCAAACGCAAAGCGCGCTTACAACCAACCTGCTCATGCTTTCGTAACAACGGCCACGGATCTAAGACATCCGAAACTGGTGAAGTCATTCCAGTCTTAATAGTCAACTGCAACCATGGCATCCCGTCGCTATCGAACACAGTCGCAAACTCGGTTGAGGACGAGTGGTCGCCAAGGCAGACAGGGTGCAACCCGCTCAAAACGCTTTAACAGTGACTTCGAAAGGGATTTAGCTGCCATGAACCGTGTGTGGAAAATGCTCAGACAAGGCACAATCCGCTGGTTGGGAGAGATAGGCCGCCAATACTGAAATCACTTAAAATTTATACACAGCAACCATAAAGAAGGAAACTTGTGCACCTAGATGTATCGATAAACACCAAATCTTGAATTTCACACAAATGCTCAGTTTTGTTCAATCTGATACCGCCAATACCCTCTTCATTGAGGCTTAATGACTCCATTCGCAGCGTGACCTGAATCCTCAATACCACTGGCTCAGTCAAATCAGCCGGGCTCAGAATGTATACAAAGACACCAAATCTTGAATTTCACACAAATGCTCAGTTTTGTTCAATCTGATACCGCCAATGCCCTCTTCATTGAGGCTTAATGACTCCATTCGCAGCGTGGCCTGACTCCTTAACACCCCTAGCTCAGCCAACATCAGCCGGGCTCAGAATGTATACAAAGACACCAAATCTTGAATTTCACACAAATGCTCGGTTTTGTTCAATCTGATACCGCCAATGCCCTCTTCCATCAGGCTTAATGACTCCATTCGCAACTTACCCTTACTTCAATCATGGCAGAGTCTAAAAACCATGGGCATCGAATAAGCGAATAAAGTTTAAAAAACATGATCACTTCTTTTCAAGTTTAATTTCAACAAAATGTCATGGTTATTAGCTCTCCTGCTAAACAATTTCTCCAAGGAAAGAAGCTCAACAAAATTGAGCAAAACAAAGCTTTTAAAGATGGCTTAGATGTTGGTGATGAACTTGAAACCTTTGCTCAGGTTGGTTGGGAACAGGTCGATAAAACAGACCTCGAACTGCGCCTGAAATGGTATGGAATGTTCTGGCGACCCAAAACTCCTGGCAAGTTCATGCTACGGCTAAGGATACCCAATGGTGTTCTCAATAGCCACCAAATAAAAGTAGTGGCCTCAATCGTGGGTCGCTACGGAGAAGACGGCAGTTGCGACATCACAACACGCCAAAACCTACAACTTCGTGGTGTTTTACTGAGTGATCTTCCCGAAATCCTCAGACGTCTTGAAGAGGCAGGTCTCAACACAATCCAATCAGGTTTTGATAACCCACGCAATGTCACAGGAAATCCACTGGCTGGGATTGACCCTCTTGAAATTGTTGATACTCGCCCTTACACAACTGAACTACAAAATTTCCTCACGAATCAAGGAAAAGGAAACCATGAATTCTCCAACCTTCCCCGCAAATGGAATACGGCAGTTGCAGGGGCCCGCGATAATTTCCTGCTCCATAACGACATCATCTTCCATCCAGTGGAACACGATGGGGTGATGGGTTTCGGCGTCTGGCTCGGAGGGATCCTCTCCTCGCAGATGAATGACTATGCGCTGCCTTTAAATGCCTGGGTTAAACCCAATGAAATCTGTCGGCTCACCGGCACTATTCTAACGCTATGGCGAGATAACGGTGAGCGTAACAATCGCCCTAAGGGCAGGTTTCGCATGTACCTCGACAGCGTGGGCATCGAAGCGTTTCGCACCATGGTGGCGGAAAAATTTGGACCGCTAACTCCTGATCCCGGTTCTGTATTTGACGACAAGCCTCGCTCTTTTTACGGAATCCACCCTCAGAAACAAACAGGGCTTCACTACGCCGGCATGCATGTACCGGTTGGACGATTACGCGCAGAAGATCTTCAGGATCTTGCTAGCGCCAGTCTTAACTATGGCAGTGGTGAAATTCGTCTTACTGAAGACCAGAACATCATTTTGGTGGGGCTATCAAATACCAACCTCGACAAATTTCAAGCTGATCCACTGCTACAGCGTTTTCCACTTGAACCCGGTTCCTTTGCCGCCGGCACTGTCTCCTGCACAGGAAATACCTACTGCAGCTTCGCCCTTACAAACACCAAAGATCAGGCCATGGCAATGGCACATGAACTGGATGCAGAACTCATCCTCCCTGAGGAAATAAAAGTCCATTGGACTGGCTGTCCCAACAGCTGTGGCCAGGCCTACATGGGCGCAATCGGCCTCACAGGAACCAAAGCCCGTGCACCGAACGGGGGCCAAGGCATGGTTGAGGCCTATGACCTCAGCCTTGAAGGCCGGCAAGGGCCGGATGCCCGAATCGGGACACTGCATCGCAAAGGCATTCCTGGCAGCGAACTGAAAGACGTGCTGCGGGAATTACTGATCGAACGCTTCGGTGCTCAACCTCGTAGCCAACCGAAGCAGAACAGCGACCCTTTCTCCAACTTCATGAACTGGTTCAGCAATTTAGGCGAAAACAGCAGCCCATCCCCTTGAGCTGCGATCGCTAAACCACCGTTCTTAAATCAATCACCTATCAAGCCCCACCATGCAATCGACTTCCCAAGCACGTGATCTTTTCTCTCGCTTTGTCAACTGGTTAAGCAACAGCGGTAGCGACAAGCCTGCAATCAATCAAAAAGAAGGTGGCCGAGATGTCTTCTCACGCCTGATGAACACCATAAGTGGCTAAAAATCCTCCTCTCGTTAAACCTACGCATCTACCAACATGAGCGCCACGGCGTCACAAATGGACTACGTCCTACCTAACGAACTTGTCGACGGCATGATTACCGCCGGCGGCAAAAAAGCCACTGTCAGCGTCAAGAACTTGCTGGTGCGTGGCTTCTATTCCGGGGCCATTCTCGGCCTTGCTGTAATCCTTGCACTCACAGTTGGTCTCAAGAGTGGTCAACCATGGTTGGGATCCCTGCTCTTCCCCTTCGGCTTTGCCAGCATCGTGCTGTTCGGCATGGAACTGGTCACCGGTAACTTCGCTCTGCTGCCTATGGCCACATGGGCCGGCAAGAGCACCTGGGGAGCCACCTTCCGCAACTGGGGTTGGGTCTGGCTCGGCAACTGGATCGGCACTGCTGTGGTTGCCCTACTGATGGCAATCAGCCTGACCAGCGGTGGCACCGTGGATCCCGCCTCCGCTGCCGATGGTGGCGGCATGTGGCAACAGGTAGCAGCGAAGATCATTGCCCTCAACAAAACCAACGTTGTTACCAAATACGAGAACCTTCAATCCCTTGGCTTCTTCTTGGCCTTCCTGCGCGGATTGATCGCGAACTGGTTGGTTTGTCTGGGTGTGACCATGGCCCTAGTTAGTAAGAGCGTACCTGGCAAAATTTTGGCCTGCTGGCTGCCGATCACAGCATTCCAAACCATGGGAATGGAGCACATCGTGGTGAACATGTTCCTACACACCGCCGGACCCATGCTTGGTTCAGGCGTTTCCTTTGGCCAGGTAATCGTTTGGAACTTCATTCCAGTCACCCTCGGCAACATCATTGGCGGGATGGTGTTTATCGGCATGCTCTTCTACAGCACCCATCGCACCCAAATGAGCAACGTACTGCCTACGGTTCACGATGAGAAGCTGGAACGTGAACTCGCCGCCGAACTAGGCGCACGCTGATCTAGAACATTCATGAGCTTCGATGAAGCCGTTCTCTGGGAACGTCTCAATAAAGTAGGTAAGACTCCTCTAGAAGCAGACTGGCTGGGGAATGTTTACTGCCCCAGCCTTTCTGCTGATCTACGTAAAGCCTTAGCCGAAAGACTGGGCTTACTTGGTGATGATGGCTGGGGAATATTGAAAACCCTGCTTAAGCAACATGGTAAGCAGTCCGAACTCATCCATGCAGCTGGCCTCTGCCATCAACCTGAGGCTCGAGACTGGCTCATCCAACAACTTGGTGATCAAGAAGAACTGGAGCTCGAGGTACTGCAAGCAATGGCCTGCTGGGGAGCAATCGTGCCAACTTTGCTAATAAAAAGGATTTTCAGAGAACCTTCCCAAGCAATGCGCATGGCTGGTCTGGAGTTGTTGAACTTCAAGGCATACCAACTCAGCGATGACGAGCTGCTGAACCTCCTTGACGACCTCCTCAATGACATACGCGATCCGGTGGTATTAAGCACCATTCGAATTCTGCAACGACGCGATGGTGTCGACATCAGCAACCGCATTGCCGAAGTGGCAAGAAAAGGTTCCGAAGCTACAACACGTGCAGCATTACTAGCCCTGGGCTGCATCGGCACATCCAGCAGTCAATCAAACCTGTTCAAGCTCAGCCAAAGTCTGCCGACTGATCTCCATCGAGATCTAGCCAAAAAACAACTTGCTCAGCAATACAGATCATGGCAATGAATCCATAGCCAACGGATACGCAAATATGGGTTATTGAATCAAAAAGAGGATGATGGTAATAAAGGAAAACTGCAATCCAAGCAAAAGCAATCGTATCTGATGATTCATTTCATTGACACCAATCAACTACTGAAAAGCAGAACTACGGTGCCAAAAAAACTCTTACTCTTAGATGAATCTTCTATGCAAGATGCATGCCGAACCCTTGCAATCAAAAGCCCGCTAATCAAATAAAAAAATAGCATAAAACCAGTCTCGACGTTGATCAATACCCCAGCGCAAAAACTTTGGAGATTCGAACATTGCACTTAGAAAATATAATTACGCTGAAATGCAAACAGCCTCGCTTTATCGTTGCAGTGATTCCTAAAGCCAAACGGAACCAATTAGGCCTGTGCCAAGCAGACATGTCACAAGGATGTCTTAATCGCTACTCCACGCAGCTACATGACTACAGAAAGATCCAATGAGTTCCCGCAATCAATCGTGACCACATGCCCCGAATTATCCGGCCGTGAACGCTTCAAAGCCCACCTCAGGAAGGTGGGAAGTGGAGAGCAAACCAGTCGTGGCATGAGCCGTGAAGAATCAGCTGATGCCTTGCATCTCATCCTTACAGCCCAAGCCAGCCCTGCTCAAATTGGCGCCTTCCTCATCGCCCATCGCATTCGTCGACCCGAGCCCCAGGAACTCGCCGGCATGCTCGATACATACAGAGTGCTTGGACCCAAACTGAAATCAGCCAATGGCCAGAAACGACCCATTTGCTTTGGGATGCCATTCGACGGCCGCAAGCGAACAGCCCCGATTTATCCGCTCACAGCACTGGTCCTACTCAACGCTGGTCAACCCGTCGTCTTGCAAGGGGGGCAACGTATGCCAATCAAATATGGCGTGACCACAGAAGAGTTATTCAAAGCCTTAGGGCTACAACTGCAAGGCCTATCAATAGCAAACCTAGAAGCTGGCTTTCAACAACATGGTCTGGCACTGATTTACCAGCCAGATCACTTCCCCCTGGCCGAAAGCTTGATCAGTTATCGCGACGACATCGGCAAGCGACCGCCTGTGGCCAGTTTGGAGCTGCTTTGGACAGCACATCAAGGAAAGCATTTACTCGTCAGCGGCTTCGTGCATCCCCCCACCGAAGAGCGGGCCTGGAAAGCCCTTGCGCTAGCAGGTGAAACAAATCTCGTGACTGTGAAAGGGCTCGAAGGAAGCACAGACCTTCCCATCAGTCGAGCTTGCATCACATCACGAGTTCAAAATGGCAAGCCAGAACGACTCATCCTCCACCCCCGTAACCATGGCTGCTTTAGCAAAGACGTTGAGTGGAGCAACCTGACAGAGTGGAGCGAGCAGGCAATGGAAGCTCTGCACAATCGCGGGCCATTAAGTCAGCCCCTCCTCTGGAATGCTGGGACCTACCTATGGTTAGCGGGCCTGGTCGACAACCTCGATGAAGGTATCGCTCATGCTGAAAAGTGTCTGCAATCAGGCTTAGCCCAAACCACCCTTGAGCAGCTCATTGCTTGGAGAGAGGCCATCATTTGAAGCGAGCCTGTAGGTTTTTCGCCATGCGATAACGATCGAAACTCACTCCTCCGATCTGAATCACTTCCTTAGCCATTTCAATCCAGCCCCACTTCAACAGCAAAGGGTGACTACACAAACTGGCTTCCGTCACCAAGATTAGCTCTCCTTCCTGCAAGGCTTCAGCTTCCACCTGTTCAAGCAACGCAGTGGCATGGCCACAACGAGCAGACCGGCCCCGGCAATACAGCAACGCCAAACGATCAGAAGGATAACGAACAGCGAAAGCCTCAACCTCGTCGTTCTCAAGACTCAACCACCCTCGTCCTTCAATCAGTGGCCGATCCAGAACTCCTGGTAACCAGGCCAAGGCTGCCCATGCACTGATCTGAACAGAGGAATACAAGCCTCCCCCTTGAGATTCAATCGCATCGGCATAAATCTCCCTGACAACAAAATGATCAGTTTTTGTAAGGGGTCTTAAGCGGCGACAAGTCACAAGAGCCTGCCATTTAGATCAATGGCGTCAAGTCTCTATGGGATCGTGACATTCATCCTGACTCATTCCCAATTGCGCCGACCACAGATTCCCATCTTTCTCTGTGCCTTTGTCACTCTGTTGAACGATCGCCTAGGTGAAACCCTCTTACTGCCATTACTTCCATACCTCCCAGGACGCTTCACAGACAGCGGCACAATCCTGGGGCTACTTGGAGGTACTTATGCATTGGCTCAATTCGTCGTGGCTCCCCTAATTGGAGCTCTCAGTGATCGTTTTGGCCGCAAACCAATTTTAACCGCTTGCGTTGCTGGCTCAGTAGTAGGCCTTGGCTTATTCGCTATCACAGTATGGATTGACTGGAACATACTTCCAGCCGCTTGGATCAGCATTGTTCCCCTGATCCTTCTCTTCTCAGCAAGAATCATCGATGGCGTTAGCGGTGGAACAGCAAGTAGCGCCACAGCAGTGCTTGCCGACATCTCAACACCTGAGAGCCGAGCAAAGGCATTCGGCCTGATTGGCGTTGCATTCGGCCTCGGGTTCATCTTGGGCCCTTATATCGGTGGCCGCTTAGCAGAGATCAATATCGCTCTACCCGGGATAGCCGCCACAGCCTTCGCAGTCGCGAACCTGCTTCTTGTGATCTATATCCTTCCCGAAACACACCCGCCAGCAGCTCGCAATTCCCTACCAAGCAAAAGACAACTCAACCCGATCACCCAGCTAGCACAGATCTTTGCCAATCCATTAGTAAGCCGCCTTTGTTTCGCCTTCTTCCTGTTCTTCATGGCATTCAACGGTTTCACAGCTGTGCTGGTGCTTTACCTGAAGCAAGCCTTTTCATGGACAGTCGGTTTAGCGGGCCTGACCTTTGCAGTTGTAGGCGTGATCGCAATGGTGGTTCAAGGGCTGCTCATCGGTCCACTGGTCAAATCCTTCGGCGAATGGCGGCTCACCATTGCTGGCGTTGGCTTCGTCATTGCAGGCTGTCTGCTATTACCCATGGCCAGTCAGCAGAATTCGATTTCTGTTGTTTTCACTGCCGTATCGGTACTAGCCCTTGGCACAGGTCTAGTAGTGCCATGCTTGAGAGCCCTCGTCTCCAGACGCCTCGACAACGCAGGCCAAGGGGCAGTACTCGGTAGCCTTCAAGGCCTGCAGAGTCTAGGAACCTTCCTTGGGGCAGCGGCTGCAGGATTCGCCTACGACCAAATAGGCCCTCGCAGTCCCTTCTGGCTGGCCATCCTCGTACTAGCGGGAGTTGTTGCCCTTGTTGCAGGAGGCCTACCTGCAAGCACAAGTAACACAACAATCAAACAATCATGATTGCTACTTTGCCTGGATAGTGGATCAACAAACTGGCATTCAATGAGTAATCCAGCGGTAGCTTCGGAGCACTACATCAACCGCGAGCTCAGCTGGATCTCCTTCAACGAAAGGGTCCTTGCTCAGGCACTGGATACGCGCACCCCGCTGCTGGAACAAGCCAAGTTCAGTGCCATCTTCAGCAACAACCTCGACGAATTCTTCATGGTTCGCGTGGCCTCCCTCAAAGCACAAGTGGAAGCCGGCATTACCAAAACCAGCGCAGACGGTCTAACCCCTCTTCAGCAGCTCCTCACGATCCGAGATCACCTTGTTCCTCTCATCGAGCAACAACAAGATCACTACCGTAAACACCTCAAAAACCAGCTAGTCGAGCATGGTGTTCACCTACTCGACTACGAGCAACTCAATCCAAAAGAACGCCTCTGGATTGACAATTATTTCCAGACAGCCATTTTCCCGGTGCTGACACCACTAGCCGTGGATCAAGCCCATCCCTTCCCTTTCGTTAGCAATCTCAGCCTCAACATTGCGACCCTGATCCTCGATCCGGAAACAGGCCAACAACAATTCGCCCGGGTCAAGATTCCACAAAAAACGATCCCTCGGTTTGTAGAGATACCTCCTGATCTAAGTGGCATCAATCCCAAACCGGTTCACACAGCAGTTCCATTGGAGCAAGTGGTGGCCTTCAACCTCAAATTGCTCTTCCCCGGGATGAAGATTGAAGAGCACTACTTCTTCCGAGTCACCCGCGATGCCGACCTTGAACTCAGGGACCTAGAAGCCGACGATCTCATGAGCGCCATGGAACAAGGCCTGCATAAGCGGCGGATGGGCGGAGAAGTGGTGAGACTCGAAGTAACAAACGAAATGCCCCAGAGAGTCGTTGAGATGCTGATTGAAGGTATGGCTGTTGAAGAAAAAGACCTTTATCGCATCGAGGGACTACTAGGCCTCGATGATCTATTCGGTCTAATGCGTTTACCTCTGGAACAACTCAAAGACCAACCCCACATTGGCCTGACCGCCAAAGTTCTCTCCCGCAGCCAGCGCAGAATGCTTGAAGACGAATCAATCAAAGAAGAAGAATTCAAAAGCATCTTCTCGGTGATTCGCCGCAAAGACATTCTCCTTCACCACCCATACGAACTGTTCGCGACCTCTGTAGAGGAATTCATCAATCAGGCAGCAGACGATCCCCTAGTCATGGGAATCAAGATCACGCTCTATCGGACATCTAAGGATTCCCCAATCATTGCGGCCCTGATCCGTGCAGCCGAACACGGAAAGCAGGTCATGGCTCTGGTTGAACTCAAGGCACGCTTCGATGAAGGCAACAATATTCAATGGGCCCGTCAGCTAGAACGATCTGGCGTTCACGTTGTCTATGGCGTTTTAGGACTAAAAACCCACACAAAAACCATCTTGGTCGTTCGCAAAGAAAAAGAGCGCCTACGCAGCTACGTACACATCGGCACAGGGAACTACAACTCGAAGACATCACGTATCTATACCGATCTTGGCCTGCTCTCTGCAAGACCGGAACTCAGCCAAGATCTAGTCGAGCTATTCAATTATCTCACTGGCTTTTCAAAGCAACAAAGCTTCCGTCGACTGCTGGTGGCACCTGTCACCCTACGCAAGGGAATGGAATCACTAATCCTCCGCGAAATCGAAAACGCTCGCGAAGGTAGAGGCGGACACATCCGCGCCAAGATGAATGCTCTGGTGGATCCAGCCATCATTAGCCTGCTCTACGAAGCTTCCCAAGTTGGAGTTCGCATCGAACTGATCATCCGCGGTATGTGCTGTCTCTACCCAGGGCGAAAAGGATTCAGCGAAAACATCAGCGTGATCAGCATCATCGGCCGATTCCTGGAACACTCCCGTATCTTCTGGTTTGCCAATGACAACAACCCAGAGGTTTATATCGGCAGCGCAGACTTGATGCCTCGAAACCTAGACAGACGCGTGGAAGCCATTACTCCAATTGAAGAACCAGAGCAAAAGGAACACCTAGAGCGACTGCTGAACCTCTACCTAAACGACAACCGCGAAGCATGGGATATGCAGAGCGATGGCAGCTTTTTACAGCGCCAACCCAATCCCAATAGTGAAGAACATCGTGCACAGCAACAGCTGATCAACCTTTGGCAACAAAGTATCCCAGCAGCGTGAAACTCGATGCCTCACGAGACCATAACTGTGAGGAAGTGCTCTTTGCTACCTAAAAAGGAATAATCAGCATGCAAAACAGTTTTTTTACTTAGAAGCAGAAGCGACCAATCAACTGATCACTCGCATGGGCTAACAAAAACTTTTTGCTTCAACCAAGTTTCTAAGCTCTATGAGTGCTACATTCCGCGCAAATCTAATTTAGGAGGCCAGGGTGATGGGGATCCCTCTGGAATCTGCGAAGGGTGCTTCACTCACGCCTTCGTCAGAAGTTGTATTACCGTCAACATCTAAGCAACGTTCAGAAACAGCCAATCGAGCTGGCCGTAACGGGCAGGCATCCCGTAATCACAATCGCCAAGGTGGTCGTTTGGGTACTGATGCGATCGGGTTCTACCTGAGCAGCATAGGACGCGTGCCTTTGCTGACCGCAGCTGAGGAAATTGAGCTGGCCCACCATGTGCAAGCGATGAAGGAATTGCTGGACTTACCAGAGCAAGACCAAACGCCACGACAACGCCACAAAATTCGCATGGGCAAACGCGCCCGTGACCGCATGATGTCAGCCAACCTCCGGCTCGTGGTAAGCGTTGCCAAAAAATATCAGAATCAGGGCCTTGAACTCCTTGACCTAGTCCAAGAAGGAGCCATTGGTCTCGAACGTGCTGTCGACAAGTTCGATCCAGCCATGGGTTATAAGTTCTCCACCTACGCCTATTGGTGGATTCGTCAAGGGATGACCAGGGCCATCGACAACAGTGCCCGCACCATCCGTCTACCCATCCACATCAGCGAAAAACTCTCCAAGATGCGACGCATCTCAAGAGAGCTTTCCCATCGCTTCGGCCGTCAACCAAATCGATTGGAGTTAGCCCATGCCATGGGCATTCAACCCCAAGACCTTGAGGATCTCATCGCTCAAAGCGCTCCTTGCGCATCCCTAGATGCCCATGCCCGCGGAGAAGAAGACCGCAGCACCCTAGGTGAACTGATCCCCGACCCCGATGGGGCCGAACCAATGGAAGGCCTAGATCGCAGCATCCAAAAGGAACACCTAGGAGGTTGGCTATCTCAGCTCAATGAACGTGAACAGAAAATCCTGCGCTTGCGCTTCGGTCTAGATGGTGAAGAACCACTGACCCTCGCTGAAATCGGGCGGCAAATCAGCGTCTCACGAGAACGCGTACGACAGTTGGAGGCCAAAGCCATTCTCAAGCTACGGATGATGACCAACCATCAACAAGCTGCATGAGATAAGTCTTGGGGTATATCAACTCTCTGGTTGCCATTGCATGCTGGATAGCTTTTGTGCTTTCAGCTGCTGTGGTTTGCAGGGTCCGCTGGCCTAACCAACGAGAACTAAGTCGCAAGATCGTTCACATCGGTACTGGCCCAGTGATCCCTTTGGCCTGGTGGCTCGGGATCCCATCGGATTGGGCGATTCCAATGGCAATCCTCATTACCATTGTGATCCTCATCAACCACCGCTGGCGCTTACTAGCAGCTATTGAAGACGTCAATCGACATAGCTACGGCACAGTGGCATACGCTCTAACAATCACCCTGTTGCTAATTTTCTTCTGGCCAGAAAATGCTGCAGCGGTCTGCTCCGGAGTGCTTGTGATGGCTTTCGGCGATGGGTTAGCTGGCCTCATCGGTCGCAAAGTACGCTCACCCAATTGGTTGATATGGGGTCAACGCAAATCAATCGCAGGCACTCTTACCATGGCTGTGATAACCCTCATCATTCTGTTCACTCTAAGCCTGCTCATTGACGCTAGCTTCCATCCCCTACGCATCTTCGCCGTCACAGGCCTTGCTGTTGGACTAGAGCAACTAAGTCGCTGGGGTATCGACAACCTCACTGTGCCGATGGGAGTTGCAGTCGCCTGGTCATGGATGACAGCAATCTAAAGGCTGATCAAGTTATTGGTGACAACGTCACTGAAGCCACTGCAGCCGCCAAATCCTCAAGGAGAGTTGCCGTTGTCTCTATATCGATACAAGCATCCGTAATGCTTTGACCATAGACAAGAGTAGAGAGGTCTTCAGGCAACTTCTGATTGCCCTCGACAAGATGACTTTCCAACATCACACCCATGAGATGGGTTGATCCTTGGCGTACCTGAGTAGCAACAGCCTGAAGCACCTCTGACTGTCGCCGAAAATCTTTCTTCGAATTGTCATGGCTGCAATCCACCATCAACCGATCAACCAAGCCAGCCTTCACTAATTCTTTTGCAACCTCTTCCACCGCTTCGGGATGGTAATTGGTACAGCCATTACCTCCCCGCAACACGAGATGGCCATCAGGGTTTCCAGTGGTATGCACAATCGAAGCCTGACCCTGCCGATTGATCCCAAGAAAATGATGCGGTCTAGATGCTGCCTGCATCGCATGGATCGCAATCTTGGCACTGCCATCGGTACTGTTTTTGTAACCGACGGGCATTGACAATCCAGAAGCCATCTCCCGATGGGTCTGACTCTCAGTGGTTCTGGCTCCAATCGCCGTCCAACTGATCAAATCAGCGATGTATTGAGGCACAACCGGATCCAGCAATTCAGTGGCCGTCGGCATACCCTCGCGAGCAAGGTCGAGCAACAACGACCGCGCACGCCTCAAGCCAGTGTTGATGTCATAGGAACCATCGAGATGGGGATCATTGATGAGACCTTTCCAGCCAACTGTGGTGCGAGGTTTTTCGAAATAGACCCGCAAAACCACCTCCAACTGGGCGGCATATCGCTGTCGCAATGGCTCCAACTGACGGGCATAGTCCCTTGCAGAGGCAATGTCATGAACCGAGCAGGGACCAACAATCACCAGCAAGCGGGGATCCTCACCACGCAGAATTGCCTGGATGCGCTTACGAGTATCTGCAACGGTTTTGAGAGCCACTAGATCGAGGGGCAGCTCCTGATGAAGCAAGAGGGGCGACACCAACGGCCGCGTATCCACCACATGCAAGTCGGAGGTGGTGGTCATTTCGCCAGAATTCATGACAACCCAGGCTAGGAAACCAGCAAGGTGGCAGCATCCGGTAATTGCATTTCAATATCGATCTCCTGCCAGGATGGATCGACGGCAAATAACAATAGAAGGGCCATAACCGCTGCCGAGGAATCACCCCAATGCTGAGTGCTTATCGCCAGCTCGCCGCCGAACGTGACGCCCAGGGCATCCCCCCCCTGCCCCTCACTGCCGAGCAAACCCAAGCACTCACCTTACTTTTACAGAATCCACCAGCAGGAGACAGCTCTGAACTGCTTTACCTGCTGCGTGAGCGCATCCCCCCAGGAGTAGATGAAGCTGCCTACGTGAAAGCAACCTGGCTGAGTGCTATCGCCCAGGGAAACAGCAAGAGCCCACTCATTACTCCCTTAGAAGCCACAAAACTGCTAGGCACGATGATTGGGGGGTACAACGTTGCAGCTCTGATTGAGCTGCTTCAACACAATGACCACGAGCTAGCTGAATGCGCCGCTTCAGGTCTGAGTCGCACCCTGCTCGTCTACGACGCTGTCCATGACGTCATCGAGCTAGCTGAAACCAATCGCTTCGCAAAGCAAGTTGTAGAAAGCTGGGCCGCCGCTGAATGGTTCACCTCAAAACCAGTCTTAGCCAAAGAGATCACAGTCACAGTCTTCAAAGTTGATGGTGAAACCAATACCGACGATCTATCCCCCGCCACCCATGCCACCACCCGACCAGACATCCCCCTGCATGCTCTGGCCATGCTGGAAACACGGGATCCCAATGCCCTTGCCACGATCATCAGCCTGAAGGCAAAAGGCCATCCCATTGCCTACGTGGGCGATGTGGTGGGTACGGGCAGTTCTCGTAAATCAGCAATCAATTCGGTGCTTTGGCACATAGGAGCCGATATCCCTTACGTACCCAACAAGCGATCCGGCGGCGTCATCCTTGGCGGCAAAATCGCTCCGATTTTCTTCAACACAGCGGAAGACTCCGGCGCCCTACCAATCGAATGTGATGTCAGTCAGCTGCAAAGTGGCGATGTGATCACCATCCGTCCACATGCCGGCACCATCGAACGGGCCTTCGGAGAAGACAAAGCAGGCGAAATCGTGGCTCACTTCAAGCTCAAACCAATCACCATCAGCGACGAAGTGCGCGCGGGTGGGCGTATCTCCCTACTGATCGGCAGAGCACTAACCGACAAAGTGCGTTCTCAATTTGGACTGTCAACATCCGATCTATTCGTCCGCCCAGGAGACACTCCTGAAACGGGCAAGGGGTATACCCAGGCCCAAAAAATCGTTGGTCTTGCTTGTGGTCTCGAAGGAATACGACCTGGGACCAGTTGCGAACCGCTGATGACAACTGTAGGCAGCCAAGACACAACTGGACCAATGACTCGAGACGAAATGAAGGAGCTCGCCTGCCTGGGATTTGCAGCAGATCTGGTCATGCAAAGCTTCTGCCACACCGCTGCCTACCCGAAGCCTGTAGATCTACAAACCCAGAAAGAACTTCCCGATTTCTTCGCCCAGCGTGGTGGAGTAGCACTTCATCCAGGCGATGGGATCATCCACAGCTGGCTGAACCGCATGCTTCTGCCAGACACAGTGGGAACAGGCGGCGATAGCCACACTCGTTTCCCCTTAGGCATTTCTTTCCCCGGAGGTTCTGGCGTGGTGGCTTTTGCTGCAGCCATCGGTGCCATGCCCCTAGACATGCCGGAATCTGTACTGGTTCGTTTCAGCGGCTCAATACAGAGCGGCATCACACTGCGTGACGTCGTCAATGCGATCCCCTTGATCGCGATTCAAGAAGGTCTACTCAGCGTGGAAAAAGCGAAAAAGCTCAATGTATTTAGCGGCAAAATCATGGAAATAGAAGGATTACCTGATCTGAAGCTGGAGCAAGCCTTTGAACTAACCGATGCCACTGCTGAACGTTCCTGCGCTGGCTGCACGATCAAACTGTCTGAATCAACGGTTGCTGAATACCTTCGCAGCAATATTGCATTGCTAAAAAACATGATTGCCCGCGGTTATCAGGATGCTCGCACCCTGGCAAGACGTATCAAAGCCATGGAAGCTTGGCTGGCAAAGCCAGAATTGATTAGCGCTGATCAAAACGCAGAGTATGCCGAAATCATCAATATCAATCTCGACGAACTCAAAGAGCCCGTATTGGCCTGTCCCAACGATCCCGACAATGTAAAACTACTCAGTGAGGTTGCAAACAATCCAGTGCAGGAAGTCTTTATCGGCTCCTGTATGACCAACATCGGCCACTACAGAGCTGCGGCAAAAATTCTTGAAGGGTCTGGAACCAGCAAAGCTCGCCTATGGGTTTGCCCACCAACAAGAATGGATGAAGCCATGCTTCAAGAAGAGGGTTACTACAAAATCTTCGAAGCGGCAGGGAGCCGAATGGAAATGCCTGGTTGTTCATTATGTATGGGCAATCAAGCACGCGTGGAAGACAACACAACCGTTTTCTCCACAAGCACTCGAAACTTCAACAATCGACTAGGCCAAGGAGCCCAGGTCTATTTAGGCAGTGCTGAGTTGGCAGCAGTATGTGCATTATTAGGTAGAATCCCTACACCAAAAGAATATCTTTCGATCGCAACAGAAAAAATCGATCCCCTCTCATCTGAGCTTTATCGCTATCTAAATTTCAACCAGATTGATGGCTTTGCAGATCAAGGGCGCGTGGTAAGTAAAGACATACAAGCAGAAGTTCTTGCAGAGTTTTCACCCACCAATGGCCATGCCGAATGATCTAAACCGGCAACAAAATCTGATCCAGTCCAGTCGCAGCATCCGCAAACTCTTAGAGCAGCGCTGGTTTGTGGTTGTGCTGGCTCTGATGCTTACGGGCCTTGGAGCTGCCCTCACAGGAGTGCTTTTCAAAGCTGGTATCTATAGCCTCGCCAAGTGGCGATTCCAGCTTCTTGAACTTCTTCCGCCATGGATCGTTCTACCAGCCCTTGGTGCCACAGGAGGCTTGGTTTCTGGGTTGCTTGTTTCCCGTCTAGCCCCCTCTGCGAGCGGTTCAGGGGTAAGCCACATCATGGCGTTTTTACGCCATCGATCCGTACCAATGGGCTTGAGGGTTGGGATGGTCAAGCTAGTCGCAGGAGTTATCGCCATCGGCAGTGGTTTTCCACTTGGTCCAGAAGGACCAGCAGTGCAAATGGGAGGCTCTGTCGCTTGGAAATTTGCTCAATGGTTAAAGGCACCAATCGCCTTTCGCCGAGTCATTGTCGCTGCTGGAGGTGGAGCAGGTCTAGCCGCTATTTTCAGTGCGCCAATTGGAGGCTTTGTTTATGTAATTGAAGAGCTACTTCATTCTGCAAAACCTGCAGTCTTGCTGCTGGTGGTTGTCACCACCTTCTGGGCTGATACTTGGGCAGATGTGTTCGGATTTCTAGGACTAAGTCCATCTGCTGGAAGTCTTAGCAAAGGCGTGGGCTTTCAACTGGAACGTGAATACACACCCCTAGTGCACTTTCTACCAATCGACCTGGGCTACCTAATCGCCCTTGGTTTGGTCACTGGAGTCTTGGCGGAGTTTTACTGCCGCTACGTCCTAGCGATGCAACGCAAAGGTAAAACCTGGTTCGGCAATCGACTCGTTTTAAGGATGGTGCTCAGTGGTGGAGTACTCGGAGGGGTTTATGCAGCTCTTCCTGAGAGCTTTAGGAATTTGGACAACCTCCAAGATCTGGTCGGTGGAGGAGAAGCTGGTCCTCTGATGGCTCTCAGCACCTTCGTCGTGCTGTTTTTCACTACCGGGCTAGCCGCTGCCTCAGGAGCACCAGGAGGCTTATTTGTTCCGATGCTGACCCTAGGAGGAGCAATCGGCCTGGCCTGTGGAGACTGGGCACAAATGCTGACTGGCCATGCACCCAGTACCTTCATTTTTGCAGGTATGGGAGCGTTCGTAGCCAGCTGCTCACGCACACCGATCACGGCCATGTTTTTGGCCTTCGCACTAACAAAAGATTTGCTAATCCTCAAACCAATACTAGTGGCATGCCTAGCGAGCTTTCTCGTCGCTCGCCTCTTTAATGAACACTCAATTTATGAAAGACAAATCACAATGGAATGCAAAGAGTAACCAATCGAAAAAAGTAATCTACTACTTATAATATCTAAATAAACTGGACAATTTGCAGACAGCCCATATTATTTGAATTCTCATAATCTCCATCATAAGACCCGCAAATATCCGCTCCTGAACTTAGGAGGTCAATCAATATTGTCATCAAATATCACAATAACCTAGATCCCTAAGAGGCAGGTAGTCATCGAAATTATTATTCCATCAATATAAAGTGAAGCAAGAAATTTGCCAAAGACAGCTGACAGATCAAAACATATAATCAAGCAAGATCAATCAACTCAATGATGAAGCGCTGATTCCTTAACCATTGATTTATTGACGTACATCAAATCATTTCGCACCCGATGCCAATAGGCTCTTCAGGATGAACTGATGTTGCCAAGGTTGACCTCCTGAACAAGGAAACGCTCCTATTCACCCCCGCCGTTCCCGAACCTGGAGCGCTCCGAGCCGTGCTGGCGTTCCCAAGCACATACAGCATTGGGATTACCAGCCTGGGATATCAAGTCATCTGGGCCACCCTCGCTAAACGTGAAGACATCGATGTAAGGCGGTTATTTACCGATCAAGGGGACATCCCCCATCGCACATGCGACCTGTTCGGAATCTCCCTGAGCTGGGAACTGGATGGTCCGGTATTACTGGATCTACTTGAGCAACAACGCATCCCGCTATGGAGTCATCAACGCGGAGAAAACAACCCGATTGTTTTTGGTGGTGGTCCTGTACTCACAGCTAACCCCGAACCCCTAGCTCCATTTTTCGATGTGGTTTTGTTGGGAGACGGGGAAGAACTTTTACCAGCCTTCATCGATAGGCTCCAACAAGTAAAACAGTTGCCGCGAACTGATCGCCTGCGAGCTCTGGCAAAGATTCCAGGTGTCTATGTACCAAGGTTCTATGAACCCATCTACGACGCTGACGACAGCCTGCTGACAGTAAAGCCCGTCGAATCCGACTTACCCCACTCAATCGCGAAGCAAACCTGGCGCGGCAACACCCTCACTCATTCCACAGTGATCACGCCAGATGCTGCCTGGCCAAACATCCATATGGTTGAAGTGGTCCGCAGCTGCCCAGAACTTTGCCGATTCTGTCTTGCCAGCTATCTCACACTGCCCTTCCGCAGTCCATCCTTAGACGATGGACTCATCCCTGCCATTGAGAAAGGACTCACCGCCACCAAGAGACTTGGACTACTAGGCGCTTCTGTTACCCAACACCCTCAATTTGGTGAGCTACTGCAATGGTTAGACAAAGATCGCTTCAACGACATCCGCCTCAGCGTTAGCTCTGTACGGGCAGCCACAGTAAACTCAGAATTGACCAGGATCCTGAACCGCCGCGGCAGTAAATCACTCACAATTGCCATCGAAAGCGGCAGCGAGCGCATTCGCGCAATGATCAATAAAAAGCTTGCCCAAGAAGAAATTTTTGCGGCTGCCAAATATGCGTTTGAAGGCGGCCTCCGTGGCCTGAAGCTCTACGGCATGGTTGGACTGCCTACCGAAGAAGACTCCGATATAGACGACACGAGCAATCTGTTACTGAACCTCAAAAAAACAACCCCAGGCTTACGCCTCACTCTGGGAGTCAGCACCTTTGTCCCTAAGGCTCATACTCCCTTTCAATGGCACGGGATCAACCGTAAAGCGGAGAAACGACTCAAACAACTAGCAAAACAACTGAAACCAAAAGGCATTGAGGTGCGACCAGAAAGCTTCGGATGGAGCACGATCCAGGCTCTGCTGTCACGCAGTGACCGACGCCTCGCCCCTGTGATTGCATCTGTCCGGGGCTCACACAACAAACTAGGTAGCTGGAAAAAGGCTTACAAAGCAGCACGCGAAGGGGATCTCAGTACAACGACTGAACAAGCCAGACCACTGCCCTGCCCACCAGCCTGGGAAGAAGTGGTGCATGAATCATGGGAGCCATCACGAACACTGCCCTGGACCCATCTAGAAGGGCCCCTCAACCAAAAGCAACTCATCCAACATCATCATCAAGCCCTAAACGAGCATGTTGGAGTGCCTGCTGGGGAATAATGATGCAACGTAATCCAGCCAAAAGAATCCAGCCGGCAATGTTGAGCCGACTGTCAAAGAAAGGCATATCAGTAGCGTGCATCACCACCAGGATCAAACTTGCCGTCCACCAAGCACGGTCAAAGACCGTGCTACTCAAACCTCGGCTTATCAAGACTCCACCAGTCAACACACCACGTCGCAAGACTGTGATCAAGAGGGCTAAAACAGTCCCCACCACTAGCAGAGCCACGGGTATCCCATGGCTCACAGCAAGTTCAAGAGGAAGGTTATGGGCATGGCCATGCCACTGACCAGTCCGCAGCGGATAGAGCACTGAAAAAGCAGCAGCCCCCCAACCCAGCCAAGGACGAGAATCAATAAACTGAAAAGCCAACCCCCACTGGCTCATGCGAGTTGACATCAACTCACGATCCTGGATATGGCGCATGTCATTAAGACGCGCCCAAATACCCTCAGGCACAAACGTGCGTGCCCACTGCTGCAAACCTGAAGGACTGCCTGGTAATGCTGCAAGAGTCACTGGTAACAGCGCTAACACCATCAACGGCAACAACCAGGGCCACCTGGCGGGCCCAAAAACAAAAGGAATCGACAACATCAACCCTCCCCAAGCATTTCGTGAGTCGGTAAGAACCAATGCAGCCACAACAGCAATAGCGACCCCCAAAGCCATACTGCGTTGAAAACGACTGAGGGCAGGCTGAAGCAGAGCTGCCAAACAGAATGGCCAAACCAACGCCAACCAGGCTCCGGCAATATTTGCGTAATCAAACAGACCAGATAAACGGCCAGTAGGCTCCCCGCCGGGAGCCATGAACCAGACGATTAAGCCACCGAACAATTGCCATGGCCCCTGCCATCCCCACCAGAGCTGCCCGAGACCTGTAATCACCACAGGCAAAGTGCCAGCGACAAGCCAAAGGGCACAACGTCGTCGGGCTTCATCACTAACTAAATAAGGCTGAAAACCCCAAAAAGCCCAAAAGAAAGGCAACCAATTCCCCAGACCAACCCAAGCACGTCCACCCGAATAGGCCTGAACGCAACCAAACAGCATCAACAGTGCGGCAATCAGCAAAGGCCAATTCCAGGGATCACGCCAAAACGGTTGCTGTCGCTGACAACTACCAAGCACCAGGGCCGTAAGCAGCAACAGGCCTGCCAACAATGCACTGGAAGGCAATAAAAAAAGCCCCCACTGGAAAACAAGCCAACCCATGGAGGTCGCAGCAGCAGGGCGACATCGAGCCATCCAAGCCAACACCGTCATGCAAAAACAGCGGTTCTACCGCGATAGACCATCACCTGGCGACAAAGATGAAATCTCAAGGCCCTTGCCAAAGCGAGACGTTCCGTATCACGCCCTTTACGAATCAAATCTTCCACCTCATCACGATGGTTTACATGCTCGATGGTCTGCTCAATAATCGGCCCGTCATCCAGATCTTCAGTGACGTAATGGGCTGTAGCACCAATCACTTTCACCCCTCGATCCCAGGCCCTGTGATAGGGCTGTGCCCCCTTAAAAGCCGGAAGGAAGGAATGGTGAATATTAATCACGGTGGGGAATCGCTCTAGAAAAGCACCACTAAGGACCTGCATGTACTTAGCCAACACAACCAGCTCAATCCGATGCTCAGCCAACAAATCCAGCATGGTTTGTTCCGCCTCAGGCTTGCTGGCAGGCGTCATAGGAACACACTCAAAACAAACACCAAACTCCCTGCATAAAGGCTCCAATTGAGAGTGGTTTGCAATCACAAGCGGCACCTGCATCGGCAACTCCCCACTGCGAGTGCGCCAAAGTAGATCCAACAGACAGTGACTCTGCTTGCTAGCGAAGATCGCCACCCGAGGGATCTCATCCGAAAAATGCACTTGCGCCTGACCCCCGAGGCGATCTGCAAGGGCATTCACAGCCGGTGCTATCGCCTCTCGAGGCAATCCGAAGCCCTCAATTCCAAATTCGATCCTGCTCAGAAACAGTCCAGCCCCAACATCCGTATGGTGATCAGCATGAAGAATATTGCCTCCATTAACAGCCACCCATCCCGACAACTCACTCACCAAAGCAGGCCGATCTGGACAGATGAGCTGCAGAATCACACGAAGCTTGTAACCGTAAGGATTCCATACAGCACCAAGAGGGGAGCTCACTCAACCTGATTGCAAAAACTCATTCTGTCTTGACGAACGTCAGCACCAAGAACACCTCAAAGTGAGATGCATTGCTCGTCAATATCAAGAATGACTGCTTCCAGCGTTGCAATCATTGGCGCCGGTGCGGTTGGCGCTGGCACAGCCTGGTATTTAGCCAAGCATGGCCACCAAGTGATGCTGATTGATCCAAAACTGGATCAACCGATTAACCGATCAGGGGCCCTACCGGGAACAACTGCTTCGCTAGGGGTACTCATGGGGCATGTTTTCAGGCGCAGCAGTGGACGAGCCTGGCGACTCCGACAACACAGCATGACCCTCTGGCCAGAGTGGGTTGCAGAACTGAGCAGTCAAGAGCATCCGCTCAAGCTCAACACCCCTCTGATTCAACTTGCGAGTAGCGAAGCAGAAGCCACCCTGATGAAGCAACTCGCAGAACAACGGCAACATCTCGGCCTTGAGCTGATCTCACCAAACTCGAATCCATACATCGGCCGATCATGGCCAAACACACAACATGGGGGGCTGATCTCTCATCAAGACGGTTATCTAGACCCGATACTCCTACAAAAATGCCTACGGGCCGCCCTACAAGACCAAGGCGTACAACAAATCGAAGAGCCAGTCATCTCGCTGGAACGAAATTCATCTGTCGCAGAAAAACAGTGGAGCCTTCAACTTGCGGGAGGAACAAATTTGAACCAAGACGCTGTCGTGATCTGTGCAGCACTGGGCAGCAAAGCCCTGCTGGAATCTCTAGGCCACAGTCTTCCCATGGCCCCTGTGCTTGGACAAGTGCTGGATCTAGAGGTGATCTCAGATCAGCACAATTGGAGCGGCTGGCCTGCAGTACTCGTGAGCCATGGCATCAACTTGATTCCCCACGGAACCAATCAGATCTGGATAGGTGCCACTCTCGAGCCGGGCGTTCAACCAATGTCTAGCCACCTCAAGGCCATGCAAAACCTCGCGGGAGATGCCCCGGATTGGCTAGAGAGCGCGACTGTGAAAAACCAATGGCATGGATTGCGCGCTCGACCTGTCGAACGTCCAGCGCCTCTTTTAGAAAAACTAGAGCCCGGGCTAATCGTTGCTACGGGCCATTACCGAAATGGCGTCTTGCTGGCCCCAGCCAGCGCTGCATGGGTAAAAGAGCAACTCGCTAACGAGACAAGATCTTGACTTGACTCTTGATCAATTTTCAATCATCCAACAGCAAGGCATCCGAAGATAAACAGTTTGCTGGGTCAAAGAAATCTCGATGAGCCGGTAGACGCACACTTGGTTTGCCTTAATTCCTCGAAAAGCCAGTACCCATCTAAATTGATCAAGCTCCTAAAACGCGATTAAAATTACTCAATGCGTAAGAAGCTGCTGCTTGATAGATGGTGAGACTCCATGATGTTGAAGAAATAAAGCAAGAAGCGTTAGTTCAGAGTTATCTCTTTGTCTCGGTGCCTGGCATAAAAATGTAACAACAGGCCAACAGGAACTACTGCCAGCAGACAAGCGAAAATGGTTCCAAGGATTTCCATAAACTTTAGCGAATGGGATTTTGTATCCTGCAAGCTATAACACAGATCACTGCCTATAGACAGTGGATGCAACATTAACACGTTAAAAAGTTCATTAGAAGTTGCCATGCAACAGGCTTTACCCACAAGTCTTTGACTCAGAGCATTCAGATTTACAGAGCAAACTATTCTAAGAGAGAAACATAAGCAATTTAATCTCATCCTAATTTTTAAGACATTACTGCCTACATCGATAACAAATCATTATTTAACGAATGAACCCTAAATCCAATCGTGATGAGGTTGCAAATACTAGAGTTGAAGTTTCTAATTTCTGCAACTATATTCTCATAATACTCTGAAAGATTCACAGCCTCCTCACGATCTAATGCCAAACATAAAATGATGACTCATTTAAGATTCTCTGATAATCCTCGCTCATCAAACGATTCAGAATTCGATTAAGATTAACATTTGCCAAAAAGACCTGAGCCTCCTTTGCATCATTAATTCCAAGATCAATAAGCCTTGTTTATTGATCTTTATGAGACAAAAGATGAAATCTCAAAGGTTTAAAGGGAGTTTAAAATCCTACGGGATCAAGCATGGTCACCTTGCAAAAATTGTGAGTAGATAGGTGCAAAATAAGAGTAAAGAGTTACTCCACTCTTCAAGCACTGATCACAAGATTTAAGTGCTGCCAGGCAATCATTAATATGCTAAAGAACAAGCAGCAAAAAAGATTAAATCAATCAAATCTAGCGGCACATGAGTAGAAATATCCTCAGCATTTCATAGAATTATCCTCTTCCTGCCATCAGGTATGTATTTGTCAGAGTATCCATATCTATCATTTTCATCAAAATAATCGGGTGTCTCAATGTTGATACAATTAGGCATATTAAATCAATCAAACAAAAGATCAGTGGGCAGCAGACCTGCAACCTCCAACAAGCTCTTTACGCATAGATCAACTCTTGGATGAAAGCAAAGCAGCTCTCTCAATTGATCATTCAATCCATATGGTCCGTTAACAAGGCCCTCAATCAAATCATCTTTTTTACAACTATTGGATCTTCAATCTCTCCAGAGAATATTTTGTCATGCCAGCCCATACATAATTAGCATCTGTTGACCAGTGGCAGTCAAGCTACAACGTAAACGAGATCTCGCTATTGTCAAAGGAAGGCTAATGGCTTTAAGCAAGATTGCCAAGCATTCGGATTAATTTCAGCAGAGCAGAATCTCTGATCAAAAAAATCCAAGAAATCCCTTATTTCTTGACGCAAACTTGACCAATTAAAGAATAAAAACAATTAAAAATATATGGCATTCACATAACCATAAAAAATAAATGTTAGCATGAAGAACTTAAAGCTTCTTGCTAACTATAGGGACACATGTATATCAGTCTTGATGACATCAGCAATCAAACTATCCCATCACTTCGACTCAGTAAATTCAGCGTCAATCACATCATCGCCACTACTGGAATCACCAGCACCAGCCGCGCCAGCATCAGCGCCGGATTCTGCGGCGGCAGCACCCGCCTGTTGATAAACAGAAGCGCCCACGGTATAAAGCTCCTGCTGCAGTTCCTCCAATAGTGACTTCATCGCATGAAAGTCATCTTTCTCAATGGCAGCCTTAAGCTTGACGCGCTTATCTTCCACCTTTGCCTTTGAATCAGCATCAACCTTGTCAGCCAACTCTCCAAGCTGCTTTTCCGCCTGATAAACAAGAGTCTCAGCCTGGTTCTTAATGTCAATGCGCTCACGCTTTTCTTTATCAGCTGAGGCATTGGTCTCAGCATCCTTAACCATCTTCTCAACCTCATTTTCAGAGAGGGTTGAAGCACCAGTAATTGAAATACTTTGCTCCTTACCGCTCCCCTTATCCTTGGCATTAACACTAAGAATACCGTTAGCATCGATATCAAAGGTCACCTCAATCTGAGGAACACCACGAGGGGCAGGAGGAATTCCATCAAGACGAAATGTTCCTAAGCTCTTATTATCAGAGGCCATCTCACGTTCACCCTGAAGCACGTGAATCTCCACATTGGTTTGTCCATCAACCGCTGTGGAATAGGTTTCCGACTTCTTAGTAGGAACAGTCGTATTACGCGTAATCATCTTGGTCATCACACCACCAAGAGTCTCCACACCCAAGGAGAGAGGTGTGACGTCAAGCAGCAAGATGTCCTTAACTTCACCAGCCAATACCCCGCCCTGTATGGCAGCGCCTACTGCAACAACCTCATCAGGATTGACAGTCTGATTGGGATCTTTACCCGTAACCCTCTTCACAAGTTCCTGAACTGCAGGCATGCGGCTGGAGCCGCCCACCATCACGATTTCGTCAAGTTCACCAGAAGAGAGTTTGGCGTCCTTAAGAGCCTGCTCCACAGGTACGCGACAACGATCAATCAGCTTTGAAGCCAATTCCTCAAATTTGGCACGTGTCAGGGTTAGATCGAGATGCTTAGGCCCCTCAGAGGTAGCAGTAATAAATGGCAGGTTGATCTCACTTTGCGTAGCACTGGAAAGCTCGATCTTGGCTTTCTCTGCCGCCTCAGTGAGGCGCTGAAGAGCCTGCTTATCCTGACGCAGATCAATACCTTCATTGGCCTTAAAAGTTGCAGCCAGATGATCAACAATCACTTTATCGAAATCATCTCCGCCTAGATGAGTGTCACCAGAGGTAGATAGAACCTCAAAAACACCATCACCTACCTCGAGCACAGAAACATCAAAGGTTCCACCACCCAGGTCAAACACCAGAATGCGCTCATTGCTCTTCTTATCGAGGCCATACGCCAACGCAGCCGCAGTTGGCTCGTTAATGATGCGTAGCACCTCTAAGCCAGCTATCTTGCCGGCGTCTTTGGTGGCCTGTCTCTGTGAGTCATTAAAATACGCAGGCACTGTGATAACGGCCTGGGTTACGTTCTCACCGAGATACTTACCAGCGTCCTCAGCTAACTTGCGCAACACCTGAGCACTCACTTCCTCAGGAGAAAACTGCTTATCAAGAACCGGGCACTTCAACCTCACATTAGAGCCAGACTTCTCAACCTCATAGCTCACTTCCTTCGACTCTTCGTTCACCTCATCAACCCGACGACCAACGAAGCGCTTCGCTGAATAAAAGGTGTTATCAGTGTTCATCACCGCTTGGCGCTTGGCGATCTGGCCAACCAACTGATCCTGATTTTTGGTATAAGCGACCACGGAGGGAGTTGTTCTAAACCCTTCAGCGTTAGCAATCACGACGGGCTTGCCACCCTCCATTACAGCGACACAACTGTTCGTGGTTCCAAGGTCAATGCCAACAACCTTTCCCATTCGTGCCGACCTCCTAAAGATCTCTGTCTTGAACAGGTGCATCCTCGGCAGTGAGACCACTTAGAGGCGAGGTGTGGTTCCCGAACAGCTCGCCCGGCAGGCTGGGCATAGAACCGATCAAGCAATGGGAATGATTAGCGGCACAACCTCCCTAATAGGCCTGCTCGGCCAACCAGTGCACCATTCCCTCTCACCGGTGATGCAAAACGCAGCCCTCGCTGCAATGAATCTCGACTGGTGCTACATGGCCATGCCATGCGAAACCAACGATCTGGCAAATGTGCTCTGCGCTCTGCGTTCGATCAACTGCCTTGGACTGAACATCACCATCCCACACAAACAAGACGTGGCCAAAACCTGTCGAGAGCTCAGCCCATTAGCAAAACGACTTAAAGCCGTCAACACTCTGATCCCTCATGCCGACGGCGGTTGGACAGGCACCAACACAGACGTGGCCGGTTTTATTGCACCCCTTCAAGAAAGCAAGTGCGAGTGGCATGGGCGTCGTGCAGTCGTGCTCGGTTGCGGTGGTAGCGCCCGAGCAGTCGTTGCAGGTCTGCAAGATTTAAAATTGGCTCAAATCATGGTGGTTGGCCGCCGATCTGATGCGCTGAAGAGATTTCTCGATGATCTCCAGCCCAACCCAGCCAGCTCCGAATCTGATTGCCAAGTGCTCTTGCAAGGGATTCTCGAACAGGACCCTGCTCTGATTGAACAGCTAACCAAAGCCGATCTGGTGGTCAACACCACACCAGTAGGCATGTCCCAAAACCGTGCGGAAACATCAACTCCTAGAGCGCCAATGCCCCTGGGGAAGAAGATTTGGCAAAACCTAAGCCCAAAGACAACTCTCTATGACCTGATTTACACACCAAAACCAACCGCCTGGCTGACCTTAGGAACTGAACATGGCTGCCATTGCATAGATGGCCTCGAAATGCTTGTTCAACAAGGCGCTGCCTCTCTAAGGCTCTGGAGCGGCAACAACCAGGTGCCTGTCGAAGAGATGAGAAAAGCTGCTCTGAGCTGGCTCACGGTTTAGCGTCATAGCAGTGATCTGACCCCCATGCTGATCCCTATCTGGCAACGGTTGCTGGGAGTGCTGATTTACATGCTCCCTTGGAGCGACACCATTCCATTTGGGCGAAGTTTATTTGTGCAATTTCCATTGCTTGAATTGCTTGCACTTCCAGCCCTACCTTTAATAATCCTGGAACAAGGGATCCCGTTCGGAAGTCTTCTAATATTTTTCTTGCTATTTCTTGCCGTTGTAAGGAACCCTAAAGTTCCCTATTTTCTTCGCTTCAACACACTGCAAGCACTACTCGTAGACATTGTTGTCGTACTGCTGGGCTATGCCTTCCAAATCCTTCTACAACCTCTTAGTGGTGCTTTCATGCTGCGAACGCTAACCAGCACTGTGCTGGTGGCAATGCTTGCCATCGTGATTTTCGCCCTCATCGAATGCCTAAGAGGACGTGAACCAGACCTGCCAGGTATCAGCCAAGCCGTTCGCATGCAGCTCTCCTAAACACTGACCACAAAGAGATAGGCTGGTCGTTCCGTCGCTCACTGCCGTGAGCCTTTAAGTCCCTGTCGGAACACCTGATGAGTCAACAACCTTATTACGAAACCATGTACATCCTCCGGCCGGACATCCCGGAAGAGGAAGTAGAAACCCATGTCACCAAGTACCGCGAGATGGTGACTGAAGCTGGGGCAGAGGTCCTCGACAATCAAATGCGTGGCAAGCGTCGCCTGGCCTATCCAATCTCAAATCACAAGGAAGGCATCTATGTGCAGCTAAGCCACAACGGCAATGGACAACAAGTGGCCGTGCTGGAAAAAGCCATGCGTCTCAGTGAAGACGTGATTCGCTACCTAACTGTGAAGCAAGAAGGCCCTCTACCCGCGCCCAGAATCGTCCCTGGGAGTGAGCCTGAACCAGTACAACAGCAGGAAGCCGCAGCCGTAGAAGCCTGATCAACACCATTGTTGAAAAAGCTGCTTGGCGTTAGCTTTCTGCCATGCGCACTGCCCATCAGGACCATCAGACCCCTCTTCCCATTTGGAAGAAACAGGAAACACAACAAGAAAATAAAACAATAACCAGACGTGATGCCATCCAAAAATGGCGGCAATCAACAGGCAGGTTGCTGCTAACCAAGGCTGAGATCAGATCTAACTGCAAAGAAAATCCTTATGACCAACAAGATCTACTTAAAAGTCAAATCAAAGACCTTAAGGAGCAAGTCCAGGAATACGAAGCACTCCTAAAAGAACTCCCTGACATTTTCGAACGAAAATTTCAACAACGACTCATCCCCCTACTAGAGCGCTATCGCCTAATCACGCATACTCAAAACGATGCTATTCAAACTGAGTCAATAATGCTTGAGGAGCCTCACCCATTAAGAGTACCTTCCCTGCTTCGCTCAAGATGGCTTGGAGGCAGAGGACAATCTCCACAATAAAACTAATCAAAAGATCACAACTTAACCTCGCCGAGCTGCTGCCCAAAGGCGACTTGGAAGTCCCCAGATGTAGATAAATCCTTCGGCAGCCCTGTGGTCAAAGTTGTCCTCGCTGCCATAGGTAGCCATCTCAGATATATACAAGCTGTTGGTCTCAGAGCTCCGGCCAATCACCATGGCATTGCCTTTTTGGAGACGAATCCGCACCAAGCCATTCACATAAGTCTGAGTGCGATCCATGAATCCATCCAGAGCATCCTTCAAAGGGGAAAACCAAAGCCCCTGATAGACCAGCTCAGCCCATTGCATCTCCAATTGACGCTTCATGCGCAACACATCCGCAGCAAGTGTCAAACTCTCCAATTCCTGATGAGCACGAATCAATAAAAGTAACCCTGGAGTTTCATAAATCTCCCGACTCTTGATACCAACCACCCGATTCTCAATGATATCAAGGCGACCGAAACCATGCCGTCCAGCAAGACGATTCGCCTCCTTGATCAAACCCACCGAATCAAGTCGCACCCCATCAATAGCCACAGGATTACCAGCTTCAAAACTGATCTCAATGTCCTGAGCCTGAGAGGGTGCAGCGTCAATCGAGGAGGTCATGGCAAAGACCTCCTCGGGCGGAGCCACCATCAGATCTTCAAGAGGACCGGCTTCAATACTCCGACCCAACAGATTCAGATCAATCGAATAAGGCGATTTCTTACTCACGGGGGCAGGGATCCCACAGCGTTCGCCATAGGCGATCGCCTCCTCTCTGCTCATACTCCATTCCCGAGCGGGAGTTAGCACCTTGAGATCAGGTGCTAGTGCTGCAATGGCTAAATCAAAACGCACCTGATCGTTGCCTTTACCCGTACAGCCATGAGCCACCGCATCGGCCCCGACCTCCCTGGCAACCTCTACCAACCGACGAGCAATCAGGGGGCGAGCTAAAGCCGTAGACAGTGGATAACGACCTTCGTAAAGAGCATTGGCACGAATCGCCGGCAAAGCAAACTGTTCTACAAAAGGCTCTATCAAATCTCCCACCAGAGACTGACTAGCACCAGCATCAAGAGCCTTAAGGCGGATGGGATCAAGCTCATCGCCCTGACCTAAATCGGCAGCAAAGGTGATCACCTCGTCTACCCCCCATTCATGCTTGAGGTATGGGATGCAAACGCTGGTATCAACACCACCGGAATAAGCAAGCACCACCTTCTTCGCACGCCCCATCAACTGGACTCCGAATCACAATTCAAAGATTCTCCCTTCCCGTTGACCAAAGACCCGGAATCAGCCGAAGAAAATCCCACCCGCATGACCCAAATACCGAGGCCAACCGCAGGAGCAAAGAGCAACAACGCCACCAGGAGGGGCCGAATTACAAAAGGCTCAGGATGCAACAGACCCCAAAACCGCAAGCCAAAGCTGAGTAGTAAGGCCAAGCCCCAGGCAAGAACCATCAAGATCAGCTTGGAAGAAAAAAACACCTGATCAAAGGAAGTCAATGAACTATGTTGGCGGATTGGTCTATGTCCTCACAAATGAGCGCCCTCGATACGATCAACCTGAGCGCACTCGACGGCATCAACCCTGCTCTTACGCGCTATAGAAGAACAGAACCTGCCCCCGTTTTGCCCCTACGCGAAGAACCAGATCTGCTGAGTTGGCTCGAAGCAAGTGGAAGGCTAGTCGCCGATGAAGAATCCACCTCACCAGAGGTCAGCACAGTAGAGGAAGAGGAGCTTTCAGCCTTGATGGGAGAGAAAGAAGATTACAAAGCAGACGACGAACAAACAGAAGAAAACTGGGAAGAATAGCCATTTTCTCAAACCGAAGAAGCCTGCTCACTTCATTAAGCACCGCCAATCAAGCCCTGACGTGAGCAACTCTCCGAAGCCATTGGCTGATACGGATACACAAAGGTGGTGGACTAAAGGGACAACGTCCGCAAGCTTGCTCGGGATCGTTATCTTTGCTGCAAGCTTCACATCGGACCGCTTAATAGCCAACAGTCTGCTGAGCTTGCCGTTGATGATTTCAACACTGATTTCAGTGCTGATCGCAAGCTGGGGCATCCCAAAGTTAAGGGCCCTAAAAATGGGGCAAGTGATTCGAGAAGACGGACCACAGACTCATCAGCGCAAATCTGGTACACCAACCATGGGTGGGCTGCTAGTCGTGCCAGTGGGGCTCATCATCGGAAGTTGCGTCAGTGTGAATGGCGAAAGCAGCGAGCAACTACTAGCTCTGTCATGCATCACCCTGGCTTACATGGTGATCGGTGGCTTCGACGACTGGCGCAGTCTCACGCGCGGAACCAACACTGGTCTTACCCCTCGGGGAAAACTTCTACTTCAAACCGCAGCCGCCCTGATCTTTCTCGCTTGGGCGGGCTGGCAACACTGGATCGGCTCCAGCATCGCCCTGCCCCTTGGCATGTCCATCCAGATGGGATTCATGATCTGGCCACTAGCACTGTTCGTCTTCTTAGCGGAAAGCAACGCCACCAATCTCACCGACGGACTCGATGGGCTAGCCAGTGGCTGCGGGGCGCTTGTCTTCACTGGACTAGCCGTGCAACTGATGCTCAGAGGTAATGATGGCAATCCTGTACTTGCAGGCTTCTGCATGGCAATGGCAGGGGCCTGGCTCGGTTTCCTGATGCACAACCGCAACCCAGCCCAGGTGTTCATGGGCGACACAGGCTCACTAGCAATGGGAGCCGCCTTGAGTGGAGTCGCAATCCTCTCCAACAGCCTCTGGCCGCTTTTGATCATGGGTGGTGTGTTCTTGGCTGAATCCCTTTCTGTGATTATTCAGGTATGGGTTTTCAAAGCCACCAAAGGAACTGACGGCGTTGGACGACGAGTATTCCGCATGGCCCCGCTTCACCACCACTATGAAATCGGAGGTGCCGACGAGCAAATGGTGGTGCGAAGATTTTGGTTAAGCACTGGAGGCTTAGTGCTGTTGGGTCTGCTATTACGCCCCACTGCATAAGTGCTGGCATGAGTTACTTCTATAAGAAATAAAGATGCACTTTTAAACTCACTTCTTGCAAGCAACTCGTATCAGTTCCAGAATATCAATGCCGAAATGAAGGTCATGAAACTACAGGGCTGGAATATCACTACTTGGGTCGCTGGCATGATCCTTCTGATGCTTACCATCTTTTTCGTTTTGAGCGGATGGAATGCCGAAACGATCACCGCATGCATTGATTACACCGGTAGAAGCTCTCTATTTCTCTTCTCCATTGCCTTTACCGCATCGAGTGTCTATTCACTCTGGAAAACACCTTTTACAACCTAGACTCTTCACAACAGGCGCTACATCGGACTGAGCTTTGCAGCCTCGCACTTCATTCACCTCATCCTAATTGTATTGATCTCTTTGAACTTCCCAAAACCTTTCCTCGAAGATCAGCCGATGGGAAAGTGGATTTTCGGTGGTCTTGGTTATGTGTTTATTTTCCTGATGGCCTTGACCTCCACTGATCGAGCCCAGCAATGGATGGGTATGAAAAATTGGAAGAGACTTAATTGGATTGACAGCGACTGGCTTTGGAACGTCTTTCTGCTCACCTACGTTGAACCCACACGTGAAGACCCAAAGTTCTACATCCCCTTCCCTTATGTACACATTGGCCTTGCTCCCTTTGAGGCTTGTCAAGCACACAACCACAAAGACACCTCACGGAGCAGCGCCCTGAAATCTCTAAAGTCCAAATCTTATCAAGCTACCGTTTATCAAAATATTTAAATGGAGGATGCCAAGATTGTAAAGCCACCTTACAGACGACATTTAACCGTCTTTTTGTTCCCACAAAATCCATGCAAAATAAATGCAATTCTGATGTATTGGTAAAAAATACTAGCTCAGAGTCGCACAGCCTAAACAAGCGACAATATGCAAATCTTGGCTTTCAAAGCTATAGCGACAATACAGTTAGCATTTATTGCCTGACTTTATCGAAAATGCTCGTGCTGAATTCAAAAATTGGCGAGATACTTGCCAGAAATTTTGTGTGGCTTTAAAGAATCATCTGCATAGAAACAACTATGCGATTGCTATCGCTCACTAGTCCATGCCAAGTTCTCTTACTGTGATAGGGACAGCAGCATTGTCAAGCGCTTTTAGCAACATTATGGTCGCAAGGCTTAAGTCGTCTATAGTTTTATATAAATAAAAGGAGTAAAGTCACTATGCAATGCCCAGCATGTGAGAGACAAACAACACATATAAGCATTTGCGGCACAGAGCTTGATGTATGCCAAGGAGGCTGCGGTGGAATATGGTTTGACAATTATGAGTTAAAGAAATTCGACGAGCCGCACGAAGAGGCTGGCCAACTTCTTGACATTGAAATTAATTCAAATATCAAGGTAGATTTAGAAACAAGAAGGAATTGCCCCAAATGTGTTGATATTAAGCTCATGCGACATTACTTCAGCATCAAGAGAAAGGTGGTGGTCGATGAATGTGCAAACTGTGGTGGAATCTGGCTAGATGGTGGAGAATTAAATAAAGTAAGGGGCCTATATCCCTCTGAAGAAGACAAGAAAATCGCTACAGAAAACCTATACAATGAACTATTCCAGCGTGAGATAGATAAGGAGAATGAGCAGCTCTACACTAATAAAAACAAACAAATAAGAATGGGCAATATTTTGAAATTCATCCACTAAACTAGGTTATAAAGCTTATCAGCCATGACAACAGCGCTAACATGATTATTGTGCTTTAAAGCCAGCCTTGGTCTTTCCATCAGCACGTTAATGACCTGGTCAATAAACTCTATGTCTTTGCAGAAACCTCTAAACGAGAACTTCTCAAAACTAATGATGCTAGCTAAGCCATGGAGAAAGCTTTTTAAATAATTCATGAAGAGCTTTATTTTTGTGGCAACCTTTTTATCGTTGCTTGTCTCCTCTTGCAATAAAGAACCGGCAAACTTTCCGACAAGAAAAACAGATGAGTCAGCAAGGCGAAAAAATGTTCATAGCAAGAGCAGAACTCCTGGTTCCAATCATCCTCATGACTTAAAGGAGATCACCAATGTTTCGGCATTGATCAACCGTCTGGCTTCTGCAGATAAAAGATGGAGGCCAAAGGTTATAACAATGGCAGATGGCTCAAAGCGCTATACATATCAAAAAAGACTTCATGAAGGAACCCTTACGTTGGAGGAGTTAAAGGAAAGAATCAAGAACCCCAGTAACTTTGAGGCCGAAAAAACTGGTATTGCTCAACTTATCAAAAAGTTGAGGTCACTTGGGATACCCATTTTTATCGGAGAAACACATTCTGTTCAAGCAGTAGGAACATGGAATCCGTCAAGCAATCGAATAATACTTCGACAATTATTAGTTGACAATGGAACGCCAGATTTTCATGAAGCGCTAAGCCACGAAGCAATCCATGTGGCCCAAAGTTGTGCGTCAGGTTCCATTAATAATAAACCGCGCCCCCTTGGACTGCCACTCAAATATTCCGTATCTATAGATGAAAAGGTTTCTCACCCTTTATACGCAATAAATTTCAAAGACAATTTGCAAATAGAGCGCGAAGCCTATTCCCATAGCAGAGAGCCTGGAAAAGCACGTAAGCTTCTTGATCATTACTGCAACTGATAAAAAATTTAGCTGATATCCAATCTTACAACCAGAAACCAACTCTGGATAAAATATTTATCCCTCTTATCACTCAACAAAACTATAAGAACCACCTAATTTATCACCCCTAACTATTTACTCGCTCTTAAGTAAATAAGCCGTGAGAATGTCATAACATTAGTCAGCGATAATTTCGTTATCATTTCCGGTCACTCTTGCTATCTTGATCGATGGCTTATTTGTTGGAAAGCTGTTGTTTTAAGACTTGTAGTCTGGCTTCAGCCAGGTTTTATTAATGATTTAGCACGCGTTCTGAATTGAGAAATGAAGTTTGTCTTTTTCAGACGCCTGAGCGTGCGCAACTGAATGATCAACTGGCGTTGAGGAGTGCTGGGGTTCTCGGCAAACCGGTGTTCCTGATAGGCCATCACGAGCTGCGCAAGCTTTTGGTTGAGATTTGCTGACAGCCTGTTGTTCCTCAAGCATGACTCAAGCGGTTCTCCCTCTTTGAGTTTGATACCCAGTCTTCGCATGCAGTCATCTAGTTCCTTGCGAAGTTTGTTTTTGTTTTTTGGTTGTAGCCAGCCCAGCACCACAAGAGCGACTGCAAGCAACATGGCAATGCTTGCCAGTAAAAGTGTGCCTTGCCAGCGGCTGGCATGAGCACCAAAAAGCTTGCGCAGCAGTTCTTCCTGTTTGGACTGGTCGAATTGCATCACCCATAAGTTCCAGTTCAAATCGAGGGTTTGCCAATGCCCTTGCAGCCATCGCATCCAGCTAGGTGCATTGGCCAGCAGACGTTGATCATCGCTGCTGCCTGCGGCGCCAAGACTGTTGAAAAGATTCTGCTCTAGGCGGCTTGGCACGACCCACCCGGTGGGATCTACACGGATCCAGCCACGCTCTGGAAGCCAGACTTCACTCCAGGCATGTGCATCAGCCTGTGTCACCTTAAGGTGACCGTTTTCATTGCCTAAATCTTGTATCCATTCTCCGCCCTGGTAACCAATCACAACCCTGGCGGGGACATCAGCGGCCCGCATTAAAGCAGTAAAAGCAGCAGCAAAATGCTCGCAGAATCCTTTCTGGCTTACAAAGAGAAAGGTATCAAGGGCATCTCGATAAGGAAGAAGACCAGGCTTGAGTGTGTAGCGGAAGCCTTGAGCGAGAAACCAGCGCTTGGCTCTCTCCAGACGTTGTTCGGGTTCGGGCAATTGACTCCATTGATTGCCTAGAGCTTTTAAACGTGGGTTGCTGTTGTTGGGAAGATACTTGTCAGTCGGTCTGGAAGGCAGTTGGCGCCAGGGCTCTTTCGCATCAGGGCCCGCCGCTACCAGGCTGTAAACAATGCGGCTTTGCACTGGCATTGGTTGCCAAAGACCGCCGTTGTTGCTGCGACGAATCTCAGAAGGCATGGGTAGACCACGGCCATTCCATGGCAACCAATGCAGGTTGTTGGCTTCTAGCAGCACCAGTTGTTGCGGTAGTAAGGCCTCCGAAGTTGGCGGTGTCGGTGAGGCCAGGCTCGGTTCTGCCTTGGAGATCGACCAGCGGCGACCATCGAACTCGTTCAGCGCCATCACTCTCCAATACCGCTGAGCAGGAGGAGGAGGAGCCATGCCTTTGAACTGCAGGCGCATAGCTGTGGAATTGTTTTGAACCAGGGAGGCAATTGAGCCTGGAACCAGTTGATCGCTAAGGCCTGTCTGATGACCAGTTTGCAATTGCCATAGGGGCCCAATTCGCGGTGCAAGCAAAAACAAGGCCACCATCAGCGGCAGGCTGACGCTCACCAAAAGCAGCAGAGTTTGTAGAAGTCCGGGGCCTTTTGCGGCACCAAGCTCCAGGCCCAGTAGAGACCCCACTGCCAGAAAAGCTGAGATCCCTTGCATCAGACTGGATCCCAACCCTTGGGCGAAAACACCAGCCATCCCAATGGCTAGTAAAAGCAGCAGACCAGTGCGACGAATCGCCGCTGGCTGGAGAGCTTCCAGCAGCTTGAGACCGCTTAATAGCCAAAACAGGTTGGCGCAGCTGATCAGCAAACCGCTCATCGCACCGAGCGAAGTCTGGGTTAGCCAGGCCATTCCCAAGCCAAACAGCAAACCATTGGGAAGCCAGCCCGGACGTTGAAGTAGAGGGGGCGACCACAATTTCAGAAAAATGAGTAACGGCAAGCTGATCAACACCATCGGCTGGGCTTCACGCATGCTCAGCAATTGGAGCCATAACGTCGCCAATGATCCGCTTTGCAAATAAATGGCAAGGCGGATATTGCTCATGCCAAAGCCAGGGCTTGCAATGCAGCGTCGCGATGTTGCCTACCACAGCCATGGGGCAGGTTGCACCCTGGTAGTTCCATGGCAAAGGGCTGATCGCTTTGACAGAGCTTCATGACTCGATCCGTCAAGTGCTCAAGAGCTGTCTCGAAGGGCAACTGCGGATCTAGCTTGAGTACGCGTTGACTTGCGGCTGCGGCGCTGAAGCGTTTTGTCAGCCAGCCACGCCCTCCTGCAAGTTGTTTCCATGCAACCCGTTGGAGACCTTCTTCCGGTCGATGGGACCTGAGTTCCTGGAAGTCGTCTGTGCCGCTGGCATGGTTTGTATGGCTCGTGGTTTGATGTTCTTGCTGCCATGGTCGCCACTGTTCGATGACCGGACCTGAAACAGCCTTGGGATAGATAAGTTGTTGTTGGGTTGGCATCCAGTAGCTCCAGCAGACGAAAAGGCCTAGTGGTGCCCTTGAGAAAATCTTGAGTCGCCCAGGCGTTTGGAGGCCTCGCCGGCTTGGTTGCCAACATGGTTGTGCCAAGGAGATACCTATTGGCACCAATGGTTGCACCATTAAGGGTTGATGGCTGAATACAAGCCGCAGCCCATACCTCTCATGGCGGCTTTGAAGACAGATGGGATAAGGCACCAGTTCACCTGCAAAGCCAGCATCAACTGCGGCAATGGAGAGCTCAAGTCCTTGAAGGTTGAACTGAGTGAGGAACATGCTTAACAGGAACAGGCCGGAGCAGAGAAAGGCCAGAAGTAATGGCCCATTGCTGTTGCTGTTAATGCCAATCAGGTAGAGCACTGCGATACCAAGCAGCCAGAGTCCGCCAAAAGCTGAAGGCAGGATGTAGAGCTTGCGCATGCTGAGGGTTAGCTGCGTTCCTTCACGGGTAAGACGCTGCTTCAGCCGCTTGCGAAGACCCTGGATCATCGAATGGCGTCCACCTGTTTGAGTAAATGTTCGCTAAGGCTGTCTGGGCCTCTTGGTTGACCAGCATCCAATCGGTGTTCAGCAATAGCTGTAAACACGGAAATCACATCAGCTGGGGTGACGTATTTGCGCTGCTCTAGTAGTGCCCAGCCCCTGGCAGCGGCGATGAGGCCTTGGCCTGCTCTTGGTGAGAGCGCGGCAGGACTCTTTTGGTATCTGCTGGTTGCTAATAGATCGAGTACATAGTCCACAAGTGAGCTTTGCACTGTTAAATCACTGCATTGCTGCTGGGCTTCGATCAAGCCACGGCAATCGATGCCGTTCTCCAACTGATCCACTGGATTGGCATGGCCTAAAAGCAAATTACGCTCGGCATCTCGATCGGGAAAACCAATTGAAAGCCGCATCAGAAAGCGGTCGAGTTGTGATTCAGGTAGTGGCGATGTGCCGGTTTGATCCAAACCGTTTTGAGTTGCGATCACAAAAAATGGCTGAGGTAATGGATGGCTGATGCCATCAACGCTGACTACGTTGGAAGACATGGCTTCCAAGAGGGCACTCTGAGTGCGTGGGCTGGCGCGGTTGATCTCATCGGCAAGCAGCACATTGCAAAACAACGGCCCCTGATGGAACTGAAAGGTTTCGGTTTTTTTTTCGTAAATCGATACGCCGATGAGATCAGCAGGTAGAAGATCATTTGTGAAATGAACCCTGTTGAAGGTCAGGCCAAAACTGCGAGCCAAGGCTTCCGCCAAGGTGGTTTTTCCCATTCCAGGAAGATCTTCAATTAATAGATGTCCGCGTGCTAATAGACAGGAAACGGCAAGACGAACCTGCTGGGGTTTGCCTAAAACAACGCCATTGATCTGATGCAACACCTGATCTAGCAGCTGGGGGAGTGTTGCGGACATGCAGAACACGACAATTCCCTATCAAGCCTAAGCGCGTATTACTGCGCTGGTAAAAGGCCAGGGAAGTCCACGATACGTAGTTCACGTGATTAAAAATATGCTCGCTGATTAGTTGACTTATTTGTGGTATCGATCACTGCGAAGGCTCCTAAGGCAAGACTTTTGTCTGATAACTTATTTTATGAATTTTAAGCCTTAGGCTCCTAATACTCACTGGCCTTTTAAGCAACACTCAAAATAGCTAATAGCCAAGACTATCAAACCTTCAAAAGCTACCAAGAAAATAAGCTCAGGCGAAAGTGGATTACATGGTTTTTTATTTTCCTTACTACCTAACTACGCTAATACTTACATCAAATGACTGATGAGATGCATCATTACTAATCTATTCATCGGGCCTGACAAAAGTTTACAGGCCCTTCAAGAGGGTAGACGTTTGGCAGAATCCCTACCTCTATATGAAATAAAGATGCACTTTTAAACTCACTTCTTGCAAGCAACTCGTATCAGTTCCAGAATATCAATACCGAAATGAAGGTCATGAAACTACAGGGCTGGAATATCACTACTTGGGTCGCTGGCATGATCCTTCTGATGCTTACCATCTTTTTCGTTTTGAGCGGATGGAATGCCGAAACGATCATTTCATGCATTGATTACACCGGTAGAAGCTCTCTATTTCTCTTCTCCATTGCCTTTACCGCATCGAGTGTCTATTCACTCTGGAAAACACCTTTTACAACCTAGACTCTTCACAACAGGCGCTACATCGGACTGAGCTTTGCAGCCTCGCACTTCATTCACCTCATCCTAATTGTATTGATCTCTTTGAACTTCCCAAAACCTTTCCTCGAAGATCAACCGATGGGTAAGTGGATTTTCGGTGGTATTGGTTATCTGTTTATTTTCCTGATGGCCTTAACTTCCACTGATCGAGCTCAGCAATGGATGGGTATGAAACATTGAAAGAGACTTCATTTGATTGGCATCCACTGGCTTTGGACCGTCTTTCTGCTCACCTACGTTGGACACACACGTGAAGATCCAAAGTTCTACATCCCGTTCTTTGTTTACACATTGGCCTTGCTTCCTTTGAGACTTATCAAGCACACCCCCCCGAAGGCACTTCACGGAGCAGCATCCTTGACTCACTAAATCCAAGTCTTATCAAGCAAAATGAGCGTTTTGCTGGTGCAAACAAAGCCAATGGGAGCAAAAGCCAGAAATTCTCAATTGTGCCGTACTTATTGAGGACAGCCTCTCTCCGTCGGGCAGTTTTGTCCGACGAAAATGGTTGAACTTTTCACACAGAGCAACTGCCAACGAGAAAAATCCATACCAGCCCAATAGCAAATGTGGTCTACGTAATCTCGAAGCTTCAAACACCCAGTCGTCATCACCATCAATCTGTTGTATTAAAAAATGAGTTACTTCACTTGGAAAGAGGCTGGTCTCACAAGCGACTGCGCAAGCCTTGAAGCCATGGCTTACCGTTTCGAAGAGGCTGCAAGTCTGATGCGACGCATGGCCCGAGAAGGCTTTCGGCTGGAACAGAACATGAAAAAACAACGCATCACTCATCCTGATCCCGATGTATTCGAAGCCTGGGGGTTCATCAGCGAAGAACCAGCCTTTCGACAGCTCACGCTGATCCCTGATCTCAAAGTGTAAAGGGATCTCAAATACCACTTTTAAGGCAATTCCCCTAACCAGCCGAGCGCGAAGATCAACTCATCATCAACACCTTCATGATGACTGTCTTACCAAAAACCTTGCTGTTACTTGGCAGCGGAGAACTCGGCAAAGAAATAACAATCGCCGCTCAACGGTTGGGCTGCCATGTCATCGCCTGTGATCGATACTCCGGGGCCCCGGCCATGCAAGTAGCAGACCAAGCAGAGGTTCTGGACATGAACAATTCAGAAGCCCTCACAGCCATCATCAGGCATCACCAACCGGATGTAGTCATTCCAGAGATCGAAGCATTGGCAGTCAATGCACTGGCAGAGCTTGAAAACGAAGGAATCACAGTGATCCCTACGGCCCGAGCCACAGCCGTAACGATGAATCGCGATCGAATCAGAGATCTCGCCAGCGCTGAATTGGCTCTACTGACCCCAAAATTTGCTTATGCCGGCAATGCCGAAGAACTCAAACATGCAGCTGAGCCCCTGGGCTGGCCAGTGGTGGTCAAACCAGTCATGAGCTCCTCCGGCAAAGGCCAAAGTGTGGTTAGCAATCCTGAAGGCCTTCGGCAAGCCTGGCAAGCCGCTATGGCAGGGTCCCGGGGTAACTCACCGCGAGTCATCGTGGAAGAGTTCCTTCACTTTGATCTAGAAATTACCTTGCTCACAATTCGCCAAGAGGATGGCTCCACCCTCTTCTGCGAACCAATCGGGCATGAACAAATTGGAGGAGATTATCAATGCAGCTGGCAACCAGCAGAACTCTCTACTGAACAACTCAAGCAAGCCCAATCAATGGCTCTGACTATTACCAAAAATCTTGGTGGTGTGGGATTGTTCGGGGTGGAGTTCTTTCTATGTGGCAATGAAGTGATTTTCTCGGAACTATCACCAAGGCCACATGACACCGGACTTGTCACCCTTATCAGCCAAAACCTTAGTGAATTCGAACTACACCTGCGCGCAGTGCTGAAATTACCTATTCCTACTATTCAAACTGCAGATGCAGCAGCAAGCAGGGTAATCCTGGCAAAAGACAATCTCTCATCCATTTCCTACAAAGGAGTGGAGAAAGCCCTCTCAGAAATTGACACCCAGATATTGCTGTTCGGCAAACCCAATGCTCGACCAGGGCGTCGCATGGGGGTTGCTTTAGCCAAAGGCAAGTCTATGGAAGCAGTTCGCTCTAAAGCTGATCGAGCCGCCGCATCCATCCAGGTAATAAAGGGCAAGGGTGTCAGTTAAGACTTTAAGAAAAACCGATAGTGATTTAAGCCATCTAAAAGTCCAAACAAATGCGGGTTGTTAGCAAAAAACACTCGTTGCTGATGACGCAAACCCTCCAGGCAAGGATCATGCTCTGCAAGGACTACTGAAGCAGTCAATCCCCTTACCAATTCAGCATCACCTTGTTGACTGGCAACAACCAAAATCTGCTCAAGAGGTAATCCCCAACGAAGAGAGAGATAGCGAATGGCTTCGCTTCGGGAAGCCCGCAAAGGCACCACATCCAAAAACCAATGACAACGCAAATGAGGACGTGCCGCCTGACCCCTTTGCCTTAAACGCTGACGGACGAGTGGCAAAATCGCCTCACCATGCTCTTTCAATAGATAACTCACCTTGTGAGGACCCTGCTCCTGATCGTCCTGAAGGGTCAAATGGTCCTTGAGATCAGCTAAAGCAGATACCACTGCCTGTCGCCGCCAATCAACGTCGATATGAGCCTGCCAAAAGCGATCCGACTGATCCTCCAATCCGTAATGGATTTCAGTACCCGCGCGACTAATCCAAACCCGAGGAGAAGGAAGATTCAGCTCTGCATAACGCTTTTTTGCAGCCTGCACAGAACGACCCGTCAATACTCCCAGACCATGCGCATCGCCAGAGCCAATGGATTCCAATCCCTCCCGCAGCGAAGCCAAACCCTCTGCCTCGGGTTCTTCTAAAGAACTATCAAGATCAAGCAACAACAAACTCTGCCCCAGTGGACTGCCCAGACACTCTTTATCTGTGGCCCAGATTCGTGGCTGAGACAATTCAAGACGTTGCTTCATCAATGCCAAGTAATGGCAAACATGAGCATCCCAACTGAAATGCCGACTGACCGCCTCAATCCCGTTATCACTCCAAAGACGCCACTGATCTGCGTCTGAACCAGCCTGCTCCATTACATCCTGAAGTGCCTCCAGATCAGTAACGTCAACCAACAAGCCGTTGTCACAACGAGCAAGGATGTCGCGCGGACCACCGTCATCAGTCGCCACCATCGGCAAACCACAGGCCGCCGCTTCAAGCAAAGTGAGCCCAAAGGGCTCGGTAAGCGCTGGATTCACAAACAAACCACGATGCAAGGCTGCCCATCGGTAAATCGCTGGGATCTGATCACGACGGTGCTGTTTGGGATAAGCCACTCGGCCATAAAGATCGTAACGATCCACGAGATCAAAAACCTGCTGGAACACCTCCCGCTGTTGCTTCTCCAACTGACGAGGATCATCCCGACAGCCGAGTACAAGCACAAGATTATGCCTTTGACGCAACACAGGCGAGCGGCCGTAAGCCTCCACCAAAAAAGGAATATTCTTACGACGCACAGCTCTGGAAATGGCCAAAAGAGGAGGTAAAGAAGGTTTCCTCAAAAAGGGCGCGAGCAATCCATCAACAACATCCGTTTCACTAGAAGATTGGAGTGGATGGAAGCGAATGGAATCAACGCCGGGAGGCACCACCTCCGCTTGCTCCGGAACAAAACGCCCATAGCGAGCGTATTGATGATCAATTTCCTGGCGAGTACTCGTAATCACCAAACTGCAATGAGCAAGAGTCAACTCTTCAGCATCAATGCGTTGACCAATGGCATATGTTTGCTCGATCTGTTCATGATCTCCACCAACTCCCAACAGACGTCGCAACTTTTCCCTGCCCAAGGAATGACCTGTAAACACCAAGGGAACACCCAGCCTGCGACTCACAAGGGCTCCCACATAGCCTGCATCGGCGTAATGAGCATGAATCCAATCAGGAAGATGTTCTTGCTGCTGGAGATGGCTAACGGTCTGATCCGCTAAATCATCCAAATAGGGCCAAAACAACTCCTTGCGCAAATATCGTCTTGGTCCAAAAGGCAGCCTGATGATCTTGGCCCCAGGAGCAATATCCTCAATGGGATTGGCATAGTCAGTAGAAACACGACGATCATGAATTAAGCGGGTAACCACCTCAACCTGCTCAATTTCCGAACGCGCAGCCAGGCCCCTGACAAGCTCGAGCACATAAAGAGCCTGGCCTCCTGTATCAGCATCGCGACCCAATTCCAAGTCGTGAGATCGAAACAGTCCATGAAGATGCAGATGAAGCAATCTCAAACCCATCTGATGCCTCCAAGGCAATCAACGAACCCATCCAGAGGCGGATGGCCATCAAGAAATAATCAAAGAACTTCCATCCTCATAAACCTAAAGAAAGGATGAGAACCAAACCTCCCAGCTCACTAGAAACGACAACAATATATTCCCTCTATGTGTTTTCTCTTTTAAACACAAAAATCCTAGAACGAATCGTTGAGAAATACAAACCCCAAAGACAGAATAATGAAGCCTCTTGCTCGCAACAAGCCAGGCCAAAAAGCCTCAGTGATACAGGTTCAGAGCCGCATCAGTCACATCCACTAAAGGATGCACGGCATCACCCCAACCACCGCCACTAAAGGTGACAACACCAGGATTTGCAAGCTGTTCATTAATCCAAGCAAGAATGAGGGGGGCCAAAGTGGCCGGCTGAAGCTGATTTGCAGGTGCCATCAAGTTGAAGTGACCACCATCTTGGGCAAGCACCAAGCGATGGCCAAACTCCAAAGCACCACTATCACGCATGGGCATCAGAGCCTCAGGCACCGGAGGCACGACCCAATCACGAGTGCCACTAACCAACAAAACCTTGGCTGTCAAACCTGAAGTTCTACTTGGATCAAATAGAAGACGTAACGGCGGACTCACTGCCACAACTGCCTTGACCCGTGAGTCTTCAACAGAAGACTCATTCATTTTGGAAAGCCAACTGCACTGCAGTATCCAGCTGATATTGCGCTCAGGGTCATCCTGGTTATGACAACGAGCAGAGAGCTTCACATCCGTTGAGCGTGCCCCAGCCAATTGAATCACCGTAGTCGCCCCCCATGAATGACCAACAACAGCAACCTCATCTGTATTGAGGGAAAGTCTTGACAACAAACCACCTGACTCCACAGCAGAGAGCATCGCAGTCACATCCATCGCACGAAGACGCAACTCTTGAGGTCCCGGCGGAGGTTGATCACCCGCCAACATCGCCTTCTGCTGATCAGCATCACTGCCCTGATGCTCCGGGAGCAACACCGTATAACCGTTAGCAGAAAGATATTCAGCCCAACCCTGAAGATCTCTCGGAGACTCCCAAAGCCCATGTGAAATGACCACCAAGCGACCATTTGCACGAGACTTCGGTTGTATCACCACCACCCGTATCGGTTTCGAGCGATGGGAAGCCTGAAAATCAACTTGCTGACTTAACCACAACCCGGTAAGCGGCATGCGTAATCCAGTTTTAATCTGAACAGGAGCCTCTTTCTCCACAAGCAAATTTGCTGCTAGCTGATTACGTTGAAGCCGTGAGACATAGCTGGCCAATTTCGACAAGTTGATGGATGCAGATTGACCAGGGATTTGTCGCAACAAACCAAGCACAGTTGGCTGACCACTCTTGTAAGCACGCGAAAGCGCCTCAAGCAACATCCTTCCACTGGTGTCTTGGGGCAACCCCTCAACTTGAACCAACTTGGTTACTACGATCAGAGCCTGCTCCAAAAGAGGCTGCCCGACAGACTTCTCAATCACCTTCTCAATCTGCGCTGGCAGGGGAGCGTTAAAGACCTGATTGAGAAGTCGCACAAAAGCACCATCCGTAGCCCGATCCAACTCCACAAAATCGGGATTGGCATCAATTAGATCGCCTGCGCTCTGAGCAGCGCCAAGCTCAAAATCAATCTGACTTTCCAGTACAGGCAGATCAAACACCAAGCGTTCAAGTGCAGGAGCAGAGCTTGGAACAAGTCCAAGCCCCGCTCCAAAACTGATTGCAAACAGCCAAAGACGGGAACGAAAAAACATCATCAAGCTGCAACAGACACAGTCTCAGGAGGATGCTTCGCTAACACCTTCTTGAGATAATGCCCCGTATGGCTAGTGGGATGGGATGCAACCTGTTCTGGAGTCCCCGTGACCAGAAGATCGCCACCACAATCTCCTCCTTCAGGGCCAAGATCAATAATCCAATCAGAACAACGAATTACATCCAAGTTGTGTTCTATCACGATAATTGAATTGCCTTTATCAACAAGACGCTGCATAACATCCATCAACTTATGAACGTCGTAAAAACTGAGGCCAGTGGTTGGTTCATCAATCAAATAAAGGGTTTTGCCAGTAGCGCGCTTTGAGAGCTCGGTAGCAAGCTTCACACGTTGAGCTTCACCACCTGAAAGCGTGGGCGCAGGCTGACCTAACTTCACATATCCCAGTCCCACATCAACCAACGTGCGCAATCGATCAGCCGCCTGGGGAATAGCAGAAAAAACCTCTGCAGCCTGCTCAACCGTCATCTGCAAAACATCTGCAATGGTGTGGCCCTTGTAAGTGACCTGTAAGGTCTCCCGATTAAATCGAGCACCTTTGCAGACATCGCACTGAACATAAACATCTGGCAAAAAGTTCATTTCAATCACATTCACCCCTTGACCACGACAAGCCTCACAGCGACCACCTTTCACATTGAAACTAAACTGACCAACCTGATAACCACGAGCCTTTGCCTCAACGGAAGTAGCAAATACCTGACGAATCGGATCAAACGCACCGGTGTAGGTGGCTGGATTAGAGCGCGGTGTACGGCCGATTGGAGACTGGTCAATCACGATCACCTTGTCGATCGCATTGACACCTCGCAACTCGCCCAAGCCTTGAGGGAAAGGCACCTTCAAACCCAAACTGTGATCTAAGGCAGGATGAAGTAACTCATTCACCAAAGTGCTCTTACCACTACCACTGACTCCTGTGACCGCAACAAGGCGCCCTAAAGGAAAATCTACGGTGAGATTTTTAAGATTATTGCGATCACAATCAATCAAACGAAGCCTGCGACTGCTTCCTTCTCTCCTCTCTCTAGGTGTAGGAATAGAGCGGCGGCCACTGAGATATGCACCTGTCAAAGATTCTTCAGCCATCAACAGATGATCCAAAGATCCTTCAACAACAATATGACCCCCATGCACCCCTGCCCCTGGACCAATATCGACAAGATGGTCAGCGGCACGAATGGTGTCCTCATCGTGTTCTACCACCAATAAAGTGTTACCCAGATCCCTTAAACGTCTGAGCGTGGCTAACAGACGATCATTGTCCCGCTGATGCAAACCAATGCTTGGTTCATCAAGCACATAAAGCACACCCGTAAGACCAGCACCGATCTGTGTCGCCAAACGAATCCTCTGAGCCTCACCGCCAGATAAGGTCATCGCGGGTCGATCCAAACTGAGATATTCGAGCCCAACATCAAGAAGAAAGCGAAGACGCATATGAATCTCACGCAAGACCAAATCACCGATCTGGATCTGACGTGAATTGAGCAAAGGCTCAGATCCATTAGCTGCTCCAATGCCCATCAGCTTTTCGATGCGTTCAAGAGTCAGCGCCACGCTGATAGAAGTGAGTTCAGTAATCCGATAAGGACCCACCTTCACCGCCAGGGCTTCGGGTCGGAGCCGCTGACCGCCACAGGCTTCACAAGGAACCAGCTCGAGGTACTTCTCCAACTTCTGGCGCTGGGCTTCTCCGCTGACATCACGGAGCTGCCGCTCAAGGATTGGAAGAATGCCCTCAAACGGGCGGGTGTACCCCCCTTTGCCCTTGCGATACCGGCTATCGGCCTGAATCAGAATCGGTTCGCGGCTTCCATTGAGCAACACATCCCACTGTTCGTCCGTGAGCTCATTCCATGGGGTCTTGATCTCAAAGCCAAAGGCTTCACCCACTGAATAGAGCAGAGAGAAGTAATAGCTGTTGTCTTTTTCCGCCCAGGGAGCAACAGCGGCGTACACCGGCTGGGATGGATCCGGAATCACCCGGTCCACGGTGAATTTGCGCAGATGGCCAATACCATGGCAAGCCTCACAGGCGCCATAGGGGCTGTTGAAGGAAAACAGCCGTGGCGACAGTTCCTCCATCACAGCGCCGTGCACCGGGCAGGCGAAGTTCTCGGAATAGAGACGCTCCCGCTCAACACCGTCGGAAAGTTCCTCACCCTTCTTGGGCACCACCTCCACCAGCGCCAAACCATCGCCGCGTTTGAGGGCCGTGCGGAGGGAATCGGTCAGCCGTTCCTGGATCCCCTCACGGGCAACAAGACGATCGACAACCACTTCGATGTTGTGGCTGTGGTTCTTGTCCAGCTCAATGTTGTCGGCCAGCTCGCGCACCTCACCGTTGATGCGCACCCGGGCGAAACCCTCTGCTGCCAGGCCACTGATCAGCTTGGTGTGGGTGCCCTTCTTGCCGCGCACCACCGGCGCCAACAACTGATAGCGGGTCCCCTCCGGCAAAAGAAGGATCTGATCGACCATCTCGTCGATGCTCTGCGGCTTAATCGAGCGGCCACATTTGGGGCAGTGGGGTTCGCCAGCGCGACCGAACAGCAAACGGAGGTAGTCCTGAATCTCCGTGACGGTGCCCACCGTCGACCGCGGGTTGTGACTGGTGGATTTCTGGTCAATCGAGATCGCCGGCGAGAGACCCTCGATCGCATCGACATCGGGCTTGTCCACCTGCCCCAAGAACTGCCTGGCATAGGCCGACAGACTTTCGACATAGCGGCGTTGTCCCTCCGCAAAGATCGTGTCGAAGGCCAGCGAACTCTTGCCGCTGCCACTGACTCCGGTGAACACCACCAGCTTGTTGCGGGGGATGGTGACGTCGACGTTATTGAGGTTGTGCTGCCTGGCACCCCTCACGCGAATCACGTCGTCCTGAGTCGCCAGCGAGCCAGCTGAATCAGCGATCTTGGCAGCAGCTCGCGCCATCAGGACCCGTTGGAAAGCTCAAGAGCTTAGGAAGAACCGAAGCCTTCAAGCTGTGCGCTGGTCCAGCAGGCTCGCTGCATAGGCATCAGCCTGATTACCACCAGCGAGGTCAGCTAGCTCCTCGCGGCGTTCCTGAGTGTCCCGCAGTCGGGACACTCGCGAATGGGTCACGCCGTCCTCCACATGCTTACTTACCCGGAAATGGTGATCGGCCACGGCCGCCACGAGCGGCTGGTGGGTGACGCAAAACACCTGGCGTTGACGCGCCAGGGTCTGAAGAAGATCCGCCATCGCTCCACTAACGCGTCCACTGACGCCGGCATCAATCTCGTCAAACAACAGCGTGCTGGACCCATCCACCGCGGCAAGAGTGGTCTTGAGCGCCAGCAGAAAACGGGACATCTCACCACCGGACGCCACCTCCGTCAACGGTGCCATCGGTTGGCCGGGATTGGCGGAAAACAGGAATTGCACAGCATCCGCACCATGGTCAGCGGGATCACAGGGAGTGAGATCCACCTTGAAACGCATGTTGGCCAGGCCCATAGGTGGCAACAGCTCAAGCAACGACGCCTCCAGAGCCTCCGCTGCATTGGAACGCTCGCGATGCAACGCCGCATTGGCTTGATCACGGCTCTGGCGTCGGTCGTTCTCGTCCTGATGCAGGCGGGCGAGATCAGCCGCGAATCCTTCAGCACCCAGACGGTGAAGCAGGTCATCGCGACGCAGAATCAAACCGGCCAGATCAAGGCCATAGCGGCGCTGCAGGCGTTTTAGTACCGACAGGCGGTCTTGGATCCGCTCCAGATGATCTGGATCGCTCTCGAGCGCCAGACCGTATTGATCGAGGGAGCGCAGCAAGGCGTCAACACCGGCCCCGAGATCCAGAGCCTGATCCCGCAGCGGCTCCAGGGAACCATCCAACTGGGCCATGGCCTGCAGCTCCTGGATGGACGCCGAGAAGTGATCCTGCAGAGAGGGCACCTGATCCGCACCATCGCGGAGACGCCCAAACAACAAGGCCAGACCCTCGAGAAGCCTCACGCCATGAACGAGGCGATCCTGATCCTGCTCCAGCCGCTGCTGCTCGTCTGGATCCTCGAGATCAGCAGCTTGAAGCTGCTCCAACTGCTGCTCCTGTTCAGCCCGCTCCTGTTCGAAACGCTGCTGTTCCTGCTCGAGAGCCATCAGGGCATCTGCAGCAACGCGCCAGTCCGTCCAGGCATCAGCCACCTGTGCCTTGACCTCTGCCAGCGAAGAACCACCGAGACGGTCCAGCCATAACCGTTGCTGCCCCGCACGCGACAACAGCTGGATCTGGCCCTGAACAGTGAGATCAATCAGCAGCGGTCTGAGCTCAAGCAACTGCTGACGATTCACCGTGCTGCCGTTCAGCCGGCAGCGACTGGAGAAGCGATCACCCTCCTGCCGTTTCCATTCACGGCTGATCAAGAGCTCCTCTTCAGGGTCAAACTCCGCCTGGATCAACCACTGTTCAAGCACAGGGCTGAGTTGAAACGCAGCTTCGATCCTGGCTCGATCAGAACCAGCGCGTAGCAAACGAACGCCGCTGGCCCCCTGCGCTCCACCCAGCACCGCATCGAGGGCATCGAGAAGAATCGACTTGCCTGCGCCGGTCTCGCCGGTGAGCACCGTAAAGCCGGAGCTGAACTCCAGTTCAAGACTCTCGATCAGAGCTATGTTCTGCAGCAGCAGACCGGTGAGCACGTCCAGCCCTGTGATGATTCCGACCGTAGCGGCAGCACGGTTCGTTTAGAAGGGGTGAATGATCAAGACCCCACTCAGGATGGAAACAGAACTCGGGGATTTCATCGAGGCGGCAGGCCTACTTGAATACGACCCTGCTGCAATTACCAGAATTTATGCCGGCCATCCACAGCGCCTTTTGCGCCGACTCTGGCAAACACTTCTACCAATTGGTCTCTTCCTGATTGGCTTAGCAGGGGACAAAGTTTTTGGCTTACTGAACGATGCAAATCGTGCTCGTTCCCGAGCACGAGAATTCGCGGAACTCTTAGTAGAGCTTGGCCCTGCTTTCATTAAGGCTGGACAAGCTCTTTCCAGTCGACCAGACCTAGTACCACCAGTTCTACTGGAAGAACTTTCACAACTACAAGACCAATTGCCAGGCTTCGACAGTGTCATGGCTATGGCCTGCATAGAAGAAGATCTTGAAACACCAATCGAAGAGATCTACGAACAACTCGACAAAGAACCCATCTCTGCCGCCTCTCTAGGACAGGTCCACCGAGGCGTACTCAAAGGAGGTCAACAGGTGGCCGTGAAGGTACAACGACCAGGACTTCGTGAACAAATCACCCTTGATCTCTACATCGTACGGAACATTGCCGCATGGCTCAAAAGCAATGTGAGGTTGATACGTAGTGATCTTGTGGCGCTGATTGATGAACTAGGCCGAAGAGTATTTGAAGAGATGGATTACCTTAATGAAGCTGCCAATGCAGAGCGTTTCCGCACGCTTCACAGCCATAATCAACGCATCGCTGTACCAATAATCTATCGACAAGCTACTAGCCGTAGAGTACTTACAATGGAATGGATTGATGGAGTAAAACTCACTAATCTAAAGGCAGTGAGAGAGCTAGGAATCGATCCCAATAATATGGTTGAAGTCGGAGTTAACTGCAGCTTGCAACAGTTGTTGGAACACGGGTTTTTCCACGCTGATCCACATCCTGGCAACCTTCTAGCTATGGCCGATGGGCGGCTCTGCTACCTCGATTTCGGAATGATGAGTGAGGTGAGCCGAGAATCACGTACAGGCTTAATTGAAGCAGTAGTACATCTGGTAAACCGTAATTTCAACAACCTTTCACGAGACTTTGTAAAACTCGGTTTTCTAGCAGAAGATGTCAATCTAGAACCAATTGTACCTGCGTTTGAAAGTGTCTTCAGCCAAGCTCTAGAGATGGGTGTAAGTCGCCTTGATTTCAAAAGCGTAACTGATGACCTCTCTGGCGTAATGTACAAGTTCCCTTTCAAGGTACCTCCATACTACGCATTAATTATTCGTTCACTGATAACCCTTGAAGGCATCGCATTAAGCGTAGATTCAGAATTCAAAATTCTTGGTGCCGCTTATCCTTACTTCGCTCGGCGACTCATGGAAGATCCCGACCCTCAATTACGCCAAAGCCTCAAAGAAATGCTATTTGACGGAGAAATCTTCCGCTGGACTCGACTAGAAAACCTTGTAGCAAGTGCTGCAAGCCAAGCCCAGCTCGACTTAGACAGCTTAATTGATCAGGTCATCGATTTCCTCTTCTCAATCAACGGTGGTCTCTTGAGAGAACAACTTGTTGAAGCACTAATCAACCGCCTTGACGCCTTTGGCTGGCAAACATTTCAACGTCTGGGTCGTAACCTACCGCGATCCTTGCAACCTCCACTTATAGCCATTGGTTCGAAGTCTGAAAATTCTGACGATGAGTCACTGCTTGATTTAGAGCCAATTCGGCAACTGATCGTTATCTTGCAAAACCTGCCAGGCTTCACTCCTGAACTAGTCCTCAGCCGCCTACCAAGACTGATCCGCGAACCTGATACCCACAAAATGGGTATAAAAGTTGCGCAAGGTCTCGCCGAACGTGGTGTTGTCCGTCTTGTCAAGGTAGCAGCAGGAGTTTCACCCTAAATTCTGTGACTAAAGGGTTCACTAATGAATCAATCCAAAAAACATTCTTATCGATCTCTGATGGCTCTCTGCCTAAGTTTGGGATTAAGTCTGTTTTCAACGATGCCGAAAGCAGAAGCAGCCAAAGAAGTGGCCTTAGTCAGTGGTGCCTTCCGCCGCTCAATCTCAGTGTCAGATTTGGAATATCTAGCAAAAACAGGAAAAGCCAGAGGCCTGTTAAAAGATGCCCTGAAATTCAGTCGACAAAACCCAGAAACTGTTTCCAAGCTCCTCAATAAAAAGCTAGAACTTCCTATAGGGCTTACCAGTCGATTAATGACCACCCGCATTGGCAACGTAATCATCAACCGCATATCCAAAATCATCTACCCTCTCAACGTGCCAAACCCTTCGGTAAGCGTTCCAGCATTCAGAGCTGGAGTCATCAATGGCATGCAAATAGGGAAGGGCGGTCTTAATGCCATCCACTTTCTAAAAGCCTATCCCAACGAAACAATGACAGTAAACCTACCGGCTCTGTTTGGAATCATGCAAAAAGCTGAGTCAATCGCTGGTCTAGTGAAATTCTTTTCCGATTCGCCACTAGACGGCCTTAAGGAATCTAAGCCTTAAGGCTTAGATTCCAACTAAACACTGCTCTCTTGCTCTCTATTGGTGTCCCTCAGCCAAAACCTCCCTCAAGCTATCTCCACAACCCCTGTGATGCAGGATTGGCCTGGCCTAATAGAAGCGTATAGATCCTGGTTACCGGTAAGCGATACCACACCTGTCGTGACCCTCAAAGAAGGAGCGACGCCATTGATCCCTGTCAGCTCCATAGCTGAACAGATTGGCAGGGGAGTCAAGGTCTACGTGAAATACGACGGCCTCAACCCCACAGGGTCCTTTAAGGACAGAGGCATGACGATGGCGATCAGCAAGGCCAAAGAAGCTAATTGTGAAGGAGTCATATGTGCCAGTACAGGCAACACATCTGCTGCTGCTGCTGCATATGCAAGACGCGCTGGTATGCGGGCTTTTGTATTAATTCCAGACGGTTATGTAGCGCAAGGAAAGTTAGCTCAAGCTTTAGTTTATGGCGCTGAAGTACTAGCAATTCGAGGCAATTTTGATCGTGCTCTCGACATTGTTCAAGAAATGGCCTTGAAATACCCAGTAACTCTGGTGAATTCCGTTAACCCCTACCGGCTTCAAGGTCAAAAAACTGCAGCCTTTGAAATTGTTGATGCTCTCGGAGAAGCGCCAGAATGGCTGTGCATCCCAATGGGTAATGCAGGTAACATCACTGCTTATTGGATGGGTTTTCAAGAATACAAACAAGCCGGAAAATGTCAACTTCTACCACAAATGATGGGATTCCAAGCAAGTGGTTCTGCTCCATTAGTTTTCAACAAGACCGTAAACAATCCAAATACAATTGCAACGGCAATTAGAATAGGCAACCCAGTCAACAAAGAAAAGGCCATTGCCGCAAAGTCAAGCAGCAATGGAGCCTTTCTTGATGTTTCAGATGAAAAAATTCTAGAAGCTTACAAATTGCTTGGTCGCGAGGAAGGCATTTTCTGTGAACCTGCAAGTGCTGCTTCTGTAGCAGGATTATTAAAACGTGCGTCTGAAGTCCCTTCAGGGGCAACAGTTGTATGTGTCCTGACTGGCAACGGTTTAAAAGATCCAGATTGTGCCATCAATAACAACGATGCAACATTTCATACAGATGTAAATCCAGATCTAACCACTGTTGCTCATGTCATGGGTTTTTAAGGATCAAGCAAACACCAGCATCTCGAATAGACCATCTAAAATCTGACTGTGGAAATCATGCTCAAATTATTATTGAAATTGGGGAAAAGGCCGCAAAACCCAACCATTTAAAAACCTCAGCCTTTTCCCCAGTTGATTAAAATGTGGAAAGAACGCCATCTCTCCACATGTCCAACTATCCTTTCCACAAGTCTATAACCATTAGAGCCCAGTCACCATAAAGGATTTGTACAATTTTCCACGATTTCCTCAAGCCCTACTACTACGGTTCTTTTAATTTCTTTTAATAATTTAATTAATAAAGACGGGAGGTTATCAATGAGAATGATCTGCCATTGCACTTCTTGCTGGCTTGTGAAATTCTGGGAGACCTCTTCAGCGTTTTTGTTCTAGTCGTGACATTGATTCAATGAAACTGGTTTGTTCACAGGCTGAACTCAATACAGCACTACAGCTCGTTAGCAGAGCCGTGGCTTCACGACCCACTCATCCAGTGCTAGCCAACGTTCTTCTCACTGCTGATGCTGGCACCGATCGTCTCAGCCTCACGGGTTTTGACCTGAGCCTTGGTATTCAAACGGTATTGACTGCCTCGGTGGAATCGAGTGGCGCGATTACTTTGCCTGCGCGCCTATTAGGGGAAATTGTTTCAAGGCTTTCAAGTGATTCACCTATCACTTTGGCCACTGATGAGGCTGGTGAACAGGTTGAACTCAAAAGTTCAAGCGGGAGTTATCAGATGCGTGGGATGTCTGCTGATGATTTTCCTGAATTACCTCTTGTTGAAAGTGGTAAGGCTGTCAAGGTTAATGCGATGGCTCTTTTGAAAGCTCTTCGAGGAACTCTTTTTGCTAGCAGTTCAGATGAAGCCAAACAGTTACTAACAGGAGTTCATCTGCATTTTGATGGTAAAGCGATGGAAGCAGCGGCAACTGATGGTCACCGCCTTGCCGTTTTAAGCTTGGCAGATGCCTTAGCTGTTGAGACTACGGTCTCATCTGAGATGGATGATGAAGGTGAGAATTTTTCCGTAACGCTTCCTTCTCGCTCTCTGCGCGAAGTAGAGCGTTTGATCGCTGGATGGCGTGGTGATGATCAAGTGAGTTTGTTTTGTGAAAAAGGTCAGGTGGTGTTTTTAGCTGCTGATCAAGTCGTAACTAGTCGAACATTAGACGGTACCTATCCTAACTATCGTCAGTTAATTCCTGATGGATTTGCTCGGAGTTTCGATGTTGATCGGCGTGCTTTTATTGCAGCTTTAGAACGAATAGCTGTATTAGCTGATCAACATAACAATGTTGTAAAGGTTAGTGGTGACAATACTTCTGAGCTTCTAGAAATTAGTGCTGATGCTCAGGATGTAGGCAGTGGTTCTGAATCGCTATCGGCTGAATTTACTGGGGACGCTGTTCAGATTGCTTTTAATGTTCGTTATGTACTAGATGGTTTGAAGGTGATGGATAGTGACCGTATTGTACTGCGCTGTAATGCTCCAACTACACCTGCAATTATTTCGCCAAAGGATGATGATATTGGTTTTACATATTTGGTGATGCCAGTACAAATTCGTTCTTGAACTTTGAATCTTCCTGATCAGATTTTATTGAGTGATTTGTTGCATCATCGTGTACGTTGTGATCAGGGGTTGGATCACGGCCCTGGTGTAATGCCTTGGATGCATCCTCCTGTTCATCGTTTACTTGGTTGGGTTAGTCGTCCATCAGCACTTCGAGTGTCGAGGGATGTTTGGCGTTTGGATCAGTCGCGTGGGATTAATGAGCAAGAGGTTTTTGTTAAAGGGCAACCGGCTGTTTCTGATCAGATCACGCTTGAGCGTCTTCCGACTTTGTTAGATGCTGATTTGTTGGATCGCGATGGGCACCGCCTCGGTTTGGTGGCTGATTTTGTTTTTATTCCCACAACAGGGAAAATCCTTCATTATTTGGTCTCTCGCAGTGATCCTCGGCTTCCAGGCAGTAGTCGATGGCGATTAACCACTGATCGGATTGTTGATCAGCAACCAGGAATGGTTGCTACTGCTTTGCGTGGTTTAGATGATCTTCCCTTGGTTCATTCCAGTGTTCGTCAGGGTTTAATTAAGCGTTCCCGTCATTGGCGCGATCAACTTCACAAGATGGGTGACCGGGCCAGTGATCGTTTGGAAGGCTGGTTGGAGGATCCTCCCTGGGATGAACCAGTTGAGCGTTCTTGGAAGTCTTCTGATATGGCTGAAATGGATCCCTTAGAAGGTTGGGATGATCAACAGACTGACAATTTTTCCCAATCAACTGAAGAGTTACGTCGCCGTGGCCGTCCGGACGGTAGAGGCGATGGTCAGGATGATCCTTGGGTTTGAGCTTTATAAGCAAAACTGGGAAGAGATGAGTTAGATCTCGTGTGTCAGGGCCCCGATTTGAGAGTTGACTATGACGTGGCTGCGGCTTTACGTCATGAAGGTCTTAAACCACATGATTACGACGAGATTTGTCGTCGTCTCCAACGTGCACCTAACCGAGTGGAGCTGGGAATGTTTGGTGTGATGTGGTCTGAACACTGTTGTTATCGCAATTCAAGGCCTTTGCTCAGCAGCTTTCCTACAAGTGGTCATCGGATTTTGGTTGGTCCTGGAGAAAATGCTGGTGTCGTGGATTTAGGAGATGGGCAGAGCTTGGCTTTCAAAATCGAAAGCCACAATCATCCTTCTGCATTGGAACCTTTTCAAGGAGCTGCTACAGGTGTTGGTGGAATCTTGAGAGATATTTTTACTATGGGTGCAAGGCCTATTGCGCTTCTTAATGCTTTACGTTTTGGACCTCTTGAAGATGAACGTAATGTTGGTCTTATGGAGGGGGTCGTTGAAGGTATAGCTCATTACGGCAATTGCGTGGGAGTTCCTACCGTTGGTGGTGAAGTGGCGTTTGATTCCAGTTATTCCGGCAATCCGTTAGTTAATGCAATGGCTCTTGGGCTGATGGAAACAGATGAGATTGTTTGTTCTGGGGCTCATGGTGTTGGTTATCCGGTGATTTATGTCGGTAGTACAACTGGTCGTGATGGTATGGGTGGTGCCAGTTTTGCTAGTGCAGAGCTCACAAAAGCTTCTTTGGATGATCGTCCTGCGGTTCAGGTTGGTGATCCATTTTTGGAAAAAGGTTTAATTGAAGCTTGTCTTGAAGCTTTTAAGAGTGGCGATGTTGTTGCTGCTCAGGATATGGGTGCGGCTGGTCTTACTTGTAGCTGTTCGGAGATGGCTGCTAAGGGTGGTCTTGGTATTGAACTCGATCTTGATCGAGTTCCTGCTCGTGAGCTTGGGATGACTCCATATGAGTTTTTACTTTCTGAATCTCAAGAGAGAATGCTTTTTGTGGTGAAGCCTGGACAAGAGCAATCTTTGATGGAGAGATTTATCCGTTGGGGGTTGCAAGCAGCAATTGTTGGTTGCGTTCTTGAAGAGAAGGTGGTTCGTGTTTTGCAAAAAGGAGAAGTTGTTGCTGAGGTGCCTGCTAATGCATTGGCTGATGACACTCCAATTGATCGACATGAATTAGTGAGTGATCCTCCGCTAGAGATTCAGGCCAAATGGGACTGGCAGGAGAATCTATTACCAGTTGTTGGTTTAAAAGGGATCAATTTAAATTCACAATCTCATTTTGGTAGCAATCTTTCATGGGATGAAATTCTTCTAAAGTTACTTGATGACCCTACGATTGCTTCAAAACGTTGGGTTTATCGTCAATATGACCATCAGGTTCAAGCCAATACAGTTTCAGCCCCAGGAGTTTCTGATGCTGCTGTTGTGAGATTACGTCCACAGCAAGGTAAAGGCTCTGTAGATGAGGTAAAGCGGGGAGTTGCGGCAGTTGTTGATTGTCCTAATCGATGGGTTTTTCTTGATCCAGAACGTGGTGCTATGGCCGCTGTAGCAGAAGCGGCCAGAAATCTTAGTTGTGTTGGTGCGGAGCCTTTGGCTGTCACAGATAATCTCAATTTTCCTTCTCCGGAAACGCCTACTGGGTATTGGCAATTGGCTTTAGCTTGTCGTGGTCTTTCTAAGGCTTGCAAGACTTTTTCAACACCAGTAACTGGAGGAAATGTTTCTCTATATAATGAGACTCGCTTAGCTGATGGAAAAATACAACCTATTCACCCAACACCAGTTGTTGGAATGGTTGGTTTAGTTCATAATCTTGTAAATGTGTGTGGTCAGGCTTGGTTTGAGCCTGGTGATTTGATTTGGCTTTTAGGGGTGCCTATCGATACAACAGTTGCTGTTGATCCTCGCGTTAGCCTTGCGGGTAGTAGTTATCTTGAATGTATTCATGGTTTAGTTACGGGTAGGCCTCCGGAGATTGATCTGAAACTTGAGTGTTTAGTTCAATCTTTCCTACGCAATTCTATTACTGAAGGATTTGTTCGCTCTGCTCATGATCTAAGTGATGGAGGTCTTGCAGTTGCAGTTGCTGAGTGTTGTATCGCTGCAAATTTGGGTGCACATATTGAGTTACCATCCAGCGATGCTCGATTGGATCGCTTGTTATTTGCTGAAGGTGGTTCACGCATCTTGGTGAGTGTTCCATCCACGCAGGCTACTGCCTGGCAAAAGGTTTTAAATCAGGCAAAGACCACATCCCCTGGCTCAGTGTTTGATCAGTACCTTGGTGTTGTTACGGCTGATGAGGAGTTGTTGATCACTCAGGCTGGCAATCGCTTGGTTCAGCTTCCTTTGAATCAGCTGAGGGAGTGCTTTGAGCAGGCAATCCCTCGACGTATGGGCTTGGATCTCTCTTCAAGCGTCTGAGTTGAGCTTTGGTGCAAAATGTCTTCCTTGGCTTATGCATTTGAGGAGTTGAGCTTCACATGTGTGGCATTGTTGGCATTGTTTCTACTGCGCTTGTCAATCAGCAGATCTATGACAGCTTGCTGCTTCTACAGCACCGGGGTCAGGACTCTACTGGCATAGCCACCATGGATGGCAGTGTTTTTCACTTGCATAAGGCAAGGGGGCAAGTGCGGGAGGCCTATCGCACACGTGATATGCGTTCCTTAATCGGTAATATTGGTCTTGGTCATGTTAGATATGCAACAAAGGGTGCAGCTGAGCGGGAAGAAGAAGCACAACCATTTTATGTGAATGCTCCTTACGGAATCATTCTTATTCATAACGGTAACCTTACTAATACTCGAGAGCTTGATCGCGACTTGTTCAATATTGATCGTCGCCACACAAATTCAAAGAGTGATACGGAGATGTTGCTTAATGTTCTAGCTACTGAATTGCAATTGAAAATTTATGGCAGTGACCTTACTCCAGATCAGGTATTTGATGCTGTTACATCTGTACATCAACGAGTAGAAGGTTCTTATACATCTATTGCTTTGATTGCAGGGCACGGTCTTCTTGCCTTTCGTGATCCGTTTGGGATTAGGCCATTGGTACTTGGTAAACGTAAGTCTTTAGAAGGTGCTGATGAGTGGATTGTCGCTAGTGAGTCATTGGTATTAGAGAATGGTGATTATCAGATTGTTAGGGATGTTGATCCTGGTGAGGCGATTTTCATTACTCAAAATGGCGAGCTTTATTCACGTCAGTGTGCGAAAAATCCGCGTCTTGTGCCATGTTCATTTGAGTATGTTTATCTTGCTCGACCTGATTCAGTGATGAGTGGAATCTCGGTTTACGAGGCTCGATTAAGGATGGGGGATCGACTTGCAGAAACTATTGCAAAGTACACGCCATCTGGAGATATAGATGTTGTGATGCCAATTCCTGACTCTTCACGGCCTGCTGCTATGCAAGTGGCTAGACAGCTGGGGATTGAATATCGTGAGGGCTTTTTTAAAAATCGTTATGTAGGCCGTACATTTATCATGCCTGGACAAGCTCAACGTAAGAAATCTGTTAGACAAAAGTTAAATGCTATGGGAACAGAATTTAAGAATAAGAATGTTTTAATTGTTGATGATTCAATTGTACGTGGTACGACTTCGAAGGAGATAGTACAAATGGCTCGAGTTGCTGGTGCGAATAAAGTCACGTTTACCTCTGCAGCACCACCAGTGCGGTATTCACATGTTTATGGTATAAATATGCCAAATCGTCATGAGCTGATTGCTTATAATCGCACTATTCCTGAAATCTCTTCTGAACTTTCAACGGATCACATGGTCTATCAAGAGGTTGCTGATCTAGAAGCAGCAATTGTTGAAGGTTCAGGTGTTTCTGAACTTGAGCTTTCTTGTTTTACCGGAGAGTATATTACAGGGACAGTTACTTCTGAATATCTCGATTGGATAGAACGCACACAATTGTCTTAATAAAGGTGATCATCAAGGACTTAAGTGTTAAATGTTTAATCTAAAATATTATTAGTTGTGATTAGTGGCACCAGTTTTTGAATTTCTTCGTTGTCTTTTAATTCCACGATATTTAGACTTGGTTTGATCGGTATGGTCAGTTCCAGCTTTCCAGCTTCAATACGGCCATGGCGACCTTGGCTACTGACTAGGCCGACCAACCTATTGCCATTACAGATGTCAACGACTCGATCTTGATCTCGGCTTGAATCTTTTATTGTTAATCCTATTTCCCCTAAATCTCCTCTCTGGCAGACTCTTATCGAAGAGACCAATATTTTGGCGAATTTACCTAGGCGTGTGGCAAGTAATACAGTGCTTTCACAGTTTGGTGGACAAGAAACTGCTCCAACGACCATTTCTTCTGGTAATAGTCGCATTGTCATAGGCCCCTGAGCTAATTTCCCCATCAATGGCATGCTGTCGTTATTAACATTAATTCTGATTACTCTCCCTATATTACTTGCTAGAACAACATCATCATTTGCTTTGCAAATGAATGCTGATTTTAAGATAACACCATCTTTCAATTTAACAATGGTTGCTGCTCTTCCGGAAAGTTCCATTACTTCTTCTATGGGTAATCGCTTGAAGCGTCCATCGCTGCTAAGTAGGCCTAGGCTTAGATTTTGATCTACGGGCAAGGGGAATATATTGATCAATGTTTCTTTTTCTAATCCTCCTGGTAGGAAGCGTTCCAGCGCCCCGGGTTGTTGCCCTGCAAATTCCCAGCGGACTAGAGCTACTCGACCATTGTTTGTCACCGCAAGTAGACGTGGGGCTGGTTCAATTGGCAAGATCAATCTGGCTGGCGAAGGTCCATCGCTGAGTTTGCAAGCTTCGTTGAGGTGAAGTCGACCGAGGATTTGAGGGCTCATTACCTTCACCTGGCTGTCTTGCTGGATGAGTATTCGTCCATCACTTGGCAGGGCGGATAGTGCTTGTTGTCGTTGAACTTCCGCATTCGGTCTTTGGTTTGCCGCTCGCTCAGCGACCAGATCATCGCCACCCTCCACAAGGCGAGTTCGGCGGGGGTTGTTAAAGCGTTTTTTGAGCTGTCGAAGTTCTTGAATGAGTACTTCCAGCATGCTTTCTCGATTTTCAAGAAGGAATTGAAGTTGTTCTTGTTTTCCTTGTAGTTCTTTCGCTTCTTGCCTCAAACTGCTTTGTTCCAGACTCGTAAGTCGTCTTAGTGGCATTGCCAGAACAGCGTCGGCTTGTTTTTCATTTAGATCTAATTGCACCATCAGACGGGCTCTTGCAGCAGCAGCATCGGCAGCCTCTTGGATCATTGCAATGACAGCTTGTAGTGCGTTCAATGCTGTGATTAATCCTTCCACCACTTCCAGGCGAGCTTTTGTTTTTCCTAGGGCATGGTTGGTTCTTCGGATAACTGTGAGTTCTCGGTATTCGAGAAAAGTTTGTAATAATTTTCTCAGTGAAAGTTGTTGGGGCTGGCCGTTAACAAGAGCCAGAAGAATTGCACCGAAATTGCTTTGTAAGGAGGTGCGTCGATGCAGATCGCCGAGAACATTCTCTGGGTTGGTATCTCGGCGAAGTTCCACCACTATCCTCATTCCTTCTCTGTCGCTTTCGTCGCGAATATCGGCAATGCCACCGATTTTTCCATTGTTAACAAGATCTGCCAGTTTTTCGATCCAACCAGCTTTGCTGAGTTGATAGGGCAATTCAGTGACGACAACAGCACTTCGGCGGTGCCGACCCTTACCAGGTTGTATTTCTTCGACATGGGCCACGCCACGCATTGGGATGCTTCCGCGTCCTTTGAGGTAGGTTTCATGGATGCCAGTGCCCAGCAGGATCTCTCCACCAGTTGGAAAGTCTGGGCCAGGAATTAGACCAAGTAATTTGTCGTCACTGAGATCGGGTTTGCGTATCAGGGCAATCAATCCATCGACCACTTCGCCAAGGTTGTGGGGTGGAATGCTGGTCGCCATACCTACGGCGATTCCCGAACAACCATTTAGTAGCAGGAAGGGAAGTTGGGCTGGCAGTACTGAGGGTTCCTGTTGGGAGCCATCAAAATTCGCAGTAAAATCAACTGTTTCCTCTCCGATTTCATCCAACAACGCCATATGGGCGATTGAAGCCAGACGCGTTTCTGTGTAACGCATGGCCGCAGGCGGATCGTCATCAACGGAGCCGAAGTTGCCGTGTCCATCCAATACTGGGAAACGGCTTGAAAAGTTCTGAACGAGTCGAACGAGTGCGTCGTAAACGGCTTGATCGCCATGAGGGTGATATTTCCCTAGGACATCTCCAACAACACGGGCGCATTTTCTATAGGGACGATCTGGCGTCAGGCCTAGCTCGTGCATTGCAAATAGGATGCGCCGCTGAACTGGCTTGAGGCCATCTCGGGCATCGGGCAATGCTCTTCCTACGATTACGCTCATCGCGTATTCGAGATAGGAGCGTTGCATCTCTTGATGCAATGCGATTGGTTGAAGGCGCTCCTCGGCCATCCAGATTTGGGATTAGAGGGCTTAAAGCGCTCAGCCTACAGATCTACTTAGCGGATACCAGCATTGTTGATCAGTGCCTATTGGTTTGTATCAGCGTTGGCTTCAGCTCGTTCCACAGCTGATCGTAGATTTGGGTTTGTCAGTAAATGACTAGTGGCTTGGCGAAGGCGCTCTCCCCAGAGCTGCTCTTTCTGGTGTCTTGGTAAGACGTAATTTGGATTTTCTGCAAGAGCTTGGTTGGCAAGTGCGAGTGCTTCTGTGCTGCCAGGGTTGATTTGATTCAATGCAGCCGCAAGGGCAAGCATTGGTTCAGCATTGCGTTTGATTTGTAGTACACGCCGCCAGCGGTTGATGGCAGCTTTGATTTTGCCCATTTCAAACAACACGATTCCTTGGTTGTTAACGGCTTCCCAGAATGTTGGCTGCAAGCCGGATGCCTTTTCAAAAGCTTCGAGAGCGATTTGAAGATTGGCTTGCATCACTCTTGCGTTGCCTAGATCAAAGTAAGCACCAGCATTATTTGGGTCGAGTTCTAGACCTTGGATGAGGAGGCTCACGGCGTCTGCAGGCCGGTTATCGCGCAGGGCAAGGGAAGCTTCAGCGAACCAAAGGCCTGCTTTCTTGGGGTTGAGTTGTTTTGCTCGCGCTAGAGAATGGCTTGCAGCATCAAGTTGATCGCTGCGTAGTTGGGCTTCTGCAAAAATTGACCAGAGACGCTCATCTTCTGGTTGCAGTCGGACAGCTAGTGCTGCCAAGAGCGCGGCCTCTTTTGGTTGACCCAGTTGCAGCAATTGGGCGGCTGTGCGTCCAATGCCGAGGCTGGCTCCTTTTAATTCAAGAGGACTTGGCTCGTAGACGTAGGGAATGAGGGCATGAGTCGGAGGTGTTGCCACAATTGTGGTGATGAGCCCTAGAACAGCTCCTCTGAGCCAGCCATTAAGCGGTTTATATCGCAGCTGGTTCAGTTTCATTCCATGGATTTAGTTGTTTTGCAGCGTAGGAGGTTTGTTGGTTTGCGTTGAGGCTGCATTTCGACGCCACATCCATGGTTTGATTCTTTTCAGAGCAGATCCGCGTAATTGTTCACTCCAAGTTGTATCGCTCCATGAGAGGGCTTGATTGCGCGTCAGCTTGAGTAACCAATCACGAGGCTGTACATCAGGATCATTGCTATGGGGAAGAGATTGTTGATTCCATGGGCAGACGTCTTGACAGATGTCACATCCGGCGACCCAATTCCCCAAGGACCTCACAATGTTTTCTGGTAAGTCAGGGTTGCGGTTTTCGATTGTGTGGTAGGCCAGGCATCGACGTGAATCGATCACAAAAGGTTCGGTGATGGCTTCGGTGGGACATATCTCCAGACAGGATTGGCATTTGCCGCACAGGGACTTGGCGGGTTGGTCTGGGGTGAGTGGTTCGGTGCAAAGAAGATGACCCAGCACCATCCATGAACCTCGCTGGGTATTGATCAGGTTGCTGTGCTTGCCGATCCAACCGAGACCGGCCTCTTCTGCCCAGGCTTTGTCGAGTAATGGAGCGGTATCTACGCAGATTTTCCAGCGGCAGTTAGGTCGCTGTTGTTCAAGCCAGCGACCTACTCTTCGGAGCCTTTGCTTGATCACTCGGTGATAGTCCCGTCCCCATGCATAGCGAGCAACTAATAATTTGCCTGGAGCTCTTTGTACATTGACGAAGTAGTTCAGACCTACCGCCAGCAGGCTTGTCATCCCTTCGAGTAGTTGGTCCGCCTGTTGCCTTTGCGATGAGGCCATCCATGCCATGTCAGCCTGATGACCAGCTTTTAGCCAGCGCTGTAGAGCAGCGGAGCGAAGTTGGAGTCGGTCACTACCAGGGAACCTGGCAATTCCTACAGGATCAAAACCTTGTTTTTTTGCTTGCTCTTTGAGCTCATGGCTGAGTTGATCTTGGTTGGCGCAGATTTTCACAACCATCAACCGTACACTTGATTACCTTTTGGCATCGTGCCTTGCCTGCTTCTGAGTTGGGATCAAGTTCAGCCGGTCGTTTAACTCCTTTGATGCGCTGGCTCGGACTCACCCTCGTGATTTTGCTGCTGTTGCAGATGGTTGTCTTGCTTGGTGCAAGCGATTGGGCGTCGGCGGAGTTTCAGCAAGTGATGGTTCAGCGTTTGGTTACGCTTTCTCCGATGGGATTTATAGGTCTGTTGCTGATGTTGATCAGTTCCAGGCTGGATCATCCAGGTAAAGCAAAACTGCCGATTCGCTGGCTGATTTGTGCTTTTTCTAGTCTTTTTGCTATTGCCATGATCGCAGTGATTCCAATGGCGATCTCCGGTAATCAGACCCTCGCTGGTCAGGCAAATCAAACTTTGAAGCAAAGGCGAGATCAGCTTCAGGAAGCCCGTAGACAGGCTCAGAACCCTGAAGCTCTTAAGGTCCTTGGTGATCAGCTTGCACAAGCTGGTCAGTTGCCTGCTACTGCAACCGATGAAGATCAGCAAAAGGCAGCCAATGATTTCGTCGCTGGTCAATTGGCTCAGATGGATCAGCAGATCCAGCAAATGGAGCGGCAGCGCAATCTTGCAGTGAATCAGCGTCGTTTTGGTGGCACCCTTAGTGCTGTTGTGCTTGCAGTGGCTTTTGTGTTGCTGGCGCTCACAGCGGTGCTGTAAAAACTCGGCAGAAGTCAGACAGCTGGTTAGGTTGGTTCAATCAAGTCCGCTTTTGGCCTCAGACTTTCCTTGGTGCAGTCCAATCCCAGAACAGATCTTCCGCTGACCTCAAGGCTTCAGCAGGATCTCAAGAACGATCTCATTGCAGGGTTGTTGGTAGTCATACCTTTGGCGACAACGATCTGGTTGGCTACCACTGTCAGCAGATTTGTACTGGCATTTCTTACGTCGATCCCCAAACAGGTCAATCCGTTCATCACCCTTAATCCACTTCTTCAGGATCTGATTAATTTGAGCCTGGGCCTTACGGTGCCATTGCTTGGCATCCTTTTGATTGGCTTGATGGCTCGCAATATTGTTGGACGTTGGCTGCTTGAGTTTGGTGAGGGAACTCTTTCTCGGATACCTCTTGCTGGATCGGTATATAAGACGCTTAAACAGCTTTTGGAAACTTTCCTAAGAGATAATTCGAAGCGTTTTCGTCGAGTAGTGTTGGTGGAATATCCCCGTGAGGGCCTTTTTAGTGTTGGGTTTGTGACCGGTTTGGTAGGTCCCTCACTACAAGCTGAGCTTGATCAGCCCTTGCTTAGTGTGTTTATTCCCACGGCTCCCAATCCCACCACAGGCTGGTATACCTTGGTGCCGGAGTCTTCTGTTCGCAATTTAAATATTTCCGTGGAGGATGCTTTCCGCACAATTATTTCAGCAGGAATTGTGAACCCTGATGAACAAGAGCCTCCTATGAATCGCAGTTTCTCAAGCTTGATGACTCAATTGCGTTCTAATACTGCCCCGTCTTCTACGACTACGACCCAGGTTTGAGTTCGTCTCCTCCCGTTCTTGTGTCGATCATGCAGTCCAGATCACTTGCTCGAGAACTGGCTCTTTTAGTGCTTGGTCAGATTCCCGAACGTGAAAGTTCGAGGTTGAAAACAATATCTTTGGAGAGTCTTCTTCAGAAGGCTTTTGATACCCTGAGTCAGCACTGGAGAGAGGGTCTTGATACTTGTGCTGTTGAGCTTGAGAATGCTCAACAGCATTTACTCGATAGTGAGTTTCAAGATCGTGATTCGAGCTCTACGAGACAGGTTCGTGAGCATTTACAGGCTTGTCTGATTGGTGCAGAACAGGTGATTAATGGTGTTTCAACAAGCTTGGAAATTTCCCGTTTGCTGGCGTTAGGAAACCAGGAGCAGATTCGGCTTGGGGCTCTAGAGCGTGTGAGGTTGGTGATAGAACAACGCAACAGCATTGATGCAAGTATTGATGCTGTTATGGAGGGCTGGCGCTTGAGTCGTTTGCCTCGTATTGATCGGGATATCTTGAGGTTGGCCGTGGTGGACTTAACTGCTCTTCAGACTCCATCTGCTGTGGCTTGCAATGAAGCTGTTGAATTGGCCCATCGCTACAGCGATGATCAAGGTCGTCGCATGATTAATGGTGTTTTGAGACGGTTGCATGATGCCTCCACTATGACGTTGGCCTAATGGTTTACGACTGGTTTAATCGTCAAGCCAGTGACGATGTTTCTACTGAGAAAGTTTTAGAGGAGAAGCCAGAAGGCTCTGAGGTGGTCAGCTCCGATTCGTCTAATAATCAAGAGGAATCTTCTCCAATGAACCAGGAGGAATCCTCTTTGGAGTGGGCGCGCAGTGCTTACGCCCGCTTAAAAGCACAGCAGGCGCAGCAGAAAACGTCACAGCCTTCCGTTGAGATGGACTCTGCTAGCGAAACAGCCCTTGCTGCGAATGTTCAACCTGAATTTAGTGCTCAGTCTTCAAGTTTTGAGGCTGGGGGTTCTTTATTGGAGCAAGCTGCACTCCAGAGGCAGGTTCGTCAACAAGAGCTTGAAGAAAAGGTTGAGGAGGTGTTGCCTCAACTAGCTCAACAATCTCAGTTTTCGGAAACGTCGCCTGAACCCAGGCTTGGTGAGTTTGACGAAACCTTTGCGTGGTCTGCAGAAGTGCTTGCAGCACAGGGGCGCAAGCCGGAAAAAATTTCTTTAGAGGAGATTGATTGGTTGGGCCGACTCAGGCGTGGTCTTGAAAAGACCCGTCAAGGTTTTGTCAAAGGCCTGTTGGAAAACCTCGGAGATGATCCCCTTACCCCTGAGGTGCTTGATGACCTTGAAACATTACTTTTGAGAGCTGATGCGGGAGTTGAAGCTACGGATCAAGTTCTCGATGCACTTCGTCGTCGAATGAACGAAGAAGTTGTGGATCCTGCTGAAGGACTTCGCTTTCTTAAACAACAACTTTGCAATCTTTTGGAGGCTCCGATTCAAGACACTGGCACTGATCTTTTGGCGCCAGAACGGGGTCGTCTCAATATCTGGTTATTTGTGGGAGTCAATGGGGTTGGCAAGACCACCACTCTTGGGAAGTTGGCAAACTTGGCAGTACGCAGTGGTTATACCGCTTTGATTGCTGCTGCTGACACCTTCCGGGCCGCTGCTGTTGAACAGGTCAAGGTGTGGGGTGCTCGCAGTGGTGTTCCGGTCATAGCCAATTCCACTGCCAATGCTGATCCTGCTGCTGTTGTGTTTGATGCAATTGGTGCGGCCCGATCTAAATCAACGGACCTTGTGCTTGTTGACACAGCTGGTCGTTTGCAGACAAAGCACAATTTGATGGAGGAGCTACAGAAGGTTCGACGCATTATTGATCGTTTAGCACCTGAAGCCAGGGTTGAATCTCTTTTGATACTTGATGCCAGTCAAGGTCAGAACGGATTGCGACAAGCCATGGCTTTTGCTCAGGCGGCCGCTCTTACAGGGGTAGTGATTACCAAGTTGGATGGTACATCTCGTGGTGGCGTGGCCTTAGCGGTGGCTTCAGAAGCGAGGTTGCCGATTCGTTTCATCGGCGCTGGTGAAGGGATCCGTGATTTACGACCGTTCAACAGTTTTGAATTTGTTGAGGCACTCTTGGCTAACTATTGATGTTCTGGCGGCTGCCTGAGCAGTTGATCTTGCTAACTTTCTAACCCTGCTGTGCCGTTGCTGTGAGCAGTAAGTCGCCACGGCGACATCCGACGCCTTCTTTTCGTAGCGCTTCTCAGCAGGTGTCAGCCTCTACGTCGTTGCGGCAATTGCTTGATAGCTTGTCGAGGGAGCAGCGCCGCAATCAGGACTTGTTGGTTTCGTTGGGTTTTGCCCTGCGCAGTTTCACCAATCTGCATCGTTTTCTCGAATTGGTCCCTGTGGTGGCCTCCCGTCTGGTGGGCGTACAAGGAGCATTGCTCGTGCCTTTTCAGGTTGATGGTCGTTTGTGGAGGGAGCAGCTTCAGGCAGTTCCATTTGATCAGAGTCAGGAATTAGTGAGGCAGTTGGCTTCATTTGAAGCAGGTTTTGCCACAGGTTTCGGTACTGATGAGGCACAGGTTCTTGCTATGGATCAGCTGGTTCAGCGCCATTTGGCTAGGGCCGGGATGTTTGCCACCTCATTAGTTGCTCGCGGGCAGCAGCGTGGCAGGCTTTATGTTTTTGATCCTCAAGCAGCTCTGATTTGGAGTGATGTTCACCGTCGCCATGTGCAGTTGGTGGCAGACCTGACTGGGGTGGCTATTGAGAATGATCTGATGCTTCAGGAGGCCCGTCTTCACGAGCGGGTGGACCGTCAACTCAGTATCGGGGCAGAGATTCAGGCTCAGCTTTTGCCGGATCGTTGTCCTGTGATTGAAGGTGTCGAGCTTGCGGCTCGTTGCCGTCCCGCCTTTCAGGTTGGCGGCGATTATTACGATTTCATTCCTACCCGTCCAGAACTGATCGGTCGACGCAAGGAACGAGGTCGTTGGGGTCTTGTGATGGGAGATGTGATGGGTAAGGGTGTACCTGCTGGTTTATTAATGACCATGCTCAGGGGCATGTTGCGTGCAGAGGTATTAAGCGGTCTGCCGCCCAATCGGATTCTCCATGATCTCAATCAGCTAGCTCAAGAGGACTTGGCTCAGTCCCATAGGTTTGTGACTCTTTTTTATTCTGACTACGATCCGCGCACGCGTCGTCTTCGCTATGCAAATGCTGCTCATAATCCTCCTCTGATCTGGCGAGCTGAGCAACGCAGTGTGAGCCGGCTTGATGTGCCTGGTTTGTTGATTGGACTTCAGCCAGAGGCGGATTACAGCTGTGGTGAAATTTTGCTCAAGCCTGGTGACGTGATTATTTACTACACAGACGGTGTTACCGAAGCTCCTGGCATCACCGGAGATCGTTTTGATGAAGCTCGCTTGATTCGCGCAATGGAGGGATCTTGTCGAAGTGGTTTAGGCGCACAGGGGATTCTTGATCAGTTATTTGCCCGTTTGGATCGGTTTGTCGGTGTGGACCATCAACTGGAAGATGATGCCTCAATGGTGGTTTTGAAAGTGCCAGAGGAGGTAACGCTGCCGTCTGTGTCCCTGGCCTGACAAGCTGTTGACTCGCTGCTCATGAAGGGATGGCAGGTGGAGTAACCAGTGGTTCTGCAGAAGGTTGGAGCAAAAGGTTTGAAGAGGGATTGCATCCGGTTATTGAGCGGTTCAATGCTTCCATCAGCTTTGACATCACTCTGCTTCAAGAAGATTTGGATGGGTCTATCGCTCATGCACGCATGCTTGGCGAATGTGGAGTGATCAGTCTTGAAGAGGCAGCTCAGCTTGAGGGCGGCCTTGAGAAAATCCGCTCAGAAGCAGCTGCAGGAGAGTTTCAGCCAGGACTTGTTGATGAAGATGTTCATTTCGCTGTTGAAAGGCGGCTGATCGCTTTATTGGGGCCTGTCGGCAAGAAACTTCATACAGGCCGAAGTCGCAATGATCAGGTAGGCACGGATCTGCGCTTGTGGTTACGGCGTCGCTTGGATGATTTGGATTGTGAACTGGAGCGGTTTCAGCATGCTCTTTTGACACAGGCAGAATCCCATCGTCAAACTTTGATTCCCGGCTACACCCACTTACAGCGTGCCCAGCCGCTTTGCTTGGCCCATCATCTTTTGGCTTATATCGAGATGATTCAAAGGGATAGAGATCGGTTTAAAGATGTTCGCGGAAGAGTCAATATTTCGCCGCTTGGCGCGGCTGCCCTTGCAGGAACATCAGTGCCTATTGATCGCCAAAATACAGCAGCAGCACTTGGCTTTGAGTGTATTTACGCGAATAGCCTGGATGCGGTAAGTGATCGCGATTTTGCTGTTGAGTACACAGCGGCGGCTTCGTTGGTCATGGTCCATCTCAGTCGCCTGGCGGAGGAGGTGATTTTCTGGGCGTCTGAGGAATTTGCATTTGTGCGTCTCAGCGACCGTTGTGCCACTGGCAGCAGCTTGATGCCTCAGAAGAAGAATCCTGATGTGCCTGAATTGGTACGAGGCAAATGTGGTCGTGTGTTTGGTCACCTTCAGGGTCTACTGACCATGATTAAGGGATTGCCATTGGCTTACAACAAGGATTTTCAGGAGGATAAGGAAGCTCTTTTTGACACCGTTCGCACTACTAAAGATTGTGTGGAAGCCATGTCGATTTTGATGGAGCAAGGGTTGGAGTTTTGTTCGGAACGCTTGGCAGCTGCCGTTGAATCCGACTTTTCCAATGCCACTGATGTGGCTGACTACTTGGTTGCTAAAGGAGTGCCCTTTCGGGAGGCCTACCAATTGGTGGGTGCGGTTGTGAAGCGTTGTTTAGACGAAGGGATTTTGCTTTGTGATCTAAGCCTTGAACAATGGCAGGAATTTCACTCTGCTATTGCTGAGGATTTGCATGAAGCATTGGCTCCAAAGCGGGTTGTGGCTGTGCGGATTAGTGAAGGTGGCACTGGTTTTGATCGAGTTGAGGAGCAACTGCGTCACTGGCGTAGCCGCCTTGATTCCGTACTGTCATGATCGAAATGCATCGGCGGGTCTACGCTGATAGAGCCAAAGGTGGATTGATTCATTCCCGAATCATGAACTAATGGCTATACCTGGCCAATTGGTCCACTACTTTTTTTACGGTCCACAAGGAAAGTGAGTATTTTCGTCGGCAATCTTCCCTTCCGCGCTGAGCAGGAAGACGTTATTGAATTGTTTGCACCTTTTGGTGAGGTTGCGAATTGTGCTTTGCCCTTGGAACGCGACACAGGACGCAAAAGGGGCTTTGCTTTTGTTGAGATGGCTGATGAGGCAGCTGAGCCTGCGGCTATCGAAGCTCTTCAAGGGGCGGAAATGATGGGTCGCCCTTTGAGGATTAATAAGGCAGAGCCACGTGGCAGTGCACCTCGTCGCGGCGGATATGGCGGTGGCGGCGGATATGGCGGTGGCGGCGGATATGGCGGTGGCGGTGGATATGGCGGTGGCGGTGGCGGTGGCGGTGGCGGATATGGCGGTGGCGGTGGTGGAGATCGTGGTTCCGGAGCTCGTGGTTGGGAAGATCGCAGTTATGGCGGAGCTTCTCCTGAAACAAGTTCCTATGACGAGGGTCGCACTCGTCGTCGTAGGGGAGGCGCTGCACCTGAGGGTGAAGGTGGTGACAGCTACAGCGGATATGGGGGAGCGGAGGGCTGAGTTAAGTCCTTAAAGCCCGGCATCTTCAAGTTGCTGGGCTGCTTTTTGCAACACTCTTAGATCGGCATCGGCTTTTTGAGCCTTGATGCCAAGGTCTCGCCGCCAGGCTTTGGCGCCCGGTACCCCTTCAACGAGTTGTAAAAGATGTCGGCACAGATCCCATAGCCTGCCACCTCTGCTTAGGTGGGTTTCGGCATGAGGGAGTAATCCTCCTATGACTTGAGAAGCATTGATTGAGCGTGGTTGTTCCCCATAGACCAGCTCATCCATGCTCTGCCAGCGGAGCGGATGGGCATACGCTGCTCGCCCCACCATTGCCCCATCACAGGTTTGCAGCGCTGTTAGGCAGTCGGTAGGGTGTTCTAGTCCTCCATTGATTTCAATAGTGAGCTGCGGGCGTTGTTGCTTGAGATGGGTGACTCGTTGATGTTGAAGTGGTGGAATCGTGCGGTTTTGTTTGGGGTCAAGCCCTTCTAGCCAGGCTTTTCGTGCATGCACAGTAAAGCGAGTGGCTCCTGCTATGGACACTCGGTCGACAAAGGTCATGAGTAGAGCGTCGCTATCGAAATTATCAATTCCTAGACGGTGTTTCACGGTGACTGGAAGAGGGCTCGCCATCGCCATCGCTTCAACACAACGTGCGACTTGATCAGGTTTAGCCATTAGGCAGGCACCGAAGTTGCCTGCTTTTGCTCTTGAGCTGGGACATCCCACGTTGAGGTTGATTTCGTCGTAGCCCCAGGCATCGGCCAGGCGCGCTGCTTCTGCAAGCATTTTTGGATCATCGCCTCCTACTTGTAGAGACAGGGGATGCTCGATGATGTCGAAATCGAGCAGATGATCAAGACGGTTGCTGTGATGCAGAGCTTGGGCCACCAACATTTCCGTGTAAAGCAACGCCCGGCGACTGATTTGTCGCATTAGTACCCTGAAGTGTCGATCTGTGCAGTCGAGCATTGGAGCCACGCTGAACCGATAAGCACCATCAACCTGTGGCGTGAAAGGAGCAATCATTGATTCATGCTGGCTTCATAGTTGTGTTGCGCTTTCCTAGAAAGAAGGTCATTGATTTTGGCTGCGCTTATGCCCATTACTGCTTTGCTATTGAGTCGTCGTTCTTTGCTGATAGCCACTATTGCAGGAGCCTTTGGTGTTTATAGGAGACCTGCAGCAGCCTTTGCTGCTACGAGGGCTGAGGATCTTGATTGGTCGCTTAGTAATGAGCAGTGGGCAAAGCGTCTTTCCCCTGAGGCTTATCGGGTGCTTCGAGAGGAGGGAACCGAGCGCCCTTTTACGAGTTCTCTCAACAAGGAGAAGCGTGTGGGCATCTATCACTGTGCAGGTTGCGATCTGCCGTTGTTTTCTTCTGCGGCGAAATTCGATAGTGGTACTGGCTGGCCAAGTTTCTGGGAGCCCCTTGCTGGAGCTATTCAAACGAAAGTAGATTTCAAATTGATTATTCCTCGCAGCGAATATCATTGCCGGCGCTGTGGCGGTCATCAGGGACATGTCTTCAATGATGGTCCTAGGCCAACCGGCAAGCGCTATTGCAATAACGGAGTTGCCCTTACTTTCCGACCCGCCAGTTGATTTGATCGTTGTTGGTGGTGGTGCCTCAGGTTTTTTTGGGGCAATCACCGCGGCTGAGGAGGGTTTGGCTTTTGTGCATATGTTGGAGGCCACCTCTGAGCCATTGACGAAGGTGAAGATCAGTGGTGGCGGCCGTTGCAACGTGACCCATGCCTGCTGGGAGCCAGGTGATTTGGTGACCAATTACCCCCGAGGTGGCCGCCCATTGCTGGGCCTCTTTAGTCGGTTTGCTACTGGTGATGCGGTGGCTTGGTTTGCCGATCGGGGCCTGGAGCTTGTGGCAGAGCCGGATGGGCGAATGTTCCCTGTGGCTAATTGCTCCTCTGCAGTGGTGGCGTGTCTGAAGCAGGCAGCAGTGGTGGCTGGAGTCAGCTTGCGCAGTCAGAAGGTTGTACAGAGTTTGGAGCGTCGGGGTGCTGCAGGGTTTTTAGTTCAATGTCGGGATGGGTCTTCTTTTCAGGCTCAAAGGGTTTTATTGGCTACGGGTGGGCATCCCAGTGGTCGTCGCTTGGCGGCAGCGATGGGTCATCAGCTTGTGCCGTCAGTTCCTTCTCTGTTCAGTCTTGCTCTGGAGGCACCTGCGTTAATCGCCTGTTCTGGTTTGGCTCTCGATGGCGTTCATCTCAGTCTTAAGGCTGGAGGTCAAAACTTTCAGCAGACCGGCAGGGTGTTGATTACTCATTGGGGATTAAGTGGGCCTGCCATTTTGCGGCTTACTGCTTTTGCTGCAAGGGCTTTGCAAGGCGATCACTATCGGGGAAAACTTTTTGTCAATTGGCTTGGCATGAGTAGTCACAATCTGGTGAAGCAGTCACTGCGTGACCTACGTCATCACCAAGGTAGACGCACTCTGGGATCAGCTCGTCCTGTGTCCAACTTGCCCCGTCGTCTTTGGTTGTCCTTGTTGGCTCAAGTGGGCGCTACTCCGGATTTGCGCTGGGCGGATTGTCCTGCCCGTTTGGAACGTCTTTTGTTTGAAGCTTTGGTTGCCAGCTGTTACTCAATCAGTGGCAAGGGGCCATTTGGAGAAGAGTTCGTTACGGCTGGGGGAGTGCAGTTGGGCGAGGTGAATCTCGCGACGATGGAGAGTCGGGTTTGTCCAGGTCTTTATTTTGCTGGGGAACTTCTCGATGTGGATGGGCTGACGGGGGGGTTCAACTTCCAGCATTGTTGGACCAGTGGTTGGCTTGCTGGTCAGGCCATTGCAAAGGGTTTGCAGCTCGCTACTGGATCTGATCAAACACGGTGAACATGGGGAGATACATCGCTAGCAGGATGGAGCCCACGATGACACCCACTACAACGATCATCGCGGGTTCAAGCATTGAGGTCAGAGCCTTCACCGAGGTAGAGACCTCATCCTCGTAAAAATCAGCCAGCTTGCTGAGCATTTGATCTATCTCTCTGGTTTCCTCGCCAATAGCCAGCATGTTTAAGGCCATGTCTGGAAGCACTTTTTGGCGATTCAGGTTGCACTAAGGAGCACCCCTTCCTGCACAAGGGTTCGTGATTCAAGAATGGCGTCGGAAATGATCGCATTGCCAGCGAAACCGCTGGCAATTTCTAGTGACATCAGGATTGGTCCGCCTGCTCTGATCAATGAGCTGAAGATTCTGCAGAATTGAGCGGTGGCAGTTTTGATGATCAGATTGCTGAATAGGGGGATTCTCAGCTTCAGTCGATCGATCTGACGGCGTCCTTGGTGAGTGGAGTAGTAGCGGTTGATAATTCAAGCGCACACCAGTAGGACACCTGTTAATAGCAGGGAAAAGGAGGAACGCAATAATTTGCTTAGGTCGACCATGAACTGGGTGAACAGGGGCAGCTCGGCGCCTAAATCTTCAAAGATTTCTGCAAAGGTCGTGATCAAGAAGATTGTCATGCCTAGGGATACGAGGATGGCTATTACCAGCACGGTGATTGGGTAACCAAGGGCCCCTTTGATTTGGTTCTTGAGTCGGGCATTGTCTTCTAATAGCTTGGCGAGTCTCTTTAGAGATTCATCCAAAACACCACCAGCCTCTCCGGCTTTCACTATCGCGATACTGAGTTGGTCGAATACCTTTGGCCACTTGCTCATAGCAGTGCCCATGGCACTGCCTTCATTTACATCAAGACTCACCTTCATCAGTGCACGTTTGAACATAGGCATGCGCTGCTGACTAGCCATTAGGTCGAGACTGCGCACGATCGGAACGCCTGCATCCAGCAGAGTTGCCAATTTGCTTGCGAAAATTGCTTGGTCTTTTACAATTGGTGAGTTTTCGAAAGCGACACTTAGATCGATTGGCAACCTACTTGCCCTCTGTCATAGCAATCCTTTTTGGCGAATAGAACTGCTGGTTTGGCGCTAGTTCGGTCAACGCAAAACTAGCAAGCGCGGCAACGAAACTTGATCAAATAGATGCACGAGACGGCCACGGCAGACAAGTGTTAATGCTCTCGAAGAAGGTATGTGTCTTGAATGGCATTGTAAATAGATAGTGGGAAGATTTTTTAAGAAAATCTCTTGATGATCTTTGATATAATGAATGCAAACATCCTGATGATATCTATCCCCATGAGTAAAATCAGCAATAAAAGCACATAAATTGGCCATATGGCTAGTAGGTTTCCTACTCGAGTCCTGCTTATCAATCCTCCATCGTGATGCAACTTGAGAGCATTCCAGTCATTTGTTGCGGCTGCCTTCCACATCAATAGATCCAGAGGCATTCTTCTTTTTGTTGCCTTGCTCTCGCAAATAATCCCATATGAATTCATTAATGGATCAAGGCAAGGTCCATTTGTAGGGAGAGGATGAATAAACGGATCCAGGTTTGCAATTGCCACTATTGGCTGTGAGTGCAAGACATTCTTCATGCGAGCTAATTCAACAACTAAGATCCCTCTAGTTAATCCATCTTCAACAGGGTTCTTTTTTATATATCCGCCACATGTGTAGCCCTGGGACCCACCGTCAAGACCTGAATATCCCCATTTTATGCACCAGACTGGATCAAAAGACATACTATTTATTCCTGGCACCTCAGAGCTCTCTACCGTCCAAGAGTGCAAATTCATCAGGAAGTAGTCTCCATATGCTTCGGCGCCAAATACATACGGACTGCCTAGCGGCACAAACCCTCCTAGCCAACTCGCTGGAAGCAACAGCACAAGCCAGTAACGATGTCTAAATAGATTCCTGACACTTGAGGAGAAGCTCATTAGCAAAAGCTGAGATTTCAGTTGGCTTGGACTATTAAACTTTTCCAGTTCCAAGTATTAGCTTGATCATAGTTTAGCTTGGAAGGTTCCTACAATGATTGCCTTTTAATTAGTATGCTGATAACTCAAGAGGTGAATCAAAAGTATCTTTCTATTTTCTTAGCTGTTAGATGAACTTCAGAGAACGACAAAGAGCATTTGCGGAAGTAAATAACGGAGAGGGTGCTTTTCGCACCATGGTGGCGGAAAAATTTGGACCGCTAACACCTGACCCCGGTTTTGTATTTGACGCAATGGGTCGGCTTCAAGAGCTTCTGGCTCCCCCCTAGTTTTGATATTGGAGGACTAGGTTTGAAGTGGTTTGACTATCGATTGTTTTGACGTAAGCGGATCTGTAGTCCGTCTTGTTGCGGCTCAATGTGTACGTCGCTGGCTTCTGTTTGCAGTGCCTCTAGCAGTATGCGGTCCACCAGGTTGATGACTGGTGAGCTGTCTGAGTCCATCAAGCTGGACTCCAAATCCTCTACGGAACTAGCAATTCTGGCTTGTTCTTCAGGATCTTCTTCGAGCACGCCTTCGGCACTAAATCCTGCCAGCAGGGAGGTTGGTGTTTGTGCAAGTGGCTTTGTTGCTTTTGACGTGGATGCAGATTCAATGTGCTGCTCAGATCTCATTGGTGCAAGCAGCTGGCTGATGTCGGATGCCAGCGCGAGACGGAATTCTGTGCTGAAGCCTTGGGACTGCAGCACTGAGATTAGTTGATTTTTGGTTTGCTCATTTCATTGGTCCGAGATGGCTACAATCAAATGTTGGTTGTGTATGTTGATTGGCATGGCCTGGAATTGTTGCCACGTTGAGATGTCAAGAGTGGTGTGGTTTGTGGTTGGCCATTAGCTCCACTCCGACAAGAAGTTCTTCGTGACTAAGCACACTGACTTGTAGGAGCAGTTCCAGTTCCAGTCGCTGCTGGATGCTGTTGGTTGCTTTGGGGATTGGTCGGCCCTGGGTCACGAACAAGAAATGAAATTGGAGGTGCGGGCTTCCGCCGCTTGTGGGAGGTGTGCTACTCCCATCAACATGTCTAGACGTGAATTTGCAAACGGTCAGCATGAGTGGCGACGCCCCTACCCCATCTCACGATCCTGCTGCTGAGGGTTTAGAGGCTTCCGTGCCTCTGGAATCAGTGGCAGCGATGAATTCCGACGAGGGTCAGCCTTCAGCTCAATCTGCACCATTAGCGGATAATGAGGCTCGCTTACAGCAGTTGGAGCAGGAGCACAGCAGCCTGCGGGAAGAGCACGAAACTCTTCGTAGTCAGTACATGCGGATTGCTGCAGATTTCGATAATTTCCGCAAACGTCAGAGTCGCGATCAGGACGATCTGCGATTACAGCTCATTTGTACTACTTTGAGTGAAATTCTGCCGGTGGTGGATAATTTTGAGCGAGCTCGTCAGCAATTAGAGCCTCAGGGAGAGGAGGCTCAGGCTCTTCATCGCAGTTATCAGGGTCTTTACAAACAGCTTGTTGATGTGCTCAAGCAATTGGGTGTTGCTTCAATGCGGGTTGTTGGACAGGCGTTTGATCCCACCCTCCATGAGGCTGTTTCAAGAGAGCCCAGTGAGGAGCATCCAGAGGATGTAGTCACAGAGGAACTTCAGCGTGGATATCACCTCAACGGCAGGGTGCTTCGCCATGCTCTTGTGAAGGTGTCTATGGGACCAGGCCCGCAGAGTGGCGCCTCTCCTTCTTCACCTCAACCCAATGATGACTCCACTGCAACTTTTCAAGGTGAGGCAGATCCTGCCCAACCAGGGGTCTGATGGCATGCTGTTGCCCTTTAGGGTGAAGGAGTGTTGACGAGCTGATGGCTGATTATTACGACCTGCTAGGGGTCAGCAAAGATGCTGATGGCGATACCCTGAAGCGGGCTTATCGCCGTCTTGCACGTCAGTATCACCCAGATATCAATAAGGATCCTGGTGCAGAGGATCGTTTCAAGGAGATCGGTCGTGCCTATGAGGTGCTTAGCGATCCTCAGACTCGTGGCCGTTATGACCAATTTGGCGAGGCTGGGCTTGGGGGTGCAGCGGGCATGCCCGATGTGGGAGATATGGGTGGCTTCGCTGATCTCTTTGAGACCTTTTTTAGTGGTTTTGGAGGGGCTGGTGGATCTGGTGCCGCTCGTCCACGACGACGGGGACCGCAGCAAGGAGATGATCTTCGCTACGACTTGAAGATTGACTTTGAGCAAGCTGTTTTCGGCCAAGAACGAGAGATCAAAATTCCCCATCTTGAAACTTGCGACACCTGTAACGGCACTGGAGCCAAGGTGGGTAGTGGACCAACGACCTGTTCCACTTGTGGTGGTGTTGGTCAGGTTCGACGAGCGACCAGAACACCTTTCGGGAGCTTCACTCAGGTGGCGGAATGTCCCAGTTGTGAAGGGACTGGACAGGTGATTGCAGATCCTTGCCCTGCATGTGCTGGACAGGGTGTACGTCAGGTTCGTAAGAAATTGCGCATCAATATTCCCGCTGGGGTTGATACAGGAACTCGTCTGAGAGTTGCCGGTGAGGGAAATGCTGGTTTGCGGGGTGGACCTTCTGGAGACCTTTACGTATTTTTGACGGTGAAATCCCATCCCCAATTGCGACGTGATGGGATCACGGTGCTTTCAGAAGTCAACGTGAGTTATCTCCAGGCAATCCTTGGAGACATCATTGAGGTTGATACGGTTGATGGCAACACCAGTCTTGAGATTCCTGCTGGAACTCAACCCAATGCTGTACTCACCCTTGAAAACAAGGGTATTCCTAAGCTAGGAAACCCAGTAGCAAGAGGTAATCAGCGTATTTCTATCAATGTGAAGTTGCCCATTCGTCTTTCTGATGAGGAGCGGGGCTTGCTTGAAGATCTTGCTGGCCATCATTCCGCTAAAGGCAGGCAGCATCACCATCACAACAGTGGTTTGTTTGCTCGTTTGTTTGGCCAGAAAGGATGACCGCCCAGCTTGTTCCTGATCAGCAGATTGATTTGCGCGGTACTCCTTGCCCAATCAATTTTATTCGCTGTCGCTTGGCTCTTGAGGGTCTTAAGGCCAAGGAACGTCTACAGGTGGATCTTGATCGTGGGGAACCTGAGGCGATGGTGGTTCCAGGGTTAGTAGAGGCAGGCCATCGCGTTGAGATTATTGCTCAGGAAAACACTTGGTTGAGGTTGATGGTGACTTGTGGTGGCGGCTGAGGCGCCGCGGCTTGCAGGGATGGTGGTGGCCTTACAAGCCAATTTTCTCGAGGTAGAACTCGAGACTTTTAATCCATCTTCATTGGTGAGCTGGACAGGATCAACGGATGATGAACCATTGCGTTTGCTTTGTACTCGTCGAACGCGCCTGGACCATCGCGGGGCTGCCGTGCATGTGGGGGATCGAGTTTGGGTGGAAGCAATCGATTGGCAGGAGCGTCGAGCTGTGGTTGGTGATGTGGAACCTAGGCAGAGTTGGATCAACCGCCCGCCAGTCGCCAACGTTACGGCTGTTGTTGTTGCCTTGGCAGTCAAGCAGCCTTGCTTTGACGCTGACCAAGCGAGTCGTTTTCTACTGTCCGCTGAGCAGACTGGTGTTGATGTTCACCTCATCCTTACCAAACGCGATCTGATCACTTCGGAGCAGCTCGAGCAGCAGCTTGTGCGGCTAAGGGGTTGGGGGTATCGGCCTATGGCGGTTTCTGTGCAGACCGGAGAGGGGTTAGGTGCCCTAAAAAACAAACTCAGCAGTACACGACTTGCTGTCTTTTGTGGTCCTTCAGGTGTGGGTAAGACCAGTTTGCTCAATCAGCTCTTGCCCCAGCTATCCCTGCGCGTAGGCGCTGTTTCTGGACGGTTGAAACGTGGTAGGCATACCACTCGTCATGTTGAACTCTTTCGACTGTGCGAAGGATCTCTTGTTGCTGATACACCAGGGTTTAATCGACCTGAACTTCCTGCTGATCCGCGCAAGCTTGCGGTGTTGTTCCCTGAATTTGATGGACAGATTGAAGATTATCCCTGCAGATTTAGGGATTGTTTCCATCGTGATGAGCCCGGTTGTGGGGTTGATAAAAGTTGGGAACGATATCCAATCTATAAGCGTTTTTTGGAGGAGATTGAGTGCCTCAGTCGCTCATCCCGGGGAGGTTCAGGTTCAGGCCTCCTGTAAGTTCTTCCATTTGCTCTTTCATGGTGGTGGTGGAGTGCTCATAGGCGGATTGAAGAGCGGCCAAGATCGCGGTTTCGCTGGCATCTTGTCCTTCGGCAAGCAGTGAGGGTTCAAGGCGCACACGCAGTGGTTGCTGGTTGCCAGATAGCCAGATACTTGCTCTGCCGTCTGGGCTGCTGCCCTCAATTTCCATGGCATCTAGCTCTTCCTGCAGTTTTTGGGCGTTTTGTTGGATTTGTTGGGCCTTGCGGAAGGCTTCGGTGAGTTGGCCGAAATTGGGAAGTCCGAACCCTGCCATTGCGTTGCTGGAGGAATGGGCAGATTAAGCGGTCGCTTCGAAACCAAGTCGTTTCACTTCAGGATGAAGCATCACTCCATGGGCCATCTGTACCCGTTGCTGAATGAGGGTGATCATTTGATTGATGTCGGCAGCCGTGGCTCCACCAATATTGACGATGAAGTTGGCGTGAATGGGTGAGACTTCAGCTCCTCCAATGCGGTGACCTTTCAGACCCAGCGCTTCGATTAGACGACCAGCTTTGAGGGGTTCTGGGTTGCGAAAGACACTTCCGCAACTAGGCAATTGATAAGGCTGTGTCGTCGTGCGATGAGTGAGGTTTTGCTGTGTGATTTGATTGAGCTCCTTGTGATCATGCCCGGGGTCTAGGCGGAATCTGGCTGAGAGCACGAGGAGTGTTTTTTCCTGCAAGAGACTTTGTCGGTAGCCGTAGTCAAGCTCTTGGCGGCTCAGTTCAAAAGGGCCCTCGCCATTGAGGTCGAGGACTTGTACAGATTCCAGCCAGTCGGCTGTGCAGCCGCCCTGGGCTCCAGCATTCATGACAGCTGCACCACCAACTGTTCCAGGAATCCCAACAGCCCATTCCAGGCCATGTAGGCCAGCCTTTGCGGCGCGTTTGGAAAGGTTGGGGATTGGTTCACCGGCCAAGGCTTCGACAATGCCAGTCTTTGGATCTAGGTCGCTCCCTTGGAGTTTGCGCATGCAAAGGCTCAGGCCCGGCAAGCCAGCGTCGTTGATCAGTAGGTTTGATCCTGCTCCGATGACTCGACAGGGCATCTTTTGTTCATAAGCCCAAGCAATCAGTGTCTGTAGTTCCTCCACGCTGCTGGGTGATGCAAACCATTCCGCAGGTCCTCCGACGCGCCAGCTCGTGAAGTTGGCAAGAGAAACCAGTGGTTGGGGCTTGATCCCCTTCACTAGGGTCAGGCTGCCAGGGAGGGTGGGCATCTCTTTGCGTTGTCAAGACATGTCAGTTGTCTCCATAGATTGTTGATATTGCCTGCACCCATGGCGAGGACTAGGTCGCCTTTGAGGCTGTGTTTTTGCACCAATAGGGTTAGCTGATTGAAGTTTTCGGCTACGGCGACTGGCAGGTTGGGGTGTTGGATTCTGATCGCTTTAGCCAGGCTCTCACTCGTTGCTCCCTGAATAGGGTTCTCTCCGGCGCTGTAAACGGGTGCTAACAGAACAGCATCCGCTTCACCGAGTGCCCTTGCGAAGTCGTAGAGAAATTCGTTTGTACGGCTGTATCGATGAGGCTGGAACACGGCCAAAATGCGTTTGGGTGGGTTCGGTAGTTGGCTACGACCACTAGTTACTATTAGGCGCGCCATTGTGAGTGTGGCGCTGACTTCGCTTGGATGGTGGGCGTAATCATCAACGATTTGGCGACCCTCCCAGGTGCCTCGGAAGTCGAAACGGCGCCCAGGAGGCTGCAGGTCAGCAAGACCTTGTTGCACGTCCTCAAAGGACAGTCCTTCGAGTCTGCAGGCTGCGATAGCTGCCATAGCGTTGCTGAGGTTGTGAAGTCCGGGCATTGGCAGTGTGATTTGCCCCATCCGTTTGCCCTGCTCGTAAATGTCCGCAATTGTTTGATCGCCATTGAGGCAAATTGGTAAAGCTGCAAAATCAACACCCTCTGAGGTTTTGACTGACCACCAAGCTGTGGCATCGAAATGCTCCTTGAGGATTGGGCAGTCGAAGTTGGCCAGCAGTCGTCGGCAACCTTGGCCGAACCGCTTCATGGTGTTGATCAGTTCATCAAGATTGGCGTAGTGGTCGGTGTGATCTAACTCCAAGTTGGTGATCACGCCGAGCGTTGCCTGAAACTTGACGAGAGATCCATCAGATTCATCAGCTTCTGCTACTAGCAGTCGTCCTTTGCCCGCATGGCCATTGCTGTCGTAGTAAGGCACGACACCACCAATCACAGCTGTTGGGTCTTGATCGGTTGTGGCCAGCAGTGTGGTGATCAGGGTGCTGGTGGTGGTTTTGCCATGGCTTCCGGCTACTGCAATAGATGGTTGTGCCTGAATCAAGGCAGCAAGGAGGTCTGAGCGATGCAAGATTTTCAATTGAGACAGCTTGGCTGCCTTGAGCTCAGGATTGCTCTTGGGAATGGCTGTGCTGATCACAACCAAAGGAAGGAGATCTACGTTGCTACAAATGGCATCGATGTTTGCGGCGCTCTGATCGCGGAAGACCCTTACTCCTTGAGCTCTCAGTTGCTCAACGGTAGTGTTTTCTCGTGAGTCGGAGCCGGAGACGATATGACCTCGATTCACCAGAATTAGAGCTAGTGCAGACATGCCGATGCCGCCAACACCTATGAAGTGGATGGGTTGCTGGCGGTTGAGCGTGCTGGTCAATGGGCAAAACCATAGGTTCAAAAGATAAGCCAGTCTTGGGCTAAAAGCCCGTCATTCTTATGTTTTGGAGAGGTCCGGCCGGGGTTGACCTTGTGCAAGGTATGGGCCGCCTCCTCATCCGGAACAGCGGAAAGTGCAACCTATTTCTGTATGATCGGCGGCCACTTCCCTTGCGGTTTCCCCGTTTTTGTTATGACTCTGCGTGTTGCGATCAATGGATTCGGCCGAATCGGTCGCAACTTCATGCGTTGTTGGCTAAGCCGTGGTGCGAATACGGGTATTGATGTGGTTGGCATCAATGTCACTTCTGACCCTAAGACCAATGCTCATCTGCTTAAGTACGATTCAATTCTTGGACAGATCAAGGATGCGGAGATCGGTTATACCGATGACACTTTTGTTATCAACGGCAAAACCATTAAGTGTTTTTCAGATCGCAACCCCTTGAATCTTCCTTGGAAGGAGTGGGGTATCGATCTTGTGATCGAGTCCACCGGGGTTTTCAATACTGATGTGGGGGCTAGTAAACACATCGAGGCTGGTGCGAAGAAAGTGATCCTCACGGCTCCAGGTAAAGGAGATGGTGTTGGCACATATGTCGTGGGCGTCAATGCTGATCAGTACCGTCACGGTGATTTCAATGTTCTCAGTAATGCCAGCTGCACAACAAATTGCCTGGCACCAATCGTGAAGGTGCTTGATCAGACCTTTGGGATCAATAAGGGCCTGATGACGACTATTCATAGCTACACCGGTGATCAGCGGATCCTCGATAACAGCCATCGTGATCTTCGCCGTGCTCGTGCGGCAGCCATGAATATTGTTCCGACCTCAACTGGCGCTGCAAAGGCTGTGGCTTTGGTTTATCCACAGATGAAGGGCAAGCTCACGGGTATTGCCATGCGTGTACCAACCCCAAACGTTTCAGCGGTCGATCTAGTTTTTGAGTCTGGTCGTTCCACGACTGCTCAAGAAGTGAATGCTGCACTCAAATCGGCTTCTCAGGGTGGCATGAAGGGAATCATTAAATATGGTGATCTTCCTTTGGTTTCTAGTGACTACGCCGGTACTAATGAATCCACCATCGTTGACGAGGATCTCACGATGACTATTGGCGACAATTTGGTGAAAGTGGTTGCTTGGTATGACAACGAGTGGGGTTATAGCCAGAGGGTTGTCGATCTCGCTGAGATTGTGGCCAAGAATTGGAAGTGATCTTTCAGAGGATTACTACTTTCTGAGCTTCTAGCTTCTTTTTGAGTTATAAACCCCTCCTATTAGCGAGGGGTTTGTTCTCTTTCTTTATTGGAAATGTTTGAAGCTTGAGAAGTTGCTCACTTCTCCTTTGCCATGCGCCCATTCCACCCGAGGTGGGCCTTGTTCCATGACACCAATGACTTGGCTTGATGGAAGAACTTGCAGCCAAGCGGTGGCCCATTTCGGTGGCAAGCTGAGAATAAGTTCAAAGTCTTCTCCGCCGTTTAGGCACCAGCTATCCCAGTGTTGGCCTATTGGCCAGTCAGGGTCTTTGGGTAGGCCTTTTGGATCAAGAATCGCCCGGCAACCGCTGCTTCTGCAAAGGCCTTGAACCGCTGCCAGAAGTCCGTCACTACTGTCGGTGCCCCCAGCTCGCCATGGAAGTTCTGCAGGTTTACAGGTTTGAAGAGCGTGGAGTGCCTTCAGGCATGGTTGAGGGTGTTGATGAGCTTCTATTGCTTTTTGTTTGAGTTTGTCTGGCAGCAGGGCTGCTTCTATCAGTGGATCTGAGCGAAGTAGGGCCAGGCCAAGGCGGCTGAGGCCATGGGGACCACTGACGACAAGAGAATCTCCAGGTTGGGCTTGGGAGCGGTGCAACCGTACTGGCCCGAGAGTGCCAAGGGCGGTGATTGCGAGTAGTCGTTGATCCCCTCGGGAACAGTCGCCGCCCAGCAAGGTCCCTCCAAACTGTTTCAATGCGGCTTCTATGCCTAAATAAACCTTCTCTACCCAGTCCCAGGGGGTCTCTGGAGGGACTACAAGTCCGACAGTGATACCCAGAATCTGATCAACGCCACTGGCTGCTAGGTCGGAAAGGTTGGCGGTTACGCAACGCCAACCAACATCTTTTGGAGTCGTGGTGTCTTCGCTGAAGTGAATGCCTTCAACCATGACATCGGTGTTAATGAGGAGTTCTCCCTCATTGGTGTGGACTTGCGCTGTGTCGTCGTCAAGTTGGCCAGCAGGAGCAAAGCGGGCTAGTCGATGCAGTAGTTCGTTTTCACCAAGTTGGGCTAGGGTTTCGCCCATACACAAGTCCTCAGGCGTGGGGCTTCAGCCGATCAGCTCCATCGACAACTTTGATGGATAAGATTTGATCACCAACTTCGAGTTTTTTAAGTAACTCGGTACCTTCAACGACATAGCCAAAGGCTGCATTGCGGCCATCCACCAAGTTGAGACCAGCTGGAGTTAATTCTGCATCATAGAGAAATAGAAAGAACTGGGAGGAACCGTCGTCTATAGCCTGGTCGGAATGAGCCCATCCGAGTGTGCCAAGGGCGGCGAATGGAAGGACTGGTGTGGCTTTGTAAAGACCGATGTCTTCAAAGGTTTGGTTGTAAAATGGAGTTGGTTCCTCTGGAATACGGATTTCTAGAGGCACTTGACGTTCTTTCTTGGTTGTTGGGTCGATGTATCCGCTTTCAGGTCCTGTGGGGTCACCGCTTTGTAGTACGTAATTGTCTTCAGCGCGTGTGAATGGCAATCCGTCATAAAAGCCTTTGAGAGCTAGGTCTACGAAGGCGCCGGCTGTTAGAGGTGCGTTGTAGCCATCAATGACAGCAGTGATGTTCCCTTTTGTGGTTTTGATCGATACAGTTGCTCTACCAAGAAGCCGTGGTAGTGAGTTGAATTCCTCAGGGATGGTGTAAGGAAAATCATTCACCAATAGCGCTTCTAGATCACCGATCTGCTTGAGACTTTCGCGACGTAGGTTGATGAAGCGATCTACGTTTTGATTACTGGCTGCATCCCCCAGGGCCTGGACCGTTTCTCCCAAGGATTCCAAAAGGGCTTCACCCTTTTCTCGAGATGCTTCTGGGATGGCTGCGAGGATGCTCTTTTTGCGGGTTATTACTAGGAACTGACTAGAAGAAGCAGCTTCGTTTAGTGCAACCCAGCGATTGCCCTTTGAAGACCCAACCACTTTGCTAGTGGCCTCAAGGGTGGCTTGCATTTGGCGGAGATCTTTTTGTTCGATTGGTAGGGCATTTCGCAGGATTGCGGCACCATCCGTCACTGCACTTCCAGCTGGCAGAGCAGCGAGAACAGGATCACCCCAATTCAGCAAAAGTACTGCGAGCACTGTGATCAGGCTGGTCAGTAGAGGAGTATTTGGCATGTGGAACTCTTCTTGTGCTGGGACTTTGGCACAGCCGTATGATCCATCTGATCCGTTCAGCGGGAATGATCTCAAGTAACGACTTCCGCACTGGCACCTCGATTGAATTAGACGGTTCTGTTTGGCGTGTAGTCGAGTTTTTGCATGTGAAACCGGGTAAGGGTTCAGCATTTGTGCGTACCAAGTTGAAGGCGGTGCAGAGCGGCAACGTGGTGGAAAAAACCTTTAGGGCTGGGGAGATGCTTCCGCAGGCCTTGCTTGAGAAGTCGACTCTTCAACACACTTATATGGAGTCCGGTGACTATGTCTTTATGGACATGTCTAGTTATGAGGAAACCAGGCTTACAGCGCAGCAGATTGGTGACAGTCGTAAATACCTCAAGGAAGGGATGGAGGTGAATGTGGTCTCATGGAACGGAAATCCTCTTGAGGTGGAGCTCCCCAATTCTGTGGTGCTTGAAATCACTGAAACTGATCCTGGTGTTAAGGGTGATACCGCTACCGGTGGCACTAAGCCCGCCATCCTTGAGACTGGGGCTCAGGTGATGGTTCCTTTGTTTCTTTCTGTGGGCGAGAAAATTAAAGTCGATACACGTAACGACAGCTACCTCGGTCGCGAGAACTAATGGCTATGCAGCTCGATCATGATCAACTGCACCAGTTGCTTGCAGCCTTGGCGGAAAGCGACATACAGGAATTTCGCCTTGAGGGAGATGATTTTCGTCTAGAGGTCAGGAGGAATATCCCTGCACCAGCAGTGGTGGCTCCGGTGATGCCATTGTCTTCGACCGTTGAGATGCCTTCACCGGCTCCAGAACCGAGAGTTGAGATGGTCGGACCTGGGACTCCGCCTCCAGCGGTACCAGGTTCAAGAACTGATTTCCTGGAGGTAACGGCACCGATGGTCGGCACGTTTTATCGTGCTCCTGGCCCTGGGGAATCCCCATTTGTAGAAGTTGGTAGTCGCATCGGTGTCGGTCAGATCGTGTGCATTTTGGAGGCCATGAAGTTGATGAATGAGTTGGAATCTGAAGTCAGTGGCGAGGTGGTTGAAATCCTTGTAGATAACGGCACGCCAGTTGAGTTCGGTCAGGTTTTGATGCGTGTTAAGCCTGGCTGATCAGCTTGATTCCGTGAGCTCCCAGGCGGCTTTTAGGGCGGCCAACATGCTGTCGGGTCTGGCACATCCCTTTCCGACAATGTCAAAGGCGGTGCCGTGATCAGGTGAGGTACGCAGAAATGGAAGCCCAAGGGTGGTGTTGACGGCCGAGTCGAAAGCCAGCAGCTTCATTGGGATTAGACCCTGATCGTGGTACAAGGCCAGGATCCCGTCTGGGGTTTGGGCGCAAGGGATGCCATGCCAAGCCTTTGCAGCTGAAAGCCAACATGTGTCGGGAGGTAAAGGACCGTCTAGTTGGATCTCAGGGTGCTCCGTTTTCCATCTTTTCAGCATTGGGATCAACCATTTCAGCTCTTCATGGCCCAGTTGGCCTTGCTCGCCAGCGTGGGGATTGAGGCCTGCGACTGCAATGGATGGATCGGTTTTGAATCTTTGGCAGAATGCCTTGAGTACGTTGAGCTTCGCTCTAACCAACTCAGGGGTAAGCACTTGTGGGACTGCTGCTAGAGGGATATGGGTTGTTGCTAGCAGAGTGTTGAACCGCCAGCCGTTATGAGGTGAGATCGCGGTGAAGAGCATGGAGGCTTGATCAGCTCCCACCAGTTCTTTAAGTCGTTCTGTTTGACCGGGATAGTGATGGCCTGCTGCATGCCAGGCCTGCTTGGCAATAGGAGCGGTAACAAGGGCGCGGGCTCGACCCTTCAAGAGGAGTTCTGTTGCCTTTGTCAACCATAGAAAGCTTGCGGCTCCACTCTGCGCTGTGGGGTATCCAGGCTGAAGTGTGCTCTGCAGGGGTAGATCTTTGATATCGAGGTTCTTTGGATTGGCTAGGGGAGAGATTCCTTGAGCTTGTAATTGGGCATAGGTCAGTTCTAGGCTTTTTCGACAGCCAACCAGCTGGGGATGCAGCTTTGATGGCAAGCTTGGTGAAGCGAGGGCCTTTAGGGTGACCTCCATCCCGATGCCAGCGGGATCGCCGATGGCGATAACGATAAGTTGATTAGCGTCAAAGCCTTCAGAAGGCATAGCCATGATGCGCTGGTTGCTGCTTGGTTTGCTGTTGTTTGGTCTTGGTACCGGGTTGCGGAATGGTTGGTTGGTGGTGCATTGGAGTCAGTTTTTGCGCGATGCCGGGTTGACATTTATCGATCCAGAGAAGCCCTTCAATTGGAACGAGTTCATTCTTGGTGGTCCGGATCGGGAACGTTCAACAACTAAGGAAAATTCGTCTGTGAGACCTTGAAACCTTCTGCCAGATAACAGTCTCTAAGGCCGGATTGATAGTTGGGATGCATCAGGGAATAGCCAAGCTCGCGGCATAAGAGCTGATTGCTGACCCTGCGATTCTCTTGCCAGAAGGAGAGTGCCATGGGATTCATCTGTGCAGCGGCAACTGCAAATGGCTCAATTTCGGGTAGGGACTTTCCAAGTAGTTGGGCGGCGAACCCGAGTACGTCTGTATAAGCTGTTGGCATGTCATCGGTGACGTTGATCACGATGGGTCGCTGTCCATCAGCAGCACATTGGATTAGGTGCATGATGGCGCCTGCGATGTCATCGACATGAATTCTTGAAAACACCTGGTTGGGCTTATGGATCATTCTGCTTTGACCTGTGTTGACGCTTTTAAGCACTGAGCGGCCTGGTCCGTAGATGCCAGGCAGTCGCAAAATCTGCAGGGGTAATCCCGAAGCTTGCCAGGCCTCTTCACAGGCCAATCTTCGTTTGCTCCGAGCTTGTTGAGGCTGAGGATGATCGATTTCTGTGACCCAGCGTCCTTGGCGATCTCCGTAAACCCCTGTGGTGGAGAGATAGCCAACCCATTGCAATGGCAACGCTTTGAGCTGGTCGCCCAAGCATGTCAGTACTGGATCTTTCCCATCGGCTGCTGGCGGTATGCAGCTGAGTAAATGCGTGACTCCTTCTAGAACTTTCGTGGCTGGCAACAGCTTGGTGGCACTATCAAATGCGATGTCTGCGCCTGGGCTGTTGATGTCTCTGCGGCTGCAGATAGCAGTGCTGCCAAGTGCTCTCGCCAGAGCCACTAGATGCTGGCCACTGAATCCTCCACCGAGAACCAGCAACTTTGAGCCGGTGGGGAGAGGCGGACTCCGCTTGACAAGCTCTGCGAGCATGAGTACAAATGTATTATATTCTGGGTTTGGTCATGGCGAGCTCCTATTTGCGCGCTTCCGCGATTTCAGTGTCCATGCTGCCGCGTCGGGCATGTCCAAGGATCGTTCAAGGTCGGCAGATCAGTTCGGCTTTTCATTTTGTCTTGCCTTTGGCTTTGTTGACAGGTGCGATGCTTCTGGCTCCGGAGCAACCTGAGCAGCAGGCTTCTATTTGCCAAAGACATCATCCTGTGGTGGCCTGTCAGGTCTGGTGAGATTGGCTTAGGCCAGCTGGGGCATCCATTCTTCATCTTCGCTGATAACAGGAGCTTCTCTATGGTTGGGTTGGGTCCATTGAAGCAACCTTAAAGCCAGTCTGAGATCGCCATCCATCCAGGCGCGGATGGCCATTGCGCGTCGCGGATCATAGAAGCGTTGGCGTCTATACCACTCGAAGGCATGGGCATCTGATTTGTGACCGTTACAGGAGAGACAGGCCGGAACGCAGTTTTGAGTAATACTTAAGCCTCCACGACTGCGAGGCAAAATATGGTCAATTGATTCAGAAGTTTTACCGCAATAGATACAACTTTGAGCCGTATAGTTGTGAAGGGATTTCCTCCATCTTCGGACACGTAACTTGGGGCAGAGATCTTCGAGGAAAACCGCGTCCCTATTGTGCATCCCAGTTCCTCGGTTTTGTGCAGTTTGCCGCGAATGCTCTTTGAGTCAATGTGTCTAAATATCTATTTTGGTTTGCTTTGCTCTGTTTTTTACAGTGGTTGCTTTCGCTCTTGCTAGTAAGGCAATGGGGCGTAAATTAGGTGTTCATTGAGCAGTGAAGCTCACGCCTAAATCGTCTGCCAGCTGTTATTTGGGTCTGACTGCGGCGGGTTTGGTCAAGGTGGCGTTCCCTTTCGATGCGGTGACTCAGGCTCAGCTTCTCAAAGTGAGGCCTCGTGGAATTTGGCGTGGTGCTCGCCAGGGCTGGGAATTTCCTTTGGTTGCGGCTCAACATTTGCAGAGGCAGTTTGGTTCACGTTTTTTGGTGCAGGACGACTTGGCTCAGTGGCTGAGTTGGTTCGAACAGCCTTTGCCACCGATGCCGCCCCATCGTGATCTCGTGAGCTATGCAGACTTTGAGGTTGCTTTGACAGATGGTCGTAGACCTCTTCCTCATCAGTGCTCTGGAGCCCGTTGGTTGTTAGCGCGGCGCGGTGCAGTCTTGGCTGATGAAATGGGTCTTGGGAAGACTCTTACCTCTCTTTTGGCGGCTCGCGCCATGGTGAGATGTGCTGATGTACGGGTCATGGTGGTGGCGCCTGTGGGTCTTCATGACCACTGGCGCACCGAAGCTGCCAGTCTTGATTTGCAGGTGTGCATCCATAGCTGGGCTCGTCTGCCTAGGGAATTGCCGGCGGCGGGAACGCTTCTGTTGGTGGATGAAGCGCATTTCGGCCAGTCCATCAAGTCAAGACGAACTCAGGCTCTTTTAAGGCTTGCGCGGCATCCGCGTTTAAGGGCTATTTGGTTACTCACCGGGACGCCGATGAAAAATGGTCGTCCTGATCAGCTTTATCCACTGCTGGCTGCCATTGATCATCCTTTGGCTCGAGATCAACGTAAGTTTGAAGAGCGTTTTTGTCAGGGTCACTGGCGAGATCAAGGTGGACAGCGACGCTGGCATGCACGTGGTGCGAGTGATCTCGATGCTCTAGGGAAGCTCACACGGCCATTGGTTCTGCATCGACGCAAGCAGACTTTGCTTGGCTTGCCCCCAAAACGTCGTCAAGAGCATCGGGTTGTCCTTACAGAGCCAGAGTCTCGTGGTTTTGACCATCGTCTAGCTCTTGTCACTGACAACTATCGCCATCGTGTTCAGCAGGGCTTGGTGCGTTCAGATGCGGAATCGCTGGCGGTGCTTACGGCTTTGCGTCAGATCGCAGCGGAGTTCAAGTTGCCAGCAGTGGAGACTGTTGTAGCAGCACTTCTTGCTGAGGGGCAAGCCGTTGTCCTTTTCAGCAGTTTTGTTGGTCCTTTGTTGCTTTTGCAGCAACGCTTAGGGGGTGAGTTGTTAACTGGTCGTCAGCGTCCAGGGCAACGTCAGGAAGCTGTGCATCGTTTTCAATCAGGGAAGAGTTCCCTTTTGTTGGCAACCTATGCAGTAGGCGGGCTTGGTTACACCTTGCATCGCGCCAGGCATGTGGTTTTGCTTGAACGTCACTGGACACCTGGTGATGTGGATCAGGCTGAGGATCGTTGCCATCGATTGGGGATGGATGGCGGACTCACGAGTCACTGGTTCCAACTGGGTTTTGCAGATCAGCTGGTGGATGCTCTGATAGCAAGTAAGGCTGAGCGGATTGAGGTATTGCTTGGTTCTCGTCGTGTTGGACTCAAGCGTCAGCCTTTGCCAGTCATGTTGAGATGTTGCATGCAGGAGTCTTTACGCACGGTTAGTTCGTGACGCACCATCGGATCAGCTGATGCTCCTTGTTGATTCAGAAGCTGTAAGCCTTTGGAGACATCTTGACAAGCCAAATTTGTTTGGCCAAGCAGGGTGTAGATCAGGGACCGGTCGTTGAGTGGTTCAGGGTCATTTTGATGTTGGCTCACTACGCTATTGCAGCGCAGTAGGGCTTGGTCGAGTTCTTTGAGGTCAAGATTTTCCAAGCAAGCTTGGGACGAGATATTCGAGTCAGCAGATGGATTGTTTGGTGCTGAGCGACTGTTGCAGCTCAGACCGGAAAGCAGCAACCCGCTCAGAAATAGTTTGGCAAGGAAACGAAGGAATCTAATAACTGTAGTGCTGCTCATGATCTGTGCTTGAAGGAGTGGTGGTGTTGGTATTGCCAGAGCTATAGGAGTCGATGACAGTCTCATCACCACTTTCTTGATCAGCTACTGATAAAGAGTTTTTGGTATTTCCGAAGAGATCGCCAAGGTATTGACCGCAGTTTGGGTAACTGCTGGGTTCGTTGACCACTGCTTCAGTAATTAATACAGCAGCATGATTTGGTGAGGTCTTGAAAAGGCTATTTCCCTGGCGTTTGATCAGGGCATAAGAGGCAGTCCAGCTCACCTCATGGTTATTGCCATGACTACGCATGAAGCAGTAGACCTGGGCTCCTTTGCTTGCGGTGTCAGTTGTTGCTGACTGGGCAGCTGTGGCAGAAAGACTGATTCCCACAAGGCCAAGCAGTGTGAGTGAAAGGGCAACTCGATTTCGATTCATCGCTTGCAAGTCAACACAGTATTGATCAACGTATCGATTGAAACAGTCCTGTCCAGGTTTAATCAGGAATCAATTAGTCCTAATGGGGCCAATAGCTTCACCAGAAGGGGTAGTACCAAAAGTACGGTAATTAATCTCACAGCATGCAGGGTGGCGACTGCAGCACCGACGCCGAATTCCGCACCTACCAGACTCATGCCACTGATGCCTCCTGGGGCAGCGCCGAGGAGTGAAACAACAGGGTCAATACCTAGTAATCGACTGCTCCAAAGACCGATCACGATCCCAGTAAGTACAAGGGTCAGAGTGATCAGTAGGGCTGGTTTCCAGAGGCTTTGCAGCTCCCCTAGGGAGCTTTTGGTTAGGCCAGTACCGATCACCGTGCCGATGGCGATTTCAATTGCTGTGCGTGTGCCTGAGGGCCATTCAGCAACATCAAGGCGACCGCTCATGCTTACGAGCCCTGCACCTAAAAGAGCACCTGCAAGGGGTGCTGCTGGAATACCAGTGCGCAAGGTCAGCAGACCCAATGCTGTTCCTGCCATGAGATAAATCAGTAACGTTGCCAGAGAAGGCATGAGATCGATTTGAAACAGTACAGATACTTTGAGCGCAAATGATTCTCCTCACCATCTGCCTAATGACTTGAGCCTTTATTCCTCATGTGTTGTCATCTGGACAAAGTATTTTTTGTGGCTATGTCCTCGTCAGTTTCTTTTCGAATTACTCGTACTGCAGAAGACCTGGTTCAGACGATCACTGCTTTATCGCAGAGGCTCGTTAAATTGGAGCAGCGTCAGGAGGCTTTGGAGTTTCAGTTGAGACAGCAGAGCGAATCTCAGAGGATTCCCGCAGAGGAAATGGAGATGCTCGATGGGGTTGAGCAGCTCTTAAAAGAGTGCCAGGAAATGCTTGATAGTTCTGATCAAGCTGAGGATCAAGCCCGAGAAGAACCTCAGGCTTGGTCAGGGGAACCAGACACTCTTGCGGCATGAGGGTGGCATCGGGTGCACAATAAAAAGAAAGGCATCCATGGCTTTAACCATTTCTGCCTCTGGCCAAGCTGGTGTTACCAGCTCAGTAATTTCACCGTTAGCGAGATCTTCTATCAGACTTCAGGTCTTCCATGAGGGGGGGCATCAGCTCGAGAAGCTTGAATTTGCATTGGCTGTTGCCGAAACACGTGGTGACAAGACTCGTGCGTCAGTCTTAAGAGCTCAGATCGAAACTATGGGAGGCAACATTGAGGAGCCAGGAACCTGATTTAACCCCCTTATATTTTCTATACATATCAATTGGCTGACTTGGGCAACAACATTTGCTGTTTTGATGCTCGATATTGCTTGTACTAGACAATTCGCGTTAAACTTTCAATCAAGGGGTTCAGCTGAGCAGTCTTGACGTCTACTTTTTTGAAAACAACAGCGGGCATGAATTCCGCTTCTATTCAACGCGAGGTTTACTTGAAGGCTGCGAGTGGTTTTTTTGACCGAGCTTCTGCACAGGCTGAAGCGGGAGATTTTCAGGCTGCTGGCAGTTTGATTCTTAAGGCATTAGATCAGGAGCGTCGTGCAGGAGTGGTTGGCCCACAAGTTCTTCAATTAATCAAGCCCAGATCATGAATTGGTATTGAATAATGAATGCTTTGAAGCCTATTTTTAATTAGATAGGTTTTTGGTTTGTTAACTATGAATGAGTATTCTATGAACTTTGATTAATCCTTTGATAAGCGGGTGACCGGATTCGAACCGGCGACGTTCAGCTTGGGAAGCTGACATTCTACCACTGAATTACACCCGCATTTTATCAGTTTAGATCAGCTTTAGTTCGTTTTGTTGGCGAGCACTGTTATCTCAGAATTGCTGCTGCTGCAGCCAGGCCATCTCCCATGTTGCCTTTATGCAAGCCAAGAGATTGCAAGGTGGATTCGATGGCAGCTATGGCAGTGAGGATATCTCTATCACATATGAATCCAAGATGGCCGATACGGAAGACCTTTCCTTTTAGATGATCCTGTCCTCCTGCTAGCAGGATGTCGAATTTCTCTTTGACAGTTTTGCGCAGTTGCTCTGCATCAATTCCCTCAGGTGCGACTGCGGTGATCGCTGGGCTGCCGTGTCCTTCAGCTGCATACAGGGGCAGGCAGATGGCCTTCATGCCGGCCTGAGCGGCTGCGCGATGGCGTGCATGACGGTCAAAGATGGCTTCTAGGCCTTCTGACTGCATCATTCCCAGCGCAGATTCCAGTGCGAAGTAGAGATTCACAGCAGGGGTGAATGGATTGCTGTCTTGAGCGGCAGTTTTTCGGTAAGGCCCTAGATCGAGATAAAACTTCGGTAGATCCGATTGTTGATGCGCTTGCCAGGCTCGTTCACTCATGGCCACGAAGCTGAGCCCTGGAGGCATCATGTATCCCTTTTGGGAACCGGAGGCAACCACATCTAGACCCCAAGAGTCCATGGGGACATTGCAGGCTCCAAGGCTTGTCACGCAATCAGCGATGGTTAGTGCTTTGCCGTGAGTGCGGACATATTTGCTGATGGTTTCAAGGTCGTTAATGACCCCGGTTGAGGTTTCCGAGTGGGTGAGGATTACGGCTTTGATTGTTTTGCCATTGTCTGCTTCCAGTGCTCTTTTGAAGGCTTCTGGGTCTAACGGTTGTCCCCAGTCTGCTTTTATCACTTGTACGTCCAGGCCGTAGGTCTTAGCCAGCTTTACCCAGCGCTGTCCAAACTTGCCGTTGTCGCCGCAGAGGACCTTGTCGCCGTAGCTGAGGGTATTTATGATTCCTGCTTCCATCGCAGCGGTGCCGCTGCCAGTGATGACTAGAACATCTGCTTTGGTCTGATGTAGCCAGCGCAGCTGCTCGGTGGTATGTCTAACGACGGCTTGAAACTCTCCACTGCGATGGCCGATGGGGTGGCGACCCATGGCTTTGAGTACTGTTTCGGGAACAGGTGTAGGACCCGGGATCATCAGAGTGAGTTTGTCCTGCACGGCCTAAGGCTTAGTAATGAACCATCCTAAAAAATACCTAAGCAAGGGTTGTTATCGATCACGCCGATGCTGATTCAAGGGGGTTGACGCTCCCGGTTTGGGTCGCGGCTGCGGCCCGAGCTGCTACCGAAGCTTTGCTTGGTAGGCCTTTCAGTGGTTTTCAGTTGCTTGAATTGCCTGATCGCGACGAACCTTTTGCTGTGTCAGTGACCTCTGCAGCGGTTTTGGCTGGAGGTGAACAGGCTTTGGCAATCAGCCATTGCGATCCAGGTCCAGGTTTGGATCTCACAAGAGGTTTGGAGATTTGGGTGTGTGTTCAGTGGCAGGAGTTTGTTGATGATGATGAGTTGAATGTTCATCCAGAGGCCTGGCTTAATCTTGTGGCAGGCAAAGGTGTTGGCACGCTGGGGTCCGGTGGAGAGGCGTGTGTGTCTCGATTTGCACGCGAGCTTTTGAGTCGTAATTTGTACCCGCTGGTGCCTTCGGGTCGAGGGCTGCAGTTGGAAGTTGTGTTGCCTAGGGGTAGAGATTTGGCAGCACGTACCAGTAATGCAGCTTTTGGGGTTGTGGATGGCTTGGCCTTGATTGGTACCCAGGCGGATGTGCAGGTCAGCGCCTCTCCTGATCAGTTGCAGCAGACCATTGAGCAACTACGTCGGCAAAGTGCCGCTTCAGATTTTTGTGGAGCAATGACTTTGGTGATTGGTGAGAATGGTCTTGATCTAGCTCGACAGTTGGGGTTGGCTGCTCAGCCGCTCCTCAAGATTGGCAATTGGTTGGGGCCTGTCATTGTGGCCGCGGCAGAGGCTGGGGTGGAGCAATTGTTGTTGTTGGGGTATCACGGCAAGTTGGTGAAGTTGGCAGGGGGGATTTTTCATACTCATCACCATCTGGCAGATGGTCGTTTGGAGGTGCTTGCGGCCATGGCTGTGCGTGAAGGATTGCCGTTGGATCTGATCCGGCAACTTGGCCAGGCTGATTCCATGGAGGCAGCCTTGAAGATGCTGGAAGCTCAAGATCCAGAGCTGGTACGCAAGCTTTGGTATCGGCTGGCAGCAACAGTGGAGCATCGCAGCGCTGCCTACCTTGCACGTTATGGCTCATGGTCGATAGCTATTGGGGCAGCTCTTTTCGACCGTCAGCGACGGTTGCGCTGGGCTGGTCCCCAAGGGTCTCAACAGTTGGCTGTCTTGGGAGTGACCCCTGAGGATTCACCGATAAGCCTTTCTCTACCCTGAACGTTCTGTTGGTTGACTCCAGAGGAGTTTTTTCGCTGATATGTCCAATTCCCAGTCTGAAGGTCAGAGCCAGCCGGCAATTGTCATTCTCGATTTTGGCTCTCAGTATTCAGAGCTGATTGCCCGTCGGGTGCGAGAAACAGAGGTCTACTCATTGGTGATGAGCTATTGCACCTCAGCGGATGAGCTTCGCCAGCTTGCCCCGAAGGGCATCATTTTGAGTGGCGGACCTAGCTCTGTGTATGCCGAGAGAGCGCCGCTTTGTGATCCGAACATTTGGGATTTGGGTATTCCTGTGCTTGGTGTTTGTTACGGCATGCAGCTAATGGTGCAGCAGCTGGGTGGTCGGGTGGAGGCTGCTATTGGCAAGGCTGAATACGGTAAGGCGCCCTTGCAGGTCGAGGACCCTAGGGACCTTCTCACCAATGTTGAAAGTGGCTCCACGATGTGGATGAGCCATGGTGATGTGGTGAGGGATTTGCCTGAGGGGTTTGTTCGGCTTGCTCATACAGCCAATACTCCTGATGCGGCGGTTGCTGATCACAATCGTCAGTTTTATGGCGTTCAGTTTCACCCTGAGGTGGTGCATTCAAGCCACGGAATTGCTCTGATTCGAAACTTCGTTTACCACATTTGTGGTTGTGAGCCGAATTGGACGACTACTGCATTTATTGAAGAATCGATTGCTCAGGTGCAGGCTCAGGTGGGTCAGAAAAGGGTCTTGCTTGCTTTGTCTGGAGGAGTTGATTCCTCAACACTGGCTTTTCTATTAAAAAAGGCCATTGGAGATCAGCTCACGTGCATGTTTATTGATCAGGGGTTTATGCGTAAAGGTGAGCCTGAGTTTTTGATGAATTTCTTTGATCGTAAGTTTAATATTAATGTTGAATACATCAATGCAAGACAACGGTTTATTTCTAAGTTGAATGGCATTGTTGATCCGGAAGAGAAACGTAAAATTATTGGTACCGAATTCATTCGAGTATTTGAAGAAGAGAGTGCTAGACTTGGTCCATTCGATTACCTCGCCCAGGGGACTCTGTATCCAGATGTGATTGAGAGTGCTGGAAGTAACGTTGATCGAAAGACCGGAGAGCGGGTGGCCGTGAAGATCAAGAGCCACCACAATGTAGGCGGTCTTCCCAAAGATTTGCAGTTCAAATTGGTTGAGCCGCTTAGGCGATTGTTTAAGGATGAAGTGCGAAAGGTAGGCCGTGCTTTGGGGCTGCCTGAAGAGATTGTCCGCCGCCATCCTTTTCCTGGGCCAGGCCTGGCGATTCGTATCCTTGATGAAGTTACCGATGAAAAGCTCAATTGCTTACGCGATGCTGATTTAATCGTGCGAGAGGAAATCCGTGATGCGGGTTTATATCACGACATATGGCAGGCCTTTGCTGTGTTGCTGCCCGTGCGCTCTGTAGGGGTAATGGGGGATAAACGCACCTATGCCTGGCCGATTGTGCTGCGATGTGTCTCCAGTGAGGACGGCATGACAGCGGATTGGTCGCGTTTGCCGTATGAACTTTTGGAGCGTATCTCCAATCGAATTGTCAATGAAGTGAGAGGTGTCAACCGTGTTGTGCTTGACATCACCAGCAAGCCTCCTGGAACGATTGAGTGGGAATAGTTTAGGTATTAAATTTCTTTTTTTAACTCTACATTGTGGCTTCACGTTTTATTGGAGGTGATGCAAAATTATATGTTCTGGCGCCAGTTTTAAGAGCCCTGCAATTTTATTTGGATTGAGAATATATGCATCTTGGCTTTTGATAAGCTTACATTTTTCTTGTCAACTGTCGTTCGAATCAGTTTATTTCATGTTGCCAATGATCAACTTTGGCTTTTGCTTATTTGGTAATTATTGTCGATGTGTTGATGGTGGCAAACATTCACGATCTTTGTAGCGTCGAATCTTCTTCTTCAATGCTCTCTGCTCTGACTTGGCTGCATGAGCTCCAATCGTCTTCGAGAATGCTCTGCATCACTCAATATTTTTGATTCGCACCCTTGAAGTGAAAGTCGATTCTGTTGAGGTGATGAGGGACTGGTGAAGCTCAGAATGACTAGATAGCCTGGGCCACTGGCCTAGAGACTTTTGACCGTCGCCCAACAGCAGGACATACAGCTAGACCGCCGTTTGCAACAGGACAGCATTCAGTTTGCGGGTAAGACCGTTTATATCAACCCTTTCCTGTACTGGCGAAGGTTTGACAGCAACACCGATCGTTGGTTAAGGGAGCCTGGTCAGTTGGGTGAAGACCAGATCAGCCTCAATCGAGGTCGCTTTTACCCTGAGCTTGATTGGGCCCTGTTGGATGAGAGCCAAAGGGATATCAAGGATGCTGCTGTTGAGATGTTCCTTAAAAGTTTGGAGCTGATCGGCACTTTTCACCCTGAACTTACAGCTGGCCAGTTGCTTGAGGTCGAGCGCAAGATGGCGGTCACAAAGAAGCAGTCGTTTGAGCGCTGGGTCGAGAAGTCGTTTCGCAGGCGTTGCAAACAAGAGTCTCGTGAGCGCAAGCGCTTTGCTCGTGAGCGTTTTTGGCGGTCTTGGAGTGAATGGTTCAGCTTGGAGACAACACATCATGCTGTGGGACCAATGGTGGCGTTATTGGTTTTGGCAGGTTTTGGGGGCTGGTCGATAGGAATGTCTCAAACGTCTTGCCCAACACTTTTGATCCCTTCCGAGCAAACTGTTGTTAGGTAGACCTTTGAGGCTTGCATGGCCGACGATTCGTTCGACAGCCTTCGCCTTTCCCTGATGCAGGATGCTCTTCCTGTGGGTTTGGCGATGGTTGATCGGGTACGTCGTGGTGGAGCGAGAAAAATGGTGGAAGCTTTTACGGGCTCAAGTGATCCCCTCCAGGAGCTTCGTGTTGAAGGAGAAGCTGCTGCTAGATCCGTACGTGATCGATTAGATCAGGTCAGCCCAGGGCTGGGTAATCCTGTGATGGCAGTGAATGTGGCCGTTGATGATGTCGTTGTGAATTCCCCAGACCCTCAGGATCAGCAGATTTTGCTGGAGGTGCTGGCCAGGATTGAGGGAAGGCTTGATGCTCTTCAGCTTCACCTGCAGAAAGATGTTGGCGATTTTTCGCCAACATCAGGCGTGGAAGAAAGCTGACGTTGATGAGTGGATCGCGGCCTTTGGGAGGAGCCAATCAGCGGCACAGTGGTTTAGGCCAGCAGCCCAAGGTCTTTCTTGCTCTGGTGCTTTTGTTTAGTGGTGCCATGGTGGCGCGGTTGATCTGGTTACAGCTTTTGGAAGGGGCTCGATACCGAGAGTTGGCAGATGAAAATCGGATTCGCTTGGTACCCCGCTCACCGATTCGTGGTCGGCTGCTCGATCGTCAAGGCCGTGTACTTGCCTCAAGCAAGCTGAGCTACAACCTTTATTTGCAGCCTCGATTGGTTAGTGATGTTAATTGGCCTGGGCTTCGTGACAGTCTTTCTCAGTTGCTCAATCTTCCTAAGCAGGATTTAGATCAACGCAGGCGACAGGGGGTTGGCACGGATGGCTATCGCATCACTTTGGCAACTGATTTGAAACCTGAGCAGGTGCTGCGTTTTCGAGAGCAGGCTCGCAGTTTTGAAGCGGCCCAGGTCGATGTGGATGTACTACGTCACTACCCGCACGGCACTTTGGCCGCCCATGTCTTGGGTTATACCCAGCCAATTACTGAAAAAGAGTTTAAGACTCTCGCTGATCAGGGTTATGAGATTAGAGATCGCATTGGCCGAATTGGAGTGGAGGCGGCCTATGAGCCTCATTTACGAGGGAAGTGGGGTGGTCAGATGCTTGAAGTCAACGCTATGGGAGAGGTGCAGCGCAGTCTTGGTGACAAGCCTTCACAGGCGGGTAAAGACCTCCTCCTCACACTGGACCTTGATTTGCAGTTGGCTGCTGAAAAGGCTCTTGAAGATAAGCCTGGCGGTGCAGTTGTAGCACTCGACCCTCGTAACGGTGCTATTCGCGCCATGGCTAGTCGCCCTGCCTTTGATCCCAATTTTTTCTCAAAATTGTTCACCACGCAGAAGGAGTACGACAAGCTTTTTGCTTCGTCGAGCAAGCCATTGCTCAGTCGGGCTATGAATGCCTATGACCCGGGGAGTACTTGGAAACCTGTTACAAGTATGGCGGGCATGGAGAGTGGCAAGTTTCTGCCTGATGTGCGTTTAAAGACGGCGGCATGCATCACTTATGGGGGGCATTGCTTCCCTGACCACAACGGTGTCGGATTTGGCACGATCGGGTATGAGGATGCGCTGCGCTTTTCCAGCAATACCTTCTTTTATCAGGTGGGAGTGGGTGTGGGTTCTAAGGCGCTTTATGAGGCCGCCATCAAGCTTGGTTTCGATGCCCGCACTGGGATTGAGATTGGCTATGAGGAGAGCAAGGGCTTGGTGGGCCATCAGGCCTGGGCGGCTAAAGGTCGGGGTTGGGCTGAAGCTGGAACGACTCCTTGGATTCCCGAGGACATGGCCAGCGCCTCGATTGGTCAATCTGTGGTTCAGATCACTCCTTTGCAACTTGCTCGTGCTTATGCAGTATTCGCCAATGGGGGTTTTTTGGTCACTCCTCATCTGGCTGATGGTGCGATCGACTGGACTTCATCACAGCGACGCATCAAGGTCGATATCAAGCCATCCACATTGGCGACGATTCGGCGTGGTTTGCGAAAGGTTGTGCAGGATGGGACTGGTTCAGGTCTCAATTTGCCCAACTTTCCGCAAGTGGCTGGCAAGACGGGCACTGCTGAGGACAGTACCGGTGGCTCTGATCACGCATGGTTTGCATGTTTTGCGCCATATCAGTCAGCAGAAATCGTCGTTGTTGCTTTTGCCCAGAACACTCCTGGGGGAGGTTCGGTCCATGCATTGCCTATGGCACGGCAGGTGCTTCAGGCTTGGAATCGCACACGCTCTAGTTGAACACACTGACTCTCAGAACACACTGATGTTTGTTCTCAGGCGGCCAGGTTGAGGGGTTGGCCGAGGATTGTTCTGTAGTAGCTCCGCAGTTGTTGCGTGGCACTGGCCCATCCCCAGCGTTCGGCTTCTTGACGGGCTGCTTTGCGCAGACCTTGACGCTCGAGATCGTTGCCGAGCAGTCGTCGGGTTGCATTGATCAGGCTGGTGGACCCTCCATCCACTCCATCCGGCTCGTAGAGACAGCCGTTGACTCCATCGGTAATGATGTCTGGAATTCCGCCACGATTGGCTCCTACTACAGGACAACCTGCTGCCATTGCTTCCAGTAAAACGAGCCCAAGGGTTTCGGTGCTTGAGGGGAATAGAAAGGCATCCCCGCTTGCATATGCACTGGCTAGTTCCTCCCCTTCGAGATAGCCCACAAATGTTGTAGCAGTGCCTTCAAATGCTTTTTCCAGTTGCTGGCGGTGAGGTCCATCGCCTACTAGGGCCAATCGTGCCTCGGGTATGCGATCGAGAACAGGTTTGATGCGTTCGATTTGCTTTTCGGCGGAGAGCCGCCCTACGTAGAGAAGCAGGGCACCTTGATCGTCGTTTGTGTTCAAAAGGCGTAAGCGCATGGTTTCGTTGCGCAGTTCCGGTCGAAAGAGTTCGGTATCCACGCCGCGTTGCCACAGGGCTGTGTTTTGGATCCCTTTCTCGCTCAATTCAGCCACCATTGCTGTTGAGGTGCAGAGATTGAGTATTGCTTGATTGTGGGCTGCCTTGAGAAGTTCCCAGAGCAAGGGTTCCAGCATGCCCATGCCGTAATGCTCTAGGTATTTCGGGAGGTGGGTGTGGTAGCTAGCTATTAGCGGGATTCCGTTGGTTTTGGCGAGCCAAATTCCCCCAAGGCCTAGTACAGCTGGATTGACAACGTGTACGAGATCGGGTTCGAAGGTTTCTAGGGCTTCGGCAACGGCTGGTCTGGGCAGGGCAAGCTTCAGTTCCGGATAGAGCGGCAGTGGCATGGCTGGCACTCCTATCAATTCGGCTCCCATGTATTCGCTAGGACAGCCTTCCGGGCAGAACACCATCACTTCATCACCGGCTTCAACCAGGTGCTGCACCGTTTTGGTGAGTCTTGTCACGATTCCATCCACTTTTGGGAGGAAGGTCTCTGTGAAAAAGGCGATCTTCACTGGTTCAGCGGGTGGTGTGGGCAGGCTGTTTAGGAGGGGTTCTTGATGGCCTCCGCCTGGGTCGAAGTCCAGGCCGATACACATGGGATACGACTGCGGTCGCAGCGGTCTGCCCAGCGTTTTGCCACATCGACTACTTCAGCAAGTAGGCCATCGTCGAGGGTGGTTGGTTTGAGTCCAAGTTCGATGAAGCAGCGGTTATCCACAATCAGATCATTTTCCACTGCTTCGTTGCGTGGGTTTGGAAGATGGTTTAGTTCGGCGCCGGTTAGGGCAGCTACCTTCTTGGCAAGTTCACCCACTTGGTGGCTCTCGGTCATTTGGTTGAAAATCTTGACTCGTTCGCCTTTAGCCGGTGGGTTTTCAAGAGCCAGTTGTACGCACTTCACAGAATCGCAGATGTGGATGAAGGCACGGGTTTGACCTCCTGTTCCATGGACAGTGAGCGGATAACCGATTGCTGCCTGCATCAGGAAGCGGTTGAGAACTGTGCCGTAGTCACCGTCGTAATCAAAGCGGTTGGTTAGTCGTGGATCCCTAGCGGTTGCTTCAGTGTTGGTACCCCAGACGATGCCTTGGTGAAGGTCGGTGATCCTGATTTGGTCATTCTTGTTGTAGTAGAGGAAAAGCAGTTGATCGAGCGTCTTGGTCATGTGATAGACGCTTCCAGGGCTGGCTGGGTGAAGAATTTCTTCCTCGAAACGGCTGCCATCAGGCTGGGGCACTTCCACTTTGAGGTATCCCTCAGGAATGGTGGCTCCGCGGTGCGAGCCGTAGCCGTACACCCCCATCGTTCCCAGGTGCACGATGTGGATGTCTAGGCCGCTTTCAACGATGGCGGCGAGCAGATTGTGAGTGCCGTTGACGTTGTTATCGACGGTATAGCGTTTGGTGGAGCTGCTCTTCATCGAGTAGGGAGCTGCACGCTGCTCGGCAAAGTGAACCACCGCATCGGGTCGTTCAGTTTTGAGCATTGTCACCAATCGGTCGTACTGATGGGCGATGTCTAGGTGCTCAAAACGAATTGGCTTGCCTCCGATTTCTCGCCAGGCCTTAAGGCGGTCACCAATGCTGGTGATTGGTGTCAGTGACTCGACTTCAAGATCAATATCGATCTTGCGGCGGCTGAGATTGTCGACGATCAATACGTCGTGACCCCTATCAGCAAGGTTCACTGCACAAGGCCATCCGCAGAAGCCGTCGCCGCCGAGAACGAAAACTTTCAACTCAAACTCCTGCAGGAACGAGCAATTCGCTCAGTCAGGGCAAGCTACTACAAGGTTTTTCAGCTGATGGCGATCCTGACGATGATTAGGGATGTCACAAGCAGGGCTCCACCGATGAGGAGCAGGCGAGTGTTGGCGTTGCTGCTGCCTTTTTCAGCTATCACTTCCATACGGGGTTCTCTTGCAAAGGCGTTGAGTCGACCACCCTCTTCTTCGGTGACTTGCATGTAACACTTACAACTCGGCGGACCCTATGGACAGGATTGCTTGCAGGAACTTTTCCGTTACGTTCCTTCATAATTGTTTAGTCTTGGCTTCCGTAATAATCCCTGTTGTCGGTGAGCTTGGCGAGGCTGCGGCGCGTTCGGGTAGGCGACCTGATCTGTAAGCCTGCCTACCGGCCTGAATTGCCCAGCGCATTGCTTCGGCCATGGTGATTGGATCACCGGCTAAGGCAATTGCGCTGTTCACCAGCACTGCGTCGGCACCCATTTCCAAGGCCTGTGCAGCTTCACTGGGGACACCGATGCCAGCATCCACAACGACTGGCACTCGGGCGTTTTCAATGATTAGGGAGATGTTGGCGGCATTCCTCAGACCTTGAGCTGATCCAATCGGTGAGCCCAGTGGCATGACCGTCGCACAGCCCACCTCTTCAAGGCGCTTAGCCAAGAGGGGATCGGCATTGATGTATGGCAAGACCTCGAAGCCTTCTTTTACCAATTGTTCAGCGGCCTCAAGGGTGCCGAAAGGGTCAGGTAGGAGGTGGCGGCTGTCGGGGATGACTTCGAGCTTGACGAACTTGTTGTCCTCCTGGCCTGCCAGTTTGGCGAGTTCGCGGCCGAGTCGGGCTACACGAATGGCTTCCTCTGCAGTTGCACAGCCAGCGGTGTTGGGCAGCATCCATATTTTTGACCAGTCGATGGCTTCTATCAGGCCGGCGTGGCCTGATGCCATTGTCTGTACCCGGCGGACTGCAACCGTCACCATTTCGCATCCTGAAGAGCGCAGACTCTCTTGCATCACTTTTAGGCTTGGGTACTTCCCTGTGCCTGCAAAAAGTCGGCTGTGGAAGTTGCGTTTGCCGATTGTGAGTAGGTCAGGTGAGGAGTGCGTCAGAACCATTGGCGCTGTTGAGGTTGTTGGAACGTCATCGCGGAGTGTCCCGGTTGAGCTGATTGGCCTTAGCTTGTGCCCATCATCATGTTTTTCCATGCCCATCCTGCTCGCCATGGATCTCTCGATTGACAGTCAGGTTCCCTTCGAGCTCACTATGCCCTTGGATTCCTCTCAATTGGCTGTGCCGCTGGTTGTGGAGGGCTCTGTTCAGAGATTTGATCCGGTAGCGCGCGCCGTTGATCTTGCTGAGACAATGCCACGCCAGTGGTGTGGCTCTTACAAGTCTTTTGGAGATGGCTCCAATGTTGATGTGAACTTGGATCTGTCCAAGCTCACACCGATTGGCCAGATCATTGATCTGCGTGGAGAGATGCGTCTTGGCAGCGTTACAACTCCTGTGCAGGGAAACTTGAATGCCAAGTCAGATCAGCTGGAGTTGTTACCCCTTTCAGATCAGTTGATACCTGGAGTGGAGCCAGGTGGTTTTTTTATCGGCCTTCAGGAGTTAACAATGGTGGGTTGGCAGGCACCTCGTCTTACCAATACGGGCGGCATTCTCGACTTAAACAGCTCCTGTTCAGTACAGGCATCAGAAGCCGTATCAGAACCCTTGCCCATCCGCGGGCTCTGGTGAGTTTGTTGGTTGTGTTTTTGCCAATCGCTTGAGGTTTTTGCGCGCTGTCTTGTTCTTGGGATCCAGGCTGAGCACCTTTTGATACAGCTCGTAGGCCTCAGCATCTTGCTCAAGGCGCTCTTTAGCAAAGGCAAGGTTGTTGAGTGCTACGGGGTAGTCAGCCTTGGCTTTTAGGGCTGACTGGTAGTGACTAACTGCAGATGAATAGTCTGTTTGAGCCGCGAGTGCAAACCCAAGGGCATTTTCGATCAGAGCTTTGGCTTCATCTGGTTCACCAGTCAGTTGCTTCAAGGCCTTGCGAAGGGATGCTATGGCCTGGGGATAGAGCCTTTTACGCAGCTGTACAGATGCCAGTTCATAGAGTTTGGATGCCTCTTTGGAAGAGCCCGCTCCACTTTTTTCAAGTCGGATCAGTGCTCGTTCGTCGCGTTGAGTCTTGAAAACTTGACTGCCCACGATGACAGCCACGATTGCGAGCAAACCGATTAGGCCAATTAGGTAGGTTTGCGTTTCTGGCAGGAAGGCGCTCATGGTTGAGGGGCAGTTCTTAGTGATGAGTTGGCATTTGCAGTCAAATCGAGGAAGTAGTCGAATTGACTTTGAACTTTTAACATCTGCTTTTCTGGTTGAAAAACCATTTTCCCAATGGCTCAAAGAGTTTGCGCTGCAGGTTCATCGATATTGAGTTAGGCACTTGCGGGAAATTTGCGCTTCGTTAGAGATCAGCACTGAGGGGTTAGAGGCTTCCAACCATCTTTTCAAAGTAGCTCCCACCATTTGATGGTTTGATATCTTCTCAGACGAGAACGAGTCTTTGCTGGACTAGCAGATTAGGTATAGGACGTTCTGCGTGCATCAGCACGTCAGATTCATTGCTCTCGAGCATGAGAGAGACGTAGCGGAGGGTCTTAGTCCTGCTTGTGTGTTTTGGACCCATCGCTGCAAATCCCTTGGCTTCAGAACATCAGCCGACTTCTAGCTCCTATTGCAGTACCTTCTCTGATCGGCACATTCATGGTTGTTCTCTGCTTTTTTGAGATCAATTGCTGCTGAACGGGCTTGCTCAGTTCAGCAGAGTGATCACAGTCTTAGTGGCTGCATGTTTGAAGTGTGGGCAGGCCATTGAGATTTGGCCTGAGCTTGTGGGTTGCAGGCCTCAGTTGTTGAAATCAGTCAATTTTTTGGTTCATTTGCTGCCAAGGCAAAGCCGGAGCAAGCCGATCAACGAAGACCGCGCTCTCTTACATACAGGAGTATTGCCCACATTGGCTTGGAGCCGTCAGCGCAACGGCAAGCCTTGGAGTCAGGTTTAAGGCTTGCTCAGCGATCAAGCCAGAATTGATTTTGATGTCTTGATGATTTTTTAGCTTTGATGGATTGGATGATCCTCAAAAGCAATAGACAGTAGAGAAAAATAAGCCCTATCAAGAGTTCAAGATGCTCTGTTCATCGAACAGAGATCAAAGTTTTTTTCTAGGTATCAAGAAAGATCTTCAAATTGGAGTTTCTGTTGACTATATGTATTGATAAGCCAAAAAGTGAATCAGCTCTTGGCGGAGGTAACCACGCTAGTGAAACTTTTTGGATCCATCACTGCCAGTTGGGCCAACATTTTCCGATTGATGCGTACGTCGGCTTTTTTTAGGCCACCAATCAGGCGGCTGTAGCTGACTCCATTGATCCGAGCGGCTGCATTAATGCGAGCAATCCAGAGACGACGAAAATCACGTTTGCGCCGCCGCCGATCGCGATAGGCATTGCAAAGAGCCTTCATGACCCGCTGATTGGCTGTGCGGAAGAGGCTTCCATTGCTGCCTTGAAAGCCGCGGGCTAGTCGAAGAATTTTGTTGCGGCGTTTGCGGGCAACGTTGCCTCTTTTGACGCGGGCCATGGTTTAAGAAATCAAGAAGGGAATGAAATCAGATCAGAGCTTGTATAAGACCTGTTAGTTGAGCTTGGTCTTTAGGCGTAAGGGAGCATCAGACGCACATTCTCCGCATCGCGTTCATCTACAACGGCTTTGGTGGCGAGATGGCGCTTTAATTTCGGGCTTTTGTGGTCCAGTAGGTGATTGCGAAATGCACGACGGCGCATGAATTTGCCAGTGACAGTTGCCTTGAACCGCTTGGCAGCAGCTTTGCGGGTCTTGAGCTTAGGCATCTCTGACGGTCTGCGCACAAACGACAACCATACGATCAAGACCTGCCAGAAGCCAAATTTCGCATGATGGGTGTTTGCCGAGGGGAAGCATTGGCCAAGACTTTTCATCGTTCGCTGATTCGCTCAAAGCGAGTCATGAGTGGCGCCCTGGTCTTGCTTGGTGTGTGCACGGTGGGCTGTGACGCCCAAGAGGTGATTTCACCAGTTGGTTCTGTTGGTATGCCTACTCATCAGGCGGTACAAGCTCCGCCGGTTCCTATATCAGGTAGGTCTTTGTTGTGGGTGGCTTTGCAGCCTTATTTGGGACAGGGCACGACGTCGAGTCGCTCAGCTCCATCATTACGTTTGATCAGTGCTGGGCATCAGCCCTTATTGCTCAAAGATGCGCGCGGTGATGTGCAGCGGGCTCCAGTTATCACAATCACCTGGCGGTTGGTAGCTCTCGAGGAGCCCCTCCAGTTGTCACGTCAGGTGGCTGGTCCATTCGCCAGTTTCGAGTCGGCGGAGCAGGTTGCATCGCAGTGGCGAGAGCTGGGCGTTGCGGCAGTGGTGGCTCATCCAAGCGAATGGGAAGTGTGGGCGCCGCAAGGGGTACAACCTCTCCCAGGAGTGGACATTCGTCATTGGCAGGGCATCGTCTCTACATCTGTGCAGCCTGTGATTCAGCGGGACAGTGGTGATCGCAGCTTGGTGGGTCCGATTCAGATTGATGCTCCGGATGGCCTCAGTTGGAAGGGTGGGGTGTATTTGGGGCCGTTTCAACTGCAGGTTGATGCCTACGGAAGCTGGACTTTGGTGGAACATGTCCCCCTGGAGCGGTATCTGGAAGGAGTGGTGCCCCATGAGATTGGAGCGGGCGCTCCATCAGCAGCATTAGCTGCTCAGACGGTGTTGGCTAGGACCTGGGCGCTTGCCAATAGCCATCGGTTTGCCCTTGATGGTTACCATCTGTGCAGTGACACTCAGTGCCAGGTTTACAGCGATCCAAGGCAGGCCAGTTTTGGAGTCCGCCAGGCGATTGTGAGCACTGCTGGCAAGGTGTTGAGCTGGAAGGAGCAACCGATCAATGCTGTGTATCACGCCAGCAATGGTGGTGTGATGGCCGCTGGTTCTGAAGCTTGGTCCATGGAGTCTGTTCCATACCTAAGGGCTCAGTTGGATGGATCCGTTGGATGGGTAGATCGATTCCTTTTGCCACTTACAGAACGAGTTGTCGTGAAGTCATTGCTGGATAATGCCGATGGTGCTTATGGCCAGGGTCATCCTCGTTTTCGTTGGACCCGTACTTTGACTGCTGAACAGTTGAAACAAGCTTTGCGTTTGGTGGCGCCTAGCTTGTCAATGCCCCAGCGATTGACTGTTCTTGAACGGGGTCCAAGTGGTCGGGTCTTGTCTTTGGAGATACGTGATGAAGGCCATCAGCCCCCTGTGGTGCTTCGATTAGACGATATTCGGCGTCATTTGCGTCAGTTGCCAAGCACTCTCTTCGTGGTTGAGGAAGTTGGTGTCGGAGTTTGGCAACTTTCTGGCGGTGGTTTTGGCCATGGGGCTGGGCTTTCACAAGCCGGAGCAGTTGATCTGGCCCGTCGGGGCTGGACAACTGAACAGATTCTTAGTCATTACTACCCAGGAACGACCTATGGACCTTTGCCTGAGATGAAGGATGCCCCTTAGAGTCACTGGACTTCGGGTCTATGCATGGCCGCCGCCGCTGTCATTGGGGATTATCGACGCGGTAAGACAGCCCTGTTTTTGATTGCTTGCGGTTGGGCTGGTGCCGCACCCCACCTTTGGTTGGAAGCAGGTAGAAGTCTTTTGCCTGCAATTACTCTGGCTTTTGTCTTGGGCGGGTATGGCCTGCGCACGGTTTTGCGCGATCGGCAGCACTCGTCTGCCAATGCCAATGAAATAGGGCTTGAGCCCTCTGCTGAGTATGTCTGGCCCAGCGTTGATGTTTTGGTCGCTGCCAGGGATGAGGAAGCTGTGGTTGATCGGTTGGTGGAACGTCTTGCCGGTCTGAACTATCCCAAGGGCAAGCTGTCTACTTGGATTATTGATGATGGTAGTCAGGACCGAACGCCAGCTCTACTGGATGAGTTGCAGCAGCAGTTTCCTTCTTTAAACGTGATTCATCGTCCTTCTGGAGCAGGCGGCGGAAAGTCTGGAGCTCTTAATGCAGCACTCCAGCAGCTTCAGGGGGAATGGCTTTTGATTCTTGATGCTGATGCTCAGTTGCAGGATGACCTGCTTCAGCGTCTGGTGTTATTTGCCCAACAGGGTGGGTGGTCTGCTGTGCAGTTGCGTAAGGCGGTGATCAACTCTCAGCACAATCTGCTCACCAGGGTTCAGGCGATGGAGATGGCTATGGATGCCTTGATTCAACAAGGACGCTTAGCTGGGGGAGGCGTGGTTGAGCTGCGTGGAAATGGCCAGTTGATTCAACGCTCCACGCTGGAGGCTTGTGGGGGATTCAATGAAAATACGGTCACAGATGATCTTGATCTGAGTTTCCGTTTACTTACAGCTGGAGCTTTGGTCGGGATTGTCTGGAACCCTCCAGTGCAGGAGGAGGCAGTGGAGAGCTTGTCAGCTCTTTGGAGACAACGGCAACGTTGGGCCGAGGGTGGATTGCAGCGATTTTTTGACTACTGGCCAGTCTTGATGTCCAGCAAGTTAACTCTGGCTCAGCGTCGTGATTTGGCTTGTTTTTTCCTCCTTCAATACGCCCTCCCAGTGGTGTCTTTCGCTGATTTGTTCACCACATTGTTGACACGCACTATCCCAACCTATTGGCCCCTTTCGATCGTGGCCTTCAGCATTTCAGGGATGGCTTACTGGCGCGGTTGTAGGAGCATCAGTGATGGGCCTGCTTTGCCATCACCAACCCCGTGGAATCTTGTGGTGGCGATTACTTATTTGTCTCACTGGTTTGTGGTCATCCCTTGGGTCACAGTACGGATGGCACTGTTCCCGAAGAGTTTGGTGTGGGCAAAGACCAGTCATCATGGCCAACAGCCTGTTCAGGTTTGAATGTTTAAAGGTCCACGTCCAGCACTTTGCCGTTGAAGAAGTCAGCTAGGCGCTTTGCTTTGCTGTCGATGGGTTCTAAAGAGGAAGTGGGCTGAGTCGTAGGAGAATCCTCCTCTAGAGGCTTTTGCTGGTCTGGGATGGCGGCGCTTGTTGCAGGATCTGGGGAATAAGCGTCTGTAGATCTGGATTGAACTCGTGGTGGTGGTGATGGTTCAGCAGTGGAAGCGGATGTGTTTGTTGTTGGTGCCGCACCCGTTTTTTGTGGGATGGGAGTTTGTGTGGCACTTCCGCTTTGGCTTTCGAGAACAAGCTGTCTGGAATTTCCCAGGGCTTTTGCAATTGCTTGTTCCAGGAGGGTTGCACGGCTTTGCACCATTCCCATCCAGTTGCCGGCGACTTGAACCACGGCGCGATGGTCATCAAGGCGCACTAGCTGGGCTTGCTGAGAGAGCAACATGCGTGTGGAAGGTAACTCCAAACTGCCAAGTATTTGTTGCCATAACTCCTGCAGATTGCTGTTAGGGGTGATCTGGGCTGGAGCTGGGGATGGATTGGGTTCTGCGTTTGGGGTGATTGCTGAGACTTGATCGTCGGTCGTTGTTGATCCAGAAGGGGGTTGTTGGATTTGTGTTGTCGGGGTCAATGCCTTGGTAGTGATCGCCTGCGTAGTTGGGGTTATTGGTTGAGCTGTCTTTGCTATTGGCACTGCGGTTACAGCTTCACTGGAAGGTGGATCGGCCAGCAGACCCAGCAGAAGCACTTCAAGCCAGAGACGGGGTTGAACGCTGTGACGCAGCTGATTTTCGCTTCCTTTGAGTTGGACCTGCCATTGCAAAAGCTGATGACGACCTATTTGGCTGGCTAGGGGCGGCAATTGATTGCGGAATTGTGGAGAAACACTTGTGAGTTCAGGGCGATCGGGTGCGGCAGTCATGAGCACCAAATCTCGCAACACCGCTGCCAGCCCTTGCAGAAGTGCACCTGGATCACGGCCTCGATTCAGCAGGTTTCGGCAGGTTTCCAATAAGCTGAGTGGATCTGCTTGGGCCAAGGCTGCGGCTAGTTTCAGCAGCTCTTGCTCAGGCACGGCTCCCATCAACTCCCATACAGCTTCTGCTTTGATTGGCCCTGGAAGCAGGCTGAGCTGATCAAGCAGGCTTTCCGCATCTCGAAGTCCTCCCTGGGCTCGCTGGGCTACTACATGCAGGGCTTCGGGCTCAATCGGAATGGCTTCACGAGTGGCGATCATCTCTAGGTGTTGTTCAAGGGCTTCCAGTGGAATCCGCCTGAAATCAAAACGCTGACAACGGCTGAGGATGGTCGGCAGCACTCGCTGTGGATCGGTCGTTGCTAGTACGAACACCACCCGTGGTGGTGGTTCTTCAAGGGTCTTCAGTAGGGCATTGAAGGCGGCGGTCGAGAGCATGTGGCATTCGTCCACCACATACACCTTCCAGCGGGCTTGTACCGGGGCAAAGCGGGAGCGTTCGATCAGTTCGCGAATGTTGTCTACGCCGGTGTTGGAGGCGGCGTCGATTTCGATCACGTCTAGTGCTGTGCCAGCGGCAATGCTTTTGCAGAGCTCACAGTTTCCGCATGGCTCGGGTGTTGGCTGGTCGCAGTTCAAGCAGTTGAGTGATCGGGCCAGGATGCGAGCACTGGAGGTTTTACCAGTGCCTCGTGGACCGCTGAATAGATAGGCCGGTGCGATCCGGCTGCTGCGCAAGGCATGACTGAGGGTCGCGGCGATCGCGTCCTGTCCCACCAGGGCATCGAAGCGTTGTGGTCGATATTTGTGATGCAGCGGCTGGTAGGCCGGGCTCATGCGCTGCTGGCGGGATGTTGAGGTTACTCAGGCTTGGCTTTTGGCTCGTCGAGCAATGCAGTGATGCGGGCTTCTAGATCTTCTATTGTTGCTAGTTCATCGGCAAGGGTCTGACCTTTTAACAGCAAAGAACGGCTGCGGGAGTTGCGGTGATCGATCAAGTTGTTGTCAGGTTCACCATGAAGCCATCCCTCTGCTTGCTCAAGTGTTGCTTCAAGTTTGTTGAGTAAGTTCACGCGCAGACTTTTCAGTTGAGCTACTGCTTGCCTTGCACGTTCCCGCGAGGTTTCATCCACCAATCCTCGCCGAAGGAGTAGTGATAATCCTGTCAGTAGGGCAGCAGGGATGATTTGCCCCAGTGCCAGCGCTCCTAGGCTGCTGGTTTGCATCCAGTCCTCGACTTGGCTGCTGCGATGTCGCCCGGTTTTGCACCAGTTGGCAAAGTGCTCACAATTATTGAAAAGTAAGTTGTAGCGCTGCTCTCCAATGCGACTCATCGCTCGTCTCAGGGTCACTCCTGAGGGAGAGGCCTGGGTGTGATTCACCACGTTCACAGGTGCACCGCGCGAGAAGTCTTCAAGGGAGCTGCGCAGGATTGATCGACCTTCTAGATAGTGGGCCACGCTGCCATCTCCAAGATCAATTCCGTGATGCAAAAAAAGTCCGTGCTGGCGGGGCACCCTTAGGTGGTCAGCCGTCGCCACTGGATCAGGCTGATTCCTGATGCGATCGCTCGTCGTTGGCTGGTAGAGGCAGCACCTTGCCGCCGGTATGTTCATCAACCATCGTGCGGGTCACGGTGAATTTCTTTACGTTCTTCTTGGAGGGAAGGTCGTACATCAAATCAAGCATTAACTCTTCGATAATGCCTCGTAGTGCTCGGGCCCCTGTCTTGCGCCGATGTGCTTCCTGGGCGATAGCTTCTACGGCATCTGATTCAAACTCAAGCTGCACGTTGTCCATGCTCAGCAGGGTGCTGAATTGCTTAATCAGTGCATCACGAGGTTCCGTGAGTATCGATTCGAGTGCTTGTGAATCCAGTGGTTCAAGCACTGCACTCACGGGAATCCGGCCAATGAATTCAGGGATCAAGCCATAACGCACGAGGTCGTCGGCTTCAAGGTGGTGAAGCACCTGTGAGGCCTGTAGATCACGATTGGCCCGGCTGCGCCCTCGACCATCGCTGGGCATAAAGCCAATGGCATTACGGCCTAGTCGCCGTTGCACCACATCTTCGAGGCCAATGAAGGCACCACCGCAGATGAAGAGGATCTGGCTGGTGTCGATTTGGATGCAGTCTTGATAGGGGTGTTTACGCCCTCCTTGCGGTGGCACGTTGGCGACTGTGCCTTCGAGCATCTTTAGCAGGGCTTGCTGTACTCCTTCACCGGATACGTCGCGAGTAATGGAGGGGTTTTCACTTTTTCGGGCGATCTTATCGATCTCATCAACGTAAATGATGCCCCGCTGGGCATGCTCCACGTCCATGTCGGCCTTTTGCAATAGCCGCAGCAAAATGTTTTCGACATCCTCGCCCACGTAGCCGGCTTCGGTCAGTGTGGTTGCATCAGCAACGGCGAAGGGCACGTCCAGGAGTTCGGCCAGGGTCTGGGCTAATAGGGTTTTGCCACAGCCTGTTGGACCGATGAGCAGGATGTTTGACTTGTGGAGCCTGGTTGCAGAGAGATCGGTTTCGCCTTGGCCGTCACCTTGCCAAGCCAGGCGTTTGTAGTGGTTATAGACGGCGACTGAAAGGACTTTTTTGGCAGCTTCTTGCCCCACCACTTGCTTATCTAGGAAGTTTTTGATCTGCTGAGGTTTGGGGATGGTGGCGAGTGTGGGTGCTGGCTTTCCACTTTTATGGGCAGCATTTGCAGACTTGCGGTTGGACTCGCTGCTATGACGTGGGTTGCCTTGGCTATCGACAAGTTCTTCATCCAGGATCTCGGTGCAGAGATCGATGCATTCGTCGCAGATGTAGACACCTGGCCCGGCAATCAATTTGCGTACTTGGTCCTGAGACTTGCCGCAGAAAGAGCACTTTAGATGGGCGTCGAATTTGGCCATCGGGTTGTGATCACTTCAAACGGGCAGACAGGATCTGACGAATGTTGGCCAGCCTGAACGCTCAGGATCGTGTCAGATCAGGGTTGCGTCACCCTTCCGTAACGATTCCACCGCCTGTGAGGCTATCCACAACCCGATCGATCAGTCCGTATTCAACCGCTTTTGCTGGAGAAAGGAAGTGGTCGCGGTCAGTGTCTTCAGCGATTTTGTTGAGGGGTTGGCCAGTGTGCTCGGCTAGAAGGCCGTTGAGGGTTTCTTTTAAGAAGAGGATCTCCTTGGCCTGGATTTCGATGTCTACTGCTTGGCCCTGGGCACCACCCAGGGGCTGATGAATCATGATCCGTGCATTGGGTAGTGCCAGTCGCTTGCCTTTGGTACCTCCGCAGAGAAGGAAAGCCCCCATGCTGGCAGCAAGGCCATAACAGATGGTCACGACGTCTGGAGCGACCTGCTGCATGGTGTCATAGATAGCCAAACCAGCGGTCACTGAACCACCTGGGGAGTTGATATAGATCTGGATGTCCTTTTCGGGATCTTCGGCTTCAAGGAAGAGCATCTGAGCGACGAGGGCATCTGCCACTTGATCGTCGACACCAGTGCCAAGAAAAATGATTCGCTCACGTAGTAAGCGCGAGTAAATGTCGAATGCCCGTTCTCCTCGGCCCGACTGTTCCACCACTGTGGGCAGGATCCCTGGGGATGAGACAGGACGAATGCCTTGCCAGCGATTGTGGATGGGGTGGTAGCAGCAGGAATCGATCACTCGCTTGGGCTTTAGGGGAGCACTTCTATCAATCTATTGGTGCCATTCAGGACTTGGTTTTGTCCGAGGCAGGTTTTTCAGTCTTGGCTTTGCTGGTCTTGGTTTTTGTGGATTTAGTTTTGCTGCCTTTGGATTTTGCAGCGGGCTTAATGGTTTTAGCCTCGCTTTCAAGCACCTTTTCGGTAATCGTGCTGTTGTCTTCGAGCCAGTCCAGCAATTTGTCTTTGAGTAAATCGTCGCTAACAGCTTGACGCAACCTTGCCGGGTCAATATCGCGTTCGCCAGAAAGCTCGCGGCTTACTTCCTTGACCTTGGCGCTGATTTCACTCTCTTCTATTTTGAGATCTTCGCTTTCAGCTAGTGCAGTTAGGGCAAGACTGCGCCGTAGGCGCTCTTCGGCTTCTGGGCGTGATGATTCCATCAAGGAACGCACAAGCTCTGGGGTGAACATGGATTTCACGTCCATTCCCTGTTGAGCGAATTGACTGGCAGTTTGTTCAACAAGGTTGCGAATCTCTTGCTGCACAAGGGTGTTTGGTAGATCTACTTCCAGCTGCTCAGTCAATGCTTCCAGCAGTGCGTCATGACGATTGCTGCGATCACGACGCTTTGCGTCTTCCTGAAGACGTTGTTCTAGATCGTTGCGAAGTTCCTCAAGAGTTGCTTTGTCACTGGACTGCTGGGCGAAGGCATCGTCAAGATCAGGTAACTCGCGGGTTTTGAGCTCTTTGAGGTTGATTACAAAGCTTGCTTTACGGCCGCGAGCATCTTCTTTCGAGTAATCGTCTGGGAAGTGGCAATCAACAGTTTTCTCATCGCCCAAGTTCATACCGATAATCCCTTCCACGAAGCCGGGGATCATTTGTCCATCTTCAAGATCGACATCCATGGAGTCACTACTTCCGCCTTCGATTGAGCTGCCGTCGTCGTCGTAGGTGCCGCTGAAACTAACCACAGCGATATCGCCGATTGCTGCTGGGCGACTTTCGACGGGTACAAGGGTGGCTAGTTGTTTGCGGGATTGTTCGATCAATTCATCGACCTTGCTGGGATCGAAAGTCACCACTTCTGCTTCGGCTTGTAGCCCTTTGGTGGTTTTAAGTTTTGGGGTTGGGGTGACGTCTGTCTCAAGGGTGAGGGTCAGTGCCTCGCTGGGCTGAAAGCTTTCAAGAAGAGCGTCAAAGCCGCCACTGAGTTCGGGTTCGCAAAGTGGCTCGATTGATTCTTGTTCGAGGACTTCACGCCAGACAGCATCAACGAGCGATTCTAAGGCTGTTGCACGGATTCTTACCAGGCCGATCTGTTGCAGCAGAACGGCACGCGGAACCTTCCCCTTGCGGAAGCCTGGAAGATTGATGGTGCGGCTTAAGCGGGTGACAGCGGCCTCATAGTTGGCCTGGCAGCGCTCTGCTGGTACCGCTACTTCGACAGCAAGCCGACTATTGGGTTTCTGCGTGGTTTTGACCTCTAGTGCTGTGGCACTCATGGACGGATGACTGCGAGCAGAAGACCACCCTAAGAAAGCGCCAGTTCATCTCTCAACACGTATTGTGGTCTCAACGTCTTGCATGATTGGCTGTAGGGCTTTATCTCAGCTGGGTTCAATTTTTTATTGAGATCGAACCCCTGAACTCAGTCAATACCCTGATCTCACCGCTTGCTTCCCATATCGTTTTTCCCCGATCGTCCCCTCACAGTTGCTGTGCTTGGTGCCAGTGGCGCAGTGGGTCAGGAGCTGCTGCAGCTGCTGCAGGAACGCTCGTTTCCCATTGGTGAGTTGCGCTTATTGGCATCTGCGCGTTCTGCGGGCCATGTTCAACCTTGGAATGGCTCCAGCCTCGTCGTTCAGGAGGTGAGCGAAGCTGCTTTTGAGGGGGTTGATTTGGTGCTCGCCTCAGCTGGTGGATCCGTATCGCGTCAGTGGCGGCAGGTGATCAACTCAGCCGGTGCGCTGATGATTGACAACTCCAGTGCCTTCAGGATGGATGCTGACGTGCCACTCGTGGTGCCAGAGGTCAATCCTGAGGCGGTTGCAGAGCATCAGGGGGTGATTGCAAATCCGAATTGCACCACGATTTTGTTAACTCTGGTGCTAGCACCTTTGGCTGAAAGACGTGCTTTGCGTCGCGTTGTTGTCAGCACCTATCAGTCGGCGAGTGGTGCAGGTGCACGCGCTATGGAGGAGCTCAAGCAGCTCACTCAGGTGGTTTTAGCGGGCGACACGCCTTGTAGTGAAGTGCTTCCTCATTCCCTTGCCTTCAACTTGTTCCTGCACAACTCTCCATTGATGGCCAATAGCTATTGCGAGGAGGAAATGAAGATGGTCAATGAAACGCGCAAAATTATGGGCCTTCCTGATTTGCGTTTTACCGCAACTTGTGTTCGGGTGCCTGTACTTAGAGCCCATTCGGAGGCTGTGAATATTGAGTTTGACGAGCCTTTTCCAGTGGAAGAAGCTCGCCAATTGCTGAAGGTGGCAGCGGGGATCGAGTTAATCGAAGATTTTGAGCAGAATCGCTTTCCAATGCCTACCGATGTCACTGATCGCGATCCGGTTGCGGTGGGTCGTATTCGGCAGGACATCAGTGATCCCAATGCTCTCGAGCTTTGGCTATGCGGGGATCAGATCCGTAAAGGTGCCGCTCTAAATGCGATCCAAATTGCAGAATTGTTGTTGTCGTCATCATGAGCTCTGCTGCTGAGTTGTCTCCAACTCCTTTTGGCCGTTTGCTGACGGCCATGGTCACACCTTTTGACGCTGATGGATGCGTTGATCTGGCTTTGGCTGGTCGTCTTGCTCGCTATCTCGTGGATGAGGGATCTGATGGGCTGGTTGTCTGCGGCACGACTGGGGAATCGCCCACTTTGAGCTGGCAGGAGCAGCATCAATTGCTTGGGGTGGTCCGTCAGGCAGTGGGGCCAGGCGTGAAGGTTCTTGCCGGTACTGGTAGCAATAGCACCGCTGAGGCGATAGAAGCCACCACTCAGGCAGCTGCGGTGGGTGCTGATGGGGCATTGGTGGTTGTTCCTTATTACAACAAGCCTCCGCAGGAAGGTCTTGAAGCCCATTTCAGGGCTATTGCCCAGGCTGCCCCTGAGTTGCCGCTGATGCTCTACAACATTCCTGGGCGGACTGGCTGTTCGCTTGCTCCAGCAACAGTTGCAAGGTTGATGGAATGTCCGAATGTGGTGAGTTTCAAAGCCGCCAGTGGCACCACGGATGAGGTGACGCAGTTGAGGTTGCAGTGTGGTTCAAAACTGGCTGTTTACAGCGGCGACGATGGCTTGCTTTTGCCCATGATGTCGGTCGGGGCTGTTGGGGTGGTGAGTGTCGCAAGTCACCTTGTAGGTCGTCGGCTTAAGGCGATGATTGAGGCCTATCTCAATGGTCAGGGTGCTCTTGCCCTCAGTTATCACGAGCAGTTGCAACCTTTGTTCAAGGCTCTATTTGTCACCACCAATCCGATTCCTGTTAAAGCAGCCCTCGAACTCAGCGGTTGGCCGGTCGGATCCCCCCGCCTCCCTTTGCTTCCACTTGATCCCGTGATGCGAGATGCTCTTTCAAACACCTTGACTGCCTTGTGTCAGACCTGACGCCACGGCTGTTTCCCACATTGATTGCTTGACGCTTTAGCTTTTTGCCATGAGCGCTCGCTTCATTTCGGTCCCCAAATAGTTTTCGTACGCTTTTGTCATGACGTCTAGTTCCACCATTTCCAGATCCACCTCTTCTAGAGACGGTAAAGCCAAAGAGCCCTGCTTACGAGTGATTCCCCTTGGTGGGCTCCATGAGATTGGCAAGAACACCTGCGTGTTCGAGTACGGCGACGACATCATGATGGTGGATGCTGGCCTGGCATTTCCCAGTGATGGAATGCATGGCGTCAATGTGGTGATGCCAGATACCAGTTATCTACGCGAGAACCAAAAGCGCATCCGCGGCATGATCGTGACCCATGGTCATGAAGATCATATTGGTGGGATTCCTCATCACCTCAAGCACTTCAATATTCCAGTCATCTATGGCCCGCGTCTGGCCATGTCAATGCTCCAGGGCAAGATGGAAGAGGCTGGTGTTACAGATCGCACCACGATCCAGACCGTGAGTCCACGGGATGTTGTCAAGGTTGGACAACATTTTTCGGTGGAATTTATCCGCAATACCCACTCGATGGCAGATAGCTTTTCGCTTGCCATCACCACTCCTGTTGGCTCGGTGATCTTCACAGGAGACTTCAAGTTTGACCATACTCCTGTGGATGGTGAAAATTTTGATATGGCTCGCCTTGCACATCACGGCGAGCAAGGTGTTTTGTGTTTGTTCAGTGATTCAACCAATGCTGAGGTGCCTGGCTTCTGTCCACCTGAGCGATCGGTATTTCCTGCTTTAGATCGCCATATTTCTCAAGCTGATGGCCGAGTGATTATCACAACTTTTGCGAGCTCTATTCACCGCGTTTCTATGATTTTGGAGCTGGCTATAAAGAACGGACGCAAAGTTGGCTTGCTTGGGCGATCGATGCTCAATGTGATCGCTAAGGCGCGTGAACTTGGCTATATGCGTGCTCCTGATGATCTGTTCGTACCGATCAAACAGATTCGTGATATGCCTGATCGTGAGACTCTGTTGTTGATGACAGGGAGTCAGGGCGAGCCGTTGGCTGCTTTAAGTCGCATCTCACGCGGTGAGCATCAACATGTGCAGGTCAAGAACTCTGACACGATTATCTTTTCGGCGAGTCCGATTCCGGGTAATACGATCTCAGTTGTTAATACCATCGACCGCTTGATGATGCTTGGAGCCAAGGTGGTCTATGGCAAGGGAGAGGGTATCCATGTGTCTGGGCATGGCTTCCAGGAGGATCACAAGTTGATGCTGGCTTTAACAAAGCCAAAGTTTTTTGTGCCTGTACATGGTGAGCATCGCATGCTTATTTGCCACAGTAAGACTGCGCAGTCGATGGGTATAGCAAGCGAAAATATTTTGATTCTTGATAATGGTGATGTCGTTCAACTTTCAGCTGATTCGATTAGTAAAGGAGACTCAGTAAAAGCAGGAATTGAACTTCTTGATGCTTCTCGCAATGGCATTGTTGATGCTCGTGTTTTGAAAGAGCGCCAGCAACTTGCTGAAGATGGTGTTGTCACTGTGCTGGCTGCAATCAGTACCGATGGAGTGATGGTTGCACCGCCAAGAGTGAACTTGCGAGGTGTGGTGACCGCTGCTGACCCCCGCAAGATGTCGCTTTGGACTGAACGGGAAATAAGCTGGGTGCTGGAAAACCGCTGGAAGCAGTTTTCTCGTCAAACAGATGGCAAAACTCCTGAAGTCGATTGGATGGGTTTGCAGCGAGAAGTGGAAGTGGGCTTGGGTCGTCGAATGCGTCGTGAGTTGCAAGTTGAGCCCTTGCTTCTGTGCTTAGTTCAGCCTGCACCAGGCGGAACGCCAGCTTATAAGGGTATGGCTGATGCTGAACCTGAGGATCGATCGGTGACCCGCATTCGTGGTGATCGTGATCTGGCTAGTAACGGACGCCGAACTCCAGCTGCGGCTCCTGTCAAGGTTGCGGCAGCTGTGTCAGCAACTTCGACTACGAAGAAGGTTTCTGAACAAGCCAATGTCAAGACTCAATCTGAACCTGATTCAGCTGAGGTGCCTTCCGGTCGCACGCGCCGTCGCCGCTCAGCGGTGGCTTAAGACCATCCAGAAGTTTTTGAGGCGAACTGTCAGCGTTCTGATGTTCGCTTCTTTGACTGCAATTGACTTGTCTCCTGTTTGGAAAGGCCAGCGCAAGGGGGCATGGTCACGCGCAACAATGAATTATTGAGGAGCTCATTGGTTGATGCTTCTGAGATGGTCGTTGGGATCGCTCTTGCTTGCTTGAAAGTGTCCTGTTTTACTTGTGTGATTGGGTTTGTTTCTGATTTCGCTGTTGGCCTTATTTCGGTTTCTGTATTGAGATCTGATTTTATTTCCATGGCTTTCGTTGTTGCTGATGGTTCTTGTTTCGCATGAACCTTTTGTTGAAGGTTAGTCTGTTGTGAGTAGTTTTTCTGCTTAGATATCTGTTCAGGCTTCATGCTTTCTGCAATGAGTGTTGATTCCATTTTGGCTGTAGACTTAGAATAATCTACTTCTGTCGCTGCAGTTTGGGCGGCTGGATATAGAAAGGGATCACGAATCAGATCAGGCAGAGACTCTGAAAGTTCATTGCTCAATTTTCTTATCTCTTGTTGATTTGCCTGCTGATCTGATTGAGGATGCTTAGCTTTGTTGGCCTCGTTAATGTTTGGGGCCTTTGTAGATAGGAAGGGATCGTTAATCAGGCTCTGCCGTGGTTCTATGACTTCAGCTTTTAGAGCCATTGGCTTGCGTTTTGCGGATTGTTTAGGGTTAGGGCTTTGAGGATGTTCTTCTTTATCTGCAGGCTCCCGTTGCAATTCGCCTTGGCATCGTTTTAGGCCTTGTTCGGCGAGTTCTTTCAAAGTGTCTTGTGGTTGGCTATCTAGAACCAGGTTGTAGTGGTGTTGGGCTTGCTGGATATCGTTCATTCCGTAGAGCAGGATGTTGCCCATTAGTAGAGCCACAAACGCCCGCCAGGCCAGCATTGCTTCTTGCTCAGGTCCTTTCTGCTGCAGCTCTAGTTGGCCTAGCAGGCGTTCACAGATTGATTGCGCTGCTTCGTAATTTTCTGCCCCATAGGCCTTCTCGGCGGCCAGGTACTGCTGTTGGAAGTCACCGTCCACCGGAGTCATTCGTGATGTTCTAGTTGTACCGAGTTTCGCTGCCATTGGACTTTCCAGCCCTGCGCGAGGTTTAGAGATCCAGGTGGTTTTCCGGGGCCAATGCTTTGGCTGATCTGTTCAAGTTGGACTGCTGGCAGGCTTGGTGCTCCTGATCGCTTGAGCCAATAGGCCAAAAGAGTTGTTCTTGCTGTGATCGGTAGTTGGGCAAGGTCCTTACGACAGAGGCCGTTTTGCTTGCTGAGGTTGTTTAGAGCCAGCATGGCGATGGCTTGCTGGTCCGCATGGTGATGGTTGAGCCTTTCGGCGAGAGCGGCCATGCGCAAGCTGCAGCCAGGATGGAGAGATTCCAGTACTGGTAGAACTTCTTGGCGGACTCGGTTGCGGCTGAAGTCTGGATTGGAATTGGCAGGATCAAGCCAAATAGGTAAGCCCAGCTCGCTGCAAATCAAGGCGGTGTCCTTACGCGAGAACCCCAGCAAAGGGCGTATGAGCTGTACGTTTTTGTGAGGATGGTCTTTGCTGATGGGCCTGCATTGGCGCATGCTGCTCAGTCCCGCGAGGTCGGTACCTCGGGCAAGGTTGAGTAGCAAGGTTTCAGCTCGATCAGAACTGGTGTGGCCTGTGAGCACATACCGGCATGGATGGTTTGGGTTGTTGGTTGACAAACGTTCTGCATGAAGCGTCAGTTGTTCATATCGCCAATGTCGCGCTGTGGCTTCGTTGTTGGTTTGTCCAGGTTTGGCTTGATCAGACCAGAAGCTCAAGTTGTGTGATTCACACCAATTCTTGAGTTCAGTTGCGATCGTTGCTGATTGTTTATGCCAGTTGTGGTCGCCATGCCACACCTCTAAAGACCAGCCATGTTTGCGTTGCAGATCGATCAATAGACCAAGCATGGCCATTGAATCTTGACCGCCGGACACGGCGATCAAGAGTGAGGCTTCTGCTGGCAGTAGATCTGGATTCGCTAGCAGTTTGTGATGGAGACGCGCGTGCCAGGCGCTCCAGGGCAGTTGCGCTGAGCTGGATGAGGCCATGGCGCAGTGGTCATTCAGCTGAGGCCAGTTTGCCGTGCAGGAGCCTGGCAAATGGGAGTATGGAGCTATAGATCGTTGATGAAATGACCCGTCTCGCTCAGTTGCCAACACACTTGCGTCAGCGTCTCGAGCAGCGCTCGGCCCTCAAGGTGATCGCTGGTTTGATGAATTTCGAGGCCCTCTCGGTGGCGCAGGTGGCGCGGGCTGCTGGCCACGGTGGCGCTGATCTGATTGATGTGGCTTGTGATCCAGAGCTGGTGCAACTGGCGATCCGGGAATCCGCTGGAGCTCCGGTTTGTGTGTCAGCGGTGGACCCTGAGCTGTTCCCTGCAGCTGTTGCAGCTGGTGCTGTCATGGTGGAAATTGGAAATTTCGATGCTTTTTATCCTCAGGGCCGGATCTTTGGTGCCGCCGAAGTCTTGGAGCTGACTCGTTTAACCAGGGTGTTGTTGCCTGAGGTGGTCTTGAGTGTGACCGTGCCCCATGTGTTGCCGATGGATCAGCAGGAGCAACTGGCAGTGGATCTGGTTGCTGCCGGTGCCGATCTGATTCAGACGGAGGGCGGCACGAGCGCTAAACCATTTAGCGCTGGAAGTCTCGGCTTGATTGAGAAAGCTGCTCCAACTTTGGCTGCTGCACACAGCATTTTTAGCGCACTGAAGGCTGCTGATCGGGTAGTTCCTGTGCTTTGTGCTTCTGGTTTATCGGCAGTGACGGTGCCCATGGCTATTGCTGCTGGTGCTGCTGGTGTCGGTGTTGGATCGGCGGTGAACCGTCTCAATGATGAGCTGGCAATGATTGCTGTTGTGCGGGGCTTGCGTGAAGCTCTCAGTACGCCCAAATCTGCAGTAATTCACTAGCGTTAATTACTGTCTAGTCAGCTGCTTTGCGTAGGTTGTTTTAAATGCTGGAATCGCTCGGCTGGTTGCTGCAATGGCCCATTCGGGCCCTCATTTTGTTGTTGGTTGCTGCGTTTCCCCTTGGCATTGAGATGGCCAATTTCAGCACAGCATTTTGGTCGGCGGTGATGATTGGCCTATTGGGTACGTTGTTGATTGTGCCTCTCAAGTTGCTGTTGGCTCCATTCTGGGCAATTACGTCCTTGGGGGGGCTGATCTGGCCAGTGTCGTTTTTGTTCAACTGGTTGATCACGGTCCTTTTATTTGCTCTGGCAGCCTGGCTGATTAATGGTTTTCGGCTCAAGAACGGTTTGCTTAGTGCCATCTGCGGCGCTGTCTTTTACAGCGTTGTGAGCACGATCGTGTTGCGATCTCTTGGCATCGCTGATGTTGAGTTCACGCGAGCTGCTTTGCTTTCAGCCTGAGAGTTCAAGGCATTGTTTAGCAGGTCATCAGCGTTGGAGAAAGTCTGGGATAGCCCGTTCATGGCATCTGCTCATAAGCTAAGCGGCTGCCCGTTACGGCCCTAATGCCGAAGTATCACCTCAAGGCGCCCTATAGCCCGAAAGGGGATCAGCCCACTGCGATTGCTCGGCTGGTGGAGGGGGTCAATCAGGGCCAGCGTTATCAGACGCTTTTAGGAGCGACCGGTACGGGTAAGACATTCACGATTGCCAATTTGATTGCTCAGACTGGCCGACCGGCTCTTGTCTTGGCTCATAACAAGACGCTTGCTGCTCAACTTTGCAATGAGTTTAGGGAGTTTTTTCCTGATAATTCTGTTGAATATTTTATTTCTTACTATGATTATTATCAACCCGAGGCTTACGTGCCTGTTAGTGATACGTATATAGCCAAGACATCTTCGATTAATGAAGAAATTGATATGCTGCGCCATTCAGCAACGCGCTCGTTATTTGAGCGAAATGATGTCATTGTAGTAGCTTCAATCAGCTGCATTTACGGCCTAGGAATCCCAAGTGAATATCTAAAAGCTGCTGTCAAGTTTAAAGTTGGTGAAACACTCAATATCCGCAGTGCATTACGGGAGTTGGTTGAGAACCAATATAGCCGTAATGATATTGACATTACGCGGGGTCGCTTTCGCGTGAGAGGGGATGTTTTGGAGATTGGGCCTGCTTATGAAGATCGGCTAGTACGGATTGAGCTTTTTGGTGATGAGGTAGAGGCAATCCGTTATCTGGACCCAACAACAGGTGAGATTTTGCAAAGCTTGGAAGCCATTAATATTTATCCGGCCAAGCATTTTGTGACTCCTAAAGAGCGACTTAATGTTGCAGTTCAAGCGATTCGTGATGAGCTGCGTGGGCGTTTGCAGTTTCTCAATGAACAAGGCAAGCTTTTGGAAGCGCAGCGTTTGGAGCAACGCACTACCTACGACTTGGAGATGTTACGGGAGGTTGGTTATTGTAATGGCGTTGAAAATTATGCCCGTCATCTGGCTGGCCGTTCTGCGGGAACGCCTCCTGAATGTTTGATTGACTATTTCCCTGAGGATTGGTTACTGGTTGTGGATGAAAGTCATGTGACCTGTTCTCAGCTTAAGGCGATGTACAACGGCGATCAAGCTCGTAAGAAAGTTTTGATTGAGCATGGTTTTCGATTGCCTAGTGCTGCTGATAATCGCCCTCTCAAGAGTGAGGAATTCTGGAGGAAGGCTAGGCAAACTGTATTTGTTAGTGCGACGCCGGGTGATTGGGAGCTGAAGCAGAGTGATGGTCATTTGGCTGAACAGGTGATTCGGCCCACAGGGGTTCTTGATCCCTTGGTGGAAGTGCGACCGACGCAAGGCCAGGTCGACGACTTGTTGGCAGAAATCCGTATCAGAGCAGAGAAGCAGGAGAGAGTGTTAATCACCACGCTGACCAAACGTATGGCGGAAGACCTTACAGATTATCTAGCGGAGAATGATGTGCGCGTTCGTTATTTACACTCGGAGATCCATTCAATCGAGCGGATTGAGATTATTCAGGATTTGAGATTAGGCGAATATGATGTTCTTGTTGGTGTCAATCTTCTCCGAGAAGGTTTGGATCTTCCGGAGGTGTCATTAGTGGTCATTCTTGATGCTGATAAGGAAGGTTTCTTGCGAGCGGAGCGGTCGTTGATTCAGACCATTGGTCGTGCGGCAAGGCATGTGGATGGGATGGCACTTCTTTATGCAGACAACTTGACAGATTCGATGGCAAGAGCGATTAGTGAAACTGAGCGAAGACGCGAGATTCAAAAGGCTTACAACGAACTGAATGGCATCGTGCCAAGGCCAGCGGGTAAGAGAGCGAGTAATTCGATCCTCTCGTTTCTCGAGTTATCAAGGCGCTTACAGACAGATGGTAAAGATGCTGACTTGGTTCAGATTACTGGGCGGGCTGTTGATGCGCTTGATTCAGATCAGGATGCTGGCTTAGCCCTTGATGCTTTACCTGAGTTGATTGATCAGCTCGAAACAAAGATGAAAGAAGCTGCCAAGAACCTTGATTTTGAGGAAGCAGCAAGCCTGCGCGATCGCATCAAGAAGTTCAGGCAGAAGTTGGTTGGTAAGGCTTAAGCGATTGTCATGGCTTTGTTGATCTCTTTGTGGGGGCAGAAATACCCATTATTTGGTCACAAGGGGGACCTTTTTGCTTTGCACTTCTTTTTTGTTACAAATTGCGCAGCATAAGGATATATTGTTGGCCTAAATTTTTTCTATATTGGTAATCTCATAAAGTAAAAATTTTTTCGAATCCAAATTTAATTGTTATGGCAATTATCGATTTTAGTGCTGGTGGCCGCTCATGCAAATTTGTTACCGATAAGAAAAATGCAATAGGAGCGGCATCGCACGCTAAAGAATTGGGTGGCTATATAGTAAATCTTGAAACAACGGCCGAATCTTCTGCCGTTTATGATGCGATTACAGGGCTTAATTGCTACAGGCCAGGTTAATCCATCAGACAGTACGGCTGCAGATGGAGGTGCTGGTTCATATGCATGGCTTGGTGGAACTGACAATGTTTGGTCTGGATGGCCTGGTGCTGCTGAGGGCTCTTGGCGTTGGAAATATTCAGGAACTGCTCTTTCCACTACCCGTAGTGACTGGGGGAGAGGGACGTTGGGGAGCGAGCCAGATAATAATGGAGATCAACATTATCTGGCATTGGGTTTGACAAACTGGCCAGCGGGAAGTTCTGCGGGCAATGGTTTTGGTGATGCAGGTCAATGGAACGATATAGGTCGGGACAATGTCTTGTTCTATGTAGTTGAAATGACCCCGCTTGCTTGATATCTATTTGAATAATTAATATTTTTCCATCCTCCGCTTTGGCGGGGGATGGAAGCTAATGTAAGTTGAGAAATAATTCGATTTGATGGCGTTCTGATGAATAAATTGTGTCGCAAAACTTACGAGCTATTTTGCGATTGAAGGTTTGGTTTTCCGCCAAGCCCAAATCCTTGATGCACTGATTGCAGCGCCTTGACCCCATCGGGTTCAGCCACCACGCAACTTGTGCGGATTTCACTGGTGGCGATCATGGCGATATTGATCTTTGCATCTGCGAGAGCTCGGAACATCCGCCCTGCTGTACCTGCGGTGGCGGGCATGCCTGCACCCACTGCGCTCACCCGGGCGATTGCAGGACCGTCTTCCAGATTGGCTCCTGGCCATTGCGCAAGTAAGGGGGCAAGAGTCTTATTGGCTTGCTCTCGCTCATCGCGCTTGAGGGTGAAGCTGATATCCCGGCTTCCATCGTCATGTTGTCGCTCCGATTGCACGATCGCATCGAGGCTGATTCCTGCCTCTGCCATCGCTGAACAAAGAGCTGCTGCTGTCCCAGGCCGATTCGGCACGCCTCGCACACTCAGCTGGGCCTGACCTTGATCGAGTGCGACCCCTCGCACCTCTGGTTCACCTTTGCCGTTGCCCAAAGGATTGATGCGTACTTGGCTGTCGCTCAGTTCAAAGGCTGTGCTGACTGCACGCAGGGCTTTGCTGCCTAGCGTTGCATCGATGACGCAGCTAACTTTCACCTCACTGGTGGCGATCAGCCGTAGGTTGATTCCTGCCCGAGAGATCGTGTCGAAAAGGCTTGCAGCGATACCGGGGCGTCCCATAATTCCTGCTCCGCTGATGCTTAGCTTGCTCATTCCGGCTTCAGCTGAGAGTTGACCACCGACGTTTTTAAGCAGCCCTTCGCAAAGTGAGTGGGCTTTAGCTAAGTCGGCTTCGGCCACTGTGAAGGCAATGTCATTGCTGTTGCCTTCATGGGTTGATTGGATGATTAGGTCCACATTCACGCCATCGCTAGAGAGGTTCTCAAAAAGTGTGGCTGCGACACCCGGTTGATCTGGCACGTGAGAGAGGGCGATTACCGCTTGACCTTCGGCAAGTTCAACGCCATCCACAGGCCGACCAAGCTCTAGACCTTCTCGACCGATGGGGCGCTTTGATTTGCTTGTGAGCTTGGTTCCGGCTTCGTTGCTCCAGCTAGAACGCACGACCAGGGCGACTCCAAAGTTGCGGGCGATCTCGACTGCACGAGGGTGCAACACGGAGGCGCCCAGACTGGCCAGCTCAAGCATCTCGTCGCAACTCACTTCTTGCATCAGTTGGGCATCGCTGACCTGACGTGGATCACTTGTGAGCACTCCTGGTACATCGGTGTAGATCTCGCAGGCATCTGCTCCTAGGGCGGCTGCTATGGCAACTGCAGATGTATCTGAACCACCGCGGCCGAGGGTGGTGATCTCTGCGGTGCCAACGCTGCTCAGGCTTGTGCCCTGGAAGCCTGCTACGACTACCACCTTGCCAGTGCTCAATAGGGATTGCAGGCGCTCAGTGCGGACGTCTAGGATTCGAGCGCGGCCATAGGCAGACTCTGTCACGATGCCCACTTGTGCTCCAGTCATCGAAATGGCTGGTATACCCAGTTCATGCAGTGCCATTGAAAGCAAGGAGATCGAAACCTGTTCTCCGGTGGCTAGAAGCATGTCCATTTCCCGTTGAGGGGGATTGCCGCTGATCACTTTCGCTAGGGCTGTGAGCTCATCAGTGGTTTGGCCCATAGCGGATACCACAATCACCAGGTCGTGGCCGAGATCTTTGCTGGTCGCAATCCGCTCAGCGACGGCTTGGATGCGCTCGACGTTGCCGACGGATGATCCGCCGAATTTTTGCACCAGCAACGCCATCCATGCCTTTGACACACGTTCTGATTATTTCAGCGTGTCGTCACTGGATTAGGGAGTGCTGAGTAACCCGTCGCGGAAGGCATCAGTAGGGATTGCACCTCGCTTGAGGGCGGCTTCTACTTCAAGCAAGCGACTGAGCAGGGTGAGGAATCGCTGCGGTGGCCGGCCCTGTAGCTGTTTGCGCATCACGTAGATCCGCTTGGGGTTGCCAATGCCTGCTGCTTTGGCAATCACGTTCACATCTCGTTCCCCTTGCTGCTCCAGCAAACTCACCCAAAGCCACCCTCTGATTTGGCCTGTCAAGGTGGCCACGATGCGAAGTGCTGGCTCACCGGCATCAAGGAGTGCATCAAGACGGGCGATCGCTTCTCCGGCATGGCCTGCCAAGAGTGAATCTCCAACCTGTAGTGCATTGGTGGCCATTCCTTTAATCAGCGCGGCTACGTTTTCGGCTTTAATCAAAGTTGGTGATTGATTAGCAGTTGCGCTTTCTTGGCGAATGTCGGCATGGAGAGCCAGTTTTTGCAGCTCTGCGGTGAGTCGCGTACTGTCATTGCCGATGGCTTCCACCAGCGCTGTAGTGGCTTCAGGCTCCAGCTGCAGACCTAAGTCGCGGGCGGTGCGTTCCACCAGCTCCTGCTGACCGGCACCATCCCAGATCGCCGGCAGCAGAAAGCTTTTTTCGCTGGCTTGCTTCAACTTCACAAGCTTTTGTAAGGCCTTCGTTGTTCGCAGTCGGCCGTCTGGTTTGTTGGCGTTGCATAGCACCAGGTGGCTGGTTTCTGGAATTAGATCCAGCACGTCTTCGAAACGATTGGCAAGTTCGCTAGGGCAAGCGTTGCAGAACGGACTGCGCTGTAACAGCACAAGTCGTCCGCCACTTCCGAAGGGTGGTGTGCGTGCTTCTGCCAAGGCTTGGCTGGCTTGCCCAGCATCAGCTCCATCGAGGCGGCTGAGGTTGATGCTGCTCCATGCTTGATCGACAACATCGCCGATCAGAGTCTCGATGGCGTGGTCTCGGGCGGCGGCATCATCGCCCCAGATGAGATGGATCGGCATTGCAGCGGCAGACCGAAGATCGTTAACTGATGATGCTTGATGTCTATCTGGCTTAAGGCAGAAACGTGAAGTCGCTTGATCATCCGATCTTCACGGAAAGCATTCGCCGCATTCGCGAGCAGTTGGGTGTAACGGGTTTGGATCCCTTGCAGCAGCAGGTGTTGGAGCGTTTGATTCACAGCAGTGGGGATTTTGGCCTAACTCCTTTGCTGCGCTTTACTCCAGAGGCTTGTGAGCTTGGGCTGGCTGCCTTGCAGGCCGGAGCGCCAATTCTCACCGATACGGCAATGGCAGCTGTAGCAGTGCAGCCGATGGCGCGACGCACACTCAAGACATCAGTTCGCTGCGTGCTGGAGTGGGCGCCGGATGAGGCACCAAACGGTTCCACGCGAACAGCCGAGGGCTTGCGATCTGCATGGCAAGAATTGGCGGCTAAAGATGCGGATCAACAAGCGCCGATTGTGCTGATTGGTAGTGCACCAACGGCTTTGGAAGCTTTGTTGGATTTGGTGTCTACAGGTGCACCCCCTCCTAGCCTGATTATCGGCATGCCTGTGGGTTTTGTAGGTGTATCTGACAGCAAGTGGCGGTTAGCTGTTAGCGGACTAGCTCATATTCGCTTAATGGGGAGTCGGGGTGGGGCTGGTCTGGTAGCAGCGACGGTCAATGCTCTTTTGCGTCGTGCTTGGTTGGATCAATGAGATTGAATTCCTAGCAAAAGCCCTGGACATATATGCCCAGGGCGATGAAAGCAGAAGAGATTAGAAAGCGTTTTGAATCAAGCTAGAAATTCCGTATTGCTATAGAGACTGGCTAACTCATTATCGACTGAAAGCGCGTGAGCACGACGGACAGCTGAGTCAATATTGACTGTGCCTGCACCGTAGGTGTCGTCACGCCCTGTAGCTCCTAAATCCATGGCACTTGTTGTTAGGATCTCTCTAATCTCTCCGCCAGTTAGAGATAAATTTTCACTCCAAACAATAGCTGCAGCTCCAGCAACATTGGGGTTTGCACACGAGGTTTTTGTGAAGGTGCTAAGGGTCCCATTGGCATCAATTGCTTTAGAAGCTTCTGGTGCTACTAATGTGAGATTCCAACCTGCATTGGAATCAGCATCAAGTTGAGTTCCTGTCACATTAGTAATTGAACCACCAGTAATCGCATCGATTTCTTCTGTGCCTGTGAATTCCAGAGCCCCGACACTGGCCACATTGGCGTGGGATGTTTGAAAAGGTGCCAAGCCACCTGCTCCAGCCACGGAGGTTTTGTCTCCATCATTACCTGCAGAAGCAGCAAAGAATGCATAACTTTCCGTTTCATCTAGGCTTGCTGTCATTTCGGCAGTGGTGAAGTCACTACCCCCGAAACCTGCGCCGTTTTGGAAGACTAAACGTTCGCCACAATCTCGCTTGTCTTTTGCATCTTCTATGGAATCTAGTACACCGTCAGCCCACACATTGTAGGCAACTAGCTGACTGCCTGGTGCAATACCCGCTAGATTTTCACTGTCATGCTTAGCTGCCATCACACTCATTGATCTATGACCATGAGAGTTACTTGACTTTGCACTTTCATTTTGCACATGATCAATTTCATTATGAACATCAGTTGGGTTATCAGCTTCATCTTTCAGTCCAGTATCAAGAGAAACAAGCTTGACCTTGTCAGAACCTTTGTTGAATCGCCATGCACTTGCAGCATCCATGACTTGTAGATTCCATTGTTCTTTTGTACTGTCGCTCATTCCTTCTCTAATGCGGTAGCTATCGTCTGCGGTGGTAATCCTCTCAAAACCTTGTAGATAAATCTCATCTCCATTTTTGAGGCTCAAGATGTCGAAAGCTGTGCCTTGATAAATGGCCTGTTCGCCGATCGTTGTGTAATCAGTCAGACAGCTGAAGGTTTCGCCATTGAAGCTCTTGATGTCTGCACTATCAATACCATTAAGTATTAGTTCGTCGGTTCCACCACGAGCCTTGTAAATTCTACCTGAATCATATTGTGAACCTACCCATGAATATGCATCCAGATCATTATAAGTAAAAGTGTTCGCTTCAATGTCACCATCAAATGTACTCCAGTCAAGAGCATCAATCATCGTTAATCTTTCATCAAAGTCTTCTATATTTTCTCTCCAGCCACCGAATACAGCATCAATATCCACATCAAAGTCCCAGTTACTGCGTCTATCGAAGAAGCTTTCCGCAGCATCGATCTTGCCGTTAAGATCGACAAGGAATCGATCTTCTGAGAGATCTAGTGTGTATGATCCAAGATCAACACTTTCTCCTGTAGTGGTGTGGGTTGCATTGACTTGAGCTTCAACATTACCAAGCTTCATTGTTGCCCATGGGCCCCAACTCCAGCCATAAATATCTGAGAAATCTAACCTATTATCATTTAAGAAATCACCATCATAATTGATTCTGATAGCACCATCTTCAAAGACTTCTTTTTTCGTACCGTCGTGTGATGCATCATAAATACGGGTATAACCATAATCAAATAGACCCTCTACACTAAAGTCCCATGGCTTGATGCTGATGCTGAGATCAACATCGCGCGCTAGTGGGAGTTTGTTGAAAGCTTGCCGGTGAAAACCTTGGCTAAATGGGTTGTGTGAACCACCTTCCTCGCCAGCTTCATGTTCACCATTTGTACGATCTTCTGGTAAATCCTGTTGGCCTTTTCTTGCTATCCAGTTTAGCCTTACGAAGGAAAACCTATTTGATTTTCTTTCAAATTGGCCTTGATGATTGAATTCATCAGGTGATTCATCGCGATCTTGCTGATTTGCACTGGAAGAGAAACCTTGCCGATTGACTGAACGAAATGGCTGCCTTAGGTGTCGGCCAACTGTATTTGGACCATGTTGATTGCCTGTAATCGGATCTTCCAAACTTGTGGAATGATGAACATTGAATGTTTCTTGCCTCTCAAAAGATAGTCTGCTATCGCGAGGATAATCTTTGGTTGTGTTGTTTGAATTTGAGGCTCCCTTAGCTTCGAGTTCAAAGGGCTGCTCTTGTTCAGTGATCTTGTCACTATTGGAGTAATAGTGGCTTGAATGCCCCGAGCCAAGATGAGTGTTCTGACTGTCTGTTGGCTTTGCTAAATTTAGTGAGTCACTGATGAAGTCTCTGCGCTCTGATTGCTTGTCATTTGAGCTGATACTTCTGAAGAGCCGTTTCATGATTAGAGAAAAGGCAAAGCCTTTTGAATGACTCAATCAATTTCGCTCAATGTCATGACTTTAGATGTGATCCAGAACCTTTTGAGCCACGAACTTGCTCATATTCAATTGTGACGTAGGTCACACCTTTATTTGTGCATATCGATTGATTAGAAGTAATTTGGATGGTGAATCTGATTATTCTAGATCAGTCTTGTGATTAATCCTATCAATAGCCTTGCTTTTTAGCTCTCTATTTAGTTGTGGCTTGCTTATTCAGTTAATGATCAGCTTTGTGTAATCAGATCTTATTGTTGGCCTGCTGTTGTTGCAGTCAATATTGATAGTCTCTTACTTGGTTCACAATTGCCTGAGTGAATCTGCTTTGCTCTGGACCTGGCCCAGCAGTAGTTGTCAATAGTTCCCACTCTGCAGTTTGATAGTTGAAGTAAGTGAAACCCAACTTGCAAGGGAAGCGGTATCCCTGTCGTTGATGTGGTTGATCGGCTGGAAGATCGTCGGATTCAATCGATCTGCCCTTGCCTTCGCGTACCCCGAAATCTGTAGAGGTGAACGAATCAATCCTGATCTCAATGGGACTGCCTTTGCGAACGAAACCAATTTGCTTGCAGGGTATTGCCACATCGGCTACCAGGTTGTTGATAGGAACGATCTTGAGCAGAGGTTCACTTGAATGGGCGACAAATCCAGGCGTGGTTAGCTTGAGATCAACAATCGCCCCATGCCTTGGAGAACGCAAAGACTGGTCTTTCAGCGTTACTTTTGCTTCGCTCCAGTGCACGAGTGATCTCAACAGGTTTTTTGCGCAGCAGACCCACAACGTTTTACTGAGCTTGTTGAGGCTCTCCGGAAGGGTCTCTTGGAGTGTTCACGATGTTTTGGGCGCCAAATGAGGCAGTGGGTCGATGTCAGGCGACAGGAGGTTCTCAGCATTGTCTTTTGATCGTTTTCGCGCTTGGCCGGGCGTGTAGAGATGAGTGATCGTCTTGAAGCTGAGCTAACACCTGCCTTGCTCGTTGCACCACGTCATCCGGCACACCAGCTAGACGGGCGGCTTCAATGCCGTAACTGCGATTTGCACCGCCTGCGGTCACTTGATGCAGGAACACCAGGTCGTCGCCTGTTTCCTCCACCAAAACTTGAGAATTGGCGACATTGGCCAGCTCCTGGCTCAGCCCGTTGAGTTCGTGATAGTGGGTTGCGAACACAGTGCGGCTTCTAAGGTCTGTTGCCAGGTGTTCGCTCACTGCCCAGGCAATGGAAAGACCATCGAAGGTTGCGGTGCCACGTCCAATCTCATCGAGAAGCACCAAGGAACGATCGCTGGCGTGATGGAGAATGTTGGCCGTTTCTGCCATTTCCACCATGAAGGTGGACTGTCCCGCCGCTAGGTCATCTACGGCGCCGACGCGGGTGAAGATGCGGTCTGCGATGCCAACAAAAGCCTGCTTTGCAGGTACCCAACTACCCACCTGGGCTAGCAACTGTATGAGGCCGATTTGACGCAGGTAGCAGCTTTTGCCACTGGCGTTTGGGCCGGTGAGTACGACGAGGTCGATGCCCTTGCCAAGTTCTACATCGTTAGGGATGAAGGATCTCTCTACCAGTAGTTGTTCCACCACTGGGTGTCTGCAGGTTTTGAGCTGCAGTTCTCTGCTGTTATCGATCTCTGGGCAGCAATAGTTTCCAGTCGCAGCTACTTCTGCTAGCCCGACTAGCGCATCGAGTCCTGCCACGGCCCGTGCTGCTTTACGGATTGCAGTTGCCTGTTTTCCCACTTGCTCGCGCAATTGGCAGAACAATTCGTATTCCCTTTGGCAGGCCCTTGCTCTGAGCTGAAAGATCTGCCCTTCCCGGGTTTTGAGATCTGGTGTGATGAAGCGTTCCTCGTTGGCCAGGGTCTGCCGGCGGATCCAGTGGTCCGGCACCATGGAAGCCTTGGCTTTGCTTACGGCTAGGAAGTAGCCGAAGGTTCGGTGGTATTGCAGGCGTAGATTAGGGTTGCCACTGAGTTTGCGTTCTTGGATTTCCTGACCTGCAAGCCAGTTGTCCTGGTCATCCAGTTGATTGCGCAGGCCATCCAGCAGCGGATCAACGTTGTCGTGCATGAGGCCTCCCTCGCTGAGGCTTAGCGGTGGGTTATTGATCAATTGCTCGCGGATACTTGCCGCCAGTTTTGGCAGGCTTTTATCCAGAGTCAGCAAGTTGTCGAGCCAGTGTGGGGCAGAGCTCAATGCATTGTGTAGTTGCTCTGCTAGCCGTGGTAAGCGTTCAATGCCATCGGCGATAGCCACTAGCTCACGGGCGCCAGCATGACCGGCGCCGGCCCTGCCCGCCAGCCGTTCGAGATCTCCCATCGGTCGCAGCAAGCGTCGAAGTGAATGCCGCAGGGAGCGTGTCTCCACGAGATGGTTCACTACTGCTTGACGGGCGCGGATGGCTTTGCTGTCTAGGAGGGGGGCCTCGATCCAGCGACGCAGGCAGCGGGCTCCCATTGCGGTGAGGGTTCGGTCTACGGCCCACAGCAGTGACCCTTGAAACTGGCCGTCCCGTTGAGTGCTTGTGAGTTCTAGGTTGCGTCGGGTTTGGGCGTCGAGAACTAAGGCATCGCCGGCGAACACTGTGAGCGGATGTTCCAGGGGCATCGGGGCGATGCCGTCATCGACGTTTTCAGCAAGGGGTTGGGTGTCCCTTAGATAAGTCAGCAGTCCACCGGCGGCCCTTAGTGCTAAAGGCACCTCTTGCAGTCCTAGACCGTCAAGGGTGCTGAGCCGGTAATGATTGAGCAGCGTTCGCTCGGCCTCTGGCTGACTGAAGGGGGTAGTGGCCATTGTTGTCAGGAAGAGCTGCTCCGGACACCAGGCAGGCCTGCTGCTTTCTCCGCTTTGTTGAGCCATGATCAGTTCCGAAGCCTCGAGCTGAGCAAGGTGTTGGTGCAGCTCAGCGCTCCCCTCCCGTTGCGTGACCAGGAATTCGCCTGTGCTGACATCGGCGTTGGCTAGACCCCAGCAAAACGGTTGGTTGCCTTGTGCTGGCTCAACCACAACTGCTGCTAGCCAATTGTTGCGGCGAGCTGTCAGCATGCCTTCGGCAAGCACCGTGCCTGGGGTGAGCACCCTGGTGATGTCACGTTTAAGCAGTGCGCCTTTGCTTGGAGTTGTTTCCAGTTGGTCACAAATGGCCACGCTTAGCCCATGGCGGATTAATTCGGCGCAATAGCGTTCTGCAGCGTGGTGGGGGACGCCTGCCATCGGCACACGGCCGATCCCTTTGCCTCCTTCCTTGCCCGTGAGAGTCAGCTCCAGCAGCCTTGAGAGCTGAATGGCATCTTCAAAAAAGCATTCAAAAAAATCGCCGAGTCTGTAGAGCAAGATCCTTTCGGGATGTTTGGCCTTGAGTTCCACGTAATGACGCAGCATTGGCGTGAGCTGCTCAGGGTCAACAAGGTTGTGGTGTGCCCAGGTGGGCAGGTCGTTGTCGTTATCGGCTGTTTCGAGTTGCTCTTGGCTTTCAGAATCAAGTGGGATGCTTGGAACGGATGTTGGCTTATGTCGATTGCGGGGCCTTTTTAGGGATTCGTCGACGAGTTCTTGATCAGAGAGATCGTTACGCAGAGCTCGTGTAATGGTTTCTGAGCAGCTTTCAGCGTTTGCCTGCGGTTCCAGATCATCAAACAGACTGCCTTGCAACAACTCAGCGTTGGCAGTCATTGGATAATCCTGCCAGCAAAGAGATGGCATCGTAAGTCTGGTTTGCTGGGCAGGATGTGAAGCCTCGCGACACCCATGGCGGCCTTTGCATGAGAAGCCTCGGCCTCGTGGGAGAATTTTCAAAGATCAGAGCATTGGCTCCGCCGCCTCAACTCCATGCAGATCATTTCCGACATCGCTGTGAACGCCCTGTTGTTCGCATCATTGCTTTTGGTTGTTGGGATTCCGGTGCTTTATGCAACCCAAAAAAATCCTGGCGATCGCCGCAACCCTGAAATCAAAAAGATCGAAATCATTGGCGGGGTTTGGTTCCATCTTGTTTTGCTCAACGGAGCAATCAGCTTTTTGGTGGTTTGAACCAATCACCCACTTGCTGTGATGAGAGCATGTGGGCAGTTTCTGCCACTGAATGATGGCCACATTTGAAGGGCGTTATACAGATGTACAAGCTCTGCGTATAGCTGTTGTAGTCGCCAGGTTTAACGACTTGGTGACAGGCAAGCTTTTGAGTGGCTGTCTTGATTGTTTGGCTCGCCATGGGGTTGATACCTCTGCAGGCAGTTCTCAACTTGATGTGGCCTGGGTTCCCGGTTCGTTTGAATTGCCTCTTGTGGCTCAGAATCTTGCGCGTAGTGGTCGCTATCAGGTGGTGATTACCCTTGGTGCTGTGATTCGAGGCGATACACCCCATTTTGATGTGGTGGTTGCTGAGGCCAGTAAGGGCATTGCTTCAGTCTCAAGGGAGACAGGTGTGCCGGTTATTTTTGGTGTGCTCACCACAGACACCATGCAACAAGCTCTTGAGCGGGCTGGGATTAAGAGCAATTTGGGCTGGAGTTATGGGTTACAGGCTTTAGAAATGGGTTCGCTGATGGGAGTGCTCTGCTCAGCTACTTCTGCCAGCTGATTGATTGGAATTGACCAGTTCCCCTTTGGTGGTGCATGCTGTCTGTGTCCAAGGGGAGACATCCCCAAGGCACGTGTTGCGGATGTAGCTCAGTGGTAGAGCATCTCCTTGCCAAGGAGAGGGTCGAGAGTTCGAATCTCTTCATCCGCTTTTCAGTTTGAACAATTAGCTGTTTTTGAGATTCAACAACAACAGCTGTTGATTGCTGGCCCTTTCGAAGCCCATTTGCTCGTAGAAGCCTCTGCTGTTTGTTGTCATCAAGTAGACACGCTCAACATTGCGGATGCCAGGAGCGACTAGCAGAGCTTCGATCACTTGTCTGCCTAAGCCATGACCTTGCAGATCGCCAGCTACGACAACGTCCCATAGGACGGCCCGGTAGATCCCGTCGCTGGTGGCACGTCCGAAGCCCACCAGGCGCTTGCCACGCCAAAGGCTAATGACCACGTTGCTGCCTGCCAGCATTTTTTTTAGTTCTGACGTGTCGCGTTGCTGGGCCCAGAAGGCGTGTTTGTGGAACAGACGGTGCAGCTTAAGAAGTCCGCGGCTTGGCTTGAGATCAGGTCCCATCCCGAACCAGCGCATGCCCGGAGCTCCGGCGGCGTGTTCAACAAGACGGATGCGGGTCATAACGGATCACTGACCTCTTTATCATCCGTCCCTGGCCAATGGAGATTGCTTTTAGCTAAGTGTGTGGCGCTTGGAACGTAGGCGCGTGAGAGATGTATCCACTTCTTTTTCAGAACGGTTTGCTTGCGATGTCTTCAATCTGTTTTCTCATAAGCAGTGGTTCATGTTGTGTTCTTTCGAGCCAGTACTTTTCTCCTTTCAGCATCCCTGCAAGGAGCACTCAGTAGGCTGCACGCAGAAATAACAGCTGTTTCATGCTCAAGCTCCTGCTGGGAGATCCCAATGCCCGCAAGCTGAAGCGCTACCAGCCGATCGTCACTGACATCAATATCCTCGAAGAGGACATTGCTCCGCTCGGCGACGAACAACTCCGCGCCAGAACGGCTGAGTTTCGTCAGCGGCTTGAGAATGCAGGCAGCCTTGACAAGCAGTTACCTCTCTTGGATGAGCTGCTCCCCGAGGCTTTTGCCGTGGTGCGAGAGGCCAGTAAACGTGTTCTTGAGATGCGGCACTTCGATGTGCAGCTAATCGGCGGAATGGTGTTGCATGAGGGCCAGATTGGTGAGATGAAGACTGGCGAAGGTAAAACGCTTGTGGCGACTTTGCCTGCTTATCTCAATGCCTTAACAGGGCGAGGTGTACATGTCGTCACTGTGAATGACTATCTAGCAAGGCGAGATGCTGAATGGATGGGACAAGTTCATCGCTTTTTGGGGTTGTCGGTTGGTTTGATTCAGCAGGACATGAGTCCTGCTGAGCGCAGGAAAAACTATGCCTGCGATATCACCTATGCCACCAATTCAGAGTTGGGTTTTGACTACCTGCGCGACAACATGGCCACCGATCTGAGTGAGGTGGTTCAGCGGGAGTTTCAGTACTGCGTCATCGATGAGGTGGATTCGATTCTGATCGATGAGGCGCGTACTCCCTTGATCATTTCCGGACAGGTGGAGCGTCCCCAGGAGAAGTATCAGCAGGCTGCAGATGTGGCCGCTGCTCTTGAGCGGGCTGCCGAACAGGGTAAGGATGGCATTGACCCTGAGGGTGACTACGAGGTTGATGAGAAGCAACGCAGTTGCACACTCACGGATGAAGGCTTCGCCAAGGCTGAGCAGAACCTCAATGTGAGGGATCTGTTTGACCCCGCTGATCCCTGGGCCCATTACATCACCAATGCATTGAAGGCCAAGGAGTTGTTTGTCCGGGATGTGAATTACATCGTGCGCGATGGTGAAGCTGTGATTGTTGATGAGTTCACAGGCCGTGTGATGCCAGGCCGGCGCTGGAGCGACGGACAGCATCAGGCGATTGAGGCCAAGGAACAGCTAGCAATTCAGCCTGAAACTCAGACTCTGGCTTCGATTACTTATCAAAATTTCTTTCTGCTTTATCCCCGCTTGGCTGGCATGACCGGCACCGCTAAAACTGAAGAGGTGGAGTTTGAGAAGACCTACAAGCTTGAGACTTCAGTGATCCCTACCAACCAGCCTCGGGCTCGTGCGGATTGGGTGGATCAGGTTTATAAGACTGAATCAGCCAAGTGGCGCGCCGTGGCCAACGAGACGGCTGAAATTCATAAGCTGGGAAGGCCTGTTCTGGTTGGCACGACCAGTGTTGAGAAAAGCGAACTGTTGAGTTCCCTGCTCTCAGAACAAGAGATTCCCCACAATCTTTTGAATGCCAAGCCGGAGAATGTGGAACGTGAGGCGGAGATCGTGGCCCAGGCTGGCCGTGCAGGTGCTGTGACGATTGCCACAAACATGGCTGGCCGTGGGACAGACATCATCCTCGGCGGAAATAGCGATTACATGGCACGCCTCAAGTTGCGTGAGGTTTTGTTGCCAAGATTGGTGCGGCCTGAGGAGGGTCATCGTCCACCAGTGCCATTGCAGAGGGCTGCCGAGACAGGTGGTGGGTTCGCTGCCAAGGCCGCTGCTTCGAATGGATCTCACGGCCATGTCTTAAGCGAGGCCCGTGCAATCGGGAGTCTCTATCCTTGCTCGCTCACTGATGACACTGATCAGTTCCTTGCGGAGTTAGCTCGTGAGCTTGTGAAGGTTTGGGGAGATAGGGCACTGAGCGTGATCGAATTAGAGGATCGCATCTCCACTGCTGCTGAAAAAGCACCTACCGATGATGCGCAGATTGCTGCCTTAAGAGAGTCGATCGCAAGAGTAAAGACTGAATACGACGTGGTAGTGACCCAGGAGGAGGTTCGAGTGAGGGAAGCAGGTGGTCTTCATGTGATTGGTACAGAACGTCATGAATCTCGCAGGGTTGACAATCAACTTCGTGGTCGTGCCGGCCGCCAGGGGGATTTAGGTAGTACCCGTTTTTTCCTTTCTTTGGAAGACAACCTATTGCGCATCTTCGGAGGAGAACGGGTGGCTTCGTTGATGAATGCTTTCCGCGTGGAGGAGGACATGCCCATTGAGTCGGGCATGCTGACCCGTTCTTTAGAGGGGGCTCAGAAAAAGGTAGAAACCTATTACTACGACATTCGTAAGCAGGTTTTTGAGTACGACGAGGTGATGAACAATCAACGTCGTGCTGTTTATGCCGAACGTCGCCGTGTGCTTGAGGGTCGAGGGCTCAAGAAGCAGGTGATTGGTTATGGAGAGCGAACAATGGACGACATTGTTGAGGCTTATGTGAACCCTGACTTGCCCCCTGAAGAATGGGATTTAGGCCAACTGGTTAGCAAGGTTCAGCAATTTGTCTACCTGCTTGAGGATCTAAAGCCTGAGCAGTTGCAGGGGTTAAGTATGGAGGAGCTTAAGTCTTTTCTTCAGGAGCAACTGCGCAATGCTTATGACATTAAGGAAGGTCAGATTGAGCAGCAGCGACCAGGGTTGATGCGGGAGGCAGAACGTTTCTTTATCCTTCAGCAGATCGATACACTTTGGCGGGAACATCTGCAGGCGATGGATGCTCTGCGTGAATCTGTAGGTTTGCGAGGGTATGGGCAAAAAGATCCACTGATTGAATACAAGAATGAGGGCTACGATATGTTCCTCGAGATGATGGCAAATATGCGTCGTAATGTGATTTATTCGATGTTTATGTTCCAGCCGGCCGCATCAGGGCAACAGGATGCATGATGATTATTGCGATTTACTCAACCAGCGCAGGGGGCGCATAAGTTTCCAACTCATTTAACGTTTGGTTGTATGCAGCTCAGCAGAGAGCTCTTGCAGTTGCCCATCGGCTTGTTGAAGTTGCTCGTTGGAGCCTTTTATTAATGCTTTGAGTTGCTGATCGCAGTTGATCAGGTTTGTTTCTGCACATTCCTTGCGCTCCATCTCTTGAAGAAGCTTGACTGCCAAGGCTGCTAATCCATCCTGCAGGGCTTGAGGTTGTGGCTCCCAAACACTGATATTGTGCTCCAGATCGCCGTGGTTTGCAGGCTTATCTTTGTGGATCAGTTTCCAGGTGTGTCCGGCTTGTTCAAAGCTGTGAGATACGAGCCGCTCCAAAGCATGCAAATTGCTGCCGTCCATCGCCAGGGGCTCTGGTGGTATTTCGGGAATGTTTGCCATTGCATTGGCAAGAGGCATCAATGTTGAGGGTTTGGTCCAAAACATCATCCCTGCAGGGAAGCTCAATAGGACATCGCGTCGCAAGGGGCGATGCGGCGCGAACAATTGACTGAATTAACTCGCTAATTCAAAGTTTGCCCCACAGTTCAAGTAGGGCCGAATCAGATCGGCAGGTGCAGGTATTACCAGTCAAAATCTGGGATGGTTGCTTAATGTTTGACGTAAATGCAGCACGCTGCAGAGATCTGGCAGCAATGTGCTGAGAAGTTCTTCTAGCCTGGGTTGGCCAAGATCGCTCTCTAAAGAACGTTTCCCGTGGAGATGTAGAAGTAAGTCGTAGGTCTGCAGGTCTGGCTACAGATCAATTAATAATGGTGCCAAGTTGTGGTCTCGATTGCCGCAGATTCGGATATTGAGATGCTTGAGCGTTGCCTGATTCAGGCTTGAATGAATCCGCTTTTTGATCACTTCAGCCTTGGCGGTGCTGATCCATAGATCAAAGCGTCCTAAGCCGTCTGAATCCTTCTTGAAAGCCGCAAGCAGGCAGTCGATGGTTTCCGTGTAGTGAACTATGAATATGAACGATCAGCCTCATTGGAGGGTCTTTGCTGTTTTCTGATTGCCACTCCGGTAAGCGGCTACGTCGTCCAATTAATCTTCCATGCTTTTCAAGATCTGCTCAATGGTTTTTTGCATTTCACATCAGCCATGGGGGTGCATGCCAACATCAATTGAGAGTTGACGCAGCGATTGGCTCAGGCACGCAAGGGGATCATCCTCGCCGGAGGAAGTGGCACAAGGCTGCATCCAATTACGCAGGCGGTAAGCAAGCAGTTGCTGCCGGTTTATGACAAGCCGATGGTCTATTACCCGTTGAGCACATTGATGCTTGCAGGTATTCGTGAGGTATTGATCATCACTACACCGCAGGATCAAGGGTGTTTTCAATCCCTACTTGGTGATGGTCAGGCCTGGGGCATAGAGATTCGCTATGCCGTTCAGCCAAGCCCGGATGGACTGGCTCAGGCTTTTTTGATTGGTGCGGATTTTCTTGCTGGTAGTTCTGCGGCTCTGGTGCTTGGTGACAACCTTTTTCACGGTCAGAATTTGGTTCTTGAGAACTTCCCTAAAATTGGGGCCACGGTTTTTGCCTATCCGGTGCGCGATCCAGAGCGATACGGGGTTGTTGACTTTTCTCCTGATGGACGGGTGCTCAGCATTGAAGAGAAGCCCGATCAACCGAAATCCAGATATGCCGTTACGGGATTGTATTTTTATGATGAAACTGTGGTTGACCGTGCTCGTAAGGTTGTTCCTTCTGCACGTGGGGAGCTGGAGATTACTGATCTCAATCTTCAGTATCTCCAGGAAGGCCACCTGCATGTGCAGTTGATGGGGCGCGGTATGGCCTGGCTTGATACGGGTACCTGTGACTCTCTGCATGAGGCCTCGAGCTACATCCGCACGCTTGAGCATCGTCAAACTCTCAAGGTCGGCTGCCCTGAGGAAGTTGCTTGGCGGATGGGTTGGATCACGGATGACCAGCTTTCGACTTTGGCGGCTCCGTTGCGTAAGAGTGGTTATGGCATTTACCTGATGCAGCTTCTTGAGGATGCAGGCTGAATCACTCCAGAGTCACGCTGGACATGTGTTGTCCGGCCCTTTGTTGATCCAACCACGGGTGTTCTGTGATGAGAGGGGTTTTTTTTTCGAAAGTTGGAATCAGCTTGCTTTTCAGGAAGTTCTTGAGAACTCAGGTCAACCCACGCCATTGTTCGTACAGGACAATCATTCGCATTCCTCAATAGGTGTTCTGCGGGGATTGCACTATCAGTTGGCGCCTCATCCTCAGGGCAAGCTTGTGCGTTGTGTGGTGGGTGAGATTTTTGATGTGGCTGTCGATATTCAACGCGATTCGCCCACTTTCGGGCAGTGGGTCTCGGCCAGGTTGAGTGCAGAGAATCATTGCCAGCTTTGGGTTCCGCCAGGGTTCGCCCATGGATTTCTCACACTTAGCGACCGTGCCGACGTTCTCTACAAAACCACCGATTTCTGGAGCCGTGAGTGTGAGCAGTCCATTCGCTGGGACGATCCTGACCTTGCGATTGCTTGGCCGGTGACGACGCCTGAGGGGACACAGTTATCACCTCTGTTGTCCGATAAGGATGCCAAGGCACCATTGCTTGATGATCAATCATGCGTGTTTTGATCACGGGTGGTTCTGGTCAGTTGGGCCAGGCTTTACAAAAGCTGTCTCCTCCTTCGGTGGAATTGATCGCGCTGGATCGGTATGCGCTTGATCTTTCGGATCCGAGGGCTTGTGAGGTGGCTGTAGATGAACTGACGCCAGCCTGGGTGATTAATGCTGGTGCTTATACGGCTGTCGATCGCGCCGAAGTCGAATCGGAGCTGGTTTATATAGTCAATGCAAAAGCTCCAGAAGCATTGGCAAGGGCGCTACAGCGCACGGGTGGGAGTTTGTTGCAGCTCAGCACTGATTTTGTTTTTGACGGGGCGCAGGGATCTCCTTATCAGCCTCATCAACCTCTCATGCCTCTGGGGGTCTATGGAGCCTCTAAAGCCGCTGGTGAAGTGCAGGCGGCTTCAGCTTTGGATCCAGACAGGCTATGCATTCTTCGCACTAGCTGGCTTTATGGACCCGTTGGGCGCAACTTCCTGCTCACGATGCTTCGCCTTCATCAAGAGCGTGAAACTTTGGCAGTTGTGGCGGATCAGGTGGGCTGCCCGACATCGACCCATGGTCTGGCTCAGGCCTGCTGGTCTGTTCTTGAGCAATCACTAGTGGGTCGCCATCACTGGAGTGATGCTGGGGTGGCCAGTTGGTACGACTTCGCAGTGGCTATAGGCGAATTGGCGATGCACTGTGAGTTGTTGCAAACCCCAGCGCTCGTGAGGCCTTTGACCACCGCTGAGTATCCAACTCCTGCTAGGAGACCAAGTTATTCCTTGCTGGATTGCACTGCCACTCGTTCAGCCCTTGGTTTGTCTGGGGTCCATTGGCGGCAGGCTTTATATGGGGTTTTGGAGCAATTGCGGCAGATTTAAGGTCTGCTCCTTTTGATTTGACTTTGTGTCTCGGCGCGACTCCCAATGTGCTCACTGCTCACCTCTGCGCTCTTCATGCCAGCAGCATTTAGGAGTCCGGTCTGAAGAAATGTTCTTTTGGCCACTCCTAACTGAAGCATTTCAAGAACTGGATTGACCTGATCATCCTTTTGAGCACCATCAAGACTGTGCTCAAGCCTGGAGGATCTTATGATTTCGCCTACTAGATGTGTTGGAGTTTTTGGAGTTTAAGGTCTTCCCAGGCAAGGACATGTGATGACCTCTTGGGTGGCTGCCGATGCGCGGGTTCTTGTTACCGGCGGCGCTGGTTTTATTGGCGGGTGTGTGGTTCGCAGGCTCCTGAGTGAGTTTGGTGCTCGAGTGTTCAATCTTGACAAACTCAACTATGCCAGCGATCTCAGCAGCATCGGTGAGCATGCCAATCACCATGTTCTAAGGGTCGATCTCGCTGATGCCGAGGCAACCCATGCTGCTGTCAAGCAGGCTGACCCTGATCTGGTGATGCACTTGGCTGCAGAAAGCCATGTTGATCGCTCGATAGATGGCCCTGAGGTTTTTTTGGCAAGCAACGTTTGTGGCACCTTTCATCTGCTGCAGGCGGTACGTGCTCATTGGGAGGAATTGCCAGAAGCGCGCAGGGATCGTTTTCGCTTTCACCACATCAGCACCGATGAGGTTTTCGGCTCACTTGGGTCTGAAGGATATTTTTCGGAAACCACTCCCTATGACCCACGAAGTCCCTATTCCGCCAGCAAGGCGGCTAGTGATCATTTGGTGAGCGCCTGGCATCACACCTATGGACTGCCGGTAATAATGACAAACTGCAGCAATAATTATGGTCCGTGGCAATATCCTGAAAAACTCATCCCGGTTGTTATTCTTAAGGCATTATCAGGTGAGCAGATTCCTTTATACGGAGATGGACAAAATGTTAGGGATTGGCTTTACGTTGAAGACCATGTAGATGCATTGATATTGGCTGCTCTGCACGCTGAGCCAGGATCAAATTATTGCATTGGTGGCAACAATGAGTTGACCAATAAGCAGGTTGTAGAGGCTATCTGTAACTTGCTTGATCAACGGCTATCTCAACATACTTCACACGCATGCATGATTACTAAAGTTGAAGATCGTATGGGACATGACCGGAGATATGCGATTGATGCCACATTAATTCGCAATGAATTGGGTTGGGCTCCTCGTCATACTTTTGAGCATGGGCTGGCCAAAACGGTTGATTGGTATATCAACAACTTGGATTGGTGTAAAAGGGTAGCGGCATTAAGTGGGTTTCAGGGACAACGTTTGGGCTTGGGACCAGACAAACGATGAAAGCATTGGTTTTTGGATGTACTGGGCAGGACGGTTCCTTGTTGTCCTCTTCATTATTGGCACAGGGCTATGAGGTTTTGGGAGTATCACGCTCGAGCAATCCCAACCTTGAGGTTCATCGCAGGATTTCGATTTTGGGAAAAATGGAGATCAGAACTGCTGATCTATGCGACTTTCGTGAAATACTTGAACTAATCACGGGGTTTGAACCGGATGAAATTTATAATTTGGCGGCTCAGTCTTCTGTAGGGCTTTCCTTTGTTCAACCATTAGATACATTTAATAGCATCATTAATGGAACAATTAATTTATTGGAGGTAGCACGCTTTGCTTCATATTCTGGGAGCATTTATTTTGCTGGTAGTAGTGAGATTTTTGGCAATACAAATGCTCCAGCTGAGGCAACATCACCTCGTAATCCACGCAGTCCTTATGCCATTGCCAAGGATGCAAGCTACAATGCTGTACAACTTTATCGTCAGGCCTATGGCTTGCGCTGTGTAACGGGGATTCTCTTTAACCACGAGTCTCCTTACCGCTCACCCAACTTTGTAACGCGCAAGATTGTTGATGGAGCTGTACGTTGTAGCCGGGAAAAAGATTATAGATTACAGCTTGGTAATTTGACAGTGTCTCGCGATTGGGGATGGGCCGAAGAATATATTGAAGCAATGCAGTTAATTGTCAGAGCTCCAAATTTGGTTGACCAAGTAATTTGTACAGGCAGGATGGAAACCCTTGAATATTTTGTATTTCGCGTGTTTCAACAGCTAGATCTTAATTGGCATGAACATGTTCAGCTGAGTGATGATTTGCATCGACCATCAGATATTCAAAAGAGCGTGGGTAATCCTAAGCCAATGCAACAGGCTCATGGTTGGCAAGCCAAGCATGATGTGGATGGCGTGATTGATCGTCTTATTGAGGCGACAAAATCAGGCAACAATTAGGAAGCCAAGCAGTTGAGATAGGCATGTTCATGATCCTTGATAAAGCGTTCACTTCCGTAAAATTTGCATAGATTCTCATATTGTGCTTGGCCTAGTCTTTGGCTGGGCTGCTTTGCTTTCTTGTCCCAAGCAGCTGTTAAAAATTCCGCCCAGATATTTGCATTAAGCGGCGATAAAAGTTCCACATAGCCCGCGCCTACTTCTCTATGTATTTCCAAATCAGAAACGCCTAGAGGTGCGTTGCAACTCAGCGCTTCGATTAATGGCAATGAAAAACCTTCTGCTAGTGAAGGTACAAGTACAGCACTACAATGTCTATAAAGCCAAGCTAGTTGTGCATCATTTGGATAGATCTTGAGCACATGTTGTTCCAAATCATTTTGATAGATTAGGGTTTTTTCATCACGAGACCATGCTTTTCCACCAACAAAAATCATCAGCATTTCGTCGATAACGTTTGATTTTTTCAGAGTAGATAGGGCTTTAAGTAAGATCTTGCCATTTTTATAATCATGGCTTTTGCCCACAAAAATCCAGAAGCTTGTATTTTCCAGATTGGCTATTGGTTGGGTGACTTGTGAGCCGATTCTTGTGGCTAAAGGAATTACCTTTAAAGTTGTTTTGATATTCGGCCAGAAAAAGGAGAGATCATCTGCACTGGATTCACTGTTGCTAATGATCAGATCAGATGCATCTAGCCAGCCTTTCTTGTTGGCATGGGCAGATCGCCATTTACCGAGGATGAATTGCTCTGGATATCTTTCTGGAGTCATATCGTGCAAGGTGCTAACAAGCCGTTGATCTGATCTCAGCCGATAAGGCTTTTTGTTGTAAAAGGTGGCATGAATGATGTCGGCTTCTGAACGGCATCGCAATCGGCTACTTGCCAGTGATTGCTTTGCTATGACTGGCAAGATTTTGCTTGTTGAGCTGGCGGAAAAGCCTATGGATAACTCATTAAAATATCTACAGATGCCTCCCTGTGCTCTAAGTCGATAGATTTGATCATCAAAACCAATTTTCAACATCATGAACAATCATGATTGCTTATGCTCAGGGGCATCATTCGCACAATGTAATCTGAGTATTCGCTTTGCTGTTGGTTGTCATCTGTGATGCTACTTCAATTTGACTAGATTCTGGCATGTTTTCTCCTTCGTCTCCAGCTCTCAAGGGGCAGCCACCCTGCTTGCTCAGTGTAATAACCCCATGCTTGAACGCAGATAAAACAATTAGTCATACACTCGATAGCGTACAAAGTGTGGCTCTAGAGCTTTCCCGCAATGGTTGGCAATTACAGCATCTTCTAGTTGATGGTGGCTCTTCCGACAATAGTCTTGAGAAATGGCATGAGTATGAGAAAAAGCAAGTTAATTGCAAGCTGCTAATAGATGTTGATGGTGGGCCTTATCAAGCTATGCAGGCTGGATTAGTACAAGCTCATGGAATCTACACTCATATTCTCAACGCCGATGATTACATCGTAAAGCCTCGCCTTTATGTTGAAAGCTTGCTTAAGGCCACCTCGTTATCAAGCGCGGTCATTATGAGTTCGATTTCTTATTTCAAGCAGTTTTCAGGTCAAACAACTCGTCTTTGGACTGTACCGGAACTCCCTACTAGCTTTTCGGATTGGCAAATACAACTTGCCCATGGCTTGCACTATCCACATCCAGGATTTATTGCTTGCACTAAAACATATCGTGCCATAGGATTTGACACGGCTTATCAATTATCTTCTGACTACAAAACGATGCATTTGATATTGAAAGGCTTGGATAATTTTGATCAAGTTTTAGTCGTCCGTGAACCTTTGGTCGCTATGGCTGAAGGGGGCTTAACAGCTGGCTTGAGATCAATTCTTCTTGGCCGTGACGAAATACGACGTATTAATAGAGAATTAGGAATCAAGCATTCTTCTTACAGGCGTTATTTACCAAAGCTTTTTCAAATCTTTTTTAAGCAGCTCAACAGATTTTGATCAGCTTTAGGAAAAGCTATGTGATTATGCTATTAGTCCATCGAGTGATAGGCATGGCGAGAGATAGCTATCGCTAGGGACAGAGACTTGTGGAGATAATTGCTCTATCATTGTTAACAGCTTAGAGCCTGCAGAAGTGCAGAAAGCCTGCTTGAGTGATTGAACAGTTTTTAGAGATACTTTTGGCCTTGCATGCATCATTTTAACAATAGTATTAAGCGCCTCTGCGGGATTGTATCCACTAATTATCTTAAACTCGCCTGGACTGGCATGTTTAGTTATTTCAGGAATCGATGTAGAGCCTGTTGTAATTACTGGGCACTGGGCTGCTAGTGCTTCTACAATTGGGTAGCCAAAGCCCTCAAGAGTAGATGGATAGAATAATAGCTCTGCTCCGCTAAGGAGAGGCCTCATATCTTCATGATCTAGATGGAATCGCCTAATGCCAAATGTAAAATGTGCGTCGTAAAGTTGGCAATCATAATTGCTGAGCTCTTCTCCTGAGGTTACAATTACACCAAGGCAGAGTTTGGCTGTTTCTGGACCTTTCTCAATGAGAGCATGATTTAACAGCTGTACATTTTTGTACCCACCACGGTGCCCAGGTATGACAAGATAAGGATACTTTAAATTAAGTTTTTTGCGTAGAATTCTTTGATCTTGCTGTGTTGCAGCTCCAAATTCTTCTTTTACCATTGGTGGGTAAATGATTGTTTCTGAACGCTTACAAATATTTGGATAGAAAATACTTGCATCTCGACTTGTAGATTCTGAAATGGTGAAGCATTCATTGATTGATGACATATATAGCTCTTTTAATTTCCATCCAATACTATTCATTGCCCCCAGGTGTTCTGGGATGAAATCGTACGCAAAGCCAATATTTTTTACGCCATAGGCTAGAGTATAGTAGCTGCTGATAAAGCAAGTTGCATCTAGTTTCTTGCAAAGTTCTCCAGTCTCAGTATAATCTGAGAGGGCAGCTATTGGCTCAAAAAATTGATAGGGTATGATTTTTATATTTTTAAAGTCTTGATTGCGGAGCCAGTCAGAATCACCTCTTGCTAGAACATAAATAATTGGTTTCTGAGTATCTAATAAAGTAGTTAAATGTTCATCTAATTGCTGAAGAAGTATTTTCCAGTATTTAGCAATGCCAGACCATTGATTGATCTGGAAAAACACACCATCTATCACAATGGTCTTGCTCATGAGTTCATGGCCGCCGCAGCTGCATAGATGTGCAGGTGCTCTGGATCTATTCTGTGAAAAAACTTTTCTGCAAACTCAGGACTAACCTCTTTGATCATTTGTTCACAAAGAAGCTCATAGTGATTGATTGTACTTCGTTGATGCTCCTGCAATCCGATCGTCTGAGGACGAGTGGATAAACCATTGGGGTTGTTGTAGTAAAAGCTCAATGGAATAGATATGACGCCAAAGGCATTCTTATTCTCTCGACTGACGCGGTACCAAAAATCTGCATCACCAGCTGAGGTGTAGCTGGAATCAAACATTTGACATGATGCTTCTCCATGTAGCGAATAACGCCACATAGGGCTGCTATGCGGGAAGTTTCTATCGACGAGTGTTCTCTTGTTGACTACAGGAATGTTGGTGCGGTATTGATGACTATGGCTCACTATTTTCTCTAATGATTGGTTTGGATTTGAGAAATAGAGGTAATCAGTGATTGCAACCTGCTTGTCGCTAAATGTTTCTAAATAGCTAGATTGGACCTCTATGCATAGTGGATGACGACGATCATCAACATTGAAATTTGTGAGGAAATCAACCCTATTTGATAGGGCTTCAATGCCTAGATTCCAGGCCTCGTAAATTTTACAGCCAGGCTTATCGATAAATATTGAATCAGCAAATCCTGCATTTTTAGTTTCAGCGGTGATCAAGTTGCGACATTCGCGACTCATGCCTGCATTAATGAAGACTGGTATAACACGCTCACGGATAGAAATTTGCTGTATGTTTTCTAGGAAACCTTGAATATAGGGCTCTGGGTTGAAGCAAGAGATTAGGATCCCTATCTTTCTATTTGAGCTTTGCTTTGGCTGCCAATCTCTTGCTGCCGACTGCATGTCTATATCTTTAAGTAACTTGAGATATCGTGAGGCCTGTCTTGATAAGTCGGAATAATAATTGCTGTCTACCTTCTCTGATTTCGACAAGACATTTAAATACCTATAACTTAGCCCGTGGAAAAGGCCTGCATCTGAAAGGATGTTAGCTTGTGTAGCTTTATTCTCTTTTGTTGGGTTTAAATAGAGATGGCTAACCTTTTTTTTAGTTTTTTCAATAAATAGAAGGGCCGGTTTAATGGTCTTTTTAATTTTGAACCATTTTTGATAGGCCAACAAACGAGCGATCGGCATCGTGATTCCTCCCCACGCTTGGCTAGGTCTTCCTTGTTCGCTTAATCCACGCATGCACTGCCCTTCGTTGATCATGCAAATCTTGAAGGCTTGTGCTCGGTAGCCTTGGCTGGTAAGCACGTCTTGGCATACATTTGCTATGCGCTGATCTTTCTGTTCGGCCTTTGAAATGAGTTGCTTAGCAAGCCAAATATTCGCTTTTTGCCCAATTTTTAGCTTTGCTATTTTTAGTAGTCTTTTGATCCATCCCTTAGTCATTGCAACTCTCCCATGCGAGCTTTCTTATTGCTCAAAGTACTCTGAAAGTCTTCAACCGTTGCATTGATACCATCGCCAAGCTTGATGCCAGGCTTCCACCCCAGCGCTTGTATTCGGCTTACATCTAGTAGTTTTCTTGGGGTTCCATCAGGCTTGCTTGTGTCCCATTCGATAGTTCCTTTAAAGCCCACCGATGATGAGATAAGTCTCGCCAACTCTTTAATCTCAATATCCATGCCAGTCCCTACATTCAAGTGGTTTGGTGTTTCATTCGTTGGCTTCCATTCTTCTAATGCCATGACGCATGCTTTTGCCAGGTCGTTGACGTGAAGGAACTCGCGACGTGGTCTTCCAGACCCCCAGCATGTAACTAGCTGCTCATTTTGTTGCTTTGCATCTGAAAACCGCTTGATCATTGCGGGTAAGACATGGCTGTTTTGAGGGTGATAATTATCACCTGGCCCATAAAGATTAGTTGGCATAAGTGAAAGTGCATCAAAGTCATGCTGAGTCTTAAGTGCTCTACATAATTGGATGCCAGCAATCTTGGCAATCGCATACCATTCATTCGTCGGCTCAAGGCTGCCCGTCAGTAGTGCTTCTTCTTGAATGGGTTGTTCAGCAAACTTTGGATAGATGCAGCTACTTCCTAAAAAAAGCAGGCGCTTACAGCCTTTTTGGAAGGCTTGCTCAATCACATTATTCTGAATTTTAATGTTGTCTAGAAGAAAATCAGCTGGATAATTCTTGTTCGCGAAAATTCCTCCAACTTTGGCCGCTGCAAGAACCACAACATCAGGGCAATGCTGTACGAACCAATATGACACTGCCTGTGCATCTCTAAGGTCTAGATCTTTTCTGCTGACTGTAATAAGATTTTGATAACCACTTTTAATCAGCGCTCTGCATATAGCACTACCGGCCATGCCACGATGACCTGCGACAAAAATTTTGTCTTCGCTTGCGATTAGCTTGTTGCTTGCTTTATTGTCTGGATTAGTGATCATTGATCTTTGGCCTTAAGTGTCTTAATTGCTTCGGGATTGGTAGGTGGATTCTCCATTGAACCAACAACATTAAATCCCTCTCTGCGTAAGGTTGCTTCTTTTGCTGCCTCTTGTTTGTCTGCTGTAACCATTTCTGCAACTAGTTTTTCAAGAGTTGTTGTTGGAACCCAGCCAAGTCTGTTTTTCGCATTGCTTGGATCTCCGAGCAGTGTTTCTACTTCAGTCGGCCTGAAATAACGAGGATCAATTTGAACAACTACAGCCCCTGTATCGGATCTGCGGCCGATCTCATTCACGCCTTTACCTTCCCAGGTCAATCCTTCCCAGCCAAGCTCTGATGCAGTGAGTTCTAGAAATCGTCGAACACTTTCTTGTCGACCTGTTGCAATGACAAAGTCTTCTGGAGCTTGTTGTTGAAGCATCAGCCATTGCATTTCAACGTAATCACGAGCGTGGCCCCAATCACGTAGCGAGTCAAGATTACCCATAAATAAGCATTCATCGAGGCCGGCGTTGATGCGTGCTAAGCCTCGAGTGATCTTGCGGGTTACGAATGTCTCACCACGACGTGGACTTTCATGGTTGAAAAGAATGCCATTACAGGCATACATTCCATAAGCTTCCCGATAGTTGACTGTAATCCAGTAGGCATAGAGCTTGGCAACTCCATAGGGGGAGCGAGGGTAAAAAGGTGTCGTTTCTTTTTGGGGTGTTTCTTGTACAAGTCCATATAACTCGCTGGTGCTGGCTTGATAGATGCGAGTAGAGTTGGTTAGCCCCAAAATCCTTACTGCTTCGAGTATTCTCAGGGTTCCAAGAGCATCGCTATTGGCTGTATACTCAGGAGCTTCAAAGCTCACGGCTACATGGCTTTGTGCGCCTAAATTATAGATCTCATCGGGCTTGACTTGTTGAATAATCCTGATGATATTGGTGCTATCAGTGAGATCTCCATAATGTAAAATAAGCCTTGGATCTATTTCGTGAGGGTCCTGGTAAAGATGATCAATTCTGTCGGTATTGAAACTGCTTGAGCGCCTTTTGATGCCGTGAACGCAATATCCTTTATCGAGCAAAAGCTCCGCTAGGTATGAGCCGTCTTGGCCAGTGATTCCTGTGATCAAAGCTTGCTTCAACTTTCTCTCTATCCGATTTGCAGACTTTACCGTCCCATCAGCCAAGCTCCACAATGCTTTCAGGCAAGGATTTGAGGGCTAAAGGCTGATGAAAGTTGGGTTTGATGTCAGCCAGCTAGGTCCCCGTAAAGCAGGTTGCGGCTTCTATGCCCAGGCCTTGATTGAGCAGCTACTGCAAAGGGATTCAAGCCACAGCTACCGGCTGCTGACGAGTTTTGGTGATTTCTACCATAATCCTCTGATGTCATTGGCTAGGCCCCAGTGGTGGCATTGGCCAGACTATGGCCCACGCTTTTTGCGTTTGCGCTCTGCATCTCAGTTCTGGAATGCCAAGCAACTAGTTTCGGCGGCACTGGCCGATTGTGATCTTATTCATGCCAATAACTTCTGGTGTCCTCCATGGTCTTTGCAGCAACCTCTGATTTATACCTTGTATGACCTCAGCTTCGCTGAGCATCCGGAGTGGCATCATGAGCGCAATCGAGTTGGCTGTTTTACAGGTGTTTTACGAGCAAGTCTCTACGCCACTAAAATTGCGGCGATTTCCCGTTCTTCTCGCCTCGCGTTCCTCAGGCATTTCCCCCATGTAGAGCCAGATCGCATCAGAGTTATTCACCCTGCCTCGCGCTTCAGTGCTAGCAGTCGTGCTTGTTCAAAACGTCGACCTCGTCACCCTTTCTTTCTTACAGGCCGACCTTTCTTGCTCTGTACAGGCACGATTGAACCCCGAAAAAATCAGTTATTCTTGTTGAGGATTTATTCGCTGCTGCGCGCTCGTGGGCAGGTGCAGTTGCCTTTGGTGTTTGCGGGAGGAAAGGGTTGGCTGATGGCAGATTTTGAACAGTCGATTCGTGAATCAAATTGGGCAGATGATGTTATCAACCTGGGCTATGTGCATGATTCTGAGTTGGCTTGGTTGTATAGCCATTGCAGCATCAATCTTTACCCGAGCCTTTACGAGGGCTTTGGTTTGCCTGTATTGGAGGGCATGGGATTTGGAGCACCCGTCGTTTGCTCGAACACCACGTCTATGCCCGAAATTGTTGCTGATGCAGGTGTGGTCCTGAATCCAACTGATCAGAAGGCATGGGTTGATACTCTTGAGGGATTGTTGGGTCAACCAAATCAGCTTCAAACTTTGCATCGTCGAGGATTAGAACGGGCTCATGAATTCAGTTGGCAGAGAAGTACAGATCAGCTCCTTGATCTTTATCTTGAGGCTTGTGAAGCCAAAAGTCGCTTCATTCGGAAGTAATCAATCACCCCCGGCCTATGATTCCAGGTCAACTGTTGCCTTAAAGCCTTGAGAAGACGATGTAGTGCAAAATGGCCAGGACTTAGCTCACGATTGTGATTCTGTTCGACATAGTGTGTCGCATAAGCCATTACCCAGCGAATGGGGACATTGCCATCTAATTGAATAAACATTTCCGCAATTTCTTTATGTACAGCAACGCGATTGCCAAGTGTTTTATTCTCTGGATATAGTCTAGATCCAGCCAATTTTTCCTTGATGTGGTGGAAATGGTATCCAGCATCACTCAGCCTCAGCCAGTAGTTGTAATCCATGCAATAACGAAGGCTCGGATCTAGTAGCCCGATTTGATCGACGACACGCTTCCTGAAGAACACTGCAGGCTGACAAAGAAAACAGATTTGTCTCAGGCATTCTGGATTCCAATCCTGTGTTGGGTAGGCCTCAAAAGCTTGGTCGTTGATGTTGATGTGATCGGCTTGGCCATAAATCACATCAACATGAGGATGAGATTGGAAGAACCTAGAGACTATTTCGAGAGTTGTTGGATAGTAGAGGTCGTCGGAATTCAGCCAACCGATGATTTCTCCTCGTGCCTTGTGTAGGCCTTTGTTCACCGCATCGCCTTGGCCGTCATCCGATTGCGATACCCACTGGACAGTTTCTCCGCATGACTGAAGGATGCTCACACTGTCGTCTTGACTGCCTCCGTCAAACACGATGTGCTCGAGTGCCGCTACGGATTGAGTGCGAACACTTGCCAGGGTGCGACCAAGGAATTGCCCTTGATTGAATGATGGTGTGATCACTGAAATCGTCGGCAATTCGTTCATCGAAGTGCCTCTTGAAATAGTTTCCAGTAGTCGTTGACCATGATGTCTAGGTCTTGGTAGCGCTCACTCCTTTTCAGGCCGAGTTGCCGTTGATTCTCGCGCAGTTGTTTGTTGCTACTTAGTTTGATCAGTGCTTCTGCCAGTTGCTGTGGGCAGCGAGGGTCGAAGAGGAATGAGGCGCCTCCACTAATTTCTTGGCAAGCTGTGTTGTTAGAGCAAGCAAGGGGTATGCCCCGTTGCATGGCTTCAACGATTGGCATGCCAAATCCTTCATATAAAGAAGGAAAGATCACTCCTATGGTTTGCATGTAAAATTCATTTAGTTCTTGTTCGCTAACGAAGCCTGTGAAGCTTACGCAGTCTTCAAGTTGGAGCTCTCTGGTTAGTTCCTCTAGCCATTTACGACGTCCTCCTCCTTCTCCAGTGCAGATCAGATTTAGTCTTTTAGACAGGCCTTGTTGGCGAGCCATTGCCCATGCAGTTAGCAGTAGTTCGTGGTTCTTATGTGGCCAAAGATTAGCGGGATAAAGTAAAAAAGGATTGCGACCTTCTTGCTCTATTTTTTTCTCAAGCTGAAATTGCTTGGTTTTAGCTAGACGAATAGGAATGGCTATTATTTGCTCTGGTTTCATGCCATTTTTAATGGCTTCCTGCTTGGCATATTCTGAGATAGCAGCGACATGGTTGTTTTCAAGACGCTGTTGATGGAAATTATGAAGTCGTTGCTTACGATCTATTGGCTGGAAGAACATCGGGTATTTTAGACATTGCAGGTCATAGAATATTGAGACGATTGGAAGGCTCCCTTGCTTGAAAGTAGTAGCCCCAAAAGGGCAGAAGAGAAGTTGAGCATGACGGGGCCGGTTGGTGGACCATCGCTTCCTGGTAATGACCCGTAGGTTATTTGATATTAAAGGCTGCAATTCTGTCAGGCTATTTGGGCTGCAGGTCGCGATGAATTCAGTATGCGGTTGTTGATTTGCTAAGCCCTTTAGTAGTTTCAATACAAACGGCTTCGCTCCACCGTTACTCCCTCCTGGTCGTAACGGCAGTAGGTCGACCCACACTGTATGTAGGTGACTCATGAGCTTAGTGCTCACCTCTAAGAAGACGAATTAGTCTACGTAGAGGTCTTGTTAGCCGCCATGAATTGCTGCTGCAAATCATTTTTAGCTGAAGTTCCAGATTCTGATTAATGGCTATCAGTTCATCGCATTTTTCTTTATGCATTGACTTGAGTTGCTTTATGTCGATGTGCAGTTGGTTGAGCTCATTTAGCTGTTGCATGGCGATTCTTGAGAGGGCAGCTGATTCGCGATTGCACCATTGCCCTAGTTCAATTTGTAGTATTGAATCAGCTTTGATTTTGCTGGCGGCTAATTTAGTCACAGCTTCTAAGTCTGGACTATCGAAGGTCTCCCCACGGGTTGATTTTTCGTCGTGAATGCCGGTGACATCGCTAGCTAAGTAGACCGCTTTACCTAGCTGTTCTCGTATGTCTAGGCAAAGTGCAACGTCTTCTCCGCATGCACGGAAGGATTCGCGCATGCCAACGGCTAGGAAGTCGGCCTTGCGCATCAGCATCAAGGCTCCCGTTACAGCAGGGATACGTCCTGATGCTTGCAGCTCTGGTTCCTGGAGGTTTATCTGCTTGCCGAGCTCGGGATGGAGACGGTTGTAGGGATAGCCGCGGTGATCGAAGAGGATCCCGGCATGGCAGAGTTGGTTAGCAGAAGTGCGTAGCACTCCTCCAACCAGGCCGACGTCTTGATTGTGTTCCAGGCACTGTTGGGCTCTATCAAGAGATCCTGGGTCGAGGATTAAATCGTCATTGATGAGAAGTAGAAGTTCCCCTGTAGCTTTTTGGGCTAGTTGATTGATGTTGCTGGCAAAATGATAGGCGCGACGTTGTGATATTTGGAAGTTAATTCCCTTTGGAATTTCAATACTTTTCTCCGCCTCGCTGCTTCCATTCCACGAGCAGAGAATTTCGTCACCAGCTTCCCAGAATTGCCTTGCAGCTTGAAGATTGAGCAACATCTTGCTCATAAAACTGGGGGTTTTGGAGATTACTAAGCAGGAGATGTTCATGGCGTATGATCCGTTGCTTCATTCAATCCACGCGCCAGGGCTAATTGAAGCCATGGGTGACGTTCTTGTAGTTGTCGGCTGATAGCTCTTAGCTGCTGATGGGTGTGTTTCGACAGCATTGAATTGGAATGGCTGTAGTAGACCGCTAATTGTTGGGGGCAGATCACACCTCCATAGCCTGCTTCGATCAGCTTGCACCAGAAGTCGTAATCCTCCCATCCTCCTGGGATGTGGGTGTAGCCGCCGACCTTGTTCCAGGCGACTCTTCGCACCAGCGCCATGGCATCCACGATGTTGCGCTCAAGGAACATTGACTTTTGCCAGCTGAGACCTCCAGCTAATAATTCTGTGTGTGTTGTCCCATCATCATTGTTTTCGCGCCGCATCACAAGCGGATGAACGACGGCAATCTCAGCGCTAGCGGCTGTTGCCACATTGAGGCAGGCTTCCACGGCACTGGCTTGTAGTGAATTATCTGCATCAAGGACAAAGCACCAATTTGCTCGAGCCAGATTAAAAGCGGAGTTGCGTGCGGCGGCGAGGCCAGCATTTTGATGGTGACGAACAAGTTGCGTTCGTACGAATCGATTAGCGTGCTGTTCTAGCCATTGTTTAACTTTGTTCGGACCTTGGTCAGATGAGTGGTCGTCTACGACAATTAGCTCAATCTCCTTGAGGCTTTGTTGAAGCACACTTTCGAGCGCTCGGATAATAGTTTTTTCATAGTTGTAAAGACTCACGCATACGGCTGCTTTTGCTTCGCAAGTGCTTTCTTGACCATATAGAGAGCTAAAAGATGGTGCGTAGGTTGTCAGTTGGCAGGGCTTTGGTGCACCTTGTTTACGCCATGTAAGTTCCTCTAAGAGTTCGCCAGGAGAGAGAGGCGATTGGAAGAGTTGTGTGTTGCCGATTGCTCGCCAACCTTCGACAACACGTTCCTTAGGGCTGGGATCAATCCTTACAAGTTGCAGGCCTTGTTGTTGGCAATCGTTGAGCCAGGCCGCGAGTATGCGTGCCTGTTCTTCACTTTCTATCGTTAACTGATCAAAGCCTGGTAGCCACCAGATCAATGGATTTGGCGCTTGCTGCCAAGCAGCACCGCCGTTACCTAGGCAGAGAATAGTTCCAGGTTTAGCTAGGCTTTTTGCTGACGGCAGACCAAGTTGCAGGTTGACTTGGCGAGCATCATCGTCTTGTTGCAGCCAATGTTGACCTAATTTTTCTGTGTTGATCAGTTGGCTGTTGACGCCGAGGCGCCAGAGCAGATCTTCGTTCGTCGGCAGATTGTTCCAAACGCAGCTCAGCTGAGCCAATGCTTGCAGATTGATGCTCATGCTGCCGGTTGGAATGGACCCGAGGACCAGGCCAAGCGGTGGTGCGGCCAGATGGTTATGCAGATTATTGGCGAGCTTGAAGGGGGTTGGGAGAGGCAAATGTGCCAGCCAAGCATGGGTTTGCCAACTGTTGGGATTGCAACCAATCACATGCAATTCAGCAAGGCTTTGTATTGCTGTTGTTGGTGTGAGCAGGGCTTTTGCTGTACTAAGCAGGCTTGCTGGCATGGTCCAGATCCGCGTGAGTTCGCCACTGGTTAAGCCATGCTTTTGCCAGTGCCGCAGTTGAGGCATGGCACCAGAGAGCTTGTATTCGTGCAATGCCAGGGCAGCGCAACCCCATGGGTGTAAGCCTTCGAGTCGTGCCGCTTGTAAAAGTTGGCGGCGATGTGGATGGCTCAGACTCCATTTGCTATCAGCCAAAGATGAGGGCGGGAGCCCTTGTTCAAGACCCACTTTTAAGAAGTGGATAAGCGGTGCTCCTTTGACTGCAATGCCTTGCTGATGGCAGGTATGCCGGTAATGGTTGGCTTCAAACAGAGGGTGTGGTGAGCGCTGACGTCGCCAGCCGATCAGGCAATAGTGATGAAAGGGGTTGATCCATTGCGGCAGCCCTGGCACTTGTTTGCGGTAGTGGTCAACATCGAACCAGGCACCTGGTTGGTGTTGCTGAGGCAGGCTCTTCCCAGGCTTCGTTAGCCAGCTCAGGAGTTTTTGATGTTTTGAGGGTTGTTTTGGGCTTAGCCGGGTGAGACGCCGATAAAAGCTGGCCACGTCAGGGTGGATGGCCATGGGTAGATGTCGTCGATGGCTGCGGCTGCGGCGGTGCTCAGTCTTGATGCAAGCTGCGGCCAAGCTGACAGCTTGGGCTGAGGGATGTTCCTCTGCACAGAATCTAGTTAAGGTCTCTAGTTGGCGATGTGCCTTGTGGGCTACAAACCAATCGCTGTAATTGATCGTTAGTACTGGTAGGTCTGCTTTAGCAGCGTCAATAAGAAGCTGACGGTTGTGATGCCACCAAAGTTGCTGCGATCGCCAGGCTGTCATTCCTGCAGTGGTGCTGTCCCGTTGCAGAAGAGACACCATCACCTCCGCGGGGTCGCGCACACTCAGTACGATCCTGAGGGGAATATTTAAGTCTGCGGCGACCTGTTGCCATAGGGGTAAAAGCAGAGATGTTCGTGGGTCTTTGATTGCCCAGGCATGATTTTGGTGATTGAGATCCTTCTTCAACCATTGGTGCAATTGCCGACTTGCTTTTTGGCTGACGGGAAGATCAAGCCAATCGCTAGGTAGTGCAAAGACTCCTGATGCTGATGGCCACCAATGGCCTAAGGCGATCAGCAGTTCTTCTTGGAGTGCGGTGATATCTGAACGCTCGTAATAACCCGTGGGATTGTGCTGATCGCCGCTGATCAGCTCACCAGGCATCGCAATCCCTAATCTTTGCAGGATGGAACCGAGCAACGATGTGCCGCTGCGGTGCATGCCGACTACAAGAATTAGCGGGGCATCTCGATGGCTACTTGCATTCATGGACTGATTTGCTGATAGAGCTTTTTGGTGGGGCCTTCTAGAGAAGGGGAATCCTGAAGTTGCCTTTCTCAGTGTTGGATAACATGCATCATTTTATGAGGCAAAAGAGTGTTGGATTGTGTCTGATTAGAGGGTGTTGATTCGCTTGCTAGAACATATTCCAGGACGTCCTTCAAGGCTATAAGGTAGCACTAGAACGTAGTGCCTAAATTTAGCGCGTTGATTATCTTTGCTTGTCAGCGTTAAGGTGGTTCCTAGTCGCTGGGCTTCTTGAAAAAAGCCTCCACACATTTTGCTAGTGGGAGTTCTATTAGTTGCTCAAGGTTCCAGCCGCTACTAGGTTGATAAGAGATAGCTGTTGTTGTAGGCGCTTATTCAGTTCAAAACGACTTAAGATACTTTGCCGAGCAGCTTTGTCAATCTTTTTCGCCTTTTCCAGATCAAGGAGAAGCTCTGAGATTGCTGCAGCCAGCTCCTTGGGATCGAAGAAGTCAACAAGCAAACAATTTTCCCATGTTCGATCACTTCTTGAACGGATGCTGTTGCTAAATCGACAACAGCGCTATCGCAGCTCATTGCTTTCAGATGGCTCCAGCTAAGAACGAAGGGATAAGGTTAGATAGACGTGAGCTTGCGAGAGTTGGAGAATCGGCAGGAATTGATCCTATGGAACCTTGTCTTTAAAAATAACCCCTTCAAGATTGTATTTCCCTTCTATCTTCTTGAGAAATAGATCTTTCCATTTCCCGTGTCCACCTGGAGCGCCATAACTTACTCCTTTGGGCTCGCCTACAATTAAGAGGAGAGTATCCATTTCCAGTTTTTGCAGTTCGAGAATTGCACGCAATATTGAATGAAAGCTTGATAGGTTCGATAGTGCCTCCTCGATGCTTTATCGAGAATGTTAGCTCTTTTTATGCTCCTATTTCATCGCCATAGATTTTCTTTTGCCAAGCATTCCAGCATGGGTTTGTTGAAGCAATCCTGCTTAGATCTGTCTTGTTAAAGCTTGGTTGACTCTGCAGCATTTTTGGTTTAGTGTTTTCTCGTGGCAGCCCTTCAAAAGGATTCGTTTCAGGTGATAGTAATGGTAGAAGTTTTTGATTGAGGTCGTCATTTAGGTGTTCTAGGCGTAGGCTAATCACCCTTTCGTCGATCTCAAAATATTGGAGCCACCAATCTGCTGCCACCCAGGTTCCGCCAAGACGTAGAGAGTATGTGAGTCCGCTGCGCACCGGTTCAAAATCCAGATTTGGCAGGTCCATATGTCTACGTTTGTGCTGCCAGTCGCTGATTAGCCAATGTTCTAGTCGGCGGCATGTGATGAAACGCTGGCGCTCTTCAGCTCGCCATTGCCCTCGGCTTTCTCGCAGAGCAACAGAATCATGCTTATGGGTGGTGTCGTCTGCATCGACATGTAAGCCTATGATTCGGCGATTGCGAAACATTTGGTTCATGGATGTACCAGCTGTTTTCGGTAGATGCAACCAGACGAATTGATCAGCGATAATCATAAGATGATTGCTATTGTCAGCTCTGTTATGTGATGCTTATGGGGTTTGGTTTTCCGTATTTCCTGGGGGTCGGCGTTCAGAAAGGCGGAACCACTACATTGCAGAAGATGTTGGAGCAACATCCTGATGTGTTTTTGCCAGCGGTGAAGGAGGTTCATTACTTTACGTTCAACTATATCAAAGGTAAATCTTGGTATCAGAGACAATTTGAGCAAGCCAGTGCGAATCAATGTTGTGGAGATATTACACCTTATTATATTTTCCATCCACAGGCTCCTGAACGTATCCATGCATTGAACCCTAAAGTTCGACTGATCGTTTTATTGCGCGATCCAGTGGAGCGAGCACTGTCACATTTTTTTCATTGCAAAAGGTTGGGTCTTGAGCCTCTGGAACTAGAAGATGCTCTTCGATTAGAGTCTGATCGCTTGAATGGTGCTGAGGAATTTCTTATCGCTGATGATAGTCATCATTTAAGCCATCAACTTTATAGTTATGTTAGTCGAAGTTGTTACGAGCAACAGTTGACACGCTTAAACGTGTTTTTTAAGCCTACGCAGATTTTGGTATTGCGTAGCGAGGATTTATTTTATACGCCACAGCTTGTTTGGGATCGTGTCTTGTTATTTTTGCAACTCGATGATTGTCCTTTGCCGCAATTGCGGCAGCCGGCAAATGCTGGTTTTGGAGAGTCAGCCGGAGTATTGTCAAGCGTGCGTAGATCTTTGCGAGAAAAGTTACTTCCTACATATCATTGGGCTGAAGAAAAGATGAACATTGTTTGGGAAGAATAGTGATTCATATTTAGCCTAAATTCCTAAGTGTTTCTTGATTTTATTTTGAATTATGCTTCTGGGCTTGGACGGTAGGCAACCATCACTTGGCTCCTTGGGTGCTTCCAGTCGCCAAGGTACTCTGCATCGAAGCCCATCCTATTTCCGAAATCTAGCATTTGACTTTTGGTGTAAGCAAAGTATCCATGATCATGTGATTGACTTGGAATAACTGCTTTAGATTGAGATTCAAAATAAGTGGCATAAAAGACAGAGCTTTTATTCATGTATGGCTTTAAGTTTTTCATGCATTGCTCAATTGTCTCTGGCGAAAGATGTGTGAACAAAGACTGCGCAATCGCCATATCAATTCTGCGGCCAAACTTGTCAAAGGAAAAGTTTTTATCGCAAATTAAAATCGGCTCTTTCTCTTCGGCTAGGGATTCTCCAAGTTCCTTTTTTAGTCCTGCATTAATCAATGTCTGTTCTTTTTCAATACCCAGATAATGACCTTTTTCAAGATAAGGTATTAAATGGATGCCAAGCCTTAGCGCACCACAGGCGATATCGAGGAAAGTATCTGTTGGCTTGATCCCTTGTGATTTGAGAAAATTAAATTGGAGCAATCCAATTTCTTCCCACATGCCCCCTACATATTGTCGATGGCCAAGAGTTTCTACTCCAATTTCTCCTTGAGGAGGGAGTGAAGCACTAGTAGCATTAACGTTTGGATTGGCTTGTTTCATCTTTGGCGCAGACTTGATCTTCTGTATTGGCGTACAAGCTCTACCAACAACCTTGGTTGCAGAACCATTGGCTGTAATTGAGTAGACGCCTTGACCTCCGAAGAGAGAAGCGTTCCCAAGAGCAGTACAAACGATGGTATCAGTGCCTGCGTTGCTGTTAACAAAAATGGTCTGACTGGTGAGCCCGGATTGTTTCAAAGGGATGGCATCAACACTGTCGCCACAACCACTCGCAGTGCCAATAAGGTCCAGTTTGGCAAGGTTGAATGTCAGGGTGTCGTTGCCCAAGCCACCAGCAACTGTTGTATTGGTTACTACGGATGTGCTGTGGGTGATGGCGTCATTTCCCTGACCACCAAAAGAGATGAGTTGTTGACACTCCCCGTATGGGTGATGGTCTCGTCGTGCTTTCTACCGTTGATCCATTCGCCAATAATTGTTGTGGCGTTAGCGCTTGAGAAAGTGAAGTTGTCATCACCAGAGGCACCTTTGAGTGGGGGATTCGATGCCTATTGACTCGATCGTTCAGATCTTCATCTCGGATGACGATGGGGATCCGCCGGAGCTACTACAGGGAGCGATCGATTCAGTGCAGCAGTCCTTTGCGGCATATCACTACACCCGGCATAACGACGAGAGCCTGAGGACCTTCATTGCCCAGCATTTTGGTGGTGAGGTGGTGGCTGCATACGACAAGCTCAGGCCCTATGCATATAAGGCTGATCTTGGACGTTATTGCCTGCTTTATCAGCATGGCGGATGGTATGCCGATATCAGCACCCTCATGCGCCAAAGGGTCGAGCACTTGGAGTCGAGCATCGACATGGTGTATTTCTTTGACCTCGGGGATGGCGTGGTGCCGGGACGCAGCCTTTTTGACGTGTCGAATTCACTCCTCTACGCGCGTCCCCGGCTGGGTGTTTTGGAAAAAGCAATTGAGACAGTGGTGCGTCATTGCCGTGAGGAGTACTACGGCATCTCAATTTATTGCCCCACGGGTCCATCGGTGCTGGGGGCTTCCATAGCAGGGCACGAGCAAAGTTCAGCACATGTTTGCGGCCATCTGATGGCCCTGACGCCGAATCATGACAGGCGCAATCTGGCGTTCGTGTTGCCGGATGGCCAGATTCTGGCGCTCTTCAAGAAGGGTTGGATGGCTCCTGACGATGTCTTGTTCGGCAAACGGGAAGGCACCAACAACTATGAGGATCTCTGGGAGCAGCGCCGCGTTTATGGCGAATCCTGAGCCGACACTGGTTTGAGCTTGCTGATGGCCTGGAGCACCTTGCGAGGCTGACTCTGTGCGGTGTAGGCCTCCTGCTCCTGTGCCCATCGATGATCTCCGACTGCCGCACCGTCTCGTGGCCAGCCAAGAGGTTCTAGTGAATTCAAATTTCCCTTCCAGTGCTGCAGTACATGCACCATTTCATGGCTCAGAAAGGTGCAGATCTTTGCAGGACTTGGCTTTGGCTCCCTCTCAGTCAGCACGATGTGCCCTGGAGTACCTGGAGAGGCGAAATAGGCCGCATCAAATTTGTGTGCACTCTGCTTTTTCCATTCGACTGCGATGCCGAGTCGTTGTGCTTGCTGCAGAAAAAGATGGACGCAGGCTTTCGGCGGCAGCGATTCTGGTGGCGTCATCAGCTCAGGGCCCCACTGGCCACTAGATGAATCAGTGCCAGTTGTTGCTGCACGCAGGTATTTAGTTGAAAACGACTCACTATTGTCTTGCGGGCAGCGATGCCCAGTTCTTCTGCCAGGGAGCGATTCTCCAGTAGTTCAGCAATTGATTCAGCCAGCTGATCCGGCCTGAAGAAATTCACCAGCAAGCCGTTGTGCCCGTGTTCGATCACCTCCCTAACGGGAGCAGAATCTGACCCTACAACTGCACAGCCGCAACTCATTGCTTCGAGCAAGCTCCAGCTGAGTACAAAGGGATAGGTGAGGTACACATGGGCTTGCGAAAGTTGCAGAAGCGGAATGAATTCCTTGTAGGGAACCATGCCGGTGAAGTGCACACGGCTGGGGTCGTAATCGCCTTCGATCTCCTCGAGAAAAACATCCTTCCACTCCCCGTCCGGGCAGACGGCGCCGTAGCTGATGCCGCTCGTGTTTCCCACCATCACCAGCTTGGCGTCGGGTACAAGCCTCTGCAGATGCGGGATGGCACGGATCATTGAGTGACAGCCACGGTAGGGCTCGAGGCTGCGGTTCACGAAGGTGACGATTTTCTCGCCCGGTGTTAGCACCGTGCCATCAGCCAGGGTGAGGTTGCGGGGCTGTTTCGCAGGGCAGGCCTTCTCGGTGTCGATCCCGTCGTGAATCACGCTGATGCGATCACGAAAGCCCGGTGGGTAGCTACTGCGTTGGAACTCCGTAGGGGTGATTGCCCAGGTGCTTGCTTGGAGGTTGAGCAGATGGTTGGCGGTTTTCATCCGGATGCCAGCGCACTGTTGCCATGCGGGCTCCCCTTGCAGCTCCGGGTCGAAGTCGTAGTCGAAGCCGCGGGCATTGTAGAAAAACTCTTCGTAGGTGAGCAGGGGCACCTCAGGCCATACATCCTTGAGAAACAGCAGTTCACCCCAGCCGGGATGGCCGCAGATCAGATCTGGGGTGAAGCCCTTCTCCTTCAGCTGTGAGGCGGCATGGGCGCAAGATTCCCCCCGGATGGTTTTGGTCTCGATATCTGTGACCCAGGAATGGAGCCCAGGTTGGTTGCTGCGGCTGATTCCGTAGCGGAAATACTGCACGCCCTGCGGCAGCTCTTCAGCGGATTCCTCGATACCGAGACCGATGATCTGGTGGCTTCTTTGAGCATCGAGAGCACGTAGCACGTGGATGTACTGGCCTGGGAAGCCCTGATGCACGAACAGCAGCTTCACAGCAAAGGCATGAGGCGTGTTTGATTATGGAGCTGCATTGCCCAGCATTCAATTTGTCCGCTCTGCGCTTGCGGGTTGTTGTTCCTCACTTCTTCCAGGAAGGGGCTAGTGATGGGAGTGGTGGCTACGGCTCGGGTCGTTGTGGCAATCGCCTGCCTCGAAGCCTGGCGCTAGCGCGCTGTCTTGGCAGTGTTCTCGGGCTGAATCGTTCATTGCAAGACTGGATGATCAACATCGCGGAGCTGCAGCTGGAGCGCACTCCTGCCTCGACGGTGGCAGGTCTGCCGGGAGTGCTTGTGGAGCTGCATGTCTTTGTTTGCGGTGACTTCTGGATTCAGGAGGTGGTCGAGCAATTTTCGCCTCGGATTCATCTCCATCGTCTCGATCTCGAGGATCCTCGTCAGTTGCCGCTCGGAACCGTACGTCAGTTGCTTGACTTTTCGGATCCTGCTGCTTTGTCACTCTATCTGGAAGATGATCTCGTGATTCATGATTCACGCTACGTCGATAAAATTGCCTGGTTTCATGACCTGACTGATCATCAGTTTGTATTGATGCCCCATCGCCGTGAGCCTTCGGCAGCGCATGCACCGCAGTATTTGTTCGTTGATGGGCCGATCAAGCCGATTGATCAGATTGAGCCGGTCTGGGCCAGTGATGAAGTGATCCAGACGCGCGTGCGCTTTTGGGACGGTCAGGAGATTGAGTTTGCCCAAGTCGCCAATCCTCATTCCGGCAGCTTTTGCATCAGTGCTCCTCAGCTGGAGTTGCTTCGTGGCGCTTCCTGGCCACCCGAACCATTTATTGGGCCTCTTGAAACGGCCGCCACGGGAACCGTTCTCAACCATTTCGCTGTTCTCAAGCCTTCCCTGGCCTGTCGCGAATTTTTAACCATTGAGCATGGGAATCCGTCGTTTTTGGAGACGCTCAATACTTTTCCCCGGCGTGAAGTGATGTCATGAGAGCAGTCATTCTTGCGGGTGGACTCGGCACCCGCATCAGTGAGGAAACGCATCTCAAGCCCAAACCGATGGTGGAAATCGGAGGCCGTCCGATCCTCTGGCACATCCTCAAGCTTTATAGCCACCACGGCATCAATGACTTCGTGATCTGCTGCGGTTACAAGGGATATGTAATCAAGGAGTATTTCGCCAACTATTTTCTGCACAGTAGTGATGTCACCTTCCACATGTCCGATGGGCATATGGAGGTGCATCGCCGCAACGCGGAACCCTGGCGAGTGACGCTTGTGGATACTGGTGACAGCACCAACACTGGTGGGCGTCTGAAACGTGTCGCGGCCTATCTCGATCAGGAGCCGTTCTGTTTCACCTATGGCGATGGATTGGCTGATGTTGATCTGACCGCTCTGGTTGCCTTTCACCGCAGTCATGGCCGGGCCGCCACGGTTACGTCGGTGCAGCCTCCCGGCCGCTACGGCAGCCTTGCACTCGCTGAGGGAGGTGAGCTCGTGGATGGTTTCGTCGAGAAGCCCCAGGGTGATGGGGGTTGGATTAATGGTGGCTTTTTTGTGCTGGATCCAGTAGTGCTGCAGCGCATCGCAGGCGACGCCACGAGCTGGGAGGTGGAGCCTCTGCGCGGGCTGGCAGAGGATGGGGAGTTGGTCGCGTTTCGCCATCAAGGTTTCTGGCAGCCGATGGACACGCTGCGGGAACGCAATCTGCTGGAGCAGCTTTGGCGGCAGGGGCGTGCTCCTTGGAAGCAGTGGGCTTGAAGGCGTTGAATCCAGACTTCTGGCGCGGCCGCCGGGTTTTGCTCACGGGGCATACAGGTTTCAAGGGCAGCTGGCTGGCGCTGTGGTTGCTGGAACTGGGGGCTGAGCTGCATGGTCTGGCCCTGGAGCCAGAGCCAGTGGCATCCCCGGCGCAGCCGCTGTTCACGGCACTCGGCCTGGCGGAACGCCTAGGAACGCGCTACCGGATCGGTGATCTCCGTGATCCTGCGGCGGCAGAGGCGGCGGTGGCCGAGGCCCGGCCGGAAGTGGTGCTGCATTTGGCAGCCCAGCCGCTGGTGCGCCGTAGTTACAGCGATCCGCTCGGCACGTGGAGCACCAATGTGCAGGGCAGTCTCCAGCTGCTGGAGGCGTTGCGTCCGTTGCCGCATCCCTGCAGCGTGGTTCTGGTGACCACCGACAAGGTGTATGCCAACCGCGAATGGGAGTGGGGCTATCGGGAGGAGGATCGACTCGGCGGCCATGACCCCTACAGCGCCAGTAAGGCGGCGATGGAACTGATGGCGGCAAGTTGGCGGTCCAGTTTCTGCGGCAAGGCCGCCCACCAGACGTCGTCCTTGGCGCTTGCCACAGCCAGGGCTGGCAATGTGATCGGTGGTGGTGACTGGGCGGCAGATCGGATCGTGCCTGATGCGATGCGGGCCGCGGCTCTTGGGCTGCCGATCACGGTGCGCAATCCAGGCTCCATCAGACCTTGGCAGCATGTGCTCGAGCCTCTTGCGGGCTACCTGCAGCTGGCTGAGCAGCTCAGTGTCGATCCTCAGCGCCATGCCACCGCTTACAACTTCGGCCCGGAGCTGGACGCCAATCGCTCCGTGCGGGAGCTTGTGGAGCATCTGTTGCAGCACTGGCCAGGGGCTGCCGGCTGGTGTGATGCCTCCGATCCGGCAGCTCCCCATGAAGCCGGACGCCTGCATCTGGTAGCGGACCGGGCCCACCTTCAGCTGGGATGGAAGCCGCGCTGGACCTTTGCGACCACCGCGGCCCGCACCGCCGAATGGTATCGGCGCGTGAATCAGGGAGAGTCGCCTCTTGCCTGCTGTCTGGCGGATCTGCAGGCTTACGGAGCGGCGGTTGATGGCCACTGACGTTCGAGCTACCGGGATCGTTGGGGTGTGGGAGCTGGTAGGGCAGTCTGTTCGCGATCCACGAGGAGCGTTCCTCAATGGCTTCCGTGCTCAGGAGCCGGGGTTTGCCCAGGCCTGGGGGACGCGCTCGATTGCCCAGGTGAACCTCAGCCGCACGGAGGAGGAGGGCAGCGTGCGCGGACTGCATTGGCAGGCTGCACCCCATAGCGAAGCAAAGCTGGTGCGCTGCCTGCGCGGTCGGGTATGGGATGTGGCAGTGGATCTGCGCCCCGGTTCCGTTACCCGGGGCCAGTGGCATGCTGTGGAGCTCACCCCCGAGGCGGCCAATGCCCTGCTCATCCCCGAGGGCTGTGCCCATGGGTTCCAGGTACTTGCCCCCGGCAGTGAGCTGCTTTACCTCCACTCAGGCGTCTGGGTGCCGGAGGCGGAAACCGGCGTTCACTGTTGTGACCCTGATCTGGCGATCCCCTGGCCCCTGAAGCCCCGTGGCCTGAGTGCCCGTGACCAGGAATTACCGCTGCTCATGGCGGATCAGCCATAAGCTCCTGACATGAAGCACGCCTGCCGTCACTGCGGTTCACCCTTGGATCACCAGGTGATTGATCTGGGTCATCAACCCCCTAGCAATGCCTACCTCAGTTCTGAGCAGTTGGCGGGTCCGGAACTCACCTATCCCCTGCGGCTGCTGGTGTGCAGCGAGTGCTGGCTGGTGCAGCTGCCGGCTCATGCGGCGGCAGCGGATCTGTTCACCCCCGACTACGCCTATTTCTCCAGTACCTCCACCAGTTGGTGCGCCCATGCGGAGCGGTTCGTTGCCGAAGCAGTGGAGCGGTTGACGCTGGGTTCGCAGAGCCATGTGGTGGAGCTGGCCTCTAACGATGGTTATCTGTTGCAATACGTTCAAGAACGTGGGATTTCTTGTCTGGGGATCGAGCCCACCTGGGCGACGGCTGAAGCGGCGCGGAGCAAAGGGATCCCAACGCTGGAACGGTTCTTCGGGCTGGAGCTGGCGGAGAAGCTGGATCCGGCGGATCTGGTGGTGGCCAATAACGTGCTGGCACATGTTCCTGACATCAATGATTTTCTTGCAGGCATCGCCCGGCTGCTCAAGCCCACAGGACTTGCATCTATTGAATGCCCGCATCTGTTGCGACTGCTGCAGGGCAACCAATTCGACACCATTTACCACGAGCATTACAGCTATCTCAGTCTTCAGGTGGTGCAGCGGATCGCCGCGACGGCAGGACTGGTGGTTGTGGATGTGGAGGAATTGTCGACCCATGGAGGCAGCCTGCGGTTGTGGCTAGCCCCTCAGGCCGCCGGTCTGGAGTCGAGTGCATCGGTCAGGTCTATGCAACTTCAGGAACAGGCTGCCGGTCTTGAGACCCTTGGAGCTTGGGTCGATTTTCAACGCAGAGCAGAAGCCGCCAAGAATGGACTTCTGCGTTTTCTTCTGCAGGAGCAGCAGGTGGGGCGAAGCGTGATGGGTTACGGCGCTGCAGCGAAGGGGAACACGCTGCTCAACTATGCGGGGGTTCGTTTTGATCTGTTGCCAGCGGTGGCGGATCGGGCCACCAGTAAACAGGGTAAGCATTTGCCCGGTAGTCACATCCCGGTGATCAGCCCGGAGCAGCTTGCTGAGCGTGACCCTTACACCTTGTTGGTGCTGCCTTGGAACCTGATTGAGGAGGTGTCGAAGCAGTGGCCTGGCCGGCGACTGGCCACTGCGATTCCGGATCTCAGACTATTTGGATAAGCGATGGATTATTGCCGAGCTCGGAACTCATCCGGGAGGGTCTCAGGGAAAGGTGCCGGCTGTTCGGTGGGTTCGGTGACCGGTGTCGTCGGGATGAAGTCTGACGCTTTTCCGAGAATGGTTGCAGCTTTCTCGTTCGGATTGGGCAGCGGTGCCGGCAGCAGTGGCTTCAGTCCAGATAAAAGCTGTTGCTGACTGGCCAGGAGCAGCTCTTTGCGGGTTTCCAGTCTGGTGAGCTCGCTCTGCGCTTCGGTGAGAAGAGAGAGCAGTTTCTGACCTTCCGGAGGGAGCTGACTGATGTCATAGTGGGCGCCGTTGACGGTCAGTAGCTGGTTGGCAGTTGAACTCATCCGTTCGGCTTGGGTTGATTGAGAGGATCGCACCGACCCGGGCAAAGATGCGCTAATAGAGGGGATAAGACGCATCGAGTGATGGAGTTCGCAAGCGATAATCATGGTTTGATCTCAATCCATCCTTCTGCCCAGGTCTCGGAGCTTGCCGATCTGGAGCGTTCGCAACGGAGCACTCGGATCGTGATCGGTGCTGGATGCAGGATCGACAGTTTCGTCAAGATCAAGCCTGCTGGTGGTCTTGGTGATGTTCGGCTCGGGGAGCGTTGCTATCTCAATTCAGGCTGTGTCCTCTACTCAGGTAATGGCATCATCATCGGTAATGATGTGCTGATTGCGGCGAATTGCACGCTTGCGCCCGTTAACCATTCCTTCCGTGATCGCAACCGCTTGATCCGTGAGCAGGGATTTGAACCCAGTCGCGGTGGCATTGTGATCGAAGATGATGTCTGGATTGGCGCTAATTGTGTGCTGCTTGATGGGACGGTTCTCCGACGCGGCTGTGTTTTGGCTGCCGGATCTCTTGTACGCGGAGAATTGCCGGCTTACAGCATCTGTTGCGGAACACCGGCCATGCCGATCGATGCGCGCGTTGGGTGAATGGTTGACATGAAGCCGGTTACGGTTTTGGGAGCTGCTGGCTGGATCGGTTCGGCGTTGGTTTCTGACCTGCGGCGAAGAGGTCGCGAGGTGATGCCTGTGGATCGGGCTGAACTCCCGGCATGGCTTGCCCGGGATGATCAGCTCGGGCCTGTTATTTATGCCATTGGTCTTACGGCTGATTTCCGGGAGCGCCCTTTTGCCACGGCTGAAGCCCATGTGGGGCTGCTCAGTCAGGTGCTGCAACGCTCCGGTTTGTCGCAGTTGCTTCTGCTGTCATCCACCAGGGTCTATTCGCGCAGCAGAAACACCAATGAATCCGTGGCTGTGCCCTGCCTAAGCAGTGATCCCTCCGATCTCTACAACCTCTCCAAGCTGATGGGAGAAGCCTTGGTGTTGCAGGACCCTCGGCCTGGCCTGAAGGTGGCAAGGATCAGCAATGTGGTGGGTGCTGGTCAGCCGTCTAGCACGTTCGTTGGCTCCTTGCTGGAGGAAGCTAGAGGGAATAGCCAGGTCATGATTGAGCAACCTGCTGGGATGGCCAAAGACTATGTCGCTTTGGCGGATGTCGTCCGCTTGCTACCGCTGATAGCAGTGGAGGGGCGGCAGCGTTTGTACAACCTGGGATCCGGCTTTAATACCAGTCATGCAGAGGTTGCTGATTGGCTCGAGAGTCAGGGTGTGCACGTGTGCTTCGTGCCACGGGCAACTGGTGACTTCAGCTTCCCTCCACTGTCGATTGAACGATTGTCGGCGGAGTTTGATCCACCTGGCGCACCTTTCCAGCAGACTCTCCTGCAGTCCTAGAGCAGTGCATGAGCTTTCGGTTTGAGTACGACGAGGCGGCCGGTGTTATTCGCCATAACGATCGCGAATTAAACCTGGCTGATCCTGAGGCATTTGAGTTGATCAGCCGGGCCTGGCTTCGCTCTGGTTGGGATACAAAATATGTCTACGGCTTCTCCTGGCTGGGTCGGCCGGTGATTCAGCTGCCCGAGGACATGATGCGCATCCAGGAGCTGATTTATCAGTTGCAGCCTGATGTGATCGTGGAAACTGGAGTCGCCCATGGGGGCTCACTGATCTTTTACGCGGGAGTGTGTGCGGCGATGGGCAAAGGCCGTGTGATCGGCATTGATATCGAGATTCGTCCTCACAACAGGGAAGCAATTGAGGCGCATCGCCTCAGTCCGATGATTGCATTGGTTGAGGGCAGCTCGACGGCGCCGGATGTGGTGCAGCAGGTGCATGATCGGATTGGTGCAGCCGAAACGGTGCTGGTGCTGCTCGATAGCAACCACAGTCAGCACCATGTCGCCGCTGAACTGGAGGCATATGGGCCTTTGGTCAGCCTGGGTAGCTACATCGTGGCTTGCGATGGAATCATGCAGCAGGTGGCTGGTGCCCCGCGGACTGAATCGGATTGGAGTTGGAACAATCCGATCAGCGCAGTCCAGAACTTCCTGAAGACTCATCCTGAGTTTGAAGCCCATGAACCTCAGTGGCCGTTCAATGAAGGTACGGTCCGTCAGCGCGTGACTTATTGGCCTCAGGCCTACCTGCGTCGTCGATCGGATGGCAATTGACGCTCGAACTCAAGCAAGGGACTGTCGGAGTTGTCGCATGCAGTCGCTGAAGTCGCTAGCGAATTGAATGGAATCACAGAGACGAGATTGTTTGATTTCCTCTCGCAGTGATTGCCTGAGTTGCATGCGGAGTTGCTGATCTCCGGCCAGGTTGAGTGCAATCTGCTTGAATTCCTGCTCGGATCGGGCGATCCATTCTGGATGGCCTGCATGGTGAAGAATGGCGCTGCAGACTCTCTGGTGGATGTTGGGACCTTCCAGGCCTATCACAGGCACTCCCATCCAGAGGGCGTCTGTTGTTGTGGTTCCTCCTGTCACGGGAAAAGTGTCGAGAGTGAGGTCAATTTCGTTGTAGCAATCAAGGTAATGACGATTCTCCAGGCGATTGTTGTAGAAGTGAATGCGTTCTCTGCTGATGCCTTCTCTCTCAAACTCCTTGAGAATGTTCTGACGCAGCAGGTGGCTTTGGAACTCTCTTCTGACAAACAAAAACTGCGCGGTGGGTAATTCCTGGAGAGTGGAGGCCCATCGTTTGATGGTACGGCGCGTCATCTTGTAAGTGTTGTTGAGCGTGCCGAAGGTTAGGTAGCCGCGTTGTTTCTCAGGAATTGTTGGTGTGATTGGTGCTGGTTCGATTTCTGAAAAACACACTGTGGTTCCACGGCTTTGCAAAGGTCGTTCCGTAATAAATTCCTGATTTGTTGGAGTGAGATATTGATCAAGGAACAGATAATCCATTGTCTTCAATCCACTTGTGCCTGGAAAACCCAACCAGCTCACTTGTGCAGGTGCCGCCCTCCAGGCCAGTGATCCAGTACGGGAACCGTTGGTGAATCCGGTGAGATCAAACAGAACATGAATTTCATCTCTTCTAATCACTTCCGATAATTGCTGTGGAGAAAGGTCACTGACTTCTCGCAGCTTCGTTGCACTGCTTTCGAATTTTTCTCTCCAGGCGTCTTTTGCTTGATATGTGCTGTAGCAATACAGTGAGAATTCACTGCGATCCAGATTTTCAAACAGTGGCCAAATGAAGCGGGCCACTGAATGGTCTCGGAAGTCGGCACTGATGAAGCCGATGCGGAGGGGCTCCCGGTCGCTGATCGGAGGTTTCGAGAAGGCTTCGATTGGTTGTTCGATTGCTTGTTGTTGTTGAGTGTCACCCCACCGTTCGATCACATGGAGCAGTAACTTTTGCTCGTCTTCAGTTTCGCTCAGCGTCAGCACTTGAAGAAAGGACGTTGATATCCATCCCGGAGGTATCAGGTTCAATACATTCCACCAGTTAATTTTGTCCAGCCTTTCGTAGTCACATACTCTATTGAGATGCGTTAAGTGGTCTAGCCAGAGTACAGCTCGGGTACTTTCTTCTTTGATGGCACGGCTTGTGTGAATGAATGCCAGGTCAATCTCGGCATTAAGATGATATTGATTGGCGAGATTATTGTGCGCGTTGCAATTAGATGGGTCGGCCGCCAATGCTTTTTTAAAGACTTCTATGGCTTCTTCGTTTTTGCCTAGATCCGCCAGTATGGTGCCGAGTGTATTCAGCCCGTTTGGGCAATCTGGCTTGATGGCCAGAGATTTTTTGATGAAATGATGTGCTGCTTGGTACTGGCCTGATCGTTTTAACAGCATTGCAAAATTGCGCATGCCGATGGCATGACCAGGGTCGAGTGCAAGCAGCTGGCAATGCAATGCAAGGGAATCTAGGTCTTTGTTTTGCTGACCTGCTTTAACAGCTTCATTGAAGACTTGATTGACCTGTTGTTTTAGGACTGACTTGGAACCTGATCTGGCTGCAGTCAATGTATCAATGGCCTTGTTCCAGTTTCTTTCTTTGATGTACTTTAATGCTATGGCATTGATATCCTCTTTGCTGTCAGTATTAAAGCCTTGGGCCTGGCGCTTGTTGCTGGATTTTCTGTTCGGCACCTACTTAGGGGTGTGTTGTGGAATTTTGTTCAACCCGCTAATTATAACCTGCGTATATTTCGCTTATTTTGGCAGCGCTTTCTGTATTGAAGTCGTTCGACTTTTGTTGGCTGCTTGTCTTTTTGTCTGAAATCTAGTTGTTTAAGAGTAATGCTTTCGCTTGTCAATATTGTTGTGCAATTAATCCTGATCATTGAGGACTTATTGTCATTAATAAAAAACCGCCCAAAGGGGCGGTTTTTGAAAGAATGGAATCAAAGCTTGCAATTGCAAGCTTTGAGTATCAAGCGAATACGAGGTTGGCTGTGTTAAGGCCAGCAAGCGTAAGCCCCGCGCAGTTGGCGATAACAATACTTCCAGCTGCCCAGTCACCATTAGCATCGTAAAGCCACTGACCGGTAGTGACGTTGTAAGCCATGCGAGTGTTGCCTTTTGCGGCACCACCAGTAATGGCACCGAGCTGAGCGGTGGTACCAACCATGATGGTTGCTGCTGCATTTGCTGAACCACCAGCGGCAGCTAGGAAATTCGTCGCTTGTCCAGCAGTAAGTCCAGCGAAGTTAGCTGCGGTACAACGTAACGCATCACCCGCAGCACCTTGAACGAAGTTTAGGATTGTATCGGCGTTTGCACCCACGAAGGCAGCTCCAGTCGATTCCATAACGAAATCGTCGGCTCCATCACCTCCGGTAATAGTGTCAGCCTGTTGGCCTGAATCGATGGTGTCAGTGCCTACGCCACCGCTGATTGAGTCAGTGCCCAGGCCACCCGACAGATTGTCGACTCCAAGACCTCCGTCTATGGTGTCAGTGCCTGCGCCACCAATCGCGTTATTACTACCAGCACTACCTATCAGGGTGAGGTTGAACGCATTGGTTACTGTTGCTCCACTGATTGTATCGTTGCCAGCGGCGGTAGTATCGGCAGAAAGGTCGATGCGGGTTATACCAATACCCGCTGCATCATCATCGATGGTTACGCTTACGTTACCTGTTGCGCCTCCAAAAGCTGTAATCCTTTCTAGACCTCTTGAAGAAGGATCCCATGTATTTGCAGCGGTAATTGTGAATGCCCTTCCTTCGTTGTTGATTACGATCTCATCAATTCCACCTTGCCCATCGATGAGGTCAACCGTTTGAACAGGGCCAGCTCCAGAGAACAGATCAGTTGCATTTTGGTAAATAAACTCATCGTTGCCATCACCGCCTGACAACTGATCAGCGCCTGCGTTGCCGTCAATGCTGTCAGCCCCATCGCCACCGTTGATTGTGTCGGTGTTACTGCCGCCATCAAGACTGTCGCTGCTAGTGCCACCTGCCATGAGCAGTGAAGCTGTTGCTGTTGAGCCGTTGAGGGTGTCGTTTCCTTCTCCACCTTGTACGGTTGAGTTGTTGGAGATGCCTTCTTGACCAGCTTGAAGGGTTACCGTGATGGTGTCGTTGCCTTTATCACCATGAACAAGGGTGTCGGTGAGTTGGGCTAAGTTGCCGATTGTGAGGTTGTCGTTGTCGGCACCGCCATGGATTTCTGAGGCGGCTGCAACACCAGATAAATTGATCGTGTCGGCCTGCTTGTTGCCATTCACGAACGAACCGCTGGCATTACTCACAAAGATGGAATCGATGCCTTGCCCACCACGGATTGTGGAGGTGGTCAGCTGAGCGCGGTCTGTGTCGCTGCCAAATGTATCGACATTGGCATTGCCGTTAATGAAACTTTTGTCGAGTGTGCTTCCCGCAAAGCTGAAAGTGTCTGCGCCTTGGCCACCTTTGATGCTGAACTGAGAGCGGGTGGCAGCACCGGTCAGATTGACGACGTCAGCAGCTTGTTGGGCGCCAACGAAGACATTGGCAGTTAGATCAGCTCCGATGGAAACCGAGTCTATCCCTGATGTTCCAACGAGAGTGGTAGCAGCTCCGCTGGTTCCAGGAAGTGTTGTGAAGGCCATTGAATGGAGGCGTGATTTTCAGAGGTAGAAAAAAAACGCCTCCATTCGGGGGAGGCGCTGTAAATGATCGGTAGAAGTACAGATCAGACGATTAGGTCGGCGTTTGTTGTAACACCACCGGATCCAACAAGAATCATGCTGGAGGTTCCTACGTTTGCAGCAGCGGTTAGGTCTCCACCATTTGTCTGAATGAAGAGCATGTCAGCACCACCATTAGCGACGAGGAAGACGCCGGTACCAAGGGTGTAGGTACCACGAATCAGGTAGTTACCTGCGGTAGCTGCGCGGAAGTCCATTGCAAATGAACCACCAACAGCAGTGTCCATAACACCGTTATTGGCAGCTGTAGCGGTGCCTGCGATTCCTGTTGCTAGGAAGTCGGTAGCAGTGATGGCCGCGGTGATGATATCGACGCCATTGGCAAACGTGACGGTGGTGGCGCCATTAGCAATTAGTCCTGCACCCGTCAGGTTGGTCATACCGCCAGTAGCAGCGATGGAATCACCAGCTTTCTGATTGATCTGCTCTGTTGTACCCAACGCAGAAGTGGTGATGCTGTCAGCACCGGTACCACCTGTGATGGTGTCGTTGCTAGTAGCGGCGTTGGTATTGGTAATAGTGTCGTTTCCAGCACCACCATCCACTACGTCTGCAGCGGTACCGGAAGTAATGACGTCTCCATCATCTCCACCATTAATGGTAATGACTTGAGTGAATGCAGCCAGGTTGATGTTGTCGATGCCTGCATCGCCATTTACGACAGTGCCCGCGGAGAGCGCGCGTGCACCACCAGCAGTTGTGATGTTGTCGTTACCTGCGCCACCATTGATGGTATTGCTGGTGAAGGTGTTGGTAGCAGCAGTTGATGCGTTGATGCTGACGCTGTCATTGCCATCGCCACCGTTAAAGGTGGAGCTGGTCTGGTTGCCGCCGCCGATTGTTATTTGATCGTCAGCAAGATCGCCGCTGACGGTTGAACTTGCAGTGGCTGTGCTGTTGAGAGTGTCGTTTCCTTGACCGCCATACAGAGTTGCAGTGGCAGTAGTAACTGACGCGATGCTGTCGTTATTCTTGTTGCCATTGACCAAGGTTTCTTCAACGGTTCCAATTTGAAAGGTGTCGTTGCCTTGGCCACCCTGTACGGTGCTGGCGAAGAAGTTGGCGTTGCCAGCGGCATTGCCGATGGTGTCGGCGTTGGAATTGGCGTTGAGCCAGCTGGAGGTAAGGGACGCACCGGCGGTGAATGAAACGGTGTCATTGCCCTGGCCGCCCTTCATGGTGCCGTTGCTCAGGTTAGAAGTCACACCGATGGTGTCTCCACCCTGCTGAGCACCGACGAAATAGTTATCTATCGAAGTGATGCTGCCGAAGTCGACCCCGGAGGTACCTACAATGGTGGTAGCGGCTGCGCCGGAGCCCGGAATGGTTGTAAAAGCCAAGGGGATGTTTTAAGGAAAGTTTGAACAATGAGCTTACGGGCTCCGCGGGGGACTCGTCAACTCGTTCGAAATATTAATAGCTTCTGGTGATAACTGCCAACCGAACCGGACAATTTTAAGGTTGTCTTTTGCTGACATTGTGGGCGGAGTTCGGGCACTAGTTCGATCAATGCTCTTAAAACCTGGCCATTGCTGAATCAAGATTGTGAGCATCTGTACTACTAGGCGCTCCAAAATAATCAAAGCCTTACTGTCGTTTATGAGTATCTATGTAATAGAAGCTAAAGCTGTCGAAGCGAATCTGTTTTGTCCTTGAATCCTCCAATAAGTAGTTGTAAATAACTCACTTTTCTCAATTTGATATTCGCCGTCAGGCTCATTCCAGGTTGCAGCATCAGATTTTGGCCGTTTTTGAGCGAAAGGGTCTGGCTTTTGAGGGAAATGATTGCTGGGTAGCGATATTCGAGTTCTTGTTTGGCGGGATCAGGAGGAAGTGCATCCGATCCAAGCTGGCTGACTTGGCCGTGCAGTACTCCAAAATCCGTGGCTGGAAACGAATCGATGCTGAGATCCACTTTCATGCCGCTGCGCACAAAACCGATATCGCTGCTTGGAATCTCGACTTTGGCTTCCAGCGCATTGAACGGAACGATCTTCATCAGCGTTTCGCTGGCCTGCCCTGTGTAACCACGACCTTTAGGCTGCAGGTCAAATACCACGCCATCCACTGGTGAGCGAAGCACTTGATAGCGGAGGGTCACTTTGGTTTCGGCAAGCTCTGAATGGAGGCTGGAGATCTCCGCTTTCAGGCGTTGAATGTCTTGGCCAAGGATGGCTTGTTGGCGCAGCCCGTCAAGTTTGCTTTCCCTCAGTCTTCCTTCAACCTCCTGCAAAGTGTTGCGTTGTTGCAGATATTGCAGCTCAGCCGAAGCACCCACTTCCGCTAGAACTCTATAGCGTTCAAGAATTTCCTTCTCGAAGACGATCTTGTCGTTGAGTGTCTTGATCGAATCTTGATTGAGTCGTTTGTAGCGATCAAGTTCAAGTTGTTTCAGCTCTAGCTGGCGTTGTGTTAGCCCCAGATTTTCATTGATGGATCGGAGTCTCTGTGCTGATGCTTCGGTATCGAGTTTGATCAACGCCTGGCCGGCCTTCACTCGATCACCATCTTTGACCAGAATTTCACTAACGATGCCGCCCAGTTGCATCTGGATCTCCTGCACGGAGCCGATTGGTACGAGCGTGCCGGGTGCTACAACGATTTCTTCGGTTTTGGCAAGTGCCAGCCAAGAGATTGACAAGCCGGTTGTAGCGATCAGCCCCCAAGTGATTGACGTAACCCAACGGTTGGATTGCCGTAGCACGGACTCATTATGTTTGCTCGATGAAACTCTTTGCTCTAGAGCTGTCTGAGCACGCTTGAGAAGTTTCATTAGCTAGATTCCTGCTGACGGTACAGCGCGTAATAACGACCATTCATGGCCATCAGCGAATCATGTGTTCCTTCTTCCACGATCGCTCCTTGATGCATCATCATCACTCGATTGGCGCGTCTTATTGTTGACAGACGGTGTGTGATAAAGAAAACAGTGCAATCGGAAAGATTGTCGAGAAGATTGTCACACAGTCTGCGTTCGGTTTCGTAATCCAGCGCACTTGTGGCTTCATCCATTACCAGCAGCTTTGGGTTGCTGAGCAGTGTGCGTGCGATCGCGATCCGTTGCCGTTGCCCACCACTGAGTGACCCTCCTCGTTCGCCAACCCGAGTGCTGTACCCCATTGGCAGTTCCATGATGAAATCATGGGCGCAGGCAAGTTTCGCTGCCCGCACGATGTCTTCGCTGTCTGCATCAGGGTTGGTGAGTGCAATGTTGTCGGATACCGTTCCGGAAAAGAGCAGAGGATCTTGAGGGACGATCCCAATCTGCCTGCGTAGTGAGTAAAGCTCGATTTTGTCGATGTCGTACCCATCGATCTTGACGCGACCGCTGTTTGGTGAATACAGGCGTGGAAGCAGTTTCATCAAGGAGCTCTTGCCGCTGCCGCTCTGGCCGACAATTCCCACGAAGGTGCCGGAGTTGAATGACAGATTGATGTTTCTGAGAACGGGCGCCTGATCGGCTTTAAATGCGAAATTTACATCTTCAAATTGCACGGCTCCCTGGATCGGAGGCAGGGGGATTTTTGCCTGATCAGCCTGATTGGATTCAATCGGTGTGTCGATCACATCGGCAAGACGCTCGAAACTCACCTTCAGTTCCTGAATGTTCTGCCAGATGGTTGAAAGCCGCAGCAGAGGCTGTGTGACGTAGCCCGAAATGATTCGGAAGGCGATCAACTGACCCAGGGTCAGTTCTCCACGCAGAACCAATGCCGCTCCAACCCATAGAACCAGAAGTTGCGAAAGCTTCTGAAGAACCTGGCTGGTCTGGGTTACTGCTGTGCCAGTGATCGTCTTTTCGAAGGTTTTGGCAATGTATTGGGAGTAGAACTCTTGCCATTTCCAACGACTAACCATTTCCACGTTCTGTGCTTTGACGGTCTGAATGCCTGTCAGCACTTCAACCAGATGGCTCTGTGTCTTGGCATTCTCCTCGGCGGCCTGACGGGCTTGCCTCCTGAACAGAGGTGCGCCTAGTAGCGTGAGACCGATCTGAATTGGCAAAACAGCCAGGGCAACCAGTGTCAGCAGCCAGCTGTAAAACGCCATGACCACGATATAAATCACCGAAAATGCCGCATCTAGAACAGTGGTGAGCGCTGTACCGGTGAGGAAATTCCTGATCGTTTCAAGTTCAGCCACCCGAGTGCCCAGTTCCCCCACAGGCCGTCGGTCGAAATAACCCAACGGCAGCCGTAGGAGATGGTCAATGACCTCAGCACCAAGTCGTTGATCGATCCTGTTGGTGGTTTCTGTGAACAGGAACGTGCGTAGGCTGCCTAGCACGCCTTCTAGTACGGTCACGATCACAAGGCCGATGCCGAGAACTTGGAGGGTGTCGAGGCTTCGCTGGGAGATCACCTTGTCGATGATCACCTGGATCAGTAGTGGATTGGCCAGTCCGAAGAGCTGTACAACGAAGGAGGCCACGAGCACCTGCGCGAGCACGCCCTTGTAGCGGCTCAGCGCGGGCATGAACCAACTAGGCCCAAAGCGCTGCTCGGGGGTGTTGATCGTCTTCTCCATCAGCAGGATTTCGATCCCCTCAGGAAACTCCGCATCCAGCTGTTCAGGGCTCAACGTCACGATGCCCTGGTTGGGACTTGCCAGCGTCAGTCCATTGGCATCGCTGCGGATGGCCAGAGCAAATCCGCCCTGCCAAGACAGCATGCTCGGTACCTGAAGCCGAATCCCCATCCCGGCTGGTGTCATGGCGCTGACCACATGTAAACCAAGACTGGCTCCCAGTTGCCCGCACAGCTGGATGTTCGGACTCTGTCCACGTTTAAGGCTTTCGCGTAGGATCTTTTCGATCGAGTCGCGTCGGAACGGAAGTTTCATCTGCGCAGCCAGCATCTGGAAGCACGCCAGTGTTTCCTCCAGTTCCCCTTCCGCTCGGATAAGTTTGAAATCGCTCAAGGGGTTGGGCTGACCCAGATTGAGGCCTCCCCGTTGGATCAGCGTCGGCGCATCGCTGGCGTGGGCTTCGGCCGCAAAGGTTTCCGCTTTGTCGTCTTTCTCAGTTTTGATCGTCTGCTCGATCACCTGCGATGGGATGCTCACCACGCGTAGGTCGAAAGGTTGTCGTGCCACGGGCAGAGGCTGGCCTGGATCCAGTACTGAGCCAATGGACTGGTCCGTGTTGGCGCTGGCGACGAACAGTGTTCGGCCGTTGGCAGCCTTCTGAACCGACGCGACGTCTTGTTGGTCGGAAGCAGTGAGCAATCGCGCCGTCTGGGCAACGGTGGCCAGCTTGTTGAGCAGCGAGTTGTCACTGCGAGCGTTGCGTTGGAGATGCAGTCTGATGATGTCTGCCACTTCCGCAGGCCAGAGCGACTGGTTGCACCATCTTCGAAAGCTTGATTCCGAGCCGTAGAGCTCAACGATCAGCTTGTCCGGCACGGCCAAAGCGACAACAACTGTAGACGCCGTCACCATCTCGCAAGGTTTCGCCCTTAGCAGGGACGCGAGGCCCACGCAACTCCCCCGACTCATTCGCGCCAGGGTTGCGAGGCGGTCTCTTTCATTGCCGATCAGCCTGCATTCCCCTTCCAGGACCCAGTAGGCGTGTGTAGGCAATATTTCTTCTTCTGCCAGTGGCTGGCCGATGCGGAAACGCAGGAGCGTGCTTTGCTCCTGCAGTTTCTGCTCAGCTTCAGGGCTTATGCCTACAAAGGCTTTGAGTTGGCGGAAGGTGGTTTTGATCGAAGATGAGGTGTCGGAAGTCGGCTGCGTCATTCGGCGGTCGGTGCGACACCTAAATCCTTGAGGGTTTTTATCCTACGGGCAGACTCCTCATTCACCCATTGGTTAAAAAGCTCTAGGCTGAGGTGATCGGCCATGTCGTCATTAAAGGTTGCCGGCGTGTAGCTCTCCAGGCGGATGACCAGCCACCATTCGCCGATCCGTATGGGGTGCATTAGCACTCCCGGTTTGGCAGTGCGAAGAGTTTCGGCCAAAGTTGGGTGAGCCTGAGTCATCGGCACCGGGCCGATGACTCCCTTGGTGTTGCGTTCGGGGCCTTCCGCAAACTGCGAGGCCAGATCGCCGAAATCCGCTTCACCGCCATCGATGCGCAGGTATAGCTCTCGAGCCAAAAATAAATCTTTGGTTCTCAGTAGGCTGTAGACTACTCGGTCTAGCTGGTTCTTCCTGTTTAGGAAGTGGGCTTCGGCTTTGTGCCGGTAGTGGTTGCGGCAGTGCGCCTTGGTTCGCAGCGGCAAAGCGATCTGCCAATCGAGATCCTCCTCGCTCCAGCCCTGTTGTTTCAGAAACCCCTGAACGGCTTCGGGATCGTTCAGTTTGTTTTGCTGGAAAAATTGTGCTCTCGCCTTCTCCAGATCTTCAGAGGGTGGCTGTTCATTGCCAACGGCCTCCTCAGTGATCCGACTCTTGAGCAGCGGAATCAGCAGGTTGTACCGCTGTAATTCGGTCAGGAGGACGTGTTCGGTGCTCATGGCGGCGAGCTTAGTTGCTCTCGTCTCCGTGATCGTTTTGAGTGACTCTTGTCATTGTCATTGTCGTTGGTGGTGAGCCATGTCTGCTCCGCTCCATGGCCTCAGCCTGTTTCATCCTCAGGGGCACCTGGCACGACCTGTCAATCCCTTTGGAAAAGACATCGCCAACGCGGCGCTGTTTCGTGGTCTGTTGAATTACGGCGGTTTCACAGATGTGGCGGTGCTTAACCAGGTGGGCCTCAGCGGGGAGCAGCTGGCAGCGGCGCTCGACACTGCCGAAGAGGTCCGTCTGACCTCCGCTGCTCTCAACAACACCAGTTGGCCTGCACGCCACGGCACCCTCCTGCGCGGTCAGCCTTATCTGGCTGAGCTCTCCTGGCTGCGCCGCAGCGCCGGCCTTGATAAGACCTACAGCCTTGTGGGCCTGATCCATACGATCGCTCCCCCGGCGGTTCGCGAGCAGATTGCCGCTGCGGCGTTGGCGCCTACCCAGGCCTGGGATGCCTTGGTGTGCACGTCGCCCGCAGTACAGCAGGCGATGGAGGGGATGTTCGATGGCCTGGTCGAGCACCTCACCGCTCGTCTTGGGGCCACCCGAACACCCCGGCCTCAGCTGCCGCTGATCCCCCTGGCAGTAGACACGGATCGGCTGGCTCGTCAGGGCGCTGATCAACAGGCGCGTTCCGCGCTGCGTGAACGGCTGTCGATCGCGGATGACGACATCCTGGTGCTCTGGGTGGGGCGCCTCTCGTATTACGAGAAGGCCTTCCCGCAGAGCATGTTCCTGGCGATGCGACAGGCGTCGGAGCAGAGCAACCGCAGGATGCATTTCGCCCTCGTTGGCTGGTTCCCCGGCGGTGAGCCTGAGATGCAGCTCTACAAGCAGGCGGCTGATTTGTTGGCGCCGGATCTAAATGTATTGGTGATGGATGGCAATGATCCGCATTTGGTGGCCCAGAGCTGGGCGGCTGCGGATGTATTCCTGTCTCTGGTCGACAACATTCAAGAGACCTTCGGGCTCACACCGATCGAGGCGATGGCCGCCGGACTGCCGGTGGTGGTAAGTGATTGGGACGGCTATCGCTACACCGTTCGTGATGGTGTGGATGGCGTTCTGGTGCCGACGCTAGGCAGTCCTGGGGGGCTGCCTGGTGAGCTGCTGGCGGGTTTGCACAGCCTTGAACTGGAGGCCTATCAAACCTACGTGGGCGCATCGGCGCAGCACACGGCTGTGCACGTGCAGCAGGCCGCTGCCGCATTGTTGCGTCTGGCCGAAAGTGCTGATCAGCGCCGGGTGATGGGTGCGGCCGCTCAGCAGCGCGCTCAGTTGATGTTCTCCTGGCCGCAGGTGGCCCGGCTCTACCGCGAGTTGTTCGAGGAGCTGGCTGTGCGGCGCCAGTCCGCGGATTCTGTTGAAGCGGCTGCAGGCTCTCGGCTTGATCCTTGCCGTGGTGAACCCTTTGCGGATTTCCGTCATTTCGCCACCGACGTGCTCGAGCCTCATATGTCGCTAAGGCTGGCTGCTGGGGTGAAGGCTGCTGACCTTGAGGGTCGTCTTGCTGTGAGGCTCAACGGTATGTATCCAGGATTGCGAGGCACACCCGAAGAGGCTCTTAAGGCCTTGCAGGTGTTGGAGACTGCCGGTGTGTCCGGTCTCAGCGTGGCGGATCTGTGCGCTGGAGTCTCGTTGGAGCGACGGCCGTTCTTAGAGACCACCCTGGTGTGGCTGGCCAAAATGGGCCTGGTTGATTGGTTGCCGAAGTGATGAAAGCCCTGCCATTGAAAGCGGCCAGCCTCAGTAGGCATGGTCCCCATGCTTAAGCTCCTGCTTCTTGGTGATCCCAATTACCGCAAGCTGAAGGGCCACTAGCCTGTCGTGTCCGATATCAATACTGCTGGAGTAGGAGATCGCCCCTCTCAGTGATGAGGATGACGCCGTCGTACGCCTGAGTTTCGTCGGCGTCTGGGCATGCGCTACTTCCACGTTCAGCTCTCGGGTCGCGGCCTGTATTTGTGACGGCGAACGATTGTTTGGCTCGATGTGATGTCGACTGGATGGGCAGGTGCATCGGAAGGGTGAGCTTGGACCTTTATGTCGTGATCTTGTGGTGTATTCAGCGGCTAATCCAGCTTGTTCTCCAGGGCCTCGATGGCACCAGGGTTGCATCCCATTGGGATGGTTGATGTTGAGGTCTTGGAAGCCGCAGGGAATTGAGCTGATCATCTGGTTGGTGATCGTTGGATGGTTGGTGTGCCGGCACTGAGGTCACACAGGCCAAATCCGTTGACAGCTTCATCCGCTGTTATGCGCAAGGCGCGGGCATCCACCACACGATGCAGAAAGTGGCCTGGACGGTCGCTCTGCCAGATCCCCCCTCCAACAAAATAAAGTCCTGGCAGTAGTCCGCGATTGAAATGGAAGGTCATGCTGAACGAGTCGCCTGCAGTACAAGGAGGCCCAGGATGATGCTGTCCTGTAATGCGCATGCCGGTTTGGTTGGCGATGTTGCAGGCCAGGCGTAGATCCTCAAGCGGTTTGGTGGCGCGGTAGTCAAAGCGCAGGCTGAAAGGTTGTCCCATCGGGATAAGATTGGCTTGCTTCCCCTCCAGATTGAGCACGTCTACGGCCTCAATGCGAATCCCAATCGCTTCGTAGTTCACGCTTGAGCTGGGCAGCAGTTGCCGATCTTGCTGCAGGTCGCCGGCCTCACACTCGTCGGCTTCACTGCGCGTTGTGTTGGCACCCCCATCACCATCCGTGAGTTGGCTCAGCAAGGTGTCCCATTCGTCTGCTGGTGCGTTGTTCAGCCGTTGATAGGTGCTGGTGACCAGCTTTGGAGAGCCGTGCAGTTTTAGCTGGCCGCTATTGAGGAGAAGAGCTTGGTCGCAGTGCTGCAGGATCTGGGGGCAGTTGTGGGTAACGAGCAGGATTGCTGTGCCCTCTTTTTTGAGGTGCTTCAGGTGGGCGTAGCATTTTTTTTGGAACATCTCATCGCCGACTGCCAGGGCTTCATCCACTACCAGAAGATCGGGCTCTACGTGTGCCTGAACGGAGAAGGCCAAGCGAACCGCCATCCCGCTTGAGTACGTTTTGACAGGTTGGTGAATGAAATCACCGATGCCGGCAAAGTCGAGGATTTCATCGAGTCGCGTATCGATTTCGCTCGTTGTCAACCCCAGCAGTGTTCCGTTGAGGTACACATTTTCGAGGCCGCTGAATTCTGGATTGAAGCCACTGCCCAATTCGAGCAGAGCGCCGATGCGGCCGTTCACCCAGACCTTGCCGGTGGTGGGTGTGAGAGTCCCGCAAATTAATTGCAGAAGAGTGCTCTTACCAGAGCCATTGCGCCCAACGACACCGAGCGTTTGCCCACGCTTCAGTTGAAAGCTGACGTCTTGCAACGCCCAAAATGGACGATAAAGCTGTTTTCGCTGCCCCCAGATCGCCTGAAGCAGGCGGTCTCGAGGATGGTCATAGATCGGATAGAGCTTCCCTAGCTGCTCGACCTCGAGGGCTAGATCAGAGCACATCGGCAAATCCATGGCGAGCTTTGCAGAAGAATCTGTAGCTGATTTCGCAAAGACCAAGCATCAGCAGAAAACCCAGTACGACGTAACTGGCACTGGGGGGAACGCCCTGCACCAGAACTCGCCGGGTTTGCTGTATTACCACGACCAGGGGGTTCAGTCCCATCAGTGTCTGCAAGGTAGGGGGCAGAGCAGACAGGGGGTAAAACACAGCGCTCATAAACATCAGCATGCTGACCACAACTCCCATGAGTTGGCCCAGGTCTCGCAAAAATACCCCTAGAGCCGACAGCAGCCAGCTCATGGCCAAACAGCCAAGCAGGAAGGGAAGCCAGACCATTGGCAGCAATAAAATGGTTAGAGGCACCCGATGAACCGCAATCAGCTCGAAAACCACCAGCACGATCGTGCTGGTTAAGGCATGGAATAGACCGGTCGACACAGAAACGGCACCAAGAGTTTCCAGTGGAAAAATCACTTTGGTTACGTAATTGACGTTCTTGAGAATCAGTGTCGGTGCCTGAGTGGCGCATTCGGCAAACAGGTTGAAGGTGATCAGCCCTGCGAATAGATTGATGGCGAATCCGAGGGGTCCGGCTTGTTCAAGATCGCCCCAACGGGCTTTGAACACTGTTGAGAACACAAAGGTGTACACCGCCAGCATCATCAGCGGGGTCAGCAGACTCCACCCCCAGCCCAGAATTGAACCGCGATAACGGCCGATCACCTCGCGTTCACTTAAGCGCCACCACAATTCGCGATGACGCAGAAGACTCCCAATAAAACTCAGTCCGCGGTGGGGATGTGATTTGGAGAGTTTGCTCTGAGCTTGGGGCATATTGCGCGTCAAGCCTCTTCACTATCACCAAGAAATTCAAGGATCTCTCGATCTTTCAGATTCTGGGACTTCCCAGGTTTTACCTCACTGATTGGTCGACCTGTGGTTACCGCTTTCAGGCATGCATGCAGTGAACTCACCTGGTTTTCAAGTTGATCGATTCGTTCCATCAGGTTGCGAATTACGTTGGCCTCTGCATCTGGCAGGGCGGAATGGGCCAAAGGGTTTATTCGTGCACCGCTCTGATGAATCACTCGCCCTGGGATGCCAACAACCGTGCAATCAGCGGCTACGTTGTGTACTACTACTGAGCCTGCACCTATCCTAGTATTCGCGCCTACCTGAATCGCTCCAAGGACTTTGGCGCCGGCGCCCACAACAACATTATGAGCAAGCGTTGGGTGACGCTTGCCACTTTCCTTGCCTGTTCCTCCTAGCGTTACTCCCTGATACAGCAGGCATTGATTACCGATCTCGGCTGTTTCGCCGATGACCACACCCATGCCGTGGTCAATGAATACTCCATGACCGATACGTGCTCCTGGATGAATTTCGATGCCAGTGAGGCTGCGGGTGAACTGGCTTAGCAGTCGAGGGAGCAGTGGCAAGCCTGAGTGCCAGAGCTTGTGGCTGATTCGATGAAGCATGAGGGCCTGCAAGCCCGGATAACACAGCAATATTTCCAGCAATCCGCGAGCAGCGGGATCGCGTTCCTTGACGATTGCCAGGTCTGCCCGAATGGTTGTCAGCATTGACACAGACTAGAAATGTTCAGCTGGCCAACAGGCCAATTTCCTTGCGCAATTGATCAATCGTGGCGGTGCTGAGATAGCTGTCTGCGCAGTGAAGTTGGGGCATACGTATCAATTGGGAACGGTTTTGGCGCAGGCTTTGCTCGACAAGGGGCAGGCTGGGGCGGTCGCAGAGCACGTGGCTGGCTGCTCGTAGTAGGGCTAGTAGGCGGCTGCCTACATCCGGTGTTGCTGTCATAAGCAGGAGTTCATTGCCGCGCATGCTGTGCAGGATGACTTCGGCAGCCCTCAGGATGCCAGGGCTGATGCTTACCAGTCCCACGCAGCTGCCGGGTCGCAACTCCTTAAGCATGGCGAACTCTTGGCGGAAGTCATTGAGGTCTACTGCGACGGCCCGAACTCCGTGGCGTTTAGCTAACTCTTCCAGCGGTTGCAGGAAATAGCGACTGGTTACCACAGTGCCGTTGCTTGAGCTTTCAAGAATGCTTTCCAGCTCCTCCATTGGTACCACTTCAACTGGAACATCAAGGTGGGGCTCCAGCTCTTCTGCAATCAGCATGGAGGCGCCAATATCCTCTCTGGGAGTGCTTACCAACACTCTCGCCCCGCAACGAAGTCGCCAGTCAATTTCGCGGGTTAATAGTTCTCGAGTCTGCTGGAGAGTACAACCAGCATTGAGCAGACCATCGACGCACTTGCGCACTTCCTGGTCAAGGTCAGGGTTGCCTCGATTGCGAATATGGGTAGGGGTTTTGATTTCGCGCGGCTTTTGCTGGTCGCGCACGTAGATACCTGAACCAGCCATGGCTTCGACGACCCCATCTGTTTCCAGCTGTCGATAGACCTTGCTGATCGTGTTGCGATGAAGGCCAGTTTGCATGGCTAACTGGCGAGTGCTGGGCAGTCTGTGGCCAGGTGGGTAATGACGTGCGGCGATTGCGAAACAAATTTGGTTGTAAAGCTGGGCCGAAGCCGGAATGTCGCTTTCCTGCTGAATATGGAATCGCACGCCGGTAGGACAGGTTGCAATGCGGCCACCTTAAAGAGCAGGATGCCTTCATGACAATCGCGCGTGTGTCCTGTGATGCTGTGACAGTTGACTGTGTCTTTGGCATGGCTGAGCTTGATAGTGGTTTGTTGTTGAGCTCATTTAGAGAATTCTCATCCAGGCCCGCCTTGCTGCTGCTCTCAGGTCGAATGTTTTGCCTGGCTGCAGACTGAGTCGAACATGTCTTTGGTCCGGATGACTCTCTGCCTGGCGAGATGTTTAGGCGGGCTACCCAGGCTTGTACTGGACACAGTAGGTTTTTGAAAAAGTGTTGTTGCTAAAGGGAATTCAGAGGGGTCGACCCCTCTGAATTGATAGACTAGAACACACTTAGTGGCTCAGGTTGCTCTCAAGGGCTAGAGCAGGTGGTTGAGTCCTCTGAAGTTAGGGATTTATTGATCCTTGTTGAGCTGTGTGTTGGCAGAAGCAGTGGCTCGAGGTGGGGCTGTGATGGTGCGAACCGCACGCGTAGGAATTTGCTTTTCCTTATCTGTTTTGATCAGCGGTGTTTTGCGCGGTGTAAGGAACATGATCATGTTCCGACCTTCACGCTTAGGAGCTTGCTGAATTTCGGCCTGTTCTTCCAGGTCTTTTGCCATACGTCGTAGCAGCGTTTCAGCAAGGGCAGTGTGCTGAATTTCCCGACCCCGGAAGATAACGGTGCACTTAACTTTGTCACCAGCCTTGAGGAATCGCACGGCTTGGCCGATGCGCACGTTGTAGTCGTGCTGATCGATTTTGTAGCGCATTTTGACTTCTTTGACTTCGGTCTGATGCGACTTCTTCTTGGCTTCCTTGGCTTTCTTCTCCTGCTCAAACTTGAATTTGCCGTAATCCATGATTCGGCAAACGGGTGGATCCGCTTTCTCGCTGACAAGCACCAGATCAAGTTCCCGATCTTTGGCTACATCAAGGGCTTCTTCCCTGTTAATCACCCCTAGCTGAGTTCCGTCTGCGTCAACGACCCTCAACTTGGGATAATTGATGCGGTCATTAATGTTGGGGAGCTCCCTGACGGGTGCGCGACGGTCAAAACGAGGACGTGGTGGCATTCAGTGAGATAAGGGAATAGAGCAGACGACAAGGAGACCAGAAGGTTTTATGTCTGCACCCTTCACCTTAGACCCGCTTGAATAAGTGATAGCGCTTCGCTCAGCGGTTCCTCACCTTTGAGCCAATAGGGGTGATGTTGTCTGCGGAACCATGTGCGCTGACGCTTGGCGAACTGCTGGGTACGACGTGTGGTCAGGGCGATGGCCTGTTCACGGTTGAGTTGCCCTTGAATTATTTGCAGAGCTTCTCGATAGCCAATGGTTTGCAGTAGAGGGAGATCGGCGCTGTAGCGCGAACAAAGTCTTTCGGTCTCTTCAATCAGGCCATTCGCATACAGCTGGCCGGTACGCAGCGCGATGCGGTCCCTTAGATCAGCAGGATCGAGTCCAAGTTCCAGTACACGCCAATTTGGAGGGATAGATCCTTGTTGAGCACTAATTGGTCGGCCAGTGGCGTAGAGCACTTCGAGAGCCCGCTGCGTGCGCATGGAATCGGCAGGTGCAATCCGTTTGGCAGCTGCTGGGTCTGCTTGGCGTAGCAGCGGGTGACAGATGGCCTGGCCGAGATGTTGGAGTTGTTGGCGTAATCCTGGTTGAGGTGCAACACCGGGTGGCCTTAGGCCTTTTATGAGCGATTTCAAATAGAGGCCGCTCCCTCCCACGAGCAAAGCCATCCTCGACTGGGCGATCGATTGAGTCACGGCGGCCATCGCAATGCTCTGGAATTCCTGCAGGGTGATCGGTTCATCTGGAGCACGCAGGTCTATCAGCTGATGCGCTACCTGCCTTTGTTGATCTGGTGTGGGCTTGGCAGTGCCCACATTCATATCGCGATATAGCTGGCGCGAGTCCACATTCAGTACCTCAAGCTGCAACTGCTTGGCCAGAGAAATGCCGAGAGAGGTTTTGCCACTGGCAGTAGGGCCCAGCACAACTACCACAAGAGGGGGTTTAGAAAGTTCAGCTGATTTGTTGTATTGGCTGTCGTTGGCCATGGACGATGGAAAGTTTCACTTTTGAAGAATGACTGATTAGAGAGTTCTTAACGAGGCTTTGCTGTGACAGCGTTCCGTTTGCATTTAATTGTTAGGTAATAACTTCAGGAGTGAGAGGAGATCTGTTGGTTAATGTTTAAAGTGAGTTACAAGTTAGATTTGTGTATTGATAGCGTCCCAATAAGAATTGCCTCTTTAGACTTGGGTCTACTAACTGTTTTTGATTAACAATCCTTGCCCAGTTGGTAACTCGAGGATTTTGAGATTCATGCCTGCTGCTATGGGATCCAGTATACGCTTTTGTGCCGAATAGCCCCACCATCCATAATCATCAAAGATGATGCATCCTCCTGGGCTGAGGTTTGGTAAAACTTTTTTTAGTGCTGCTTCTTCTGGGGCAGGATGGTTCATATCAATGTGTGCAAATGCGATCGTTTTTGGGAAGCCTTGCAGGAGCGAATCAGGTACAGGGCCTGGGATGATGTTGACCCAGGGCTGGTCTGAAAATCGTTCAACCACATCCTCGTACATTTTTGGGTTGTCATGGCCTGGCATGTGAGTATGTTCGTCGCCTTCTTTCCATTCAAATAAATCATACAGCCAATATTTCTTCCCTTTATTTTCGAAGTCAATTTTTTCTGTCACTCGCTTTGCAGTTGTACCTTTGTGGCAGCCAAGCTCGACGTAGTCTCCTGCAACACTTTGACAGTGCTCTGCAAAATAAAGTAGTATATAGAGGCGCCAAATGCAGCTTTTTTCAACATCGGTGGATTCACTACCAGCAAGTATTTGATAGAAATAATCCTCCCTCAAGAAAGAGATATTTCTATTCCATGTTATTAAATTGTCTGCTGAAAACATTGGGAGTCCCCCAGTGCTTTCTCTCAGAAGTTGAAGTGCTTGGTTGAATTTTTGCTGATCTCTAATATTGAAATGAACTCCGAACAGTTCTTTCTTTTCAATGGGTTGGCGAGAGTTGTTACTCATTTACTTTTTGCGCGAATTTCTTCTGGGATGTTGCCTGGGAAGGGCGCTGGCTCATCCTTGTTTTTTTCGACCGTGGTCGTAGGAATTTCATCGGAGTCCACGCCAAGGATTTTATCAGCGCCGTCTGGTTGTAACGTGATTGCAGCAGGAAGCCATGTTTTTAGATCGTTGATCAGCTCTTCTGAGCGGTTATAAACAGCGATTTTTGCTTCTCCAGGCGAGGTCAGCTCATTTTGGGTTTCTGTGAATAATCCAAAAGCTGCTTTCCTTCAGGAGAGAGTTGGCTGCTGCTTTGGAAGTCTTGAGTAGTGGCATGCCAGCGTCACGATGGGTTTCCCTTTGAAGTAAATGGTTTCTTAGAAGGCCTCTGCAAGCCTCTTGCGCCAGTGGTAAAATTTTCTAGCCAGGACGAGGTTTCTCGCCGATGAGGCCTCCTAGAACAACCCTTCCTGGCTGCGGATTTATTGAATGAGCGAAGACTCCAAGGTCCAGGCTGCCTATGGCGCCGAACAAATTCAGGTGCTGGAAGGGCTGGAGCCGGTTAGGAAGCGTCCGGGGATGTACATCGGCTCCACTGGGCCAAGGGGATTGCATCACCTTGTCTTTGAGGTTGTCGACAACTCTGTTGATGAGGCATTGGCCGGGCACTGTGATGAGATTCTCGTGGTGCTTGGACCAGATGGTTCCGCATCAATATCTGACAACGGCCGTGGCATTCCTACCGACGTTCATCCCCGGACAGGCAAGAGTGCCTTGGAAACGGTGCTCACCGTGCTTCATGCTGGCGGTAAGTTCGGCAGTGGCGGTTACAAAGTCTCTGGCGGCTTGCACGGAGTTGGTGTATCTGTCGTCAATGCCCTGAGTGAATGGGTGGAAGTGACGGTGCGGCGTCAAGCACAGGTGCATCGTCAGCGCTTTGAACGTGGGACTGCGATAGGTAGTCTTCGTTCCGAAGCCCAGCCTGCTTCAGAGAAAGGGCGCACAGGCACGAGCGTTTGTTTTAAGCCGGACGAAGAGATATTTACTGTTGGCATTGTTTTCGATTACGCCACCCTGTCTGCTCGTTTGCGTGAACTGGCTTATCTCAATGGTGGGGTGCGGATTGTTTTCCGCGATGAGCGTCAGTCTGTTTTAGATGCGGAAGGGGCTCCTCATGAGGAGGTTTATTTTTATGAGGGCGGTATCAAAGAATATGTCACCTATATGAACGAGGAAAAGGACGCTCTTCATCCCGAAATTATTTATGTGAATTCCGAAAAGGATAATGTGCAGGTTGAAGCAGCACTGCAATGGTGTGTTGATGCTTATTCAGACAGCATTCTCGGATTTGCTAATAATATTCGCACTGTAGATGGGGGTACTCATATTGAGGGGCTGAAGACAGTCCTTACCCGTACTCTCAATACGTTTGCCCGTAAGCGGGGCAAACGCAAGGAAGCCGATTCTAATCTTGCTGGAGAAAATATTCGTGAAGGACTTACGGCTGTTCTTTCTGTAAAGGTGCCCGATCCAGAATTCGAAGGGCAGACAAAAACCAAGTTGGGCAATACCGAAGTCCGCGGCATTGTCGACAGCTTGGTGGGTGAAGCATTGAGTCAGTACTTGGAATTTAATCCTGCGGTGATTGATCTTATTCTTGAGAAGGCCATTCAGGCATTCAATGCAGCTGAAGCTGCACGTCGTGCTCGAGAATTAGTGCGCCGCAAAAGCGTACTTGAGAGTTCTACGTTGCCAGGAAAACTGGCTGATTGTAGTTCTAGGGACCCTTCCGAATCAGAGATTTACATCGTGGAGGGCGACTCTGCTGGTGGTTCTGCAAAGCAGGGCCGAGATCGTCGCTTTCAAGCAATTCTTCCCTTGCGCGGTAAGATCCTAAATATTGAGAAAACAGATGATGCTAAAATATATAAAAATACGGAGATCCAGGCGCTGATTACTGCGCTTGGATTAGGTATCAAAGGAGAAGAATTTGATTCAAAAAATCTTAGATATCACCGTGTGGTGATCATGACTGATGCTGATGTTGATGGTGCTCATATTCGTACGCTGATACTTACATTTTTCTACCGCTACCAGAAAGAATTAGTTGAAGGTGGTTATATCTATATTGCGTGCCCTCCTCTTTATAAGGTTGAGCGAGGTAAGAACCATACCTATTGCTACAACGAGGCTGATTTACAGACGACACTTTCAGGCTTCCCGGAGAAGGCTAACTACACCATTCAGCGCTTTAAGGGTCTCGGCGAAATGATGCCAAAGCAGTTGTGGGAGACCACCATGGACCCTTCTGCCCGGATGATGAAGCGGGTGGAGGTTCAGGATGCATTAGAGGCTGATCGTATCTTCACAATTTTGATGGGCGACAAGGTTGCTCCCCGCCGGGAGTTCATTGAAACCCACAGCGCTGAGCTCGATATGGCAGCGTTAGATATCTGATGGGTGTTGTGCTCCGTTGGGGGTGGGTCCTAGGGGTGGCCTTGCTAGCTCCTGCAGCTTTGCCTGCTGGTGGTGGTGAGCGTCGCCAGCCAGAAATTCGTCGTTCTGATAGCTCAGGACCTTTGTTTGCTGGGACAAGCTGTGAATTGCGAGTTAGCCCTCTGGCTGTGGCTCCTAGTTTGCGAAGACTGGCCGTTGGCACCCCCTTGAATGTGCTCCGTCGTTGGCATGGCGACGATGGTAAGGACTGGCTGCAAGTACAGATCGCCTCGGGTAGCGGGGAGTGCTTGGCCGGGGTTGTGAGGCGTGGCTGGCTCAATGTCTGATCTGGCGTTGCCAGCATGGCAGGCTTCACTGGTAGCCATAGGTGCTGTGCCAGGAGCTTGGTTGCGCCTCAGAGTGGTGAACCACCTTGCGCCGATGGTGCCGAGGAAGCACTGGGGCACTTTTGCGGTGAACATGGTTGCTGCTTTCGCTCTTGGCTTGGTCTTGGCCTTGCAGGCCAAATGTGCACCAGCAAGTGGAGCATCGCCTTTGATCTTGTTGATTGGTGTGGGCTTCTTTGGCTCTCTCAGCACCTTTTCGACTTTTGCGGTAGAGGTGATCAATACCTTGCGAGAGCATCGCTGGAGTGAGGCCCTAGTGCTTGCTGTGGGCTCGATCTTGGGAGGTCTCTTGGCTGTAGCTGCAGGGGTTGGGCTGGCTAATGGCTAATACCACGCAACCCTTGCCCAATCAATGGAATGAGATGTGGCTGGTGGCTTTTGGGGCTGTGCCTGGGGCCTTGGTTCGCTGGCAGGTTCAGAACGACTTGCTGGTGAATGTAATTGGAGCTGCCATTTTGGGGTTGGTGGTTGGTTTGCCGTTCCGTCCAAGCCGTCTGTTGTTGCTGGGGGTGGGTTTCTGTGGTTCTCTCACCACTTTCAGCAGCTGGATGGTGGAATGCAGCACCATGATTTCTCAGGGAGCTTGGTTGTCAGCGCTGGGATTGATTGGTCTAACCATGGGCTTAGGTCTTGGTGTTGCAGCCCTTGGCTTTTTGATTGGTCGGCAGTTCAGGCCATCAGGGCTTGGTCGATAGCTGTTTTGAGCTCAGTGCTCTCAGGTTCCACGCCACTCTTGAAACGTTTGAGCACGGTGCCGTCCTTACCCACAAGAAACTTTTCGAAGTTCCAGGCCACATCTCCTGCTGGTTCAGTTTGATTGAGGGTGGTGTAGGGCTCGGTGGTTTTGCCCATGGCGTGCACCTTGTCAAACAATTCGAAGCTGGCGCCGTACGTGGTGGAACAGAAGCTCTTGATCTCCTCGAGGGTGCCGGGCTCCTGGGCGCCAAAGTCGTTGCAAGGAAAGCCCAGCACCTTTAGTCCCTGAGGGCCGTATGTGTCTTGCAGCGCCTGCAGGCCTTTGTATTGCTTGGTAAATCCACATCGGCTGGCCACATTCACGATTAACAGCACCGTACCGTTGTATTCGCTGAGGGATTTCTCAGCACCCTCTGGAGTGCGAACCACAATCTGGCTGATGTTGATGGCCATGGACATTTGGTTTTGTCTTCAAGACCCTAGCGAGGACCATACGCCATACAGTGTGCTCGCCTTGACGGCGGGCCGATGAACGAGGCAACGGGGGCAACCAGTCCGGAGGCGGCAGTGGTCAGCGGCTCTGACCTGGTGGACTTAGTGGCCCAGCAGCTGCAAGCGCTGTTGTCAGTAGGAAACTATGACGCAGTGAAGATGTTGCTTCAACCGGTACAACCGGTTGACATCGCTGAAGCCATTGGCATTTTGCCTCGTACCCTGCAGGCTCTGGCCTTCCGCTTGCTCAGCAAGGATGAGGCCATTGAGGTTTACGAATACCTAGAGCCTGCTGTCCAGCAGAGTCTGCTGGAACGCCTTCGCTCTGGTGAGGTGCTCGAGTTGGTGGAGGAGATGTCTCCAGATGACCGGGTGCGATTGTTTGATGAGCTGCCTGCCAAGGTGGTGAGACGATTGCTGGCAGAACTGAGCCCAGCAGAGCGACGAGTCACTGCTCAGTTGCTTGGTTACGAGCCTGAAACCGCTGGTCGGTTGATGACGACCGAGTTTATTGATCTCAAGGAATTTCACAGTGCAGCTCAGGCGCTCACGATCGTGAGGCGTCGAGCTCCTGACACGGAGACGATTTATAGCCTCTATGTGACTGATGGCGAGCGCCACCTGACCGGGATCCTTTCATTGCGAGATCTCGTGACTGCTGAGCCGGAGGCACGCATCGGGGATGTGATGACCCGCGATGTGGTGAATGTGCGCACCGACACAGATCAAGAGGAGGTGGCCCGAGCGATTCAGAGATACGATTTTTTGGCTGTCCCCGTTGTGGATCGAGAACAGCGATTGGTAGGGATTGTCACCGTCGATGATGTGATTGACGTGATTGAACAGGAGGCCACACGCGATCTTTATGCCGCTGGAGCTGTGCAGGCGGGGGATGAAGACGACTATTTCCAGAGCAATTTGTTGGTTGTTGCGCGCCGTCGAGTGGTGTGGCTGGCTGTATTGGTGGTAGCGAATGGCTTTACTAGTCAAGTGATTGCCATGAACGACGATGTGCTGAAGCATGTTGTGCTGTTGGCGGCGTTCATCCCGTTGTTGATCGGTACGGGCGGCAACGTTGGCGCTCAGAGTTCCACTGTGGTGATTCGAGGTCTTAGTACTCAGCGCATCGAGGCTCTTGGTCGCATGAAGGCGGTGTTGCGTGAGGCCATGGCGGGCGGGATTTTGGGTTTGTTGATGTTGCTTGTGGTTGTTCCCTTTGCTTGGTGGCGGGGTGAAAGTCTTCTTGTGGGTGCAGCAGTAGGGATCAGCCTGATGGCGATCACTACTCTGGCTGCTACGGCTGGGGCTGCTTTGCCTTTGTTGTTCGATCGAATGGGTCTGGATCCCGCCCTGATGTCGGCTCCCTTTATTACGACAGCAACTGATGTGGCTGGGGTCTTTATTTATTTACGGACAGCGGCTTGGCTGCTTCAGCAAACAAATGGCATAGCGTTCTAGGTATTTCTGCCTATGCACTCTGGCGAGGTGGGTTTCCCGTAGTGTCTTTTGGGTCGCTTGGAGAGTAAGGTTTACAAAACGCAATAGAGTTGTCGTGGTCGACTCCGCAGCCTCCAAATCCCTTGTTAAATCAGCGGTTGTGCCTGCTCGTCAGTTGCCCGCAGATGTCGACCTGGTGCGTTCATACCTGCGCGATATCGGTCGAGTGCCGCTGCTGAGCCATGAGCAGGAGATCACGTTGGGTCGTCAGGTGCAGGAGTTGATGTCTTTAGAGCAGCTTGAGTCTGAACTGGAAGGTAAAAAAGGTGAGCCAGCGAGTCGTCAAGAGCTAGCGAAGGCAGCTGGATTGAGTGCGTTGCAGCTCAAGAAGAAGTTGCAGAGCGGACGACGTGCGAAGGAGCGGATGGTGTCTGCGAACCTGCGCTTAGTGGTGAGTGTTGCCAAGAAGTACACCAAACGGAATATGGAGCTGCTTGATTTGATCCAAGAGGGAACGATCGGCTTGGTGAGGGGAGTAGAGAAGTTCGACCCAACCCGTGGCTACAAGTTTTCGACCTATGCGTATTGGTGGATTCGTCAGGGGATCACGCGTGCGATTGCGGAGAAGAGCCGGACGATCCGTCTGCCGATCCACATCACGGAGATGCTGAACAAGCTCAAGAAAGGCCAGCGAGAATTAAGTCAGGAGATGGGGCGCACGCCAACAGTGAGCGAACTTGCAGAGTTTGTGGAGTTGCCCGAGGAGGAGGTGAAGGATCTGATGTGCCGTGCCCGTCAGCCGATGAGTTTGGAGATGAAGGTGGGAGATGGGGATGAAACGGAGTTGCTTGAGTTGCTTGCAGGGGAAGAGGAGTTGCCGAGTGAGAAGGTGGAAGTGGATTGCATGAAAGGCGATTTACGTACCTTGCTAGAAAAGTTGCCCGAGCTGCAGGGTCGTGTGCTGCGGATGCGTTATGGAATCGACGGAGGCGAGCCGATGAACCTCACCGGGATTGGCCGCATCCTCGACATCAGTCGTGATCGTGTTCGCAATCTGGAGCGCCATGGACTTAATGGTCTGCGCCAGTTGAGTGAAACGGTTGAGGCCTATGCGGCTTGCTGAATGATTCGGAGAAGCAGTGGATTGACCTCTTCAGGAGCTTCGTCGTGGGGGCAATGCCCTGCACCATCGACCACTGCTAGGGAGCGGATACAAGGCAGCAACGCAGCCCAGCGACGGGCTTCCTGCAACGGTTCCCATGGATCGGCTGCCCCCCAGATCAGATCCACTGGCATGTTGAGATCAGCCATCAGTTCTGGCGCCAGGTAGTCGTCGAAGATGTTGATGAAACCGTGGAAGGCTTCTGCAGCACCTGGCCTATCGGCTGGTTTTTGCAGCATGCTCACCAAGGATCGATCGAGATTGTTGCCGCTGGGGTAGGCCTGCTTCAGCACTCGTTTGATCACCATCGGGTTTGCTGCGTTTCGGAAGAGACTGTTGCTTAGCCAGCGTTGCTGAACCAGGTTTTTTAGCCAGGGACGAGTCCAGCGCATCAGGCTGGGCTGTTCGTCTAATCGCTTGTCATCCAAGGTGCGCTGGGCGCAGTTGATCAGAACGACACCTTCGCAAGCCTCTTCGAGGAGCTGGGCGGCACGTAACGCAATCACGCCGCCGATTGAATTGCCCACAATGCGCACAGGGATCTGCACCACTTCACGGCAGAAGGCGGCGACCTGGGCTCCCCAGCCATCAAAGTCGTAGCAGAAATCGCCTTGATGGGGGGCTTCACCCCGCAGTCGTGCCCTTGGTTGGCTGCTGCCACCAAAGCCGAGGAGATCGATGGCGTAGCAGGGGCTTATTTGGGCCAACACCGATTGGTTATGGCGCCAATGCTCCTTGCAGGCTCCAAAGCCGTGGATGAGCAGCGTTGCTGAATTGGCATGATCTGCAGTGCCTGATCTGCTCCAAGCCACCTGCCAATCCTGCCAAGTCCAAATGTGATTTTCGGCGTTTGTCAAATCTGTGGTTCGCTGCTGAACCAGCGCTCCTCTAGATGCTTCACCACAACATAAAAGGGCGGTACCACTCCTAGAGACAGCACTGTGGCAACTACTAGGCCTCCAAAAATCACAGTGCCCAGTGATTGTTGGCTATGGGCACCAGCTCCATTGGCCACCACTAGAGGGAGGAAGCCGGCTAAGGCTGCAATAGCAGTCATCAGGATTGGCCGTAAGCGGGATTCGGCCGAGGCAATCACAGCATCACTCGGGGTCATGCCGCTGTTCAGATTTTGTTCGGCGACTTCCACAATCAGGATGCCGTTCTTCGCCGCCAGGCCGATGAGGGTCACCAGGCCAACCTGGGCATAGATGTTGAGGTCGATCGAGCGGATCGCTAGAAACGCCAACGCTCCAAGCATCGCTAATGGCACAGTCATCAGAATGATGACGGGTGTGACATAGCTCTCGTATTGGGCAGATAGCACCAGATAGACGATGAGCAGTCCGAGTCCGAAGACCATGATGCTTGCGCTGCCTGCAGATAACTGCAGTGCAGCCAATCCGGTGAAGGCGTAGCCGATGTTGGAGAAGTCTTGTTTTTGGAAGAGATTTTGAATGGCCTGTAATGCTTGGCCTGAACTTTTGCCGACGGCCTCCGCACCCTGAATGAGCACTGTGCGGTAGAGGTTGTAATGGCTGATGACTGGGGGTGCACTGCTCAGGTCTGCGGAGGCGAACTGTGAGACTTGTACAAGCTCGCCATCACGACTGCGCACGTAATAACTCAGGATGTCGTTAATGTCGTTACGTTGTTCGGCTGATGATTGCACATAGATGTTGCGGACTTGACCGTTTTCGTAGGTGAGGCCTGAATAGTTGCTGCCAGCCAGGGTGGCGATTGTGTTCATTGCCTCCTGATAGTCAACGTTTAAGGCTCCCATCACAGCTCGGTCGACTTGGAGTCCGAAGGCCGGAGCGCTGGGAATGAACTGGGTGTAAAGGCTGGAGAATTCGCTGCTCGCTTTACCGGCTTTGATCAGATCATTGGCAAGCCCATCCAGTTGGTTGAAGCTGTAGGACCCGTTGCTGAGATCATTGAACTGGAAGTAAAAACCTCCCTGGGATGAGAAGCCCGGGACAGCAGGAGGTTGGGCAGAAACCGCCATGGCACTACTGAGCTTCTCTAACTTGGCGTTAAGCCGATCGACGATGGCTGCTGCACTGTTGCTGTTGCCTTTGCGTTCATTGAGAGGCTTAAGGCCAAAAAAGAATGCACCCTGATCGGGGCTGGAGCCATTGAAACCGAAGCCACTCACAATTGCCGCTGCATCGATGTTCTTTTCGGTTTTGAGCAGCTCGGCAATTTGCTGTCCTGTTTGTTGGGTTTGGCTGAGTGAGGCGCCATTTTGAAGCTGGTAAAAACCCAATCCATAACCTTGGTCTTCTTCCGGGATGAAGGCAGAGGGAATGGCAGTGAAGGCGAAGGCAGTCAGCAGGATGCCACCAGCGAGACTGGCCAGGATTAAGCGGCGTTTGCTGATTAACGATTTGATCAGTTGCGCATAACGCTTTTGTAAATCATCGAAAAAACTGTTGAAACGACTAAAAATGAAAGGGAGGTTGCTGCTAGCTATGCCACCCAACACCACACCAAGTACGTAGGTCCAGCTGCCGAAAGCAGTTGCTGTGAAGCGACCAAAGGCCAATCCCACTAACACTCCTGCGAGGATCCAGCCCCAACCTTTGGGCTCTCGAGGCTTATCGCTACGTAGAATCAATCCTGACAACATTGGGGAGAAAGTTAGGGCGTTAAAGGCTGAGATCGCAATTGAGAAGGCAATGGTTAGGGCGAATTGCTTGTAGATGATGCCAATGCCACCTGGGTAGAAGGCCACTGGTACGAAGACGGCCATTAGGGCCAAAGCCGTGGCCACTAAGGCGCCAAATAGTTCTCCCATGCAGGCCAGTGCTGCCTGGCGAGGACGCATCCCCGATTCGATGTTTTTTGATACAGCTTCGATCACCACAATTGCATCATCGACCACCAATCCGGTAGCGAGGACTAGGCCAAGCAGGGTGAGTTGATTAATGGAGAAATCGAAGACTTTAAGGAAGGCAAAGGTGCCAATGAGAGAGATTGGGATAGCCAAGCTCGGAATGATTGTTGCTCGCCAGTTCTGCAGGAAAAGAAAGAGAATGAGCAGCACAAGGACAATTGCAAGTCCAAGGGCATCAACGACTCCTTCAACAGAGGATTCAATAAATTGGCCAATGTTGTAGATCTGCGACACGTTGACCCCTGGTGGAGCTGCGCTAGCAAACTGATCGATTACTTTCACGACGTCATTGGAAACGTCTAATGCGTTGCTATCAGGTGTCTGGTAGACAGCCAGTGTCATGGCTGGGTGCCCATTCACGTCGATTGCATCGGTTGTAAAAGTATTGGAGCCATAAATCACTTCGCCAATATCTTTTAGCAGCAAAAGATTGCCACTTGTAGTGCGACTAATGATGAGGTTGTTGAAGTCTTCAATGGAGACAAGATTGCCATTATTTTCAACCAGGATTGGGTATGTATAGGCTTGGTCTCCTGTTGCAGGAGGGCCACCTACAAGGCCTCCAATCGCTACGCTGTTCTGGCTTTGTATAGCATTGATGATGTCTTCGGCAGTTAGTTTGTTGGCTGCCAGCTTGTCGGGATTGATAAATAGCCAATAGGCTGGATTGGCTCCACCCAGCACGGCAACGTTGGCAACCCCTGGGACTCTGCCAAGGGGGTAATAGAGCTGCTCATAAATAAGGCCATTGAGGTAATTAGCGTCAAATTGACCTTGCGTTGAACCAACTTGGTAGGCCAGCAGTATGGATGGATTGCTTTGTTCAACGGAAACACCCGTTGCCTGAACCTGCTCCGGTAGCTGGGGCATGGCCAGGGAAACGCGGTTTTGCACATTGACTTGGTCGATATTGATATCAGTTGACTCATCGAAGTAGACATTGATTGTGCTTTGCCCCTCCATGTCACTGGTGGACGAGATGTAGTTAACGCCAGGAACACCGTTGATCTGTTGCTCTAACGGATTGGTGACAGCTTGTTCGGTGACTAGCGAATTTCCGCCGCCATAGTTTGCTGTGACTTGGATCAGAGGACTTGCGATATTTGGCAGGTTGGCGATTGGTAAGGAAGGGATTGCGATAATTCCTACCAGCACGATGAGGATGCTGCAGACTGTCGTCAGAACTGGCCTTTTGATGAAGTTGTCGGAGAACGCCATGCTTTATTCAGTTGCTTCCCTTCTTGGCAGCTTGTGTTGGCGCAATCTTCACGGCCATGCCGTTGCGCAGTAGTGCTGTGTTGCTTGAAACAACTTGCTCGCCTTTTTGCAGGCCTGATTTCAATGGGTAGAGGTTGTTTTGCAGTTGGCCCAGGGTGACAGCTCTTTGCAACACAATCGGCGTGCTATTAGGTAACGATTCCAGCTTCTTTTTGGTTGCTTCGGGTAATGAGCTTGATGCTTTGATTTTTGGGAGTGCTTTGCTTAGTGGTACAACAACGTAGACAAATGGTTGTTGGGCCTCCATAAATACCGCTTGAACAGGAACAGCAAGGCTTGTAAATTGGCCCGTTATTATCTGACTTTTGACAAATTGTCCAGTTTTTAACTTACCCGTGAGGTTGGGAAAGGCTGCTTTCACCATGAGTGTGTTTGGAGACTTATTTGTTCCATTCAGCTCGTAATAGGGCGAGATAAAGACAACGGAGCCCTGCCCTGTTAAAGGTGGTGTGGTTTGGGATGCAACCATCACCGTTTGCCCCAGTCGCACCTGGTTGGCTTGCGTTGCTGGGATCTGCATCATTGTCCACAGCATCGAATCGTCAACGATGCCTGTAATGGTTTGCCCTTTCTTCACGTAGTCGCCAAGTTTCACCTTGTCCAGATCGCCGATTAGGCCATTGATTGGTGCGCGTACGAATTTGTAGCCGAGGGTGGCTGCATCGGCTTTTGCCTGATCTCGCGACTGGATTGCCTGCACTGCATATTTGTCGCGAGTCTTGGCTGATGTTGCACCCTGCTGGTAGAGGAACTCATAACGCTCAGCATTGAGTTGGTCTTTCTTTGCTTCGGATTGGGCGGAGTCCAGGGCAGCACTTTGTTGCTCGTTGTCGAGCACCAGGATGGTTTGACCAGCTTTAACGCGTTGCCCATCCTTGGCGAGGATTTTGATCACTGTGCCGTCGGTCTGTGGTTTTAAGGTCACGTTTTTGGTCGACTCCAGCATGCTGACGGCACTGACCATTGGCGCAAAATTGGTTGAGGTGATTCGGGTTGCCTCAACCGTTATGAATTTGTGAGTAGCCTTATGGCTGCAGCTCGTCACCATCAAGACGGCCCCTAGCAGGGCAAAGGTGGTGGAGCTAGATGCCATCAGAACTTGCTTTTTCGCGGACGATAACCTTCCTTGCATCTGCTTGCTCTGGCGAAGGTTCACCCGTGATTAACGATAGGTAGGTACTCCTATTCTCTGACCCATGAGTTTGTTTAGGGTTATTTGATATTTGTGCTCCGCATTTATGGGGGCGGATTTGCTCAGGGTCTGGAGCGCTGCTACAGGGTTGCTGTTGGTGCTTTTCCTGATGCTCCATTTGGGTGGAGTTGTGATGGCGCCTTTTGCACCTGCGAGCTTTGAGATTTATGCAGCGGCCTTGCATCAGTCTGCTTGGTTGCCGTTTGCAGAATTTGCCTTTTTAGCTGCAGCTTTCATTCACTTGGCCCTGAGCTTGGCGAAGCTGATTGTTAATCGACGAACTGGTAATCGTGCTGCTCTTGTTAGCCGCCGAGGTGATCTCCTTGCTGTTTTAGCAGCACGTAGCCAGGCGATTGGTGGTTTGATCCTGCTTGGCTTTCTGGTGGTGCATCTCTTGCAGCTGCGCTGGCCAAGGCCACCTGCTGGCGAGGAGCTGATGGTGCTGCGGGATTTGTTGTCTCAGCCTGCAAACGTGGCTCTCTATCTATTGGCCGCTCTGGCCATCAGCTTGCATGTGTTCCACGGTGGTGAGGCCGCTCATCGCAGTTTGGGATTACTTGCTCCAGCTAATGGTTTTCGCATTCGGCACGTCTTCCGCGTTCTGGCGTTGCTTGTGGGCGGCGGCTTCAGCGTGGTGGCGTTGTTGGTCTCTGCCTCAGCGTTGCAGATGGGTTAGTGATGAATGGTTTGCCTGATCCTCGTCTCCCATTAGGCGCGATTGCCGATGCATGGAACCGCACGCAAGGATCGCTGCCATTAATCAGCCCATCGCGCAAACGGGAACTTCAGTTGTTGGTGGTCGGTGCGGGGTTGGCTGGGGCTTCGGCGGCGGCAACCTTGGCCGAGCAGGGTTATCCAGTGCGTGTGATCAGCTTTCACGACAGTCCCCGACGGGCTCACTCAGTGGCCGCCCAGGGAGGGATCAATGCCGCTCGCCCTCTTCTTGTGGATGGTGACAGCGCCAGCCGCCTCTTTGCCGATACCCTTTGCGGCGGTGACTTCCGTGCGCGTGAGGCAGGTTGCCAGCGTTTGGCTGAGATCAGTAGCGCGATCATCGACCAGTGCGTTGCTCAGGGGGTTCCCTTTGCGCGTGAGTACGACGGAACACTTTCGACCAGAAGGATGGGAGGGGCTTCGGTCAGTCGCACCTTTTATGCTCGCGGTCAGACTGGTCAGCAATTGCTCTGCGGCGCTTATCAGGCGTTGATGCGTCAGGTGGCTCTTGGTCAGGTGGAGTTGTTTTGTCGTCGCGATGTTTTGGAGCTCATCAAGGTGGATGGTGTGGCCCGAGGGGTGGTTTGCCGTGACCTGCTCAGTGGTGAATTGGAGGTGCATACCGCTCAGGCTGTGTTGTTAGCGACTGGTGGCTATAGCAACGTCTACTTTCTTTCGACAAATGCACTTAAATCCAATGCAAGTGCCATTTGGCGGGCTCATCGTCAGGGAGCTTTATTCGCGAACCCTTGCTTCACCCAGATCCACCCAACCTGCATTCCAAGTGGTGATCCTTATCAGAGCAAAAGAACGTTGATGAGCGAGAGCTTGCGCAATGACGGCCGTGTTTGGCTGCCATTAGATTCTGGAGATCAGCGTTCAGCTGTTGAGATTCCTGAGGCCCAGCGCGATTACTTCCTTGAGCGTCAGTATCCGGCCTACGGCAACATGGTGCCCAGAGATTTAGCTTCACGCCGTGCCAGGGAGCTCTGTAAGGCGGGGCATGGTGTGGGCCCTGGTGGCCAAGCCTTTTATCTCGACCTGAGCGATGCGATCTCGAGTCAGGGGCGAGAGGTGATTGTGGAGCGATACGGCAACCTTTTAGAGATGTATGAGCGAATTACAGGTGAGGATCCGTTGCTGACACCAATGCGCATCTCTCCCGCCCCTCATTACACGATGGGTGGTCTTTGGGTTGATTACCACCTGATGAGTTCGATTCCGGGATTGTTTGTGCTTGGTGAGGCCAACTTCTCTGAGCATGGTGCTAATCGTCTCGGTGCTAGTGCTTTGATGCAAGCTTTGGCTGATGGCTACTTCATTGCGCCGGCGACCGTCACTGCTTGGTTAGCAGGCCATACCACCACGCATGTTGCTGGTGATCATTTGGCTTGCCGCGAAGCCTTGGCGCGGGCCAGTGGGCGGATTGAGCTTTTGCTCAAGGGGGCGGGTCAACGGTCGGTTGATTCTTTTCATCGTGAGCTTGGAGCTGTGATGATTGATCGTTGCGGTATCAGCCGTGATGCAGAAGGGCTGCGTGCTGGCTTGGCAGATGTGGCATTGCTGGAGCAGCGTTTTTATGCTGAGGTAAGCATCCCTGGAGAGGTTCAGGGACCTAACCCTGAACTCGAGAAGGGGTTGAGGGTTGCTGATTTCTTTGGCATGGCCAAGTTGATGTTGCGCGATGCCTTTGCGAGAGAGGAGTCTTGTGGAGCCCACTTCCGTGAAGAGCATCAGACAGAACAAGGTGAAGCTCGACGTGATGATGAGAATTTTGCCCACATTGCTGCTTGGGAAGATCGTGGGCGGGCCGAGCCGATTCGCCATGCTGAGCCGCTCAACTTCACGAGCTTGAAGCCCAGTGAACGTCGTTATCGATGAGTCGTAAACTTTCGCTCACGCTTCGTATTTGGCGCCAGGCGTCAAGCAACAGTTCCGGTGCTTTCCATGTCTACCGGCTTGAGCAGATTTCTGTAGATATGTCGCTATTGGAGGCTCTTGATCGTCTCAATGAACAGCTGATTGCTCAAGCCAAGCGCCCGGTGTTTTTCGATCACGACTGTCGCGAGGGTATTTGTGGTAGCTGTGGCTTTCTTGTGAATGGTCAGGCCCATGGGCCTCAGACCGGCACCACTGTTTGTCAGCTCTATCTGCGCCAGTTCGCTGATGGCGACACATTGACGCTGGAGCCATGGCGGGCACGAGCTTTTCCTCTCATTCAAGATCTAGTGGTGGATCGTGGGGCTTTTGATCGGTTGATTGCAGCTGGTGGCTATTGCTCGGTGAATACGGGCCAGGCTCCGGATGGCAATGACATGTTGATAGGGAAGGGTCAAGCTTCCTCTGCCTTTGAGACGGCTACTTGCATCGGTTGTGGTGCATGTGTGGCTAGTTGTCGTAATGCCTCAGCAAGTTTGTTTGTGGCGGCCAAACTGGCCCATTTAGGTCAGTTGCCTCAGGGGCAACCTGAGAGCAAGCGCCGGGCGAAGACGCTGCAAGAGCGCATGCTCGAGGAGGGTTTTGGTAGCTGTAGCAGCAATTTGGAGTGTGAGGCGGTGTGCCCGAAGCAAATTTCAGCTGATTGGATCAGCTGGATGCATCGCGAGGCACGTTGATACCTGGTGCTCATCTACTGATTGGAGCCATTAATCCATCAATTTGATTTGGTAAAGCACTTCTTCTAGGGCATCGGCAGCCATCACGCCGGCAAAACGTTGTGGATGACTTGCATTGACGCAGCTGCTGAGCGGTGTGAGCAGGGTGGATGGTTTGGGGTGACAGAACTGCACAACGCTTAGGCGCTCACGATCCCATTCGCTCGGCGCTAAGACGCGGTGCCAGCCGGTTGGGATAAGGCCATTGCTGATCCGTTCCAGCATCAAGCCACTGTTGACGATCACTTGGCCTTCAGGGGCAATGGCATTAACCCAAGAGCCATCGATGTAGACCTGCAGACCTGGGGCTGTGGCTCGCGGTAAGGCTGTAATCAGGTTGATGTCGCCATGGGCGGCGGCCCACATGTGCCCTGCAGCAGGGGCTTCGCTCATGGGTGGGTAGCGGATCGCTCTGGTGAGCGTTGGTGCGTCTTGTACCAGATCAGTGAAAAAATCATGATGGCAACCAAGGCCAGTAGCGATGATTCGCAGCACGCGACACTGCAACTCGGCGATGGTTTGGTGGAAGGTTTGCAACACTGCAGTGATTCCTGGTACGGCGACTTCTGGTAGGAGTTGTTCTGGATAGAGCGTGGGAAAACGGCGGCGTAAGGGGTGGTTGTCTGGGAGTGGTAATGCCCAGTTGAGCATTTCTTTCCAGTCGGGAAGTTTTTCGCTTGCCGCTGTTTCTACAAGTGTTTCTGTATAGCCAGTCTGGCCAAAAGCTTCGGGCACGTTGAATTGTCGTTTTGTTGTCGCTTCTAGAGCAAAGAAACGGTTCAGCATCCCGTAGGCCTCATCGAGAAGTGCCGCAGGCAGATCACTGGTGGTCACCACAAACCCTGTGCCGAGGCTGCGCATTAGCCCGTCAACGACAGCTGCTTGTTGACGTTTTGTGCCCTGTTCAAAAGCCAGCAGGTCAACATCGAGAATCGTTTGCTTCAAGCAATGGCCTGGTTGAACGAACGCTGAAATGGTGCCTTAAAAACTCGTTCCAGCCCAGTTCATCAACCTCGGCAAATCCTTGGCTTCTTCTGGCTTGATGAGCAAGTGAAGGTGGTTAGCCATTAGGCACAGCCCATAATCCTTCACGGCAAATTTCTGCTTGGCCTTTTTCAGTACCGCCTGTAAGACACCCCGCCTAAGGGCTTTAGCAATCAAGACCTGCCTGCTATTGCAGCGCAGCGTGATGTGAAAACTGCACCCAGACGGCATTATGCGTTTTGCTCGAGCCATGGGCTGACGGCATCAGAGCTCGATCATCAACAAGCGAATAACGGATAGCTGCTCAGCAGAACTCAACCCCCTAACTATTCCCTCATCCCTAACCCAAATAACTTGTCGAGTTGAGCGACAGCGACAACAACAGCACCGAGACTTTTTTGCTTTAAAGCAAGCCTTCCTGATATCCAAGCGACTGTCTCACGCTCTGCTTTAAGGCCTTGGCGGCCGAAGGCTTAAAGAGTCAGGTTCGCTGGCTTGCTTATTCCCGAGTCAGTACAGATCGCCAGGAGCACTCCGGCCAGGGCCTTGAAGCTCAATGGGCGCTTGTAGCAGCCATGGCAGCGGAGTGTGGGGCATTGATCGTTGCAGAGTTTGTTGAGGTGGAGAGAGGGCGGAGAAACGATCGCCCTCAGTTAGCCGCGGCTCAGGCTCGTGCTGAGAATGCTGTGATTGTGGTGGCCAAGATTGATTGGTTGGCTCGGGATACAGGCTTCGTCTTGAAGCTTGCCAACGAGGTAGAGAAGAACGGCATGGGTGGCTTTGTGTTCTGCGATCTCCCGGAGATCGACGCCACCACTAGTGCTGGGCGGATGGTGCTCACGATGATGACCAGCGTCGCTGAGTTCGAGGCGCGCCGGATCAGTGAGCGGACCAAAGAAGCGTTGGCCGCGGCTAAGGCAAGGGGGGGTGTCTTGGGGGATACCGGTCAGGTGCAGCCAAGCAGTCTTGTGTGTTCAAGCAGAAGGGTGTTGCGGAGGCCGAGGATCTGCGTGGAGTTCTCGAGCCAATGGTTAGTGCAGGTTTGAGCTACAGGGCGATGGCTGCTGCTTTGGTAGGAGTCGAAAAGCTGAGCAGTACTGGGCGGCCGCTGGCTCCGGCGCAGATTGGTCGGATCCTCCAGCGCTTGGGTTTGTCGGGAAAGCTTCTGGGGAGTGACCAGGCCTGGGTTGCTGTCTGATGGACCCAGGAGGAAGCAGCGGGCATCGCGATATAAGTGAGATAGCTCCTGAACTGAGGCGCACACTGCTGGCCTGGTGGGAAGTCCATGGTCGCAAGGTCATTGCCATCAAGCCGTGGATGTTCACATCAGATGGGCGTTGGCCCGAACCAAACGAAGATCTCGCGCTCTACGGCATTTGGATTGCTGAGGTGATGCTCCAACAAACCCAGTTGAGGGTGATGCGTCCCTACTGGGAGCAGTGGATGTTGGTGTTGCCAACGGTGCAGCATTTGGCTGCTGCTGAAGAGCGCCAAGTGTTGTTGCTGTGGCAAGGCCTGGGCTATTACTCTCGTGCCCGCAGGTTGCATCAGGCGGCGCGTCAATTGGCCGCTTCCCCTATGCCCTCTTCTCTTGAGGCTTGGCAGGCTGTTCCGGGTATTGGTCGTACCACGGCAGGGAGCATCCTTTCCAGTGCATTGAATAGGCCAGTGCCCATCCTTGATGGCAATGTGCGTCGTGTGCTGGCCAGAGTTCATGCTTGCTTGGATTCACCCCAAAGAGCGCAGGTAAGTTTTTGGCAGTGGAGTGAAGCCCTCCTCGATCCTTTGCGGCCAAGAGATTTCAATCAGGCCTTGATGGATTTGGGTGCGTTGGTGTGTACGCCTAGGACCCCCAGTTGTCAGTTATGTCCTTGGCAAAGTAGTTGTGCTGCCTACGCTGCTGGAGAGCCAAGCCACTTCCCCGTGAAGGATGCGAGCAAGCCCATTCCCTTCCAGCTGATTGGTGTGGGGGTCGTACTGAACGAAGCGGGTGAGGTCTTAATTGATCAGCGGCTTAATGAGGGCTTACTAGGCGGCATGTGGGAATTCCCTGGTGGTAAGCAGGAGCCAGGCGAAGCCATCGAAGCCACCATTGCTCGCGAGCTCAGGGAGGAATTGGCGATTGAAGTGCAGGTGGGTGAGCAGCTGATTGCTCTTGATCATGCCTACAGCCATAAGAAGCTTCGCTTTGTTGTTCATCTCTGCCGCTGGATTGCAGGAGAACCAAAGCCTTTGGCGAGTCAGCAGGTGCGTTGGGTGAAGCCTGAAGATCTTTCTGACTATCCCTTCCCGGCCGCCAATGCGCGCATGATTGCCGCGTTGATTGATCATCTTCGCGCAGACACGCTTAGCCAGCGTTCCTAGTTTCAAGTCAGCAGCTTTGACCTGATGACGGGGACCAATCCTTTTCACAGCCATGAGCCTGAGGTGATTTGCTTGGGCGAGGCGTTGGTGGATCGTCTTGGCCCGTTGGGGGGAGATCCAGCTTTGGATCAGCCTGTCGAGGATTGCCTAGGGGGAGCCCCTGCCAACGTGGCTTGTGGCTTAGCTCGGCTTGGTAGCAAAGTGGCTTTTTTAGGACGTCTTGGAGACGATGCCATCGGGGCCAGGTTTCGAGAATTGTTTGACACTCGAGGCGTGAACCTGGCTGGTCTGCAGACTGATCAGCGCCGGCCCAGTCGCATTGTGTTGGTGCGTCGTGATCTCGATGGTGAAAGGGTCTTTCAGGGTTTTGCAGGTGATCAGGGAGACGGTTTTGCTGATCAGGCTTTGTCTTTAGATGAGTTGGCGACCAGCTGGCCTTTGCTGGTAGGTAAGGCGCGCTGGTTGTTGATCGGCTCCATTCCTTTGGCCACATCAGCTTCCGCCCAAGCCTTGCTTTGGTGCGTTGAGCAGGCACAAACAGCAGGCCTTGAGATAGCCCTGGATGTCAACTGGCGTCCAACTTTCTGGGATCCTGGCCGTTCTCCCGATAGTGGCCCTGATGAGAAGGCCTTGCAAGCGATTGCGCCGCTTCTTGAGCGTGCTTCTCTGCTCAAACTGGCTAGGGAAGAGGCCGTTTGGTTCTTTGACACTGACGACCCTGCAGTGATTGCGCGATCCCTTCCGCAGCAGCCGGATGTTGTTGTGACAGATGGGGCTCGTCCGGTGCGGTGGTTGATAGGGGGTTGTGTTGGGGAGCTTGCAGCGCTTTCTCCCCCTTCAGTTATCGACACCACCGGTGCTGGTGATGCTTTCACTGCAGGATTGCTGCATCAATTTTTGATGGATGCCTCATCCCAACGAGATCTGATCAAGGCCCGGGAGATGGTTCGTTTTGCAGCAGCCTGTGGCGCGCTTGTTTGTGGAGGGGCTGGTGGTATCAATCCGCAGCCGTCTCAGATGCAAGTGGAAGAGTTTCTGGGGTCGTTCGCAGGTGAGGTGAACTGAGCCAGACGACCTCCTTGAGCTCGATGCTGCAATTGCAATCTCCAGGCTTCAGGCAAGTTCAGGCTTAATCGATCAGGCCATTCCACGGCCATGAGGGCACCTAGTGCTTGGGCTTCTTCTTCCTCTTGCAGAAATAGCTCATTGGCAGTGCTGGGTTGCTCCAAGCGGTATAGATCTAGATGGATCAGAGGAGGATTCCCGTCCGGGTAGTGCTGAGCAAGAGCGTATGTAGGTGATGTGATCGGCTCACGGATGCCGAGAGCGGTTGCGATGCCCTGCACTAGAGAGGTTTTACCGGCCCCTAGGGGCCCTTCTAGCAACAGCACTGATAAAGCAGGTAGCCGCTGGACAAGGACTATTCCTAGGCATCGAGTGGCCTCAAGATTTTCAAGAATCCATGAGTCATCTGTAGATTGTCCGATAAGCGATCCCGAAGTCTCGGCGACTTCGCTGAGATTTCCGTACACGATTCCCCCAAGGGAGCTTTGAACCATGGTGGCAGTGCCCACATCAACGGCCTCGTTGCAGGCGCCCTCTCAATATGTCGTAGCAGACATCGATCTAGCGGATTTTGGCCGCAAGGAATTGAGCATTGCTGAAACTGAGATGCCAGGTTTGATGGCCCTTAGGGTCAAGCACGGCAGCGAAAAACCTCTCAAGGGGGCTCGCATTGCTGGCAGTCTGCACATGACTATTCAGACCGGTGTGTTGATTGAGACGCTGGTCGCCCTCGGTGCTGATGTGCGCTGGGCTTCATGCAACATTTTTTCTACTCAAGATCACGCTGCTGCTGCTATTGCCGCTAGCGGCGTGCCTGTTTTTGCAACCAAAGGCGAGACTCTTGATGAGTATTGGGCCTATACCCATCGCATTCTCGAGTGGGGTGATGGTGGCACTCCCAACATGATCTTGGATGACGGCGGAGATGCAACTGGCTTGGTGATGCTTGGCAGCAAGGCCGAGAGCGATCGTTCTGTACTGGATAACCCTGGCAACGAGGAAGAGACGGCATTGTTTGCCTCGATTCGTACCAAGTTGGCCCAGGATTCCAGCTTTTATTCCCGCATCAAGAGCAATATTCAAGGGGTGACAGAAGAGACAACTACGGGTGTCGCGCGTCTGTATCAGATGCAAAAGAGTGGTGAATTGCCTTTTCCGGCAATCAATGTCAATGACTCGGTAACCAAGAGCAAGTTCGACAATCTTTATGGTTGCCGTGAGTCTTTGGTGGATGGCATCAAGCGGGCCACTGATGTGATGGTTGCTGGAAAGGTGGCTTTGGTGATGGGCTATGGCGATGTGGGTAAGGGTTCAGCACAATCGCTACGTGGCCTTGGTGCCACAGTGATGATTGCTGAAATTGATCCCATCTGTGCTCTTCAGGCAGCGATGGAGGGCTATCGGGTGGTACGTCTGGATGAGGTGGTTCAGGATGTCGATATCTTTGTGACCTCCACAGGTAACTTTCAGGTGATTCGCCATGAACATCTTATCCGTATGAAAGATGAGGCCATTGTTTGTAATATCGGTCACTTTGATAATGAGATTGATGTTGCATCTTTGAAGGATTATCAGTGGGAGAATATCAAGCCTCAAGTTGATCACATCACTCTTCCTAGCGGTAATAAGATCATTCTTCTGGCTGAAGGGCGTTTGGTGAACCTTGGTTGTGCTACCGGTCACCCGAGCTTTGTGATGAGTAATTCCTTTACCAATCAGGTGTTAGCTCAAATTGAGTTGTTCTCGAAAGGTGATCAGTATGCTGATCAGGTGTATGTGTTGCCGAAGCACCTCGATGAGATGGTGGCCCGCCTTCACTTGGAGAAGATCGGCGCGAGGCTTACTGAGCTCACCAAGCAGCAGGCCGATTACATCAGTGTGCCTGTTGAAGGTCCCTACAAGCCCGACCATTATCGCTACTGATTCTTTCCAGGCAGGCAAGCTTGTTTTTTCATAATTAGGCTTGTCTGTCTGGCAAGACAAGAAGATAACATAAGACTTGTTATGGATTGAGTGTTAAAAAGAGATCAATGCGGCTGAATGAACTCTATTTTGAATGTGAAAATAAAAAAGTTGTTTTCAGCGAATTAATCCTGCCAGTTTAATATTTTGTGGCCTTGAATGATTCTGTCTGCATTCTTGGCCTATTTTATTGTGAAATTTGGTTTTTGACTGGACCGGCTGTTAATAGTCAGCTTGGAGTGAATTTGCTAGGTCAATACTTTGGTCGTGAGGCCATCAGTAATCAGTAAACATTGAAAGATGCCTCCCGAATGATTCGTCGGCATATTGTTGAGGTTTAAAGAGGCGTTGAGGCGCTTGACGAGTTCTGATCTCTTTGAGTCTTCTGCGAGCGTTGCTGATCGCATGACCATCAGAAACTCCGGCCCCATGGAAGACTTGCCTGGTGATGCGTAGGCTCCATGGGGCTTTCTGAACTGATTACTCAGTTGCCGGAGATGATCGGCCAGGCCGTGGAGGCCAACCAGTGGATGGGTTATGGCGCGATATTCGCGGCCATGTTTCTGGAAAATCTCTTTCCACCGATCCCATCCGAGTTGATCATGCCTCTTGGCGGTTTCTACGTGCAGCAGGGGCAGCTGCAGTTCTTACCAGTGGTGTTGGCCGGTTTGTTGGGCACCTTGCTGGGGGCTCTCCCTTGGTATGGCATTGGGCGGGTTATCAATGAGAAAAGGCTTGAGGTTTGGCTCAGTCGACATGGCCGTTGGATCGGTATTAGTCCGGCAGAACTTGCGCGTAGCCGTCGTTGGTTTAATCGTTACGGCACGGCGTTGGTGTTTTGGGGACGGCTAGTGCCTGGTATTCGTACCTTGATCTCTGTGCCTGCAGGCATTGAATTGATGCCTTTCGCACCTTTCCTGATCTGGACAACAGCAGGCAGCCTGATCTGGACTTTGCTACTCACCCTGGCTGGGTTGGGGCTTGGGGAGGGTTACAGCAATGTGGAGCTGTGGATAGATCCTGTCTCCAAGGTTGTTAAGGGGGGCCTGGTTATTGCGGTGTTGGCTGCAGTGGTGTGGCTGGGCCTGCGCATTTGGCGCAGGCGTCATCACACTCATTGATCAATGAGTCTTAAAAGGGGACTTCCTCTTCACTTGGGCCGTCCCCAAATCCCCCTCCGCCAAAGTTGCTCGCTTCTGCATCACGTTTGGAACCTAGAAGTTCTAGACGGTCCACCCGCACAACAGGCTTGGTTCGCTCTTCTCCGGTGTTGCGATCGGTCCAGCGGTCCAGTTTGAAGCTGCCGATTACACCCAGCAGAGATCCTTTTTTGACATAATCCGCCGCGACTTGAGCCTGTTTGCCCCAGATCTCTAGGTTGAACCAGTCTGGTTCGTCGTCGCGACTGCGACGGTTCACGGCCATGGTGAGGTTGGCGACAACCGTTCCCGATTCGAAGTAGCGAACTTCTGGATCACGGCCTGCTCGGCCGACGAGTGTGACGGAATTTACGCTCATGAATGAAACCTATTTGTTTGAGTTTGGTCAATGATGCGCCACGGTTTAAGTGGCTGCTTATAAGGAGTTCCACCCTCATCGCTGGGTGTAACAAGCTGCATTGGCTACGACACCTATGATTCGCCGACTTGAGTCCAGCGCTTGTGTTTTTTCGTCGCTTTCAACTGTCACGCGACATCGGCATTGATCTTGGTACCGCCAATACCCTGATTTACGTGTCGGGAAAAGGGATTGTGCTTCAGGAGCCTTCTGTCGTAGCCCTCGACTTGGAGAACGGTGTGCCTCTGGCGGTGGGTGACGATGCCAAGTTGATGCTTGGCCGCACCCCTGGCAATATTCGTGCCGTGCGTCCACTGCGCGATGGCGTGATCGCCGATTTCGATGCAGCTGAGCAGATGCTGAAGACCTTTATTCAGAAGGGGAATGAAGGTCGAGGCATTGTTGCTCCTCGCTTGGTGGTGGGTATCCCGAGCGGAGTGACTGGTGTCGAACGGCGTGCCGTGCGGGAGGCAGGCATGGCAGGAGCTCGGGAAGTTCATCTGATTGATGAGCCTGTTGCAGCCGCCATTGGAGCTGGTCTTCCTGTTACTGAGCCAATTGGAACGATGATCGTTGATATAGGAGGAGGCACAACCGAGGTGGCGGTGCTCAGCTTGGGAGGAACTGTGTTGAGTGAGTCGGTTCGCGTGGCCGGTGATGAAATTAGTGATGCCATTGGGGTTTATCTGAAGAAGGTGCACAACCTTGTCGTCGGTGAGCGCACGGCCGAGGAGATCAAGATCCGCATTGGCTCCGCTTTCCCAAATCACGAGTTTGACCAGCAGGCCATGGATGTGCGGGGGCTGCATCTGCTCTCCGGTCTGCCACGTTCGATCAATTTGCAGGCTGGAGACTTGCGGGAGGCGATAGCAGAACCCCTCAACGTGATTGTGGAGGCGGTGAAGCGCACCCTTGAACGCACACCACCAGAATTAGCTGCTGACATTGTTGACCGTGGCATCATGCTTGCTGGTGGAGGAGCCTTGGTGCGCGGGATAAGCGATTTAATTAGCCATGAGACAGGCATCTTTACTCATGTTGCAGAGGATCCATTGTTGTGTGTGGTTAATGGTTGTGGTCAGGTACTCGAGGATTACAAGCGACTTCGCAGGGTGCTTGATACTCCGGAATTCACTCGCTCTTCAATGACGGCTTGAATCGATGGGGGTTTCCCCGTGGCAGGCATCTTTCCGTTGGTGGCGTTGGCGTGGAGTTTTGCCTTGGCTGTTGTTAGTGGCAGCGCTTGGTTTGGTGCGTTGGAGTAAAGGCGCCGGTTTTGCTGATGCTTATGCCCTTCTTAGTCGGCCGTTTTGGCCTGGATCAGCCCAGCGAGAATGGATCCAGTCTGGTATTCAGCTCGAGCAACAGAGCAAACTTCGGTTGCTTGAGCAGGACAATCAAAGACTGCGCGGGTTGCTTGCTCTTGGTCAGGCCTCAGGATCTGGTCGCATTTCCGCGGCTGTGATTTCCCGTACCCCGAAGGGGTGGTGGCAGCAACTGGAACTGGGCAAGGGGCGATTGCATGGGATTGCTCAGGGTGATGCTGTGATGGGGCCAGGAGGATTACTGGGGAGAATTCAAAGTGTCACCCCTGCCACTGCACGTGTTCAACTGCTCACTGCGCCAGGTAGTCGGGTTGGAGTTTGGATACCGCGAACCAAGCGTCATGGCCTCTTGGTTGGTGTGGGTACGAGTAGGCCTCAGTTGGAGTTTCTCGATAAGAATCCCTATGCAGTGCCAGGTGATCTTGTCAGCATCTCGCCTGCAAGCACATTGTTGCCCGCCAGCCTGCCTGTAGGGGTGATTCAGAAAGTGGATGACCGAGCAGTTCCGGCTCCTCGTGCAGCTGTGCAGTTAATCGCTGCACCAGAAGCCATCGATTGGGTGCAGGTGCAGATTCGCTGATGGCGCGCCTTCATCAGCAACCGATTTGCTTGGCTTCAAGCCTCTTCGTGCCTTGGCTGACCCTCGCTGCACCGACCTGGTTGAGCCTTTCTGGGGTGGGTCCCTGCTGGGCGGTGTTGTGGTTGTTGCCTTGGGCCCTTGTTGATGGACCTGTCTCTGGACTCACTGCTGGACTTTGTCTTGGCTTGGTATTGGATGGCCTCAGCCTTGGTGGTGCGAGTCAACTGCCGGCGTTGATGGCGCTTGGATGGTGGTGGGGGCGGCTAGGCAGGCGTGCTCCACTGATTCAGGGCAGTTTCAATCTCGGATTATTGGCATGGATGGGTACAGCTCTGGTTGGCTTGAGTCTTTGGCTGCAAACGCTTTTGATTCAGTTCGATAGCTCGGTGTCTTGGCTTCATTCCTGGGGGTTGCATACCTTTTTGGCACAGTCGTTGGTCACTGGTTTGGTTGCTCCTCTGCTGGTGTCATGGATGCTGTTGATTTGGCGGCGGCTGGCTCGAGCTTGAACAGGTCATGAGAATGCTGCGGTCACGAAGAAAGGTTGTTGTTGCAGGCCTAGTAGTGCTTGGTGCAGCCTTGATTGGTTGGGGTTGTCGATCGAAGCAGGGATCTTCAACTGATTTGCAGCTCTGGACGTTGCAACTGGCGCCCAAGTTCACCCCCTATATTGAGGGGGTCATCAAAAACTGGCAGCAGAATCAACCCGGTGCGTTGGTGCGTTGGACAGATCTCCCCTGGGGATCAGTGGAGCGCAAGTTATTGGCTGCGGTGTTCGCGCGTACCGCACCAGACGTGGTCAATCTCAATCCCCCCTTTGCTGCAAATCTTGCCAGCAAAGGGGGGATTAGGGATCTGACGCCTTTGCTTCCAGACGATGCAGCCGACCGCTACCTTCCCTCGGTTTGGGAGTCTGGCCTGGATGCTGAGGGGCGACAGATCGCCATTCCTTGGTATCTCACGGTACGGCTGAGTTTGGTTAACCAGCAGTTGTTGCGACAAGCCGAACTGGAGGCTCCACCGCGACGTTGGCAGGATGTACCTTCCTATGCGCGCCGCATTCGTGAGCGCACAGGTCGCTATGGCCTATTCGTCACTGTGGTCCCTGACGATTCGACTGAACTGCTTGAGTCGATGGTTCAGATGGGAGTCACTTTGCTGGATTCTCGGAGGCGGGCTGGTTTTGCTACTCCAAAGGGTCAACGTGCTTTTGCCTTCTGGACCGATCTTTATCGGCAAGGTCTCCTGCCTCGAGAGGTGATAAGCCAGGGTCAGAAGCGAGCGATAGAGCTTTATCAGAGCGGTGAGTTGGCCATGTTGGCGAGCGGGGCTGAATTCCTACGCACGATCCAGACAAACGCTCCGGCTGTGGCCAGGGTGACTAACTCCTATCCACCGCTTGTCGGTGGTGATGGCAATGCGAATGTCGCTGTGATGACGTTGGTGGTGCCTCGTCAGAGCAGGCGCCAGCAGGAAGCCGTTGATTTTGCCTTGTTTCTAACCAATGGGGTTAATCAGGCAACTTTTGCGCAGCAAGCCAAGGTGTTGCCATCGTCTAGAAACGCCTTGCGACAGGTTCAGATTGCTCTTAAGGCTGAGCGTCCGGAGTCGCGTGAGGCTGCTCAGATCCGCTCTGCCAGAGCATTGTCTGCCAAGACTTTGAAGCGGGCGAAAGTTTTGGTTCCGGCTTTACCTGGGATCAAGCGTCTGCAGAGCATTATTTATACCCAGTTACAGCGGGCGATGCTCGATCAAATCAGCAGCGATGAGGCTGTGGAAGAGGCTGCTCGTCAGTGGAATCGCTACGCAGAAGCTAGATGGCCCTAAAGTGCAATCAATTAGTAATTCATACCTAAGCATAAGTACCTTTTAATTCTTAAATAAATAGAAAAACTGCTATTTCTCAAGCTCGTTAGCGATTTTTGCTCAAGGCGGAAGGTTAAGGTTGTGTTTCTTCATGAGGAAATGCTCATATGTCACATCCGGGGGGTTTATCTCAGTACCAAAGTCATGATGGGTCTGAGACGCAGGCTCCCGGGAATCCGAAGGCGACCATTCTTGTCGTTGACGATGAGCCAGCAGTCCTCCGGATTTTGGTCATGCGACTTCAACTAGCTGGCTATCGGGTGATTTGTGCCGAGGACGGGGAAGAGGCTCTTGAGATTTTTCATCGAGAACAGCCTGATTTGCTTGTTCTCGATGTGATGCTGCCCAAGATGGATGGTTTTGCTGTTTGTAGAAGGCTTAGGGCTGAGTCTTGTGTGCCGATTATTTTCCTCTCAGCATTAGAGGCCATTTCTGAACGTGTGGCTGGACTTGATCTTGGGGCAGATGATTACATTCCCAAGCCCTTTAGTCCCAAGGAACTTGAGGCTCGTATTGCCACGATTCTGCGTCGGGTTGGTCCAGGTTCCGCTACGGCTGAAATCAGAGATCTGCCAGTTGGGCAGGGTGTTCTGCGAGTTGGTGATTTGGTGGTTGACACCAATCGCCGCCAGGTGAGTCGTGCAGGAGAGCGTATTGGCCTCACCTACACCGAATTCAGTCTTTTGGAACTGTTGTTCCGTGAACCTGGACGGGTGGTACCCAGGGCCGAAATCTTGGAGCAGCTCTGGGGTTATCCCCCTCGCCGGGCGGCCGACTTGCGTGTGGTCGATGTTTATGTAGCTCGTTTGCGTGGCAAGCTCGAGCCAGACCCGCGCAATCCAGAGCTAATCCTTACGGTTCGTGGAATTGGTTACTCCTCCCAGCGCGTTGGGGATAGTCCTGCTTCTGCTTCTGCTTCTGCTTCTGCTTCTGCTTCTGCTTCTGCTTCTGCTCCTGCTTCTGCTCCTGCTTCGGTTGCCGTTGCGAGTTGATTAAGTCGATGGGGTGAGTAGAGCAACGACTCCATCGACCGGCAAGATGGCGAGGTCAGTCCTGAGTGCCTTGTCTGAGCTGCGTGAGACTCGCCTGGAAAAGGCACAAGCCCTCAAAGAGCTGGGGAATGGGCCTTATGCCCTGCGATTTGAGTCAAGTCATCGCACCGCTAACTTGCAGGCGGATCATGCTGATTTGGCCAAGGGTGAGGAGAGGCTTCTCACTGTGTCTGTGGCTGGTCGGGTGATGACCCGTCGTGTCATGGGCAAGTTGGCTTTCTATACCTTGGCGGATGAGACCGGCACGATTCAGTTGTATTTGGAGAAGGCCACCATTGATGCGGCTGCATCAAATGAGCTGGCTTCAGGAACTTTTGTTCAGCTCACCACCCTTGTTGATGCGGGCGACTGGATTGGGGTCACAGGCGTGCTTCGTCGCACTGACCGTGGTGAGCTTTCGGTGAAGGTTCAGCAGTGGCAGATCTTGAGCAAATCATTGCAACCCTTGCCAGATAAGTGGCACGGTTTAGCTGATGTGGAGAAGCGCTATCGGCAACGCTATCTGGATTTGATCGTGTCGCCTCAGTCGCGTGAGACTTTTCGCCGCCGGGCATTGATGGTGAGTGCAATCCGTCGATGGCTCGATGATCGTGCCTTCTTGGAAATCGAGACACCGGTGCTTCAGGCTGAGGCTGGTGGCGCCGAAGCTAGGCCATTCATTACTCACCACAACACACTCGATCTTCCTCTTTATCTGCGTATTGCCACAGAGCTGCATCTCAAGAGGCTTGTGGTTGGTGGATTTGAGCGGGTCTATGAGCTTGGGCGCATCTTTCGTAACGAGGGGATGAGTACCCGCCACAACCCTGAATTCACTTCTGTAGAGGTCTATCAGGCCTATGCGGATTACATCGACATGATGGTCCTTACTGAGCAGCTGATTTCCTCAGTTTGTACTCAGATCTGTGGGTCTACGAGGATCACTTATCAAGGCATAGAAATCGACCTAACGCCCCCTTGGCGGAGAGCCAGCATGCACGAACTGGTGCAAGAGGCGACGGGGCTTGATTTCATGGGTTTTAAAGACCGTGCGGTAGCGGCTTCGGCTATGGCGCGGGCAGGTCTAGAGGTGCCGTCTAAGGCCGATAGTGTGGGCCGCTTGCTTAATGAGGCCTTTGAACAAGCAGTGGAGGTAAGTCTGATCCAGCCAACATTTGTGCTCGATTATCCGATTGAGATCTCTCCTCTTGCCCGACAACATCGCAGCAAACCAGGATTGGTCGAGCGCTTTGAATTGTTCATTGTGGGTCGGGAAACAGCCAATGCTTTTAGTGAGTTAATCGATCCCCTTGATCAGCGTCAGCGGCTTGAGGCTCAGCAAGCACGTCGTCAGGCTGGGGACCTTGAGGCTCATGGGGTTGATGAGGATTTCCTTCAGGCTCTTGAGGTGGGCATGCCCCCTACCGGTGGCTTGGGTATTGGCATCGATCGCTTAGTGATGTTGTTCACCGATAGCCCTTCAATACGTGATGTGATTGCTTTCCCTCTGCTTCGACCGGAGCTCAAAACTTAATCTTCAACGTCGGGAACCGTCGCAGTGGATAATTAACTCAATGGCATGGTCCTATTTCTATGAGTGGCGAGCGCGTAGGTTTCCGCTTCAAACACGCCGATGCGGTGGTCAAGCGCAATCCCCAGGGTCGATCCAGGCGCGGGTGGGTGATGGAACCCGTTGAGCAGACCACCAGTCGCGGCACCAAGATGCCCGCATATCGCATTCGCTGGCGTGATAGCGAGCGTCCAGAAATTGTGCTTCAGCACATGCTGATTGCTGATCCAGACCCAACTCCTCCTCCGGAGAACGTGAGTCTTGAGCCTCCGGCCCCAAAAGCCTGACTTAATTAGTCTTGTCGAGTTTTCGTATGAGCTCTTGCAGTTCTTGTTGGGCTGCGAATCGTATCCAGTCCTCTTCAAGAGTGGAGCTATCTCTTGCTGACTGTTCAGAAAGTGAGCAAAATTTCTTCTCGACGTCTTTGAAGCGATTGCCCAGTTGATCCAAATCGGACCATAGTTGCCTACCCTGCTCCATTAAATCGGCTATGTGTTGATCGGCCCGATCGGCCAGGGCCGAGGCTCCTGCCTTTCTGGCACGATTCGATCGAGTGCTCCACTCCCGAACTGTGCCGGCAAGGGTGAGGAGTTGCCGGCGAAGTTCCTCTGCTTCTTTTTGAAGTTGCTGTCGCTGCCTTTTCAGGTTTTGGTAATGGTCTTTTTGGTGTTGTTGGTGGAGGAGTAACTCCTGATATGGATTCTCGCGGAGGAAGTCGGTCAACCTCTCCTCTAAGACTCGTTCCAGTTCGTCGAGCCAGGTTGCGCTCATGACTGATCTGGGGCACGAGTAATCAGTGGGGCTTCGATCTCTTCTTGCAGGGGTTTGATAGCGCCCTCACGCGAGTGCAGTAACAGTTGGGTGAGTCTTGCCAAGCTTCCTTCCCCTAGGTCAAGCACTGTTAGTCGTTCAAAAGCCCTTCGGTAGATTGCTTCTAGCTCCCGGATCAGGCTTTCACGTTCTTGTCGCACGTTCTGGCGTTGCTGCTCTCGGCTCATTTAGCACTTCTTCTTTCTTCTTAGCTCAGTCTGACGGTTCCAGCAGATTCAGCGAGAGTGAATCGGCAGAGTCGTGCCATCTTTGGTTGATTCTCCAGCCCGCCTTTTCAGCCAGTCTGGCTGCCTCTTGTGGGTTGTATTTGACGCTGTATTCGGTGATGAGTGGTTCTCCGGCGCTGAATGACCAGGTGCTGTTGTCAATCACGATTGTTTGACTGCAGCGGCTCACCAGAGCCATTTCGATGCGATGAAACTCTTCTTGCCAACGGGCTCGATAAGAGAACTGGTCCGGTCTGAAATCTGCTTCCAGCTCACGATTGAGACGATGCAAGAGGTTGCGCGCGAAAGCTGCTGAGATGCCTGCCGCATCATTGTAGGCAGCCTCGAGCTGGATTGGATCACGGGGTTGGTCGAGACCGAGCAGCAGGGGACCACCGCCAAGCAGCTTTCGGAACCGACGAAGTACTGCCACTGCTTCTTTTGGTGTGAAGTTTCCGAGGGAGCTGCCGGGGAAAAAGCCGATGCAGCGCACACCCTCGAGCCGGGGGTGGGGCGGTAGCGCTTGCATGCTGCTGTGGTCGCAGCAGATACCTAGCATTGACACCATGGGATAGGTGCTGGCGAGTCTGGTTAGCGAATCCCTTAGAGCTGCTTGGCTGATGTCCAGGGCCACAAAGGTTGACGGCTGGATTGCGTTGAGTAGGGGGGAAACCTTGTGGGCATTGCCGATGCCGAATTCCACGATGACGCCATCTCCTACGGCTTTGGCAATGGCTGGTGCATTCTCCTCCAGTAGCTTGATCTCTGTGCGGGTTAGGCCGTATTCAGGTTGTTCGCAGATCTGGGCAAATAGGCGTGATCCTTTCGCGTCGTACAACACCCAAGCTGGCAGTTGCCGCGGCTGGCATTTGAAGCCTGACTGCACTAGCTGCTTCAGATCCGCAGGGGCGGGATGTAGGTCAATCAGCTCGATGCTCATCGGGCCAGGCGCAGTCCTGCTGCCATCCAACGGTTTGCTGGTGCAAAGAAGTTCCGGTAGGTGTCGCGCTCATGGCCTTCCGGTGTGAGCCAGCTGCTGCCGCGCAGAACAAACTGGGAGCTCATGAATTTTCCGTTGTATTCACCCACAGCGCCTGGGGCGGGAAGGAATCCCGGATAGGGCCTATAAGGACTTGCCGTCCATTGCCACAGCTTGCCGTGAGCATCGTGGATCAGAGGTTGATGCTGTTGTAGGGCCACTTCCCATTCCGCTTCGCTGGGCAATCGAGCACCACACCACCGTGCGTAGGCATCGGCTTCGAACCAGCTCAAATGGCGCACCGGTGCTTTTCGATTCAAGTGCCGCCTTCCTTCCAGGGTGAATTCTTCCTGCCATTGATCTGCAGGTCCGTCGCCGCGCCAGTACCGGGGAGCCTGCCATCCCAGTTGTTGTTGTACGGCCCAGCCCTCACTCATCCAAAGTTCTGGGCGCTGATACCCCCCATCTGCGATAAAGCACCTGAAGTCGTCGTTGCACACCAAATGATCCATCAGGGCAAAGTCCTCCAGCCAGATGCGATGCGACGGCCCCTCGTTGTCAAAATGGAATCCCGCGCCAGCATGGCCGATTTCATAGAGACCTCCATCGCAGGAGATCCAGCGGGCTTGGGTTGGCTCTAAAGGTCGCAGATGATGATCGGCGCCAGTTTGATAAGCAGGCTCTAACGGTTGTCGGCTAAAGCCATCCAAGAGATCCATCAACAGCAATTCCTGATGCTGCTGTTCGTGATGTAGACCCAGTTCTGCCAGTTGCTGGATGTCTTCTTGGTCAGCGTCCGGGGAGGTCAGGAGTTGCGTTAATGCAGCGTCCACCTGTTGCCGCCACGCCAAGACCTCCCTGATTGTTGGCCGGGTCAGGACACCCCGTGAGGGTCTTGGATGGCGTGCCCCGGCCGCTTCGTAATAGGAGTTGAATTGATAACTCCAGCGTGGATCACAGCCTTCGTAGCCTTTGAGATAGGGCTGAAGCAAAAAGGTATCGAAGAACCAGGTGGTGTGAGCAAGGTGCCATTTCGGCGGACTTGCATCGGCCATGCCCTGAAGGCAGAGATCTTCCGGTTCGAGGGGTGCAACCAGCGATTCACTTCGCTGACGCACTGCCAAGAGCAAGTTCAGCATGAGGAAACGGTTTTACTGATTCCCACTTGTGCGCCCAAGCACCACGGCCGAATGGATCTGGTCATAGAAAAGCTCTTGGCCACGGAAGGGCACTGATAGGGAATTTCCCTTGGACAAACGATCCAGGCAATCTACTGAGTGGCATCGATCGATCTGGTCGCAAAATATGTTGGGTTCGCGTGTTCAGCTTGGGTTGCATTGGTCATCAGTCAGGGCGGTTGAAGTTTCTGTTTCGACTTGAAAATTAAAGTGTAAAGTTTGGAGGTCGTCGAATCCATTGTTTTCTGCATTTATTGTGATTTAGCCTCTAGACTTCGTGCTATTATTTATGCTCTTAGCGCTTGATCCGAGGTAACCTTTTGTATGGCTGTGGCCCTATAATTTGCTGTCCTTTAATATTAAATCGTGCCGAATCATCCGCTATTGGGTGTGCTTGTTATTGGGCACGCGCTTGATTGCTGGTTGGGTGTTGACCCTGGATACAAGTGGGCGGCTGTTAGGTGTGCGTGTAAAAAGTCTTTGATTGCCATGAGTTATTTAATAATAGGACTTTTTATTTTCTCTTTTTGTGATGATTTCTCTTGGCTAATGCGGGCTCGTATTTTGGCTGGTTTTGCAGTGCAATTGTTTGTTCAGGTTAGTTCAGCAGAGTAGAATTTTTTCTGGTTCTGGCAAGCACGGTTCTGCGATTGCAGTTATCTATATCCGTGCGGCTGCGGGTGTAGCATTTGGTCCGATCATTGCTGCTCTATCTCTTGAGCTTGGAAGGGTCTTAACTTTTTCAATGCTTGGCTTTAGTGAGCTTTTGATGGTTGTCTTGTTTTTCATGCTTTCAAGGGATTCTTCTAAGGCGGCACAATCTTGGCCTGGGTTAAGGGCTCTGCATTGATAGCAGCAAGGTCGCAATAGAGTTTTGTGTTGCTTCATTCCCAGGATTTACGATTGGATTTCTTGCTTTGTCGGCTACTTATAGGCTTATGCAGTAGATGCTGATTTTTGCTTAGTTGCTCTTGCAATCATCTAGTTTGCAATTGCAAATGTATTTGCAGCACCCTATTTTGTTGGATGAGTGATAGGACATGCAGGCATAGACCATCGCTTTTTGCACTTCTCAAGGCTGCATTTGCTTTGACTCTTATCGTGATTGATTCCTTGAAGTTGACTTCCCTCATCCTAGTCTCGATTGTAGCTGCCTTTATATTGCGGGTGGAGGGCCCAGGCCTGGTACTCGTTGACGACGGTCTTTTAATGCGTTGTTAGGTGAGTCATGAAGCCAAGTCGCTGATGAATTTTGCTGGGGACCGGTTACTGCTCTTGGGTTAATCACAGCTGTTTTCATGCATGGGCCTTCGGATGTAGCTTTGTCCATATTATTGTTGATAGTCGCGGACCTTTTTCTGCAGGTTTATGTTGATTTAACCTTCATCGATAAAGATTATTTTTAAGGCAATCTTTCTTCTGGAAACGAGTCGATTCTGCTGTTTATCTTTGCGGAAGCGGTTGCAATGGATTGGCCATTAGTACGATCAGCCCATCAATGCTTCGGCGTCACGTGAGCGAACCCAGCGCCGTGGTTTCCGGCACTGTTCTGGCACAGCGCTATCGGTTGGATGCGACCATTCAGAAGTCGAAGCCGATCCAGGGTGTGCTTTGGCGTGGGGTCGACATCCTTGAAGGTGACACATCCGTGGTGCTTCACCAAATCAGCGATGCCCCTACAAGGCAGCACTTTCAGAAGTTTTGGCCTGAGCTTCAATCTCTTTCTCATCCTCAGTTGCCGCGTTGTGGTGAATTGTTCGAGGCGGAGGTCAGCCTCTGGGCCGTGCGTTACTGGCAGGAGGGTGTTACTTACCGAAAGATTCAGCAGCAACGGGCCGAGCGTCAGTTGCTCTTCGGCGCTGGAGAAGTGTTGCAGTTGCTTTTGCAGCTGCTACCTCCTTTGATTGCCTTGCATGCCAAGGGGTTGGTGCATGGTGATATCAGTTCCAGCGCCCTGTTGAGGCGTGATCAGGACGGCTTGCCGGTTTTGGTGGACTTTGGCTTACTGCAGCCCCAAGGGACTCCCCCTTGGGTTGGTGTGACTTCAGGGTATGCCTCAATTGCACAGAGCAGCACCGAACCAGCTGAAGGTTGGATGGATTTGCATGGCTTGGGCGTTACAGCACTGACTTGGCTGACTGGTCGTTGCCCCGAGGAACTTTGGAACAGTGATGTTCGGTCTTGGGTCTGGCCAGAGTCTTTTGAGCTGGATGGGTCTTTTCGCCAAGTGTTGGAGCGAATGTTGAGTGAGGCTCCTGACCAGCGTTTTGAAAAGGCATCGGATGTGATCTCTGCCCTTCAAGCTGTGATCATGCCCGAAAGGATCGGTCCTGAGCCCATAGCAGATCGCACTCTGGCACTCGCGCCTCAAGCAGTGCCTTTATCCGATCACCCCTCGCGTACGTCTCAATCACTCTTGACGGAACATCGTTCTGCCAATCAGCCGCGGCGGCGGCGGGCTGAAGAACGGGAGCAGGCTGCTGAAGGCAGACTTTGGTCTGTTGTAGGTGCCTTGTTGGCGTCTGCATTGGTAGGCACGGCGATTGGCTGGTTCTTGCTCAGTCGTAGTTCCCCGCTAGGGATGGAACCTGTCAGGGATAGAGATCTCGTGGGCAATGTCCCAGTGGAGAGCCCATCAGCAGTAGAGGTGGATCATCGGCAGCAGTTATTGAGTCGGCTGCGGGCTTTGCAGGTCAAACAAAGTTGGTTTCTGCAGTTGGTGGATGCCAGTCTGCTAGCTCGTTTCCCTCATAGAGGTGGTCGCTTCCCCTCCGATGCTCTGGACGATGTTCCCTTGCGCCAGGCCTGGAATGACTTGGCTGAGGAATGGTTGGTCAGGATTGAACAGCTATCGCCTCAGCTGCGCAGGCGTTTGGGTGAGTTGAAGAACACTGACTGGCAGGAGCAGCATGAAGCTCTGAGCAAATTGGGCGTGCATGGCAGTGTGATTGAGCAGTTGGTTACGGCAGGAGCACAGAAACTGCTGCTTTTGGGCTTGTTCAATGATCAGAAGCCTCCAGAGCCCTATTTGCAGTTCTGGTATGCGGCAGCTCTACGCAGCTTGGCTGATGTGCAGATCGAGACCCTCAAGGCCAAACATTCAATTCCCACTGTTTTTTCTACAAGGGTTTCTCCTGGGGCTGCGCGCTTGATTTCTATTCAGGTGCCTGCTGGGCATCGACTAGTACTAGAAATCAAGGGCTCGCCTTTGATGCAGATGATCATCTATGGCTCACAGGGTGATGTCATTGCCGAGCGCGGATCGTTGCGCGTGGTGACCCTGGAGCCAGAAGCAGGCTCGCCTGTGCAAGTGCTGGTGACCAACGAGGGGTTGGCAACAGCTTTATTTACCCTCTCTTGTCGTGCCGATCAGCAAGCTTCTATGTCTTTACCAGCTTTGGAGCCAAATCCGTTGGCGGATTCAGCTACTGGCTTCCTTGGTCGGTCAGAACACCCTTCTAGAACGCCGACATTGCCTCGTCTCGTGCTTCGGCGAAAGAAAACTTTGTTCAGCCTCATTGACCCCCTGGCTGATCAGTAGCGCGCCAGAGCCGACTTCACTTCTCGATCAGCTTGTTTGCGTTTCTCCTCTTGGCGTTTGTCGTGCAGCTTGCGACCTTTGCCCAGTCCAATCGTGAGTTTGATCCATGAACCCTTGAGATGAAGGTTGAGGGGAATCAGGGTGAGCCCTTTTCTGTCGAGTTGGCCGCGAAGTTTGTCGATCTCACGGCGGTGCGCGAGCAGTTTGCGTGTTCGTAGTGGATCGTGATTGAAGTAGCTGCCGGCATGGCTATGAGGGGAGATATGAACGTTGTGGAGCTGTAGTTCGCCCTTGCGAATCAGGCAGAAGCCATCGCGGAGATTGGCTTGGCCGGCCCGGATTGACTTGACTTCGGTTCCCACCAACTCAATGCCAGTTTCAAGGGTGTCGAGGATCTCGTATTGATGCCTTGCCAGACGGTTGTCCGCGAGTAGACGGTTGGCCGCGGCTCGAGCAGCAGCAGTCGCTTTTTTGTTTCCTCCCTTGGCCATCTGCGTTTACCGATGCTTTCGACCCTATCCAGGGATCGGTACTCTTCCAACATGGCGATTGTGTCTTCCAGTGCTGGCCGAGCTGATTCCCAGCCGCCAGCAGCAAAGTCTCGGGTGGTAGATGCTTCACCTTTGCCTGAAGAGGCCAGTCCAGCTCGAGAAGATGGGCTTAGGCCTAGGCGTTTGGAGGACTACATCGGTCAGCGTGAGCTGAAGCAGGTGTTGGGGATTGCCGTCAAGGCGGCCATGGGCAGAGGTGATGCTTTGGATCATGTTTTGCTCTACGGCCCTCCCGGCTTGGGTAAAACCACCATGGCCATGGTTTTGGCTGAAGAATTGGGGGTTAAGTGTCGGGTTACCAGTGCGCCTGCTCTCGAGCGCCCTCGTGACATCGTTGGTCTGTTGGTGAATTTGCAACCTCGCGAGGTTTTATTCATTGATGAGATTCACCGGCTCACAAGGGTTGCTGAGGAATTGCTTTATCCAGCAATGGAGGATAGGCGTCTTGATCTCACCGTGGGCAAGGGCAGTACCGCTCGCACCAGGGCATTGGAGCTGCCTCCGTTCACTCTGGTGGGTGCTACGACTCGCGCTGGTGCCCTTAGCTCGCCGCTGCGGGATCGTTTCGGTCTTATTCAACGATTGGAGTTTTATGGCCTGGAGGATCTGCAAGCGATTGTTGAGCGGGCGGCGGGGCTTCTGAGGTTGCAGTTAACTGCGCAAGCCTGCCAGGAGATTGCTCGTCGCTGTAGGGGTACACCGAGGATCGCCAACAGATTGCTGCGACGGGTTCGTGATGTAGCGAGTGTCTGTGGCGGGGAGAGCTTGATCGATGCTGCATTGGTGGATGAGGCTCTCACTTTGCATCGAGTCGATGCTCGGGGTCTTGATGCCAGTGATCGGCGCTTGTTGGACTTGTTGCTGGAGTCTCATGGCGGCGGCCCGGTCGGTTTGGAGACTTTGGCAGCCGCTTTGGGAGAGGATCCAGCCACTCTTGAAGCAGTGGTAGAACCATTTCTGCTACAGCTGGGTTTTTTGCAGCGAACTCCGCGTGGGCGCGTGGTGACTGGCGCGGGGCGACGCCATCTTGGTTGGCCGGAGTTGCCATGAGCGTTCTCCAGGGGTTGAAAAACTTGGTGTCTAGATGGTCAGGGTTGCTTTTAGTTGCGCTGTTGCTGGTCATGGATCCCCTCTCTGGAGCAGCTACCCCAGCACTTCAGCCTCTTTTTGAGCAGGCACTCGAGGCTTCTCGACAGGGTGAGTTTCAAGCAGCCCTACCTCTTTGGGATGAGTTTCTTGAGCTTGCGCCCGAGCAGCCTGCGGCGTGGAGCAATCGCGGCAATGTGAGGTTAATTTTGGGTGATCCCGAGGGTGCGATCGTTGATCAGACTAGGGCTATGGAATTGGCCCCAGCAGAGCTTGACCCTCATCTCAACCGTGGTATTGCTGAGGAGGTATTGCATCATTGGCAGCAAGCCGCTAGCGATTACAACTGGATTCTTGAGCGCGATGCTGTCAATGCATCGGCTCTTTACAACCTGGGCAATGTTTTGGGCTCTCAGGGCGACTGGTTGCAGGCAGAGGCTCTTTACAGCAAGGCCTCTGACGCCAGCCCAGGCTTTGCTATGGCTAGCTTCAGCAAGGCTTTAGCGGTTTATCAGCTGGGGGAATTTGATCTGGCGGAGAAGGAACTGCGTGCATTGATTCGCAGGTATCCCATGTTTGCCGATCCCCGTGCGGCTCTTAGCGGTCTTTTATGGCATTACGGCTCATTTGGTGAAGCTGAAAGCCACTGGACTGCCGCAGTCGGGCTGGATAACCGCTATCGCCAACGGGATTGGTTGTTGCAGATCCGCCGATGGCCACCACAGCCCACGGCTGATCTGATGGATTTTCTTGCTTTGTTGGAGGCTCCATGACTCTTCTTCTTCATTGGAGCGAGCGTCTTGATCAAGCTTTGCCCGAGCTGATTGAGTTGCGACGCCATCTGCATGCTCATCCAGAACTGAGTGGTGAGGAGCATCAGACGGCAGTCCTTGTAGCAGGTCAGTTGCGGGGGGATGGTTGGCGGGTGTCTGAGGGGGTGGGGCGCACAGGTGTGTTGGCGGAGTTGGGGCCAATTGGTGGTCCGTTTGTGGGCCTACGGGTGGATATGGATGCTCTGCCAGTGGAAGAGCGCACAGGGCTTGTTTATGCCTCACGGCGTGAGGGGGTGATGCATGCCTGTGGCCATGATCTGCATACCTGCATTGGCCTTGGGGTTGCAAGGGTTTTGGCCGAAGAGGAGTCGATGCCAATAGGCGTAAGGCTGTTGTTTCAACCGGCAGAAGAATTGTGCGAAGGGGCTCGTTGGATGCGTATGGACGGCGCGACCGATGGCCTCGAGGCCCTGTTTGGGGTTCATGTTTGTCCGGAATTGCCGACTGGAAGTATCGGTGTACGCAGTGGGTGCTTGACGGCTGCGGCGGGAGAGCTGGATATCGAAGTGATCGGTGAAGGAGGCCACGGTGCAAGGCCTCATCAGGCTATGGATGCCATTTGGATTGCCGCTCGAGTTGTTTGTGGACTGCAGGAGGCGATTAGTCGTCGCTTGGATGCCTTGCATCCTGTGGTGGTGAGTTTCGGGAAGATCGAAGGTGGTCAGGCTTTCAATGTGATTGCAGATCGAGTGCAGCTGCTGGGGACGGTCCGCTGTTTGGACGGGGCTGTTTTTGACAAGCTCCCAGCTTGGATCGAGCAGATTGTTCAGGCTATCTGTGGAAGTTTTGGGGCAGAGGCGATCGTGCGCTATCGCAGCATTACGCCGCCTGTTTACAACGATCCTGAACTCACAGACCTCTTGGAAAGTTGTGCTATTTCTCAGATAGGAAAAGAGCGTGTGTTGCGGCTTGAACAACCCTCTCTTGGTGCTGAAGACTTTGCAGAACTACTGCAAAAGGTCCGCGGAACAATGTTCCGATTAGGGGTTAGCGGTCCTAATGGGTGCGCGCCTTTACACAATGGTCAATTCTGCCTAGAGGAGAGCAGCCTTGGAGTTGGTATTCGGGTGCTGACCGCGACCCTATTGGCTTGGATGGATGAGCGTTCAAGGCTGGCTTTGGAGAGGACATGAAGCGTCTTGGCTATCCCTTGCTATCCCTTGCAGCTCCTCTGCTGATCGTCTTGGCCATGCTCTGTTTGATGCATCGGCAGGGCAGCGATCGATTGCAGTCAATGCCAGCAGTTTTGGTGGGTGCTGGCCTAATTATCAGCGGGGCTGTGGGCCGCCGCCGCCGACGCAGCAAGCTGCTTGCAGCACTTCACAGCACCCAAACCGATGAGCAGGAGCACTGACTTCATGTTGAACACAGCCATGCCTGTATCACAGTTGGACCTTTAAGCGCTGCAGGACAAGATCCATGCGGTTTTGCACGTTTAGCGGAATGGATTGCGGTTCGGATCAAAAACCACTGCTAGGTTTTGCAAAACACTAGGGGTGCCACTCAGCAATCTCTGAGTGGCTGAGATCACACCCTCCGAACCTGATACGGGTTGTGCCGGCGCAGGGAAGTGAAAGGCGTGATCATTGGTTTTTCGCCAAACCCTGGTATCCATTTCGCCTTTTGATCATGCGCTCCTCTTGGGTGGCTGCCCGTAAGGGTCAGGCCAATGTCTCGCAATTGCATTTCGCTCGACAGGGCGTTGTCACTCAAGAGATGGACTACGTGGCCAAGCGTGAAAACTTGCCTGAATCGCTTGTCATGGAGGAGGTGGCCCGGGGCAGGATGATTATTCCTGCCAACATCAATCATGCAAATTTAGAGCCGATGGCGATTGGTATCGCCTCCAGCTGCAAGGTGAATGCAAACATTGGCGCCTCACCTAACGCCAGTGATGTAGCTGAAGAGCTCAAGAAGCTCGAGCTGGCAGTTAAATATGGCGCAGACACCGTGATGGATCTGTCCACTGGAGGGGTCAATCTTGATGAGGTGCGCACGGCGATCATTAATGCTTCACCCGTGCCGATCGGCACTGTGCCTGTCTATCAGGCGTTGGAAAGCGTGCATGGCTCGATTGAGAAGCTCGACGAAGATGACTTCCTAAACATCATTGAGAAGCATTGTCAGCAGGGTGTCGACTATCAAACCATTCACGCCGGTTTGTTGATTGAGCACCTTCCACTGGTGAAGGGACGCCTGACAGGCATCGTCAGTCGCGGGGGTGGAATTCTTGCTCAATGGATGCTTTATCACCACAGACAGAACCCTCTTTTCACCCGCTTTGACGACATCTGCGAGATCTTCAAGCGCTACGACTGCAGTTTTTCACTTGGGGATTCTCTCCGCCCTGGTTGTCAACACGATGCTTCTGATGAAGCTCAACTTGCCGAGTTGAAGACCCTTGGAGAATTGACCAAGAGAGCTTGGGCACATGACGTGCAGGTGATGGTCGAGGGTCCTGGTCATGTACCAATGGATCAGATCGAATTCAATGTGCGCAAGCAGATGGAAGAGTGCAATGAGGCGCCCTTTTATGTGCTTGGCCCTTTGGTGACAGATATCGCACCGGGTTATGACCACATCACGAGTGCCATCGGTGCGGCGATGGCAGGCTGGTATGGAACAGCGATGCTTTGTTATGTGACCCCGAAGGAGCATTTGGGTCTGCCAAACCCTGAGGATGTTCGTGAGGGCTTGATTGCCTACAAAATTGCAGCGCATGCCGCTGACATCGCTCGTCACCGTCCGGGGGCTAGAGATCGCGATGATGAATTAAGTCGAGCAAGGTACAACTTTGATTGGAACAAACAGTTTGAGCTTTCACTGGATCCAGAGCGAGCTAAGCAGTATCACGATGAAACTTTGCCAGCTGATATTTATAAGCAAGCTGAGTTTTGTTCAATGTGTGGCCCAAAGCATTGTCCAATGCAGACCAAAATTACGAATGAGGATCTCGAAGGTCTCGAAAAATCTCTACAAAGTAAAGGGAAAGCTAAATTGTCAGCTTAGAAGGGTGAAGCAATCAAATCATCACTTGCTTGACTCTTATGTGATGCCTGCATAGAGAATGCATTTGACCATGATTCAATGAAACAACCATTAGGATTCTTTAATATTCCCCTTTATAAGGTTTTTCTTTTATAGGCAAGTATGAATAGATTCTAAGCCATTTGTGCTTTAAAGCCATTCCTATTGGCAACCTTTAAAAGGCAATGGCGATCTGATTTAAGGCCTGCTCGTTTCTCGCTTGGCGCTATATATTTTGCATGATTTGGTGTTTAGACTTGCCTCTTGCAAAAACTATGGCCCAGTAATTTTACTACCATTGAGAATTTTTTGGCCAACACATCTGACGTATTGATTGCCGCTGCAGGAATCAATGTGAGACTTGCCTTTTCGTTGCAAATTCATTCACTAATTATTGCGATTATTTTCAATCTAGCGAAGCGCTATGCGTCCTTGCCGGGCCTAATTTTTTAATTTGACGATGGCTTAATTGACTACTCATGACATCTTGCCTCTCAGTAAGTCGCATTTATCGCTATAGCCCCAGTTGCGAAAGGACTTATGCAAAACCCTAGAAGAGGGTTGCCGATGCCTAGGGCATGGCGGCAAGACAGTCCTATCAATAAGTATTTATACCTAATAGCTGCGCCAGGGCTGTTGCATGAGCTAGCGAATGGGTGGCTTAGATTATACTTTTGTCAAATCAATCACTCATCAGTATTCTAGGACATCTACTGAAGGCTTAGCGGTGTTAAATATTTTAGCTCTCAGGACAAGAACCTTGTTAGAGTTGGTAAATAATTGGCCTATTTAATCTTAATTGCTAGAAAAAATACCGCATTTAACAGAAAGAGTCACAGTTAGGGCTAAGATGATTAGAAATATGGGACTTTAAGCTGATTCATAATCACTTTATAGATGAAAGATATGTAGTCTAGGGCAATCTAAATGGATAGATTAGGGCATCCAATTCTAGCAATAATTGGGTTTAGACATTTTTGCATGATGATATTGGCAATGCATTGGATAGTGCTTATTATTGGGAAGCTCAATCCTTAAGCTATGAAGCTTGTACAGGTTTTCGGCATCTTTTTGATCGGTTGCTTGGCAGGGTCACAAGCAGTTTTATGCTTTCCTGAATCAGTAAAGCCACCACTTATTTCTAAAAATTCTCCTTCAACAACTGATTTAGGGTTTGGTTTTTAGATTAAAAGTGTGAATTTGGCTAAGTATTCTAGTGAAAGAGGCATAGAATGCCCTAATAATGATCTATGGTAACCGTATACCTACAAGCTGAGCTTTTTAGTTTTATTATTCGAAATCTTGAGAAGGCCTGTTATTCAAGAGTCACAACTTATCTTGGGATAATTACATCTGGTTCAAATGAACATCTCAATTTTTAGCATGTCTTAATATAAACTTGTCTTCATTACGCTTGTCACTGATTTTATCGATAAACCCTCTATATACTAATTAAGTGATCTAGCCATTTGTGCATTTATTCGATTAGTTTAGTCGAATATACTCCTCATTACCTTTTTTTCAAATTTTACTTTGAATAGCTAGTGTGTCTTTTGTTGACCTGTGATGATCATAAATCCTATGATGAGTGTTAGAAGTGCATTGCAAGCCATCGTCATAAGATTTGTCTGACTAAAAAAATCTGAGAACATCGTAGGCATGATTGTTCTTATCTATTCTAGGTCTTAGTCAAGGGTTGAATGCCATTCAATAGAACAATCTAGTCATGCAGAGATTTTTTGAATGATTTCTTCTATTACTTAAAACTTTATAGTAAAAATAGCCAGGTCATCATTAGAGAAACTATAAAGCTGTCGCCTATAGAATAAATAGTTCTTGAAATCTCGCAATTAATAGAATAAGATAGTAAATATATAGCATCTGATGCCTAATTGAGTATAATTGTTCGAATTTTGACAGGCTTACTTTCAGAAACTGGTGAGAATCGATCTATATTGCAAATTCTGATAGACTCAACATTTTCTTCAAAGCAATAAGCTGTAGTCATGGGCATGAGATTGAAGGATTTAAAAAAAGAGCAAGGCAATAGCAAGAGGAGGCTTTTGACTGGAACAAAAGTACTAAGTCTTTGAAATAAAAATATGCTCGCTAAATCTAGGTTTTGAATACATATTCTCTTACCATCTTGATTAATTAAGAATGTATCTTTATACTTGCCGAGCTGCTAGTTTATTGAAACCTGCACAGATTCAATGTCCTATGAGCAACTGAAAGCATTTGTGGCTAAAGTCAAACAAGATAAAACTCTGCAAGATCAAGTTAAGACAGAAAATGCTGACCTAGTATCTATCGCTAAGGCAGCTGGTTTTTCGATTACGACTGATGATCTGCGCATAGCATACACTGAGTGGGTGAAGGATTCACTTGTAAGCTAAAATAAAAAGATATATCTCTACAGGGCTGTTCAAAATGCCTTTAATAATGATTAGATTTTCAAGTTATTTGCTATTTCAATTTCTAATTTTATCTTAGAATTAGAAATTCTTTTTTTATAAGCTATCAGTCAGGATATTTGCTGGGCATCTTGAAGAGTACTTGAAGAAATATATGTAGCAAGTGATTTTTATATTGATTACATTTTACTTACGCCCGATAATGCCTTTGCCGCCAATATTTAAGTGTGTTTTGCTAATCCAATATAGAAAATTGGCATAGAAGCGATTTGAATATAAATCAGTAATTTCTACATTTTTTTATATGTAAGTTGATAAGAGATAGTCCTTGACCTTAATCTTTATAGCTTAATAGGCTATAAAAAGTTGGATTAGACCAATCCTAATCCAGAAGAAACTAAGTCAGAGATTAAGCAGTCTTCAGATGTCATGAGTAATGAGTTGTCAAGTCTAGATCGAAAAGATGCTATACGAGAATGGACTTTGTTTGAATGCCAGGAGAGATGGAAATCACTTAAAGATGCACAAGGATCTGGTTCAGGATTATCAATGAAGGAATGGTAGAAAAGTAATGGTCAAGGAATTTGGTAAAAATGAGCACTAGATTCTAGTAAATTTTTAAATCTAAGTAATAAGAACTACTTTGTATACAAAAGTCTTCTTTTTATAAACATTAGATGTCATATTCTGCTAATAATGGCATGAACATCTGACGACTATTATGGATAGCCTAGGAGAGGTTTGCGATAATTATATATAACTATTAGGATCGAGGATCTTTTGTGTAAGGGGCATTTAGAGTTGCAATTTATGTCTCTATCCAGTTATAATTGCGAGTAAAGGTTTTTAATTCTGTTTCTATTAACACCTAGATCTCCAAGTCCTAGTCTAGAAGCAGATCTCACTTGAATAATTCCTTTAGTTGGTATTTTTAGGATCTCAAGATCATCTGAAAACCTAAAGATTAGGCTGCGTACAACACCATGCCAATAATCTTCTGTTCTTTCTACTACTTTTACCCTTGGCAGGGATTCTGCAATGTCAATAAGCTTATCGTACGACTTCTTTACATTATCAAACTTCCATTCGATAAGAACACAGTTGGTAGGGATCACACAACTTGACAGAGTACCATCCTTTGTTAAGACCATTAGTTGTTTCAGATAGACGTGAGTTGATGAGTACGAAGCTATTGATGTATTCCTATAGAGATCGGCTCTTAGGCCATCAATTTTGAATTTATTGTATCGATTAATTTGTATGCAATCCCTATGGTAAGCTTTTAATCGAAACGAATGTTCATGTATTTCAAGACAGCAAATGATTAATAATATCAAAACCAATAGAAATTATTGCTTTACTCTGCACTCTATACAACTTCAATATATACTTCTCCAGTCTTATGAAAATTAGATAGCATTAAATATTGATTAACCATCAAACTTGTGACGACCATTTCCACAAGCTCATAAGAGACATAAAGGGATTGCCTAAATGTTTAAAACTTGTATAAAGAGTTTCAGTAATGGGCACTAAATCCCGTTTTTTAACTAAATGTGTACATTTATACATAGCTTTTATATTTATCTTCACAATAGAAACTTCTTATGAGAGAAGGATCTCTTTGCAGATTACTATTCATAGTCGATCTTTAGTCTTCATATATAATATACTGGAAATCAGCATCCCTAAAGCTATAACTGAGGCTGCTAATAGATATTGAAGATATATAGGAGGCAGATCAAAAAAGATGGGCAGTGGCAGCATGATGTCTAGCCTTTAAAAGAATTATAGCCTTATTTATCAGCGCTCATATGCTTTTAGGAGAGCACCATCAGACAGGTGCAATCATTATAGATCTGATATCTTTTGATAATCTAGATGACTATATTTATACTTCTTCATCTCTAAAGAATCTATTTTCCGCGATAGTATCTTCCTTGTGATTGTATAGAAATAAAATGCATAGTAAAATCACCTAATCTACTGTAAATTTATCATGTGACTTTTCAATCTATCACAAAAATACTGTAGTCTAGAAATTTTTATGAACAAACAGCTAATATCTCCAAAGCTTTGGCTCTTATTCATTGATTATTATAGCCATTTACAAACTCTAAAATACTTACTTGCTCAAATATATTTATCTGGATTAACAACAAAAAACGAATATTTACATTAAAGTACATCTAGACTTTGTTGGCTTAATGTCAACTTTATGATTCTTAATTGCTATAATGGATTCTTCTATGGATTTAGCTATATTAGCCATCTACTTTTTAGCCAACACAACAACTAGTCGAGACTTAGTGAACGAATAGACCAGATTATAAATAGAAAAAAATAATGAATTTGCCAATAATTAACTTTTGCCTAATATTAAATTTCCAATTTGATCTAACATATAGATGTTTGTTTATATTGGTGTAAAATTTATCATCTATGCCTTCATATTGTTTCTTAATTTGCTCTTTGTGGAGGAGTTGCCCTTGTTTGGTCTAGACGCATACAATTTTATCACTATAAATCCAATCTCCTGCAATGCATCAATAAATCTAAAATTATGCCATATGCTTCTCTAATTGACCCGAGCGATAATCTCAATATTGATATTCTCCTTCAGATAGTCCATAATTGCATTCCACTCCTTCTCTGTATATTCCATTGGATTCCCATCTCTCAATAGTCCAATGTTACCATTTATTATAATATCCTTTAAGCAATGATCGTTCATCTGTTTATTTAGTTCGTGAAGAGCAGCTTGAATCGTAGGAGTATTTGGCATCATGTTTTCCTTAAATTGTAACGGTTTGCATTTCTTTGATCTTAATTTTTAGCTTTTTATTCTCATCTCGTAGCGCTTTACATACTTTCATTAGGTCTGTCCTTTTCATTGATGTGGTTATTTCCCACTCCTTATTACCTTTAACCAACTCCTCAATGGCTTTATCGCTGACCTCTTTCTCTGTAACCTTTTCACCTCGTTTTATTTTGCCTACTGCATCTTTTCGCGTCCCAGGATCAGCTTTCCCAATTGCTGCTAGCGTTCTCATGCTTGTACCAACCAGCTCTTGGTCAGTCACATCGGTATTCTTTAGCCATGACTCCCATGCCGAAGTTAGGTCTCTAATCTGGCCTGCAGTCATTGGAATGATGCCAGATTCTCTGAACCTTGTCCATTGCTGTTGCTTCTTAAGAACACATTTAAGCCGATGGAGCTCAGCTGCAGTGCTTCGAACTAGCTCTGCTGCAATCCTTGAATTGATATTGACAGCATGAACCGTATCTCTCATGATGCCTATCTGAACATCGTTTAACCCTTCCGTCAGAGTCTCTGGAAGGACGATTGACTCGGATCCTGCACTGTGCCTGTCTGGCGAGATGGCTTTGAAGTCGATCGCTGGATCAGTCATTAAGGTGCTCCACTGTGCGGACCCTAGCGCATTTGAACGACTCGTTCAAATGGAGTATTTTTGAACTACTTACCTCGGCCACCACTCGTCCGCCTCCAGTGCGTATTGTCTGGAAGGGACATCTGAGAATGCCTAGATTTGCCTTCTTTGGGTTAACTTATTGATGTCCTCCTTTAGGGTTTTCAGTTAAGGTTCTCGACGTCACTTTTTGATTGATATATCACTCTATATCGCCATTATGGAATAAGCCTTAACATATAGGAGTTCAATTTATTTGCTTTATGCTTTGGCATGCTATGTATGCTTAGTTGAATTTTGCTAAAGATCTTATCTTATTTATTTAAATCCCTCTTGTGCCCGAAATTGGCTTTTGATTACATTTAGGATGCCTAGTGCTAATGTTATATATGCATGCGAATGCCATTTCTGTTTGGGCTTTTCATTCCAAGCCTTGCTTGAGGAGGGTCTCCAGTTCAGTAGTATTCTCCTTAATAAAATATTGCTAGTTATTATTTGACCATGTCTCATGTTGAGTATGTTGCCTTTCCTGTCGCGTCCTTTTTGTCTTTTTTTAACTCGGCGCTAATTCGAACCACGTTGTTTTTTTGGAGCCCCAACCCAACAAAACAACGCACTTAGGTATATTTACCTAACCACGTTGTTTTGTTGGAGGTGCGTCCTAGGGCCCGCCCTGCCAGCATCGTCTTGGATGCTGATTTACTGCCTCTCGGGCTGCTATTTTCTCGCTTGAATGTACTTTCTGTAAAGTCGGATTACGCTTCTGGTGCCCTTTATGGTTTGTGCCTGTAGTAGATAATCTTCGCTGCAATAAAGTTTATGTTTCAATCCAGCCGGCTGAATCTGTCGCATAATCGCCTCTATTTGAGATCACACTTCTTCTAGCCGCCTCTTGTCAATTAGAAAACGCTATTTATCATATCTTGATCAGTCATAACTTCTAATGAACCACTACTAGTGATTCATTAGAAGTTATGTTGATTTCCTCATTCCTTCTCCTGGTTGTATTGTTGACTGCCGCTGGTTTAGTTGCATTTGTTTGACTTTGTGTATTTAGCTTGAGAAAGGAGGCTGATTCTCACTCTGATACACCTGAGGCCAAGTCGCGCTGAATACGCAATCTATCGATTGATATGTCTATCTGTCCTCGGAAATAGTCGTCTCTCTTCTTGATGATTCTTTCAGGCTGCAATGCTTGAGTCTTGTGCTCTGGACTATTCTGCTTTAATTAGATTCCATTATTTTCGCCTGTTTGTATTGACTAGATCTCCGATGGGATGTGCGCCTAGCTATTGTTCTTTGCTTGTGTTTACGGTTGTTTTTTGGTAACTAGGAGAGACAGTAATGTCTACCTGGTCAACTGATTTAGATGTGTTGGTAAAATGCATCCCTATATGATGCTTGACATATACTATCTTCAAGTCCTTTAGGATTTTAGTTTCTTGTCAAGTTAAGGATGGATCGTCTGTTTTGATTGGTATTAGCTATCAGGCCAACCCTCCTGACTTAAATGGTTTAGTCTTTTAGTATTGACAAAATATTGCTTTAACCATTCATTTGTACAGGGGGCGATAACAGCTGCGGCAGGAACTCAATAATCTTTAGCGCAATCCCGTCTGGTTCCTCTACTCCCACTTCCACATTTAAGTCTGCTTCGGCATAAAGCGGTAGGCGTTCGGCAAATAAACAGTCGAAGGCTGCTTCTGGATCTTCTGTTTGTAGTAATGGCCGATTGCCGCTATCGGCATGTAAACGTCTGAGTAGTTCTTCTCGGCCAGGGTTTAGCCAGATCACGATGCCCTGATGCAAGATCCCCCAGTTTTCTGGCTTACTCACCATCCCCCCGCCAGTAGCAACAACAAGAGAATGGCGTTGGCCAATGGCATTGAGTACTTGAGACTCCATTGCTCGAAATCCTTCTTCTCCTTCTTCGCTAAAGATCTTCGGGATTGGTTGGCCAGCAAGTTGTTCGATGACGGCATCTGTATCCACAAACCCATAGCTGAGTTGTTCGGCGAGAGGCCTGCCTGTGCTGCTCTTGCCACTGGCCATCATTCCCACCAAATAGAGGTTGCGACCGCCAAGCCTTTGCTTGAGAGGATGAGGGGCTGGGCTTTCGTTCATTGGTTCGCAAATGTCTATAGATCTCTAGGATTACTTCTAGTCGGAGAGAGCGATGACTGACGTCCCCGATTTGGAACGCCATGGTCATGGCCGCGGCTGTGTGATCACTCGCAAAGCTAGTTTCAGTGCTAGCCATCGCTATTACTTACCGGAACTGTCAAGCGATGACAATGCAGCTCGTTTTGGACTTTGTGCTTTGCCTGCTGGGCATGGTCACAATTATGAGCTGATCGTCGCCATGGCTGGCGGGCTTAATGTCGATGGCATGGTGTTGAACCTTTCTGAGGTGAAGCACGCCATCCGTTCTGAGGTGACCGATCAGCTTGACTTTCGCTTCCTTAACGATGTTTGGCCGGAATTTGATCTTGCTAGGCCAGAGGGGTGCCTGCCGACCACGGAGGCTCTGCTAAAAATCATCTGGACTCGTTTAATTTCTCATCTGCCAATCGTGGCGATTAGGCTTTACGAACAAGAAAACCTCTGGGCTGATTATCACGGAGATGCCATGGATGCCTATCTAACAATCCGTACCCATTTTGCGGCTGCCCATCGGCTTGCCAGGGTCGAACTGAGTCAGGAGGAAAACGAACGTATTTATGGCAAATGCGCGCGGCCTCATGGGCATGGTCATAATTATTTTGTGGATGTCACCGTGCGCGGAGAAATTGATCCAAGAACAGGTATGGTTTGTGATCTAGGTGCTTTGCAAAGCCTTGTGAATGACATTGTTGTTGAACCTTTTGACCACACCTTCTTAAATAAAGACATTCCTCATTTCGCTAACTGTGTACCAACGGCAGAGAATATTGCCTTGTACATTTCTGATTGTTTAGCCAAACCGATCCGAGCCATCGGAGCCCACCTGCACAAGGTGCGGTTGCAGGAAAGCCCTAATAATGCAGCTGAGGTCTATGCGGAAACCCCAAGGCTTGAAGCGATCCCTGAGGTATTGCATGCTATGGCGGCTCACTAGCCAAGCATTTGCAAAACCAGTTTTGGCTTCGTCTTGTCCTAGCGATTAGCTTGGATGGCCGGCTGGCACCTGCGATTGGTGGGCCGGCCCAATTAGGAGGAGTTGGTGATCGACGGGTTTTAGAAGAGGCTTTGGCTTGGGCTGATGGGACCTTGCTCGGTGCGGGAACGTTACGTGCTCATCGCAGCACATGTTTGATTCGTGATCAGGACTTGCTGAACCAGCGCAAGTCTGCCGGGCATAGTGCGCAGCCCACGGCGGTGGTTGTTAGTCGTCAGCAGTGGTATGCAGCAGAGGTGCCTTTCTTTCAACAGCCGATTGAGCGTTGGCTGTTGAGCCCCCATTTGCATTCAGCAGAGGGATCGAAAGATCCTTTGCTTCCTGTTGGTTACGAGCGTCAGGTGTTGTTTGAGCAAGATTGGCCTCAGGCGCTCAATCGTTTAGCTGAGTTTGGATTGTCTCGACTTGTTTTGTTGGGTGGAGCTCAGCTGGCCGCATCGCTATTGCAGGCTGATGTTGTCGATGAGTTGCAACTCACCCTCACACCAAAATTGCTTGGTGGTATGCATGCATGGGTTCCCTTTGAAGGCGGTGGTTTGCCAGATGATCTTGGCGACGCTGAGGCTTGGCATTTGCAAACCGTTGAGCCCTTGAGTGGTAATGAACTACTGCTGCGTTACGAGCGGAAGCGCGTTGAAAGGGATTTGGTTAGGGCTAAACTATTGAGTTTAACGGACTAATATTTCAACTTCAATTGCTCAAATCTTCTTGCTTGCGACAAAAAATTATTGCTCATAGATTGTACTATTAATTGCTTATCAGTCATTGCCTGAAGTCAGAAGAATGGTTCATGACATGCATCGCTAAAATTCAAGCATATCCATCCTTAGTTCTTTTGTGAGCAAAAGGCTTTTCTGCTGTAGAGAGTTGTGATCCAAAAACTCTAATTTGGCTGCACCATATTGCTGTTGATGGAGTAGCGGCAATCTTCCCCACAGCTGTGGTTGTCCTCGGTGTCATTGCAGCAGTAGCCTTCCATGCTGCTTAGCTATTGGGATCACAACATTGATGCAACGGTAAAAACTCCATAGTTACGAATGCTGAACATACTCATCCTCTTTCTCTCTGGCCGCTGGTTATGGTCGTTTCAGTCTGTGCTTAAGGCGCGTTTCAAATCGCCAACCTCTCAGTCCGCTGGCACCGCTCCATTCACGAGATCCCATTGCATCATTGGGAAAGCCTGGTTGGTGATCAGGCAATTCCTTTCTTTCGCTGGCGGTGGCTTGCTGCTCTTGAAGACTCAAGCAGCATTTCCGCCAAACATGGTTGGCAGCCACTGCACTTAGCCCTGTGGCGAGGCGATACGCCTGTAGCGGTTGCCCCTCTTTATCTCAAGGGGCATAGCTATGGCGAATTTGTTTTTGATCAGGCATTTGCTCGCCTGGCAGGTGATCTTGGTTTGGGGTATTACCCAAAACTGCTGGGGATGAGTCCTGTGAGTCCTGTGCAGGGCTATCGCTTCTATATGGCGCCAGGGGAGGACGAGGCAGAGTTGACAGTTCTGATGCTGAAGACCATCGATGTTTTTGCGCGTCGCAACCAGATTCTCAGCTGCAACTTTCTTTATGTAGATCCTCAGTGGCGGCCTTTGGCGGAAGCTGCTGGCTGTGCCACTTGGTTGAACCAGCAGAGCCTTTGGTCAGCGGAAGGGCAGTCTGATTTCTCTGCCTATCTCAATAGCTTCAATGCCAACCAGCGGCGCAATATCAAGCGTGAACGCAAGGCTGTCCAGCAGGCGGGGCTCAAGGTTTCAGCGTTGACAGGAGCAGAACTTGATGTGCAGCTGTTGAGGTGCATGCATGGCTTTTATGAGCAGCATTGCGCTCGTTGGGGACCATGGGGAAGCAAGTATCTCTCTGAAGCGTTTTTTGAGGCCTTGGCAGATTCGTCTCTCAGAGATCAGGTGGTGTTGTTTAGTGCCCATCGTGAGAGCCCTCGAGAGCCTGTAGCGATGTCTCTTTGTATACAGGATGGACGAATGTTGTGGGGGCGTTATTGGGGCAGCAAGGAGGAGATCGATTGCCTTCATTTCGAGGTTTGTTATTACGCGCCGATTGCCTGGGCGCTGGAACATGGCTTAGAGAATTTTGACCCTGGCGCAGGAGGTCAACACAAGCGCCGTAGGGGCTTTGTGGCGAAGCCCCATGCCTGCTTGCATCGTTGGTATGAACCGCGTATGGATGCTTTGATTCGTGGCTGGCTGAGTAAGGTCAATCCTCTAATGCTTGAGGAGATTGAGGCGGTGAATGCTGATTTGCCGTTTCGGGTTGAGCTTACCCCTCAGTTAATTGTGGAATAACTATCACTCATGCTCCATTGATCTGGCCCATCCCTAATTGCGATTGCTTGAGCCCAATTTTTGTTAATCGATCTTCATAGATGTTGTTAAGCTAGAATACTTAGGGCGCCTACGATGGTCTTCTGTTCGATGATACGTTCGCTGTTGTTGTTGCAACTGATTCTCACTGCTCTGCCTGTGGATGCTAGGCCTGAGCTTCAAGTCGAAGAGAATAAAGAAAACTCAACTGAGATCACCATAGACACTGAGATGATTAATCTAGGTCGAGATATTGGTTGGATAGATGCAACTTGTTCTTGGTTTGGATGGGGGCATCTTAGCCTTGAGAATACCAAGACAAGTATTGCGGTGATCACGGAAGGAATCGAAAAAGAGCATGGTGCTGATATGTATGCATGGGTTATTGAGCGAACTGCAAAGAGATATCCAAAATGTAAACTTGGGCTGCCAAGTTTATGATTATGGACTGGCCTTTATGTTTGCCCAAAATGTAGTTAGCATTTCCTTGTGGGAAGAGTGATGATGTCTTTACTTCTGCATTATTCAGTATCATGATCTTGGGTTCGCTGCCAAAGTTAAGGTGTTGATAAATTTGCCTCTACTTCGTAGGTTTTAAGTAATGAACCTATGCGGTGAAATTATAACTGATCTTGGAAGGCGGGCATTTTAATTTGCGCATGAGCAGGCCAATGGTGAAGAGGAGCGTGGATTGATTGTTATCTTTGGCTTCTTAAGGATTCTCAGGAGCAGATTCCATGCTTCTAGCTTGTAATTCAAGGCTCTGATTTGTAGGCTGAAGAAATAGTCCAGAGAACCATTGACCTCCCAGTGATGTCTGATGCCATCAGTGCCATAGATGATCAGCTTTCGCAGCGCTTTATTGCGCTTGATCCCAGTGGCTATTTCTTGATACGGGTGGATGCTTCAGCTGCAGAACTGGTCGTGGAGCATTACCTGAACGATATTGATGAGCGCGGCCGAGCTACCGATCCTGTGACTGGTGATGTCCTTGCTTGTCGTGGAGGCACACTCTCCCCGGCGACTGTCTACAGGGGAAGAACTGCCAAGCAGCTAGGGATTCAGCTCACAGAAGGGCAGGGTCCATATCCCTTGAGCAAGCTTGATCATGCGCTTTATTTGGGGCGGGAACTGCAACGCGCTGAGAGCTGTCTTTTCAGCGGTACGCCTTATGTTCAAGATTGAGCTTTGAGGTTCAATTCAGACAGGTTGCAAAGTTTTTTGTGGGCTGGGCTCCTCTGGTGGAATTGATTCAAGTTGTTCGCGAATCTCTCGCTGCACAATGGATCGGTATTCCATGAAATGTTCGTTGTGGGCCAATACAACTAAGAACTGTTCAAGCATGGCTGGATTGTTTCGTGCCATGCCCAGCATGTAGCGCCAGAAACGGCTGCGGGTGTTGCGTTTGATGCCTTGTCTCCAGATGACAATGGCTAGAGCACGAAGATCGATCCAGCTGGGTAATGTTGCCGTTCCTTGCCAACGAGGAGCCCCCATTTTTAGGTAGTAGGAGTAGACGCGATCCATATAGGCGTTGGGCTCATAAAGAGCACAGAAGGCCTCGACGTATTCGTTGGCGATATCTCGGATGGGTCTGGTGGGCTGGAAGTTCAGCAGATTGGTTTGATTGACTCCTTTGGCAGCATCCTTGTCCTCAATCAGGCGACCCTCTTTCTCTAGTCGATGCCATAGGGCTGTGTTTGGCAAGGCCTGGAGCATTCCCATCATTGCGGCGGGGATGCCAGTGCGGGTTACGAAATCAACAATCCGATCTCCTGCTCCATTTTTTTCACCATCAAATCCGATGATGAAGCCTGCCATCACTCGGATCCCATTTGCGGTGATTTTGTCGACAGCTTCATCGAGAGGATGACGTGTGTTTTGAATTTTTCTAGCTGTTTCTAGACTGGCCTCATCAGGTGTTTCAATCCCCAAGAAAACACTTTCGAAACGCGCTTCGTGCATCATTCGCATCAGCTCATCGTCATCGGCGAGATCTACAGAAGCTTCAGTAGCGAAACTAAAGGGATAGCCTTTTTCTTCCTGCCATAGTCGAATGGCTGGTAGCAACAATTTGGCATTGCGTTTATTGCCGATGAAGTTGTCATCAACAAGAAAGATTGAGCGTCGCCAGCCCAAGTCGTAAATCGACTGAAGCTCGGCAATTAATTGCTCTGGTGTTTTCGTACGTGGTTTGCGCCCATACAGCACGATGATGTCGCAGAACTCGCAATTGAATGGACAACCCCTTGAGAACTGAACGGACATGGAGTCGTAGGCATCCAGCTCTAGAAGGTCGAAACGAGGGATGGGAGTTGAGGTCACATCTGGCTTGTCTCCTTCAGCACTGAAGCGGCCGCTGGTGTCACCGCGTTGAATGGCCTCTACAAACATTGGCAGGGTGATCTCTCCTTCATCCAACACCTTGAAATCTGCTAGACCGATTTCAGGAGCTTCTGGCGTAGAGCTGGCGAATGGACCTCCAACAGCAACTGAAAGACCACGTCGTTTGGCCTCAGCGATTTGCCGCTGCATGTCGTCTTTTTGAACGATCATCCCGGAGATCACAACAAGCTCGGCCCATTGCCACTCCGCTTCGCTGAGTTCTCGGACGTTGAGATCAACGAGCTTCATCTCCCATTCTTGAGGCAGCAGGGCTGCCACGGTGACTAGTCCGAGAGGTGGAAGTAGCACCTTGCGGTTCACCAGCTCGAGGATCTTCTCGTAGCTCCAGAATGTTTTGGGGAACTTAGGGTAGATAAAGAGAGTGCGCATGCAGATCTATGCGACAGAGAAGAGATGTGGAAGGTCGACTCGGGGCTGAAACCTCTCCGAGTGTTGGATAGGGAATTGCTGAAACCTTAGGCGCTTTGAGGAAGTGCCGGCCCGATTTCTGATCTAATGGTGTTCACCTGATTTGTTGCACATGGGCGTCGTTTTTTATTTGGTGTTCGTCGCAGTTGGCCTGGTGGCGGCATTCGCACTAACCAAGGTTCTTAAAGGCATCAAGCTGATCTGACCTCCTCTAGTACGGTTCTGCCTTTTTGCCAGAACCCCCAGAGGGCTAGGCCAAGTCCGATTCCACCTGCGGTGGCGAAGGTCGTGGATATGCCGGCTGAAATCACCATCTGAGCGGCAAGAAGGCCACTTAGCCCTCCTCCCCCAAGGAAGGCGATTTGACTTAGCCCTGCCATGCGCCCACGCAAGACCTGAGGGGACCCCACTTGGGTGATCATGTTGCAGCTGCTCAATAGGCCTGCAGTACCAGCTCCAATCAGCAGGGTCATTGTGAGGCTGAATGCTAGTGGCGTGTTTTCAGTTTGAGCCATTCCCAATTGGGCGATGGCAGTGATGAGAGCGAACCCACTCAGAGTGAGAAATGGGCGTCTACAGAATCGTTGGCTATTGCGTTGTAGTACCACCCCCCCAGCAATGCTCCCTGCTGCAAGCACGCTGGTGAACACGCCAAGATCTCTTGGATCTGAACCCAATACCTGGTCGGCGATTAGAGGGGCTAGACCAGGGTGGAAAAAACCTACCAAGCAGAGTGTTGCGGTGAAGCCCAGCACATGTCGAAGCGAAGAGCTGCTGTTGTGCCATGCATAGAGCATTGTTGATTGCTTACCCGGAACGCTGCGTTGTTCTTGGCTTCGGTTTGGATCGAGTAACCAGAGGAGACTGGCGATCGGTAGTAAGTAACTTGCGGCATCAATGCTGAGAGCAGCCGCAGGTCCTGTGATGACCAGTAACCATCCTCCTATGGGAGGCCCAAGCAGTTTGCCTACGTTGAACACAACCGCAAAACTAGAGAGATAGGCGGCCAGTTGATTGGGCTCGTCTATCAATAGGGCGCAGTATTTATTGCGGGCAGTGAGTTCGTAAGCACTCGCGATCCCGACAAGCAACGTGCTGGTTAATAGCATTGTCACGAGCGCGGTTCCTGTCATCAGAGGAATGGCCAGTGCTCCCAGTAACGCAGCTGCTAAAAGGCCCCACTGGGCTTGCACAAGAACCCGTTCACAGCCGAATCGGTCTGTGCAGGTACCTGCTGCTCCACTGACCAGCAGGGTTGGCAGGGAAAGGGCGGCGAAGTGGGCGGCAAGCAACATTGGATTGTTGGTGCCGTCCATGAGGATCCAGCCTTTTGCAGTCATTCCAGCGAACGAGCCTGCTGTACTGATGCCAGAGGCTGTCAGAAAGATGTTGCGTTGATGGGCTCGCAAACAGGGGAATGGACTCACTTAGACGTCTGGGCTGTGACCGCCATGACGTTGGTGTCTACCAGCTGGCCGGTGAGGTCATAGACATCAGAGCCGGTAATGAAGACAGGAACCATCGTTCCTGGACTGGCCTGAAGACCTTTCTCACTAGGCAGTACCAACACCTCGCCATCGACCTCCGGAGCGAAACGATCGCAGCGGCCAATCATCGCTCCGGTTTCGGGGTTGTGTTGCTCGATCAGCACATCGATGGTGCGTCCAACCCATCGTTGGTTCCTTTCCGCTGAGATGGGTTGCTGAAGCGCCATCAATCGATCCTTGCGGGCTGCGGCGATGGAAGGGTCTACCCTGTCTGGCAGATCGGCTGCGGCGGTTCCATCTTCTGGAGAAAAGGTGAATACGCCAACGTGATCAAAACGCTGCCGTTCGATGAAGGCGGCGAGGTGATTGAAGTGATCTTCAGTTTCCCCTGGGAAGCCGACGATGAGCGTGGTACGCAGGACTGCGTCTGGTAGCTGCTCACGAATCCGATCCAAGAGTCGTTCGTTCACATCCGTTTGCCAGGGACGGTTCATAGCCCGTAGCACCTCTGGATGGCTGTGCTGCAGTGGAAGGTCGAGATAGCGAAGCACATTTGGCACCTCCCGATAGGCCGCCAGCACCTCTGGAGTGAGGCCAGTGGGGTAGGCGTAATGCACCCTCACCCAGGGGATGTCTACCTCCCCCAGCGCCTGTAGCAGCTCTGCAAATTTGGGCTTGCCATAGAGGTCAAGGCCGTAGTTGGTTGTGATTTGGCTGATCAGGATTAGTTCCTGCACCCCCTGCTCAGCCAGCTGGTGCGCCTCTGCCACAATCGACTCCACCGGTCGGCTGCGCTGGTCGCCACGCAGCTTTGGGATGATGCAGAAGGCACAGCGGTAATCACATCCCTCAGCCACTTTCAGATAAGCCACAGCCTGATCAGTGGTGCGCTGCCGGGGGAGAGTCTCATCGCCAACAAAGGTGGGGAATGCGCTGACACGGTTCACCCGTTCACCCGCTTCTACTCGCTTCAGCACATCGACGATGTGCTGATAGTCACCGGTGCCGACGATTGCTTTTGCCTCTGGGATTGACTCGAGTAGTTCCTCCTGAAAATGCTGGGCAAGGCATCCGGCGATGATCAGTTCCTTGCCCTGTTCTGCTAGACCAATCAACGTCCGCACGGATTCCTCCCTCGCGTCCTGGATGAAGCTGCAGGTGTTGACCACCACGACGGCGGCATCGTTTTCATCGCTGCTGACGCTATAGCCCGCTTCTGTAAGCAGTCCCAGCATGTGCTCGGTGTCAACGCGATTTTTCTCACAGCCCAAATGGGCAAAGGCCACCGATGGTTTTTCTTGTTTGTGGGCTGTGGGCTTCATTGGTATGTCGGATCGCAACTCAGGCTTGGTCATGGAAAGGGTTGATTTCTGGGCTGCCTAGGCAGTTCCCGCTAGGCGCCACCCTAAAGAGAGGCTGGCTTCTTCCAGGGCTGCCACAATTCTTAGATCTGTGTAGCCGAAATGGGTTCGTCTCGCCTCACCAGCCGCCGCCGTCAGGATCAGGGGTTGAAGTGGCCTCGGATTGCGATGGCGGTGCTTGCCACCGTTGGGTTGATCGATACAGGTTCAATCACTCTGCATCGCTGGGGATGGATTGGATCTCTCGCTTGTCCTGGGGGGAATGAAGGTTGCGACAAAGTTCTCAACAGCGCCTGGGGAACGCTTTTTCAGGGAGATGGCGTATCGATCCCACTTTCATTGCTGGGCTTTTTGGCCTACCTCGCCATTTTGGTGATGGCTGTGGTGCCCTTGTTGCCAGGGCTTTCAGAGAACCGAGCAGACCTGTCCCGCCGCACATGGTGGGGTTTGTTTGCCTTCTCTTGCGGTATGGCCGTGTTCAGCCTGATTTTGATCGGGTTGATGGTTTTCAAGATCGATGCGTTTTGTTTCTTCTGCGTTCTTTCTGCTGCCCTATCCATGGGCATGTTGCTCTTGTCGTTGATTGGAGGAGGTTGGGATGACCCTGGAAAGTTGATTTTTCGGGGTGTTCTACTTGCCTTGGCAGTGTTGCTCGGAGGTTTGATTTGGTCTTCGGTTGTTGATCCGAGTCGTCCTGGCGTTGGTGTAGGTGGGCCAGGGGTCCCCCCAGTTGTGAAGACGACGAGTACGCCATCTGCGCTGGCTTTGGCTGAACATCTCAAAGAGACTGGTGCAGTGTTCTATAGCGCTTATTGGTGTCCTCATTGCCACGAGCAGAAGGAGATGTTTGGTGAAGAGGGCGCCGCTCAACTGCAGGTCGTTGAGTGTGCGTTAGATGGTCAGAACAGCCAAAGAGATCTGTGTGAACGCAAAGGTATTGATGCCTTCCCTACCTGGGAAATTAACGGGGAGCTCGAATCCGGCGTGAAACCGCTCAATAAACTTGCTGATCTGAGTGGCTATCAGGGCGGGAGGCAGTTCTGAAGCAGCCCAGTTAGGACCTCACTGGCCGTGTGGAGAGGTCTTCTCCTCGCTTTTGGCGTGAATGGCGTTTCCACTGAGGCATTGCTTCAGGGGCATCAGTTCTGAAATGTCCGCCGCGACTTTCGCGGCGGAACAAACAGGCTTCCAGCAGTAAGGAGCTGGTCAATTGGCGATGGTTGAGGTCCAGTAGCAAGTTGAGGTCCCTTCTGGCCGTGTCATCGAGACGATGGCAAATCTCTTTGGGCTGATGGCTTAACAGCTTGAGCAAAGGCTGTTCACCAATGTGCTGTAGATCCTTACGGATGCTCGCGAGGCTTTGTTTCATTCCCTTTGCTGAGCGATCTACACCCGCCTTTCGCCAGCAAAGCTCTCGAAGATCTGCGATGGCGCGAGTTAGAGACTCGGCACTTTCAGTGCCATGGAGTTGCTGATAGCAAGGCTCGGGGGAAGAATCTCTTTGATGAACACCCATACGAGGCAAAGAGCCCAGTTCGATTGTGGCCATTTGTCTGGCAAATACCATGCATTCCATCAGTGAGTTGCCAGCGAGTCGGTTAGCTCCATGCACTCCGGTGCAGGCGACTTCCCCAATCGCATAGAGCCCTGGAAGATTGGTTGCGGCTTGAAGGTTGGTGGCGATTCCGCCCATCCAGTAGTGAGCTGCTGGGGCTACCGGGATCGGTTGGTTGAGTGGATCTAAACCTAATTCCCGACAGCGTTCCAGGATGGTGGGGAAACGGATCTCGGCCTGCGCTGAAGGGATGGGTGTGAGATCTAGGCCAAGGTGCTGGACCCCTTGCTGATGCATGGTTTGGATGAGGGATCGGCTGACTTGGTCGCGGGGAGCAAGATCACCAGCGCTCAATTCCTTTACAGGACTTTGCCCCTGGGCATCAACCAGTACGGCACCTTCGCCTCTGACTGCTTCTGAAATCAGAAAGCATGGAGCTCCTTCCAGTTTCAGAGCAGTGGGATGAAACTGCACGAATTCAAGATCCTCGATCGTGGCGCCTGCTTGCCAGGCAAGGGCTAAGCCTTCTCCGCAGGCCTGAGCCGGATTGGTGGTGTTTGCGAACAGATGGCCACCGCCACCAGTTGCCAGGACTACGGCTCTGGCCGAAAGCCAATGGAGCAGCGGTCCGTCGAGAACTTGTACCCCGTAGCAGCGATTGTGCTCAATCCAAAGCTGGGTGGCGCGTACCCCTCGCCGGTGCAAGAGGTTGGGGCGCCGTTCCACTTGCTCTTGCAGCGCTTCAACCAAGGCGCGGCCTGTTTGGTCCTGCACATGCAGCACCCTTCGATGGCTGTGGGCTGCCTCCAAGGTGGTGGCTAGCGCATCACCTTCGCGGTCAAAGGCCATCCCAAGCTTCTGGAGACGTTGAACGCAGTGGGGAGCTTCTTCTACAAGTTGGCTGACAGCATCAGCATCACAGAGGCCTGCGCCTGCTTTGAGAGTGTCTTCTGCATGACTCTCTGCGCTGTCTTTAGGTCTTGTTACTGCGGCGATGCCACCTTGTGCCCAGCGGCTGGAGGAGTGGCGGCTGGTGTTGCGGTTTAGCAAAAGCACCTTCAGCTGAGCAGGCAGCTCAAGGCAGGTCATCAGTCCTGCTGCCCCTGCGCCGATCACCACGACATCCCAGGGACCCTTAGGAATGGGCGTGGATGGGTTAGAGAGACTCATGAAACCTACAAAAAAGCCGCCGGGTGTACCGACGGCTTGCGGTTGAGCTGATTGTTGAGTGAGGAATCGTTTATCTGTACTGACCGTCGTTGATCCGATCGAAACCTTCATTCACAGCAATTTCTTGGTCTGTGACAGTGAAGTTGTCTTTGTACTTGTCGAAAACAGATTTTTGTGAGCCATCAAGAACTGATGACGCATCACTCACGCTGGCATAAGGCCCGCCTACAACAATTTTTCCGGCGATGGTTGGGAACATGCCGGGGAACTGCCTAAAGGCTCGTACTGATGAGTTGTTTAGGTCCACCTTCTCGCCTCTATCTCCGAGTTTGTCGTCAGAGACATTGGCGTAGGCGGACTGGGGAAATATCAGGGCCATTAGCAGGCCTGTCATCACCAGAACCCCAGTAAGCAAGGACACCAGGCGCTTCATCAAATACTCCGCAGTGGATCGGAACAGGTCTTCCGGCTATGCCGGTCTACCAACTTTACAAGTTTGGACAGGAACTTAACCCAGGACTGTGATCAGCTTTTGCAGTTCGTTTCAGATCAAGCCGCTCAGCCCTGGGTTGATTAGGGCTGCAATCAGGAAAAGTCCATCGATTATTACCGTTGTCACTAGTACTGCACTGGCTACAGCCCATGTGTTGCGAAATTCTGAAGCCAGATGGGTTTTTTGCTGCATAGCTTGCGCCAGCAGCACGATCAGCGTTGCTGCACAGACCAGAGCGATAAGGGGTAGGGGATGAAGAAGCTGCTTAGCAGTTTCGTGAAGCAATCTTGGTGCTTGCTGTAGTGGAGCCATCACCACAACAGGCCATTGATTCATGACACCGGTCATGACCATCATTAGATCAGTGCAGGCTGTTCCAAGGAGGGAGGCCAAATAGAAACTTGAACTCAATCTCCAGCGGCTCGAAAGCCCCAACAGGGCAATAGGCAGCACTACAGATTCAACGGGTAAGTGCCACAAGGGCTGCGTTCTCAGCCATCCCCAGTAGAGGCATCCCGCGAGCCAGCTGCCGCTCACCCCTACCAAAAGCTCGCCAGCCACCGCCCATCCCCGTTGGCCGATGAGGGCAAGGGGAATGCCAAAAGCGAGCAGGAACAGCGTGAATAAGCAGGCTGATAATGGATTCAGGCGTACCCAGGGGGCCTGCACAAAAACAGGCAGCACGACCAGGGCACCTGCCCAAAGTTGCAATTGCTGAAGGTCTGAAAAATTTGCGTCGAAATCTTTTTCAGATGTTTGCGATTCGACAGGATTCCTCAGGGGTTGATTCCGTACAAATGTGCTGCTGTCGGGCTGTTTTTTTTTGATCAAGCCGCTGGACAAAGCACCCCCTCACTATGCAGTCAAGACATTGAACCTTATAAGACTCTCTGGAATTACGCTGCTTTTGGCATTGGATCCATGGGGGCAATAGCCTCCATGGGTCCCCTGTTTTCCTTGATGATTCTCCTGGCTGCGACCTCTGAACTGCTGGCCGCCTGTTGGAGGAACTTGGTGCTGGGAGTGGTGCAAGGTCTTACGGAGTTTTTGCCGATTAGCAGCACAGCTCATTTGAAGGTCGTTCCCATGCTGGTTGGTTGGGGTGACCCCGGCGTCTCTGCGACAGCTGTGATCCAACTAGGCAGCATCTTGGCGGTGATCGCTTATTTCAAGAGGGATCTTGCTGAGGTCCTTAAGGGCATCGCTTTAGCGTTTAAGCATGGTCAGTGGCGTGAACCGAATGCCCGTCTTGGTCTTGCGATTGCTATAGGGACGATGCCGATTCTGTTGGCGGGTATGGCGATCAAGCTTTTCTGGCCTGGTTACGAGGCCTCTTCAATTCGCAGTCTGCCTTCAATCGCAGTGGTTTCGATTGTGATGGCTTTGCTGCTGGCATTGGCTGAGAGCTTCGGCCCGCGGCTGAAGCAAATGCATCTAGTCAAGGGGCGTGATGGCTTTGTCGTGGGCTTAGCTCAGGCGCTGGCCTTAATTCCGGGTGTGTCGCGCTCGGGCAGCACTCTGACGGCCTCGCTATTTGATGGCTGGCAGCGTCAAGATGCTGCGCGCTTTTGTTTTCTACTTGGTATCCCTGCGATCACTCTGGCCGGTCTGGTTGAACTCAAAGATGCCTTTGCGGAGCTCTCCTTAGGAGGAGTTTTGCCGCTGCTTGTTGGAATCGTTTCTGCGGCGTTTGTGTCATGGTTGGCGATTGATTGGTTGCTCAAATACCTTCAAAGGCACAGCACTTGGATCTTCGTGGCCTATCGCTTGTTGTTTGGGGTGTTAGTGCTCGCCTGGTGGTTGAGCGGCAGATCAAACTAAAACAAACCGCCCTCCTCATTTGTGTGGAATGAGCCCTCCGCTGGTGTTGCGGTGTCAGCATTGGATACTGAATCTGCGGCGCCCCAACCACGACCTGCCGTAGTTGCATCGGTTGAGAAGGGATCGATCGGAGAGCAATTGGGCTTTGAACCCGGCGATCAACTTTTAAGTGTTAATGGGGTGCGACCAAGGGATCTGATTGATTATCGCTACCTGATCGTTGAGGAGGAGCTTCATCTCGAAGTCAGGGATGCAACCGGGGCATTCCATCAAGTGGACCTTGAGAAAGACTCTGATGATGGTTTGGGTTTGGCTTTTACAGAAGCCTTATTTGATGGGCTTCGCCAGTGCAACAACCACTGTCCTTTCTGTTTCATTGATCAGCAGCCACTTGGACGACGCAATAGCCTCTATCTCAAGGACGATGATTATCGCCTCAGTTTTCTCTATGGGTCTTATCTGACTCTTACCAATCTTAAAGAGGCAGATTGGCAAAGGATCGAGGCACAGCGCCTTTCACCTCTTTTTGTTTCTGTCCATGCAACTGAGCCATCCTTGAGGGCTCAGTTACTGAAAAATCCCCGCGCGGGACTTCTGCTTGAGCAGTTGCAGTGGTTCACTGAGCGCGATCTTCAGGTCCATGCCCAGGTGGTGGTTTGCCCTGGCTTGAATGACGGTTTGGCTCTGGATCGCACCCTGCGTGAGCTTGCTGATTTTGGAAAGGGTGATTGGCCTGCTGTGCTTTCAGTGGCGGTGGTGCCGGTGGGATTGACCCGTTTCCGTCCAGAAGGAGATGGATTGTTGCCTGTTGGTTTTGCTTGTGCAAATCGTGTGATTAGCCAGGTGGAGCTTCTTCAGGATCAGTTTCAGGCTGTTATGGGAACCCGTTTTGCGTGGCTTTCGGATGAGTGGTATCTGATTGCAGGTGCGCCTCTCCCACCTCGCTGTACCTACGAGGATCTCCCACAACAAGAAAATGGCGTTGGCAGTATCCGTTCTTTTTTGGAAGCTCTGGACCAGGCCACGGCCATTCTTCCCAAGCGGTTAAGGCAGCCCAGGCGTTGCAGTTGGGTGGTGGGTCGGTTGGTCGAACAGGCTCTTGGTTCTGCTTGTGAACGACTCAATGCGGTTGAAGGCTTGGCAGTGGAGTTACATGGGCTACCGAGTCCTTATTGGGGGCAGGATCAGGTTGTAACCGGTTTGCTCACTGGTCATGACTTGCTTGTGGGATTGAAGGCTCTTGATCTTGGCGATCAGTTACTCCTCCCTTCAGTGATGCTGCGTCAGGGTGAGCTTGTGTTTCTAGATGACATGACTCTGGAACAGCTAAGTGAGGAGCTGCAGATCTCGATACGTATCGTGCATGGGGCGGCTGACATCGTGGCCGCTGCGATGGGAGATGGCGAGGAAATTCATTAAGCTCCCCGCAGTTTTCAAATTGCTGTGCGTCTGATTACCGCAAGACTTTTTCTCCTTGCAGGCGTATTGGCTCAAGGGTGCACTGGTGTTCGAGCTCAACAGTCACTTGAGGTTCAACAGCATGGCAGCAGCACTGATCAAGCGCCTGCCTCACGAGAATCTGAGGCTGATGGTTCAGCTTTAATCAATCAGTCGACTCTCCCTAGCGCAATTGAGCTCAAGGGATCTCGACCGAGGGTTGACCCTTCAGCAGTTAAGCCTGCAGCAACTAGTTTGCCTGAGACTCTTTCTTCGCTTGGGGCCACGCCAAGTCTTGCGCTGCCAAATAAAACTTCAGAGGTGAGGATTAGGGAGCTTCGCCCTCTCAGCTTGTCTGAAGTAGAGCAATTAGCTGAAGTCAATAGTCCTAGCCTCAAAGCTGCAGCGAGTCAGGTAGAGCAAGCAAAGTCAAACCTTTTAGCTGCTCTTTCAGCCTGGTATCCAACTTTAAGTCTTAAATCTAATGTTAATTTCGCAGGGGATGAGGGGCGCAGTAACTCTGAGAATCATCAGCAAACCACTGAGGAATATACTTTTGGGGAAGAATGGATTATAAGTTTTGATGCCACTTTGAACTGGAATCTTATTGATCCTGCAAGAGCTCCTCAAATTGCATCAGCTAGAGATAGTTTTGAAAAGCAGAGAGATACTTACCTGATTGCTCTTCGCGACTTACGTTTAAATGCCGCAGATCTTTATTTTAAATTGCAGCGAGCTGATGAAGGTGTGGGTATTGGTCAAAATGCTGTTCGTTCTTCTCTCGTGAGTTTGCGTGATGCTCAGTCACGCTTGCAGGCAGGGGTCGCGACCAAGCTTGAAGTGCTCGAGGCGGAAACTCAGCTTGCTCGCGATACTCAGTCTTTAACTCTTGCCTTAGCTCAGCAGAATACGGCACGTAGAACTCTTGCTCAATTGTTAGACTTGCCCCAAGATGTAACTCCTACAGCGGCTGACCCTGTTCAAATTATTGGTATTTGGCAGCCCTCGCTTGAGGAGAGTATTATTGCAGCTTATGCCTTTCGTGAGGAACTTGATAGCTTAATACTTGATATCTCTATTAATAATAGTAATGCCAATGCTGCTCTTGCCGCAGTGCAGCCAGTTATTAAGCTCACTAATACTTATCAAGCCATTCGAAGAGAGGGTCAATCTGGGCTAACTATTGATGACTCTGTCGACTGGACGCAACATTCATGGACGTCTGGTAACACAGTTGGTTTGGGCTTCACCTGGAATATTTTTGATGGAGGGAGAGCAAGGGCTCAATATCGCCAGAACAAACAGAAGGCTCAGCAAAGTGAGTTTGAATTCGCAGCAAAGCGTGATCAGGTTCGCCTAGAAGTTGAGCAAAGTTTTTTTAATCTTGCTGCCTCTAGCCAAGATATTAAAACAACGAGTATTGGAGTTTTATCTTCAAGAGAATCACTTCGATTGGCGCGTTTGAGATTCCAGGCAGGAGTGACAACGCAAAGAGAGGTTGTGAATAATCAGCGTGATCTTAAACAGGCCAAGACTCTCTATGCAGATGCAATGCTGAAATACAATCGAAGCATGATCGAGCTTAGTCGCCGTACAGGCCTTGATCAGATTGCGGCTTGTGATTCCTTAGAGCTTTCCAATAAGAAACCTAAAGATGATCTCTTTGACTCGGACTCAATTCCTATCAAACCTTCTCCGCTTACTCCAGCCTGCAAGGCTTCCATCCTGCAAGCTGAGTGATGAGTAGTGGGCCTTTGCCTGAAGCTCTTGGTTCTTTGCAACTGAGCGCAGTTCATCAACTCCTTGATCGAGTTGCAGATCGTCAACGTCAAGACTTTGGCAATATCGTTTCCGATTTCAAGCCTGACGGTTCATTGATTACTTCTTGTGATCGTTGGAGTGATGCATCCATCGTCGCTGGGCTTGATCAGATTGCGGAACAGGAGGGTGTGTTGAGTGAGGAAGGTTCCAAACGCGTTCCTGATTCACCGGCTTATTGGGTGGTTGATCCTTTGGACGGCACTACGAATTTTGCAGCCGGTATCCCTTATTGGGCTATTTCCATGGCTCGCTTTGTGGGAGGAAGACCAGTGGAGGCTTTTCTGGATGTTCCTTCCCTTAACCAGAGAATTGTGGCTATTCGAGGTGAGGGTGTTTGGCGTAATGGCAAGCGGCTAACGAATAAAACGCGTTCGACTGGGAGTGCCTGTGTTTCACTTTGTAGTCGTTCCATTCGGGTTCTGCAGCGCAGGCCTGATCAACCTTTCCCCGGCAAAATCCGACTCCTCGGTGTGGCCAGCCTTAATCTGGTGAGTGTGGCCATGGGGCAAACTGTTGCTGCTTTAGAAGCTACGCCGAAGATCTGGGACCTTGCTGCGGCTTGGTTAGTCCTCAATGAGCTCAATTGCCCCATTCAATGGTTGGCTGCAGATCCTGCTCAGCTTCATCCCGGGCAAGATTTGACTACGGCTGACTTTCCTGTGTTAGCGACTGGTTCCCCTGCAGAAATGCAGCGTTTGCGCTCTTGGGGAGAGGCTTTGCTGCATGGCTGAGTCAGAGTCAGGTCTGGATTG